>NZ_JAMXIA010000001.1:0-2400000 GCF_025457425.1 Chryseobacterium foetidum
ATGAAAGAAAATTTGATGATGACATGGCAGAATTGCCTTCAGTTTATGAGAGATAATCTCAATGCGGCTGAGGATAATTCTGATCTGAAGAAACTTGAAAAATCCTTCGACTTACTTTTCGACAAAGTGCAGCCGGTTTCTCTGGTTGACAACAATCTTACGTTGATGGTACCGAGTGATTTTTACAAAGAATATATTGAAGATAACTACCTGTCTCTACTTTCTGCTGCCCTGAAGAAAAATATTGGCAAAGGCGTTAAGCTTTGGTATTCTGTGATGGAAAACAAACCCGCAGGTCAGGAAAAACCTGTTACCATGAATATGAAAGGCAAAACCGTTGCTACACCAAAAGTGCAGGAAACGATGCCTCAGGGTTTTTCGGGAAATATCGTTAATCCTTTTGTGGTTCCTGGTATTAAAAAGGTAAACATTGATTCCAATCTGAAATCGGATTTTTCTTTTGATAATTATGTGGAAGGGGAGAGC
The DNA here is from genome assembly GCF_025457425.1 of Chryseobacterium foetidum. Lineage (NCBI taxonomy): Bacteria > Pseudomonadati > Bacteroidota > Flavobacteriia > Flavobacteriales > Weeksellaceae > Chryseobacterium > Chryseobacterium foetidum. Next base: position 487 of record NZ_JAMXIA010000001.1, read on the forward strand.
AATAAATTTGCTTCCACAGTGGCGAAATCTATTGCCAAAAGACCTGGTGCAACGGCTTTCAACCCTTTGTTTTTATATGGAGGTTATGGTGTGGGTAAAACTCACCTTGGTCAGGCAGTTGGTCTTGAAGTGAAAAGCCAGTTTCCGGATAAAGTGGTTTTGTATTTATCTTCAGAGAAATTTATCCAGCAGTTTATTTCGGCTGCGAAAGCTCATAAACAGACAGAATTCGCCAATTTTTACCAAATGGTGGATGTGTTGATTATCGACGATATTCAGTTTCTTTCAGGAAAATCTGCAACACAGGACAGTTTCTTCCATATTTTTGATTATTTACATCAGAACGGTAAGCAGATTATTCTTACTTCAGATAAAGCTCCGGTGGATATTATGGATATTCAGGACAGAATTGTTTCCCGATTCAAATGGGGACTTTCTGCAGAAATCAAATCTCCGGATCTTGAAACAAGAAAGAAAATTATTGTTGACAAACTAAGCCGCGACGGAATTGTTTTAACAGACGATATGCTTGATTTTCTTGCATCAGAAGCGAAGACAAACGTTCGTGAACTGATTGGTGTGATCAATTCTGTGATTGCGTATTCTACTATTTATAAGTCGGACTTAAGTCTTGAACTTTTAAAGGAAACCATTAATAAAATTGCCGCCAATCAAAAGAAAATCATCAATATTCCTTATATTCAGGAAGTTGTATGTGATTATTTTGGAATTAAAAGAGAGCAGCTTTTATCTAAAACCAGAAAAAGAGAAATTGCACTTCCAAGACAGTTGGCAATGTACTTTGCAAAAGAATATACCAACTCTACATTTACCAAAATTGGTGAAGAAATGGGAGGGAAGGACCACTCAACCGTAATGTACGCCTGCGAAACAATTAAAGATGTTTCGAAAATTGACAAGGAAGTAAAAAAATATGTAAAAGATCTTACTGAAAGAATCAAACATTAAGTAAGAATTTTTTTAAATTAATATTAAAAATGAAGGATAGATTTATTCTTCATTTTTTATTTTTGTAATCTCAAATCTCAAATCTCAAATCTCAAATCTCAAATCTCAAATCTCAAATCTCAAATCTCAAATCTCAAATCTCAAATGAAAATATTAATGGTCTGTCTCGGAAATATCTGCCGAAGCCCGCTTGCTGAAGGAATTTTAAAATCTAAACTTCCTTCAAATTTCACAGTTGATTCTGCCGGAACTATCAATATGCATGAAGGCAATGCTCCCGATAAAAGATCTGTGGAAGTGGCTGTGAAAAACGGTTTAAATATTTCAAAACAGCGTTCAAGACATTTCCAGTCTCAAGATTTAGATGAGTACGACAGAATTTTCTGCATGGATAAAAATAATCTGAGAGATGTTTTATCTTTAGCTGAAAGTGATGAGCAGAGACAAAAAGTTTCGCTATTGATGAATGATTTAAATTTAAAACAGCATCCCCACGAAGTTCCTGATCCATACTGGAGCGGCTCCGAAGGTTTTGATCAGGTGTACAGACAAATTGATGAAGCCTGTGAAATCATCGCAGAAAATCTTCTAAAAGAATCTTTTAAAATTAAACCTTAATTTCAGCCTTAAACTAAATCTCAACCTAACAAAATGCTTTTTTTACTTCCAGCTTATCTTTCAGAAAATACCTCTATAACTAACTTTTCTCCCGTGATTAAAGAGTACATCATGCAGACCGATTACTTTTTTGTTGAAAACGAGAAGACTGCCAGAAAAGTAGTTAAGTTTTTCGCACCCGAAAAAAAGCAGGCAGATCTAAAACTGTTTTTGCTTGATAAATACACAGAAAATGCTGATATCAAGGAAGCTCAGACCCTGATGCTGAAAGGTCAGGATTTTGGTTTATTGTCTGAAGCGGGTTTGCCCTGTATCGCTGATCCGGGGAATCTCATGGTAAAATGGTGTCATGAAAAAAATATTCAGGTGGTGCCAATTTCAGGGCCATCTTCGATTATTTTAGCTTTGATTTCAAGTGGATTTAACGGGCAGGAATTTACTTTCAACGGATATCTTCCCATCGATAAAGCAGAAAAGAAAAGACAGATTCTTCATTTGGAAAATCTGGTTCAGAAAACGGGTTATTCACAGATTTTTATGGAAACACCTTACAGAAATAACCAGCTTGTTGAAGATCTTTTAAAATTTCTTCCAGCAAATACAAAGCTTTGCATCGCTGCCAATATCAACGATCCGGAAACTGAATTTATCAAAACAAAAACCATCAAAGACTGGCAAAAGCAAAAGCCTGAACTTCATAAAATTCCTGCAGTATTTGTATTAGGAAAGTAATTAAGAATCTCATAAATGGAGCAGGTTGATTGTGTAATTTTTGAAAGACTATTTTATATAAATTATCTTATTTATTATTTAACACCTCATTAACACACCCTTTGCATCATTCTTGTCAATACATAATTATAACATCAAAAAAATAAAATATGTCTGACAAAAAATTAGCTGGTCTGTGGATCGATATGCAAAAGGCGGTAGTGGTAAAAAATCATGATGCTCAGAATGCATTTAAATTCTTTCTCTGCAGTCCGGTAAAAGCGATTATCCAACACGGAAACTCAAGTGAAAATGCAGGAAACAATGCTGAACAAACCAATAAGGTTAAATTCTTCAAGGAAGTTGAGCATTTGCTAACCAATTCAGAAGAAGTATTGATCACAGGTCCGGGAACGATTCAGGAAGAACTGAAAAAACATCTTCACGACACTGCACAGTTTAAAGATTTAAAAATCACTCTTGAAACTTCACAGCAAATGTCTGATGAGCAGGTTTTAGAGACGGTAAAGACACATTTTAATGCTTAATTAAATTGTTATTGCAAAGGAATCATCCGAGTACCAAAAGTATTTGGATGTTTTTTTATGTTTATTTTTTATTTTTTCTGCTCCACCATTTTCTCCAAATTACAATTCCTATCGGAACAAGGATAAGTAATGGCCAAAGAGAAATTACACCTAAAAGAAGTGCGACTAAACCATTCCATCCTTCAGTTAAAGAATCGGCAAATCGGCTTCCAAAACCGACTTTGGAAGTGGTGGAAGATCTTACTTTTTCTTTAAAAAGCGTGAGATTGAGCGTGCTGTATTTCACACGGTCATCGATAAATTTTAATCGGCCTTCGGATACATCAATTTCATCCTCAAGAGTGCGGATGTTTTCCTGAATTTCAAGCATATCACTTGTAGATTTCGCACTTTTAAGCATATCCCTGTACTTTTCAAGGTAAATCTTTTTATTTTCAAGTTTAATGGAAATATCGACATATTCTTCCGTAACGTCATCAGAATAAATATTTTTTGCGGTCACCGTTCCAAAACCATCTGAAAAAGAATTGATTAATGATTCAAATTGTTGGTGGGGAACCCTGATCGTAAACTCCATCTCGTCCCGCATATCGCTGTTTCGGAAAGTTTCTTTCTGAATGTAAGCCTGATTCTTTTTAACGATGGACTGGATCTGGCTTTGGGATTTTATAATATCTCCGACCTGAACAGTCATCTCCCCATTTTTAATAATTTTTTTCGCAATTGAATTGACTTTGGGAAGCGGTTGTGATTCTATAGCTTTATCTTCTGATGCCCGTCACTGCTTGCCGCCGCAGCATCCCTTTGAGGAGCAAAATTTGCGGTGGCACTTGCAGGCATATCCTTGATTTCTTCAAGATTAACTTCTACTATCTGTTCTTCCTGCGGCTCACCTTCATTTTTACTACAGGATACGAGGGTTGTAAATGCGATTGCAATAAATATTTTTTTCATTTTAAAATTTTTGTAACTTTTAATAAGATGTTCTATTCAATATTACGAATTTGTTTTCATATTTTTAAAACATGAAAAGATATCTTCACGCCTTTTTGTTTTTGCCCATTATCAGTTTTGCTCAAACTCCGGAACTGACCGATGAAATGGCTGTCAAACTATCCGAAAAACCGCTTCACTGCATTAATCAGGAGTATCCTAATAAAACAGCTCACATTATTAATAATGCTGGTGAAGTTTCACTCAGTCCGAAAGATCTGCATCCCAGTTTTTATGGTTGCTTCGATTGGCATTCGTCTGTTCATGGGCATTGGATGTTGGTTAGGCTATTAAAAACAAAACCCAGTCTGTCGGTTTCCAAAGAGATTGAAAAGATTTTAGACAATTCATTTAAAAAAGAAAATCTCCAAACCGAAGCAGATTATTTTACAAAATATCAACTGACAACCACTTTCGAGCGAACTTACGGCTGGGCCTGGCTGTTGAAACTCGATGAAGAACTGATGACGTGGAATCATCCGAAAGCAAAAATCTGGCATGAGAATTTAAAACCTTTAACAGATAGAATTCTCAATTCATGGAAAACTTATCTGCCGAAACAAACCTATCCAAACCGAACGGGCGTTCATCCGAACACCGCATTCGCAATGGTTTTCGCACTGGATTGGGCGAGAGCGGCAAAAGATAAAGAATTTGAAAATCAACTGACTGAAAAAGCAAAATATTTTTATCTAAACAATACAAAAACGCCTGCGTATCTCGAGCCGGACGGTTCAGATTTCTTTTCGCCAAGTCTTGAAATTGCTGATTTAATGCGGAGAATTCTTCCGCAAAAAGAATTTGTAAAATGGCTTGATAACTTTTATGAAAAAAGAAGTCTGGAAAACATTGAAAAAATTCCTGTGGTCAGTGATTTGAGCGATTATCAAACTGTTCATCTCGTTGGTTTATCTTTCACAAAAGCATGGTGCATGAAGGGAATCGCAAAATCTCTTCCCGACAGTCATCCGCTAAAAAAAGAATTCCAAAAAACGGCAACCATCTTTTTAAACAATGGACTTCCATTATTATTTCAGGGAAATTACGGCGGAGATCATTGGCTGGCAAGCTTTGCAGTGTATGCTCTGGAAGATTGATATTTGATTTAAATTAATTAAGAATTCTATTCTTAAATCATAGTATTATGTTATTAAGCGAAACGCCATTGTTTATCTTGAAAATACGCACAACACTTTTAAAAAATCTTTGTCTAACCTTGCGTTTAAGAAGAAATTAAAATCAATATCTAATCCCCAATTTTTTCAAAATAAAACTCAACAACCAAATAGGTCCAATTAAAAGAAACTGTAAGTCTTTGAGAAATGAAGGTTTTTTGCCCTCAATTTTGTGTCCTACAAACTGTAAGATCCATGTGATAATAAAAACTGCAAGGTAAATCATCCACGATTTTCCGCCGATGTGGATATTCACAGCATACGCCAGATGTTCCATCAAAAGCATTGCAAAAATCATGATGAAACCAATTAATAAAGAAAGTCTGAGATAAAATAAAGTCACCAGAATTACAGCAATTAAACTTACCAAACTGATGCATCCAAAATATGGCGCACAGAAATGTGGGGAAGGAATCAGTGAAGTAAATCCTAAAATAGTCCAAAAGATAAGCGGAACACAGATCCAGTGAATCAACTTGTTGGTGGAGTTTCTGTGACTTTCGGCGTATTCTGCGAAAAGCAAATCGATCTTTCTCATGGTTATGAATTTGGGTGTACTAAAATAATAAATTTTTGCAATCGAAAACAGATTGTTTACATTTGCCTTATGTCTGCTTTAGAAAAATTCGGGGTTGAGATTTTTACGCAACACAATATCTTTGAAAGAATCTCTGCCGACAAACCTTTCCGTCCCGATAATCCTGCTTTTATCTTTATCAGAAGCGGTTCTATTAAACTGCGACAGCATTTCAGCGACCTCGAGCTGTCTGCGAATATGTTTATGGTGACCGACCCGCAGACGGTTTATGAGCTGATTTCCGTGAGCGATGATTTTCAGTCGAGGATGGTTTCTTACAAACGGGAATTTATTTCGGCTTTGTCGTTGAAATTCAACAGATTGATTACATATCGTTATTTCCGTCAGCAGATGAATGTGGGAGTTCCTTTTCATCAGGATGATATGGATGTGGTCTGGAAAAGCGTCAATTTTTTAAAATACATTCTCGATTCTCAGACGGAGATGACCTACAAAAAAGAAATGGTGGAGCATCTTTTCTCGGTTTTCTGTTATCAAATGGCTGGAATTATTTCCAGTGAAGACAGCAATTCGATGAATCAAATGTCGAGACAGGAAGAAATTGTTTTCGTTTTTCTCAATGATTTGGCTTCCCATCATCATAATAACAGAACGGTAGAATTCTATGCCGAGCGACAGTCGATTACAACCAGACATCTTTCATCAGTTGTAAAGACCATTACGGGAAAGTCGGCAAGTCAGATTATTGCTTTAATTGTAATCAATGAGGCTAAAGTATTATTAAACTCTTCTAAAAAGCCTGTTTCAGAGATTTCTGCAATTCTTGGATTCAGCGACCAATATTCGTTTTCCCACTTTTTTAAGAAACATCTGGATGTAAGTCCGTCACAGTACCGTCATCAGTTCGAAAGCTAGAATCCTACATTTGAACATCTTTTTCCAAATATCAAACATTTGTTTGACTTTGCATCTGTTGTAACTTTGCTTCGTAAAACAAGGTAAAATGACAAAGAATATAAAAACAGCACTATCACTCGTGATGGCTATCTTTCCTGCGCTGTTTTTTTCACAGGAAATAAAACAGATGACAGCAAATGAAGTTGCCGAACTGGCACTTCAGAACCACTATCAGCTAAAAGTTTCAGCTCAGAATATCAATATTGCCAAACAGCAGACCGATATCACCAAACTTCAGAAACTCCCTTCCATCACAGCTTCTACAACTCAATTTTATTTGGGAAACGTTGCGGCAATCGACAAAGACTTTTCCAATTCAACAGCTATTCCGATGCCTCACTATGGAAGTACGTACGGCGTTCAGGCAACACAATTGATTTTCAAAGGCGGATTGGTGAATAAATCTATCGAACTTGCAGGACTTCGTGAACAGCTTTCGGAACTCGATTTAGAAAAAAATCAGCAGGACGTTAAATTTTTAGTGATATCCAATTATCTGGACGTTTATAAAATCATCAACCAGCAATCGGTTTTTGAAAATAACAAAAAACTGGCTCAGCAACGGTTAAAAAACATCAACGATTTCTACAAACAGGGAATGGTGACCAGAAACGAAGTTATCCGTGGTGAACTGGCCATCAAAAATATTGACCAAAGCATTCTCACTTTAGCCAACAACCGAAAAATCCTTAATTATAATTTAAATATCGGTTTGGGTTTACCTGCTGATACGGAAATTATTCCGGTTGAAAATTTGGAAAATAAAGAAATTGGAATCGGGATGGATTATTATTTAAATCTCGCTCACGACAGCAATCCACAACTGAAATCTGCAGAAACCAACATCGGTGTTGCCGATAAAAATATCGAAATCATAAAAACCGACAGAATGCCAACGCTTTCCGGTTTCGGTGGATATAGTCTTCAACGACCGATTACCAATAGAAATCCTGTTCTGGATATGTATGCAAGTGGTTGGCAAGGTGGAATTTCGTTAAGCTACAACATCGATAATTTATATAAAACCAAAGAAAGAGTAAAGCTTGGTGAATTTCAAAAAACTCAGGCCAATGATGTTTTCACTCTAACTCAACAAAATGTTGATATGAATGTAAACGCTTCATACGTCAAATATCAGGAAGCAATCCAGCAGGCCGATATTTTAAATGATGCGAAAAGACTGGCGGAAGAAAACTATAAAATCACCGAAGCGAAATACCTCAATCAATTGGCGGTACAGGCAGAAATGATTGATGCGCAAAACCAGAAACTTCAGTCTGAACTGGATTTTGCGAATGCGGAAATCAATGTGCTGTATCAATATTACAATTTATTGAAATCAACGGGAACGCTTTAATAATTTAAACATTTTAAATGCGCTAAAATTTATTTTAAACGCAAAGTTTTATGATGGCTGAAAATATTATTAAGTGAGCAAAGATGAATCAACAAGTTGATTTTATTAAGCATATGCATAAGCTTCGCAAAACAAATTCATTTGCCTTTGCACCCTTAAAAATAAAGCGTTGCAAATAAAAAATCTTTGCGTTATACAATAAAACACAACGACTTTTCTAAATTAAAAGGCTTTTTGAAACTAAAATCATTCATAGTTAAAACTCTCAGAACCTCGTGTTCAAAAAACATATAAAAACAATGGAAAACAAGGAACAAAATATTCAGAATACACAACCACAAGCGCCGGTAAAACAAGTGGTTACAAGTGCTGAAGCCAAGAAAAAACAAAACAGAAAGAATAAAATCAGAGCCATCATCTCAAACGTTATTGTTTTTGCAGTGATTGGTTTCGGGTTGTTCTGGTTGATTCGTCAGTACTTTCACATCGGTGATAAAACCTATACGGAAGCGGCTCAGGTGGAAGAATTTATCAATCCAATCAACACCAGAGTTTCGGCTTACATCAAAGAAATTAAATTCATTGAACATCAGCAGGTGAAGAAAGGTGATACGTTGGCCATTTTGGATGACCGCGAAATCATTACACAACTCGGACAGGCGGAAGCAGCCTACCAAAACGCATTGGCTCAGCGTTCGGCAACAGGTTCATCAATCAATACCGTTTCCAACAACGTCAGTGTAATGGAATCTAACATTGCCGGCGCAAAAGCGAGATTGTGGAATGCCGAACAGAATTTAGGACGATACAAAAACCTTTTGGCAGCAGAAGCGGTAACCAGACAGCAATTTGACCAAGCCAAAACAGAATACGATGCCCAAAAAGCAGCGTATGAAACTTTGGTCAATCAGAAACAGTCCGCCAACCTTTCTACCACCGAAGTAAAAAGCAAACTGGGAATCAATGATGCCGAAATCAAACGAACAAAAGCCGCTTTGGATATGGCGAAAATCAATCTTTCCTACACAGTCATCACCGCACCTTACGACGGTGTAATGGGAAGAAGAACGATTTCGGAAGGACAGCTCATTCAGCCTGGACAACAGGTTGCTACCATCGTTTTAAACAATCAAAAATGGGTAACCGCCAACTTCCTCGAAAGTCAGATGCCCAATATTAAAATCGGTGAAAAACTCATGATGACTGCCGATGCACTAGGCGGAAAACAGTTTGAAGGAAAAGTCACCGCAGTTTCCGCAGCAACAGGCTCAAGATATTCAAGCGTTCCGACGGATAACTCCACCGGTAACTTTATTAAAGTTCAACAGAGAATTCCCGTAAGAATCGAGTTTACAGATGCCAACAAAAAAGAAGATGTAGCGAAACTGAGTGCGGGGATGAATATGAATGTTTCTATTCAAGAGCCAAGTAAAAAGTAAAAAGAGCCAAGTTAATGGGATGGAAGTGGGAAGCGGGATGATGGAAGGACGTGATTAGTAAACTTTCGACATTTAGTGACAAAGTTTAAAATTTTATAAAAATAATAAACGCAATACTGGAAAACTTCCAGCACCCATCTTCCATCTTCCCTCTGAAAAAATAAACGCAATACTGGCAAAACTTCCAGCACCCATCTTCCCTCTTCCCTCTGAAATAATAAACGCAATACTGGCAAAACTTCCAGCACCCATCTTCCATCTTCCATCTAAAACAAATATTATGTACAACAAAGGTCTTTTCAGCGATTGGGTTCCGAAACCCGTACAGCTTCTGATGATGGTTTTACTGCTTATCGTAGTGATGCCGTTGGGTGGAGTTTATACCGGAAACATCAGTTTTATGGTGGGCGGAACCGGCGTGATGCAGGAATATTTTCTGTGGGCAAACTATGCCACCACCATTGGGATGGGTGCGTGTATGCCTGTGGTTTTAAGAATGAAAATGCGGTTCAAAGTCCGTGATAAACTCGTGGTTTTATTGGTGCTTTTGGGTGCATTAAGTTATATTAACGCTAACACTTTCGAGCCGATGGTTATCGTGATGAGCTCGTTGGTCATTGGCTTTTTAAAAATGATGATAACCATCGAATTATTTTTACCGTTAATGGCAATGCTTGGCGGACGTGGGATTTTCTACGGCGTTTTCTACACATTTGTTTTAATATTAAATCAGGTCTCCGCGTACTACGCTGTGGAAGTTTCAATAATGTACAACTTTCAGCAGTTCTTTATTTTGGCGGCCGTTTTGTGTTTCGTTTTGGCATCATTGTGCTGGATTTTGATGCACGATAAATATTTTGCCCTAAAAGTTCCGTTACATTACATCGACTGGCTGAGCGTCATCCTTTTTGTTTCAACGTTTATGTTTTCGGCCTACGTATTTTCGTTTGGGAAACAGCAGGATTGGCTTAATTCAAAAAACATCATCAACGCAAGCATAGCAGCATTTGTAAGTTTCGCATTATTGGCGATTCGTCAGCTGACATTAAAAAGACCATACATTTCCTTTAATATATTCACAAAAAGCAATGTGCTCAACGGACTGTTTATGCTCCTATGGCTGGGAATGTTTTTAGGGACAACATCGCTTCAAAACATTTATTCAGTCGGGGTTTTGGGCTACGACCAACTGACCAATGCAAAACTCAATCTCATGATGATCCCCGGACTACTTTTAGCCGGAGTCATCGCCGTATTTTGGTTTAAAAAAGAATCACCGCTTAAAATGTTTATCTTTTCGGGCTTTTCAGCAATGACGGCTTATGCAATCATTATGTATTTTTCGATGGTACTCGAATTCAACTACGAAAGCTGGTACTTACCGATGTTCCTGAAAGGTTATGGCATGTGTTCACTCTTCATTTCGGTTTGGTATTACACATTAGACAAACTGGAACTCAACGAAATGCTGGCCGCCATCGGATTGGTTTTGGTGTGGCGGACTTTCCTTGCAGTAGGGTTTTTCTCAGCCCTGTTTTCATGGTTTCAGTATCAGTTTCAAATCGTCAGTTTAGGAGATTTGGCTGTTTATATGGATGGGATGACGATTACGCCGCAAAACGTTGCAACCAATATGAAAACCATTCAGCTCAACGCCATTATTTCCGCCAATAAAAAGATATTCGGCTACATTATCGTCGCCGGTTTTGGAGTAATGTTGTACGTGCTGACTCATCATTTCGGAAAACGCACAGAATATTTAAGAGTCATCAGAATCCTCAACGGAAAGTCTGTCATCGCCAGACGAAGATTCCGTGAAAGAAAAAAATTGGAAGAAGACATCAAAGGCGCCGCCGGCCCTGCCTTATAAAGAAACCTTGTTTTTACCCGTAAAGTCTCGTTTTGTTTTTCAAAGCGGGGCTTTAATTTTTAAAAATTATCCAGTACATATTACTCATTACCCATCACTCATTACCGATATTTTCGGGAGCTTAATCCCGCTGTTCACTATATCTTTTGCTCTTCGTTCCTCATCACAAAAGGATGCCGTTTCCATCGGGGCTAGGGAATCCCGCCATCAAAGATTTATTTCGAAATTTGATCTTAAACCTCATAGGTTTCGAAAACTTACGAGGTTTTGCATCTAAGATGAAGATTTGTTCAAAGAAACAGATCGGAAGAATCAAAAGTAAGAAAACGCCCTGCCACAAAGGTCCCTGCACCCGTGCATCAGGTTTGCGGGAAGTACGCAAGTCTGTCGCACCTTAGCAACATACTTGCGGAAACATCCGAAAGCTTGTCGCACCCCCGCAGGAAGCTTTCGGTAAATTATAATTGTTTATCGCTGTGTGACATCGTGTTTTCGGACAAGTAATAATCCTGTTTATTTTTAAAATAAAATTTTCACATCAATCAAAATGCAAAAATCAGATTTAATAAAATATTTCAAAGGCTTATCTTTGCGGAAGATTTACTTGTATGAAAGACTTAATGGGACGCGCAATTCTGGATTATTTTCAAAACGAAAATCCTGAAGATCTGCAGACAGAAACCTCAATTTCCGAACTCGATGAACTTCCGGTAGAATATCTTTTCAGAGGTTTTGAAGAGATGAACAAAATCGAACAGAAAGCTTTGAAATTAGCTCATGGAAAAGTCCTTGACATCGGAGCAGGAGCGGGTTCGCATTCACTGTATCTTCAAAATGAAAGAAAATTGGATATTACCGCTTTGGATATTTCGCCAAAATCTATTGAAGTCTGTCAACTACGGGGTATTCAGAAAACTGTTGTCCAAAATATGCTGGAATTTTCCGGGGAAACTTACGACACAATTCTTCTCCTTATGAACGGAACCGGAATTTTCCAAAGCCTGAATGTGATTGATATTTATCTTCAAAAACTTCATTCTTTATTAAATAAAAACGGACAAATCCTCATTGACAGCACAGATATTCTTTACATGTTTGATACCGACGAAGATGGCGGAGTTTTGATTCCTGCCAACGGATATTATGGCGAGCTTGATTATATCGTTCATTACAAAGGCGAGTCTGAAGATCCGATAAAGTGGCTTTATTTAGATTTCAATACATTAAAGAATGCTGCAGAAAATAATGGTTTTAAAATAGAAAAGGTTTTGCAGGATGAAGATTCTTACCTGGCTAAACTGATTAAAAACTAGATTGATTTTCTGGTAATTAAGTTTTGTTGACTTTAAAATCGTTGTAAGTTGACTTAATTTTTTTTATTGCATTGATTACTCTGTATAAATTCCTACTCTGAAAATCTCATTAAAAAATAGCTTGAGAATAATCTTTCATAATTTGAGAATATCAAGAACAGCATAATGGCTGCAAATATACTCGGGAACAGGTAAGATTGAGATCTGTAAACTATTCTCTTCGGCATTGAAGTTACCCAAATAATGACTAAGATGAGAGGTCCTGTTACAACGGGAAGTATTTCAGGACTATATCTTGATGAAGATGCCAAGTTATTTTCAACGATAAACTTATAGGCATAAAATTGTAGAGGCACATAAATAATTCCAAGTAAAAATGTGAAAACAGCAGGAATATATTTTTTTAGTTTTAAGAAGTTTAAACTTAGTAAAATGGCTCCGAATAATGTTCCAAGAAACACGCCTGAAATCAAAATGAATGTTCTTGAATATAGCTTTACAGCAGATGGATCTGTCGTTATATGATCTTTCCAGTCTTCAATTTCTTCATATTTTTTTGCAGCTTCAGATTCTTTTTTGTGCTGAATAAGATGCTGAATGTTGTTTATTTCTGCAGCAGAAAATATTCTTCCTCTATCCTTTAAAATATCAAAAGCGATCTGAACAGCTTCAGGCACAAAGCGGTTTTGTGACTGAAGATATTTCTCTAATTCCCTGTTTGAAAGTTTTTCTAACGTACTTTTCTTTACCATGATTCAAAAAAAAAGGGCATCCGAAAATGCCCATTTCCATATCATTTTAAATTTACCCAATCTCAATCCCATTCTCAACATTGCTGTCATCCGGCGTCACAAAAGATAATTTTCCGTCAGGTTTTGTAGTCAACAACAGCATTCCCTGAGATTCAATCCCTCTGATTTTTCTTGGCGCAAGGTTTAATAAAATCATCACCTGCTTTCCGATTACTTCTTCAGCCTTAAAGCTTTCTGCGATCCCAGAAACAACAGTTCTTACGTCAACACCTGTATCAACAGTTAATTTCAATAATTTATCTGCTTTTTCTACTTTTTCAGCTTCAATAATCGTTGCTGTTCTCAGGTCGATTTTTGTAAAATCATCAAACTGTATTTCGTCTTTCATTGGATTGGCTTTAGGGTTTGTTTTTTTATTGCTTTGTTTTGTATTTTCTAATTTCTGGATTTGAAAATCAATTACATCGTCTTCAATTTTGGAGAAAAGAAGAGTGGCTTCATTGATTCTATGACCGTACGGTAAAAATTGATTTGTCAAATTTAATACGTCGTCCCACACTAATTTTGAATAGTTTCTGCATTTTATTTCTTTATCTGATTTAACGAAAGGTTTTGAAATTAATCTATCAGTAAAATTAATATCAAGTTCTAAATCATTTGAGTTGAAAATTTCTTCGATTTTATTTGATGTAAAAGGCATAAAAGGCTCGCATATATAACCAAGCAATATTGATATTTGAGAGGCAACATATAATTGTGTTTTAACTCTTTCAGGATTGTCTTTAATTATTTTCCATGGCTCTTCATCAGCTAAATACTTGTTACCAATGCGTGCAACAGTAATCATTTCATTCAAAGCATTCCTAAATTCATACTTGTTTAGATATTGTCCCAATTTTTCAATTGAATTTTGAACCAGATGCATTGCCTCAATATCTTGTTGAAGAAAGTTTGGCTTTTGTACAATTCCATCATAATATTTATGAATTAAAACGGCAACTCTGTTGATGAAATTTCCGAAAATCCCAACCAGCTCAGAATTATTCTTTGTCTGAAAGTCCTTCCATGTAAAGTTATTATCCTTCGTTTCAGGAGCAGAAGAAAGCAATGCATAACGCAAAACATCCTGTTGCCCGGGAAATTCTTCCACATATTCGTGTGCCCAAACTGCCCAGTTTCTTGAAGTTGAAATTTTATCGTTTTCTAAATTTAAAAATTCAAACGCAGGTACATTTTTCGGCATAATGAAATCTCCGTGAGCCTTCATCATTGCAGGGAAAATAATACAGTGGAACACAATATTGTCTTTTCCAATAAAGTGAACCAAATCTGAGTTTTCGCTTTGCCAGTAATCTTTCCAGTCTTTTCCGTTTTTCTCAGCCCATTCTTTGGTGAAAGAAATATATCCAATCGGAGCATCAAACCAAACGTAAAGTACTTTACCTTCTGCATTTGGAAGTGGTACAGGAACGCCCCAGTTCAGATCTCTGGTCATGGCACGGGGTTTCAAACCATCCGTTAACCACGATTTTACCTGTCCATAAACATTGGTTTTCCAGTCGTCTTTATGGCCTTCGATGATCCATTCGTTTAAGAAATCTTCGTATTCATTTAAAGGTAAATACCAGTTTTTGGTTTCTTTTAAAACAGGAACGTTACCGCTCAACATCGATTTTGGATTGATCAGTTCTGAAGGTGAAAGGGTAGTACCACATTTCTCGCACTGATCTCCATAAGCGTTGTCATTTCCGCAATTCGGACAGGTTCCAACGATGTATCGGTCGGCTAAAAATTCGTTTGCCTGCTCGTCAAAATACTGCTCAGACATTTCTTCTGTAAACTTTCCCTTCTCATAAAGAACTTTAAAGAAATCCTGACTTGTTTCGCGGTGATTTTGAGAGGTAGTTCTTGAATATTCATCAAATGAAATCCCCAAATCCGAGAACGATTTTTTGATGATTTCATGATATTTATCGACGATATCCTGTGGGGTCACGCCTTCTTTTTTAGCTCTGATGGTAATAGGAATTCCGTGCTCGTCACTTCCGCAGATAAAAGCAACATCTTTCCCTGACCTTCTCTGAAATCTTGCGTAGACATCAGCAGGAATATAAACACCCGCCAAATGCCCTATATGAACCGGTCCGTTGGCATAAGGCAACGCTGCCGTAATCAATTTTTTATTTGACATTTTTATACTAAAATTTAGATGTGCAAAGATAATTATAATTTATCTAAAGTTTTAAGAAATGATTCTCATCAAGGCTTATCATAAATTTTGGCTGACACTTGGTCATTTAGTTAAACGAATGTTTAATTTTTTACTGTATCAACCCATATATTATGCAATGTATAGTTTTTGCTAATAATGTGATTATTAATAATTTGTGAAAATCATGTGGTTTAAGATAAAGAAAATTTAATAAATAATTAATATTTATTAACATCAAATAGTTTTTTGTTTAAATTGCAGGGCTGGGATACAGCATAAACAAAGGAAACTATATAAAAATAATATTGTGAAAAACTTTACAACGGTATTAAAGATTGCACCGGCATTTTTACTGGCAAGCTCAGTAATGTTCGGGCAAGAGCAGGATTCTACTGCAAAGGAAAAGAAGATTGAGGAAGTAGTTTTAATTGGTTACGGTAAGCAGAAGAAATCGGACCTTACAGGATCTATTACTTCAGTTAGCGAAAAGGAATTTAATAAAGGTGCAATTGTATCAGCAGATCAGCTGATTAATGGTAAAGCTCCCGGCGTACGTATAACGAACACTGGAGGTTCTCCTGATTCAGCACCCAATATTAGAATCAGGGGTGGTTCATCAATTTCTGCACAGAATAATCCTCTCATTGTAATAGATGGAGTGCCATTAGATTTTGTATCTGCTGCAGGATCTGCTAATCCTCTCAATTTGGTAAATCCCAATGATATTGAATCTTTTTCAATTTTAAAGGATGCATCTGCTACAGCTATCTATGGTTCAAGGGCATCAAATGGTGTAATTATTATAACAACAAAAAAAGGAGGCGGTAAATTAAAGATTAATTTTAGCACGAATATGTCTGTTGGTGAGGTAACAAAATTTGCTGATGTGATGGATGCTGATCAATTTGTAGACTATGTCAGCAAATATTTTCCGCAAAGTAAATGGAAACTTGGGGTAGGTGGATCTGCTGATAACCCTACAACGACAGGAACAATTTACAATACTGACTGGCAAAAAGAGATTTACAGGACTTCTGTATCAACGGATAATAATCTAAGTTTATCCGGAGCTTTGTTTGATAAAAAATTACCTGTAAGATTATCTTTAGGTTATAACCGAACTGAAGGTGTGGTAAAGACGAGTGACTACGAAAGGTTTTCGGGAGCATTGAGAATAACACCAACATTATTTGATAAGCATCTGAAAATTGACGTAAATGCAAAAGGTATAATATCTGATCTTAATGCGATAGATCAGGATGCAGCCATTGGTGGAGCCATATCCATGGATCCTACAAAACCTGTTTACGTTTCGCAAACTGGTCTGAGTGGAAATCCATACAACAGGTTTGGAGGGTTTTATCAGAACACTGCATTGGTGAGCAATCAATATAATGCTATTGGGCAGTCAAATCCTTTGGCAGTTTTGTTACAGAGAACTTCCCCTCAAAACATTAAGAAATTACTAGGTAACGTAGAATTGGATTACAAAATGCATTTTCTACCTGAATTGAGAGCCGTTGTGAATTTAGGTTTGGAAACTTCAGAATCCAATCTTGAAACTGTTTTCGGTGATAATGCTATTCAAACCTACAGGTTGGTGAGTGGAGCTGCTACACCAAATGACTTTGTTTTTAATCCAGGAGTAAATTACCGCGAGAGACAAAATATTTTTAACAAGACGTTGGATTCATATTTAGTATACGAAAAAAATTACTCAGGATTTATTTCCCATTTTTTAATTCAGGGAGGATACTCTTATCAAAGTTTTAGGAATGAGGGACATAAGGATGAATTCAGATATAACAATGAGACAGGTATAAGAGAAAGTTTTGTTCAGTTTCCATTACTCAACCCGAACAATAATTACTATAATTTAACCAATCTACAGTCGTTTATTGGAAGAACAAATATTGATATCAAAAATAAGTATTTATTCACAGCTACATTGAGAGCGGATGCGTCTTCTCTATTCAGAAAAGATATCAGATGGGGATATTTCCCTTCTGTTGCGTTTGCATGGAAAATTAACGAAGAAGGTTTTCTTAAAGACTCAAATAATATAAAAGAGTTGAAATTGAGATTAGGGTGGGGACAGACAGGACAGCAGGACATTACTCAAATTGCAGGTTATTATCCATCCAGAGCTTTATTTCAGGAAGGTAATGCAGGATCTCAATATTTTCCAGGAATCGGAACTTATAGTGCGATACCATTTAATGATGAGTTAACCTGGGAGAAAGCTACAACAATGAATGCTGGATTGGACTTCTCTTTATTCAGGAATAATTTTATTACAGGTAGTTTAGATGTATATAGAACTGAAACCAGTGATCTTTTGGCTAAAGTTCCTTACCCTGCAGGGCAATTTCTTACTAACGAATTTGTACGAAATGTAGGAAGTACAGAAAACAATGGAGTTGAGCTCAACCTGACTGTAAATGCTGTGCGGACTGACGATGTCACCTGGAGCGTCTCTGGAAATATGGGCTATAACAAAGGAAAGGTAAAAAATCTGGATCAATTAAAATTGATTCAGGGTCAGGATGGAGGTTTGCCTGTAGGTACCGGAAATATTCTTGCATATAACGCGGTAGGGTATCAGCCGTTTTCCGCCTATGTTTATGAACAGGTTTATGATTCAAACGGTAATCCTTTGGCCGGTGTAGTTGTTGACCGAAATAATGACGGCATAATTAACACAGAAGATAAATACTTTAAAGCAATCAGACCCAATTGGACTTACGGATTTAGTACATCGTTCAATTACAGGAAGTTTGATTTTAGTACAAGTTTGAGAGGTCAGATAGGAGGTAAAGTTTTCAATGCCAGAAAACTTTCGCAAGGTTACAGACAAAGTTCAGTTCCACAAAACGGACTTTCAGTTAATAATGCTAATTCCTACGCTGCAGTATCGCCATTTGATAATATAACAGATCCGGTTATCTATTCAGATTTCTTCTTGGAAGATGCTTCGTTTTTGAGAATGGATAATGCAACAGTAGGTTATTTAATTCAAAATGCATTTAAAAATACCAATATCAGAGTTTACGCATCTGTAAACAATGCATTTGTTATTACTAAATACAACGGTGTGGATCCGGAAAATTTTAACGGTATTGATAACAACTTTTATCCAAGACCAAGAATCTATACACTTGGTTTTAACCTTAACTTTTAAAAATAAATCATGAAAAATATAAAATTTAAATTACTTACACTAGGTACAGTGCTTTTACTTGCTACAAGTTCTTGTATTGGTGATTTGGATACAGAACCAAAATATGATTATACTTTAGAACAATTAATTGCTCAGGATCCAAATGCAGTAGAGGGATTACTTTCAAGATTATATGCAAGTTACGCATTGTCAAGTGTGAGAGGGTCTGGTGAATCTGATGTTGCGGGGGCAGATCCGGGTGAATCACCTTTTATCAGAGGTCTGATTAATCTTGAAGATTTCACAGCTGATGGTATGAAAAACAGATGGGGAGATAATGGTTTAGATCAGTTGACAACCACTGTAAACTGGACTGACAGTAATAAGTTCTTCAGATATGTTTATGACAGATTATACTATATTATACCGCAGGCAACCAATTTGATTCTGATTCTTAATAAAGATGATGTAAGCTATGCAAAGAAAGCAGAAGCAATTGGCGAATTAAAATTTTTACGGGCACTGTCATATTACTACATCATTGATCTTTTTGGTAAAGGTGTGTTGGTAAATGATACTAATTTTGGTACAACCGCCCCTCTTCCGGAATCCTCCAGAACAGAACTTTTTAATTATGTAGAAAGTCAACTAATTGAAGCTGAAGCAGTTTTGCCTGCTACGAACTCTTATGGAAGAGCAAACAAGGCAACAGTACAATTTCTTTTGGCAAAATTATATCTAAATGCAGAAGTGTATACCGGAACAAATAGATACAGCAGTGCCGTACCTTATCTAAACAAAGTAATAGCAGCTGGATATAGTCTTGAAAGTAATTTCTCTAAAAATTTCAGGACAGACAATAATACTTCGAAAGAAATCATATTTCCCTTGATTGCGGACGCAATCTCAAGTCAGAGTTTTGGAAATACAACATATATTATTCAAGGTAGTCTTAGTATAGAAACGATGACTCCGCAAACTTATGGTTCAGTAGGACCTGATGCAGGAGCGTGGGCAGGCCACAGAGCTACGAAGGCCTGGTACGGCCTGTTTGGAAATTCTGCTGCTGCACTAAACGCAAGTCCGGATCAGAGAGCGAAGCTATTTTGGACTACTGGGCATAGCTATGAAATGACTGATTATAAAGTGTGGAAAGATGGATATCCTTCTGTGAAATTCCAAAATGTGAATGCTGCCGGAAACGGAACACCATCAGTTTTTGTTTCTACTGATTTTCCTTTATTCAGATTAAGTGATGCTTATCTTATGTATGCAGAGTGTGCAGTAAGAGGGGCTGCAGGAGCTGACATGGCATTGGCTCAAAGTTATTTTAACCAGGTAAGAAATAGATCAAATGCTGGAAATCTGACCGTGACACTCCAAAATATTTTAGACGAAAGGGGTCGTGAACTTAATCTCGAAGGAGTGAGAAGACAGGATTTAATCAGATTCGGAAAATTTACAGGAGGATCATACCTGTGGCCATGGAAAGGTGGCTCTAAAGACGGTACCGCAATCTCTGACAATTACAAGCTTTTCCCTATTCCTGCTACAGCACTTCAGTCTAACCCTAATTTGACACAAAATACAGGATATTAATTATTTAAAAATTACTCAGAATGAAAAATATATTTAAAATATTTCTTTTAGGGATACTCGTCGTTTTTATAATTTCATGTCAGGAAGATGACGATAAAGTAATGCTGAACAATACTTCTGTAAGTACATTGTCAGTAAATAAAACAACTGTTGTTTTAGATGAAACAACTGCAGATCAGGCGGCTCTTGTATTTGAATTTAGGAATCCAACCTTTAGCCCTTCAGTTCAATTTACGAATGCTGTGGAATTTGCCGTTGCAGGAACTAATTTTAGCCCAAATACCACCAGAGAGGTTTCTATGGGTCAGAATACATTTTCTTTAAGTCATTTACAACTTAATAATATATTGGCTGATTTAAATGTAGTTCCTAACACACTTAAGTCAATTGAAATTAGATTAAAATCCAACGTAAACCCAGTTACTCCGTTTTACTCGAATGTTTTGAAAGTATCGATGACCGGTTATACACCAAACCCGGATTTGATTTTTCCTAAGATAAATGTTCCAGGTGGATACGCAGGAGCAGCAGGTTACGCAGACTGGACTCCTGCAAATGCGCCTAATCTATTCTCTCCAGATAAAAACAGCCAGTATAGAGGATTCATTTACGTAACTGCTCCAAACAGTGAATACAAATTCACGATTAATCAGGATTGGGCAGGGGACAAAGGGGATGATGGTACACTCACAGGTAAACTTGTTGAAACTGGCGAACAGAATATAAAAGCAGCAACTGCGGGCACGTATTATGTGAAAGTTGACTGGACTGCCAATACATACTCGTCTGTTTTGGCAAACTTTGGGGTAATAGGCGATGCTACTCCCGCAGGTTGGGGTGCTGATACAGATCTTGTTTATAATCCATCTACAAAAACGTACGTAATCAACTCAATTGTTTTAACTGCAGGTGGAGTTTTCAAATTCAGAGCAAACGATGACTGGGCAATGAAGATTCAACCAGCCGCAGCGGATCAGACTCTTGCTTCGGGAACAGCTGTTCAGACTTTCTTCAATGCTGAAGGAACTGTACAGGGAGATTCCAGTTACAAAGTTTCTGAAACCGGAAATTACAGAATCGAATTAGATTTACACAACTCAGCATATTACAAGCTGACTGTTACAAAATTGTAAAATATATCTTATTTAACAGCAAAACTGTTGCTTCCCAGCAGCAGTTTTTTTATTTTTAAAGTTTATAATAAATCTGACATGAAGAAAATGACAACAGGAGCGCTAATGCTCTCAATGATGTTTGGAATAGCCAATGCACAATCCTTAAAATCTCCCGACGGAAAATTTGAAATGAATTTTCAGCTCAAAAACGGAGTACCTTTTTACAATTTGAAATATGAAGGTAAAACGGTTCTGGAAGATTCAAAATTAGGATTGAGATTATTTAAAGATACCTCAATAAAATTCGCCTCAGAAATTGCAAAGCCGGAAGATGCTAAAAACGATTTGAACAACGGCTTTACAAAAACGGACGAAAAAAGAGACTCCAAAAACGAAACATGGCAACCGGTTTTAGGAGAGAAAAAAAATTATATCAACCACTACAACGAATTTGCGGTTACGCTAAACCAAACTTCAACAGACAGAAATATCATCATTAAATTCCGTCTTTTCAATGAAGGTTTGGGGTTCAGATATGAATTTCCACAACAGAAAAATCTGAACTATTTCGTGATTCGTGAGGAAGATTCAGAATTCGATTTCCCGTCAGATATGAAAGCATGGTGGATGGTCGCAGATTATGATTCTCAGGAATACCAGTATCAGGAAACCAAAATATCAGAAATTCCTGCGAGATGGCCAAAAGCTGCCGATGCCAACGCGTCACAGACTTTAATTAAAAATGCGGTACAGTCTCCATTAATGTTAAAAGTTGAGGGTAAAACTCCGTTGTACATCAACGTAGCTGAGGCTGCGGTTTTAGATTATCCTGCATCCCATTTGGAAGTTGATGCAGCCACTTTTAAATTAAAAACGCACCTTACCGCCGACAGACAGGGAGCAAAAGGATATATGCAGACCTCTGCAACAACGCCCTGGAGAACGGTTATCGTTTCGCCAAAAGCTGAAGTCGTGATGGCTTCCAAAATGCTGTTCAACCTGAACGAACCTACAAAATATACTGATACTTCCTATATTCACCCAACAAAATACATGGGCGTTTGGTGGGAAATGATCATTGGAAAATCACAGTGGGCATACGGTCAGCCGGAATCAAATGTTCATTTGGATAAAACAGATTTCACAAAGTTGACACCAAACGGAAAACACGGTGCCAACAACACAAAAGTAAAAGAATACATCGATTTCGCAGCTGAGAACGGTTTCGAAGGTCTTCTGATCGAAGGCTGGAATATTGGCTGGGAAGACTGGTTCGGCCGCTCAAAAGAATATGTATTTGATTTCCAGACTCCTTATCCGGATTTTGATATTAAAATGCTGAATGAATATGCTCACGCAAAAGGCATTAAACTGATCATGCATCACGAAACTTCAGGTTCGGCAACAAACTACGAAAGATTTGCAGACAAAGCCTTCCAGTTGATGAACAAATATGGGTATGATGCTGTGAAAACAGGTTATGTAGGCGATGTGATTCCACGTGGCGAGCACCATTATTCACAGTGGATGATCAACCACTATTACAGAATCGTGGAAAAAGCAAACGAGTACAAAGTGATGGTCAATTCTCACGAATCTGTACGTCCAACAGGGGAAAGCCGTACCTATCCAAACTACATTTCTGCGGAAGCAGCAAGAGGCGGTGAGTACGATGCATTTGGAGGTAACAATCCGGATCACCACACAATTCTTCCTTTTACAAGATGGATGGGCGGATCGATGGATTACACACCGGGAATTTTCCAGACCAAGCTCGATTATTATTTCCCTGGCGACAAACGTTTTGTGAAAACCACGTTGGCAAAACAGTTGGCTCTCTATGTTACGATGTACATGCCGCTTCAGATGGCTGCCGACCTTCCTGAAAACTACAAAAGACACATGGATGCTTTCCAGTTCATCAAAGACGTAGCTGCAGATTGGGACGACACCATTATTTTATCTGCCGAGCCGGGCGAATTTGTGCACACAGCAAGAAAAGCAAAAGGAACAGAAAACTGGTTCGTTGGGGGAATCACAGATGAAAAAGCTTTGGATTACACCGTAGATTTTTCTTTCCTAGACAAAGGCATAAAATATGAAGCAACCATTTATCAGGATGGCAAAGACGCCGATTACATCAACAATCCTCAGTCTTATCATATTTATAAAAAGACCATTACAAGCAAAACAAAACTGCCTGTGCATTTGGTAAGAAGCGGTGGTTACGCCATTTCTATCAAGCCGGTAAAATAAAATTCCCCTTCTCTGAAGGGGTGGATTTTGAGCGAAGCGAAAAAGACGGGATAGTTTTATGGATTATTTTTTTAGGAGCTTAATCCCGCTTTCCGCTATATCTTTTTTGTCATTGCGAACAAAGTAAATTTAACGGCTGAACTTTTTCGCAATCGCAATAACAAAAAAGGATGCCGCTGCAATCGGGGCTAGGGCAGACCGCATATTTAGAGACTTTGTTGAAGGTAGAAATTCTTCGGCAAAGTTTTTTTTTGTAAATTTAAGGTTTAAAATTATCTCAATGAAGTTGATGGCTACACTCTTCAGCAAACAGAATATTTTCCTTCTTCTGCTGATTACAATGGTCTTAATGGCGAAAATCATCCCTTTTCACGAATCTTACAATCAGTATTTCAATCTCTCAGCATTCATAGACTGGGGAATTGCAGGAATTTTCCTCCTCTACGGTTTAAAACTGAATTTAAAGGAAGTCGCAAAAGACATTACCAACTGGAAACTGCACCTGCTCATTCAGTCCGCTACATTTTTGATCTTTCCGTTTTTGGTTTTTATATTTTATCCGTTCATCAAAGATTCAGAATATTTCAATATCTGGCTTTCTATTTTCTTTCTGGCAAGTCTTCCGTCCACTGTTTCGTCATCGGTCGTAATGGTTTCAATAGCCAAAGGAAATGTAACTTCAGCAATTTTCAACGCATCTGTTTCCGGAATTATCGGAATTGTAATGACGCCTTTGCTGATGAGCTTTTTTATGCATTCAGATTCTTCTTCGGACAACAATGGTGAAATTTTTCAGCAGCTGTTATTAAAGGTTTTACTTCCAATCATTTTAGGAATTATCTTCAATCCATTATTGAAAAAATTCGTTACAAAATATTCAAATATCATCAATGAGTTTGACCGGTTGATCATTTTACTCATTGTCTACGAAAGTTTTTCTACAGCCTTCGTTGAGAATGTATTTTCGTCGGTTCCTTCAACGGTATTTTTAGTTTTAGCTTTTAGTGTCGTG
Source organism: Chryseobacterium foetidum (assembly GCF_025457425.1). NCBI lineage: Bacteria > Pseudomonadati > Bacteroidota > Flavobacteriia > Flavobacteriales > Weeksellaceae > Chryseobacterium > Chryseobacterium foetidum. The sequence goes on from NZ_JAMXIA010000001.1 coordinate 25,081, forward strand.
TTTTTATTCTTCGCAGTCTATTACATCACCCAATTTTTAGCCAAAAAGATGAGGTTTAATCCTAAAGACATTATCACAGCGACGTTTTGTGGTTCCAAAAAATCACTGGTTCACGGCAGTTTGTTTTTACTTGTCCTCGGAATTCCCGATGAACAGAAGGTTTTATTCCTGCTTCCGGTGATGGTTTACCATAGCTTTCAGCTGTTTTATGTCAGCTGGCTCGCCAACAGGATTGCAAAACGCATGGAAATCTCAGAATCTAAAATTTAAGACTTTCTAAAATGATAAAATCAGTTTCAAAACTAACCGCAATATTGTTGATTGCTTCATTTTCTGTAATGAAAGCCCAAAGCATAAAAGAAATTGTAAACACGAAAGGCTCCTTCAGAAAAGACATGGTTTTTCCAATTAAAAATGAAATCAAAGAAACACATATTCCCGTTTCGATTATTAAAGGCAAAAACAAAGGTCCTGTTTTTACCATTGTTGCAGGAATTCACGGCTATGAGTATCCGCCTATCATCGCGGTTCAGGAAGTGTTAAATGAAATCAAGCCTGAAAATATCAATGGAACTTTAATCATCATTCCCATCGCCAGTGTTAAATCTTTTCAGAAGAGAACACCTTTTGTCAATCCACTCGATGGTAAAAATTTAAACAACGCTTTTCCGGGCTCCAAAAACGGAACTCCGACCGATAAAATTGCGGATTTCATTACGAAAGAGATCATTGCCAACTCAGATATTTTTCTCGATATTCATGGAGGAGATGCCAGCGAAGATTTGCTTCCTTTTGTCTGTTTTTACGAAAGAAACGATACCGCAGACCAAACGGCTTTAGCTTTAAATTTATCCAAAGCTTCCGGAATGAAAAATATTGTTTCGTATCCCTACACTTTGAAACCTTCTGACCCATCGAAATACGCTTTCAAAGAAGCAACACAGCAGGGAATTACAGCTTTAAGTATTGAAGCAGGTAAACTCGGAAATGTGCATAAAGAAAATGTAGATTTAATTAAAAAATCTGTTTACAGAATGCTCAGTTTTTCCGGAAATTTAACTGAAAAATCTTCGGATAAAATAGGTTCAGAAAAACAAAGATTTTTCAACAATCAGGACTACATCCGCGTTCCCGAAGACGGAATTTTTTACAGTATGTTAAAAAGTGGTGATGAGGTAAAGAAAAACCAAATTTTAGGCTATATTACAGACGAATTTGGAAACAGAAAAAAAGAAATTATTTCCGAAACAGATGGAGTTATTTTGTACAAAGTCGGTACGCCACCCGTAAACAAAGGTGAAACTCTTTTCTGCATCGGATATTTTAATTAGCTCATTTAAATATGAAAAAAATATATACAATCGCAGCATTATCTGCAGCTGCACTGGCGTTTTCGCAAAAACCTTTAGACAGAGTAGAGCCCGCATTTTGGTGGAAAGGAATGAAAAATCCTGAAGTTCAGCTCCTCATTTACGGAAAAGACATTGCCAAAAATGAAATTGAAATTTCAGACGGGATCAAAGCAAAAGATATTCAGAAAGTAGAAAATTCAAACTACGTTTTTGTGACTTTGAATACGAATGAAATCAATGTTTCAAAATTTAAAATCAACGTTAAAAACGGAAAGAAAAATGTAGGTTCTTACACGTACGAACTGAAAGAGAGAAATCCGAACTCGGCCAACAGAAATTCTTTTACTTCAAAGGATTTAATGTATCTCATCATGCCTGACCGTTTTGCCAACGGCGATGAAAAAAACGACTCACAACCCAACCTTACAGAAAAGGCCAACCGAAGTCTTCCCAACGGCCGTCACGGCGGAGATCTGCGGGGAATCATCAACAATCTCGACTATCTTCAAAACCTCGGAGCAACCGCCATCTGGCTGACTCCTGTAAATGAGGATAATGAAAAAGTTTACTCTTACCACGGTTACGCGCAGACCGATTTGTATAAAATTGATGGTAGATACGGAACCAACGAAGAATACAAAGAACTTTCCCAAAAACTCAATAAAAGAAATATGATGCTGGTGATGGATTACGTAACCAATCACTGGGGAATTTCGCACTGGCTCATCAAAGATCTGCCCACAAAAGACTGGATCCACTGGTTTGATGATGGTGATAAGGGTTTCAAGCGTTCGAATTACAAAATTACGTCTCAGTTTGATCCCAATGCTTCCGATGCGGACAAAAAAGTAGCACTGGACGGTTGGTTTGATACTTCCATGCCCGATATTAATCAGAGCAATCCTTTGGTTTTGAAATATTTAACCCAAAATGCGATCTGGTGGATCGAATACGCTGAACTGGGCGGTTTCCGTGTTGATACTTATCCTTACAATGACAAGGAAGCGATGGCGAAATGGGCAAAAGCCATTACCGACGAATATCCGAAATTTAATATCGTCGGAGAAACATGGTTGAGCACTGCAGGACATATTTCTGCGTGGCAGAAAGATTCCAAAACTGGAGAAGCCGCAAATTACAATTCAAATTTGCCATCCGTTATGGATTTCCCTTTGTACGACGAACTTCCGAAAGCCATTAAAGAAAAAGAAGGCTGGAATAACGGGATGAACAGACTCTACAACAGCTTTACCAATGATTTCCTCTATCCTGACATCAACAATCTTCTCGTCTTTTTCGAAAATCACGACACTGAGAGATGGAATGAAATGTTTAATAATGACCCAAAGGCTTATAAATTGGCGATGACGGTCATCTCAACCGTCCGTGGAATTCCTCAAATCTACTACGGAACTGAAATCGGAATGCGTGGCGACAAGAATAAAGGTGGCGATGCAGATATCCGAAGAGATTTTCCGGGCGGCTGGAAATCTGATCAGCAAAATGCTTTCAATGTAGCTTCGCAAACTGCTGAACAGAAGGAGTTTCATGACTTTACACAGAAATTATTGACGTGGCGAAAAGGAAAAGATGTGATCCATACCGGAAAAACTAAAAATTTCGTTCCTCAGAATGATGTTTTTGTGTATTTTAGATACAACGAAAAAGAAACAGTGATGGTTGTGGTGAATAACAATGATAAGGAAGCAGTTTTAGATTTAAAACGATTTTCAGAGGCAATAAAATCTTCCACAAAAGGAAAAGATATTATTTCTCAAAAAGATATTTCGCTTCAAAACAAACTTTCCATTCCTGCGAAAACATCGATGATTATTGAATTAAAGTAAAAACGAATTTCACAAATAGTTTCACGAATTACACAAATCATTGGTGTGTTCAATGAAAAATATTAATGAAATCTGTGTTTAAGATGAGAAGTATCAAATACCGATCACACAATTTTTCGCAATCCATTAATGCCATTAGTGAAAAGATTAGTATCATTTGTTTTTAAAAAAAAATAAATTTAAAATGAAGAAAACAACAATAATTTTAACAGTTTTCCTGTTTGTCCTGAGTTTCACAACCGTTTCGGCACAGGCAAAATTTGAAAAAGAACAAACCGAAATCGCCACAATGCTCGATGCATTCAATGTCGCTGCAGCAAAAGCAGATTACAAAACATACTTCGACTTCTATGCCGATGAATCTACCTTTATCGGAACCGATGCAACCGAGGTTTGGGAAAAAAAGCAATTTATGGTTTGGGCAAAACCGTACTTCGACAAAAAATCAACATGGAATTTTAAATCTTTAAAAAGAAACATCCATTTCACAAAAGATGGAAAAATGGCTTGGTTTGATGAATTACTGGATACCCAAATGAAAATCTGCCGCGGCTCCGGAGTTGTAGAAAAAATTGGAGGTCAATGGAAAGTGAAGCAATATGTTTTATCAGTCACAGTTCCAAATGAGGTTGTAGATAAAGTCGTTGAGATCAAAACTCCGATTGAAGATGCTATGATTCAAAAATTAAAAAACTAGAGTGTAAATCTTTTATCATTCATCAATTATCAATTATAACTTTATGACAAAAAAGATAAAACCGAATCTCTCAATGGCTCAAATCATCAACATGAGCATGGGATTTCTCGGAATACAGATGGCTTTCGGGCTTCAAAACGGGAATGCCAGCCGAATTCTCGGGAACTTTGGAGCAGACGTTCATCAGCTTTCTTGGTTCTGGCTGGTGGCACCGGTTACAGGTCTGATCGTGCAGCCGATTATCGGTCACATGGGCGACAATACATGGGGAATTTTAGGGCGACGAAAACCGTATTTTCTTATTGGTGCGATTTTGTGTGCAATTGGTTTGGTTTTACTTCCCAATGCAGCTTCTGCAACCCAAATGATGGCGGCCAATGTTTTACTTTTGGCAGTTATTTTTCTGGCCATGATGGATGCATCCATCAATGTTGCGATGGAACCGTTCCGTGCGTTGGTGGGAGATATGCTTCCGAAACATCAGGGAACTTTGGGATTTTCTGTACAGACTATTTTAATCGGAATTGGTGCGGTAATCGGTTCTTATCTGCCGGACTGGCTGAATAAATTAGGGATCTCAAATGTTGCTCCCGAAGGTTTTGTGGCCGATAATGTGATCTACGCATTTTATTTCGGTGCCGGAATACTTTTGCTTACAATAGTTTACACAATTGCTACTACTAAAGAATATTCGCCAAAAGAATTTGCTGAGTTTGAAGGGCAAAGTGAAGTGGTAGAACAATCTTCAAAAATGACTGATATTTTCAGTGATTTTGCAAAAATTCCAACGCTGATGAAAAAACTGGGAATTGTTCAGTTTTTCTCATGGTTTGCCCTTTTTACCATGTGGGTTTTTACTACGAGTGCTTTAGCAACACATCATTTCGGGCTTTCTCCGGATGATACGCATTCAAAAGCATTCAACAATGCAGGAGATTTAACTGGCAGTTTGTTTGGAATGTACAATCTTTGGGCAATTCCATTCGCATTCCTGTTAACACCGATTGCAAAATGGATCGGTAAAAAGCAAACTCATGCTTTGGCTCTTCTCTGCGGTGGATTGGGTTTGATTTCAATGTATTTCATCAAAGACACATCGCTTCTTTGGATTTCAATGATCGGGCTAGGTTTTGCGTGGGCAAGTATTTTAGCAATGCCTTATGCCATGTTGATCGACGCAATTCCACAAAGAAAAATGGGTGTTTTTATGGGTATTTTTAATTTCTTCATCGTTATTCCTCAAATCATCAACGGTATATTTGGCGGCCCAATCGTAAAAGGCGCATTCGGAAACTACGCAATGGGCTACGTCATGGTTGGTGGAATCTGTATGATTCTGGCAGCAGTTCTTACAATGATTTTCATTAAAACAGATGATTCAAATCCTCAGGAAATTGAAGAAGAAATTCAGCAGGCGCGTTTTTAAATTTGAGATTTGAGATTTGAGATTTGAAATTCGCAATTCAAGATTCAAAATTTAAGATTCAATATTCAAGGTTGAAAATTTTGTATTTAAGATTCAATATTGAAAATTAGAATTAAGAATTGATTTAATAAAAAGTTTCTATAAAAATATCACTAGGAGCGGACTTTAGTCCGCTTTTTTATTTCAAAGCTGTGGATGGGCTTTAGCCAAAACCTACTATTCACAAAAATACTCAAGGCTCAAAAAATTCACTTCAAAGAAAATTGATCATTCAAAATTCACATCCATCACTTCTTACCTTACATCAACATTCCGACAACAAATTGTAACGAATTTTGCTTCAATAAATTTAAATATCGTTCATCAATCATCAATTATCAATTATCAAACATCAATCATCAATAAATAAATCATCAATTATGAAAACAGTATATCACAAAGCAGATTCAAGAGGGCACGCCAATCACGGTTGGTTAAATTCCTACCACACCTTCAGTTTTGCAGGTTATCAAAACAGAGACAGACAAAATTTTGGAGTGTTGAGAGTTTTAAATGACGACACCGTTTCTCAGGGAATGGGTTTCGGAACGCATCCACACAAAAACATGGAAATTATTTCAATTCCATTGGAAGGAAACTTGGAGCACAAAGATTCTATGGGAACGACTGCGGTTATTAAAAAAGGAGAAATTCAGGTGATGAGCGCCGGAACCGGTGTAATGCACAGCGAATACAATCAGAATAAAGATGAAGCCGTAAAATTCTTACAAATCTGGGTTTTTCCGAGGGAAGAAAATGTAGAACCAAGATACGACCAGAAAAGCATCAAGGACGGCGAAAAAATTAATGGTTTCCAGCAGATTTTATCACCCAATAAAAATGACGATGGTGTTTGGATTCATCAGGATGCGTGGTTCAATTTGGCGAATTTCACGAAAGGAAATGGTAAAAACTACACCATCAACAAAAAAGGAAACGGGGTTTACGCATTTGTTTTAAAAGGAAGTGCTAAAGTTGGGGACAGAGTTTTAAATGAAAGAGACGGCTTAGGAATCTGGGATACTCAAAGTTTCAACATTGAAGCAGTAGAGGACACAGAAATCCTTTTAATGGAAGTTCCCATGGATTTACCGGAATATTTAAAATAAAGACTAATTTTGCACCATCAAAATTTAAAGGCTCTTGATAATAATTATTCTAATGTAATTTTCAAACCAGTCAAACCACGAAGTGGTTAAATTTGAATAGCCGTGGGTGCAACCCATGGAAAAAAATAGCCAAAAATCAACGAACCACGAAGTGGTTCAATAAATATCACACAAACCTTCAATAATATATATTAAATAAATGAAAATCCTAGCCATTGCAGGAAGCAATTCCGACACATCAATCAACAGACAACTCGTAACTTACGCTACAACTTTATTCGACAACGCAGAAATTGAAATCGTAGACATGAACGACTTCGAAATGCCCATCTATAAACACCAGCTCGAAACAGAAAGCGGAGTTCCTCAGGCAGCAGTTGATTTCGCTTCAAAAATTGACGGCGCAGATTTGCTTTTAGTTTCTTTATCAGAGCACAACGGAACGTATTCAACAGCATTCAAAAATGTGTTCGACTGGACGTCAAGAATCAAAGGCAGAAAAGTATGGAACGATATTCCGATGCTTTTAATGGCTACGGCAACCGGACCAAGAGGTGGTTTAGGCGTATTGGAAGCAGCTTCAAAGAGATTTCCATTACACGCAGGAAATGTGGTTGATACATTCACATTGCCGCACTTTAATGATAACTTTGATAAAGAAAATCAGAAAATATCTAACGAAGAGAAAGACAGTGAGTTAAAAGAAAAAATAGCAAAGATTTCTGCTGTTGAAATAATCTTGGAAAAATAGCATTTGAATATTAACATAAAATTAATATCTTTGCAAAAAGAAAAAGTAATGAAAATTCAGACCACTTTTAAAGAATGTTTCTCCAAAAAAGGGAATGTTGTGGACTCTGAAATTCTGAGATAATATAACGGCCGATAATCTACCAAGATTGTCGGCTTTTTTGTTTTCAAAATTGTACTTGATAAAATAGAAATAATACGTCCCATTTTAGCACAAAACGATTCATTTGTTAGATTGTTAAACTGATACACTGTTACATTAAAAATATGAGCAACACATACAAATCTGCAGGAGTAGACAAAGAAGAAGGTTACAAAACCGTTGATAAAATCAAAAAAGCGGTGGGCGAAACACACAATTCCAATGTATTGAATCATTTGGGAAGCTTCGGTGCTTTTTACGAAATCGGAGGTTATAAAAACCCTGTTTTGGTTTCAGGAACTGATGGAGTAGGAACGAAACTGAAAGTCGCTTTAGACTCAAAAAGATACGATTCTATCGGCGTAGACTGTTTCGCAATGTGTGCCAACGACATCCTTTGCCACGGTGCGAAGCCTTTGTTTTTCCTCGATTATTTAGCTTGCGGAAAACTGGATTCTGAAATCGCTGCAGAAATCGTTTTAGGGATGGTAAAAGCCTGTAAAGACAACAACTGCGCATTAATCGGTGGTGAAACTGCCGAAATGCCGGGAATGTATCAGCCTGGTGATTATGATGTTGCAGGATTCTGCGTAGGAATCGTTGAAAAAGACCAGATTATTGACGGTTCAAAAATCAAAACAGGAGATAAAATCATTGCTTTGCCAAGTTCAGGATTCCATTCAAATGGGTTCTCTTTGGTAAGAAAGATATTCCCGAATTTCGAAGAAGAATTTGAAGGAAAACCTTTGTTTGAAACACTTTTGGTCCCTACAAGATTGTATTATAAAGACATTCACAAAGTAATTGAAGAAATAGAAGTTGCCGGAATTGCCCACATCACAGGTGGCGGTTTGTACGAAAATATTCCAAGAATTATCGGTGACGGACTTTGTGCTTCCATCGATGCTTCAAAAATTCAGATTCCAAGTGTCATGCTGGAGCTTGAAAAAAGAGGAAACATCGCCCGTGAAGAAATGTTCGGAACCTTCAACATGGGTGTCGGGATGATCGTTGTCGTTGATCCTGATCACGCCGAAAAAGTGCTTCATCTTCTAGATGACGCTTACGAGATCGGAGAAATCACGGAAGGAGCAGAAAAGATTGATTTGAAATTTTAGGAGCTGTTTCCCGCTGTCCACTGTATCTTTTTTGTCATTGCGAACAAAGTAAAGCAATCTGTTGAACTTTTTCGCAATCGCAATAACAAAAAAGGATGCCGTTTCCATCGGGGCTAGGGAAGAACGTATTTTTAGCAATAATAGTTTTTAATGAAAAATATTGTCATTTTAGTTTCAGGTTCCGGAACCAATCTTCAGAGAATCATCGATACAATTGCAAACGGAGAAATCCAAAACGCAAAAGTATCGTTAGTTGTGGCCGACAGAGAATGTTACGGACTCGAAAGAGCAAAAAAACACAACATCGAAACCGTGTTGATTCCGAGAGGAAAAAATTTCAGCAGTGAATTGGGTAATGTTATTCCTGAAAATACAGATTTAATCGTATTGGCAGGATTTTTATCCATCCTAAAACCTGAGTTCGTGGAAAACTGGACAGGAAAAATCATCAACATTCATCCTGCCTTACTTCCAAAATACGGCGGAAAAGGAATGTGGGGACATCACGTTCACAATGCGGTAATTGAAGCTAAAGAAAAAGAAAGTGGAGCAACCGTCCATTTTGTAACGGCGGGAATCGACGAAGGAGAAGCAATCCTCCAGAAATCATTTGAAGTCACAGAAAACGACACTCCAGAAACGTTAGCAGAAAAAGTTCATAAAATTGAATATGAAATTTTCCCAATAGCAATTAATAAAGTATTAGGAAATAACTAATCGTCATTAAAAAGACACTTAAAAATTCCCCTCCCTTGGAGGGGTGGCAAAAATTCAAAGAATTTTTGACGGGGAGGATAAACAGGCATTAGATAAATAAGCTAAACAGAACTCAAAACAACACTTCGCTCCCTTTCCTTTGGAGAGGGTTGGGGAGAGGATTAAAAGACACACTTAGATCAATTAAAATTATTTCAAATTCAGTAAAATCTAAGTAAAAGTTAGGATCGGAGGTGAAAGAACCGATCCACAGTTTGAAATAACTGTAAAAAGTAAAAGTTGAAAAAGTCCCGAAGGGACGGCCTTGTAAAGGATAGGATGAAATCCTGTCTTTTACGAAGCAAAAAGAAGTAAAAATGAATGAAAATCGCAATCCTGCGGTTTTCATTTCAAAAAAAATGAAAAATCTATGAGCAAGAGAGTTTTGATCAGTGTTTCTGACAAAAATGGATTAACAGAATTCGCACAGTTTTTAGAATCTCAGAATTATGAATTAATCTCTACCGGAGGAACATTCAAACATTTGAAAGACGCTGGTTTAAATCCAATCCAAATCGACGAAGTAACCGATTTTCCTGAAATGCTGGACGGAAGAGTGAAAACTTTACACCCTAAAGTTCACGGCGGTCTGTTGGCTGTTCGTTCAAACGAAGAGCACATGAAAACCGTTCAGGAGCACAACATTGGTTTGATCGACATGGTGATTGTGAATCTGTATCCGTTTTTTGAAAATGTAAACAAAGACATTTCATTACACGAAAAAGTAGAATTCATCGACATCGGAGGACCTTCAATGCTTCGCTCAGCGGCCAAAAATTTCGATTCTGTAACCGTTATTACTGACGTTGAAGATTACGAAAAAGTAAAAGCTGAAATGGAACAAAACGGTGACACCGTTATCGAAACCCGTAAAAAATTAGCTGGGAAAGTTTTCAACCTTACTTCAGCTTACGATGCGGCCATCTCAAGAATGCTTTTGGATGAAGAATATCCAACTTATTTAAGTGCTTCATACAAAAAAGTGGCAGACTTAAGATACGGAGAAAACCCACATCAGACTGCAGCGTACTACGCTTCAACTTTCGAAAATGGAGCAATGAAAGATTTTGAACAGTTGGGAGGTAAAGAATTATCATTCAACAACCTTCGTGATATGGATCTTTGCTGGAAAGTGGTAACAGAATTTAAAGAAGAAATGGCTTGTTGTGCTGTAAAACATTCTACACCTTGTGGAGTGGCAATCGGAACTTCAGCTTTAGAAACTTATCAAAAAACTTTCGAGTGCGATCCAATTTCAATCTTCGGTGGAATCGTTGCTGCCAATTTCAAAATTGATGCTGCAACTGCTGAAGAATTAAACAAAACATTCCTCGAAATTGTAATGGCTCCTGATTTTGACGAAGATGCTCTGGAAATTTTAAGAAAAAAGAAAAATTTAAGAATTATAAAAATCGTTAATCCGGTTTCAGATAAACAGACGTGGGTAAAAGTTGACGGCGGAATCTTGGTTCAGGATAACGACAGTATTTTCTCAGACGACATTAAAGTGGTTACTGAAACTCAGCCTACGGAAGAGCAGAAAAAAGCTTTATTGTTTTCGCAGAGAGTGGTAAAATATGTAAAATCAAACGCAATCGTTGTTTCAAACGGAATCCAGGCTTTCGGAATTGGTGGTGGTCAGGTGAACAGAATCTGGGCAACTCAACAGGCAATTGAGAGAGCAAAAGAAAAATCTACAGGAGATTTGGTTTTAGCTTCTGATGCATTTTTCCCTTTCCGTGATGTGGTAGATTTCTGCGCTCAGGAAGGCATTACAGCGATTATTCAGCCTGGAGGAAGCGTAAAAGATCAGGAAAGTATCGACGCTGCAAACGAACATAAAATCCCGATGATGTTCACTGGTGTTAGACACTTTTTTCATTAAAATTGAATTAAAATAGTAATTTGAGATTGTATTTATAGCATTCAAAATTATATATTTGTAAAATAGACTAGATAATAAATAAAGTATGAGAATATTAATCATAGGTGAAGGAGGAAGAGAATCTGCTCTGGCAACAAAACTTCAGAAAGATTCAAGAGTGAGTCAGATGTTTTTTTCCAACGGAAACGCTACGACCGACAGAATTGGGAAAAATATCCATTTATCAGAAATCAAAGAACTTAGGGATTTTGCAATCAAGGAAAAAGTAGATCTTACCATCGTAGGTCCGGAAGCACCGTTGGTAGCTGGACTTAAGGATGAATTTAAAAAGCACGATCTTAAAGTTTTCGGCCCGACTCAAAAGGTGGCAAGTCTTGAAGGAAGTAAAGCTTTCTCCAAGAAATTTATGAAAACCTATGATATCAAAACTGCAAAAGCAGAAGTTTTTGATGCTTACAATGATGCAAAACAATATCTTCAGACTCAGGAATTCCCATTGGTAATCAAAGCCAGCGGATTGGCGGGTGGAAAAGGAGTTGTAATCTGCGAAAATCTGGAAGAAGCAGAAGCTACCATTCACGACTTTATGATTAGAAGAATCTTCGGTGATGCGGGAATCCGTGTGGTGATTGAAGAATATCTTGAAGGTTTTGAAGCTTCAATCATTGCATTCTCAAACGGGGAAAAATTGTTCCCTTGCGTTGCTGCAAAAGATTATAAAAAAGCCGGTAACGGCGACACAGGTCCAAACACAGGAGGTATGGGTGCTGTGGCTCCAAGCCCTGAATTCACGGCTGAGCATTTTGCAGATTTCGAAAAAAACATCCTTGAGCCTACTGTGAAAGGTCTCAAAGGAGAAGGTTTCAGCTTTAAGGGAATTATCTTCTTCGGACTGATGATCACCAAAAACGGAACTTACCTTTTAGAATACAACATGAGATTCGGAGATCCTGAAACTCAGGTTTTAATGGCTTTAATGGAAAACAATCTTCTTGATGTGATCAACGATTGTCTTGACGGAAAAGATATTCAGTTGAAGTTCAAGGACGAGAAAGCAGTTTGTCTTGTAATGTGTTCAGGAGGTTATCCGAGAAACATCGAGACAGGATTCGAGATTGTTGGTGAAGATAAAGTGAAACACAGCCAGTTGTTATACGCTGGTGCTGCAAGAAAAGGCGACAAGGTAGTTTCCAACGGTGGTAGAGTACTCAATATCGTTGCTACAGGTGCTACTTACGAAGAAGCCCGCAAGAAAGTGTATGAGGATGCAATCCCTGTACATTTTGATTACAGTTTCTACAGAGAAGACATCGGTAAATTTTAATATAATGCCCTGATTTTTCGGGGCTTTTTTTATTAGGAGCCGGGAACCTGCTGTCCACTGTATCTTTTTTGTCACGATCTCCGCTTCGCTGCGTTCGCAACAAAAAAGGATGCCGTTTCCATCAGGGCTAGGAAGAGCCAAGTAAAAAGGATCAAGGTAAAGAGCCAGGTAAAAAATAAAAAGAGACAAGTAAAAGATAAAAGTCAAAAGTATTTTAATTAATCTTAAATCTTGAATCTTAAATCTTGAATCTCGCATCCCGAACCCCGTATCCCGAACCCCGAATCTCAAATTTCAAACCTCAAATTTCAAACAAAATAATGACCAACGGTATCATCATATTAGATTTCGGATCTCAGTACAACCAGCTTATCGGAAGAAGAATCCGTGAGATGGGCGTGTATTCCGAAATTTTACCATTCAATACACCATTAGAAACAATTCTGGAAAAACAGCCAAAAGGTATCATCCTCTCAGGTGGACCAAGTTCTGTCAACGCAGAAAACGCGCATTTGGTGGAAAAAGAATTGTACGAGCAGGGAATTCCTGTCTTGGGAATCTGCTACGGAATGCAGTTGACTGCACACCTTTTGGGCGGAAAAGTACACAAAGGTGTAAAAGGCGAATACGGCAAAGCACATTTAGAAATAGTTAAAGAATCTTCTTTATTAAAAGGCGTAACCGATAACTCCATCGTATGGATGAGTCACTTCGACGAAGTTGGACAGTTGCCTCCAGGTTTCGATTTAAATGCAAAATCAGGTGTAATTGCTTCGATTGCCAATGAAGAGAAAAAAATCTACTGTGTACAGTTTCACCCTGAAGTTTCTCACACGGAAGAAGGAGGCAAAATGCTCGAAAATTTCGTGTTTGCAATCTGTAATTCAGAGAAAAACTGGAAACTGACCAATTACATCGAAAAAACAGTTGAAGAAATCAAGGAAAGAGTAGGAGACAACAAAGTGATTCTTGGACTTTCCGGCGGTGTAGATTCTTCTGTTGCTGCCGTGTTAATTCACAAGGCAATCGGTGATCAGCTGACTTGTATTTTTGTAGATACAGGTTTGTTAAGAAAAGATGAAGATGTAAAAGTAATGCAGAATTACGGTGAACATTTTCACATGAATATTAAACTGGTTGATGCCAAGGAAAGATTCCTTTCAAAATTAGCCGGAGTTGACGACCCTGAAACCAAAAGAAAAATCATCGGAAACGAATTTATCCACGTTTTCGACGAAGAGTCGCATAAAATTGAAGGTGCAAAATTCTTGGCACAGGGAACTATTTATCCTGACGTTATTGAAAGTCAGTCTGTAAACGGCCCTTCAGCAGTAATCAAATCCCACCACAACGTAGGCGGACTTCCTGAAGAAATGGAGTTTGAATTACTTGAGCCGCTGAGAGAACTCTTCAAAGACGAAGTAAGAAAAGTAGGAGAAGAATTGGGGATTCCTCATCATTTGGTACACAGACATCCTTTTCCTGGCCCAGGTTTGGGAATCAGAATTCTATGTGCTGTAGATGCTGAAAAAGTGAAAATCCTTCAGGAAGCTGATGATATTTTCATCGAAGAATTATATAAAAACGATTTGTACGAGAAAGTTTCTCAGGCATTCGTTGTTCTTCTTCCGGTGAAATCTGTCGGAGTAATGGGTGACGAGAGAACCTATGAATACACAGCAGTAGTCCGTTCTGCCAACACCATCGACTTTATGACCGCAACGTGGAGCAGACTTCCTTATGAGTTTTTAGATACTGTTTCCAGCAGAATCATCAACGAAGTAAGAGGAATCAACAGAGTAGCTTACGACATTTCAAGCAAACCGCCAGCAACAATTGAGTGGGAATAATCTTGAATGAAATTTAAATATAAACCAGCTTTTTTTGAGGCTGGTTTTTTTGTGCAAATCGACGAAAGTTTAAGGTGAAATTATCACTAGTCTAAGACAGAAATTCAAATCATTTAATTCCTAAAATTAGAGAAGGACAGGAATATATATTAAGACACAACAATCCGATTGAGCTCAACAAAGCAATAAAATATCCTGTAAAATAATTACAATCCCATTTTGTTCAGAATTTTTTCGAGTTACTTTAAAATTTATGGAAATACATTGCAATTAAGGATAAATTGAGAACAATCAAAAAACAAAATATAGCCTTGAAGATTTTGTTATCACCTTTTAAAACGTTGAAAAGTATAATGGAGCAAAATAAAACAAAGGTCACAGCATTTTTTGTGTCACGGATATCAAGTTTGTGATAAGAGAAAAGATTGATGTTATGAAGTAGATTGTTGGTTAATTCAGAAAAAAACAATCTTAAAATTATAATAAAAATTATTGTAAAAAGATGGATAAGTTTAATGTATTTCATTCCTGTTGTAGGATAATTGTATTCACAAAAATAGAGATTTCAACTTTACTTTTAAAAGAATTTTAACATCCAAAACAAAATTTTTCCCCGACCTTTGTTTCAATCAAAACAAAAAAATATGCACAAAAATTACGCAGGCCAGCCTGTAATTACCTTAAACAACGGCGTTGCCATTCCGGCTTTAGGCTTTGGCGTTTGGCAGATGGAAGATCTTCAGCAGTGTGAAGACGCTGTTATAAAAGCCATTGAAGTAGGATACAGAATGATTGATACAGCCTCAATTTATCAGAACGAAACATCGGTAGGAACAGCGATTCAGAAATGTGGTGTGAGCAGAGATGAACTTTTTATTACCTCAAAACTTTGGGTTCAATCTCATGGTTACGAAGAAACGAAAGCAGCATTCCAAAGAACTTTAGACAGATTGCAGCTCGACTATCTTGATATGTACCTAATTCACTGGCCTTTCGGAGATTTTTTAGGAGCGTGGAAAGCTTTCGAAGAACTCTACAGCGAAGGAAAAATAAAAGCCATCGGTGTTTGTAATTTCACTATTGAAAAATTGGAAGAACTAAAAGCCAATGCAAAGGTTTTGCCAGTCATTAATCAAATTGAGTTGCATCCTTTATTTCAGCAAAAAGAACTTCAGATGTACAACAGAGAAAACAATATCGTAACTCAGCCATGGAGCCCGCTTGGAAACGGAAATGCAGATCTTCTGGAAAATGAACAGCTGAGAGCGGTTGCGTCGAAGTATGATAAAACTGTTCCTCAGGTCATTTTGAGATGGCATCTTCAGGAAGGTTTCTGTGTGATTCCGAAATCTGTGACGCCTTCCAGAATTGATGAGAATTTTAATGTCTTTAATTTTGAACTTACAGAAGACGAGATGAATATTGTCAGAAGTTTAGATACAGGAAAAAGACTTTTCTTTGACCCGAAAGATCCTGAGTGGGAGCAAAAAATGCTTAATTCTAAAGCAGATATTTAATAATAAAAAAACAAAGTCCGGCCAAATTGGGCCGGACTTCTATTAACCAATAAAACCAAAATGGCTTTATAAACTTTTCAGTAATTTTTCTGTTTCAGCTACATCTTCACCTTCAGCTTTTCCTAAATCAACAGATTTTTGTGCCCAGATTTTGGCATTTTTCTTATCACCAACCTTATTGTAAAGGTTAGCCAAAGTATCTGTATTGGCATAGCTTTCTTCCTTTTTCACAGATTCCTGAGCCCATTTTACAGCTGTCTGAAGACCTGGTTTTGAATCTACATTTTCAAAAAAGTTCCATGCGATTTCGTTGAGCTCCATTGAAGACATTTTTTCGTAATCAGCATATAATTCAAGTGCGATTTTTTCGTAAGTTTTAAAATCTTTGGCTCTTGCAGCTCTGCCCATTCTGGATCTCTGCAAAATTTTCTCCGCTTCGTCTTTAGATAAAAACTTTTGTGCTTCAGTTAAAAAATACTGGTCATCCCATGATTTTTTCTCAGCATTATAAGATTTTTTCATGATTGCATTTACTCTTACATTTTTATCAAATGCATTGTAATTGGCTTCAGGAAAAACTTTGATAATGTCAGCTTTTCTTTCTTTGAACATCGTGTACATCGGGCTGTCAGGATTTTGTGCAGCCATCAAAAGCATCTGGACATCTTCTTGTGTAAGTGTTTTCACCTGTGGAAAGTATTTTTCCAAAACTTTCGTTGCAAACTGAGGATCATTATAAATTGTTAATCCTGCCAGATTCTTTAATAATTCAGGATTGGTATCTCCTTTTTCAAATTTTTGCTTTAGAGTGCTCAGTCTTTTGCTTGGATCATTCGCATCTTTTGCAATCACAATAAAGTCTTTTGCTTCCGGAGTATATCCTAAAGATCTGTGAACTTCTTCACCGTCACCGTTGATAAAAAGATAAGTAGGATAAGATTTTACGCCGTATTTTTTGGCAATTTCAAGACCTTCACCTTTTTCCATATCAATTTTTGCATTCACGAAATTGGCATTGAAATATGCGCCAACTTCCTGTTGAGGGAAAATGTTTTTGGCCATCAGTTTACATGGTCCGCACCACGTTGTGTAAGCATCTAGAAAGACAAGTTTGTTTTCTTTTTTCGCTTTTTCCAAAAGAGTTTTGAATGGTGTTTCTTCGAATTTAATTCCCTGTGCAAAAGCTACAGCGCTGAGAACAATAGAAGAAAGGATAGCAAGTTTTTTCATTTAAACTAAAAATTATTTAATACAAATTTAATTATATTTCTATTTGATTGTGAATAATCTTTTTTATTTAACATTTTTTAGGTTTTCAAGTATTATATTTGAATATGCAAAACAGAATCTCATCATTTCCGCCTATCATTGATAAAGAATCAAAAATTCTTATTTTAGGTTCTGTTCCGGGCGTGAAATCTCTTGAAAAGAAGGAATATTATGGTCATCCACAAAACAAATTCTGGAAAATTGTCTTTGAATTGTTTGATGAAAATTTCACTGAAAATTATTCGGAAAAAATAGAAATTCTTAAGAAAAACAAAATTGCCTTATGGGATGTAATCGATACCTGCGAGAGAAAAGGCAGCCTTGATGCTGAAATCAGAAACGAAGAAGCGAACGATATTGAAACTCTTTTAAAAACCTATTCCAATATCAAAACAATATTTTGCAATGGCGGAAAGTCTTTTAAGACCTTAAAGAAAATTTTAGATAAAAATTCAGAAATTCCTGTATATTTATTGCCATCAACCAGTCCGCTCCACACGATTTCTTTTGAACGGAAACTCGACGACTGGAAAATTATTAAAACATATTTATGAAAATATTTTTATCTGCTGTTTTTGGATTTATTTCTTTAAATCTACTCTCTCAAACATATAATTTTGATTATTATATAGGATACAGTACCGAGCTAAAACGAAATAAAGACATTTCATCAAATAAGTTTTACAGCCTTGTAAATTCTAAAAATCACAGTTACACTGCCAAAATTATTAAGGGAAAGAAAACTAAATCAGAAGTAATCATTGCAGATTATCCTAACGAAGTATTGTATTATTTTGATCTTAAAAGCGAAAATTTTCCTCTAAAAAATGATGATTTTATTTACGTAAAATCAAAGAAGCTGAAAAATGTAAAGAAACAATTTGAAGATGAGTTTAAAAACAGATTCATAACGACCGTTCCTATGAACAATGACGGGATTATTTTCAATTACGAAATTAAGGAATCTAAAAACAGTGATTCTAAGAATTACAGTACGAAAGCTGTAGTTTCATTTACTAAATATAAAGATGATCTCGCATTTGCTGGTTTGGAGATCCTACTTGATTTTTATGGTGTAAGCAGGAAAATTGTATTGCCGGAAAATATGATTTTAACTTCTGCAACCAGTGAATTTGATGGTGCTGAAAAAACATTGGAGTTGAAAGTGATTGAACCGGTAGAGATTACTTTTAGTGTAAAATAAAAATATAAAAATAATGAATTTTTTTTCCATCATATTATTTTTTTCCTTTTTTGCTTCTGCACAAACTTACCATTTTGATTATTCATTAGAGAGTAAAAGATTAGCTGATGGTAATTTTAAAGAATGGAATTGGGGCAAAATTTTTTTTGATACAAAAAATAATACAAACATGAGTTTTTTTGATGATGGCACTTTGAAAGCAATTTTATTTGATGTCCCGAGAAATATGACTCACGTTTTTAATGTAGAAGAAAGTAAAAATAATACAAAATTTAAATATTCTCACAGCAATAAATATTTGTCGGATAATTCTTCTGATGAGAGTCCTTATTCTATTGACATTGAAAAAATAGATGATGCCAATTTTAAGATTGATGTATATGTTTACACCAATAATAAAAAAACAAAGAAAAAGAAAAAAGTCTCAGCAATCGCTACTTTGGAAAAAGCAGATTTTGAGTATTTTGTAATTCATGCAGATTTTTTTCCATCAGATTATATTAAAAACCAAATTTTGGAAAAGATGCCAGAAGATTCAAAGTACTACATAAAAAAAGTAACCGTCGAGTATGTTGGTTCTAAAAAATTTACATTGATAAACGAAGTTCAGACTTCCGATATTACCCTTCCAGTTCCAATTCAAAAAGAAAAACAGTAATAATTTTTAATAGTGTTTAAAGCAGCAAAATAATGTTGCTTTTTTTATTTCCCTCAAAACACTTGACAAAGGGGTATCGAATGTTGTATATTTGCACCTCGCAAATTACTTACTGTAATTGATAATTTTTAAACCGTAATTTAAAAAAATGAAAACATCAGATTTTAATTTTGATCTTCCCGAAGAACTTTTAGCAGAACACCCGTCAGAGCACAGAGATGAAGCCAGATTAATGGTTTTGGACAGAAAAACTCAGACTATAGAGCATAAACTTTTCAAAGATGTTGTAGATTATTTCGACGAGAAAGATCTTTTCATCTTTAATAATACTAAAGTTTTCCCTGCACGTCTTTACGGAAATAAAGAAAAAACCGGAGCAAAAATCGAGGTTTTCCTATTAAGAGAGCTTGATAAGGAAACAAGAGTTTGGGACGTTTTGGTAGATCCGGCAAGAAAAATCAGAATCGGAAACAAATTATTCTTCACTGAAGACGAATCTTTGGTAGCTGAAGTTATCGACAATACAACATCAAGAGGGAGAACACTTAGATTTTTGTACGATGGTCCTTATGAAGAATTCAGAGCTAAATTAAAAGAATTGGGTGAAACTCCACTTCCAAAATACATCAAAAGAGACGTTGAGCCTGAAGATGCTGAAAGATACCAGACCATCTACGCAAAAGTAGAAGGAGCTGTAGCTGCACCTACTGCAGGTCTTCACTTCTCAAGACATTTGATGAAGAGACTTGAAATCAAAGGAATCGACTTTGCTGAAGTTACGCTTCATGTCGGTTTGGGAACTTTCAACCCGATCGAAGTTGAGGATTTATCTAAACATAAAATGGAATCTGAAGAGATTTTCATCGACGAAAAAAATGCTGCAATTATCAACAAGGCTGTTGAAGAAAACAGAAGAGTTTGTGCTGTAGGAACTACAACGATGAGAACTTTGGAAACTTCAGTGTCTTCAAACAAAAAAATCTCTGCATTCCATGGTTGGACAAATAAATTTATTTTCCCTCCACACGATTTCGGAGTTGCGAATTGCATGATTACCAATTTCCACACGCCAAAATCAACATTAATGATGATGATTGCCGCATTTGCAGGAAAAGATTTCGTGATGCACGCTTACGAAGAAGCAGTAAAAGAAAAATATAAATTCTACTCTTACGGAGACGCAATGTTGATTCTTTAAGAAAAGAAGCTGGAAGCTGGGTGCTGGAAGTTTAACAATTCAGCGCCCAGTTTTTCATCTGACACCCATCATCCGACACCCAACAATTCAATGAAAGACATCCGTACTTTATCTCTCGATCAACTCAAAGACTATTTCGGCACCATTGGCGAAAAGCCGTTTCGTGCCAAGCAGGTCTATGACTGGATCTGGAGTAAAAATCTTCATTCATTTGAAGAAATGACGAATCTTTCGAAGGATTTGAGAGAAAATCTGATCCGTGATTTTATTATGAATCCCGCGGCGGTAGATCAGTTCCAGAAATCTACAGACGGAACCATAAAAAACGGTGTTAAACTGCATGATGGACTGATGGTTGAATCAGTTTTGATTCCTACAGAAACCAGAACTACAGCTTGTGTATCTTCACAGGTAGGCTGTTCTCTTAATTGTGAATTTTGTGCAACTGCCAAGCTCAAAAGAATGAGAAATCTTGAAGTTGCAGAAATTGTTGACCAAGTTGCGTTGATCGACAGGCAGAGTAGGGAATACCACAACCGACCATTGACGAACATAGTGTTTATGGGAATGGGCGAGCCGATGATGAACTATAAAAATGTAGTTGAAGCCATCAAAAAAATTACTCAGCCGGAAGGTTTGGGAATGTCGCCTAGAAGAATTACTGTTTCTACATCGGGAATTCCGAAGATGATTAAAATGCTGGCAGATGACGAGTTGCGTGTAAAATTAGCTTTGTCTTTACACTCAGCTGTTGAATCTACCCGAAATGAAATAATGCCGTTTTCGGATAAATTTCCATTGACGGATATTATGGAAGCCTTGCAGTACTGGTACAAGAAAACAGGCTCAGTGATTACCTTTGAATATTGTGTCTGGAAAGGAATAAATGATAAGGATGAAGACATAAAAGCCTTAATTAAATATTGCCGTCAGGTTCCTTCAAAGGTTAATTTAATTCAGTACAATCCGATTGGTGAAGGTAAATTTGATCACAGAAGTATTGCCGCCGAAGAGAAATATGTTCGTGAACTCGAAAAAGCGGGTGTAACTGTGATGGTAAGAAAAAGCCGTGGTGGTGACATCGACGCGGCCTGCGGACAGTTGGCGAATAAAACTGCGGAATAATACTCTTTTTTCAATTTTCACAACCCGAAATTTATTTTAATGACTTATTTTAAGAAAACCACGAAATGTTTGAAATTACTCAACTGTGGCAAATCTTTTGAGAAAATTACAATTCGCCCAAAGAACCACAAAGTGGTTTAATATTCATAGCCATGGGTGAAACCCATGGTTAAATGCAAACGCGTTCACACAACCACGAAGTGGTTGAATTAAATCAACACTACAATTTTCAATTTAGCCTTCCATTCACATCAAAAACCTTATTTTTGTGTTATGAAAAAGGTTTTTCAACTCATTCTAATCATTTTTTCGATATTAAATTCCGCACAGCAATCCGAAATTTTTAAGCTAAAAAATTATAGGATTTCTGTTTTAAATGATTCAATTCAGGAGACTTCGGGGCTGAATTTCTTTAGTGAAAAACTGTACACTTTCAACGACAGCGGAAATCCTGCAGAACTTTATGAAATTGATAAGAAGACAGGAAAGATCCTAAAAATTTTAAAGGTAAAAGCTGAAAATAAAGACTGGGAAGCTTTAACAAATGATGGCGAAAACTTTTATATCGGCGATTTTGGAAATAATGCAGGAATACGTCAGGATTTAAAAATTTTCAAAATTCCTTTTAAAAATAATCAGCTTCAGAATGATTCTCTGAAAATCATTTCTTTCTACTATCCCGAACAGCAAGATTTTACACCCAAAAATATTTCAACAGATTTCGATTTGGAATCTATGATTTATTTAAATGGAAAGCTGCATATTTTCACAAAAGAATGGGCTTCAAAATCGACAACACATTATACTTTAGATCCGGATAATTTCGAAAAACAGGCAGCTCAGAAAATTGAAACTTTCAAAACTGGTTTTATGATTTCTGATGCTTATTATTTTGAGAAAAAACTTTTTGTTGTTGGTTACACCAAAAAAACTGAAGTCTTTCTGATGATTTTTAATGAATCAAATTCCGGAATTTTCTTTAAAAATAATCCATGGAAATTATATCTGGGGAGTGCCCTAAGCATCGGCCAGATCGAAGGAATTGCTGTAGATGAAACTGGGATTTACATTTCCGGTGAAAAATTCTATTCGCCCATCGGTAATACAAAACCTTATTTCTATTTTATACCAAAAGAAAAACTCAAATTCTAAGGCATTTTGTATTCAGATAAAATTTAATTTTCCGTTAAAATTGGTCTAAAAAATTTATCTTTGTGAGAATTAAATATCAACTACCCATCATTCAAAGATAGTGGCGAATACCGTAGAAGAAATCAAGCGACCCATCAACGAAGAAATGAAGCTTTTTGAACAGAAGTTTTATGAATCGATGCAGACGAAAGTATCTTTATTAGATAAAGTCACCCGTTTTATTGTGACCACAAAAGGGAAGCAAATGCGCCCGATGTTCGTATTTCTTTGTGCAAAATTAATCGGTGAAGTCAACGAAAAAACGTACCGTGGAGCTTCAATGATTGAGCTGATTCACACCGCAACTTTGGTGCATGATGATGTGGTGGATGAAAGTTTCAAACGCCGGAATTTCTTTTCAATCAACGCTTTATGGAAAAATAAAATTGCCGTTCTTGTTGGTGATTTTCTTTTATCTAAAGCTGTTCTGCTTTCTACGGATCACAAAGATTATGATTTGCTGGCTGTGATTTCCAGAACCATCAGAGAAATGTCTGAAGGCGAACTTTTACAGCTCGAAAAAGCCCGAAAACTGGATATTACCGAAGATGTTTATTACGAAATTATCCGTCAGAAAACAGCAACATTAATCGCTGCCTGCTGTGAAATTGGGGCTTTGTCAAATAATGCTGATGAAAATTTAGCAAAAAAAATGATGGAGTTCGGAACTTATACGGGTATGGCATTCCAGATAAAAGATGATCTTTTTGATTACTTAAGTTCAAATGTTATCGGGAAACCTGTTGGAATTGACATCAAAGAACAGAAAATGACTCTTCCACTGATTCACACTTTGAAAATAGCGAACGAGAAGGATAAAAAATATTATTTCAATACCATCAAAAGATACAACAACGATCAGAAGAGGGTAAAGGAACTTATTTCTTTCGTGAAGTCATCAGGAGGACTGGAGTATGCAATCACTAAGATGAAATATTTTCAGCAGAAAGCCAAGGATATTTTAAGCGAGTTTCCTGATTCTCAGCCCAAAACATCGCTTAATCTGATGTTGGATTATGTGATTGAGAGGAACTTTTAGATTTCTCTTTCATCATTTTTACGAAGTAAGATGGTTTAATCTCGAACTTTCTGTAAAAGTTGTCTGAAAAGCTTTCGGCATTGGAAAAACCACAGATATTCGCCAGCTCTTTTACATCATATTGTAAGTAGGTGGCATCGGTTCTTAAAAGATCAATAATATAATTTAAACGGAGATTATTTATATATACATTAAAGTTTGAACCTTTATAAGTATTAATAATTTTTGAAAGATAAGTAGAATTTGTTCCCAATTCTTCAACAAGAGATTTTTGGGTAAGCTGGCTGTCGAGATATCTTTCTTCGTCTTCGAAAGCATCAAGCTGAGTCATAATGCTTTTTACAACCAGCGGATTCAGACCTGCTATTTTAGAATAATATTCATCCTGATTTTCAGGACTTTCCAGATTGAGTTCTTTGACATCTTTATCTGATATGGAAACCGGTTTAGCAGTTTCCTGTTCAGTTTTTTCCTGAATTTCCCTCGGTGCATGATGTTTTTTATGCTCAACTTCAGAATTGATTATGATATTTTCAAATCTCTGCTTATAAAGTTTTTTGATCTTGTAGTAGCGGATACTAAAGAAAAGAATGATCCCCAAACTGATAACGAGTATGAAAACGAAGATGTTACTTCTTAAAATAAGAAGATTTTCAACTTTGTTTTTCTCGGAGATCAGCTTTTTTGTGTCATATTCCTTATTGATTTTGGGGTATAAATATTTAAAGTTTTTCTCATAAGATTTATCCAGAATCATCAGTTTATCAATGTATTCCAGCTGCTTATCTCTATTTTTAATTGAATCATTATATTTTATAAGAATTTCGTACGCAGATCTAAATTGCGGATCCAATCTGTTCGATTTATTGTATTGATTGTCAATAACCTCCATGAATTTTACGGCAATCGTTCTTTTTCCGATTTTCCAATTGTTTAAACCTAAATAGTAGATTTCGGTGATGTGTGGATATTGATCATTGTACATTTCTAAAGCTTTGGTCAGTTTAGAAATTGAAGTTTTATAATCGTTTTGATAGTAAGCATCAGTACCTTGTGACGATATAAAATAGGGAATATACTGCTTTAAGTCATTGTCTTCCAGGTATTTAATGCTCTCAGGAATAAGTTGCTTATTTTCTTGAGATTTACCCATTTTGGTATTGTTATCAATATAACTTAACATTGAGTAAATATAGTAGGTCTGGTAATCTTGCCCTAATTTGGAATCTGTACTGTGTTTTTTAAAAAAATCAATACATATAAGCAGTTCTTTTGCAGCATCTTCATAGAGACCAAGGTATATTTTGTTTTGAGCAATCAGATATATGCTTTTATAAATAATATATTGATCGTCAACATTTGCAGCATACTTATTTGCAAGCAACACATCGTCAAGTGATTTTTGATAAAATGCTTCCTGAATGTATATTGCTCCTCTGTTAAAATAAGCTGTGGCGAGCAATCTTTCGTCTTTTGACTGATTTGCTGTCTCTAAAGCCTGATTGGCATAACTCAGATTTTGAGGATAAACTGAAAAATTACTTGCATACCGGTATGCATAAACAAGTGCTTCCTTATTACCTTCAGTTTTTGCGGTTTTTATATAGTGCTGAATTAAATTCCATGCTTTTTTCTGATCATTATGAAAACTGTCAATTTTCATTTCGATTTCCTGGTAGTTCATCTTTTTTTTAGAATTTACCTGTGCATTTAAATTATCCGTGATCAGGAAAATCATAAATACATAAGTTAAAACTCTTATAGTTAGATGGTTACGAAAATAGTAATGGACTTTGAGTAACACTTTTGTCTTTTTATAAATTTAAAAGTCTACAATATTAACATAATTAATCTGAATAAAAAATCTAAAATTTAAAAATTGCCGGACATTTTTTATGAATTTCCCGTAGCAATATTTGACTTAAATTAGTTTTCAGATGTATGTTTGCAACAGAAAATTAAGCGAACTAAAAATTAATCTTTATAAATTTAATCAATATGAAAAAGTTAGTACTATTTTTTTCAGCAGTATTGTTAACAACAGTAATTTCTTGTCGTCAGGATGATGATAATTTCACTACAGAAGATTATCAGAATTTGGAGATTATTAATAAAGCTTCTCAAAAGATTCAGGATTCCACTGGAACTGGGGTGACATTAGAAGGAGATCCAATTGCACCTCCTAAGAAATAAAAAAGACCAAACCAAACCACATTCACATATTTAACAATTTTTTTTTTTTTTTTTTCATCATTTGTGTTTTTAGATTCCTTGCGTGTTTCACGCGAGGAACTTTTTTTTTAAATTTAAGATTCACAAATAGACAATAATCGGCAACTGTCTATAATTATGAAATTTTTAAAATAATTACAAAAAAATATGAATTCTATAAAATTGTTTTATTCAGTACAACAAAAATTATTTATATTTGTAAAAATCATAGTGTAATGCAGACAACATATATAGAAACGCAACAGATTTCTTTTCAGGATTTTAAAAATCAGATACTTAGCGATTACAAGTTAGGAAGAATTTCCCGCGAAATGTCTTATCTCGGAAGGAGAGAGGTTCTTACAGGAAAGGCCAAATTTGGTATTTTCGGGGATGGTAAGGAACTTCCACAGCTTGCAATGGCCAAAGTTTTCAAAAATGGTGATTTCCGTTCAGGTTATTACAGAGATCAGACTTTTGCTTTGGCTG
This sequence comes from Chryseobacterium foetidum, assembly GCF_025457425.1. Classification (NCBI taxonomy): domain Bacteria; kingdom Pseudomonadati; phylum Bacteroidota; class Flavobacteriia; order Flavobacteriales; family Weeksellaceae; genus Chryseobacterium; species Chryseobacterium foetidum. Next base: position 51,277 of record NZ_JAMXIA010000001.1, read on the forward strand.
CAGACGCACTTACTGTTGAGAGTTTCTTTGCTCAGTTGTATGCAGATACGAGCGTAGAACGTGAGCCCGCTTCTGCCGGTAGACAGATGAATGGTCATTACGCTACAAGAAGCTTAAATGAAGACGGCAGCTGGAAAGATTTAACATCACAGAAAAATATTTCGTCAGATATTTCTCCTACTGCTGGCCAGATGCCCCGACTTTTAGGTTTGGCTCAGGCTTCCAAAATATATAAATCAGTAAAATTTGAAGGCTCCGAGAAATTTTCTCAGGGAGGTAACGAAGTTGCTTTCGGGACAATTGGTGATGCTTCTACAGCAGAAGGTCATTTCTGGGAAACCTTAAATGCTGCATGTGCACTACAGGTTCCTATGATTGTTTCGATCTGGGACGATGGCTACGGAATTTCTGTTCCTACAATGAAGCAGAGAGCTAAAGCAGATATTTCTGAAATGTTGAGCGGTTTTCAAAGAAAAGAAGGAGAGTTTCAGGGTTGTGAAATTATTCAGGTGAAAGCTTGGGATTATCCTGCTTTGTTGGATGCTTACGCAAGAGCAGAGCATTTTGCAAGAACGGAATCCGTTCCTGTTGTTGTGCACGTTATTGAAGTTACTCAGCCACAAGGTCACTCCACTTCAGGTTCGCACGAACGTTATAAAAATGAAGAACGTCTTGCCTGGGAAACTGAGTTCGACGGTTTGGTGAAATTTAAAGAATGGATTTTAGACTATTCAATCGAAATTGAAGGCAAAGAAGAAGTTTTGGCTACTGCTGAGGAACTTGATGCCATCGATGAAGAAGCTAAGAAGAATGTAAAAGCCGGTCAGAAGTCAGCATGGGAGAGCTACCAGAAGACAATTACAGATTTGATCAATTCAGTTTTGCCTTTGGTTGAAAATTTAAAGGGACAAAATTCTGAAATTGAAAACCATATCAGCATATTCAATAAGTTGGTTTCTAAAGCAAAGAAAGATGTTTTCCATTTGGTGAGAAAATCTTTGCTGGCAACGAGAGGAACAAATTCTTCTGAAAGAAATCAGTTGATGCAGAAGTACAACGAGATTTTTGAAGTTGAAAAAGACAATTACTCATCTCACTTATACTCTCATTCTGAATGGAAGGCTGAAAATGTAAAAGAAATAAAACCTGTTTATTCTGATTCTTCTGAAGATGTTGATGGCAGAGTAGTCATCAGAAATAATTTCGATAAAATTTTTGATAAATATCCTGAAACTTTGGTCTTCGGTGAAGATGCCGGAAATATCGGCGACGTAAACCAGGGCCTTGAAGGAATGCAGGAGAAATACGGTGAACTTCGAGTTGCCGATACAGGAATCCGTGAAGCTACAATTTTAGGTCAGGGAATCGGAATGGCAATGAGAGGATTAAGACCAATCGCTGAAATTCAGTATCTTGATTATATTCTGTATTGTCTACAGGGCATGAGCGATGATTTGTCAACTGTTCAGTACAGAACAAAGGGCGGACAAAAAGCTCCTGTGATCATCAGAACTAGAGGTCACAGACTGGAAGGTGTCTGGCATTCCGGTTCACCAATGGCGGGGATTTTAAATCTTTCCAAAGGTATTTTGGTTTTAGTTCCAAGAAACTTAACGAAAGCTGCAGGATTCTACAACACCATGCTTCAGAGCGACGAGCCTGCTGTAATCGTTGAATGTTTAAACGGATACAGATTAAAGGAAAAACAACCGGACAATATCGGTGAATTTACAGTTCCTGTCGGAAAAATTGAAGTAACAAAAGAAGGAAAGGATGTTACTTTGGTGACCTATGGTTCAACCTGGAGAATTGTCACTGAAGCAGCTAACGAATTGGAGAAATTAGGTATTTCTTCGGAAGTGATTGATGTCCAGTCATTAATTCCTTTTGATTTAACGCATGAAATTGCTGAATCTGTTAAGAAAACCAATAGATTGGTCGTAATCGACGAAGATGTGCAGGGCGGAACTTCAGCTTTTATCCTACAACAGATTTTAGAAAAACAAAAAGCATTTAGATATTTAGATTCTGATCCGTTGACGATTGCTGCAAACGATCACAGACCAGCTTACGCAAGTGACGGTGATTACTTCTCCAAGCCATCTGCAGACGATATGGTTGAAAGAATCTACGCCATGTTTAATGAAACAAATCCTGAGAAATATCCTGCGATATTTTAACTGGAATTTAAATAAATCTGAAAACCGCTTTTTTAGGGAGCGGTTTTTTTTATTGAAATCTATTGAAATCTTAAATTTTTGATTTTTTTTTAAAGAAATAGCTTAATAATTTTTTTTTTGAATTTTTAAGTACGATGACGATTTCATTGGATTAGCAACAAAAAATAGTTTATCGAATTTATTTCAATAAACTATTTTTCATAAGTGATAGTCATCTTATTTATAGCATGCCGTTTGCCTTTGTGCTGGCAAAAATCACTCACCATTCAAACCCATCATTATTCTGCTGAGATATTCCTGTTCTTTTATGACCTTTTCGTAAGACTGTTTTGCATATACCGGTGAGATCCTGTAATTTTCAGAGAATGTGTCAAACCCCTGGTTTTCGACAAATCCTGCAAAATTAGAGAGATATTCCGTGATGAAATTATCAATCAGCTTTTTTCTGATCTCACAGGCAGTACTGCTTTTCATTCTTTGTAAGGACTTCAGGACGTATGATTTATCCGCCCCAAAGCTAATAATCTGAGAAACTACAGATTTACTATTCAAAACCGTTGCTTCCTGAACAATTGGTTTCGGGTCATCTTCAAACATCATGATCGTAAGTTTTAAATGGTGATTGGATTACATTAAATAGTAGCTTTGCCTTCAATGCCGTCTGAGTTGTCGCTTTTGCTACCGCTCACAGCAGCCGCCACGAAACTGAGAAGGCTTACAAGTTTACCGGCTTTGGTGTCCCAGTAATACGTGTCTTTTGGCTCAACCCTGATGATGGAAACCGTCGGGTCATCTTTTCCGTCAAACCATGCATTGGCAATGGGTGACCATTTTTCTTCGATTGTTGAACGATCCTTGTAAACAAAAGCTTCACCATACACAGAAAGATATTCTGAATTTGAATTGTTCATAAAATATAACTGAACACGGTTATCTTCTTTTATTTCGAAATTTTTGTTGCTGGTATCACTGCTGATGAACCAAAGATTTCCCGATTCATCAGTTTCCTGCAGAGACATCGGTCTTGAATTGTTTGGAAGTTTTCCTAAATCTGTACAGAACATACAGATTTTTGCAGCTTCAGAGAGTTCTTTAATTTTCTTAATAGCGTCTTCACGCATCAGATTTTCTGTAGACATAATATTAATATTTTAGTGTGTGATTTTTTCTAAGCAATTCAAAAAGCCGACCAATTTTTGAAATTGTTTTGGAATTTACATAAAAAATATCTTTTTTACTCATTATTAGTATTTTATTTAATTAAATTTTAAAAATATGCTGTTTCTATGATTGTAATCATAATGACACATAGCTGATATGTCTACTTTAGCCTGCGAATTAACACACACATTTAAATCAAATTTTATGAAAAAGTATTTTTTAGTAGCGGCAGTTGCTGCATTTACACTTAGCTGTACAGAAAAGAAAGAGGTAGAAAACAATACGACAAACATGTCTGATTCTACTACAACGGAACCTATGGCAGCTCCCGCAAACCCAATGCCTCAGGATACAGGGATGATGTCTGCAGATTCTGCAAACACTACAAAAATGAAGAGTGACAGCATGAAATAAAAGTTTGTTTCGTTATTTAATAATTGCAGTTCTATTCTTTATAAAGAGTAGAATTGTTTTTTTAATTATATTACAAAAATTTGTAAATTCGATAAAAATTTATTCCTTTTATGGCTGATACACTTCCCGTAGCTAAAACACTGAGCTGCATGAAAATAGATGAAGAACTTCTTCTATCTTTTGGTGGTGAAATAAAATCTTATGAGCAAAACGAGTTTGTCTTTAAAGAAGACGAAAAACCTGCTTATTACTTTCAGATTATTAGCGGAAGCATAAAGGAGAACAATTATAATGAGCTTGGTAATGAATTTATCCAGAATATTTTAGGTTCAGACCAAAGCTTTGGAGACTCGTTTCTTTTTCTTCATAAAAATTATAACATCAACGCTGTAGCTCTGACCGACTGTCAGATTTTAAAACTTAAGAAAGATGATTTTTTTAGATTAATTACGCAGCATCCCGATATTTCTGTAGATACCAATAAATGTCTTTCCCAAAGGCTGTATTTCAAAACAGCAATGATTCAGAATCTGGCCTCGCCACTTCCCGAAAAAAGAATTTTAGGACTATTGGATTATCTGAAAAGTTTTCATAAAGATGATGATAAGTTTTCTTTTCTGGTAAAACTTACCCGTCAGCAGATAGCAGATTTAATAGGCCTTCGTGTAGAAACAGTAATCCGCACTGCCAAGAAACTGGAACGCGAAAACTTCCTGAAAATCGATTCAAGAAAAATTTATTACTGATTTATTTAATAGAAAATCTTACGGTTCTGAATTTTTAAAATTCCATTTTTTTCCATACTTTTTATTGCTCTGATAACAGTTTCCACGCTGAGTCCTGTAATTGAAGCGAGTTGCTGCCTTGTAAGCTGTATCTGAAGGGAAAAATCAGATTGGTCTTTTTCATTGTTTTTCAGATAGTCGAGGAAAGCTTTAATTTTTTTCTCAGGACTCTGTACTGCAATCGTCTGCATCATCACAAACTGATAATGCATGTACTCGGATAAATGACTTATCAAATAAGGATAAATATTTTGATTAGCCTTCAGCATTTCGTGAAAAGACAGTTTGGGAAGCTTCAATACAGTAACATCATTGATTGCGATGCTGTTGATGCTGTATTTTTTTTCAGTAAATAAATAAGATGTACCGATACTGTTGTTTTCAGCAACGATACCGTGTATAAATTCTTTTCCGTTTTCTGTGTAATTATTGAGTTTTACCTTTCCTTCTGTGATGTGATAAAAATAATTGGCAACTTCATTTTCCGAGAAAATTTTGTCGTCATTGTCGTAAGACTTGTATTCGGCTCCGAATGAAAGCAGGAGGTCTTCAGAAATCATGTATAATAAAGCGGTTTGTTTACTGTGAAACTTTTAAAAATGTAAAGAAAAAATATTTTTAATCACAAGTAAATTATTGTAGTACCACACAGATACCACATTGGTTAGATTTGCTTTAAAATAGCCTTTATTTACAACAAAACGACTGTGATTAGAATCATAAAAACTAAATGAGTAAGAATTTTATATTTGAGAAACATAAAAAAATAAACTGAAAATCCAATAAGTGATCACTAACTTCAGTTTTAAGAAACTGTTTTTAGAACCACAAAAGGGGATAATTTTAATATATGAACAACAAAAATTTAAATATTTCTAAAAGTAAAAAAAATATTTTTACGGAAAATCAGGAAATCGTTGACCTTGCCAAAGATAATTCTCCAAGACTTTTGAATACCTGCAGATCTGTATTTCCATCGTTTTTTGAAAACCTTAAGCAGATTAATCCGGATCTGAAAAAATCTGAATTGATTTTCTGTGTTTATCTGAAACTTGATTTCAGCACCAAAGAAATTGCGATCTACACTTTTGTAACTCCAAAGGCTATTCAGAACAGGAAAAACAGGATCAGAAAGAAATTAAATATCGCTTCTGATGTAGATATTTACAAATGGTTTGATGAGTTGTAAGACTTAAATTTCATAAATTTCTGCATCTGTAAAGACATAGAATCTTCCATTTTTTGGGAGATTTTTTGTGTCCAGACCTGTAAACTCACTAAAGGCAGGAAGCAACAACCGGTTTTCTGTAACAACAAAACACGGAAGCTTAATTCTTTTTACCGGAGAATGAATCACAAAACCAGGATGGATATGCCCTGAGATTTGAAATTTTTTCTCTTTCCTGTCAAAGTCATGAATGAAAATAAAATCTTCAGATTCATATTTTTCAGCTTTAAAATCAAGACACAATTTTTTATCCAAAGCTTTCGAAATCCGGTCATGATTTCCTTCAATCAGATAAAATTTCAGATCAGGAAACTGTTCTTTCCAGCTGCAGAATTCCGCAACTTCGGCATTGTCGCCGGCGTGAAGCAGATCGCCTACAACCAAAAATTTTTCCGGCTGAAAATATTCAATTAATACTGATAAACGCTGCAAATCACTTTCGAAAACCTGATTGGCAAGGGCGATTCCGTTTTTTCTGAAATGGGCAGTTTTACCGATGTGAAGGTCGGAGAGAACCAGAGCTTTTTGATCTTCCCAAAACAGAGCGCGCTGATTGGTAAGTACAAAATTCTGATTTTTTATCTTAATTGCTTTTGTGGAAACTTTCATGGAAGTTGCAAATTTATTGCTTTTATTCCGGTTTCAAGCAAAAACAGAACCCTGAAATACTTCAGGATTCCGTTAAAAACATTAAGTTATATGAATGATTTTTTATTTTTTCAGAATTTTCTGAGTATGTTCAGATCCATCACTTAATTTTAGCTTTAAAATATAATTTCCACGCTTCAACTGTGATACTGTCACGCTTTCCGTATCAAATGAAGGCTTAATAAGCTGTCCTGAAGTGGTAAAAATTTCTGCACCGGTGATTTTTTCATTTCCTTTCACAAAGATGTAATCTGTTGCAGGGTTTGGATAAATTTCTATATTAGATTTTTTATAATCCTGAACTGAAAGCAAGGACGAAGTAAAACGTTTAACTTTCACACCATTATCTACATAGGCAAGCACAACCTTGTTGTTGGAATCTACTGCCAGCTCATTGTAGGTTGCCGCGGCTTCAGAAATTACAGTTCCTCCCAATTTATTCCACGCTGTCGCACCAGGATTTAGGGCATAAACCTGATTCTTTGAATGATTGGCATTTTGACTGTCCCAGATACTTGCTGCCGCATACACCGTTCCGTCATTTGCCAGGGCTATTGATGTATAATTAACTACCGCATCGGAAAAATTCGCTGTTCCGACCTGCACCCAGTTGCTGCCGTCAAACTTTTTTACATTGAGCTTTCTGCCATCACCACTTGCCGAAACGTAGGAAATATAAGGTGCGTTGTTACTGTCGAGGGCAAGGTCAATAAAAGAATTATCTGAGGAATAGGCAGTGCCGGCGTTTACACCTCCCACTAAAGTCCAGCTATCTGTACTGCTTGCGTTAGCACTTATTCTGTAGAGTTTCAGACCACTTGCTATCTGCGCAACGTAAATAAAATTATCTGTCCCAACAGCCATTTTCACATAAGTAGAGCCTCCCGCAAAGCCGGTATTTCCAACTTGTTCCCAAACACCGTTTTTATATCTTTTGACCGTACCGGAGGCCAACGAGTGATGAGCAAAAAGATCACCTGTCGCAGAAATAGCCAAAGCCTGATAATTAATCTGTGAAGCTGCAGCATTAGGCAACATAGACCACGCACCATTGCTGAATTTTCTGATTTCCATTCCGGCAGATCCTGCTTGATTACTGTAATAAATACTTCCGGAATTATCCATTGCCATACATCCGTACAGAGCTGTGGTCGTTGTAACACCAGGTGAGCCACCTACATACGACCATGACTGACCGTCAAACTGCTGCACAGATCCTTTGCTTACGCTGGTATCATAGTAAGATAAATAATAGTTTCCTGACGATGTAGCTAAAAGGTTTAACCAGCTTGCTCCGCCTGCAGAAACGGTGTTGGAACTTCCAACGTTTTCCCACTGTCCCTGAGCTTTTGTTTGAAGACCCAGCATTAAAAAACAGGTTGCTGCCACTGCTTTTTTCAAAAATAGAGATTTTTTACCCATATTTATAATTATTAGATTTTAAAAAATAATCCGAAAATTTGTAAAACCGTTAGATATAATAATGCGTAGCATACGGCGAATTACTATTCAGCAAAACTAATAACAAAATGTTGTGAAGGATGATTTTTAAGAGAAAATAATGCGTTGTAAGATACTCATCAGGTACTTTTTTAAACTTAAATATGTTAAAAAGTAAAAAAATAATGTAAAATTGATAATTCTTACTAAATGTATTGCAACAATTCTGTACAATTTCAGGAATGATTTCGAAATAATGATATTTATTAAAATTACACTTATAATTATGAATATTTTAAGGCTTTCAAATTTGATCTATATAGTAATATATATCAACATCCTGAGGAATTTCCAGCTTTTTCCGTAATCTGTACTTTTTATTTTGAACTGTGCGTGTTTCAATAAAAGTGTATTTTGCAATTTCCTTGGTGCTTAATTTAAGTTTCAGCATCGCACAGAATTCTCTTTCTGAAGGCTGAAGCTCGGGGTGCCTTTGTGAAAGATTTGCAGTAAACTCAGGAAATGCCAATTCAAAATTGATGAGAAATGTTGGATCATTTTTGTCTAATAATTCAATCAGCTGTTGAAGAACCTCGGTTGAAGGCCCTGTTTTTTCGTATGAAGTTTCAACGTTAATTATTTGTGCTGACTTTCTTTTTTTTGTAAAATAATACAGTCCAAAAGCACTCAGAATTCCCAGTCCCAAAATTATGTAGAGAAAATACATCGGACTTTTACTTTGTTGATCTTTTTCTTTTGTAAGAACTTTCTGCAAAGAATTGTACTTGCTGTTCATTACTTTTAAATCGTACGCTTCGGCTTTATTCCGGTACAGTTCGGCGCTGTCTTTTTGATTGAGAACTGAATAAATTCTTTGCAGAGGAAGATAAATTTCGTTCAGATTAAGATCTGTCCCGTTGCTTTTGTTGATTTTTAAAGCCTGATGAAAATAATAGATGGCAGACTTAAAATCTTCTTTTTTCTCAAAATAATTTCCGAAAACGGTGTAATTGGTTATTAAATTCCTGTTGTCGGCATCTTTTACCGGCCTTATAGCCAAAGACTTGTCGGCAAACATTTTGGCAGAATCTATATCAATCTGAAGATAAATATTGGCAATGTTCGAATAATTCAGGTATTGAAAAGCATTTCTTTTCTGCTTATCAGGAATCTGCTCGCCGTTTTTGATGACCTGCAGGATTTTTTTAGCAGCCTCTTTTGGTTGCTTTTCATCGAGATAAATGTTGGCAAAACTCCCAAGCACATTGGCTTTGGCAAAGAAAACCTTTTCACTTTTCTGGTCTGCTTTTTCCAAAAGGCCGTAAGCTTCGTTGAGATTTTCAATGGCTCTGTCCGGAAGATTGTTGATAGAATAGGTCTCAGCAAGATAAACATGAGCCATAGATTCAAAATAATAATCCTGATGGTTGGCAGAAACTTTCTTCAGAACTTCAGCCTGTGTGATAAGGCTGTCTGTGAGATTTTTGCTGTAAAAATACCGGCATTTTCTGTCCAGAATCTTCATCTCCGCTTTCCCATCTTTCAAAACTCTCGAAAGTTTCAGCAAAGCAGGAAGCTGCTGAAAAGCTTTGTCTATATTGTCGCGGTAAAGTTTTGCGTTTTCATCCAGTCTGCGGTTAAGTTCTGCTGCAGAATTATTTTTCTGTCCCTGCACGATGGTACTCAAAAACAGAAAACAGCCCGAAAAAAATAGTATTTTAATGGCTTGAGGGAGATTCACAAAAACTTAATTTTAAATTTGATTGAGTAAAAGTATAGAAAAAGAAAGAATTTATGAAATATAAGACAAAATATTATCGGTTTTAATGAAAATAATTCGTGAAAAACATTCTTAAATTAATTTACTTAATTTTCTTCGCCTGCTGAATCAGTTTTTGAATTCTCGCATCCAGATCTTCACTAGTTAAAGTCTGTCTCAAACTGTCAACCTTAATCGGGAAGCTCAAAGGCGTAAATGCATTGGCAAATTTCAAAACAATTTTAGACTTTTCAATTCTTTTGAAAGCCTCTACCAATCGCTGTTCCTGCAACTGCATATTAAAAACTTCGGTATATGCCTGTTTTACTAGAAAATGATTTGGGTCATAATCTTCGAGAACTTTAAAAATCAATCCTGCCGAGCTTTGCAAAGCTTTATTCGAACGCTGTTGACCAGGGAAATTCTGCACGACCATTCCTGAAATCACTGCAATGTCTCTGAATTTGCGGCTTGCCATTTCTGCTGAATTGATACTTGAAATAACATCAACCATCAGATTATCTCTGGTCAGAATTCTATCCAAATTATCTTCAGTGATTGGAATTTCTTTATCGCTAAAAAGTTCAAAACCATAATCATTCATCGCCATCGAAAAGGAAATGGGAGCGAGTTTCGAAATTCGGTAAGCAATTAAAGCAGCCATTACTTCGTGCACCAAACGCCCTTCAAAAGGATACATAAACAAGTGATAGCCTTCACGGTTTTTAATCATCTCAACCAAAAATTCGTCCTCTTTGGGAATGTGAGAACGCTTCTCCTGATTGGCTAAAAGCGGATGCAGAAATTTCAGTTCCTTTTCAGAAGCTTTAGGGTTAAGTGCTCCTGATAATTTTTCTCTTAAAAAATGACCTAGATTCGAACTCAAAGGCAATCTTCCACCCAAATAACTCGGAGCCTGTGCTTTACCTTTAGAAGCCCGCACGAAAACCGTCATATCCTTAATCATCGCCACTTCCAAAACCCGACCTGCAAGAATAAATTTTTCTTCTTTCTTCAGTCTTGAAATAAAATATTCCTCGACCATTCCGATATATCCGCCGGAAATAAATTTCACCTTCAGCATTGCATCGCTTACGATTGCGCCCATATTCATCCGGTGCAACATCGCAATTTTTCGGGAAGTTACTTTGTGCAGTCCATCTTCCATCACGACCACTTTGTGATATTCTTCATAGCTTTTCAAGGCACTTCCGCCAATCGTGAGAAAATCAATCATTCCTTTCCATTCTTCATCTCTTATTTCCTGAAACGTGTAGACTTTTTTAATTCTTTCATAAACTTCAGCAGGGAAAAATCCGTCACCAACCGCCAAAGTCATTAAGAATTGGACCAAAACATCGAAACACAAAACCAAAGGTTCACGTGGCTCAATGACTTTCTGTTTTACAGCTTCCTTTAAAGCGGCAACTTCGATTAATTCTAAAGAATGCGTCGGGACACAGAATATTTTTGAAGTTTCAAAAGGGGAGTGGCCGCTTCGTCCCGCACGTTGCAAAAATCTCGCAACACCTTTCGCAGAGCCGATTTGAATGACCGTATCCACAGGTTTAAAATCAATTCCCAAGTCCAAAGAAGATGTGGAAACAACCGCTTTCAGTTTCCCTGAACTTAAATTTTCCTCAATCCAAATTCTCAGATGCGAATCAATCGAACTGTGGTGAATAGCGATTTGTCCCGCAAAATCTGGATATGCATTCAGTAAAAGCTGATACCACATTTCGCTCTGACTTCGGGTATTTGTAAAAACAATCGTCGATTTGGATTCTAAAATAATGGGAACCACCTTATCCGCCAGTTTTTGTCCCAGATGTCCTGCCCAAGGCAACAGTTCAACTTCGTCCGGAAAAACCGAAATAATATCGATTTTCTTGAGTTCTTTAGCTGTAATTTTTGTTTTCTTAATGTCATACGGAATCAAAACATCCTGCGCTTCATCAAGATTTCCGATGGTTGCCGTGATTCCCCAGATTTTAAGTTTTGGAACATAATGGAAAAGCTGTGAAATTCCCAATTCAACCATTACGCCCCGTTTTGAACCAAGCAATTCGTGCCACTCATCCACTGCAACGCAATGCATATTGGTGAAGAACCGCTGATGATTTTTCTGTCCTAAAAGTAAATGCAGACTTTCGGGAGTCACCACCAAAATCTCGGGCATATTTTTCACCTGTTGTTGACGGACTTTTGGGTCAGTGTCGCCGTTTCTTACGCCAACAGCCCAATCCAATCCAATCTCATCAATCGCTTCCTGCATTGCTTTGGCGATATCTTTGGCGAGGGAACGAAGTGGCGTAATCCAAATCATTTTCAGTCCATTTTTATACTTTTCAGGATAAGTCAGGAAATCTGAAATCAAAGCTAAAAATACCGAAAAAGTTTTCCCAAAACCGGTCGGAGCCACCACCATTCCGCTGTAGCCACTGCCGAATTTCTGCCAGGTATCGACCTGAAATTTAAAGGGCGAGTTGCCTTTTTCCATCATCCAATTCTGAATGATTTTAAAGCCTTCGGTATTTTCGTAGTTGCTCAAATTATATTTTTTTTTAACCACAAAAGTCACAAAAGATTTTAGTGCGTTTTAGTTATTCAAAAGTTCAAAAAGCTTTATTCTAAATCTTTTTTGAACTATCTACAGAATCATTTTAAACTTTAGCTTTTGTGACTTTTGTGGTTGATATTTTTTACTGAATCAATTTTTTAATCTCTTCAATATCATCAATATCGTTCACGGTTTTATCTTTCCGCCATCTTAAAATTCTTGGGAAACGCAATGCAACACCGCTTTTATGACGATTGCTGAAGCCAATTCCTTCAAAGGCAATCTCGAAAACCAATTCAGGCTTCACGGTACGCACGGGGCCGAATTTTTCAATCGCATTTTTATTCACAAACTTGCTGACTTCCATTATTTCCTTGTCGGTCAATCCGGAATAGGCTTTCGCAATTGTGACCAGTTTATCTTCACTTTTCACGGCAAAACTGTAATCGGTGTAGTAGGCGCTGCGTCGTCCGCTTCCTTTCTGAGCGTAAATCAATACCGCATCAATCGTCAACGGACTGATTTTCCATTTCCACCAGTCGCCTTTTTTTCGTCCGGAATGGTAATGTGAATTTTTCTGTTTCAGCATCAGACCTTCACTATTGATTTCCCGTGAATTTTCTCTGATTAAATCTAATTTGCTCCAATCATCGAAATCAATGGCCTGTGAAATTTTAATTTTTTCCGGTGCTTCATTCAGCAACAATTCTTCCAGCATCGCTCTTCTTGCAGAGATTGGTTTTTCCCGTAAATCTGTTCCTTCCAGTTCCAAAATATCATATGCAAAAACTTCAATAGGAATTTCAGCGAGCATTTTTTTAGTTAAAGTTTTACGGTTTAATCGTTTCTGTAATTCGTTAAAATTTAAAACGTTACCTTCCTTTACCGCAAGTATTTCTCCATCAATAACGAAATTTCCTTTCATATTCTGAACCACTTCTGCAATTTCAGGAAACTGTTCTGTTACCAATTCTTCACCACGCGACCAGATGAAAACTTCATCGTTTCTTCTGATAATCTGTCCTCGAATTCCGTCCCATTTGTATTCAATGAGCCATTCATCGGGTTTACCCAAATCTTCCAAATCTTTCTCCAGAGGATAAGCCAAACAAAAAGGATAAGGTTTTGAGTTGTCAGGATTAATATTTTCAGCAGAAATCAGCACTTGGAACGAAACTTCATCAGGTTGCCATTTTCCCATCAGACTGTGCATCAGCGTGCTCGCTTCCTGTCCGGAAAATTTAGTCAGAGAATTAATTAAAGTCTTAGAAGAAACCCCAATTCTGAAACTTCCACCCAGTAATTTATTGAAAATCAACCGTTCTGTATAATCCAAACCATTCCACGAGGTAAGAACAAACTCTTTTTTCTCAGCTTCAGTTTTTGTTTTTAAACCAATGATTTCATTCATCCATTCGGACAAGGTTTTTTCGATTTTTTCCGTTGGTGGCGGAAGAATCAAAGAAATCGTCTCGCCCAAATCACCTACCGAAGAATAGCTTTCCTGAAACAGCCAAAAAGGCAATTGGATAATTTCCAACGCCCATTCTTTCATATAATTGGTATTCACATTTCGCTTAGGTCTTTTCCCCGTAAACAGAGCGATGAACCATAGTTTATCGTCATCCGGCGCACGCTCAAGATAGTCGACGATGGCATCGATTTTAGCATTCGTTTTATTGGTGCTTTCCAAAGCGTTGATAAGTTCAGCGAAATTTCTCATTTCTGATTTATTTTAATATGTCCAAACCTTCAAGGTTTCAAAAACCCTGAAGGTTTATTTTGTCGCAACTTCTTTCTCAACAACTTCCTCATCATCATCGCCATACAAAGTTTCCACAACATCAGACTTGATTCCAATTTCATTTAAATATTTCGAAAAAACTTCGGTCTGGCCGTGTGTAACGTGAACGATTTCAGCTTCTGTAGCTTTGATGGCTTGCAATAATCCTTTCCAGTCGGCGTGGTCGCTCATCGGGAAACCGGCATCCATACTTCGCCATCTTCTGGCACCACGAACCTGCATCCAACCTGAGCAAATGGCTGTCGCCGCATCAGGAATTTTCTTAATCACATTGCTGTCCACCAAAGCTGGCGGAACAATGACAATATCGCCGGCAACATGCTTGATACTTTCCCTGAAATCAGGAACTTCATAATCAGGAAGTACGATTCCAACCTCTTCAAAAGCCTTATTCAATTTTCCAATCGAGTAGTGGACGTGAATTTTTCCCATTCCTTCAACCGCTTTCATAATTCTTTGAGCTTTCCCCAAAGAATAACCGATGAAAACAGAAGTCTTTTGATTTTCCTGATTTCTTAGAACCCAATTTTGGAGTTTTTTATTCAAGTCCTCAACTTCAAGCCAGTTGTAAATGGGAAGTCCGAATGTACTTTCAGTAACAAATTCATTGCATTTCACCAACTCAAAAGGTGTACTCAATCCATCATCCTGCACTTTATAATCTCCTGAAATTACGCTCACGTAACCTCTGTATTCCAGACGAATCTGAGCCGAACCAATAATATGACCAGCCGGATGCATTGAAAGTTTGACGCCGTTAATGTCTAAAACCTCACCGTACTGCAAGGTTTGACATTCGATATCCGGGGAAATTCTTTGATGTAAAATCGGTTTTGTGAAATGGTGACAAAGGTATTTTTTCATTCCCCAACGGGCGTGATCGGCGTGTCCGTGCGTAATGACCGCATAATCTACGGGTCTCCAAGGGTCAATATAAAATTTCCCCTGCGGACAGTAAATACCTTTGTTTGTGAATGTAATGAGTTTCAAAAGTGTGTTGATTGGTGTGTCTCTGAATATTCAAAAACCTAACCAAATTACTTTTTCTCAATACTTTTCTGTAAATCGCTCCACGCGCCGCCGTTGTATACTTTTTTGAAGCCTTTTTCCTTTAAAATAGATTCCACTTTTACACTTCGTAAACCGTGCGAACAGACGGTAATATAAGTTTTGTCTGGATCGAGTTCGGTATATCTATCTCTGATGGTTCCTAAAGAAATATTTTGTGAACCGGAAATATGTCCCATTTCAAATTCTTTTTCAGTTCGGACATCGAGAATAATGGCGCCGTTTTTAATTAATTTATCTAAACCATCGTCTAAAGTCTGATATTTATAAACTCGGTAAACAACGTAAATCAGTAGGATGATGCCACAAAAAATCAGGATATTCTTCATAATTTGCTCAGTATTTTTTTATCAATGTAAAATGTTCCGAAAGGAATAATGCACGCCAGAAGAACTTTCCCGGTGGTTTCTTTGAACTTCCAGTTTTGTTCGACGCCGACACTTAAAGTATTAAATAGAAACAGGAGAAATAAAGCGCCGTGAATAGGTCCCATCATTTTTACCAAAGCCGGATTGTCAAATGCGTATTTCAGCGGAACCGCAATGAATACTAAGGTAAGTAAAGAAATTCCCTCAAGAATGGCAATGATTCTCAAACGCCCGATTTTGGTTTTAAATAAATCAATCATAATTATCTGAAATAAGGTCTGTTGGCGAGCGGTGAAAATGGCCACGGAATGGCGATGAAAATAATGATTAAAGCAATAACGAAATAAATCAACATCGTTTTAAACTTCTCTTTATCAGTTGTTTTTCGTTTGGAAACTGATGAGCCGATTGTTATTAAAATAATGGAAAACAACATCAGAAAAATATGAATCATCCCGAAAAACAGTAAATCAAAAGATTCTTTAGCTTGATTGAAATTCTTCCAAAAGTATCTGATAATTGGACTTTGAGAATATAATGTAATTCCCAAAACCAACTGTATATGCGCAATCGTAGCAGTCCAGTGTCTGGCTGAATCGTCTGTTTTAGAAAATTTTGTATTGCTGAAATAACCTCTGTAAGCTCTAAAAATTGAGTAAAGCAAACTCAGTAAAACCAGCCAGCGAAAGATTGAATGTAGAAATGTAAGCGTCTGATACATTGTTTTAAAATTTCAATGCAACAAAGATAAAATAAAAACATACTAATTAGTATGTTTTTGAATAAAAAATTATTTTAAACTATCGAAATAATTCTTAAGTCCTTTCAAATAAACGAGATACACCGATTTAGAGTTTTCTAATTTTCCCAAATTTCTCACACCCCAATAACCCGACATCACGAAAACAGCAATCTCTTTTGCATTCACATCTTTTCTGACCGTGCCATCAAGTTGAGCCTTTTCAATCGCGTCGATCATTGTTTTTTCCCAGTCGAGAGAGAGTGTGTTGAGTGCTTTTGTAAAATCAATGTTCCAAGGTGCCATTTCCTGCGTGAAATTGGAGGCTGGACAACCGTATTCTACTTTTAAATCTTCACTTTCAATAAGTAAATAATAAAGCATACCGTGAATTATGTCCAGCGGATTTCCCTCATTTTTAAAAGGTTCAATAAAATTGTTTTTAAAAGTCGGAATCATCAGTTCATTGAGAATCGCCAGTCCCATCTCGTCTTTCGTTTTAAAATGATAATAGAACGCACCCTTGGTAACCTGCGTGGTTGCGATGATCTCATCCACACTGGTCGTCTGATAACCTTTTTGGTAAATCAAATCAAATGCTTTTCGGAGAATATTCAAACGGGTTTCCTGTGATTTTTTCATAAAATACCAATTGGTCTGTTTTGCAAAGGAACAAAATTTTGATACAATAAAAAAGAGCTGTAAAAACAACTCTTCCAAATATTTACGGTATAATCTTTTCTTCCTTCAGTTTTTTAAACAGATCAAAAAAAGATTCTTCGGTGTTCTGAAATTCTTTGAATCCTGCTTTCCGGCTGTTGGTCATATCCGTCATCACTTCCAGCGGTCTTCCTAAATCCAAATCGGTATGCCATGCGGAAGAAAGTCTTTCCAATTTTTCTTCTTTCAAATTATATTTCTTTACGATTTGGCTCCAGATTTCCCGGTTGCCTTGCATTTCTATTTCAAGAGGTCTGATTTCATTTTCGAAACCTGTTGCTTCAATTCCAAAATAATCTGCCAATCTAAACCAAAGCCATTTCCATCTGAAAATATCTCCGTTTGTAATATTGAATGCTTTGTTTTTCGCTTCTTCAGTTGTCGCAGCCCAAACCAGTTGTTTAGCCAAAATTCTTGCATCCGTGACATCAGAAATTCCGTTCCATTGGGCAGATGATCCCGGCCAAATAAACTGACGACCTGTTTCTTTGCAAATGCTTGCATACACCGCTAAAGTTGTTCCCAAATTCATCGCATTTCCCACTGCATAGCCGATAACGGTATGTGGTCTGTGAATGCTCCATGTAAATCCTTCTCTTTGAGAAGCCGTATAAACTTCATCTTCCTGAGCGTAATAAAAATTGGGTAGCGGAAGCCGTGGCTGCTCTTCTCTCAAAGGCGTTTCGGGTAGTTTTCCTTCTTTTGCATACGCTTCAAACGGTCCTAAATAATGCTTTAAACCCGTAACCAAAGCCACGTGCTGCACCGATTTTTTTGGAGATAAAACGTTCAGTAGATTTCTTACCAAAGCACTGTTGATTCTGATATTTTCTTCTTCAGTATCATTTCGCATCCACGTTGTGAAAAATACGTGGGTGGGATCGATGTTTTCCAAAGCGGTTTCTAAACTTTCAATGTCTGATAGATCTGCTTTAACAGAAATTAGTCCGTTGATATTGTTGTTGGTATTTCGGGAGATTCCGTAAGTAGTCCAGCCTTGGGATAGAAGTTCGTTGGCGAGATTGCTTCCCGTAATTCCGGTGGCACCAACGACTAATGCTATGTTTTTATTGTTTTCCATTATGTAAAATTTATTCTACAAATTTAGAATGATGAAAAGCGAAAGCACTTGATCTAAGTCATGAGTTGCGACGAATTTAAAATTCAGGATTTAAATTTAAAGTTGGTTTTTTAACAGAAGTTTTTTACGGATTCTGCTGACGGTTTCAGGGGCTAAACCTAAGAATGAAGCAATCAGATTGTGTGGAATTCTTTTAATGACTTCCGGACTTTTTTTAGAAAATTCAAGGTATTTTTCTTCGGCAGTGAAGCTGTTGGAAGCAATCAAACGGTAATCTTTCGTAACCAGACTGTTTTGATACAAAATCCTGAAATATCTGTCCATCACAGGAATTTTCAGCATTAATTTTTCATAATCGTCGAGACTGATGATGAGCAATTCTGTTTCTTCGACGGCATCAATATTCAAAACTGCCTTTTCCTGACTGATAAAACTTTTAAAATCTGAAATCCACCAGCCTTCAAACGCAAACATGTTGATGTTTTCACCACCTTTTTCATCCACAAAATACGATTTTAATAAGCCTTTAAGCACGAAGGAAAGATGTGTACAGACATCACCTTCCTGCAGCAGAAACTGTTTTCGCTTCAGATTTTTAACTGTAAAAAAAGACTGCAGATCAATTTTTTCTACATCGGTAAGCTGCACTTTATTTTGAACATGAGAAATGAGAACTTCAAACATTTAGAAATTTATAAAACAAAATTAAGGTTTCTCGACAGACTTTTGAAATCATAAAAACTGATTCAACACTTTCATGTTTCGTTTCTGTCGTCGATTATATTACAGGTTGATTTTCCTGAGGGCTATTTTTAATATAAAACCAAAGAAGTACAAATAAATACAAAGAATGGAGTAGCTGTGCTTCGATTGCCGACCAGTTTTCAACGGAGCTGCTTCCCAAAATCAGGATGCTCATCAGGGCAAGTGATGCGTAGATTGTCGGTTTCGGTTTAAAACCAATCAACAGCACAATTCCCAGAATCGCTTCTAAAAAAGGCAACAGGTATCCGAAAGGTGTGATTAATATGTCAGGAATCACTGATTTCTCCATAGATTTTACCATTCCTTCGGTGAAGGTCTGCAGTTTTGGAATTCTTACCAATCCATGTCCTGCCAAAGAAATGGCAATGGGAAGTCTCAGGAAGAAAAAGAGGGTTTTGAAGTCTTTCATAGTTTTTTGGTTGGGTGTTTGAAGTGGGAAGATGGGAGATGTAAGCGGGAAGTTTGGATGCTTCTTTTAAAATATATTTAAGTTCGGTTGTTTTTTAAATAATTAATGATTCCAATGACGTCATCTTTTCCGAAGCCTTCGTTTTGTGCTGACTGGTAGGTTTCAATTAAGGTTTTTGACAGAGGGAAATCGGCGCCGGCATCTTTGGCGAGGAGAATGTCTTTTAACATTAAGTCCAGTGAAAATGCAGGTTGGTAATCGTCTTCAATCAGCAAATGCGTTTTCACTTTGGTGGCGCCACTGCCGCTTGCACTTTCGTTAATGATGTCGAGCATGTCTTTTCTTTCAATTCCTAAATGATCTGATAACAGAATCGTTTCTGCCAAGCCCTGATACAAAGCCGAAATAAAATAATTAACCGACAGTTTTGCTGCCAGACCTTTTCCGTTTTTGCCTAAATGTTTGATTTCTTTTCCAAGCTTTTGCAGATACGGTCTTGCTCTTTCAACATCTTTGTCTTCGCCGCCAACCATGAAAATTAAAGTGCCTTCAGCAGCAGGTTTTGTACTTCCGGCAACAGGAGCATCCAGAAACGAAGCTTCCTTAATTTTCAGCGCATCGGCAATTTTTCTACTGGCTTCCGGCGAAACTGTACTCATGTCGATAAAGAGTTTCTCTGAAATATCCAGTTCTAAAATCTGTCTGTAAATATCCTTCGCCGCTTCATCATTAGTCAGCATTGTGAAAATTACATCACTGTTTTCCACCAGTTCTTTCACGTCATCAGCTACTTTTGACTCAGCTTTAAACTCGTCTGCTTTCTCCGCAGTTCTGTTGTAAACAGTTAATGGAAATCCTGCTTTTTCAAGGTTTTTTGCCATCGGATGTCCCATATTTCCTAACCCGATGAAGCCTATTTTTTCTGTGCTCATATTTTACTGTCTAAATTAATAACTTTTAAGTTTTTTCATGAATTCTGAAATTGCCGGACTTAAATCTTCAAACAGCGGATGATTTTTATTTTTAATTAAAACTTCTGTAAATAATTTCAAACCTAATGTAAATTCAAGAGACGTTTTTTCATCTTCAAAGAGATTTTATTTTTTATTAAATAGAAAATTTTAAAAAGATCATCATGGTTTTCAAACTCAAAAGAAAGATTTTTGCCGGCCATCGAGCCATCTTTTAATTCTAATTCTTTCAGATCAATATGGTATTTGTTATTTCTTTTTTCCATAATTAAGCTTTTGGTATTGGAGCGTTTTCTTCAATTAATTTTTCCTTTTTCAATTCTGCCCAAAAACCCGCAGGAATTTTTTCATTAAATGATGCTGCATTTTCCTGAGCCTGTTTCACGGTATGCGCTCCCGGAATCACTCCCGAAACCACGTCAGGAGCCGCCGCAAACTGAAGTGCTGCCGTGCGGAGATTCACTTTATGATTGTTGGCAACACGCTGTAAAGCTGTCAGTTTTTCTTTCACGCCAGCCGGAAAATCGCCATTGTATAAATATCGATCTTTACCTGAGAGAAAACCCGCACACAGAGGAGCTCCAACCACAATAGAGATGTCTTTTTCAGCAGCTTTTGGAAATACTTCATTTAAATCAGCCTTATGCTCAATCAAAGAATACTGACATGCAGACAGGAAAATATCAGGATCTGAAACTTCCATCGCTTTCAAAATCGGCTCGATGGTGTTGACACCAAATCCCCAGCCTTTTATTAAACCTTCCTCGCGCATTTTAATCAATTCCGGCATTGCACCTTTGGCGGCGATATCAAAATATTTTACCCAGTCACCCTTCATATCCTTATTGTCCGGCGACAGATCGTGGATGAAAACAATGTCAAGAGAAGCCAGTCCGAGGCGTTGGAGGCTGTCTTCCACACTTTTTCTCACACCGGCAGCGGAGTAATCGTATTCGTATGAAAAGTTGAGCTTTCCTTTCCAGAGTGCATCAAGCTTGAAATCGTCATGAGGTTCCAGAATTCTACCGATCTTTGTTGAAAGCGTGAAATCATCCCTTTTTTTATCTTTCAGAAACATTCCCATCCGATGTTCGCTAATCCCCAAACCGTACCACGGCGAAGTATCAAAATAGCGTACACCCGCATTCCATGCAGCTTCCATAGATTGCAGACATTCGATATCGGGATTTACATTGAAACCGTTTCCCAAGGCGACACCGCCAAATCCTGATTTATATTTCGGTCTGAATCTTTTACCCAAGCCGGTATTTTCAAATTGTTCCATTGTATTTTTGCTTAAAAATTGTGAGGCAAACGCAGGTGCGGCGGAGGATGCCATTAAACCTGCAGCGGCAAGTCCGCTGTTTTTCAAGAAAGTTCGTCTTTCCATTTTCTTATATTTTTGTGTGGTGTTTGCCGGTATTTACAGCATTTACCAGACCATCCCCATTATCACAGCTCCGATTTATTCAATTTTAACATAATTTTTTCAACTTTCCATTTGTGAAATCTGTTTTTTTGAATATTCAGAGTTATCAGTAAGAAAACTTTTAAATTTTAATGAAGGCTGAAGTTCAGAAATGATTTGTCGAATATTTAAATCTATTGATGAAGACATTGTAACATGCCATCAACTGAATATGATTTGTTACAGTGTATTTATCTGAACTTTCATTTTCAAAATCAATAAATCTTACGGAAATTTGCGAAAAAGAATTTCATGAAGATCATCGATTTTGAAAACTGGAACAGAAAAGAACATTTTGAATTTTTCTCATCTTTAAAAAGCCCGTATTTCGGTTTTACCACTGAGGTGGATTGCACAAAGGCTTATGACAATGCAAAGAAAAACGGACATTCTTTTTTCGCCTATTATCTTTACAAATCGATGGTTGCGATTAATAAAGTGGATGCTTTGAAACTCAGAATTGTAGATGATAAGATTGCTTTGTACGATACAGTTCACATTGGAAGTACAATTGGCAAGGCAGACGGCACTTTCGGTTTTTCATACTTTGAGTTTTCCGATGATTTTTCCACCTTCAACGAGCGTTTGCAGGAGCAGATAACGACGGTTCAGAACACGAAAGGTTTAGGAATTAAAAATGAAGTTTTACCGCCGAATCACATCAGACACACGACGATTCCGTGGCATTCTTTTACTTCGATTCTGCATCCTACCGATTTTGATCCTAAAGAATGTATTCCCAAAATAGCCTTTGGAAAATTCAGCGAGCGTGATGGAAAAAAAATGATGCCTGTTTCCATTGAAGCGCATCACGGATTGGCGGATGGGATTGATCTGGCGAAGTATTTTGAGGCTTTTCAGGTGGAGTTGGATAGGGAGTGAATTTGGTATATACTTGTTTTCCTGCATATTTTGTTTTGTTAATAATTGAATAATCTATCAAATAGTTTTTCTAATAGAAAGACTATTATTAGTCCTCATTCAAGCAACAAGTATTTTTGATCCACACAACAACTTCGAGGGTTACAAAACAACCATTCCGCAACAAAACAACTTTTACTTTTCTTTAAAATAAAGTCTGTGTAACAAAACACAATTGACGGAGGTTTCCCAGACTTCATTTGAGACAAAACACAAACATGTTTTGTTTCGCGGAAAATTTTTGGAACAAATCAATAATTTATTTACATTTAAATTATTAATGAATTATTAACAAGTAAAAACACATTTTGTATGAAAATTACACTGTCAAAATTGAGTACCAAAGATTTGGCTACGCTTTCTCAGAGAATCATCAATTCTTCAGAATCAGGAAACTTTCCGGTCATCAGCAATCATCCTTTACTTGCAGAATTAAAAATAATGTATGCAGAGTACGATAAGGTCTACACCAAAAAAATCTACAGTGGAAAAGGTGCCAATGTAGCAAATGCAGACTTAGAGAGAGACCATGCTTTCAGAATTTTAAAGAATTTTCTCAACGCCTACAGAAAAATGCACACTTTAGCTAATCATTTGTTAGCCGAAGAACTTTATCAGATTTTTAAGCTGTACGGACTTAGTATGGATATTGAAAGCTATTCTACACAATCTGCCCAAATGAAAAAGCTGACTGAGGATCTCGAAAAACCAGAGAACTTTCAAAAAGTCAATGCACTTTCATTAGTTCCGGCTTTGAATGAAATGAAAGCTAAACATGATGCTTTTGAGCAGATATTTGCAGAACAGGCAGGGGCCAATGCCAGTTTGAGACAAATGAAAAGTGCAACAGCTATCCGAAGAGATTTAGAAAAAGTTTTAAAATCTTTTATCAATATACTGACTGCCATGAAGGTTGTCGAAGAATGGAAATTATTGTATGCTGAAATAAATGAGTTTGTAACTTCAGCAAAAAAATCTCAGCAGAAACCCTCCGAAGAAAACATCAAAGGTAATTCTAATTAACCTTTAAGACAGCCATCTAAAAATGGCTGTTTTTATTTTATAAGAAATATTCAACAAAAACAATTTTTCATTAATTTCGTCAAAAATCAATTAGATTATGAAGATTAAATTAACTATCTGTTTGCTGGCTTTTCTGAATTTTTATGAAGCGCAGGAAAACATCGGCTATCAGAAGCCTTCTGCGGAGATTTTGCAGCTGGCAGATTATGAGCGACCGCCAAGTGTTCTTACCAATTCAAAAAAAGACTGGGTTGTTTTTGTGTACAGACCAACGTACAAAACGCTGGATGATCTCAATCAGCAGGAAATGAAACTGGGCGGCTTGAGAATTAATCCGGTGACCAATATTTCAAGTTCGGTGACGTACATCAACAATCTGAAAGTGCGGAAGATGAATGATAAAACGGAAGTTCAGGTAAAAGGTTTGCCTCAAAATCCGAAGATTACCAATACGAGTTTTTCGCCAGATGAAAAGAGAATGGCTTTTACCAACACCACCGACAAAGGAGTTGAACTTTGGGTAATCGATCTGGAAACAGCAACGGCAAAAAAGATTTCTCAGGATAATCTGAATGCCAATTACGGTTCGCCTTACACGTGGATGAAGGATTCTCAGAGTTTCCTTTTAAAAGTCCTTCCGGCCAACCGTCCGAAACTGATTGATGCTTCCAAAGATTTACCGACAGGCCCGATTGTTTCGACAGCAGATGGTAAGGTTTCACAAAACAGAACATATCAGGATTTGCTTAAGAACCCTCAGGATGAAAAGAATTTTGACAACCTGATGAGCTCTGAACTGTATCATACTGACCTTAATGGAAATCAGAAAAAATTTAAAGAAAAAGATCTTTATGCCGGTCTGTCTTATTCTCCTGACGGAAAATATCTGATGGCAACTACGATTAAAAGACCTTATTCCTACATCGTTCCGTTGAACCGTTTTCCGATGACTTCAACCGTTTATGATGCAAATGGAAATGTAATAAAAGTGGTCAATGAGATTCCGCTGAATGAAATTATGCCTAAAGGTTTTTCCTCTGTAAGAATGGGGAAAAGAGACATGAGCTGGAGAAGCGATATGCCTGCAACATTGGTGTATGCCGAAGCTTTGGATGGTGGCGATCAGTCTAAAACAGTGGATTTCAGAGATGAAGTTTTCACTTTGGACGCACCTTTCAACGGAACTCCAAAATCTTTTTTCAAAACAAAACAGCGTTATGAAGGCACGAGCTGGACAAACGATCATTACGCTATTGTTTCGGAAGGCTGGTACGACACCAGAAATACAAAATCCTATCTGATCGACCTGAACAGCGGAAAATCTCAGGTCATTGAGGACCGAAATTATCAGGATGTTTATAGCGATCCGGGAAGTTTCAACACAACCAAAAATGATTTCGGAAGATATGTGGTCAATATGAAAGGGGAGAAGGCTTACCTTATCGGAGCAGGTTTTACGAAAGACGGTCAACATCCTTTTGTGGATGAGCTGGATATGAAATCTTTAAAAAAGAAAAGACTCTACACCTCAAATCTGAAAAATGCCAAGGAAGAAATCATCGATATTATTGATCCTAAAAAAGGCGATGTTTTAACGATACAGCAGTCGGCAAGTTCTTATCCGAATTATTTTAAGAAGAACATTAAATCCAATAAATCTGAGCCGGTAACGCAGTTTGCCAATCCTTTTGAAAGCATTAAAGATGTATACAAGGAAGTGATTACCTACAAAAGAAACGACGGTGTTACTTTGACGGGAACGCTTTATTTACCTGCCAACTACGACAGAAAAGCGAAGAAAGAAAAGCTTCCGTTGCTGATCTGGGCATACCCAACAGAATATAAAGATAAAAATACGGCAGGGCAGAATACACAAAACCCGAATGACTTTACCTTTCCATATTATGGTTCGTTTGTTTACTGGACGGCAAAAGGGTATGCGGTTTTGGATGATGCAGCATTCCCGATCATCGGAGAAGGAAAAACAGAACCGAACGATACTTTTATCACACAGTTGGTTGCCAACGGAAAAGCGGCAATTGATGCTGTGGATCAGTTAGGTTACATCGACAGAACAAAGGTAGCTGTGGGCGGACATTCTTATGGAGCTTTTATGACAGCGAATCTTCTGACGCATTCCAAAGATTATGCATGTGGAATTGCAAGAAGTGGTGCGTATAACAGAACTTTGACGCCATTCGGTTTCCAAAGCGAACAGAGAAATTACTGGGACGTACCGGAAATCTACAACGAAATGTCTCCTTTTATGAATGCCGATAAAATGAAAACTCCGCTGTTGCTGATTCACGGTGATGCTGACAATAATCCTGGAACATTTACTTTGCAGACGGAAAGGTATTTTCAGGCTTTGAAAAACCTTGGGGCACCAGTGAAGATGGTTCTTTTACCTAAAGAAGCTCACGGATATGTTGCGAAAGAAAACATTTTGCATTTGCTTTGGGAACAGGATCAGTTTCTGGAGAAGTGTCTGAAGAAGTAAGCGTAAACAGGTATTTAAAAACAAAATTTTCAACCATTTTTCTTCCTCCAACTCTGAAGGGTGGAAAAATGCCGAGAAAGCATCGTTAAAATCATGCTTGTGTCATCCTGAGTTTGTCGAAGGAAATTTTGATCAAATACAAAAAAGTTTAAAACGACTTTTAAAATAAACTGCCCCTGAAAGTTTCATCCTTCAGGGGCAGTGTTTTTATAGTTTTAAAACTAAAATTTATTTATCAATCGATCCCAAAACCTTTTGTGCAAAAGAGTTTAGGGCATCTTTTTCGCTCATTCCGTTTTGTACGTTGGCGTGAACTTCCAAAGCACCGCAGATATTGGTGATCAATTCTCCGGCAACATTCATATCTTCGTCAGTGGTTCCTCTGAATTCTGTAAAGCTTTCCAGAACTTCCAAAGTTTTTTCTAAATTTTCAGGAGTCTGTGTCTGAAAAAACTGTCTTATAATCGGTAATTTCATTGTAATTAAAGTTCGATGAATAATTCAATTAAACTTTCAGCTTTGTTAGACTGCACCTGATTTACCAGTTCTCCGTTTTTGAAAATGGCAAACGTAGGCAAATTGTCTACTTTAGCTAATTTTCTACTTTCAGGAAGTTTTTCTGCATCCACATATAAAAAAGGAATTGCATCATTCTCAGAAGCTAATTTTTTGAATTTCGGCTTCATAATTCTGCAGTTTCCACACCATGTTGCTCCGTATTGCACCACAACTTTTTCATTATCGCTTACAATGCTTTGCAACGTATCTTCCGCTAATTCTGTATACATAATTTCAATTTGAAAATGTGAAAATTTATTAATTTGAAAATGTCATTAAACAGAAAATGAGATAATTTTTAAATAATCATGTGATTAATTTTCTAATTATCTCATTTTCAAATTAACACATTTATCTTAGTTTTTTGCTAAATACTCAGCTGTAGAAGTTCTGTCTGCTTTCATCGCATCTTTTCCTTCTTCCCAGTTGGCAGGGCAAACTTCACCATGCTTCTGAACGTGAGTGTAAGCGTCAATCATTCTTAAGAATTCTTTTACATTTCTTCCCAAAGGCATATCGTTTACCGCTTCGTGAAATACTTTTCCGGTCTCGTCGATAAGATAAGTTGCTCTGTAAGTAACGTTAGAACCTGTGAAAACTTCATTTCCTTCTTCGTCAAAATCAAGATCCTGATCTACAATGTCAAGCAGATTTGCCAACTGTCTGTGAGTATCAGCCAAAAGCGGGTAAGTTACACCTTCAATACCACCGTTGTCTTTTGATACATTTAACCATGCGAAATGTACTTCGTTTGTATCACAAGAAGCACCGATTACTTTAGTATTTCTTTTTTCGAATTCAGGTAAAGCTTCCTGAAAAGCGTGAAGCTCAGTCGGGCAAACGAAAGTGAAATCTTTCGGGTACCAGAATAAAAGAACTTTTTGTTGGTTTTCTGCAGCTTCCTGAAATACATTGATTCTTAAATCATCACCCATTTCAGACATTGCGTCAATCGTTACATTTGGGAATTTTTTTCCTACTAAAGACATAATTTTCTTGTTTTTATTTAAATTTTTCTGGTGCAAATATATTGCTTTTCGTCTATTGAATTAAAACTATCCAATAAATAAAATCTATAATTGTTTTTGGTTTCAATAAAAAAAAGCTCTCAAATTTGAGAGCTGATTTGGTTTTAATATCCGAAGATTTCTGTAAGGCTCAGCTTTTTCACTTCGCCTAATTTCTTCATATCCTCTTCCTTCACTTTATCTTTAGAAGCTACAATGCAATACGTGTAATTCTTATTTTTCATTTCCTTATTGTGGAAATTGTTGAGATCCGAAAAATTAAGTTTCGGAGACTGATCGTAGACATTTTTTCTCATGTCAAAATTGTTTCCGAGTCTTTGGGCGGCAAGATAATTAAAAATGATTCCATCCTGAGTGATTCTTTCAGCAGCAATCGATTTTCTTAAAGAATTTTTGGCTGTTTCGACCAACTGCTCAGATTTCGGAAGTTCATTCAGAAGCTCGTTCATAGCGACAGTTGCATCATTAAATTTATCAGCCTGCGTTCCTACATAAGCAATCACTGAACTTTTATCTTCTTTTTTGGAAGGCATCGAGTAGGCAGAATAGCTTGAGTACGCCAAAGCTTTAGACTCTCTGATGGTCTGGAACACGATGGAACCCATTCCGCTGCCGAAATAATTATTGAAGAGCTGAGCCGTCGGTGTGATTGTAGGATTGTAAAGTTCGCCATTTTTTACCCAAAAAACTTCAGCCTGAACCATATCAAAATCGGAAAACAGAACTTTGTTTTTGTCGGATGAAATTTGGGTAAACGTTTTCGATTTCGGCATATCCTTTAAATCTGATGCCACAGGATGGATAGGTTTTAAAGATGCAGTCACTTCAGTTCCGGTTTTTGGTCCGTAATAAAGAACTTTATGCTTGAATGTGAATAAATCTTTCAGGATTTTAACCAAATCTTCGGCCTTCAACGCATCCAGTTCAGCATCACTCAAAACATTATTGAAAGGATTCTGAGCACCGTACTGTGCATAGCTTCTCAATCCAGCCATAATTGATCCTTTGTTCTGCTTGGCATTGTCTCTTGCCTTTCTCAGACGGACTTTATAAGCTTCCAAAGCTGCCTGATCTGCCTGACAGTTTTTAATTAAATCTTCAAAAAGCGCTGCTGTTTTCTCAAAGTTTTCGTTTAAACCTTCAAGTGAGATGTAGGTCGTTTCATTTCCGGCTCCTACGTTAAAGCTGGAAGCCAGTTTGTAAAACTCTTTACTGATATCTTCTGAAGATTTATTTTTCGTACCTAAATACTGAAGATATTCTGCTGCCAGAGGCAACATTTTATTGCTCCATTTTCCAGCCTCGAAATAGTAATACATTCTGAATAATGCATTATCACTGTTTTTAACGGAAAGAACATCCACCGTTCCCAGTTTGTTTTTCGTTATGTCCTTTTCAAAATTCAGCCAGATCGGGGAAATGGCATTTTCAGGCATTGCATCGATCTTTTTCAGGAACGGAGACTGATCTTCTCTGTTCACCGAAACCGGAGTGATGGTCGGTTTTTCAACTTTAGCGATATTTTTGTCTTCGCCTTTTCGTTTATAAATCGATACGTAATTGTTGTCCTGAAGATATTTTGAAGCGAAATCCATAATATCTTTCTTGGTAATCGCAGAAATCTCTTTCACATATTCCAAAGAAACTTTGTGGTCAATTTCAGATGTAAATTCACTCATCAGAATATCGGCTCTTGAAGAATATTTTTCGTCCCGCTGAATGATGCTTTTCTTTTCATTGTTGACGATAGACTGGATCAAATCTTCAGAGAAATCTCCTTTTCTAAGCTTTTCAATCTGTTGAAGGAGTAAATTTTTGACTTCATCCAAAGACTGACCTTCCGTAGGTCTTCCGCTCAATAATAAAGTGGAATAATCTTTTAAAACATAAGGGAAAGCGCTTGCCCCGAGGAGTTTTTGTTTTTTAACTAAATTTAAATCAATCAATCCTGCCTGTCCGTTAGTCAGCATACTTCCCACCAGATTCAGCATTCTCGCATCTTTGGTTGTTGCGCCCGGAAATCTGAAGCCCATCAGTAAACTTTCAGGATTCGGGCCAAAAACTTCTTTTGTCACGGGAGAAGTGATCGCTTTTTCCTGTCCGACAACATAATTGGGAACTGCCTTTTGCTTCATGTAAGAAAAAGCCTTGTCGATTTTGGCAATTATTTCATCAGGATTAAAATCTCCCGACATGATGATTCCCATATTATTGGGAACATAATAATTATTGTAATATTCTCTGATCGCCTTTAGTGAAGGGTTTTTCAGGTGCTCAACCGTTCCGATTGTAGTCTGTTTTCCGTAATTGTTGTTCGGGAAAATAGCTGCAAAGAATGCTTCATAAGATTTATCGTCATCGTCATCCAAAGCTCTGTTTTTCTCTTCATAAACCGCTTCGAGCTCAGTATGGAAAAGCCTCAGAATCGGTGCTCTGAATCTCTCGCCCTGCAATGCCAGAAATTTATCAACCGCATTCGCCGGAATATCTTCTGTATACACCGTTTGCTCCACCGATGTGAAGGCGTTTGTGCCGTCGCCACCCATAGAAGCCATCATTTTATCGTATTCGTTGGCGATAGCATATTTTGCTGCTTCACCGGAAACTTTATCAATGTTTTTGTAAATCTCTTTTCTCTTTGCTTCGTCTTTCGTCTGATTGTATTGTTCGTACAAAGCATCAATCTGATCCAGTAAAGGCTTTTCCTTAGCCCAGTCTTTAGAACCGAACTTATCTGTGCCTTTGAAAAGCATGTGCTCAAGGTAATGAGCCAAACCTGTGTGGTCGGCCGGATCGGTTTTGCTCCCTGCTTTTGTCGCAATATAAGTCTGGATTCTCGGCTCCTTATTGGTCGGACTTAAAATGACCGTCAAACCGTTTTTTAAAGTATAATATCTTGCAGAGGTGGGATCGTTGGTCACGTATTTATATGTGTAACCGTTAGATTTTGCTTCCTTCCACTGGAAATCCTGCGCGTGCGCACAGACACAGAAACTTGCTGCTGCAATGCTTGTGGCAATGGTCAGTTTTTTGAAAAAATTCATCTGATAAATTTGTGTTTTTTAACTGTATTTTTCTAAAGTTTCTTTAATTCTTCTCATCGCTTCTCTCAATTCTTCTTCTGAAGCTGCATAGGAAAATCTAATACATTCAGGGCTTCCAAAAGAAACTCCGCCGACGCAGCCTACGTGAGCATTTTCCAGAAGGAACATCGCAAAATCGTCAGCATCTTTTATTTCAGTTCCGTTCAAAGTTTTTCCGATGTAATAAGAAATATCAGGGAAGAAATAGAAGGCAGCTTTAGGCAAAAGAACCTTGAAACCTGTGATCTCTTTCATCAGCTCAAACATCAGATTTCTTCTTTGTTCGAAAGCATTGATCATGTATTTGTATTCTGACGGATCTGTTTTTAAAGCTACAATTGAAGCTCTTTGAGCAACAGTATTCGCTCCGCTTGTCATTTGTCCCTGTACTTTTTCGCAGGCTTTTGCCAGCCATTCCGGGCACGCTGAATAACCGATTCTCCATCCTGTCATCGCAAAAGCTTTGGACATTCCGTTGATTACTGCGGTTTGTTCGTACACTTCAGGAAACTGTGCGATAGAAGTGGTTTTGGTTTCGTAATTAATATATTCGTAGATTTCGTCTGAAATTACCGTTACGTGAGGATATTTCGCAATTACTTTTGCCAAAGATTTCAATTCATCGTACGTGTAATAACCTCCTGAAGGATTGCACGGCGAACTGAAAAGTATTGCCTTTGTTTTATCATTTATGGCCTCTTCAAGCTGCTCAGCAGTAATTTTGAAGTCGGTAACGTATGATGTTGGAAGCATTATGGAATTTCCGCCCATCATTTTTACCATTTCATCATAACTCACCCAGTAAGGCGTAGGAAGAATTACTTCATCTCCATCGTTGACAATGGCAGCCAAAACATTAATGATGGCCTGCTTTGCACCGTTGGAAACACAAATCTGTGCAGGTTTATAATCTAATTTATTATCTCTTTTTAATTTATCTGAAATCGCCTGACGCAATTCTAAAAATCCCGGAACAGGTGAGTAGTGGCTGTAATTTTCGTTGATGGCATCAAAAGCAGCCTGTTTGATATTGTCGGGAACATCGAAATCCGGTTCACCTAAAGTTAAGCTTATAACATCAATGCCTTCGGCCTTCATCTCTCTTGCCTTGTTAGACATCACAAAAGTCTGTGAGTAACCCAGTCTGTTTACTCTATCTGATAGTTTATTCATGAATCTTTTTGTCTTTCGAACAAATATATAAATTATGATTGTGACAAAAAACTAAAATACCACAGATTAATACATTTTTAAGCATGACAAGAGTTGTTAAATATAGATAAATTCACTCTTTCAAGAGATTTTTTATTTATTTTTGAGAAAATTTAAAAAAATGATAAGACTTTTATTTCTACTCGTAGCAACAACACTTGCCGGACAAAACTACAGATTCGTTTATGAGTATAAATTCCGTCCTGATGTTGCTTCCAGAGATTCTTTGGTAACAGACTACATGAATCTCGATACCGATGGAAAAGAATCTTATTTCTACAACGCCGCAAAATTTGAAAAAGATTCTGTCTATGCTGCCACCAAAGATTCCAAAGTGCTTTCAGAGTTCAAAAATTTTGACAGAAACCTTACCTACACCATTCACAAAACCTATTCTCCAAAGAGTATCAACTTTTACGATAAATTTCAAACGGCAAATCTTGTTATCAAAGAAGAAAAATTTCCGGTCTGGAAAGTTCAGAACGAGTTTAAAAAAATCGGAGATATCAACTGTCAGAAAGCCACAGCAGATTACAGAGGAAGAAGCTGGACAGCATGGTTCAGTAAAGATTATCCGATAAGCGACGGACCTTACAAGTTTTCAGGTTTGCCGGGGCTTGTTGTTCAGATTAATGATACTGAGAATGATCATCAGTTTAATTTAATTCAAATTAAAAAGACACAAAATACGTACAGTTTCTTACCTAAATCCAACAGGGAAATCAGCGAAAAGGAATTCAAAAAGCTTTGGGCCGATTACCGTTTTACTCCGGATGAAATCAACAGTATGAACATCAATTCAAAGGAAGGAAACATGACTGTACAGTTGAAAGACGGCTACACGAGCAAAATCAGCCTTGATAAAGTAAAAAAAACAAAGGATATGGATGCAGCACTTTCTTTAATTCTGTCAAAGTCTAAAAACAGGATTGAGAGAGATTAATTTCGCATAAACTTGATTAGAGAAACTAAAAACTTTATTTTTGCTCAATTATACTATTTAAGATGTCTACAGCGTTATTATTAAAATATTTTCCCGATCTCACAGATGTACAGAAAGAACAGTTTGCCAAACTCGAAGGTTTGTACGGAGAATGGAATGAAAAAATAAACGTGATCTCCCGAAAGGATATGGAATCGCTTTATGAAAAGCACATTCTGCACTCTCTGGGAATTGCAAAAGTTATGGAATTTGCTCCAGGAACTAAAGTTTTAGACATCGGCACCGGCGGCGGTTTTCCCGGAATTCCTTTGGCAATTCTGTTTCCGGAAACTCAGTTTACGCTGATCGATTCTATTGGAAAGAAAATCACCGTTGTGAACGCAGTGGCTGAAGGCGTAGGATTAACCAATGTAACAGCCATTCACGGAAGAGCTGAGAAGCTGAAAGAAAAATTCCATTTTGTGGTCAGCAGGGCAGTGACGCAGATGCCGGAATTTCTTCGTTGGCTGAAAGGAAAATTTGAAAAAGAACAGATGAACCAAAAACACAACGGAGTTCTTTATCTGAAGGGCGGAGAGCTTGCTGAAGAGCTTGCCGGATTGAAGTGTGAAATATTCAATCTGAAAAATTATTTTGATGAAGAATTTTATGACACTAAAAAAGTAGTTTATTTATCAAAAGGTAATTTTAATTCTTGATTTGAATAGCATAAGGAATAATTTTTGATGAAAATTTAAAATATCTGAATAAAATTTAATGTAATGAAAAATCTACTCAACATAGGCTTTATTGCCATTCTTTCAGGCCTAACATTCACCTCCTGTAATGATAATGAAGATTATGAAACCATACAGTCGGTGGAAAAAGTAAAAATTGACAGCGTTGCGATTGTAAACGATACCATGAGCGTCTTTGATGTACAAAGCATCAGAACCTATCAGAAATTTACGCAGCAATGTGAAGGTTTTTACGGTTATGATTACGTTCATACTGCAGATTTCGACAGAAACGTGACCGCTTATAAGTTTAAAACCAATGCCAACTGTGGCTCGGGAACTTTCAAAGGCTTTAATCAGATCAACTTTGCTCCGAAAGTGGCCGGAACTTATAATTTTAAATTCTGGACCGGTGATACCACTTTCATAACAAAAACAATTGTAGTTCAATAAATGAAATATAGATTCTCAGCTTTTTTACTTTTAATGTCTTTTGTCTTTATTTCAGCTCAGAAAATCTACTGGAGTGAAGGGAGGAAACTTACTTGGGACGATTTTAAAAGCAAAACAAATATTCTAAAAGGCGCTGAAGTAGTTGCCTTTACCAACTGTGGCTGGGAACATTCCGCAAAAACAACAACGAACCCGAAAGCTCCTGTTGAAATGAAAATTCTGACTGTCTTTAATCCTGAAAAATCATGGAAAGATGTGACAAGAATTAATGATTATGTGCTTTTGCATGAGCAGAAACATTTTGATATAGCTGAAATGTTTGCGCGAAAATTCAGAAAAGAGGCATCAGAAAAAATTAAAACTTCCGCTGATTATAAGAAGCTTTTCAATACGCTCTACAAGAATATTTTGACGGAATACAAAAACTTCCAGCGTAAGTATGATGCCGAAACGGATCATGGAAACAACAGGGAAAAGCAGGAGTATTACAATAATTTTATCAGTGAGGAACTGCAAAAACTAAATAACTACCGATACATTGAAGTTTCTTAATAAAATAATCGATGAACTGCTGGCTCAGGAAAGCGATCTTTCTAAATTCAGCATTGTTTTGCCGGGGAAAAGACCTATAGTTTTCATCCGCCAGATTCTCGAAGAAAAAAAATATTCCGGTTTTTTGCCGGATTTTTTTACGGTGGAAGATCTGATCGTGGATATTGTTGATCAACAGCCCATTCAGGGGATTTCTCTGTGGTTGTTTTCCTATGATGTTTACAGAAAACTCAATCTCATTCCGCAGGATAGTTTTTCAGACTTTCTGAAATGGTTTCCGACATTACAAAAGGATTGGGATGACATTCTGAAATTTTCAGATTCCGACACCGCAGTTTTGCAGTACATGTTTGATGAAGAACGCATCAAAGAATGGGCTCAGGATTTGGGTGATCAGGATGAAGTTCCTCGTAAAAAGTTCCTGAATTTCTGGCGTAACATGAATATTTATTTGCCGGCTCTGAAATCCGCGTTGCTTGAAAAAAACTGGGCAACGTCGGGAATGATTCATGAAATAGCGACGGAAAAAATTCAAAAATATGCCACAGAGACGGATAAAAAATTTGTTTTCTGCGGATTCAATGCTTTTACACCTGTAGAAGAAAAACTGGTACGAAACCTTTTGCAGTGGGATAAAGCACAGTGTTATTTTCAGGGAGACCGATATTATTTCGACGATGAAAGACAGGAAGCAGGGAAATTCCTGAGAGATCACAAAACATGGAAAGAATTCAATGACAGCCGTGAATTTACATGGATTGAAAATGATTTTAACCAGCCTAAAAATATTAAGGTTTATGAAGTTTCGGGGAATATCACACAGACCAAAATTTTGCCTGAAATCTTTAGAGAAAGCCTTGATGCCGACTATTCTGATACTGCCGTCGTGCTTTTGGATGAAAATCTTTTGCCCGCAAGTCTTGATGTGATGCATGCCGTGGATCATCTGAATATTACAATGGGGTTTCCGTTAAAAAACCTGTCTTTTTCAAATGCTGTAAAACAACTTTTTTATCTTCAGAAACAGCTTGAGAAGAATAAAACAACGTATTATTACAGAGATATTTATCCAATTCTGGAAGAACTTCCTGCGTCGGAATCTGACGAGAAGATTATTTCAAATTTTAAATCAAAAATAGAGGAGAGAAACATCGTTTACATTTCGCGAAACCTTTTCTCAGAACTGCTTTCGGAGCTTTCTTATTTTAAACTTTTGCTGAAAGCTGATTCGGCTCAGATTTATCTTGATTTGCTGACAGACTTTTGTGTTGGTTTGAAGTGGCTTGAAATCGACGATATTCAGTACGAAAATATTTCTCATTTCGAAAATGCTTTCAGGCTTTTGAAAAACCAGATTCTTCCGTATCAGTTTGATATTAAAATGGAAACGCTCGAGGTTTTGATTAATCAGCATATCAACACAGAAAGTATTGATTTTCAGGGCGAACCTCTGAAAGGCCTTCAGGTAATGGGACTTTTGGAAACACGTTTGCTCAACTTTAAAAACGTCATTCTCTTATCGGTAAACGAAGGAAAACTTCCCCTCGGAAATTCTCAGAACACCTACATTCCTTTTGACATCAGAAGGCATTTTGAGCTTCATACTTACCTTGAAAATGACAGTATCTATGCCTACCATTTTTACCGCTTGATTCAGGATGCTGAGAATGTGCATTTGCTTTACAATGCTTTGAGTTCGGGAGTCAATACAGGCGAAAAAAGCCGTTTCATCACGCAAATCGAGATGGAAAGCAGTCACAACATCGAGCATTTGATCATAGAAAACACCAGCGAGCCAATAAAAACGGAACCGATTGAAATCCAGAAAACTGAAGCCGTAATGCAGAAACTTCAGAGCTGGAAAGAGAGAGTATCAGCTTCACATTTAACGAGCTATCTTTATAATCCTGTTGATTTTTACACTTCGAAAATTTTAAATACATCTGAAACCGACGAAATTGAAGAAGAACTTTCTGTAAGAAATTATGGGAATTTGGTTCATTATTCACTTCAGGATATTTATGAAGGATTAAAAGGTAAAGTATTAAAGGAAAGTGATTTACAGAAATCAATTCAAGCAATTGATCACTATATTGACGGAGCCATTGAAAAGTTGAAACATCAACCCGAATTTTACGAAAAAGGAATGAACTTCATTCACAGAGCCATCGCTAAAAAGGTGATTGCATCTGTTTTAAATTTTGACCTTGACCTGATAAAAGCCGGAAACGAACTGAAGATTATCGATATCGAAAGAAAATTTGAAAATGTAGATTTTTACATCGATGAAGATTCAAAAGATAAAATATCTTTTTATGGGTATATCGACCGCATTGATCAGCTAAACGGAACCATCAGAATCATCGATTACAAAACCGCAAAAACAAAAAATCTGACGATCAAAATTGATGAACTGAATCAGGATGATTATTTCCAGAACAGCGACCGCAAACAGGCGATGCAGCTTTGTCTGTACCAATACGTTGTTCAGAGTCTTCCCGAATTTTGGGGACTTCCGGTACAAACAGGAATCTGGAGTTTTGCTGATGCCAAAAAAGGAGTAGTGGCGCTGGAATTTGCTCAGGGAGAATTGCAGAATGCAATGGTTTCTATACAGAATTTAATTCTTGAGATTTTAAATCCTGAAATAAGTTTTGTGGAAAATGTGAAAACTTACGCAAATTAAAACTTGCTTAAATTTTAAAACTCTCGCAAATTTTGCAGATTTAGCTGATTTATTTTAATGTTTCAAATCTGCTAAATTCGTAAAATCTGCGAGAGACATTATTTATTTTTAAAATGCATTAAAGCCGGTAATATCCAATCCCGTAATCAGCAAATGAACATCGTGTGTTCCTTCGTAAGTGATTACAGATTCTAAATTGGCAGCGTGACGCATCATCGGGAATTCGCCCATGATTCCCATTCCACCAAGGATCTGTCTTGATTCTCTGGCAATATCAATCGCCATTTTTACATTATTTCTTTTTGCCATGGAAATCTGAGCCGGACTTGCCTTATGGTCATTTTTAAGATTTCCTAACTGTAGACAAAGCAATTGTGCCTTTGTAATTTCCGTTAAAAATTCAGCCAGCTTTTTCTGCTGCAACTGAAATGAGCCAACCGGTTTACCAAACTGTTTTCTTTCTTTAGAATACTGAACAGCAGTACAGTAGCAATCAATTGCTGCACCAATTACGCCCCATGAAATTCCGTAACGTGCAGAATTTAAACAGGATAAGGGTCCTTTTAATCCCGTAACGTTGGGTAATAAATTTTCTTTCGGAACTTTCACATCATTAAAAACCAATTCACCTGTTTTTGAAGCTCTCAAACTCCATTTGTTATGCGTTTCCGGTGTGGTAAAGCCTTCCATTCCTCTTTCCACGATTAATCCCTGTACTTTTCCTTCTTCATTTTTTGCCCAAATCACGGCAATATCGCAAAGTGG
The DNA here is from genome assembly GCF_025457425.1 of Chryseobacterium foetidum. Lineage (NCBI taxonomy): Bacteria > Pseudomonadati > Bacteroidota > Flavobacteriia > Flavobacteriales > Weeksellaceae > Chryseobacterium > Chryseobacterium foetidum. The sequence continues at coordinate 89,285 of NZ_JAMXIA010000001.1, forward strand.
TGAATTGGTAATCCACATTTTGGCGCCGTTCAAAAGATAATGATCTCCCATATCTTTGAAATAGGTTTCCATTGAGCCTGGATCTGAACCATGATTAGGCTCAGTAAGACCGAAAGAACCGATCATTTCACCTGATGCAAGTTTAGGTAAATATTTCTTTTTTTGTTCTTCAGAACCGAATTCATTAATCGGAAACATCACCAGAGAACTCTGAACAGAAGCTGCAGAACGCACAGCAGAATCTCCTCTTTCCAGTTCCAGCATAATCAATCCGTAAGAAATCTGGTCAAGACCCGAACCGCCGTACTCTTCAGGAATATAAGGTCCCAAAGCCCCGATTTTCCCCAGTTCTTTCATTAAATTTGGTAAATCAGTGTGATTTTGTGCTGCCTGATCGATATTTGGCATCACGAAACTTTCTACCCAATCCCGTACGGATTGTCTGATAAGCTTGTGTTCATCGGTAAGGAAAGCATCAATTCCAAAATAATCTGGTATGCTGGTAAGCGGATAATATGACATAAAAATTTGTTTTTCTAAAAATAAGATTTTTTAGACAGTGACAAAAAAATAATAGGTCATAATGATGAAAGAGATTGAAATTTAAATAAAATCTTCCTCCAAAAAAGTATAAGGCTTTGATTTTGAATGGTATTTTTCTATAAATTTATAGAGGTAAGGCGCTTTGTTTGCTGAACCATCGTATAATTTTTCCAGTCTTTCAAGCATATTCATGCTCAAAATTTTTCGCTGAAAATTGTTTCTTCTGAAAGTTTCGCCCAAAATTGTTTCGTAAAGACTCTGCAAATCTTTCATTGTAAATTTTTCCGGAAGCAAATTGGAAGCTGCTACTTGGGTATCGATGTTATCCCTCAGAAATTCCAGTCCGGATCTGATAATTCTGTCATGATCAAATGCCATCTGCGGAAGCTTGTCTACCTCAAACCATGCACAGGATTCGTTAAAAGCATCGGCGAAGGTGTTGGCAAGAGAATAATCGATCAAACTGCAGTATGCAACGGTGATAAAGCGCTGTAAAATCCAATGGTTTTCGGTGACATCAAGACCTTTGTTCTGAATTAAAGTTTTATGAACATTATTTTCGGTACGGCTCATCCTTCCAAAAGTATGAAACTGTTCCAGAAAAATGTCTTTAAGATGCGTTCTTTCCAACAAAACTCTCGCAGCGGCATCGCGAAGATCTTCATCCAAAAAAACAAAACCTCCGGGAAGAGAATACAGATCAAGATCGTGGTATTTTAAAAGCAAAACCTTCAGGATACCGTCATGAAAACCAAAAATAGTACAGTCTACCGACAGGTTTGGGATAAAATCTTTACTGTCGATAAGTTCTTTTAAAGTTTCAATGTTTTTATTATGATCTGTTTTCATGCTGTAAAAATAAAATTATTTCTAATACTTTTGATTAATGAACTTAAAAAATGAAAATCCGAATATAAAAACTATGGTCACCGCTGTAAAAATAAAAACTGCGTAATAATTTAGCATTTCATTTTCAAACAAAACCGAAATCAAAGCAGAGCTTGCCGAACTTCCCAAAGATGAAAAAATCACGATAATGGAAGTAAGCACATTCACTTTTTCTTTATCTGCAGAAGAAATCATTTTCGAATTGGCAACGGGATAGAGTGGTGCCAGAAAAAATCCTATGACCGGAAAAATAAACATCAGAACCGAAGATTTGTCATCATCTGTAAATTGAATTAAAATAATCAGAAGTAAAATCAGCAAAACCATACAAACGCAGAAATAGAAATATTTAGATAAATCAAATTTTCTGATCATCTGAGCAGTAAAAATTCGTCCCAGATAACTGAAAACTGCCAAAAAAGATGTCGCCTGTAGTGCAAAAAAAGAATCGACGCCCAAATGATTTTTATAATAGGAAGGTAACCACGAATTGAAACTCTGTTCGGTAAAGACGATAAAAAAAAGCAAGCAAAAAAAAGCAATGAACGCAGGTTTGCCAAAACCTTTGAAGTCGGGGAGAAGTGTCGTGCTTTTGTTTTCTGTTTCGCTAATTTCTGTTTTCATAAAAAGATAAACTGTGAAAAAACTGATAAGAGAAATTCCAAAAAAACCAAATTTCCAGAATTCACCATATTCGCTTGAAATAAGCCATCCGAAGCCGGTGTTAACCACAAAAATTCCAATCATAAATGAGGCTTCGACGCTGCTCATGGTTTTCGTTAAAGTTTTCTCGTCAAAAATATTATGCTTAATAATATTGTATACGCAGATTTTACCCAACGCAAAACAGGCCCCAATAATGGCAAACCATAATTTATAAAACCAAAAAACCTGCACAAACGGTAAAATTAAGGAGCAAACCGCCACAATCATCAGTGCTGAGATAATTGAAGTCTTAGTCCCGATTTTACTGATAAAACTTACCGCAAAAATAGAAATCAGGGCAATCGGAAGATCTTTGAAAGCCTCTAACAGCCCCAGTTTATTATATGAAATGTTCTCTTCTGAAAGCTGAAGAATGATTATTCCCATACAGTTCAGAACCATCGAGAAAATGAGGAAGGTCAGTTTCAGCGGAAGTGTTATTTTACGGAGGTTGGTCGCCATTTTGGGATTAAATTACTTATCTTTTCTACTTAAAATCTTAAAAATCCGAAGAATCTGTGTTCTCATAATACCCAAAAATAAAAGAAATATCAAAATAATGATGAAAAATATATTAACTATTCAAAAAAAATAATATTTTTATTGTCTCAATTTGAGAATTAAAAACTATCATATAATATGAATGTAAAAATATCAAGAAGTTTGGGAATCATTGCCGCAGTTTATTTCACGGCAAATTTCAATGCACAGACAACCCCAAAAGATACTGTTCAGAAAGAGCAGAAGATTGAGGAAGTTGTGGTGATTGGGTATGGTTCGGTAAAAAAATCAAACCTTACGAGCGCCGTTTCTACCGTAAAAGCCGAAACATTTGATGACAGACCGATCTACAATGTTGGGCAGGCCTTACAGGGAAATGCGGCCGGTGTGAATGTAATTCAGTCTTCCGGAAAGCCAGGTGCTGCAATTGATGTGAAAATCAGAGGAAATAATTCTATCTCGTCAAGTGTGAATCCGCTTTACGTAGTTGATGGAATTCAGACTTTTGACATCAGCGGAATCAATCCGGATGATATTACCGACATGACGATTCTGAAAGATGCAACTTCGGCAGCAATCTACGGGATCAACGGTTCTTCCGGAGTTGTGATTGTAACGACTAAAAGAGGTAAAGCCAACAAACCACAATTAGCATTTAATGCTTATTGGGGAATGTCTAAAACCGTGAACAATATTGATGTTTTAAATTTAGATCAGTATAAAGCGCTGATGGGAGAAATAAATCCTTCCTATCTTACAACGATTAATAATCCCCGATATGCGGGTATCAATACCAACTGGAGAGACGAAGTTTTCAGAACCGGTTTTGATCAGAATTACAATGTAAACTATTCTTTTGGTAACGAAAAAGTGAGAGCTTACACCGCATTAGGTTATCAGGGAATTGACGGAATTATTGATCCAGCGAGATTCGACAGAGTTTCAGCGAAGGTTAATTTAGATGCAAAAATTACCAATTGGCTGAAACTGACGGGTAATTTTAATTATATCAATACAACGCTTAAAAATACCAATGACAATTTAGGTACATCAAGAGGTGGGGTTATTTTAAGTGCTTTAAATACGCCTTCATTTTTACCGATTTACGGTAGTCAGCTTGCTGTAAGAGAAACGGATACCAATGGAAATTATCTGGATGGTTACAAAGACGGTCAGTTTGCGTTGAACCCATTCCAGTCTTCATGGGAAAACCCGGTAGCTTATCAATCAAGAAAAAATGAAACACAAACTCAGCGTTTCATGAGTAATTTAGGATTGGAAGTTAATTTACTCAAAAACTTAGTCTGGAAGCCAACTGTATCATTTGATTTAATTGATGTTACCAATGACCAGTTTACAGATGGTTATCAAACAAGTTACGGAAGACAGCAAAAAGGAATTGGTGGTAAATATTTATCGACTTACCAGGATATGAATATTGAAAATACATTAACGTATACAATAAAATCTGGTGTTCACGATTTGGCTTTGTTGGGAGGAAATCAGATTCATGAAAAAAGAAATTCATGGAATAATTTTGAAGGAAACAATTTTCCTGAAGGTACCACATTCTTTGATTATAATACAGTAATCGACAACAAAAGAGAAACGCTTGTAAAAGAACATTTGCGTGAGCTTTCATTCTTTGGAAGAGCATTATATACTTATGATAACAAATATACCATCATGGGAGTGTTCAGATACAACGGTAGTTCAGCATTGGCACCGGGAAATAAATGGGGATTCTTCCCGGGAGTTTCAGGAGCATGGACGGTTTCCAATGAAGATTTCATGGCAGACAGCAAAATTTTTTCAGAATTAAAAATACGAGGAGGATGGGGACAAAGTGGTAACGCATCTGGAATTCCGCCGTATTCTCATTATAATCTGGAAAGAATTTCACGTTTAGGTCCGGATGGTGTTTGGTTCAGCCAACAATGGGATAGTAGCGACCTGGGTTGGGAGAAGACGACAGATGCGAATGTCGGTATTGATTTTGGCTTTCTGAATAACAGAATTAGATTAAGTGCGGATGCTTACAAAAGAAAAACAAAAGATTTAATTGTTCCTATTTCATTTGAAAGTGCGGGTATCGGAAATATACTTAAGAATATTGGAAGCATGGAAAATCAGGGATTAGAATTTGCCCTGAACACACAGAATTTCAAAGGAGAAAACTTTAACTGGAACACCAACTTCAATATTTCATTCACGAAAAATAAGGTTTTAAATTTAAATTACAGACCGAATATCGATGTGGCAAATATCGAAACCGTAGGAGCCAACTTAGTTAGATTTACACCAGGTCAGGCAATTAGTTCATTTTATGGCTATCAGGTGAGTCATGTCGATTCGCAAACGGGTGATTTGGTATATAAAGACAATAATGGGAATGGAATTTTTGATCCCAACGACAGAACAATAATTGGAAATCCAAATCCTGATTTTAGTTTTGGTTTCAGTAATAATTTCTCTTATAAAAACTTTTATTTAGATGTTTTGGTGACAGGATCTTACGGAGGTGAAATTTACAATGCTTCAAGATTTGATCTTGAAATGATGAACGATTTTAAAAACCAGTCTGCAGTCGTTTTAAACAGATGGACTACCCCTGGGCAAATCACTAACACACCAAGGGCAAATTCTACCAGCTCACAATATGTTTCAGACAGATTTGTAGAAGACGGCTCATTTATTAAAATTAAAAGTGCTACACTTGGGTATAATTTCTTAAGTCCATTTAAAGGTGTGAGCAAGATAAATCTTTATGTTACCGGACAAAATCTGGTAACCTGGACAGATTACACTGGATTTGATCCGGAAGTAAATGCATTCAACACTACAAACGGAGTTTCTGGTGTAGATTACGGAACTTATCCTCAGGTAAGAACATTTATTTTCGGTCTTAAAGCTAATTTTTAATTAAAATTCTCATGAAAATCAACAAAACAATATATTATTTTTTGCTTGGAGCAACTTTAACAGTTGGAACAACTTCTTGCAGTGATTATTTAGATACAGAGCCACTTACAGACAGAGCAGTGCCAAATAATGATACGCCTTATACAAAGGCAGATGAAGCGGAAGGTTTGATGACGGTGATCTACACAGATTTGGGTAACGAATACTGGCAATTGGATTATTTTTTTAATGGTGATGCTCAAACCGATGTAGCTCATGCCGGAAGTGATAATATTCAGAATTTTCAAATTGATGAGTACAGAATTATCGCAACCAATTCAAACGTCAACAGAGACTGGAATTATTTGTTCAGATTTATCAACAATTGTAATAAAGTTCTGAATTATGTAGATAACATTCCAGATCCCGCACTAACAAATGCGCGTAGATCTGAAATGAAGGCTGAAGCTGCGATTATGAGAGCGATGTATAACTTTCATGGCGTACAACTATGGGGCGACTTCCCTTTGGTTACCAAAGCAGTAGTGGGGGTAAATGCAGATAATTTTGATGAAGTTTACAGTCAGGTATATCCTGCAAGAAAGCCAGTTAATGAGGTGTATGCTCAGATAATTTCAGATTTGGAGGGAGCTTTGGCGAGTGCACCTGCAAGTTCAAATAAATACAGAGCTACAAGAGGTTTAGCCTTATCTTTATTGGCAAAAGTGTACGCAACAAAACCAAATCCGGATTACGCAAAAGTCTTAGACTACACAACGCAGTTAATGGGACAAGGATATTCTTTGCTTCCAAATTACGACCATCTTTTTGACGGGGCTCATGAAGCTAATGCAGAATCCATTTTTGAATCCAATGGAAACGCAGGAACGATTTGGGCTTGGGGATCATCTATGTTTTTCGGCACAGACTGGAAAAAATTCAATACCCCTTCTTATGATTTGGTAAATACTTTTAATACAGAAAACGACTTGGTCAGAAAAAATTCAAGCATTTGGGTTTCTCCTACCACCGTTGACTGGTCAGATAACTTTTGGCCGAGTTCGGCATTTCCTTTTATGAATAAAATGAGAATCACTACAGGTCATCAGAATTTCTATGTGATGCGTTACGCAGATTTACTTTTGATAAGAGCTGAAGCATTAGTGCGTCAGGGAAATTTCACGGATGCTGCAACTTTGGTTAATCAGGTAAGAGCAAGAGCCAACTCAGGTTTAACACCGGTTACCATTGCAAATACCGACGATGGAATTAATAAAATTCTTAAAGAAAGAAAACTGGAACTTGCATTTGAAGGTCACCGTTGGTTTGATCTGAAACGGACAGGAAAAGCAATTGAAATCCTTTCACAACAGAAAAATGCTGCAGGAAATCTTCTACCGTATGTGAATAATTTAAATCAAAACAGATTATTATGGCCAATTCCACAAACACAGTTGGATAATAATCCCAATCTAACCCAAAACCCCGGTTACTAAATATGTTAAAGAAAAAATCATATAGTTTCTTTTCAAAGAGTACTGCACTGCTTTTCAGCGGTGTGGTACTTTTATCTTTAGGCTCATGCACATCAACAGTTTCTACGAAAAATCAGGTTCAGTCGTGGCTTACAAAAGGCGATGAAAGCGTAAAATTACAGCAACAGCTACCCTTGGTTATTGTAAATACATCCAATAATTTTCAGAATATTGAAATTGATGACACTCAAAAGTTTCAATATATTGACGGTTTTGGGTTTACATTAACGGGCGGAAGTGTAGAAGTGATCAACCGTCTGTCTCCGTCTAAAAGAAAAGCTTTATTACATGAACTTTTCGGGAAAGATGAAAATTCTATTTCCATCAGTTATTTGAGATTAAGCATCGGCGCATCAGATCTGGATGGTGAAGTTTTTTCTTACGATGATTTGCCTCAGGGACAGACAGATCCTACTTTATCAAAATTCAGTCTGGCAAGAGACAAAGATTTAATTGCGATGTTAAAAGTAATTTTAGCCATCAATCCGAAAATCAAAATTATTGCTGCCCCGTGGTCACCTCCGGTTTGGATGAAAGACAACGGAAAATCAATTGGAGGAAGTTTAAAACCTGAATTTTATGATACGTATGCAAAATATTTTGTCAAGTACATTCAGGGAATGGCTAAAGAAGGAATTACAATCGATGCCGTAACTCCTCAAAACGAACCTTTGCATCCTGGAAATAATCCAAGTTTACTAATGGTTTCAGATCAGCAGAGGGATTTTATCAAGCAAAGTTTAGGACCAATTTTTAAATCCAATCAAATTAAAACTAAAATTGTCGTTTATGATCACAACTGCAACAAACCGGAATATGCCATCAATATTTTAAACGATCCTGAAGCCAATCAATACATTGACGGCTCGGCTTTTCATTTGTATGACGGCGATATTTCTGCTTTAAGCACTGTTTATAACGCTCATCCAAACAAAAATTTATACTTCACAGAACAATGGACAGGTTCAAAAGGAACATTTGATGGAGATCTGAACTGGCATGCAAAGAATGTAGTCATCGGTTCGATGAGAAACTGGAGTAAAATCGCCTTAGAATGGAATTTAGCCAACGATGCTGAATTCAAGCCTCATACTCAGGGCGGCTGCACCGAATGCAAAGGCGCAATTACGGTTTTAGATAAAGACAATTTCACAAGAAACGTTGGATATTATATTATTGCTCACGCCTCGAAATTTGTTCCTGCCAACTCTCAGAGAATTTCTTCCACTCAGACAGACAATTTATCAACGGTTGCCTTCAAAACGCCCGAAGGAAAAACGGTTTTGATTGTTCAGAATTACAGTAAGAAAGATGAAAATTTTAATATTAAATTTAAAAGTAAAACTGCTCCGGTAAATATTCCAGCAAGTTCGGTGGCTACTTATATTTTCTAAATTTTAAAAGTGAAAACTTTGTGATCTTTTTTAAGTGAAATCGAAGATTCGACGAAGTCAAACGCCTTTGCGAACTTAAAAATCGACGGCATTATTTTCAAAAAAATCTTTGCGCTCTTTGCGTTAAAATTTAAGCAAAATAAAATTACAATGAAAAAGCTCTACATCATATTAACCTTCGCAGCATTCGGATTAAATGCTTTTGGACAAAAGACAATTGACCAGAAAGTCACTGAGCTTTTGTCTAAAATGACGTTGGAAGAAAAAATCGGTCAGCTCGTTCAGTACAGCGGTTTTGAATACGCCACCGGTCCACAGAATTCTAATTCTGCGAATGTTTTAAACGAAATTAAACAAGGGAAAGTTGGTTCAATGCTGAACGTTTCGGGAGCAGAAGAAACGAGAAAATTTCAGGAACTTGCGTTGAAATCAAGACTGAAAATTCCAATGTTGTTCGGTCAGGATGTCATTCATGGCTACAGAACTACTTTTCCTGTGAACCTCGGACAGGCAGCAAGCTGGGATTTAAAATTAATTGAAAAATCTGAAAGAATTGCCGCAACAGAAGCATCCGCTTACGGAATTCACTGGACTTTTGCCCCAATGGTTGATATTGCCAGAGATCCAAGATGGGGAAGAGTGATGGAAGGTTCGGGCGAAGATACGTACTTGGGAACACAGATTGGTTTGGCAAGAATCAAAGGTTTTCAGGGAAAAGGTTTGGGAAATCTTGATGCAATTATGGCGTGTGCGAAGCATTTTGCAGCGTACGGAGCAGCAGTTGGCGGCAGAGATTACAATTCGGTAGACATGAGTTTACGACAGCTTCATGAAACCTATTTACCACCTTTTAAAGCGGCTGCAGAAGCGGGTGTGGCAACTTTTATGAATTCTTTTAACGACATCAATGGAATTCCGGCGACTGCAAACAAATATATTTTAAGGGATATTTTAAAAGGTCAATGGAATTACAAGGGTTTTGTGGTTTCAGACTGGGGAAGTATCGGCGAAATGGTCTATCACGGATATGCGAAAGACAATAAAGAAGCAGCCGAAAAAGCCATCAATGCAGGAAGCGACATGGATATGGAAAGCCGTGCATACATGGCAGAACTTCCGAAATTAGTTCAGAAAGGAAAGGTTGATCCTAAATTAATTGATGATGCAGCGGGAAGAATTTTAGTTAAGAAATTCGAAATGGGATTATTCGATGATCCTTACCGGTTCAGCAATGAGAAAAGGCAGAAAGAACAGCTCAACAATCAGGAAAACAGAAAATTCGGGAGAGAATTTGGTTCGAAATCTATTGTTTTACTGAAAAATGAAAAGAACATTCTACCACTTTCAAAATCAACAAAGACAATTGCATTGATCGGACCGTTTGGAAAAGAAACAGTTGCCAATCACGGCTTTTGGTCGGTTGCTTTTAAAGATGATAACCAAAGAATTGTTACCCAATTTGATGGAATTAAAAATCAGTTAGATAAAAACTCAACATTGCTTTATGCAAAAGGTGCCAACGTTGATGACAATGATAAATCGATGTTTGCCGAAGCGGTTGAAACTGCGAAAAAAGCGGATGTTGTCATCATGACTTTGGGCGAAGGTCATGCCATGAGCGGCGAAGCGAAGAGCAGAAGTAATCTTCATTTTTCGGGAGTTCAGGAAGATTTATTAAAAGAAATCGCCAAAACAGGAAAGCCGATTGTTCTGATGATCAACGCAGGAAGACCTTTGGTTTTTGACTGGGCTGCAGATAATATTCCGACAATCGTTTACACTTGGTGGCTGGGTACGGAAGCCGGAAATTCTATCGCAGACGTTCTTTTTGGAACCGTAAATCCAGCGGGCAAACTACCAATGACTTTCCCGAGAACGGTTGGACAAGTTCCAATTTACTACAATCATTACAATACAGGTAGACCTGCGAAAAATAATACAGACCGAAACTACGTGTCTGCGTACATCGATTTGGATAATGACCCGAAATTCCCGTTTGGTTTTGGCTTGAGCTATACTCAGTTTAAATATTCTGATATGAATTTAAGTTCGACAAATCTTAAAGGAAATCAGACGTTAAATATTAGCGTAAAAGTTACCAATACCGGAAATTACGATGGCGAAGAAGTGGTGCAATTATATATCAGAGATTTATTTGGAAAAGTAGTCAGACCAATAAAAGAATTGAAAGGGTTTGAAAAAGTTTATATCAAAAAAGGAGAAACTAAAACCATCAATTTCACTTTAACAATGGAAAATTTAAAGTTCTATGATGACGCATTAAATTACGATTGGGAAGCCGGAGAATTTGATATTATGGTCGGAACAGATTCTCAGAATGTTCAGACGAAAAAAATTAATTGGGAAAAGTAGATAATATTTTCAAATTTGAGAGCAGGATAAAACCCGCTTTTGGTGGAAAATGGCATTAACATCAGGTTTGTCATTCTAAAAGAATCTACATAATGTTTGTAGAAATGCTTACAGCATGACAACTTTGAAAATAATCTTAATCTAAAATTTTTTGACGCAAAGATTTAAATATTATAACTCAAAATTTTAAGGAGCAAAGAATGAATCAATGAATTGATTTAAGCTCCTGCATATTTTCAAGCATAAGCGATTTGTCGCATCATTGACCTATTAAATCAATGGCATCTTTAAATAAAACTCTGCGTTTAAAAACAGCAAAATTCAAACATGAAATTTAAAAAAACAATCGCAATTCTAATCGGAGGAACTTTAGTTTTCTCATTATTAAATTGTGCTTCAAACAAACCGGATTCAAGCAGAAATTTAATCTGGAGCGACGAATTCAATTACAAAGGCTTACCTGATTCCACAAAATGGGGTTATGATGTGGGTGGCGATGGTTACGGAAACAATGAAGCTCAGTTTTACACCAAAAACCGTCTTGAAAATGCCAGAGTTGAAAATGGAAATCTCATCATTGAAGCCAAAAAAGAAAACTGGGAAAAGAATCAATATACTTCTGCAAGGCTTTTAACGAAAGGAAAATTTTCATTTCAGTACGGGACTGTTGAAGTCCGTGCGAAACTACCGAAAGGTCGCGGAACGTGGCCCGCTATCTGGATGATGAGCGAAAATATGAAAGAATGGCCCGATGACGGCGAACTGGATATCATGGAACACGTCGGTTTTAATCAGGGGTTTGTTCATGCTTCAGTTCATACTAAAAAGTACAATCACATTATCAATACTCAGAAAACAGATACGCTTTTTGTAAAAGATACCAGCGAAAAATTCCATATCTACAAAGCGGACTGGACACCCGAGAAAATTGATGTCTACATCGATGATCAGAAGTTTTTCACCTATGAAAATAAAGAAAAGACTTATGAATCATGGCCATTTGATCAGCCTTATTTTATTATTCTAAATCTTGCCGTCGGCGGATTTTGGGGTGGAAAAAAAGGAATTGATGATTCAATTTTCCCACAGAAATATGAGATTGATTATGTAAGAGTTTATCAAAAAAAGAAATAAACTACACTTCATATTAACATTTTTATTTTAAGTTTCGGCAGGGCAGTGGTTCTGCCGAAACTGTTTTTTTTAAACAAATTATAGAATTTAATTTGGTTAAATTTTTAATTCAAAATCAAAAAAAATCCGAAACAAAAAGTTCCGGATTCTATATATAATTGAAATATTAATTATTATCACTGACTCATTACCCATGATTATTCAACATCATACTTGCTGATCACCTTCTGAGTAACTCCTGAGCTGCTGAAACCTCCGTCATGGAAAAGATTCTGCATAGTCACTTTTTTCGTTAAATCTGAGAATAATGTTACGCAGTAATCTGCACATTCCAATGCGGTTGCGTTACCAAGTGGAGACATATCTTCAGCGTAACCCATGAATCCGCCGAAACCTTTCACACCGCTTCCTGCAGTAGTTGGAGTAGGAGATTGAGAAACCGTGTTTACACGTACTTTTCTCTGTCCCCAGTAGTTTCCGAAAGTTCTTGCGATACTTTCAAGATATGCTTTGTTGTCAGACATATCGTTATAGTCAGGGAATGTTCTCTGTGCAGCAATGTAAGTCAATGCCAAAATACTTCCCCATTCGTTCATACAGTCTTTCTCGTAAGCCACTCTCATCACTTTGTGGAAAGAAACTGCTGAGATATCCCAACCTTTCTCCAACCAGTCGTAGTTCATTTCGGTGTAATGTTTTCCTTTTCTTACATTGATAGACATCCCGATAGAGTGCAGGATAAAATCGATTTTACCAAATTTTGCAGTTGCAGCATCAAAAAGTTTTTCAAGATCTTCGATAGATGTAGCATCTGCACCAATCACCTCAGAACCTGTCTTTTCAGCCAAAGCATTCAATTCCCCCATTCTCAGGGCAATTGGAGCGTTTGATAAGATAAATTCTGCACCTTCTTCATGGCATCTTTCTGCAACTTTCCAAGCGATTGATTGTTCATTAAGGGCTCCAAATATAATTCCCTTCTTGCCTTTAAGTAAACCGTATGACATAGTATTTTAATGTTTATTAATCCACAAATGTAACGAATATTTGTGTTTAAAGCATAATAAAAAACGATGCCTTTAGTAAAAAAGACATCGTTTTTCTTTGAAATATTTATATGACTGAATTTTAATTCGTTTTCTTGTTCCATTCTGCCTTCACATCTTCTGCGGCATCTTTGGTTTTTTCCCATGCATCGCTGGCTCCCTGTTTAATATCGTCCCAGGTATCTCCGGCTTTTTCTTTTGCTCTTTCAAGCCATCCTTCGCTTGTCGCTTCTTCGTCGTTATTTCTTCTTTCGTTGATATAATCTTTAGCTCGGTCTGCTAAATCCTCAACTTTCCATTTTGCGTTGTCTGCAGCGTTTTTCAAAGAATCTTTGGTGTTGTCTACTGCGTTTTCTGCTTTGTTGTAATCTTGATTTTCCATTTTATTTTATATTTAAGGTGTTATGTTTTTGTTTAAACAATAAGCATTCCTAAAAACTTTTGGAATTGTTAAAATTCTCATAATTTATTTTTACTGTTTCAATTTAATTCCAAAACAAATTTCTTCAAACGACACTTTCTGATTGTTTTTAATAAAATATCGACGGTATTTTGAATAATTAAATTTCATTATAAAATCATTTAATCAAAATATTATTTGTCTAAATTTAATAAAATATGATTTATGTTCATTTATTTATATATAATAATTAAATATATTTGTGCCTTTAAAAATCAAATGAACTCATGAAAAAAAAGATAGTACTTTTATCGGCATCATTCCTTTTATCAGTAAATATGATCAACGCTCAGGTCGGAATAGGAACCACAACGCCTGATAACTCATCGATTCTTCATCTCAACAGCAGCAATAAAGGTCTTCTACTCACAAGCATTGCACTTACTTCATCTACAGACAACACTACAATTCCTTCTCCTGCTTCAGGACTGCTGATCTGGAACAACGGTACAGGCGGCTTCACTCCGGCAGGACTATATTACTGGGACAATTCCAAATGGAATATTTTGTCAACTGGCACTACTATCACAGGAAGCGGCACAACATCTTCGGGTTGGAGTACTTCCGGAAACAATTCAGGATTAAGTTCAGGTGCATCCACAACACTTTCTATCGGTACCGCAACGTATGACGATCTTATTTTTAAAGTGAACAATACTTATGCTGGGAGACTGGGCACCAATAATTCTGTACAGATGGGTACAGGAACTTCGGCCTCGCAAAGCGGAACGGCTTTAGGTCACAATGCCAAATCCACAAGCAATGAAAGTACTGCAGTGGGAGCAAATTCCACCGCTGCCGGTTTTCAGTCGGCTTCTTTTGGCTATAATTCTAAAACAAATTCCAATAGTGAAACAGCTATCGGATATAATACTATAACTAACGGTCAAAATTCTACTGCGTTAGGATCAGGAGCTTCTGCAACAGGGCAAAATTCAACAGCGATTGGTTACGGATCTGCAACTGCACAGCCAAACGCCATTGTTTTGGGGAATTCGGGTGTTAACGTTGGTGTTGGGACGTCTACACCCAACACCTCCGCAAAGCTGGATGTGAACGGACAGTTTAAACTGGGTGATAAAGGAAGCATCACAAAAAATATACTGAGTTTTGAAGCGTATCCAGGCATATCTATCAATAATCTTTCTGCGGGAGGTTCTGCGGAAATTGATATTGCAGTTCCACCTGCAGCACAGATCAGCTCAACGAGAGCCAGCATCGTGGTTTCGCCGGCAGGAGATTTTACAGGGAACTCTACCTTTGCCATTTCAAATCCAAGATATACATCTTCATCCAATATAAGAATTAATGTTACGAATATTTCCGGTGCTGCGGCAAGTCTTTATTACGGACATTTTTTTGTGACAGTGAATGAATTTTAAAAAAGAAACTGGGAGTAAAGGAATATTTTTTAAATAAGTGAAAATTCTGCATTGTTTAAATCTCACCTTTAATTTAATGAATCGGTTTTTCCGAATTTTGTAAGATTGTTTTCCGAATGATAATCATTTAAGCGAAATTGTTATTAAAAGTTAAAAGGTATTTTATTACCAAGGTAGCTTTCGTAAAATATTTATCCAAGATGTGATAAAATCATAATTTTTCTTTATGTTTGAATCGTAAAATATTTTCTGAAAACTTTAATTTTAAAATTACTAATAATCAATGAAACTAAAATTATCTATTCTTGCAATGTGCTTTTACAGTGCACAGTTTTTCTCACAACAATACTATGGCAAACAGCAGTCTAAAGATCTTCCCAAAGCTGAATTTACTTTAGCTGACGGCTCCAAAGTTGACGCTTTCTTCGTAGGATATACCTATCCAAACGGTACTTATCCGGGCTTTTTCGATAAAGATGATATCTACAATTTTGTTTATAAAAAAACGAAAACGTCAGCGGATGAGAAATTTGGAGCAAATGAAGTGAAACTGGTAAAAATCTATGATGACCATGATGATGTAGTGAATGCCATTGAAAGGCTCGACATGAAATATATCGATAAAAACGGTCAGGTTTCAGACAAGAAAAAAAGATCGTTCCAGCCATTGCTTTATGATGGAAAATTGCAGATCTTCGGTTCAAATCTTACCATTTGCACAGGTGCAGCCTGTAATTATGTCTACTCAAAAATATATATTAAAAATGCAAAGGATGATTTTGCCGTAATGCCTGTAGATTACGATAAAATGGGACTTTTTGCCGGCTCACTTTATGATAAAATGGTTGAAGCCTTTAAATATGCAGGCAGAAACTGTCCGGAATTTCAAAAATATATGGATAATTTTCAGAGCAAACTTGACGATAAGGATTTCAAAAAACAAATCAATGAGAGATTCAAGGGTGTAAGAAAAAAAGCCTATGAAGACGGCAAAATTGCAAAATTAGGCTACAACGGAACTCAGGAACTGATAGGTCAGTACATGCTTCAGGCCTACCTGGATTTTTATGGAGGTATCGTCAGGGAATACGAAAAAAACTGTCCGAACTGATTTAAATTAAACAATATAACTTTAAATAAAATTCAATACTACCTCAAACTACTCTTATAAAAACAGAACTTAAACTTATCAATGAAAAAGATCATCCCTTTACTATTACTTTTTATCGCAGTGCAGATTACGGCACAGAAGAAAAGTGATTACGCACCTGTAGAAATTACCAAAGCTGATGGCAGCAAAATGACCGTACTGTTTAAAAGAATCACTCTTCCGCAGTTAAGCAGTTTTAAAAGCTTCTTCGGCGGAGAGCAGAACACCAATGTGAAGATCGAATACAAGACCTCTGAAGACGGTCAGAAAATGACGATGAATTCTAAAGACATTGTTGGTTTTAAGTTGCTGGATAAAGACAGTGATGAGATTGCATCTTTCGAACGTTTATCCATAAGGGTTTTCGATAAAAATAACGTTTTAAAAGATCTGAAGCAGGTGATGTACATGCCTTTGGTGTATGAAGGTAAAATAAATGTCTATGGAGAAGCCAATTTTATCTGTCAGACTTCTCCGGGCAGCAATAAAATTGTAAAAGGCACTTGTGAGTATGCGTACTCCACATTTTATCTTAAGAATAATCAGGAAAATTTTGCGGTTACGCCTCTTGACATAAAATTGTTCAACAGAGAAAGAAGTCTGGATAATTTTGCGAATGCCTACAAAGTTGCCGGTAAAGACTGTCCTGCATTCACAAAGTATCTGGATGACTTACGCACAAGGGTATATGATAAAGCTTTTACAAAAAAAATGCGGGAGGATATGATCAGCTACCGTAAAGAGGTGAAAAAAGCTTCTCATGAAATTGACGGAAACCGGGAAGGGAGAATGGAATATATAGGAAGGCAGTTATTTCTGCACGAAGCCCAGATGTACATTGACATCGTGAAAGAATACGAAAAAAACTGTCCGTAATCATGATAATAAAAAGGATTTCAAAATTTTGAAATCCTTTTTATTTTATTTAAATCTGCTGTTTGAAAATTTCATCAAAATTAACTCCCTTTAGGGTCGGGGAAATTAATTTTGATAAAATTCAAACAGGCTCTTGAAACCAGCTTTTTAAATTAGTTTTTCCTAATATACTTCAAAGCATAACTTGACGGAAAATAAACCATTGATGTCAAGAGAAACAGAATTGCAGTCATTCCAAAAAATTCTGTAAATCTCATCATCATACTTGGTTCTAAACGGTCTCCGTCTGCAATGAAACCAAAGGTTGCAAGAACAAACGATACGGCAAGAAGTCCTAAAAATTTAGATTTCATAGTTTTTGTTTTAATATTTATCACTCAATATTGAACGGGAATTGGCTGATTTTATTTTGGAATTAAAAAATTATTTCACAACCCTTTCCAAAACCCATTCAATCAGATTTTGCTCTGAAGCGTGATGGTCTTTAGAAAATTCTCCTCTTCGTCGGTTGGCAATTACATTGTTTACGGTAATGGCTTTATGACCCAAAAGTTGAGAGAAAGCATAGATAGCAGATGTTTCCATCTCAAAATTGGTGATGCCAAGATCGTTTAAATTTTCTAAAAATTGTTCGTCTGTTGCCAGTAGACGCAATTGTCGGCCTTGTGGTGCATAGAAGCCAGGGAAAGTTGCAGTATTCCCGTGGTATTTTGCGTCTTTGTAGAGCTCGCCCAATTCTTCAGACCATTCTGAGAAATAGAGCATTGGTTTTATCTTTTCGTAAGGGAATTTTTCATAAAAACTCTTTGAAAATTCATTTTCAAACTGATAATCTTTGTAGAAATTCATCAGTCCGTCAAGACCAACTACATTTTGGGTAACGAGCATATTGTCTACTTCCACGTCGGGATTTACACTTCCGCAGGTTCCCATTCTGAAAAGTTGAAGTGAAGTTTTTTGAGATTTGATTTCTTTCTTTTTTAAATCAATATTCACCAAAGCATCCAGCTCATTCATCACGATATCAATGTTTTCGGTACCGATTCCTGTGGACATCACGGTGATTCTTTCGCCTCTTAAAATTCCCGTATGAGTATAAAATTCTCTTTTATTTTTTTTTATTTCTACTTTGTCGAAATGTTTTGAAACCTTTGCTACACGGTCGGGATCGCCAACAAGAATAATTTTCTCTGCAATATCTTCCGGTAGAAGATTTAGATGATAGATGCTTCCGTCTTCATTGAGAATAAGTTCCGAAGCTGCAAGTTGATTAAGCATAATGTTTATTTTTCTGTTTCTAAAAGTACTAAAATTGATGTAAACGAAATGTAAACATTATTTAATTTATCGTTAAAATGTTAGCAAAACAAAGAAGGTACATTTGCGGCTAAAAAAATCGTGAGATCTTACTTTTTACTTATTCCCGCTATTCTGATTGTATTATTTTCCATGTCTTTTAATGATGCAGATAAAGGTTTAAAAACCGAAAATACATTCATCAATAAAGGTCTTACCAATTTCAAAATCGAACTCGAATATCTGAAAAACGATGCCGAACTTTTTTCTGAAAACAAAATCTCCGTCGGAAAACTTCGTAAAACCATCAGAAAGACCCGAAATTCATTCAAAGAAATCGAATTTTTTGTTGCCTACCATTATCCGGAATTTACCAAAACCCATCTCAATGCAGCACCGCTTTTTCATATCGAAGCCGCAGGAACAACTGCTTATACTTTGCCTCCGGAAGGTTTACAGGTTTTGGATGAACTGATTTTTTCTGATGAAGCCGAAAATGAAAAGGAAGAAATAAAAACCATTACCAATTTCCTTTATAACAGCTACGCCAATTTCTATCTGAGTGCTTTAAAGAATGGTTTAAGTAATGGTAAAAATAAAACGCTTCCGCTGAGAATTGAGTTGATCAGAATTTACACGTTGGGAGTGACTGGTTTTGATACGCCGGGATCTTTAAATACCTCCGAAGAATCTGCTCACGCTTTTGCTGGAATGAAAAATTATATTACGGATGATGTATATTTTAAAAGTTTTAAAACTGAAAAAGCCATTCAGATTTTAGATCAAACCATTCAGTACTTAAGAAAAAATAAAGATTTTGAAACCTTTGACCGTATTGAATTTTACAAAAACTTCATTCAGCCTTTGTATGAAGAATTGGGTAAATGGGATGGCAGACCGGATGACCTCAAAAACTTTTCAGGATGGAATGTTTCCAACAAAAACTTTTTTAAAGCCGATTTTTTTGATCCGTATTTTTATACTTTATTGAAACCTTCTGAAGACAGTGAAGAACTGAGAGATCTGGGCGAAAAGATATTTTATGACGCAGGTTTCAGTGCTAACGGTAAAATGAGCTGTGCAAGCTGTCATTTACCTGAGAATGCGTACACCGATTTAAATTCAAAATCATTAAGTAATGTAGAAGGGAAGACAGTTTTGAGAAATTCGCCGTCACTTTACAATGCTGTTTTTGCGAAAAGGTTTTTCTATG
This sequence comes from Chryseobacterium foetidum, assembly GCF_025457425.1. Lineage (NCBI taxonomy): Bacteria > Pseudomonadati > Bacteroidota > Flavobacteriia > Flavobacteriales > Weeksellaceae > Chryseobacterium > Chryseobacterium foetidum. The sequence goes on from NZ_JAMXIA010000001.1 coordinate 108,682, forward strand.
ATATGCGTGCTTTTTATCTTGAGCAACAGGCGGAACACGTGATTTACAATAAAGAGGAGTTTGACACCGATTATGAAAAGATTGTTGCCAGATTAAACTCAGATAAAAATTATAAAAAATCTTTTTCAAGTATATTTAAAGACAAAAAAATCACAAAACAGAATTTTTCCAAGGCTCTGAGTTCGTTTGTGGCTTCACTGTACTCTTTTGAAAGTGATTTTGACCGTTTTATGAGAAATGAAATAGATATTTCTGAAGATGCCAAAAAAGGATTCAACCTTTTTATGGGTAAAGCCAATTGCGCGACCTGCCATTTTGCACCTCACTTTTCAGGATTGGTACCACCGTTTTTCAATGAAAATGAATCTGAAGTTTTAGGGGTGACCAAAAGACCGATTTCAATTTTACCTCTGGAACTTGATGATGACAGGGGAAGGATTAATTCAAGTGTGAAAAAAGAAAGTTCGTGGATTTACGAGAATTCTTTCAAAACAATGACCGTGAGAAATATTGCCTTAACGAAACCTTATTTTCACAACGGAGCTTTTTATACTTTGGAAGAAGTAATAGAATTTTATAATGAAGGTGGAGGAGAAGGCTTGGGATTGCCCATGAAGAACCAGACACTTCCTGCCGACAAACTCAATCTTTCTGAGATGGAAAAGAAGCAGCTGATTAGTTTTATGAATACTTTGACGGATATCAGTAAGCCTACGAAATAACTTACACCGCTAAAATATTTTTTGCCATAGAGATCTAAGTCTTTTTTAAAGCCGAAGCTTTATGCACAGCAGATTTACCGCTTTTCTCGCTCATCACTTCGTATTGAGGCTCATCTTCTGATGCCCGACGCTGGCGTTTCATAAATTCGAAGTCCTTTGTGTGAACTTTGGTAATAATTCCATGAGTTTCACCGTTTTGAAACTTCCATTTTACATGGTCTCCTTTTTTTAGCATTGTATTATAATTTAAAGATTGGTGTAGACTAAGGATTAATCTGAATAAATTTAAAACCTGTTATTCAAATAGTATGCTATAAATTTTGTGGATTTATTGATCTTGTAAGACTTTGCCAGTAAGTCCAATCAGAAGTTTAGATTTGGTAAAATATTTTACTAATAATAATGACAAGGTATATTAATTGTATAATATATTCCATTTAAAAATATCAGTCGTGAAAAAGATTTTACTCACAGGAGCAACAGGTTATATCGGAAAAAGAATGATCAGTGTAATTACCGAACAAGGCTATAAAGTGGTTTGCTGCAGTCGTGATGTCAGTCGTTTTTCCAAACCTTCTGGAATTGAAGACCATTTAATTGAGGTGGTGGAAGTGGATTTTCTAAAAGAAGAAACATTAAAAAATATTCCAAATGATATTTCTGGTGCTTATTATCTGATGCATTCCATGAGTACAAGCGGGGAATATGAAAAATCTGAACAGATCTGCGCTGAAAATTTTGTTGCTGCGATTGAAGAAACTCGGTGCGAACATGTGATTTATCTCTCCGGACTGGTCAATCAGAAAGAACTGTCCAAACATCTCAATTCAAGATTTAATGTGGAGAAAATTCTGCTTGACAGCAAAGTACCCACTACAGTTTTGCGGGCTGGTATAATCATTGGTTCCGGAAGTGCCTCCTTCGAAATTATCAGGGATTTGGTAGAAAAACTTCCCGTAATGGTCACTCCCAAATGGCTCACGACCAAATGTCAACCCATCGGTATCGCAAATGTTCTTGATTTTCTCATCTTCACATTATTTAAAGAAGAAACTTTCCGCAAAAGTTTTGATATCGGTTGTGATGATGTGCTGACTTATAAAGAAATACTGCTCGGCTTCGCAAAAATACGGGGATTGAAAAGAACGATAATTACGCTGCCCGTAATGACTCCGAAACTGTCTTCATACTGGCTTTATTTTATCACTTCCACCACCTACAGTCTTGCAAGTTCGCTTGTAGGGAGTATGAAGATTGAAGTGGTTTGTAATAAAGAAAGCTTATCAGAAATAAAAAGAATTACAGGAGTGGAACCATTCTCCTATGAAGAAGCTTTGAAGAGGACGATGGCAAAAATTCAGGCGAATGAAATCAGATCAAGTTGGAAAGACAGTTTCATCAGCAGCAGAAACGATTCTTCGCTTAAAGATTTTATAGAAGTTCCGCATTTTGGCTGTTTCAAAGACATAAGAAGTGAAAAATACGACGGTCGCGAAAAATGCCTTGACCGCGTTTTCGGTTTGGGCGGAAAAAATGGTTGGTACGGACAGAGTCTCTGGAAAATCAGAGGATATCTTGATGTTTTGGTTGGTGGCCCGGGTCTGAGAAGAGGAAGAACGCATCCTTTGCAGCTGCATGAAGGCGATGCTTTGGATTTTTGGCGTGTAATTTATGCCAGCAGGGAAGAAGGTAAACTGATTCTTTTTGCAGAAATGAAACTTCCGGGAGAAGCCTGGCTGATGTTCAAATTATACAAAGGAAAACTCTGGCAGAAAGCTGTGTTCAGACCAAAAGGACTTTGGGGAAGACTGTATTGGTTTTCGGTGCTCCCATTTCACGGTTTGATATTTAAAGGAATGTTGAAGAGGCTGGCGATGGGTTCGGGTAAATAGTTTTTTTTAGATTGATCACCTCTAATTATAAAGCTAAATTTTAATTAGCTGATTTGATATATTACAAATTTTAAAATGACAAGTAATGATTTCCAACATTTTACTCACAAAATAAAACCTGTAACAATTTGTTAACATTAAATAAAAATTTCACTTTCTTAAATGATGTAATTTTACCCCATGGGAAAGAAGAAAAAAAAGGTAACTAAGGAGCAGCTGGATGAATTGAAAGGTTTAAGAAAACAGCTTTCACCGCAGTTATCTGTTGACAGTAAAATCAATACTTTGATTCAGGTAAGTCAGGTTTTGAGAACGATCAGCATGACAAGCACGTTTTCCAGCAATATCTCTACAGAGTTTACAGGACTGGAAGTTTTTGGGGAACGTTACAATAATTTCCCAAGAATCACTTCGGTAATTGATGATGCTATAAGCTTCTATGACGAGCAATTGACTCATACGAATTAGTCTATGGTAATGAAAGTTGTAGATTTAAACTAAAACTCCAGCTCATCAAAATCTTTTATTTCTGATAATTTTAAAAGCCTGTCAACTTTTATGGTTTCCCAGGTGTCTTTAAAATTTTCAACATAGTTTTCACCATCATCATCTTTATTGAGATTATCGCGTGTCAGTTTCTTTTTTGTTAAAAGATTAATGCTCGTTATGGTTTGAGGAACCGGTCCACGGTTGTAATCAGAATCATATCCTATCATTTCAAAATCACCATTTTTATGTCTGAAAGTATAGCTCCAGCTTCCGTATCTTCCATGGGCATAATTGATTTTTAGATTTCCCTTCTCGACAGCAAGCCAAAGTTCTGGAGCGTAATAAACACCGCCTTCCTCATTTTCAGATGAAAAACAATTGTAGTTTTTGGTTGCCAGTTCGTACCCATCACCTCTGTTATACAAAATAATAATTCCACGCCGGTTTCTGTCTAATTTGCCACGGTATTCATGATCAAAAAATTTCGTTTTATCAGTTCCTTTAATCAGAAAAACAACATCTTCCAGACTGTCTCCATTGAGATCGCCTTTGATGTCTTCCATACCTTCTTCTTTATACAGAACATAGCCTGCCGGAATGAAGTCTGCAATGTCTTTTTTAAGTTGGACAACCTCTGTTTCTTTTGGTTTTAAAATATCAGGAACCTTTTCGTCCTTTGGGATAAGCTGAGGTTTTTTCTCTTCCGTTTTAGAATTACAGGAAGTTAAAAACAAGATGGCAAGAAGTACCGGAATATTTTGTTTCATATCTTTATTAAAATTTGTGTTATTGAAGTTAATTTATCTTTTTTAGCTGAAAGCCTGTTTGGAATTTCTCCTATTTACTAAGATGACCGTTGCCGCGATAATTAACATTAATCCAAATATTCCAAATCATGCGGCTGCAATATAACTATTTTGTCTGTACTCTGTGATATAATCTTCCAGCGTACGATAAGTCTTCGATTTATTGCTGATTTCAACGATATTTATTTTATCATAATGCAGAATATTACCTGGGAACGGAATTGTCTTCTCCTTTAATATTTTACTTTGGATATTCTGAATTTTCCAATAGCATTGTGACTGTATCGCCTGTTTTGTTGTCCGTGATCAAATCATCAACATTCGTTTGGTCTAACGCAACAACTCCGATCTGAAAATTGATGTCCGGATATCTTTTCAAATTAAAAACCAGTGTTTTGCTTCTCCTGCCTCTCTCAATCCTGATATCCTGAATTAAAATATCTGTAAGTTTACTGGTATTTCTTCTATCGGGAAGCTCTGAACTTGAAATTCTGTAAGCGATAAAAAGAAATACAGTTCCCAGAAGAAACGCTGTCCATAATGCTTTTTTATACGTTTTTATATAGGGGTTTTTAGTCATTTAACCTGTAATGCAATAATTAAAATGCTGTAAAAAACTAAATAATATTCCTGATAAATCCTCTGTCGCCGTTTGATAAACGGTTTTGAAATTCAAATTTATTATTTGTAATTCACATCATGGAACATTTAAAGGTGAAAATTGTAAGAGGGAAATATTCTGTTTTTTCACGATCATCATCAAGTTTATCCCCAAAGTACTATGAATTTGCGCAGAAAGATAAACATAAAAAATTCTGGTCTCCTTTGCAGCCTGCTGTCAAAACTTAAGATTTAGTTAGAAGTATTTTTCTTGTTTAGATACAAAGTTTGATTAAAATTATAACTATTTAACAAAAAATATTTATAATTTTATAACGAAAACCAAATCTATTGAAAAATATTATTCTTTCAAATTTACAAAGTGTAAAAATGTCAGATTTCATGAGGAAATCTGGTAAACTTATACGGTTTTCAGGCATTCTCTTTCTCTTCTTAAACATTCAGTATTTATCTGCACAGAGTGAATTTAATAATTCCAAGATCATATTAGCGGTTTCCGAGGGATCAAAAATATATTCTGCAGATGAAAGTTTTAATTATCAAATCACACAAAAAAGAATTATTTTAAAGGAATCTTTTGTTTCACAGGTCAATTCTTCTGAGATGAAATATCTGGTAATTGATAACAGACGAATAACCGGAAATAATCATAATAATCCAGCCTCACAAAACAGAAGATATAAAATTGGTTCGCGCAAAAAATCAGAGGATTTGCAGAAGATTAAGCAACAGATTGCTTCATTTAGGGTAGAGAAAGCCAAACTGTGGATAAAGATTAAAAGTGCTCATGCTTCTGGCGGCTTTTTCAAGACTCATTATGTAAATAAACATTATTTACACGAGCGTTCTCATCAGGATAATCATCATAAATTTGAGTTAGCGCCAAATGAATTTTTGAGGTTGCAGTCTCTGGATTATTTACATTCGCAGAAACATTTCGTATACAACAGTAAGTCTTTTAATTATTGTTATTCTAAGGTCTTTTCTGTTAGGCCTCCGCCATTTTTTGTGTAAAATTTATCAATCTACTTTCTCTTTATAATTTTTTTAAAGAGTAACTAATTATTAATTTTTTATACAACTAAAAATGAAAAAAAATATATTCTTCAGCATATTCTTTATGTTGCTTTCAATGTTTTACGTAAAAGCACAGGATATTGCAGTTAACATTTCAGGACCTAGAGCGGCTGTTTCCAGCAGTGCCATCACATACAGAATCTATGTTACCAACAACAGCAGAATTGCAGCTTCAAATGTGAGGATATCTGCTCCAGCAGTTCCGAATCTCACAATTTCATCAATTACATGCGGAAATGGCGCAGGAAATGGAGGATCCTCGACCTGCCCAACCACCGTAAGTATTGGTAATTTGCAGAGTTCTGGTTTGGTTATTCCAAATCTGCCCAGCGGAAGTGTAGTAGTGCTCACTGTAAATGGAACAGCAGGAACGGCAGTTTCAAACCTGAATTATACTGCTACAGCGGTTTTCCCCGGAGACAGCAACAGTGTCAATAATACTGCTACACTGACTACAAATATTTATTCAGCAAATGCTTGTGGAACCTCAACTACATACAGTCTTAATCTGGGTCAGACACAAAGCAACAATACGATCGCTAATAATGGCGGTACGATCAATCTTTACTACACAAGAACGGCAGGTGCAGCAATTCCTGGTTTAGCCGATCCACTGATTATACCTGTTACATACAGTGATTTGATCAGAGATGCAGGAACAGGTGTTGATCATCAGTGGTTTTCTCTTGTAAACGAAACTACCGGATCAGGTATCGGATTAAACCTCGGAATGGCATCATATAATAACAATACCCCAGCGCAAATAGCTGACCCCGGAAGCGTATATAATGGTTTGCCCGCTACAAATATAGAATCCAGCCCAATTCCTAACTCTCCGGCTGGTAATAATTTGGTAGTTGATGGAACCTTTACAGAATCTCTTCGCAATGGAAGGATAGATCAATTAGGAACCTTTACTTTAAATTTTGGGAATATACCTGTGCCCAGCGGAGTTCGGGTAACTTCTGAAAGCTTGATTCTTCAGGGACGCGGATCGGCAAATGGCACACCGTCGGGAGCTGAAATAGTTTCTGGGCTTTTTGCCAAACCTATAATACAAAATGGTATCGAAAATTCAACCACTGTCTCTACAACTCCCGATACAGAAATGGAGTTTGGACAAACGTACACATGGAGATATACAGCTTTTGCAACCACCGGATTGCCAAGACAGTCTAACAGAAGAGGTGTGGTTTTCAAAAGTAGTACGATTACTTTTTCAGCATCTACAGCTACTCCTGTTATAAATACTACAGCGTCAACGTGTTCAGCGGCAGGAACTGCTACCGTTGGCAATTATGCCGCTGGTAATACTTATACATTTACACCGTCCGGGCCAACAGTAGGTCCTGGTGGAGTCATTTCTGGTCTGGTATATGGGACTACCTACACCGTTGTTGCCACCGCAGGTGGTTGCCAATCTAATGCAAGTGAAGCATTCAGCATCATATTTAATGACAGTGATGGTGATGGTGTGGCAGATGAATGTGATCTTGATGATGATAATGATGGTATTTTGGACACTACAGAATGCAGTAATACCATTAATGATATGGCAAATGCTTTCAACACCGGAGCTCTGCAGGATATTGTACCATCTGATTTTGGATTAGCCTTAAATGTAAAAAATCAAAATGTAACAGCAGATTTAAGCTCGAAATTTGGATATCCAGCAGATTCGGGAGCTGTTATAGTATCAATTTCAAACGCCTCGGTACATCCCACCGCCAATGCCTGGTGGACTAAACTCGGCCAGCAGCCATCTGTGTGGAAGGTGAGCGGAACTATGAGTGCATTTGTTCTGATGGCTCAGGATGTTCAATATTATGGTCTTGACAGTAAAACGATTCACATTTATGACACTGGAACAGTAATACCCATAGCGTTTCCAGGAATGGTGAATCAAACAGCGGTTAGTGGGCAGTGGAGTATCACTGATACGCCCAGTCAAAAAACCCTGACAAATTTAGATAATAATATTTCAACTATTGAAAATGCTAACTGGAGGTTTGCGAATATGAATTTTGGAACAAAAACTTTTGGATTCTCTACCACAACTCCAAATGCTGATCCTGTTTATGCTGTGCTGATGTATTTGGAATGTGATTCCGATGGTGATGGTATTCCGGATAGATTAGATTTAGATTCCGATGGTGACGGCTGTTCTGATGCGGTTGAAGGTTCGGCAGATATTGTAAATACCCAATTGGTGACAGCAGGGGGTACTGTGAGCGGGGGAAGTACTGCAGTAAATCAGAATCTTTGTGCAACTGGTGCTTGCGTTAATACCTCTGGGATTCCGCAGATTTCACCACTGCCACAAGGTTATTCAAATACTGCAGGACAGTCTGGTGGAGATTCTAAGAATGCTCTGGTAAATGGTTGTGTTTGTTATGAAGATCCTGCCTTGGTTACCGGTGCAACCTATCCTGTAAAACATGGTATCACGCTTCTCGGAAGAGCGGGAGCAACTGACGGAAATTGGCCAATGCTCAGAAATTCCGCATATACTGCATTGGAATCTAAAACTAAAGGTTTTGTAATTACCAGAAACAGCAGTCCTGAAACAACAATTAGCATTCCTGTTGTAGGAATGATGGTATTCGATACGGATGAAAATGCAGGAGCAGGATGTTTAAAAATTTATACAGGATCTGCGGCAAGTGAGGGTTGGAAATGTTTCAGCACTCAGGGATGTCCGTAGTTTGAAACAGATAAAATTTTTAAGTAATAAAAATTAAAAATTCGATAGGATTTGAACAATTATTAGTTTAATTCAATTTTCCGGGATTCAAAGACCCTGAAGGTTTTAAATAAAAAAAATCATGTACAAAACAGTAATTATATTAGCGCTTACATTTTCTGCGTTTTCATACTCGCAGATTAAAATAGGGGCTGCCAATTCAGCCGACAATGTTACCAATACCTCGGTTTTACTCGAATTCGGAACATATAATGACAAAGGCATTATTCTTCCTTACGTAGAAACTATTCCTACGGCGACTGCAGCTTCCCAAGGCGGAACCATCATTTTTGATGTGTCTTCTAATGCGGAATACAAAGTGAAAGTTAAAAACGAAAACGCAGGGTGGAAAGATCTCAGCGTACAATCTGGATATTCAGCGGCAGTAGAAACTGTGGTAAAACCATCACAGGCAATGCCTTTGGCAGACTTAACTAATGCAAAGGCTATCATCGGAAGTGAAACTTCTACAGCAGACGGAGTCTTAGTTTTGGAATCACCTTCTAAAGCGATGGTATTACCTATCGTAACCAACCTTTCCAACATTAAAAATCCATCACCCGGTATGATGGCTTTCTTACAGGGAGCAACTTCTGCAGGGCATCGTCTTGTGGTTTTCAACGGGCAGAAATGGGCCTTCTGGAGACCTTGACTTAATGAAGTATTGTATTATAAGCCTGTTCATTGCGAAGTGTAAGGTTTTTAGATCAAACAGACAACCTTTATTTATTAAATTACCAAATGCACAGTAAGTTTCATTTAGATTTAAAACAATAATTTCACTTTTCGGGAAGTTTTAGATTAAAGTAATATGTGCAGTTAAATGAATGTTTATTATGATAATTGTTTCCGTAAAAGAGACAGGATTTTTCTGCTGATGTGAAGAGAAAAACCAATTATGATTTTTAATTTCATCTTCTTTTTTTAAAAATTTTTGACTTTTAAAATCTGAAAAACAGCAAAAACCAACCTCAAAGCCCATAAAATGTACATTTTTGTGTTAAATTTTTGTAATGGTATTATGCTTATATCGTCTGAAACCATATATTTGCAACCTAAATTTATTAGACATGAAAGAACTTATTGAAAAAATCAACGCAGAATTTGAAGCGTTCACAACAGAAGCAAACCAACAGGCTGAAAAAGGTAACAAGGCAGCTGGAACAAGAGCTCGTAAAGCAGCTTTAGAATTAAGCAAACTTTTCAAAGACTTCAGAAAAGTTTCTGTAGAAGAATCTAAAAAATAATCAGAATTTTTTAACCGGTTTTCTTAACCGGTTTTTTTGTGCGTTTTTTCGAAAATGTAATGTGTATTTTTTCGATGACCTAGGAAGATAAGACGTTAAGAAATTTTGAAGAATTTCCGTTAAGAAATTTCTTATGTTTGAGTGGCGGCAATGTTTATTGTTTTAAAAACAATTCTTCAATCCGCCCGAGTTTAGAAATTTTAGGAAATTGTTTAAAATTTTTAGTCTTAGTTTCCAAGTCTTGAACTTTTGGTTCTTTTGTTTCAAGACAAAAGAACAATTCATCTCATTATTTTCAGTGATTTTTTAATTTATTTAAAATCTAAGCCTAAAAATTTTTATCTTAGATACTATAAAAACAAACTAAATCATGGGAATTCAAGACACTGCGCTAAGCCGCAACAACTACGTAAACGTAGGCAAGGAGGGAACTTTTCTGAAAGGAAATGACCCAATGTTCAACAGTACTCCTGAGGAGATTGACCAGCTTTTCAAAAAACTTAAAGATAAAAATCAGACAAAAATTGTTCTGTATTTTCATGGCGGACTCGTTCCCGCAAAAGACGGAATGGATACTGCGAAGCGCATCGTAAAGTATGTAGAAAAAAACACCAACGCGCATCCTGTTTGTTTTATTTGGGAAACTGGTCTTTCGAAAACCGTTGCTCACAATCTTGACATCGCCGGAAAGTCTGAGTTCTTCAAAAAACTGATGGTGAAAGTCATTAAAGTCGCCGGAAAAAAACTCGGCATCGAAGCCGTAGACAATATCGGAAACTCGAAAGGTGTGGAAACCATGAAGGAATCTGAGATTAATTCTGAACTCAATAAAGAAGAACCTTTTGGAAATTATCAGGTTAATGATTCCTCAAAATCTGCCTCTGTCGTTGATGCCGAAACCGTCAACACTGATGCTGAACTGAAAGCCAGAATTCTGCCTGAGATAGAAGCTGAACTGGAAGAGGAAATCGAAAGCGATGAAGAATTCAAAAGAGTTGCGGCAGAGGAGAAATCTGACGAAGAATCTAAACTTATCAATCCCGAATACGTTGGAGCTGAAGTTGCCGAAGGAAAAGGAATTATCAGTTCCGCAAAATTGATTACAGCGTCTGTAAAAATCACCTACAATGTCATCAAAAGACACATCCAGAAAACAGATCACGATTTTTATCCAACCGTTATCGAAGAGATTCTGCGTGAAATCTACGTATCCAATATCGGAAACTGGCTTTGGGGAAGCATGAAGAAAAAAGCTGCAGCCATGTGGAAGCCATCCGATTTTACCGGAGATTATCAAAACTGGCACGTAGGTTCTTATGTTATCAAAAAGTTGGAAGACTATCAGAAAGAAATCGGAAAGCCTTTGACGATAGACCTTGTCGGGCATTCTGCAGGTTCAATTGTTATCTGTGAATTATTTAAAAAGTTAAAATCTGAAAAGAGTGATTTGAAATTCAGAAACATTATGTTTTTTGCTCCGGCCTGCAGATGTGATCTGTTTGATGAAGCTATTCTGACTTCGCCTCAGAGATTTTCTTCATTCAGGATTTTCACAATGAAAGATGAGCTCGAAAAACAGGACCATTTGGTAAAACATTTTTATCCGAGATCTTTGCTGTATCTTATTTCCGGAATTCTGGAAGAGGAAAGAGATGCGCAAATTTTAGGTTTGCAAAGACATATTATTGGAAATAAACCTTACGTCGGCGACATGTTTACGAGAATTAAAACATTTTTAGCTGACGAAGGAAAGATTGTTTACTCAAAATCTGACGATACAGCTTTAAATGGTTTCAAAACAGGTTCACTTTCTCACAGTGGCTTTGATGATGATGAAGAGACAACTTTAGACAGCATGGTTTATATTATCAATCAGTAATTTATGCCTAAAAACAATAACGATTTTGCGGTTGTAATCGGGGTAAGTCATTACAAAGGGCTTACAAAACTTCAGGGTCCCGGTGATGATGCGCAGAAATTTTACGATTGGCTGACCGGTGAAACTGAAGGCAGTCTTCCCACAGAAAACTGCCATTTAATTTTATCCAAAGAAGATCCTTTAACGCCGGTTCAGGATGGAATTGATACTGCCTTTGCCCATATTCTTGAAGGTTTCAGGTCGGGTGGTAAAGAGGGCAGAAGGCTCTACTTCTATTTCTCCGGTCACGGTCTGGGAATCGACTGGAACGAGACGGCACTGGTTTTACCACCATGGACAGACATTCTCCGAAACTATGCACTTTCTTCCTCAGGATATTTAAAAACATTGATTCAATGTGGATATTTTAAAGAAGTATTTTTCTTTTTAGATTGTTGCAGAAACAGAATGGTAGGCGTGAACGGCGCTCAACCCCTTTTCGCCAATATTAAACCTGCTGCAGGAACCGCTGAATGTGTCTCCTACGTTTTTTCAGCAACTGAATTTGACAATAAAGCTTTCGAAGCAGTCATTCAGCCCGGAAACGGAAGTTTGTTGGATAACAACAGAACTCAGGGGTTGTTCACGACTTCTCTGATGAACGGATTGAAAGGTGCCGCCGCAGAAAACGGGAAGGTGACCACAACATCACTCACCAATTATCTGAAACTTCATTTACCGGAACTTGCAAAATCGGTGCAGAAAATTCAGATTCCAAGGTTTCATTCAGAGAGTGGAGGAGATGATGTTACGATTATTGATGGTTTTAAACCAAAAGAAATTTCACTGATCATCTCTTTTAAAGGAGATAAAAGAACGGTGATTCTGGAGGATTCAGATTTAAATATCATCAGGGAAGACAATACAGAAAACGGTAAGTGGACAGTTTCTGTGAAGAAAAGTTCGTATGCCATTTACAACAAGGGCGAAGCTGACCTTGCCAGATCGATAAGAATAGACGGAACTCAAAACGAAGTGCATTATGAATTCTAAAGAAACAGCAGTTTATCAATTTGACTTCAAAGCAGAAGGTCCGCTGAGTGAATTTGTTTTTCTCGAGCTCTTCGATGGCGATGGAAAATTAGTTGCCGGAAATTATAAAAGTATTTCTGAGCAACTTGCAAGAGGTTTGTACCAGCTGAATATTTATTCCAACGAAAAGCTGGAAACGCAGACCATCCGCTTAGACAAAGACTTTAGCGGAAATTTTATGAACACAGGTTCTTACTCATCCATTTCAGGATATTTCCTTGAAAGTTCCCATGAATATTACACTGAAACCTCAAAATACTGGAGCGATCATTTTACTTTGGATGAAAAAAAATATGATGATGGCTCGTCGGTTTTTGTGTTTTTCAGATATCCGGACAGAGAAATTCGGGATAAGCAAAGAAATGTGGCAGACTCGATGGGATGGAGGTTTTCACTTTTAGACAAAGAGAGAAACTTACTTTTCAGATTAAATGAAAATCATATTAAAGAAGATAAAGATTTTGGCTGGATGGCTTTTCATGCACCGCTCAAGTCGGGGATTTATTATTTGGTTTATAATGGCCCTGTGAAAAGGGAAATTCCTCTTTTTGTATTTGAAAACTGGCAAACGCAGTTCTTTTTAACGTTTAAACGGACTCCGATTTTTCCTACAGCGAGAATTTTATTCAGAAAACCCAATTCGCCTTTTGAGATTTTTGAAAAAGACAATATGGAAACCGACAAGCTGCTCAGAAATATGCAGAATGCCATTCACCACGTTCCACAACCGCTTTTGGAAAGCACAGCATCTGGCGACTGGCAAAATCCGATGCTGGCAATAGTGGTTTGTTACGTTTATCTTTTGAGTTCGGAGATTGAACATAATCATTTAATTAAAAAAATCCTTGAAGATCTGAAACTTAGAATTGCAAATGCTTCCGAATGTCCCGATATTAAGGCGATTGAGCTGTTGGCGGCAGTTCGTTTTGAACTGGCAATTCCCAATTTAATTTTGGATGAACCCTGTATGCTGAAAGTTGGTTTTAAAACATTTTTGGATCAGGCGGCAAGAAATCCCGATAAAGTACAGATCATCGAACTCAACGAGATCATCACAAGCTTGCATGGAGATATGGTCTGGAGCTCATACAAACCTCTTGATAAAAAGAAAAATCAAAGATTAACCGGAAGTGAAATAGGTCTTGAAATGAGTTTTTCTAAACCCATTGAAGAACCAAAAGACTGGCTCAGCCAAACGATAATCGATCAGCTTTCGTCTGAAAAATCGGGGCAGAATACAGTTGCAGATCTGGCAATTCAGTTTCAGGTGAGTCCGAATATGGTGAAAGGCTGTCTTGAAAATTTAGATTCCTATCTTTCTAAATCAGGAGCTGATGTTTTTGAAAGTTTTAATCCTGATCAGGAAGTTTTAAAATCGAATATTCAGAAAGTGATGAATTCACAGTAATCATAGGGAAGTGAAAATCATGAGAATAAAGTCGGGCGGTGATCCGGCTTTTTTCTTTTTAAATTTAATATTATCAAAGTACAATGAGTAATTATCGTTTTGAAGAATTAAATGAGTGCTGAATAAAACAAAATAATTAAAAAATAAATCATTTCATGTTGAGTTGTAACCTTTTTGATTTTATATTTGTCTAATGATATAAACAGTTACAAAAGTTTTACTATGAAATATTTTTCTTTTTTTATTTTCCTTTCGGTATTTTTTCAGGCTCAGAAACTTCAGATTACTGATGCCGAAACCGGAAAACCTATTTCCAATGCCAGAATTATTTTAAAAAACCAGATTCTGTACACCAACGATGACGGTTTTGCGCCTGTTGAAGGTACTTCTGCCAATTTTGAAGTGACTGCGGCGGGTTTCAACAAAGAAACTGTAAAAATGTTTAAAAGTGTAATCAGGTTAAAACCAACTATAAAAGTGCTGGATGAAGTAAAGATTATTAGCGTCGATTTAAAGGCTCTTTTCAATGATTTAAGAAAGAATTATCACAAAAGGTATTACGACAAGCCGTCAGTTTATGATATTACTTACAAAGCGAAAGGCTTTAATAATGATCAGCTTTTCTTTATGATTATTGCCGAAGCTAAACTTTGGAGTAAAAGTAATTCTTACAATTTCAAAGATGGTATAAAGCAAAGGTATGATGAGATTCTTCAATTTCAGCTTAACAATGTAAAATATAGGAAGGAAGTACAATCTGATGTCGTTTTTAATATTACCACTGAAGAATTCAGACACTCTGATATGGGAAATTACTTTTTTTCTTACGAAATCCACAGATTACTGGGGAATATGGACTTGACAAATTCTAAAAGTTCTGGTAAGATAATAGCAGAAGAAGGCGATGAGCAGTTGATTAAAGTGAAAGTGAAATCGGCAAATGGAATTATTATCGACGGAGAATTTAAATATAACAAGGCAGATAAAGCAATCACCTATTACAGCATGAATTATCAGCAAACCGGTTTTCCGCCTTACAACCGAACGAATACTGAGGGTAAAGAATTTCAGTATCAATTAGGCGATGTGGTAACAACATATGATTTTTACAAAAAGAACGGAACATATCTTCCGGCAATGAAGCGTAATGAGGGAAGCAAATTTTTTATTTCATACGAGGATAAAAAAGATGAACGAAGATTTGTAAATGAAATTATTTACAACACTTTCGCAGAGTCTAATAAAAAAGGTTTGGAAAATAAAGCTGACTTCAGCAAAAACGTTTGGGAGAATATTTCAGTAAAAGAAGATAAAGAATCTACCATTCTACTTTCCAAAGAGGAACAGGAATTTGTGAACAAACTTTAATATTCAGAAACTGAAAATCTTCAGAACTCAATTGGTTGTACCGTTATTTTTGCTTTGAATTTTTTGCCTAAATTAACTCCATGAAATTATTCTGTCTCACATTTTTCTGCCTGTCCTCAATTCTATTCAGTCAAAAAATAAAAATAGTTGATGCTGAAAACGGGAAAGCCATTTCGGGTGCCAGAATTATCCTGCCAAATAAAGTTTTGTACACCAATGACGATGGTTTTGCGATGGTAAATCAGTAATCGAAGGAAATTTTAGGTATCATCCTTTGCACAAAGGCATCATGTATTATCAGTCAAAATATTTGATGGAGAAGATTCCCTTACAGCAGAAAGTCTCACAAGACAGAGTAATCTTCATGCAGAAATACGGTGATGCTACGCTTACCTATGGCTTTTACAGCAAAGACGGCAAATATCTCCCATCGTTTGCCAGTTTTGAAGCTGATAATTACAAAATGTATTCACAAAGTAAGTCGCATACCAAAAAGCTTGTTCGGGAAATGATTTTTAGTCATTTTTCTGAATCCGACAAAAAAGGACTTGACCCAAAGGTTGATTTCCGTAAAAATATCTGGGAAAATGTAGAAGTAAAATCTGGCGGTGAAAGCAACATTTTGCTTTCCGAAGAAGAGCAGGAGTTTGTGAATCAGAAATAATTTGAGATAAAAATGGAAAAGCAGCCTGATTTCCAGGCTACTTTTCAGTTTCTAAAGTTGTATTTTTAAAATTAAATCAGTCTTAAAACTGATAAACAATCGCATTGATGTTCATTCCAGCGCCCACAGAAGCAAAAAGAACGATATCGCCTTTTTCAATTTTGTGAGATTCCAGTTCATCCTGCATAATCATGGTGAGGAGTGACGGAATTGTGGCAACACTGCTGTTTCCAAGCTTGCTGATGACCATCGGCATAATATCGGGTGGAGTAGGAACGCCATACAGCTCGTAAAAACGGTTGACGATGGCTTCATCCATCTTTTCATTGGCCTGATGAATAATTATTTTGTTGAGCTGATCAATTGTAAAACCGCTGTCGTCCAGACATTTTTTCATGGCAACAGGAACGTTCAGAAGGGCAAATTCGTAGATTTTTCTGCCATCCATTTTGATGTATTTCGTATCCTGACAGCTGTCATTGTTGTACGATTTTCCAAAATAAAGAAAATCTTTTTCGTTTAAAGTATAGGAAGCCGAAAGGTGAGATTTGATACCTGCATCGTCATTTTCATTGGCTTCAATAATCACAGCACCGGCTCCGTCAGCGTAAATCATACTGTCTCTGTCGTGAATATCAACCACTCGCGAAAGTGTCTCAGCACCGATCACAAGACATCTTTTTGCAATACCCGATCTTACAAAAGCATTTGCCTGAATCACCCCTTCAATCCAGCCCGGACAGCCGAAGAGTACGTCGTAGGCAACACAGAAATTATTTTTAATCTGCAGCAGATGTTTAACCCTTGAAGCAAGACTCGGAACCGTATCCGACTGAACTGTGTTGTGACGCACGTCGCCAAAATTGTGTGCGAATATGATGTAATCCAAGGTTTCAGGATCGATACCGGAGTTTTCGATTGCTCTTTGGGCAGCAATAAGACCAAGATCTGAGGTTACCTGATCGCTTGTGGCGTATCTTCTCTCTTCAATACCGGTAATTTTTTTCAGTTTGCTGGTAATCAGAGCGTTGTCTTCTTTTAAAGTGATGCCATGTTCATTCAAAAAAACATGCTTATCAAAAAATAAATTGGTTATGGTTTCTGAAGGGATGTAGTTGCCCACCCCAATAATTTTGCCGGTCATTCTAAATGTAGATTTCTAATTCTTAATATATAAAAGCTTTTTTATAAATGTTTATGCAGGGTACAATCTATAGTTCCTGAGCAAAACACCTTTGGCTTATGCCTTATCATTCAATGATATTTATTGTAAAAAGTTGTGATCAGTGTCGGTAGAATCTCAAATTTTACGGATAAAGGTAAATGAATAAAAATAAAATATACTATAAAACAGATTTTTTTTTCGATATATTAATAAAAATTAAATTTTATTGAAAAGCTATTTTTAGCATAAAAGATTTGTTATTAAAAATTTAATAATTATCTGATTTTAATAAAGATAATTCTTTCAAATTATTTGTTTGTTACTTTGGTTAAGTAACATTTTGATTTCTCTTAGTTTGCTTTCTTTTACTATATGTGTCTTGCACAGGATATTATTCATATGCATTGTAAAGTTGGCTTCTTTATGTTTGATACCCAAAATTTCATTTAATGGAGGAATGAAATCTGACAACAGCATTGAAAAAACTGCCAGACACAGAATATTTCTACCGATTGATCTTAAAATATGAGGATTATTTCCATTGTCATCTATCACCTTTATTTTGAATATTTTTTTTCCTAATGTGGTTCCAAAAAAACTTTCAGAAATGCTTCCGACAATAATCACTGCCGGAAGTGACAGTATGACTGCTAAAAAAGGAGACTGATCAAGCAACAAAAGTGCGATAAGCAAAACAGGCACAGCGTCAATTATTTTTGCCAGAATTCTTTCCCGTTCGTTGTCTTCATAATCAGTTTTAAAAGGCAGATCGTATTCAAAAACATTATAAACACGTTTTCCGTCAACATCAAAATTCTGAGTTGGCCTGTGAATTACTTTCTTTTCTTTTAATTCTGAAACTTTCATTAGCTTCTCTACAAAATCATGCTCAGCTGAATTCTTTTTCTCTGTTCATCAACTTCCGTCACCTTCACCTGAACGTGCTGATGAAGTTTTACCACCTCATTTACATCAGAAACAAAACCGTCTTTCAATTGTGAAATATGAACGAGCCCGCTTTCTTTAATTCCTAAATCTACAAAACACCCGAAAGCTGTGATATTATTTACTATTCCAGGCAGAATCATTCCCGTTTTCAGGTCTGTAATTTTTTTGACATTAGGATCAAATTCAAAAACCTTCGCCGCTTTTCTTGGATCCAAACCTGGTTTTTCAAGTTCCTTCAAAATGTCTCTGATTCCTAAAATTCCAATATCTTCTGTAATGTATTTCTCAGGTTGAATCAGACTTATTTTTTCTTTGTTTGCGATAAGTTCATTTGTTTTTAAACCTAAGTCTTTTGCCATTTTTTCGATAATCCCGTACGCTTCAGGATGTACGGCAGAATTATCTAAAGGATTTTCTCCATTGGTAATTCTGATAAAAGCCGCAGCCTGCTGGAAAGCTTTTTCGCCAAGTCTTGGGACTTTCTTCAGTTGTTTTCTGTTTTCGAAAGCTCCGTTTTCAGCCCGATAGTTCACAATATTTTCAGCCATCTTTTCGCC
Source organism: Chryseobacterium foetidum (assembly GCF_025457425.1). Lineage (NCBI taxonomy): Bacteria > Pseudomonadati > Bacteroidota > Flavobacteriia > Flavobacteriales > Weeksellaceae > Chryseobacterium > Chryseobacterium foetidum. Next base: position 127,339 of record NZ_JAMXIA010000001.1, read on the forward strand.
AATTCCAGAGACGTAGCTCAGTAAAGATTTGCTTGCCGTATTCAAATTAATTCCAACAGAATTTACGCATCTCATTACCGTAGAATCGAGTTCGTTTTTCAGCTGAGTCTGATCCACATCATGTTGGTATTGGCCCACACCAATAGATTTTGCGTCAATTTTTACCAGTTCCGCCAAAGGATCAGAAAGTCGGCGACCGATAGAGACGGCACCACGAACGGTCACATCAAAGCTCGGAAATTCATCTCTTGCAATTTTACTGGCAGAATAGACCGATGCACCGGCTTCCGAAACCACAAAAACCTGCAAAGGTTTATCAAAACCTATTTTTTTTATGAAAAATTCTGTCTCACGGCTCGCCGTTCCGTTTCCGATAGAAATTGCCTGAATATTATAAGCATTCACCATCGAACGGATTTTCTTCATTGCCATTCCGCTTTCATTTTGTGGAGCGTGAGGATAAATGGTTTCGTTGTGAAGTAAATCTCCTTTTTCGTCTAAACAAACCACTTTGCAGCCACTTTTGTATCCCGGATCGATCGCTAAAATCCGTTTTTCACCCAAAGGCGGAGCAAGCAAAAGCTGACTGAGGTTTTCAGAAAATATTTCAATTGCTTTTTTATCTGCTTTTTCTTTGGCTTCCTGTAAAGTTTCGTTTGAAATAGCAGGTTCAAGAAGTCTTTTGTAGGAATCTTTTATGGCTAAAGCAATCTGCTCAGAGCTTTCATTTTTAGATTTAATAATGGCATTTTCAATAAAATCCAAAGCTTCGTCTTTATCGATTTCGATATTTATTTTTACAAAACCTTCAGATTCAGCTCTCAGCATTGCCAAAAGTCTGTGAGATGGTGTTCTGTTTAAACTTTCTTCCCACTCAAAATATTGTGAAAATTTCTGGGCACCTTCTTCCTCTTTTTTAGCCTTTACGACTTTTGAAGAAATCAAAGCTTTTCTTTGAAAAAGTCGACGGAGATTTTTACGGACATACATATTTTCGTTGATCCATTCAGCAATGATGTCTCTTGCGCCCTGCAAAGCTTCTTCTTCAGACGAAACACTTTCATTTAAATATTTTGAAGCCAAAAACTGAATATCCTGAGCTTTCTGGCTCATGATAATTTTCGCCAAAGGTTCAAGACCTTTTTCTTTAGCCGCATCAGCTTTGGTTTTTCTGCGTTTTTTGAAAGGCAAATACAGATCTTCCAGTTCCTGAAGACCAAAACTTTCGTCAATTCTCTGTTTTAATTCGGTTGATAAAGAATTCTGCTCTTCAATTGATTTTAGAATACTTTCTTTACGTTTTACAATGTCATCAAACTGTTTACTCAATTTTGAAATCTGCTCAATCTGAATTTCATCTAAATTTCCTGTCGCATCTTTTCTATATCGCGAAATAAACGGAATAGTGCAGTCTTCGGATAATAATTTTAAAGTAGCATCAATGCTTTTATCTGATATATTGAGTTGTTTCTGAATGAAATTTAAAGTGTTCATGAAAGAATTTTGATTGGGCTAAAATACTGAAATTTTCAAATGAAGAAAGCAGATTATTCTCTTTATATTGACAATGAAAATTCAAAAAAACAATAACATCCTGAAATTTTCTTGATGTATGTTAATGATTTTCTGTTGATCAACTCTATATCTTTGCCTCATTAATAACTCAAAGATTGGTAAATAAAACAATAAGTATTATATTTATCACTTCTAAAACATTTAAATAATTAAATTAATATGAAAAAACTAAGCGTAATCGCATTGGTAGCTGTAGGTTTGATCTCAGCATCTTGTAACAAAGACAAAACTGCAGACACTGCAAAAACGGGAACTGAGCAAAATGTTGCAGAAGGGAAAGGTGAAGCTTTGAAAGCTGACGTTGCTGCATCAAAAGTTAACTGGAAGGCTTTCCACAAGGGAGGTTTTGCTCCAAGATGGGGAACACTTTCTATTCAGTCTGGTGAGTTAAATGTAGATGGCGGACAGCTTACTGCAGGTAACTTTGTAATCGATATGGCTTCTTTGAAAGTTGATCCGGCCTCAGTAACTGAAAAAGACAAAAAACCTGCTGATCTTGAAGGTCACTTGAAAAACCCTGATTTCTTCGACGTTACAAAATTCCCGACTGCGGATTTCAAAATCACAGGCGTTGCAGATCTTGCAACTGCACCGGCTGATGCTGTAGCGGGAGCTAACAAAACTGTAAGCGGAAACCTAACTTTATTGGGTAAAACGGTAAACGTATCTTTCCCTGCTAAAGTAGATGTAGCTGAAGGTACAGCGGCTGTTCAGGCTAAATTTACGGTAAACAGAGCAGACTGGGGAATCAAATTCGGTACAGACGAAACAGATCCTGCGGAATGGATGATCAGCAAAGACATCGAAATTTCTGTAGATGTAAAAGCTGCTAAATAATTTTTTAAGTTAGATAAAAGTTAAGGCTCATTTCTTTTGAAGTGAGCCTTTGTTTATATATTATTTCTTTAAGTTTAATATTTCTCGGAAAGGTACCTGTAAGCCTTCAGGTATTTATTGAAACGGTGAATATCTTTTTGCGTCAATTCTCTGTTGACCCTTCTCAAATCCATATTATCACGCAGATCGTTCAGTTTTACAGCAACAGCAAGGGGAGAACGCTCGGTACGTTTTACAAAATCGTCATAATTTTCTTCCGGATCGTATTTGGTGAGGCAGTTTATTGCAAAAAGTATGTATTCAGGAAATCCTTCCTCTCTTAAATATTCAAAACTGAATTCTTCAGGATGATCTTCCACCACGTCGTGCAGCACGCCCACAATTTTTTCATCCATCGTCTTTCCGTACTCCATTACACGCATAACATGCGCAATGTAAGGAGCGTGGTATTTATCTTTTTGGCCACGGTGAGCTTTGTCTGCAATTTTAATGGCCCGATGCAGTAATTCTTCTTTGGTCATGTTTTTAAAAGTAGACTGCAAAAATAAAAAATGAATTACAATTTTCAGGATTTGAAGTGATGAAAAAAATATTAAAATTTTATTGTATCATACAGTTTTTTCATCTGCATATAGTTTGAAGAATCTCAAACTATTTCTTCGGAACCGCTTTCGGATCATCAAATGTTACAATCAGGTCTTTCTGCTTACCTGCAGTGAGAATTTCGATCATTTCAGTATCAGTTGTTTTCTTTACGAGACTCAAATATAAAGAGTCTGAAGGTTTTTTAACCAAAATTAAATCCCTTTTCAGCGAGACAGAGTCAAGAGGTTTTTTAAATGAAAATTTCTCAACTGCAGTTGAATCATTTTTGATGATCAAAGGTCTTTTAAGGCTTTGGCTGAAGAATAACGCTGAACTGAAAGTTGTAAAAAGAATAAATAACTTCATAGGTACACAGATTTTTTTTTGGATAATTTTTAATTTGAAAGGTTAAATTAAATCCCTGAGCAATTTATTAATATTTTTGCAGTCAAAACTACATTGATGGAAAAAAAGATCAGAGCAAAAGAAATTGCAGAAAAATATTTCAGTTTTCTTGATGATCATATTGGAAAAGTGACGCGTGGCGAGGTACAGGATTTTTTAGAACTTAAAGAGATTGCTTCCCGGCTTGCGATTTCGCACCAGCATTTAAGTGATACCATCCAAAAAGAATTTGGTCATCATCCCTGTCATTTTTATGATCTTAAAATCATTGAAAAAGCTAAAGAAATGCTTTTGAATAATGAAATTTCTATTGCCGAAGCAGCCCGTAAACTGACCTATGATCCCTCGAATTTTTCAAAATTCTTTAAAAAATGGACAGGCGAAACACCCGGAAGTTTCAGAAAACAAAATACCTGATTTTCCCGAAAAGTTCACCATGTTTTAAATAATCAGTCTTGCGAAATTTGTACCTATAAAATTTACAGATTATGTCAAGAAACGATTTAAACGGAAAAACAGTATTAATTGCAGGTGGAGCAAAAAATTTAGGTGGACTTCTAAGCCGTAATTTTGCCCAGAAAGGTGCAAAAGTAGCCATTCATTACAACAGCGACAGTACAAAAGCAGATGCCGAAAAAACTTTAGCGGAAATCACAAACGCAGGTGGAGAAGCCTTTATTTTTCAGGCAGATCTAACTAAAGTTGAAAATATTTCAAAACTTTTTGAAGCCACAAAACAAAAATTCGGAGGCATCGATATCGCCATCAACACAGTTGGAATGGTCTTGAAAAAACCTTTCCTGGAAACTACAGAGGCAGATTACGACACGATGTTCGACATCAATTCAAAAGTCGCTTACTTCTTTATTCAGGAAGCCGGAAAACATTTGAACGAGAATGGAAAAATAAACACCATTGTAACCTCATTATTAGCGGCTTACACCGGTTTATATTCCACTTATGCAGGTGCAAAAGCGCCAGTTGAGCATTTCACGAGAATGGCTTCAAAAGAATTCGGAGAAAAAGGAATCTCAGTTTCCGCAGTTGCTCCGGGACCGATGGATACGCCATTTTTCTACGGACAGGAAGCTCCAGAAGCAGTTGCTTATCACAAATCAGCATCAGCTTTGGGCGGATTGACGGACATTAAAGACATCGCTCCTTTAGTAGAGTTTTTGGTAACCGACGGATGGTGGATTACAGGGCAAACCATCTTTGCAAACGGCGGTTATACCACGAGATAATTTTTTACCAAATGATATTTGCCACGAATGCACGAATTATTTACAGATTTATTCGTGAATTCGTGGCAATTTATTTTTTAATTATTTGGGCAGCTTAATCCGCCTTCCACTCCCGCTTTTTTGCTCGTCGTACCTCCTCACAAAAAGAGCTCCGTTCAAGTCGGGCTGCGGGCAATTCGATGTTAATTACTGATTTTCTGAAACTTAGTTTTTATTATAAAATTTTTATTAAAATTTAAAAAACTAAAAACCAGGAAAATGAAAAAACTAATTTTATTCACATCTGTAGCTTTGGCGAGCGGAGTTTTGTTTACCAACGTTTTTAACTCGATGGTCATTTCGGAAGCTGTTAAAAGTGATATTCCGAATTCCGTTGTTGCAGCAAGAGCATATTTCAAAACTGTAAATCCCAGAGATTTCTTCAAAATATTTTCGCCGGCAGTACAGATTTTCGCAGTATTATCTCTTATTTTATTTTGGAAGACTGCAAAATCAGTAAGGGTTTTTCTCGGAATTGATTTACTCTGTTCTGTTGCAGGAGACATCTTAGCCTTTACTTATTTTCATCCCCGAAATGATCTGATGTATCTTTCCAAACCCATTTTGGATTCCGAAAGGCTTAAAAAAAATTTCCTGTGAATGGAGTTCCATAAATTGGGTTCGGTCATTTATACTTTTTGTGGGCGTAGTTTGTTCATTTCTGGCTGTCGACAAAATTTATAAACTTCGGGGAAGAGAGTGAGAGCAAAATTCTAATCTTTTGTTTATTTTTGCCGCTTGATTAAAGACAAAACCCTTTCAGTACGAGACATTTTGGGAGGGTTGATTTTTACACAAAATGAATTAAAATTTTAACGACCATGCATCACAATTTACTCCTCATTCTCTTCCTTCTTTTTGCCGTAATGATGCTCGTTTTACTGGCTAAAAAGATAAAAATTGCTTATCCGATATTTTTAGTTATTGCAGGTTTGGGAATAAGTTTTATTCCGGGAATTCCTGTCTTGAAACTTGATCCCGATATTATTTTTCTTCTTTTTCTGCCACCACTTTTGTACGAAGCTGCGTGGTACACATCGTGGAAAGACTTTTGGAAATGGAAAAGACCTATCAGCCTTTTAGCGTTTGGCTTGGTGTTTTTTACATCGCTTATCGTGGCCTATATTTCTACATCGATGATTCCGGGATTTACACTGGCACTTGGATTTTTGTTAGGTGGAATTGTATCTCCGCCGGATGCTGTAGCAGCTGCAACTGTGATGAAAGGTCTTAAAATTCCGAAAAGATTACTGACGATTTTGGAAGGTGAAAGTCTGGTAAATGATGCTGCATCATTGATTGTTTTTAGATTTGCTTTGGCGGCAGTTCTCACGGGAACTTTTTCCATGCAGGAAGCTACCGGACAGTTTTTTCTTGTTGCAGGAATGGGCGTTGTAGTCGGAATTATTGGCGGAAATATTATGTATGCCATTCATCGGTTTTTACCCACAAGTCCGGCTATTGACGCGGCTTTGACGGTGATGACGCCTTATATTTTGTTTCTTGCCGCAGAACAGTTTCACTTCTCGGGAGTAATGGCTGTGGTAACTGGAGGATTGTTTATTTCATGGCGTTCGCACGAAATTTTCAAAACGGGAAGCACGAGATTGAATATGCTCGGCGTGTGGACAACCATGATTTTTGTAATGAATGCTTTGGTTTTCATTTTAATAGGACTTGAACTTCCGGAGATCGTTCAGGGTTTGGGTAAACACTTGGTTTTTCAGGGATTAAAATATGGAATTCTCATCAGCTTGATTGTCATTGTTTTAAGATTTTTGTGGGTGTATCCCATTGCTCATATCCCACGGTTTTTGTTTAGAAGTATCAGAGAAAACGAGCCAAGTCCGGGCTGGAAAGGTTCACTGATAACGAGTTACGCAGGAATGCGGGGCGTGGTTTCTCTGGCAACTGCGTTATCAATTCCGATCTATCTGGATGAAAACGGAACTTTGTTTCCGGAGCGGAATATGATTATTTTCATCACGTTTGTGGTTATCTTTATCACTCTGGTTTTTCAGGGACTTACGCTTCCATTGATTATTAAATGGATTAATATTGGTGAAATCGACAGCACAATTCCTGAAGATCAGCAGCGAAAAAGAATTCAGATTCGTCTGGATGAGTTGGGTCTGAATTACATCAGTGAAAAATATCCGCAGGAAATTTCTGATAACGAGCTGATTGAATTTTATAAAAACAGTCTTCAAAATGAAATTGTAAACAACCAGAAAAGTTTTGATTCCGTAGAATGTCGGGACACCAAAAAGGAAGAGGTAGAGGAGTATCACCACATGCTTTTGGAAATTCATGCACTTCAGCGCAAGGAATTATTTAAAATGAGAAAGCACAAAGAATTTGAAGATTCCGAAATCAGAAAAGCTGAACTGCAACTGGATCTGAATGACCTCAAAGTGACAGGATCGGAACATTAAATATGAATGATAATTGATTATTGATGAGTGATTTGAATGCATTAAAAATTTTGCAAAAACCACTTTTAATCTATTATCAATTATCAATTGTAAAACGAAAAAGGCTTCGACATGCTCAGCCTGACACTGCTTAAAACTTTTTTTCAAATTAGACATAAATAAGCCTAAAGTCTTTCAAAAAAAAAAATTAAATCAAACATCAATTATCAAATGTAAGTCAAAAAGGCTTCGACAGGCTCAGCCTGACACTGCTTAAAATTTTTTTGAAATTGGACATACATAAGCCTAAAGTTTTCAAATGAAAAAAATAAATCAATCATCAATTATCAATCATCAATTATCACTCATCACTCATCACTCATCATTCATCATTAATCAATTATAAAACATGAACGCAGGAAGAAAATTTACACCGAAAGAATTCATTCTCTGGACACGCAGAACCATTTACAAAGTCTTTATTTTAGCCGCTATTCCAACCTTATTTTATTATTTGGGAGCAGAATATCTTTCGCTTCCATGGCAGCCGATTGCTATTTTGGGAACGGCGGTGGCATTTATTGTTGGTTTTAAGAACAATGCAAGCTACGGCAGACTTTGGGAAGCAAGGCAGATTTACGGTGCGATCATTAATGACAGCAGAGCTTTCGGGTATACTTTGAGGGACGCATTGCAGGGAAATAATGAGGAGATAAAAACTATATTTTACCGTCATTTTGCATGGCTTACGGCACTGCGTTTTCAACTCAGAGAGCCGAGAACATGGGAAAATATGGAACAGAAATCGAATCTGGAATATTTGTCGGTTTACGACATTCCGGAACGTAATTCTACGATTGAAAATGAATTAAAACCGTTATTGTCATCCTCTGAATACGAGTATGTTTTGACCAAGAAAAACCGTGCAACTCAGCTTTCGGCTTTGCAGTCGAAAGATTTGGCTGAACTTTACAAAAACGGGAAACTGAATGATTTTCAATGGACTTTTCTTCAGCAATCTTTATCAAAATTTACAGACCATCAGGGAAAAGCGGAAAGGATTAAAAATTTCCCATACCCGAGAAACTTCTCTTCAATTACAACTTATCTGCTTTTTCTTTTTGTGATTTCCGTGCCTTTTGGTTTGCTTAATGAGTTTGCAAAACTCGGTCAGGGAACTGTTTTGGAAGGCTATTCTGTTTGGTTAAATCTTCCGTTTTCTATGATTCTGATGTGGGTTTTCATCACGCTGGATACAGTAGGAGAGAGCTCGATGAATCCTTTTGAAGGCAGCGCCAATGATGTTCCAATCACGCAAATTAGCAGAACGATTGAGATTGATATGCGTGATATGTTGGATGAGGAATTTCTGCCGTCAGCGATTACGCCGAAGAATAATATTGTTTTGTAGGTTTTGGTTTTATTCGGAAAATAGTGATTTTATTGAAACTTATGGATTTCTAAATAATTTCCGATTGCGCCCCGACCTGAGTGGAGCTCTTTTTGTGAGGAAGAATGACGAACAAAAAAGCGGGAACGGAGGGCGGAAACAGGCGCCCAAATAAAGATTAAAAGTAAAAAATCCCGAAATATAATTCGGGATTTTTTAGATTATCTATGAACCTTAAAGGTTTTGTTTTTTAAGGGTAAGATTAATAGTGCCCTTTCCCAATATAATGCGCCGCAACCTTCTCAGTCAAAGCCACAACATTCGGGTTATTGGTGTATTTTGTAAATCTTCTTAATCCTGAAAGCATCATTCTCTGCTCGTCGCCTTCTGCGAAAGAAATAATTCCTTCCTTGGCGGCAACGATAATTTTTTCTACAGCTTTGTAAAGGTTTAATTGAGCCATTGCAACTTCAACAGAATCGGCAGCGAAATGTTTTTCAGCTCTCAAAATTGTAGATTCCGCCATGTAGATTTGATTTAAAATTTCTGAAGCATTCAACAGTAAATGTTGCTGTTTCTCAATATCCATCATGAACTTCTGAAGCGCAGCTCCCGAAACCATCAGGAAAACTTTCTTCAGATTAGCAATAATTGCTTTTTCTTCACTCATCAATTCAGAATAATCCGGAACTTCAAAAGACGGAATTCCCATCAATTCTTTTGAAATTGCCATTGCCGGAGAAAGTAAGTCTAATTCACCTTTCATGGCTCTTTTGATCAACATTCCGACAGCCAAAAGCCTGTTGATTTCGTTGGTTCCTTCGTAGATTCTGCCGATTCTTGCGTCTCTCCATGCAGCTTCCATCGGTGTATCTTCAGAAAAGCCCATTCCACCATAGATCTGAATTCCTTCGTCTGCGGTATTTTGAGTTAAGTCTGAAACATAAACTTTCAAAATAGAAGCTTCCACTGCAAATTCCTCAACACCTTTCAGTTCAGCTTGCTGATGATCCATGCCACCAGCAACCAATTCTGCGATTTTATCTTCCACATTTTTTGCCAAACGGTACGAACCTGCTTCACTTACAAAAACTCCCGTTGCCATTTCAGCAATTTTCTTTCTGATCGCTCCAAAAGTTGAAATATAAACGCCAAACTGCTTTCTCTCATTAGAATATTGAATCGAGTGATTTAAAATTCTTCTCTGTCCGTCAAGGTTTGCGGCAGCCAATTTAATTCTGCCAACATTCAGCGCATTCAAAGCGATTTTGAAACCATTGTTTCTTTCGCCAAGCATATTCTCAACAGGAATTTTCATATCATTAAAGAAAACCTGACGGGTAGACGATGAGCGAATTCCCAATTTGTGCTCTTCTTCACCAAACGTCAAACTTTCAGGGTTCTCAAGTTCAGATCGGTTGATTACAAAACCAGTAATATTTTTATCATCATCAATTTTGGCAAATAAAGTGAACGTGTCTGCAAAACCGGCGTTAGAAATCCACATTTTTTGTCCGTTGATGATGTAATGTTTTCCGTCCTCAGACAGTTTTGCTCTTGTTTTCCCTGAATTCGCATCAGAACCGGCATCAGGCTCAGTCAGGCAATATGCTCCGAATTTTGTTCCCGTTGCCAGATCCGGAAGATATTTCTGTTTCAGTTCCTCACTTCCATAAAGTAGGGTAGGAAGCGTCCCGATTCCGGTATGCGCTCCATAGGCCGTCGCCAGTGAACCATTTCCACCCGAAACATAGTCACAAGCCAACATCGTGCTCACAAATCCCATTCCCAAGCCACCGTATTCTTCAGGAACTGTAATTCCTAAAAGTCCCATTTCGCCGAGCTTACGCATAGTTTCCTCCGTTAAGGCATAATCTTTTTTCTCAAAACGCTCATGATGCGGAATTACTTCTCTGTCGATAAATTCTTTCGCAGAATCACGAAGCATTTTTTGCTCTTCACTCAGTTCTTCCAAACTGAAAATTTCATTTGCAGGAATCTCTCTGATAAGAAATTCTCCGCCTTTTAAATTTGACATATTATTTATTTTTTTAATTTTTTATTTTGGTAACCGTTCGAAAATTTCAGAGAGATTACTTTTATTTGGGCAGCTTAATCCGCCTGAATTTATCCTGAGCCTGACGAAGGGCTCCCGCTTTTTTCTGAAAAAAATCCAGCGCTTTTCCCTTCCCATTTTTTCAGAAAAAGAGCTCCGTTCAAGTCGGGCTGCAATTTCCCCCTGTCCCCCAAGGGAGAAACCGTCAGAAGGTAACAGTTTTTATGTGTAATAAATTAGTATTTATTTTTTAACTCGAATTTTAGAGATGTTCCCCCCTTGGGGGAAATGGGGATTACAGCAACTCAAAAATACTCGCCGCACCTTGCCCCGTTCCCACGCACATAGAAACCATTCCGTATTTATTTCCGCGTTTTCTCATTTCGTCGAGAAGCTGAACCGTCAATTTTGTTCCTGTGCAACCAAGTGGATGACCGAGAGCGATTGCGCCACCATTAACATTTAAAATATCAGGATTTAAATTCAATTCCTTTTTAATCGCAACCGATTGAGAAGCAAAAGCTTCATTTAATTCAATCAATTCAATATCTTTCAATTCTAAACCAGCCTGCTTCAGCGCTTTCGGAATGGCATAAACAGGACCCATCCCCATAATTCTCGGCTCCAAACCTGCAGCTGCGTACGCAACCAATCTCGCTTCAGGTTCCAGTCCTAATTCTTTCACCATTTCTTCAGACATTACGATCACGAAAGCTGCTCCGTCGCTCATTTGAGAAGAGTTTCCTGCGGTTACGCTTCCTCCGTTGGCAAATACTGGTTTTAGTTTAGCCAAACCTTCCAAAGAAGTGTCTAATCTCGGACCTTCATCTACTGAAAAATCGAATTTCTTAGTCTGCATTTTTTGGTTTTCATCCAAAAAATTATATTCAACAGGAATGGATACGATTTGATTGGCAAATTTACCTTCCTGATTGGCTTTCAAAGCTTTTTGATGCGATTCAAAAGCAAATTGGTCCTGCTCTTCACGGGAAATGTTGAATTGTTTTGCAACTTCTTCTGCCGTGTAACCCATTCCCCAATAATAATCGGGATTTGATTTTGCAATTTCAGTTTCAGGAACGGGTTTATAACCACCCATTGGAATATAAGACATTGATTCTGTACCACCTGCGATGATACAATCCGCCATTCCTGCTTGAATTTTCGCCGAAGCGATCGCAATTGCCTCAGAACCTGATGCGCAATATCTGTTCACGGTAACACCAGGAACTTTGTCGGTTTGTAATCCCATCAAAGAGATTAAACGTGCTACATTTAAGCCTTGTTCAGCTTCCGGCATTGCGTTACCAACGATTAAATCATCGATTCTGTCTTTATCTAGTTGTGGAACGGCTGCCATCAGTTTCTCGATAACTGTTGCTGCCATTACGTCGGGACGTGTGAATCGGAGTGAGCCTTTTGGCGCTTTTCCGACCGCTGTACGGAATCCCTTGATTATATATGCTTGTCTCATAATTGTAATATGTATTTATGTATAAAGTACAATGTATTTTTAAAAGTTTTAACTTGAATAAACTTGTTTCAGTTTAATAATCATATTTTGTATATGTTGAATCTCAGTAAGAACAATTTCGAATTTTTCCTGTGGAAAAAATTCACATTCATTTGCAATAATTATCTGTGTTTCGAACTCAAAAGAAGATCCTAAAGCTATATTTAAGAAATGTGAAAACTGAGCTTTTGTATCTCTGCCGGCTCCTTCAGCGATATTCGATGGAATCGAATACAATGATCTTCTAGATTGAGATGTGAGACCAAATAATTCATCTTTCGGAAATTCTTTTGAAAAGAAATAATACGTTTTACAGAGTTTAATAGATTTTTTCCAAACTTCTAATTGTCTGAAATTGTGCATAACAAATACTTTTTACGTTAATACTTTCTACTTTGTACAAAAAAAAATTAATTTCTCAACGGCTTTCCTTTCTGCAACATAAACTGAATTCTCTCCAAAGTTTTTCTCTCTCCACAAAGCTGTAAAAAAGTTTCTCTCTCAAGATTCAATAAATACTGTTCGGTAACAACTGTTGGTTCAGAAAGATTTCCGCCTACCAGAACATTCGCTAGTTTATCTGCTATTTTCTTATCATGCTCGGAAATGAAATTTCCGGTTAACATTTGGTCAGTTCCCACGTAGAACATGCCCAAAGCATCTTTTCCAAGAACTTTTACAGTTTGCTCGATGGGTTGAGTATAGCCGTGTTCTGCCAGACTTTTAGCCATCATTTTTGCGGTCATAATCTGCGTTCTTTTATCAACGACCACGATGTCTTTTCCTTTTTCAAGAATTCCCATGTCGTAAGCCTCGTAGGCTGAAGTGGCGACTTTTCCCATTGCGATATTCATGAAAGCCTCACGGAGACGGTTGTTTTTCACATCATCACTGTGGAATTCTCTTGAAGTTCTCAAAGCAAATTCTTTTGTTCCGCCACCACCAGGAATGACGCCGACTCCGGTTTCAACCAATCCGATGTAGGTTTCTGCAGCTGCGACTACTCGGTCGGCGTGCATCGTCATTTCGCAACCACCGCCTAAAGTCATTCCGTGAGGAGCGACTACGACAGGAATTGAGGAATAACGAACTCGCATCATCGATTTTTGGAAATATGCAATCGCCATATTCAAATCATCCCAATCTTGCTCGATTGCCATCATTAATATCATCGCTAAATTGGCTCCGACAGAGAAATTCGTGCCTTGATTTCCAATCACTAAACCGTCGTATTCTTTTTCAGCTAAATCAATGGCTCGGTTTAATCCATCCAGAACTTCGCCGCCTAGAGAATTCATCTTGGAACGGATTTCAAAATTGATAATTCCGTCGCCCAAATCTTCAATAGAAGAACCTGAATTGCTCCAAAGCGTTTTGTTTTTTCTGATATTATCTAAAATGATAAATGATTCCTGACCTGGAATATTATTGTAATTTCCTGAGTTTTTATCGAAGAAAATGCTTTGTCCGTCGTCGTTGACTTTGTAGAATGATTCAACGTTTTTTACCCAATCAGAAACTTCATAACCCGCTTCTTTCGCCAGTTCAATTCCTTTTTGAACTCCAACAGAATCCCAAATTTCGAAAGGTCCGTTTTCCCAACCGAAACCTGCTCTCATCGCATCGTCGATTTTGTAAACTTCGTCAGAAATTTCAGGAACTTTGTGAGAAACGTAAGCGAACAATGCGCCCAAAGATTTTCTGTAAAGCTCTCCAGCTTTGTCTTTTCCACCAATTAAAACTTTGAAACGGTCAATTGGTTTGTCGATATTTTTAGTTAATTCTAAAGTCGGGAAAGAAGATTTTCCCTGAAGTTCGTATTCTAAAGTGTCGAGATTTAATCCGTGAATTTCAGATTTTCCGTCCTTACCTTTCACTTTTTTATAGAAACCTTGTTCTGTTTTTGAACCCAACCATTTGTTGTCTACCATTTTCTGAATGTACTCAGGAAGGGCGAAAACATTGTTGAAATCATTCGCTTCAGCACCGCTTTGACGAACTCCGTTGGCCACCATCACCAAAGTATCCAAACCAACCACATCGGCTGTTCTGAAAGTTGCAGACTTTGGTCGACCAATAATTGGACCCGTCAATTTATCAACATCAGAAACATTTAAACCTAATTTCTGAACATTATGAAGCAAATCCATCATCGAGAAAACGCCGATTCTGTTGGCAATAAACGCGGGTGTATCTTTTGCTAAAACGGTTGTCTTTCCTAAGAATTTTGCACCGTATTCCATGTAGAATTTCGCGATTTCTGGGTCTGTTTCTTTAGTTGGAATGACTTCAAGAAGCGGTAAATATCTTACAGGATTGAAAAAGTGCGTTCCCGCAAAATATTTTTTAAAATCATCGCTTCGTCCTTCCACCAACATATTGATTGGAATTCCTGAAGTATTGGACGAAACTAAAGTTCCGGCTTTTCTGAACTGTTCGATTTTTTCGTAAACCGATTTTTTGATGTCGAGTTTTTCAACGACAACTTCAATAATCCAGTCTGTGTCTTTGATTTTTGGTAAATCGTCATCGAAATTTCCGACCTTAATTCTTTCCGCAAATTTCGGAGAATAGAGTAGTGCTGGACTTGATTTCTTCAGTTTTTCAAAGTTTTCTGAAGCAATTCTGTTGCGAACGGCTTTGTCTTCTTTGGTCAAACCTTTTTTCTGCTCGGCTTCGTTCAGCTCAAACGGAACAATATCGAGCAGTGAAACCTGCACGCCGATGTTGGCAAAGTGCGCAGCTATACCGCTTCCCATAATTCCTGAACCGAGAACCGTTACGTGTTTGATTCGTCTTTTCATATGTAGATTTTATTATTTTGATTAATTTATGAGTTGATTTATAACCTTATTCTTTTACTTTTTCCCTTCCTTTTTCTAGCAGCGAATCTGTCACAGCCCGACCTGAGTGGAGCTCTTTTTGCAAATTTCAGGGCTGGCAAATGCGATGGGAAATCTGCAAAAAAGTGGGAACTGAGGACATAAATGAAATAAAGCTGAGGCTTTACCGAAATTTACGAACGAAGTTTATAACTGCCATAAAAATAAAATAGCTTGGACAATTCCAATTGCTGCACCAATAAAAGGCGGGATCATTTAAACTATTTCTTATTGTTCAGGTCGCTTGATATTTTCATAATTTCAGTCATGACTTCTTTGAAAACCTCCAGTTTTTCAGGGGCAATTTTTTCCATGACTCTCTTGTTGAAGTTAACAACGACTTCTTTTGATAAATTTCTTGAGTTCAGCCCTTTATCTGTAAGTTTGATAATCACTTCGCGCTTGTCCTGCGTTGTTTTTTCTTTGTAGATATAGCCGTTGTCTTCCAAAAGCTTAATGATTCTGGTAAGAGAAGTGGGCTCGATGGCCATTTTTGGACCTAAATTAGTGCTTCTGGTTCCTTCTTTAGGATCGATCTTGAGAAGTGTGAGCGCCTGTACCGCGGTGGAATCGTACTCCTGCGCAAGGTCTGAGTACATTTTCTGTACCGATATCCATGTCTGCTTCAGAATAAGATCGATGTTTTCAGTTTTTTCTTTATTGTTTTGATCCATACTTTTTTGTGTTATGGTGTTATCCAAATTTAATAAATATTATGCATGCATAACAGTTTATAAAGTTAAAATTTGTTAACAATCTGACTGATAAGGACTTAAAAAGTATGAAAAGCATAATACTATGCATGCATAGTATGTAATATTGTTAACCAGAATGCTTTGTTAATGAATGTTTTGGATGATTTTCAGAATATCTTCGAAAGATTCGCATTGATAAGTTGTATTCGTATCAGAAATGTTCCAGATTTTGTTCTGATAAGTAAAACTGAGACCTGACAGGTCTTTCTGAAAGTTTTTCTGCAAAAGCGAGTAGAGCATTTCTTTCTGAATCTCCGGCGAGCTGATGGATGGTGCCACGAAGTTTTTATTGACCTGAAAAAGTGAGGCGTTGGTAAGCTCATCATTCTGTATCATAACATCTTCAACCATCCCGGCAAACAACTGTTTTTCTTTGATGTACCAGATTTTATCCGCAAATTCCTTTGCCAGACGCCAGTCGTGGGACGAAAAAAGGATTAATTTATTCTGTTCTTTGGCAAGTTTTCTGAGTGTTTTCAGAATGATGATTTTATTTTTCTCGTCGAGATGCGTTGTTGGTTCATCCAAAATTATAATGGGCGAATTTTGCGTCAATGCCCGTCCTATAAATGCTTTCTGAAGATTTCCGTCGGAAAGATTTTTGAGCGGTGTATTTTTATATTGTGCAAGATCGAGTTCTTCAATAATTTCCGCAACTTCAGCTCTATCCTGTTTTTTCAGCTCGAAATAAAAGGGATAGTAAATGTATTTTCCTAAAGAAATCAGGTCTTCAACTGTATAATTTTGCGGAATAACCGCTTTTGAAAAAACGATGGCAATATTTTCTGCAATTTCTTTTACAGTTAAATCTTTTACGTTTTTATTTTCAATTAAAATTTCGCCACCCAACAAAGGATTCTGATGGAGAATAGATTTGATTAAAGTTGTTTTTCCTACACCGTTATTTCCTATCAAAAGGCAGACGTCTCCCAATTTCAAAGATGCGTTGGCATTTGAAATAAGGGTTTTGTCGTAGCCGATGTTGGCTTGGTTGATTTGTAGGTGCATTTTATACTGAAATTAGAATAATAAATAAAATAAGTGGAATAAGACTAAAAATAAAGTACAAAAATTTATATTCTTTAATATCAATTAAACTTAAAATCCCTAAAATTAATGATCCCAAAAATGCTGCAGGTATTCCAATCATAAACCACCAATTATGACCGAAAGAGTAAATCCAATGCTTATCTAAGCTCATTCTAAACAGTTTTGAATATTCCAGAATTGCCACGCTAAATGCGAACATAAATATATTAGCAATAATTAATTTCTTATATGTAATTCTGGCATTCATCTGTTTATTATTTGATCATGCTAAAAAGGCCATCATAAAATTAGTTTAGATTCCTACGGAAAGACAAAGTGGAAGTATTTGTAGGACATTAAATTTTAAAAAAGATCCAACATCTGCGTCATCTGGAAAATCTGCGGGAGATTTAAAAAATTCACTATTGACTCATTCACAATTCACTTTTACACTTTATTCTGCCTCAACAACATCATCAAAATTACAGGAATTCCAAAAACTGAGCTTATTACATTAAGAGGAATTTGCGTTTTTTCTGCGGCGATGGAGAAAATGAGCATGATGAGCATTCCTAAGAAGATATTTAAAATCCATTGCTGCCATAATTTTGCGGGATTGTAAATTAATCTGCAAAAGTGGGGAACGATAATTCCGATGAATAAAATGGGTCCTAAAAAAGCTGTAATAGAAGCAGAAAGCAGGGAAGAAGTGACAATGATAAGCAATTTTAAATGATTTAAATTTACTCCTAAACTTTGTGCGTAAGAACTTCCCAAAGAATTTCCGATTAGAGGTTTTATGGTTTTAAAACAAACAAATAATCCGATTGCTACCAATACTGAAAGGACAAAAATCTGATTTCGGGAAACCATATTGTTGGCTCCAAATGACCACAGAATATAATTTTTTAAACTTTGATTTTCAGCGTAAAACTGTAGCAGAGAAACAATCGCTCCCGCAAAAGCCGAAACTAAAAATCCGAAAATAATCAGGTAAGATTTATCCTGAAATTTACCGGACATCGACAGTAAAACAAGCATCAGAAGTAGACTTCCGACGATTGCGGACAAGCTTAAAAAACTGTTTTGTAAAAATTCTGGAAGCAAAATACTGTTTGAAAAGAAAATGTAAAATGCTACCGATAAACTCGCAACTGATGTGATTCCTAAAATATCTGGTCCGGCAAGCGGATTTTGAAAGTATTCCTGCATCAGAAAACCTGAGGTTGGAATGGAAATGCCAGCCAAAAGCATTGCCAAAACCCTGTTTACACGTATTTCAGCAATCTGACTGTTGGAATTTTCTCCAAAAAAATCATTGAAATTTAAACTTAAAAATCCTGTGTTCAAATTAATAATAGAAACAATGAATATTGCTAAAATTAATACTGAACACAGGATTTTGAATTTTTTTGACATTTTCTGAACGGAAAATTATTTTAAAAGCTTTGCCATCTTTTCATTCAACTGGGCTTCGCTGATCATACCTAGAGTTTCATCGGTTTTGTCGCCTTTCCTCATAAAAGTAAACGGAATTGCGCTGCCGTTCCACTCCTTAAAATTGGAAGCAAAAAAGTTGGCATCCAGCTGTGTTCCATCCAGTAAAACGGTGTAATCCTGAATTCCCTGCTCCTGTGTGAAACGCGGAACCTCAGAATTCCAGACTTCTTTCTGGTCTAGGCTTACAAAAGTAATTTTTACAGGCTGGCCTTTGAATTCTTCAATTTTATTTTTGAAATGTGGAATTTCTTTTACACACGGTCCGCACCATGTTGCGAAGAAATTGGTAACATAAAGAGTATCGTTTTTCTTTCCCAAAAAGTCTGCTGTCTTTGCCAGAGTTACCATTGGCAAAGGCTTTGCTGCAGGTTGATCTTCTGTTTTTGCAACGGAATCTGTATTTTCAGAATTTGTATCTTGAGCTGTTTCCTGATTTGTATTTTCCTTTTTGCATGATGACAAAGCGACCAAAACAAATGCTGACAAAATTAGTTTCTTCATATTTTTTATTTATTTTTGGAATGAACTTATGAAAGAGCAAATTTACAAAGGCAAACCCACGGAATTTCATCCGTTAAAAATAGCTAAAAAGCAAGACCTGACCAAAAATACTTTCACCCTGGAATTTGAAATTCCAGAGGATTTGGAGTGGCTTTTTTCGTTTGAGTCCGGTCAGTTTGTGACCGTTCTGTTTGAGGATGACGGGAAAGAATTTCTTAATGATTATTCAATAACTTCGGCTCCGTTTGAAAAAAAGATTACTTTAGGAATCAAGATCAGTTCTGAAGACAGCAGTGCTTCAAAACTTTACCAAAAATTTAATGAAGGCGATATCTTATTTGTAAGTAAGCCGGCAGGAAGATTTACTTTGGTTTCAAAACCTAGCGAGTTCAGAACGATTGTGGGTTTTGCAGCTGGAATTGGGATTACGCCGGTTTTAAGCCATTTTAAAAATATTCTTCATCAGGAACCGAGAACAAGGCTTTTCCTTTTTTACGGGAACAGAAACTTTGAAAACCTTGCTTACCGTGAGGAACTTGATCAGCTTGCCCGTTTTTATGGCGACAGATTACAGATTTTCTACTTTTTTTCAAGGGAAAATACAGCAAACTCTTTTTTTTCAGGAAGACTTGATGAGAAAAAATTAAATTTAATCATCAATCAGATTCTCCATTTGGATGATACCGATGAAGAATCAACGATTTGGGATGCGGTGGATGAAGTTTTGATTTGTGGGAAAGGTGAAATGATAAAAAGCCTCGCCAACGCCTGCTACCAACACGGAATCCCGAAAAACAATATTCATTTTGAGCTTTTTGAAGAGTTTAACGACGATATTTATCCTATAGAAAAAGAATTTCCACTGATAGAAAATATTGAGATTGAATATACGATGCTCGGGAAAAATTACCAGACTAAACTTCCTGATAACAGAGAAAAAATTCTGCAGCAGCTTTTAACTTTAAAATTTCCAGTACCATATTCCTGCAAATCAGGGATTTGTGGGAGTTGTGAATGTTATTTGGAAGAAGGCGAAGTTGAGCTTCTGGAGAACGAATATTTAACTGAAAAAGAAGAATCTCAGGGAAAAATTTTAGCCTGTATGTCGATTGCTAAAACTAAAAAAATAAAGCTTAATTTTGATTTCAGTTGAGAATCATTAAAAACATATTCAAATTTATTTTTCTGTCAGCGGAAGTTGTTATTCTGCTGATGGCTTTGTGCAATGCGTGGGTTTTTGGGCTGACCAACGGAAGAACGTACACTAAAATTTCAAAAATTCCGCCACGTGAGGTTGCTTTGGTGTTGGGAACTTCGCCAAGAATGCGTTCAGGAGTTTCCAATCCGTATTTTACCAAAAGGATGGATGCAGCGGCACTACTTTATCATCATGGAAAGATAAAAACTATCATTGTAAGCGGTGAAAAAAGCAAGGGTTACGACGAACCTGCTGCCATGAAAAATTATCTGATTTATCAGGAAGGCGTTCCTGAACACATCATTGTAGAAGATCCAAAAGGTTTTAATACTTATAAAAGTATTCTCCGTTGCAAGAACACGTACAAAAAGAAAAACGTCATCATTGTTTCTCAGGGGTTTCACAATCTAAGAGCTTTATTTTTCGCCAGAAACAATTCTATGAATGCTTTGGGATTTGATGCTCAGGATGTATCAAAACCTGAGAGTTTCTATAGAAATCAATCCAGAGAAAGTCTTGCAAGAGTAGCTGCTGTGGCCTATTTCATACTCGGTATTTCGCCGGATTAAATTTTAGAACGGATATCCGAATGCGATGTTCATCGTTGGTTTAAACAGATCGAAATTTTTCAGTCTCCATCTTTCTGAATCAGGTTTGTTTGGGTCATAGATTTTGTAGGCAAGATCCAGTCTTAAAGTGATATAAGCAATATTCACTCTCAATCCCAATCCACTACCTACACCCATCTGACGGATGAATTTGCTGAATTTAAATTGGTCATCAAAACCGCTGTCTTCGAGATTCCAGATGTTTCCGATGTCTGTAAATATGGCTCCTTCGTACATGTCATTAAAGGGCAGACGGTATTCAATATTCGTTGTCAGTTTTACATTTCCCATCAAATAAGTACGAACACGCTCATCGATCTGAGAAGCTCCAGGCCCCAAACCACCGAAGGCAACCCAAGCCCTGATATCATTGGAACCTCCGTTGAAATAAGAACGCACAAAAGGCATCGATGAAGAGTTTCCGTAAGGAATTCCGACACCGACGAACTGTCTCAGAGCCAATGTTTGGTTTCCGTTGATTTTATAGTATTTTCTGACATCAAAATCAAACTTCACAAATTGCGCATAAGGAATTCCGAAAATCGTTTTTTGCGGACTCGTTACCACGCCGCCTTCATCTCTTTTCTGATTAAAAATACTTGGGATATTTCCTGCCAGTTCTACTTTTCCGTTAAAATAAAATGCATTCGGATAGTCTTTTTTACCAATTTCATTATAAACAAAATTGTATATCATGGATGAAATAATTACGTCCTGCGTCTGTCTGTCTTTATTCACCAAAGTTCCGGTGAATGCCAGCAAACGGCTTGCTCTGGTGGGATCTAGCGTGGCAACATACCCCTGATCTCCAACGATCATCATAGAAACCTGATCTCTTGTAAGCTGACCTGCATTAAACTGCTGACCCAATTGAGGATTATATACAAAATAATCATCAAAAGCAGCTCTTCTTATATTATCGTCACCTACAAAAAAATCGTAATAGCTGTCTTTATTTTTGGTTAAACTAAACTGTGTATTAAACAGTGAAAGTCTGTGTGAAACCTGATCATTTACATTGGCAAAATAATTTAGACCTGTATTGAAATTGACTCTTCCCAAACCGATATTGTTTTGTACAGAAGCTCCTAAAACAATGGATGAAGTAGGAGTGTACCTCTTCGGAATCAGTTTATAATAAGAAAAAGGCAACAATAATCTTGGAAACTGAAGCGATGCCTGAGCAGAAATTTCGTAAGCACCAATTCTTTTGCTGATGTCTCTGGGGTTTACAATTCTTCCAAATGTGCCGGAAAGACTTGTAGAAAGGTTTTCAGCACCTCCAAAAATATTTCTAGTTGTAAGGTCAACCGAAGGTGAAATACCTAAATTTAAAAGTTGAGAATAGTTGATGTCGGTTCCCAGTTTCAGTTCAAATTTATCCAGAGGTTTTAGTATATACAAAACATCAAGGATGCTGTCACTCACTTTTCCGCCGTCATCTTTTCGGTAATCAACTTCACTTTTCAAAATACTGAAATTGTTCATTGCTGAAAAATTGCGTTTGGTAAGGTTGAGTTTTTTCTGATCATAAACAGATTTATGATCTTCAATTACAGCCCGCCACAAAGCCTGATTTTTGTAACGGTCATCCACTTTATGGAAACGGATTCTTCTGAGGCTGTCCTGTGTTGTTCTCTTTTCGTAATAATCTGAAATATCATCCACAACCGCCACATCAATATTACCAATGGTTGCCACTTTGTAAGGTGTATTTACAGAATCTTTATGTATTTCAAGGGTAAGAGGAACTTCTTTTCTGCTTTTTAAAGAATCTGCTACAAAGAAAACTTCATTATTAGCGCTATTGAATTTATAATAACCGCGGTTTCGCATGATTTCGTTGATTCTCGATACTTCTTTTTCAAGATTGGTCTGATCAAGAATTTCACCTTTTCTCACAATAGATTTTGAAATATTGTCTTTAAAGTGTGACTTAATTGCCAAATCAGGAATATTGTAATAATAATCTTTTATAATTGTGGGGCTGTTGTGTTTGATGGTATAATTTACACTTGCCTTTTTATCTGCCGAATCTCGTTTATCAGAAACTGTTACCTCTCCATCCCAAAAACCTCTGTAGGTAAGGCGGTTTTCAATTGATGCTGCGCTTTTTTCAGTTCTTGTTTCGTCAAAAATAACGGGTGGACTTCCCCAATTGTGGTAAAGTCTGTCCATAAACAAACTTTTCCCTACGCTGCTCTGCATGTTGTATTTAATGAAAAGTGAGTCTCTCAGCTTCTGATTTCTCATTTCGCTGGGGTACGTCATGTATTCATTTAAAATCGTATCGTATTTCGGGTTTGCAGCGTTATAAAACCAAAGACTCAGAGGAAGAAAAAGAAGTTGTTTTTTGTTGGGTTTTTGCTGAACGTAATCTTTCAGCTCGTCGTCAAAAGGCTGTTTTCCATCTTCAAATTCAAAGGTGTTTTTGGTAAGAAGATATTCCCCGTCAGGTACTTTTTTGGTGGTGCTGCAGGCATAAAGTAGAATAATAAATGTTGCAAATGATAGAATTTTATAATACTTTTGAGGAGATTTCTTATAATGCTTACAGCTCATACAATAAAAGTTTTACAGTCTCTTGATAAAAAGAAGTTCAGGCAAAAATACAATTTGTTTTTGGTTGAAGGCAACAAAATCATTTCAGAACTTCCTCAATCTAACTATAAAATTAAAGAAATATTTTCTACCGATCCGGAAAAATTAGATTTAAAAGATATTTCAGGCATACCAGTTACCGTAAGTGAATTAAAAAAAATAAGTTTTCTTCAAAATCCAAAAGATTCTGTAGCAGTTTGTCATTTAAATGAAGAATCGGAATTTAAGGAAAAAGATTTTCAGATTGTTTTGGATGGAATACAGGATCCGGGAAATCTTGGGACAATCATCCGTCTGGCAGACTGGTTTGGTATTGAACAGATTGTTTGCAGTGAAGATACGGTAGATTTTTACAATCCAAAAGTCATTCAGGCAACAATGGGATCTTTTACGAGAGTGAATATTGTTTATGAAAATCTTGTTGATTATTTGTCTCAGACTGATAATCAAAATATCGGTACAGATATGACAGGCGAAAATATTTACAGTTTTAAAAAGCCGGAAAAAATCAACTTAATTTTGGGAAACGAGGGCAAGGGAATGCGTCCCGAAACTGAAAAATTACTTCATGAAAGTGTCTGCATCCCAAGATTCGGAAAATCGCAATCTACAGAGAGCCTCAATGTCTCCATGGCTGCAGGAATTATTTTAGGTCAGCTTTTTTCGAAATAATTTAAATTTTTCCCACAAAAAAACTGAGATTAAGAAATAAATTTTATTTTTTTAATGTATATCCGTTTTTAATCATACCGCTGTAATATTAGCAATAATGAGCCTTTCGAAGAGTTGGTCGCCGAAATATCTCCGATTTAGTTTGTAGATAAATTCATTTAAATACAGTTGAAGGTATTTTCTTTTGATTTTATGATAATTTCCCAATAAATTCCGTTTTGCATTACTAATGGTAATATGAACCCATTTTAAGGTTTCATTTGTGGTTTCTTTATCCGATTTCTCTGTGATATGAAGCTCTACAAAATCAGAGATATCAACGTACGAGGTACTTTTATCAGTGAAAACAATACTTTGATTATCGATCGATTCCTTAATGGTTTCGTTGATTTCAAGGGAAAGATGCGTTTCTAAAACTTTAGCTTTAAAGTATCTGCAGGATTTTGATTTTTCACCAGTCTCTATATTTTCCAAAGGCGTAGATTCGGCCATTACAGCAACATTTTGTTTGCCCGCTGCACCTCTGCCGCGGACTCCTTTTTCCTGCTCAATCTCACTGGATTCTACTGTAAAATAGCCTTCATCAAATTCAATCATTCCTTCTAAAGTATATTTTTCGTCCCGTGTTCCCATTGCTTTTCTTAGCTTATGAACCATTGCCCAAACAGGCTCATAGCGTTTCAATCCCAATTGCTTCTGAATTTCTTTAGACGAAAATCCTTTTTTTGTAACGCTCATTAAGAACATTGTCTTATACCAAATTAAAAATGAAAGATTAGAGTTCTGCATAATGGTGCCGCTTTTCAAAGAAGTCCTTTTACGGCATTTTTTGCATTCGTAGCTCCAAATGCTCTTAATCCAGAAATGTTCTTTATGACCACATTTGCATGCCACGCCAATCTTATCTCTCTGTTTCTTAAAATGAATTCTGCAATCTTCCTCTGTCCCAAAATGAGCGGTAAAGCTAAATATATCCATCTAATTATTTAAATTACAGATAAATATACGAAATTATTACGAATTACGGATATACATTATTTTTTTTCTTAATCACAGCCTTAACCTTAACCTGATTTTTCAAATTAACTGTTCCATGCTGGAAACGCTTTTTGTTTTCTGGTAAGCTTCCATTTTATTTCTCAAAAATTTCAAGGCAACAGGTGCAAGATAAATCAGTGCGATACCGATTGCTTTTTTCTTCCAGTTACTGCTTTTCAGATTTTTCTTGGCATAGTTTGCTACCAGAGCAGTTGTTCCAAGTTTAATCAAACCTTCCAGAGCATCACCTTTGAAAGCGCTTCCTGCTAATCCTACAGCTGTGTTTCTGCTGAAAATCATATTTTTTACTTCAGAAGTTACCTGTTTTGCGATAACATCTTTTCTCAGAACGGTTTTTTCTTCACCATCCTCGTCTGTTTTTTCTTTCAGATACTGGTCTGTAAAACCGTTTGTAAATGCGCTTAAACTTTCTTTGGCATTTTTAAATGTAAGAATTGCTTCCAAATCATCCACTTCTGCCTGTAAAAGTTTTTTCTTTCTTTTAAGCTCTTCAAGACTGTTAAAATTTACACTCATAATATTAATGATTTATAAATTGTACCACTTTATCAGCGATAATATTGACTATTTTTTTCTTGAAAACTGCGACAACTATCATCACAACTACATAAAATCCAGCTACAATCATAAAACCATAAGAGGTGTTGTTTAAAGCTTTACCGATGAGATATGCCAATCCGAAATTGAACAGGATAATAAAAAAGGCAAATGCAATAAGGAATATGATAAGATAAGCGATAATTCCTGCAGAAATAGAAGTTTTTTCGGTAGCCTGTATCTTGATAAGATCTAGCCTTTTGGTTGCATATTCTTTTAGAGTTTCTACCATTATGTTTATTTTTTGAAAGTTACAAAAAAAGGAACTTTAATACAAAGTTCCTTCAACTATATTGTTGTGAAAATAAATTATTTCAAGTCGTTAAGACCATTTTCCACATCTTTTACGACGTCTGAAGTTTTAGATACGATCTGGTCTTTGTATTTGTCATATCCGTCTTTTACAGTATGAGCTACATTATTGGCAGTATCTTTAAAAGTAGTGGAAATACTGTCATATTGCTCCTTTACTTTGTCCGAAACTTCTCCGTATTTATTTTTAGCCTGATCTTTAAGATCATTAGCCTTAGTTTTAATTTTTTTTCTTGTTTCTTTACCTTCTTCAGGAGCGTAAAGCATTCCTAAAACTACGCCAGCTGCGGCACCTGCTAATAATCCTGCTAAAATCCCTGCTGTATTTCCTTTTTTAGACATTTTTTGTTTTTTTTAATGGTTAATATATTCGGTTTGTTGTTTTGTAAGTTTGCAATTAATATACCAATCAATGGAAATGAATATTAAAATCTGTTAAAAATTTTCAACATAATTTAATATCTTTTCGATGGTTTCTTTTTTTGTCATTTCAGTATTGTCAATAACGATCGCATCGTCAGCCTGTTTCAATGGGGCAACTTCTCTTTCACTGTCTATTTTATCCCTTTCAATAAGATTTTGTTTCACCTGATCTTCATTGGCATCGATTCCGAGAGTAAGAAGTTCCTGATATCTTCTTTTTGTACGTTCGTCTATGCTTGCGGTGAGAAAGAATTTAAAATCTGCGTCAGGTAAAACCACAGTTCCGATGTCTCTGCCATCCATGATGATTCCTCCTTTTTCTGCCAGTTTTCTTTGGTGATCAAGTAAAAATTCTCTTACTTTGGCCTGTTTTGCGACATTGCTGACGTTTTCAGTCACTTGATTGCTTCGGATTTCTTTGGTGATATTGATTTCGTTCAGAAAAAGAACGAGCTCGTTTTCAATATTTTTAAATTCAAGATGAATGTGATGAAAGTTGTTAAATAAATCATCAAGATCAACGTTGCCGTCTTCTTTGCAGCAGTTTTGAAGAGCAAACCAAGTCACGCCGCGATACAGTGCTCCCGTGTCTAAATGTACAAGATCAAGTTTTTGCGCAATGATTTTAGAAATCGAACTTTTTCCAGTGGAAGAAAATCCGTCTATGGCAATTACCGGTTTTTTCATCTGTAGATGTTTATTGTTTTTTAAAAGACATATGGAATCCCTTAATCTTCAAAGGTGTTTGTGCTTTTAAATCATGGGGGATTTCATAAAGACAAATTTCAAGAAATTTTATCAAAAAATCAACAGTCGTCTTATTTTTAAATAAGATAATTCTGAGAAATGTCTAATAAAAATAAAAATTATTCTCCCCTGCGGCTTGTAAGATCCACAGAAACGCCCAGCTGATTTACATTGGAAGCATTGTGATATCTGATGTGAGCATAATCTAAACGGAATCTTGAAAGTTTAATTCCAAAACCTCCGGAAAGACCTGAAAAGTTTCTCTGATCAACAACTGCAAGTTCGCTTCCACGTCTCACGTTGTATCCTAAACGGATGTTGAAGCTTTTTTCAGGGAAAAGTTCGGCCCCAAGAGAAAAGTGGTCGGCAATTTTTCTGCCTATATTGACTTCCTGTCCGTTGGCGTTTAATTCAGAAGAAATATCAAACTGTTGAAGATCGTGTGCTGTAATGGTTACTGCCAAAGGGAAATTAGGAATAATTCTCGTATATCCAAGATCAATTCTGAAAGGAAGATTTTCTCTTGTTCCGTTAAACGATTTAAACTGATACCCGAAATTCCTGAAAATGATTGATGCCGTTTCCTTATTTTTCTTGTGATGATAAGTGATTCCGGCATTCCCAGAAAGAGCAGAAGAAGTATAAGTGTCAATTTTTGACGTGATGAAATTTAAACCTCCACCAATCGTCCAGTTTTCCTCAAACTGATAGGCATATCCAGCTCCCACAGCAACATCTGACGCTGAAAATTCACCCATTTCAAAACCGCTTTCGTCAGTTCTCGGGATATTTCCATAGTTCATATATCTTGCATTGGCAGTAAGAAAATGGCCATTGTCCATATCTTTTGCAAAGGCAATGGTTCCATATTTAGAATCTGCAAGATATGCGGTAGCATTGAGTGCAAGCTGCATATCAGAATCCTTATTTAATAAAGAAGGATTGGCAATGGCAAAAGACACATCCTGATCTCTCACAGAGATGGCATCACCACCCAAAGCTGCCTGACGTGCAGACACAGGGATATTTAAGAAAGGGTATACATTGTTTCCGTTCTGTGCAAACGAAACGATACCTGCGAGCAAAAGAGGGAAAACTAAAACTTTCTTCAATTCTTTATATAATTAATGCAAAAATAATCCTTTTTAGAACTTATCAAAATATTTGTTTAAGTATTTGATCGATTTATTGATAATTTAATTTCAGTGTAGGTGCTGATTTTCAGTTTAAACCAAAAAAATGACCTGTTCAAATTTTAATTATTATCTTTTTTGACTTAGATTTCAATTAAATTTTGATACAGTTTAGAATGAAATTAAAACTTTTGATGCCGTAAAATTTCTGAAAAATAATTGCTATTAATGTTTATATTTGCACAATTAATTTTGAAAAAATTAATGCCCTAAATTATTATTGAAAGACATGAAATATAAAAGAATCCTTCTTAAACTGAGTGGTGAAGCCCTGATGGGCAACAGACAATATGGTATTGATACTGAAAGACTGCAGGAATATGCTGCAGAAATCAAACAGGTTGTAGACAGAGGCTGTGAAGTTGCTATTGTAATAGGAGGAGGAAATATTTTCCGTGGTGTAGCCGGTGCTGCAAAAGGGATGGACAGAGTGCAGGGCGATTACATGGGAATGCTTGCAACAGTAATCAACGGAATGGCATTACAGGGAGCTCTGGAAGATGCCGGAATCAAAACCAGACTGCAGTCTGCGATTGAAATGGACAAAGTTGCAGAGCCTTTCATCAAAAGAAGAGCAGTAAGACACCTTGAAAAGGGTAGAGTAGTGATCTTCGGAGCTGGTACAGGAAATCCATATTTTACTACAGACACTGCAGCGACTTTGAGAGCAATTGAAATTGGTGCTGACGTCATTCTGAAAGGGACAAGAGTAGACGGAATCTACGATATGGATCCTGAGAAAAATGAAAATGCTGTAAAATACAACTCTTTATCTTTCGACGAAGTTTTCGAGAAAAACCTTAAAGTGATGGATATGACTGCATTCACATTAAGCCACGAAAACAAACTTCCAATCATCGTTTTCGATATGAACAAAGACGGAAATCTTATAAAAATCGTCGACGGCGAAAACGTTGGAACGTTAGTGAATCTTTAATAGAAAGAGACAAGGAAAAAGTAAGAAGACCCAAGTGAGAAAAGGGATATTGTTAAATTCAAATCACTTATTACTCATTACTTATCACTCATAAAAATGTGTAACTTTTCAAATTTTAAATATATAATGGAAGAATTAGATCTTATATTAGAATCTGTAAAACATGACATGGACGCGGCAGTAAAGCATTTGGATCATGCATTTCAAAGAATCAGAGCGGGGCGTGCGTCTACAGCTATGGTTCAGGATGTAATGGTAGAATATTACGGTGCG
Source organism: Chryseobacterium foetidum (assembly GCF_025457425.1). Classification (NCBI taxonomy): domain Bacteria; kingdom Pseudomonadati; phylum Bacteroidota; class Flavobacteriia; order Flavobacteriales; family Weeksellaceae; genus Chryseobacterium; species Chryseobacterium foetidum. The sequence continues at coordinate 156,684 of NZ_JAMXIA010000001.1, forward strand.
ATGACTCCGCTTAATCAGGTTGCCAACGTGTCTGTGCCGGATGCGATGACGATTTCTATTCAGCCTTGGGACAGAACTGCAATTAACGCAATTGAAAAGGCAATCATCAATTCAAATTTAGGTTTTGCTCCTTCCAATAATGGTGAAAATATCATTCTGAATGTACCCCCATTGACTGAAGAAAGAAGAAAAGAGCTTGCAAAACAGGCAAAAGGTGAAACTGAAGATACCAAAATTGTAATCAGAAACGCGAGACAAAACGGTATTAAAGAATTGAAAAAATTAGATGGTGTTTCCGAAGATATTATTAAAGATTCTGAGGCGACGATACAGGATTACACAGATAAATATGTGAAAATCTGTGATGATCATCTTAAGTCTAAGGAAGCTGAAATTATGAAAGTTTAATCTTCATACATTTCATTAAAATATAAAAGAGATTTCCGGTTGTGGAAATCTCTTTTTCGTTTATTTAAAGACATTGTCTCCTTTCTTTTTTGTAGTTTTTATGTTTAATCAGTTTTTCAAATTCTGAAAGCAGTTCTGCACTTTTACAGTTTTTTGAAGCCTGATTTGGAATTTTTGAGACGTCAGGTTGGCTTTTCTCAACCGATCTTATGGTGTACTTTTTTTCGAGACAGTCAATAACTTTATTTTTCACCAAATAAATTCTGGACTCTGTGACGTCGTCTTTTGTTTCAGGATTTTCAGCATTACCGCCGTCAAACTGCCACACTGTTTCATCTTTTAATATAAAAAACGGTTTGTCTTCATTCAGAAAATAGTTTTCAACAGCAGAATAGTGACTGTATTCGGAATATTGATTTCTGATCACCATCAGTTGAGAATCTTTAGAAAAATAGGTTACAATTCCTTCTCTGCCGTCACATTCATATTTAAAAGATGCAGAGTCAAGCGATTTTTTATCTAATTCATTTTGATATTCAGCATAATATTTCTGAATATCTTCCTTTGATTCAATCACAATTTTATTACTTACAGCAGGTGTTTCAACCGTTTTATTATTGGCTGGGTTTGGAATAGAATTCTCAGATGTTTTCTCTTTTTTACAGCTTTGAAAACTCAGTGCAGCGAGCAGAAGAATTGGAATTATTTTCATATTTAAATTTTAAGAATACTTACAAAAACTGTGCGGGTTGGTGTAAATCTTGTTTAAATAATGCCTTCAACAAAGTTTTTAAACTTAAAAATCACTAACTTTAAAAGAAAAATATGCAGATAGACGCAAGAAATCTAAGTGTAGACGATCATGATGAACTGGTAAAAACAATGAAAAGGGCTTACCCAACCATGTCTGACTACATTTGGCCAAAGAAAAGCATAGAAAAACTCACCAAAATATTTCCTCAGGGACAAATCTGTATCACAGTTGACGGTAAACTCGCAGCAGTTGCCCTTTCTATCATTGTCAATTATGATGACTTTGGGGATGATCATACTTATAAAGATATTACTGGAAATTATACGTTCAGCACTCACACCAATTCAGGAAATGTGCTGTACGGAATAGAAGTTTTCGTAGATCCCGAATACCGCGAACTGAGATTAGGCCGTAGATTATACGATCTCAGAAAAGAACTTTGCGAACAGCTTAATCTGAGAGCAATTGTTTTGGGAGGAAGAATTCCGCATTACCATAAATACAGCGATGAGTTGTCTGCCAGAGATTACATCAGAAAAGTAAGGGACAAAGAAATTTATGATCCTGTGCTTTCGTTTCAGCTGTCCAACAACTTTTTACCGATAAAAGTTCTGAAAAAATACCTTCTTGAAGACGAATCATCCAAAGAAAATGCAGTTCTCCTTCAATGGAACAATATTTATTACAGTAAACAGCCTAATACAATGCAGGACAGCGTCATCCGTCTTGGTTTGGTGCAGTGGCAGATGAGACAGTTTAAGGACATTCATGCATTTTATGAGCAGGTCGAGTTTTTCGTAAATGTGATGGGAGATTACAAAGCTGATTTCGTTCTTTTCCCTGAGCTTTTCAACACGCCTTTACTCGCACCTTTCAACCATCTTTCTGAACGTGACAGTATGATCGAGCTGGCAAAACTTACCGATGATATCAGAACGAAAATTTCGGAATTGGCGATCAGTTACAACGTCAACATTATTTCCGGAAGCATGCCTTTTTACGATGATAATGATTTGTATAATATCTCTTACATGATGCATCGTGATGGCAGAATTGATGAATACAGAAAAATTCACATAACACCTAATGAAAAGAAATATTACGGAATGAAAGGCGGCAGTGAAATCAAAGTCTTCGACACCGATTGCGGAAAAGTTGGACTGGTGATCTGTTATGACGTAGAATTCCCTGAATTACCAAGAATTTTAGCCGATCAGGGCATGAAAATATTGTTTGTACCTTATCTCACCGACACACAAAATGCTTACATGAGGGTTCGACACTGTGCCGCGGCAAGAGCTATAGAAAATGAATGTTATGTAGCCATCGCCGGGTGTGTTGGAAATCTTCCGGGTGTGAATAATATGGATATTCAGTTTGGTCAGGCGGCAGTTTTTACCCCTTCTGATTTTGCATTTCCTTCAAATGCTGTGAAAGGTGAAGCCACCCCGAATACAGAAATGACTTTAATTGTTGATGTGGATTTAAATTTACTAAAAGATCTTCACCACAACGGTTCAGTGCAGATTTTGAAAGACCGCAGAACCGATTTGTATGAAATCAATCTAAAATAAATTCATGATATTTTTAAATTAATTCATCAGATTTATTAAAACTTAAAACAATTATCACAAAACGGTAATTGTTTTTTTTGTTCATTTTTATATCACGTATAATTAGAATTATTTGTATTTTGCATTTAATAAAAACAAAATGATGATTAAAGAAAAACAGAACAGTCTGATCAATGACAACGTAAAATACTTAGCAAAGCTTGTCAGCCGTGCTACTTTAAGTTTCCTGAAAATCAATATTGCCGGTCAGATTTCTATTGCAGTTTTGGGTACAGCCACGATCGGTATTATTATTTTCCAGACTTTTAAAAGCGGCGGCGGTCCTGTGCATACAAGTGGTGAAGCAGCTGTTCTTGTGCTTTTGATGGTAAGACCTGTTTCTTTTGGCTTGACAATTCTAAGTGCTTTTGGAGCTCCGTTTCTTCTGTTTACACTGGGAAATAAATATGTGATGACAAGCACGATCAACAGATTGATTTCTGACAGAGGCGAGCAACTGCTTTTCCCAATTATTGACAGAATTTTAAATAAAGTGAAAGCCAATCAGCCCCAGTTAATGCAAAGCGGTGTTGATAAAACCAAGCTTCAACTTAAAGTTTTGCAGGAAATCAGAGATTCAAAAGAAAACAAATGGTTTAAAAAGATCATTGCATTTGGCTTCAGGAAAATTGATCTAAATGAAGTTGATTTCAGAGATGAAAACGTAAGCTTTACCGAAATTATCAAAAACAAAATCATTGATAAACTGAAAGATATTTCAGCGCCAAGCCGCCTGTTTTTTTATCTTATTTTGGGGTGGATGATGTTGATTTTGGTGCTGACGATGATTAATGTTATTTAATTTTTAAATGATATATATATAGTAGATATCTACTATAAAATTTGACTATATTTTTAAAAATTTCCTTGAGATTTCCGTAATTAGTACAACTTTTTTTTGTGAAATATCGATAATATTTTTTTATTTTTACTTCTAATGATTATTAAATATGAAATTTAGCAGAAAACAAATTTCAAAAGCGGGTGAAAAACTGCTTGTATCCAAATCCGACAAAGAGATAGAGGAAGCATTAAATGTTATTAATCTTTGGAGAACTAACCATCTTCATCCATTAGTTGTATTAAAAAATAGTCTTTTGAGATTATTGTTTAAAGTAAACATTGATCCAAAACTCGTTTCTCAAAGACTTAAACGTCTTACATCAATAGAATACAAATTAGATTTAAATCCGAGTATGGGACTTGGTGGAATGCAAGATATTGGTGGTTATCGAGCCGTATTAAAAGATGTCAGAGATCTGAATAAACTTCACAATGCGTTAATTTCTCAAAGAAGTATTCACAAATTAGAAAGAGTAGTTGATTATGTAGATGAACCCAAAAATACAGGTTATCGAAGTATTCATTACATATACAAATATTCTTCGACTAAAGAGGAATATGACGGGTTAAAGATTGAGTTACAAATTAGAACAAAGTTGCAACATAATTGGGCAACTGCTGTGGAAACAGCGGGAATTGTGACAAAAACCTCATTAAAGTCCAATCAAGGACCTGATGAATGGTTAGATTTTTTTAAAGTAGTGAGTTCGTTATTTGCTATTAAAGAAAAACTTCCAGTTATGAAAGAACATAAATACCTTACCATGGAACAGTTGATGGTTAGGTGCTATAATTATTGTACTGATTTAAATATTCTTAATAAATTGAAAGCTATTAGAGTTTCAACTAATAGAATTGAGACAGACAAATTTCCTGGAGATTATTATTTACTTAATATCGATTTGGTAGATATGTCTGTCAATATCAAAATTTATAATAAACGGCAATTTCACGATGCAACCATTGAGTATTTACGGTTAGAGAAGAGCATCAAAGAAAATGAAAACGCAGTTGTTTTAGTTTCTGCATCTTCGCTGAAGATGTTAAAAAAAGCCTATCCCAGTTATTTTCTTGATACATCTGAATTTATTCAAGCTATTGAAAAGATGAATGCTAACTGCTTAGAAAGAGATTATCTACACTTGCCTTAGACATATTTTACGTAGATATTTGTCATTTTAAACCTTCGGATACTAGAAAAATCAACTTTAGTAAAATATGTTCGACAAGCAACAGCGAAAACTCAAAAGATCGGCAAAACTGATTTCCGTTTTAAGCAAATACGGATTCAAAGACATGATCGCCAGAATGGGCAAAAAACCGGAAGAAAATTCTGCACAATCTGAAGAAATTATTTCCAAAGGAACCGTGTATGAACGCATCAGGCTTGCTTTGGAAGAATTGGGTCCCACGTTTGTGAAACTCGGACAGACATTCAGCAATCGTGAAGATCTGCTTCCGCCGGAACTGATTCAAGAACTGCAGAAACTTCAGGATAGAGTAGAAGTTGTGGAAATGAATGTGCAGGAAATTCTTGAGAATGAATTTAATATTATTCCAAAAGAACATTTTTCAGAAATTATCTCAAAACCTCTGGCAACAGCTTCAATTGCTCAGGTGTACAGAGCGACTTTACTCAACGGCGATGAAGTGATTTTAAAAATCAAAAAACCGGACGTGCTTTCGGTGATCGAAGATGATTTACTTTTAATTAAAGATTTAGTTAAGCTGATTTCCACTTATTCTGAAATCGGTTCAAAATTAAATTTAAAACAGGCCATTTCCACTTTCGAAAAGTCTCTGCTTGAAGAGGTTTCACTGGTCAATGAAAGGAACAACATTCAGCAATTTGCTTTAAATTTTAAAAATAATAAAGAAACTTACGTTCCGAAAGTCTATGATGAATTTTCCAACAACAATGTTTTGTGTATGGAATTTATCGACGGCATCAAAGTGACCGATCAGGAAGAATTGCGAAAAAATGACATCGATCCCGTTGTCGTTTCTGAAGTGGGTTTAAGACTTTTCGTTTCCCAGATTTTAGATTATGGTTTTTTCCATGCCGATCCTCACGCGGGAAATATTTTAGTAAAAAAAGACGGAAAAGTAGTTTTCATCGATTTTGGAGCTGTCGAAAAAATTCAGCCCAACGACAAAGAAATTCTGGAAAGTTTAATCGTTGCTTTTGTGGCAAAAAATTCTCATAAAATCGTACGCTACCTCAAAAAAATGGCGGTCAGCTACGAAATTCCGGATGAAAGACGTTTTGAAAATGACGTTCAGGAAGTTCTGACTTTTGTTCACAGCACTTCCCTGAAAGACATTGACCCGAATGTCATTATGAATAAAATGAAAGATGTTCTGAAAGACAACAGGCTATACATGCCCGATTATTTTTATCTTTTATTTAAAGGAATCGGTCTGATAGAAGGAGTTGGCAGAACCATCAATCCTGACCTTGATGTGGTGAAAAGTCTTCATCCTTACACCAAAAAAATCCTCACAAGAAAAATCAGCCCAAAAAAACTTTTCAAAACAGGAATGGAAAAGATGATGACCTTCACGGATAATGTGGATGAAATTCCGAAGGAGTTACGGTCTGTTCTGCAAAAATTGGATGATAACAGTTTTACCATTTCCAGTGAAATTAAAAATATTGAAAAGACCAACCGGCTGATCAAATCAAGTATTGTCAATCTCATTTTAGCGATGATTTTAGGAGCAAATATTATTGCCACAGCGATTGTTTTTGTTTCAGAATCAGGCCCGAGAATCGGCGAAATGTCTTTAGTAGCAGTTTTAGGATTTTGCTTTTCTGTTTTGCTGGTGGTTATTCTGCTGTTGAGAATCTTCCGCAAGTAAAGTTTTCATCACCTTCGGATCCAAAAAATTTTGTAAATGAAAAAGCTAAGATCCAGATTATCTTTAAAAAATGGGTACAAAATTCTCTCGCTGATTTTACAGATTTTGCAGAAAACTTAGAGTAAAATCTGCGCAAATCCGTGAAATCTGAGAGACAAAACTTCCAGCTCCCCTCATCCACGTCCCAGCCTCAAAATACAAATTTTAATTCCCTATCTTTGCAAAATGGAAAAACTCACTTTTGCAGACTTTGACCTTCCGGTGAAGGTTCTTGATGTTTTAGCAGATTTAAATTTATTTGAGCCCACTCCAATTCAGGAAAAAAGTATCGGTCCGATCCTTTCAGGAAGGGATGTGATGGGAATTGCGCAAACGGGAACGGGAAAAACACTGGCGTATTTACTTCCGGTTTTAAAGACTTGGAAATACAACAAAAATGGAAATCCTACGGTTGTGGTTTTGGTTCCGACAAGAGAACTGGTGGTTCAGGTAACGGAAATTGTAGAAAAACTGACAGAAAATCTTACTGCAAGAGTAATCGGTATCTATGGTGGAAAAAATATCAATACGCAAAAATTATTATTCAAAGATGGTTGTGATATTTTAGTAGGAACACCGGGCAGAATCATGGATTTGGCGATTGATAATGCTATTTCTTTAAAGGAAGTTCAGAAATTAATCATCGACGAATTTGACGAAATGCTGAATCTTGGTTTCAGACCACAGCTGACGCATATCTTTGAAATGATGCGTGACAAAAGACAGAATATTCTTTTCTCAGCAACGATGACAGATGCCGTTGACGAAATGCTGGATCAGTATTTTGCCGGCCCGATCGAAATTTCACTGGCAAAATCAGGAACTCCGCTGGAGAAAATTGAGCAGACTGCCTATAAAGTTGAAAATTTCAATACGAAAATTAATTTACTGGAGCATTTGTTGAAGAAGGATGACGAGATGTCTAAGGTTTTGATTTTCGCAAACAATAAAAAACACTCAGACTTACTTTTCACTCAGATCAACGAGCTTTTTCCTGAACAGTTTGATGTGATTCACTCCAATAAATCTCAAAACTACCGTTTGAAAGCGATGAAACGCTTTGAAAACGAAGAAATCAGGGGTTTAATTACAACCGACGTTATGGCGAGAGGTCTGGATATTTCAGATATTACCCATGTCATCAACTTTGAAACTCCCGAAGTTCCGGAACAGTATATTCACAGAATTGGTAGAACGGGTAGAGCTGATAAAGACGGTAAAGCAGTAACATTTGTTGCTAAAAAAGAGGAAGAATGGGCTGTAGAAATCGAAATGTTGATGGATAAAGAGTTGGCTTACATTGATTTCCCTGAAGAGGTAAAAATCAATCCTAAGAAAATTGCATCTGAAGAAGATTTGATTGTAATGAAAAATCCTGCTCAGGTAAAACTTTTTGATGGTGGTGGAGCTTTTCATGAAAAGAAAGACAAAAACAAAAAAGAAAACTGGGGCGGACCTTCAAAAAGGAAAACACCAAAGAAATTCGGAGCCAACAGAGCGCAGCAAAAAGCAATTTCGAAATCGAAACGTAAGAAATAAGACAAAAAAAACACTTCCAAACGGAAGTGTTTTTTGTTATTTTACAATCACAATGATAATTTTATCGTCGATCCCGTCACCATCTTCGTCGTCATAGTGACTTACAAACTGCAGTTCATTTTGAGTACGGCTTATAATTTCAATATTTTCACCGTCAATAATGAGTTTCGAGTTGGTGTGATCGTAAGAGTAATTTACGGTTTCAATACCTGTACTTACACAGTTTCCGTTGATGTTATTTTCAAAAATATTGGAAACGACCGTGTTGTTTGTTTTAAAATCCAGTGTGCTTGATTTGTAGCAAGGCGAGTAATCTGTATTGGAAAGTGTAACGCCACTACTTCCGGAAACTACAATTTCTCTTGAAGGGTGCCACACGCCAACCAGCGAAAACTCATTTGTGAATTCATCATCTTCATCTACCGTACATGAACTGAAGATAAAGCCGGCAGCCATTGCCATTAATAATATTTTTTTCATAATTCTGGTATTAAGTCTGCAAATAAAAGAAATTTTTATCAAATATTGGTGAGTTTAATAATGAAATTAATAATTCTGCATTACATCACTCATCATCATCTTCATAGAGAAAATTAAGCTCATCGTCTCTTTGGACGTAATCCCTTGAGATCCCAGGCGGATTAAATAGTCCCCAGTCGTCTACAATAAAATGCTTTGGATTGAAACCTTCAACCCATTCGGCAAACAAAATCCTGAATTCTTCAACGAGTTCACGCACTATTTTATAATATTTAGCATCCTCAAAACCAAACATCGCCAAGCAGTTGCCACCCACCATAATATCTCTTGCCGCTTTTCTGATAATGGCAGCATTTTCCATTTTAATGTCGTAGAGTTTTACAGCCTCCGCACCGGAAATTTTAGCCTGAATAATCATGCTGTCGCCCAGGAGATTGTGCTTTACATCCTGTAAATAATCATTATCTTCGGGAAATAAGGCAGTAATAGTTTTTAAAGCTTCATAAATTTCCTGAGATTTCTTGAATAACGGAGTGTTTCTTGAAGGTCTGTCCATATTTTTATTTCATAAAAGGTGTCATTACAATTGTCCAGAGTCTGTAACCTTCCGGCGTCATGTGAAGCATGTCTTCCACAAAAAGTTCCTTTCGTACTGCCCCGTTTTTATCGGCCATAATTCTGGTGATATCTATAAATTCAGCATTTTTTTCTCTCCACATAAATTTGGCGATCTGCTTGTTGGCTTCTCTCATTTGAGGCCACAGATGCGCTCTGCTTGGTGAATATTTAATAGAGATAAAATCAACTTCGATTGTAGGGAATTTTTTGCGGATTTTTTTGTAAAAAGATTTAAACCTGTCAACCACAACATCAGCTTCCAGTTTGGAATTATCCGCAAAATCATTCTCGCCGCAGTAGATAATAATTTGTTTTGGCTGATAGGGTGAAAGTAAATCTTCAGCATAAAAATTCAAATCTGTCAGTCTTGAACCTCCGAATCCTCTGTTGATAATATTTTTACCGAGAAAATATTCGTTTACATCAGTCCATTTTGTAAAAGAAGAGCTTCCGATGAGTAGAATTGAGTTTTTAGGAGGTGGATTTTCCTTATCCTGTTTTTTAAATTCCTGAATTTCCTGCCAGTACATTGGTTTTTCCTCCTGAGCAAAAAACATAGCATACGTCATCAGTAAGAATACCGAAAAAATCTTCTTCATTTATTTTAAATTTTAGAAGCATAAAGGTAATAAAAAACTCCCAAAAGGCTCGGGAGTGTAGTATTATCTTTTAAAACTAACGTATGTGAAGTCTGCCTTTGTATCTCCGTCATAATCGAAGTTTCCGGATTTCTGTTTTAATCTCAATTCTGTACTGCTGAGGATTACAACTTCATAAGGTTGTTTTCCGTTAGCTTTAAGATCCATAACCATTTCTTTGGTTTGCTCATCATAAGTAAATGTCCCTTCAGTGAGAAGTATAGAACATGTGTTTACATTTGATCCTGTGAATGTGTGAATTTTAATCTGATTGTTGGTGTTAAAATTAATTGTACTTTTTGCATCGCATCCCGTAGGTACCTCAGTATTTAAAACGGTTTTACCGTCAGCTCCCGATATAATTTCGGTTTTTTCTGTCTTCCAGTCACCTTTCAGCAAATCTAATTCGTATGCATAAATATCATCATCTTTACAAGATGTAAGAGCTATTGCAGAAAAGGCAAATAAAAGTAGGTGTTTTTTCATTTTCACAATTTTAATAATATGCTAAAATATAAATAAATTTGAAATATTTGTAATGAATATCAGGATTTTTGGTGTAATAGTTGTAAAAATCCCTGGTTGTATTTATTTCTAGTCTAAATTTGCTACTCGCAGCTCTTTTTTGAAGAGTAAATTCCGTTACTTTGAGACGTCGTTTGTCCGTTTTTTCTCTCGATGGTAACTAAAAAAGATTCTCTTACTTCAGGACATTTGTGTGACTTAAAAGTTTTCAGATAAAAATTATTTTCATCTTTTTTGAATGATCCTCCTTCCGCATTGTTGATGTCGATAGAAAAACCATATGTGTTTACAATCAACACAGCTTCAGCAATATTATCCACTTCTGCGATAAATTTCCGCAGGTCATTATCAGTTTTAAAGTATTCAGGTCTGTCATTCTTACATGCAATAATATAATGATAGCAGTTTTCGCCTGAACATTTCTGAAAGAAACCTCTTTCAGGTATTGGTTCAAGAATAGTCATTGGTTCGGGATACTGACTTTCATACAGAACTGCTTTCTCATAATCAGAATGATTTGTAAAAACTTTCCAATACGACATATTTTCTGAAGGTTTAATGAACGGATAGAGATTTTCCGGTGTATCAAAAACATCAGGAATTTTTTGATAATTCTGCGTCTGCGAATTTTGGCTCAAAAAAAGCTGAGCAATAAGTAAAGTTATTAATCCCGATTTTTTCATAACTTATATAGAGTTGTGTTGATTCTGAAAATTAATAATTATAGATCAAATTGACAATGCAATCGTTTAAATTACGTTAAATTTAATAATTTTTAAATCTTAAACCTGTTAATTTTAGATATAAATCTATTACTTTTGTTGTATGATACACGACCAGCGCACAGAAAAATTCAGGCAGATTGTTGAAAATAAGTTTCAGATTTACAACTCACTTTTTATGAGTTTGCCGTATGATAAAATGACCAATATCGGGATGCTTCTTCCTTTTTTATATGAAGAAAGTAAGAATGGCTACGAAGCAGGAAAAACACCTGAGGAAATAGTTGAAGAGTTTTTTAAAAGCCATACAGACCTTCAGACGGAAGACCAAAAACTGGAGTTGCTGTTTAAAATCATCCAATATATTGAAAGACAGGTAGTTTTGTTCGATAGTATTGAGGATGCAGCTTTCCCGAGCCTTCACGCCGAAAACGATAACGGTACCGTGACTCATTTATATGAAAAGGCTGTGAACAATTATGAGCTTGAAAAAGTGCGACAGAAACTGGACGATTTTAGTGTAAAAGTTGTATTCACAGCACACCCAACACAGTTTTATCCCAATTCTGTACAGAAAATCATTCACGACTTAAGAGCTGCAATTACTTCAGATTCAATTACCCAAATTGACACTCTGTTGCAACAGCTCGGGAAAACACCTTTCGTTAATAAAGAAAAACCAACGCCTATCGATGAGGCCTTAAGCATCATTACTTATCTAAGATTTGTTTATTACGAAACAGTAGGAGATTTGTTCACTAAAATCAAGAGAACTTTTTCTAATGAAGATTTTCAGTTGCACGAAGACCTTATCCAACTAGGATTTTGGCCAGGGGGCGATCGTGACGGAAACCCTTTTGTGACTGCTGAAGTAACCAAACGAGTTGCATGTGAATTGCGTTCTGCCATTTTAAAATCATATTACAATCATTTGAAATTTGTCAGGAGAAGACTGAGCTTCAGAGGCGTTTCCGATATTTTACGGGATTTAAGCGAAATGCTGTATGATGCAATTTTTAAAGATCAAGAACTCAATGCAAGACAGATTCTCCAAAAAATTGATGAGGCAGAAGAAATCCTGATGAAGCACCACAACGGACTTTTCCACGATATTCTTTTAGGATTTAAAGATAGAGTGAAAATTTTTGGAACTCATTTCGCAACTTTAGATGTGAGACAGGACAGTAGAGTACACCAGCAGGTAATTGATACGGTTTATTCTACATTGTTTGGCAATGAAGAAGCTGATTACAAAATGAAATATTCAAAATTAATTGAAGTCTCAGATAAAATAGATGTAGATCAGTTTGAAGATATTGTAAAGGATACGCTTGAAACAGTTTGTCAGATCACGGATATTCAGCGTCAAAACGGTTTGAGAGGAATGAACCGCTATATTATTTCCAATTCTGATGATATAAAAGATGTGATGAATGTGTATGCATTTTTCAAGATTTGTGGTTATAAAGAAGAAGATATTAAAATGGATATCGTTCCGTTGTTTGAAACCATGGAAGGTCTTGCCAACGCCGAATCTGTGATGACAGAACTTTATGCTCATCCAATCTATAAAAGACATGTTGAAAACCGCGGACAACAGCAGACCATCATGCTTGGATTTTCAGACGGAACCAAGGATGGCGGTTATTTAAAGGCAAATTGGGAAATTTATAAAACCAAAGAAGTTTTAACTTCAATTTCAGAGCAGAATAAAATTAAAGTCGTATTTTTTGATGGCAGAGGTGGTCCGCCAGCGCGTGGTGGTGGTAAAACCCATGATTTCTACGCATCACAGGGAAAAACAATTGCCAACAATAAAATTGAGCTGACCATTCAGGGACAGACCATTACCAGTATTTTTGGAAACAAGGAACAGGCGACATTTAATTTTGAGCAACTTCTAACTGCCGGAGTAGAAAATGATGTTTTTAAAAGCAGTAAAAAAGATCTTACGGATGAGGAGAGAAAATTAATTTCAGAACTTTCGGAGATCAGTTTTAAAAAGTATTCAGATTTAAAAGCTCATCAGATGTTTGTGCCATATCTTCAGGAAATGAGCACGCTTCAATACTATGGAAAAACCAATATAGGAAGCCGCCCTTCCAAAAGGGGAAGTGGTAATGAACTGAAGTTTGAAGATCTTCGCGCGATTCCTTTTGTAGGATCGTGGTCTCAGCTTAAACAGAACGTTCCTGGATTTTTCGGTTTCGGTTTTGCGATGAATCAACTTAAAAAAGAAGGAAGATTTGATGAAATTAAACAATTATATGCGGGCTCTGATTTCTTCAAGACCTTAGTATTAAACTCAATGATGAGTATGAATAAAACCTATTTTCCGTTAACTTATTATATCAAAAACAACCCGAAATTTGGTGAATTCTGGACAATTTTGTTTGAAGAATATCAGCTTTCAAGAGATATTATGCTGGAGCTTACAGGATTTACGATTCTTCAGCAGGAAGATCCGCTTTCCAGAAAGTCGGTGAAAATTCGTGAGAAAATTGTTTTACCACTTTTAAGCATTCAACAATATGCTTTAATGAAAATTCAGAAAGGCGAGGGCAATAAAGAAGCTTACGAAAAGCTCGTGACGAGGTCACTCTTTGGAAATATTAATGCGAGCAGAAATTCTGCTTAAAATTTTCCTGATAATAAAACTGCCCTGAAAAAGTATAAATTTCTTCAGGGCAGTTTTCAATTAAATTTAAAAACGATGCTGATTAATTACTTATTGAAAAAGGAAGATGAAAGTGGTACTTTTTTTGATTTATTGGTCGTGATAAAAACGCTTGCTAAATGAAATTAAAAGAAGATTCATTTTCTTACCTTTTCAAAATACACAACAATTTTAGAGTCACACTCAAAACTTTTACTTCTTAACTTTATCAATAATTCTAACCAAAATATACCTCACAGAAGACCTATCCGCAGGCACATTTTCTACTTTCTCCGTTCTCACTTTCAGTTCATATTCAAAACCAGGCTCGTAAGTAAAACCTTCGATGTTTGAATAGAAATTTTCCCAGCTGTCAGTAGCTTTTTCTCTAACCTGAAGGCATTTCATAGGGACGACACCGGTGCAGTCTTTGGTTTCTGAGCCGACAAACAGGGTTTTATCCGAAGAATTTTCAGTTGATGGATTTGCTGTACAGTTTAAAAGAATCAGTGAAAAAATTGTAAGGCAAGACCCTTTTATAATCGATAATGTTTTCATGATCAATATTATTTTGAATTTTGTTGTTCGGGCTCATCTTCTTTCGGTTGCGAAAATTTCTGTTTTCCTGATACAAGTTCAAAAAACAGTTTAAAATCTGAAATCAATGACCACAGAGGATATTTAAAGGTCGCAGGGCTGTTTCTTTCAATCACAGCATGGCTGAACCACGCAAAACCGTATCCAAAAAGCGGAACATACCAGAGAAATCTTTCTTTACCGGAGTAAATGACGTAACCAACGACAAAAAATACCAGCAGTGTGCCGATGAAATGGAAAATGCGCGTTCCTGTTTTGCTGTGTTCAGTGAGATAAAACTGATAGAATTCACTGAATGTTTTTATTCTCTCAGACATAACTTTAGTATTTTAAAGTTCCGATCATATAGGTTTTTGAAGCGTTCAAAGCTTTTGAGCTTTCTGTTTTTTCTTTTACCACACCTTTATTCTGAATGTAACTTGAGTGGATAAAATATGTGTCTCTGTTCTCCCTTGTGATGAATCCTGTATGGAAATCGAGGCCGACGATGTAAACTGTGTTTTTCGGTTTGGAAAGGATATATTTTTCCAGATCTTCTCTTTCTGTGAAGTATTTGATTTCACTACAGAGCTTTTTTATCATCACTGAGGAAGCCTGCTGTGCCAGATAAATCCTTTCAATTTTAATACCAAAATCGCTCAGAACGTTTGTTACAAAGTATCCGCAGGCGATAGTGCCGGATTGTGGAGTGCGGGTTGTCCCTCCAAAAGACCATCGGGTACCCTGCCAGTATTCCGGAATGTCATAATTGATATATCTGAAAAAGTAACTGCGTTTTTGAGTCTCAGTTTTTGATTTAATCTGAGCTAAAAAATCTTTATAAGAAACTTTTTCTATAGTGTTTTCCGTTGTGGAAGCACGAATATTTTCGGTCTTTTCACTGCATCCCAAAATCATCAGGACGAACAAAAAAAGTATTTTCTTCACCGGAAGTTAAGCTTGTCTGAGTTTGCTGTTTTTATAGCCGTAGAAGAAATAAATCACAAGACCGATTGCAAACCAAAGCCCGAACCAGAACCAGTTGTCATGGCTCATTCCTGTTAAAAGATAGAGACAGGAGCTCAATCCAATTAATGGAATGAGAGAGAAATTCTTAATAAATGTGAAAACACAGAGAATTAAATTAATGATAATGAAAAAGAATATTGAAGCTCTGAATTCTCCTTCATTTGGATCTTTCCAGTCCATTAAATTTTCAAAAAATGCAGGCTGTAAATAATAAAATCCAATTAAAGTTCCGATGAAAATAACAGGAAAAATAATCTTTCCATTGATGTAAGGGAGATGAAATCTGCCTTTAATTTTTTCTTTCGCAGGCAACATCAAAACTCCGGCGCAAACCAATACGAATGCGAAAATAGTTCCAATACTGGTAAAGTCTAAGATGAAGCTTTTATCTGTAAAAAGAATAGGAATTCCCACCACAATTCCTGTTACAATCGTAGCGAAAGACGGTGTTTTATATTTTGGGTGAACATCCTGAAATTTTTTAGGCATCAGTCCGTCACGGCTCATGGCATACCAGATTCTCGGCTGCCCCATTTGGAATACCAAAAGTACTGTCGTAATGGCAATAATCGCAATAAAAGAAACGGTAAGTTCCATCCACGCAACATTGGCATTGGTTTTTTCAAAAATAAACGAAAGCGGATCTCCCACACCGTCAAATCTTCTGTAATCCACCATTCCGGTTAAAACTAAAGTCAGTGCAATATAAATTACAGTACAAAGCGCAAGGGAAATAATCATTCCTTTAGGCAAAGTTTTCTGAGGGTCTTTTGTCTCTTCTGAAAGTACGCTCAGAGCATCAAAACCAATGTAGGCAAAAAATACTCCCGAAACAGCACTCATCACTCCGGCAAAACCGTTTGGCATAAATGAACTTACCTGTGTTTCAGGATTCAGGGGAGTCCAGTTTCCGGTGTTGATGAATTTATATCCTACCAGAATTACAAGAACGATCACGGCAAGTTTTAAAATTACCAAAACATTGTTGAAATTTTTACTTTCTTTCACTCCTACAAAGCAAAGCCATGTAATTAAACCATTGATCACCAATGCAGGAATATCGAGAATCATTTTTAAACCTCCAATTTCCGGAGCATTTATCCATGCGTTTAAGAGTTCTTTATTCGTCGACTGTGGCGTGCTGAAAAATGCTTTTTTTGCTTCGGTATAACTGCAGCTGAGATATTCGGGGATGTGAACGTCTAATCTTCCCAAAAAACTGGTGAAATAATCTGACCACGAGAATGCAACATAAATATTTCCGAAAGAATATTCCATAATTAATGCCCAACCGATAATCCAGGCTATCAGTTCACCGAAACTTGCGTAAGCGTAAGTATATGCAGATCCGGCAGTAGGAATTCGGCTTGCAAATTCAGCGTAACAGAGTGCTGTAAAACCGCAGGCAAAGCCACAGATGAGATACAGTAAAATTACTCCAGGTCCTCCGCGGAAAATAGCTTCACCCAAACTGCTGAAGCTTCCGGCGCCGATGATGGCTGCAATTCCAAAAAAAACAATGTCCCAAACTCCTAAAACACGGAGCAACGAAGTTGAAGTATCGGTTTCTGAATAGATCTTTCTCCTGAAAAGTTGACTCATTAATAGTTTATTTGAATTGAAAAAAACAAATGTAATTAAATCTTTCAAAATATTACGTTTTTCTTAACATTTCTTAAGAGAAAGTTAATTAATTTTAAAAAATAATCCACAAACTAACAATATGTTAAAACCCTTGGCGGAACAATATCTTTTTGATATTTTCGTTGGTAATTTGTGGATAAAAATTATCCCTGATTTTGAAAACCTAAACGCTTAATATTCAATACGGATCATTCAAAAATTTTGCAATTAATGAGATCAAAAAAAATACTTTTAGCCGCTGCTGTCATCTATTTCGGGGTTACCGACGCACAGCAGTCCCAATATTTCAGCCAAAAAGAAAACTATAGATTCGGTCTGGCCGAAAATCTGTATCAAACCAAAATATACAACGCTTCACAATACGAATACGCAAGACAGTACTTCTACAACCAAAATCTTTCAAGATCAAAAAAGGAAGCTGCACAGTTTTTCGACAATGTGATTGGTGTAATTCTTCAAAAGAATCATGCTGAAGAAGGCCTGACCGCTTTCATTAAGGAATATCCAAAATCTGCCTATTTTGCACAGGCAAATCTTCCTTTGGCGGATTATTATTTAGCCAAAAAAGATTTCAAAAAAGCTTTACAGACTTTAAAAAAGGTAAATCAATATCAGCTGACGAAAGAGGAGAATACGCAGTACATTATGAAACTGGGTTATGCCAAATTCATGCTTGGTGACGCCAAAGGTGCCATCGATGCACTTGAAGAAGCGTACAAAACTTCTGACGGAACACAAAAAGGCGATATCGCTTACATGCTCGGACATTTAAATTATGCCGGCAGAAATAATGATAAAGCTTTTCAGTATTTTGATTCCATTAAAAATGAAGAAAAATATTCCAAACTCGTGAGACCTTATTATGTGCAGATGTACTTTAATGAAAAGGACTACGACAAGGCAATCACGGAAGGAAATGCACTTCTGAACGAAGATATTTCTGAATCTTACAAAGCTGAAGTTCACAAAATCATCGGGGAAAGTTATTTTATGAAAAATGACTATAATTCTGCATATCCTCACCTGAAAGATTATCTTGCCGTACAGCTGAATCCTTCAGAAAATGATTTGTATGAAATGGGATTTGTTGCCGCCAAGCTGAAGAAGCATGACGAAGCGGTTTCTTATTATAATCAATTGGTCAATTCAAATTCGGCATTGGCTCAGAATGCATACTATCAGTTAGGAAACGCTTATCTGGAAGTTGGGAAAAAGCAGGAAGCTCTTTCAGCATTCAGATCTTCTTATCAGATGAATTATGATAAAGGAGTGAAAAAACTGGCGCAGGAGCAATATGCAAAATTAAGCTACGACATCGGAAATCCTTTTGAGAACGCTTCTCAGGTGATTCAGAATTACATGACTGAAAACAAAGCGGAAGCAGACAACACCGAAATGAAATCACTTTTGGTGAAATCATACCTTTATTCGGGGAATTACCGTGAAACTTTGAATGCAATCGACAGACTTCAGAATTCCACACCGGAAATCGATAAAATTGATCAGGAGGTTTCTTATCTTTTGGGAACGGAAGAATTTAACAAAGGTAATTTTGATGAAGCTGAACGTTTTCTTTTAAGAAGTCTGGAATTTAATATCAATAAAGAATTCAACAGCCGCGCGCTTTACTGGCTCGGACAAACGTACTATCAGAAAGGAAATTATCCTTCAGCAATTGTACGTTACGAAAAACTTTTAACCGAAACTTTCCCTGAAAAACAGCAGTTGCCTTACGATTTGGGATATGCTTATTTTAAATCTAAAAAGTTTGATCAGGCTCAGAAATATTTTAAACAGTATTTAGCTAATCCTAAAACGGAATATAAAAGCGATGCACAGCTTCGTTTAGCAGATATCGATTATGCAAATAACGATTTGGATGCAGCAATTGCCGTGTACGACCAGAATCAGGATGCGACAGACTACACTTTGTTCCAGAAGGCGATGGCTTTAGGTTTTAAAGGAGATAATAATTCTAAAATTACCAACTTAAAATCTTTGATTTCAAAATATCCGGATTCAGAATATACAGATGATGCTCAGTATGAAATCGGTGTTGCTTACGCAAGTCAGGATGATTTTGCCAACTCTTCAGATTTCTTTTCGAAAGTAATTAAATCTTCGTCTGACCGTGATCTGGTGGCGAATGCTTCTATTTACAAAGCTCAGAATTTGATTGACCAAAATCAGAATGAAAAAGCATTGGCTGAATTTACATCATTGGGTCAGCAGTATAAAAATACGCAGTATGCAGATAAAATAGTGCAGGCTGCAAAACCAATCTTTACGAAAAACGGCGATGTTTCAGGATATGTGACTTTTGCCAGAAATCTTGGAGTAAATGTTGATGCTTCCGAAATCGATGAGATCAATCTTTCAACAGGAAAGCAATTCTTTGCTAAAAAAGATTACAAAAATGCAATCTCTTATTACGAGAAATATTTAACTCAAAATCCAACCGGAGAAGGTCTTTATCAGGCAAAATATGAGTTGGGTGAAAGTTATTATCAAACCAAAAATTCTACTAAAGCTTTGTTGGTTCTTCAGGAAGTTGGAAATGTAGCCAACGACTATCAGGATGATGCTCAGACAAGATTAGCACAAATTTATATAGCACAAGGAAACTCTTCGGAAGCGAAAAAATATCTTGAAAGTCTTGTGAATTCTTCAGACATCAACATCAGAAACTACGCAAATGTAGAAATGATGAAGATCTATGCTGAAGAAAAGAATTTCTCACAGGCTGAAAAGTTGGCTGACGCTGTAATTTCAAACAATAAAAACTCAGCTGCTGTAATTGAAACTGCAAAAGTGATCAAGGCGAGAAGTCTGATGAACGCTGGTAAAGACAAAGATGCACAATCTGCATTTGCCGCTCTGGAAAAATCTTCGAATACAGAAGTTGCCGCAGAATCGCTTTATGCAAAAGCATTTTATCAGAATAAAGCCAAGTCTTTCAAAACTTCAAACGAAACCATTTTTAAACTGGCCAACAATTATGCATCAGAAGAATACTGGGGTGCAAAAGCATTGGTTCTAATGGCGAAAAATTATGTGGGACTGAAAGACAACTATCAGGCGAGTTATACTTGTGATCAGATCATATCAAACTACGCAGATTTCCCTGAAATTGTAGCGGAAGCGAAAGAGGTTAAAAAAACGATTAAAAGGTAAGATGTACGATGTACAAAGTAAAATGTACAAAGCAGAAAACATGATACATCACATTATACATTAATACAATTTTTAAAAAAATGAACAAGCAAATTCAAATACTATCTATATTATTTCTGGGAATTTCGTCAGTTGCCTTCTCGCAAATCAAGGAAGAAAAACTGATTCTTAATAAAAAAAGAGAACCGGAAGTAAAAAAAATCGAGAAAAAGAAAACTTCAGTGGAAACCGTAAAAAATTATCCTCCTGAAGAAAAATCTGCCAATCCGGTGAAATATACAATTACCGACGTTCCTGTTGTAAGTGATTTTAAAACTTCAACTATTCAAGGGGAAGATGTAGCTCCGAAATTCGATGAAACAGCTCAGGACAATTACATTCAGTTCGGAATGGGGAACTATGGGAAAATCTTAGGTGATGCCCATGTTTCAAAAGTTCTTGAGAATAAACTTGAAGTCGGGGCAGATGCACATTGGCTTTCCACACAGGGGCTGAAAAAGGATTACGCGTGGGATTCGAAGCAGAGTGCTGCAACCATCGGAGCTTTCATGAATTCCTATGGCGAAAAAGGGAAATTTAATCTGAATGCAGAATATGGTTTGGATCATTTTAATTATTATGGAATCTACGCGCTACAGCCTGAAGCGGGTGTTAATTTAGATCAGAAAGTCAATCAGTTTAAGGTAAACGGTTACTACGATTTTTATTCCAACGAAATTCTGAATGATGTAAGAGTAAAATCTTCATTTTTAACTGATCATTTTGATGCAAAAGAAAATCAGGTTTCTGCTTTGGCAAATCTTTCCAAGCACGCTGTAGAACTGGGAGATTCCGGTTTTACGCTGAATGCTGATTTAGGTTTAGGTTTGGATGCCGTGAAAACAGAATTCACGATAAGGGATGCCAATACATCCAATTTTGTGAATGCTCATCTAACTCCGACAGTAAGCTTCAGAAAAGGAGATTCTTATTTAAGCATCGGTTCATCTTTCGCATTCTTAAATTCTAAAAACAATAATCTGATTTTAGCGGAACAGTTAAAATCAAACAAAACCTATTGGTTTCCACAGGCTGAATTCCAATACGCAGCTGCCAATGAATTCAAATTTTATGGTGGAGTAGACGGTGGTTTAAAACTCAATACCTACGGCGAACTTTTGCAGGACAATCCGTTTTTGGTTTCTGACCAGTATTTGAGACCAACCGAAACAAAATACCATTTCTACGCAGGTTTGCGAGGAGACATTGACGAAACTTTCAAATACGACGTTTCTGCAGGTTTCGGAAAAATGAACAACATTATGTTTTTCAGAGCCAACTCATTATTTGACAATGCATTTACATTAAATCGTTCCGCCTACAATTTTGCGAATACATTCTCAACCGTTTATGACGATGGAAATGTAAGCGACATCAAAGGAAGTTTACAGTATTTCCCCCTTGAAAATTTAGTGATTGACGGTGAACTAAGATTCCAGAAGTATGATTTGAACAATTATAAAAATATTTATAACGTTCCGTTACTGGCTGCATCTTTCGGAGCAAAATACACAATGTTGGAGAAAAAACTTCTTTTAGGCTTCAAAGGAATCTTCGCAAGTGACAGAACCACAAATTCTTACACTTTAACCGGAGTTCCGGATCCTTTGGTGGCAGGTTCTACCGTTTACCAGTCTGCAGAAAATACCGATGACAAAGTTGGTGGTTATGCAGATTTAAACTTATCCGCAGAGTACAAATTTCACAAAAATTTTAGTATTTTCGCAGTCGGAAACAATCTTCTCGGTGCCAAATACCAGACGTTTCAAGGCTACAAAGTCTTAGGAGCACAGGTTTTGGGAGGCGTGAAGATTTCGTTCTAAATAATTATTGATAAATGATAATTGATGAATGATTTTTACATCAATTATAACTCATCAATTATGATTTATAAAAAATGGCTTCGTAGTTCAACTGGATAGAATATCGGATTTCGGCTCCGAGGGTTGGGGGTTCGAACCCCTCCGAAGTCACAGTAAGCAAACTCTTTATTAATGGGAGTTTGCTTATTTTTTTAAAAATCATTACTAATGGAAACTGCCTAAAGACTTTCGGTTAAAGGATTCCAAAAATGTTTAACAGAATAAAAAAATATTTGCTTGTAACTCTGGTTTTGATAATTTGAATTATAACAATTGATATTTTTTTATTTAATAATAATTTAACCTGCGTAACATTCACTTTCAGTTTTATTAATATTCATCGCTTTTAATTAAAGATAGCGTAACGCAAAGCCATCGGGAAACAGATAGTTTTGCAGTTGAAAAATGATAATTTAATAAAACAGTGAAAAGAAAATTACTTACGATCGCAGCCTTGGCTTTGATGACTACATCGATGGTACAAGCACAGACGACAATCTTCGGATTGCAGAGTTCATGGAAGTTTAATGATGCTGATGTTGCCCTTCCTGCAACATGGAAAAGCACAACGTATGACGTTTCTGCATGGGCTTCAGGAAACGGACCATTAGGTTACGGAGATCCGGTTACAACATCGTTTGTTTCGGGAGTTGATACTGCATATCTTATTAAAGATTTTACTGTAAATCGTGCTGATCTTACAAACAATATGGAATTTGGCGTTAGAAGAGACGACGGAATCGTGGTTTATCTAAACGGCGAAGAAGTAATAAGAGACAATATGCCTGCGGGAGTAATCGGTCACGGAACTTTTTCAAGTACAACTATTGACGGTGCTGCAGAAACGGCAATCAATGTATTTACCATTCCTAAAAATAAGTTTGTACAGGGAAACAACAGAATTTCTATAGAATTGCACAACAGAAGTGCGGGAAGTTCAGATTTGACAATAGATGCTTATCTAAAAACAATTGTTCCACCTCAACCATTGGGTTCTGTATTAATTCAGGGTTCATCCTGGAGTTATAAAGACGACAATCAGCCTCAGGCAGGGCAGTGGAAAGATGCCAACTATAATATTTCAGCCTGGGCAACAGGAAACGGACCGTTAGGTTACGGAGATCCAGTGACTACAACAATCAATTCAGGTTTGGCAACTGCTTATTTTGCTAAAGATTTCACAGCCAATTTAGCTGACCTTTCTTCTAATATGGAATTGGGTGTGATGAGAGACGACGGAATCGTGGTTTATCTTAACGGTGAAGAAGTTGTAAGAGATAATATGCCTGCAGGTGTGATTACTCACGATACTTTCTCAAGTACGATCATCGATGGAGCTGCAGAAAGCACTTACAACACATTTGTAATTCCGAAAAACAAATTTGTACAGGGAACCAATAGAATCGCTATCGAAGTTCACAACAGAGATATGAACAGTTCAGATTTGAGAATGGATGCCTATATCAAAAATTCAAACATAGTTTCGCCTCCTGCAACCTGTAGCAATGGAGCACATATCAGCTGTTTTACCTCAATTGTTCCGACAACTCAGACTCCAAAATTGATTATTCCTGCTGAGCACAAATATCAGTTGATTCTAAAAGAAGGCGATTCTTATACAGAAGGTGGAGGTTTGGTGGGAGGTCAAAACGACTTTACCGCCTATGTCGCTAAAAATAACAGCAGTGTAGACGGATATTTATCTGTAAACCATGAAACCAATCCTGGAGGAGTGACGATGGCAGAAGTCAACTACAATGCTTCAACAAAACTTTGGCAACTGTCAAAATCAAGGGCGGTAAGTTTTTCAGATACAAGTCTGGTGCAGACCATCAGAAACTGTTCGGGAGGCATTACGCCATGGGGAACTGTCGTTACAGCAGAAGAATCTGTAACTTCAGCTGATACCAATGCTGATGGTTACAAAGATTACGGTTGGTTGGTAGAGATCAATCCTGCAACAGCTCAGGTAATGTCTCACAATACCAACGGCACAAAAGATAAACTGTGGCAGATGGGAATCATGAACCACGAAAATGTAGTGGTAAATGACGCCGGAACCATAGCTTATTACGGTGAAGATGGCGGGACTAATATGGTGTACAAATATGTGATGGATACCCCAAATAATCTTGCTTCAGGAAATCTTTATGTATTGAAACTAACCAGCGGACTAAGCGGAGGAAACCCTGTTGCAACCACGGGAGAATGGATTCAGATTCCAAATAAAACACAAGCTAACCAAAACAATACGACTGCTCTGGCTCAGTCTCTTGGCGGAACTGCTTTCAATGGAGTAGAAGATGTAGAAATCAGTCCGCTTGACGGTAAAATTTACTTTACTGCGAAAGGTTTGGATAAAGTGTACAGAATGACAGACAACGGAATGACGCTTTCAAACGTTGAAACTTTCGTGGGAGGTTCATCTACAGTTTATTCTTTCAACACGGCTCAGGGAATCAAAACTGAAGCGTGGGGTGACGGAAATGACAACCTTACTTTTGACGAACTGGGAAATCTTTGGGTTCTTCAGGATGGTGGTAAAAACTACATTTGGGTAATCGGTCCGGATCACACTCAGGCAAACCCGAACGTGAGATTGTTTGCTTCTATGCCGGCAGGATCAGAGCCTACAGGTCTTACATTTACACCAGATAAGAAATTCGGTTTCTTCAGTATTCAGCATCCCAACTCAACGATCAGTACAGATATTGATGCAACAGGAAATACCATTGATTACAAAGGAAAATCTGCTACTGTGGTCGTTGCGCTTTCACAATTCTTAGGAACTACTGGAACTTTGGCAACTACAGAGGTTGTAAAAGAAACTGAAGTGACAGTGGCTCCAAACCCTACATCAGGAATTGTAAAAATCAATTCTCCGAGAGCATTGAAGAATCTTGAAATCACTGCGTACAGCATCGACGGAAAGGTTGTGTTTAAGAAGAATTACAAAGGTTCTACAAGCCAGTTGGATTTAGATTTAACTAATGAACTTAATGTTTCAAGAGTTTTAATATTAAATATTGAAGCGGAAGGATTCCAGAAGACTGCGAAGATTCTTAAAAAATAATTTTAATATTTTACATCAGGCTGCCGGAAGTTTTTCCGGTGGCCTTTTTTATTATGAAGAAATTTTTAGTTGTAATTTCCCTTGTTTTTTTATCTGAATTAAAAGCACAGATTGATCCTGTAAAATATCCGACCTACACAGATATTGAAGCCGCGCTGCAAACCAAAGAAACCGTGTATAGCATCAGTTTCAGGGAAAAAGGACTTTTCAATCTTCCGCCTCAGATTTCCAGATTGAACTCAATATTTTTTCTGAATTTAATGGCGAATAATTTCGAAAAAATTGATAAGGTTCTTTTTACTTTAAAGGAAATGGAAATTTTATATTTAAATGAAAATAACATCAAATATATTCCGGATGAAATTGCAGAATTAAAGAAACTGAAGACATTCTCAATGAATCTGAATCAGCTGACATCTATAAATCCTGAATTTTCTAAACTTCAGAATCTAAAGGCCGTACATCTTGAAGCCAATAATTTAAATATTTTCCCACCGGCACTGACCAAAATTTCGGGTTTGGAAGAGATTAATCTTCACAGCAACCAGATCAGCAATGTTTCTGATGTTGATAAGATAAAAAGTTTACAGTTTTTAAATCTTTCATCCAATCAAATCAACGATTTGAACGATTCTGAATTTCCCAAGAAATTAAAATACCTCGAACTTCAGAAAAATACCATTACGGCAATTCCTGAATCTGTTTTAAATTTAAAAAACTTAGAATTTTTAAACATCGGAGAAAATAAGATCACTAAAATTTCCCCGAAAATAAAGAACATGAAAAAACTGTCGGGTTTAAATCTCGCCAATAACCATCTGGAATCACTTCCACAGGAAATTACCCAGTTGAAAAACTTAAAAACTTTGATTCTCAACGGAAATCCATTGAAAAAAGATGAGGTAGAACACCTCAGAAAAAAAATGCCGGAAACCCAGATCTATTTCTAGATTATCCGCCAACCCTCTTGGTCTTGAAGCCCATTTCTTTAAGGATATCCATTATTTTATCACGGTTATCGCCCTGTATGATAATCGTTCCATCCTTTTCAGAACCACCGATTCCTAAGGTGGTTTTTATTTTTTTGGAGATTTTTTTCAAATCTTCCTCACTTCCTTCCCAGCCTTCAACTACAGTTACGGGTTTTCCGTTTCTGCCTTTTTTTTCAAATTTACAAACCAGAGGTTCTTTTTGTTTAAAAGCTTCCTGCGGCATTTCAAAATCCTGCTCTTCGTGCTCAGGGAAAAGGTTTTTTAGTTGGTCTCTTAAATCCATGGGGCAAAATTAAAAAATTCTCTTCAAAAAAGAATGTAGAATGTTTATTCTAATTCGAAAGCTTATTTTCTATATAGAATTTTGTCTTCTAATATAACAATATTCCCACTTGTATTAAAGAGGAAATCATTATAAACTCTTAATTCTTTTTGATCTTTAACAAGTTTATCAGAAGTTTTGCTGTCGAACCAATTGTTCAAAAAAACATCAATGTTCGTGATTTGTGAATCAGATTCTGAGTTACTCATAGTGTTTTTTAATGAATCAATTTTCTCTTTATCATAAAGCATTTCAGCTTGAATAAAACTATCAGAAGGTCCTGCAAGGATACCTTTAGAATTATCAATGTAAATGTGTTGAAATTTAACGTTTTGTGGTTTGAATTTAGAAACATCTAATATGTTTTGTAAATCAGATGGATTTTCTGATACAATCTTAATTTTATTCGATTTTTCATGATAATTACATGATAAAAGAAATGATGCTGAACTCAGAACAATGTATTTTTTAATTTTTATCATATCTTAAAATTAGTAATTACTAAATATAATAATATTACAATTAAAAATGTTTTTAATCTTGAGTTTTAACAGCTTTTAATCAAAATTTAAGCACCACAAATTCGGATTTTCATTTATAAATGGATAAATTTGTTTTGTTAAAATTTTCAAAGAATGTCAAAAAAAGCAATATTAGCAATCCTTGACGGATGGGGAATCGGTCTGAAACCTGAAGTTTCGGCTATCGAACAGGCCAACACACCGTTTATGGACAGCTGTTTCCAGAAATTTCCACATACAACCCTTGAAGCAAGCGGTCTTGCCGTAGGTCTTCCTGTAGGACAGATGGGAAATTCTGAAGTAGGTCACATGAATCTGGGTGCCGGAAGAGTAGTTTATCAGAATCTTGTAAAACTCAACATGGCAGTTGAAGAGGGAACCCTTGGTCACGAAAAAGTAATTGTTGACGCTTTTGATTATGCTAAAAGAGAAAATAAAGCAGTTCATTTCATCGGTTTGGTTTCAAACGGTGGTGTGCATTCGCATATTAATCACTTAAAAGGACTTTTGACGGCAGCCAAAAATTTTGGTTTGAATGAAAACGTTTATGTTCACGCATTTACAGACGGCCGCGACTGTGATCCACATTCAGGATTAGGTTTTATTCAGGAACTTCAGCAGCACATGTCTGAAACTACAGGAGAATTGGCAACGGTCACCGGAAGATACTTTGCGATGGACAGAGACAGAAGATGGGAGCGTGTGAGGCTGGCTTACGATGCGATGTGTTCAGGTATTGGATTTAGAACGACTGATGCTCTGTCTGCGATTCAGGATTCATATAACGATAATATTACAGATGAATTTATCAAACCCATCATTCTTACCAAAGAAACGCAGGTTGGAAATATTGTTCCGATGGCGAAGATGGTGGATGGCGATGTGGTGATCTGCTTCAACTTCCGTACAGACAGAGGTCGTGAAATCACAGAAGTGCTTTGTCAGCAGGATATGCCGGATTATCAGATGAGAAAACTGGATTTGTATTATGTGACATTGACCAATTACGACAAAACATATCAGAATGTAAAAGTTGTTTTTGACGAAAATGTTCTGACAGAAACAATGGGCGAAATTTTGGAAAGAAACGGCAAAACGCAAATCAGAATCGCTGAAACTGAAAAATATCCGCACGTTACTTTTTTCTTTTCCGGCGGCAGAGAAGAAGAATTCCATGGAGAAAGAAGATTGCTTTGTCCGAGCCCGAAAGACGTTCCGACTTACGATTTAAAACCTGAAATGTCAGCTTACGATATTACCAATGTTATTTTGCCTGAATTGAAGAGACAGTCCGCAGATTTTATCTGTTTAAATTTCGCCAATACTGATATGGTGGGGCACACGGGAGATTTTGATGCTGCTGTTAAAGCAGCTGAAACGGTGGATAAATGTATCGAACAGGTGGCTACAACTGCTTACGAAAATGATTATGCAGTTTTCATTTTGGCAGACCACGGAAATTCTGACGTAATGAGAAACCCTGACGGATCGCCAAATACACAACATTCAACCAACTTAGTTCCATTAATTGTGATGGATAAAGACCATGAATGGAATCTTACAGCGGGGAAACTTGGAGACATTGCACCAACTATTTTAAAAGTCATGGGTGTGGAAATTCCAGCAATAATGACAGGAAATATTCTTGCAAATTAAAAATAAACTCAGCAATATAAAGGTAAAAAGACCGTTATCAGAATAGCGGTCTTGCATGATAATCATCATAACGTTGTCGTTATTATGTTACAAATAATAAATTATGTTATATCTTTGCAACTCATATAAATCAATTTAGAATGTATCAAAGCTTGGTAAGGAAAGAAGTAATGGGAATTTTGGAAAAAGAAGTTGGTTCTTTCCTTGATAAATTTTTAACCCCAATTGAAAAAATTTGGCAGCCGTCAGACTACCTTCCGGATCCGTCAAGCGCTGATTTTAAATATGATTTAGAAGAAATTCAGACCTTCGCACAGGAGATGCCTTACGATTTATTTGTAACGCTTATCGGCGACTGTATCACGGAAGAAGCATTGCCTTCTTACGAATCTTGGTTAATGAGTGTTGACGGAATTGATCAGGAAAAAAGCGGGCCGAGCTGGGCAAGCTGGATCAGATCATGGACGGCTGAAGAAAACAGACACGGCGATTTACTTGGAAAATATCTGTACTTATGCGGAAGAGTAAACATGAGACAGATGGAAATCACAACCCAATACTTAATCAGTGATGGTTTTGATATCGGAACAAGCATGGATCCTTACAGAAACTTTGTGTACACAAGTTTTCAGGAAACTGCGACCAACGTTTCGCACAGAAGGGTAGGAACTTTGGCAAAACAGACCGGAAACGGAAAGTTAGCTAAAATGTGTGGTGTAATTGCTGCAGATGAAGCAAGACACGCAAAAGCTTACAAGCATTTTGTTGCAAAAATATTAGAATTGGATCCTTCGGAAATGATTTTGGCATTTGAAGACATGATGCGTAAGAAAATCGTGATGCCGGCTCACATGATGAGACAGTCTGGTCAGGCAGCGGGTGAACTTTGGGGACATTTCTCAGATGCGGCACAAAGATGTATGGTGTATACAGGTCAGGATTATATCAATATTATGAAAGATCTTTTGGATGAATGGAAAATTGAACACATCACAGGTCTTACAGAAAAGGCAGAAAAAGCTCAGGAGTATTTAATGAAACTTCCGTCAAGACTTCAGAAGATTACGGATAGAATTTCAACTCCGGATCTACAGTTTGAATTTAACTGGGTGAAAAAATAGACAATAGTTTAACAATTTTTATAAACAGAGAGTGCCGCAGCGATGTAGCACTCTTTTATTTTATTTAGTATCTTTGCCGAGCTAAATCATACATAAAAGATGAATAATAAAAAAATAGCAGTAGATTTTGACGGAACAGTAGTGGAAGATGCCTATCCATCGGTAGGTAAAGCAAAAATTTTTGCTTTTGAAACCTTAAAAAAACTTCAATCTGAAGGTTACAGACTGATTCTCTGGACATACCGACATGGTCAGGCTTTGGAAGACGCCATCGAATTCTGCAGAAAAAACGGCGTTGAATTTTACGCCGTGAACTCAAGTTTTGAAGGTGAAGTTTTTGATTCTGCCACACAATCCAGAAAAATTGATGCCGACTGGTTTATAGACGACCGAAACATCGGTGGTTTCCCAGGTTGGGGAGAAATCTACAACATCATCACAGAAAGAATAGAATTCCGCGTGGAAGGAGGCGAAGTTTTAGCATATTCGAAACTGAAAAGAGAAAAAAAGAAAGGCTTGTTTTGGTAAAGAAACAAGATAAAAGTAAAAAGACACAAAACTGAAATCCTTATCAGTTAGCAGATGAGAGATAACGATTTACTTGACAGAACTTTTAATTTCGGAGTTAATTGTATAAAATTTTTAAGGAATTTGCCTAATTATCCGGAGTACAAAGTTATCAGATCTCAGATATGTAAATCTGCGACTTCACTTGGAGCAAATTATGAAGAGTCTCAGGCTGGTTCGTCTTTGAAGGATTTTCGAAACAAAATCAGAATATCATTGAGAGAAACAAGAGAAACAAACTACTGGTTGAGAATTATAAAATCTTTAAATGATTTTGAGTCTTCTGAACTTGATGCTCTTTTAAAAGAAAGTTTTGAATTAAAGAATATTTTTGGAAGTATTCTCAATAAAACAAAAGATAAAAAAGATAATAATAATTAAAATTGAACATAGAGCTGGATAGTTTGTTTCTTTTTCCTTGTCTCTTGGTTCTTAATAAAGAATGATTCATTTAAAAAATATAGACGAGCTTCGTCTGATGAAAGAAAGCGCAAGACTGGTTTCCAGAACTTTGGGAATGATTGCTAAAGAAATCAAACCGGGAATTACTACGCTTCATTTAGATAAATTGGCTCACGATTTCATCAAAGATCACGGTGCTGAGCCTGCGTTTTTAGGATACGGAGGTTTCCCTTATTCACTTTGTATCTCGCCTAATGATCAGGTGGTACACGGTTTTCCAAGCAAGGAAGAAATCAAAGAGGGCGATGTACTTTCTGTAGATTGTGGTGCTATTCTTAATGGTTTTGTAGGTGATCATGCTTACACTTTCGAAATTGGAGAAGTTTCTTCTGAAACTAAAAAACTACTGAAAGTTGCCAAAGAATCTTTGTATAAAGGAATTGAGCAATGTGTAAGAGGAAAAAGAATCGGTGATATTTCCTTTGCCATTCAGAAACACTGTGAAAATCAAGGTTACGGAGTGGTAAAAGAATTGGTGGGTCACGGAGTCGGAAGGAAGATGCACGAAGATCCACAGGTTCCCAATTACGGAAGACAGGGAAGTGGTAAAGTCATTAAAGATGGTTTAACAATCGCTATTGAGCCGATGATTAACCTGGGAACTGAAAAAGTGAAATTCCACAGCGATGGATGGACGGTGACGACCCTTGACAACAAACCTTCTGCGCATTTTGAGCACGATGTAGCTGTGATTAATGGCAAACCTGTACTTTTATCGACTTTCGATTATATTTATGAAGCGTTGGGAATTGTAAGTGATGAGGAGAAAGCTTTTCAATTGGATTTTTAATTTTCTTTTAAACTTTCTACCAATATTCTGCTGCTCAGCAGCTTTCTACAAACATAAACAGTGAAAAAACTAACCAAGCTTTTACTCAATAAAATCCCTCGTCCAATGCTTATTCAGATGAGCGTTTGGGCTCGCCCGCTGATTTATCAGTTCTTTAAAGGCGACAAATTTTTTGATCCTATCGATGGGAAATCTTACCGGAAATTTCTTCCTTACGGATATGGAACGCAGCGTGAAAATGCTTTGTCTCCGGGAACTTTAAGTTTGGAAAGACACCGCCAAATGTTTCTCTATCTTCAGAATGAAACCGAATTTTTCACAAGACACTATAAAGTTCTTCACATCGCTCCCGAACAGGAATTCTTGAGAAAATTTAAAAAGATGAAAAATCTGGATTATATTTCTGCTGACCTTTTTTCGCCAATCGTGGATGTGAAAGCTGATATTCTTGATCTTCCTTTTGCGGATGAAAGTTTTGATATTATTTTCTGCAATCACGTTTTGGAACACATTCAGGATGATGCCAAGGCGATGAGCGAATTGTACCGTGTGATGAGACCAGGAGGTTGGGGAATTTTGCAGGTTCCTATGAAGAATTCTCTTGAGAAAACTTACGAAGATTTTACGATAACAGATCCAAAGGAAAGACAGAAACATTTCGGGCAATACGATCACGTCCGATGGTACGGAATGGATTATTTTGACCGCTTAAAAAAGGCAGGTTTCGAAGTGGAAGCTAATTTTTATTCTCAGGAATTTTCCGATGATGAAATAAAAAAATACGGATTGCGGAAAAATGAAATTTTACCGATTGTATTAAAAAAATAAACAAAAACGGCTTTAGATTCTGAGGCCGTTTTTATCTTAAGTACAAATCTGGTAATTGTTGTTATTGTTTCATTAAGACTTACACAGTTATTTACACTTCGTATAATTCGGCTAAATTCGGGTCATTAGTGACTGACAGCCTTCAATCCAATCACAGAGCCAATTAATGTACAGATAAAAAATATTCTCCAGAAAGTTGCGGGATCTTTGAAAACCAAAATTCCAACCAAAGCAGTTCCCACAGCCCCGATTCCGGTCCACACGGCATAAGCTGTTCCAATGGGAAGAGTTTCTGTAGCTTTGATCAAAAGAAGCATCGAGATCGTAAGGCAAGCTAAAAATCCTCCAAACCACCAGTACATTTCGTTGCCTGAAGTTTCCTTTACTTTCCCGAGACATGAAGCAAACGCAACCTCAAATAATCCAGCAATGATTAAAATAATCCAGTTCATTTTTAAACAAATTTATCCCGCAAAATTGAGGTTTTAAAATCATTAAAAATTTTACAATTGTTAAAAAATGTGATCATTAGTAATAAATTTCATTTTGATAATTACAAAAGAACTCACGCAGATTTTGCTGATTAAATGGATTTTTTTTATCTGCATAATTTGCAAAATCTGCGTGATAATAATTTAAGATGCTATTTTATCTCCGCCCGAATCCTGCTCAGACTCACCTGCGACATTCCCAAATAAGAAGCAATATGACCAAGCTGAACTCTTTGTAGCAAATATGGTTTTCCTTTCAACAAATCTTTATACCGCTCCAAAGCTGTTTTGTATTGCCTTGAAATAATCAGTTCTTCGGTTTTTATAAGTTCGCGTTCTGCAAATTTTCTTCCCCAGTTGGCAATGTGAATGTCTTCATTAAATAAAGCTTTTAATTTTGAAGTTTCAAGCTGATACAGTTCGCAATCTTCAAGCAATTCAATGCTTTCGTAACCAGGCTTTCCCTCCACATAACTTTTCATGGAAACCACAGGTTCGCCTTCAGTTCCAAACCAAAATGTAATATCATTATTTTCTGATGAAGCGTAAGCACGGGCAATTCCCTTTTTTAAAAAATAAATGTAGGGAACAACTTTACCGGCTTTCATTAAACAGAAACCTTTAGTATAACTTACTTCCGTAATATTCTGTATCAAATTTTCTTTTGAATTTTCAGGAAGCGGGTAGATTTTATCAATTATATTTTCTATGGTCATTGGGTTCGGGTTACGCGTTACGTGGTTCGGGATGCGAGATTCGGGTTTGGAGTTTTATTATGCGTTTCCCATCGGGGTTTCGATATGTATTCTAATTCAGTATTTTTTTTCATCTTAAAATGTAAATCTGAAAATCATCCCGCACTTGACAACGCGCATTTTTATCTCGTACCTCGAATTCCGCACCCCGCAACTCTCCCCAAAATTAATCATTTTTAAACATCTAAAATGAATATTCACCCAAAGACCAATTTTGTTTTTACTAACTTTGCAAATCGTAATAAAATGCGAATTAAATTTTTTATATGCACAAAGCAGGATTTGTAAATATTGTTGGAAAGCCAAATGCCGGAAAATCTACCCTTTTGAATCAACTGATGGGAGAGAAGCTGGCAATTGTAACGCAAAAGGCTCAGACAACCAGACACAGAATTTTTGGAATTTATAATGAAGAAGACCTACAGATTGTATTTTCTGATACTCCCGGAGTCTTGGATCCAAAATACGGTTTGCAGGAAAAAATGATGGATTTTGTGAAAGATTCTCTGCAGGATGCAGACGTTTTTCTTTTCATAGTTGACGTTACCGATAAATCTGAACAGTCAGAATTTTTAATTGATAAACTAAATAAAATCCCTGTTCCGGTTCTGTTATTATTGAATAAAATCGACCAGACCAATCAGGAAGGTTTGGAAAAGATAGCGACCGAATGGCACGAGAGAATTCCTAAAGCTGAAATTCTTCCTATTTCTGCACTGAATGCTTTCAATATTGACGTTATTTTACCAAAATTAAAATCAATGTTGCCCGAAAGTCCGGCGTACTACGACAAAGATATGTACACCGACAAGCCTGAGCGTTTCTTCGTCAATGAAGCCATCAGAGAGAAAATTCTTTTGAATTATGATAAAGAAATTCCATATTCTGTGGAAGTTGTTACAGAAATGTTCAAGGAAAAAGAGGGAATTATCTTCATCGATTCTATCATTTACGTTGAAAGAGACACTCAGAAGGGAATTATTATCGGTCACAAAGGCGAGGCGATAAAAAAAGTTGGAACTGAAGCCAGAATTGATTTGGAAAAGTTCTTCTCAAAAAAAATTCACTTAAATCTTTTTGTAAAAGTGAAAAAAGACTGGCGGAAAAACGACAGAGATTTGAAGAATTTTGGTTACAGATAGACTAAAAAGTCTACAACGGTCGTTGTAATAGAACAATATTTGCTATCTTTAAACTAAATATTCAGTTGATGAGCTATCAGAATTTAAAAACTAATCCACTTATTTTGGATATTGTGCTTGTCGTCGTGAGATTATTCATAGGATTTGCAATGATCTCGCACGGTTTTCCGAAACTTCAGACATTGATTGACGGAGGTGATATCAAGTTCTACGATTTTTTAGGATTAGGTCCGAAAATCTCACTTGGATTAACTGTTTTTGCTGAATTTGTCTGTTCAATATTTATCATCCTCGGATTGTTCACAAGAATTGCTGCTGGTTTTCTGATTTTCACAATGGCAGTTGCAGCTTTTGCAGTACATGGCTCAGATCCTTTCGATAAAAGGGAAATGAGTTTACTTTATCTCTCAATCTACGCAATAAGTATCACGCTTGGTGCCGGAAGATTTTCAGTCGACGGCATGATTGAAAAACGCAGACGGGCTTCAGACTGGTAAAAGATTTTCAAATACATAAAAAATCCCGAAACTATACAATTTCGGGATTTCTTATTTTATATAATCTGATTTTCCAACATTTAAAATTCAAAAAGAATTTCAAATCTCAAACCTCAAATCTCAAATCATTAAGCCAGTTTCTGAGAATCTGCAACAAACTGAGCTAAACCGCTGTCTGTTAATGGATGCTTCAATAAACTCAAGATTGGAGGAAGAGGAGAAGTGATCACATCTGCACCAATTTTAGCACAGTCAATGATGTGCATTGAGTGACGGATAGAAGCTGCCAAGATTTCAGTTTTGTACCCGTAATTATCAAAAATCAATCTGATTTCCTGTATCAAATGCAAACCGTCTGTTGTAATATCATCCAGTCTTCCCAAAAACGGAGAAACGTAAGTTGCACCAGCTTTTGCAGCCAAAAGAGCCTGTCCTGGAGAGAAAATTAATGTACAGTTGGTTTTGATCCCTTTATCTGAAAAATATTTCAAAGCTTTAATACCATCTTTAATCATAGGGATTTTTACCACGATATTCGGGTGGATTGCTGCCAGTTCGTCTCCTTCTTTAATCATTTCTTCGTAAGTTGTAGAAAGAACTTCCGCAGAAATATCTCCGTCAACGATTTCGCAGATAGCCTTATAGTGATTTTTGATGTCTTCAGCACCACGGATTCCCTCTTTTGCCATCAAAGACGGATTGGTTGTTACACCATCCAGAATTCCAAGGTCTTTTGCTTCTTTAATTTGCTCTAAATTGGCAGTGTCAATAAAAAATTTCATTTCGTTTAAATTGATTTATATTCCACAAAGATAAACATTCCATGGAAATGAATTTTCTAATGCTTTATGAATTCTTTGTTTTAATTATCTTTGTTAATTATCAAAAATATTTTACATCACTTTTGCGGTAATCTATATTTTATTTAAATTAAAAAAATGAACATTATACTTGCGTCAACTTCCACACTTTTCGGCGGAGAATATTTAGAATATTTAAAAGAAGAATTAATTGAATTGTATAAAGGAATAGACGAGATTATCTTTATTCCTTTCGCCAGACCCGGCGGTATTTCACATAATGATTACACTGAAAAAGCAAGATCCTTCTTTGAAACCATCAACATAAAAGTGAAAGGCTTACATGAATTTGAAGATAAAAAAGGAGCTTTAAACAACGCAAAAGGCTATTTCACAGGAGGTGGAAACACTTTTCTTTTGGTTAAAACCTTATATGAAGAAAATCTGATGTCCGTTATAAAGCAAAACATCGAAAGCGGAAAAGCCTACTTAGGTTGCAGCGCGGGAAGCAATATTGGCGGACAGAATATGAAAACCACCAACGATATGCCGATTGTTTATCCAGCGAGTTTTGATTGCATGGGATTGGTTCCGTTTAATATTAATCCACATTATTTAGATCCAAATCCTGAATTAAAACATAACGGAGAAACCAGAGAAACAAGAATTAAAGAATTTTTAACGCAAAATGACATTAAAGTTGTCGGACTTCGGGAAGGAAACTGGATTAGAAGAATTGGCGATAAAATTACAGTTGAAGGAAGTGAACTTACCAGGATTTTTGAAAAGGGAAAAGAGCCGTATGAAATAGAAGCAGGGACCAGTTTGTAATACAGTTTTAAAAAAACACAATATCAAAACTGTCACGCTGATTGAAACCGAAGCATTATCCAGTATAATTAAATATCATTAAATGAAATCTACCATTGCTGTTTTTACCATTGCCACACAAATGTTTTTTGCTCAAAACATAACGCAAAAGCTCGATGACGCCACAAAAAATCTGATGAATTCCTCAACAGCAGTCTCATCAAACCTCTCATTTTATGTGGCTGATGAAAACGGAAATATGGTTTATGAATATCAGGGAAGCAAAGGTCTCTCTACCGCTTCAACGCAGAAAATCTTTACGGCTGCGGCAGCTTTGGAAACTTTAGGGAAAAACTATACCTACAAAACAACATCTTCCTATTCAGGAACAGTTTCAGGAGGAAATTTAAATGGAAGTCTTTTCATCACTTCCAACGGAGATCCCACCTTAGGCAGCTGGAGATATGAAGGGTATAAACCTGAGAATTTTAAACAAAAACTTTTGGATGCCATTAAAAAATCAGGTATTACAAAAATTTCAGGCGATGTAATTATTGATGATTCTTATTTTGACCACCAGACAATTCCCGGAGGCTGGCCATGGGACGATTTGGGGAATTATTACGGAGCCGGAGTCTGGGGAGTGAACTGGCGTGAAAATCAGTTCGACATCAATATTAATGGAACGGATTTTAAGAACTTTTCTTATCCTTTAGCGAATGTAAAATGGCTGAATGAACTCAAGGCGACTGGAAGTTCAGATCAAAGTTTAATTTTTACTGCTCCACATTCTGATGTTGCTTTAATCAACGGAAGTTTGCCAGCTGGAAAGGTAACAATGGTCTCAGGTTCTGTTCCCAATCCGCCTTTGCAGTTGGGCGTGGAAATTGAAAAGTGGCTGAAAGATTCAGGAATTACAATTTTAGGCAAAGTACTTACGAATACTCAGTTGGAAATTGACGGGAAGAAAACTATGGAAGCTCCTAAAACTAATATAATTCTCACTTACGAATCGCCGACTTTAGATAAGATCATTTACTGGTTTTTAAGAAAATCCGTGAATTTATATGGGGAAAATTTAATTAAAACCTTAGGCAAAGAGAAAAAAGGCAACTCAAGTTTTAAAAGCGGAATTTCTTATCTGAAAGAATTCTGGAAATCCAAAGGAATTAATCCCAATATGATTAATTTTGCTGATGGAAGCGGGCTTTCACCTCAAAATTATGTATCTGCAAAAGCCGAAGTTCAGGCTTTAATTTACGCCAAAAAACAACCTTGGTTTGAAACCTATTACGATGGATTTCCCACTCAGGATAACGGCATGAAAATGAAAAGCGGAACCATGCGCGACACAAAATCCTACGCAGGTTTTCACACTTCGAAAGACGGTAAAAAATATGTTTATGCCATTATCATCAATAATTATCAGGGAAGCGAAAGTGCTGAACTACAGAAAATCCTGAATGTTTTAAAATAAGGAAATGAAAAACCGCCCTTTTTTAGCCAGGATCAGCAACTGGATTGTCTTTACCATACTCACCGTGATCGTTGTGGCGCTTATCGTTTCATCTAATATTCTCATCAATAATCTCAGAAATAAGGAGGCGGAACGAATTAAGGTATTTGCCACTGCAATCAAAATAATGCAGGGAAACAAGCAGACAAGCTCTGAAACCCAGGAACTGGTGTTTGCAATTTTAACCGAAAACGATCAGATTCCTACGATTTTAACTGACGAAAATAAAAATCCCTTTATTTTTGAAGGAAGTTCAAGAAATATTCCGCAGGAAATTTTAGACAATCCCGAAGAGTTGAAAAAGCTTATTATCAAAATGGAAAGCAACTACGCACCTTTCGAAATTGAAATTGCCGAAGGTGACAAGCAGCTGGTTTTTTATGATAACTCAAAGTTGCTCAGTGATTTGCGGTATTATCCTTACTTTTTAGGACTATTTATTATCGCTTATCTTGCATTTATTTTCTGGTTTCTCAGAACTATTAAAAAAACCGATGAAGGCTATCTTTGGGCAGGTTTGGCAAAAGAAACGGCACACCAGATAGGAACGCCGCTTTCATCGATGATTGGCTGGATGGAAATTATGAAGCTTGAAACGCCCGACTCTGATGGCGTAAAGGAAATCGAAAAAGATATCGAAAGACTGAGAACCATCTCCGAAAGATTCTCTAAAATAGGATCAGTTCCCGAGTTGAATGACATGAATCTGAATGCAACCATCAAGGAAAATTTTGATTATCTAAAGACCAGAATTTCCAGGAAAGTAGATTTTAGTCTCAATCTTCCGAATTATCCTATTTTGGTGCCTCACAATAAAATTCTGATCAGTTGGGTGATTGAAAATCTTGTTAAAAACGCGGTTGATGCCATGAAAGGCGAGGGACAACTTCAGATATGGATGATTGGTAAAAACAAAAATATTCTCATTGAAGTGAAAGACAATGGAAGCGGAATGACGCACAATCAGGCAAGAAATGCTTTCAAGCCCGGTTATTCCACAAAAAAAAGAGGTTGGGGTTTAGGATTAAGTCTGGCAAAAAGGGTAGTGCAGGAATATCACAATGGCGATATTAAAATTTCTCAGACAGAAATCGGGAAAGGAACGACTTTCAGAATTTCAATCAGAAAATGATATTTTAGTTCATCAATTTATATCCAAAAGGAAAATACAAAAAGGAAAAAAAATCACTATTTTTGAAGCATGATTACAGCAAAAAATATTCGTAAATCATACGGAAGTTTAGAAGTTTTAAAAGGGGTAGACCTTCACATCAAAACGGGTGAAGTGGTCTCAATTGTTGGGGAATCCGGTGCGGGAAAGTCTACACTTTTACAGATTCTGGGCACTTTAGACAGTCCTACAATTCCGAAAGACAGCAGTACCGAAATCACGATTGCGGGAGAATCTTTTATTAATATGACCGATAAGCAGATTTCAAAATTCAGAAATCAGAATATTGGTTTTGTATTTCAGTTTCATCAGCTTTTACCGGAATTTACAGCTCTTGAAAACGTTTTAATTCCTACAAAAATCGCCGGAGCAAATGAAAAAGAAGCGATAGAAAAGGCAGAATCTATTTTCCATGATTTAAAGATAGAGCACCGTCTGGATCATAAGCCGGGCCAGCTTTCGGGTGGTGAAGCTCAGCGTGTAGCGGTTGCACGAGCATTAATTAATTCTCCAAAAATTATTTTTGCAGACGAACCAACTGGAAATTTAGATTCAAAAAATGCAGATGATTTACACAGATTGTTTTTTGATTTGAGAGATAAATACAACCAAACTTTTGTGATCGTGACTCACAATCCAAATCTTGCAGAAATTACAGACCGAAAACTCGTGATGGTAGACGGTTTAATTGTAGAATAAAATATGCTTAGAAATTTTCTTTTCTTTCTGATTTTGTTTTTGGCAAGCTGTGAAGGCAATTCACAGACTTCCGCTGTGCAGATTCCAAAAGAGAAAATTACAGAGCTGAAAAGTTTTATTAAAGACAGAAATTATAATCAGGATTTGGCTGTTTTTATTAATTTTAAAATTAAATCGGGTAAATACAGGTATTTTGTTTATGACCTCAAGAAAGATAAAATTCTGCAGTCGGCTATAGTTTCGCATGGTTCAGGCTCAAACAGCAGAGTGTATGGAGAGCTGAAATTCAGCAATACAGAAAATTCATATCAGTCATCTTTGGGGAAATATGAAATTAAAGAATCTTATTCCGGAAAATTCGGTAAGTCATACCGTTTGGATGGTTTAGATAAAACCAACAGCAATGCGAGGAGCCGCGCTATCGTTATTCACTCTTTAGATTGCGTTCCGGATGTAGAATCTGAAGATCCGGCTTGCCTGAGTTTGGGTTGCCCAATGCTGTCACCAAAAGCACTTAAGCAAACGGCAAAGTACATCGACGGTGCCGCAAATACGATAATTTTGTATGCTTTTTATTAAGTTAAATTCACCAGATGTCTATTAAATTTTTAGCAGAAGACGACCGACCGAGAGAGAAATTTTTACTGAAAGGTAAGAATTTACTTTCCGATTCTGAACTTTTGGCCATCATTATGGGCAGCGGCAGCAGAGACGAAACCGCCGTTGAATTGGCGAGAAAAATACTGGCATCAGTGGATAACAGCTGGCATCAGTTGAGTTTACTGACGATTAAAGATTTAACCAAATTTAAAGGCGTGGGTGAAGTAAAAGCCATTTCAATCGCAACAGCACTGGAAATCGGGCGAAGAAGAGCTGCACAGGAAATTCCTGACAAACCACAAATTACTAGCAGCAAAGCGGCTTATGATGTCCTGAAAATTCATTTATCCGATTTAAGAACCGAAGAATTTTGGGCATTATTTTTAAATCAAAACAATAAAGTTGTACATCTCAGTCAACTTACTCAAGGTGGAATTAACCAGTCTTTGGTCGATCTGAGGATTTTATTTAAAATAGCGATGGATCATTTTGCGACGGGAATTATCGTTTCGCACAATCATCCATCAGGAAATTTAAAACCTAGTCAGGAAGATATCAGTATTACAAAAAAGATTAAGGATGCGGGAAATCTGTTGAATATTCAGCTTTTAGACCATCTCATCATTACTCAAAATTCATATTTAAGTTTGGCAGACGAAGGATTATTATGATCAGAAGACTGAAATACCACGAAATTGATTTCGAGAAATATTCTCAATGTCTCAATACTTCAGAACAGAAAAACTGGTATGCTCAAAAGCATATTTTAGATCACCTTTCAGGGAACTGGCAGATTTTGATTCTTGATGACTATAAAGCTGTGATGCCAATTCATTTCCACAGGAAATTTGGAGTTAACTTTGTGCATATGCCGTTATTCTGTCAGCAGTTAGGTGTTTTTTCAGAGACAGATGATGCGGAAATTAATGAGGATTTTTTAAAGTTTTTCAGAAAAAAATTCAGAATTTTTCTTTATAATTTTAACGACAAAAATAATTTTCTTACACCCTTAGAGAAAAGAAAAAATTACAAAATTTCTGTAAGTGAATATTCTTTTCTGAGAAGAAAAAAATATTTTAAGGGACGTAAATCCACTGTGAAAACAGCTCAATATCTCAGCTGCAGGGAGTTTTTTTTGAGTAGTGACATTGAAGATTTTATTTCTCGAAATTTTAAAGGACTAGCAGAAAATGACGATTATGAAAAATTACGAGACTACATCAGATATCTGGCTCAGATGAAATCTATCAGAATCTTCGGTGCGCTACACGGTGAGGAACTAACCAATCTAGCTGTGCTTATCGAGGGCGATGCGGAGGTTTCCCTGCTCGCATTAATCAACAGCGAAAAATATACTTTCCATAACGGATCTTCATTTTTAATTGACCAGATCGTACAAAGATTTACCACAGAGAAAAAGATCAATTTCATGGGTGGTAATATTAGGGGAATTGAAGTCTTTTTTAAAAGTTTTGGAGCAGATCTTCTGGAATACTCTACCTTAGAAAACACTTTCCTGATGAGATTTATCTGATGTTTTTCGGTACCTCAAATAATATTTTATTCATATCTTTATACTCTACAAAGACTTTTTTTTATGCTTAAAAAAATCAGAAATTATAAATTATCTTATATAATCTATAATTTGTTTAACAGAAAGAAACTCAGGCATAATCTTCCACTTTATAAAAAGTATGGGATCAAAAAAAGATACTTTTCCAGCATCTCCAGCCGTGATTTTAAAGATGTTCCCACAAGCTCACGCAAATTTGATATAAAGCGGCTTAAAGATACCCGTTTTTACCAAAATCTAAGTGATGAAAATCAATTAAGTGCTCAAAAATTTGACGACAACGGCTTTCTCGTTCTGCGAAACTATTTAAAATCCGAAACTGCCGACCAGATCAATACTGAAATTGATAAACTTGTGAAAGCAGGAACTGTGAAATTCCGTTATGGTGGGAAACTTATGTTCGTAATTCACCATTCAGAGGTAATCAAAAACATCGGTAATAATGAAGATTTACTTGAATTTTTATCCGTTCTGATGGATGGAGAAGCAAAATTATTTCAAAGTATAAATTTCATCAACGGCAGCCAGCAGAAGACACATTCAGACAGTATTCACATGACCACTTATCCATTGGGTGGGTTACTCGGTGTTTGGATTGCCTTAGAGGACGTCGATGAGACTAATGGCGCCTTACATTACATTCCGGGAAGTCATAAACTTCCGTATTTTCTAAACTCTGATTATGATAACGAAGGGACTGCATTTAAAATCGGAGAAAAAAGTTATACTGCTTACGAAGAATTTTTGGAGAATAAGGTTAAGGAATTGGGTTTAAAGAAAGAGATTTTTAAAGCTAAAAAAGGTGATCTTCTTGTCTGGCATGCAAATATTCTACACGGTGGTGAGCCTCATACTGATCATTCCCGAACCAGAAAAAGTTTAGTATACCATTATTTTGATAATCAAAGTATTTGCTATCACGAAGTTTCACAAAGGCCTGCACTGTTTGAACTTTAAAAAATGATAAAATACTGTGCTTTCCTCCGTGGCGTGAACGTAAAAGGAACCAATATGAAAATGGCTGATGTATGCAAAGTCTTTGCGGATGCGGGGATGACTAATGTAAGTTCAGTTTTGGCTTCGGGAAATATTATTTTTTCGTCTGATAAAACGGAATCTGATCTAAAACCAATTCTGGAAAAAGCGATGTCTGATTATTTCAACTATGAAGCATTTCTTTTCGTAAAAGACCGGAACGATGTTGAGAATTTTTGGAACAGCAATCCATTTCAGAAAAATGAGGATTTTCACATTTATGCATTTGTCTGTAATGAAAATTTTGAAAGTACTTTAATGTCAGAATTTCAAAATTCGTCAAAAGCTGAAAATGAAGAAGCAAAAATCGAAAATGGATTTTTTTACTGGCAGGTTCCGAAAGGAAATACTTTAGATTCGACTTTCGGGAAGATTTTAGGTAAAAAAAGTATGAAAGATCAGTTTACCAGCAGAAGTTTAAATACTTTTGAGAAAGTCATCAAAAAAATGACTTAATTTTTATGTATTTTTACTGAACTTTTGTAATTAAATAAAAATGATTCAGTACTTAGAAAATATACACCACAAAGATTCCAAAAACTTTTTCTTAATCGCCGGTCCATGCATTATTGAGGGCGAAGATATGGCACTCAGAATTGCCGAAAAAGTTTTGGAATTAACCAACAAATACGAAATTCCTTATATTTTTAAAGGAAGCTTCAAAAAAGCAAACAGAAGCAGAGTAGATTCTTTTACAACAATTGGCGAAGAAAAATCTCTGGAAATTCTGAAAAAAGTTGGTGAAACTTTCAATATTCCTACGACAACAGATATTCACGAAAACGAACATGCAGCTTTGGCAGCACAATATGTTGATGTTTTGCAGATTCCTGCGTTTTTAGTTCGCCAGACCGATCTTTTGGTTGCAGCAGCCGAAACAGGAAAATGTGTTTCTCTTAAAAAAGGACAGTTTCTTTCACCGGAATCGATGAAATTCGCTGTGGAAAAAATTACAGATTCCAACAACGAAAAAGTGGCGATTATTGAGAGAGGAAATTCTTTCGGATACACAGATTTAATCGTAGATTACAGAGGGATTCCTACAATGAGAAACTATGCTCCTGTTATTTTGGATGTTACGCATTCTCTACAACAACCCAACCAAAGTTCAGGAGTAACTGGAGGAAGACCAGAATTAATTGAGACCGTTGCCAAAGCAGGAATTGCAGTAGGTGCAGACGGAATTTTCATTGAAACCCACCCAACTCCGGAAACTGCTTTATCAGACGGAGCCAATATGTTGAGATTGGATCTTCTGGAAGATTTACTTCAAAAACTGACGAGAGTAAGAGAAGCGATTTTGTAGATCGGCTGGATGATGGAAGCTGGAAGCTGGATGTTCGCTGGTTTCTACAAAA
Organism: Chryseobacterium foetidum; assembly: GCF_025457425.1. Classification (NCBI taxonomy): domain Bacteria; kingdom Pseudomonadati; phylum Bacteroidota; class Flavobacteriia; order Flavobacteriales; family Weeksellaceae; genus Chryseobacterium; species Chryseobacterium foetidum. The sequence continues at coordinate 201,484 of NZ_JAMXIA010000001.1, forward strand.
ACTTTTACGATAAATTCTGATTTTTTTATGTTTAAAAAACTTTTTTTCCTGTTTTTCTTTTCAATATTTTTTTGGTCTTCGGCTCAGAAAACAGATTCTCTGCAGCTGGATTTTCCTGCAAAATATAAACTGAAACTGGCAAATTCCAAGGAAAATATGCAGATGAAAGTGCTGGAATACATTCCTGAAAACGAAAACTGGGAAAATTACAGCGTCATCATTACTAAATTGACAATGAAAAATACAGCATCACTTCCCCTACAGACCTTGTTTGATTACCATAAAAAAATGGCTGAAGAAAAAGTCAACAATCTTACGATTACTGAGATTTCGAAAAATAATGAAGGCGGTAAAGAGTTTAAACTTTTTACTATGGAAGCTGATGCATACAAAGATCAGCCTGGTACAGAATCTCAGGTTTATTATTTCGTAAAAGGCGACAATGACATCATTTTGTGTATAGCAGCTGTAAAGCAGAAAAAACTTCCTGCCGAATTTATTGATGAATGGTCAAAAATATTCCTTAAAAGTCAGTTTATAAAATAAAATTTAATAATTTCACGTTCCGAAATCTTAAAGCATTTCTATTGAAAAAACTAGTTCTACCACTCGGTCTTATTCTTCCCGTACTTGCGTTTTCGCAGGTAAAAAAGAAAGATACTGCAAAAATCACCAATATTGAAGAAGTTGTTTTCCAGAGAAAAGATAAGGGAAAAACAAATGACCTCACTTCAGTAAGGATTTCCGCTAGAGACGCTCAGAACGTTGCCAGTATTTCGGGTGGAATTGAAGGATTAATTAAAACATTACCTTCCGTAAATTCAAATACCGAACTTTCCTCACAATACATGGTACGTGGCGGAAACTATGATGAAAACCTTATTTACATCAACGATATTGAGATTTACAGGCCTTTTTTGATTAGAAATTCTCAACAGGAAGGTTTAAGTATCATAAATCCTGATATGGTTTCAACGGTCAATTTTTCGGCAGGAGGTTTTGAACCGAGATATGGTGATAAAATGTCTTCAGCATTAAATATTTACTACCGTGAACCCGAAAAATATGAGGTTTCCGGTGAAGCAAGTTTAATCGGAGGAAGACTGACAGCTGGTTTAGCTTCAAAAAATAAAAAACTGACTGCTTTATTTTCCGGACGATACAGAAATACCAATCTGGTTCTGAATACTTTGAATGAGGATACAGATTTCAATCCGAAATATTACGATTTTCAGTCTTACATCAATTATCATTTCAATGATAAATTATCGCTTTCTTTCATAGGATTTTATTCCAAAAACGATTATGAAATGATTCCTAAAGAAAGGGAAGTCAACTTTGGATCCGTAAATCAGCCCATCAATCTGAACGTTTTTTATAACGGTAGAGAAAACGACGCTTACAAAAACATGATGGGAACGGTTTCTTTAAACTACAAACCATCAGAAAAGTGGAGATTTACATTGGATAGTTTTGCTTATCAGAACCGTGAACGGGAATATTATACAATCGCATCCAGCTATATTCTACAGACTTTCGATCCGATTACAGGAGCTCCTGTGACGTCCTACGATGTGGGTGGTCAGATTGAGCACGCGAGAAATGATCTGTTTGTAAGAACTTACGGTACTCAATTGAGAACCAAATTTTCCCCAAATGTCAACACAGATATTGAGTTTGGTTTTAAATTCGAAAAAGAAAACCTTCAGGATTTAACCAATGAATGGAAGCTTGTTGATTCTTCAGGTTACAGTGTTCCGACAATGCCTTTTGATCCCAGATTTCCGGATGCTTCAGATTTAGATTTATTTTACAGTATTTCGGGGAAAAATCACATTCAACCTACAAGACTTTCGGCGTATGGACAGTATTCTCAGAAGTTTTACTGGGGGTCCAGCAGAGTTTTTGTAAATGCTGGTGCAAGGGTAGCGCACTGGAGTTTTAATAATGAAACTATTTTCTCACCAAGAGCACAGTTTGCGATAAAACCCGAATGGAATGCTGATATGCTTTTCACTTTATCGGGAGGAATTTATTATCAGGCTCCGTATTACAAAGAGATAAAGGATTTAGACGGAAATTTTAATTCAAATATAAAATCTCAGAGATCCATTCAGGCTATTCTTAAAAATGATTATGAGTTTACTTTTGAAGACAGACCATTTAAGCTCACCACTGAATTGTACTATAAAAAAATGGATAATCTGATTCCGTATTACATGGATAATGTGAGAATACGATATTCAGGTAAAAACAATGCAACGGGCTACGCTTATGGTATTGATACAAGGCTTTTCGGAGAATTTGTTCCGGGAATCGATAGCTGGTTATCGGCAAGTTATGCAAGAGTTTTCGAAAATATTGACGGAAGAGGCGACATCCCAAGACCGACCGACCAACGTTTAAGATTTGCAATGTTCTATCAGGATTATATGCCGAAATTCCCTTCAATGAGAGTAAATTTAACCCTTACTTATGCAATGGGATTGCCTAATGGAGCACCGGTTTTTACCGATCCTTATCAGTATCAGAAGACTTTACCTTCCTATAAAAGGGTAGATTTAGGTTTATCTAAAGTCTTCATCGACAGAAAAGATAAAAAGAAAACATACGGATTCTGGGGTAATTTTGAAGAATTGATCTTAGGAGTGCAGGTTTTCAATGCCTTTAATATCAACAATACCGTTTCCAACCAATGGATTACAGATTCCAATACAAGTTTGATGTATCCGGTTCCGGTGAGACTTACGGGAAGATTTTTCAACGTAAAACTTGAATTTAAAATTAAATAATTAAAATGAAAACGAAATTTTTAGTTCTTGGATTGGCATTTTGCTCTGCCTTGTTTTTTGGGCAAACTAAGAAAAATGCACAGGTTTCGAAGCTTTATCAGAATTATATTGCAATTAAAAACGGTTTAGCTTCAGATGACGCTTCTAAAGCGGCTGCTTCAGCATCGGAATTTTTGAAAACTTTATCAGGCATCAATTCTGAAGTTATTGCTGAAGGCAATCTCACTTTGATGAGAAATAATGCCAAAGTGATTTCCGAATCAGATCACATTAAAGTTCAGCGTACAAAATTTAAAAATATTTCAAACCAGATGATTGCAGTTGCCAAACAGTTTAAGGTGGCTGAAAAACCGGTTTACGTTCAGTATTGCCCAATGGTGCAGGCCGGATGGCTGAGCAGTGAGAGCAAAATCATCAATCCCTACTACGGAAGTTCGATGCTGAACTGCGGAAAAGTGCAGCAGGAAATAAAGTAGAGAAGTACTTTCAAGATCATAAAAGGTCTGCGTCACAAGCTGTGATGCAGACTTTTTTTCTTTATAAGAGATTGTACCGCAAACTTTCTGCTGCAGCTTGAGAACGCACTCAACTTATATGTTAGGACACTTGCTGTTATGCTGAATTATAAATCAAAACATCCTCAGAAATTCAATTCTCTGAGGATGTGTTTTCAATGTAAATATGATATGAATGATGAAATTATGTTTAAAATTTAACAAAGTCTGTGCCAGCAAGCTTTTACTGATATCTTTTATGTTCCTTTTGTTTGCCAAACCTTTTGGTAATCGGTTTGAAAAACGCTTTATATTTTTCTGCATCAAACAGCTGCGAGTCGGTAAGCGCTTTATAAGTCATCCAGACTCCAAACGGAAATAAAATTATATTCGGAAGCCAGGCAGCGAGATACGGATTGATTTTTCCGCCCCATGCAGCATTCTCGAATCCGACATTGATCACATAAAATATAATAAAGATTACGATGGCGATAATTACCGGAAGTCCCATTCCTCCTTTTCTGATAATAGATCCCAAACTAGCACCAATCATAAAGAAAATGATGCAGGTAAAAGAATAGGTGAGGATTCTCTGCTGGTAAATAATGACTTTGTTGAAATATTTCACACTCGGATTCAGCTCATTGTTTTTACCATCAAGACTGCTTTTCAGATTGTCTAAACGGTTGTAACTGTTAAATATCAGATCAAGTTTCTTATCTGCTTTGATGGTATCAAATTTATACTGTGCCTTTACAGGAGCTTTCACTTTATTTTTATCCATATAACTTACCACCGAATTGGTCTGAGAAATTAGTTCAGAACTCATGTTTGCAGCAAGTCTGTTATTGTCTTTTTTTGCTGTTGCGATTGTGGAATTTACCTCAGTATAACTTTGAAAACGGTAATCGTCTGTAATCTGTTCTTTTTCAATTGCTTTGTTAATGAGCTCTGCGATATCAAAATGCACTGTTAAAGTATCAAATTTAATCGCCTGATCAGGTTGTTTCACACGCACATTTTCACCTTTTCCGGCATAGCTGTCTTCAAAAATGTAACCGTTAAATAAAAGTAATTTTAAGTAAGCACGGTTGGATGCGGGAACAAATTCCCCTTTCTGAGCAACGATAGACTGTTGATTGTCGAATGTATTTGCCTTTTTATGAATAAAAACGCCCTCCAGTTTTTCTGCATTCTCGCCTTCCACTTTATCAAATTTCACCATATATCCTGGGATTTGATCAATAAACTGTCCGGGTGTAAAATTCAGTGCCGGCTTTGCCTGAGCGATATTAAAAAGCATGTTTTTTGCCTTCCGCTGAAAATCCGGAACCACGTTATTGGAGAAGAAAAAAAGCATTATTGCAAGAAAAGTTGCTACTCCGAATAGTGGCAGCATCACTCTTGTTAAAGAGATTCCTGCTGCTTTCATGGCTGCCAGCTCGTACCTTTCCCCAAATTCCCCAAAAGACATGATGCTCGCCAGAAGTATGGTGAGTGGCAAAACCATTGTGATAACATTTACGCCAAGGTAAAACAAAAGTTTCAGAATTTGAAACGTGCTTAGACCTTTACCCATAAACTGTCCCAGCTGAATCCAGACAATATTGACAATAAAGATGAAGAACAGTACACTGAATATAAAAAAGAAAGGCCCGAAAAAGGTCTTAATGATATATCGGTCTAAAATTTTAAACATGCAGCAAATTTATAAAAAAACAGTTTATTACTGTTGATAAATTATCAATTCTCATATTTTTCGGCGGGGATATTCTGAAGGTGATGGAGTGAAGTTTTTCATGATAGACCAATTTATTTTTGTGAACTTACAATGCCTGTGAAATTTGCAGGCATTTTTGTTGTAAAATCATCAAATAGGTTTATAAATACAAAAACACCCGCAGAGAGCGGGTGCTGTATTTTATAGTTCTGTAACCAGATAATTTTTGTACTTATTTTTATCATACGAAAACATCTGTGGATCCAGCTGCTGGTTTTCTTTGTATTCCTGAATGGCAATCACTGCAATATCTTTGTTGTTGCCGTATTGCTCAAGTTTCAGCATTTGTTTTCTGGCAGAATCGATGTAAAGATAAACATGCTTCAGTCCGTTTGACTTTACTGGGGTAAGTTTGATGAAATCTGCACTCACACCGTTAACTGTTTTTTTGCCGCTGTAAGTTACATTGTAATCTTTTCTGTAGCTTGAAAGATAATTAATCGGAGAAAACATTTGGCTGCCAGCATTTGGTTTTGCGACAGTGACTTCCATATCTTCAGTGTTGATGTTGTAGATCTTGCTTCCGTCGAAAATCTGCTCTGTCTCCATGATTTTCAGCTTATATTTATCTCCGGCGGAGTAGTAGATTCCCGTTTCTGTTTTGCTGACTTTTCCGTTCATTCCACTGCCAAAGGAAAATTTAAAATAAGAATTTTTCTTGGCGTTGTAATTTGCGGTTACATCATCCAGTATTTTTTTCGATTTTGCATCGATTGTCTGAGCCTGAGCCAGTCCTGCATTGATGATAATTAAACCTGCTGCAGTTATTTTCAATAATAGATTTTTCATTTTTTAATTTCTGTTCTGTACTTTAGACGATATTTTAAGTCTGAAGTTAAAAGTTTGGTATTAATAACGATCAAAACTGTAGATTTTTGGTTCTAATGAATTTTTTTAACTTTAAACAAAATCAAGTGAAAGTCAGCTTAATCATTATTTTCAGATAAAATCTTAACCAAACTTACGAACTCAAAACCTTAATGTTCAATTTTTAAAATAACACCTTTTCTAATTTTTTAATTTCGCAGATCTTCCAAAAACTGTTCCAAAGAATGGAGATCGCTTATTAGTACTTCCCTTGCCTTAGCCCCGTTGAAGCCTCCTACCAAACCGCTTGCCTCCAGCTGATCCATTATTCTTCCGGCTCTGTTGTATCCTAATTTAAGCTGTCTCTGAAGCATTGATGTAGAACCCTGCTGTGTTGAAACAATAATCCTTGCGGCTTCTTCAAACAATACATCTTTCTCGTTAGGATCAAATGCTGCGACACTGCTTGAACCATCTTCTGAAACAAATTCCGGCAACATAAATGCAGAAGCGTAACCTTTCTGTTCGCCAATAAATTCTGCGAGTTTTTCAACCTCAGGAGTGTCAACGAAGGCACATTGAAGTCTTAAAATTTCATTTCCGTTAAAATAAAGCATATCTCCCTTACCGATCAGCTGATCTGCACCGGTAGAATCCAAAATCGTACGTGAATCTACACTTGAAATCACTCTGAAGGCTGCTCTCGCAGGGAAGTTGGCTTTGATCATACCCGTAATTACGTTCACAGAAGGTCTTTGTGTTGCAACAATCAGGTGAATTCCCACGGCTCTTGCCAGCTGTGCCAATCTCGCAATCGGAAGTTCAACTTCTTTACCGGCGGTCATAATCAAATCTGCAAACTCATCCACTACCAAAACGATGTAAGGCAAATAACGGTGACCGTTTTCCGGATTTAATTTTCTTTCGCTGAATTTTTTATTGTACTCCTTTAAATTTTTACAGAAAGCATTTTTCAACAAATCATAACGCTGATCCATTTCAATACAGAGTGAATTTAATGTATTGATTACTTTATTGGTATCTGTAATGATTGCATCATCCGAATCAGGAAGTTTGGCTAAATAATGTCTTTCAATTTTGGAATAAAGAGAAAGTTCCACTTTTTTAGGATCCACCATCACAAATTTCAGTTCGCTTGGATGTTTTTTGTAGAGTAGGGAAGTCAAAATCGCGTTGATACCAACCGATTTTCCCTGTCCGGTTGCTCCCGCCATCAAAAGGTGAGGCATTTTAGACAAATCCGCCATGAAGACCTCATTGGAAATCGTTTTACCGAAAACCACCGGCAAATCCATATCGGTATTTTGGAATTTCTGAGAAGCAATCACCGATCTCATCGAAACCATCGTAGGATTTTTTCTCGGAACTTCAATTCCGATGGTTCCTTTTCCGGGCATTGGTGCAATAATTCTGATTCCTAAAGCGGAAAGATTCAAAGCAATATCATCCTGTAATTTTTTAATAGAAGCCACTCTGATCCCTGCTTCGGGAACGATTTCATATAAAGTTACGGTTGGCCCGATGGTCGCTTTAATCTCAGCAATTCCGACATTAAAGTTTTTCAGAAGTCCAACAATTTTGTTTTTATTCTCTTCTAATTCGTCCTTATTGATAGAAATCTCTTCGTTGCCGTAATCCTTCAACAAGTCGATCGGAGGCATTTGAAATTTAGCCAAATCCAGTCTGTGATCATATAAACCATGCTTGTCAACCAAATCCTGAGACTGTTTATCTGCATCATCCACAATGTCGATTACAGGAGCAACTTCTACTTTAAATGAAATATCGTCAACAGAAGTTGTTGGATTTACTTTTAAATCGAAAGCATCCTGAGGAGTCGTTTTCGGAAGTGAAACAGGTGCATCCACTGGAAGATTTACAGGAGTTGAAAAGTCTATTTTGACTTCTTTTTCTTCGTTAAAGGAAGTTTGATTAGGTGTAATAATTGGATCGAGTTTTGGCTCTTCAATTGTAATTTCGGGAATGATCTCTGTTTTTTTCGGTGTAGGAACAACTTCCTGAACTGTAATTTTTTGTTCCGGCCTGATCTCTTCTTCCACAGCCAGTTCCTGATCTGCTTCAAAATCTTCGTCAGAATTTGGCATCATAGCCTTAACTCTTCCAATCGTATTTTCATTTAGAGTATCCAGTTTGTTTTTAATTGAACTTGGTCTTAGGTTAAATTCGAGAATGAAATACAGTAAAATGCTGACAGCCAAAACCACCCAAAGTCCCACAGATCCTATCATTGAAACCATCGTATCCATAATCTGATACCCATAAACACCGCAAAGAACGCTTTGACCTTTGGTTACTGCCCCGAAAAAGATAGGAAGCCAGCATATAAAAAAAAGTGAATGCCCAAACGTCATCCAGGGTTTAAAAATCTTTTTTTTCAGGATCATTGTACCGAAAACCACAAATAGAAATGCTACAATAAATGCTGCAATTCCGATGCTTTCGTAAATGAAAATTTTGCCCAGCCACTGACCCATTTTTCCGAAAATATTCGAAGATTTTATGGTTTTATCAAGCAGCGCTCCGGCTTGGCTTTGATCTGATTTCCAGTTGATTAAATAAGAAATAAACGATATTGTAAGAATACCTGCAAAAACAATAAATAGCAGACCGAAAAAGATTCTCGGTTTAGATAATATTTTAGATTGCTCCTGCGCAACGGGCTGTGTTTTTTGTGTTTTCTTTTCCATAGCTTCAATGTGGGCAAATTTAATGTTTTTTTAGTTTAAAGTTTTGCTTTTCGGTAAGTCAATTTTGTAGATTTTTATCTGAATTTTTAATGCCAGCCCATTTATTTTTACTGATAATGAGGATTTAAATTATTTATTAAGAATGATTCCAAACAAGCTTCAGGTGGGGCTTGACTGACAAAAAACAGCTTTTTTTCTCTGCCTTTCGTCTAATCATCCTTATTTTTGCATGTCAAGTAAAAAATAAAATGAAGAAGTTAACAGACATACTGATTTCTACCCGAACGATGGCAGTACTTTTACTCGTATATGCCTTCTCCATGGCCTACGCCACCTTTCTGGAAAACGATTACGGAACGCCTGCTGCCAAAGCTTTGATCTATGAAGCAAAATGGTTTGAGCTGATCATGGTTTTGCTGATCCTCAATTTTTGTGGAAACATTGCCCGTTACCGTCTTTGGAAAAGAGAAAAATGGCCGGTTCTGGTTTTTCACTTGTCGTTTATTTTAATATTTATTGGTGGTGCGATTACCAGATACATCAGTTTTGAAGGACAAATGAGCATCCGTGAAGGTGAAACTACCAATGAAATTGTCACTGATAAACATTTCTTTAAAATTCAAATTGAGGAAAAAGGTGATATTCTGACGTATCAGGATATACCTTACTTAATGTCTCCGCTTCACAAAGATTTTGAGGCCAATTATGAGTTTCACGATAAGAAAATTAGGGTTGTTGCGAAAGATTATATCCAGAGAAAAAAGGACAGTTTAGTTCCCAATAATAATGGTGTTGAATATCTTCATCTGGTTTCTACAGCGAGTACAGGCAGACAGAATATTTATATTAAACAGGGTGAAACCAAATCTGTTAACGGAACTTTGGTTTCCTTTGGAAAAGCGATTGAAGGAGCTGTAGAATTTGCCTTAAATGGCGGACAGCTGATGATAAAAACCCCCTCTGATGCAACTTACATGACAATGGCAACTCAGGCAACGGGTTCTACAGTGAAAGATCAGTTTCAACCCTTAGTACTAAGAAGTTTGTATACGATTAATGACTTAAAACTGGTTGTACCCAACGGTTTAAGAAAAGGAAATCTGATTGCAGTGGAAGGCGACAGAAAAAAAGACCAGAACGTTCCGGATCAGCTTACGGTTGAAATTCAGGGGCCAAAAACCAAGCAAATTGTTGACTTATCCGTTGAAAGAGGAAATCCGAATGCTTACAAGCAAGTGACGATGGATGGTCTGAATATTATGATGGGCTTCGGACCGAAAATTTATACCACGCCATTCAATATTAAACTTGACGATTTCGTGATGGAAACTTATCCTGGAAGCTCGTCTCCGAGTGCCTACGAAAGTCATGTGAAAATTATTGATGAAGGTAAAGAGACGCCTTATAAAATCTACATGAACAATGTCTTAAACTATAAAGGTTACCGATTTTTCCAGGCAAGCTATACGCCAGACAGAATGGGAACCTTACTTTCTGTAAACCACGATTTCTGGGGAACTTTAATTTCTTATATCGGTTATGCATTTTTATTCGGAGGAATGTTTGTGATGTTCTTCTGGAAAGGAACTCACTTCTGGAAGCTCAATAAAATGCTGAAAGACATCAGCAAAAAGAAGGCGACGATGCTTCTTCTGATTCTTTTAAGCTTAGGCTTGAATGCTCAAAAAATAGAAATGCACGGCAAGGATGACGGAAGCGGAGAGCATGTGCACTCGGCAGATGACGGGCATACGCACGAAGTTGCCCCGGAAAGGTCTCAACAGCAGAACTCTCTGGCAAGTCCATTAACTAAAATGAGAAATATTTCTCCCGACGAGATTATTTCAAAAAACAAAATCAGCAGAGAACACGCAGACAAGTTTGGGTATCTTTTGGTGCAAAATTATGAAGGTAGAATTGTTCCGATCAATACGCAGGCTTTAGATGTTTTAAGAAAATTATACAAAAAAGATAAGTTTAAAGGCACTGACGGTAATTATCTTACAGCTGAACAGTGGTTTATTTCAATTAATACAGATACACCAAGCTGGACGATGGTCCCTTTAATTAAAATTGATTCTAAAGGCGGAAAAGAGCTGTTGAAAAAAACAAAAGCTGACGAAGACGGTTATACCTCGCTGATGAATCTGTTCCCGGCAGATGCCAACGGAAATTTAACTTATATTCTTGATGAAGATTTTAATACTGCGTTCAGGAAAAAACCTGCCGAGCAGTCTGAATATGACAAACAGGTTATCAAAATAAACGAAAAAGTACAGATCTTCAACAGTTTCTTCAGTGGGCAGTTTATGAGAATTGTTCCTGTGAAAAATGATTCCAATCACACATGGAATTCCTGGTTAGACCAAAAAATGGAACCGGATCCTGAATCTCAGAAGGTGATGGGACCTTACTTTGCAGAAGTACTTCAGGCGCAGAAATCTGGTAACTGGAGCAGGGCAGACGGTGAGCTTAAAAAACTTTCAGATTACCAGCAGAAATGGGGAAAGGCAGTTGTTCCCTCTGAATCTAAAGTGAATCTTGAGGTTTTTATGAACAAGGTTAATATCAATTTTGCGTTATTGATTTTCTACACGTTCGTTGGAGGATTTTTAATAATTCTGGGGTTTGTAGAACTTTTCAAGCCGAGGAAGATGTTAAGTATTGCCATCAGAGCGATTATTTATATTGGAATCGTTGGATACTTCTTACACTTTTTAGGTTTGGTGGGAAGATGGTATATTTCCGGTCACGCACCTTGGAGTAACGGTTATGAAGCGATTGTCTTCATCTCATGGATTGGAATTTCTGCAGGTCTTGCCTTTTATTTCGGTTTCGGAAAAAGCAGCGGTGATCAGACAGGGGATAAGGCACTTTCTGAAAAAAAGAGTTTTTTCAGTTCTAAAAATAATTCAAATGCATTAATCCCTGCGGCAGGATTTATGGTAGCTGTAATTATGATGGGATTTGCTCACGGTGGTTCTGCACTTGATCAGCAGATTACACCTTTGGTTCCTGTTTTGAAATCATACTGGCTGATTGTACACGTTGCGATCATCGTTTCGAGTTATGGTTTCTTTGCACTGTCTATGATTATTGCTGTAATTTCGTTGGTGTTTTACATCATTGCAGACAAAAAATTATTTAAATTTCATAATGATACAACATTAAAAGAACTGGCTATTGTTTCTGAAATGTCTTTAACGATCGGTCTTTTTACTTTAACAGTTGGAAACTTTCTTGGAGGAATCTGGGCGAATGAATCGTGGGGAAGATACTGGAGCTGGGATCCAAAAGAAACCTGGGCATTTATCTCAATTATGGTGTATGCATTCGTTTTACACATGAGATTAGTTCCGGGATTGAGAAGCAGATGGGCGGTTCACGTAGCAACAATGTTTGCATTCTGTTCAATGGTGATGACTTATTTTGGAGTAAATTATTACCTGAGCGGACTTCACTCTTATGCAGCAGGAGATCCGGTTCCTATTCCGATCTGGGTTTATCTCGGTTTGGCTACGATGCTTACGTTAGCTATTGTTTCATACATAAAATTTAAGGCACTGACCAAAAAATAGAAAGTTTGAAAATGTGTTTTAATGAATCCGTCTCACAACTGAGGCGGTTTTTTTTGGTAATTATTGCAGGATTTCGTATATTTATATCTGATAATCAGACAGTTGTTTATGAATTTTAAGCATTACAATCAAAATCAGTTGGTTTTGTTTCCTTATAGTTTTGAGGATTTGATTCCCGAAAATCATCCTGTTCGGATCGTTAATGATATTTTGGAGAAGGTAAACATTGACCCGCTCCTGAAAGCTTACAGTAAAGAAGGAAATCCCAGTTATCACCCTGTGATGATGCTCAAGGTGATGGTTTTTGCGTATATGAACAATATTTATTCATCGCGGAAAATCGAAAAAGCGCTTCGTGAAAACATCAACTTCATGTGGCTCTCCAACATGAGCATCGTGGATCACAATACCGTGAACCGTTTTCGAACCCATAAACTTGAAGCCGCCTTCAAAAATATTTTCTCCCAGGTGGTTTTGCTTTTGGCAGAAGAAGGTTTGGTGAGCCTGAAACAGGTGTTTGTAGACGGAACCAAAATTGAAGCACAGGCGGGTCGCTACACTTTTGTCTGGGCAAATTCCATCAAAACCAACAAAGAAAAAATGCTTCGTCAACTGGAAGAGCTCTGGAAATACGCTCAAAGTGTGGCAAAGGAAGAAGATAAAGACCCTGAACCGCCGGAGTTCAAAGAGATCAGCAAAGAAAAAATCCGGCAAACGGCAGAAAATATCAATGCCAAATTAAAAGGCAGCGGGGGTAAAACCGATTCCGACAAAAAAGCCAAAGCCAAACTGAATTACATTAAAAACAATTTTGAGAAAAACCTCGATAAATACGAAGCTCAGGAAGCTATTTTAGCAGAGCGGAATTCCTACAGCAAGACCGATGAAGATGCTACTTTCATGAGAATGAAGGACGATCACATGATGAATGGACAGCTCAAACCGGCTTATAATGCACAGATTTCCACAGAGAATCAAATCATCGTCAATTATACCATCCATCAGCAAACCAATGATATCAATACTTTGGAGCGTCATTTGGAAAATTTTGAGAAATTGTTTGGTAAAAAAAGAATGGAAGAGTTGGAAGAACTCACTGCCGATGCGGGGTACGGAAGCGAGCAGAACTACGAATTATTGGAACAGAACAATATTACACCATTTGTAAAATACAATACTTTCGACAAAGAGCAGAATGCCCATTATCAGGCGAAACACAAGACTTTCAGCAAAGAAAATCTGCATTACAACGGGGAAGGCGATTTTTATATCTGTCCGATGGGACAAAAGATGGAAAAAACGCACGAAAGCACGCGCAAAACCAAGACCGGTTATCCTCAAAAGCTCTCCCATTATCAGGCTAAAAACTGCTATGGATGCCCAATTAGAGGCGTTTGCCACAGTTCCAAAGAAAACCGAAGCATCGAACGGAACCATCATTTGGAAGATTACAAAGAGAAAATACGAAAGCTTTTAAACAGTGAAAAAGGCATTAAAAAAAGAAAACAACGCTCGGTTGAAGTAGAACCTGTGTTTGCACATCTCAAACATTGCAATAATTTTAAGCGGTTTACCCTCAAAGGTCTGAAAAAAGTAGAATTGGAGTTCGGTTTACACGCTTTAGCACACAATCTAAGAAAGAAAGTTGCCTAAAGAGGACAACTTTTTCTATTTTCCAAAATAATATACATTTTACTGAAATAAAAAATCCGCCTCAAATTTTGTTGTGAGACGGATTCTTTTTATTGATATAAATCAGCTGATTTATTTTTATTTAGTCTAAATAGTTTTTATATTTGCTCAGTCAAGACTTAAGGTGAATGATGATTCTAATTTTAACTGTTCATTTCCAAACTTTTCATATCCATATTAATTTTTCATTTTTCAGGAACCGGTAATTTATTTTATCGGTTTTTTTTTCAATTAATCTAAAATGTTTGATTTATTAAACTTAAATTTACTTTTGCAAAAAAACATAAATGAAAAAATTGACCACAGCATTTTGCCTATTGCTTTCGCTCACAGTATTTTCACAGAAATTATACACAAAAATCAAAGACTCAAAGGTTGATAAGGAAAGGCTTATTATTGCGACAAATTTTGTTAACCTTTATCTTTCCAAATGTGAAGCGCAGGATTATACTCAATTTGAAAAATTTGTTCTTAGTAAAAATTTAGAAAATAAACTTTTTGAAGATCGGGGAAAATCTTGCAAAAATCTTCTCAACAAAAACGGAAAAATTCAGATTAGATCCTTTAATTCGGCGTACAGTCACAACTACTTTAAAAATGCAGATCCTGTAGAAATGTTTGTCTTCGATATCAGTACCGAAAAGCAAAGTGAATTAAAATACATCAGCGTCTGGGTTTATCTTGATCAAAACGTCATTGGCGGAATCTGGTTTTCAAAAGAAATATCTGTGAATCCAAATAAAGAGAAGGATAAAAAAGAATCCGCTCTTAGAAGCGGATCCAATAGATAAATACATCTCATTTTTTAGTTAGACAACAACAAAAAAGCACAGCCGACGATGCTGTGCTTAAATTTTTATATCAAATTTAATTGCAATTTCTGAAAATGGAAAAGCAAGAAAAGTTTTCATTTCATTTTTATTACATAGTAAATTTAGGAATAATTTTAATACGCAATATAAATCTAATGTTAAAATTCACAGGTTATCCACATTTTTTTGTGGATAACTTCAAAGGTTACAAAAACGATTCGTCATCGTTTCGCTACAAATTTCTACAACTTCTCCGCCACATACTTCGCAGTATGCGACTTCTTATTTTTTGCCAAATCTTCCGGCGTTCCTGTGAAAACCACTTCGCCACCGTGCTTTCCGGCATCTGGGCCAATGTCTACGATAAAATCCGCACATTTGATAATGTCAGGCTGATGTTCAATAACAATCACAGAATGTCCCAAATCAATCAAAGCCTGTAGCGACTTCAGTAATTTTTGAATATCGTGGAAATGTAGTCCGGTAGACGGTTCATCAAAAATGAATAGCGTTTTGTCAGTTGTTACACCTTTTACGAGGAAAGACGCAAGTTTCACCCGCTGTGCTTCGCCACCGGAAAGGGTTGAAGAGCTCTGCCCAAGCTGTAGATAGCCCAAACCAACTTCCTGAAGCGGCGTAAGTTTCGTAACAATCTTATCTTCTTTATTTTCTTTAAAAAATTCGAGAGACTCGTCAACGGTCATGTGAAGGATGTCTGAAATATTTTTTTCATCAAATTTCACTTCCAGAATTTCATTTTTGAAACGTGTTCCTTTGCAGGTTTCACATTCCAGCTCGATATCAGCCATAAACTGCATCGAAACGTTGATTACGCCTTCGCCTTTACATTCATCACACCTTCCGCCATCCACGTTGAAAGAGAAATGCTTTGGCTTGTAACCCATCATTTTAGACATTTTCTGCTTGGCAAAAAGATCCCTGATGTCGTCATAAGCCTTCAGATAAGTTACAGGATTTGATCTTGAAGATTTCCCAATCGGATTTTGGTCGATCAGTTCAATATTTTTGATCATTTTCAAAGGAAATTCTACCGAATCGTAATCTCCTTTTTTACCGCCCATTCCGAGCTGAATCTGTACTTCGGTGGTCAGAATTTCTTTCATTAAAGTAGATTTTCCACTACCCGAAACCCCCGTGATCACCACAAGATTTTCAAGTGGAATATCGACATTAATATTCTTCAGATTATTCTGTCTGGCACCTTTGATATGAATAAATTCTTTCGCTTTTCTTCTCTTTTTCGGAACTGCAATTTCAAGTCTTCCTGTAAGATATTTTGAAGTTAAAGTATCGGCATCTTTCAGTTCTTTATAATCTCCCGCAAAAACCAATTCACCTCCTAAATATCCTGCTTCAGGACCGATATCAATGATATAATCTGCCGCTTTCATTACATCTTCATCATGTTCTACAACGATTACTGTATTTCCGAGGTCACGAAGATTTTTCAGAACGCCAATCAGATTTTCTGTATCTCTGGAGTGAAGCCCGATGGACGGTTCGTCTAAAATATAAATCGATCCCACCAAAGAACTTCCTAAACTTGTCGCCAGATTAATTCTCTGACTTTCCCCTCCGGAAAGGGTGTTGGATGTTCTGTTTAAAGTTAAATAACCCAGACCAACCTTCAGTAAAAATTCAATTCTGGTGGTAATTTCGTACAAAAGTCTTTTGGCAATTTCTTTATCGTGATCAGACAGTTTTAAGCCTGCAATTAAAGGAAAAAGTTCATCCAAAGGAAGCTCTATCATCGACTGGATATTGTGCCCGTCAATTTTTACCCAAGTCGTTTCCTCACGCAGACGCAAACCTTCACAGGTAGGGCAAAGTGTTTTGCCGCGGTATCTTGAAAGCATCACTCTGTATTGAATTTTGTACAGATTTTCTTCCAACATTTTAAAGAAATTGTTCAGAGAAGGGAAAGTACTTTTTCCATCACCTTTCCACAGGAAGTTTTTCTGCTCCTTGGTTAACTGATGGTAAGGCTTATGAATAGGGAAGTCGCCGGCTTTCTTAATGAAATCTTTCTTCCATTCGCTCATTGATTCACCTTTCCACGACGCCACGGCATCTTCAAAAAGCGACAAAGCTTTGTTGGGAATCACCAAATCTTCATCAATTCCAATTACTTTTCCGTAACCTTCGCAGGTCGGGCAAGCTCCAAAAGGATTATTGAAACTGAAAAAATGAACATTCGGCTCAATAAATTCAATTCCGTCAAGCTCAAATTTATTTGAAAACTCTTTTACCGTCCCGGACTCAATATTTTTTAAAGAACAGTATCCCCGTCCTTCATAAAAAGCCATTTGGATGGAATCTGCCAGTCGCTGAAGAAAACTCTCATCTTCTTCATAAGAAAAACGGTCAATCACGAGGTTAATAACCATATCTTTTTCGGGAGTAAATCCGAAACTTTCCAAATCTTCAATTCCGGCGACATTTCCGTTGATTTCAAGTCTTGTGAAACCAGCCAGTTTTAAAACATTTAAAGTTTCTTTAAAATTTTCTGAATCAAAATCCAGAGGTGCCGTCAGTAAAAACGCTGTGTCTTTTTTGGCATCTTTAATATAATCAATCACATCAGAAACAGAATCTTTCTTCACTTCTTCGCCCGAAACCGGAGAAAATGTTCTGCCGACTCTTGCAAAAAGAAGCTTCATGTAATCATAAATCTCGGTAGAAGTTCCCACCGTAGACCTCGGATTCGACGAAATTACCTTCTGCTGAATAGCGATGGAAGGTGCGAGACCTTTTATATCATCAATTTTAGGTTTTTCGAGTTTACCTAAAAACTGTCTTGCGTAGGAACTTAAACTTTCCACATACCTGCGCTGTCCTTCAGCATAAATCGTGTCGAAAGCCAGTGAAGATTTTCCGCTTCCCGAAACGCCTGTAATCACGATGAGCTTATTTTTAGGGATAAGAACATCAATGTGCTTCAGATTATTAAGGTGTGCGTTTTTTACGAAAAGTTGTTTTTTTATATCGATATCGGGAGTTGTAGCCATAGTAAAATTGTGACCGACAAAAATACGAAATTCTGAGTTGTAAACTTAAAAGTTTTTGATAATATACTTAATTCCATGAATTGTCATTTACTCAAAATTCCATCATTAAAATGAGAAAAAAATTGTATATTTTGATTATTATTTAATGATGCTTGAAAAATTAAATTGTTGAACGAAGTACGCACATTTATTGATAGTAAGGAATTTACAATAACAGGTTTTATCCAAAAATGATCAAAAAACATGTTAAAAAAACTCACATTTTTCTGTCTGCTCTGGTTTCAAATATTTCAGTCGCAGGACAAATACAATAATGCAGAGCTAAAGATTGATTATCAGATGATCATTTCAGATCATCAGGGCAATAATAATGGAGATGACATGCGACATGTATATGATTTCACCCTTTTATGTAATTCACTAAAATCAATTTATGCAAATAGTGGATTGCAAAATTATTATGAATTTATCCGAAAAAGCAGAGGAAACAGGCATATACCAGGTTTAGATAAAAGTATGTATCCAAAATCAAAAAGCAGCGTATATAAAAATGGCGAAAGTGTGGTTGTAACTTTGCCGGTTGGGAATCAACTATACACGTTTACTGAGCCTAAACTGAAATGGGAAACAATTTCAAATGAGAAGAAGGAAATTTTAGGAAATCAGTGTTTAAAAGCAAAGGCAATTACAGATACAGGCAAATTATATTATGCGTGGTATTGTCCCACAATTCCGATACCTGAAGGACCATTTCGTTTTAAAGGACTTTCGGGATTAATTTTAGAAGTGCACAACGAAGACAAAAGTCTTATCATCAAGGCAACTAAAATTGAAAAATCAAAAGATATTATTGAGTCTATTGCCTACGTTAATACAGTAAATTTAAAGGAAAAAGCTGATTTTATTAAGAAAAGATCAGAATATATTGACAATCCTAATGCCGATCAGTTTTCGTCACCGTACAAAGCCTACACCCTTGACGGCAAGGAAATAAAAGTGGATAAAAGAAAATCGCTAAAAATAAATGAAAGTATTCTTTTAGATTAAATTAATTTTCAGGAATAATAATGATCCCTTTTTTTGCAGAAAGTGGATTTTTTGCATTTCAAAATAAATCTGTAGCAGTACCAACTAATACAATTTTTAATTTTATTTTAAACAATTTCACAAAATATATTATGACAAGTATCATTTTTTGGTCTGATTGAAGTCTGCTAATTTTGAACGCTTCAAACTAAACTATACAAACTATGATCAGAAAACTGATTACAATCTCTGCTGTCTCTGCATTTTTTTCGGTTTCAGCACAGGAAAAACATTCAGATATTGATTCTGTGCAGATTCAGGGAAAATTTATTGCAACGCCCTACAAATCTGCCAATCAGAATATTTCAGTAATAACAAAAGCAGATATTCTGGCTTCGCCTGCAAAAAGTATCGACGAAGTTCTTCAGCTGGTGCCGGGAATGGATATCAGAAGAAGAGGTGCCAACGGTGTGCAGAGTGACGTGAGTTTCAGAGGCGGATCTTTTGAGCAGATGCTTATTCTCATCAACGGAATAAGGATGAATGATTCTCAAACGGGACACAATTCTTTGAATATTCCTGTTGATTTGGATGATGTGGAACGAATTGAAGTCATAAAAGGTCCTGCAGCAAGACGTTTCGGACAGAATGCCTACGCCGGAGCTATTAATATCATTACAAAATCAGAACCTGGAAAGCGCGTGAAAATAAGTGCGGAAGCCGGAGATTATGAAACCTACGGAATGGGACTGAATGCCAATTTCGGAAACGAAAAATTCTCAAACTTACTTCAAGTGAATAGTAATTCTTCTCAGGGTTACCGTTACAATACAGATTACGAAATCCGCAACGCTTATTATCAAAATCAGCTTAAAATAAAAAACGGAAGTTTGAGACTTCAGGCCGGAATTTCTGAGAAGAAATTTGGAGCCAACGGGTTTTATTCCTCTCCTTTAGCTACAGAACAATATGAAGAATTGCAGGCTTCTATCGTGAGTTTAGCACATCAGCAGAGTTTTGGAAAGTTTAGATTAAATTCAAATGTATACTGGCGGAGAGGGCAGGACATGTATGTTTTCAACAGAGCCAAGCCTGAGATTTACCGAAATATGCACATCGGAAACAATGTGGGTGGAGAAGTGAATGCAAGTTACAACTCAAATCTGGGAACTACTGGTTTGGGTGTTGAGCTGAGAAAGGAATATCTGGCAAGTAATAATCTGGGACATCGTGAAAGATTTGTAACACAGGTTTTCTTCGAACATCATTTTTCTTTCTTTAATAAAAAATTAAACATCAGTCCGGGTGCTTCCTGGGCAAATTATTCGACAGACGGAAACTTCTTTTATCCGGGAATTGATGTAGGCTATACCTTTCTTGAAAACAGCAAAGTGTACGGGAATATTGCCAGAGTTCACAGAGTTCCGACGTTTACAGATTTGTATTATTTAAGCAAAACCGAACAGGGAAATATGAATCTGTTGCCTGAAAATGCCGTGTATGCAGAAATCGGTTACCAGTATCAGACCAAAAATATTTTAGCTAAAGCCAGCGGATTTCTGAGGGATGGAAACAATACCATCGACTGGACAAAAATAAGTCTTACAGATCCCGTTTGGTACGCAAAAAATGTGGGAGACAGCAATATAAAAGGGGTTGAGCTTGAGTTCGATCACAAAGTAACAGACTGGCTGAGATACACTGTTGGCTATACGTTCCTTGAAAATAAACTTACAAATCCGGAATCTGTTTTCGCAAGATACAATCTCGATAATCTGAAGCATCAGTTTGTGGGAAAACTGCAGAACCGTTTCCTGAAATATTTCACCAACGAACTGGTTTACCGATACAATGAAAGACTGAATTTTGGGAGCTACCAGCTTTTGGATGAGAAAATAAGTTTTACGAAAAATGACCTTTCCGTTTATATTTTAGTTAACAATGTTACCAATACAAAGTATTCTGAAGTTTTTTATTCAAATGATTTGAACATTCCTATGCCCCAGAGGTGGTTTCATCTTGGTTTCACCTATCAGCTTAATTTTAGATAATTGTTAATAATAATTTAATATGAATTAAATGTTAATTAATCTAATTTTGCAAAAATTTTTTTAGATGAAATTCTTTGTCGGTCTGGGTTTGATTTTAGGATTAGGTTTTGCAAATGCACAGGAACATATTTCCAGTTTTAATGCAATTACGCTGACTTATAAATTTCATCCGAAATTTTTCCTGTATGCAGAAACTCAGATGCGTGGAATTGAGGAGTATGATTACCCCGATTATTATGAGATAAAAGGAGGTTTAGGTTACAATTTAACCAAAACCCATAAGCCTTTTGTCGGTTTGGGAAGATATGCTACTTACAAAAACCATACGATCAGCCGTGAAGAATTCAGGGTTTGGCTTCAGGACGTGATTGATTTCAAAAAAGGATCTTTTAAATTTGAAAACCGTTTCCGTGCCGAGAAAAGCTGGTTTTACGATCCCATCAAAGATATCAGATCCGAAAGAATGAGATACCGTTACCGACTTAACATCACGCTTCCTCTTAATTCAAAATCAGTAAAGCCGGGAACTGTATTTGCCAATGTTTATGATGAAATTTTTGTCGTAAGTCCCAACAAACCTACTTTCGCAAGAAACAGAGTGTATGGCGGTGTTGGTTATCAGATCGACGAAAACTTCGGAATGCTCGGCGGTTACCTGTGGCAGAGAGAATTTGAAGCGGCGGGAAACAAAAACGTGCATTTCGTTTATTTCGCCCTAAACATCAATATTGATGACACAGACAATAACAACAAAACCTATCATTTTCCGGGAGCAGATTAATTCAGAGCCTGTTCAAAAATTATTGAGAAACAAATTCTTATAAACCTTTTTTCTTTTCCCCAACCCTAAAGGGAGGAAAAAAGCTACGAAAATTTCATCAAAATTACACTCTAGGATTGGGGAAATTAATTTTGATGAAATTTAAATAGCTCTTAATTTAACAAAAATGAAATATAAGCAAAAAAGCTAATAATCACCAATTATAAGTCTTTTTGCTTATATTTAAAAAGTTTGAACTCCAAATTTCAAATCTCAAATCAACAATTCGAATCTCAAATTTCAAACCTCAAATTTCAAATCAAAACACATAAGCAAAAAAACTTATAATCAGCAGTTATTAGCTTTTTAGCTTATATTTTTTATTTATAAGTAATAATGCTTATATTTGCAAAATGATAGCGGTCATCACTGGTGATATTATTAATTCTCAACATGCAGACACAGAAGTTTGGATTACCAGACTGAAAAATCTCCTTGCGAAATGGGGAAAAAGTCCACACACATGGGAAATTTACAGAGGTGATGAGTTCCAGCTTAAATGCAGTATCGATGACGTTTTTTGGCGTTTCTTAGCCATTAAATCCCTTATAAAAAGTCAGGAAAATTTAGATGTAAGAATGGCGATTGGCATTGGTGAAGAAAATTTCTCATCAGAAAAAATCACCGAGTCCAACGGAACGGCTTATGTGAATTCCGGAAGACTGCTTAACGACCTGAAATCTGACGGCCACACCGTATCCATCAAAACTTCAAACGATTCTTTAGACAGAGACCTTAACATTCTGTTGAAATGGTCATCTAAAGACTTTGACAGCTGGACGATGGCGACATCAGAAATCATTCACGAAATGATTATGAATCAGGATAATACACAGGAAGATCTTGCCAAGAAATTTACCATTTCGCAATCTTCTATCAGCCAGAGACTGAAACGCGCCAACTACGAGCTTATCGTGGAAACCAACCAGTATTTTAAAAAGAAAATTTCAGAATTGTAAGATGATTTTTATTCAACTCATATTGGCACATTTACTCGGAGATTTTCTTCTTCAGCCAAACTCATGGGTTGCAGATAAAGAAAACCGCAAACTGAAAAGTCCATTTCTCTACCTTCACGTTCTGATTCACACCGTTTTAAGTTTTATTTTCCTTTGGAATATCGAGCTTTGGTGGGTTGCTGTTTTGGTAGGAGTTACGCATTTAATTATTGATGCCTGCAAACTCAGTTTTCAGAATATTCAGACCAAAAAAAGATGGTTTTTCATCGATCAGTTGCTTCATGTAGCAGTTATCGGCGGAGTTTCTTTTTATTTTAATGAATTTGATTTTGATTTTCTGAAAGATGAAGATTTTCTAAAAGTTTTAATGGGCGCTTTATTTTTAACATCGCCTGCTTCAATTTTCATTAAATTATTATTGTCATCATGGACGCCAGTGAACGAACAGGCGGGAAGTCTTCAAACCGAATCATTATCCAACGCCGGAAAATACATCGGAATTTTAGAACGTCTTATGGTCTTCACATTTATTATGGTAAACCATTGGGAAGGCGTAGGTTTTATGGTCGCAGCAAAATCTGTTTTCAGATTCAGTGATCTGGCACAGGCAAAGCAGCGAAAACTCACAGAATATGTATTAATAGGTACATTGCTGAGTTTTGGACTGGCCGTTTTAACAGGAATTTTAATTAAGTAAGTAAAGAATAATATAAATCTAATAATAACCGAAAACCTTTGATTCAAGGTTTTCTAAAAGTAAAAAAAAGTAAAAATTATGAGTCAAAAGCTAGAAATGTTGTATGAAGGGAAAGCAAAACAAGTATTTGCAACCGAAAATCCTGAAGAAGTTGTAGTACGTTTCAAAGACGATGCAACAGCATTTAACGCTCAAAAAAGAGGATCTGTAGATTTGAAAGGCGAAATGAACAACGCTATCACAACCCTTATTTTTGAATATTTGAATGAAAAAGGAATTAAAACTCATTTCATCAAACAGATAGACGAGAGAGAGCAGCTCGTAAAAAAAGTTTCAATTATTCCTTTGGAAATGGTGGTAAGAAACTATTCTGCAGGAAGCATGGCTCAGAGATTAGGTGTGGAAGAAGGAATTAAATCTCCCGTAACCATCTTCGATATTTGCTACAAAAAAGACGAATTGGGAGATCCGCTTATCAACGATCACCACGCTGTTTTCCTAGGTGCAGCCACTTACGAAGAGCTTGACGAAATGTATGAATTAACTTCAGACATCAACGAAATTCTAATCGAGCTTTTCGATAAAATGAATATCATTTTGGTTGATTTCAAAATCGAATTAGGAAAAACTTCAACCGGCGAAATTATTCTTGCTGACGAAATTTCTCCTGATACCTGCAGACTTTGGGACAAAGACACGATGAAGAAACTGGATAAAGACAGATTCAGAAGAGATCTTGGGGAAGTTACAGAAGCTTACGTGGAGATCTACAACAGACTGAAAGTCGTACTTGGTAAGTAATTAGCTGGAAGGTGGAAGCCGGAAGCTGGAGTCTGATGATTGACTTCCCACTTCCATCACCCCGCTTCCAACCTCAAAAAAATTAGAAAAAATAGAAATGAAAAGTTTAGACATTCATAAAAGTGAATATTTAAAACAGTTTGAGACTCAAACCTACGGAAGAAATCTTTTCAGAACGCAGGAAGAAGAAAGAATGGACGCTCCGAATGAGGAGTGCGGTATCTTCGGAATGTATTCTGATAACGATCTCGACACGTTTTCTCTTTCTCAGTTCGGGCTTTTTGCGCTTCAGCACAGAGGTCAGGAAGCTTGTGGTATTTCTGTTCTTAAAGATGGGAAAATCACCAATATGAAAGATGAAGGTTTGGTTTTGGATGTTTATAAAGAAATCCAGGAACCGGAAACTTTTATGGGAAACTCTGCAATCGGTCACACAAGATATACGACTGCGGGAGACAAAAAGAAATATAATTTTCAGCCATTTTTTGCTAAAAACGAATATGACCAGATTATACTTTCTATCGCTCACAACGGTAATTTAACCAATGCGAAAAAGCTGAAAACAGAACTGGAAGCTGAGGGCGTAGTCTTCAGGGCAACTTCAGATTCTGAGGTTATTTTAAGACTGATTCAGAAAAATCTTGATTTGGGACTTCGTGGAGCAATCAAAGCGACGATGGAAAAGATTGAGGGAGCTTATTCAGTTGTAGGAATGACGAGAAATAAATTCTTCGCGTTCAGAGATTTCAACGGAATCAGACCTTTGGTTTTAGGAGCTACGAGCGAAAATTCTTATGTTGTAGCTTCAGAATCTGTTGCATTAGACGCTGTTGGAGCTCAGTATGTGAGAGATATTTTGCCTGGTGAAATTGTTTACACAAGCGAAAACGACCCTGGAAAACTTCATTCTTATATGGCTGATGAAGCAAAGGGAAAGCAAAGAATCTGTTCTTTTGAATATATTTATTTTGCAAGACCCGATTCTTCGCTTGAAAACATTAATGTTTACGAAATCAGAGAAAAATCCGGTGAGAAAATCTGGGAACAGGCTCCTGTGGAGGCTGACATCGTAATCGGTGTTCCTGATTCGGGAGTTCCTGCGGCGATTGGCTTTTCCAAGGCTTCGGGGATACCTTTCCGTCCGGTTTTAATTAAAAACAGATACATTGGAAGAAGTTTCATTGTTCCGACTCAGGAAATGCGAGAAAGAATTGTGAATTTAAAACTGAACCCGATTATTTCTGAAATCAAGGGCAAAAGAGTAGTGATCATCGATGATTCTATCGTTCGTGGAACTACTTCAAAACGTTTGGTTAAAATTTTGAAAGAAGCGGGTGTAAAGGAAATTCACTTCAGAAGTGTTTCGCCGCCGATTATTGCACCTTGTTATTTAGGAATTGACACGCCATCAAAAGATGATTTGATTTCTGCAAATATGTCTACAGAACAATTAAGAGATTATTTGGGGGTGGATTCTCTGGAATTTTTAAGTACAGATAATTTAAAGGAAATTTTAGGTTCTTCCAACCATTGCTTCGGATGTTTTACAGAAGAATATCCTGTAGCAAAAGGAGAGGAGATCGAATTATTCAGTTAATTTTTTATCTCTAAGTAAAATCAAAAGGTCAGGTTTCGTAATGAAAACCTGACCTTTCTTTATTGAAATTAAGACTGTTTCTGATTAGAATTTGAATGCCAAACCAACCTGGAAGTTGTTGTTTCTGATTGCATCAGAACCGCTAGGTCTGTCTTTAGCAACGTCTGTTACGCCCGCAACATATCTTGCTGTAAGTCCGATATTGTCTGTGAAATAATATCCCAAACCGATCCCAACACCGAAGTTGAAAGTATTCAGATTATCCTTGTCGATATCATCTGTATAGCTTGCGTTGGTTGTAGAAGTGTTTGATCCAGAAGTTACTGTGGTAGTTCTATCCCCTTTATTTTTAGCACTTAACATAAATCCGAATTCCGGACCTGCCTCAATGTAAAAATTTGGTACAAAGTTGTACTGGAACATTACCGGTACTGTTAAATAATCAAGATTTGTAGAGTAAGATTCAACATTTCTGGTAGTTACGCCAGCAATTGTATACTCATTTACATCTTCAATTTTAGAACCTAACTGGTTGTACAAAAGTTCTGGCTGAATGCTGAAAGATTCTGCTACAGGAATGTTTGCAAATACACCCGCATTAAAACCGATTTTAGATTTCTGATCCTCAAGACCTGCATCTTTAGATAATGAAGCAACGTTCATACCTGCTTTCAAACCAAATCTCACCGGAGACATTGATGAATTTGAACTTGGTGTAGTCTGTGCAAATGCCAACGTCGTCGACAAAACTGCAATTCCTAAGATTAACTTTTTCATAATTTTAAATTTTTAATATTCTACTAATTTCTTATTTTAAATTTTCTGTCTTTTCTATTAAGACGTGTGGATTCTTTCAAATACTTTGCCAAATCTCAAACTTTCTCTGATGCCAAATAACAAAGCCACTCTTTCACAAGAATGGCTTAATATGTAAATTAAACTAAATCAATTACTTAGCTTATTGTAATTTGATATGCTTCGAATAATAGTTTATGATTTAAATCATGTTTAGAGAAGATGTTAAGATTAAAAGCCGCTCATTTTTTTGTAGAAATCAATCGCTTTTTGGATATTTTCAGTGCTGCATTCATGATCAAACACACACGAACCGATTCCGGAAAGCAGAGAAAAATTGATTTTAGCATCGTTATTTTTCTTGTCATTTAAAAGCAGGTTAAAAATATCTTCTTCTTTAAAATCAGTGATATCAATGTAACAGAAGTATTTAGCGATGTTTTCTATAATCAATTCTGAATCATCTGCAGAAATCAAACCTTCCAGATAAGAAAGATGCGTTTCGCAAATCATTCCCAACGCTACCGCTTCTCCGTGAAGAATCGGATTTTCGTTTTGCAGACACAAACTTTCAAAAGCGTGACCAATCGTGTGACCAAAATTTAAAGTCTTTCTCACATTTTTCTCCTGAAAATCGGCATTTACGACTTCCTGTTTAATTTCCATCGACTGATGGATAAATGGTTCTATCCCAACAGCATCAATTTCATTCAATTGAATCAAATCTTCCCAGTGTTTTCTGTCGGCAATCAAACCGTGTTTCAGCATTTCGGCAAATCCGCTTTTAAGTTCTTTCGCTGGAAGTGTCTCTAAAAATTTAGGATAAACATAAATCTGCTCAGAAAAAGAAAATGTTCCCACCATATTTTTATAATGCATCAGATCTATTCCGGTCTTTCCTCCAATCGACGCATCGCACATGGAAAGGAGAGTAGTAGGAATATTGATGAATTGTATTCCTCTCTTATAGGTAGAAGCTACAAAACCTCCCATGTCGGTAATAACACCTCCGCCAAGGTTGATGATTAAAGCTTTTCTGTCGGCCTTCATTTCGGTAAGAATCTCCCAAAGCTGATTGGCAGTCTGGATGTTTTTCATTTCTTCGCCCGCTTCAATTTCAAGAATTTCAAAGGAAGTCTCGGTTTCCAGATTTCCTAAAAATAAAGGAAGACAATATTCGTGGGTATTTTCATCCACCAGAATAAAAATTTTACTGAAAGACTTTTCTGTAAGAAACTGATTGAGATCTGTGAAATTTTCGTCTGATAAAGTAATCATAAAATGATTTTTTTTGAATTTAAATCTATACTGCGCTACAAAGTTATGATTCTTAATTTTTAACTCGTAACTAAATTACTATCTTTGCAAAAATATTTAGAATGAGCAGAGACAACAATAATTCGGGGAGACCTAAAAAACCTAGATCTTCAACAAGAAATTCAGACAGTCCTCATGCTTCAAAATCAGGAAATTCAGGTTCAGGATCTTTCAAAAAATCTTTCCCGAAAGCAGGCGAAAGAAATTCTGATTCCAGAAAAAGTTCAGGTACAAGCTATCAGGACAGAATGGATAAGAAATTCGGAAAAACTGAACAGAAAGATTTTATTACCAATCCAGGTGAAGAAAAAAAACCTTTCAAAAAATATGCACCGAGCAGAGGTGGCAGCAGACCCAAAAGTTTTGACGCCAGAGATAAGTATGAGAGAGGCAGCCTGAAATACGGAAGAAGACCGGGAGCAGAAGGCAATGAAGATAAAAACAAATCATTTGTTCAGAAAAGAAGACTGAGCAAAATTGATAAAGATATTCACAAAGATACGATCCGTCTGAATAAATTCATCGCCAACTCTGGAATTTGCAGCAGAAGAGAAGCTGATGAGTTGATTACTCAAGGTCTGGTGGAAGTAAACGGGAAAGTAGTGACAGAAATGGGTTATCAGGTTCAGAAATCTGATAAAGTGATTTTTGACGGACAGAATATCACTCCTGAAAAGCCTGTTTACGTACTTTTAAACAAGCCTAAAGGATATATTTCTACAACAAAAGATGATAAGGCAAGAAAAACCGTAATGGATTTGGTGGCAAACGCTTCTCCTTACAGAGTTTTCCCTGTTGGAAGATTAGACCGTTCGACGACCGGAGTTATTCTTTTGACAAACGACGGTCACATGACAAAAAAACTGACGCATCCATCTTTTGATGCGAAGAAGATTTATCATGTTACTTTAGATAAAAAACTTACGAACGAAGATTTGAAGCTTATTGCAGAAGGAATCCGATTGGATGAAGGGGTTGCAGAGGTTGATCAGATTTCATTTATCGAAGGTAAACCAAGAAATGAAGTGGGAATCGAGATTCACATTGGCTGGAACCGTGTAATCAGAAGGATTTTCCAGAGATTGGGATACGAAGTGGAAGCTTTAGACAGAGTGATGTTTGCAGGTTTAACCAAGAAAAACATTAAGAGAGGTCACTGGAGAATTCTTACAGAACTGGAAGTGAATAATCTGAAAATGCTTTAATAAAATTTAAAGTAAAAAATATAAACTGTTTCTTTTTGAGACAGTTTTTTTTGTTTAAAAAATTGCCTGATCATAACTCAAAATTTAATTTGTAAAGTTTTGAAAATGAAAAATTAAAAATAAATAGCTCAGTCATTAATTTGGGGATTTTAAGTAACTTAATATCGATTTTTTATTAAGAAAAATGTAGATATTAGAGACAATTCATTCTTATTTAATAATCAGAAAGATGAAGCTGTTTATCATATTTAAATTCATTTTTAAAATAATATTTTACCTGAAATCAATGATGTTAAATGATTGTAAATGAATTGGAATTATTGAATATTTATCATTCTTAAAACCCTAAGCTTATCATATTTTAAACTCATTAAATATCATAAAAAATCGATATGTAAAATATTGATATACAGAATGTAATTCAATAATAATTTTTTATTTCATTCTGAATTTTTATATTTGTGAGATTACGAAAATGTTAACTTCATCCATGATTCCAAATTTTATACATACTTATGTTTCGGTAGACTGCGTTGTCTTTGGGTTTGATAACGAAAACAGACTCAACATTCTTTTGGTACAGCGCCATTTTGAAAATACGCCCGATGAGCAGCACAGAAAGCTTCCCGGAAGCCTCATTATGAATAATGAAGATGTTGATGACGCAGCGCAAAGGGTTTTGACCGAACTTACAGGCATTAAAAAAATGGTTTTAAAACAGTTCAAATGCTTCGCAGACCCCAACAGAGCTAATGAAAAAGATGTGAAATGGATGGACAAAGAGTACAACCACCACATCGACAGAATTATTACGGTAGCCTATCTTTCCCTCTGTAAAATTGACAGAAAAATCAACAGCAGCAAATACGAAACGGTAGATTGGTTCCCAATTGATAAAGTTCCGGATCTGCCTTTTGATCACAATCAGATCATCAAAGAATCCCTCATCGAAATCCGCAAATGGATCGAATCTGATTTCACTATTATTTTTGAGCTTCTGCCAAAGAAATTTACTATCAGACAGTTGTATCAACTGTACAGCGCAATCAGCGAAAAATATATTGACATCAAAAATTTTCACAAAAAAATATCGTCATTCAATTATATCATTCAGCTGGATGAGATTGAAACGAATGTGGCTCACCGTGCAGCGAGATATTACAGTTTTGATCAGAAGATTTACAAGAAAAACAATACTAAACTCATCAAATAAAATTTCAACCGGATATGTATTTATTAGGATATGACATCGGAAGTTCATCCGTAAAAGTTTGCCTTATCGAGGCTTCAAGCGGGAAAGTAGTGGCATCAGATTTTTCACCGAAAAAAGAAATGCTGATCAGTGCGGTAAAACCCGGTTGGGCAGAGCAAAACCCTCAGGATTGGTGGACGAATCTTAAACTCGCGCACGAATCTGTGATGCATCACTCAGGCGTAAATGCAGAAGACATCAAAGGCATCGGAATCACGTGGCAAATGCACGGATTGATATTGGTTGATAAAGATCAGAACCTTTTGAGACCTTCAATTATCTGGTGCGACAGCCGTGCAGTTCCCTATGGTGAGAAGGCTTTTGAAACCATCGGAAAAGAAAAATGTTTATCTCACCTTTTGAATTCGCCTGGAAATTTTACAGCTTCAAAATTGGCCTGGGTTAAAGAAAATGAGCCTGAAATTTTTGAAAAGATTGACAAAATCATGCTTCCCGGTGATTATATTGCGATGAAACTTTCGGGAGAAATCGGGATGACGATCGAAGGTCTGTCTGAAGGAATTTTCTGGGACTTTAAAAACAACTGCATTTCAAAAGATGTAACCGGTTACTATGGTATTCCGGAAAGTTTTTTTCCCGAAATCATTCCAACTTTTGGAATTCAGTCAACAGTTTCAGCAGCAGCTGGGGAAGAATTAGGTTTAAAAGAAGGAACACCTATTTCTTACAGAGCGGGGGACCAGCCCAACAATGCACTTTCCTTAAATGTCTTCAATCCCGGAGAAATTGCTTCCACAGCAGGAACTTCAGGTGTAGTTTACGGAGTTTTGGATCATCTCGACTACGATGATTTATCAAGAGTAAACACTTTTGCCCACGTAAATCACACCCCTGAGGATATCAGATTAGGCGTTCTACTTTGTATTAACGGAACGGGAATTTTAAATTCATGGTTAAAAAATAATTTTGCAACTTCACTTTCTTCTTATGGAGACATGAACGATTTAGCATCACTTTCTCCGGTGGGAGCGAAAGGTTTAAGCATTATTCCATTCGGAAACGGAGCTGAAAGAGTTTTGGAAAACAGAGATTCCAACTGCTCGATCCATGGTATTAATTTTAATATTCATTCCAAAGGCGATATTCTGAGAGCTGCTCAGGAAGGAATTGTTTTTTCCTACGAATACGGAATGAACATCATGCGAAATATGGGAATGGATATCAGCGTCATCCGTGCCGGAAATGCCAATATGTTTTTAAGTTCCATTTTCAGAAAATCTCTTGCAGGAATCAGCAATGCCGTGATCGAACTTTACGACACTGATGGAGCTGTAGGAGCAGCCCGCGCCGCAGGAATGGGAATCGGTTTCTATAAAGATTCCAAAGAAGCATTTGCGTCATTGGAAAAGATTGCTGTCATCGAGCCTCAGGCAGAAAAAAGGGCGCAGTATCTGGAAGCTTATGAGCGGTGGAAACAGCATTTAAACTAAAATAAATTTCAGTTTTAGATTTAAATAAAACATTCTGTTAGAGATCAAATACTAAAAATTTAAATATGAAAAAATTCATCATTGGTTTGGGATTCGTCCTTTTAACCCAAAATCTTCACGCACAGACTGATTTTAAATATCCCTTTCAAAATCCGTCTGTTTCAAGAGAAAAAAGAGTTGAGAATTTACTGAGTCTTCTAACTCCCGAAGAAAAGATCGGAATGATGATGAATTCTTCCAAAGCTGTTGACCGCTTGGGAATTCCCGCTTACGACTGGTGGAATGAAGCCCTTCACGGTGTTGCGAGAGCCGGAAAAGCAACGGTTTTTCCTCAGGCTATTGCGATGGCGGCGACTTGGGATGTATCTGAACATCTCAAAACTTTTGAAATGATTTCTGATGAAGCCAGAGCAAAATACAATCAGGATTTAGCTGAAAACAACATTATAAAACGTTACCACGGTTTATCTTTCTGGACTCCGAATATCAATATTTTCCGTGATCCGAGATGGGGAAGAGGTCAGGAAACTTATGGTGAAGACCCGTTTCTAACAACACAATTAGGTCTCGCTGCCGTGAAAGGTCTACAGGGGAATGATCGTAGATACTTTAAAACCCACGCCACAGCCAAGCATTTTGCAGTCCACAGTGGCCCCGAATGGAATCGTCATTCTTACAACGCCACCGTTTCCCGCAGAGATTTATGGGAAACTTACCTGCCGGCTTTTGAAGCTTTGGTAAAAGAAGGAAATGTGCGGGAAGTGATGTGTGCTTACAATGCTTTTGATGGAGCGCCTTGCTGTGCCAACAATCCTTTAGTAACAGATATTCTCAGAACCCGCTGGAATTTTAACGGAATGGTGGTTTCTGATTGTGGAGCTATTAATGATTTTTACGAAAAAAAAGCGCACGCAACCTATCCTGATCCCGAGACTGCGGTAGCAGTAGCTGTAAAGCACACAACCGATGTAGAATGTGGAAGCTCCTATAAAAATCTGACACTATCACTTCAAAAAGGTCTGATAAAAGAATCTGAACTGGATATCTCATTAAAAAGAGTTCTGAACGGTTGGTTTGAATTGGGAATGCTGGATCCGAAAAATGCCAATCCGTGGAGTAAAATCCCTATTTCTGTTGTAGAATCTCAGGAACACCGCAATCAGGCATTAAAAGTTGCCCAAAAGTCGATGACCTTACTTAAAAACCAAAATCAGGTTTTACCGCTTTCAAAAAATATCAGAAAAATTGCTGTTGTAGGTCCAAATGCCGACGACGGAATCATGCAGCTTGGAAATTATAACGGTACACCCTCATATACCGTGACCATTTTGGAAGGTATTAAAAAGAAAATTCCAAAGGCTGAAATTATCTATGAAAGAGGATGTGATTTAGTTGATCCTTCATCAAAAACCTCTTTATACAACAGTTTTGTAAGTGATAAAAATACTGAAAACGGGATGAAGGTAGAGTTTTTCAACAATAACGAATTTAAAAATAATCCTGCCGCAATTGTCATCAATAAAACGGGAATTAATTATAATAATTCCGGCGGAACTCAGCTTGCACAAGGTCTGAACAGAGAAAATACATCCACAAAAATCTCAGGAATATTTAAAAGTCCGATTGATGGAGAGGTTTTTCTTTCGCCAATTGCTTCAGATGGCTACACTTTGTCTGTTGACGGAAAAGAAATACTCAGCCGTAAAGGTGGTAACGCTTCAAAACCTACTGAAGTTGCTCTGAAAGTAGAAAAAAACAAGGAGTATTTTGTAGAATTAAAACATATTCAAAAGGGAAAACAAATTACCATCAGCTTCGATATTTACAGAAAAGATCCGTTGAATTTTGCTGCTATCCGTGAAAAGGTAAAAGATGCAGATGCCATTATTTTTGCAGGAGGATTGTCGCCCAATCTGGAAGGCGAAGAAATGATGGTGAATTCTGAAGGTTTTAAGGGTGGAGATAAAATTTCAATTGATTTGCCTAAAGTTCAGCGGGATATGCTTTCGGAACTGAAAAAAACAGGGAAGCCGGTTGTTTTTGTTTTGTCTACGGGAAGTGCGTTGGCTCTGGAGCAGGATGAGAAAAATTACGATGCACTGCTTTGCTCATGGTATAGCGGTCAGGAAGGTGGAAACGCTGTTGCAGACGTGCTTTTTGGAGATTACAATCCTGCAGGTAGATTGCCGGTGACATTTTACAGAACACTTGCTCAACTTGATAATGCCCTGACAAAAAATTCCGCAGAAAAACAGGGGTTTGAAAACTACGATATGCAGGGACGAACTTACCGTTATATGAAAGAATCTCCTTTGTATTCATTCGGATACGGACTTTCATTCTCAGACTTCAAATATGGTAAAGCGAAAATTTCTTCAAAAAAAATTAAAAAAGAGAAAGGTTTAAACATAGAAATCCCAGTTACCAACCGTTCCAAAAAGGATGGGGAAGAAGTGGTGCAGGTTTATGTGAAGAAAAATAATGCCGATAATTCTCAGTTAAAAACTTTACGTGCATTTAAAAGGGTTCATATTGCTGCAGGAAAGACAGAAATTGTAAAACTTGAAATTGATGCCAGGTCTTTCTATTCTTATGATGAAAAATCTGATGGGTTGATTTCAAAATCAGGAAAGTATACACTGATGTACGGAGGTTCTTCTGATAATTCAGCTTTAAATCAGATTGAAATTGAAGTAAAGTAGTGTCCATTTAAACTCTAATTTAAAACAACGTATTTCTCACAGTTAATCTTTGCTTAAAACCGAATCATTTTATAAACCCTTATCTTTGTAAAACATTACCAATGAAAAGTATACAAAATGAAGGATATTAAAATGATTGTAACGGATATGGATGGGACTTTTTTAAACTCAAAATATGAGGTCAGTCCGGACTTTCCGAAGATTTATGAAGAACTGAAAAAAAGAAATATTCTTTTCGTCCCGGCAAGTGGAAGACAAATGTCCGGAATTACAAAGTATTTTGGAGAAATTGAAAGTGAAATAGGCTTTATTGCGGAAAATGGAGGGTATGTGATTTATCAGAATAAAGAAATTTTTGCTGACAGCCTAAGCCAGAATTCGATTTCTGAAATAATAAAAACGATTAGAGAAATTCCCGATGCAAGAGCGGTTTTAAGTGCGAAAGACAGTTCGTATTATGAAAGTAATGATCAGCAATTTGTAGATTATTTCAGCAGATATTACATTAAAAATCAAAAAAAAGAAGACCTTACTGAAGCTGTGGATGATTCTGTATTTAAAATAGCAGTTTACCATCCTGTGAGCTCAGAAGAATTTTTGTATCCAGCTCTGAAAAAGTTTGAAAATGAAGATTTGGTAGTAGTTGTTTCCGGTAAAAACTGGTTAGACATCATGAATAAGAATACCAATAAAGGAAATGCTATTGAAAAACTTCAGAAATCTCTCAACATTCTTCCTGCGCAAACCATGGCTTTCGGTGATTATCTCAATGATATTGAAATGCTCAAAAATGCCCAGTACTCTTTCGCCATGAAAAATGCACATCCGTCAGTAAAAGAAGCGGCCAAGTTTGAAGCCTGTTCAAATGACAGTTTTGGAGTGACAGAGATGATTAAGGATTATTTAAGTAAAAATTAAATTACTTTAAAAGTTTAAAAGTTTTTAAAATATATTTCTAAAATGCGGATTCCCGTATTTTTATTCGCGTGGATTTCCATAGTATTGTACATCAATAAAACAATACTATGGAAATTTTTATTATCGTCACATTAGTTGTGCTCATCATTTACTTTTTTATCAAAGCCAGTAATTTAAGTGCTGAAAATAAGAAAAGCAAAGATCATATTGTGAATCTGACTCGTGATCTGAATGAAGCCAGAATCAATTCTACAAAATTTCAAAGTGAAAATGGAACTTTAAAATTTAAACTAAAAACTGTTGAAACTGAGCTATCAAATTTTCGGATTAAAAATAGGGAATTGGAAGGGAAAGTCTTTGAATTGGGTAAATTTCAAAACATCATTGATGTAAAAGTTGAATGTGAATATTTGCTTAAAAAAGCTCAGAAAGACTACGAAAAATTAAGAGAAAGAGGAAATCTTGAATTGTCTGAAGCTCAGGAAAATGCCAGAGAATCCCGAAGAAATATCAGAGAATTGACAGAGAAAAAACAGCGGGAAATTGAGCTTTTGTATAAAAACGCAGTTAGAGAATCGAAAAGAATCATTAATAATGCCGAAAGTAAAGCAGAATCAATTGGTGGAGATGCTTACAGAAGCCTAAGAGAAGCCAACGAAATTGCAGACAGAATTCAGGCGATGAAAAATGTCATCAAAGGATACGGAAATGAATATCTGGTTCCAAGTTACACGCTTTTGGATCAGTTAGCTGAAGATTTTAGTCATAAAGATGCAGGCGAAAACCTAAAAAAGTTGCGTCAGAACAATAAGATGATGATTATTAACCGCCAGGCAGGAAT
This sequence comes from Chryseobacterium foetidum, assembly GCF_025457425.1. Lineage (NCBI taxonomy): Bacteria > Pseudomonadati > Bacteroidota > Flavobacteriia > Flavobacteriales > Weeksellaceae > Chryseobacterium > Chryseobacterium foetidum. Next base: position 237,629 of record NZ_JAMXIA010000001.1, read on the forward strand.
TTGTGAGTATGTAGATTATGAAAGGCAAAAAACTGCTGTGGACTTCGTCATTGATGCTTACAACGGAAAAGTGGATTCTATTTTATCAACGGTTCGCAAAGATAATTATGGAATTTTAAAACAGAAAATCGAGGATGCTTTTCAACTGGTAAATTTTAACGGAAAAGCGTTCAGAAATGCAAGAATTTCTGAAATTTATCATCAGGCGAGATTAGAAGAATTGAGATGGGCAGTTGTAGCTCAGGAACTGCGGGCAATGGAACTGGAGGAACAAAGACAAATCCGTGAGCAGATTCGTGAAGAAGAAAAGGCAAGAAGAGAATTTGAAAAAGCCATTAAAGAGGCTGAAAAAGAAGAACAAATTCTAAAAAGACTGATTGAAAAAGCTGAAGCTCAGGTTGCACGAGCTAATGAAGAACAAAAGTTTATTTTTCAACAAAAACTGGAGGAATTACAAGGTAAGCTCGAGCAGGCAGAGGAAAAAAATCAACGAGCTATCTCAATGGCACAACAGACAAAAACAGGAAATGTTTACATAATTTCCAACATTGGTTCATTTGGTGAGCATGTTTATAAAATTGGGATGACCAGACGTTTAGAGCCTTTGGATCGCGTTCGTGAACTGGGCGACGCCAGTGTTCCATTTGAGTTTGATGTGCATGCGATGATATTTTCAGAGGATGCACCAGCTTTGGAGCGACAACTTCACAAGAAATTTCTCAAAAGCCAGCTTAATAAAATTAATTCGAGAAAAGAGTTTTTCAAGCTACAGCTTACAGATTTGAAAGATCATGTTGAAACCCTCGGAATTCAATGCAAATGGACACTTCTCGCGGAAGCAACCCAATATCGTGAAACTTTAAAACTTGAAGAAGAAATGAAAACAGATAAGACTTTGGAGGCAGAATGGGAGAGATATCAGGAAATAGCTGATCCGGTAAGTTATGAGGAAGTAATTGAGGAAATTTAGATTATTTTAAATCACTCATAATCTTGAATTTAATTAAGTAAATGAAATAAAAATAAAATTTTTCTTTGCCGAAACAAAAAAACTTTCTATTTTTGCACCACTTAAAACAACGACACAATCGGAGTTTAAGGAGAAATGGCAGAGTGGTCGATTGCGATAGTCTTGAAAACTATTGACTGTAACAGGTCCGGGGGTTCGAATCCCTCTTTCTCCGCCATTTGCGGAACCAAAATAAGCTAAAACGCTGTAAATATAATATTTATAGCGTTTTTTGTTTTTCTGAAAGGATAAAAGCGACACAGAATCGGTCACTATTATATGACCTATTCATGACATTTCCTTAGATTTCAAATGGGTCACTAAAAATTGAGGTAAACCTGTATAATAGCTAGTTTAACAATTATAAATCTCGCAAAAAGTGGTAACACAAAGTAAATTATTAAACGCTTAATGTTACCACACCATATCTATTCAACTTCAAATCTTTTATTTTGACAAAAGCTGTTTCAGAAAATTTTCACCGCATAAAATTTTTGAGTTCATTAGAAGTACGGTAATCGTACCGGAAAAAGATTCGTAAATTGCCATCTGATCTCAATAAACCTGTATTTATTGAAATAACTTTTAGATAAAACTATTTGATTAAAAATTGATGACAGAAATCGGAAATATAATAGCATCTTACGAAAAGGCAAACGCAGCAGGAAAAAAGACTGCTCTGGCAACTGTGGTGAAGGTCGAAGGTTCTTCATATAGACAAGCAGGAGCAAGAATGCTGGTCACTGAAGACGGGATTTTAACAGGTGCCATCAGCGGCGGCTGTCTGGAAGGTGATGCTTTGAGAAAAGCGCTGCTCGCTATAAATCAGAAACAAAATAAGCTGATTACATACGATACAAGCGACGAAAGTATTCTGGAGTTCAGCGTTCAACTCGGCTGCAATGGAATTGTCCATATTTTATTTGAATATATTGATGCAGCTGATCCAAATAATCCGCTGGAAATCCTGAAGAAAGTTGAAGAAAACCGCACTGAATCAGTTGTTCTAACATTGTTTTCTTTGGAACGAAATGCAAAACAAATAGGAACGGTCAATGTTTTTCAGGAAGGCAAAAGTTTTGTTGATGACAGTTACTCGTTAAAGAACGAAGGTTTAAATGTTTTAAAAAGTAAATCTTCACAGATTAAAAATATTCAGATTGAAAACCAAGAGCAGACCGCATTGTTTCAGTACATCGCTCCACCCGTTTCGCTGATTATTGCAGGTGCCGGAAACGATGTTCAGCCTGTGGTTAAAATGGCTGATCTGTTGGGTTGGGAAGTGACTGTGGGAGAAGGCAGAGTAACTCACTCCACCCAAAAACGGTTTCCTGAAGCCAAAAATTTAATTGTTGGAAATGCTCAGGAGCTTATTCAAAATGTGAAAATTGACGACAGAACGTATTTTGTCCTGATGACTCACAATTATAAATACGACCTTGAAGTTTTAAAGTTTCTTTTAAATACAACTTGTCCATACATTGGAATTTTGGGACCAAAAACAAAACTGCAGCGAATGTTTGATGATCTGAATGAACAAGGAATCATTCTTACTGATGAGGATCACAAAAGAATCTACGGTCCGATTGGTCTGGATATTGGTGCAGAAACGTCGGAAGAAATTGCATTGTCCGTCATTTCTGAAATTAAAGCAGTAATGGAAAACCGAAAAGGAAATTCCCTTCGCTATAAAACGGATAAAATTCACGGGTAGTTCTGCTGCCCAAAACAAATTAAAATGATTACAGATACTTTCGGAAGAGTGCATGATTATCTCAGGATTTCCCTGACGGATAATTGCAACCTGCGTTGTTTTTACTGCATGCCGGAAGAGAAACATGCCTTTGCTCCGGCGGCAAAACTGATGCAGGTGAATGAAATTGAAACCATTGCAAAACTTTTTGTAGAAAATGGAGTAAAGAAAATCAGACTGACAGGCGGCGAACCTTTGGTGCGAAAAGATGCCCCGAAAATTTTAAAATCATTAGGCAAATTAGATATTGAACTTGCCATCACAACCAACGGAATTCGCGTCGACGAAATGTTGAACGAATTATTGGAAGCCAATATCAAAGCCATCAACATCAGTCTTGATACGTTACAACCTGACAAATTTCTAAAAATTACACGACGCGATTTATTTCAACGCGTCAGAAACAATATCGAATTATTGTTGAAACATAATATTCGCGTCAAGATAAATGTAGTTGTCATGAAAGGTCTGAATGATGACGAAATTCTTGATTTTATTTCTTTGACCAAACACAACAATATCGAAGTCCGTTTCATTGAATTTATGCCTTTCAGCGGAAATCAGTGGACGAGCAATCAGGTTTTTACTTTGCATGAAATTTTAGTGAAAGTCAGTTCGAAATATGATGTCATTCCGGTTGAGCCTGAGCCGAATGACACATCCAGCCGATATATTATTGATGGTCACGTTGGTTCATTTGCTGTGATCAGTACGATGAGTCAGCCGTTTTGTGATACCTGCAACAGAATGAGGCTAACCGCCGACGGGAAATTAAAAAACTGCCTTTTCAGCAAAGATGAAACCGATTTATTGGGAGCATTAAGAAACGGTCAGGATATTTTACCCTTGATTGAGCAGACAATGAAAGCCAAAGCCAAAGCTTTGGGCGGACAGTTCAGCGGTGTATTTGAAAACATCGATGCATCAAAATTAGAAAACAGAAGTATGATTACAATTGGCGGTTAATGGAAACAGGAATATTGATTTTAGCCGCAGGAAATTCCTCCAGACTCGGCGAACCAAAGCAGCTGTTAAACTTCAAAGGAAAAAGTCTTTTGCGACACGTTACTGACGAGTCACTCAAAACAACAGATTCTGTTGTGGTGGTAACAGGATCAACACATTCTGAGATTTCACAGGAAATCGCAAATTTGAAGGTTAAAATTATTGAAAATGTAAACTGGAACGAAGGCATGGGTTCTTCAATCCACATTGGGTTTAAAGAACTTTTGAATTCATTTCCAACCATTGAAAACTGCATTATTTCGGTTTGCGATCAGCCATTTATTGATGCTGAAGTTTTTTCTGATTTAATTCAAATGCAGAAATATTCTCAAAAAGGAATTGTTGCATCAAAATACGCAGATACTTTAGGCACACCAGTTTTATTTACCAAAAAATATTTTGAAGATCTATCCAATCTTTCCGGACAGGAAGGGGCCAAAAAGTTAGTTCAAAAATTTAAAGATGATACCGCTGAAATCAATTTTGAAAAAGGCGCGATAGATATTGATACCCAAAACGATTACCAACAACTGATTCAATGAAAATGATTTCCGTCAACGAAGCCAAACAAATCATTCTGCAATCCGCTTTAACCCAAAAAAGCAGTATCATTCCGCTTTCTGAAGCTTTTGGATTGGTGACTTCCGAAGATGTAATTGCTTCAACCGATATTCCCAATTTCTCACAGTCATCGATGGATGGTTATGCCTTAAGATTTTTAGATAAAGATCTGTCAATTGCTGTGATTGGTGAAATGGCTGCGGGAGCGTCAAAACAATTAATGATTGAAAGTGGTGAAGCTACAAGAATTTTTACCGGAGCGCCACTGCCTGAAAATGCAGATACGGTTGTGATGCAGGAAAAAATTCGTTTTGACAATGAAAAACTTATTATTGAAGATGAAAATTTATCTGAAGGACTCAACGTGCGTCCAAAAGGTGCCGAAGTAAAAAAAGGTGAAGTCGCCATGAGGGAAGGCACTCATATTACGGCTGCTGCGATCGGATTTCTCGCCGGAATCGGTTGTGCGGAAGTTTCAGTTTACACGCCACCCAAAGTTGCGGTTATACTTACGGGAAATGAATTGCAGGATCCCGGAAACCCATTGGAATTCGGTCAGGTTTACGAAGCCAATTCTTTTCAGTTAAAGGCTGTTTTAAATCAAACTGGAATTCACAATATTGAAGTCTTCAAAGCCGAAGACGATCCCAAAGAACTGCACAAAGTCCTTGAAAACGCAATCGAACACAATGATATAGTTTTGCTGAATGGCGGCGTAAGTGTGGGAGATTATGATTTTGTCACTGAGGTTGCCAATACCTGTGGCGTGGAAGAAAAATTTCATAAGATCAAACAAAAACCAGGCAAGCCTCTCTTCTTCGGGACAAAAGAAAATACACTCGTCTTCGGGCTTCCCGGAAATCCTTCTTCATCACTAACCTGTTTTTACGAATATGTTTTACCGGCACTTGAAAAAGTGATGGGACTGCCTTCGGGCATTGTTGAAACAACTGCAACCGTAACCCATGATTATCCGAAACCAGCTGGGCTGACGCATTTCCTGAAAGCATTTTACAACAATGGAAAAGTAACCCCGCTTCACGCTCAGGAATCATTCAGACTGCATTCTTTTGCACAGGCAAACTGTTTCATTGTTTTGCCAGAAGAATCATTGGGTTGCAGGGAAAATGATCAGGTGACTGTCCATCTTTTGCCATAAAATTTAATTTAAAAATTATAAAACTCAACGCATTGCGCCTATGTCTGTAGAAATATTTTATGTTATTCTTTTTTTTGTTGCTTTTCTGTACGCAGCTGTTGGTCACGGTGGTGCCAGCGGATATTTAGCACTCATGGCTTTGTATGGAGTGGTTCCGGAAGAGATGAAACCGACCGCTTTGGTGCTCAATCTTTTTGTCTCTCTAACTTCATTCATCCAATACTATCGTGGTGGATATTTTTCCAAAAAACTTTTTATTCCGATTGCGGCAGCCTCGATTCCTTTGGCATTTATCGGTGGAATGATTACCGTTGAAGAAAATATTTACAAACGGATTTTGGGAATTTTACTTTTGTTTCCGGTCATCCGTTTTTTCTTTTTTAAAAATGTGGACGACAGTGAATTGAAACCTCATAACACAACAATTGCAGTCGTAACCGGCGGAGTTGTAGGCTTACTTTCAGGCATGATCGGCATTGGAGGTGGCATTATTCTTTCCCCAATTTTACTGTTGTTACATTGGACCAATCAGAAACAGACTGCAGCCATCAGTGCAGCATTTATTTTCGTAAACTCTGTCGCAGGCCTCGGCGGAATGGTCACTCAGGGAATTTCTTTCACAGGAGATATGGTGATGTATATTGTTGTGGCTTTCACAGGAGGGTTGTTAGGAGCTTATTTAGGTTCAAAAAAATTCAATCAGAATGTATTAAAGTATGTTTTGGCCACGGTTTTACTGATGGCATCTTATAAATTATTACTTACAAAAGCTTAATATGAAAATTCTTTCATTTCTTATCCTGTTTTTAGGTTTAACATTAAACGCGCAGGCTACCAAATCGATTTCTGTAACCGGAGATATTTTAAAACCGATAATAATCAATTTTAATGATTTGAAAAGTTATCAGCAACATTCGGTCGACAGTCTTGCGATTTACAATCATAAAATGGATTACAAAAGCACTTTGAAAAAATTAAAAGGTGTTCAGCTTAAAGACGTTTTGTCGAAAGTTGATTTTAAAACTGATTCTCCAAAATTATTGAGTGAATTTTATTTGGTTTTCATCGCAAATGACGGTTACAAAGTGGTTTTCTCATGGAACGAAATTTTCAACAGCAACAACGGAGATCATGCGTTTATCGTAACCGAAATGAACGGTTCTGATGCTTCGGATTTAAAAGAAAATATTATGATGGTAACGGCTACAGATAAAGCCACTGGTAGAAGATACGTGAAGAATTTGTCAAAAATTGTAATTCAACAGGTCAAATAATAATGGAAATAAAAATCATATCTTTTGGACAGATTGCAGAGATCACAGGAAAAGAATTCGTGACAGAAGCGACAGATCTTGATTCACTGAAACTTCATTTAATTCAGAAATTTCCCGAACTTTCGGATAAGAAATTTGCATTTGCAGTCAATAGAAAACTGGTGCAGGAAAATGTAATCTTAAATCAAAATGATGTTGTGGCTCTGATGCCGCCTTATTCAGGAGGATAATATGGAAAATTACAATGAAAGATACGCCCGACATTACGCTTTGTCTGACTTTGGTTTTGAAGGTCAGCAGAAACTTCTGCAGGCAAAAGTCTTGGTGATTGGTGCCGGCGGTCTTGGATGTCCGGTTTTGCAATATCTGGTTGCGGCTGGAATCGGAACGGTAGGAATTGTCGATCACGATCAGATTTCACTGAGCAATCTCCAAAGACAAACGCTTTATTCCACTGAAGATGTCGGTAAGATGAAATCTGAGGTCTCTTCTTTAAAACTTAAAAAATTAAATCCTGAAATAAACATTGAATCGCATCAGGTTGAGCTGACTTCAAAAAATGCATGGAATATCATTTCAGAATATGATGTCATTGTCGACTGTACCGATAATTTTGCAACACGGTATTTGATTAATGATGCCTGTGTACTTTTAAATAAACCTTTGATTTTCGGCGCAATTTATAAATATGAAGGTCAGGTTGCGGTATTTAATTTAAATTTAAAAAATAATAAATCAGTCAGTTACCGAAATCTTTTTCCCAATCCACCGAAGCCTGAAGATGTGCAGAATTGTAATGAAGTCGGCGTTTTAGGAGTGCTTTCAGGAATGATTGGAATGATGCAGGCGAATGAAGTGATTAAATTAATTTCAGGTGTAGGTGAAGTTTTGGATGGAAAATTACTGACATTCAATATGCTCAATTACGAAACTTTTATCATGGATATTTCAGGTGAAAATTCAACCGAAAATTTTATTCCTGAAAACAGAAAAGCTTTTGAAGAAACGGACTATGAGTTTCTCTGTGGAATTTCTAAAATTAATATTAAAGATTTAAATCCTGATGATTTCCTTGAGCAAATATCAAACGAAAACGTATTGACAATCGACGTGAGAGAAATTAACGAACTTCCGAAAGCTGAGTTTAAACATATTCAAATCCCTCTTTCAGAATTCAATGAAAGGTTGACAGAAATTAAAAACGAAAATATAATTCTGTTTTGTCAGAGCGGAAAGAGAAGTCTGAAAGCAGCGGAAATTTTAATGAAACATTTCGGAACTCAGAAAAAAATTAGCCATCTTAAAGGTGGAATCACAGCATTACAGCAAAGAAAAAATGAGCAGAACAGTTAAAAATATATTCACAGAAGGAGCGATCAGTCCCACTTTTATTTCGGAAAGCATTGCAAAACATGCATCGAAAAAAGAAATTGGGGCGCAAAGTATTTTTCTCGGACAAATCAGAGAAGATATTGTTGACGGCAAAACCGTAGCTGCAATAGAATACACAGCTTACGAGGAAATGGTTTTGGAAAAAATGCACGAAATCAGAGAAGCGATATTCCTGAAATACGATCTCACCTGCATGCACGTTCATCACAGTTTGGGAATCGTAAATGCCGGAGAAATCTGTCTGTTTGTTTTCACTTCATCCAAACACAGAATTGCTGCGATGGAAGCCTGTAATGAACTGGTAGAACGAATCAAATCGGAACTTCAGATCTGGGGCAGGGAAATTTTTAATGACGAATCCCATCAGTGGAAAGTAAATAAATAATATGGTTGACATTACACATAAATCATTCACGCTGCGCAAAGCCATTGCGACAGCAACAGTCAAAGCTTCTTCGGCAGAAACTATTTTGGCAATAGAAAACCGTACTGTTCCGAAAGGTGATATCTTTGAATTTTCGCGGGCTTCGGCTTTATTTGCAGTTAAAAAAACAAGCGATGTCATTCCCGACTGTCATCCGTTGCCGGTGGAATTTACTTCTGTTACTTTTAAAATAGAAGATCTTTCGGTCATCATTTCTGTGGAAGTTCATACGATTTATAAAACCGGAGTGGAAGTGGAAGCGATGCACGGCGCATCAGTTGCTGCATTGGTGATGTACGATATGCTGAAACCGATTGATAAACACGTGGAAATTCAAAATATCCGTTTGCTTGAAAAACAAGGTGGAAAATCGGATAACAATAAGTTTATCAATTCTGAACTTAAAGCTGCCGTGGTTGTCTGTTCAGATTCCGCATTCAAAGGCGAAAAAGAAGATACTTCAGGAAAGGCGATCTCAGATGCACTGGAAAAATATCAATTAAAAAATATTGATTATCAGATTATTGAAGATGATTTTAAAACAATCCAGTCAACTTTAATTAATTACAAGGAAAATAATTTTGATTTAATCATTTTCACAGGAGGAACCGGACTTTCATCCAGAGACATTACTCCGGAAGCAGTTTCTCCATTAATCGACCGCCACATTCCTGGAATTATGGAAACCGCCAGAAATTACGGACAGCAAAGAATAAAAACGGCTATGCTTTCCAGAGGTGTTGCAGGATTTTCAGGAAAAACGCTTGTGCTGACTTTTCCAGGCTCGAAAAAAGCCGCTGAAGAATCGATGGAAGCACTTTTCCCACAGGTTCTCCATGTTTTTCAGTTGAATGATCATCAGATTCATTAAATCATTTTTTTAATTAAAAATTTTGTCTTAAGTACATTGATTATAAATTAGTTTTATTTCTACCACATCAGCCGTTATGGAAACATAACGGTTCTTTATTTGTAATATATTCATTATACCAAAACTCAAATTTATGGCTAATAGTGAAAAACAATCCATAACGCTTAGCGTCAATGGTGAAAATCATCATCTGGAAATCCTGCCGTGGATTTCCCTTCTTGATGCTCTCAGGGAAAGAATTCATCTTACAGGAACAAAAAAAGGCTGTGATCACGGGCAGTGCGGAGCATGTACCGTTTTAATCGACGGCAAACGTGTTTTAAGTTGTCTCAGTCTCGCTGTGATGAAGGAAGGCACAGAAATAACCACCATTGAAGGAATTGCTGAAGAAGGAAATTTACATCCTATCCAACAGGCTTTTATCGATCACGATGCTTTTCAGTGTGGATATTGTACACCAGGTCAGATCTGCAGTGCCATTGGTTTGCTTAATGAAAATAAAGCCAAAACCCGCGAAGAAGTTCAGGATTTAATGAGCGGAAATCTCTGCCGTTGTGGCGCCAACAGAGGTATTATTAACGCAGTGATGGCTGTAAAAGAAACTGTATCTCATGAATAATTTTTCCTACACAAAAGCTAACGACGTTAAAACTGCTGTTTCTTTAACAAATACCAGCGACGATAATAAAATCATTGCAGGCGGTACCAATATCATTGATCTCCTGAAATACTTTGTTACTGAAGCTGATACCTTGGTTGATATTAACCAAATCTCTGATATAAATGGTATTCAGGAACTTCCTGAAGGAGGATTAAGAATCGGAGCACTTCTTACAAATGCAGAAACAGCATATCATCCGGTTATAGAACAACAATATCCACTGTTATCGAAAGCTATTTTAGCCGGAGCATCAGCACAAATCAGAAATATGGCTACTAACGGTGGAAATTTATTGCAACGGACGAGATGTTATTATTTTTACGACATCCATACACCTTGTAATAAACGTGAACCGGGTTCTGGATGCTCCGCTATCAAAGGTTACAATAGAATTCACGCAATTTTGGGACACAGCGAAAACTGTATTGCTGTCTTTCCGTCAGACATGTGTGTAGCGCTTGCTGCGTTGGATGCGGTCGTTCATATTTCAGGACCGGATGGAGAACGAAAGCTTGAATTTTCAGATTTTCACAGGCTTCCTGAAGATGCACCGGAATTCGATAACAATTTGAAAAAAGGTGAAATTATTACAGGAATTGAGCTTCCCGAAAAAGGATTTGCTGAAAATTATTCTTATTTAAAATTAAGAGACAGAGCTTCGTATTCTTTCGCTTTGGTTTCAGTTGCTACAGGTTTAGCATTAGAAAATGGTAAAATTAAAGAAGCAAGAATTGCTTTGGGAGGAGTTGCCCACAAGCCTTGGCGCGTAAAAGAAGCAGAAGATTTTTTGGTTGATAAAGATGCATCACGGGAAAATTTCCTGCAGGCAGCAGAAATGATCGTGAAAGGTGCAGTAGGTTTTGAACACAACATTTTTAAAATCGGTTTGGCCAAAAAAGCGATTGTCAGAAACTGCATGATGGCTCTCGATCCAAAATCACAACGTCCTGGTGCAAAACCATCATTGTAATATTCACTTCAATTAAAATTATTTATGGAAAATACACCATCTGTCGGAAAAGCGATCAGCCGTCTCGAAGGTCATCTGAAAGTAACAGGAACTGCAAAATATGCAGGAGAATATCAGGCTGAAGATTTATTGTATGGTTATGTGGTCAACAGTACCATCACAAAAGGTAAAATTAAGTCGATCGATACTTCTGAAGTGAAAAAAATGGAGGGTGTGATTGAAGTTTTCACCCATGAAAACAAACCTTCAACAGCGTGGTTCGATTTTCAGTACGCTGATATGGATGCACCTCCAGGAACCGTTTTCAAACCACTCAAAGATAATGATATCAAATACAATGGTCAACCCATTGCGCTCGTTGTGGCAGACAGTTTTGAACTGGCACGTTATGCCGCTACAAAACTTGATATCGTTTACGAGAAAGAAGAATTTGAAACTGAATTAAAAGCAAATCTCGAAAAATCCCGCGATCCCAAAAAAGGTCTGGCTTCAATGCTCAAACCGCCGCCACCAAAGCCAACCGGAGATTTTGATAAGGAATATGAAAATTCGGTCATAAAAACTGACAGTCATTTCAGTCATGGAACAGAGCACCACAATCCGATGGAAATGTATGCATCGACTGTCATTTATGAAGGAAACGATAAATTAAAGATTTACGATAAGACACAGGGAACGATCAATTCCCAGATGTATGTTGCGAATGTTTTCGGATTGAAAATGAAAAACGTTCAGGTGATTGCTCCTTTCGTGGGTGGTGGTTTCGGTTCAGGACTTCGTCCTCAGCATCAGCTTTTCATGGCTGTGATGGCATCTTTGGCTTTAAAAAGAAATGTTCGCGTAACTTTGGATCGCGCACAGATGTACATGATCGGACACAGACCACCGACTTTGCAACAGACAAAATTCGGTGCGGATCAGGATGGAAAAGTAAACGCAATTTACCATAAAGCAACTGGGGAAACTTCCAGATTTGAAGATTATGTGGAAATTGTAGTCAATTGGGCCAATATGATTTATCCCGCTGAAAATACTTTATTGGAACATGAAATCGTTCCGCTGGACGTTTACAGTCCTTTGGATATGAGAGCACCTGGCGGAAGTACAGGAATGCACGCCATTGAAGTAACCATGGATGAAATTGCTTACAAATTAAACATCGATCCACTGGAATTAAGGTTGATTAATTATTCAGAAATCGACAAAAGCAGTGATAAGGAATACTCAAGCAAAGAATTAAAAAACTGCTTTCTGCAGGGAGCCGAAAAATTCGGATGGAATAAAAGAAATCCTGAACCCCGCAGCATGAAAAACGGCAACAAACTCGTAGGCTACGGAATGGCTACAGGAATCTGGGATGCCAACAGACTTTTAGGTCGCGCAGAAGCCATCATGACTCCCGAAGGAAAAGTAGAAATTAAAAGTGCCGTAACAGATATTGGAACCGGAACTTTGACTATTATGACTCAGATCGCAGCAGATGAATTGGGCTTACCGGTTGAAGATATTACATTTTCGTACGCTGACAGCAGAATGCCTTTTGCACCGATTCAGGGTGGTTCGTTTACCACTGCGACAGTGGGTCCTGCGGTACAGAATGCCTGTCAGGCTCTCAATGAAAAGCTGTTTAAACTTGCCAGAAAAATGAAGAACTCTGCTCTGGCTGATGCCAAATTTAAAGATGTTCAGTTTCAAAACGGTTGGATAAGTTTAAAAAATAATTCTGAAATTAAAATTAACGTAAAAGATATTTTGGCTTCGAATGAAGGCAAAGCTGTCAAAACAACCAATTCAGCGATGCCCAATCCGCTGACTTACGGTAAAAAAGCAAGAGCGGTGCACAGCGCAGTTTTTGTGGAAGTCGAAGTAGATGAGGAACTCGGAACGATTGAAGTTAAAAGAGCAGTAACAGCTGTGGCAGCCGGAAAAATTATCAATCCGAAAACAGCTGAAAGTCAGGTTTTGGGCGGAATGATCTGGGGAATCAGTAAGGCACTTCACGAAGAAACAATCCTCGACCATCAGTTTGGAAGATATATGAATGCAAACTTAGGAGAATATCATATTCCGGTGCACGCCGATATTCATGATCTTCAGGTTTTATTTGTTGAAGAAAATGATCAGTTCGTGAATGACCTTGGTGTGAAAGGAGTAGGAGAGATTGGTGGAGTGGGAATTCCTCCTGCTATTACCAACGCCATTTTTCATGCTACAGGAAAGAGAATTTATGATTTACCAATCCATTTCGACAAACTTCTGTAATGAATTTTTAAAATGAAATATCACAATCCCGTTGCTAAATGCGGGATTTTTCATGCTCTCAACTGATGAACCAATTCAGTCACTTTCTTAATGGTCAAATCGATTTCTTCTTTAGTAGTAAATTTTCCCAAACTGAAACGGATTGAGCTCAAAGCATTTTCATCAGATAATCCCATTGCTTTTAAAACATGAGATGGCTTTGAAGTAACCGCTGAGCAGGCCGACCCGCTGGAGACTGAAATATTTCCTAAAGAAATGATCAGCTGTTCAGACCAAACTCCAGGAAAGCAGATGTTGGAAGTATTGTAAATTCTATTGGTAACCGAACCATTCACAAAACTGCCTTCGATTTTTAATAATTCGGATTCAAGGTGATCACGAAGTTGGCCAATTCTGGTTTCATCATCCTTCATTTCTGCTTTTGCAATTTCACAGGCTTTACCGAGACCAATAATTCCAGGCACATTCAAAGTTCCGCTCCGCATATTTCTCTGGTGACCGCCTCCGTGAATCTGCTCAGCAAGTTTAATTTTAGCTTTGTTTGAAATATACAGCGCACCAATTCCTTTCGGTCCATAAAATTTGTGTGCAGAAATCGTGAGCATATCAATCCCTAAATCTGCAACATCAATCGGTATTTTTCCAACAGCCTGCGTTGTGTCACATAGAAACAAGGCACCTTTGGAATGCGCTATTTCCGCAATTTTTTTGATATCATGCAGCGTTCCTGTCTCATTATTTGACATCATCGCAATGACCAAAAAAGTTTCTTCTGTAACAGAATTTTTGAAGTCTTGAATATTGACTGTTCCGTCTGAACTGACCGGGAAATATTCCACTTCAGCATCTTGGGTTTCCATATATTTACAAGTATCCAAAACAGCCTGGTGTTCAGTGACAAATGTGATGATTTTTTTTCCGGATCGATTTTCAATTCCTTTTATGGCTAAATTTAGAGCCTCAGTTGCTCCTGAAGTAAAGACAATTTTATTTTCCTGCGCACCGATAAGGTCTGCAACCTGCCACGCTGCATTTTCAACTCCTTCTTTTACATTTAAGCCATCGATGTGTGAGCTGTTTGCATTGGCATAAAACTCTGTAAAGTAAGGAATTATGGTTTCTACAACCCGTTGATCCGTTTTCGTTGTTGCATTGTTGTCGAGGTAAATTCTGTTGATCTCAGGCATTTTAAAACGAAATTTAATTAATTCTGTAGAAAATTTACTTTGAACTACATCAAACATAATCTCTGAATCTCTCAAGATACGAAGTTATTCGGGAGAAAAAATAAATTCAGGTGTAAATTTTAAAATTAAAGATCATAATTTTAAAGTTTTGATTAGAAATTGTTTGAACGTAGATACTCAAATAGCAATTGTGTTGTTTTTTACTATTCAGCTATAATTTCACTTTATTTTTAGAAGGAGTTAAAGCATTTTATAAAACTGCACCTATTTGTAATTTGGAACATGTTTTTTCTAACGTGCTATTGTATTTCTTCCTATTCTGAGATGTTTTGCAAGCTGACTGTTACTTAAGTTGTGATCATGCTGATGCTACAAATAAAATTTAACAGTATTTCATCATAAGCCCTGTGAGAATTCTCTGAAATCTCATTTTATTTTATCAAATTATCCAATACAATGATGTAATATATTAATAATGAATACTGCTGGAAACAATCATCAGACTGTAAAATTGATATTAAAAAATATTTTGATTTTACTGTTAGGAATAATTTGGTAACCCTGAGAGAGAAAAATGGCTGTTTTCAAAAAAAAAATCAAAAAAAGCTGCGCATCGTGCGCAGCTCTTAGTGAAAACTAAAGCTTATAAATTACATTATAAAGACTTTATTCTAAATATAGTGATTAATTATTCAAAGTCTCTGCTTTGAAAAAAGGTTAGTAATACATCCAGCAAAATCATAAAATTAGTATTACATATTTAAAGATTATAATATCTTAAATTCTGTAAAATAAAATGCTCTTATTTCCAGTAGCTCCATGTGCTCCCATCAAATATGGCCAGCATTCCGGATTCCGTGTCATAGACCATCGTACCGGCTACCGAGCCTTTCAGTAAATTCTGCGGGTTGCTGACTTTAGGAAGAACCAATGCTTTAGTAGTAGACTCCAACACCATTATTCCGGACTTAGAGCTGATATCACTGCCGATTATTACACTGGCGCTACCCGCCACATCTTCTCCCGAATTGGAAAATCCGTGCAGTTTACCCTGAATACTGTTTAGGGTTAAGTTAGTCCAGTTTTGATTTGTATTGTTATTTTTTTCTTCTTTAACCTTCACAGATCTGTCTGAAGAATCAAAAATGAAGGTTCCGCCTGCTGCACCTGTGACATTTACTGATGATAATTGTGGAAGGATTATTCCTTTCGGTTCGCTGCCAAATTCAAGTAGTACACTGTTGTTAGAAAGTGCTGTAGTTCCTACACCTATCTGTGCATCTGTATTTACAGAAAACAGCATTATTCCCATTAGAAATGTTGCATATCGTAAATTAGTCATACTTCTGTTATTTTATTTGTTTGTATTGTTATTTCTTATTCTTCATTACACCCTCTTATGATACAGTTCCATCCAAGGCGTGATTTATCGACCCCCGGATTATTCCCCCTAAAAATCTGGACACATTTCAGATCTGTATTGTAGATTACCATACCTTCTACGGCAGAGAGCGCATTTCTCTGTACTGTTGTCATGTGGGTGATGACTAGACCCTTACTGTCTGAATCAAGAACAAGATGACCATTTGGAACAGTGGTTGGCCATTTTTCAACCGAAATTGATTTTTTTGATAAAATGCCCATTTTTGCATAGCCTGCCGGTATGCCGGTTAGCCCCGGTTTTACGCATGGAAGTCTGTAGAGTCCGAAATTGCGATTCTGTACAGGTGAGTCTGAGATCTGTATATTTAATGTATTGGAAAGTGTGCCTTCAGCGTTCCCTACAATTTCATATCCGGCAGGTACAGTGGCAGTAACTGTATAATTTCCTCCCAGCACATTCTGAAACGAATAAAAGCCATTAGAGTCACTATTGGTTGTTGCCACCGTACTTCCGCTTGCGTTTTTGAGACTGATACTGACATTAGGGAAAGGTAGACCGTTTGGAACCCCACCATTATTATCTTTAAAAATTATCCCACTTACAGGCATACGGAGACTGATTGAATTTTTGTTGTATGCAGTAAAAGACATGTCGCTCTGGCCTGAAAAAATCTGTGTGAATCTGGAGATCTGGCCTGCATTGGAAGCTGTGACCCCTAAATCAGACCAGTCGAGAGCCAGAATTCTTACATCTCTAGTATTATTGCTGTCGTTAGGCCCCACTGTTGTATTATAGGTTATAGGCGATGTGTTTGCGTTGTAGAACTTCCACCTGAACAGACCGAGACTCTGTACTGTGGATAAATCTACATTAAACTCAGTTCCCACAATTGTTCCTGCGCTGTTTCTGAAAGAAAACCGGTCCTGGACATTACTTATCTGACCCATCTGAGTGATAAGAAGATCGGGAATTCCGTCACCAATTGATGAAACGTTGATATCCTGAATTTGGTAGTTAATTTCGGCACCAGAAGGAAAATTGAAAATTGCTGTTCCAAGATCCAGGCCACTAGCTCCGTCAGTAAGATATTGCGAAAGTGGCTGTGATACAGGAATAGGAGTAATATCGCCGTCACCTCCGAACGCTTTTCCTACACCAATAAAGGTACTGTTCCCTGGAGTTGGATTCGAAGTGATTGGCAGTGCAGCAAAGTTTCCCGAGGAGAAAGTAATTCCTTTTGATGTCAATAAACTGTTATTAACCCCAGTTGAATACACTTTATCTCCAATCTTGAAGGCCAAAAGGTTATGGCGGTTATTGGGGATTGACTGGTTATTGGTATTACTCTCCCAAAATCCGTTAAAATCTGTATAAATCTTTGAAGGTACAGATTGTGCTGAATTTAAAACAGGAAATAATGATAGTAATAAGCGAATGTATGTTGCTTTCATATAGGTATATAAGAGATTGGATCCACAGTTTCTGCAGATCAAATTTATTTCGCTTAAGTTTTTAGTTGTATAGTTCAGAGCATCAGGTAACTGCTGACAGTGTTTTGCTGCAGTAGTAGAAAAGTTTAGCCTTGCATAAATATATAAAGCAAAAAATCCTTTACAAAAAGTTCTGAACAGGAATAAGAAGAATCATCCTAGGAATGATAAAAAGAAACGTTATCTGTAGAGATCAGGTGGAGCAATCTTCAGGTTTATAAAAAGAAACTGTTCGAATTATTCGCCGGGAAACTGGCTGATGACCGGCAATTGTTTGATTAAATCTGCGTAAAAGCATACAGAGGATCGGGGTAACTTTGTTAGTAACCATTTTTTTTTTTTTATGTGTAATATGTGTTTCCAGAAAGGATGGAGCAAATGTAATATTTATCAATTGAAAATTCAATTTTATTCACTTATTTAACATTATTATTTTCTTGTGAAAGCCATTTAATAGTACGTCTATGATATATTATGTGGTATCTGTTTATTAAAATAATTCATTTTTAGAAGAATTAAAATACAGTTATAGCCCAGAGATTTCATAAGACAACAAATTGCAAATGCGCAAATAATAACAATAAAATTTGGTAGATATTCTCGTGAAAGGATGACGCTATATTCTTAATTATTCAATACTGATAATGGGCTGATCCCGGTTTCAGTAATATCAAAAAATTTTGAAACAAGTTGGTATGTTTTTGAATATAAAAATTTGTCAAATAAAACGTAAAATTCCTTTAAACAATATTAATTTGAAAATTATATAACAAAATCTCACACTTGTTACAAAATGGTAAAAGAGATGATATTAATAACACGGTTTATGAAGTCTAAAAAAAGTTTTACTACACTTCAAAAATTTAAAACATTTTACAAATTCATAAATATTTTTGAGGTATGGAGTAAGGCGATTCAGAAAAATAAATTCAAAAACAACTTATGGCAATCCAAGAATTTTTTTTGTGGAATTTTTATAAGATAATTTAAAGCAAATTACTAATTCATAAATTAATTAATCTGATAATTCTCTATGTAGATACGTATTACAAAATGCACATAATCTTCATCAGCTTCCTTCTGCTTAATCAATTTGTTTTTATAATTGTAAGAATTTAGAATATCCATCAGATTTTTATATGTTTCAAGATCCGCACCTTTCAACTTCACCCTGCTGTTACCTTCACGTGTTTTTATCAGCTGATCATCTAGAGTTCTGACTTTGAAAATAGAATCGCAAAGAATAGGATTTCTGCTCATTATTCCTTTATACCTGTCTATGATATTAATTTTGAACGTATCAAATGTTATGGTATTGTAGAAGATATTAGAGCTTTCAGACTTGGTATTGAGTACTAGTTTATAATTCATGGCAATAATGCTAAAATTCCCTCTTAATTTTAATTAAGGGGACTAAAATAATTTATTTTTAATAATGGTGTATGCTAAATACTTTAATTATGCGAAGCAATTTTTATGCCTAAACATGATATTTTTTTTTAATAATTTTTTTTTGAACTTATAAAAATTACAGTATTGTATTGATTTCGAAATGAGCTGTGCTAAGGTTATATTTTTCAATTATTTACGTTCGTATTTAGGTAATACTTACAATATTTGCTGATTTTTGGATGACCTTTTTTTATATGACTTTTTTTTAAGATCTCTCAAAACAGTTCTTAAAAAATGTGACAAAAAGTATATAAATCGCATCGCGGTCGGTCATATCTACAGATATGTAAAAGTTTATTAACCGTTAAATAAAATGATATGGTTATTCACAAAAATCAGTTTATAAATTTCCTTTTGTAAAGTGGCAGAGATTAATTTTACATAATTAAAGCATAAATTTTTCACAATGCTGTACATGTTACATTTAAATAACGAGTTTCAGCATCATACAGCAATTCTTTACAGTATAGATTTTTGGAGTTTTGTACTTAAAAAAATTCCTGGAAGAGTGAATTTATGAATTTGATGATCAGAAATAGCTGTGGAAATTTTATGGAAGTTCTTATATTAAGTAAAAAGGTAAGGTTAAATATCCATTGAAATCTTTGAAATTGTAAATGCGAAATATTCAAAATTAATGTTTATTTTGTACAGTAGGAAAGATGAATAATTTTAGATTAAATTCTACAATCTATCTTATACAGAGAGTTTTTTTAAAATTTTCTGCTAATTTCAAATTAAATTTAAACCAAAACTCAGCTTAAAAATTACAAAATCAAGAATTAGATATTCAGAGAAATAATTTTTTTTAAAAAAAAATATTTTTTTTCTGATTTAAATGAATCTAAGTTCATACTTTGACTTTCAGTAAATTACAACTTCAAATTTGGATTTCAATATTAACCAAAAAAAAAATCTGCATTTCAAAAGCCTTTTTTACGATAAGAGTGGTACGCTAATTGAAAGGAACAAGGCACATATGTAAACGGCACCGGTTGGTGTCTTCAAAAATTCGTCTTCGGGACTTTTGTATGGTCTTCAGAATTTTTCAGATTAGTTTTTAATCAATAATTTAATATAGTATGAAATCAAAATTAGCTATTCTATCGCTGGCAATGGCGATACCTGCCACTTTGTGTGCACAGGAAAACATTTCTCAGGATTCTTTGTCAGAATATCCAAACACTTTCAGTTCAGGATCTGCCAATGTATCTCCTTTTACACAATCTTCAAAGAGATTCAATGATTGGTCTATTTCTGCCGGTGCAGGTGTACCATTAATGCAGTCTGCAGATTTAACTTCCATCAAAAACGGAAACGGAAAAAATCTCTTCGGATATTCTGCTTATGTAAGTATTAATAAAGCGATTACGCATGCATTTGGAATTAATCTTCAGTATGACAGAGGAGAGACGCGTCAGGGTTTTTTCAATACTAAGGATGCAGCTCCAGCCAACGCCTCATCAACTCTGCAGGTTGGTGCAAGAACGCAGTACGATGCACTCTCAATTTTAGGAGACATTAACCTGTCAAATCTTTTAAGAAGAGTGGATAATAAATCTCCTTACAGATGGGCATTACACGCTTACGGAGGTGTAGGAACCTTAGCTTACCGTGCGTACCAAAAAGATGAAAACGGACAGAGATTAATGAATGAGATCAAACCTTTTAAGTTGAGTTCATTATTCGGACAGGCGGGTGCAGGTCTTAAATATAAATTAAGCAACAGGCTTGATCTTGAAGGAAGAGTAATGTATGTGGTAAGTACAGATGACCAGTTTGACGGTGGCGGCGAACCATACAGTGCGATCAATAAAAGAGAAGATCAGGTTTCTGATAACTTCATTAATGCAACATTGGGTCTTACACTTAATTTAGGAAAACATGATTCTCACTTGATGTGGCATGATCCGATGCAGGAAATTTACTACAAACTGGATGTACTTGCAGAGAAAAATCAGGACATTACTGTTTGCCAGAAAGGCGATATGGACGGTGACGGTGTTTGCGATGACTGGGACAGACAGCTTGATACTCCACCCGGAGCGAGAGTTGATGGTGCCGGTGTTGCTTTAGACGTTGATCTTGACGGCGTAATTGACCTTTACGATAAATGTGTAACTGTTCCGGGACCTGTAGAAAATAACGGTTGCCCAATTGAAGGACAGGGGACAGTTTCTGAAAATGAAACAAAGCTTGACGGAATTGAATTTGATCTGAATTCTGACAGAATTTTACCATCAAACACTCCAATTCTGAACAATGCTGTGAGCTATATTAACTCTTCTGAGGGTGGTTTCACTGTTGTGGGAGCTACAGATACCAGAGGTTCTGATGCCTACAACAAAAACCTTTCTGAAAAAAGAGCAGGAAACGTAAAATCTTACCTTATTAAAAATGGAGTTCAGTCTTCAAAGCTTGAATCTGTTGGAAACGGAAAAACTGATCTTAAATATCCGGAGTGTGATCCAGCATCAAAATGCCCGGAATGGAAGAACAGAGCAAATAGAAGAGTGTATTTTAAAGCAAAATAAATATTGTTAACTTCTAATTTCTTTGGCTGTCACAGTTTTGTGGCAGCTTTTTTTATTAAAATTTAAATCTTTCGGAGCAAAACATATTTTTGTTTTATTACCGGAGTTTTACGAATCTTTTTTAAACAAACACTCCGAAGCAATAGACTCCGGAGTGTTTTTAATTAAAGCTTAAGCTCAAGTTTTCAGTTATTCAAAAATAAAAATTCCCAGAAATTTATGTCTATGATTATAGTCACTACAAATAAAATTCAGTATTTATTATATTTAGATCAAACAGTTATCTTGGATAAACTTCCCAAATGACGCCATTACCAATCACCCCTGAGTTATCGGAAATTTCGAAATCCATTCCTGTATATAATTTACTTAAAAAAGATTCAGCATTTACCAAAGTGACATCAACCGCCACAGAATCTCCTGCGAAAATAAGTTCAGGATCCTCAAAATTCTGACTTCCAATATAAGTCTGCAACTCAAAAGGAAACTGAAATGATGCACGAAATCCCGTTGAAACCGGGTTTACAATACCTCCTTTTTCGGTCAGATTATAATGAATGAGTGCTTTGAAGTGTGAAGGTTTTTTCATATAAAGCAAAAGTAGAAAAATAACGGCACTGCCCCAAAAATTTAAATGCAGATCTGACAGACATTGATTTCAAAAATTTTTTTGTAAAATTTTAAATTGTCTTTTTAAAAAGCACTTTCACAAATCAGATCATGCAATGGTACAGCACTTGCAGAAACAATAGCACAACCAATCAAAAATATTATGACAAACAAAGAAACCGTTTCAGTACTGAATGATTTGCTGAACATTACAATGGACCGCATCAAAGGATTCAACAAAGTAGAAGAGAAGGTGTGGGACACGCATTCTTATCTGAAAAACGACTACGAAGAAATGGTGGCAGAATCTGAGCAGATGAAAAATGACCTCATCACCTGCATCACTGAGCACGGAGGAGAATATGACGATTCACCAACCGTTTCCGGAACCGTTCACAGAGCGTGGATTGATGTGAAAAATGCATTCACACCCAACAACGCAGAATCTACCCTTGAAAATGTGGTGTTTGGAGAAAAATCTGCAATCGCTGCGTATCAGGAAGCTTTGCAAAGTGATCAACTATCTCCGGAAAGTATTTTACTGGTTCAGGATCAGCATCAGAAACTGCAGAATTCTTTTGCGAAATTTCAGAGTCTTGAAAACTGATCAGACAGAATTTGCTGACAAAAATTTAGCCTTAATCCTGGTTGCATGGCAGTCAGGATTATTAGTTGAGATCAGATATACTTAAAAAACGGATTTGAATTATATTATTTTTTATTCAATTTTAAGTGAAATAATATTATTTAATCACAATTTTGCTATATTAAGAAGATATAATTTATCAGACATAATTTGTTTTAGTATTTTTAATAAAAGAAAGTTATAAAAGTTTCTTACTAAGCCTCTTTTTTCAATTAAAATTTCAGATAATGCCGATCAATCAATTACCTCCGGACGGAGGAATGTTATATGCAGAAACCGATATGGCTCAGCTTTTCCCTGAGCCGCTGAATGCCATCACTGCATTATTTTTTTTAATTATAGCAGTCTTTTGGACAGTTAAAATAAAAGATAATTATAAAGCGCATCCGTTCTTGACATACTGTTTGATCTTACTGTACATTGGTGCTGTCGGCGGAACAATTTATCACTCATTCAGACAATGGCCGGTATTTATTGCAATGGACTGGATGCCGATTATGTTGCTTTGCCTATCTGCCGGATTTTATTTTATAGCCAAGAGCACCAGGTGGTATTTTGCTGTTTTGATGCTACTCGTTTATATTTTCCTCATGTACGCTCTACGAAACTGGATATTGTTTGAAAATAAATCTCTTTTCATCAACATCAATTATGCGATGATGGCTTCATTTGTATTGTTCTCAGTATTAAAATATCTTATTTACACTCAATGGAAAGCCGGTAGATGGGTAGGTTTTGCTCTGCTGTCGTTTGCATTGGCGCTGACATTTCGTGTGGCTGACAAATGGGATTTGTTCAGCTTTGGAACACACTTTCTATGGCATACTTTCGGGGCAATTGCGACATTCTGTATGTTTAATTATATTAATCTTACAATGAAAAGTACAAAAGCTGCATAATGTAGATTTATGATTCGACAAATATCGTTTGCAGTTCTGCGATATCCGAACCTTTATGAGCAGAATAGAGATGTGCATGAAACTCATTGAGTTTTTTCAAAATTGTAAGAAATTCTGATTTTTCTTCGGTACTCAGTCTTCCCGAAAGCAGTTCAGATGTCATATTTACTTTATTCACAGACTTCTGAAAGGTCTCTTCTCCCAGCTTTGTAAGATTCAGTCTTTTGCTGCGTTTATCGTTTTCGTCATTTTGTTCTTCTAAAAATCCTGCTTCCAAAAGTCTTTTGATAATCTGCGTTCCGGTCTGTTTTTCATGACCGTTTTTCTCAATCAACTGAATTTTAGTTAAAAACGGTTCATCTTTAAGGCGATACAGATATGTGAATTCCTCATTGGCTAAATCAGGAAACTGGCTTAAACCCTTTCTGATCAGTAATTTAGAATAACGACTGAGCAAAAGCACCTGTTTGCAAATCTCATTTTCTGTAAATGAAACCTGATGATTCTCATTTTTAAATAACTTCGTCGGGCTTTCTTCTGTATATTTTTTAGCATTCAGCCACATCCGGAAGTCTTCTACATCGGAATTGGGCTTAAAGGCAGAAGAGTTTTCAAATTCTTTCACCTGATGAAGCAAATCAATAATAAAGTCAGTTTTCATGATTGTATTTTAAACAAAGATAAATGATTAGTATTTTAAATCAAAGCTTGATACTTCCCATTCCACCGTCGATACCAATAATCTGACCTGTGATCCACAATGCGTTTTCAGACAGTAAAAATTCCGCCATTTTTGCCATTTCGTCAGCATTTCCTACTCTTTGCAAAGGATGTCTTTTACCGGAAGATTCTCTCTTTTCAGGTGTAGATAAAAGTTGTGAAGCCAGATTGGTATCAGTTAAAGAAGGAGCAATACAGTTGACCCTGATTTTTTGTGCAGAAAATTCTGCCGCCAGACTTTTAGTTAAACCTTCCACAGCACTTTTACTTGCAGAAATAGAGGCGTGAAAAGGCATTCCCAACTTTGCAGCAACCGAACTGAAAAGAACGATTGATGCACTTTCAGATTTTTTAAGAGCCGGAAGTAATTTCTGAATAATTTTTACAGCGCCCAAAACATTGATTTCAAAATCATTTTTAAAATCATCTGGTGAAAGTCTGTTGAAAGGTTTTAGATTGATGCTTCCGGGCGAGTAGATTAACCCATCGACTACCTCAGGAAAATCAATTTCATCCAGATTTCCGGAAAGAATATCCAGCTCGTGAAAATCGATATTTAGACTATCAACCTCAGGATGATGACTTCTTGAAATTCCTGTAACCTGATTTTTATCTGAAAGAAGTTTTGCAGTGGCAAACCCAATACCTTGCCCGCAACCGATGATTACTACGTTTTTCATATTTTAATTTTTGTTGAATATTGTGTTGTAATAAATGCACAAATGGAATTTTTTAAACTCTCCAAAGAGAGATTCGTGGTTTTTTTAACGCTTCGAAACTTTATTATGACTTATTGCGCGTTGTCTGGTAAATTTAAACCTGTCAATGTCAGGATTTCTCTTCATCAGATGTTTCTGACTAACACCGGAATTCACTCTTTTCCTCCACAATTTAAAGCTTGAAATTTTAAGCTCAGTCCGCATGATTTCAATAACTTCCGATTCGGTTACACCAAACTGAAATTTGATAGCTTCAAAAGGAGTTCTGTCTTCCCACGCCATTTCAATAATGCGGTCTGTCTGTTCAGTATTAAAATTTTTCATCATCATTTTAAATTTTTAATGGTTTGTTTTGCCAGTTGTAAATGTTCTGCTTTTTTCTCATCTGTCATTTTATCAAACGTCCGGATCATCATTCCCAGTCTTGGATTTTTGATGAAAAATTCGCAGTTATCACTGACGAAATTCCAAAATAAGGCATCCCACTTTTCAGACCAGTCTCCATCTGAATAATTGCTCATCTTTCTGATGTAATTGCTGCCGCTGATGTACGGTTTTGTGCTCATTTTTCCGCCATCCGAAAAGCTGCTCATTCCATACACATTCGGAACCATCACCCAATCGTAGGAATCAATAAACATTTCCATAAACCACTGGTAAACGTCATCAGGTTTTAGATTTAAAAGATTCATAAATCCTGCAAGAATCATCAGTCTTTCGATGTGATGCGCATATCCTGTTTCCAGAATTTTTAAAATTGTACTGTCAACGGGCTTAATTCCTGTTTTTCCTGTATAAAATGATTCCGGAAGAGAATTTTTATGCTTCCAGTAATTTTTATTTCTCTGAAAAGTTCCCTGATAAAGATAAACTCCCCGAACAAACTCGCGCCATCCTAAAATCTGTCTGACGAATCCTTCCAGCGAATTTATAGGAATATCGAAATCCTGAGCATAATTTATCGCTTTTTCTAAAACAAAATCAGGCGTCAGAAGTCCGACATTGAGCAGGGGAGAGAGCACACTGTGGTGTAGGAAATGTTCACGTTCCACAATGCTGTCTTCGTAAATTCCAAAATCGGCAAAACGTATTTCCAAAAACTGATCAAGCCATTTTTCTGCGTCTTCGAAAGTGAGCGGATAGAGTTGATAGGTAGTCAGATTCCCATAGTTCTCACTAAAATACTTTTCAGTATAAACTTTCGCTTCTTCATAATGATCTGAGTTTTCGGGGAAAATAATGGATGGTGTTTTCTTATTTTTAGGATATTTCTTACGGTTTTCTGTGTCGTAAGTCCACTTTCCACCCAAAGGTTTTCCCGCTTTCATCAGAATATTTCGGGAAATTCTCTGCTGTTTGTAAAAGTCGGTTTGGTGATAAAATTCTTTTCCTTCAAAATATTCCTTCAGATCATCTTTTGTGTTAATGAATATGGGATTATCTAAAATTCTGAGTTTTAGTTTCGTTTTCTGTATTCTTTTTTCCAGCCAGTTGTCGCAAACGTCTGTGATTAAAATTTCGCTGAAACCTTCATTTTCCAAATGAGAAATTAATTTCTGAACGTCAGATAATTCTTCATTGCTGTCAATATAATTTACTTTAAAACCTGCATCCTGCAAATAACTTTCGTAAAACTTCATACCTGCTCTGTGAAAAGCGATTTTCTGTTTATGAAATTCATATTGTCTGAAAAACAGAAATTCCTCAACCAAAAAAACAGGCTGATTTTTATCTAAATAATCGGTATCTTTCAAAAGCTGATGCGGAAAGATGAGTTGCGCAACCAAGGTTTTTACTTTAGCCATAAATTTCTGAATTGGTGATCATTATCGTACTGTTCCGCCTGTTTTTCAGGATTAAATGTTCTGCTTCTGGGATCGTTCCCTACGCCTGAGACATACATCCAGTTACCATAATTGCTGTGAACATCATAATCTATGAGCATTTCTTCAAAATAGGCGGCTCCAATGCGCCAATCCTGATTGAGAATTCTACAGAAATAGGATGCTGCATTTTGCCTTCCACGGTTGCTCATCCATCCTGTGTTTTTTATTTCGAGCATATTGGCGTTGATGAAATCAGATTTTGATTCACCTTCAGACCAGTTATCAACTAAATTTTGATTGGTTTCGAAAGGATAGTTTTTAGATAAAATTCCGTCCTCCTGAAAAATTTTGTTTCCATGCTGAATCGAAACATATTTAAAAAAGTCTCTCCACAACAACTCAAAAACCAGCCAGTAAGTGGAATCGTTGCTCCCAAATTCTGCCTCGTACTTTTTAATTTCATGGAAAACAGTTACAGCAGATAAACTTCCGTTGGCAAGCCATGCAGAAAATTTGCTGCTGTAATCCGAACCAGTCATACCGTTTCGGGTTTCTTTATAAATACTGAGATTTTCAGTCTCAAAAAAATAATTATTTAATCTCTTTATAGCTTCAGTTTCCCCACCGGAAAAGGGAAATGCTGTAAAGGGATGCTTTTCAAAATCATCAAAACCTAATGTTTTTAAATCAATATCATCTCCTTTAATTGTAATTTCAGACTGCAGATTTTTTCCAACTCTATTTGATAAAAATTCTTCCCTGACTTCAAACTTCTTTTCAGTTTTCTGTCTGAAAACCGTGAAATGTACAGGGATTTTTTCCATTTGATGAAAGACAAACTCAGGTTGCAAAAGCAGCTGTGAACAGGATTTAAACCAAATAGTATCCGGCAAAACCGATTTTATCTGCTGTTGTAAATCACTTTCTTCCGTTGTCCAGTCATCCTGACAAAAAATGGCATTGATTTCGTAATGTTCAGAAATTTCAAGAAAAATATCTTTTGTTTTTCCAGACTTTTTCAAAAAAGGAATTTTAATCTGATTTAAATTTCTTTCCAGATCCAAAACCGTTTCAAGAAGAAATTTAGCCCTGAATTTTCCGATTTTTCTGAATCCAAACTGCTTCTGAACAAAGAAATCGCTGTCAAAAATGTACAGTGCAAGAAAAGGCAAATTCTCCTGCTGAACTTTAAAAAGTGACTCGTTATCTCTGATTCTTAAATCTTTTGTAAACCAGAGGATGTTGATTTTTTGTTTTTCCGGCATTTTTCGCTGCAGTATTTTACTTCGTCCCAGTTTTTCTTCCATTTTTTACGCCAGTTAAATGAAAGTCCGCAGACTTCACACATTTTTGATGGTAAGTTGGCGGGCATCTATTTAACAAAATTTTTATAATGACTGATCACAATATCTTTCGCTTTTAAATCGTGCATCATGTTATACAATCCAAAAAAAGTTCTGTTCAGATAGATAAAATGTTTTGAGCCCCTGTTGGCATTCATTCCTTTCATATCACTCAGTTTGGCGTATCGTTGACCAAGATCTGCAATCTCCTGAAAGAAACCTTCATCCGAAAAATCAAAAATTTCACGATTGAAAGGTCTGGTGAAAAGCTCCAGCAACTCATAAAAAAGTTTGCTGAAAAATTCCTGTTCTTTTTCTGTATCATCATCCCTTAGAATTTCCAGCTGATAAAGTTTCTGTCTGAAAATCTCAGGATTCTTAAGATTTTCTTCTTTTGCCAATTCAAAATAAGGCTGGTAAAAATCTTCAGGAATTTCCTTTACGCATCCAAAATCGATAACGAGTAATTCGTTCGTGTCCGAAATCAAAAAGTTGCCTGGATGCGGATCAGCGTGCACCTGCTTTAAAATATGCATTTGGTACATATAAAAATCCCACAGGGTCTGGCCAATTTTATTGAGATTTTCCTGAGAATTATTCAGTTTTGTAAATTCGGAAAAATGTTTTCCGCTCATCCAGTCCATCGTGATGATTTTTTCACAGGATAAATCCGGATAGTACTTTGGAAATTTCAAGTTTGGAAGATGACTGCAATCTGCAGAAATCTGCTGACTTCTTTTTAGTTCCAGATTATAATCTGTTTCTTCAAAAAGTTTATTTTCCACTTCCTGAAAATAAGATTCTGAGCCTTCTTTTTTAATGTTAAACATTTTAATGGCAATTGGTTTTACCATTTTCAGATCGCTGGAAATACTTTCCCGAACGCCCGGATACTGAATCTTGACTGCCAAATCTTTTCCTTCTTTTTTTGCTCTGTGAACCTGACCAATACTTGCCGCGTTCACAGATTCGGCAGAAAACTGATCAAACATCGCCTCCGGATTTTTCCCGAAGTATTTTCTGAAAGTCTTCTTCACCAAAGCCCCGGAAAGTGGAGGAACTGAAAACTGTGAAAGAGAAAATTTCTCAACATACGCCTGCGGAAGAATATTTTTCTCCATGCTCAACATTTGAGCTACCTTCAGAGCAGAACCTTTCAGTTCTTTTAACGAATCGTAAATATCTGTGGCATTGTCTTCATTAAGAATCTGTCTTGCCTCTTTTTCGTCTTTGGAGATTTTATTTCCATAGTATTTGATGTAGTTGACACCGATTTTTGCTCCGGCTTTCAGTAAAGTGCCCGTGCGTTCTATTTTTCCGGTTGGTATTTTATTAAGTGTCTTCATTTAGTTTTTTTTGAATTTTTCTTTAAATAAAAACTTACCGAGGTCAGCCAGTTTTCTTAACGGCTCATTATCCATTAATTCAAATCCTGTATCAATGGTTTTTTCGATATAGATGTCGGTTTTTTCGAAAGCGGGGGAGGTGTCTTTCTTCCAAAACTCAATTGCAGAAACCAAATGCAGCCATAGCGCTTCCTCACGTGCTTTCTGATGGGCATTTTTAATATCCTCTTTAGCTTTTTCAATGATTTCCCAATCTTTAAAATCCAGCGTTCTGACGTATTCACGATGAATTTCCTTCAGCTGGCCGGAGATTCTTGCAGCGTGCATTTTGTTATTTCCCAAAATCATCAGAACCAAAGAACGGTTCATTGTAAGATTTTCGAAAAATATATAGTAAACATTCAGAAGTTTTTCCTTTGGGCTGATATCCTGCGCCATATTAACTTCATCCGCAAGTTGCACCGATTTTTCAAAAAGACTGACCAGTATTTGTTTCTCAATCTGTTCAAAATCTGCAAAATAATCATAGAAGTCTTTTTCTTCAAACTCATTGTCTTTGGCAAACCGGTAGATGTTCAACGGTCTTTTTCCGTGATTTAGAATGTAGTCGCCGTATAATTCAAATATTTTTTCTTCTGTGATCTGATTTTCTTTTTCCATAAAATAAATTTTCTGTAACAAATTTAGTAAAATAGTTTACTAAATATTTAAAACCAGTATAATATTTAAGTATCGCTATTATTCACATTGCCTATTGCATGGTTATGGATATCAAGTTAGTAACTCACTTAAATTAAGTTTAAAAAACTAAATGAAGAATAATACTATATGCAACATTTGAAGAGAGAGAAAGCACATGAAGTTTGAATAGCGATATACAGAAATCATAAATTTATCAGAATACATTGTAAGACAGATTTACAAATGCGTTTTGATATGATTGACTTGCTTACAGTACATTTATTTAGGATCAGTCGATGAATTGACCGCTTATAGCTTAACGCATTCTTATACAACAATTTAGTATTAAATTGAGTCAAATATAATCATTAAATTTTTCTCTATAAATTGATATATTTTGCTTTTAAATTTTAGTTATATTCGTCTGATTAATTTAGCCAAATGACGAAACATCAACAGCGCGTGAACGAAGTTCAGCATTTTTTTGACAATAAAGATACCGTTCTCGGGTTCAGAAAACTGCTCGATTGTGCCATGGATACTCAAAACATGGAGATTTACAGGGAAGCCATCGAACTGACAGACTGGAAAGAAAAGTTCCCGACCTATACCGAAGAACTGATTGAAAAATCGAGAATTCTTCTCACAAAAATCGAAAAAATTCCTGTGCAGGAACATGTGAGGGAAAAATCTGTGCTTCGGGCAAGAAATATTCTGAAATCCTACGGCAGCAACCGGTTTTCTCTCGGTCCGGTTTCCATGGAAATCAACAAAGGTCAGGTTTATGGTTTGGTAGGAGAGAACGGAAATGGGAAAACAACCTTGCTGAGAATTTTAGCCAAAGAAATTTCCTTTAACGAAGGCGAACTGAACTACTCATTTAATCAGGCGCCCAAAGATGATTTTGATCTTTGTACCAAGCTGGTTTACATTCCACAGCGAACTGAAAAATGGTACGGAAGTTTGAAGGATAATTTGAAATTTGTCCTGTCAAATTACGGAGTAAAACCTGAAGAAAACGAGACCCGAACACTGATGATGATTGCCCGCCTCGGACTGTGGAATTACAAGCATCTGAAGTGGAGCGAACTGTCATCGGGTTACAAAATGCGCTTCGAACTCGCCAGAACATTGCTCAGACAGCCGGAAATTCTGCTTTTGGATGAACCGCTGGCAAACCTTGATGTGTTGGCTCAGCAGGTGATTCTGGAAGATTTAAAATCGATTGCAAATTCTGTTAATAATCCTATCGCTTTGATTTTGAGCTCGCAGCAGCTGTATGAGGTAGAAAAAGTTTCAGATAAAGTGATCTTCCTGAAAAATGGTCAGTACAAAGACAATTCTGAACTGAATAATGCCGAAAATGACGGTTTAATTATCGAAATTGATACCCCAAGTTCGAGAGAAAGTCTGCTGGAAGTTTTCAATGCTTTCCAACTTGAAAAACTGAATTTTAACGGTGGTGTTTATGTCGCATATTTCTCTGCAGATACCGAGTTTTATGATGTAATGTCAGCGTTGGGAAATGCCAGAACCGAAATTGTTTACATCCGGAATATTTCATCTTCCACAAGAAGGTTTTTCGTCAATTAATTCCTCATTAATTTAAATTACAATGCAAAAAATCAATAAATTCAATCAGTTTCTGCTCGAAAAATATCCGACGGTCTGGAATACCAAAATTGTGTGGATGCTTTCGGCGGGAATTGTCGTTCATATCTTATTTTTCATCATCGGTTATCTTTCACACATCAACCCGATGTCTCTGCAAACATCGAACGTTACAGACGATTACTTCCGTGACGGGATTATTCTGATTCATCTGATTATTTCCATTCTGATGATTGTCGGATGGCTGATTATGATGTTTAGAAACAATGCTTTCAAGAATTTTTATCCTAATTCAAAAGAAAAACTGTTCCTGCAGTTTGTTCAGTATTTTGTAATTATTTTTGTCTGCACTACTTTTTACTTTTCGTACATGGTGGGTTTCAGGACGTTTATCAACAGTAAATATCCCGATGCCGAGATGAAACAGAACATCGAAACCATCAATCTTGGAAACGCTTTTTTAAGTCAGAATTTAGAACTGTACACGTTAGACAACCGTCTTTCGCCAAAGCAGTTTTATGATTTGTACTGCGAGACAGATATTAAGAAAATTGACCGTACCAAAAAATATCATGTTTATTACAACAGGGTTTATCAGTTCAATTCTGTGTATTCAAAAACTTCATATAAAAAAGACAAGTACAACGAATTTATTGTTCCCGAGCCTGAAAATTCCCAAAAGAAAGGCATCGTTTATTCTCAGAGAGACGGCAATAAATCTGAAACTTTCTTCTTTAAAAAAGAAGTTGTGGATGTTTCATTTGATATCAAATCTGAAGGCCTCAGCTTCTATAACTTTTCTGATTTGTTCTATGAAAACGGAAATAACGGCGGCAGCCGCGCCTACACAGGATATTACGATGAAGACAATTCCACATTTCACAATCTTGAAATAAAAAAGAAAAAGGCTGAAGTCAACAGAAAAACTGCTGAACTTTTAAATAAAAAAAGTCCTGCCGAAATCGAAAAACTTCTGTCGCAGTTTCTGAAAGTCTCCAACAAATTCGCCATCGAAAACAATCTGGATGCCAAGCAGTGGACGAAGATGGTGTACAATCCGTCAGAATTTAACGTTCGGTATTTTATCAAAAAATACAAACCCAGCATCGGGCAGGAGTGTGATCCCAACAATCCTCCAGCTTACGATTACGATAGTGAAACCGCTGTAACAATAGATTCTACGGTAAGTGCCGTAAATGCCGATGCTGCAATTGTGGATGAAAACGGAAGGATTGTAAATGACAGTATTTTGATCAGAGATTTTAATCCCGAAATCAGTTCGCAAATCTCTCCGGAAGATTATTTCAAAAAAAATACAACAGATTATTACTACTACACCGACAATCTGAAGGAGTTTTTAGAAAGCGTTGACGACGTAAAATCGTATGATTTTTTCTCTCAGAATATTCACATTTATCTTTGGATTGCATTTTTTCTGTCGACCTTTATTTTCAGTTTCAGAATAACAGGTTTGAAATCATTGTTGTTCAGTGTCATTTCTGCCGGACTTTTGGCTTTAGCTGTCACGCTGATTACAGTTTTATATGCCGTTTCAGTTTCAGGAAAGGAAGAGTTTTTTGTGGCTTACATGGTTCTGTTCATCTCGGTTTTCATCCTTTCCATCCCGATTTTTGCGATGAATAAATTCAACAAACTCATCACCTCCATCTTTGTGAATGTATCAATGAACGGTTTTGTACTTTTTGTATTTCTACTCTTCGGAATCGTCACCATTCATCAGAAAGCCGCTTGTCGCGAGATGGTTTACAATTCTGCGCAAAGTGCTGCTTACGAAGGTTGCCAATCCATCATAGATTCTTTAGGATTAGGTTTAAGCTATATCATCCTGATTTGTGGATTTATCTTTATATTTTTCTATACAAAGATTTTACTGAAGTGGAAGGCCAGACCGGAATAATTTTTTAAAATTAAATCTAAACCTCGTAAGTTTCTTATGAGGTTTTTTTGGACTATAAATGAATTTCAATGAACAGCAGTATAATTTTTATGGCGCCTTTTCCGCCCTCCATTCCCGCTTTTTTGTGCCAGCGCGCTTCCCCCTGCTTACAAAAAGAGCTCCATTCAGGTCGGGGCGTGCGGGATTCAACTTTTGAAATGTTGGTAATATGATCAGACAGATTTTAACAAATTTTATCATCCACAAAAACCAAAATCTGACATCCATTTCGTAATTTTAGCAAAATTTAAAATAAAGTGAAAAAGTTATTATTTGCCGTTTGCATTTCGGCTTCGGCTTTCAGTTTTGCACAGGATTATTCGGTACCGGCAGCGAGCCCGCGTCAGAAAGTGGAGCAGCAGTTTTCTATGTCTAAAATCACAATTGATTACGGAAGACCAGGCGTGAAAGGTAGAAAGATCTTTGGCGAACTGGTTCCTTACGGACAGGTTTGGAGAGCGGGCGCAAACTCATCTACAAAAATTACATTCGGTCAGGCAGTGAATTTCGGAGGGAAAATGGTGCCTGCAGGAACGTACGGTTTGTTCATTGTACCGACAGAAAAAGACTGGAAAGTGATTTTGAATAAAGATTTCCAACAGTGGGGAGCTTACACTTACGACGCTAAAAACGATGTGGTGGATGTAACTGTACCTGTGAATAAATTGGCAGACAAACAGGAATGGTTTGAAATTACCATCAATCCAACTGACGAAAACTCAGGGAATTTAGTGATCAAATGGGATATGGCTCAGGCTGAAGTCGCTTTGAAACCTGCAAAACCAGATGCAGTAACAAAAATCGCAGAGAAATTGAAGGAAATCAAAAAGATAGAAGCAGACGCTGCGAAAGCAAAAAGTTAGGATTTAAATCTATTATCAATGAATTTTTCAATTCAACCTGAATTAGAAAACGATGAATATCAGTTAATCCCCTTACAGCAAGGGGATTTTGAATTGTTGTATGAAGTTGCATCCAACCCGAAAGTCTGGGAACAACATCCAAATAAAGACCGTTACAAAAGAGAAGTTTTTGAAAACTTTTTTAAAGGTGCAATCGAAAGTAAAGGTGCTTTTAAAATTGTTGAAAAATCAACCGGAAATATTCTCGGAAGCACGAGGTTTTATGATTATGATGAATCTGAAAACAGTATTTTCATCGGCTACACTTTCTATGGAACTGATTCGTGGGGAAAAGGCATCAATCCACAGATTAAAAAACTGATGATGGATTACATTTTTCAGTTTGTCGATAAAGTGTATTTCCATATCGGAAAAGAAAACTTGCGTTCGCAAATTGCTTTGGAAAGACTTGGCGGACAAAAGATCGCTGAAGAAGAAATTGCCTATTTCGGTGAACCTGCACGAACTAATTTTGTCTACGAAATTAAAAAAAAAATCATTTTAGTTGAATTAATTTCACGCAGATTTTGCTGATGGAGCAGATTTAAATAGTGTAAAAAAACTGTAAGTTCGGATTAATCAACAAATACTGATGTGTCCTTAAAAAATGCTTGTACACTTTTATAAGTGAAAAGGCTTTGTGAAACTTAAAGCATTCGAAGATTAAAAAAACTTTGTGCACTTTGTGTTCAAAATCAAAAAATGTTATGAAAAAATATAAAATCCAGAAATCCCCTGTTGTCGTTCCTACCACTGACGGCAAAACTGATAGAAGAACATTGGGGAAATTCCACCCAAACGCCCGACATTTCTATTGCCCACATGGTGGCGCCGCCGAACTGGAGCGAACCACATCAGACTCCCGAATTTGATGAATTTACGGTCATTATTTCCGGCAAAAAGAAATTCGAAATCGATGGCGAAGAAGTGATTTTAGAGAAAGGTCAGAGTATGATGATCGAAAAAGGAGCGAGAGTACGGTACAGCAATCCGTTTGCGGAAACCTGCGAATACATCGCGATCTGTCTGCCTGCTTTTTCGATGGAATTGGTTAACAGAGAACAGGAAAATAATTAATATGGGATTACAAATATGTCCGAAATGTAAGGAACAGTCATTCACATGGTTTATTGGCGGGAAATTTCCTCTGCCAACGTGGAGCTGTTTTGATTGTGATTACGAAGCAAAAGAAGTGGAGAGCGATAAGCAAACCTGCGAAAACTGTGGTGATACTGCAAAAATCAAATTAAAAGATAAGGAAAAAGAATATAGTTGGTGTTCAAATTGCAACACTGTAACTGAATAATAAGAAAACCGAAAGATAGAGATTAGACTATTTATCAATGTTTTAAAATATATTTTAACAACCTTATAAGTTAGTTTTAACTTCAACTTAAATCTTAATTTCATGAATTATTTCAGTAAGTTTGCCGCACTAAAATATATACATGAAACAAATTTTATCTTATGGATTAATGCTGTCTTTGGCAATTTCCACAACGTCGTGCGCGACTATTCTTACGGGTACAAAAGACAAGATTT
Source organism: Chryseobacterium foetidum (assembly GCF_025457425.1). Lineage (NCBI taxonomy): Bacteria > Pseudomonadati > Bacteroidota > Flavobacteriia > Flavobacteriales > Weeksellaceae > Chryseobacterium > Chryseobacterium foetidum. The sequence goes on from NZ_JAMXIA010000001.1 coordinate 273,818, forward strand.
CTTTTACTTCAACACCGGAAGGTGCAAAAGTTTTTCATAAAGGTGTTGAAAAATGTACAACGCCTTGCGAAACAGAAATCCCAAGATCTTTGAGCAAGCAGACTGTCACTTTTGCAAAAGAAGGTTATGCATCTCAGGAAGTGAAGCTTACGAAAACTTTCAACGCAGTTTCATTAGTTAACATTCTTATTGGTGGAGCAATCGGAGTGGGAATTGATGCAGCAACGGGTTCTTTAACCAAATATTCGCCAAAATCTGTCACCGCAGAGTTGGTGACAAAGTAGAAAAAAAGCAGTGTAGAACTTAACTACACTGCTTTTTAATTTATTTCAAAATTTCCTTCAGAAACATCAAGCTATGATTCCATGCCCTTTTAGCCATCACAGGATTGTAATCTGCTGACTTCGGGTCAGTAAAAGTGTGTTTTGAATTGGCATACGTAATAATTTGCCAATCTGCTTTGCCATCATTCATTTCTTTAACCAGATTGTTATAGTCTTCAGGCGTCACTCCTTTATCTTCTGCAGGATTTTCTACTAAAATTTTAGTTGAAATCAAATCATTCGGTCTCGACTGGTCTTTACCAATACTCCCGTGAATGGAAACTACGCCTACAACAGGCATTTTCCCTCTTGCCGCTTCCAAAGCTCCGGTTCCACCAAAACAGTAACCTATAACGGCAATTTTCTCAGGAATGGCACCGTTCTTCTTTAACTCTTCCAAAGCCAGAGAAATTCTCTTCTGATAAGCCTGAAAATCTTTTTTATAAAAACCCGCCGTTTTAGCAGCAGAAGCATTGTCTGTAGGAATATTTCCTTCACCATAGATATCAGCGATAAATGCTACGTAACCTTCTTTTTCTAAATCTGCAGCTGCGGTTTTCGCTTCATCATCAATACCTTTCCAGGCGGGAAGAATGAGAACTCCGGGAAGTTTTTTTCCTGCATTTGAAGTAACTAAACCATTGAGTTTTTGTGAGCCGTCCTGATAGGAAACTTTTTTAAGATTCTGACTGAAAACTGTTGCTGAAGTGAGTAGAAGTATGGACGAAAATAATAAATGTTTCATATATAAATTTTTAAGTGAATAATTACACATTGCGTATGCAAATGTTACGCTAAAAAATATCCTATCTGTTTAAATTTTCACTGGTAATCAGTTTGTCAATCGCTGCATTGAAATTCGCTTTTGTAATTCCAGAGACTTTTTCCAGTATTTTAAAGTAATTGTCCTGATTTTCACCGTCAAATTTCCCACAGTTTAAAAGTTCTAATACACCATTGAATCCTTTTTCTTTTTCAATTTTTTTAATGATCAGTGCATTAATAAGATTTTCAAGGTAAAGTGGGGTTGAAGGGAGGCTAAAATTTTCTTTAGTACCGTAAAGCGACAGCCAATCTGTTTTTTGAGAAACTGGATAAGCGTTTTTAAAATGAATCCATATCTGTTCCCATTTATAAAAAGGAGATCCATCGTTGATATATGAATAGCCTTCCAAAACAGGCACATACAGATTCTTTATTGGGTATTTCTCAGTAATCCTCGCTTTCCAGAGGCTGGCAAAAGAAAAATCATCCAGCGTTCCTTTTTCTGTAGCAACAATCATGGTACTTTGAGTATTATCTCTTGCCAATTCCACTCCCAGAAAAAAATTATTTGGAGATTTATCCCGTTTATAATCAATTCCCAGCATTTCGTAAGCATTGAAAATACCATCGACACAATACACTTTAGTGGGAATTTTCTGTTCTTTTAAAGTTAAACTCAATTGATTGTTTTTCGCAATAAAATCTCTCAGATTTTTTTCATCAATCTCCTTCTCAGAATAAAAACTGTAATTTTCAAAGGTTTTCAATTTCCAGTGGGTCAAATTGTTCTTTATTATTGACGACACAATATATTTACTGTTAATTTCCAATATTGTGATTTGAATTTTTGCTACAGAATTTTTTATCTCCTTGTCCTCGTAATAGCAGTTCAGATGTATTGTGAAATTATTTTTGTTACCCGATTCAACAGATGTAACCTCGTACATCAGTGTGTATATGGTGCTGAATACTTTGCTGTTCTGTAGTTTTCTAAGTTCATTCAGAAACAGCCATGTTTCCAATTTATTTTCAGGATTTACAATCGTTAAGTCTTCATTTTTGATACTTTTCTCCAAAAAAAATTGATTTACTACATCAATTATTTTTTTTCTTTTCAAAGGATCTTCTACGACGTTAAAATGGTTATTAATTAAAACCCTCGACTGTGAAAAGGTAAATACCTGGAACATTAAAAATGAAAAAAGAATTACATTTCGGATCATCACTTGTTGGGATTTAAGATTTATAGAAAGTATAATTTCCCTCTTCGAATTTCGCATTAATATGCTGCAAACCATTCGTCAAAACAATTTCAGACGCCCCGATGATGGAGTTGTATCTTGCGGTCTGTTCGAAAGTTTTTTGTGTTAATTTAATTTGCGGTGCTTTGCACTCGATCAGAATTTTAGGCTGTGCTTTTTCTGTAATTAAGAGGTCAATTCTCTTGGTCAAACCATTCAGCACAATCTTTTTTTCTGTGATTAAAGCTGATGTAGAGTACGATTTCACCGTAAGATAATAATGAATCCAGTGCTGGCGAACCCATTCTTCAGGCGTGAGCAAAAGGTAAGTTTTGCGCACCAAGTCATAGATAAAAAACTTATCTTTGTCTTTCTTGAATTTAAAATCAAAAGTTTCCTGAAAATTCAGTTTTGGAAGTTCCATTTATACGATGAAAGAATTAGATTTAATCCTCAAAAATATTAAAAATAAAGAAGTTTTACCGATTTATTTTTTCCACGGAGAAGAACCTTACTTTATTGATATTGCTGTAAAAGCCCTCGAACACGACTTTCTAAGCGAAGACGAAAAGGCATTCAACCAAACTGTAGTCTACGGAAAAGACACCACATACCCCGAAATTCTTTCTCTTGCCAGACAGTTTCCAATGATGGGCGACAAACAGGTGATCATTGTAAAAGAAGCTCAGGATCTGAGAATGGCAGAGGTGGACACCAATGCTCTGGAAGCCTATTTCGAAAATCCCGTACCATCAACGGTTCTCGTTTTTGCCCACAAACACAAGAAATTAGACAGCCGTAAAAAAGTAACCAAACTTCTGGACAAAGGGAAATTTTTATTCCTCAGCGAGTCGGTCAAAGATTTTAATCTTGCCAAATGGATCGCCGATGAATGTATCAGACTTAAAATAAAAACCGCGCCCAACATTTCTCATCTCCTTGCAGAATATCTCGGAAACGACCTTTCCAGAATCGCCAACGAACTGGGAAAACTCAAAATTATTTTGAAAGAAGGTGAAGTTTTAGACGGCACTCTGGTAGAAAACCACATCGGAATTTCCAAGGAATACAATGTTTTCGAACTGCAGAAAGCTTTAGGTTCAAAAAACGTTGATGCAGCGATGAAAATTGCGTATTACATGGGCAAAAATCCAAAAAATAACCCGTTTGTAATGATGTTGGCGAGCCTGTACAATTATTTTTCAAACGTCATTATCTACAACACAATGCTAGGGCAGTCGCCACAGTCTATTGCTTCTCAAATGGGCATCAATCCTTATTTTGTGAAAGATTTTGCCGAAGCTGCAAGGTTTTATCCGCTGAAACATGCGACAAGAGTTATTTCTACTTTAAGGGAATTTGACATGAAAGGAAAAGGTCTGGGAGCTGTGAATATGGATGATGCAGAGCTCATCAAGGAACTGGTGTACAAGATTATTAATATTGACAAGATAAAAACGAAAGTGTAAAGGTGAATTGTTAAATGTAAATTGTCAATTTTCCTTTGTAAGTGAATTTTTTTTGGGCGACAATTTGACTGTATTGAAAGTCAATTTTATTTTTTATTATGGCGACAAATTCCGCCCTTAATTTATCCTGAGCTTGTCGAAGGATTCCCGCTTTTTTGTGCCACCGCATTTTCCTTGGCTTACAAAAAGAGCTCCACTCAGGTCGGGTCGCAAATTGTTTTTAACAATAACTTTTTAGTCAATAATCACTGTTGTTTTCATACAAAGATTTTAGAATGAAGAATTTTTTTGCAATCATATTCGTTTTACTTTTTCAGTTTTCTTATTCTCAATCCAAAATAAAATCAATATCGCCTTCTGTCGACCGGAAAGATTCTTTAAACATTCAAATTATTGAAACGCTTGGGAAGTTTTTAGAAACACAAAGTTCAAAATTTTGGCTGGAATCTGATATTAAAACGTTTAAATTTCGCTATCATGAGCTTATTGACATAGAAAGTGGAAAAATGGGAAGTAATTTTTATCGACCCTCATTAATGGAAATTATTTCTACTGGCGAAGACGGTAAAAAAATTGTGAAAGTAGCATATATCGGTTACAATGAAGAAACAGAAACAGAATCAAATCTGATCAAAGCAATTTACAACATGATTGCAGTAAAAATTGACGGCAAAATTTTCTTCAGTAAATACATTAATTATGTAACAAAAGATTGGCGAATCAAAAAAGAGGATAATTTAACGTACTACATTTCACCCTCGAAAAATTTCAGTCTTGAGGAAGTTGAAGAACAAAAAGCAGACATTAAGCTTCTTTCAGAGTTTTTTGGAGTTGAGAAGTTTCCGATATCTTATTACTCCGCAGTTTCACCGGAAGAAGTATTTAAATTAAAAGGATTTGATTATCATCCCATGATGTATACAAGCGACTCTGGCGGATTTGCAGAAGATTATAATGTCATCATATCGGGAAATAATTCGGAATATTACACGCATGAAGTGGTTCATCTATATACTTCTAAACTTTTCCCAGGAATAAATTCTTATTTCGATGAAGGAATTGCTACTTACTTTGGCGGAAGCGGAAAATTTGATTACCAATGGCAAAAAGGAAAACTGAAGAAATTCCTCACAGAAAATCCTGATTTTGATGTTTTGAAGCATCTTAATGTTTATGAAAGTATGTATTTTGAGAAAGAAACTCCGATTCCTTACGTGGTTTCAGCGGTTTTATGTGAAATGATCATTGCGAAATTTGGTAAAGAAAAACTTTTTTCGGTTTTCAAAAACGGAACTTCGCTTGAGGAAAGTTTTAAAATTTTTAATTTAAATAAAAACAATATCAATTCTGAATTAAAGAAGTTTTTAAAATCTATAGAAAAGCATAATTGATTCATCGACTTTTAACATATTAAATATTGACAACTATCATTAAATTTTCTTTAATAAAACATTAAAAATTCCGACATTAGCACCCTTGAAAATGACAAATAAATTATGGAGCAAAATATTTTAGATTGTGTGATCGTAGGATCAGGACCTTCTGGTTTTACCGCAGCAATTTATGCGGCAAGAGCAGACCTTAAACCCGAACTTTACACCGGTTTGGAGCCAGGTGGACAATTGACAACTACTACGGAAGTTGATAACTTTCCAGGATATCCTGCAGGAATTACAGGTCCTGAAATGATGATGGATTTGCAGAAACAGGCAGAGAGATTTGACACAAAAGTGCATTACGAAATGATTACCAAAGCTGAATTCTCAAAAGAAGTTGGCGGTATTCACAAATTATACGCCGGAAACAAAGAAATTTTAGCAAAATCTGTGATTATTTCTACCGGAGCTACAGCAAAATATTTAGGTTTAGACGACGAAAAAAAATACAACGGTGGAGGAGTATCCGCATGTGCAACCTGCGACGGATTTTTCTACAGAGGAAAAGATGTAGTTGTAGTAGGAGCGGGAGATACCGCAGCGGAAGAAGCTACCTATCTTGCTAAATTGGTGAATAAAGTGACCATGTTGGTAAGAAAAGACGAGTTCAGAGCTTCGAAAGCGATGATCCACAGAGTAGAAAATACACCGAATATCGAAGTGAAATTCCATCACGAATTAATAGGAATTGAAGGTGAAAATAATTTAGTGGAAAGAGCAGTGGTCATCAACAACCAGACTCAGGAAAAATCTACAGTAGACGTTCACGGAATTTTCATCGCTATCGGACATAAGCCGAATACAGATATTTTTGTCGGACAAATCGATTTAGACGAAAACGGATATATCGCTACTGAAAAAGGTTCTACAAGAACCAATCTTCCGGGCGTATTTGCTGCAGGAGATGTTCAGGATCACATCTACAGACAGGCAATTACAGCGGCAGGAAGCGGTTGTATGGCGGCTATGGATGCTGAAAAGTATCTTGCCGAATTGAATTAATTTTAATTACAAAATACGAAGCGCACCTCTTGGGTGCGTTTCTTTTTTAACATGAAAAATCTGTTTTTCATCTTTCTCGGTGGCGGAGTTGGTAGCATTGCACGTTATCTGATGTCGTTTTACACCCAAAAACTTTGGACGGTTAACTCATTTCCGATGGGAACTTTTGTAGTTAACATTGCGGGATGTCTTTTGATTGGTTTTTTAACTTCCTATTTCCTGAAAGCCGATCATTACCTCAAATATTTTTTGATTACAGGATTTTGTGGTGGCTTTACAACGTTCTCAGCATTTTCAGTGGAAAATTATTCACTATGGCAGAATCAGGAATATACAACTTTGTTTCTCTATGTTTTTCTGAGTCTGATCCTGGGCTTTGGAGCAGTGATTCTTGGTATGAAAACGCAGGAATTAATTTAAGTTGAGCTAAATCAAAAATTAATTAATCTGATTTTTAACTGATTAATAATTAAACCTGAATTTTATTTAAATAATATTTTGTCAGAATTGAAAAACACTCTATATTTGCACCACTGAAAACAACGATACAATCGGAGTTTAAGGAGAAATGGCAGAGTGGTCGATTGCGATAGTCTTGAAAACTATTGACTGTAACAGGTCCGGGGGTTCGAATCCCTCTTTCTCCGCAGAAAAGCATCGTATTTTACGGTGCTTTTTTTATTTTTACAAAAACAAAATTATTATCTTTGATGAGTTTTTGGTAAGTATTGAAAATGAAACAAAATTTCCTTTTAAAAATCATCATTCTTTCTTTTGTCGCCACACTGCTGACAATTTCCTGTGGAAGCTCAAAAAGTGCCGCATCCAAAAGCAAATCTTCTACAAAATCAATTTCGAAAACAGAAAATCTCAGAAAACTAGATTCAGATTTTGACGGTAAGATATCATCATCAGCAAGAAGAATCATTAAAGATGCTGAAAACTATCTGGGAAGTCCCTACAAGTTTGGCGGCAATAGTTCATCAGGATTTGACTGCTCCGGACTAACCACGAAAGTTTTTGATGAAAACGGTTTAAAACTTCCAAGAAGATCTGCTGATCAGGCAGATTTCGGAAAAAAAATTAATATTTCGGATACAAAACCCGGAGATCTTCTGTTTTTTGCAACTGCGGGTGGATCAAAAGTTTCTCACGTAGGAATCGTTCACACTATAGAAAGCGATGGTGAAATAAAATTTATCCATGCATCAACATCAAAAGGGGTTATAATTTCTTCCTTAAATGAAAAATACTGGAACAAAGCTTACCTGCACGCACAACGCGTTTTATAAGCAACTTTTATTTTTTGCACAACATATTTTAGCCAAAATTCATACGTATATTTTAGCATAAAACTTTTGTATCTTTGAACTCATTATTTTAACAAAATTCAAATAAAAAATGTCATTACAACAAACTATCGAAAACATCTGGGACAACAGAGAATTACTACAAAATGAAGACAGCCAAAAGGCAATCAGAGAGGTTATTTCTTTGGTTGATAAAGGCGAGCTTCGTACCGCAGAACCTACTGAAAACGGATGGCAGGTAAATGAATGGGTAAAGAAAGCTGTTGTAATGTATTTCCCAATTCAAAAAATGGAAACTATTGAAGTTGGACCATTTGAATTTCACGATAAAATGCCTTTGAAAAGAAACTATGCGGAAAAAGGAGTGAGAGTTGTACCACACGCGATCGCAAGGGAAGGAGCTTACATAGCATCAGGAGTTATTTTAATGCCGTCTTACGTAAATATCGGTGCTTACGTGGACTCAGGAACAATGGTTGATACATGGGCGACTGTTGGAAGTTGTGCACAGATCGGTAAAAACGTTCACCTGAGTGGTGGTGTAGGTATTGGTGGAGTTTTGGAGCCACTTCAGGCTGCACCTGTCATCATTGAAGACGATTGTTTTATCGGCTCAAGATGTATCGTTGTAGAAGGCGTTCACGTTGAAAGGGAAGCAGTTTTGGGAGCTAATGTAGTCTTGACAGCTTCAACCAAAATTATTGATGTTACAGGAGAAACTCCTGTTGAAATTAAAGGAAGAGTTCCTGCACGTTCAGTGGTAATTCCGGGAAGTTATACAAAACAATATCCAGCGGGAGAATATCAGGTTCCATGTGCTTTGATTATTGGTCAGAGAAAGGAATCCACAGATAAAAAAACTTCTCTTAATGATGCTTTGAGAGAGAATAACGTAGCTGTTTAATCATTCTGTAATGGCAATTCCAAAGCAAATATTTCAGACTTTTAAAACAAGTAAATTACCCTGGATTACGAGGTTTTATATTAAAAGAATGCTCAAAAAAAACCCTGAATACGAATATCATTTTTACGATGATGAAAGAATTCAGAGCTTTTTTAAAGATGAGTTTCCACCGGAATATTCCAAAGCTTACAACAGATTGACCATTGGAGCTGCCAAAGCAGATTTTTTCAGGTATGCCATTTTATATAAAAAAGGTGGTGTTTACCTCGATGTAGACAGTGGAATAAACATCCCGTTGAGAAAGCTTATTCGTGAAGACGATGTGGCATTGGTAACGGATGAAATTCCGCCGACATATTATGTACAATGGGGTCTGGTTTATGCAGCCGGACACCCATTTTTACAGAAAACATTAGAGAATATTCTGGATAATATTAAAAATAATCCTTATCCTCACAATGTTCACAAAACTACGGGACCAACTATTTATACAGACTCTATCAAACAATGTCTTGCCGAAAATCCCGATATTCCTCACCGCTTTTTGGCACCTCATTACGATAACAAAATGCAGTTCAAATATAAAATGGGTAAGTTCTTTCTTTACGGTGACAAATCTGAGCACTGGAAGAAAAAACAACTGACTCAAAATATTATAAAACCAGAAGATGAAGATAGCATTTGATGCAAAACGCATCTTTTCAAGCGTGTCAGGACTGGGAAATTACTCCCGGGATTTGGTAAGAATTCTTGCAGAGTATTTTCCTGAAAATCAAAATATTCTAATCAGTAAAAAGACCTCGGAAAAAGGAGCTGAAATTTTAAAGCTTTCCAATATCTCTTATCTCAAAACTTCGAAAGGAACTTTGTCCCGACAGTTTAAAATGGGAACAGATGCGCAGAATGCCGGTGCAGATATTTTTCATGGACTTTCCGGTGAACTGCCTTTGAAATGGAACAGCAAACCAATCAAAAAAGTGGTGACCATCCACGATTTGATTTTCGAAAGGTATCCGGAGTATTACACATGGATTGACAGAAAAATTCACTTCTGGAAGTTTAAAAAAGCCGCACAGTCTTCTGATAAAATCATTGCGATTTCTGAGCAGACTAAAGATGACATTATTCATTATTTAAAAGTTCCGGAAAGCAAGATTGAAGTGATTTATCAGGGCTGTCATCATGCTTTTAAAGAAAATCAATCTGAAGAATTTATTAAAAAGGTAAAGGAAAAATTTCAGCTTCCTGAAAGATTTATTCTGAATGTCGGAACTATTGAGCCGCGGAAAAATTTATTGAATGTGGTGAAAGCACTTCAGGGAACTCAGATTCCTTTGGTGGTTGTTGGAACTAAAAAGCCGAAATATTTCAAACTTGTTGAAAAGGAAATTGATAAAAATAAAATTGATGTTCAGTTTCTGACAGGCGTTTCGATGGATGAACTGGCGGTGATTTATAAACTCGCCGACATTTTTGTCTACCCAAGTTTCTTTGAAGGATTTGGAATTCCGGTGATTGAAGCTTTGTTTTCAAAAACTGTAGTGATTACGAGCAACACAAGCTGTCTTCCCGAAGCCGGAGGTCCTGATTCTGTTTATATTAATCCAAAAAGTCATCTTGACATTCAGGCGAAAATAAAGTTTCTGTGGGAAAATGAATCTGAACGTAAACGCCGTGCTGATAAGGGTTTTGACTTTGTTCAAAAATTTAATGACGAGCCGATTGCTAACGAACTCATGAATCTTTATCAAAGAATTATTTCATAAAACTGTTGCAGGTTTAAAAATAAACTCTACATTTGTATCACAATATTTCAAAAAATGAAACCGAATTTCTCAACACTTCATCATTATCATCATCTCAGCTAAGGCGGAAGTGATTGATATTTTGTGTTGAATTCATAAAAAATAAATTAAAAACCGTCTGAGTAAGGACGGTTTTTTTGTTTCCAAATTTCTGTGAAATTTTCATAAATCCTCTTCATTTACTCAGACTAAAACTTTAAAAAAAGTAATGAGTAAACTAAAAATTGCCATTCAGAAAAACGGCCGGTTGTACGAAGAATCTCTTCAGCTTCTCAAAGACTGCGGCATTTCTGTCAACAACGGCAAAGACCAGCTGAAGGTTTTGGTAGACAATTTCCCATTGGAAATTATGTATCTCCGAAACTCAGATATTCCACAATATCTCGAGGATGGAGTAGTTGATATCGCCATCGTTGGAGAAAATCTTCTGGCAGAAAAACAGAAAGAAAATGAAATTGTACAGAAATTAGGCTTTTCAAAATGCCGTGTTTCTCTCGCCATTCCGAAAGACATTGATACCAATCAACCACAATATTTCAATGGAAAAAAGATTGCCACATCATATCCCAACACACTTCAAAAATATTTAAGCGAAAATAACATTCAGGCTGATATTCACGTGATTTCAGGCTCCGTGGAAATCGCTCCCAACATCGGACTGGCAGACGGAATCTGTGACATTGTAAGTTCCGGAAGTACTTTATTTAAAAATGGATTGCGTGAGACGGTCACACTTCTAAAATCCGAAGCTGTTCTGGCAAAAAATATCAATCTCAATGCTTCTCAGGAGAAAATTTTAGACAAATTACTTTTCAGAATTAAAGCGGTTTTAAAGGCTAAAAATTCAAAATATATTCTGATGAATGTTCCCAACGATAAGATTTCAGAAATCTCAAATGTACTTCCCGTTTTAAAAAGTCCGACGGTTATTCCGCTTGCTGAAGAGGGTTGGAGCAGCATTCATTCCGTTATCGACGAAGAACGTTTCTGGGATGTCATCGATAAATTGAAACTGAAAGGTGCACAGGATATTTTAATCATTCCAATCGATAAAATGGTAATTTAAGATGAATATTTATAAAAATCCAAAAAGAGAAAACTGGTTTGAATTAACCAAAAGGCCGGTTTTGAAAAGGCAGGAAATCTCGGAAACCATCAAAGAAATCTTTGCAGAAGTTGAAAAAATTGGAGATCAGGCATTGATCAATTATGCAGAAAAATTTGATTCTGCTAAAATTAATCTGCTAAATGTAACTGCTGAAGAAATCAATAATGCAGAAAATTCAATATTAGAAGATTTAAAATCAGCTATTCAGATTGCTAAAGAAAATATTACCAAATTTCACGCTTCACAAATAGTTGAAGTTGAAAAAATCGAAACCACAAAAGGCGTCTTTTGCTGGAGGGAAAACAGAGCCATTGAAAAAGTGGGAATCTACATTCCCGGAGGAACAGCTCCTCTTTTTTCAACGGTTTTAATGCTCGCAATTCCTGCTCAACTGGCGGGTTGCAAAGAGATTATCTTATGTACACCTCCAGATAAAAACGGAAATATCAATCCGGCAATTCTTTATACAGCAAAGCTTTGCGGCGTTTCAAAAATATTTAAAGTAGGTGGAGCGCAGGCGGTTGCTGCGATGACTTTCGGTACAGAAACGATTCCGAATGTGTATAAAATATTTGGCCCTGGAAACCAGTTTGTGGTTGCGGCAAAAGATTTTGCCCAAAGTTTTGGAGTCGCCATCGATATGCCTGCCGGACCGAGCGAAGTTTTGGTCATCGCCGATGAAAATGCTGTTCCTGAATATTGTGCAGCAGATTTGTTATCTCAGGCAGAGCATGGAAGCGACAGTCAGGTGATTTTTATTTCAACCGACTTAAAAGTTTTAAATGAAACCATTGAAGAAGTTAAAAAACAGATTCAGGTACTTCCACGAAACGAATTTGCACAGCAATCTTTGAATAACAGCCATTTTATTTTATTGGATTCTGTAGAAGAAGCTTTGGAATTCAGCAATCTGTATGCTCCTGAGCATTTGATTTTAGCAGTTAAGGATTTCGAAAAATATATTGACCAAATTCAAAATGCAGGTTCAGTTTTTCTCGGAAATTATTCCTGTGAAAGCGCCGGAGATTACGCCAGTGGAACCAATCATACGCTACCAACAAACGGTTTTGCGAAAAACTACAGCGGAGTTTCGCTGGACAGTTTTGTGAAGAAAATTACATTTCAGAATCTTTCAAAAGAGGGCTTACAGAATTTAGGGAAAACAATCGAACTCATGGCGGAAGCAGAAGGTCTTTTAGCTCATAAAAATGCAGTGTTTATCAGGTTAAAATAAAATTATGACAACAATAAATATTAAAAATTTAGTTAGAAAAAATATTTTGGAACTGCAACCATACATCAGTTTCAGAGACAATAATGCTTTTGAAAACCCTTTGCTGATGGACGCAAACGAGAGTCCATTTGGGGAATTTAACCGCTATCCGGATTCCACGCACAGAAATTTGAGAGAAAAAATCTCAGCTTTAAAAAACATTTTACCAAGTCAGATTGCCATCGGAAATGGAAGTGATGAACTGATAGATTTAATTATTAAAATTTTCTGTGAACCGAAAAAAGATTCTGTTCTGGTAATGAATCCATCTTTCGCGATGTATGGATTTTACGCAACAATCAATGAAAACAAAGTGTTACAGCTTAATCTGAATGAAGATTTTGATATAATAAAGGAAGAATTTTTAAATATCATTCAGGAAAATCAACTCAAAATTTTATTTCTCTGTTCGCCCAACAATCCAACCGGAAATTCAATCAGTGACATTGAATTTTACATCAAAAATTTTGATGGAATTGTGCTGATTGACGAAGCTTATATTGAGTTTTCAGAACAAAAATCCTGTTTAGACTTGATCGGTGAATATCCAAATCTCATCGTTTTACAAACCTTTTCCAAAGCGTGGGGATTGGCTGGTGCGAGGGTTGGAATTGCTTATTCTTCCGCAGAAATAACGAATTTAATTTACACGGTAAAATCGCCTTACAACGTCAATGTTCTGAGTCAGAATTTAGTCCTTGAAAAATTAGATCAGATTGAAGATTTTCAAAATAATTTAAATGAAATTTTGAAAGAGCGGCAATGGCTGAAATATCAACTTGAAGATTTAGAATGCATTTCAAAAGTTTTTCCAACAGATGCCAATTTCTTTTTGATTGAATTTAAAAATGCCGAAAAAGTTTACGCTAAACTAATTGAAAATGAAATTTTGACCAGCAAAAGATTCCTTCAGATTCCCAGCTGTATCAGGCTGAATGTTGGAAGCCGAAATGAAAATGAAAGACTAATAAATGTTCTGAAAAATATTTAAAATGAAAAAAGTACTATTCATCGACCGCGACGGAACACTGATTTTAGAACCGCCAACAGATTTTCAGGTTGATTCTTTGGAAAAACTTGAATTCTATCCTTTCGTCTTTCAAAATTTAGCCAAAATTGCAAAAGAACTGGACTACGAACTGGTGATGGTCACCAATCAGGATGGTTTGGGAACGGAGAGTTTTCCTTTTGAAGACTTCATAAAACCTCAGGATAAAATGTTGAAAGCTTTTGAGAACGAAGGTATTCATTTCACTGATATTTTAATTGACAAAAGTTTTGAACATGAAAATTCTCCAAACAGAAAACCTGAAATCGGAATGTTGGGAAAATATCTTTACGGCAATTATGATTTGAAAAATTCCTTTGTCATCGGAGATCGTTTAACCGATATTCAATTGGCTAAAAATTTAGGTTCAAAAAGTATTTTCATCAATGAATCTGAAAATAAGGATGCTGATTTAACCACAAAAAACTGGAACGAAATCTATCAGTTTTTAAAACAAATTCCAAGAAAAGCTAAAGCTTACCGAAAGACCAATGAAACCGAAATTGAAGTCGAAGTGAATCTTGATGGAAGCGGAAATTCTGAAATTTTTACATGTTTACATTTTTTTGATCATATGCTTGAACAGATTTCGAAGCACGGAAATTTAGATTTGAAAATCAAGGTAAACGGAGATCTGCAGGTTGATGAACATCATACCATTGAAGACACAGGAATCGTAATCGGAGAAGCTATTTTACAAGCCTTGGGAAAGAAAAAAGGGATTGAAAGATATGGTTTTCTGCTTCCAATGGATGATTGTCTTTCTCAGGTGGCAATTGATTTTGGCGGACGACCTTGGTTGGTTTGGGAAGCTGATTTTAAAAGGGAAAAAATTGGCGATGTGCCGACGGAAATGTTTTACCACTTTTTCAAGTCATTTACAGATGCCGCAAAATGCAATTTAAATATTAAATCGGAAGGTGAAAACGAGCATCACAAGATTGAATCTATTTTTAAGGCTTTTGCAAAAGCAATAAAAATGGCAGTTAATCAAACCGATGAAAATTACAATTTACCATCAACAAAAGGAAGTTTATAAGATGATAGCCATTATAAAATACAACGGCGGAAACGTGAATTCCGTTCAGAATGCTTTGGAGAGACTGGGTTTTGAATCAATGATTACAGATGATTTTGAATTGATAAAAAACGCAGAAAAAGTAATCTTTCCGGGGGTTGGTGAAGCTTCTTCGGCGATGAAAGTTTTAAAAGAGAAGGGTTTGGATCAATTGATTCCGTCATTGAGTCAACCTGTTTTGGGAATTTGCCTCGGAATGCAGCTGATGTGTAAAAATAATGAAGAAGGAAATACGGTTGGAATGGGAATTTTCGACTGCGATGTGAAAAAGTTCCCCCCACTAAATCTCGTTCCGCACATGGGTTGGAATAATGTTTCAAATTTGAAATCTCTTTTATTTTCAGAAATTTCGGAGGAAAATGATCTGTATTTCGTTCACAGTTATTACTGTGAATTATCAGAAAATACAAGTTCGGTCTGTGATTATATTTTGCCTTTCAGTGCTTCACTGCAGAAAGATAATTTCTTTGCGACTCAGTTTCATCCTGAAAAATCAGGAAAGTATGGGAATGAGTTGTTTAAAAACTTTTTAAAACTTTAAAAATGAAAACGCCATGATTGCAAATAGAAATATCCGTGAAAAAAGTGCGATTGCGTCACTTGTCGCTATTCTTCGGGATGACTTATTAAAACAATAAAAACTACATATGAAAATTATACCTGCAATAGATATCATCGACGGAAAGTGTGTGCGACTGTCGAAAGGTGATTACAATACCAAGAAAATATACAACGAAAATCCGCTTGAAGTCGCCAAAGAATTTGAAAGTTTTGGAATTCAGTTTCTTCATTTAGTAGATTTGGATGGAGCAAAATCAAAACATATTGTTAATCAGAAAGTACTTGAAAATATTGCGAAAGAAACTTCTTTGCACATCGATTTTGGTGGTGGACTGAAAACTGAAAATGATATTGAAATCGCATTTAACTGTGGAGCAAAACAGATTACAATTGGCAGTATCGCCGTTCAGAATCCTGAGTTTTGTTTTCAACTAATTGAAAAATACGGCGCTGAAAAAGTAATTCTTGGTGCAGATTGCGAAAACAAAAAGATAAAAACTGCTGGCTGGCTCGAAGAAAGTGATAAAAATGTGATTGATTTTATTTTGGATTTTCAGAATAAGGGCATTCAAAATGTGATTTGTACTGACATCTCAAAAGACGGAATGCTGGAAGGTGCTTCCACAGAATTATATCAGGAAATTTTAGAGAAAACAAAAATACAATTGGTAGCAAGTGGCGGAATTTCCTGTATTGAAGATGTTTTTCTGATGAAAGAAATTGGTTGTGCAGGAACAATAATCGGTAAGGCAATTTATGAAGGTAAAATTGCTCTGAAAGACTTGCAGAAATTTATTGAAAACTAAATTTGGATTTCTTTAAACTAAATTCATTCTAGTCACTATAAACTTTTTAGAGGAACATATCAGCTTAAAAACTTACATCAACAAGTCCCGACGGGACGCTTTAACAAAGGATAGGATGAAATCCTATCAGCATTACACATAACAAATAAGAAAAAATGCTCAAAAAAAGAATAATCCCCTGCCTCGATATCAAAGACGGAATCACCGTGAAAGGAATCAACTTTGAGGGTCTGAGAAACGCCGGAAACCCCATTGACTTAGCCAAGAAATACGAAATTGAAGGAGCTGACGAACTGGTTTTTCTCGACATCACAGCAACCATTGAAGAGCGAAAAACTTTTGTAGAACTGGTGAAAAATATTGCGAAAGAACTGAGTATACCCTTTACAGTTGGCGGCGGAATTTCGTCCGTAGAAGACGTCAGGAAACTTCTGGAAGCAGGAGCTGATAAAATCAGTATCAATTCTTCTGCAGTGAAAAATCCATATCTGATTTCTGAACTGGCAAAAGAATTTGGCAGTCAGTGCATCGTCGTGGCGATTGATACGAAATTTGTTAATGATGAAGACTGGGTTTTTGTGAAAGGCGGAAGGGAAATGACTCCGTTGAAAACATTGGATTGGGCAAAAAAAACAGAAGAACTGGGAGCCGGCGAGATTCTTTTAACGTCAATGAATGGCGACGGAACAAAAAACGGTTTTGATTTAAGATTGACGAAACTCATTTCTGAAAATATAAATATTCCCGTGATTGCTTCGGGTGGAGCGGGAAAAAAGGAAGATTTCGAAGATGTTTTTAAACTTACAAAAGCTACCGGAGCTTTAGCAGCAAGCGTTTTTCATTTTGGAGAAATTCGAATTGATGACTTAAAAAATGAATTAAAAAACAGAAACATTAGTGTAAGATGAAAATAGATTTTAATAAAACAGATGGATTGGTTCCGGTCATTATTCAGGATGACAGAACTTTGCAGATTTTAATGCTGGGTTACATGAACGAAGAAGCTTTTAACAAAACAGAAGATGAAGGCATTGTCACTTTTTTTAGCCGTTCAAAAAACAGATTATGGACGAAAGGTGAGGAGTCAGGAAATTTTTTAAAAGTAAGAAACATTCAGATTGATTGTGATCAGGATACGGTTTTAATTAAAGTGATTCCAACAAATATTGTTTGCCACACCGGAACTTTCAGCTGTTTTGGCGAGAAAGATTCCAAAGGTTTTCTGTATGAACTGGAAGAAAAAATAGCTCAGAGAATTGATGATCAGGTTGAAGATTCTTACACGTATTCTTTATTTCAGCGAGGCATCAACAAAGTCGCTCAGAAAGTGGGAGAGGAAGCTGTAGAACTGGTGATAGAAGCAAAAGATAACGATGCTGACTTATTTAAAAATGAGGCTGCAGATTTATTATATCACTTTTTAATTTTACTGAAAGCAAAAAACTTTTCTTTAAATGAAATTGAAAAAATTCTGTTGGAAAGAAATCAATAAAAAAACCTGCATTTCTGCAGGTTTCGTGTTATATCAAATAATTATTTCCCGTCACTGTCCACCTTCGACGCTTCAGCAAAATGTTGCAAAGCACCAAGCGTTGCCTTGCCAATATTGAAAACATATCTTGTATCTGTATTGGCAAAAGTGTCATCCGGTGTATGTGGAAGTTCACTTCGGAGATATTCAAAGAAACCCGTAATCACTTCGCCTTTTCTCTCGAAAGAGATATAATCGGTATCTTCAGCAGGATCGATATCGGCTTTGAGAGGCGAATAAAGCGTAACATATTTCATTAAATTTTTCGTCGCATCTGTTGAGGCTTTATTGTTTTTAGACGTTCCTCCTTGATCTTCATCGCAGTACACCGTATCGTGGAAAAGCCCTTTTTTGCCGCCAACCTGATCAAGATTGAAAACCAGTTTAATATCAAACTGTCGAACATTATCTTTGTAAACTACATTGTCTACATAATGTTTGCTTCCTTTCAATCCCTGTTCTTCACCTGAAAAATGGATAAATTTTATTGAATAATCGGTAGGCACATCTCTTAAAATTCTTGCAGCTTCCAGAATGATGGTAGTTCCGCTGCCATTGTCGTTTACGCCAGGACCGTTGATGCTGTCGAAATGACCACAGATGATAATGTATTTGTCTGGATGAACGGTTCCTTTTTTGGTAATAATCAGATTTTTAGATTCTGCTCTGCCCATTTTAAAAGGATCTTCAGAAATCTGGTCTTCGGTAAATCCGTAAGAAAGATATTTGTTTTTAATCCAGTTGAAGGCGTTGTCATTTTCTTTAGAACCTGTGGTTTTAATTCCCAAACTTTCAAATTCCTTCAGATTGGCAACAATATTTTTTTCTGAAACCATATCAACTCTGGTCTGATATGCCGGAACTGCATTTTGAGCATGAAAACCTGTCGCTGCAAATGACAAAAGCAGGAGAGAATGAATTTTTTTAATCATGAGTTTTGTAAGCTGTTAGTTTTTAAATTTATTATTCAATAATGATCTTTTTTGATGTCTTTTCACCGTTAAAACTGATTGTACAGATATAATTTCCGGAACTGATTTGCGAAATATTAATCTCATTCTGATTTTCTGATTTTAAAACGAGTTTTCCGCTCATATCAGAAATTTCAACCGTAAAGTTTTTTAAAGAAGCCGGCGTTTCAATATGCAAAATGTTTTTTGCAGGATTTGGATAAATTTTAATCTGATCTGAATTTTTCTGAGCTTCATCAATCGCAAGAACTGTAGTAGCAACTGCAAAATGCTGCAGAGCTCCCACAGCTGCCTTACCCACTTTAAAAACGTAAACAGGGTCTACATTCGCCAAAGTATCATTGGGAGTATGTTGATTTCCGCTCACAGGAGTTTCATAAAAACCGGTGATGATGTCGCCTTTGTTTTCGAAAGGAATGTAATCTGATGAAAAAGCATTAGACATATTCACCGATAGAGGAGAATACAGTCCTGTACATGCCGCAAGTTGCTGAGTCATTGCAAGCGATGCTGCGTTGTTGCCGGTCTGACCGCTTTGGTCGCTTTCACACGTAACTGTGTTACTGGGATTACTAATTTTGCCGCCAACCTGGTCAATATTAAAGACAACCTTTAAATTAAGCTGACGCACATTGTTTGAAAAAACCACATTGTTCACATAATGGTTGCTTCCAACAAGCCCTTGTTCTTCCCCCGAAAAATGAATGAATTTAATAGAATATTCTGTAGGAACATCTTTCAGAATTCTTGCAGCTTCAAGCAAAACAGAGGTTCCGCTGCCATTGTCGCTCACACCCGGACTGTTAATCGTGTCGTAATGTCCGCAGATAATCACATAAATATCAGGATAAACAGTTCCCGTTTTGGTAACGATTAAATTCTTCGAAGTACTGCTTCCAATGGTGAAAGTATCTTCCGTCATCTGACCTGCCGTGTATCCGTAAGCCTGATATTGGTTTTTCAGCCATGCCAACGTATTATCGTTGGCAACTGATCCCGTGGTTTTGATTCCGAGGTTGGAAAACTGCTGCAGGAGGCTGGTGATATTCGTCTGCGTCACCTGGTTGGCTCTGTCCTGATACGCCTGGATAAAAGTTTGCCCATGGAAAACACCAAGAATACCTAAAGACAGAATGGTAAGTACTTTTTTCACTTTAAATTTTATTACTTAGAACAAATTTAGATAATAAAAAAATCCCGAGCAAAAAACTCAGGATTTTATATTGATAACAAAATAGTTTAAATTATTTTACTTGATCTACAACAGCTTTGAAAGCCTCTGGATGATTCATTGCAAGATCTGCAAGAACTTTTCTGTTTAGCTCGATGTTGTTCTTTTTAAGAGCTCCCATAAACTGAGAGTAAGACATTCCGTGCTCTCTGGCTCCCGCATTGATACGAGTGATCCAAAGAGATCTGAAGTTTCTTTTCTTCTCTTTTCTACCACGGTAAGCATAAGACATTGCTTTTTCTACCGCGTTTTTAGCTACGGTCCAAACGTTTTTTCTTCTACCGAAAAAACCTTTAGCCTGCTTTAATACTTTTTTTCTACGAGCTCTTGAAGCTACGGAGTTTACTGATCTAGGCATAATGTAATTGTTTTTTTGAATTCAGCGCTGCTTGTTTCATCAGACTTTTGGGCTGCAATTCAGGGTTAAATTTTTGAATTTGTTTGAATTCTTATAAACCGAATAAGGATTTATAAAAACTACTTAATTGCTAATTGACGCTTAACGCTTTTTTCGTCCACTTTCGCTACATAAGAAGTAGTAGTAAGATTTCTCTTCTGCTTCGTTTCTTTTTTAGTCAAAATGTGGCTTTTGTAAGCATTTTTTCTTTTGATCTTACCAGAACCAGTAAGAGCAAAACGCTTCTTAGCACCTGATTTCGTTTTTAATTTTGGCATTGTTCTGCTTTTTTATGTTTTGTTATCAATATCTTTTAATCTACCAATGAATCAGTTTACCAGTTTACCAATGTTGTTACATTGATACATTGTTAAATTGTTACATTGATTTTGGGCGTGCCCCTCAGTCGTTTATTCCGCTTCGCTGCATTCACTCCTTCGGGTCGGGCTATCCATTACAAGTCCTCGCGCCTCCGCATTTCCCTCCGCTTGCTGTGGGCTTTTCATTACTATCCCTCACGCAAACAAGACCGCAAAGATACAAAATATATCAATTCGCAGATTCTAAAACCACAGATTTTAATAATATTTTTTTTGAAGACCTCAGTTTTATCACCACACTGTTGCCGTCTTGCTGAAAAGTACATTCCAAAGTACTCAGTAATTGATTATTTACCGTCTTTAAAAACCAATCTGTTCCGTTAACATCATCAAGTTTTAAATAATAAGCTTTGTAAGGTTCCAGAACTTTTAAAACTTCACCATTTTTAAAAACCGAAAACGATTCTTTATTACCTGAAAACAAGTATCCCGGGATTGAAATTTCATTTTTTAATCTTCTGATTCCTGTATTTTCTGAATATTTATTAAAGTATAAAATGTATTTAAAATTATCATCCTGAACCGTAGATTCGATATATCTTTTTCTGAACAAAGGATTTTTTATCAGTTGTAGGGTTATGTTATACTGCAAATCGTGGGCATGGCTTCCTGTATCAAAAATAATAATCTCAGGATTTCTTGTCATCACATAACCGGCATTTCCCAGCTCGTGAGCTAAAAGCCCGTTTCCAAAGTTTTTTGGTGGATGACGTGGAATATAGTAATCATTTAATCCAAGCATATCTATAGTTGGTAATTGTGATGAATAAGGGATACAACCTGCTGCAGTTACAGCAATCAAGGTCTGCTTTGGAAAAGTTGATTTTAAGTTTTCGCCCAATTTCATTCCCCGAAATTCCCATCTTTCATCAATTGCACTTCGATTTGCAGGAATAAAATGTTGCAAAAATCCATTTAGAATGAATACAAAAACAAGAATACATTTTTTTTTATTGTTGGTTTGTTTAAAACTGATATATTTTAATCCGCAGATAATTGCAAAAACAAATAGAATAATTATCACGTAATACTGTCTGTAAGCCGGGAAAATATCTCCTCCTACCAAAGTGATGTACAATCCCCACGCTGTAATGTTCAGAAACAGAAATAAAGCAAATAAATCTTTCTTTTTGAAAACTGATAGATATAAAAAATACAATCCGGCTGCTGAAAGAATAAGTGTTCCGAAAAACGCTTTTACAGTATAAAATCCGCCTCTTAAAATGTGATGCATTGTAATTCTAACCTTAACTAAAGCTGTATTCGGAACAAACTCACCATAGTAACTGTATCTGAATAATAATTGTCCTTCCAAAAATAAAGTAGGAATTGCACCAACAGTCAAAATAATTTGGAAAATTTTAGACTTATCTTTTCTATTAATTAAAACTAAAAATCCTGTGGTTGTTAAGGTAAAAAGAAATCCATCCGGTCTTGTGATAGCTAAAAGTCCAAGCCAGATTGACAGAAAAAAAAGTCTCTTAAAATTTTGATCAATAATTTTTGAAACCTCTGTTAAAACCAATGTTAAAAGTAGAATGTAAAGCGGCTGTTCCAAACCTCCGATTGCCCAAATGACAAAACACGGAGTAGTGGTAAGTAAAATCAAAGGAATGAAAATACTTTCCTTTTCAGTAAATCTATTTTTTAAATAATTGAAAATTACTATTAAAGTTCCGATTGAACAAAGAATACCTAATATCCTGGCTGACAATATTAAATTCAATCCTATTTTACCCAAAACTGAAACAAGCAAAACCCACAAAAGATTAGAATATCCTTCAACGGGATGACCGTCATTCCATGAAAGACCTTTTCCAGAAATAAACCGCTCTGCATATCTTAATGAGATGAGACTGTCATCAGAAATAAACGGATAATAGTATGCACATCCCAAAAAGAATAATACTAAAATCACTATAAAATAGAAATAGTGGACAGATTTCATCAGGTTTTAGTCTAAGTAAAGTTGCAAAATTAGATTGTTGTGCAAATTAACAAAAACGCATTTTAAGATTAATACAGTTTACGGAAATAACATAAAAAAACCTCAAAAAATTGAGGTTTTAATATAGTTGTGAAAACTTTGTGCTGTTATTTCGCAGGCTTTTTAGGGCTCATCATCATGATCATTCTTTTCCCTTCAAGCTTAGGAAGCTGGTCTACTTTTCCCACGTGCTCAAGTTCCTGAGCAAGTTTCAGAAGTAAAATTTCTCCCTGATCTTTAAAGATGATCGAACGGCCTTTAAAAAATACGTAGGTTTTCAGTTTAGAACCTTCCTCAAGAAACTTCTCAGCATGTTTTTTCTTAAACTCATAATCGTGCTCGTCAGTCTGAGGCCCAAAACGGATCTCCTTTACAACCACTTTTATTTGTTTAGCCTTCAGTTCCTTTTGCTTTTTCTTTTGCTCATAAAGGAATTTTTTGTACTCCAGTATTCTTGCAATAAACGGTTCTGCCTTATCGGAAATCACTACCAAATCCAGATCCTGCTCAGCGGCAATCTGTCTTGCTTTATCGATAGGATAAATTCCCGGCTCTACGTTATCGCCCACCAAACGAAGCTCTCTCACACGAATTTTATCGTTGATCAAGTGTAAGTCCTCCTGTACAGGACGTCTTTGTGGGCCCCTGTTGTTAAATCTTTGTGCTATTGTATTATAATTTTATTGGTTAATTTTCTCTTATTGCAATTGGTGAATTCTTCTCCTAACTGCGTTTTCTATCTCGAATTTTCGTTTCGCCGGTAGCCATCAGCTAAAAGCTATACGCCAAACTCAAATCCTGTTTTCGACTGCTCTTTAAAGTAAGAGACAAAGTTTTCGATGCTCATCGCACCAAGGTCACCTTCGCCACGTCTTCTTACAGAAATTGTGCCATCATTCTCTTCATTTTCTCCTACAACAATCATGAATGGGATCTTTTTCAATTCTGCATCACGGATTTTTTTACCCGTTTTTTCGTTTCTGTCGTCAATTAATCCGCTAATATCGTGATTTTCTAAAAGTTGTGAAACTTTTTTCGCATAATCTGTATATTTTTCACTGATCGGAAGGATAATGAACTGATCCGGAGCCAGCCACAACGGGAAATCTCCAGCAGTATTCTCAATCAGAATCGCAATGAATCTTTCAAGAGAACCAAACGGCGCTCTGTGAATCATCACCGGTCTGTGCTTTTCGCCATCGCTTCCTGTGTACCAAAGATCAAATCTTTCAGGCAAATTGTAATCCACCTGAATGGTTCCCAACTGCCATTTTCTTCCTAAAGCATCTTTTACCATGAAATCCAGTTTAGGACCATAGAATGCAGCTTCGCCGTATTCAGTTACAGTATTCAGACCTTTTTCTGTAGCAGCAGTTACAATCGCTGTTTCTGCCTTCTCCCAGTTTTCGTCTGTACCGATGTATTTTTCTTTATTTTCAGGATCTCTCAGTGAAATCTGAGCTGTAAAATCAGCAAATCCTAATGAACCGAAAACATAAAGAACCAAATCAATCGTTTTCTTAAATTCATCCATCAGCTGATCCGGCGTACAAAACAAATGCGCATCATCCTGAGTAAATCCACGAACTCTCGTTAAACCGTGAAGCTCTCCACTTTGCTCGTATCTGTAAACAGTACCGAATTCTGCATATCTTTTTGGCAAATCTCTGTAACTCCATTGTGATGTTTTGTAAATCTCACAGTGGTGCGGGCAGTTCATTGGTTTCAGCATAAATTCTTCTCCTTCATTCGGAGTTTTTATCGGCTGAAAACTGTCTGCTCCATATTTATCCCAGTGACCAGAAGTTACATACAGTTCTTTTGAACCGATGTGTGGCGAAATCACAAATTCGTAACCTGCCTTTTTCTGAGCAACGGAAAGAAAATTTTCCAGTTTTTTTCTCAAAGCGGCGCCTTTAGGCAACCACAAAGGCAAACCTTGTCCAACTTTTTCAGAAAAAGCGAAAATCCCTAATTCTTTGCCTAATTTTCTATGATCTCTTCTTTTTGCTTCCTCTAATCTTTCAAGATATTCCGTTAATTCTTTCTGTTTAGGGAAAGAAATTCCGTATACTCTGGTTAATTGAGGGTTCTTTTCATTTCCTCTCCAGTAAGCACCCGCAGCATTTAAAACTTTAAAAGCTTTTACAATTCCTGTATTCGGAATGTGCCCTCCACGACAAAGATCTGTGAAGTTGTCATGTGTTACAAAAGTGATTTCTCCATCGTTAAGATTGGAGATCAATTCAACTTTATAAGGATTATCAGCATACGTTTTTAAAGCTTCTTCTTTAGAAACAGGGTATAGAGAAAATGTTGATCCTTTTTTTGCGTTTTCTAAAACTTTTTTCTCAATCTTTTCGAATTCCTTGTCAGACAAACTGTCGTCTCCAAAATCTACATCATAATAAAATCCGTTTTCGATGGCCGGACCAATCGTTAACTTAGCGTTTGGATAAAATTCAAGGATAGCCTGCGCCAAAAGGTGGGCAGAAGAGTGCCAGAAGGCTTTCTTTCCAAGATCATCATTCCATGTTAAAAGCTGTACCGTAGAATCTGTGGTTATAGGCGTGGTAACTTCGACTTGTGTGCCGTTTACAACTGCGGAAATGGTATTTCTAGCCAATCCCTCGCTAATAGATTTTGCCACATCCAAAGGAGTCACTTCTCCTTCAAATTCTCTGACGCTTTGGTCTGGAAGTGTAATTTTTATCATTGTTTACTAAGAAATTTTAGGATGCAAAAATACGAAAATTTTATGTCATAAAGACAAACGGATATTATAAATCCTTAAAACTGCAATTTATTTGCTTCAAGAATATTTCTGAAATTCTACCTTTCCGAAATATTCAGCAAAAAAAATACTAAGCTCTCACTTAGTATTGTCTGTTTTTCCTGATTTGTTTTTTGAAGACTCCTGTACATCCTCTTTATCTACGTCAGGTGGATTTTGTTTATCTGAAGAAGCCGGAATATCGCGGAAATCTTCATTCTGTTTTTTGGTTTCTGCAGAATTTGCAGATTCTTTCTTTTTGTTATCTTCTTCTGTACTCATAGCATTGAATTTTTAAAGTCCGAGAACGCCGAGTTTGCCGGTCTGATCTTCAATCTTATAGTTCAAAGCCTTTGCCAAAACAAAAATATTGTTTAAATTTTCCAGAAGCTGTGCCTTTCCCTCATTTCTGAGTTTGTTCTGATCGATAGATTTTACAGCTGCAGCTTTCGCTTTCTGAGTCACATTTTTTACATCTTTTTCTGTAATTCTGTTGATAAAAGAATCGTCCATCGACTGAATTTCCACGCTCGGGGTAATTCTGATTTCAGGCTCCGGAATTTCCGTAATAATCACTTTTTTGTTGATGGAATCTACTTCCATTTTCATTTTATTGAGATCATAGGAAACCTGTGCATTGGTTTTGGTGTAGGTAATGATGTTGTTGCTCGTCATTTCTGCACCCATAAATGTGTAGCTGAATTTGCTTTTCTGCATCTGAGAAGTATTCTGCTCCATCACCACCATTTTATTCATCTTTGAAATCTGATTGGTGATTAGATAATATTCAGAAGTTTCTTTTTTATCGTTTAGTGTCAGACAGGATTTAAAAATAAAAAACAGGATTACCATTAAGATAATTCCTGCTAAAAATGCGATAGGTACTTTTATATTTCTCAAGACTTCGGTTTAAAAATTTCTTTGATAACAGAGCTGTCATCTTTTTTCAAAATATCTACCAGGTCTCTCTCGATGTATCCTGTGGTAGGCATTTCTATAATTCTACCAATTTCCTTGCCATATTTTTGTACGATAATCGTAGGCACTTTTTGGATATTGTGAAGGCTTTCGTCACCGGTAGGAGATTCTTTTTTTCTGTTAACAGCGATAATCGTCAGTTTTGCTTCGGGGTACTTTAATTCATCCAAAATTCTCATTAAACGAGGAAAATCCCTGTGGCTGTCTTCGCACCACGTTCCCATAAATACGATAAGATCGTAGCTTGTAAGCTTTGCTTTTTTTAAATCTTTGATTGCATTTTGGTCTAAAGCGTATTCGTCTCTTTCTTTCACAAACCATATTGAATAGGGCTCCTTCAGAAACTGATCTTTCAGCTGATGTCCCAAAAGCATTTTTCCGTCTTCGGTGGTTTCCACTTCTCTGTTCACGACTACTTTTTGAGCGTTGATCTGCTCAGCAGCTAAAAACAGAGCAGATGCAGCAAATATTTTTGTAATTAATTTTTTCATTTTATTTTTCTAAAATTTGTGTAAGGTCGGCAGGAGAGTAGTATTTGTTTTTCAAAACTTTGTGATCTGCTTTTCTGTAAACATTAAATTTTTCTCCTGATTTTTCGTAGAACGATTCCACGTCTTTTTCTTTGTAAAAATCAACTGTTTCCTGAGCCTGTGCTTCATTTTCGCAAGCTTTAGACATATTCGAACGCTGAACCTCATTGAAGAGCTCAACGAATTTTTCGCCCAAACCAAATTCCAAAACAGCACCGCTTAAAACGTACTGCAAATCACACAAAGCATCAGCAATTTCAACGATGTCATTGTCTGCAATTGCCTGTTTTAATTCGTTTAATTCTTCCTGTAAAAGTTCAACTCTAAGGTTGCAACGGTCTGCTGAAGGGATTTGAGGGGTATCTAAAATTGGTGCTTTGAAAGTTGTATGAAATTCTGCCACTTGATTAAGGCTGTCGATCTTCTCCATGAATATTTTTAAATTTAAAGCAAAGATAGTAATTTTATGAAATTTCTGTCGGGTGCCGGATGAGGGATGTTGGATGTAGGAAATTATAGTTCAATCAAGTGCTTTCAATTATTACTAATTGCTTATTACTCATTACTCATAAAAAAAGCTGCCCGTTTCCGAACAACTTTCAAATTTAAGGTTAACTAAAGTGATTTTATTTTTTAATAAATCTTTTTGAAATTTCTCGAATCTGAATGACGTAGGCACCACTGATTAAGCTGCTTACATTCACAGAACCTCTTTCCAGTTTTCCTGAACGGATGACTTTTCCTCCCATGTCGAAAATTTTGTACTCTTCGTTGGTGGTGTTGGAAATATTTAAAAGATCTCTCGCAGGATTTGGATACAATTTAAAATCTGTAAATAAATCTTTAGTATCTGATTCACCTGTTCTTCCGGACGAAACAATATTTAAAGTATAGTCTTCAACCTGACCATACGTATAAGAACCGCAAGATGACGAAGGCACAGAATTGTACTGCATCATTACTCTCATTCTGGTTGTTCCCAAACTTGCAGAAGCAGGAATTGTAATTGATCCGGTTACCGGAGATGTTTGTGAACCTGTTTTAGTCCAAACCAGTTCGCCGCTGTCTGTGAAATCGCCATCTTTGTTGTAATCAATGTAAACGGCGTACGCTTCATTGTATTTGGTAGATGTCCAAACCGGAGTTATTGAAACTGTGTAAGCTGTACCTCTGGTCACATTCGTTGAGATTGCCGTGAAGTTTTCGTACCCAGCGGTTCCTGTGGAAGTGTTGTTGATGGTTCCGAATTTTACATTTCCAATTCTTTCATCTGAAGTATTGGTCGATATTGCTGAACAGTAGGAAACCGAAGTTCCCGCCAAAGTTGTCACGCTCACAGAGTTGCTTGCAGTAGAAATATTGCCAGCTGCATCTTTAGCTCTTACTGTAAAACTGTACGTTGTGGAAGGTGTTAAACTCGTCACTGCGTAAGTCGTGGAAGCTGTAGAGCCAATTAAGGATGACCCTTGGTAAACATCATAACCCGTTACGCCAACCACATCAGTTGCACCCGACCAAGAAAGATTAGTGCTTGTAGAAGTCGTTCCCGAAGCCGCCAGAGTTGGAGCTGTTGGTGGAGTAGTATCAACTGTTCCCGAACCCGCATTTACGGTAATATTGGCATTGTTGACATCAAAGAAAATATGATTTGAACCTTTCACCATAATCCTTCCCGTTGTTGTTGAAACATTCGGAATGGTTAATGCCTGAGAACCGTCGTTTGGAGTTCCTGAAAGAAGGGTAGTCCATGTCGCACCTGAATTCGTCGACCATAAAATATCCACGTTGGCAGCATTTACACCGTTGGCTGTAGTTCCGGCAACATTCCATGTAACAGTTTGTGAAGTTCCGCCAGTGTAAGACGTTGCAGAGTTTTGCGAACTTACGCTGAATGGTCCCGCAGTTCCGTTGACTGTGATTACCGCATCATCAGAATTATTTCCTGAACCTCCGGCTTTGTTGTCACGAACCGTAAATCTGAAATTATAAGACCTCGCAACATTGGATAAAGCTTCAACCGTTATTTCTGAACCGGCTGTCGTTGTTGCTCCCGTTAAAATGGAAGCCATTCTCGGAAAATATCTTGTTGGCGTTGTCTGCGGAGTCCATGATCTGAAAGTTGGTCCTGTTGCTTTTGTTGCGCTCGCTGCAGAATTGGCTGCCGTTTGAGAAGATGATGCGTTGTTCATCTGTTCCCAAATGTAGGTTAAAGCATCTCCGTTGGCATCGGTTCCGGTGCCTGTCAGCATAAACGGTGTTCCTTTCGGAATGGTATAATCTGCTCCTGCATCTGCTGTAGGAATTGCATTTCCTGTATTGGTGCTGGTTGGGCAGGTTTTAGCTTTAATATTATTCGTAATCTGCTGAATACTCACGGCATGAAAAAACGAATCTGAATGAGGCTGAACATCCTGAGCAGTAATTCCTGCATAACCCATTATAGTTGATCCTGAGCCAGGTTCCATATTAACTCCAGTTCCTTCGTTTCCGTGTGAGAAAGTGTGATTTCCTCCGAACTGATGACCCAATTCGTGGGCAACATAATCGATGTCGAAATTGTCACCTGAAGGAATTCCGTCTGATGGGGAAGTGTAGCCGCTGCCTTTGGAACCGTTCACGCAGACGCATCCGATACAGCCAGCATTTCCGCCCCCTCCGGAAGCTCCGAACAAATGTCCGACGTCGTAATTGGCCTCTCCGATTACAGAAGTTAAAGTAGATTGTAACTGAGAATTCCAATTACTCATCTGAGCTGCTGCAGAATACGGATCTGTAGATGCGTTGGTGTAAATTACAGCATCGTTATTGGCGATTAAAACCATTCTGGCAGAAAAATCTTTCTCAAAAACACCATTCACGCGGGTCATCGTGTTATTGATTGCGGCTAAAGCGTTGGCTTTTGTTCCTCCAAAATACGTGGTGTACTCACCGGTTGTTGACATCGCCAAACGGAAAGTTCTCAATTTTGCATCATCGGCATTGGGTCTCAGAGCCCAACCATTGTCATTAATGCTTAATCCTTTTTGTGCAACATCTAAAACGGTGCATTCAAAAGTATTTAAATCAGATTTTTTATCAGTTTTTCTGTAAACGGCGTAGGTTGAAAGGTCTTTTGTATACGGTTCAATGAAAACTGCAGATTTGTCGCCATAAATTTCCATTGATGACAGACCGAGAGGCGAAATGCTGAAATAAATTGTCGAGCTTGAATCTTCCAGACCTTCACCTACATAAGATTTGATGTCCGGATATTTCGCAGCCAAAGCAGGGTCAAAGTTTGAATTTTCTCTGACTTTGAAATTTTCCATTCTGCCTTCCGAGTTTGGGAAAGAGATGATGACTTCAGATTTTTCCCCGGCAGACAATCTCTTTGGAGCTTTTGTCAAGGCATTTTTTAATCCGTTAAAATCTAAAGAGAAAATTTTTGGACTGAGAAGAGAAGTTTTGTTTTCAACAATTTCAGCATTTGCTTTTGCGGATGTTGAAGTCCAAAGTCGGTCGGTCTGTGCGAATGAAATGCATGATGTAAGCATTCCAATCACCAATAGTTGTTTTTTCATATAAATTCTATTTTGTTTGTGGAGAATCAAAGCTAATAAAAATTATATTATCAAAAACAAAAGTAATTAAGAAAATTTTAGATAATTCTTTTAAAATTATATGCAATGCATTACACTAACTTTAAATTAAATCATTTATGTATGAGAAAAATTAAATTTAAAATTTCAAAATTGCTGTAATAATCGTGAATTTCCTCAAATAAGAAAACCGCCTTAAAAAAGACGGTCTTCATTTATAACAAATTAAATTCTGACTATTTTGTAATGTCTCTTCCGATCACCAATCTCTGGATCTCAGAAGTTCCTTCCCCAATGGTGCACAATTTAGAATCTCTGTAGAATTTCTCAGCAGGGAAATCTTTTGTATAACCGTAACCACCGAAAATCTGTACGGCGTTGTTTGAAATTCTTACACAAGCCTCAGAAGCATACAGTTTTGCCATCGCACCTTCTTTGGTCATTTTTTGCTTCGCATTTTTCAATGTAGAAGCTCTCTGAATCAACAGTTCTGCGGCATCAATCTCAGTTGCCATATCTGCCAACATAAAGTTGATCGCCTGAAATTCTGAAATTGATTTTCCGAACTGTTTTCTTTCTTTAGCGTATTTCAAAGCAGCTTTGTAAGCACCTCTTGCAGTTCCCAAACTTAGTGCAGCGATAGAAATTCTACCTCCGTCCAAAATTTTCATTGCCTGTTTGAAACCTTCACCTACTTCACCTAAACGGTTGGCATCTGAAACACGAACATTACCAAAAATAAGCTCAGCTGTTTCTGAAGCTCTCATTCCAAGCTTGTTCTCTTTTTTACCGGAAGTGAAACCAGCCATTCCTTTTTCCAAAACGAAAGCTGTGGAATTATTTTTAGCTCCGATTTCTCCTGTTCTTGTAATTACCACAGCGATATCTCCTGAAATTGCGTGTGTAATAAAGTTTTTTGCTCCGTTGATTACCCACTCGTCTCCATCTTTCACAGCAGTGGTAGACATTCCTCCAGAATCTGAACCTGTGTTGTGTTCAGTCAATCCCCAGGCTCCGATTACCTTGCCTGAAGCCAGTTGAGGCAACCATCTCTGTCTTTGCTCTTCATTTCCAAATTCATAGATATGATTGGTGCAAAGCGAGTTGTGAGCAGCCACAGAAAGACCGATAGAAGGGTCTACCTGAGAAATTTCGTCAAGGATGGTTACATATTCATGATATCCAAGACCGGAACCGCCATATTCTTCAGGAATTACAATTCCCATAAAGCCCATTTCGCCTAACTGGTGGAACAATTCTTTAGGGAAAGTCTGACTTTCGTCCCATTCCATAATATTAGGTCTGATGTTTTTCTCAGCAAAGTCTTTCGCCGTTTCGGCTATCATTTTAATGTTATCCATTGTTTCTGTATTCATATCTCAAGAAGTTTGTGCCCAAAGATAATTAAATTGACGAAATAGCAAAATTTTTACAGGGTACAAAATGTTTTAGTTTTAAATAATTTATTATCAGTGATTTAATTGAATAATTAATAGATTTTTAATATGTAACCTAATATTTAACTTGCAATAAATGTTATCTTAGCAACCCAATTTTAAGATATGAAGAAATTTTTATTCTCTGCTGTGTTTTTATCTGCTGTTTTATCTGCTCAGGCTCCGGCTAATTATTACGATGGAACTGCGGGTCTTACAGGATATGCTTTAAAAACTAAACTTCACAATATTATTTCAGCCAAAAATATCAACTGGCATTATGGTGATCTTCCAAATTACTATAATCAGACAGATTTAGATAAATATTATGATCACGGACCTGGCAACACAACAATTTTGCTGGATATTTATTCTGAAATTCCTGCCGGACCAGATTCTTATGAATATACTTCTGCAAATCTCCTTTCAGGTGCCGGAACTGTGGAAGGAATGGGATACAACAGAGAGCACGCTGTTCCTCAAAATACCTTCAACAGCAACTATCCAATGTATTCGGATTTACATTTTGTAATTCCTACTGATGCGAGAGTGAATAATCTACGAAACAGCTATCCTTATGGAATTGGCAATGCCACTGTGCATCATTCCTTTACAAACAGTTCCAGAGTTTCTAACAGTGCAATCCCGAATTATGCCTATACTAACCGTGTTTACGAACCCATCGCTGAGTTCAGGGGCGATATAGCAAGAATGCTTTTGTATTTTGCTGTGAGATATGAGGATAAGTTGCCTTCATTTAACTATACGACCAACGTCAATCCTGAAATGGACAGATCGCCTTTTGATGGGACTGCCGAGCGTGCTTTTGAGCCGGGCTACATTACCATGTTGTTGCAATGGCATCAGCAGGATCCTGTTTCTCAAAGGGAAATTGACAGAAATAATGCAGTTTTTGCTATTCAGAATAACAGAAATCCTTTCGTTGATAATCCGCAATGGATTAACGCAATTTGGGTGCAAACGCCCGACAGTGTTGCTCCTCAGACACCATTAAATTTAACATCTACACAAGCTGGTGCTAATTTTACTTCCTTATCATGGTCGCCAAGCACGAGTACCGATGTGATAGGTTATAATATTTATCAGAATGGAACTTATCTTACGACAACAAAATCTACATCTATTGTAATTGATCACCTCACTGCTTCAACAACGTATAATTATACGGTAAAAGCATATGATGCGGGATATCTGCTTTCTCTTGACAGCAATACAATTTCGGTTTCTACTTTGGCAACATATTCAAATTCAAAAGATCTCTTTATTACAAAATATATTGAGGGAACCGGAGACAATAAAGCGATTGAAATCGTCAACAGAACAGGACATGAAGTTAACCTGAACGATTATAATATCAGGGTACAATATTATAACAGCACCGGTACAAATCCAGGTTACTATTACGGGAAAAGTTTTGAGCTCGAAGGCAAAATTTCTAATAATGAAAGTTTAGTAATCCTAAATCCAAAAGCTTCACTTTCATGTTATACCAATACCAATGCAGATTTCCTTACCGCAGGAGATGCCATGACTTTTTCCGGAACTCAATATGTGGAATTAAATTATAAATCAACGACTGTAGATGCCATTGGAAGCAGATTTGTGAGCAATTCACTTGGTGATGTTTCTTTGTACAGAAAAAGTACTGTTACACAACCGAATACAAGTTTCACAATTGGTGAGTGGGATTCTTATGGCGTGAATTACTGTCAGAATTTGGGTAACCTTTCAGTTTCTGATTTGATTTCAGGGAATAATGAATTCAAAATCTATCCAAATCCTGTTTCTGATTATATTTCTGTCAGCGGAAATGTAGAGAATGTGAAAACGGTTCAGATTTTAGATTATTCAGGGAAATTGATTTATACTGAAAACAATCCGTTTAAAAACAGGAAAAATATTTCGGTACAGAATCTATCCGGCGGAAATTACATCCTTAATCTGGATGGGAAAACTTTTAAACTTATAAAGAAGTAGATTAACCGAATAGGTTTGCAAAGTAATTGTTGATCACCGTCCAGAAATTTTTACCCAGAAAATAAATCAGGGTAGAAGTGATGATCCCTTTTACTGTGAAGAAAATAATGCCGCCAACGCCGAATTTCTTCACCAGCTGCTTCCATTTGGATTTTTTCTTTTCTTCAGTTCCCTCATCAAGTACCTTGTTGTTTTCCATCTCTGAATTTCAAATGATTACTGCACAAAGATAAGCATGTTTATAATCATTCCAAATAATTTTGATTTTAAATTTTATAAATTTTTTCTGGTACGGGATATTTTTTTATCTTTAGAAAAACGAAAAGTAAAAATTTTTATGTCAAAAAAAGTCAAAGATTTCGGAATTGAAAGATCATTAAAAAATTTAGGAATCAAAGATGAAAACAAAGGAACTTCTACTGGAGGTAAATTTTTTGCATCAGGAAAAACAATAGAAAGTTATTCTCCGGCAGACGGAAGATTAATTGGTAAAGTAAAATTATCGGGCGAAAAAGATTACGACAAAGTAATGGAATCTGCCCAAAAAGCCTTTCTGGAATTCAGAACAATGCCCGCACCCAAAAGAGGCGAAATCGTACGCCAGCTCGGGCAGAAATTAAGAGATTACAAAGACGACCTCGGCAAACTTGTTTCATACGAAATGGGAAAATCTCTGCAGGAAGGTCTTGGTGAAGTTCAGGAAATGATAGACATCTGCGATTTCGCAGTCGGATTATCAAGACAGCTTCACGGCTACACCATGCATTCTGAAAGACCAGGTCACAGAATGTACGAGCAATATCATCCGCTTGGTATTGTAAGTATTATCACAGCATTCAACTTTCCGGTAGCAGTTTGGGCGTGGAACACAGCTTTGGCTTGGATCTGTGGAAACGTTACCATCTGGAAACCATCAGAAAAAACACCGCTTTGTGCCATTGCGTGTCAAAATATTATGAATGAAGTTTTAAAGGAAAATAATCTTTCTGAAGGAATTTCAAGCGTATTGGTTGCAGATCATGAGATCGGACAAAAATTGGTGGATGACAAACGTGTCGCTTTGGTTTCATTTACCGGTTCTACAAGAGTCGGAAGAATGGTTTCTTCTAAAGTGGCTGAAAGATTCGGTAAATCAATATTAGAATTAGGTGGAAATAATGCGATCATCATTTCTAAAGATGCCGATCTGGATATGTCAATCATCGGAGCAGTTTTCGGAGCTGTAGGAACTGCAGGGCAGAGATGTACTTCTACAAGAAGACTGATTATTCATGAATCAGTGTATGATGAAGTGAAAAACCGTTTGGCAAAAGCTTACGGACAGTTAAAAATCGGAAATCCTTTAGACGAAAACATGCACGTTGGTCCGCTGATCGATGTGGAAGCAGTAAATCAATACGAAAAAGCGATTGAAAAATGTAAATCTGAAGGCGGAAAATTTGTCGTTGAAGGTGGAGTTCTGGAAGGAAAAGATTACGAATCAGGTTGCTATGTGAAACCATGCATCGCGGAAGTCGAAAATTCTTTCGAAATCGTTCAGCATGAAACGTTTGCACCGATTTTATATCTAATTAAATATTCAACTTTAGAAGAAGCAATCGCGATTCAGAATGATGTTCCTCAGGGACTTTCTTCGGCAATTATGACTACAAATTTGAGAGAAGCGGAATTATTTCTTTCCCATGCAGGTTCAGACTGCGGAATTGCCAACGTAAATATCGGAACTTCAGGTGCCGAAATCGGCGGTGCTTTCGGTGGCGAAAAAGAAACCGGCGGAGGCAGAGAATCCGGCTCTGATGTTTGGAAATACTACATGAGAAGACAAACCAACACCATTAATTACACTGCAAGCCTTCCATTGGCTCAGGGAATTAAATTTGATTTATAAATAATTTTAAAGCTGGGTTTTGTACTCATTACTCATTGCTCATTACCAATTACTCATCAATATGGACAATACAATTGAAATTCAAACAAATAAAATAAAAGAAACAGTCGGCAAACACGTTTTGGCAGACGGTTTCGACTTTGTAATGGATATTGAAAACTCTCACGGATCTTGGATTCATGATTCGGTTTCAGGGAAAAATTTTCTTGATATGTTTTCAATGTTCGGCTCGGCTTCTATCGGTTACAATCATCCTTATTTAGTGGAAAAATCTGAATGGCTGGGCAAAATGGCAGTCAATAAACCGACTTTGGCGGATGTTTATTCTAAAGAGTACGCTCAGTTTCTTGAAACTTTCGAAAGAGTAGTGATGCCGAAAGAACTTCAGTACGCATTCTTTATTGAAGGCGGAGCTATGGGCGTTGAAAATGCCATGAAAGCGTGCTTCGACTGGAAAACGAGAAAAAATTTCGAAAAAGGTTTAGACATTGAAGCAGGAATCTGCATCCATTTCAGACAGGCATTCCACGGAAGAAGCGGTTATACTTTAAGTTTGACCAACACTTCAGATCCGCGAAAATATCAGTATTTCCCGATGTTTGACTGGCCAAGAATTTTAAATCCGAAACTGCATTTCCCAATCACGGAAGAAAATTTAGAGGAAACCATTAAAAATGAAAATCTTGCTTTAATTCAGATTGCAGAAGCGATAATTTCAAATCGTGATAAAGTGGCATGTATTATTATTGAACCGATTCAGGCTGAAGGTGGTGACAATCATTTCAGGGATGAGTTTTTTGTAGGTTTGAGAAAAATATGTGATGAGCATGAAGTCCTGTTAATTTTTGACGAAGTTCAGACAGGAATCGGAATCACCGGAAAAATGTGGGCTTTTGAACATTTAAGTGTAAGACCGGATATTATTTCTTTCGGTAAAAAAACTCAGGTTTGTGGTGTTTTGGCGAACAAAGAAAAATTTGACGAAATCCCGAATAATGTTTTCAGAGAGAGCTCAAGAATCAATTCTACTTTTGGAGGAAATTTAATTGATATGCTCCGTTTCCAGTTGGTAATGGAAGTAATTGAAAAAGAAAATCTTTTGGAAAATGCCAATAGTGTTGGAGAATATCTTTTGGAAGGTTTACAGAAGCTGGCTCAGAAATTTCCTGAAAAATTATCTAACGCAAGAGGTAAGGGTTTGATGTGTGCAATAGATCTGCCATCCGGTGAGCGAAGAGATAAGATAAGAAACGAGCTGTACAACGATGGTTTAATCATACTTTCATGTGGTGACCAATCCATCAGATTCAGACCACATTTGAATGTTACAAAAGAAGAAATTCAGATTGCTTTGGATAAAATCGAAAACAATATTAATAAAATTTAAAATACCCAGATTTGCTTTTTTATAATTTTTTCCCTAATTTTAGATATTCAAATCAAAGAACATGGAAAGAAGTACAAGAGTATCAGTTTTTGAAAGCGATAAACCAGCTGAAATTCAGTTAATTAAGTCTAAACTTGATGATGCTGATATTACCAACGAGACAGAAAACAATTATCTCACCTTTACAACAACGCCTACAGCAACAACTTTAAAGGTGATGGTAGACCTTCAGGATGAGAAAAAAGCTTTTGAAGTGATTGATGCCTATTTGCAGCAAAATCAAAATCAATAAATAAACAATTTCATAATTTTAAATTTTACTACTTCGGAACCGAAAATTAATTCATATTAGTTTTCGGTTTTTTATGGGTAAAATATTTTCATACAACCATTAAAACCAAATCAAAAGCATGGAATCTAAAATTGAAATGAGAGAAGCCCAAATTACTGAAGTCGGGCAAATCTGGGAAATCATTCAGCAGGCGATTGAGAGACGCAGGAAAGAAGGAAGCACACAGTGGCAGAACGGTTATCCAAATAGAGATACCATCGAGTCTGACATTAAAAAACATTTCGGATACGTTCTGACGGTTGATGATGAAATTGCTGTTTACACTGCGCTCATAATGAATGACGAACCCGCTTATTCTTCTATTGAAGGGGCGTGGTTGAGCGACGGAGAATTTGTAGTAATTCACAGAGTCGCTGTAAACGAAAAATTTGCAGGCAAAGGAATGGTAAAAATTCTCTTTGATAAAATTGAAGATTTTACAAGATCTCAAAACATTAAAAGTATAAAAGTGGATACCAATTTTGATAATCTTGCCATGCTTAAAATACTGGAATCTAAAGGATATTCTTACTGCGGAGAGGTGATGCTTGCAGGCGGAATGAGAAAAGCTTTTGAGAAGATTATATTTTAAGACAAAAGTTAAATTTTACTCTCATTGATTCTTTCTTAAACAATTGATTAAAAAAGTCTATCGTCTTTGTTCGTTTTGTTCCGAACCAATATCTAATTTTGTCGAAAATTTTTAGTTTGGATAAACGCACACACTTTGATGAAAAGATTTTTCAGGATGCCGTAAGATTTTACGGTACGGTTTTTAATATACCACCCTTAGCCTCAAAAATTTACGCGTACCTCCTTTTTGATTTTCAGAAGAAGGGAATTACGTTTGATGAATTCGTTGAAGTTTTTGGTGCGAGCAAAAGTTCGGTATCTACAAGTCTGGTTTTGCTTTTAAATGCAGAACTGATCGTAGATGTAAACAAAATTGATGAAAGAAAAAGATTCTTTTTTATCAATGACGATTACAAAAGGATAAGATTTGAAAAAATTGTTCAGAAAATGCAGGATGAACTGAAACTTCTGGATGAGCTCGATGCGTTTAATAAAAACAATAATGTGACCTACGAAGAATACAATGACAGGATCATCGCCTACAAAGATCTTCTCACAAAAAATATAGAAAACATACAGGAATCTCTTAATAAACTATAAAAATGAATAATAAACTTATACTCCTTTCTTTCGCTGCATTGTCGCTGGCGTCTTGCAAGAAAGAAGAGCCAAAACAGGATACCGCCAAATCCCTTCCCGTGGTGAAAGTTGAGAGCAGAAATATCACGGGCTACCAGACTTTTCCGGCAAGCATCGAAGGTAAAGTCAACAATGATGTGAGAGCTAAAATACAAGGGTACATTACTCAGGTTTTGGTTGACGAAGGCCAGCATGTAACTAAAGGTCAGCCTCTTTTCCGTTTGGAAACCAATACTTTAAATGAAACTGCAGCCGCTGCAAAAGCTGGCGTGGGTGCAGCACAATCCAATATCGCAGCAGCACAGGCTGCTGTAAATGCCGCGCAGGTTGAAGTGAATAAACTGAAGCCCTTAGTCGACAAGAAAATCATCAGCAGTGTTCAGCTGCAGACTGCTCAGGCAAATCTTGCTCAGGCTCAGGCACAGGTTCAACAGGCAAAAGCTGCAAGAGAACAGGCAAACGCCAATTACAAAGGAGCTGCCGCCAATGTAGATTACTCGATTATCCGTGCTCCTATTTCCGGAGTCGTTGGTAAATTACCTTTAAGAGTGGGAAGTTTAGTTGGGCCAAATGATCAGGCTGCTTTAACGACAGTTTCAGACACCTCAGAAATCTACGCATACTTTTCGATGAATGAAAAAGAATATTTTGATTTCCTTGAAAAATCAATGGGTTCAAGCATGCCTGAAAAGATCAAAAATATACCGATGGTCGAGCTTGAGCTGGCCAACGGAAGTTTATATCCTGAAAAGGGGAGAGTGGAAGCCATTACCGGACAGATTGATCCTACAACGGGAACCATTCAGTTCAGAGTTTCATTTACAAATGCTTCAAAGCTTCTGAGCAACGGAAACAGTGGTAAAATAAGACTTCCAAAATATTACAATAACGTTTTGGTGGTGCCTGAAGGTGCTACTTACGAACAGCAGGGCATTGTTTACGTTTACAAAGTAGACAAAGACACTGCAAGAAACGCTGTGGTGAATATCATCGACAGAATCGACAATTTAGCACTTATAAAAGACGGTGTAAAAGTGGGCGACCCTGTAGTGGCAGCCGGCACCGGAACTTTGAAAAACGGAACTCCTGTAAAATCACAGCCTACCACCACTGATCAGATTGTGAAATCCATAAAACCGAAATTCTAATGATAAAGAACTTTATTAACAGACCGGTTTTATCCACTGTAATCTCCATCCTTATTGTTATTCTTGGGGTTTTGGGACTGACAGCACTTCCGGTGACACAGTATCCGGATATTGCACCGGCAACCGTGAGTGTAAGAGCAAACTATACCGGAGCCAACGCCGAGACCGTGATGAAAAGTGTTGTGGTTCCGTTGGAGGAACAGATCAATGGTGTTGAAGGAATGGATTATATTACTTCCACGGCAGGTAATGATGGTTCGGCACAGATTCAGGTGTTTTTTAAACAGGGAATTGATGCAGATATTGCTGCCGTAAACGTACAAAACCGTGTTGCGAGAGCGTCCCCGCTTCTTCCGAGTGAGGTTACCAGAGCCGGTGTTGTTACCCAGAAACAGCAAACAAGTGCCTTGATGTACCTTTCTTTCTATTCTGAAAACAAAAATATTGATGACGTTTATCTTCAGAATTTTTTGAATATCAACGTTATTCCGGATCTTCAGAGGATTAACGGTGTAGGTGAAGCCAACGTTTTTGGTGGAAAAAACTATTCAATGAGAGTATGGCTGGATCCTGCAAAATTAGCAGCCTACGGAATCACGCCTGCTGAAGTGACCAATGCCATTAATGATCAGAGTAGGGAAGCTGCTGCGGGATCTTTAGGCCAAAACAGCGGAAGTTCTTTTGAATATATTATTAAGTATGTAGGTAAATTCAGCGAAAAAGAGCAGTACGATGACATCATCATCAAATCACTTCCGGACGGACAGAATTTAATGCTGAAAGATGTTGCCAAAGTAGAATTGGGCGGGCTTTCTTATTCAGGAGTCGGTGAGAATGGTGATTATCCATCAATCAGTATGGGGGTTTTCCAGACTCCGGGATCGAATGCTCAGGAGATTATTGAAAATATTAAAAAACAGCTTAAGGAAAACGAAAGTTCATATCCTGAAGGTGTAAAATATACTTTTAACTTTGATACCAACGAATTTTTGGATGCATCGATTGAGAAAGTTATTCACACTTTGATTGAAGCCTTCATTCTTGTATTTATCGTTGTTTATATATTTTTACAGGATTTCAGATCAACTTTGATTCCGGCGATTGCAGTTCCGGTTTCGATTGTAGGAACATTCTTTTTCCTGAATTTATTTGGATATTCATTAAACCTTTTGACGCTTTTTGCCCTTGTATTGGCAATTGGTATTGTGGTCGATGATGCGATTGTCGTCGTCGAAGCCGTTCACGCCAAAATGGAAAATGGTATTTCAGATGCCAAAAAAGCTACCGTTGAGGCGATGGACGAAATTACTGGAGCGATTATCTCAATTACTTTGGTAATGGCAGCGGTATTTATTCCGGTAACATTTATTACTGGTCCTACAGGTGTATTTTATCAGCAGTTTGGTATTACTTTAATTATTGCGATTATTATTTCTGCTGTTAACGCATTGACTTTGAGTCCGGTTTTATGTTCATTATTTCTAAAACCTCACGATGAGCATCACAAGGAATATAAAGATTTAAATTTCATTAAAAAATTCTTTTATAAATTTAATATTGGTTTTAAAACAGCCACAGACCGTTACGGAAGAGGATTTAATTTCCTGATTAAACACAAATGGGTGACTTTGGTTATTCTGATTGTAACAGGAGGAATTATCTACTGGGCCAACGGAAGCATGAAAAAAGGTTTCGTACCAACCGAAGACAGAGGTATTATCTTTACAGACGTTCAGCTGCCACCGGGAGCTTCGATGGAAAGAACTTATACTGTTCTGAAAACTTTACAGAGAGAAGCTTTAAAAATTCCGGGAATTCAGAATGTGACGATTTCTACCGGTAGAGGACTACTTTCAGGAAACGGCAGCAACAATGGTCTTGCCTTCGTTAAACTGAAACCGTTCGATGACAGAAAAGGTGATGGATTGTCTTCCGAAGAAATTTCAAAAAGATTATTTGGTCTTGCAGGAAAAGTTCCTGATGCGAAAGTAGTATTCTTCCAGCCGCCGAGTGTACCGGGATTCGGTAACAGTGCAGGTTTTGAGATGGTTCTTTTAGATAAATCCGGTGGCGATTTTGCTCAGTTGGATGCGAAGACAAATGAATTTATTGGAAATTTAATGCAGAGACCGGAAATTGAATTTGCCCAAACATCATTCAATACAAAATATCCTCAGTATTTAATGGAAATCAATGTTCCTTTAGCCAAACAAAAAGGGGTTTCAGTAAATGATATTTTATCTGCCATGCAGGGTTATATTGGTGGAATCTACGGTGCTGACTTCACGAAATACGGAAAGCAGTTCAGGGTAATGATTCAGGCACTTCCTGAAGACAGAGCCGATGCTGCGAATCTTAATCAGTATTATGTGAAAACAAGTTCAGGGGAAATGTCGCCAATTTCACAGTTTGTGAGCTTGACTAAAACTTACGGACCGCAATCTGTCGGTCGTTACAACCTGTTTACCTCAGTAAAAATTACAGGTGCCAACAAAGCAGGATTTAGTTCGGGAGATGCAATCACAGCAGTTCAGGCTGTAGCTAAGGAAACTTTAGATCAGAATTATGATGTTGAATTTACAGGACTTACGAGAGAAGAATTAAGTTCAGGATCTCAGACCCTATTGATTTTTGCTTTGAGTTTGGTATTCGTTTATTTCATTCTTTCAGCTCAGTACGAAAGTTATATTTTGCCTTTGGTTGTGGTAATTTCACTTCCTCTTGGGGTAATGGGAGCTTATTTCGGACAGAAAATCATGGGTCTAGAAAACAACATTTATTTCCAGATCGCATTGATCATGTTGGTAGGACTTTTGGCTAAAAATGCAATTTTGATTATCGAATTTGCGGTTCAGAGAAGACACCACGGCGAAACTATTGTAGACTCTGCGATTAATGCAGCCAAAGCGAGATTGAGACCAATTTTAATGA
This sequence comes from Chryseobacterium foetidum, assembly GCF_025457425.1. Classification (NCBI taxonomy): domain Bacteria; kingdom Pseudomonadati; phylum Bacteroidota; class Flavobacteriia; order Flavobacteriales; family Weeksellaceae; genus Chryseobacterium; species Chryseobacterium foetidum. The sequence goes on from NZ_JAMXIA010000001.1 coordinate 316,634, forward strand.
CATCCTTAGCATTTATTTTCGGTCTTTTACCATTGGTTTTGGCAAGCGGAATCGGAGCGGTAGGAAACAGATCAATTGCAACGGGAGCTGCAATAGGATTGTTGATCGGAACCATTTTAGGAGTGTTTGTTATCCCAGTTTTGTATGTAGTTTTCCAGACTTTACAGGAAAAAATCAAACCAATCAAACCGAAGGATATTAATCTTGCCGAGTAAGTAATTTTTTAGAGTTATTAAAAATGAAAAATTTATCAATCTATATAAAAGGAACAGCTTTTTCGGTGCTTACTTTGGCGATGGTTACCTCGTGCAACATCAGAAAAGAGTACGAAAGACCGCAAAATATCGTTCCTGAAAATCTTTTCCGTACAGACAGGCTTCCCAAAGATTCTTCATCGATTGCTGAAGTGTCGTGGCGTGAAATTTTCACCGATCCTATTTTACAGGGTTACATTGAAAAGGCGCTGCAGAATAATCTGGATATCAGAATTGCCATCCAGAATTATGAAGCAGCCGAAGCGTATTTAAAACAAAGCAAGGCCGCTTACCAGCCGACACTTTCGATTGGTCCGAACTATACTTTTCAGACGCAGTCTGTGAACACGCAGTTTGGGCAGATCATCGGGGAAAGAAGGTATGTCAATCAGTTTGACATCACAGCAAGCATTGGCTTTGAAGCAGATATCTGGGGTAAACTAAAAGCTCAGGAAAAGGCACAGCTTGCGGCATTCTGGGGAAGTATTGCGGCTCACAAAGCCGTGAAAAATGATTTGGTTGCAGCTTTGGCTTCATCTTATTTTCAGCTATTGACTTTTGATCAGCAGAAAAGAATTATTTCTGAAACAATCAAAATCAGACAAACCAATCTGGAAACTACGAAAGCATTAAAAGAAGCCGGAATTCTTACTGAAGTTGCCGTGCAGCAAAGTGAGGCCTTGGTTTATAACGCTCAGGCATCATTAATAGACATCGAAACACAGATTCAGATTTTAGAGAATACGATGAGTCTGTTATTGGCAGAGCCCTCTCAGGCAATCAACCGTTCGACTCTTGAAGCGCAGAAAATTCCTGCTGATATTGCAGTAGGTTATTCCGCAAGTCTTTTGGCCAACAGACCCGACGTGATGCAGGCAGAATACAACCTGATGAATACTTTTGAACTTACCAATTCTGCAAAAGCCCAGTTTTACCCAACATTCAGAATTACAGGATCGGGCGGGGTGCAGTCGGTGGATATTGACCATTTATTCAGTGTGAACTCTCTTTTTGCAAATATTGTGGGAGGCCTAGCCCAACCATTATTAAATAGAAGACAGATCAGAACCAATTATGATGTGAGTTTGGCCAACAAAGAAATTGCCTATCTGAATTTCAGAAAAACTGTGCTGAGTGCCGGAAAAGAAGTTTCAGATGCCATCAGGGTTTTTACTGTGCAGGATGAGTTTATTGATTTAAAGAGAAAAGAGCTTACAGCATATAAAAACTCAGTTAGCTTTTCACAGGAGTTGGTAAACTATGGTATGGCAAATTATCTTGAAGTACTTACAGCAAATGTAAACGCTTTAAATGCGGAACTGAATATTTCAAATGCCCAGTACAACAAAATGAAAGCGGCGGTAGACCTCTACAAAGCCTTGGGAGGCGGGTGGAGATAATCTTTCTTCCGTTGGATTTTTATATTAATCTTGTTTTAAACGCATACTTTTCGGAGTGTGCGTTTTCTTTTTTGATGAATCTTAAGCATTTAGCAATTATTTTCAGAAGATCTTCAATAAATTTTAACAAAATATTTGTATATATGGTTTAATTACTTACTTTTGTACCGCTTCGTGTAAAAAGCACGGGATAATGGGGAATTAGCTCATCTGGCTAGAGCGTTAGACTGGCAGTCTAAAGGTGACGGGTTCGATCCCCGTATTCTCCACAAAAAACTTTATCAAACCTTGTAATCTTATGAAGAAATTTTTTTTACTTGCGTTAATGGCTGTAATGTTCATCGGTTGTAATTCTGATGACGAATTAACACTTATTGATTACGTCGGAACATGGTCTGGTACCTACACCGGAACTAATGATAAAGGAGACTGGAACTTCATAGTTGCCGATGACGGAAAAGTAACCGGAACGATGCATTCCATCAACAGCAATCAAAACTTTGCCATTATCGGTCGCCTGGACAGATCCGGACAGTTGGTTGCAGAACTGGCTGTACCTGCAAAAGGAAATTTCAACGGTACGCTGACTGTAGAGAAAAAAGGTAACGGAGCGTGGGACATCAGTCTTCCAGCACCTGCAAGAAGCGGAAATTGGGAAGGTGTTAAGGATAAAAAATAATTCTTATCGAAATATAAAAGTAAACCACAGTTTTTCAGCTGTGGTTTTTTGTTTTTCAACAGGTTTTCTATACATTAAATTGTTTAAAATTCCGTATTTTTGCCACTTGTGATTTTCATGTAAAGTCACTCCAAATTATGAGCGAATCTAAAGAATATATAGAAGTTTACGGAGCCAGAGAACACAATCTTAAAAACATTGATGTCAAAATTCCGAGAAACGAATTGGTCGTGATTACAGGGCTTTCCGGAAGCGGAAAATCTTCACTGGCTTTCGATACGATTTTTGCCGAAGGACAGCGTCGTTATATCGAAACATTTTCTGCTTATGCTAGACAGTTTCTAGGCGGTTTGGAACGTCCCGATGTCGATAAAATTGAAGGACTTTCTCCCGTAATCGCAATCGAACAGAAAACAACCAACAAAAATCCGCGTTCAACCGTAGGAACTGTTACTGAACTCTACGATTATCTGCGTCTTCTGTTTGCCAGAGTTTCCGATGCCTATTCGCAGACGACTGGTAAAAAACTGGTAAGCTATACTGAAGATCAGATTTTAGATGCCATCAAAGAAAACTACAAAGGCGAAAAAATCATGCTGATGGCGCCTGTTGTGCGTTCCAGAAAAGGTCATTACCACGAACTTTTCGTGCAGATGGCAAAAAAAGGGTACGGACAGGCAAGAATTGACGGCGAACTGCAGGATATTGAATACGACTTAAAACTCGACCGTTACAAAACCCACGACATCGACATTGTTGTAGACCGTTGGATTATCGGTGAATCTGCCTCCGAAGCCAGAATGGAAAAGTCTTTGCGAACCGCCATGGAAATGGGTGAAGGTTTGATTGGAATTCAAAAACTGGGAACAACAGATATTGAATATTTTTCTAAAAATTTAATGGATGCCGAAACTGGTCATTCACTGGCTTTACCGGAACCGAATACGTTTTCATTCAACTCTCCGAAGGGAAGTTGCCCAAGCTGTAAAGGTTTAGGAACGATCAAAAAAATCAACACTGATTATTTTGTTGAAAACCCGAAATTATCAATCAATCAGGGAGGTTTGCTGCCTTTGGAAGATATTAAATCTAATAAATACATTCTCACACAGATCAAAAATATTCTTGAAATATTCGGTTTGGGACTTTCGACACCGTTTAAGGATATTCCGGCTGAAGCGCTGGACTATATCTACAACGGCTGTCATAAAGAATTTAATAAAGATTTAAAATACGCAGGAATTACCAAGAAAATCAAAGTAAGTTTTGATGGTTTAATTCCTTTTATGGAAGAACTGATCGAGGAAAGAGAATCTTACGAAGCGATTTTACTCGAAAGACATTTCACCACAGAAGAAACCTGTCCTGAATGTAAAGGTGCACGTCTTCGGGCATCAAGTTTAAGTTTTAAAATTGACGGAAAAAATATCGCTGAAATCAACGGTTTAAGTTTATCTGATTTAAAAGACTGGTTAAGAGATGTAAAAGATAAATTTTCGGAGAAAAACGGAATTATCGCTCACGAAATTTTAAAGGAAATTGAAACCAGACTTCAGTTTTTACTGGATGTCGGTTTGGATTATCTGAGTCTGAGCAGAAGTTCAAAAACCCTTTCCGGTGGGGAATCCCAGAGAATCCGTCTGGCAACACAGATTGGTTCTCAATTGGTCAACGTTCTTTATATTTTGGATGAACCAAGTATCGGTCTGCACCAAAGAGACAACGAAAGGCTGATTAATTCATTGAAAAACCTTCGCGACATCGGAAACTCGGTTTTAGTGGTGGAGCACGACAAAGATATGATTATGGAAGCCGATGAAGTTTTGGATATCGGTCCAAGAGCAGGTAAATTCGGCGGTGAAATTCTTTGGCAGGGAAAACCGAAAGACTTACTGAAAGCGGATACCATCACAGCTGATTATATCAACGGTAAGAGAAAAATTGCCATTCCGGAAGTTCGTAGAGAAGGGAATGGAAAAAGTATTGTTTTAAAAGGCGCTACAGGGAACAATCTTAAAAATGTAACCCTTGATATTCCGTTAGGAAAACTGGTGGTTGTCACCGGAATTTCAGGAAGTGGAAAATCGTCGCTGATCAACGGAACTTTGTACCCGATTCTGAACAAACATTTTTACAGAGCCGTTCAGGAACCTTTGCCATTCAAAAAAATAGAAGGTCTTGATAATATTGATAAAATTGTAGACGTAGATCAGACTCCGATTGGAAGAACGCCCCGTTCAAACCCTGCAACCTACACAGGAATGTTTACCGACATCCGAAATCTGTTCTCCGAATTGCCTGAATCTAAAATACGTGGTTACAAGCCTGGAAGATTTTCTTTCAACGTGAAAGGCGGAAGATGCGAAACCTGTCAGGGAGGCGGTTTGAAGGTGATTGAAATGAACTTTTTACCTGATGTTTACGTTCACTGCGAAACCTGCAACGGAAAACGTTTCAACAGAGAAACCTTGGAAGTACGTTACAAAGGAAAATCAATTTCTGATGTATTAGAAATGACCATTGATGAAGCCGTGGATTTCTTCCAGCCGATTCCGAAAATTTTTGCAAGAGTGAAAACTTTGCAGGACGTCGGTTTAGGTTACATCACGATGGGACAGCAGTCGACAACACTTTCCGGTGGGGAAGCACAACGTATCAAACTGGCAACCGAACTTGCAAAAAGACAAACTGGAAATACTTTATACATTCTAGACGAACCCACAACCGGACTTCACTTTGAAGACGTGAAAATTTTAATGGATGCTATTAATAAATTAGTAGAATTAGGAAATTCATTCATCATCATCGAACACAATATGGATGTGATTAAACTGGCAGATCACATCATTGATGTTGGTCCTGAAGGTGGAAAACATGGTGGAGAAATTATTGCCAAAGGAACGCCTGAAGAGATTATAAAGTCTAAAAAATCTCTGACGGGGAAGTATCTGAAGAAGGAGATGTAAGTGGTATTATATTTGTGAGCGTAAGCACAAACATTGTGTTATGAAATCAATTAAAATTTTTCTTGCAATATTTGTATTTTCATTGACGTTCGCGTCATGTGAAGTCAGAACAGTAGGAAACGGCCGCGGGCACTCAAAACCAATGCCACCAGGACAGACAAAAAAGGTTTTTGGAACAAAATCTGCGAAACCCTTCGCACCCGGACAAAATAAACGGAAATAACAACCAAACTGCAGCGAAAGTTGCAGTTTTTCTGTTTAGAAAGTAAGATTAACAATTCCAATGTTAACTTTTCAATTATTTTAAAAATTTAAACAATTGAAAATCAACAATTTAATTTTCAATGTTAACCCAATGTTAACTAAATGTAAAATTTATATGAATTTATTTATATATCTTTGAATTAGACAATAAGATACAACAATAATTAACTCTAAAAATCAAAGACATATGAAAAAATTACAAATATTAGCAGCTTCAGTTTTCGTATTTGCATTTGCAGCAAATTTTAATACAGCAAAGGCTCAAATCTCTTCAGATCAAACCATAAAGGAAGTTCAGCTGAATAAGGCAGACGCTTTTAATGAAATCAGAAATCAGCTGATGGCCAATTTTGATTTTACAAATCAGGATTACCAGCAGGGAATCGTTAATTCCGAAGTGAAATTTGATATTTCTGAAGAAGGTAAAATAGTAAATGTAAAATCTAAAGGTGACTGCAAAGTAGTAAGCAAAGAAATTGAAAAAATCCTCAGCAACCTACACTATAGAATCGATTCTTCAAAAATGAACGAAAAAATGCTGGCTTCAAGTTTTGTAATGCCGGTAAGAGTAGATATCAACAACAGATAAATGACTTATCATATATTTTTTTAAACTGCCTTCACAGGGCAGTTTTTTATTGCCATCAATTGACTAAATTTGATTTTTAAAATATAGGTTTTGGAAGAGATACTGAATGTGGTTTTCCGCTCACTTTGCGTCTACCTTTTTATGGTCATAGCCATCCGTGTGTTTGGGAAAAACCAGTTGTCACAGCTTAATGCTGGCGATGTAGTTTTGCTTCTTCTCATTTCAAATGCCGTTCAGAATGCCATGGTTGGCCCGGATACTTCGCTTGAAGGAGGAATCATTGCTGCGCTAGTACTTTTCGCAGCCAATTTTATTCTGAAACGGTTGATGTTTAAAAATCCAAAATTCAAAAGTTTTATGGAAGAAGATCCTGTCGTTCTCATCAGAGACGGTAAGATTGATGAACCCGCACTGAACAGGGTGAAAATCACTGAAGACGAGCTCGAAGAATCGATCAGAGAACATGGTGTGGACGGGATAAAGAATGTGAGACTCTCCGTCCTTGAGGTGGATGGCAACATCAGCGTTGTCTCGATGGACAGGACTGGCGAACAGACCCATTACACAAGAATCAAAAGAAAAAATAAAAGAAAATATCACTAAAAAATGTATTACGAATTACGGGAAATGCGTCCTGAAGATGGCAAAAGAGTTCTGGAAATTTTTCAGCAGGGTATCGACGGCGGAATCGCCACTTTTGAAACCACCGTACCTACGGAAGAAGCATGGGGCATGGAATTTCTGAACGACTGCCGTTGGGTTCTTGAAAATGATAAAAGCGAAGTTGTAGGATGGTGCGCCTTGAAACCGATCAGCAAAAGAGACTGCTTCAGGGGAGTAGCTGAGATCAGCATCTACTTTGATGATGAGTATCAGGGAAAAGGTCTGGGTTCAATGTTGCTCAAAAAACTGATTGTCGACAGCGAGGAACATGGTTTCTGGACTTTGCAGGCCAATATTTTTCCGGAAAATGAAATATCCATCAGATTCCATCAGAAATTTGGGTTCAGAACAATCGGTACAAGAAAGAAAGTAGGCAAACTTAACGGAGAATGGAAAGATTTGGTGATGCTTGAAAGAAGAAGCGAATTAATTTTTTAACATAAAACATATTAAAGTTTCTTAAATATTGTTTTATTTGTAATCATAATCTGTTATTGGCATTTTCATTGTTGCGTATTTTTCAGAAATTTAAAAACAATGGAATTATGAAGAGTTTTGTGAAAATTTTAGGAGCGTTTCTCCTGCTGGTTTTTTCTGCCAGCTTCAATACTGTAGATGCTCAAAGACATCATAAACATAAAAAACATCATTTTAAATCTGCCAAACATTATCATAAACGTGTAGCTCATCATCACAGAAGACCTGCCAGATATGTTACTCATTACAGAAAACCCGTTAGGCACAGGTATTACCGTCCGGTAGTGCATCACAGACCTGTAAGGCATTATTACAGACACGTGCCGCCAAGACAGACTGTAATTGTTATTAATCGTTAGCATAAAAAACCGACTGTTTCAGTGAAGCAGCCGGTTTTGTTTTTTCTATATTTTACTTTTAATGGGATCGAGAAAGGTATTGAAAATCATAATATCCTGCCCGAACTTCATTTCAATTCTGTCTGCAATGTTCTGGAGTTCGCTCTTGATAAAATCTTCACGGAATTCAGAATCATCAAAAATCAAAAGAAGATTGTAGTTTTTGCCCTCTTCAATAAAGTCGCTTTGTACTTCAGAAAGGATATATTTATTGACGTCAAGAAGGTTTTCTGTCATTAGAAACAACTCTTCATCTACATATTTTGTCCATTCTTCGAGGTTGTTTTTCGGGCAGTGAAAGGTAATACTGAGAACACTCATATTTTATGATTTATTTAATATTTTAGATGCAATTCTCAGGCAAAAATCGGTATTTTTTTCTTAAATTAGCACGTTATAATTTTACCGAAATAAATATTTTTCAGATGTGTGAATAACGCTCTGATTATCATAATAATAAACTTTTATATGCAAAAAGAAGGAGAAAGACTGATTCCTATTAACATCGTTGATGAAATGAAGTCATCTTACATCGACTATTCTATGTCGGTAATTGTTTCCAGAGCACTTCCGGACGTGAGAGATGGCCTTAAACCTGTACACAGAAGGGTATTGTACGGTATGTATGGATTAGGGGTTTTTTCAAACAGAAAATATTTAAAATCTGCCAGAATTGTAGGAGACGTTTTAGGTAAATATCACCCTCACGGTGACTCTTCAGTTTACGATGCCATGGTAAGAATGGCTCAGGACTGGAGCTTGCGTTATCCACAGGTAGACGGGCAGGGTAACTTCGGTTCAATGGATGGAGATCCGCCTGCAGCAATGCGTTACACCGAGGCAAGACTTAAGAAAATTTCCGACGAGATTTTATCTGATCTTGATAAAGAGACGGTAGATTTTCAAAATAACTTTGACGACAGTTTAACTGAGCCAAGTGTAATGCCTTCAAAAATTCCTAACCTTTTAGTGAATGGAACTTCCGGTATTGCTGTTGGTATGGCGACAAACATGGCGCCGCACAATTTAACTGAGTCGATTAATGCAATCTGCGCTTACATCGATAACAGAGAAATCACCATCGATGAACTGATGCAGCACATTATTGCTCCCGATTTCCCGACAGGTGGTATCATCTACGGTTACGACGGTGTGAGAGACGCTTTCCATACAGGAAGAGGACGTGTAGTTTTGAGAGCTAAAGTAGGTTTTGAAGAAGTTCACAACAGAAATGCGATTATTGTAAGCGAAATTCCTTATCAGGTCAACAAAGCAGAGATGATTGCCAGAACTGCAGAGTTGGTAAAAGACGACAAAATCCCCGGAATCTACGAAATCAGAGATGAATCTGACAGAAGAGGTATGCGTATCGTTTATGAATTAAAGAATGATGCGATTCCGAATGTGGTTTTAAACATGCTTTATAAATATACGTCGCTTCAGACGTCTTTCAGTGTCAACAATATTGCATTGGTACACGGAAGACCGGAGCAGTTGAATGTAAAGGATATTATTCATCATTTTGTAGAGCACAGACATGAAATAATAGTAAGAAGAACTCAGTACGAGCTTAGAAAAGCGAAAGAAAGAGCTCATATTCTTGAAGGTTTCATGAAAGTGATTGGAACTCAGGATGCTTTGGATAAAGCCATTTCCATCATTCGTCATTCTGCCAATCCGCAGGCTGCGAAAGAAGGTTTGATGACAGAATTTGAACTTTCTGATATTCAAGCTCAGGCTATTCTTGACTTGCGTCTTGCACGTCTGACAGGAATGGAGCTTGACAAAATCCGTGATGAGTACGATGCAATTATGAAAGAAATTGCAAACCTCGAAGATATTTTGGCTAATGAAGGAAGAAGATTCGAGATCATCAAGGAAGAATTGGTTGAAGTAAGAGAAAAATACGGTGACGAAAGAAGAACTGAAATCGACTATTCAGGTGGTGAAATGTCTATCGAAGATATCATCCCGAACGAAGAGGTTGTTCTTACTATTTCTCACGCAGGTTATGTTAAGAGAACGTTGCTTTCAGAATACAAAGTTCAGAGCAGAGGAGGCGTTGGTAACAAAGCTGCTACTACAAGAGATTCAGATTTCCTGGAGTACATTGTTTCTGCAACCAACCACCAGTATATGTTATTCTTTACAGAAAAAGGAAGATGTTACTGGCTGAGAGTTTTTGAAATTCCGGAAGGATCAAAAATATCTAAAGGCAGAGCGGTTCAGAACTTAATTAATATTGAACCTGATGATAAAATTAAAGCTTACATCAGAACCAATAATTTAAAAGATACAGAATACGTCAACCAAATGAGTGTGGTAATGGTTACTAAAAACGGTACCATCAAGAAAACATCTTTGGAAGCTTATTCAAGACCGAGAGTAAATGGTGTAAATGCTATTGAGATCAGGGATAATGACCAGTTGTTAGGTGCTTATCTAACGAATGGTACCTCTCAGATCATGATTGCTACGAAAAACGGTAAATGTATCCGTTTCCCTGAAGAAAAGGTAAGAGAAGTTGGAAGAAGTTCTATCGGTGTACGTGGAATTACTTTGGAAGAAAATGATGAAGTAATCGGAATGATTGTTGCCAACGATCTTGAGAACGAAACTGTTTTGGTGGTTTCTGAAAAAGGTTATGGAAAAAGAACTGCGGTTTTAGACTACAGAGAAACCAACAGAGGTGGAAAAGGAGTTATCACTTTAAATATCACCGACAAAACAGGAAACCTGATCGCCATCCAGAACGTTACAGACGAAGACGGATTAATGATCATCAACAAATCCGGAGTTGCCATCAGAATGGGAATGGATGAGATGAGAGTGATGGGTAGAAATACTCAGGGTGTGAGAATGATTAACCTGAAGAAAAATGACGAAATCGCTGCAATCGCGAAAGTAGCCATGGATAAAGATATTCCTGAGGATGAAGAAGCGGAAGGGGAAAACGAAAATATAGCTGATAACCCAGAAAACGATACAGAAAATTTGCCACAAAACGAAAACGAGGCAAATGAAACCGAGAATTCAGATTCTGAAGAATAAATAAATAAATAATATAATATGAAATCGCTGTGATTTGCAAAATAAACACGAATGTAGATAGCGATTCCATAACTAGTCCCGACAATTCGGGATGACCAATTAAAAACAATAAATAATTCCATATGAAAAAGCTGATTTTAGGGATTACTATCCTGGCATCTTCTCTTTCGTTTGCACAGAAAGACGATGTGAATGCAAAACTTCAGGCTGCCAATAAAGCAGCAATGGACGCTTTCAATGCAAAAAATTACGCAGTAGCTGCTCCCAAATTCGTAGAAGTTTATGACCTCTTAAAAGCAAGTGGACAGGACGATAAGACCTATCTTTACAACGCCGCAATTAGCTATGCAGTTAACAATAATATTCCTGAAGCTACAAAGCTTTACGAACAGTTAATTGCTGCAAATTACACAGGCGAGCAGATAACTTATACTGCGAAAGATAAAAAAGGTGAAGTTCAGTCGTTTGATAAAACAATGTGGACAACCCTTAAAGTTAAGTCTAAGGACTACACAGATTTTAAGGAAGAAAAAACTCCGTCTGTAGAGCCTGAATTGTATGAAACTTTGGCAACACTGTATCTTAATTCTAAGCAGAATGACAAAGCAGTTGCTTTAATTGAAAAAGGTTTGGCTAAATTCCCAAACAATGCCAAGTTAAAAGATTTCCAGGGAACAGCGTATTACGCATCAGGAAATAATGACAAGTTTGCCTCTGTAATAAAAGAACAGTTAGCGAAAGATCCTAACAATGCCGAAAACTGGTACAACTTAGGAGTTCTTCAGTCTAAAAATCCTGCCAGTGCTGCAGAAGCAGAAGTATCTTTTAAAAAAGCGATTGAACTGAAGCCAGATTTCTCAAATGCTTATCTGAACCTGGTTTACAGCATCATCGGTGACGAAGACAATGCTGTAAAAAAGATCAACGAGGCCAACAGAACCAACAAAGCTGAAGGTACAAAACTAATCGAAGAGAGAAGAGGACGTTTTGCTAAAGCATTGCCTTACGCAGAAAGCTGGTACAAAGTACAGCCGGAAAATATCGACGCCGTATCTACGCTGAAAGATATTTACACAGTTACTAAAAACACTGAAAAAGCGGCTGCTCTTAAAACAAAATTAGCTGAACTTGAAGCTAAACAGACAAAATAATCTTCAAAAGATTTCATAAAAAAACCGAAGCAGAAATGTTTCGGTTTTTTTGTTTTATTGAGCAAGTCTTCTCGAGACAATCACATCAGAAAAATACGCTCTTCCGTTATTGATCAGGGCCAGCATATCTTTGTAGTAAGATTCTTCATTTTCTTCCACAGAAGCCATTGCAAGTATATAATTTGTAAGCCTTTTGTAATCTCCAGCCAATGCTTTCCTCAAAGATTTCATGTCTAAAACTGTTTTTTGAGAAGTTTTAAATGACCTTTGAGCGAAAAGACTGTTGAATGCCACATTAGAAACGGAGAGATGATTTACAAATTTTCCGATCGCCAACACAGCAACACCATTGCTGAAATCACTGCTTTCTAACCTGTTGATCAACTGTGTAATCTGGTTGGTTTCTGCTTCGTATGATGCGTTTTCCACATTTTTGTACTCCGAGAGCAATAGCTGTAATTTTTTGTAGGCATCAGCTTCTTCCTGATTTTTTGCATTTCGGTAGGGCTTTAAAGAATCCCTCAATGCCTGCATGCCAGAATCTCTTTCTTCATCAAGTCTGGCAATTGCTTCAGACTCTTCACTGGCTTTTACCTGGTTCAGTCCGGCATTGTACATAGGAAGCTGATCTTGCAAAACCGTAAAAAGTTTTTTAGCTTTCAGATCATCGTCGGGGTTTAAGGTAGAAGATCCCAGATCTTCAAATAGTCTCACGATCAACTGCCCAAATTCTGAATGGTGCAGAGCCTTTGCATAAAGGCTTTTTAATTTAATTTTACTCATAACTGTGCTTTATTTTTATTGCATTTTTTATTTTAAATCTAAATATTGCGGGATTGAAGCAAACCATATTTAAAGGAAGTTTTCCCAAATTGGGACGGGGCAAAACTGTTTCGGGGGAAGCTGTCCCAAATTGGGACGTGAAGAATTTATTTTAGTTTAAACCATCCCAAACCGGGAAAACGTAAACTAACAGTGGGGGAGCGGAACTCTGTTTTTTTTCATCGTAAATATTGTTTGTGTCTTTCAAATTTAATATAAATATCGATAGGGTGATAAAAAATATAAATAAATATACCACATTTATTTATATTTAAAACTTATATAAAAACCTACTCAATGATAAAAAAGTATTACTACTTATTTTTCTTTCGTCAACAGTGATCTTATTTGCCCAGAAAATTTTAGTTGAGGGCGTCGCAAGAGATACAGCAAAGACAACAAATTATGTACACATCACGGTGAATGATACTTTGCGTAAATACAAAGATATGGAAAAGAAAACTGGTTTAAACCGTGGAGATGAATATGTTAAACTTGCGAGAAATAAAGATTACGTAACAAATACCGATAGCTTAGGTAATTATAAAATTTATGCTCGACCTACTGATACCTTATATTTTCAGCGTCCTCATTATTACAGTCAAAAATACAAAGTTGAAGATATTGTTCGGGATAAGATAGAGGTTGATCTTCTGCCAGAACCATGTGTTCCTTATGTTTCATGTGAACAAAAGGAACCTTTTGCATTTTACATTTTTGTTGGAGAACAGATTGCAATGACTTTTAAGTCTGATCCTTACTACTGTAATGTTATAACTTTAGATGGAGGTGCTTTTGAATGTACATATAAAATAAATCAATCGTTGTATGGAAATTATCCTTCAGATAAAATCAATTTTAAAGCTTATGATCATTACGGGCGACCAAAGTTTTCAAATTTTAAAAACGTTATGCTTTTTGTGGGCGAATATTGTGGAAGTCTGTATCATACAAAGTATCAGTTCTTTGATGTATATAAAACTAAAAAAGGCAAATGGGCAAGCCCAGGTGATCCTTATAAGTACAATAAATATGTTAAAGATAAAACAGTAAAAGCTCAGAAAATTAAGTTCGATAAAGATGTATGGATTGATTTATCAGAAATGTATAAAAAGGAAAAAGAGGAATATAAACTTCCTTACTATAAAGTCGTTGGAGACAAAGCTTTTCCACTAATGGGTACTTATGTAGATGAGCATATTGACATTAAGAAAAATACTGTTTTAAAAGAACTGAATATAAAACTTGATAAAAGTAAGTTTGGTCACTAATCATTAAATTTCCACCTAAATTTTCTGCTTAAATCCTTATCTTTGGGCAAAATTATTACAAAATGATCGAGTGGAAAACCGTGAAGGAATACGACGATATTACCTATAAAAAGTGCAACGGCGTAGCCAGAATTGCCTTCAACAGACCGGAAATCAGAAATGCTTTCAGACCCAAAACAACTTCAGAACTGTATGATGCTTTTTATGATGCATCAGAAGATCCATCCATCGGTGTAGTTTTACTTTCAGGAGAAGGACCAAGTTCCAAAGACGGAGTCTGGGCTTTCTGCAGCGGTGGTGACCAAAAGGCGAGAGGTCAGCAGGGTTACGTAGGAGAAGATGGAAGACACCGTTTAAATATTTTGGAAGTTCAGCGTTTAATCCGTTTTATGCCTAAAGCTGTGATTGCTGTTGTTCCGGGATGGGCTGTAGGTGGCGGTCATTCGCTTCATGTAGTTTGTGATCTCACTTTGGCAAGTAAAGAGCACGCCGTTTTCAAACAGACCGATGCTGATGTGACCAGTTTTGATGGCGGTTACGGTTCAGCGTACTTGGCAAAAATGGTGGGACAGAAAAAAGCACGTGAAATTTTCTTTTTAGGCAGAAACTACTCTGCTCAGGAAGCTTTCGATATGGGAATGGTGAATGCTGTGATTCCTCACGATGAGTTGGAAGATACTGCTTACGAGTGGGCTCAGGAAATTCTGGCTAAATCTCCAACATCCATCAGAATGCTGAAATTTGCAATGAATTTAACCGATGACGGAATGGTTGGTCAGCAGGTATTCGCAGGTGAAGCGACGCGTTTGGCGTACATGACCGAAGAAGCAAAAGAAGGCCGAAATGCTTTCCTCGAAAAAAGAAAACCAGATTTCGGAAAAGATCAGTGGATCTCTTAAAATAATCGATAAATGATAATTGATGTTTGATTATACCATCATTTATCATTTATCACTTATCAATTATATGAAAGATTGGATACAGGCCGCGAGGCTTAGAACTTTACCGCTGTCCCTGAGCGGAATCATCATGGGATCATTCATCGCAAAATGGCGACTCTACACCGAAGGCGGAACATGGGACTGGAAAATATTTGCACTGGCACTTTTGGTGACATTACTGTATCAGATCCTGTCAAACTACGCCAACGATTATGGCGACGGAGTGAAAGGAACTGATGCGATAAGAGCAACAGAAGCCGAAGCAAGAGCAGTTGCCTCCGGAAAAATTACGGCGAAACAAATGAAAAATGCGGTAATTCTGTTTTCTGCTTTATCGTTTGTAGCAACTTTAGCATTATTATACCTGGCATTTATCCCTGAACACATGAATGAATTCTACATATTCATCGGTTTGGGTGTGGCTTGTATTTTAGCTGCAATTGGTTATACAGTTGGCAAAAAACCTTACGGTTACATGGGATTGGGCGATCTTTTTGTCTTCATTTTCTTTGGTTTGGTTTCGGTTTGCGGAAGTTATTTTCTGTTTACCAAAACCTTCAGCTGGGATATTTTACTTCCTGCAGCAGCTGTTGGAATGATGAGTATGGCAGTTTTAAACCTGAACAATATGAGAGATATCGAAAGCGACAGATTATCAGGCAAAAACAGTTTTGCTTTAAGAATTGGGTTTAAAAATGCGATGATTTACGAAATTGTACTTCTGCAACTTCCTGTAATCTTGATTTTTGTATTCCTTTGTCTTCAGGGATTTCTGCAGACGCAGCAATATTACGTATTTATCGTGATGATTTTACTTCTGCCAATGATGAAAATCAGAAGACAAATTATGTCTGTAAAAACGCCAAGAGAGCTTGATCCTTTTCTAAAACAGGTAGGGATTTTGACGCTGATGATGGCAGTCTTAACGGTTTTGGGATTAAATTATTTTAGTAACTAAAGGTGATGAAATTAAAATTAGTAAATATTATTTTTTCTGTTTTGATTTTAATTTCAAATATCTATTTTTTATACGGTACATTCATAATTATCAAAGATGATGGTGGACCAATGGGATTTGGTTATGCGATTCTTCCTTTTTCTTTAATCGTTAACTTAGGAATTATTTCAGCGTTGCTAACTTTAATTGGGAAGAAATACAACAGTAAACTATTATTTAGCTTAAATTTATTTGTCGTGATTTTAATGTCATTTTTTCTCTATCTATCTTTAAGAAATATAAAATGAATTCACTATCTATTTATGGCAAAAAGGGTTATATCAAATCTGTCTATGAAGCTTTTGAAACGTTCTCTGGAATTGCAAATCAAAAACGTTAATCCCTCAGATAAAATTTAAATACTTTCAAGTTTCTCATTGAATTATATTTGTGAAATTCGAAAAAATTCGTGCAATAAAAAAATTTTAAAATGAAAATACAATTCTTAGGACAAAACTGTTTTTTGTTCACCTATAAAGACAAAACGATTCTCTGTGATCCTTTTTACAACTACAAAAAAGCAGAATCAGGATTCGAAATTACAGCTCAGAAAATAGATTTTATTTTGCTGACACACGCACACGGAGATCACATTGCCGATGTGGAAGAGGTTTTGGAACATTATCCTGAAGCTACGATCATTGGAGTTCCTGAGATCTGTGGATATTTCAACAATGCAAAAAATACAATCGACGTCAACCTTGGAGGTTCGGCAAAAATTGATGATTTGAAAATCTCAATGGTTCCGGCTCATCACACAAGTTCGTTCCCCGACGGAAGTTACGGTGGCGTGCCTGTAGGATATATTTTCAGACTTCCTGAAGGTAAAAATGTATACTTGGCCGGAGATACCGGCGTGATGGCGGATATGCAGCTATTTCCTGCATTGTACGGGAATTTAGACCTTTCTATTCTTCCTGTTGGCGGTCATTACACGATGTGTGCAAGAAAAGCAGCTTTTGCAGCAGCAGAATTATTGAAAACTCCAAAAGTAATCGGTTGTCATTTTGATACTTTCGCTCCGATAGAAATTGATCATCATGAAGCACAAAAGCATTTTGCAGATAAAAATGTAGGATTGGTTTTACCGAAATTAGGAGAGACATTCGGGATATAACAAAAAAAAAATTAAGAGATTAAGTAATTTAAATAAAATCATCTTAATCTCTTAATTTAAAAAAATAAAAAATGGCAAGCTACCTAAATCACACCGCTCAACCAATTACCTTTGCTGCGTTCCCACCCTGGAGGATTCTCAGGAGCTGGTTGTTTAGGACTTGCCGTTGCAAATATAGGAATTAATATTAAACCTCAAAACTGTATAACAGAAAAATCGGATGAAAACCTACTGAATTAAAGCTAATCTGCTGAAATTTAAGTTAATAATTTTTCATCTTTTTGTAAATTTTTAAACATGACTAAAAGTCCTACCACCTTCGGAATTATCCTTTTTATTGCTACAATGATTGTCTTTTTTGTAGTTTATGTCTTTTTCTCAGGAATCAATTATTTTGATATCTCACTGAAAGTGAATGCTTTCGTTTTGCCCATTCTTTATGCCGGAACTGCTTTTTGGTCAGTAAAAACTTTTTGGAACAACAACAGATATGTAACTTTTAAAGATGCATTCAAAAGAGCATTTTATCCGATGTTTATCGGTGGTTTTTTATCAGTAATCACTATTTTTCTTTTTTTAAATTTCGTTGATAAAGATGCCAAAAAACTTCTCAACTATCAATACGTTGAAAGACAGAGAACTGAATTAAATGCAGAATATACTTCTGCAAAAAAAGTTTTAAAACATCAGAAAGACATCGATGAACTGGAGAAAAAATATAAAGAAACCCTTCAAAGAGTCAGTGACGAGGCAGTGAAAGGAAAAGATATGCTTACATCAAGTCATTTCGCAGGATATTTTGGAGGAATACTGATATTTTACTTAGTTTTGTCTTTGTTTTTCGGAGCATTTTTCAGAACAAAATCAAAGCCTGAAGACGACGAAGAAGCGTAAAATTTTGCGAATATATTTTACAATACGTATATTTGCTTAAAATACACGTGTTATGACAACTAAATTAACATTAACAATAGAAAAGAGCGTCATCGAAAAGGCTAAAAAATATGCAAAAGGTACGCAGAGAAGCCTTTCTGAGATGGTGCAGAAGTATCTGGAGAGCTTAGTAATTGAAAAAACAGATGAGGAAGAAATGTCTCCGATTGTTCGAAAACTTGCAGGAAGTCTAAAATTTCCAAAGGAAGTTAGCGATGAAGATTTAGACAATTACAGAAGAGAATATCTTGAAAAAAAACATTTACTCTAAATGAAATTTTATATTGATACTAACATTGTAATAGATTTCATTATTGAAAGAGGGAACTTTTTTTATGAGGCAAAAAAGATATTTGAATTAAGTGAGCTTAAAAAAATTTCAATCTTTATATCTTCCCATACAATTGCAACAGCACATTATATTTGCAAAAAGCATTTCAAAGAAAATGAGATTAGGCAGGTTTTGGATGATTTGCTTCTGATTGTAGATGTAATTGCAGTTGATGAAGATATCATCAAAAAATCTCTAAAATCTCATCATAAAGATTTCGAAGATGCTATTCAGATTTTCTGTGCGCATCAGGTAAAAAATATTACGGGGATTGTTACAAGAAATATCAAAGATTTTTCTACGTCAGAAATTCCGGTCTTTGCACCTGATGAAGCATTAGATTATATCCGAAATAATTAATTTTAAAGCAAATAAAAATTCACTTTGAATAATATAAATTTATCTATAGTCATTCCGTTGCTGAACGAAGAAGATTCTTTGGAACAACTTTTTTCAAGAATTGACAAAACGTGCGAAACCAGCAGTTTATCCTATGAAGTTTGGTTTGTAGATGACGGAAGCACAGATCTTTCGTGGAGCATTATTGAAAATCTGAAAGTACAGCATCCTCAGATTCACGCAATCAAATTTTCTAAAAACTACGGAAAATCTCAGGCGCTTCATGCTGCATTCGCAAGAACTCACGGCGATGTAATTATCACAATGGATGCCGACCTGCAGGATTTTCCCGAAGAAATTCCGGAACTCTACAGAATGGTGATGGAAGAAAATTACGACATAGTTTCCGGCTGGAAAAGAAAGCGTTTCGACAATGTGATGACCAAAAATATACCTTCAAAACTCTTCAATGCTGCGGCAAGAAAGGTTTCGGGAGTTTATCTTCACGATTTCAACTGTGGTTTGAAAGCTTATAAAAAACAGGTTGTAAAGTCAATCGACGTCTATGGAGATATGCACCGTTATATTCCTGTTTTGGCTGCCAATGCAGGCTTCAGAAGAATTACCGAGAAAGAAGTTCCGCATCAGGCAAGACCTTATGGGACCTCAAAATTCGGAACCGAAAGGTTTATCAGAGGTTTTCTTGATCTCGTAACACTTTGGTTTGTAAGCCGTTTTGGCGGAAGACCAATGCACTTCTTTGGAGCTGTAGGAACGATTATGTTTATCGTAGGTTTCCTTTCAGCATTTTGGCTGGGAGTTTCAAAATTAATCGATGTTGCAAGAGGAATTTATGGTCATCTTATCACCAATAATCCTTGGTTTTTCATTGCATTAACGATGATGCTGATGGGAACTTTGCTTTTTATCGCAGGATTTTTAGGCGAAATGATTATCAGAACAAATCGTGAGCATAAGAATTATAATATTGATGAAGTGATATAAATTGTATGAAGTTTAGCCTTGTCATTTTAAGTTTCTTATTATTTTCGTGTTCGGAAACAAAAACAAGTGAACCCATTACTTCCAAATGGGAATTCATCAGTATCAATGAAGGGAAAATGAATACTGTTGATGCTAAAATGTTGAGTAATATCAAAAAGGAGAACGGAACCGGCACGCTGGAATTTAAAAATGATCTGTCTTTTTCATCTCTGGGAAGCAAAACTAACAGTCAGGGGACTTACACTTTGAAAAACAGTACGGTCATCATGCAATATTCTGATCTGCCTGAACCCATTAAATTTAATTATTCTGTCGTCGAAAATAAATATCTCCTTCTTACAAATATAGAAGGTAAACCATTGACGTGGCTTTATAAAAAAAGTAAATAATGAAAAAAGTTGCTTATTCAATCTTAATTTCAGCGTTGGTAATCTCGTGTGGAAAAATTTCACCTGAGGGCAACATCGAAAATAAGGAAGTAAATGTTGAAGAATTTGTAAATCTTGACATGGAAGGTAAATTCCGTGTTTTTTACGCACGGGGAAACAAAAATTATGTTGAGATTGAAACTTATCCCAACATTGCCGATAATCTGGATGTGGAAGTGAATGATAAAACCCTTTCAATTAAAGAAAACAGAAAAACAAAAGGCGTGGATTTCTACAATGTCATCATTTATTCTAAATACAATCTTGAAAAAGTTTCTATTGCAGATTCTGTTGAGATGAATATTTCAAGTGAAATTAAAACAGATAATTTCAGATTAAATCTTAAAAACCATGCAACTTTCATGGGTTCTGTAAACACCAGAAGGGCCGAAGTGGAAATGCTGAACCGGAGCCGCGCCAACTTTTTAGGGCAAACCAAAGATGCAGTCATCAAAATTTCGGATACAGCAAGCCTGATTGCGCCGTACTGGAGAATTGAAAATTTAAAAATAGATTCCAAAAACGGAAATTACGCAGAGGTCAATGTGAAAGATTCTTTGAAAGGAAATATTCAGAATACTTCAAAATTTGTATATTACAACGATCCAATTCGTGCCTTTAAAGTGGAGAAAACAACGAAGGTGGAGAATAAAAAATTACAGTAAATCGTAAAAGTTCAGATTTTATCAACTTAATTATGAAGAGATTTCTAATTTGTTCGTCACTGACAATGATTATGATAACATCTTGTGTATCAACAAAAGTCAGTTCTGAAACTAACTTTGATTATTCAGTTTTACAGCAGAACACAAATTATATCATAGAAACCAGAGATTATAAAAAGATAAGACAGTTTAAGTTCGTCAGTCAGACAAAGGATTCCATTATTGGAAAACAGAAAGATGATGAAATTAAGCTTAACAAAAATAAAGTATTACAGATAAAAAAACCAAGCACAGGAAAAACTGTAGGGCTGGTTGTAGGAATTTTAGCTGCTGTCGGACTCGCTGGTTTTATTCCTGCAGCAGTAAGTAATTAAATAAACACGAAAATATAATATGTCAGTACTTTCAACCGCAGAAAAAGCCCAACTTTGGCTTAGCGACACATTCGATCAGGAAACAAAAGACGCCGTTCAGGCCTTGATTAACAGCAATTCTCCAGACCTTGAAGACTCTTTCTACCGTGAACTGGAATTCGGGACAGGAGGAATGAGAGGCGTAATGGGTGTTGGAACCAACCGTTTAAATAAATACACCTTAGGTCAAGCTACACAGGGACTTGCGAACTATATGTTAAAGCAGTTTCCAAATGAAGAACTTAGTGTTGCAATCGCTTATGACGTAAGAAATAATTCAAGAGAATTCGGAAAATTAGTGGCTGATGTTTTAACGGCGAACGGAATTAAAGTTTTGCTTTTCAAAGATCACAGACCAACGCCGGAATTGTCGTTCACCGTTCGTGACAGAAAATGTACAGGAGGAATTGTTCTTACGGCTTCCCACAATCCACCGGAATACAACGGTTATAAAGTCTATTGGAACGACGGTGCACAAATCGTTCCACCACACGACGAAGCCATTATCAAGGAAGTGTATTCTGTAAAATTTGAAGAAATTAAATTTAACGGAAATGATGAGCTAATTGAATGGATCGGGGAGGAACAGGACGACGTTTACATCGATGCCTGCATCGAAAATTCCACTTACCAGAATGTTGAAAAAGGAAATCTGAATATTGTCTTCACTTCTATTCACGGTACAACTTACACAACGGTTCCAAAAGCTTTGGAAAAAGCAGGTTTCAAAAAGATAGATTTGGTAAGAGAACAGATGATCCCAAGTGGAAATTTTCCGACAGTAGATTCTCCGAATCCGGAAGAGCCTGCAGCTTTGGAAATGGCGATGGATCTTGCAAAAATTACCAATGCAGACATCGTGATCGGTACAGATCCGGACGGCGACAGATTAGGAATTGCCGTTAGAAATTTGGAAGGCGAAATGCAGCTTTTGAACGGAAATCAGTGCAACACCATTCTAACTTATTACATCTTAAATGAGTGGAGAAAACTGGATAAAATCACAGGAAAAGAATTCATCGGTTCTACAATTGTAACTTCTGATATTTTCTTTGATATCGCTCAGAGATTCGGTGTTGACTGTAAAGTTGGACTGACTGGTTTCAAATGGATCGGAAAAATGATCCGTGATTTTGAAGGAAAAGAAAAATTCATCTGCGGTGGAGAAGAAAGTTTCGGGTTTATGACCGGAGATTTCGTTCGTGATAAAGATTCTTGCGGAAGTATTGTTTTGGCGTGTGAAATCGCAGCATGGTGCAAAGCCAATGGCAGAACGATGTACGAATATCTGATCGAAATTTATCAGGAATTGGGATTGTATTACGAAGGTTTAATTAACATTACCAAAAAAGGTAGAGATGGCGCAGAAGAAATTCAGAATATGATGAAGAATTTCCGTGAAAATCCGCCAAAATCATTGGCAGGTTCGTTGGTGAAAGAGGTGAAAGATTTCAAGGAACAGACTAAACTTCTTGTTGCAGCCAATGTGACCAATAAAATGGAAGATATTCCTAAATCAAACGTTTTGATCTATTATACAGAAGACGGAACAAAAGTTTGCGTAAGACCTTCAGGAACTGAACCGAAGATTAAGTTTTATGTTTCAGTGAAAGATTCTTTGGCTTCAAAAGAAGAGTTTGAAGATAAGATTAAGGCTTTGGAAGCAAAAATTCAGCAGATTAAAACAGATTTGCAGTTGGATTAAACGGAATGTTAATACTTAATATTCTGTCAACAATATTAAAATAAATTTAAATAAAAAGTAAAGTGAAAGTTTCAAAATTAGCGGCGAACCTGATCGGTTCTGAGATTGTAAAAATCGGTAATGAAGTAAATGATTTAAAGGCAAAAGGAGCAGAGATTGCAAATCTTACGATTGGTGATTTAAATTCTAATATCTATCCGATTCCTGCAAAATTAAAGGAGGAAATTCAAAAAGCATATCAGAATAATTTAACCAACTATCCGCCCGCAAACGGACTTTTATCTTTACGAAAACAGGTTTCAAACGACCTCAAAAGCAGATGGAATCTGGATTATGATGCCAACGATATTCTAATCACTGCAGGCTCAAGACCATTAATCTATGCCGTTTACAAAACCATCGTGGACGAAGGAGACAAAGTGGTTTATCCTACGCCATCATGGAACAATAATCACTATGCTTATCTTACTTCTGCAGATGCTATTGAGGTAAAAACAACGCCTGAAAATAATTTTCTTCCTACAGCTGATGATTTAAGACCTCATTTGTCAGGTGCCGTTATGGTAGCGCTTTGTTCACCGCTGAATCCTACGGGAACGATGTTTACGAAAGAACAGCTGACAGAAATCTGCGAACTGATTATAGAGGAAAATAAAAGCAGAGGCGAAGATGAGAAACCATTGTATTTAATGTACGATCAGATCTATTCAAACCTTACTTTTGGTGCAGAACACGTAGATCCGGTTTCACTTTTTCCGGAAATGAGAGCATACACAATTTACATCGAAGGAATTTCAAAGTGCCTTGCAGCAACGGGAGTTCGTGTAGGTTGGGGATTTGGTCCGGCTCACATTATCGATAAAATGAAAGCGCTTCTTACCCACGTTGGAGCATGGGCGCCAAAACCAGAGCAGGAAGCTACGGCAAAATATTTTGAGGATACTTCTGATGTTAACGCATTTATCGAGGATTTCAAAGGAAAACTGGAAACAAGTTTAAAAGTTCTTCATGCCGGAATTCAGGATTTGAAAGAAAAAGGTCTTGCGGTGGAATCTATCGAACCGATGGGTGCTTTGTATCTGACTATTAAATTAGATTACATCGGTAAAACAAAACCGGACGGAACAGTTATTGAAAATTCTTCAGATTTGGTATTCTATTTAATCAATGAAGCGGGAGTTGCTTTGGTTCCGTTCTCAGCATTTGGTGAGGCAAAATCTGAGCCTTGGTTCAGAGCTTCGGTAGGAGGTTTGGCAACAGAAGAAATTTCTCTGATGATGCCTAAACTTGAAAAAGCGTTAAATAATTTGAAGTAAATTCAAAAAATATTTATAAATTTATCAATGTTGATTCTATTCTTTAGAGTCAACATTTTTTTTATTTAAAATTTAAATCAAAATCACAAATGAATAATGATCAGCACGAATCCGGTGAGGATTTTAAGGAAAACAGACAGCCTGAAAATAATTCTAAAAATAATGAGTTTTCAGAAACATCTGACTTGGAAAAGGAAATTCAGGATGGAAATTCAGAAAAACCCAGCGATGATGTTGTAGAAAATACAGCTTCTTCCCAACCAACCATTCCGGTAGAAAATAAAAAGAAAAATCCCTACAAAATTGCTTTTTTCAGCCTCGGCGGAATCATCATTTTAGGTGGAATTTCCTTTTTCGGATACAAATTTTATAAAGAAAGTCAGACTGCTGAACCCATCGTAGAAAATGTCTGTCTGGACAGTGATACCAAAATTTACGATGCCTACAAAGATGCCGTGGTGATGGTAAAACACCGTTACGGTTATTTCGCAAGAATCAAGGGCAAGGAAATTCAGCTCAGTGTGCCTGAAGCTACCGAAGAAACCCTTTACGGAACTGCGTTTTTCGTTGATGAAAACGGAAACATGATTTCCAACAGCCACGTTTTACAACCATGGAACACGGCAGAAAATAAAGAAAGAATTCTTACCAACACCAACAATTTCAAACTGAAAATCGCTTCAATTTTAACGACAGATATTTCTGAAGACGGTTACGAAACTTTCATAGCCTCCAACTGGGGAAATGCTTCGTCAGAATATTATGAAGAAGGCGAAGATCGTGATTATGATGAAGGTTCTGAAGCGAACTCAGGTGAAGATTTTGTAACATCTACAGACTCTGCACCATCTGACCGCGTAGAAACTTCAGTGGACATTGCCGCTTCGATTCCTCAGAAAGATTACGTTTCTACTGAAGACATCGAAGTGTACATGAAAACTTTGGACATTGCCGTGGCACTGCACGATTCCACAGATGAGTGGTTGCCTTGTACCGTCGAAAAAGTCGCTGATGAAGAAGGCGTAGATCTCGGAATTCTCCAACTTTCAAACAAAACAACGCCGAATACGGTGGTCAATATCGTCAATATTGAAAATTCCATCACCGACGACAGATCTTTGAAACCTGGCGAAAAAGCAGTGATGATCGCTTATCCTTTGGGTGAAGATTTGGCGCAGACCAATTCCGGAGTGAAAGTTCAGCTGTACAACGGTCAAATCAGCAAAGAATCTGATGGCACGAAAATTCAGTACAGCGTCACTTCTACACATGGCGCAAGCGGAGCCCCTGTTTTCAACCATTGCGGACAGTTGATTGCCGTCAATTTCAGTGGAGTAGAACAGATTCAGGGTTATAATTTTGGAATTGTGTCCAAACAGATTCGCTCGGCATTTCCTTTTTTAAGTGTGAAATCTGAAACTGCCCGATAATCATGAGGTTTTACAGAATATTTTTTTTTCCGGCTTTTCTTTTTGTGATAAGTTGTGTAGAAAAAAGTAAGCCATTGCATATAACTGAAATAGACGAATTGCAGTCCGAGAAAGATGTGCAGGTTTTTATCAGAAAGACAGATTCTGCCTACAAAAACTATGAAGTTAAAAAAATTGCTGATTTCACTACAAAGGACATTGTATTTTTTGAAAATAAAAAACTTGCCGCAAAATTAAATGTCAGTGAAAGTTTTTATAAAACTGATTTTGACAATAACGGGTACACAGACCTCCTCATTTTGGGGGATAATCATACCTGTTTTGAATCGGCAAATCAATCATGCAGTTACACACCAATTGCACTGATGAATTTTGGAAATAATAATTATAAAATTGTTGGTCTTACGCAAGGATTCAATGATATAATTACTCCTAAAATTAAAAAAACAAACAGCAAAAATCTGCTCCAGATCTACAAACCTGTTGTAAAAGATTGGGAACAAAGGATATTCGAAAAAGAACCTTCTGTACAAATATTGGAATTTAAATTTGATGAATTTATTGAGTATAATTCTAATGATAAAAACTACATCCCAATAAAAAATATTGAGTTTTCTACCTCAGGGTGTTTTGGAACTTGTCCTGTTTTTCAAATGAAAATTGATCAAAACCGAAATGCAACATTTATTGCAGAGCATTTTAATTTCACAGATGACATGGAAAACTGGTCTGAAAATATTGAAGGTAAATTTCACACCGTTATTGATCAGAAAAATTATAACAAACTAATCAATACCTTGCAGTATATAGATTTTCCTTCGCTTAAAGAAAATTATTCTGTTAATTGGACGGATGACCAAAGTGTAAAGCTTAAAATCACTTATTCAGACAATAAAGTAAAAACAATAGATGATTACGGAGCAATAGGAACTTATGGTTTAAAAAGTGTATACGACCAATTGTTTAAGTTTAGGAAAAATCAAAAATGGATTAAATACTAATCACAAATTTTTAATAAAAATAAAAAACAATATGAAAAAAGTTTTCAGTTTAGCAGCAGCATTTGTTTTGACAGTACAATTAAGTGCCCAAACCAATGCATTCCAAAAAACAACCTGGAAAATTGAATCCATTTCAGCCGATGGTAAAGCAGTTTTGAAAAAAGCAAAGAAGATTAATTTGCCTACGGAACAAAGCAAATTCCATTTTCTGCAATTTGGTACTGATAAATTTGATACGGGAAATTCATGTTTCCACATGGATGGACGGTACAGCATTTTTGAACCGAATACCATTGAGTTTTCTGCAGGTGCCGCAGATATGGCTGGTGACTGCAAAGAGCCGAAAAGCCTCACGGGTACCTACACTTTCATTTTTAAAAATGATACTGTAGAACTTACTCCCGCCGAAAAAATCGACTACGATGAACCAATGCCGGAAGTAGGAGGCTTCAACGAAAACGAATCTGTGGAAACTGCAGAAAAAGCCGCCACAGACACCCAAAAATCTCCAGACAAATCAAAAAAGAAATCAGCTGGCAAAACCAAAAAGTAAATATTTTTTTTTGAAGTGAACTTTAATTTTCATTTCATATTTAAAAACATTTGATACATTAAAATTATAAAAACCAAATATGAAAAAAGCGATCAGTTTAATAGCAACACTTGCCTTCACAGCGGCATTTGCTCAGATTCCCAGTCTTGAAGTTTCAGGTGAAAAAAAACATCCGGTGATTCTTCAGGATGCAAAATTTGAAACAAAAATCTTAGGGAATCTTGCGACCACGACAGCTACTTACACCTTTTACAATCCAAGCAACAGACTTCTGGAGGGAACACTTACATTTCCGCTTCCGGATGGGGTGAGTGTAAGCGGATATGCGTTGGACATCAACGGAAAACTCAGAAATGCCGTACCTGTGCCCAAAGAACGGGCGAAAGAGGTTTTTGAAAGTATTGAAAAACGAAATGTTGATCCCGGAATTATCGAGAAAGTTCAGGGCAATAATTTCAGAACAAGAATTTACCCGTTGCCTCAAAAGGGTAGCAGAACCATTCAAATCACATATCATCAGGAACTGAAAAATACTGCTTCTGAATATAAGTATTTTATGAGTTTTGCAAATGCTGTGAGCATTCCTAAATTTGAAATGAAAGTATGGATCAATGACGGAGCATCCACACCAAAAATTATTGAAAACCCTGACGGAAGTTTTTCTTTTCAGAAGCAGAGAAATCAGTGGATTGCAGCAATTACCAAAGAGAATTTCACACCGAATGAAAGTTTGAAAATTAATATTCCGAAAACGAATCAGACCTCGAATGTTCTGTTGCAGAAAGCTTCGGGAGAACAATCTTATTTTGCCGCGAATGTGAATGTAGATTTTCCACAAAAAGAAAAACCAAAATCTCAGAAAATCGCCATTATTTGGGACAATTCTTACAGCGGATCAAAAAGAAACCGTGACAAGGAACTGGATTTTCTGAATGCTTATTTTGCAGATAATAAAAACGTAACTGTTTCTTTAGTTACATTAAATAACACTTTAGATACAGCACAGGATTTTACCATTTCTCAGGGAAATTGGGCAGATTTAAAAGCAAAAATTTTAAATTTAAAATACGATGGTGGAACTGATTTCGGAGCTTTGAAAGAGGTGAATGGAGTAGAGGAATATCTTTTGTTTTCTGACGGTATTTCTAATTTTGGAGATTTAAATATTAAATTTAAAAAGCCTTTGAACAGCATAACGAGTACGCCAACATCAGATTTTAATTTGTTGAAAATGCTCGCCAATCAATCCGGTGGGAATTTTATTAATTTGAATGAGACTGATACGCAGTCGGCTTTGAAAAAGTTTAAAAAATTACCCGTAAGATTTTTAGGGTTTAAAGAAAATCCAAATATTCAGGAAGTTTTTCCAAATGTTGGTTCTGTAGTAAATGAGTCGGTGAATATTTTCGGAATCACATCAGGAAATTTAGGAAAACTGACTGCTGTCTTTTCAAATGGAAACGAAAAATTTGAAGTTCGTGTTGATTTTTCCAATGCTTCACCTACGGAAAACTGGCAGATTGCACAATTTTGGGCTCAGAGAAAAATTGATGAATTGGAAATCAATCCATCAAAGAACAGAGAGGAAATTAAAAACATCAGCGAGCAGTTCGGTATCGTGAGCAAAAATACCAGTTTGATTGTTTTGGATGATATTAATGACTACGTCCGTTATAAAATTATGCCACCACAGGAATTGAAAGCGGAATATGAGAGGATCGTTTCTCAAAATAAAGGAAGAATTTTGGAACAGAGAAGAAACCTTTTATCTAAAGCTTTCGACAAAACAAGAGAATTAAAAACCTGGTGGAATACAGATTTTAAACCATCAGAAAAAAAGGAATATCCGAGAATTACAAATCAATCTACTATTCAGAGAGATTCTGTAAGTTCCGGAGATATTAGAGATGTGATGGTTACCGGAGCACTTGGTATCAAACGAAGATCAGATATGGCAATAGAAGTTTCGTCTGCTAAAATGGAAGAAAAAGTATCAAAACCTAAAGGCAAAATCACTTTGGTTGACGTAGAAAGCACCGCAGAATACATGAAGGATTTCCAAAATCTGCAGTCTGCCGAAGTTATTTATCAAAAATATCTTGAGAACAGATCGAAGCACGAAAAGCAGGTAACTTATTACTTCGATATTTCAAAACTGCTGTTTAAAAAAGGAGACAAAGCTTTGGCTTTAAAAGTTTTAAGTACTTTAGCTGAGCTTGATCTTGAAAATGAAGAACTGTACAAAACCATTTCTTACCTTCTGAAGCAGCGTGGTCATTACGATAAAGAACTTTGGATTACTCAAAAAATTCTGGAGTGGCGACCTTTTGATGCACAGAGTCACAGAGATTACGCTTTGGCGTTGGTAGATAACAAAAGACCACAGGAAGCTTTAAATATTTACAAATCAATTTTATATCAGGAATTTACAGATGAAATAGCTGATCGTGACAACGGAATCGAGGAAATTTTGATTATGGAAATCAACAATATTCTCAAACAGAATAAAAATGTAGACGGAAGTAAGGTAGATGACCGTTTAAAAGCTGATTTACCCGTCGACATTCGTGTCGTGATCAACTGGAATAAAGACAATACCGACATTGATCTTTGGGTAACAGATCCGAAAGGAGAGGATTGCTCCTATTCTCACAAATCTACACAGATTGGAGGTAGGCTAAGCAATGATTTTACGCAAGGTTTTGGTCCTGAACAGTTTTTACTGAAAAATGCCATTAAAGGAAAGTATAAAATCACAACCAATTTCTTTGGGGAAAGGCAGAATGTTTTATCTGGACCAACAACGATTATGGCTGAAGTTTATCTGTATTATTCTGATGGAAGGCAGGAAAGAAAAATTGCTGTTTTCCAGAATCAAAAAGAAAACAAACCTGAAAGCGACAGCAAAATTCTGATAGGAGAATTTGAATTTTGACAATAAAAAATGCCGGAGACAGTTCTTCGGCATTTTCCTTTAATTAAAATTTGCTAAGCTTTGTCTGCGAAAGCAAAAATATTTCCAAGTTTAATGCTGGAATATCCACTGCTTTTAATTTTTGCAGAATTAATCATCGCTTTGGCCAGAATTTGTGTCGGTAAAGGTTTGTGACTTTCCAAAAGTCCTATTTTATTGGCGAATTTAATGATTCGTCCGCCCAAAACTTCGCCGTTTCTTTCAGAATCTTTACGTTCAAGCATTCCAGGTTTAAAGATTGTAATTTTATTAAAATGAAGTTCTCTGACAGCGATTTCGAGCTCGCCCTTCATTCTTGAGTAAAATATTTTTGATTTCGGATCCGCACCATAAGCCGAAACCAAGACAAAATCTTCAACATCATTTTCTTTGGCAGATTTGGCAAAATTGTACTGATAGTCGTAATCAACCTTCCACTGTGCATCTTTGCTGCCTGCGTCTTTCAACGTTGTCCCAAGACAGGAAAAGGCAACGTCGCCTTTCACAAGATTTTTCCACCGATCGGGTTTGTTGAAATCCACCACATGAACCTTCAGTTTATCATTAAAAATTCCCAACGGTTTTCTGACGAAAATATCAACAGCTGAGTAATCCGGATCGTTGAGAAGTTGCTGTACCAGATCTTTGCCTGTGGCGCCCGTTGCACCAATAACTAATGCTTTCATGTGTGGAAAAATTTTGCGATGACCTAATTTATGAAAAAAGATTCAAAATGGAGTAGAACCTCAGGACTTTTACTGCAATCTGTATTCCGAAATATCAGGTTTAATGCCGGATTGAGAAGAATATATATTTTAACTTAAATTTTCCGCGATTATAATAAACAGCAAAGTTTTTTAACTTATGTTTAACTACAACATAAAGCTGTTTCGGCAATTTGATAATTGTATTAGCCGTACCTTTAGCGATTATAAAAAATGATTGATGGGGATATTTGATATGTTTACGGAAGAGATTGCGATAGATTTGGGAACAGCCAACACGCTGATTATTCACAACAATAAAATTGTGATCGATGAACCTTCCATTGTAGCGATTGACCGTTTAACAGGTAAGGCACTTGCTGTAGGGACACAGGCAAAATTGATGCAGGGTAAAACCCACGAAGATATAAAGGTAATCAGACCGCTGAAAGATGGCGTTATTGCAGACTTTCATGCATCTGAACACATGATAAAAGAATTTATCAAACAGATTACTCAGATAAAAGGCAAACTGATACAGCCAGCATTGAGAATTGTAATCTGCATACCGTCCGGAATTACGGAGGTCGAGAAAAGGGCAGTACGTGATTCTGCACAGAAGGTTAACGCAAAAGAGGTTATTTTGATTTACGAACCGATGGCAGCAGCCATAGGAGCAGGGATTGATGTTGAAAGCCCTGAAGGAAACATGATTGTAGATATTGGTGGCGGTACAACTGAAATTGCCGTCATTGCTTTAGGTGGAATTGTAGTCGACAAATCACTGAAGATTGCCGGCGATGTTTTTACCAATGATATTTCATATTTTATCAGAACACAGCACAACCTGAACATCGGTGAGCGCACTGCGGAAAGAATCAAAATTGAAGTAGGTTCAGCTTTGGAGGAATTGGATTTCGATTTAGACGATATTGCTGTTCAGGGAAGAGATCTGATCACGGGTAAACCTAAAGAAATAATGGTGAGTTACAAGGAAATTTTCAGAGCGTTGGATAAATCCATAATGAGAATTGAAGATGCCATTTTGGAAACGCTTTCAATAACCCCGCCGGAACTTGCAACCGACATTTACAAAACCGGAATTTTTCTCGCCGGCGGCGGCGCATTGCTGAACGGGCTTGCAGAAAGGCTTCACAAAAAAACGGAACTACCGGTTTTTGTTGCCGAAGATCCTTTGAGAGCAGTAGTTCGGGGAACCGGAATTGCACTTAAAAACAAAGATAAATTCAGATTTTTGATGAAATAATAAATTTTGCAACAAGTTTTAAGACGAATTTATTTATATATTTTGGATAGAGAATAGTTTTACTTAAGAAATTTGTTTAAATTATTTTTTTCGTATTATCTCAACCAACCTCAATTACACATCCAAATAATCTGATGTGCAGTGAATGCATGGTCTGGATTTTTGATTAAAACTTTCACCTGATCCTTTTCATAAACATTAATTTCTTCACCATTCGCATCTTTTATGGTTTCAGCCTTAAATTTGTCCCGATGTAAAGTACTGTTGAACGTTGTAACCTGCTCCCGGTCATGTGAAACAATAGAAAATACATGGCATCCGCTGTTTTTCAGAATGACTGTCAATACTGTAAAAGCCGTATTTTCCAAATGTTGATTGCTGTACACTTTTACATTGGCCTCACTCGCTTCAGGATGATGTACAAGATCGAAATGTGCTGAAAGTTTGGTGTCAAGAATTTGTTCGTCAGATTGTGAAAGATGCCGAAGATTCTCAATAGTAAGTAATTGTGCTGATGACAAAAATGCCAAATGCATCAATACAAATGGTAATAATTTTGGCATAAAAGTTTTTCTGTAAATTAAATAAATAATTTTAGGGCACCAGCTGATTCAGATCATAAAAAATCCGCTTCCATGATGGAAGCGGATGGTGGTTTTTAGTTGTTCAGATCTTCAAGATTTTTAAATTTATCATGTGAAGCTTTCAGATGATGAAGCTGGTCGAGTACCACTCTTGAGCTTTCCGGGCAAAGATCGCCACTGTCTAATGCGCTTTGATACGCATCAATTGCAGCCTGCTCGCCATAGACTACATTTCCAAGACTTGCTTCGGCGTTGTCTCCTGAAAATGCATTTTTCACATCAATCCAGGCTCTGTGGATAGATCCTGCTGCAGAACCCGTCTGATCCAGCTCCCCGCCGCGCTCAGTGATTAGACCAGATAATTCATTTTTCATTGTAGCAGACTGTGCAACCATATTGTCGTAGTCGGCACGCAGGTGAGGATATCCTTCCCATACTTTGTCTTCCACTTTAGAAAATCCCTGAATTCTGTCGTTGGTAATTGTCAGTAGATCATTTAATACTGAAACTGTTTTGGTGTTGTCCATATTGTTATATTTTTTGGTACTTGTCAATTTACAATAATGGTGCCCTAAAACCTTTGTTATTGCACATGTGGTACCTAAAGTTTTTTTTCATTTGAAAAAGGGCAGACTAATTGTATCTGTG
This sequence comes from Chryseobacterium foetidum, assembly GCF_025457425.1. Lineage (NCBI taxonomy): Bacteria > Pseudomonadati > Bacteroidota > Flavobacteriia > Flavobacteriales > Weeksellaceae > Chryseobacterium > Chryseobacterium foetidum. The sequence continues at coordinate 349,949 of NZ_JAMXIA010000001.1, forward strand.
ATTGTACAAACACTAAAATATATTATTATGAGAAGTATTCTTTGGCTTGTAGCCGTAATTTGTATCGCAGTATGGATTTTGGGAATGCTGGGAATTATTCCAGGTTTAGATACGGGAAGTCTTATACACGTCTTCCTGGTGATTGCCGTAATCGTAGTTGTAATTAACCTCTTTACTGGCAGAAGGCCTTTAGACTAAATCACATTCACCAAATCACATTATTATGGAAACAAACGAAACTCAGGCAATACTGAAAGACCTCATCCAGATTACCAACGACAGAATTTCTGCATTTGCAAAAGTGGAAGGTCAGATTTGGGAGAGTTATCCTGATATCAAATCTGAATATGAGAAAATGATTTCCCACACGAACGTTATGAAAAATGAGCTCGTGAATATTCTAAGGGAAAATGATTCTGAAATGAATGAAGATTCATCATCTGTGCGCGGTAACATTCACAGTACCTGGATTGATATTAAAAGTGCTTTCAATATAGATTCTGTCAACTCCACTTTAAACAGTGTGATTTCAGAAGAGGAAGCTGCTTATAAAGCGTATGAAAAAGCATTGGAGACAGAAGGTTTTTCAGTTGAAACAAAATCTGTTCTGGAAGATCATCTTTATCACCTGAAACAATCTCACAAACAGTTCAGGGAAATTCTGGAGTACAGACAAAATAAAGATTAAAAATAAGCAGTATGACATACGAAGAGGCTTTAAAACAAAAAAAAGAATCTGTAAAAAATGCAGATCAATCTGTATTAAACTTATATCACATCCTGATTTCGCCCGAAAACACAAAAGAAAGTGTAGACTTTATTGATCACTATCTGAAAAACCCAGACAGCTGCAACGATGAATCCTGTAAAAAGTTCTCGTCATCAGACAACTACCAGATTGTAAGTATCAGAAAGGAAGATCAGGAAGTATAAATTTAGATAAAAACAAAATTAAAATGGAAATAAACGACCTGCTGAAAAAAGAGATTACAGGCCTTTCAGAAGAGATTAAAAACATTATTGTAAAATATCGGAAGAAAAAAACAGTAGAAGGAATGATTTCTGAATCACATCATAATCCATTCAAAGTAGAAATTTCGCAACGTGATGTAAAAGATCCTGAAGAAAAATTTCACGAAATCGATTTTGAAAAAGCAGTTGAAATTGCTATTTACTACTATAATGGCAAAATCAGTGTTCACGCCGACAGTAAATACACAGAGTGATGATGCTCTAAAAATTTTTGAATAATTAATATGATTTCTTCAGACAACAAATTCAGCTGCTGTGCAATACTCAAAAAGAAAGATCGTGAGACTTTCGATTTCCTGTATGCCGAATTCAACAGCCAGTTTTACGGTATCGCCCTGCAGTGTCTTGGCGACAAAGATCTTGCAGACAACATTATGATCCTTACTTTTACGAATATCTGGAGAGATTTGGAAAAGTTTAAAGGAGATACCCATCAGTTAAAATCATTCTGCACTTGCATACTCATGCGTTCTTTGAGAAATCACTTTCCACCAGCATCATCGGCAGAAAACGAAGAAATCAAAAATGAAAAACAGCTGAAAACAATTTCAATTTAATATCCAACTCACTTAATAATACCCCAAAATAATGTTTAATACCCCTATTGAAAAAATTGATTTCCTACGTTTCTTTTTAGGAAATGCCAACGGCAAAAGTGCCGAACTCATCATCGACAAAGGCTTTGTTTACATCAGTGAATATTTTGGCTACTTTAAAGAAATTCTTCAGAATCCGGATAAAAAATTTTCGGAAATGAGCGAAAAGAAACTTATTTCTACATTTGAAGAAATAGGGATCACGGAATGGAAAGAAAATTATAGCAACAATGATATTTTTGAAGGAAAAGAGTGGGAGCTTGAGATGAAAATCAATAATGAACAGAAGCATTATTATTTCTTTGGTTATGAGGAATATCCATCTAAAACAGGTCATTCCAGCAGCATGAAATATTCTAATGAATTCAGAAAATTACTTCAGACTCTTAATTCCGTTTCACATTCCTCCTATTTTGCATAAAAACGGAATGACTTTTGAGAATTAAAAATAAAATAAACTATTATGAACGTTAAGAGAACATTCGGAACCATTCTTACAGTTCTTGGCATTGCCGGTTTACTGTACACAGGTTATCAGCTGATGCAAAAAAGTGAAGCCTACACCAATATGGCTGTGGTAGGAGTTATCGGATTGATCTTCTTTTTTGCAGGAATCGGTCTGGTACAAAACACCAGAGACGAAAGCTGAAAAAAGATCTGAAATTGTAATGAAATGTAAAAAAGGCATCATCCAATTCGGGTGATGCCTCTTTAATTGCTCTCTATTCATCTTTTATCTGATCATAAATCAGCTTCGTGACAATTGCTCCGAACAGATAATATCCTACAGTCATTATTTTCTTTTGATTCGTGCTCGCTACAGGATCGGGATCAAGTCCTAATTTTTGAGGGAGGGCGATGGCTCCGACACCAGCCATCAGTCCACTTGCCAGATTGTGGGTTGTAGCTGTTGTTGCGTAGTAAACTGCATTGCTGATTACGTCTCCTGCAAGTGTAGCTGCATAGAGTTGGTTTGGGTTGTTGATTTCCAAAGCAGTGCCATCGGTCATTTTAGCAAGAGCTTCTTCGCCAAGTTCGTTGATGTGCGGAACATCCTTACAGGTTTTCCTCACGATTTCGTGCAGCAGGTTGAGGGCGATTGCTCCTCCAAGTCCTGCGATCATTTTTTTTAACATAATATTTTTGTTTTGGAGTTAAATTTAGATTTAATCTTAAGTATATCTGCTTAAAAGAAGTCAAGAATAGTACCAAGTAAGAACTTTTTTAACCTCAAATAATTTTGATTCAAACTATATCAAATTATAAAATTTTCTGTAAAAAAAACTTCTTTCAGAAAAATCAAAGTCATTTATATTTCACGGAGTAAAGTTTTATAAATTATGATGTGTGACAGTAATCATAAGTTTTACCCACATTTAAAGACTATCTTTGAAAAGACATCAAATAAACTTTTTTATCACAAAATAATTTATGATAAATAAAGTGTTTTACCAAACCACAAAAAATTACAAATGAAACCTAAAAATATTCATGGAGTTCCAAAACAGGTGAAAGGTGGCTTTCACGATTCTGAAAGTATCCTCAATTTAGAAAATAATGACGAAATCGAAATTCAGTTTCATCATCTTAAAGAAAGATTTTTTGGAATAGGCGAATGGCACAAATACTGTCCGGAAACCACAGCAGATTTTAAACTCTGCAACTTCAACGGAAATGTTGTAGACCGCCTGCCACAGTTGGGTGATTACATCAGGATTGATATTCCCGGTCCCGGCGGAACAGAAGGCCGGTCATTTGACTGGACAGTTATTGATAAAATTGATTTCGAATCTCCGGACAGACTTTTAATTCAATGCAGACCTTCGCCCGATCCGAAAAAAATGAACAGTAAAAAGATTGCCCATTTCTATTGCGACAAAGCAACTTCCACTTTCGTCATTGAGCGAAGAGAAAATTCTCTGATAGCGGCTGTGTATGGCAGAAACGAATCTCCGAACTTGAAATCGGGCTTCATCAATTCGGCCAGAAATATTATGATTGCCATCGGCGGAATGTTCGGACTTTCAAAAATTCAGTGGGAATGTCTTGCGGAAGGAATGCTTAGGCCAGAAAAAACAGATCTTTAATTACAAGGTAAGATTTCCGGATAAAATAATTCAAACATCACAACAAAAAAAGGAGCAGTTTTTCAACCGCTCCCTTTGTATTTTCATACAGATTTAAAATTGAAGTTTAAAAGGTCCTTCAAAATAAGTATCGTACGAGTCGACGAGGTTTCCTTTTAAATCAAATACTCCAATGGTTATATTCTGTTTGGAAAGATCCATCTCTTTTTCAGGAAATGTAATGGTAATGGTTCCTTTCGATATTTTGTCTTTAGGAATTATAATTTTATCAGATCCGCTGAAAATCACATTTCCATGTGATGGCTCAATAACTTTTATAGTGACTGTTTTTTTGTCTGTGGATTTGTTGAGAAACGTATAACTGTAGGTATTGGTAATTAAACCGTCCCTTACAAAATAAGTACTTCCTGCGGGCTTTATAAACTTAGCTTCCATATCTCCGCGGCTGTAGAGCAAAAATCCGAGGAAAATCTGTAGTGCAATAAGAATGACCATAAAGATCTTCATCCTACCTGTGAATTTCGTTGGTTTTTCTGTTTCAATTTCTGTTTCAGAAGCGTATCTGATAAGACCTTTGGGCAAACCTACTTTTACCATTACTTCATCACATGCATCAATACACGCTGTGCAGTTCACACATTCCAGCTGCTGGCCGTCACGGATGTCGATTCCTGTTGGACAAACCACAACGCACTGGTAGCAATCTATGCAGTCACCCTTGTTTGCAGCTTTTCTGTCTTCTCCTTTTCTCCATGTAGCCCTGTTTTCGCCTCTTTTATAATCATAAAAAACATTGATGGTATCTTTATCGATCAGTACGCCCTGCAGTCTCCCGTACGGACAAACCAATGTACAAACCTGCTCACGAAACCACGCAAAAACAAAGTAAAATGCCGCTGTAAAAAGAATAATTACTATGAAATTGGTGGGATGGGCGAGTGGCCCTTCTGCGATGGTTCTGAAAACTTCTTCATAGCCCACAATCACCATCATCATAAAGTGAGTGAATATGAGAGAAAGAATAAAAAATATAGTCCATTTCAGAGATCTTTTCCAGATTTTTTCTGCGTTCCATTCCTGACGGTCCAGTTTCATCTGACGGTTTCTGTCTCCTTCAATCGCAAATTCAATCTTACGGAAAACGCTTTCAAGAAAAATTGTTTGAGGGCAGATCCAGCCACAGAAGATTCTCCCAAATGCTATTGTGAAAATAATAATGCAGATTAAACCCACGATGGCACCTAAAGTTAAGAGAAAGAAATCCTGAGGATAAAAAGGTTGTCCGAAAATAAAAAATTCCCTGTCGATAACATTAAGCAGGAGGAAAGGATTTCCGTTAATGCGGATAAACGGCACAGCCAAATAAATTGCCAGCAGAATATAAGCTACTATTGTCCTGTAATTGGTAAATTTTCCTTTCGGTCTTTTGGGAAATACCCATTTTCTTTTTCCGGACTGTTCCATTGTCCCGATCGAGTCGCGGTAGGATTCAGGATCTAAAACCTGACCTTGTCCGCCACGGATTTCTTCATTTTCATTTAAAGCCATGATTATTATTTTTCGGTAAAAGAAAAATTTCAGAATAGAAATCTTCAATTCATCATTAAGGTACAACTATGAGACCAAAGACCATCTAAGTTGAGCCTATAGGATTGATATATTTAAACTTATGACTGTAATCACAACATACACTTTAAATAATTAAAATTGTAACACAGAATAAAAAAAGACCCTTATGCGGGTCTTTCAAAATTTTGAATTATGCTTTAATCGCTTTCGAATTGAGATTGGTATCAGCAATTTTAGACAGCAAATCGTTGCAGTTTTTTTCTTCATTTAAAGTTAAAAGAAGATGCTTCAGACATTCCTTTTCTTTAAGAATTTTAGCATAAGCTGCCAGAGTTCCATAGGTTGCAATTTCGTAGTGCTCTACCTTTTGCGAAGCGGCTATAATACCTGCATCACGTACTGCTCCTGCTTTTGTTTCCTCCATGATTCCGGTTCCTTCGTCAAGAAGTCCCTGCATCGCATCACATTTTTTGGCTTCAGCTTTTTTATTTAAAGCTTTAAAACAAGCCTCAAGTCTTTTTACCTGCTCTTTTGTTTCTTCCAAATGTTGTCCGATTGCCTGTTTAAGCTTGGCATCAGTAGCATTTTTCTGCATTTTAGGAAGTGCTTTTGTCAAAGCTTTTTCAGCCCAATAGATATCTTTCAGAGAGTCTTCAAACAAATCATTAAGATTTTTGGCAGCATCATCCTTTGCCGGTGTCTTAGCAGATGCCTTCACAGCGTTTTTGGACGTTGATTTAGAAGTTACTTTTGGTGAAGATTTAGCAGAAGAAGCCGCTGTTTTTTTAGCCGGACTTTTTTTTGCGGTGGCTTTTTTGGTTTCCATAAAATAATATTTGATTGGTTTTGTTACATCAGGAGTTACAATTACCAGACCATCGGCAAAGGAAAAATCTGAATGTGGTATTTTATTTAAATTTTCCTCAGCAGATGATTGTAAGCATAGTTTCGCAGTTTTATTGGACATACATTTCACCTTTTGATTACGTAATTTTCAATCTCAGACCATATTTTTTCAATCATTTTTTATCTTTTTTTAAATAAAAGTTCTGAATTTTCATATCTGGTTTTAATTGAAAGTCTTTAAAACTAATGTGGAAGCAAAATAGGCTTGAAATTTGAGATGACTGAATCACCAACATCAAATCTTAATATAACATTTCCATGGAAATTGAACGAAATTTATTGTATGAAGTAGCAAATTTGCTGAAGAATTCTAAAGAAACAGTTTCTGTTGCCGAAAGTGTAACATCCGGTTATCTGCAGTATTCATTTTCACAGATGGCTGATGCTTCCAAATATTATCACGGTGGGATCACTGCCTACACTCTTGAAAAAAAGGTGAAATTTCTCAACATTAACAGTGAAGAGGCAGAAAAATGCGATTGTGTATCTGATAAAATCGCTGAAGAAATGGCCCGTAACATAGCAAAGTCTTTTGAAACCGACTGGGGAATTGCCGTGACAGGCTATTCTACGCCTGTGGAAGAATCTGATTTTAAAATCTATGCTTATTTCAGCTTCAGCCACAAAGATGAGATCGTCTTTACAAAAAAACTAGAACTTCACCCGAGAACAAACCAACAGAATGCACAGATCTACTATTGTGAATTTATTCTGGGATGTTTCAAAACCAAACTGTCTGAACTTCAATCTGAATAATTTTTAAGGAACAGACTTTGAATTGAGTTCGAAAATTCTTTTCTCCAAAACAAAGAAAATATCTTCTTCACAATCCTGTATCAAATGTATTTTCTTATGCCTATAGTCATAGTATTGATCGGCTTTATAAGGTTATTTTTACAGCCGATTTATTGCATGGTTAGGGAATTATTTCTTCTTTCTAAGAAATTTTGCAATAGTTTTTTAAACTACTAATGATTTATGATTATTGACGAAGAATTACTTTTTAAAAATGGAGCAGAAATTCAAAAATATAAAGCAGGTGAAACAATTTTTATAGAAGGTTCCGTACCGAAATATTATTATCAGATTCGCAGCGGACTTATTAAAATTAACGTTTACAAAGATGACGGAAGCGAGTTTATACACAGTTTGCCGTCTGATGGTCATTGCTTTGCCGAAACTTTTCTGTGGTACGATGTTCCCTACTGTGTGAATGCGGAAGTGATGAGCGACAGTGTGGTTTTGAGGGTTAGAAAAGAAAATTTCATGGAGATTGTAAACTCAAATTCCGATTTGATGCACAAACTGATGTCTCACACTTCAGAACGCATGTTTTACCGCTATAAAATGCTTACCACTTTGTCTGTCAATAATCCGTCTCACAGAATTCTGAAGGTTTTGGAATTTTTGAAATCCCATCATCAAACCTTTGAACCGTTTGATTTTATCGTTCCTTTTTCAAGGCAGCAACTGGCGTCTTTAACCGGCTTGCGCGTGGAAACAGTCATCAGAACCGTTAAAAAACTCGAAAAGCAGAATCTGGTGAAAATATCCAACGGAAAAATCTGTTTTTGATTCTGTAATTTGCTTCTTAGTACATATTATTTTGTTTACTTATATAATAAAAAATTAAGTATGATTACGGTCATAAGAAACGCCGAATTATAAAGTTAAATTTGATAACACCAACATCAAATTTAAATTTTATGAAAACTTTTTTATGCAGTTGCCTCGCGACAGGGGCAGCATCTGTGAGCTTTTCCCAGGCTTGCAAAAATAATTATCTCAGGAGAAATCACAATATTATTTCATCTACAGGATTGACTTCCATCTTTCCACCGCATTCTGAACCGTCGATAAGTTTAACCTAAAAAACATCTCAAGTTCTGAAACTATTTCGCTGGAATTTCAGGCAGAAAAATTTCAACAGATATTGCATTACAGACAGAAATCTGCATGTATTTACAATACATCAAACCTTATAATTCGACAAGTAAATAAAGGATTTTAAATTAATTACCCTTATTACTGATTTTTAAAACATTCACACAATTAAATAATATGGATACAAACAAAGAAAACAACGACAAGTTAGATCAGCTTGATCTTTACAAGACAGACAATTCCGGAGAGAAACTGACGACCAACCAAGGCCTTAAAATTCGCAATAATCAGGATTCTCTTAAAGACGGTGAGCGTGGTGCTACACTTTTGGAAGATTTTATTCTCAGAGAGAAAATTACCCATTTTGACCATGAAAGAATTCCGGAAAGAATCGTTCATGCAAGAGGTTCTGGTGCACACGGAGTTTTTAAGCTGAATAAAAATATGCAGCAGTTCACAAAAGCTAAATTATTCACAGACCTTGAAAAGGAAACTCCTGTATTTGTAAGATTTTCTACCGTTGCAGGAAGCAGGGGTAGCACCGATCTTGCAAGAGATGTACGCGGCTTTGCGATCAAATTTTATACTGACGAAGGAAACTACGATTTGGTAGGAAACAATATTCCTGTATTTTTTATTCAGGATGCGATGAAATTTCCGGATTTGGTACACGCCGTAAAACCAGAACCGGACAACGAAATTCCGCAGGCTGCCTCTGCACATGATACTTTCTGGGATTTCATTTCCCTGATGCCGGAAAGTATGCACATGATCATGTGGCTGATGAGTGACAGAGCTTTACCAAGAAGTTACAGAATGATGGAAGGTTTTGGGGTGCACTCATTCAGATTCATCAACAGTGAAGGCTCAGCATTTTTTGTGAAGTTTCACTTAAAACCAAAACTGGGTGTGCATTCAGTTGCATGGCCGGAAGCTCAGAAAATTTCGGGTGCAGATCCTGATTTCCACAGGAGAGATCTTTGGGAAGCCATTGAAAACGGTGCTTTTCCGGAATGGGATCTAGGTGTACAGATTGTGCCTGAAGAAAATGAATTCGATTTCGATTTTGACCTTTTGGATCCTACAAAAATTATACCTGAAGAAACCGTTCCGGTAGAAATTATGGGAACTTTAACCTTAAACAGAAATCCTGATAATTTCTTCGCAGAAACTGAGCAGATCGCTTTCCATCCAGGGCATTTAATTCCTGGTATAGATTTTACCAATGATCCTTTGTTGCAGGGACGTTTGTTTTCATATACAGACACACAGCTTTCAAGATTAGGTTCTCCAAATTTTCATGAGATTCCGATTAATAAATCTGTACCAACTGTTCACAACAACCAGCGTGACGGGCACATGAGACAGCAGATTGCCAAAGGAAAAGTAAGTTACGAACCCAATTCTATGGGCGGAGGTTGCCCTTATCAGGCTATGATGTCTGAAGGTGGTTTTGATACTTATGGTGAGAGAATCAGCGGTACCAAAATCAGAGCCAGAAGCGAATCTTTTGTTGAGCATTATTCTCAGGCAAAATTATTTTACAACAGCCAGTCTGCTCCGGAAAAAACGCATTTACAAAAAGCATTGGTTTTCGAATTGTCTAAAGTAACGATTCCGGCAATCAGGGAAAGAATGGTTTCGCAGCTTAATTTTATCAATAAAGAATTGGCTCAAATGGTGGCCGAAAAACTGGGAGTTGAGGTGAAAACTCTTGAACAGCCCAACGGAAGCATACCTGCGGACGCCGATGTAGAATCTCTGCAAAGCGAAGAACGTGAGACTTCATTGGATTCTTCAGATGCCCTGAGCATGAAAAATACGGTAAAGGATTCAATTGAATCGAGAATCATCGCTTTTGTGATTGCAGATGGTTGCAATGCGACACGTATTTCAGAATTAAAATCAGAACTTGAAGCAAAAGGCGCGGTAGTACAGTTTGTAGCGCCTGAAATGGCTACGGTAAAAGCTGACGATGGCACTGAACTCACGCCAAAACATTCAATATCAAGTACAATGAGTGTATGTTTTGATGCAGTTTACGTAGCTGCCGGAGCAGAATCCACGCAACAATGGCTTCAGCCTGATTATAAAAACAGCGTTATTGAATTTGTAAACGAAGCTTACCGTCATTGTAAGGCAATTTTCTTTGATAAGGAGACAGACGCGCTATTTAAAAAGACAGATGTCGCTGATTATCATTCTGAAGATCCAGCTGTTGTTCTGGAAAAAAACAATGATGCTGACAACAGTTTTATTACAGCAATAGCTTCTCACAGAGTCTGGGAATTTGAAAAACACAGAAACGGATTCACAGGTCACGACAACCAGCCAAAAAATTAATTATTATGAAAGCAGCAGTTTTTCATTCTCCAGGTGTAATTACCTGTGACACTGTAGAAGACCCAACCATTCAGGATGAAAATGACATCATCCTGAAAGTAACTTCCACGGCGATTTGTGGCAGCGATCTGCACATGTATTCCGGCGGAATCCCGCAAGCCAGACCCATGGTGATGGGACATGAATTTATGGGAGAGGTCGTGGAAAAAGGAAAAAACATTACCCATCTTCATCAGGGAGACAGGGTAGTGGTACCATTTCCCGTGGCCTGCGGTTGCTGTTATTTCTGTGAAAACGAACTTCCTGGAGGCTGCGAAAATTCCAATCCGGAAAATTATGGACCCGAAGGTGGAATTATGACTGAAAAAGGAGGAGGAATGTTTGGCTACACAGATCTGTACGGAGGCTACACTGGCGGACAGGCTCAGTATGTGAGAGTTCCTTATGCCAATTTTGGCCCCAGAAAAGTACCGGATATTTTAACGGATGAGCAGGCATTATTCCTCACCGATATTTTCCCTACCGGATACACCGGAGTGATGTGGGGTGATTTGAAAGGTGGCGAATCGGTAGCAATATTCGGTGCAGGCCCTGTAGGATCAATGTCTGTAAAAAGTGCCATTTTGCATAATGCAGGAAAAATAATCGTAATCGATACTTTACAGTACAGATTGGATCAGATTAAAAAACTCACAGGCTGTGAAACGATTTTGTGGGAAGATGCAGAATCAACCGTAGAAAAAATAAGAGAAATGACTCATGGCAGAGGTGCAGATTTATGTATTGATGCGGTGGGATTTGAACCTGAAAGATCATTTTTAGACAGAGCAAAAGCTGTAGTTAATTTTGAAAAAGGTTCAATGAAAGTATTGGAAGCCTGTATGAGCGGCGTAAGAAGAGGAGGAACTGTTTCCGTTTTGGGAGTGTATGCTGTCAATTATGATAACTTTAGATTGGGCCAGATTTTCGATAAAGGAATTATCCTCCGAGCAGGTCAGGCGCCGGTTCACGCGATCATAGACAAGCTTCTGAAATATGTTGAGAGCGGACAGGTTCGTCTGGACGATATTATCACTCACCGTCTGTCTTTAAATGACGTGGCGAAAGGCTATCAGATTTTTGATAAGAAAGAAGATGGTTGTGTAAAGGTGATCCTCGATCCATGGAGCTGAAACAAACTGTTTTAGTGTTCATAATTAATAAAAACAACAGCTTCGTAAATGAAGCTGTTGTTTTTATTTTAATTTTCTGAGATTTAATTAAACATAAATCTTCCGGTCAATAATTTTAAGGTAGTTTTCTTTCTCGAGTCTTTTTACTGTCCGGATTACAGTTTCTACGCGGAGTGCGGTCAGTGCAGCAATTTGCTGTCTTGTAAGCGGAATTTCATAGGAATATTTATCTTTATTGTCGCTGAAACTTTTATGGTATTCCAGTGTTCCTTTAATTCTTTTTTCGGGGCTCAGTGCTGAATTATTTTCCAACATAATGTATTTGTAGTACAGCCTTTCCGATAAAAATCTGCGGATATCAGCTGCTGCATCAGGATTTTCATCGAGAAGAAGATTAAATGCTTTCTTCGGCAGTTTCAGAACTGTGCATTTTTCGAAAGTGATTGCATTTACAGGATAAGTTTTGTCTATAAACAAAAGCAACTCGCACACGCTCAGTCCTTTATCTAAAATTGCGAGAATGAGCTCCTTACCTTCATCATTGTAATGATTTAGTTTTATTCTCCCTTCAGTGATCTGATAATAATTTTTTGGCGTATCGCCTTCATCAAAAATGGTTTCGCCACGTTTGTAGGTTTCTTCGGTAGCACCATATTTCAGTAAAATATCTTTGGGAATCAGCATAATTATTAGTTTTTTAAAGTCAATAATATTTGTCAAAAATGCAGAAGTTTAGCAGGATAACTTTTTTAAATATACGTACATTTATAATTCAAACCTGCAAAAATTTAAGGTAAAAATTTTTCCGGATACAGACATTAAATTATCAATGAAAAAAACCAAAAACAAATGCGCTTTTGGTTTATAGGCTTAAAATTGATTTTAAATCTATTTCTTCCGAATCAAATTTTCAATTTTTTCGATTACATCATCGATATCGAAAGGTTTGCTTACAAACACATCTGCATCACAACGTTCTGTAACCTCTGTATTTTTCGCATGAGCACTCATAATCATAACCGGAATTCCCGCGGTTGCAGAATCATTTTTGAGCTGATTACAGACATCGGTGCCCAGACCGTCGGGCATCATCACATCCAGAATAAAAATATCCGGAACTTCAGACTCCTTTCTGCTGTTAAACGCTTCAATGGTAGAAAATGAGCGTACTTCATAATTTTCAAATGATAAGAGCAGTTGTAAAGCATCTCTGATGCCCGTCTCATCTTCAAGTATATAGATAGTTTTCATATCCGTGGTTAAGCAAATCCGAAGCCAACCAAAATTTTTAAATCAAAATATTTTAAATTTAATTCTAAATTTCTTTTCTGATTAAAATTTGAATTATGAGAATTTATCATTGTCAGCTCATCGTTCCTGATTTTCATTCAGATAAAATAAGAGAACCTAAACGGGAAGCGTAAACCAGAAAGTACTGCCGTTACCTTTCTTGCTTTCCACACCGATCTCGCCGCCGTGTCGCTTGATAATTTCAGCGGAAATATAAAGCCCGAGTCCCAAACCTGAATAATGTTTCTCTTCATGATTGGCCCTGAAGTATCTTTCAAAAAGATACGGCTGTATTTCTTCATCGATGCCGTCACCGAAATCCTGCACCCCAATTTTTATAAAGTCATCAGTTTTTTCGATATTCAGATGAAATTCCTTTGACTGAGACGCGTATTTCACAGCATTGTTGAGGAAATTCACCACCACCTGATCAATTCTGTCTTCATCTGCAAATGCCTTAATATTCTGATCTCCGGTAATTTTCACTTTATGGCTGTCGGTAAGTCTTGTAAATTCACAACAGGATTCCAGCATTTCAGAAACATTGAATTCAGTTTTTACCAGTTCCATTCTTCCTCCGCTTAATCTGTTCAGATTTAAAAGATCATCTACCAGACCTGTTAATTTTTCGATACTTTTTGTAGACTGCTCGATTAATTTCGGAATTTTTTCGTGTGTTGGTTTATTTTTAAGCCTGTCAAGAAGCTGAATGCTCGCTTTCAAACTTGTAATCGGAGTTTTCAGTTCGTGGCTTGCGATGCTGAGAAAATCGTCTTTTTGCGTCTCGTAATTTTTTCTCTTCGTTACATTGGAAGTTACACCTGTCATAAATGCGGGGTTGCCATCTGCGTCGTAACTTGGCAAACCGGAGGCATTCATCCAGTGAAAGGAGCCGTCAGGCCTTTGTATCAGATATTCAGAGTTATAGGGCATCCCGCTTTTTATCGAATCATTTACCTTTTCACTGACCATTTTTCTGTGTTCGGGAACCACGGTTTCAATAAAATCGTCAAAATCAAATCTGTCACTGCTGGATCTTCCGTAATTACTTTTGCAAACATCGCTGCAGATCATTTTACCCGTTTTCAGATCCAGAGTGTACGTTCCAAGCTGACCGGCTTTCAGTGCAAGTTCGTACCGTTGATTCAGGTTTTCCAGTTCTTCCTTTTTGTTGATTCTATCGGTCACTTCGTTGGCAATCACAATAATTGATGAGGTATTACCATTCTCATCCTTTAGAGGTTCGTAAATAAAATCAAACCAGCCTTCGTGCAAAACACCTTCATCCTCTAAAATTGCTTTGGCAGTATTACCAAAAAAAGGCTTCCCCGTTTTTAATACATTTGCCAAAATATCAAAATAGGGTTGGTCTTTCAGTTCAGGAAGTGCTTCGCGAATGGGCTTTCCAATAACATCCCTGTCTTTTCGCCATACTTTTAAGATCATCTCGTTGGCGGTTTCTACAATTAAATCATCACCGCGCAAAATACCAAACGCAATTGGGGCCTTGGTAATAAAAGACTTTAACCTGAGCTCGCTCTGCTCCAGTTTTTTATTGGATAAATTTAATTTATTGTTGTACTCACGTGATTCCTCATTGATTCTGGCCAACTTTTCAATTGTTTCAAGTGCAGAAAGCCGTAGTTCTATCTGATCCATCACAGTTTTGGCAAGTCCCTGCAGAATTTTACTATCGTGACTATCAAAAGTACGTGGTTTCTGATCGATGATGCAGAGGGTACCAATCATGTAGCCGTCCTGCGTTGTAAGTGGTGCTCCAGCATAAAACCGCAAACCAAAATCTCCGATAACATTAGGATTTGAAAGCAGACATGGCTCCTTCAAGGCATCTTCGAATACAGTAACATCCTTATCAAGCACAGCAAGAGAACAAAGGCTTTTTCCGCGGTTGGCTTTTTTTGCATTTCCCATCCCAAAATTTGCTTTGAAGAAAACAGATTCTGCATCAACCAAAGAAATCAAAGCAACGGGCACATCAAAAATCTGAGCCGCCAGCCTGGCAATTCCGTCGAAACTTTCTTCAGACGGAGTATCTGTAATGCGGTACCGGTGCAGTGCCCTTAACCTCTCTTCCTCGTTATCAGGAATAATATTTTTACCAAAGGTATTGTCAATCATTGGAGGGAAATTAAAAGTTTATAAAGGTATGGATATTTGCCTATCAAACAGTATGCTAATAAATTTTAAAAGAGGATGAAAAACTGCTCATAAGTGCAATAGGTACAGATTTTGTTCAAAGCAAATTGATCAAAGATTTTTAAGATTTTTTTCTGAAAATTCCTTCGGATCTCATCACCAAATTTCTTACAATGAAAAAACTGAAAACCATAATCCTTAAGATATTTAAATGGACGGGAATTGCCGTTGTCACGGTACTTTTTCTAATGTTCATTATTCCTGTCCTGTTTCCCGGAACCATTTCTAAGCAGGTGAAGTCTTTTGCCAACAAACATCTTGCGGGCGAGCTTGATTATAAAAAAACGCATCTCACGTTTTTCAGACATTTTCCCTCGCTCACGGTTTCAGTGGATGATTTACTTTTAAAAGGTTCAAAACCTTTTCAGAAAGACACTTTGCTTGCAGCTAAGGAAGTTTCTGTGGGAATTAATCTTAAGAATCTGATTTTCGATGGTGAAGTAAAAATCGATGAAATCTACGTTACAGATGCGGTTGCCAATGTTTTTGTGAATACAAAAGGTCAGGCGAATTACAACGTTTACGTTTCAAAACCTTCTGAAAAACCGAAAGATTCAACGGAAAGCGGAGCCTCAATAAAACTGGATTTAATAAAATTTAAAAACTGGAATGTAAAATACCATGACCTTTCTGCCAGAGTTTTGGTAGACGCAAAAGGTTTGAATTACACAGGTGAAGGTGGTCTCAGTGAAGATGTATTTGATCTTCAGACCGATTTGGATATTAATAAACTTGATTTCAGCTTAGACCGAATTTATTACGCCAAACAGAAAACTTTACATGCAGATTTAATTACAAGAATCAATACCGATGCTTTGACTTTTGTTTTGAGGAAAAATGAATTGAGAATTAACGAACTTCCTTTAAAGTTCACAGGTTTTTTGAGTATTCTTAAAGATGGATATGATCTGGACATTAAAGCTGCTTCAGAAAAAACAACAATTCGCGATATGATTTCAGTTTTGCCGCCACAATATCTGGAATGGGCAAAAGACACTAAAATTCAGGGGAACAGCGATCTGTTTTTCAGTCTAAAAGGTAAATTCAGTGAAGCCAGGAACCTGAAACCCAATTTAAATGCAAGACTTTTGGTAAAAGAAGGCTTTGTTTCCAATGCGAAAGCTCCGGTTCCGATGAACAATCTGAATATGGATTTAAATGTTGCTTTACCGGCTTTGAATACCGACATACTCACAATCGATCTTAAGAATCTAAGTTTTGACTTGGGTAAAAATAACAGTTTCCGCGCTGTGGTGAAGACCAAAGGTTTAGACGAGATATTAGTCAACGCAAAAATAAAAGGTGCTGTCAATCTTCAGACACTTGATGACGCTCTGGGATTGAACGAGATTGATATGAAAGGCTTCATTGACACCGATATTCAATCCAACGGGATTTTTAATTTAGACAAAAAACTTTTTCCTAAAACGAAAGGTTATTTTAATCTTAAAAATGGCTGGCTGAAAACTTCATATTATCCAAATGCGATTCAGAATATCAACATTTTAGCGAACGTAAGCAATACCGATGGAACATTTAAAAGTTTAGGTGTAAAACTCGACCCATTTAAATTTGATTTTGAAGGAAATCCGGTGTTCATCAATGCAGAACTGCAGAATTTTGAGGATTTGCTGTATAAAGTCCGTGCAAAAGGAACGCTGAATGTGGGAAGAATTTATAAAGTATTTGCTAAAAAAGGTTTCGATGTTTCTGGTTTAATTATGGCAGATTTATCTTTAAAAGGAAGACAAAGCTATGCAACAACAGGTCAGTACAGCAAGCTTGATAACAAAGGAACACTGATTCTGAAAAATATTAAAGCGACAACAGAAACGCTTCCAAAATCATTCTTCATCAGAGAAGGAAATTTCGAGTTTGAAAATGAAAAAATGTGGTTCAGAAAGTTCTTTGCCAATTATGGAAAGTCAGATTTTGCACTGAACGGGCATCTTTTAAATACCATCAATTATTTTATTGAAAGAAAAGGAACACTGCACGGAAAGTTTAATTTAAATTCAAAATACATTCTTGTTGATGAATTTATGGCTCTGAAAAGTGGCGATAATTCCAAAAAATCCATCGATGTGGAATATGCCAAAGTTGAAAATCCCAACAGCAGTGGTGTGGTGGTTATTCCGAAAAATCTGGATGTATCTCTTGGTGTCAACGCACGTAAAGTAGAATTTCAGGGTTTAGGATTAAATAATGTGAAAGGAACGGCATCTGTAAATTCCGGTCAGGTCTATTTAAAAAACACTACGTTCGACATTATTGGAAGCCGGATGGGTATCGACGCAAGATATCAGGATGAATCTCCGCTTACGGCTAATTATGATGTGGCGGTAAAAGTTCAGGATTTCAATGTTCAAAGGGCGTACAAGGAAATTGACATGATTAAAGAAGTAGCAACATCTGCTAAAGATGTGAAAGGAATTGTTTCCATAGACTACAAACTGAAAGGTGATTTTGATAAAAACATGAACCCAATTTATCCGTCGCTTGAAGGCGGTGGTGTGATCAATCTCCGTGATGTGGAAGTAAAAAACCTGAAAATGCTCTCTGCAGTAGGAAATGGTATTGGTTCGAAAGGGTTTAATGATCCCGATATGAAAGGTGTTGACATTGAAACGCACATTAAAAACAATCTGATTCACGTAGATAAATTTACCTTTAAAGTTTCGGTTTTAAGACCTTCTGTGAGCGGAACCACGAGTTTTAACGGTCTTCTTGATCTATTAGTCAGAATCGGATTGCCACCAGGAGGATGGATAGGTTTGCCAGTCGTGGTAACCGGAACACATGAGAAACCAAAAATCAAATTTCTGAGTAAAAACGGACAGGGAATTACAGAAGCACTCTACAATAAAAAAATAAATAAAGTAATCAGACAGGAGCAAAGAGCAGAAAAGAAAACCCGCAGACAGCAGCGTTTAGATAAAAAAGCTCAGGAAGCCAAAGCCAAATCAGCAGAGAAACAGATTGATAAAAATCTAAAAAAATAGAATATATCTTGTAACATTTAAAAGTCATCAAAGCTTTATTCATAACAGTTTTGATGATTTTTTTATCTTTAAATTTAAATCAGACTCAATGAAATACAATTTTGATGAAATCATCGAAAGACGAAATACCAATTCGGTAAAATGGGATTTTTTTGCTGACAATATTCTCCCAATGTGGGTGGCAGATATGGATTTTAAAATCGCTCCGGAAATTCAGAAAGCCGTTACAGATAAGGCATTGTCGGGAATGATGGGCTACCAGTTTCTCTCACCTGATTTTAAAACAAGCACAATCAATTGGTTAAAAAAGCATTATCATTTTACCGTTTCTGCAGATAAAATCCTGCCTGTTCCGGGAATGCTTTTGGGTGTTTCTGCCATCATCAGAACATTTTTGAAAACAGATGAAAAAATAATCCTGCAGCCACCGGTTTACGATCATTTTTTCGAAACTGTGAAAAACAGCGGTGCAGAAACTTTTTGCAACGATTTGATTTACAGAGAAAATTCTTACTCAATCGATTTTGATGATTTAGAGGAAAAAGCATCAGACCCATTGACAAAATTTTTACTGTTTTGCAATCCACACAATCCCATTGGGAAAGTCTGGAAGGAAGAAGATCTCAGGAAAATTGCTGAAATCTGTTCTGCAAATAATGTGATCGTGATTTCGGATGAAATTCATTCTGATTTGGTTTTTGAAGGTTTTAAACATATTCCGTTTGCTAGAATTGCAGCTGATTATGATCTGATTTCGTTTACTTTGGGTTCGCCGTGTAAAACGTTCAATCTTTCAGGTTTGTCTGCAGCTTACATTATCTGTGATCAGGCAGAAAGTTTAGAAAAAGTTAGAAAAACGCTTCAACAGCAGGAAACCGAATGGCTCAATCCGTTTTCAGCAGAAGCTTTTACCGCAGCTTACACCTTTGGTGAAGACTGGATGATGGAAATGAAAAATTACATTTTTAAAAATTATCTTTTTGCTAAAAGTTATATTGAGGAGAAAATTCCTCAAATAAAAACAGTTCACGCTGAATCAACTTATCTGATGTGGCTGGACTGCAGAAATTTGAATTTAAACTCAACAATTTTAGAAGATAGATTAATCAATGAAGCTCAACTTAAACTCAATGCGGGAAACAGATACGGCCTGGCTGGCGAAGGTTTTATGCGGATTAATATTGCGTGCCCCAGAGAAATCCTGACGGAAGGTTTGAAAAGACTTGAAAATTTCGTGAATTCTTTATAATTAAAAAATATTTCGGGCTGATTTGGCATTTTGATTGTTTAAAAGTAAATACATCAAAATTATTCGATATGAAAAATTCAACAAAGATCTATTCCGTACTTACGCTGGCATTTTTGTTGGCAGCATGCCATCCGCCACCAAGACCAAAAAGACCGGAACCACCACGCAGACCCGAAAGACCAAGACCTCCACACGGTATGATTGAAAAGAAAACGACAGATAAAATCGCAATCTTCCAAACAGTAAAAACTTCAAAAGAAGTCTGAATATAAAGCTCCATTTCGGGGCTTTTTTTGTTTTAAAAATGTAAATCTTGCTTTATTCACGAGTTTTGCAGAAATTGCAGTTAAGTTGAAGATTAAAATTTAAACTTTATCACATCGCATGAACAAATTAATCTCAGAAGAATTCGGAAAAACAGCAAATGGCGAACCTATAAACAAATATATCCTTCGCAACGAAAACGGGATGCAGGTGGAAATCATCAATTTCGGAGCAATTATTACTTCATTGAAAGTTCCCGATAGAGACGGGAAATTTGATGATGTGGTTTTAGGTTTTAAAAATTCTGAAGATTATTTCAATTCTAATCAATATACCTACGGTGCAGTGGTTGGAAGATATGCCAATCGTATTGCAAATGCCAGATTTTCAATTAAATGTAAGGAATATCAGGTGACAAAAAACGAAGGCAATAATCATATCCACGGCGGTAAACAGGGATTTTCCAACAAAATCTGGAATGCAGAAATTTTAGAAAATTCAGAATCCTGTTCTCTTGCTTTGCATTATTTAAGTGAAGATGGGGAAGAAGGCTATCCCGGAAACCTTTCTGTGAAGGTGCTTTACACTCTTACAGACGAAAACGCACTTGAAATTGAATATTCTGCGACAACAGATCAACCGACAATCATCAATCTCACGCAGCATTCTTATTTTAATCTTTCTGGGGATCATTCTCAGGAAATTACAGATCATCAACTGCAGCTCAACGCTGATCACTATCTCCCAATTGATCAACATTCAATTCCAACCAGTGAGCTCTCTGATGTAAAAGAATCTCCATTTGATTTTAGCAGTATGAAGGAAATCGGCAAAGATATTAATCTGGATCATAAGCAGCTTAAACTAGGAAAAGGCTACGATCATTGCTGGGTTTTGAATGGCAATGGTTTGCGAAGTGCAGGAAATTTGTTTCATCAGAAAACAGGTCGAAACATGGAAATTTTTACCACTGAACCGGGAATTCAGCTGTACACCGGGAATTTTCTGGACGGAAAATTTGAAACGAAGACAGGTGGGAAAAATAATTTCCGCACAGGACTCTGTCTTGAAACCCAACATTTTCCGGATTCACCAAATCGTAGCTCTTTTCCTTCAACTGTCTTAAATCCAGATGAAAAATATGAAAGCAAAACGGTTTATAAGTTTTCAGTAATATATTAGAATTTACATTGATTAATATAAAAAGGTAAATATTTTTAATTTCAAAAATTTAATTCTAATAAAAAATTCTATTTAATTATATATTTTATTAATAATATACATTTTTGTTAATATATTAATGAATTTGATATTCACGATTTGGAGAAAATGCTTAACTTTTTTCTATCTATAATCATTTTTTACCAACTTTTTACAATAAACAATACTTTATGCTGTAATTTTATCAGAAAGATGGAAATATATGAACTAAACATTTTTTTTCTTGCTAATTGCAAAATTTTTATTAATTTTGGTGAAAAAATACAAAGATGAAAAAGATCGAGTTCCTATCAGAGGCCGGCGAAATGCTTGGTGACATTGCAATAAAAGGTATCAGCGTTGCAGAAATTCAGAAATTTTTAGAAGAGATTGATAATGAAAGTTTTGAATACTTTTCACTTTATTATGACGAAGAAAATAAAATTCTTTGCATTGAGGAGGAGAGAGGTGTAATTTTCCCGCAATACGGCCATTTTATAACCAAAATTTCAGACAGTAAATACAGACATTGCTTTGATTTTGTTTAAATCAATGTTTTGACATAAAAAAACGGTACCGAAAAGTACCGTTTTTTATTACCAGTTTTTGTCGATCATAAAAACCATCTGACTCATCACCACCGCTCCCAGAAGCAGTTCGCGCCTGTTTACTTTATCAAAAGTATCCTCGGTGGAATGATGGTAATCAAAATATCGTTGAGTGTCAACCACCATTTCAGCCAGGGGAATGTCTATTTTTTTCAGTGGTAAAACATCCTGAATGGCTTCAGTCTGATCAAAATCGTAAACGCCGTAAGGCAGAAAATAATTTTTCCATTCAAAAATCAACCTTCTCCGTTGTGGAGACATATCTAGCCTGAAACCTCTCGGGGAATATCCACCAGAATCTGAACCTAATGCCAGAATATGTTTTTCTTCTTTCTTCTTAACATAAGCTGCGTACATATCGCGACCCTGACCGCCATTTTCGCTATTAGCATACAATACGACTCTGATTGTATGATTATTTTCCAAACCTAAAGCCTTAAAAGCACGCAAAACCTCAATGCATTGCACTACACCAGCACCGTCATCGTGTGCACCTTCAGCAAAATCCCATGAATCGAGCTGAGCTCCCAGTAAAATAATTTTCCCGTCTTTTTTTCCGGGAATTTCTGCGATAATATTTTGGTTAACTGTTTCGCCTTTAGACTGTGCAGACATATTCAGTTTTGCCTTAACACTTTGTTTAGACAATAATTTCTCCAGTTCATCAGCAGATTTTGCTCCAATGGTTACCGCAGGAATTCTTGCCTTGTCATCTGGTTCGTAGACAATCATTTTTGCATGTGGAACATCGTCATTAGCCGTGGTTAGAGATCTTATGATTAAACCTTTTGCTCCTTTTTGACCAATTACGGAAGCTGCAAGAAGTTTGTTTTTTGCGGCAGCTAAATAAGCATCAACAGTATTTACATACGTTTGATCCATCGGGTAATTAACGAAGATGATTTTATCTTTAACATCTGCGGAAGTGAGTTTGTTTAAATCTTTCACATCGTTAATCATCATCAGATCTGCAATCAGATCTTTTCCGCCTGTACCTTCAGAATTCCCGAAAGAAAGCATTCTGATGGATTTCCAGTCACCGTTGGATGTTTTAATTTGCAGAGATTCACGCCCACGGATCCAGACGGGAACTTTTACATCCTGTCTCCAGACTTTTTCTGCGCCTGCTTCTTTCAGATTTTTTTCTGCCCAATCTGCAGCTTTAGTGTAACCCGCAGTTCCGCTGAATCTTGCGCCAACACCTTTCGTCAGTTCGCCCAGATTGTTGTATGCAGTTCCGTTAATCATAATTTCATCTGATATTTTTTTGAATTCAGAATGATAATTAAACTTTTCAGCTGCCGGTTTGGGCTTCCTTACAGGTTTTTTCTGTGAAAATAAAAATCCACTCAGAAAGAGTGGAAGTATAATGAGAATTTTTTTCATTTTAAAACTGCCCGAATCATTTCAGAGCATAAATTTAATTAAAAAATAAAATAATTACTGTTTCATGTCATACATTAACAATGCTGTAACCAATTTTGGTTCTATAAAAGTACATTTTGGTGGCATTCTTAACTTTAAATCTGAAATTTTAATCATATCATTAAAACTTACAGGGAAAATCCCAAATCCTACTTTGCCTTCACCGTTATCTACTTTTTCTTTCAGAAGATTGATTCCTGCCAGATTGGAAGAACCTTTTACGTAAGAGATTTTATCGGAACTGTCTGAATCTTCGATATTTAAAATATCATTGATGATGTATTTGTCTAAAAGATGGTGATCCAGATTGTCCAAAGACATTTCCTGAGAACGGAGATCATGTTTTACGTGGAGAGAGTAGTATTTCCCGTCCAAATACATAGAAATATGGAACTTTTGAGAAGGGTAGTACGGAGTTTCACCTTTTTCGTGAATCAAAAAGTATTTTTCGATTTTCTTTAAAAATTCCTCTGTCGAAAGACCATTGAGATCAGTGACGATACGGTTGTAATCGTGAATTTTGATAGATTGGTTTGAAACGATAAAGCTGTAAACAAAATTATACGCTTCGGTTCCTGTATGTCTTTTGTTTTTTTCCTTCAAACGCTGAGCGTGAAGCGCTGTAGAGCCAATTCTGTGGTGCCCGTCAGCGATGTAAAAAGAATCAATCTGGTCAATTACTTCTTTAAACTGCTGAAGTTTTAAACGGTTATCGATTCTCCAGATTTTATGTCTGATTCCGATGGTGTCTACATGGTTGAAAATTGGAACATTTTTTTCCTCATGATTCATCAGAAGCTCGATTTTCGGACTCGACTGATAGGTCAGTAAAACCGGTTCTGCCTGCAAATTAACTTTATCTAAATAATGAGCCAGTTTCTCTTTTTTCTGTGGAATGGTACTTTCGTGTCTTTTGATTTTTCCGTTCCAGAAATCTTCAATACTCGCAAGTCCCATTAAACCTCTGTAAACCTGTTTATTTGGATAAATCTGCTCGTAAAGATAAAATGCAGAGCTGTCCTGCACCAAAATATTTTCCTCGAGAAGTTCTTCAAAAGTTGTGCGTATTTTCCTTAGATTCCTGTCTACATCTTTAGATTTGCTCACCACATAGGGTTTGATCATATTGATATATGTATTTTCCTTCTGAGCTTTTTCTGTAATCTGAGCCTGAGTGAAATTGTCTAAAGGGTGCGTAGGGAAAGTAGACTCATGGTCTTTATGAGGTCTGATTCCGCGGAATGGTCTAAAAACAGGCATATTTTATTATATAGTTTGGTTGATTTTAATAATTTGCTCAGCAAGCTCGAGCCCGATTTTCTCCTGTGCATCCATGGTATTTCCGCCAACGTGTGGTGAAAGTGAAAGATTAGGATTCATGAGAAGAATTAATTCAGGTTTAGGTTCGTTTTCGAAAACATCAAGAGCTGCACCTGCAACTTTTCCGCTTTCTATAAAGTCGAGTAGGGCAACTTCGTTCAGAACGCCGCCTCTTGCAGTATTTACAATAAACACTCCATCTTTCATTTTTTCAAACTGTGGAGTATCAATAATATATTCTTTGGTTTTTGGTGTGTTGATGCTGATAAAATCAGATTCTTTCAGAAATTCATCAGTATCGTTTATAGAAGTGATTTCGAAATTTAAACTCTGTCCGTCAAAAAAATTTAATTTTAAAACTTCAGTTCTAGGTTTTCTTGTCAGTACCTTAATTTTCATACCTAGAGAAATTCCGATTTTTACCACTTCCTGACCGATGCTTCCAAAACCGATAACGCCCAAAGTTTTACCAGAAAGTTCACAGGCTTTGTTAAACGATTTTTTCATTGCATCAAAATGCGTGTCACCCTCCAAAGGCATCAGCCTGTTGGATTCATGAAGAAATCTCGCAAGAGAAAAAAAATGTCCGAAAACAAGTTCAGCAACAGATTTTGAGGATGCCGTTGGTGTATTAATGACGTAAAGCCCTTTCTCAATGGCGTATTCCACATCGATGTTGTCCATCCCGATACCGCCTCTTCCAACAATTTTCAGGCTTGGGCAGGCATCAATGAGCTCTTTTCTTACTTTGGTTGCACTTCTTACAAGAAGAACACTGACGTTGTTTTCGTTAATAAAATCAGCAAGGTGATCCTGAGCAACTTTGTGCTCCAAAAACTCGAAACCTGCATTTTTGAGTGCGATTTCTCCACTTTTTGAAATTCCGTCGTTGGCTAAAATTTTCATGCTCATTTTATTTAGTGAATATCAGACATCAGAAAAAGAAAAATCCTGTTCCAATGTCTGATATTTTACTTTTAATTATATTAAAAATTGGGTCGTCTAATATAAGTTATTTTATTGAATTCATCACATCAACCAAAACCTGCACGCTTTCAATAGGTAAGGCATTGTAAATACTTGCACGATATCCCCCTAAACTGCGGTGACCGTTTAGCCCGCTGATGCCTGCAGATTTCCACGCAGTATCAAATTCTTCTTTCCTGGAATCATCAATTAATTTAAATGAAACATTCATCAAAGAACGGTCTTCGTCACGACAATACGTCTCAAATAAAGGATGATTATCAATGGTATCGTATAATAATTTAGCTTTGGCAATATTTCTTTCTTCAGCAGCTGCGATTCCACCATTGTTTTCCAAATGCTGTAATGTAAGCAAAGTAGCATAAACAGGGAAGACCGGTGGTGTATTGTACATAGATTCTTTAGAAATATGCTGAGAATAATCAAGAATTGAGAACATATTTTCTCTTCCTGTTTTTCCTAAAATTTCTTTTTTAATAACCACTAAAGTAACTCCGGCAGGGCCCATATTTTTCTGAGCTCCGGCGTAGATTAAATCAAATTTAGAGAAATCCAGTTGTCTTGAAAAAATATCTGAACTCATGTCGCAAACCATTAAAGTATCCACTTCAGGAAATTCTTTAATCTGCGTTCCGTAGATGGTATTGTTTGATGTACAGTGGAAATAATCGTATTCTGAACCTACTTTATAATCTTTAGGAATGTAAGAATAATTGTCTTCTTTTGAAGAACCCACCACATCAACTTCGCCCACTTTCTTTGCTTCTTTAATGGCTCCGGCAGCCCAAACTCCTGTATCCAGATAAGCAGTTTTACCACCAACCTTCAGGATATTGTAAGGCACCATTGCAAACTGTAAGCTCGCACCGCCACCCAAATAAAGCACTTCATAATCATCACCAAGATTCATTAATCTTTTTACAATGGCACGCGCTTCATCCATTACAGCTACAAAATCTTTACTTCTGTGGGAAATCTCAAGAAGAGACAAACCAATTCCGTTAAAATCTAAAATTGCTTCCGCTGATTTCTGAAAGACTTCCTGAGGTAAGATACAAGGTCCTGCGCTGAAGTTGTGCTTTTTGCCCATAATTTCAAATTGTTTTTTGCAGTTTCTAAGCTGCGGTTTATTTATTAGAGTTTATATTTTTAAAAGTTTAAAGATAAAAAAAAACCGCCTCATTTCAGTTGAGACGGCATATTTTATTCACCATGAAGGAAAGCTTTTTTCTCAAGCAGTGCTTCTTCTGTTTCTACGTGGTCTTCATCCGGTACACAACAGTCTACAGGACAGACAGCAGCACATTGAGGCTCTTCGTGGAAGCCTTTACATTCTGTACATTTATCTGTTACAATAAAGTAAACATCGTCGCTCACAGGTTCCTGCGGAGAATCTGCATCTATTGTAAGTCCGGAAGGCATCGTCACTTTTCCGCTGAGTTCTGTTCCTTCAGAAGCTTTCCAGTCTACGGCACCTTCATATATTGCATTGTTGGGACATTCCGGTTCGCAGGCTCCGCAATTAATGCATTCATCAGTTATTTTAATAGCCATCGCTAATTTTTTTTAAATTTGCACAAAATTACGAAATATTCCCAAACGAAACGAATTATGAATGTGGAGCAGAGAGTTTTAGAACTTATCCATTTAAGTGACTGGATAAAAGCATATTTATCAAAAAATCCCGAGAATTTTAATGAAAATGATCTGGAATTTGAGCAAATATTGAAAAGATCCGAAATTGAAAATCCGTGGTTTACACAGGAAAATCAAAAATCAGCTCTTGAACAGTGGATTTCTGTTTTAAATCGTACCCAAATTGAGCAGTGGCTGAGCGAATATTCCGAAAATAAAGTTCAGAAGAGAGTCGGGCTGATACTTGCAGGAAATATTCCGATGGTGGGATTTCATGATGTGATTTCTGTGATTCTGAGCAATCATATTCCGGTCATTAAATTATCTTTCAAAGACAAATTAATGCTTCCTTTTTTACTTAAAAAGTGGAAAGAATTCTCCAATGGGAATCTTCAATATGAAATTGTAGAGAGACTTGAAGATTTTGATGCAGTAATAGCCACAGGAAGCAACAATACAGCGCGTTATCTTGAGTATTATTTCAAAAAACATCCTTCAATCATACGTAAAAACAGAACTTCTGTAGCCGTAATTTCAGGAAATGAAACCGAGGAAGAACTGAAGCTTTTGGCTAAAGATATTTTCCAGTATTTTGGTTTGGGATGCAGAAATGTGACCCGACTTTTTGTGCCAAAAGATTTTTTAATCGACAGAATTTTTGAGAGTTTTATTGATTTTAAAGAAATCATCAATCATAATAAATACGCCAATAATTACGATTACAACCGTGCAGTTTATCTTTTAAATCAGGATAAATTCTGGGATAACAATTTTGTTATGTTGAAAGAAGATGAAAAGCTATTCAGTCCGCTTTCTGTGATTCATTTCAGCAGGTATGAAAATTTGGATGAAGTGAGAAACTTTCTAGCTGAAAATGAAGAAAGTATTCAATGCGTAGTTTCTAAAGCTGAAGGTTTTGAAAATGCAGTTCCTTTTGGTGAAGCTCAGAATCCGAGCCTTGATACGTATGCGGATAATGTGGACACAATGAAATTTCTCTCAGAGATCTGATAATTTTTTGTATCTTCATCCTACCAAAATCCAGAATATGAAAAAGCTGATTGTCTTTTCGGCATTGATTTTATCACAACTCTTTTTCTCGCAGACGACAGGAGGAATCAGGGTGGTTGAAAGCAAAAAAACAGACCTGAAATCTGAACTTTCTAAAGATAAGATAAAACTGTATGATTCTAATTTTCAAAGCTTTGTGTTGGCAATGAAAAATTCAGATAAAACAAAGATTTCTTCTTTACTTTCAGAAAAGGTGAAGGAAATAGTAACGGATGATCATATTAAAAAACTTTCAGGAGGCATCAGTTTCGACAGAAAAATGGAAGTTTACAAAAGCGGTTATCAGACGATTATCAACAATGAAACGTATCCTGCGATTCAGTATAAATTTGTGGATGACAAATCTGTACCGCCGGCTGACCTTGTGACGGCAATCTTCGAAGAGGACGGGAAAATTTTAGGTATAAAACCTGAATTCAGACAATAAAATTTAAACAGATATTATATAATTATGAACACGAATGTTTTAGTATCGCATTCTACAGACATCGAGAGAGGCGATTTTTACAGAAAAACTTACACGCACGTTGCTTTGGCAATTTTAGCATTTATCGGTGTTGAAACGGTATTGCTCAATATTGTTCCTGCTGAAGTGATCTACCTGATGATCGGGCAGCGATACAGTTGGCTACTTATTTTGGGAGTTTTTTGGCTTGCATCTTTTTTAGCTACAAAATGGACTTTATCTCAAAGTAAGGCAGTACAGTATTTAGGTTTAGGTGTTTATATTTTACTTGAGGCTGCGATTTTCTTGCCAATGATTTATTATGCAATGGCTCAAGAAGGAGCTGGAAACATTATCGTTCAGGCAGCAACACTTACCATCGCAATGTTTGCGGGAATTTCAGCAATCGCTTTCACGTCAAAGAGAGATTTTTCATTCTTAAGAAATATTATTACCATCGGCGGTTTCATCGCAATTGGACTGATTGTGGGTGGAATGCTTTTCGGTTTTAATCTTGGTCTTTGGTTCTCTGTGGGTATGGTGATTTTGGCTTCTGCAACGATTCTGTACCAGACCAGCAAACTGAAAGATTCTTATGCAACAGATCAATACGTTGGAGCAGCTTTACAGCTTTTCGCTTCGATTATGCTTTTGTTTTGGTATATTTTAAGTATTTTAATGAGCAGAAGAAGTTAATAAACAACTTTAAAAACAATAAAACAGCCGCTGATTTTCAGCGGCTGTTTCTTTTTGAATAAGAATTTATAAAGAGAATTTTCTTAAAATGTGAGTTTTTTAGTTTTGGTATTAAAGACAATAAAATCTCTTTCTCCTGGTAGTTTTTCAAGTTCATCGACTTTAATCAACTTTAAGTTTTTCGGCTTGTAAATGGTAATTTCATTTTTTTCAGTATCACAAATGGTCTTTTCGGCTTCGCAATTGAAATATTCAGACTTAAAAGAAACGTTTCCTGTGTAAGTTACCATATTCTTTCCTTTATTCACTTGCCTAAAATCTCCTTTAAACTGAAGTGTATTTTCCTGTTTCTCCTGCGCAAAGATTAAAGTTGAAACTGTAATCATCACACCTCCCAAAAGTAGTTTTACGTTCATCATAATTAAGTATTTTTAAGGTTTATATAATTCAAGGTTTAAGTAATTGTTTTCATTTTTCAGACTTTCTTTTCGGGCTTTTTCAGATTCTCTCATCATCTCTTCCTGCGAATAGCTTTTTCCATTAAAAGTCATTGATGTAACCACAGCTCCGGAGGTCGATAAAATGGCTTGTCGCATATCTTTCACAGGATCTTTCCTGTAATCCTGCCAGTATTTTTTAAATTTTTCCTCATCCAAAACGATTTCCCTTCCTGTGATTCTGTGTTTTTTTTCAGGTTCTGAAGAAGTAACTTTTTTAGTTCCAACCAAAATGAAAGTATGATCTTTTTTAGAGTCTTCAATTTTTACGATAAGTCCTGGAAGACCATAAAATTGATGCGGACCGTCCTGAATAGGAATTTCCGGTGCAAACCAGGCAATCCATTCCCTGCCTGCAAATTTTGTTGTTGCTTTCTGTACCTTGTGACCTAATACTTCAGATTTTTCTTTTGACACTTTCCATTCAGGTTTTTTTGACAGAGTAATTGCTAGTGGGATAGAACCTGGCGAAATTTTATAGACAGTTTCATATGATGGGTATTTTTTGGATACTTCAGCTCTTACTGCAGGCTGCCGTATTTCTGTGAGATCAATAGGTTTTCCACCTCCTCCGTTCATCTGTTTTAAACTTGCATCAAGAATGGAATCTTCAACAATTTTTTTCTGACTTAAAAATCTGGAACCCTCAGTTTTCGTTTCAAGAACCATATTTTCAAGGGTAACTTTTTCTCTGTTGAGGGAATCTGGTTTAAATTTATATTCGTAGATAAACTGTGTAGACTGAGCTGATAAAACTCCTGCCATCAGACAAAAAACTGCAGTAGAAATTATTTTCATAAACTATTTTTTAAATCACTTTAACTGGGAATAAAAGTAAAAATTAATCCCGATTAAAATCACGGGATAATGAAAAAAATAACATATTTTAACCTTTACGTTAGAATATTTAGAAAAGCGTACTGAAAATTAACAAAACAGTACGAAAGTCATTTGGAAAGCCAGTCTTTTCAACAACATTATTTTTATCTTTACCTATTAAAAATTTAAATAAATGAAGATTGAAATCTGGTCAGACGTGATGTGTCCGTTTTGCTACATTGGAAAAAAGAATTTTGAAAATGCTTTGGCAGAACTTCCGTTTAAAGATAAAATTGATGTTGAATGGAAAAGTTTTCAGCTTGATCCAAGTCTTGAAACAGGCGTGTCTACAACAACTGCAGAATATTTCAGAGATAAAAAAGGCTTTCCTGAAGCTCAGGCAAAACAGATGACCGCTCAGGTTACCGAAATGGGAAAATCTGTGGGAATTGATTTTAATTTTGAAAATGCCATCATTACCAATACTTTTCCTGCACATAAGCTCATTCATTTAGCTAAGAAAAAGAATTTAGGTGCTGAAATGGAAGAAGAGTTATTCAAAGCTCATTTTCTGGACGGAAAAAACATTGGCGATGAGAAAATATTAATCAATTTGGGCGAAAATTTAGGTTTAAAATCTGAAGATATTACAGAAGCGCTTTCGAATCAAGAAATAGATTTAGAAGTAAAACATGAAATCATCGAAGCTTCCCAACTCGGGATTTCAGGTGTTCCGTTTTTTGTAATAGACCAAAAATATGGCGTTTCGGGAGCACAACCTGTCGAAACTTTTAAAGAAGCAATTACACAGGCCTACAACGAAAACACAGTTACTCTGAGCAACAATAATGATGCTACCTGTGGCGAAGACGGCTGTGAAATTTAATAAATTCTAAAAAAATTTCACTTCAACCTTAACCTTAGCCTCAAACTCCGCCTCAACCTAACATGATTCAATTTAATAAAGACCATCAATATCCCTTAGAAGATATTCTTTTTGTCTTCGCACTGGAATTCGAAGCCAAAGAAATGTTTAATCATACCCGAAAAGTCATCACAGGAATCGGGAAAGTGACAGCTGCCATCAATCTCACGAAAGCCATTTACGAAAAACGACCGAAACTGATTGTAAATCTCGGTTCTGCGGGCGGTTTTGGTTTTAAAAAAGGAGATGTTGTATGCTGTACAAAGTTTATCCAGCGCGATATGGATGTGCAGGGACTTGGTTTTAAGAAATTTGAAACACCGCTTTCCAAAATCCCGATCATTCTTGAAAACGGTATCGAAATCGAGAATCTTCCGGTCGGAATTTGCGGAACCGGCGACAGTTTCGAGACCAATCACATCAACACAGAATACAACGTCATCGACATGGAAGCTTATTCACTTGCTTTGATTGCGTGGCAGGAAAATATTCCGTTCATTTCACTTAAATATATTTCTGATGATGCCAACAGCGATGCCGCCGACGATTGGGCTGTGCAGGTACATCTTGCTGCGGAAGCTTTTAAGAATATTTTATTCAGGGAAGAACTGCTTTAAATCTCAATTTAACTGATCTTTCGGGGCAAATAAATCAATTACTCATTTTTAAGAGAAAATATCGTAATTTTGTACCCTCAAATTATGACTGGACTTATAGAATATTTACCGTATGCTTTTGCTCTGATTGTGGCGATACCTTTTTTGGTTTTGCTGAGGCAGTTTGTGTACACTTACATCAACCTTAAAAATAAGGAATTACAGATGTTGAGCATAAAATCAAACTCAGAAAATAAAGCACATTCTTATGAAAGAATGACTCTTTTTCTGGAAAGAATAAAACCTTCCAATCTCATTCAGAAATTTGATAAAGATTTGGCGATACACGAGTTTATCTTTCTTACAGAAAAATCTATCACAGAAGAATTTGAGTATAACGCTTCTCAGCAGCTTTACATCACAAAAAATTCATGGAAGAATATTGTTGATTCTAAAAATGCTGTGATAGAGCTTCTCCATAAAACTTACGACGGCATAAACAACAATGCTTCATTAAGCGACTATAAAACTGTTTTTCTGATGAATTTCATGGGCGAAAACGACTACATCGCCGATACCATCGAAGATCTCAGAAAAGAAATCAAAATTATTGCATAAACTAAAAAATAATAAATTTATAATAATGACTCAAAAATTTACTGCACACCCTTGGCATGGAATTTCTGCAGGGGAAAATGCACCTGAAACCGTAAATGTTTTTGTAGAAATTGTTCCTTCAGATACAATTAAATACGAAATTGACAAAGAAACAGGTTTCATGAAAGTAGACAGACCTCAGAAATTTTCAAATATCATCCCTGCACTTTACGGTTTTGTTCCACAGACGTACTGTGACCAAAGAGTGATGAAACTTGCTGTTGAAAGCGGTTCTACAGACGTAACAATGGGCGATCACGATCCTTTGGATATCTGTGTTTTAAGTTCGCACAATTTCAGTTCAGGAGGGATTCTGATGGAGGCAAGACCAATCGGCGGATTTAAAATGATCGACGGCGGAGAAGCTGATGATAAAATTGTAGCAGTTTTATTGGGAGATCATGCTTTTGGTCATTTCACAGATATTTCTGAACTTCCGGAAGCTGAAGTAAACAGATTGATGCACTACTTTTTAACCTACAAAAACCTACCAAACGAGCCTGCAAAATGCAGAATCGATCAGGTGTACGGAGCTGTAGCTGCAAAGGAAGTTATAAACGCTTCAATGGAAGATTACAATGATAAATACGCAGGTTAATCTCTGATATTAAATATTAAAGCAGGCAATTTTTGTCTGCTTTTTTTTGTGAAAGTTATTATCTGTAAAATTCCTTAATTATATTTAATTCTAAACCTTTATATTTGTATTAATCAATTAATTATGAAATGGAAAGTATAATTGTATACCCGAAGGATGAAAAGCAGAAATCTCTGTTAAAATCTTTATTGGAAGAATTAAAAGTCAGATTTGAGATAGGAGAGGCCGATACCATTTTGACCGAAGAAGAATTCTATACCAAGATTGATAAGTCGATACAGCAGTCAAATGAGGGAAAAACCAATATTCTCTCAAAAGACAAACAGAAAGAAATTTTAGGTCTATGATTTTTGAATTGGAATTGACAGATTTGGCATTTTCCGACATTGAAAAACATAAAAAATCGGGAGATAAAAAATTATTACTGAAAATTAATAAAATTCTTAACGAATTAAGAGAACACCCCGAGTCGGGAACCGGCAAACCTGAAAAGCTAAAATATTATTCAAAGGCAACATGGTCCAGAAGAATTTCAGGAAAACACAGATTGATTTATAGAATTGAAAATGAGAAGGTAGTTGTTCTCATTCTTTCACTTTGGGGACATTACGATGATAAATAAATTATTTTTAAAGATTCATTTTCAAATGCTGCAGCGCATCAATGATAATCTCATCTTTTTTCACAAAACTAAACCGTATAAAATCTGAATCCTGTTTATTCTGATAAAACGCAGACATTGGCAAACACGACACTTTTTTTTCAACAGTAAGCCATTTTGAAAACTCCACATCAGTCATTGTTTTGGAAATATCTCTGAAATTAACAGTCTGAAAAAATCCTCCTTGTGATTTTTCATTTAAAATAAATGGTGTTTCGGCAATCATTTCACAAAAAACATCTCTTTTATTCTGCATAATTTTTCGGTTAACTTCAGGATCAAAAATATCAAGATACTTTGCAATTGCGTACTGACAAGGCGCATTGGTACTGTAAGAAATATATTGCTGGTGATTTCTGAAAGTTTTAAGCAGATCTGGCGCAGCCAAAAGATAACTCACCTTCCAACCCGTTGAATGAAACATTTTCCCGAATGAAAAAATGCTGAAAGTTCTTTTTCTTAATTCCGGATGTAAAAAAGCACTGTAATGTAAATGCTCATCATAGCAGTAAATATCATAAATTTCTTCAGAAATCACATAAATATTATTTTCTCTAATTAATTCATACAAATTTTGCCAATCCACTTTACCCCAGATTTTTCCGGTAGGATTTTGAGGTGTGTTGACGATGATTGCTTTTGTTTTTTCAGAAATAAGAAGCTTTAATTTCTCCCAGGAAATACTGAAATCATCTTCCACTTCATAAAAAACCGGAACACCGCCGTTAATCACGATTGAAGGAGCATAAGTGTAGTAAGAAGGCTGAATTATAATCACTTCGTCCCCAAAATTTAAAATTGACTTTAAGGAAGTGTACAGCGCAAAGGTAGAGCAGGGAACAATATTCACTTCCTCTTTCGAAATCAATACAGGATTTTGTCTGGAAGCATTAAATTCAACAATTTTCTCCATCAATAAAGGGTTTCCCGCAAGAGATTCATAGCTGTGTGAAATGCTGTCGGCAGATTCCTTTAAATAAAATCTGAGTCTTTCATCCACCTCAAAATCGGGCAATCCCAAAGACAGGTCGTAGCTTTGATTTTGCTTAGCGAGAAGCGACATCTCTGTAAAAAACGAATAATCAGTAAATTGTAAATTTGTTTCCATAGTTTCAATCAAATATATAAAAAAACTTAAGTTGTATAAGATTTTAGATATTTTTCTTAATTTTAGACAAATATTTTACATGAATAAAATTCTTTTGCCGCTTTTTTCAGCGGTTGTTCTTTCCTCTTGTGGCAGTACAAATTCTACTGCAGTAAAAACTGATTCCGCAACTGCTGCTGTAAGTACACCTAGTGGAAAAGAAGGCAAAGCTTATAAAACGGCATATCAGAGTATCAGTTTAGAAAGCCTTAAAAAAAATCTTACCGTGATTGCTTCTGATGAGATGGAAGGCCGTGATACCGGAAGCAAAGGACAGAAGAAAGCCGGTGAATACATGATTAATTTCTATAAGCAAAACGGAATTTCTTTCCCAAAAGCTCTTGGATCATTTTACCAGAAGGTTCCGGCAGCCTACATGGCAAAGCGTGGTGGCGGAAGTCTTCCTGATTCTGAAAATATTTTAGCCTTCATTGAAGGAAGTGAAAAACCTGAAGAAATCATTGTAATTTCGGGACATTATGATCATGTTGGAAGCAGAAATGGAGTAGTGTACAATGGTGCAGATGACGACGGAAGCGGTACAGTTGCCGTAATGGAAATTGCAAAAGCCTTTAATGAGGCGAAAAAAGCAGGACACGGCCCGAAACGTTCGATTTTATTTCTTCACGTGACAGGAGAGGAGCACGGACTTTTCGGTTCTGAATTTTATACAGACAATCCTGTTTTTCCTTTAGTGAATACGGTTGCAGATTTAAATATTGACATGATCGGTCGTGATGATCCTGAGAATCGTGGCAAACAGTACGTTTATGTCATCGGTTCAGAAATGCTGAGCTCACAGTTGAAAGTGATCACTGAGGCGGCAAATAAAAACACCAACAGCCTTGAATTAAATTATAAATACGACGATCCTGCCGATACAGAAAGATTGTATTACAGATCTGACCATTATAATTTTGCGAAAAACAATATTCCGGTAGCATTTTTCTTTGATGGAATTCACGAAGATTATCACAAACCAACTGATGATGTTGAGAAAATCGATTTTCCTTTGCTTCAAAAAAGAACTCAGCTTGTTTTTGCTACGGCTTGGGAACTGGCGAACAGAAAAGACAGAATTGTGGTTGACAAAAAATAATATTTTCACGCTGATTTAAAAGATATGCAGATTCTCTTTGAAATTAATCTGCACAATTCCCCAAATCTGCGAGAGATTTACAATCTCCTGAAAGTTCAAAATAAAAGTCTGCGAAATATTTTTGCAGACTTTTTTTTATTTAAAAATTACAGTTCCAGCGTCAGTATTTTCTCAATCATTTTCTGATTTAAACTTTCAGGCATAGAACGCATCAAAAAGTTTCGGAGAGAATTTCCTTTTTCCCACTGCGAAATTTTTCCAATTGTCCAGCTGTTTTTGACAATGTAATCGACCTTTTTTCTTCTGATTTTCTGAAATTCATCAAAAATCAAATTGAAATCCTGACTTTTTTCCAAAAGTTTTCCAATCACATAAGCATCTTCCACCGACTGGCAGGCTCCCTGTCCCATATTCGGCGTCGTGGCGTGAGCTGCATCGCCAACCAGACAGAGATTTTCAGCATACCATTTTGGAATAGGAGTGAGGTCGATAATATCGTTCAGAATTATATTTTGAGTTTTTGTTGATTCTAAAATTTCTAAGACGATCGGATCGAAGTCTTTAAATTCTTCAGTGAAATTATGGTTTGCTTTAAATTTATTTTCATTTACCAAAGCGTACCAGTACACCAGATTTCCCGAAAGCTTCACAAAACCGAAACGTTTTCCTTTTCCCCAGATTTCCAAAGCATTATGATGGTATTTTTCAGGAAGTTCAAAAGTGGTCAGTCCGCGCCAGCATTTTTGCCGAGCATTTCTGATGTTTCCCGTTTTTAAAATCTGATTTCTGACTTTTGAATGAATGCCGTCTGCTCCAAAAACAATTTTGCTTTCAATCTCATTTCCGTTTTCAAATTCTAATAGATAATTTTCTTTCCTTGAGATCTGTTTTAAAGAATGATTTAATTTTATATTTTCAAAACCAATATTTTCGACTAAAATTTTCTGAAGCTCCGCCCTGTGAATCGCAACATTACAGGAATTGAATTTCTTTTCCAAAGCCAGAACATTCGTGGTAGAAATGGTTTTCAGCTTTTCATCAGTAATCGAAATTCCATGAATTTTGTTTCCGGCATTTTCAATTTTCTCTTTTAAACCTAGTTTATCAAAAATCTGCATCGCATTTACAGCCATCATGATTCCGGCTCCGACAGGTTTTATTTCCGGTGCTGATTCGTAAATTGTAAAATCAAGATTGTGTTTCTTTAAGATGTTTCCTAAAGTCAGGCCACCAATTCCTGCTCCGATGATTGAGATTTGATTCATTTTAAACCAAATTTAAATAGATTAATTCCCAATTCTAATAATTTTACATTTTGATTTTTGAATTCATTATTTGGAAAAGGTTGTGCATCTGGGTTTATGTTTTCAACTATACCATAACTATATAATTCTTGACTAATTTTTTCTCTATTTAAATAATACATGTAATCTTCGTATCCTAATTTATTTATAAATGATCTTGGGTACTTTTCAGCTTCTTTTATCACTAGTATTTCTAATAGGAAAACATTTTCTACCAGATGTGATAACTTTAAAAATTTATTATAGTCAATTTCTTTCAAAAGAAAACTTTTGAATAGTCTACCAACAATTTTAGGCTTTTCATCAGAATCAATCCTAGTAATAATTTCCAAAAGTTTTTCTCCAACCTTTTGAGTATATCTCTCTGAATCATCAATATAATTGATTTCTTTTAAAATTAGATCTTGGTTTATATCTTCTAATTCTTTCAAAAATTGAAATAATTTTTTTGTAAACAATCTATCATTTATTGTAGTGCCAATACTTAATAATTTTGAAATTGTCCCAATCATTGGTATGTCTTTTATGATTTCGTCTTTAGCTAAACTGTCCAATGAAATTTCTGCAAAATCTGAGATTAAAGCAAAAGAATCACTCTTTATAATCTGATTAAATTTATTTTCTTCCATATTCAAATATAAAAAAACGGAGCCTGAAAAATTCAGACTCCGCTTAATAGTTATGAAAACTAAAATTATTTACCCAAATAAGATTTCAAAATCTTACTTCTGGTATTGTGTTTCAGTCTTTTAATTGCTTTTTCTTTAATCTGACGAACTCTTTCTCTCGTCAAATCAAAAGTTTCACCAATTTCTTCCAAAGTCATTGGATGTTTTCCGTTCAATCCGAAATACAGTCTTACCAAATCAGCCTCTCTCGGCGTCAGAGTGTTCAAAGCTCTTTCGATTTCAATCTGAAGAGATTCAAGCATCAAATCCTTATCCGGACTTGGAGATTCACCTGAACGCAAAACGTCGTATAAGTTAGAATCTTCACCTTCCACCAACGGAGCATCCATAGACAGGTGTCTTCCGGAGTTTTTCATTGATTCTTTGATGTCTTCCTCGCTCATATCCAAAACTTCAGCCAGCTCTTCGGGTGAAGGTGGTCTTTCGTTTTCCTGCTCAAGGTGTGCGTACGCTTTGTTGATTTTGTTAATCGAACCGATTTTGTTCAATGGCAATCTTACAATTCTAGACTGCTCTGCCAAAGCCTGTAAAATCGACTGACGGATCCACCAAACCGCATAAGAGATAAATTTGAAACCTCTCGTCTCGTCATATCTTTTTGCAGCTTTCATTAATCCTAAATTCCCTTCATTGATCAAATCGGGAAGAGAAAGTCCTTGGTTTTGGTACTGTTTAGAAACTGAAACTACGAAACGAAGGTTGGCTTTAATCAGTTTTTCCAGT
Organism: Chryseobacterium foetidum; assembly: GCF_025457425.1. Classification (NCBI taxonomy): domain Bacteria; kingdom Pseudomonadati; phylum Bacteroidota; class Flavobacteriia; order Flavobacteriales; family Weeksellaceae; genus Chryseobacterium; species Chryseobacterium foetidum. The sequence continues at coordinate 388,662 of NZ_JAMXIA010000001.1, forward strand.
GCGACTCTATCGCCTGCACGGATTTTTTGTGCCAAATCTACTTCTTCGTCTGCTGTAATCAGTTCTACTTTACCAATTTCCTGCAAATACTTGTCTAATGAAGCGGTCTCCCTGTTGGTAACCTGCTTGGTTATTTTTAGTTGTCTCATTTATTTTATGCTCAAAAATAGAGTTGCTATTATATTATACGCTCAAAACACTACAAAGGTTACACCAGTTACAAAAATATTTTATATAATTAAATCATCGTTCGGAAATTAGTTGTAAATTATTACGCTTCAAATATCTTCAAACATTTTTGATATTGAGCTTGATCCTTTTCAGGAGCTTTATCCCGCTATCCACTGTATCTTTTTGGTGGCCGTCTCCATTTCATTCCGTCAGCCACCAAAAAGGATGTCGTTTCTATCGGGGCTAGTTACAACCCCCGTCAAAAGAAATTAAAGTTTAGTAATTTGCGTCACTTCGAGTAACGTAGCGAAGCGAAGTATATCGAGAAGTTTTGATTGAAAAAACAAAATTTGTGGTTCGGTTCACTAGTTCTCGATACATTTTTTCTACACTTCGTTTCGTAAAAACACTCGAACTGACGGAATAAAAAAAGCGAAACCAAAGTTCCGCTCCATATTTAAAAGGTAAATTTAAATCTAATTTTTATAATTCAACTTTCATAAAATATCCACACAGTTTGTTATCCTGAAAGGATCTAAAATTGAATCTCTAATACTATGTTGAGATGCTTTGACTTCGTCGAACCTAAAGGTTTCAGCATGACAAACTAAGTGAAAAATTGTTACATTTAAAACAAAAAAGCGAAACCGAAGTTCCGCTATAATATTTTAGTGATAATTTAAAATCGACATTCAAAATTCACCACTGACAATTCTCTATTCACTTTTTAATGATTCAAAATTGACTATTGAAAGTTGACAATTCACTTTTAAAATTCACTTTTAAAACAAATCATTCAGCAGCTTCGCCAGTCTCAAACCTCCGTTCAAAAGCTGTCTTTCCATAATATCATTAAATTTATACTGATAATCAAAAGAAAGTTTTGAGCCATCCGGAGTCTGTGCATAGATTTTATTGGCAATCTGATGAGAATCGTACAACCAGTTTTCTAAAGTTCCAGACTGAATTTGTTTTACTTCATCCTTGGTTTTAATATCCAAAAGTTTCGCATATTCTGTGTAGCTGTATTTTTGAGAATCTACCAGTTTACCGTCCCAAACAGAATGTAAATTTGTTTTTTCTCCAAAATAAGTCACGTTGATTTTGTTTCCTCCCAAATCTTCAGATCTTCCGGTGTGCATCGGCTGAGCCAAATCTCCCATCATGTGAATCAGGAAAATCAAAGCGATTTTTCTGTCTTTTTCAGACGTTTTTGCATCCTTAATCTGGCTCGATAAAACTTTAATCTGAGAATATAAATTTGCTCCAGCCTGAGCTTTTAAATCTTTTTCAAATGCTGTGAAATCTGTTTGAGGATCGATGTTTACGTAATGCCACGCTGAAGCCTGCTTCCATGCTCCGGTGGTATCAGACTTGATAAAATCCGGCCAGTTTGCCCAATACGCCATTTTTTCCTTTCCCAACATTTTTCTGAGTTCTCTTTTCGCCTTCCCGGAAAGATGGTTTTCTGCAATTTCCGCAATCACTCGGTGCCCTGTCAATCCCCATGCATACGAATAAACCGAACTGGCCACGAATGCTAAAATCAGAATTTTAGAATAAATACTTTTCATTTCTTAATTATTTTCAGTTTGCAAAGATAAGCCTCATCAGGGTAAAATGAACAGGATGAATAAAAATTCACAGTAAGTTTAATTATTTGAAAATTTTTAGAAAAAAATAAACCAAACGTTTTTTAAATTTAGAACTTATCTTATCTTTACGATACCAAACCCCACTATAAAATGTATGAACACGGCATTCTGGAAATGCAATACAATAAACTGCAGACCGACTTCAGGGCGGAAGCTGTAGCTGTAAATCTGATGAAATACCACAGCTCACTTTCTCTGGTTTTTGTAGAGCGCCTCGGAATTAATGACAGAGCTTATCTCAAAGATATCAAGACAATTACTAAACAGTATCTTGGGTTCGACGATGAGATTTACAACATAAAAACCTACAGAGAAGGTATTTACGACTATTTACCTGAAGGGATTTTTCATCCGCCATCACTCAATTCAAAACGAAGTAATGTAGAAAGCGTTGTAAAAGAAATACGCCGCCAAAAGAAGGTAGAAGATGATGCACGCAAATTTTTCAGACCTTTTGAACTCGAAGTTTTCTTTACAGAAATTACTGCCTTACTTAAAGAGCAGGAATTTGATCTCAACAGCCAGACTGATTCTCTGATTAAAACATTCAGCGAACTATGGCCGCTGATCAAACTGCTCGACAGAAATTCGGCGTGTATTTTCGTTTACATTCTTCCTTTTCTGCATAAAATAAGAGGAGATAAAAGACTGTTTGAGCAATGTTTGAGTGCATTTCTGGAAATTCCTGTTGAAGTGACTTTTCAGGCAAGGGTTTTAGAGAAAATCGAGGAAGACAACAATTCTGTTTTTCTGGGAAATTCCCGTTTAGGACTGGATTACATTCCAAGCGGAAGACACTTTGACGGAGAACGGAACTGGGTAGTTAATATTGGCCCTATTCCATACGATCGAATGAAAGATTTTGTAGAGGGAAGCCGCTTCAAGAAAATTCTTACCGCATTTTATGAATATTGTCTACCATTGAATACAGATTTCAAAGAGAATTTTGTAACCGAAAAGCAACCGTTTTCATTTGTGCTGGATGAGGAAGAAGAAAACCAGACAAGGCTGGGATATTCTACATTTCTCTGATTTTATTTACTATATTTACAAGACCAACAATACACAAACTTAAAATTTGAAAAAGAAATTATGGACGTTTCTTCAGTAAAAGGTATTTTTCTACGATACATTCTCCTGCCGCTGATCGCGGTGATTATGATGTTTATTCTGGGTATCATTACCCGAAATAAACCTGCGATAAAAATTCGTACCGTTATCATTTATATTCTCCTGTGCAGTCTTTGCCTTGCACTTCCTGGCTTTATGGGTTTTACAGGCAATACTTTTAATCCTTACGGATATTTGATTTCTCAGGTGGTTTTTTTGCTGCTCGGGATTCTGCATGTCAATCTTCTGCACCGTTTTTTCCGAAAGCATTTAAAATCCAATGTGTTTATCATTCTTTTTGAGAGTATTCTGTCTGTAACGTGTACTTTGGCTGGAGGATATTTATTTGTTTTAATTTTCAGATGGGTAAGCAAAGACACCGGTTATCCGATTATGGCGGCTACCAGCCTGATTACATTCTATGTTCCATTGGTTTTTTATTATTGCTATGTACAGTTAATCAGCATTCCGGTGGATATTTACAGAACGTGGCATTACAGTCCGGACCAGAAGCTACCGGACTTTGACGGAGTAGATTTTGACCGTCTCATGGTTTTGAATGTAGAACTGAGCAAAAATCTTGAAGACAGCAACAGATTCAGAATTAAAGCTAAAACACTTCCTACAGGCATACATTTTGGTGATTGGTTTTACAGAGTTGTGGATGACTATAACCATAAAAATCCGGGATCTGTAATTCACTTAACCGATACCTCAAGGGAACCATATTACTGGATATTTTATATCAAAAAATCATTTTTCAGTTTCAGAAAATATGTTGATTTTGAAAATGATATCAACACCAATGGTATCAAAGAAAATGATGTAATCATCTGTAAAAGAGTGATACAGCATCAGGAAGAGGGCAAGCTAAATAACAACACAAAATATTAATCACAATGATACAGCCAATTAAACATCCTGCCATCAATTGGGTAGACGGCATGAAGGTTTCGCAGAGACATCTTAACGAGCAGGATAACCATCTTTTAGACAATATCAGAGATTCAAATTCAATAAAAATCAGCAATTACAATTACGGATTGCTCCCGATTTCAAATGAATACACAGATAAAACGGTTTTCGATGTTCACAATACTGCAACCAACGATGTTCAGTTGACCATCAAAAACTGCAGTGCAGTTACCGCAGCCGGTTACCGTATTGAACTGAAAGACAGAAAGGTGAGCGTGAAGTCCCTTGCGAAATTTATTAATTTTGAAGAAAACAATACCGACGGAGAATTCTATATTTTAGTTTCGGTAAATCCTTTTGAGAAAGTACCTTTTGGAGATATAGATGCAGACGAAATTCCACCAAGACATCCTTATTCACAACCAAATTATCATATTGAACTTTTGCCTTTACAGTCGGTTAATCAAGGGTTTGCAGGTGGTAATTATCTGGTGATAGGGAAGGTCAACTTAAAAGGAAATATTGCACAGGTTGACAGTAATTTTATTCCGCCGTGTACATCAGTTCAAAGTCATCCGTCTTTGCTGGAATACTACAACAGTTTTGCGAAATACATTGGAAATCTGCAGCAGTATTCATTTAAAATCATTCAGAAATCGTCACATAAAAATGCCAATACAGCATTGGCAATCAATGTGAAAAATCTGTGTACAACGATGGTCAATACTTTTGCTGATGTGTATTTTCAGTTTAGAAATGTGGTTCCTTATGAATCGCCGATATTTTTAACGGAAGTGTTCTCAAAACTGGCTCTTAAAATTTATAATTCCACGCAGATGATTGTTCCCGCAGAACTAGAAGAAATGCTGAACTACAGTCTGGAATGGAGCGAAATTGCGCCCCACACACTTTTAAATCAGCTCTCCATCGTTGCTGAAATCAATTACGATCATCATAATTCCGGTGAGCATCTTTACCAGATTCAGCTTTTGATGAGAAGTCTGGATACCATTTTCTCTAAACTTAGTGAACTGGAATACATCGGTCAGCGCAAGGAAAATATTATTGTTACAGAGCAGGAAGTCAGCTCAAACAACAATCCGAAGCGGGGTTGGAGTGTTTTAGACTAGATAAATAACAGGGGCATTTGTAAAAAATGTCCCTTATTTTTTGACCAGAATTTTTTCAGTTGCCTGTCTGCTCAGAATTTCTTTAGAATTATTGATTTCAATCGTCATTGATTTGTCGAAATTTTCTATTTTCAGAACTACAATTTCCGTGTTTAGTAATAAATTTTTGTCAGTGAGATAGGTCAGAAAACCGTCATCAGACAAAGTCAGTGATGTGAAAATTACTTTATCGCCAACGTTGCAACCAGACAGCTGCATCAGATCCTGAGCGATAATATTTCCCTGTTTGTCAGGGATGGGTTCACCGTGCGGATCGTATTTTGGATAATTTAAAATTTCATCCATCTTGTCAAAAAAGACCTGAGAATGCACGTGCTCCAGCTGTTCTGCAATTTCGTGCACATTTTCCCAGCCGAAATTCATTTTCTGCACCAGAAACATTTCAGTGAGACGGTGTTTCCTTACAACCAAAGCCGCTTCACGCATTCCTGAAGACGTCACGGTAAGCGGTTTGTAGGTTTCGTAGATCACCCAGTTTTTATCGGCAAACTTCTTCATCATGTTGTTTGTACTGGGCATTTTTACATTCAAAAATTTGCTCAGTTCATTGATGGTCACTTTGGTGTTGTCATCAACGAGATGAAACAGAGCTTTCAGATAATTTTCTTCGGTAAGTGTTGCTTTCAAAATGTTAGAAACTTTTTGATACAAATCTAACAAAATAATATTTTATGAATAAAAATTTCCATTTAAATTTTATCTTTACTTTATGAAAATTTCTTTTAAAAACGACTATTCTGAAGGAGCTCATCCTGCTATTTTACAAGCGTTAGTGAATTATAATGATGATCAGCAGGCAGGTTATGGCGAAGATATGTATTCCTTAAAAGCCAAAGAATTAATTAAGAAAAAGCTGAAGTCTGATCAATCTGATATTTATTTTGTTTCTGGCGGAACTCAGGCTAATCTAATCGTAATCTCATCTATTTTAAAACCTTATCAGGCGGTAATTTCTGCGACAAGCGGACATATTTTAAATAATGAAACCGGAGCAATTGAGGCAACAGGTCATAAGATTTTGGGAATAGAAACTGCTGACGGCAAACTTCGTCCTTCAGATATTATTCCTGTTCTTGAAAATCACAGAAATATTCCGCATCAGGTGATGCCGAAACTGGTTTATATTTCAAATTCTACGGAATTGGGAACGATTTATCAGAAAAAAGAATTGGAAGAACTTTCTCAGTTTTGTAAAGAAAACAATCTCTATCTTTTTATGGATGGAGCAAGGCTTGCACAGGCGCTGACTTCCGAAATTAATGATTTGAATTTTGAACAACTCGCTGATTTGACGGATGTTTTTTACATTGGAGGCACTAAAAACGGAGCTTTGCTAGGAGAGGGGATTGTGATTAATAACCCAGAATTGCAGCAGGATTTTGCATTTAATATTAAACAAAAAGGAGCACTTTTAGCGAAAGGTAGACTTCTTGGAATTCAGTTTCTGGAGCTTTTTAAAGATAATTTATATTTTGAATCAGGTCACAATGCCAATATTCAGGCTATGAAAATTAAAAATTTTATGACTGAAAAAGGAATCCAATTTTTAAGTGATACATCGACCAACCAGATTTTTCCAATACTTGAAAATTCTGTTATAGAAAAACTTTTAGAGAATTTTGAATTTTATGTTTGGCAAAAATTGGATGAAACTCAATCGGCGATTCGGCTCATTACATCTTGGAATACGAAAGATTATGCAACGGATAAATTCTTAGAAAAACTGAACGAAATATTATAAAAAAAATCAGCCAGTGAATAATCAATTGGCTGAGTTTTTTTTATTTTAAAATTCTGCTGATTTTTTCACAATCTACAGATTCCAGTTTTTGATCTTCAGGATAAGAAATTTTTTTTTCGTTGGTATAAACCATTTGTCCGCCGTTATCTTTCTGATCTCCTATACCTTCAAAAAGTGAATTATCTTTCTGTAAAAAGAAAATATCGCGTTTGCTGGTGGTTCCTTCAGAAGCAAATTCGTAGGTCAACTTCAGCGTATCTCCGGATCTGAAACCAGTGACATCGCCTTTGGAACTGTCTTTTTCATGATTTTTATAAGCCAGTTTGCCGATTAAAGTACCGAGATTGTCGTCAATGCTTGCAACAATTGTATCTTTACCAATAACGTGCATGTAGCAAAAAGTTTTGCTTCCAAGTGTATCAATTGGCTTAGAAACAATTTCGGCAGAATCTGTTTTTACAGGATCTAGTTTTGGAGTTTCTTTTTTCCCGCAGCTCAAAGCAACGATGCTCAAAATTCCGGTAAATATTAATTTTTTCATTGAATTGATTTCTTAAATTTTGGTTTAGCTAATTTAGTTAAGATATTACAATTTGGCAAACTGATATCATATTTTACCGCTGTAAACGGAGCTTTAAAAAAAATCCTATAATTTATATTATGTTAACTTTTATGTTTTAACTGTTTTCGGTTTTATTTAAAAAACATCTATTTAAACTGTTTATAGATAACCTAATCTCACTGAATACAAAGTTGAGAATCAAAATTGAAACTTTCAGAAAAATGATTATTAATTCTCTTTTCTTGGCTTCATGATCATTCTTATGGACGCATTATTTGTGATAAATAACCTAAACCATTCTGCTGCCAGCCTGTATCTGTTTCTAAAACCAGTTAATGGGATAATGTGAATAAACAACCATGTAAACCATGCAAAAATACCGGTAAAGGAAAACTGAGGAAGATCTACCACAGCATTATATTTTGAAATAATCGCCATACTTCCTTTATCGTTATATCTGAATTCCTCCGGAGCTTGATTTTTAAATTTCCTTTTGATATTTTTTGCCAGAAGTTTCGCCTGCTGAATGGCAACCTGCGCAACCTGAGGATGACCCTTCGGAAACTCAGGATCAGTCATGTTAATACAGATGTCACCCAATGCATAGATATTATTGAAACCGTTCACCAAATTGTAAGAATCCACAATGATTCTTTTTCCTTTTGCCAGCGAAGTTTCGGGAATGCCTTCGATGGTTCTGCCGATTACTCCCGAAGACCAGATCAAAGTTTTTGTTGGAATTTTGGTGCCGTCGGATAAAATTACATTTTCTTCCACATAATCTTTCACAGAAACATTTAATTTTATATTAACTCCCAATCTTTTGAGATTATCGTAAGCTGTCTTTTTTGCAGTATCACTCATGTTGGAAAGTAATGAAGGCAATGCATCTACCAAATAAAGATTACCGTGCCCGAAAGAAATATCCGGATAGTCTTTTTCTGCGATGTAGCCAGCCATTTCAGCAATCATTCCGGAAAGCTCAACACCGGTTGGTCCGCCTCCCGCAATTACGACATTGATAAGACTTTGTACATCTTCAGTCTTTGCATTTCGGGATGCTGTTTCAAGATTTTGGAGAATATGATTACGGATGTAAAGCGCCTCGTCTATTGTTTTCATAGGAAGAGCACATTTTCTAACATTTTCAAGACCAAAGAAATTGGTTTCTGTTCCCAATGCCAAAACAAGTTCATCATAATACAAAGTTCCCTCGTCTGTGATAATCTTATTCTCTTCAGGCACTACCCTTTCAAGGCTTGCCATATAAAGAGAAACATTTGAATATTTTGAAAACAATTTTCTGAATGGATAAGAAATATGAGAAGGCTCAATAAATGCCGTAGCTACCTGATATATGAGCGGAGGGAAAAAGTGATAATTATTTCTGTCTACCAGTGTGATTCTGAATCTTTCGTCATCCCCGATCGTCTTGATAAGATTTAAACCGGCAAAACCTCCGCCGACTATTACAATGTGCTTTTCCATAACAAAGAATTCTGTTGTGGTGAAGCCAACCAATATGAGACCAATTAGCCATTAAAAACCATTAAAATTTAAGAATTTTATTGAGAATTTTCGGAAGCAGCATTGTTCAAAAATTATCATTTTAAATTTCAATCTAAACTAAAACAGACAAAGATTCCAATTTGCTTTTAAATATTTTAATTGCCTTAAAGCTTTCATTGTCTACTACTCTCTTCATTGATGCTGGATCAAAAATATCCCAAATCCCGCTGTGATGCCAGTCATTCAGATCATCCCAGTCCGGACGGTCAACCACAGGATAAAAACAGCAACCTAAAAGCGGAATTCCTTTTTTCAAAACGGATAAACATTCTTTCGTAATGGAACGGATCCACTTTGCACGGTCTTCGCCGGGATGGCTGGTTTCTGAAATGACAACCGGTCTTCCATATCTCACAAAAACAGATTCAAGCAAATCATGAAGCGTTCGGTACTGGGGATGCGGCGGAATTTCAGCCCAAGGCAAAAATTCGTGGGTTTCATTAATCCATTGATTGTTATAATAAAAATTCACTCCGATAATATCGAGATATTCAGGTTTACCGCCCAATTCGGGACAGATTCTACCTGATAAAATATCGTGTACCTGAAACTGCTCAAAATGCTTTTCCTCTGCAAATAAAACAGAATGTGGATCATTTTGATGATTCGAAACAATACTGATCAAAGGTTCAGTAACCATAATTCTCACAGATGAATCCACAATTTTCATCAACTCGATGCCTTCAATGTAAGCTTTCATCAGGGCATACTTCACTTCCCACCCTTGTCCAACGCAGTACGGTGAAGTTCCTCTTGCGTCGCCGCCAAGCCACGAAATAAAGCTCACTTCGTTAATAGGTGTTATAATTAAAGCACCTTCGGGAACCAGACTTCGGTACTTGATTACAAATTCCCTGCAGAGGCTACTGAATCTTCTTGCAAACATCGGATGTAGCGGCGTAAGATCGTCGGGATAACCGAAATGACAGATATCCCAAATAATCTGTATATTTTTATTTTGCGAAACCTGAATTAACCTTTCCACTTCAGACCAATCGTACTGATATGGTTTTGTTTCCACAGCACTCCAGCGGATTCCTTCACGAACAGTTTTCATTCCGAGTGCATGCAGGCAGTCGTAGTCTTCTTCCAGATAGAGTTCATGACCAGAAGTTGCATACAAATCAACTCTTTCGCCAAATGTATTCTGATGGTCTGCACATTCAAATCCGCCCATCAGAAAACTGTTGAACGGATTGATATTGTTTGCAGAAAAATCATTACTGAACATATTCTTCCTGATTTTTTATTTTTCTGAACAGAGCAAGAGACTGTGCCACCACCTGATCCATATTGTAATACTTGTAAGTTGCCAAACGTCCTGTGAAAAGCACATCAGGATGTTCTTCCGCAAGTTTTCTGTACTGATTGTAAATTTCCTGATTCTGTTTTCTCGGGATCGGATAGTAAGGATCTCCATCAGCGGTAGGATATTCGTAAACAATGGTGGTTTTATCGTTTTTCTGTCCGGTAAGAAATTTAAATTCCGTAATTCTTGTATATAAATTTGAAGTAGGGAAATTAACGGTTCCTGTGGACTGGTAATTATCCTGATTTAAAGTTTCAAATTTAAAATCGATCGAGCGGTATGGCAGTTTTCCGTAACAGTAGTCAAAATAAGTGTCGATAGGTCCGGTATAAATCAGCTTTCTGAACGGAATAACATCTACAACATCCCTGTAATCAGTCTGAAGCATGATGCTGATATTTTTGTGAGACAACATTTTTTTAAACATTTCCGTATAACCGTTCTTCGGCATTGCCTGAAATGTATCTGTAAAATACCGGTCGTCTTTATTGGTTCTTGTAGGAACACGTGCAGTCACCGATGCATCAAGCTCCGATGGGTCAAGATCCCACTGCTTTTTAGTATAACCTTTAAAGAATTTTTCATAAAGTTCCTTTCCCACAACATTCAGAACAACATCTTCAGAAGTAAGAATAGGATTCCTTTTTTCTGCTTTTGAAGCCAAAAAATCGGTGACCTCATCTGATGTTAAATTCTTTCCATACAGATCATTTATTGTTGTAAGATTAATAGGAATCGGCACCAGCAAACCATCTACGCTTCCCAAAACACGGTGTTCGTAAGGTCTCCACTCCGTGAATTTCCCTAAATATTTAAATACATCTTCAGAATTGGTATGGAAAATATGCGGTCCGTATTTATGAATTAGAATTCCCTCTTCGTTGTAATAATCATAGGCATTCCCGCCGATATGGTTGCGCTTGTCAACAATTAAGATTTTTTTTCCTTCCTCTGCAAGGCGTTCTGCCAATACTGCTCCGGCAAAACCGCAACCTACTATTAAAAAATCATACATTGTTGATCTGTTTTTGTTTTTGTGTTACTTCAATTTTATTGATCAGTGCATTCATTCTGTTGAAAGTGTGATCCCATGATTCGTCTTCAAGAAAATGGTCTACAGTACGCAGCCAGTGATCTTTGTCGGGATCTGTAAGGATTTTTTCTGCAGCTGAAATAAATGAGTCTGCATCATCTACAATCTGCACCAGTGCTGCGTTCCCGTACGGGTTCACAACGTCTTTAATCGCTGTAGAAATCACAGGCTTCCCTGCCGCAAGGTATTCAGGAGTTTTGGTAGGGCTGATGAACTCCGTAGACTCATTCAGGGCAAACAAAATCAGGGCAATGTCCCAGTGGGCAATGTAAGCCGGAAGGTCTGTATAGCTTTTCGAGCCTAAATAATGAATGTTTTCTGCACGTGGCAAATCATCAGGATTGATCTTCACAACCGGACCGATAATGACAAACTGCCAGTCGGGACGGTTGGCAGATACATTTCGCAGTAATTCTATATCAAATCTTTCATCCACAACACCAAAAAATCCCATTCTCGGGAATCCTATGGCTTGCTGATCTTCGGGATCCGGCTGAAAAGTCCTCGCTTTCTCAAAATGCTGTTTGTCTATACTGCTTGGCATTGCATGGATGTTGTGATGCCTGTTTTTCTTCGCCTGATAAAGAGAATTTCCTCCCGTAAACACTACATCTGCTTTTTTGAAAAGGTCTTCTTCGAGTTGTAGAAGCTGAGGCGGTGCAAATCTGAATGCAGAAAGCTCATCCATAGAATCGTAGATTACTTTCTGAGGTCTGAGCTCAGTGGTAAACTGCAGAGCCATCGGGGTGTAATACCAACTTACATATTCTGTAATATCATATTCCCTTAAGACATGTAAAATAAGATTTTGAATTCTCTGGTTTGTAAAGTCATCATAGGCTGATATAATCAGTTCTACGATATAGACTCCATCCTGTACATTAACGGTGTGTCTGTCTGAATCTCCCAGTTTCGGCTCTTCAAAATAAAAGACCTGATACTGTTTTGCAAACCTTGTGAGTAAATGTTGTGGTCTTTGATAGACAAAGTTCCACGATAAGTGACTGAAACATAGTAAATACTTCATATTTTATTGTTGTGGTTTAATTGTTAACAATTTAAAATAAGTATTTTATAATTGTTATGATTACAATCATAGAATTAAAATATTAAAATATTAAAAATTATGGCGTGATTTTAGTGAGATTTTTTCAAAATAAATTTTTAGAAAACTGTTTTAATTTTATAAAAAATTATAACAAAAGATGAAAATTTTTCAGTTAGTAAAATTCAATTATTTATAAAGATTATATGGCAACAGTAGTATTTAAAAAAGAAGATTTTGTAGAAAACGAATCCGGAGAATTTCTTGTAGAATATAAGATCCAGGAAATTGGTCAGGGAAGCAATCTCATCGTTGAGGAAATGAACAGCAGTGGCGAATACGAAGTGGTACAGGTTCCCATCAGGCGTCAGAATGAAAGTATGTTTATCTGCTTCTCGCATCCGGCTGACGGCAGACTTATTTTTGAAAAATATGATTAAAATAGAAGTTACTGTGATTCAAGACAAGACACCTATTGCTAATGATATGTTCTATAATTTTGTTGCGTTAATTAATACGCCGAAGCACACAAACCTTATATTCAGCATTTGTGTTTTTTTAACCTCTCTCCGGAGAGGGTTTTTCTTGATTATATTTTGAGACAAAGATTACATCCGACAATAACGAATCCGTCTCACAACAAAATTTGAGGCGGATTTTTTATTTCAGTAAAATGTATATTATTTTGGAAAATAGAAAAAGTTGTCCTCTTTAGGCAACTTTCTTTCTTAGATTGTGTGCTAAAGCGTGTAAACCGAACTCCAATTCTACTTTTTTCAGACCTTTGAGGGTAAACCGCTTAAAATTATTGCAATGTTTGAGATGTGCAAACACAGGTTCTACTTCAACCGAGCGTTGTTTTCTTTTTTTAATGCCTTTTTCACTGTTTAAAAGCTTTCGTATTTTCTCTTTGTAATCTTCCAAATGATGGTTCCGTTCGATGCTTCGGTTTTCTTTGGAACTGTGGCAAACGCCTCTAATTGGGCATCCATAGCAGTTTTTAGCCTGATAATGGGAGAGCTTTTGAGGATAACCGGTCTTGGTTTTGCGCGTGCTTTCGTGCGTTTTTTCCATCTTTTGTCCCATCGGACAGATATAAAAATCGCCTTCCCCGTTGTAATGCAGATTTTCTTTGCTGAAAGTCTTGTGTTTCGCCTGATAATGGGCATTCTGCTCTTTGTCGAAAGTATTGTATTTTACAAATGGTGTAATATTGTTCTGTTCCAATAATTCGTAGTTCTGCTCGCTTCCGTACCCCGCATCGGCAGTGAGTTCTTCCAACTCTTCCATTCTTTTTTTACCAAACAATTTCTCAAAATTTTCCAAATGACGCTCCAAAGTATTGATATCATTGGTTTGCTGATGGATGGTATAATTGACGATGATTTGATTCTCTGTGGAAATCTGTGCATTATAAGCCGGTTTGAGCTGTCCATTCATCATGTGATCGTCCTTCATTCTCATGAAAGTAGCATCTTCATCGGTCTTGCTGTAGGAATTCCGCTCTGCTAAAATAGCTTCCTGAGCTTCGTATTTATCGAGGTTTTTCTCAAAATTGTTTTTAATGTAATTCAGTTTGGCTTTGGCTTTTTTGTCGGAATCGGTTTTACCCCCGCTGCCTTTTAATTTGGCATTGATATTTTCTGCCGTTTGCCGGATTTTTTCTTTGCTGATCTCTTTGAACTCCGGCGGTTCAGGGTCTTTATCTTCTTCCTTTGCCACACTTTGAGCGTATTTCCAGAGCTCTTCCAGTTGACGAAGCATTTTTTCTTTGTTGGTTTTGATGGAATTTGCCCAGACAAAAGTGTAGCGACCCGCCTGTGCTTCAATTTTGGTTCCGTCTACAAACACCTGTTTCAGGCTCACCAAACCTTCTTCTGCCAAAAGCAAAACCACCTGGGAGAAAATATTTTTGAAGGCGGCTTCAAGTTTATGGGCACGAAAACGGTTCACGGTATTGTGATCTACAATACTCATGTTGGAGAGCCACATGAAGTTGATGTTTTCACGAAGCGCTTTTTCGATTTTCCGCGATGAATAAATATTGTTCATATACGCAAAAACCATCACCTTGAGCATCATCACAGGGTGATAACTGGGATTTCCTTCTTTACTGTAAGCTTTCAGGAGCGGGTCAATGTTTACCTTCTCCAAAATATCATTAACGATCCGAACAGGATGATTTTCGGGAATCAAATCCTCAAAACTATAAGGAAACAAAACCAACTGATTTTGATTATAATGCTTAAAATTCATAAACAACTATCTGATTATCAGATATAAATATACGAAATCCTGCAATAATTACCAAAAAAAACCGCCTCAGTTGTGAGACGGATTCATTATTAAAATTAAAAATCAGTTTCTTTTCTGAAGATAATCTTCAATTTTATCTTTAGGTATAAGATCCAGAATTTTATTGACATCTATGATTTTATGTTCTGTAATAATGCTTTTCACTGCTTTTGCTGCACCTGGCTCATTTATCAACCGTTCTATAAGTCCGTAAACATTCACCATTTTTTTGTGCGTATTTTCTTCGTCACCGCCAAACCATGATCCGTTAAAATGATGACTCACATAATTTTTCGGTAAATCCTGAGAGAAATAGATAGATGGATATAGCGTAACATCATGTTTCAAATGTTGTATTGTATCGCTGTATCGGTCTGCACCATACTCTTTTTCCAGCATTTCAGAAAAGATATCTGTGTTGATTCTTTCTACGAAGCCTTCCTGCTTATTGTAATATTCTGTGAAATCTTTAGCCAGCTGATGTTTTGGTTCTGCCATCCAGAATGCGGAGTATGGAACGCCTTTCACTTCAAATCCGCAGACTGCTTTTTCGTTTAAAAATTCATCAAGAGGAAGTTTAAGTTCCATATCGGTGTCCAAATAAATTCCGCCATGATCGTACATTACTTTCGACCGTACGTAATCCGATACAAAAGCCCACTTTTTCTGAGCAAAAGCTTCTTTTACATAATTATTGTCTTCAAGGGGAGCATTGCTTTCGTTCCATTCTACAATTTCAAAATCGGGATGAATTTTTTTCCATGTTTTGAGACAGTGCTCTGCCAGTTCATCTTTTTTTCCGCCTCCAAACCAGCAGTAATGTATTTTTTTTGGAATCATAATTAATTATTTGATGTGATTGTATACAAAAGCAGCGAACCTGCCTTTTCTCTTCTATCTGCAAAAAACAAACCTTTACCGAAATTTTTAATAAAATCAAATACCACTTTTTCATCTGAAACTTATTTTAAAACAGACTTAAATATTATTTTTAGTCGAAATTAAATTTAAAGGAATTGAAAATCAGTTTTATAAACATATTTAAAGATTAAATGGTACGGTTATTTCTTTTCAAGAAATCAGTCGGAATTGTATCTGATTTTATTTCACGAATTTTCATTAAACCTTTATGACAAAGCCCAACCACTCACCTTATCAGCCAAAAAAATATGTAGAAATCACTGCGCCTGACTGGGTGAAAAATGCTACACTCTACGAGCTCAATATCCGGCAGTTTTCTGAGCAGGGAACTTTCAAAGAAATTGAAAAGCAGCTTGGGAGACTCAAAAAAATGGGTATTGATATTATATGGTTAATGCCTGTTCATCCCATCGGTGAGGTCAACAGGAAAGGAAGTCTGGGAAGCTACTATTCGGTAAAAAATTACTACGGAATTAATCCGGAATTCGGAACTGAAGAGGATTTCAGAAGTCTGGTTAGAGCCATTCACGATAACGGAATGTATGTTATATTGGATTGGGTGGCCAACCATACGAGTTGGGACAATCAGCTTGTTGAAGATTATCCCGATTGGTACAGAAAGTCGCGTAAGAATACTTTTCAGTCAACAAGATGGCGTGATTACGATGATATTATAGAATTTGACTACCGGAATGAAGAACTTCGGAAATACATGACAGATGCACTGAAACACTGGGTAACAGAATATGATATTGACGGTTACCGCTGCGATATTGCGAGCTTTGTTCCGATTGATTTCTGGGAAAATGTACGTGCTGAACTTGATGAGATTAAACCTGTTTTTATGCTTGCCGAAGCCGAAGACAAGGATCTCCATAAACGTGCATTCGATGCGACATATAACTGGACATTATGGAATATCCTTCATCAGATTGCACGGGACGAAACTACTGTAAAAACTTTGGCAGAAGCCTATCTCGCAGAGCATGTTTCGATTTTTCCAAAAGAAGCAATCCGCATGAACTTTGTAGACAATCACGATAAAAATTCATGGGAAGGAAATCAGTACAGCAATTTTGGTGATGCTTTAAATGCAGCAACTGTCTTCTCCGTAATGATGGATGGAATTCCGTTGGTATACAGCGGACAGGAAGCCGGCCTCGACCGTTCTCTCGAATTTTTCGAAAAAGACCCTATTGAATGGAAATCTGATGAAAATGAAATTTTATACACTACCCTTTTTACCCTGAAACACAACAATCAGGCACTTTGGAACGGTGATCACGGAGGTGAAATGGTAAGAATCATGAATGACCGTATGGATCAGGCAATTTCTTTTGTTAGAGAGAAAAACGGAGATAAAGTTTTGGTTTTTATGAATTTAAGTAAAGACCATGCACTCGTTCAGTTTGATACTTCCTTTGATATCAGCGTTTATACCAATCTTTTTACAGGGAAACTTCAAAGTATCACCGGAACTTTGCTTCTTGATATGCAGCCCTGGGAATATTTAATTCTGCACCACACCAGTTCATAAATTTCCTATCTGCTGGGAAATGAAAATGTAAAACAGGTTTCCTCGTCTGTGGAGATCACTGTAATTTTACCCTGATGTGCAACTGCGATTTCCTGAGCAATATAAAGACCTAAACCGAGACCTTTTTCCATCTGATTTACTTTTCCTCTGGAAAAAGGTTTGAATAACTGTTCCTGTGTTTCCAAAGGTATTTTTTTCCCTTTGTTGATTACACACATTTCAAACATATCATTATCACTTTTTGCCTTCAGAATTATAGGTACATTCTTTTCCCCGTGCGAGATTGCATTGCCCAAAAGATTAGAAAAAAGCTGTGCGATACGTTTGTAATCGCCTTTTACTTCATTTTTCAAACTGAGATCTGCTAGAATTTCACGATTCGGGTGAATGGTCTGAAGTTCGGAAATCACCTGTTGAAAAGTATTGTGAAGTGTATCTGTATTCTCATAATTCAGAACAATACCTCCTCCCAGGCGGCCGCTGGCAAAATCCAGCATATTGTCAATTAAACCCCTTACCCTGACAGTAGAATCCTGAATAATCTTTACCAGTTTACTACTGCGGTCTTCGGTAGAAATTCTGTTTAAAAGCTGTGATGCAGTAGAGATGGCACCCACAGGATTGCGAAGATCATGACCCAAAATGGCAATAAACTGTTCTCTTGTTTCGGTATTATTCTGCTCTTCTGCCAGTTTTTCTTCAGCATCACTGAGTTTCTGAAATGTTTCTAAATGAAAGGCAATCAACTCAGCGAAAAGTTTAAACATATTGATGGTCTTTTCATTATTCACCGATGCGGGATTGGGATCTATAGCGCAAAGCGTTCCAAAAAAATCACCGTTAGTAAGAAACAGCGGGATAGAAATATAACTCTGCAGACCATAGGTTTTAGGCGTGTGATGATCGAAATATACAGGATCTTTTTTTACATGATCAATGGCTACCGTTTCACTAAGGCTCATCACCTGATGGCACAGGGTAGTTTCCACTTTAAGCTCACCACCTACTCCAAGGCCGAAATTTATTCTGTCTTCAACAGCACAGGCAATCCAGCGGTCTTTTGTAACTCTGGCCACTGCAGCAAAACCCATTCCTGTCGTGGAACAGATTACTTCAAGTATTTTGGCGACGGCCGGAATCTGGTTAATATGCTGAATATCTTTTTGAAATTCGTGGTCTGGATGAGGTACCTTCATTTATAAGAGTTGTTAGGCACTGCGTGGTAGCAATTTATACACCAACAATGATGCGCTAAAGATACTAAATAATTAAGTATAATTAAGTGACAAATATTTCTGCTTTTTTGAGATTTGGATTTGAATATTAAATTAAACAAGACTGATAATTTCTCCTTACTAAATATTTTAGTCTATACAAATAACGATAATCTTGCTTAAATTAAATACATAATATCAATCAAAGCGGATGGATCTGGCTATTGTATAATCCACTTTAGTAAAAGATGTTTATGTTACTTTGATATAACATACCACATTAATACAATTATTTTGTAAAAAATAAATTTTTGGCAGATAAATTGTTAACAATGCAGAAGGTTGTTTTAATTTAAAAATAATCTTAACACCAATTTAAATCAAGTTATATGAAAAATTCAATTCTCACCATTTTTGCCGTTGCGGCTTTAGTGTCTTGCAACAAGAAAGAAACTCAAACAACAGATGCAGGTACAGACAGTTCAGGTACCGAAATGACGAATGACTCAATGACTGCACCGACTGATTCCACAATGACGTCGGAGAATACCAATGCTGCAACACTAAGCGATCAGGACAAAAAATTTGCTGATGCTGCTGCAATGGGCGGAATGATGGAAGTAATGTTGGGTGATCTTGCCAAAACAAACGGAAGCAGTGCTTCGGTAAAATCTTTGGGCGCTATGATGGCTAAAGATCATGGAATGGCCAACGAAGAACTTAAATCATGGGCAGCGACTGCGGGGTATACTTTACCAACATCACTTGATGCTGAAAAGCAGAAAATGGTTGATGATATGAAAGCGCTGAAAGGAGCAGATTTTGATAAAATGTATGCTTCTGCAATGGTGACAGACCACCAAAAAGATATTGCAGAATTTAAAAAACAGGCTTCTTCGGGAATGGATGCGTCTTTGAAAGGATTTGCAGGCAAAACACTTCCAACGCTGGAACATCACTTGATGGAGGCTGAAAAAGTGAAGGCTTCAATGAAATAATCATAATCGGTTTCTGCTGAGATATTCGGAAATCAGTTAGATATTAATTTTATACTCAAAAGGTTTGGCAATTTGCTGAACCTTTTTTTATTACATTTAAATATTTTAGAGTTTGATAATCATTTAAATAAACAAATAAATCACAAATAATAATCTGTGTTTTTTGGAACCGAGGCTCGGTTATTGAATATAATCTCTAATAAATTTAACAAAAATATTTTGTCTGGAATGAAGAAAGTTTTGATCTCATTTTTTATAGGCGGCTCGGTGGGTGCAGCTCTTTATCTTTCGGGATTTGGCTACCTCTTTAAGGCTGTCGGCAAAAATCTGAGAAAAGGACCACTTACACCTTCTACAGACGACGGGGAAAAGTTTCCCTCACATCAAATTCTCAATACTAATCCTCAGCCCTGGGATAAAGATTCCCGCTACAACAAAAATATTCTCACGGATATTCTTGCGGAAAATTTAAAAAAAACAAGAGCTTCCTCGCTCGTAGTAGTGCGTGACGGAAAATTGATACATGAAGAGTATTGGAAAGACCATCATTCTGATTCTTTGCTTAATTCTTTTTCAATGGCGAAAGGAATTCTCTCTATTCTTGCAGGTTTTGCTCTGCAAGACGGTCTTTTGGATTCTGAGGATCAACTGGTTTCAACAGTGTTTCCGCATTATGCAGAGAGCAGATACGGTCAATATCTCACCATCCGCCATTTGATGACGATGCAGGCTGCATTCAACTGGGAAGAAGAATACCGACATCCTTTTGCAGAAAATTCAAAACAGTATTTTACCGATGATTTGGCAGCACAGGCTCTGAAGGTGGATCTGAAAGAAATGCCCGGCAGGAAATATGAATATCAAAGTGTTGCAGCGCAAATACTCGGGCTGATATTGCGAAAAGTTATTGGTTGCGATCTTTCATCCTACCTGTCAGAAAAACTTTGGAAACCCCTGGGAATGGAATATTGTGCGAAATGGAGCACCGACGAAAAAGGTATGGAGAAAGCATTCTGCTGCATTCACGCTACAGCCCGGGATTTTGCTAAAATCGGACAACTGCTTATGCAGGGCGGAAAATGGAATGGAAAACAGATTCTTTCTGAGGAATTTTGCAGAAAACTCATCTTACCGACGAAAGAAAATGATGCATTTGGATATAACATCTGGTCTCATAAAGATCATGTAGTTCCCTACTACTTTTTTTACGGTTTTTTAGGCCAGTTTATTATTATGATCCCTGAAAAAAATATGGTGATTGTAAAAACCGGATTATACAACCGTTTGGATGTTGATAAGAAAAAACGGCCGCTGCAGGTGAAACTTTTGGTTGATGAATTGTTACTTTTTAAGTAACTCATTTGCGGATTGTAGTATCATGCTGTTTAAGAATTTTTTTTCTTCTGAATATCTCTCATCAGTGTTTTGTTTGTAATCAGGATTTTGTAACTGATTGATTTTATATCATTTAAACCGACCTTAAATACCACAGTTTAATGAATGAATTAATGATGGCGGGAGTTTTGTAATAACCTGCACATAACAGTGAAACCAAATTCGGGTTTCCGCGTAAAACATTAAAATAAATCTCAAAATTTTGGATTGGAATAAAATATTTGTCGGTGATCTTGACTTCAGTTTCGCCATTGAAATTACAATTCGTACGCTCGTTATGTTCAGTATGGTTTTGCTGATACTGAGACTTTCAGGCAAAAAGGGTGTTCGGCAGCTTTCACTCTTTGAGGTGGCTATCATTATTGCTTTAGGTTCCGCCGCAGGAGATCCTATGTTTAATAAAGATACCTCTATTCTACCATCTCTCATTGTTTTCGTCGCTATTATTCTTCTATACAGACTGATCACCTACCTTGCAACCAAAAGTGAAAAATTTGAAAATATTATCGAAGGTGAGCCGCTGTATGTCATCGAAAACGGTGAATTTGTTTTGGGGGTAAAAAAAGATCATACATTCGCCAAAGACGAATTTTTCTCTGAAATGAGGCAGGAATCCATTGAACACGTCGGGCAGGTAAAAACAGCTATTCTAGAAACTACAGGCAATATAAGCTTCTATTATTTTACAGATGATGAGGTCAGACACGGACTTCCGATTTTACCACATGTTTACAAGAAGAAATTGCAGTTTATTGAGAATTCAGATCATTATTCATGTACATACTGCGGCTATTCACTTTATCTTGAACGTGGTGAGCATCATTGCAGTCGTTGTGAAAAAAATGAGTGGGTAAAAGCCAGTAATGCCTTACGTTTGACTTAGATTATTAACTGTACCGATGTCGATTAATAACTGTAAACAGTATGGCGAATTCTACAGATAAGTTGTATATAAAGATTATTTCAGGAATAGATAGTGCTTCTCTGCAATTTTACAATATTCACTTCTCATCCTCATGAATGCAAATTCCTCTTCATAAAAACAGCTGCATCACAGAATTAAACTTTGAGTTTTTTAATTAAAGTAATGGCTCTCTCCCATTTTGAAAAAAGTTCAATCGGTTTTGGATAATCCGTACTGTCATATTCCCAGGGAATCAGAACTTCAATATCATTTTTGTCTTTTAATTCCGGGATCCATTCTCGGATAAAATCCTGTGCTTTGTACTTGTTTGACTGGTGAATCGGATTGGTATAATACATTTCAAAAGTCTGCATGTGCCAGTTCATCCAGTTTGATGTCACGTCATAATCAATCAGTTTACTTTCGAAATACGCGGCGCCCCACGTCCAGTCGATATTCAGATCGTGCACGAAGTAGCTTGCACAATTTACCCGTCCGCGGTTGCTCATATATCCTGTTTCATTCAGCTGCCGCATGTGTGCATCCACAAACGGAATTCCGGTATTCCCATCACACCAGCGCTTGAAATTTTTCTTGTTATTCTTAAACGGAATTTCTTTTTTCTTATAACCTTTCGTTTTGAAAATTGCATCACCAAATTTCATCCCTTTGAAGGTGAAAAAGTCCCGCCAGACCAACTCAAAAACCAACCACCATGTACTTTGATTCTTTTTTATTTTATCTTCATACTCATTTACTTTTTTAAAAATTTCTCTTGGCGAAATACAGCCTAAAGCAAGGTATGGTGAGAATTTCGAACTGTAATCCAATCCCTGTGAGCGGTTTCTCGTCCAGCGGTATTCTGTTAAAAGTTCAGATTTAAATGTATAATACTGAAGTCTTTTTAATGCATTTGTTTCACCGCCTTCTAAGAGAGGCTTGGCAGTGTTATATTCTTTTTTTGTAAACCCAAACTTTGTACAGGATGGAAATTTCATGCTCTTCACTTTTTTCACACTTTTCAGTTTTGTCGGTGCCTTCAAAGGTTTTCTCGGCTCCGATTCTTTTCCTGCAGGAATTCTGTAAGCTTTACTTGATAAAGGAATTTTTGAAATCGTAAAAGGAATATCGTCTTTATGATAGAGCGTCTTACCCCAATAAAAATGAAACTCTATTTCAGGCAGAATGTTTTGAATTTCTTCAATAAGATTGAGCTCTTCGCTCGCATATTCTTCTTCTGCATAAATATCTGAAATATCATATTTTTTGACCAGTTCGGGCAAAAATTCAACATCCGAATCAGATCCTATCAACAAATGACCTCCCTGTTTTTCCAAACCTTTCTGAAGATCAAGCACAGACTGCTCCATAAACTTAAACCGATTGATATCACTTTTTCTGAATCCTAAAGACAGTTTTTCGGAGTTGCCTTTTTCAATGGCATAGCAGAAAATGAGTTCCTCACATTCTTTAATTGCTGTTGTCAAAACTTCGTTATCATGAAGCCGTAAATCATTTTTAAACCAAACCAACCCTCTTTTCATAGCAGTTTTTTTTTAAATGCTAACAAATTCAGAACCTTTTCAGTAATAACCTCTCTAAGTTGCAGTTTAAAATCTATATTTAAAAAAATTTTTGTTTCATTCGATTAAGATTCGTCTGTATTTTAATTTGTACATGAAAAATATTTAATCAAAATATCAGATCTTTTTACAGGAGGATTACCAGATTAATTTTTGAGTTTTAAGCAAAAAAAAATCCCGAATCAAACGGGATTTCAGTATTTTGTATTGAAAATTATTTAATCTCTACCGGAACCGAGATTTTATCCCAATCCATTGTGAATCCGCTTTTGTTTATTTTGTAAACCAACGTTTCCTGTTGTGCCTGTACCGGTTTAGCTTTTACGTCTACACGCAGAGCATCTTTAGATTCTTCGTATTTGTAAGCGCCCCACTGCTTAGCTTCTTTATTGAAAATTGCAGTCCATGTCCCTGATTCTTTAGGGATTAAGAAAAAGCTGTATTTACCTGCCGGAAGTTTTTTGCCCTGAACCATAATGTCTTTGCTGGTTTCAAAAGTAGTTGCATCATTGGCACCTGCACGCCACACTTTGTCGTAACCTACCAAATCACCCCAAATTTTGCGGCCTTTTACAGACGGACTGTTGTAGGCAATCGTAATATTGGCATCATTAACTTTTCCGGTAGCCGTCATTGGTGGGCTCGCAGGTTTCTTAGTTTCCTGAGCGAAAGCATTCACTGAAACAGTCATTGCAGCCACAAGAACGGTAGCCGATTTAAAAATTGTATTCATAATATTTTTATAATTTTTGATTTATTTATCTTTTACGAATTTACTTCTTTTGGCTTATAAAACAGTAATCCAATTGCAGAAAATAAAATGACCGCCGCTGCGCCGATTACATTGAGCCAAAGAAAAGAGACAATATCAAACTGGTAAACAGCAATTACAGTAATTTCTGCTAAAATGGCAGCGATAAATACATTCGGACCTGTGACTTTTTTATAATAAAATGCAACGAGAAAAATCCCCAAAATCGGCCCGTAGAAAAGAGAACCCAACACATTGACCGCTTCAATCAGTGAGCCCATCTGAGTGGCAAACATAGCGACACCGATTGAGAAAATTCCCCATGCTAAAGTATGAAGTCGACTGTAACGGAGTTCAGTTTTATCATCAGGAATTTCTTTTTTAAATATCAGATGAATATCTTTTAGTGAACAGGCGGCCAATGAATTCAGTGCGGCTGAAATTGAACCCCAGCTCGCCAGAAAAATAACAGCGAACAGCAAACCAATCATTCCTACAGGCAAAGTATTTTTCACGAAATACAGAAAAATATAATTGGTGTCTGTTTTCTCGGCATTAAAATTTGAATTATTAATAGCTTTCTCTACCCTTCCGTGCAGGTCTTTTACCTGAGTTTGTGTATTTTTAAAATCCTGAATGGTTTTTTGAAGATGAGGCGAATTGTTTTCTTTTAATTTTAAAATTTCTCGTGATTCTTCATTGAATTTAGCCTGAAGATTCTGATGTTCCTTTTCAAAAACGGCAGCCTGCTCAGGTTTTGTTTCTTTTAAATGCTGATAAGACCTTTCATTAAAATAAACCGGAGCCGGCTTCAGCGAAAAGAAAGCGAAAAGCAAAGCACCAATCAGCAAAATCGCAAACTGCATCGGGATTTTAACTAATCCATTCAACAGCAAGCCCATTTTTGCATTGGTATTGTCTTTCGCAGTAATGTACCTCCCGACCTGACTCTGGTCTGTACCAAAATAAGAAAGTGCCAGAAAAAAACCGCCAATCAATCCGCTCCAGATGTTGTATTTGTCTTTCCAGTCAAATTCTGTGGTGATGACATTAAGTTTTCCGGATTTTCCTGCGAGATAAAGGGCATCTTTAAAACCAATTCCATTCGGCATATTTTCAATAAGTAAATAGCCTGCAAAAGCCATTGTTCCCAAAATAATCAGAAACTGTAATTTTTGGGTGTGAGCAATCGCCTTTGCACCGCCAACATAGGTATAGATTAACAGAATTCCACCCGTTAGAACATTGGTTAAATAAATATCCCAGTTTAAAACGCTTGATAAAATAATACTCGGAGCATAAATGCTGATTCCTGTCGATAAACCTCTGGAAAAAAGAAAAAGCAGAGAGGTAAGAACTCTTGTTTTTTTATCAAAACGGTTTTCTAAATATTCATAGGCGGTGTAGACATTTAAGCGTTGAAAAATCGGGATGAAAGTGATACAAATCACAATCATCGCTAACGGCAGACCAAAATAATACTGAACGAAACGCATTCCGTCCGTATAAGCCTGTCCCGGTGCCGAAAGAAATGTAATCGCACTTGCCTGAGTAGCCATAATCCCTATCAGTACGATGTACCAGGGCATTTTGTTGTCGGCTTTCAGGTAAGACGCGTTGCTTTTTTGGCCACGCCCGATAAATACGCCGTAAACCACCACTGCAACGAGTGTAAAAATTAGAACTGTCCAGTCTATCGTACTCATGCCCAAAATTTAGTAAACAGGTAATAAAATGTGATTTGAACTACCAGCGCAAACGCCAATAGTATGTACCAGGTATTCCAGTTTTTAAGTTGATTGTTCATCAGTTTTTCTGTGCAGATAAAAAGTTTAAAAATAATCTTGCAGCTCCCACATTTCCCGCAGGCAGCTGTCTGAAAAACGCTAACGGCGTGTAAATGAAATTACCTTTCCCGTATTTAGCATACAAAGTTGACCCCTGCAGGGGCTCTTCACCCGTATCGTGCATTTCAAAAAGCGGTTCGTACGCCTTATCCCATTGAACAGGAAAATAAGCACCGCGTTCCTGTACCCAACCTTTAAAATCATCAGCCGTAATTTTGTTTGGAAAATTCAGTAACTGATGATTTGGATTTAAAAATTTTACCTCAGCATTTTCTTCAGTAACTCTTTTGTTGGCAATGCTAAAATTATACATTCCTAACTGGTCGACAGTCGTATCCTGATTGGTGTTGTACTGCATCACCAAATTACCTCCTGTTTTTACATAAGACCATAAAAATGGCATCCAGCGACCCAGTTTTTTCTCTGTATTGTTGGCACGAACACCAAAAACAATAGCATCATATTGCGAAAGTCTGTTTAAACTGCTGTTTCCGGCTGATTCATCAGGATTTCCATAAAAATCTTCATCTTTCAGTACATCTACCTGAATACCTGCAATTCTCAGGAACTCAGGCATAAAATCGCCAGCACCCTGAACATAACCCACTTTTTTAACTTTCATCTGAATATCACCTTTCATCACAGCAACTGTCGCAGGCGCAAAATATTGGAGAGAGGGCAAATGCGGATACTGAATTAATACCTGTTTTTTATTGTAAGTGAATCCATCTGCAACAAAATCAGCTTCCAATTGTAACTGATTTGATTTTATGGAGGCCAATTTAGCTTTTGGAATGATGTAATCGACTGTAAAATCTTTCCCATTAATTGATTTTAAATCCCCGCCGCCTACTCTTTCTCCGTTATACATCAGATTTACTTTTCCATTATTGAATTGTTTGCTGGAATTAACCTTAAAATTTAAACTCAAATGTAAATCTTCATTTTCTTTAATTAAATAAAGAGGTTGTGCAAATTTCAGTTCTAAGGCTGGAATAATTCTTAAAGATTCAACCACATCACCACGTACCGGATCTAATTTTTTGAAAGATAGAGGAAGTTTAACCTCAAATTTTTCAGAACCAATTTTTAAATCAAGCAAGACATTTAATGGTGAATCCGCTTCAGGTAAACCGACTAAAGTTTCGTCTGGAACATAAAATGTTGCTGCATCCTTTGCTGGCTTTGCCAACCAGTACGGTTCTGTAAGTGCTGCATCATCAGGAATGTGAATGGTATGGTCAATGGTAATTAAAGAATCTTTCGACAGTTTTCTGTTGAGATGCTCCTGTCTGTTCAGCCATTTTACATTTTCCAAAACAACAGGGTTTTTGGCGCGTGAAATCAGATTCAGATTAAAATTGTAGTTCTCTCCGGCCACAGCTTCAGCCTGATTGGTCACAACTTCGCCCATGAAGCCCGCACAGCTTAAAATAATTTGGTCCAAAGATTTGATTTTATCCTTTTTCAATGCTGAATCTTTTAGAGCCATCACCTTTTTTCGCAGAGCAAGCAAAGCGGGCAAACTCAAATCAGGTTGATTGAAATTGAAAGCTGAAATAATCTTATCTAAAGACTGGTCGATATCAGCATTGCCTTTTGCTGTCCAGCTTTTCACAACACCATCAAAAAGTGAGGCTTTGGCAGGCTCGCCAGCAACGTGGGAAAAATATTCAGTTTTGATGCCTGCTACAGAGCGTGTTCCGGCACCCTGACTTTTATGCAAACTTCTGCTTAATCCCGCCAGTTCACCATAGCCCATTCCCAGCTGAGCATCGTATTGCCCAACCGTGATTTTCATTTGATTTTCAGCTGTTGTATTGTTGTTTCCAAATCGGAAAGTGTTCCACAAAACGCGTTTTGGCTGCCACACATTTACATATTTTAGCTGGTCTGGAAAAGCATTTTTATCGCCTGCCAGCTTAAAAGCCTTCTCAGCAAGCACAGCTGAAGCCGCATGTTGACCATGACCTGCCGCCGCCGTTGGCGGAAATCTGCAAATAATTACATCAGGACGGAAGTTGCGGATTACCCAAACGACATCGGCTGTAATAATATTTTCATCCCATTGTTTAAAAGTATCTGTTGTATTTTTAGAAAAACCAAAATCTATTGCGCGGGTAAAAAACTGTTGTGCACCGTCCAATTTCCGTGCCTCCAGAAGTTCATGCGTTCGTATTAAACCTAATACCGCACCTTGTTCCGTTCCTAATAGATTTTGACCGCCATCTCCCCGCGTCAAAGACAGATAGGCGGTTTCCACATTCTTGTCGTTGATCAGCCATGACAGCAAGCCTGTATTTTCATCATCGGGATGAGCCGCCAGATATAAAACTTTAGGAATATTTTTGAGGGTTTTGAGGTCGCGGTAAATTTCAGATGATTTTGAAGGCCGCACCTGTTGGGCCGAACAAAAAACCACAGAAAAGCCAAGTGAAAATACGACGAATACTTTGTTGAACATTTAAAATTTGCTTTGCAGACAAATATAGGCAAATCGTTTTTCTTTTAAATATTAATACAAAAGATGATAATTGTTTGGCATTTCATTTTAACAGTGCATTTGCAAATTATCAGTATCTTTACATTTCACCGGATTAATTTCATGTTATGAAACAACTGATATTTTGTCTAATGGTCACCTTCATGTTGACTGCCTGCGGCGAAGAGTGCTACAATGCTCCTCAACCGATTGTTTTTGAATTTGTAGATGCCAATGGTGATAATCTGATTACTAACGGGGCGCTCCATCCATTTTCAATACAGGATGAAAATCAGGTTGGAGTGCAGGTTACCAAAACCGAAGACGACAGGATTGTACTTGAAAATGTAGGAGCCTACAATGGTACCAGAAATTATACTTTTTATTCGCCCGTCAGAACCTTCAATTTTTCTATCGAATCTTCTGAATTTAAAGGTGGCTGCGACGGTTTCCAAATCAACAAACTTACTTTTACCGGAATTGCCATCGATGTAAAAGACGAAAACGGTTATTACAAAATTATACTTCCTTAGAGAATATCTTCAACTTAAATCATCTTACTGAATTTTAATTAAGTCATTCAATTCTTACAGACAGTTCTCAGATTTCAGTACATAAAATAATTCTCTTCAGATATGGGGGGAATTTTTCTTTTAAACTAGTTTATTTTGATAATATTTATTGCAATAATACGTATATTTGTTGCTGTAATTTATAGCAATGTCGGTTTTATCAGAGAATATCAGGTTTTTAAGAGACAGAATGAAGGCATCTCAGCAAAAGGTTGCTGATGAAATTTCCATTACACGTGGCAGATATTCCACTTATGAAGAGGGAAGATCGGAGCCTCCGATTGAACTTTTAATACACCTTTCAAAATATTTTAAAGTCAATATCGATCTTCTGATTACTGTTGATTTAAAAAAATATCCTGTCGATGATCTTGTGAATCTTCCAAACAACAGAACGTTGCTGCCGATAAAAGTTGACGGAGCCGGAGAAAATATAATTGAAATCGTTCCCCAGAAAGCAAGCATGGGCTACCTGAGTGGTTATAATGATCCTGATTTTGTAGACAGTCTGCAACATCTTTCACTACCTTTTTTGAGGAATGGGAAATTCAGAGCATTCCCTGCCGATGGAGATTCAATGCCCCCATACAACGACGGGACTTTTATCGTGGGGAAATACATAGAAGACAGGAAAGATTTAAAAAAAGGAAAAACCTATATTTTTATCACCAGAGACGGGATTGTTTACAAAAGATTTTCACATCAGGACGATTTTGGAAGTTTCGTGAGTTCAGACAACACTTTTTATGAACCCTACGAAATCAAGTGGGAAGAGGTTTACGAAATCTGGGAATTTGCATGCAGTATCAACACTCAGGAGCTGAAGATTGATAACCTTGAATACAGAGAGGTACGAAGCATGTTTGAAGAGTTGAGATCTGAAATCAGGACTTTGAAAAGAACGACTTAAAATTACTGAAGCAATGTGATTTTATTCTGAACACAAATGATTAAAAATTTTTTGAACTAATAAAGATTAAAAAATAATGAGACAGCTCAGTTTATTTGATACTGGAGAATTTTACAACTTTCCGCTTGATCTTCTGGAATTCAGAGAAAATTTTCTCACGCCCGAGGAAGCCAATCTTTTGCAGGCAATACTTCTTACAAAGAGTCCGTGGAAGCAGACAACTCAAACAATGTATGACAAAACTGTGCTTACTCCACGTCTTACAGCCTGGTATGGTGACGGCGAAAAAGCTTATAAATTGGGAGGAAGCGAATTTGAAGTCAACAGCTGGACGCCAGAACTTTTATCACTTAAAGAAAAGATTGAAGGCAAATTCGGATATGAATTCAATTCTGTTTTGCTCAATCTGTACCGTGATAATAATGATTCTGTGGCATGGCACCGCGATAAGGAGAAAAGGTATGGTGAGCGTCCCGTGATTGCTTCTATAAGTCTGGGAGAAACCAGAAAATTTGATTTCAGAAAATTAGATGATCACAGCACAAGATACAGTCTGCCTCTACCTCACGGTTCTTTACTGATTATGAAAGGTGATTTACAGGAAAAGTGGCAGCACAGAATTGCTAAATCAACTCAGCCGATGAAAGAAAGAATTAATCTGACTTTCAGGATGATGCGTGAAATTTAGAATTTGTTTCTAATCTGAAAACTTACATAATCTGTTTTTTTTAATAACTTTAAGATCAGTCATCAGTTAATCTTTAAAAATCGTTTTTCTCAGAAAATTAAGACAAGTGTAGTTTGAGCTATATTATATTTTTTATTTATTTTAATTCTAAATTACTTGGGCATACCATGTATTTTGAGTAATTTTACGTCATTATATTAAATAAACTATGAGAAAAATTGTATTTGCAGGTATAGCCGTTTTTGGAGGGTTGATCATGTCTGATGCGCAATGCAAAACGGTATCAACAATTTCAGAAAATTTTGACGGATGGAAGGATATTGATAAATGCTGGACAGCCCAGCAGGGAAAGGCAATGATCTATTCTAAAGACAAAAAAGTGGTCTTTTACTCGATGACCAATCCCGGAGAGAAGATGTTTCTGGTAACACCGAAAATAAAAGCAGGAAGATACACCCTCACTCTGGATGTCTCAGACAATGGTGGAGAAACTTCTCTCGAGGTTTTTTCTGTTAACAACACTTCTGATGCAAAATCTTATGTTTCTGTTGCCAAGGCAGCCAAAATCGATGGTAACAAAAAAACGTTCGATATTCTATTGAAAAAAGATGCCAACGTTGGTCTGAAAGTGATGCTTAATGGTATTCACCAGGCTGTTTACATGGATAATTTTTCTTTAAAAGCTAAGAAATAATTTCATTTTAAAATAACCAATGAATTTCATCAGGAATGGAATTCGGTTTAATTAAAACTACGATCCAAAGCCGGTAAGGTTTTGGATTTTTTTTGATACCCCAAAAGCTTGGAACATCGTTTGTGTTTGGATTATAACAAATTCTCATCCAATGAAAATTGCAACATATAACGTCAATGGTATTAACGGACGGCTTCCAGTTCTGCTCCGTTGGCTGAAGGAATCTAAGCCGGATGTCGTTTGTCTTCAGGAGCTGAAATGCCCTCAGGAAAAATTTCCCATTGAAGAAATAGAAAAAGCAGGTTATCAGGCCATCTGGAAAGGCGAAAAGCGCTGGAACGGTGTCGCAGTTCTTTCAAAAGACCACGACATCGTTGAAGTTCAGAATACCTTGCCAGGCGATAAAGACGATCTTCAAAGCAGATATATTGAAGCAATTATCAACAAAACTGTAATCTGCTGTCTTTATTTACCCAACGGAAATCCGTATCCCGGAGAAAAATTTGATTATAAACTTCAGTGGATCAAACGTTTTAAAAGAAGAACAAATCAATTGATTAAAATGGATCTTCCGGCAGTTTTGATTGGTGATTTTAATATTATCCCAACAGAAAACGATGTTTACAAACCTGAAAGATGGAAAAACGATGCGCTCTTCACAACTGAAGTTAGAAAAGCCTATCAGGATCTGCTTAAAAAAGGCTGGACAGATTCTCTAAGAGAAATCTATCCTGAAGAGACAGTCTACACTTTTTGGGATTATATGTATGAATCTTTCCACAGAAATGCAGGAATGCGTCTTGACCATATTTTGCTCAGTCCATATTTAAAAGAAAAACTAAAAAATGCGGGAGTTGATAAAAAAGTGAGATCGTGGGAGAAAAGCAGCGATCACGCACCGGTCTGGATAGAAATCGACTGATTTTGTTCGCTCAAAATTTAAACTCAATCCTTTTATAACTGATTCTAATCATAACCTGTTACTTAATTTATAAATATGATCAGGCGATTAAGGTATATTATTTGAAATGTAAAATGAAATCACACTAAAATACGTTATGCCAAATATCGACTCTAAAACAGTAGCGCTCATTGGTGGCGGTCCTGCTGCACTTTTCTTCTTTAAACATATTACAGCAAAAAAAATTACTCCAAAAAAAATAATTATTTTTGAGCAAAATCCGCATTTAGGAATGGGCATGCCATACGGCGCTTCGGGTGCAGGGAAAGAGCATGTAGCCAACATTTCAGCTAATGAAATTCCCAAATTGGTGACGGATATTGAAGAGTTTATTATCAAAAATGATCTCGGAAACTTTGGCGATTACACCACAACGGGAAAAATCAACAGAGATCAGGTTGTACCCAGACTTATCTTGGGCAAATACCTTGAAAATCAGTTTAAATTTCTCGTAAAATCAGCCAAAAATTTAGGTATTGAGGTTGAAATCCTGCTGAATACAAAAGTAACAGACATCCAACCTGTTGACGAAGTTTCATACAAAATAGTTACGTCTGCTGAAGAAAAGTTTTCTGCCGATGTTGTCGTGCTCAGCACAGGCCATCAGTGGATTAAATCTCTGGAAGGACAACACGTTGGTTGGTTTGATTCTCCCTATCCACCTTCAAAATTCACGCAGACGACCAATTTCCCAGTTGCGGTGAAAGGTGCTTCGCTCACTGCCGTAGATATTATCAGAACGCTTTCAAGACTGAATGGGAAATTTTCATCCATCAATGAACATCAGCTTGAATACACATTAAATGAAGACGCAAGAGATTTCAAAATAGATCTTTATTCGTTAAGCGGATTATTGCCTGCCCTGCGTTTTCATTCTGAAGACGAAGCATTTTCCACAGATTGGAAGATGTCTCTGAAGGAAATTTATGAATACAAAAAGACACATGGCGGTTTTGTAGATCTTGATTATGTTTTCAATTTAAATTTTAAAAAAGTTGTAGAAAAAAAAGACCCTGGATTTTACAGTGAAATCAAAGATTTAACGATTGAAGAATTTGTAGAAAAAATGATGAAGCTTCGAAAAGAATTAGACAGCTTCGAACTCTTTAAGGCAGAATACACCGAAGCGGAAAAATCTATCCGAAGACATCAGTCGATCACATGGAAAGAAGCTTTAACATCCTTCAGCTACGCAATGAATTATCCGGCAAAACATTTTTCTGCAGAAGATATGCTTAGATTGACCAAAACGCTGATGCCGTTGATATCTATTGTAATTGCCGCACTCCCCCAGTCATCCTACCGTGAAATTATTGCCCTGCACGATGCTAAAATTATCAGCCTGAGCAATGTTGATGCAAAAAGTACAGTCGAGCCTTATAAGGAAGAAGGTGCAGTCTACCGGTTTATTAATGGTGACGGCAAACAGAAGGAATTAGTGTATAAAATGTATGTAGACGCCACCGGCCAGCGTGCAATGAATTTTAACGATCTTCCTTTCGAAGGTCTGAAAGATCAGGGTGCCGTTGCTTCCGGATATCTTAATTTTAAAAGCTCAGAGAAAGCTGCCGAACTGATGAACGATGGTGAAAAGATGATAAAAAAAGGCAGCAATGACAATTTTTATCTTCAGGTAAAAGGACTCAGCATTAATGATAATTTTCAGGCACTCGATTCTTACGGTAAGGTGAAAGAAAACCTCTACATCATGTCTGTCGCTTACATTGGAGGGCTTAATCCAGATTATTCGGGGCTGGACTTTTGTGACACTGCTGCAGAAATCATCGCAGATTCTTTAGCCGGTGATTTGATATAATTCTCACTATTATGATTTTTTTTAATTACATTATGCTTCACTTTTTCACGGTGGAGCATTTTTTTCAGTTAAATCGACTTTAGAAGTTTTCGGTATATTTTAGAAGTGAATCTACTGGTACTGACAGGCGTTTACAGATACCTTTGCCCTTGCTGAGATTAAAAATAAATTGTGAAATATTTTTAAATTTGACTTACCATTTCTGAGGTCAGGATAATTTTTGTACTTGCGATTATTTTTAATTGAACTCACATTTACACCAAAAATATTTCATTCAGAATGACCAAAACTTCATTACACACTTTTCATATTCCCGTTATGGGACTTGCTTACACTATTGATACACCAATCCGCGTAGCACATTTCGGAATTTCTTCTGTGATTTCCATTATTGACGACGAAATTACAGAAAGAATGAGAAATTTCTACAGCAAAAAATTTAATCTGGACTTCTCTCCGATTTCAAAAAAAAAGGACGATTACCGTGCTAAGAGAATCACTGCCTACCTTAATCTGGTTGATGATCTGGTAAATGAACATTTTAAAAACTTTAAGGAAGAACTGGCTCAAAAAAGAAATACACTTAGAAATTTCATAGACATTCTGCCGAATACCTCAAAAATCAAAGACGAACTGCAGCACTTTTTAGGTCAAAAAGATTTTTTGGCAACTGCTTTTAAAACCTTTATCGATCAGCATTTGTCAGCAGGTACTATCGATGTCAATATTATGACGAAGGTAGACAAAGACAATTTTGTAAAAAACGAACAGCTTCCGGTGATTTACAATGATGCTCATGCATCCCTCCGCGGTTTTGCCAACAGCAGGCTTAGTGCGTCACTGGTGCTTTCGGCAGGTATGAATCCCAGACTGTACAGTTATATCGAGTCTTTTGAAGATTTTTATCCGGATGAAAATAATGTGTTGAAAAAGAAAATTATTCTTAAAGTAAGCGATTTCCGTTCTGCAATGATTCAGGGGAATTTTCTTGCCAAAAAAGGACTGTGGGTATCAGAGTACAGAATAGAATCCGGTTTAAACTGTGGCGGGCATGCCTTTGCTACCGAAGGATTGCTTCTGGGGCCTATTCTGGAAGAATTTAAAGTAAGAAAAAATGAGCTCAGCGAATCTGCTCATACTTTGATGACGACATCTCTCGAAAATAAACAACGTTATGTTCCCAAAAAACCTCTTGAAATGAAAATTACAGTCCAGGGCGGTGTGGGAACTGCTGAAGAACATCAGTTTCTGCTGGAAAACTATAGTGTAGACAGTGTTGGCTGGGGCTCTCCTTTCCTGCTCGTGCCTGAAGCTACAGCAGTAGATTCTGAAACAAGAAATCTACTTTCAAAAGCTAAAGAAGACGATTTTTACCTTAGTAATATTTCACCATTAGGTGTGTTTTTCAACACTGTAAAAGGCAGTTCAAATGAAAAACTGAGGATTGAAAACGGACAGAAAAACCGCCACGGAAGCTCTTGTCCAAAAAAATTACTGGCTTTAAGCAAAGAATATTCGCCGGAAGGAATATGTACAGCATCTAAGAAATATCAGGATTTAAAACTGAAAGAATTAAACTCCGAAAGGGAAGGTACCAAACCGGAAATCTACAAAAAAAGAGCAGATGAAATCACTGACAAAGCCTGTCTCTGTGTTGGTTTGGTAAACTCGGCTTACATCGAACACGGCCTTGAAATTAAAGGAGAAAAACAGGGCGTTGTGATTTGTCCGGGACCCAATCTCGCTTATTTTGACAAAGAAGTTACCCTCCAGGAAATGGTGAAACATATTTATGGAAATGCAAATATACTGTCAGACTCGTCTCGCCCGAATTTTTTGATAAATGAGCTTAAAATGTATGTAGATTATTTGAAAGAGAATAATTCTTCATCTACCGATGCCGCAATCAAAAAGTGGAATATATTCAGACAAAATCTTCTGAGCGGTATAGAATATTATGAAAATCTCTTTTTGAATTCTCCATATTTCAAAACGGAAACCGCAACCATACTACTGGCATTACAGGTATATAAGAGTCAGCTTTCATGATTAATTTTGAAGGAAATCAATTGATTTTTTAGTAATCATGATGAAATCATATTTCATAAAATTTAAATTGCTTAATTTTGCTGCAATATGCCGAAAATACGTTCTACAGAAGACGGTTTAATATACATTAAATCTTCTTCCATCGAAAATTTAAAAAGACCCAACGCACTCGAAGGAGCTAAAGCGTTAGGAAAACCTGTAATCATTAATGTAAATCACATTGGTTTTCTAAGCTATAATAATGAAGGAAGGGTCACATTTTTTATGGCCAACGGTTTCGAAATTTCCATCAATATCTTTTTTGATGAGGCTGAACGTATTTTTAACTGTGCAAAAGGCGGTATTGCTGAAGAAATTGCATGATTAATGCCTGAATATGTCTGCTAAAATCTATACATTCAAAAACAGAGAAATTAAATAGATTTTCTATTCATAACATAAGATTATCAACGTTTAGACTGGTATTTGCAGGAAGTATATGTCTGTTAAGTATTCATTTTAAAGTATTAAATTTAAAAAAAATAAAAATTATGCACTCTATTTGGTGTCATTATTGCATAACCGAAATATGAGAAAAATTTACATCGTTGAAGATGATGATTCTATAAGAGAAATTCTGGAAATATTTCTTACTTCAGAAGACTATGATGTGCAATCGTTTGAAAATGTAAAAGAATTTGAGCAACGTGATAAGGAGGAAAAGCCTGATCTTTACCTCTTTGACGTTATGTTGCCCGATGGGTCTGGCATTGACCTTTGCAGCGAAATAAAAACCAGCAGTGAAAATGCGGAAATACCTGTTCTTATTATGAGTGCACATGCTCAGCTCAAACACTTTGCAGATGACTGCCAACCTGATGGTTTTATCTCTAAACCTTTCGATATTGATCACCTCTTACTCCAGATCAAAGAAATTATAGGCACCAGAGAACACCATTAATTTATAAAACAGATATTTTTTAAACTTTTCACTCAGATTTAGACATACCGTCTGACTTTCACAGAAATTTTAAAAATTAATCTCGGAAATTATTCTCACGTTACGTTTTTGTTTTGTAAGCAAAAATGCTCTTACTGTATTAAATATAAACATACCTCACGTGAAATATCTTCGAAAATAATTGGAATACGTTTTGTTTAGGTGATAACAGATTCTCACCGATGAAAAATAAAACCCTACCCTCTTCTCAGCGTCGACGCAAGTGGCTTATATCCATTGCCGCCGTAATTGTAGCGTTAGCTGTACTTTTCCCGTTTGCTTTAGAGTATTATCTGGAAAAAAAGCTTCCCTCGCTCATCAGCAGTAAAACTCCCTACACAGTAAAATTAGCCGATTTTAAACTGAATCTTTTTAAAGGCAATATCTCTATACTGAAAGTTGATATTTCTACTAAAAACCCTTCAGATAAAAACATTACCCAGATTAATGGCAATGCAGAAAAAATTGAAATTACAGATCTTGGCATTGTAGCGGCAGCATTTAAAAAATCTTATAAAGCAGACAAAGTTTTTCTCACAAATTCTGATATTACAATGAGAATTGCAGCTCCGGCAAAAGAGGAGAAAAAAGAGAGAAAACCTTTAGATCTGCACGTCAATTCTCTGGAAATTAAGAATGTAAGTGCGAACGTATCTGATTCAAAGGGAAAACCTGTATTTAAAGGCAAAAATATCCATATTAATATCCAGGATATTAAACAGAGCGAGAGCTCATCTAAAATTCCTCTGGCTTTTTCAAAGATTAATATTGATGCGTCTGATGTGAAAATTGGCATCAACGAATTTTATGAAATTGATGCCGACAAAATCAGTACAGACAATAAAATTTTAACTTTAAATGCTTTTAGATTGAAGCCTTTACAGGATCCATCCCAATACAATGCAAAAAATGTATTTGATTTTGCAGCTGAACAGTTCGTTGCCAGAGATTTCAATGTAAGCCAGGACTCACTTATTGTTTCTCAGGTATCTTTTTTAAAACCCGACCTAAAAGTAATGTCGACTGGTAAAAATATTGTCGAAAAAAACAAAAATCCGAAAGAAGTTGAAATGAAAATCGGAATGAAAAATATCAGCTTTCAAAATGGAAAAATTGCTGTAATACAGGCTAACAAAGAGAAAACTGCTTCGGTAGACAATTTTAATTTTAAACTCAGTGACATTGTTTTTGATAAAAATACTGTGAAAGAGAAAATTCCGTTCAGATTTACCAACCATGATATTGAGGCGGAAAATATTTATTTTAAAACAGATCCGCTACAGGCGATAAAAGTATCTAAAATAACATCAAAAAACGCAGATATCACTGTTGATGATTTTAAAATGATTGCTTTGGGCAAAAGCGCTGTGAAAGATGTATTTTCTGTGTCAACAAAACAGCTTAAAATCCTAAAAAACACCAGCAAATTTAACGGTCAGAAACTTAGTTTGAATTTCGCCGGAATTGAGATTATTCAGCCTGAAATTGAAATCATTTCAGCAGTAAAAAAGCCACAGGCAAAATCAAAAAAAAACACTGTTCCTGAATTTTTGGCTCAAGTAGGATACATCAATATCATTAATGGTAAAATAAAACAGTCTTCAAATTCTAAAGAAAAACTGTCTGTAGGCAAATTTGACATCAAATTGAAGACCGTAAAAGCAGATGCCAACACTCTGATGGGTTCTTTGCCATTCACAACTGCGAGTCACTACGTCAAAGCGGAAAAAGTAAATCTGGATGCAGGAAAATACTACAGTTTGAAAGCAGATGAAATAGTGAATTCAGGAAAGAAAACAGATATTACCAATATTCAGTATTTACCAAAATATTCCAGACAGGCTTTCAGCAAAGTGATTGCAAAGGAAACAGACTTGTATACGTTGAAAGCAAAGAAAATTTCAATTTCTGATAGAGCTACTTCGTTTGGCAAAGACGGAATTATTGATATTGAAAAAATTTTCATTGACGGTCTTAACTGTAATATTTACCACGATCTTGCCCCGCCAGATGACATTGCCGTGAGATATCTTTTCAGCAAAAAACTGCGCGATATGAAGATGCCGATGTTTGTGAAAAATGTTGTTTTGAAAAATTCTGAACTTGTATATGAAGAAGATGCTGACAACAGCAATATTCCCGGAAAAATTCTCTTCAATAATTTTAATGCAGATATTTCCAATGTAAATAACGGTAAAATTAAAGGCAGACCCACTGTAATCAGCACTAATGCTGAGTTTGATTTTTATGACAATGCGCACACCAACGTCACCTGGAAATTTGATGTATTGGACAGAGTCGATAAATTTACCATCAAAGGAAATATCCAGAAGCTTTCCGCTGAAAATGTAAATCTCTTTGTACGGCCTTATCTCAATGTAACGCTTGATGGCAATATTGATTATCTGAAATTTGACTATTACGGCGATTCTCAGGGAATTGCTGGCAGATTCTATTTTAAATACAACGATATGTATGTAAATCTGCTTAATAAAAAAGGGAAAGAGCGAAAACTCCTCACAACTTTAGCAAACTGGTTTGTCAAAAACGAATCTACCGGTGAACCAGATCATGTTGTGATTGAGAAAAAACGTGAGCCAGAACGCAGTTTTTTCAGCATGTTGTGGCAGGGAATCATGGAAGGTCTCAAGAAATATGTGATTTAAAATAATTTTCACTTAAATAACTTTACGACTCACGCCTGAAAATTATCAGCCGTGAGTTTTTATTTCGGCGTCAGAAGTTAGTTGCCATCAAAAAATTTCCTTTGAAATATCCTCTTACTAATTAATATTTTGGCAAAAAAAATCTCCCTGATCAATACAGAGAGATAAATGTGAAGTTTAAGTTTATCTGATTTAATTTCCAAGAGATTCATTTACAAGTAATATGATTTCTTCAATATCAAAAGGCTTTGCCATAAAATGATTTGCTCCTGTTTCCAAAGCAATATCTTTTTCATTACGGCTTGCTGACAGCACTATAATCGGTAGATTTTTCACCTCACGGTCAGATCGTATTTTTTTAATTAAATCATATCCGGAAAGCAC
Organism: Chryseobacterium foetidum; assembly: GCF_025457425.1. Lineage (NCBI taxonomy): Bacteria > Pseudomonadati > Bacteroidota > Flavobacteriia > Flavobacteriales > Weeksellaceae > Chryseobacterium > Chryseobacterium foetidum. The sequence goes on from NZ_JAMXIA010000001.1 coordinate 428,668, forward strand.
GGGCATCCATAAATCCAAAAGAAGAAGATCGGGACGTTCTGCCTTTACTTTTTCCAAAAGCAGCGTGCTGTCTATCTCTTTTGAAACCTCAAATCCTTCCGGTTCCAGCAACATTTCCAATACATCTAAAATCCCCTGATCATCGTCACAGATCATAATTTTCCTGTTTTCTCTATCCATTTTGAATTATTTTAAAAAGGTATGGTAAAATGAAATGTAGAACCGTGACCAAGCTCAGATTCTACCCAAATCGTACCTTTGTGATTATCAATTATCTTCTGGCTCACGTACAGACCAATTCCCATCCCGGGATATTGCTTCTGTGTACTGCCTGCTCTGTAAAACCTCTCAAATATTTTCGATTTATCACTGTGGCTTATACCCAGCCCCTGATCTTTCACTGAAATTTTTACATAATTGGCCACCTTCGAGATGTTAATGTAAATGGGTTTTGATTTAGGTGAATATTTTACTGCGTTGCCAATTATATTATTTACAACCTGGGTAATTTGCGATTCGTCTATGTTTACATAAATCTCGTCATCTCCACTTAGAATTATTTTATGACTGTCATCGGCAATCTGTATGCTTTCAACGCAGTTACTTACAAGACTTGAAATATCACAGCGCTCCTTGTGTGATTCTATATTTCCCGACTGTATTTTAGAGGTATCCAGAAGATCTGTGATCAGATTATTTAATCTGTCTACGTGCACTGCCACTTTATTTAAAGTATCAGAATATTTTTCACTCAGTCCTTCTCCGGTAAATCTCTGTAAAATCTGTACAAGTCCTTTAATTGTGGTAAGCGGTGTTTTCAGTTCATGGCTTGCAATAGAAAGGAAATCATCTTTCCTTTTTTCAATTTCCCGGCGTTCAGAAACATCTTCAATTGCCAAAAGTATCCTGTCTTTGTACTGACCTTCAAATTCGATTCTGTAAGCGTTCAGAATCATTATTTTTTTGCCAATATACGGGAAGTCATGCTCAACTTCAAAATCTATAACTGGATTGCTCGTAGGAAGAATTTTAATTAAAAGTTCCTTCAATGCCTCTATATCCCACTGATGATTTCCAAGCTCGTAAAGCAGTTTGCCAATCGTGTCTTCTGAAGTTACCTTAAACGTTTTGAGGAAATGATTATTGGCGCTCAGCACATGAAAGTTTTCATCCAGTACAAGCAGGCTCTCTCTCACAGTCTGAATAATGCTGGAAAGAAACATCTCTTCTTCCTGAAGTTCTTTTGTACGTTCGCGCACTTTTTTCTCCACATTTGCCTTTTCCTCCCTCAGTTCATGCTCGGCCTGTTTTTGAAGAGTGATATCATTTTGTACACCAATGAAATGGGTTGTTTTTCCATCTTCGTTTTTAACAGGAGATATAAATAATTCATTCCAGAAAAGATCGCCGTTTTTCTTATAATTTCGGATCACAATTCGGGTCTCAGACTCATCCAGGATGGCTGATTTAATTTCCTGCCTTGCCCTCTGATGCCTGTCATTCATCTGCAGAAAGCGACAGTTGTGCCCTATGATTTCGTGACGGGAATATCCTGTCATATTTTCAAAAGCTTTGTTGCAGTAAACAATGGGATTATCCTCAATATTATTATCTGTGATTATAATCCCGGAATTTGAGGAGTCGAGAGCCTGCTGATATAATCTCAGGCTGTTATGATGATCTGAATTATTCAATTGTAATGATTTTGAAGTGTGATTAAGCTGAAACCATTTTTATGCCTAAAGATCGCAATAAACGATTTTTAATTTAAAAATAAAAAATTTACATACTTCTACCCATTTCCATCTCCCAGACTTCCCCATTCTTCCCCATTCTTCCCTTTGCAAAAATTCAAGGCATCAGCTTTGCAGAAACGATCAGATGAGAAAACAGAAGCCCACTTACCTGAATTTCAACCTTAAAGATTACGCATGGAAACCCGATATTGACTATCGGAAACATCCTGAACTGTACAGAGTCGGGAAAGGTGAACAAGGCGTTTTGATTTGTGAACCTTATAAAAGCGAAATTGGAAAATACTGGCGTTTTAAAAATTCAGAAATTGCCGAAGAAAGTTCCGCGAAGATTTATTCACTGTTTATGGAATATTTAGAAAGTGAAGATTTTGTAGGCGCAGATATGGCCAGGAAGTATCTGCAGATGGGATTTACAAGAGCACGCAGATATTTTAATTATAAAGGCGGAAAAAAATATGACCCGGAAAATAATTACGAACCACTGGAGCGCGGAACCGGTGATCCCGAAAAAGCAAAGTCAGCAGAAATCTTTTATAAAAAATGGAAAGAGGCAGAAGAAAATCCAACTTATACAGAATTGAAACAGGAATGGAAAGATAAATTAGGCTGAATGAAGGTTTGGCGAAATATTGCTAACCTAGATCCACAATAAATGATTGTGCAAAATCTACCAGATTCATGTTCCCAACATCATTGTTTTCAACATACAGGATTCTTTACAAAAACCTGTATGATCAAAGAGGTAGTTTTTCTCAACATCGTTTCAGAATGTGTTAAAACCAATGTTTATATCCCAAATTAGTGTAAATTTTAAAATCACATTTTGCAGTCTTTAATTTGATGGTAGTTTCCAAAATCTTTTCCAACTACCGTAATATCCTTGGAAATTTTTGAAAGTGGTATTTTTTTTAGTGACGCCGAGTATTCCATATGTGTTTTTAAATATCTGAATAAATTATTTTTTTTACAAATCAAAATCAATTCTACCTAAGATTGATTATCTCTTAAAATCAGAAGTCATATTAAAAAAATCATTAAGGGATTTCAAAATCTATTGAACTATCTTGTACTATCCTGCCTCATTCATTTTTTATTCGAAAAAATATTATACTTTTAAAAAGTAGAAAGTCGAGGGTATAAGCGCAAAATTGTTTTTCAATTAAAATGTGCAAGTGATTTCTTTTCTGCGACATTATACTAATTGAAAACAAACCCCATCCATGAACAACAACAATTCAGGAAGCTCAGTTTCTTCTTCAACGAAAAAGCGAAACTACAGTCTTCCGCTTATTCTGATCACGAGTCTGTTTTTCTTTTGGGGATTTATTCATAACCTCGATCCAATCTTAATTAAACATTTACGAAGTGCCTTTCAATTAAATCATTTTCAGGCATCTTTGGTTGATTCTGCCGTTTTTGCGGCGTACTTCCTTTTGGCAATTCCAGCGGGAATGATTATTCAGAAATACGGTTACAAAACAGGAATTCTGGTGGGATTATTTTTCTTTGCAGCAGGATGTTTTCTGTTTGTTCCCGCAGCTAATACTGTGAGTTATCCGTTCTTTCTTGGAGCTTTATTCGTCTTGTCATGTGGACTGGCCATTTTAGAGACGGCTGCAAATCCTTACATCACTGTTTTAGGACCACCTGAAAAAGCGACACAGAGATTAAACTTTGCTCAGTCTTTCAACGGTTTGGCAGCGTCGATTGCTCCCATTGTTGGTGGAATTTTTATACTGAGTGAAGAACCAAAATCGCAGGAAGAACTTTCAACACTTTCTGAAGCTGCAAAATTAGCTTACATTCATGCAGAAACTGCTTTGGTAAAAGGACCTTACCTGATTTTGGGAGCGGTTCTCTTACTGGTCATGATTTTCTTTCTATTCATTAAATTACCGGAAGTAACCGAAAACAACGAAAAATCTTCTAAAAATTATCTTCAGGTTTTAGGTGTGAAAAATGTGGGATGGGGAGTACTTGCTCAGTTTTTTTACATCGGTGCACAGATTTATGTCTTCAGTTTTCTTTTGGTTTTCGCAGAAGACACCATTGATATGAAAGGTCAGGAAGCCAAATATTATGCAGGCGTCGCGGGTTTTTTGTTTATGATTGGCCGTTTTGCCGGAACTTTTCTGATGAAATATATTTCGCCGCAAAAATTGCTTGCAGTGTACAGCGTAATCAGCACCATTCTTACATTCTGGGTTATTTTCGGATCAGGAATTTCTACTTTATATGCACTTGTTGGATTGACTTTCTTCATGTCCATTATGTTTCCGACGATTTTTGCTTTGGGAATTGAAAGTGCCGGTGCAGATACAAAGCCTGCCTCAAGTCTTCTCATCATGTCGATTGTAGGAGGCGCGGTCATTCCTCCTCTTGCCAGTAAAATCACAGATATTTCAGGGAATATTCAGTATTCGTATGCTGTACCTCTACTCTGTTTTGTCATTGTTTTTCTGTTTTCATTGAGGTTCAGAAATAAAAGTTCCCTACAATAATTGAGTAAAAGAATGGTCTTTGCTTAGCAGAGCCCCTTCGCCAACGAAAAATATGCAGAACAATATTAAAGAAATCTTTGCGCTCTTTGCGTTTAAATGATATTAAAATGAGCAATTTAATTTTAAAAATAAATCCAAAAGACAACGTTTTAGTCGCCCTTCAGGATATTCCTGCGGAAACTGAAATTGTTTTTGAAGGACAAACGTACAAAACTCTTGAACCCATTCCTGCCAAACATAAATTTTTTATGAATGACATGAAACAGGGTGACGAGATCTTTATGTACGGTGTTTTGGTTGGAAAAGTGCAGTATGATTTGGCATCAGGAACAAGAATGACGACGGACAATACAAAGCATGCTGCTGATCCATTTTATTATCGGGATGTGGATTATCAATGGACAAAACCTGATGTTTCCAGATTTTTGCATAAAACCTTTAAAGGTTATCACCGTTCAAACGGCGATGTGGGAACGGCTAACTACTGGCTTTTTATTCCAACTGTTTTCTGTGAAAACCGAAATCTAGATATCATTAAAGAATCTCTGTACGACAGTTTGGGATATGCGGTTGATGCAAAATATAAAAACTATACACATCAATTGGTGGAAGCAATTTCCAAAGGAGAAAATCTGGATGAAATTGATTTTTCGCCATCCAATATTCCAACGAAAGAACGAGTTTTTAAGAATGTTGACGGCATCAAATTTCTCAATCACACCGGCGGTTGTGGCGGAACACGACAGGATTCGGATTCTCTGAGTAAACTGTTGGCTGCTTATGCCGACCATCCCAACGTGGCTGGAGTTACTTTGTTGAGTCTGGGTTGTCAGCATCTCCAGATTGATAATTTTAAAAAAGATTTATACCACAGAAATCCTGATTTTGATAAACCTTTACTCGTTTTTGAACAGCAGAAAGCAGTAAGTGAAGAAACAATGATTAAAGATTCTATTTTTGAAACATTGAAAGGTCTTCAGGAAATCAACAAAATTGAACGTGAAGATGCTCCGCTAAGTAAACTTTGTGTTGGGGTGAAATGTGGCGGAAGCGATGGTTTCAGTGGTATTTCAGCAAATCCTGCAGTTGGACATCTTGCGGATATTCTTTCGGTTTTGGGAGCTAAAGTCCTCCTTGCTGAATTTCCTGAATTATGCGGAGCGGAACAGGAATTAATAGACCGAGCCGTAAATCAGGAAACTGCAGAAAAATTCATCCGACTGATGACGGAATACGATGAACTGGCACATGCCGTTGGTTCAGGTTTTTATATGAATCCATCGCCAGGGAACATTAAGGATGGATTGATAACCGATGCCATTAAATCCGCAGGAGCAGCGAAAAAAGGTGGCTCCTCTCCTGTCGTAGATGTTTTGGATTATACCGAACCTGCTACAAAACCGGGTTTAAGTTTAGTCTGCACCCCTGGAAATGATGTGGAAGCAACCACGGGAAAAGCCGCTTCAGGAGCGACTTTAATATTGTTTACGACTGGACTTGGAACGCCGACGGGAAATCCGGTTTGTCCGGTGATCAAGGTGGCAACAAATACTGTTTTGGCTGAAAGAATGTCGGATATTATTGATATTGATACAGGAGCAATTGTTCGTGGCGAAAAAACGATTCAGCAGATGGGCGAAGATATTTTGGATTTCTGTATTGAAGTGGCAAGCGGAAATATTATTCCCAAGGCAGTGGCTTTGAATCAGGATGATTTTATTCCCTGGAAAAGAGGGGTTAGTTTATAGGGAAAGGCCAGGTTAAAAGTAAAAAGAGCCAGTTTATAAATTCCCCTCCTTTGGAGGGTGGCGAAAAATCTTCGGTTTTTTGACGGGGTTGGTTTATACAAACAGTATCATCAAAACTAAAAGTTATTAGTGAAATAGTAAATAAAAAGATATAAATGTTTTCATTAAAAAATAAAAAAGCCGTTGTGACAGGCGGAGGAAGCGGGATTGGGCAGGCGATTGCCGTTCAGTTGGCAGCCAATGGTGCGGAAGTTCATATTCTTGAAATTACAGAGCAGAACGGACAGGAAACGCTTGGAAAAATTCAGTCTGCGGGAGGAAATGCGAAAGTTTATGCCTGTGACGTTTCAAAACAGAAGGATGTTTTGGAAGTTTTCGGGCAGATTGGAGCAATTGATATTTTGGTTAATAATGCAGGAATCGCACATATAGGAAAAGCAGACACGACTTCGGAAGAGGATTTTGACAGAATTTATAATGTCAACATTAAAGGGGTTTACAATTGTCTGTTTGCAGCAATTCCTCAGATTAGAAAATCTAACGGCGGCGTGATTATTAATATGGCTTCGATTGCTGCGTTGGTGGGAATTCCTGACCGTTTTGCGTACAGTACGGCAAAAGGTGCGGTGAAAGCAATGACGATGAGTGTTGCGAAGGATTATATCAGTGAAAATATCCGCTGTAATTCGATTTCTCCGGCAAGGGTGCATACGCCTTTTGTGGATGGATTTTTAAAGAATAATTATCCTGATCATATTGAAGAAATGTTTGCTAAATTATCAAAGACACAACCTATCGGAAGGATGGCTCAGCCTGAGGAAGTGGCCTCGTTAGCGCTTTATCTGTGCAGTGACGAAGCGTCATTTATTACGGGTGTGGACTATCCTATCGACGGTGGTTTTACGACTTTGAACAATTAAAATCTGTAGATTAACACAAATGTTGAAAAGGGGAAAAACTACCCTAGCCCCGATAGAAACGGCATCCTTTTTTGTCATTGCGGTGGCGAAAAAGTACAACAATTAATCATGTTGATCGCAATGACAAAAAAGATATAGTACTTCGGCAAGCTCAGCATAAATTACTAGCGGGATTAAGCTCCTAAAAAAGATCAAGTGTATTAAATTCTGCAATCAAAATATTTAACAATAATCAAATATGAAATTAATAAAATTCGGACAGCCGGGACAGGAAAAACCGGGCGTCATCATTGGTGACAAGAGATATGATGTTTCTCATCTGGTGCGAGATTATGATGAAAATTTCTTTTCAGGTGAGGCGATTGAAAATTTAAAATCTGAAATACACACCCATAATTTACCTGAAATTTCTTCTGAAGAAAGACTGGGAGCACCTTTGGCAAGACCGTCTAAAATTATCTGTGTGGGACTGAATTATAAAGACCATGCCGCTGAAACCAACGCACCGATTCCGCAGGAGCCGATTTTGTTTTTTAAGGCGACTTCTGCGATTGTGGGGCCGAATGATGATTTAATCATTCCAAAAACGAGCACCAAAACCGATTGGGAAGTTGAGTTGGCCATTGTGATTGGAAAAAAAGCGAGCTATGTTTCTGAGGAAAATGCCCTTGAGCACGTTGCCGGCTATGTTTTGCACAACGATTACAGCGAAAGAGCCTTTCAGCTGGAAAGAAACGGACAGTGGGTAAAGGGGAAAAGTTGCGATACATTTGCACCGATCGGACCTTTCATTGCGACACCTGACGAGATTGAAGATATTCATAATTTACGTTTGTGGCTGAAAGTGAACGGGGAAATTCTGCAGGACGGGAATACATCTAATTTAATTTTTAATATTCCTTTTGTGGTGAGCTACATCAGTCAGTTTATGACGTTGCTGCCGGGTGATATCATCAGTACAGGAACGCCTGCCGGTGTTGGTTTGGGGCAAAAACCTGATCCCTGGTATCTGAAATCCGGCGACGTGGTGGAACTGGGAATTGATGGTCTGGGAAGCAGCATCCAAAAAGTAAAGGCGTACGACGAATGAAAAAATTCTGTCTCGCTCTTGACTTGATTGATGACCTTGAATTGATCGCAGAATACGAAAATTATCATCAAAACATCTGGCCTGAAGTCAGACAAAGTATTTTGGATTCGGGGATTAGGAATATGGAAATTTATCGGGTTCGAAACAGATTGTTTATGATTGTGGAAGCTGATGAAAAATTTTCTTTTGAGGCTAAAAATGAAGCCGATAAAAACAATCCGAAAGTTCAGGAATGGGAAGAACTGATGTGGAAATTTCAACAGCAGCTACCCAATTCGAAAGCTGGAGAAAAGTGGCAATTGATGGACAAAATATTTTCACTGTAAATTACATTTTAGTAAAAAATAATTAAATATGATTATTGATTCTCACGTTCATTTTTGGAAGTTTGATCCGGTTCGGGATTCCTGGATTACGGATGAAATGAATGCTATCCAAAAAGATTTTCTTCCTGAAGATTTTTCGTTTTATTTAAATGAAAATCAGGTTGATGGCTGTGTTGCTGTTCAGGCGAGTCAAAGTGATGAGGAGACGGATTTTTTGTTGAATTTAGCGAAGGAAAATACTTTTATTAAAGGTGTTGTTGGCTGGATTGATTTGGCTTCTGATCATATTGAGGAATTGCTTGAAAATTATCAGTCTGAAAAGTTGATTAAAGGTTTTAGGCATGTTGCAGAGGGAGAAGATCTTGGTTTTTTATTAAAAGAAAATGTTCTCAATGGAATTTCAAAGCTTCATCAGTTTGATTATACATTTGATATTTTGTTGAGACAGAATCAGCTTACTGATGCTGTTAGACTTTCGGAAAAACTACCTGAGCAACCTTTTATTTTGGATCATTGTGGAAAACCGGATTTGAGAACAAATGATTTGAAAGACTGGAAGCAAAATATTACAGAACTGGCTCAAAACCCAAATGTTTACTGTAAAATTTCGGGTCTTTTGACGCAGGGAAACTGGAAATTGATTGATGAGAAATCAATTTTTGAAGTCTTAGATTTTGTTTTTGCAAAATTCGGAATTCAGCGGTTGGTTTTTGGAAGCGACTGGCCTGTTATGTTGCTGGGAGGAAATTATGCTTTGTGGATGGAATTGATTTCAAAATATCTGCAACAATTTTCTAATAAGGAACAGGAACAATTCTTTTCTGGAAATGCTGAACAGTTTTACAAATTATAACTAAAGTATTTTACCACAAAAGGCACAAAAGATCTTGACACATAAGTCACATTAGATTTAAGTTTAATGGTTTGAGAATATTTAGAGCACATAAGTTTAAAAATCAAAGATTTTTGTTCGGGAATGTGATAAATTAAAGACTTATTTTTGGCTGAGTGAAATCGAAGATTCGACGTAGTCAAACGCCTTTGCCTCAATTATATAATTGATTTTATTTGAATCGGCGAAACTTTGTTTTGCGGACTTAAAAACAGTAAGTATTCAAAAAAATCTTCGCGCTCATTGCGTTTAAAAACAATAACATGAATTTAAATTTAGACCATAAAATAATCATAGTAAGTGGCGGTGCAAAGGGAATTGGAAATGCGATTGCTAAAGTTTTAGCTGAAGAAAATGCGTTGCCAATAATTATCGGAAGAAATGAAAACGATAACAGAAATGCCGTTCAGGAAATCCTAGAAAATGGTGACAAATCTGATTTTGTGACTGCTGAACTTTCTCAACCTGAAGAATGCAAAAAAGCCATAGATGAAGTCGTGAAAAAATATGGTAAAATCGATGGAATTGTCAATAACGCTGGTGTCAACGATGGTGTTGGACTGGAAAATGGTTCATATGAAGGTTTTATTTCCTCCTATCATAAAAATGTGGTGCATTACTATCTTTTGGTGCATCACGCACTTCCCTATCTGAAGGAAAGTAAGGGTTCGATTTTAAATATTGGAAGCAAAACAGCAGAAACCGGACAGGGCGGAACATCCGGATATGCCGCAGCAAACGGGGCGAGAAATGCTTTGACGAGAGAATGGGCGGTTGAACTTTTGCCTTACAGCATCCGTGTGAATGCAATCATCGTTGCAGAAGCGTGGACTCCGCTTTACGAATCATGGATATCAACTTTTGAAAATCCGGAAAAGAAGCTAAAAAGCATTACTTCAAAAATTCCTTTGGAAAATCGTATGACGACTTCCGAAGAAATTGCGAATATGGCAGTGTTTCTTCTATCTGAAAAATCTTCGCATACTACTGGACAATTGATTCATGTGGATGGAGGTTATGTGCATTTGGATAGGAGTTTGGGGTAAAATTTGGAGCAACTTTTAACTGGTTTTAAGTCGTGATTTTCAAATTTATCATTTACTTTTAATTAAAATTCATAAATCAGAATCACAATTTTGAATTAAAATTTTTATTAACTTTGATAAAAATAAGTCCAATGAGTTCTAATACATTACATATAATCAATCAAAAACTAAAGAATGAACCTGAGGAAATTCTGAAACAAGTTTTGGGATATCTTGATGGAATTATTGAAAACAAATCTGAAAAAAATTGGTATGAACATAATTTAAATTACCAGTTGACAGATCAGCAGAAACGTGAATTGGATGCAATGGAAAATTTGAAAGATGAAGATTTTATGCCGATTGAAGATTTGTTTGCTGAAATGAAAGCAAAGTATGGCGTTTAAAATAGTAACCACTTCTGAAGCAAACAGAGATATTATAAATTCTTTCGAATATTACAGAGATGTCGCTGGTAAACGAGTAGCAAACAGTTTCTTTAGAGATTTCAAATTTACAGTGAGCAAACTTAGGAAAGTTACTTACTACCAAAAAATCCACAACGATTTTCACCGTTTGCCTCTTAAAGTCTTTCCATTCATTATTATTTATAAGATTGAAAAAGACAAGGAAATTATAAAAATTTTCAGAGTTTTTCATACCTCGCAAAATCCTGAAAAATATCCATAAAAAAAGCGGAAGATTTTTCTCCTGCTTTCTTTTATTTTATTTTAGAACTACATCGTCATTATCGTGAAGCTACTGCTGCAATAACTATAAGTATGGTTCTATTATCTATCAATGAATTAAAATCACTTATCTTCGTAATGTCCCATTGCAGAAATAATTTCAACAATTACAGTTTCTTCCTCAACGGTATAAACAATTCTATCTTTCTGATTAATTCTTCGGAACCAAAAACCTGAAAGCTTATATTTTAATTGTTCAGGTTGACCGATTCCAATGTACGGATGCTCTTCCAATTCCGATATAATTTTTGAAATTCTGTTAAGTGTAGCTTTATCTCCTGATTTTTTGTGTTTCTGTAAATCTTTAATTGCTGTTTCAGTATATTTTATCAGATACTTTCCCACAATTTATCAGTTTCAATGATTACACGCTTATCATTTTTATGAGAATTTAAAATCTTTTCAACAAACTCTTCGTTATAATTATCTTTCTCAGAAATTATTTCAACTCCATTCTTTTCTTTAGAAAAAATGTCAATCAAATTTCTCAAAGTCTTACCTGCTTTGGTACGTTCGTTAATTTTAATCGTTATTGTTGTCATATTTAAAGATTTACATTACAAATTTAATAAAAAAACCTAACAGTTTAAAAAGCTGTTAGGTTTAATTTATGAAAGTAGAAACGTGCTAAAACTACATCGTCTCCATCTTAAAGCTCATACTCTCAATCACTTTCAGGATCGCTTCAACTGTATCCATCGATGTTAAACAAGGAACGCCGTTTTCAACACTCATTCTTCTGATCTGGAAACCGTCTCTTTCAGACTGTTTTCCTTTGGTCATGGTATTGACAACGTACTGAACTTTTCCTTTTTGAATTAAATCGATCAGGTTGACATCTTCTTCGCCGATTTTGTATCCGATTTTGCATGGAATACCTTTTTCTTCGAAGAATTTTGCCGTTCCTTCCGTTGCCCAGATTCTGAAACCAACTTCGTGGAATCTTGAAGCCAGATCAGCGGCTTCCTGTTTGTGTTTATCAGCTACCGTGAACAGGATTGAACCGTGCATCGGAACTTTTCTTCCGGCTGCAACCAATCCTTTGTAGAGTGCTTTTTCCAAAGTCGTGTCTTTCCCCATAACCTCTCCTGTAGACTTCATTTCTGGGCCTAAAGAGATGTCAACTTTCGTTAATTTTGAGAATGAGAACACAGGAACTTTTACGAAAACACCTTCTTTATTCGGAACCAATCCGTTTTTGTAGCCTAAATCTTTCAGTTTCTGACCTAAAATTGCTTTTGTAGCCAAGTTTGCCATTGGAACATCGGTAATTTTAGACAAGAAAGGAACTGTTCTTGATGAACGAGGATTTACCTCAATCACATATACATTTCCTTCAAAAAGAACATATTGGATATTCATTAAACCAATTACATTCAAGCCTTTAGCTAATCTTTGAGTATAATCTACCAAAGTATCGATTTCTGCCTGAGAAACATTCTGTGGCGGATACACTGCAATCGAATCACCCGAGTGAACTCCTGCTCTTTCGATGTGTTCCATAATTCCAGGAATGATTACTGTTTCGCCGTCGCAGATTGCATCGACTTCCACTTCTCTTCCCGTGATGTAACGGTCAACCAAAACCGGCTGATCCGGACTTGCATCTACCGCAAATTCCATGTAGTGCGCCAATTCTGCTTCAGTGTACACAATTTCCATCGCTCTACCTCCCAAAACGTAGCTTGGACGAACCAAAACCGGATAACCGATTTCGTTTGCAATCACAATCGCTTCTTCTTTTGAAGTCGAAGTTTTTCCTAAAGGCTGTGGAATTCCCAGTTCCTGAAGGGCTTTTTCGAATTTATCTCTGTTTTCAGCTCTATCCAAATCTTCCAGTGAAGTTCCTAAAATCTGAACACCGTAAGCTGCTAATTTATCTGCTAAATTGATGGCTGTCTGTCCACCAAACTGTACTACGACACCTTTTGGTTTTTCAAGGTCGATGATGTTCATTACATCTTCTTCCGTCAAAGGTTCGAAGTATAATTTATCTGAAATCGAGAAGTCTGTAGAAACCGTTTCAGGATTATTGTTAATGATAATCGCTTCGTAACCCATTTCTTTGATTGCCCAAACCGAATGAACCGTTGCGTAATCAAACTCAACTCCCTGCCCGATTCTGATAGGTCCGGAACCTAAAACGATGATTTTCTCTTTGTCTGTAACTACAGATTCGTTTTCTTCCTCGTAAGTTCCGTAGAAATAAGGTGTTTCAGATTCAAATTCAGCAGCACAGGTGTCTACCATTTTGTAAACCGGCACAATTCCGTTTTCTTTTCTGAAATTGTAAACCTCTCTCTGCGTAGATTCCCATAAATGAGCGATATTCTGATCTGAGAAACCTAATTTTTTAGACTGAATTAAAATTTCCTTATCGAATCTGTTATCGGCAATTGTCTTTTCGAAATCAACTAATTTCTTTAATTTCCAGATGAAGAATTTATCAATTTTACTCCATTCTACGATTTGTTCCCAGTCGTAACCTCTTCTTAAAGCATCACAAATGATAAACAGTCTCTCGTCATCACAAACTCTGATTCTTCTTTCGATATCTTCGTCCGTTAAAACTGCAGCCTGTTTTGTTTTTAAACCTAAATGTCTCAATCCAGTTTCCAGAGAACGCACGGCTTTCTGTAAAGACTCTTCGAAATTTCTTCCAATCGCCATTACTTCTCCGGTCGCTTTCATCTGAGTAGACAATCTTCTGTCTGCCGTTTCGAATTTGTCGAAAGGAAATCTTGGGAATTTGGTTACCACATAGTCCAAAGCCGGCTCGAAACAAGCGTAAGTTTTTCCTGTAACAGGATTCATGATTTCATCTAAAGTCAATCCAACAGCGATTTTTGCAGCAATCTTAGCAATCGGATAACCAGTTGCTTTTGATGCCAAAGCCGATGAACGGGAAACTCTTGGATTTACCTCGATGATGTAGTAATCGAATGAATGCGGGTCTAACGCCAACTGCACGTTACATCCACCTTCGATTCCTAAGGCTCTGATGATTTTCAGTGAAGCGTTTCTCAACAGCTGATACTCTCTGTCTGAAAGCGTCTGAGAAGGCGCCACAACGATTGAGTCACCTGTGTGAACTCCCACCGGATCTATATTTTCCATGTTACAAACCACAATCGCGTTGTCGTTTGCATCACGCATTACTTCGTATTCAATTTCCTTGAAACCTGCGATTGATCTCTCGATCAAACACTGTGTTACCGGACTGTATTTCAGACCTAATTCTGCGATTTCCTTTAATTCAGCTTCTGTTGATGCGATTCCACCACCGGTTCCTCCCATGGTGAAGGCTGGACGAACAATTACCGGATATCCGATTTCTTCAGCAAAACGAAGCGCTCCTTCTACTGTATTCACGATGTCAGATTCAGGAACGGGTTCATTTAATTCTCTCATCAGTTCACGGAACAGATCTCTGTCTTCCGCTCTGTTGATCGCTGAAAGTGTAGTTCCCAAAACTTCCACCTTGCACTCTTCAAGAATCCCTGATTTTTCAAGTTCCACCGCCATGTTCAGACCTGTTTGTCCGCCAAGTGTTGGTAAAAGTGCATCCGGACGCTCTTTTCTGATGATGTGACTTACAAACTGAAGCGAAATCGGCTCGATGTAAACCTTGTCAGCGATTTCAACATCCGTCATAATCGTTGCAGGATTTGAATTGATCAAAATCACCTTGTAGCCTTCTTCTCTCAGGGAAAGACAGGCCTGCGTTCCTGCGTAATCAAATTCCGCCGCCTGACCGATGATAATTGGGCCGGAACCGATTACTAAAATTGTTTTTATGTCGTTTCTTTTCATTTTTAAAATTATCCTTTTGTTGTTGAACCCTTTCGGGTTCGGATGATGATTGTTTCACCATTACCATAGGTTTCACCTACGGCTATTTATATTGAATCCTTCGGATTCTTCTAATTTGCAGCGAATTGCCCGCAGCCCGACTTGAGTGGAGCTCTTTTTGTGAGGAGGCACGACGAGCAAAAAAGCGGGAACGGAAGGCGGATAAGCTGCCCAAATTAATCTTCTACTTTTTAAAATCCTCCATCAATGTGATGAAATCATCAAACAAATAATTCGCATCCTCTGGACCCGGGCTCGCTTCAGGGTGATATTGAACTGAGAAGCAAGGATGAATTTTGTGTTTCAAACCTTCATTTGTTCTGTCATTCAATGCGATATGGGTTTCTATTAAATCTGTTCCTTTAAGACTCTCCTGATCAACTGCGTAACCGTGATTTTGAGAAGTGATGGCTACTTTATTCTTTTCCAAATCCAAAACAGGGTGATTTCCTCCTCTGTGACCGAATTTTAATTTGAAGGTTTTCGCTCCACAAGCCAGTCCAATCAACTGATGTCCAAGGCAAATCCCGAAAATTGGAACTTTTCCTAATAATCCGCGGATCATTTCTAAAGCGTGTTGGTTGTCTTCAGGATCTCCGGGTCCGTTGGATAACATGATTCCATCTGGATCCATCAACAAAATTTCTTCAGCTGTTGTATCCTGCGAAACTACAATAATATCGCAATTTCTTTGAGATAATTCTCTGATTATTCCTAATTTAGAACCAAAATCTACAAGTACTACTTTAAGTCCTCTTCCCGGGTTGGCATAAGAGGTTTTTGTGGAAACCTGCTCTACCTGATTGGTTGGGAACGTTGTTGATTTTAATTCTTCAACAGTATTGTTTTCGTCTGCATCAGCATTCACGATTTTTCCTTTTACCACACCTGAATTACGAAGAATTCTTGTCAGTCTTCTGGTATCAATCCCTGAAATTCCTGATAGATTTTTCTTTTTAAACAGTTCCTGTAATGTAATCTGTGTTCTGAAATTGGAAGGTAAATCGCAAATTTCCTTTACAATAAGACCTTTGATTGCAGGCTCGATGCTTTCGTAGTCATCACGGTTGATCCCGTAATTTCCGATCAGCGGATACGTCATGCAAACAATCTGACCGCAGTACGATGGGTCAGAAATCAATTCCTGATATCCCGTCATTCCGGTATTGAAAACCACCTCTCCTGCTGTTTCCAAATCTGCTCCGAAACCTTCTCCATGAAATACTTCACCGGACTCCAGTATTAATTTTTTCTTCATTTTAACTTTTATCTTTATTTCTATTTTATCCTTCTTTAATTATCTGATATTGTATCGATTACACCCTTTCAGGGCTCGCGCAAATCAGATTTCCTTTCTATTTCCATGGGCTTCACCCATGGCTATTGATGGGTCGCCCTTTCAGGGCTTTTCTCAATGATAATTCTTTTTAAAATTCGCTTTAACGAGTTAATTTGTCATTAAATATTAAAAAGTAAATCACTTGGCTCTTTCTACTTTAACTTTTTACTTAAAAGAAAAACCTTTCTCCTCCAAAGCATTTTTCAGAATTGCCATTCTCGCGAAAACACCGTTCTGCATTTGCTTGAAAATTCTTGAGCGTTCACATTCCACCAAATCGGTATCGATTTCCACACCTCTGTTAATTGGTGCGGGATGCATAATGATAGCTTCTTTTTTCATGGTTTTTTCTCTTGCTTTCGTCAAACCATATTTTCTGTGATATTCCGAAGCAGAGAAACTCATTTTTGAATCATGTCTTTCATGCTGGATTCTCAACAACATCAGAACATCCACATCGTGAATCATCTCATCTACAGAAAGATATGTACCGTTAATCAAAGCTCCTTCATCAAACCATTGTTCAGGTCCTGAAAAGTATACTTTTGCGCCCAATCTTCTTAATGCTTCAGCGTTTGAGTTGGCGACACGGCTGTGTTTTACATCTCCAACGATTCCGATTTTTAAACCTTCAAATGTTCCGAATTCCTGATAGATCGTAAGCAAATCGAGCATACATTGTGAAGGATGATTTCCCGTTCCGTCGCCACCGTTGATGACTGGAATGTTAATGTTTTTCAAATCATCAAAATAACGGTCTTTTTTATCTCTGATCACAACAAGATTTACACCGATGCTTTCAATCGTCTTCACGGTATCATATAAACTTTCACCTTTATTGACAGAACTGTTGGATGCATCAAATGGAACGACCTGCAAACCCAGTTTTCTTTCGGCAACATCGAAGCTTGTTTTGGTTCTTGTGCTGTCTTCGAAAAACAGATTTGAGCAGAAAACCTCGCCTTCAATTTTGGCAGTTTTTCCATTGGCAAAAGCCAAAGCTTCCGTCAGTATCTTGTTGATTTTCTCTGTACTTAGTTCGGTAATCGTAAACATAATATCTTAATTTTTGAACATAAAAAAAGCGAAGAAAATATCTTCGCTTAAAATAAATAAATATCGTAAAGGGCGTCTACGCCCAGTAATTCTAATGATATAAATACTGTGTTATTCATTAGGTGCAAAGATATAACATTTGGGGGAACTGGCAAAACCATTTTTAAGATTAAATCAAATTATTCCGCATGATCACTTTCATTTTTTAATGCTATTTTTGTTTCATCTCAACATTTTTATATGGATTTAAAAGACAAAATGATTCTCAGCATTATTCAGGAAGATTCAACCAATTCTGTGAAAGAAATTTCGGAAAAAATCGGTCTTACCTTTACTCCGACCTATGAACGCATCAAACAGCTGGAGAAACAGGGCGTGATTGAAAAGTATGTCGGACTTTTAAACCGTGAAAAATTGGGACTTAACATCGTTGTGTACTGTAACGTGCGTCTGAAAGAGCAGTCTAAAAAGGTTTTAGAGACTTTTGAGGAAAATATTACGCAATACGATGAAGTGCAGGAAATTATAAGTTTGTCCGGCGAGTATGATTATATGTTGAAAATTATTGCACGGGATATCAACTCTTATAATGACTTTGCTGTAAATGTTATTTCAAACATTCCCAATATCGGCCAATATCACAGTTCGATTGTTTTACATGAAGTGAAAAAGTCTACGAAGTTTAAGATTGATTTAGGGTAAATTTCAGTTTAAATTTCAGGCATGAAATGATTTTGAATTTCATTTCGAAGGATCTTTTAAGTGTGAAATCCTTTTCTTTGTATGGTTATGAATTTATTAACTGGAATTGGTATGCGCTATATCTTTTATTTGTACGAGAATATTTGCTTATTCCCTTAAACACTTTCAGTTTTCAAAAGTCATTAATTAATATTGAAACTATAATTTCGCTAAATTATTATACATTTGCTAAAATTGTATAGCTATGGAAAATATCTGTCCGAAATGCAAAAATAAAAATGTTGTAAAAAGTGGAATCATCAATGACAAGCAGCGATTTCATTGCAAAGACTGTAATTATTATTTTACAGTAAAGAAACTCGGGAAGCAGATTGACGATTACTATGTAACCAAGGCATTGCAACTGTATCTTGAAGGACTCAGTTTCCGTGAAATTGAGCGTATTATAGGTGTTTCGCACGTTACTGTAAGTTCGTGGATTAAAAAATACAATATTACAAGACCACCCCATTCTGACTTCCATCCTGTTTATAAAATTTTGAAGCAAAATGAATTAATTGAATACATGAGCAGGGAAGAAAATATCAAAAATTCAGGACTCATCATCACTCAGTTTGCAGATAAATATATGCTGATTAAATGGGAGAGGTTTAAAAAATGATTGATTATTGATAGATTATAATTGATAATTAAAAAATCTCATTCTGTTATCCTAAGTACTTTTAGTAAACTAAAAATCAATATTTTAAATATTAATTATATAACTATTCAAAACTCAAAATTCGTAGTCTAAAATTAAAAACTATATACTAACCATATATATATACTAAATTTTCATAACTAAATTATTAATTACAATTTGGCTTTCACAAAATAACAGCCAAAAAATTAATAATTTATGAAGAAAATATTAAGTTTTATTGGATTAGCTTTAATCAGCAGTTCTGCATACGGTCAGGGATCTCCGGATTACGGAGGTGGTTTAAAAATCAATTTAAATCCTGAAGGAGATAAATACGTAAGATTTATTTTATGGGATCAGTTCTGGATCAGGAACACCGAAATGAACCCCGGAAGTATGGTTGGAGGCGAACCGACAGATAATACCTGGAATTTAGGAAACCGAAGAGCACGTATTCTTGCATACGCCCAGATTACAAAGCGTTACATGATTATGACGCACATCGGAATCAACAATCAAACCTTTATTAACGGAGGCGCAACCGGAACAACCGGAACAGGAGGCTATGGAAATGGTAAAAAACCTCAAATCTTTTTTCACGACGCGTGGAATGAATATGCCGTTGTAATGCCGGGCGAAGCAGGGAAATTCAGTCTGACTTTGGGAGGTGGACTTCATTATTACATGGGACTTTCACGTATGACAATGGCTTCCACGCTGAACTTTCTGACTTTGGATTCTCCGGTTTTCAGCTGGCCTTTAATTGATAATTCAGACCAATTTGCAAGACAAATGGGCGTTTTTGCAAAAGGTAAATACGGAAAATTTGAATATCGAATGAGTTTAAATAAACCATTTGCGACAGATTTAACTCCGGCCAATACTTTAGTTCCAGGAAATCAGGTTGCGGTTGATAACAACGGAAATCCCAACTGGTCTAAGGCAGGTTATTTTGAATATCAATTTTTAGATACAGAATCTAATCTTCTTCCTTTCAAAGTTGGTTCTTATTTGGGAACTAAAAGAGTTTTCAACGTCGGTGCAGGTTTTTACCATCAGGCGGAAGGCACGAGAACTTCTCTTAATTCCAACATCGAAAAACACGACATTACCCTACTTTCTGTAGATGCTTTTGCCGATATTCCTTTGGGCGAAGCGAAAAATAAAATGGCAGTTTCTGCTTATGCAGGATATTTCAACTATAATTTCGGGCCAAATTATATCAGAAATTTAGGAACCATGAATATCGCAGCCAACGACCCTAATTTTGTCGGTCAAAGAGCTTTGGCAGGTCCCGGAAATCTTCAACCGATGATTGGAACCGGAAATGTGGTATATGCTCAGGCAGGATTATTATTGCCAAGTCAGGCAGAAAAACCAAAAATCAGAATCCAGCCTTTTGCTGCTTACACGTATAAAGATTTTGAGGCTTTTGATAAACCTTCTTCACAAATTGATGTGGGAGCCAACTGGTTTTTAGACGGTCATCACGCAAAAATTACAACACAGTATTCTACGAGACCGGTTTATACAAGCCCGACGGAAAATCCTAAATCTAAAGGAGAATTCATTGTACAGCTTCAGATTTATTTATAAAACTAATTCCATTTAATTTAATTAACAAAAAAATCTATTGATATGAGCGAACAACATCATGATGCTTACGAGAATATGACGGATAAGCAGAAAAACCGCACCATTTGGAGCGTGATCACCGCATCATCCCTCGGAACTTTGATAGAATGGTATGATTTCTACATTTTCGGAAGTCTCGCAGTCGTTTTGGCGACCAAATTCTTTCCGGCAGACAATCCTACCGCAGCATTTTTATCTACGCTGGCCACTTTTGCAGCAGGATTTGTGGTAAGACCTTTCGGAGCTTTGTTTTTCGGAAGATTGGGAGATATCATCGGAAGAAAATATACTTTCTTAGTCACCTTACTGATCATGGGATTCTCAACATTCCTGATCGGATGTATTCCGGGATATGAAACCATCGGATTTATGGCACCGGTTTTAGTTTTAATATTAAGACTTTTGCAGGGTTTAGCTTTAGGAGGAGAATACGGCGGAGCAGCGACTTATGTTGCAGAATACTCTCAGCCCAACAGAAGAGGATACTGGACTTCGTGGATTCAAACTACCGCAACAGCAGGACTTTTCATTTCATTGATCGTCATTTTAATTACAAAAAATACGCTTTCCGCTGAAGATTTTGATTCGTGGGGATGGAGAGTTCCTTTTTGGATTTCAATTTTAATGGTGGGCGTTTCCTATTTCATCAGAAAAAACATGAAAGAATCTCCTCTGTTCGCAAAAGCTAAAGCAGAAGGAAAAACATCAACCAATCCTCTAAAGGAAAGTTTCGGGAATAAATTCAACTTCAAATTTGTCTTACTGGCATTATTCGGGGCTGCGATGGGACAAGGAGTCATCTGGTACACAGGACAGTTTTACGCCATGAGTTTCCTTCAAAAGGTAATGAATATCAACTCGATGCAGGTCGATTATTTGATGGCAACGGCTTTATTGATGGGAACACCTTTCTTCGTATTTTTCGGTTGGCTTTCAGATAAAATAGGTAGAAAAGCGATTATGATGACGGGAATGTTGGTGGCAATTTTAGCGTACAGACCCATTTACGACGCGATGTACAAAAGCGTCAACATTGAAGCTAAAACTGTTGCAGAAAATGGTATCAAAGAAACGAGAGCTGCAGCTATTCATAAAACAATTGCATCAGACAGTTTGGTGACATTTCACAAAGAAACGACTTATACCGACGGAACTTTAATTAAAAAAGACAGTATCGTGCATTGGTCAGCAGCGGGTCTGGTTATGAAAGACGGAAAAGCTGAGGAGCCAAAGGTATCAACCTCAATTACGCTGAATGATGACACGAGATGGTATCTGGTTTTCTTGGTATTTATTCAGGTGATTTTTGTGACGATGGTTTATGGTCCGATTGCAGCATTTTTAGTGGAAATGTTCCCTGTGAGAATCCGTTATACATCGATGTCTTTACCGTATCATATTGGTAATGGGGTTTTTGGAGGATTGCTTCCCGCAGTGGCGACTTATCTCGTGACCTCAGGAAAAGATGCAGGACATGCGACGTGGTATCTTGAAGGACTTTGGTATCCTATCGGCGTCGCAGCAGTCTGTTTGGTCATCGGGTTATTCTATCTTAAAAACAAGAACAATAATATCCACGATTAACAGGCGGAATCACTTAAAAATTTACTAATTTTAAATCTAGCAAAATGGACGGATTAAAAAAAATATTAGGCATAGTTTGGATTTTAGTTGCATTGGTGGTTGCCTACTTCGGTATCACTGTAATGGGAATCCCAAAAATAACCTCAGGAAAACAGGAAGATCTTGTATTCGGAATCATCATACTTTTTGTATTGGTACCGATTGTATCAGGAGGAATGGCAATTTTTGGATATTATTCTTTAACTGGAGAATATTCTGATGACAAGCCGTAATTTATAAACGATGATTGATAATTGATGAATGATTTCCGTTCATCAATTATCTTTTATCAATAAAAAGGTTAGTCAATTTTAAATATAAATCTGATTCGAAATCAAATAATATTAAAACATTCGAATCAATCAATTATCAATCATCATTCATCAATCATGAAAAAGCGTCACGAACAAAAACTGATTATTCTGAGCGTAGGTTTACTTATCGCTTTCAGTATTCCCATTTCGTTGCTTTTTAACAGTGAAAGAGAAGTGTTCGGTTATCCGATGATTCTTGTTTATCTTTTTACGGTCTGGATGATTTCCATCATTATTTCTTTCGTAATCATAAAAAAATACGATGAGTAGTGTAGCATTATTTATTGTTGTTTTGATCTATCTCGCCCTTTTGTTCTTAGCTGCGCACCTCGCAGAGAAGAAGAAGAGTAAAATGTGGATCAACAACCCCTACATTTATGCGCTCTCACTTGCCGTTTACTGCACAGCATGGACGTATTATGGCAGCATTGGTGTTGTAGCCAAAAGCGGACTCGATTATCTGACCATATACATCGGCCCGATCATGGTCATTCCGGCGTGGATTTATATTAACACAAGGATTGTCCGAATTTCAAGAGTGAATAAAATAAGCAGCATTGCAGATTTTATTTCCTTAAGATACGGGAACAGCAGAAGTTTCAGCGCCATCATTACTTTGGTTTGTCTTTTTGCAATTATTCCTTACATCGGACTTCAGATCAAAGCGATTTCAGAAACTTTTCATTTGGTAACAGAAACTGCGGTTTCCAAAAATCTTCTTACGGACAGTGCAACTTTCGTGGTTGTTCTCATTGCAGTTTTTGCTTCGTATTATGGAACGAGATATGTTGACGCCTCCGAAAAACGTTTAGGAATTATTTCTGCCATTGCATTGGAGAGTTTTCTTAAATTATTTTTTATCATCATCCTCGGAGTTTTTGTGATTTACTATGTCTTCGATGGCTTCGGAGATATTTATCAGAAAGCTTCAAAGTTTTCGGATTTTAAAGCTAAAAATACCTTTAATGGAATTGAAGGAGCCATGAACTGGATGGTGCTCTGCATGATTTCCGGAACTGCGATCTGCATTTTACCGAGACAGTTTCACACTGCGATTGTAGAAAACAGACAGGAAAAACACATCAAAACAGCAATCTGGTTTTTCCCATTATATCTTTTAATTTTTACCATTTTCATCTTCCCGATCGCTTGGGGCGGAAGATTAATTTTTGACGGACAAAACGTCAATCCCGAGTTCTACTCTATCCTGATTCCTCAATATTTTGATAATACTTTAATTACAGTTTTAGTTTTTTTGGGAGGTCTAAGTTCGTGCATTTCGATGATTATTATTTCGGCGATTACGTTGTCAATCATGCTTTCAAACAATCTTATCATTCCTTACGGTTTACTGGGAAAATTTAAAGCTGAAAATGAAGTTCAAAACAACCGAAACATTACCAACATCCGCAAATTTTCGATTTTTGGGTTGGTTATTTTAGCTTTTGCCTTTTACAAATATTTTATTCTAAAAACGTCACTTGATTCTGTAGGATTGATTTCATTTGTGATGATTGCACAGCTCGCTCCCTCCTTTTTCGGAGCCATTTTCTGGCGTCGCGGAAGTTACAAAGGTGCTGTAACGGGCTTGATTGCAGGTTTGGTCATCTGTTATTTCGGTTTAATTATTCCGCAATATTATTTCTCATACAATTCTGAGCTGAAAGGAGTTTTAAGAGAAATGTATGATGCTTTTGACTTTTTCAAAATATCTTTTCTGGGACACATTCCTCAGATTTTCTTTTGGTCGATTTTGATAAATACTGCCCTGTTCACCATACTTTCCGTAAGCATGAAAGGAAATTACCGTGAGAGAAATTTCGCCGAATTGTATGTTGATATCGACAAATACATTCAAAACCACGAAAATGCTTTCATCTGGAGGGGAACTGCTTATGTTTCTGATATTCAAAATATTCTGGAGCGTTTCTTAGGTAAAAAGAAAACCGAACAGGCAATGCGGATTTTCAATATTAAATACAATATCGATTCGCAAACTGAAACTGCAGATTCAAGATTTATTAAATTCTCCGAAAACCTTTTGGCAGGAAGAATCGGGACGGCATCAGCGAAAATTTTGATTGAAGGCGTGACAAAAGAAGATAAAATTTCATTAAAGGAAGTTTTAAATATTTTAGAGGAATCTAAAGAAAATATCACATTAAATAAAAAACTGACGGAAAAATCTGAAGAACTGAAACAGCTTTCCAACGACCTCAGTGCAGCTAATGAAAATCTGATTGTAAAAGACCGTCAGAAAGATGATTTTCTGGATTCTGTTGCGCACGAATTGAGAACACCGATTACAGCCATCCGTTCTGCAGGAGAAATTTTGGCAGATGACGATGATATTCCGTTGGAAATCAAAAAAGAATTTTTAAATAATATCATCACCGAATCTGACCGTTTGAGTGAAATCATTAATGATATTTTATATTTGGACAAACTGCAACACGGAGAAATTGCTTTAAACATTCAGGAAAATAATATTGTTGAAACATATAAGAAAGCTTTAAATCCTATCCTGCATTTAATTCAGCAGAAATTTATTCACGTAAGCGAGGTTGATTTACTGAATCATTATTTGTTTGAATATGATGAAGCAAGATTTATCCAATTATTTCAGAATATTTTAGGCAATGCATTGAAATTTACGGACGAACAGGGAATTATTCAGACCAAATTTTCAGAAAAAGACAACGATTTAATTATCAAAATTTTCAACACAGGAAAAAACATTCCTGAAGAAGATCTGGAAATGATTTTCGATAAATTTTATCAGTCTAAAAATCAAAACATAAGAAAACCCACCGGAAGCGGCCTCGGATTGGCGATTTCAAAAAGAATCGTCGAAGCCCACGATGGAAATATTAAAGCTGAGAACAGTGGATTGGGCGTGACCTTTACCATAACGTTACCAATGATAAAAACAGATGATGGCGGAGAACCTGAATAATTCAGTATGAGTAGCCATGGTTGAAACCTATGGTAAAAAGGACACTGTAAACGGCGAACCCGACAGGGTTCAATATCAGTAGCCGTGGGTGAAACCCGTGGTCAAAAGGAAACAACAAGCCACGAACCCGACAGGGTTCAATTTGATTAACTGTAGGTGAAACAATGGTAAAAGGACACTGTATACGGCGAACCCGACAGGGTTCAATATCAGTAGCCGTGGGTGAAACCTATGATAGATCGAGACAACGTAAAACGAACCCGACAGGGTTCAATATTAGTAGCCGTGGGTGAAACCCATGGTTCGCAGAAAAAGCAAGCAACGAACCCGACAGAGTTCAATATCAAAAACCGTAGGCTAAACCTATGGTAATAAAAAACAAAACAAAAATGAACCCGACAGGGTTCAATAACAAAAACACAAATGAAAAAATGGGAACGTACAGACAAATATTTTATCACATCGTTTTCGGAACCAAACACCGTGAACCAACAATTAATGAAAAAAATGAATCAGAACTTTACAAATACATCTGGGGTATTTTAAAGAATAAAAAATGTAAATTATACAGAATTAACGGAATGCCGGACCACATGCATATTTTCTTTGACCTGCATCCCAGTGTTAGCCTTAGCAGTTTGATAAAAGATATTAAAATTGCAAGTAACTTATGGATGAAAGAATCAGGATTATTCCCTGAATTTAATGGATGGCAGGAAGGATACGGCGCATTTACGAGTTCGGTAAAAGAAAAAGAAACGATTATCCATTATATTAAAAACCAGAAAGATCATCACAAGAAAGAGACGTTTGAGGATGAATTTAAAAGATTATTGAACGAGAATGGGATTAAATTTGAAGGTGATATTATTTAAAATTCAACCCTTGCGGGTTGGCTTTATGCAAATCATAATACCATAAATTTCACCTACGGCTATGAAAATTGAACCCTTCGGGTTCTCCAACCTAACAAAAAAGAAAATGAAAAAAATATTAATTGCAGATGACGAGCACAAAATTTTAATGTCATTGGAATACAGTTTCAGGAAAATCGGTTACGAAGTTTTCATCGCCAGAGATGGAACTGAAGTTTTGGAATTTCTGAAAACAATCGTTCCTGACGTGATTTTACTCGACATTATGATGCCAAATCTCGACGGCTACAGCACGTTAGAAGAAATCAAAAAGAATGAAAATTTAAACAATACAAAAGTTATGTTTCTCAGCGCCAAAAACAACCCTAAAGACATTAAAAAAGGTCTTGAAATGGGAGCTGATGCATACGTAACAAAACCTTATTCGATCAAAAAACTGATTCAGCAGATCGAAGAACTTCTTAGCGCTTAATCGCGTCATTGCGAACAAAGTGAAGCAATCTGTTGAAGGATGAGATTGCTTCGTTCCTCGCAATGGCTAAACAAAAAAAATTATGAACGCAGATAATCTATTTAAACAAAGCATAGAAAACAAAGTGCAGTTCTGGAAAGAGCAGGCACAGGAAATTTCGTGGTTTGAATTTCCCGAAACCATTATTTCAAAAGACGAATACGACTATACCCAATGGTTTGCAGACGGAAAACTGAATATATCTTATCTCTGCATTGACAAACATATTGAAGATGGTTTTGGGGAAGAAATTGCGATTGTTTACGATTCTCCCGTTACGAATCAGAAAATAAAATACACTTTCAATCAGGCTAAAAAAGAAATTTCAAAATTAGCTGGCGGACTGGTTTCTTTAGGTTTAAAAAAAGGCGACACTGCCGTGATTTACATGCCGATGATTCCGCAGACGCTTTTTGCGATGTTGGCTTGTGCGAGAATTGGTGTGATTCACAATGTTGTTTTCGGAGGTTTTGCGCCGCACGAATTGGTAGTAAGAATCGATGATTGCAAACCTAAAGCTTTAATTACAGCCACCGCAGGAATTGAAATTGCAAAAAGAATTCCTTATCTGCCTTTAGTTGAGAAAGCGATCGAATTAGCTCAGGATAAAGTAGATAACATTATCGTTTTCAACAGAAAATTAGTCGACAATCAACATGAAATGTTTGAAGGCATCATTGATTATGAAGAATTGGTCGAAAAATCCGAGCCTGCAGATTGTGTTTCCGTTAAATCTAATCATCCGCTCTACCTTTTATACACTTCAGGTACGACAGGAAAACCAAAAGGAATCACAAGAGATACAGGTGGTTACGCTACAGCTTTGAAATTTTCCATGAAATACATTTACGGAATTGAGCAGGGCGAAACTTTTTGGGCAGCTTCAGATTTTGGATGGGCGGTCGGTCATAGTTACAGCGTTTATGGCCCATTAATCAACAGAAACACAACCATTATTTTCGAAGGAAAACCAATCATGACTCCCGATGCAGGAACTTTCTGGAGAATCATTTCTGAATACAAAGTTTCCGCAATGTTTACGGCTCCGACGGCGATTAGAGCTATTAAAAAAGAAGATCCCAATGGCGAACTGGTTAAAAAATATAATTTGAGCCATTTCAAAAAACAGTTTCTGGCAGGCGAACGTTGTGATGTTGCAACTTTGGATTGGTTTGAAAAACATATTGGAGTTCCCGCCATCGACCATTGGTGGCAGACAGAATCGGGCTCGCCGATGCTGGGGTTACTGACTTTTAATGAAGATTATAAAATTAAAAGAGCTTCCGCTGGAAAACCCATTCCAGGTTACGATATTAAAATTTTTGACGAAAATGGCTTTGAACTCGATGAACATAAAGAAGGCTATCTTGTCATCAAGCTTCCGCTTCCGCCCGGCGCAATGCTGGGAATCTGGAATGATTACGAACGTTTTGAGAAAAGCTATTTATCACAATACAAAGGCTATTATTTTTCCGGTGACGGAGCGATAAAAGACGAAGACGGTTATATTTTCATCACAGGACGGGTTGATGATGTCATCAACGTTGCCGGACACCGACTATCTACTTCAGAAATGGAAGAAATTGTTTCCTCTCACCCAGATGTTGCGGAATGTGCCGTTGTAGGAATCGATGATGATCTTCGTGGACAGGTTCCTTTTGCTACAGTAGTTTTGAAAAATGGTTCAGAAATTATAGAAGAAAATGTTGAAAAAGAAATCATTCTTAAAGTAAGAGAAAAAATTGGTGCTGTTGCCTTCCTAAAAAGCGTGATGGTCGTAAAAAGGCTTCCGAAAACACGTTCAGGAAAAATTTTAAGAAAATTGATCCGAACGATTATTGATGGTAAAGTATTTCAGATTCCATCGACGATTGATGATGAGAAGATTATTGATGAGTTGAAGGAAAAGATTCAACAGTACAGAAATAAGTAATGGAAATTATTAAAGCAAATACCTATGACCATAAAATTTTGACAGAAATTACAAAAAAGTCAAAGGCATACTGGGGATATTCGAATGAGCAAATGGAAGAATGGTCTGATTTGCTTACCATAAAAGAGGAATACTTTAAAAATAATGAGGTTTATAAATTATTGATCAACAACTCAACGGTTGCTTATTATTCTTACTTCAGTATAAATGAAAATACTGTAAAGCTTGATAATTTATTTGTTTTACCTGATGAAATTGGAAAAGGTTATGGCAAATTATTAATGAATGATTTCATTTCAAAAATAAAAAAGAGCAAAACCAAAATAATAATTCTGGATGCCGATCCGAACGCACAAAAATTTTATGAAAGCTTCGGGTTTACAAAAATTGGAAAAATAGAAACATCCATAAAAAACAGATTTCTACCAATCATGGAACTTCAACTAGATACAATTGTTGATAAATAATTTAAATAAATAAGTCTGTCTTATATAAGTGAAACGGCTCTGTGAGACTTAAAGCAGCATTAATTTTAAAAAACTTTGTGACCTTCGTGTTCAAATTAGAACACAACAAAATAATTTAAATAATAAATAATTCTTAAAAGAAAAAGTATGAGAAATTACGTGATAGAAGATTTACCGCACTACTTTGAAGAGTACAAAAAATCAATCAAGAACCCGAAAAAGTTTTGGGATAAAGTGGCGGACCAAAATTTTGTCTGGTACCAAAGGTGGAGCAAGGTGGTAAAATATGATATGAATGAGGCAAAAATCACATGGTTTAAAGATGCTAAATTAAATATCACCAAAAACTGCCTCGACAGACATTTATCCGTACGTGGCGAAAAAACCGCCATCATTTGGGAACCCAACGACCCAAAAGAAGAAGCGCAACACATTTCCTACAACGAATTATACGAAAGAGTCAACAAAACAGCAAATGTTCTAAAAGACATGGGCATCGAAAAAGGCGACAGAGTCTGCATCTATCTTCCGATGATTCCAGAATTGGCGGTTACGATGTTGGCCTGTGCGAAAATCGGAGCTGTACATTCAGTTATTTTCGCCGGATTTTCAGCTTCGGCAGTAGTTTCGAGAGTGAATGACTGCGGCGCAAAAATGCTGATCACTTCAGACGGAAGTTACAGAGGCAATAAAGTTTTAGATTTAAAATCAATCATCGACGAAGCTTTGGAAAAATGTCCTACTGTAGAAAAAACTTTGGTGGTCAAAAGAACCAACAACGAAGTTAAAATGAAGGAAGGCAGAGATTTCTGGATGGCTGACCTGTACGAAAAAGCCTCTGCCGATTTCGTAACGATCATTATGGATGCCGAAGATCCTCTGTTTATTCTGTACACATCAGGTTCTACTGGAAAACCTAAGGGAATGCTTCACACCTCTGCCGGCTACATGGTTTATTCGGCATACACATTTAAAAATGTTTTTAATTATCAGGAAAACGACATTTACTGGTGTACTGCAGATATCGGCTGGATTACGGGACACTCTTACATTTTGTACGGACCGCTTTTAAATGGTGCAACCACTGTTATTTTCGAAGGAGTTCCCACCTATCCTGAGCCTGACAGATTCTGGGAAGTTATCGAAAAGCATAAAGTCACTCAATTTTATACTGCACCAACCGCCATCCGTTCTTTAGCTAAAGAAAGTGCTGAGTGGGTTGACAAACATGATTTAAGTTCTTTAAGAGTGATCGGATCTGTTGGTGAACCTATTAACGATGAAGCATGGCATTGGTTTAACGATCACGTTGGCAGAAAAAAATGTCCGATCGTCGATACGTGGTGGCAAACAGAAACCGGCGGAATTATGATCTCTCCTATCCCATTTGTTACGCCGACCAAACCGACGTATGCTACACTCCCATTACCGGGAATTCAGCCCGTTTTAATGGATGACAAACGCAACGAAATTACAGGAAATCAGGTGACAGGAAACTTGTGCATCCGTTTTCCTTGGCCGGGAATTGCGAGAACAATTTGGGGCGACCATCAAAGATATAAAGAAACGTATTTCTCGGCATTTCCAGGGAAATATTTCACTGGTGATGGTGCTTTGAGAGATGAAGTCGGTTATTACAGAATTACAGGTCGTGTGGATGATGTTGTAATTGTTTCCGGACATAATTTGGGAACAGCTCCGATTGAAGACAGCATCAATGAACATCCGGCGGTGGCAGAATCTGCGATTGTAGGTTTCCCGCACGATATTAAAGGAAGTGCATTGTATGGTTTTGTTATTTTAAAAGATTCAGGATCAGACAGAAAGCAGGAAAATTTAGTAAAAGAAATTAATCAGTTGATCTCAGATCAGATTGGTCCGATTGCTAAACTGGATAAAATTCAGTTTGTTTCCGGACTTCCGAAAACCCGTTCTGGAAAGATTATGCGCAGAATTTTACGAAAAATTGCCGAAGGTGACTTCTCTAATTTTGGAGATACTTCTACTCTATTAAATCCTGAAATTGTGGAGGAAATTAAAAATGAAAGAATATAAAATCGTTTAATTAAATAATTGAAAACCTCGCAGAAATGTGAGGTTTTTTAGTTACTTTTAAATTCAATTTTGAACGATGAAAAAACTGATTATTTTGTTATTTCCCTGCATTCTTTCAAACGCTCAAAGCTATAAAATCACAGATTTCTCTAAAGATTTCTATGCAACTGTTACCAAAAACAAATCTTCGCAAACACTCAAGGTTTTCAGTTTGAAAAATAAAAAACCGCTTATTAATCAGGAAGTGCATCTTGATGATTATGATTTTGAAAATATAAAATCCAATATTGCAGAAATTCCTTATGGTCATCAGAGTATCATAATTTATGATGATTTCAATTTTGACGGTAAAAAAGATCTCGCTTTGAAATACGGAAACGAAAGTTGCTATGGAGGTCCTTCATATAATGTGTACATTAACGATAAGAACGGTTTTGTAGAAAATCCGAATTTTTCAGATTTGGCACAAAACTACTGTGGTTTTTTTGATGTTGATGAATCTAAAAAACAAATCCATGTCATGACAAAGTCCGGTTGTTGTTGGCATCAGTATTCTGATTTTATAATAAAAAATGGAAAACCATTTCTGATAAAACAATCAGAAGAAGCGTTAGATGCTACGGGACTTTATTTTGAAACTACAGTTAAAGAATGGAAAAACAAATACATTTAT
Source organism: Chryseobacterium foetidum (assembly GCF_025457425.1). Lineage (NCBI taxonomy): Bacteria > Pseudomonadati > Bacteroidota > Flavobacteriia > Flavobacteriales > Weeksellaceae > Chryseobacterium > Chryseobacterium foetidum. Next base: position 460,349 of record NZ_JAMXIA010000001.1, read on the forward strand.
TATAAATTCAAGACCATCGCTGCAGATATTGTTGCAGATTATATTCTTACAAGCTACACGGTAGAAAATGCTAAAAAGATGTATCTTATTAAGAAGTATGACAATGATCTTTATTACTTATTTACTAAAAAAAATGGCGACATTGAACTTTTGTACAGCGATAAATTTTTCTATTCTAAAAAAGATAATTCGCTCGCTTTCTCAAGCGGAAATGCCGGTTATAAAATTTTCAACGACAGGATCGAAGTTACTGTCAATAAAATGAAAACGATTATTAATGCAGATGTTAAAACAAGAAAAAATAATATTTCTAACATTTATGATGTCTTCAAAAAGGAAAACATTCAAAATCTCGAAATTATATACTGATATAACACGCGAAACTTCAAAGCCGATAGACAATCTATTAAATTATAATAAATATTTATAGAAAAAATAAAATATTTAATTATTATGTAAATTTTTCGCAATCATATACAATTATTTTGTACCTTTAATGCAAATCCAAAACAAAATATCATGTCTACAATTATTACCGGTGTTTTCCAGAGACACAGCGATTATAAAAGACTCGAAATCGAGCTTGAAATGGCAGGTTTCGATAATGCAGACTACATTGTATATATCACAGAAAATCATCATGATTCACCTTACATGACCAGCGTTCAGATCACAAATCCTGAACAGGAAAATGAGGTAAGAAAGGTTTTTGCGGAGAATTCTGTGCTAAAGACTTACCACATAGAAAACATGAGCATCAGTCAGGCATCTTATGCGACCGTTAAAAAGTACATTGATGCCAAAAACAAAACTGAAATTCACGCAAGTCCGGATCTTCGATTCAAAGGTGCCACAGAAGGCATGGACTCTGAAGTGAAATTTTGAAAAAAACTAATTCATTAAACTAATAACCATAATCCGCAGCCAAAAAACTGCGGATTTTTTTGTGGGTTTAAATTGATAACTGCGTTTATTTTTCGTATTTTCGTCTACACAAAGCCTTCGCAAATGAGTTATGACCTGGAACAGGAGAATAAAGAAATTCTCGCAAGATATAAAGATCTGATTTCTAATACTTACCGTACATTAGATGAAGAACACAACAAACTGATAAGAAAGGCTTTTGATATCGCTCTGGATGCTCACAAAGACCAGAGAAGAAAATCCGGAGAGCCCTACATTTATCACCCTATCGCCGTTGCAAAAATTGTCGCTACAGAGATTGGTTTGGGAGCAACATCCATTGCCTGTGCACTTTTACATGATGTAATCGAAGATTCAGATTACACGTTTGAAGATTTACAGAAAATATTTGGGTCTAAAATCGCAGAGATCGTGAATGGTCTTACCAAAATTTCGATCATGAACCATCAGAATATTTCGGTTCAGTCTGAAAATTACAGGAAACTTCTGCTTACCCTTTCCGAAGATTTCAGGGTAATTCTGATCAAAATTGCAGACCGCCTTCACAACATGCGTACTTTGGAAAGTATGGCGCCCGACAAGCAAAAGAAAATTGCTTCCGAAACCGTTTACATCTACGCTCCGATGGCGCACCGTTTAGGTTTGTATTATATCAAATCTGAGCTTGAAGACCTTTCATTAAAATATAATAATCCTGAAGTATACAACGAGATCACATCAAAACTTGAACTTGCAAAAGAATCAAGGGAAAAATATATTGAGGAATTTAAAGATGAAGTTTCAGACCGTCTGAAAGATGAAGGTTTAAATTTCAGCATCAAAGGTAGGGCGAAAGCCATCTCTTCAATTTACAGGAAAATGCTGAAGCAAGGCGTTTCCTTTGAGGAAGTCTATGACAATTATGCCATCAGAATCACCTATAAGTCGGATGCCAAAAACGAGAAATTTCTCGCATGGAAAATATATTCTATTGTAACGGATGTTTATCATTCCAACCCTTCCAGAATGAGGGACTGGATCACACAACCCCGATCAACAGGATATGAAAGCTTACACCTAACCGTTTTGGGACCAGACAGAAAGTGGATTGAAGTTCAGATCCGTTCCGAAAGAATGGATGACATCGCTGAAAAAGGTGTTGCCGCCCATTACAAATACAAAGAAGGCTACAAACAAAGCACTGAAGACCGAAATTTTGAAAAATGGGTAACGGAAATCAGAGATGTCTTGGAACAGCAGCAGAATCTGAGTACATCCGAACTTTTAGATAATATTAAACTTAATCTCTATTCAAAAGAAGTATTTGTTTTTACCCCGAAAGGTGAGATAAAAATCCTTCCAACCAACGCTTCGGCTCTGGATTTTGCATTTTCTGTGCATTCAGATTTGGGAATGAAATGTTTGGGAGCGAAAATCAATGGCAAACTGGTTCCGATTTCCTATAAACTTCAAAACGGTGATCAGATCGATATTTTATCATCTCAAAATCAAAAACCAAAGTCTGACTGGCTGGATTTTGTTGTTACATCAAAAGCCAAGTCTAAAATCAAAGGATTTCTCAATTCACAGAAAAACTCTCTGGTAGATGAAGGTAAAGAAATTCTTCAGCGAAAACTCCGTCATGCAAAAATCAATTTTAATGACGAAGAAATCAATAAGCTTCAGAAGTTTTTTAATCTTAAAACATCTCAGGAATTATTTTTAAAATTCCAAAGTAACGAATTAGATGTCAGCAGCTTAAGAAAATATATTGAAAGTAAAAATGTGTTTAATAATTTACTTTCGAGATTCAGAAAATCGCCATCTAAAAACGTTCATTACGAGGAGCCAAAAGAGCAGAATCTCGACATGATTGTTTTCGGCAAAGATGAAGAAAAACTGAATTATTCTTATGCAAAATGCTGCACCGTAATTCCTGGAGACAAAATTTTTGGTTTTATTACCATTTCAGAAGGAATAAAAGTTCATTTGGACACATGCCCGAACGCTATAAACCTGCGTGCACAATATGATTACCGTGTAATTCCTGCCAAATGGGTGAACGAGGAAAGCTTTAAAAACAGAGTGAAAATAGAGATTGAAGGACTTGACAGAATGGGAATGATCAACGACATTACCACCGTAATCAGCGGAGCGATGGGCATGGATATGAAAAGTATGTCGATTGAATCCAACGACGGGATTTTTACAGGAAACATCAATCTCGAAGTAAAGCACACAGGTCAGTTGGAAGAAACCTTTAAAAAACTGAAAGACATCAACGGAGTTTCAAGAGTGAGAAGATTGTAAATATGAATCTTAGTGTCTACTTTATTAAATTTCTGAAAAACAGCCGGTCATCGGGAATCCTATTGATATTTTGTGTTGCAGCAGCTTTATTGATTGCCAATTCATCACTGAACGAAGGTTTCAATAACATTCTGAATTATAAACTCGGAGCGGAAAATTTACATTTAAAATACTCTGTCAGCACCTGGATTAATGATGGTTTAATGGCCATCTTCTTTCTTTTGGTAGGTCTGGAAATTAAGAGAGAAATTCTGGAAGGCGAGCTTGCTTCATTTAAAAAAGCATCGCTTCCCATCTTCGCTGCAGTCGGCGGAATGGTGGTTCCTGCTTTAATTTTTCTGGTATTTAATTTTAAAACAGATTTCAGCAATGGCTGGGGAATTCCAATGGCGACAGATATTGCATTTTCGCTTGCAATCATTTCGCTTTTGGGAAACAAAGTTCCTGCTTCATTAAAGATTTTTTTGGCAGCTTTGGCGATTGTGGATGATCTCGGAGCTATTTTAGTGATTGCATTTTTTTATACAGATTCAATCCATTTTTTAAGCCTTCTGATCTCTTTCGGAATTGTCGGGTTGCTGGCTTTACTTAATTATCTGAAAGTTAAAAACATAGTCTTCTATCTGATTTCAGGAGCTTTTTTATGGTATTTTTTGCATCAGTCAGGTATTCATGCAACGATTGCGGGAGTTCTTTTGGCATTTACCATTCCAACAAATAAATCATCTGTAATTCCCTCTCCTCTTGAGAAACTGGAGCATCAGCTTCATATTCCTGTTAATTTTTTAATTATGCCTATTTTTGCTTTGGCAAACACCAATATTCATTTCGAAAATGGTATGATTGAGGGTTTAACAAATAGTTTAAGCCTCGGAATTATTTTTGGTTTGGTAGTCGGAAAGCTTGTAGGCATCAACCTTTTCTCATTTTTAGCCGTAAAATTAAAATTGAGCAGCCTTCCTGAGAACAGCAGTTGGAGACAGATGGCAGGCGTTGGTCTACTTGCAGGAATTGGCTTTACAATGTCGATTTTTATTGCATTGCTTTCATTTAAAAATGAAATTCAGATTCAGAATGAAGCTAAGTTTGCTGTCCTGATTGCTTCCTTGATTGCGGCAGTTTCCGGTGCATTGGTTTTAAAAATGAGCTCTGCAAAAAGTAATTAAATTTTAATCATTAATTTTTGACAACACTCCACGTTCCTTTTGCGTTTCCCATTTCCCAGGTTCCGCTTTTGTTCTGTAAATTTCCGTAAATGATGAAACCCTGAGGTGATTTTACTGTTGTGTTGAAAGAAGACCCGATAAGACTGGTCCAATAAGAATCCGTTCCACCGTTTGTACTTCTTATTACTCCCGCAGAAGCATCTTTAGCAATATTTACTGTAAGACTACCGCTGATGTCGCCGGAGTAAGTTCCCGTATATTTACCCATAAATTCTGAAGTGAAATTTTCCTGTGTCCTTTTTTCTTCAGCCTGATCCAGAATATGCTGACAAGACTGCAGACTGACCACGATGCACAGCAGACAAATTTTAATTATCCTGTTTCTCATCATCTGTTTTCTTTTGTTTTAAGTCAATTTTACGTGTATGCTCATCGTCACCATCAAAACTAGGCTCAAATGTAGTTGAAATATACTGATCGGCTTCATTTTTCAGCTCGTCGGCAAGTAGTTTTTCAACTCTGAGTTTTCTTAAAGCCATGTTCAGTTCATTACCAAAAAGCAGCAAATAAACATTTACATTGATCCAGACCATCAATAAAATCATACTTCCGATGGAACCGTATAAAACGTTGTATCTGGCAATATTTTTAACGTAAAGTGTGAAAAAATAGGTAGTGATAATAAACAGAACTGTAGTAAGAATCGCTCCCGGAACAGCCTGTCTGAACCGCACAATTTTCACAGTTCCCAACCAGTAAAATAAGGTTAAAAGCAAAAAGAAAAATACCGGAAATGATACAAAACCAATGATTGCAGAAAGATTTTTCGTCAGCCATGTAATATTATCAATGGGCGTGAAAAGTTTCATTACGACTTCCACATAATAAACACCGAAAAGAGCGAGGAAAACAATGGTTACAAAGCCGATTGTGATAAAAAATGAAAGAATAAACTCTTTCACATCACTTAGTTTTTCTTCGGATTTCTCGTTGAAGCCGCTGATCAGGGCAAAAGTTCCGTTGGTGGCAAAAATCAAGGCAATAAGAATGGTTAAATTACTGATTCCCTTCATGTTAGGAATAATATTATCTTCAATATAGGATCTTACGTCACCTTCAATATTGCTTGGGAAAATATTGTGCATCAAGACCTCAAAAATATAAAATTGGAGCTTGTCGTAATGAGGCATGTAGGGTAAAACCGACAGTAAAAACAATATAAAAGGAAAAAGACTTAAGGTAAAATTCCAGGAAATTCCTGCAGCTTTTCGTCCGATTCTGTCTTTAAAAACTCCGGCAAAATAAATCTGGAACATCTCCCAAAGAGAGATTCCCAGTACAGGAAGGTGAATATCTTCGAAAAATTTCTGAATCCTCAGGAATACTGCGGGAGTTTTAATTGCCATGTTTCTTTTTAAAATTATTGAATTTTTCTTCGGCCTTATCAAATACTTTCTCTGCAAATTTCGGGTTATTAAACCGAATACCAAAACCTATTCTTGCCTGCCAGTGTGTGAATGAGTAAAAATTTTCATTTCTGTTATTCGTCCAGTTCATCATTCCTGATACTCCGGCGAAAAACCTGCCATTATCGTAGCCAAATCTTCCCGCAGAATTCAGGCCAATATTAAAATCATGAAAACGTTCAGAAATAATTCTTGCATAATAGACCTGCGGATAAAGTTCAGCAATTGCGTACCAGTTTTTACCGAAAACACGCTGCATTCCTACGCCGGATTTAATCGCAATTTTTAAATCCCGTGAAGGCGAGTCTTCCTGTGGGTCTGTAATTTCAACATCCTGAAACCGCACCGTGTTGGTGTTTCTCATAATGTTGTACTGATATGCCAGACCTGTCATAATAATCCATTCATTCTTTGTCGGTTGGTACGTCATGTTGGTGAACGGGCGGTAATTTTCTTTGTTTCCCTTCCACAAATAGCTGGTTTCACCCTGAAATGAAAGATATTCGGCGTTGGGGAAAATAAAATTATCAGTAAAATCAATTGGAGGAGCGTCTGATGCTGAAATATCATTGAAAAACCTTTTGCTGTCGGCAAGATACAGACCTTTCATCATGCTCAATCCTGCAAACTGCCGGAATTTTGAGCCCGGAAAGAACGCAAAACCAAGATTAAAATAGGTAGTTTTTCCTTTAAGTTTATCGTCATTGTTGATCGATAGAAATTTTGGAGCGAACGAGAATGTAGCATCAATAAAACGGTATCTGAGAAAAAATTCTGCATAAAAAGCGTCGTTGGCTTTCAGTTCATAAATGTTTTTCCCGTAATTAAGACCGAAAGTATTATCGATATAATTGGTGCCCGCCACGATTGAAACAGTGTTTTTTGCAGTACTGAAATTCTGATTCAGAGAATCTTTTTCCTGAGATTTAAACATCGCAGAAATAACCAGAACGGAAATGGTATATTTTACTTTCAAAAGACGTGTGTTTCCGGGTAAAAATAAGCATTTAAAATAACATTGATCATTGGAGGGCAGATAAACTCTGACAAAATAAATATCTTTGCAGTCTAAAAATTCTACAATGCGCATTTCACTTCTTTGTATTGGCAAAACGGACGATAAAGAAATTAATTCTCTTATTCAGTATTATCTTACCCGCCTTCCGAGACACTGGAATTTTGAAATTACCGAAATTCCCGACATCAGAAATGCTAAAAATTTAACGCCGGAACTTTTAAAAAAAGAGGAAGCAAAATTGTTTTTAAATCAAATCGATAAAACTGATTTAGTGATTCTTTTGGATGAGAAAGGAAAGCAGTTTACCAGCCGCGAGTTTGCCCAGAAGATTGATGTATGGATGAACTCTTCAGTGAAAAAAATACATATTCTGATTGGTGGAGCTTATGGTTTTTCCGACGAAATCTACAGCAGAGCCAATGAAAAAATGTCATTATCTAAAATGACATTTACACACCAGATGATCCGGTTATTTATCGTTGAACAGGTTTATCGTGCAGATCAGATTTTACAGGGAAAACCCTACCACAACGATTAAACTAAAGTTTTAGATTGAGCTGTCTTTTCGCTTCTCCCACCACAAAAGCAACAGAATTGGCAATATTAAAACTCCGTATCAGTTTAGACATCGGAATCGTCAGATGATTTTCAAAACGGTCTAAAACCTCTTTGCTCAAACCTTTACTTTCCTTCCCGAAAACCAGCCAGTCGCCATCCTGAAATTCTATTTCCAGATAAGATTTTTCGGCATGTGAACTCATTAGAAAAACACGTGACAGATCCGGAATATTTTTTATCCATTCATCTACATTTTGATATTCTGTAACATCAAGATGAACCCAGTAATCTAATCCGGAGCGTTTCAGATTTTTGTCATCAATTAAAAATCCTAAAGGATGAATAAGATGTAAACGGCTTTCGGTTCCTACACAAAGTCTGCCGATATTTCCTGTATTGTTCGGTATTTCAGGTTCTACGAGAACGATATTTAACATGAATAAAAAGTAATTTTGAAGAAAAGTAAGTCAGGTTGTTACTGCGTTTTTTTTGTGCATTTTAATGCGTAATCCGGTAAAAGAATTTTCTCGTGACCTAAAGTTATGGCTTTATCTAAATTTTCGCAGGCTTCTTTAGGTTTTGCCGTTTCAAATAAAACTGATGCTTTCGTGACGTAAGATTGAGAAAATTTAGGATCTATCGAAATCGATTTGTTGACGTCAGCCAGAGCTTCCTTATATTTTTTCATCTGAACGTACACCTCGGCTCTTCCGTTGTACAAAAGAGATTCCGGTCGTTCAGTAAGAAGTTTATTGTAATCTGCAAGCGAACCTTCAAGATCCCCCGAACGTCTTTTCAGTGTAGCCAAACCTGTTTTTGCGAAGAGATTGTCCGGAGCAAAAGTCAGAATGTAGTTCAGGTCTTTCAGGGCAAGATCTTTTTTGCCCATATTGTCATACACTTTAGACCTCAAAAGATAAAGATTAGCGTTCTGCTCATCAACTTTGAGTCCGGAATTGATGTATTCCAGCGCTTTCGGACGGCTGCCTTTTGTATTGTGAAGAGCCGCCAGATTTTCATATACGGAAACGGAAAGAGGATTTGTAATCAGAGCAGATTCAAAGGATTTAAATGCAGAAGAGGTTTTACCGAGTCTTCGCTGTGCTGTTCCCAACTGAAGATAATAATCTGATTTAAATTTCTGAATTAACTCTTTATCAGCTAAGATCTGATACTGCTTTTCTGCACAGACATAATCGTTTTTGCGCATACAGTCTTCTGCCAGTTTTTTATCCTGAGCATTGATACAGATCATTGAAAATAATGCTGTACCTAAAAAAAATAGTTTTGTTGTCATTGAGATATGGTTTGTTTGTTGATCACTTTTTTAGCGAGTAAAGCAAATACCACTCCCACCAAAGATCCTGCAAACGCCCCAACCAAAATATCTCCCGGGAAATGTACGCCCAAATAAATTCTGCTGTATGAAACTACTGCTGCCCAAAAGAAAACAAAATAAGGCAGCCATTTGATTTTTTTTCCTAATAAAACTGTAAGATAAGATGCTAAAAAAAAGGTATTAGACGCATGTGCAGAATAAAAACCATGCTGTCCGCCACATTTTACAATTCTCATCAACCCTTGTAGCGATGGGTCATGGCAAGGTCTCAATCTCTGGATTCCATGTTTGAAAACACCCGCCATCTGATCTGAAACCGTAGTTCCGATGGCCACAAATATTAAAATGAATATAAAAGATTTAAGCTTGAAATTTTTGTAGAGAAAATAGCAGAAAATAGCGTAAAGAGGTATCCAGATGAAGGTTTTTGAGATTAAAATCCAAAATTGATCAAACGGCTGGCTTCCGAGCGTATTCAGATACAGAAATATCTCTTTGTCTTCTAAAACTACTTCTTCCATTATCTGCTTACGGGTCCTTCGTAAGTCTCGTCTTCAGAAGGTTTTATTAATGGTTTGTTATCTGTGAATTCGTTTGGCACTGCGTTTTTAAACTCGTCATCCAGATTATTTAAAGGATTGTATTCTTTGGCAGCATCCTTAATCTTATCAATTTCTTTCTTGATGTCTGAAACCGGATTATCGGCTTCTTTCATGATTTCTGTTTTGATATCATCTACCGCACCACGCATCTTTCTAACGCCTGCACCCAAATCACGGGCAATAGACGGAAGTTTATCGGGACCGAACAAAACAACGATCGCCAAAACGATGAGAGCCATTTCTCCAAAACTTAATTCCATTCTGTAAAAATACAAAAGATTCAATATAAATCTTTAGTTTAGGTTTAAATTTAAATATATTTTAAGATTTCTTTCTTTCGAAGGCATAATAAGTAATCACTACACTCACTGTCATCATGATGAATGCGAGGAAAAACGGTGCTCCAGGAAATCTGAAAGCTGCATTTTTTTCGCTGAAATGATAAAAAAGATTGGTCATCAAAGGAGGCCCGATTGTCGCCGTAACCGCCATTAAACCTGTTAAAGCACCCTGCAGTTCTCCCTGTTCATTGGAAGCAACATTTTTAGAGATAACCGATTGTAGAGCCGGACCGCAAATTCCACCAAGGCAGTATGGAACCAAAATCACAAACATCATCCAGCCCTCTGTGGCAAAAGAAAACAGCAACATCCCGAAAGCATACAGTGCCAATCCGATGTAAATACTTTTGAACTCACCCAGTTTTGGCGTTGTGTACCGTATTAAAACTCCCTGCACCAGGGCAACCAGAATCCCGACAACCCCTAAGGAAATACCTACGGTAAGTTCGTCCCATTTAAACTCGCTCATTGTAAAATAATTCCAGTTGGTCTGTACCGCGTGGCCGGCGATATAAATTAAAAACAGACTGATCACCAAACCGGAAAGTTCAGGATGTTTGAGTAGAAATTTAAAAGAACCTACCGGATTAGCACGCTTCCAGTCAAATTCACGTCTTTTGTCTTTGTCTAAACTTTCAGGAAGAATAAAATATCCGTAGAGGAAATTAACCAAACATAAAACAGCAGCTGCATAAAACGGAACTCTCGGTCCGAAATATCCCAAAACACCTCCCAAAAGCGGCCCGATGATGAAACCCAGACCGAAAGCAGCACCAATCATTCCAAAGTTCTTTGCACGGTCTTCATCTGAGGATATATCCGCAATGTAAGCACTTGCCGTGGTAAAGCTGGCTCCCGTAATTCCGGCAATAACTCTTCCCACAAATAAAAGCCAGATATTTGGCGCCAAAGCAAGGAAAATGTAATCAATTGCAAAACCGAAAAGTGATATAAGAATAATAGGTCTCCGTCCGAATTTATCACTTAGATTACCAATAATCGGAGAAAAAACAAATTGGGTGAATGCATACGCAAAGCCCAGCCAGCCACCATATTTTGCAGCTTCATTCACATTGCCGTGGATAAGTTCTTCAATCAGTTTCGGTATCACAGGAATGATAATTCCAAGCCCGATCACATCGATTAAAAGCGTGATAAAGATAAAGCCGATGGCTGCGCTTTTCTTTGATTTTTCCATAGGTGCAAAATTAATGAAAACTGAAAAGGTGTGGTCTTTTATTTTGCATTTAGATTTAATTTAAATTACCCTTTCTATTTTAAGTAAAACCTAAATCTTCAAGCAAAAAAAAGGACTGCCTTAAAAAGACAGTCCGTATAACTTAATTGTAGTTAAATTTATTTTGAAGCCAAAACTTCTTTGTCTGAAGTAGATCTACCTTTTACTTCTTCTTCCTTACCTGTTTTAAGGAAGTCGTAAGCGATTGCAGATGCAATGAATACTGATGAGTAAGCACCGAAACCGATACCGATCAACAAGGCAAACATGAAGCCTTTAAGGTTGTCTCCACCGAAGATGAAGATGGCAAGAATTACCAACAATACTGTGAAAGTTGTGTTGAACGTTCTACCCAAAGTACTTGAGATAGAGTCATCAAATAAACCTGCCAATGTAACTGATTTTTTCTCTCTTAAATATTCCCTGATTCTGTCGAAGATAATTACCGTATCGTTGATTGAATAACCCAATACCGTAAGAATTGCCGCAACGAAATCCTGATTGATCTCCATGTTGAAAGGCATAATGTTGTGAAGCAATGAGTAAGCCCCCAAAATAATTACTGCATCATGGAACAAAGCTGCAACTGCTCCTAAAGAGAACTGCCACTTTCTGAATCGGATCAAAATATAGATGAAAATACCAGCTAATGCCGCAACAACAGCCAAAATACCGTGAGTTTTAATATCATCTGCTACCGTAGGACCTACTTTTTCTGATGAAACAATCCCTGCGTGATCTTTATCTGCAGATTTGAATTCTTCCAAAGTAATATTTGCAGGAAGATTTGATTTTAAACCTTCATATAATTTGTTTTCTACAGTCTGGTCTGCTTTCAGAGATTCGTCTTCGAAAAGGTAATCTGTAGAAATTTTCAACTGTCTGTCGTTACCGAAAGTTTTTGCTTCAACAGAAGAGTTTTTCCCATCTTCAGTTTTGAAAAGTTTCACTAAACTTTCTTCAGCGTCTTCAGCGCTTACATTTTTATCAAATCTTACTACATAATTTCTACCTCCTGTAAAGTCGATTCCATATTTAAAACCGTTGGTGAAGATTGAAACTAAACTTACAATTGTTAAAATTACTGAAACAGCATAAGCGATTTTTCTCTTTCCGATAAAATCAATCCATGTATTTCTGAATAGATTTTTGGTAGGAGCAGTCCAAACTGAAAGCCCTTTTCCTTTTTCAAGTCTTGAGAAAATCATTACTCTTGATAATGCAACAGACGTGAATAAAGTCATGATGATACCAATACCTAAAGTAATAGCAAATCCTTTAATAGGACCTGTTCCGAAGAAGAATAAAACAGCCGCAGTTAGTAATGTCGTTAAGTGACCATCGATAATTGCATTTAGAGCGTGCTTAAATCCATCTTTATAAGCCTGAAGAATACCTTTTCCAGCGAAAAGTTCTTCTTTGGTTCTTTCATAAATAATTACGTTCGTATCTACCGCCATCGCCATCGTTAATACCATACCTGCGATACCAGGAAGCGTTAACGTGAAGTCACCGGAATCCATAATTCCGAAGATGTAGAACAAGTTGATGATCATTGCGATTACCGCATAAACACCAGCTCCGCCGTAATAGAAAATAATATAAACAATAATGATAAGGAATGCAATCGCGAATGACATCATCCCAGCATTAATAGATTCCTGACCCAATGAAGGACCAACAACCGTATCCTGTACCACTTTTGCGCCTGCAGGTAATTTACCAGCTCCCAAAACATCTACCAATTCTTTGGCTTCTTCCTGTGAGAAGTTTCCAGAGATTTGTGTTCTACCGTTAGGAATTGCGTTGACAACATTTGGTGCAGTATATACATTTCCGTCAAGTGTAACTGCTACCGGTCTTCCAACGTTTTTCTCCGTTAAAGTTTTCCATTCTTTAGCCCCTTTAGAATCCATCTGCATATCTACTACTACTCTTCCAAGATCATCGTAGCTGATTTTTGCTGTTTCCACCGCTCCGTCTACCGGTGCTTTCTGGTTGATATTTCCTCTGATTGCATAAAGCACAAGATCATCCGGAGATGTAGCTTCCGGCTTGTAGCCCCAAAGGAACTGAGTATATTTCAGGTTGGCAGGTCTTAAAGACTGTGCCACTTTGCTTCTTAAGATTTTATTTACAGTTGCAGTATCAGAAATTTTGATGTTTCCCACTCCATTAGACTGAAGCTTTTCAAACTGTAAAAGTTTCATCAGATCAGTTTTCTTTGAAATACCGATTGAATCTCCCTTAGCAGAAATCATCGTACTTAATGACTGGAAATAAGGAACAACTTCCTGAGCCTGCTGTACTTCCCAAAACTGAAGTTTAGCAGAAGTCTGAAGCATTTTCTTTACCTTATCTCTGTCTTTCATACCCGGCATTTCAACAGAAATTCTTGCTGTACCCGGTACTCTCTGTACGTTTGGCTGAATAGCCCCAACTTTGTCAATTCTGGTTCTGATCACTTCAAAAGCAGCATCTACAGAAAGGTCAATTCTCTTTTTTACAATGCTTTTTACCTGCTCGTCTGTGGTATTGTGCTTGATTTCCTGAAGATTGGTATTTCCGAAAATCTCAGCGTCTGCAAGTTTCAGATTTGCGCCTCTTGCTTTGTTTACAGCATCAAACTGATCAAAAAAGTTGTCAATGTATGACTTAGTAGAATTTTTCTGTACTTCATCTGTCTTGTTTAAAGCTTCGATAAGCACAGGATTTGTGGAATAATTGGTTAAATCGTTTACCAGATCTCTCTGATTGATTTCCAAAAGAACGTTGATCCCGCCTTTAAGGTCGAGACCCAGTTTCATTTCCTTGTCTTTGGCTTTTGCGTAAGTAAGCTCTGTGTACCCAAGATTCAGAGTCTGTTCCTTCAGTCTCTTGATTTCTTTTTCGTTCCCATTCGCAGCTTCGATCTGCGATTCAATTTTGCTGGCGTACCAGGTTGGTATAAGCTCATTTAGGCAAATCAACCCGAGGACAATAGCAATAATTGTAATAAGTCCTTTTCCTTGCATTTTGTTATAACTACGTTAAATTAAGTCGGCAAATATAACAATTTAATTGTATTTTTTTTGACTTTTTAACAACAGAAATCGTTTATTTTCAGATAAATTCAAGGTTAAATAAGGGTTTTAAAATTACTTTCTATAATCTTTGCTTTAAATAATTCAATTGGTACAGATTTTTCATCAATCTTTTAACACACTAAAATCCAAATTATTATGAAAAATCTACTTTTTGTGGCGGGCATCCTTTGTTCGTCACTGCTCTCTGCACAAAGCATTACATTGCAGGAGTTTGCCACGGGTTTCACAGCACCTGTGGAGATTGTAAATGCCAACGACAGCCGGCTGTTTGTTGTTCAGCAAAATGGTATTATCAAAATACTCCAGCCAAATGGTGTTACCAATGGAACCAACTTTCTGAATATCGCTTCAAAAATTATCTACAATGGTGAACGTGGTCTTTTAGGACTTGCATTTCACCCGCAGTATGCCACAAACGGTTATTTTTTTGTTTTTTATAATGATACTGCCGGCAACCTGACTGTGGCGAGATACACGGTAAGCGCAAATGCTGATGTTGCTGATGCTACTACAGAAAAAATCATCATCAGTATTCCAAAACCTTTTGATAATCACAATGGTGGAAGTATTCATTTTGCACCAGACGGATATCTTTGGGTGGTTACAGGCGATGGTGGCAGTGGCGGCGATCCGAATAACAATTCACAGAATAAAAATTCTCTATTGGGAAAAATGTTGAGATTAGACATCAATTCCACAGGACCTTACAATATTCCTCCGGGAAATCCTTTTATTGGAGTTGACGGTGCCGATGAAGTCTGGGCTTACGGATTGCGGAATGCATGGAAATTTTCTTTTGATTTAACTTCAGGAAACGCTATGATTGCTGACGTAGGACAGGAATTTTTCGAAGAAATAAATGCGATGCCTATCACTCAGGCGGGAATCAATTACGGATGGAAATGTTATGAAGCCAACAGTACATTCAGTACCACAGGATGTGCACCAATGAGCTCAATGACTTTCCCAATAGCTGTTTACGACCATGCAAACGGAAAATGCTCCATCACAGGTGGATATGTTTACAGAGGTACAGCATTTCCTGCGTTACAGGGAAAATATATTTTTGCAGACTACTGCTCCACACAGATTGGAATGCTGAATTCTGACAATTCTATTACCTGGACACCAGCTTTTACCGGAAATAATTTTTCAACATTCGGACAGGATTCACAGAAAGAACTTTATGTCGCTGCGGTAACAAGCGGAAAAATCTTTAAGATACAGTCTGGAACTCTGGCAACTGATGAGAATATTTTATCTGAAGGCATCAGAGTTTATCCTAATCCTGCATCAGAACGAATATTTGTAAATGCTTACAACCTTCAGAATATGACTGCCGAAATCATGACCAGTGAAGGAATAAAAGTTTTGGAACAAAGAGTTATAGACCATGAAAACGGGATTAATATTACAGGAATTCCGGCAGGAGTTTACTATTTAATCCTGAAAAATGGCGATCTGAAATCTTACAGTCAGAGAATCATCATCAAGTAATTCAGGAGTCATTTTACTTAAAGTATCTCAGGTTTTTGATCTGAGATTTTTTTATGCTAAATATCAGAAGAAAAATTAATGGCAGGGTTAAAATAATTTTTATCACACCAGAAAATTTATCAGATTCATTATCAAAAAGATAAACCGGTGAGAAAATCATCAATAAAATACATATTGCGAAAGCGCAAATTTCGAAAACCGTAAGTTTTAAATTAGGTTTTAAATCTACTTCTGATGAATTCAAAATCCAGAATATTAAAAACATAATCATAAAAGGAAATGTCCAGATTCTGTAGGTGTCATAAGCAATCGCATGCAGAAGAAGCGGACAAAAACTGATGATTACAATAAACAGTAAAAGGCTTAAATTTTTCTTTAAATTAAAAATTTTCAACATTAGAAAAAACATAAAAGCCATTGGAATTCCGTAAAAAACCGTACAGGTTGAAGCAAAAACCCGCTGAAAAAACTGCGGACTCTGAGCATCCCACTGATAAGCGAAACTTTTGGTAAATCCCGATGCCACAGCATCTGCGGGAACTTCAGAAATAAATTTGAAGCTTGTGAGATAGTTGAAAATCTGAGCATGATTCAGATTCAAATGAAATTCCTGCACGTAAAAAAGAACAATCATTGAAAACAGTGGAAGAGCCACAAACAGAATGATCTTCTTCAAAAAATGTTTGTTGAGTAGAATTTTAAATGAAAACCGGTCAATTGAAAAATGGGAAACGATCAGTATAAAAATACTCACCGGTACCAAAAGAAAGAATGAAATTTCATGAATAAAAATTGAAATAGCTGCAATAAGAGAAGCGATAAAAGTTTGTTTTTTCCGAATGAAATAAACCGTTAAAACAGTCATTAAAAAAATCAGATGATCTAAATATCCTATTAAATGAGCCGAAAAAACGATGTATTGTGAAAGAAAAAAGGTAACAAAAAATAAAATTACCAGAGAATGTATCTGTTTTCTGCAACTTTCTTTCAAAGCGATAATCAGTAAAATCAAATATAAACCTGTAAGGATTGCTGCTGACAGAATCATAATATTCATTTCATTCTTATCAAAAACAAATCCGAAAATTTCTCCTGCCAAACCCCGTTTTGTGATTCCGAAGCGGTAGTCCATCAGCCAATGTGCCTCTGCCCAGTCACTGGGGAAACGAATCGCTCTTAAAACACTGACCAAAAGTGCATAAATGTACAGAACTGAAAGAAGAATTCTGCTTTTCATGACTAAATCGTCATTGAAAAAATCCTTGTTTCAGGCTTATTTCGCATCATTCTCAAATCAAAAACCATGGCAACATTTCTTGTGAAGGCTCTACCCTTTTCGGTAATTTTCACTCTGGTGTCGTAGATTTCAACCAAACCGTCATTTTCCATTTCTGAGAGCATTTCAAGTGAATTTTTCAATTCAGGGAATGAATTGGCATCTGTAAATTCGGTCTCCAGCTGACACATTAAATTCAAAATATGACGGCGGACAGCCAGATCTTCATGATTTAGAATATGACCTTTCACCACAGGAATTTCACCTTCCTCAACCATCTTTTGGTATTCTTCCACCGTTTTCACATTTTGGGCAAAAGCATACCATGAATCGGAGATCGCAGACATTCCCAAACCAACCATCAGTTGTGTTTTACTTGAAGTATAGCCCATAAAATTCCTGTGAAGTTTACTCTGCGTCATCGATTGATACAAATCATCATGCTCAAGAGAAAAATGATCCATCCCAACTTCAATATAGCCTAAATCTTCGAGTAATTTTTTACCGTCTTCGTATAAACGTCTTTTCTCGTCACCACTCGGAAGGTCGTTTTCGTCGAAACCTCTTTGTCCGACACCTTTTACCCACGGAACGTGAGCGTAAGAATAAAAAGCCAGTCTGTCCGGCTTCAGTTCCATCGTTTTGCGGATGGTATTTTCCATAGCTTCCCAGTTTTGATGTGGAAGACCGAAAACCAAATCATGGCTGATGCCTCTGTAACCGATTTCACGCGCAAATTCTGTGACTTCCTTTACTTTTTCATACGACTGAATTCTGTTGATGGCTTTTTGAACCTTAGGATCATAATCCTGAACTCCAAAACTCACTCTTCTGAAACCCAAATCATACAATGTTGTTAAATGTTCTCTGGTCGTATTATTCGGATGACCTTCAAATGAAAATTCAGGATCTTCGGCGATTTCTACAGTTTCAAAAATACCTTGAAGCATCGTTTTTAAATTTGCCGGAGAAAAAAATGTTGGAGTTCCGCCACCTAAGTGAAGTTCTTTTAATTTTGGCTTTTCTGAAAACAGCTTTAAATATAAATTCCACTCTTTCAAAACAGACTCCAGATACGGAATTTCTACGCTGTGTTGCTTCGTAATTCTTTTGTGACAGGCACAAAATGTACATAATGCCTCGCAAAAAGGAAGATGGATGTAAATCGAAATCCCTTCTTCAGAATTAGATTCATCGAAAGACCTTATTACCGTTTCCTTATATTTTTCAGGAGAAAAACTGCTCTCGTCCCAGTAAGGAACGGTAGGATAAGATGTGTAACGGGGTCCGGGAATATTATATTTATCGACTAAAGAATTCATGTGGAAAAATTTGTAAACCGTCACATAGACAGCTTTGCAAAATTACTCATTAATGCTGAATTACCAAGAATGACAAATGTTAGGCTTTGACAGAAGTCTTATTTTGTAATCAGTCTAAATACTTCTACGGAGAAAAATACTTTTACCTGCCTCAACATAAAAGAGATCGCTACAGTGCAAATTTTCTAAAATGACAGTTTCATCACAGAAATTTTATCTTTTCCCGCAAAAACAATTGTGTTTGCATCAATCCATTTGCAAACGTAAAATCCTTTTTCATCTGAAATTTTCTTCCATGTTTTTCCAAAGTCTGATGAATACGAAATATGTTGATCTCCAACGGAAATAATATCTTTTCCTTTCGAATTGGGTTTAATTTTCACACAGGTTGTGTAACCTGCATTATTTCCCGATGCCTGAATCTGCCACGTTTTTCCGGCATCTGTAGATGTTGCAATGTTGTTTACATTTTCGTTTTGTTTGGTATAATCTCCACCCACGGCAATACCGAATTTGTCTCCCGAAAAATCGATAGAATAAATGCCTTGTGATGATATCCCGTGTACAAAAGGTGTCTCGAAAGCTTCAAGTTTATCGTTTTTCAGATTTAATCTTAAAATTCTTGATGAATTTCCGCCGGTTGCTACCCACAGAAAATTTTCTCCACCGGAAATATTGGTATTGCTCGATGCAAAAGCGGCTTCACCGATTTTCATCTTTAGGTGCGGATATTTTTTAGTCACAAATTTTCCTTTTACGATTTTGAAATCCATCAGTTTTAAATTTAAATCTTCCGAAGGATCCGAAAAGGCAAAAAATTTATTTTTATGAAAGTACAAAGCATCATAAAATGCATTTTTGGCTGTATCTTGATAAACAATCTGATGCTTCAGCGATTTTTTATCAATCTTAAAAAACTGAGCCGGACTTTCAATATTTATCGTGTAAAAGGAATTCTGATCCTGCGCTAAAGTTCGAAACTGAAGCTTTTTTTCTGAGAGAGCAATTTGCTTTTTGTTTTCGGGATTTTTAAGATCTACAAAACCAAATTTAGAATCAGTTCCGTTGTACCAAACCTTACCGTCATGAAGTTCCAAAGCTCTGATGCTGATTTGATCTTTATAAATTTCTTTAAAACTCTCAATTTCCTGTCCGAAAGAGAAAAAGGAAATGACTAAACATGTGGTGGTTATTAATTTTTTCATACTACTCAAATTTAATCAAAAAAAATTCCGCACGAGGCGGAATTTAAAATTTATTTTTTATTGTCAATATCGATGTCTACATCTTCCAAAGGTTTTTGTTCAGCCTTGAAAGTTTCGCCATAACCGCCATTCTGCAGTTTTGAGTTTCTTTTACTGTAAAGGAAATAAATGATAAAACCGATAATCAGCCATCCGAAAGAATACATCTGTGCTTCTTTACTCAGGTTAAAAATAAGATAAACATTGATTGCAATTCCCAAACATGCAATTACCGGCAGTGCAGGAACTTTGAAACTTCTTACCATATTTGGTTCTTTAACTCTCAAAACCCAAACCGCAACACAAACCATTGTGAAGGCGAAAAGAGTTCCAAAACTTGTCATATGTGCCAAATCATTAATCGGCGTAAGTGAAGCAACGATTGCGATCACAGTTCCTAAAATCATCAGGTTTTTTCTTGGAACTCCTGAAACAGGATTTACTTTTGAAAAAGTTGCAGGAATAAGACCATCTTTAGACATTCCAAGGAAAATTCTTGACTGTCCCATGATCATTACCATTAATACAGAAATCAAACCTACGGTAGCAGCAATGGTGATAATATAACCAGCCCAAGCCTGACCTGCGATATCAAATGCATAAGCAACAGGAGCTTTAATCGCATCAGGATATTTTCCTAAAGGATTAAAATCGCTGTAATGCATCATTCCCGTAAGAACAAGTGATACCAAAATATATAAAACTGTACAGATGATTAATGAAGTGATGATGGCAAACGGTACATCTTTTTTAGGATTAATCGCTTCTCCAGCCTGCGTGGAAACCGCATCAAACCCAACGTAAGCAAAGAAAATTGCAGATGCTCCTGCAACAACTCCCGCCAGACCATAAGCCTTGTGTGTAACGCCATTTTCTGTGATTGTAGTAGCATCGGGGATAAATGGTGACCAGTTATCAACATTAATGAAAAACAATCCGGCAATGATGACAAAAATAATTGCAGAAACCTTTAAAATTACGATGAAGTTGTTTGCTTTTGCAGCTCCTTTTGTTCCTCTCAATAGAATCCAGATTACAAACAGAACGATTGCTAAAGCTGGAAGATTTAAAAATAATTTAAAATTTGCAATTTCAGGAGCTGCATTGAAATTAGCTATCGTTTCCTGAAACCCTAATAATTTGTCTGCAGGCAGTTTCCCTTCCGCAATCTGTTTTGTAGCTTCACCGAATGCTTTGTGAGCAGTTCCGGGATCGGTAGTCATCCAATACGGTAAATGAAGACCGAACATTTTCAGCAGTTTCCCGAAATATCCTGACCACGAAACGGCGACCGTCATTGATCCCATGGCGTATTCGAGAATCAGTCCCCAACCGATAATCCATGCAAAAATTTCTCCCACAGTTCCGTATGCATAAGCATAGGCAGAACCTTCCACGGGAAGAATTGATGCAAATTCAGCATAACATAAAGCAGCAAAAACGCAGGCAATACCTGCAATTACGAACGAAAGTGCCAAGGCTGGTCCGGCATTATAGTAAGCACCGGTACCCGTAAGTACGAAAATACCTCCTCCGATAATAGCTCCGATTCCGATAGCAGTAAGGCTCCATTTCCCTAAGACACGCTTGAGCTCGCTCTTCTGAATATCGGCTTCGTAAGCACTCATTGGCTTTTTAGCCCAAATTTTAGACATATAATTTAATTTAATTAAAGATTTACGAAAATATAAAAATTTTAGAGAAATTAACGTTTATTGCTAACTTTTAGAACATAAACTTTAAGTATCGGCCATAAAAAATTGATTTTCACGCTTTCTAAAAATATTTTAACGGACGGATTTTTTGTGTATTTTTGAAGCAATGAATTTCTATGATCTTTTTATAAAACCCTATGAGGCCTACACTTACGGGCAAATTGCGTTGGAAGCTGCGGCAAGCATTTTAGGGATTATAAGTGTCTATTTTTCAATTAAAAAGAATATCTGGCTCTACCCAACGGGAATTATTTCGACAGTCATTTATGTTTACATTCTTTTCAATTTCGGTCTGCTGGGCGACTGTCTTATCAATGTATATTATACCGTAATGAGCGTTTACGGATGGATTTTATGGTCAAAAAATTCTGATGATCATATTCATGTGGATGTTCAGAAGGCTACAAAACGGGACTGGCTTTACAGTGTCATTCTTTTTGTGGTGAGTATGATGCTGGTAACAGCTGTTTATTACTACAAACCATTTATAGATAATAATTTCTCTTCAGACGGAATCCGCTTTGGTCTTTACCATCTTGACTGGGGAAACTGGCTTGACGTTGTAACCACTTCAGTCTTTCTTATCGGGATGTGGCTCATGGCGATAAGACGCGTCGAAAGCTGGTATTTCTGGATTCTCGGAGATCTCATTTGCATACCGATGATGCTCTATAAGGAGCTGGGAATTACTTCGGTGCAATATTTGGTATTTACATTCATGGCAATCAGAGGATATATTGCCTGGAACAAAAGTTTAAAACAGTAAAATTTAGATACGATGAAAAATTTAATAAAAATTTCGCTTAGCGTTTTCGCTTTTATAAGTTTAAGTTCATGTACAGTGTACAGCGATCAGGGTGCCGGATACGGTGATCCCTATATGAGTAACGGTGCCTATTATGCGCCGGGAAATTATTACGGAGACGGAGGATATTGGGGTAACGACGGATATTATTACAGAAACGATATTCATTATTATTATGATCAGGGAAGACCCTATTATTTCTACGGAAACAACAGACAGAAAGTGTATGTAGAAAGAAATGCAGCTCCGAATACTGGGACGAGATCCGGAAATTACGGCTTTACCAATCCTAATTCGAATACAAATAATAATCCGAGACAGAATACCGGAGGTTTCAGAAACAACAGACAGAATCAGCAGAGCCAGCCAAGGAATAACGGTGGTTTTAGAAACAATCAGCAAAACCAGCAGACACAGCCGAGAAATAATGGAGGTTTCAGGAATAATAACACAACCATCCCAGCTCCGAACACCAACACAAATCAAAATTCCGGAGGATTCAGAAACGGAACCGACAGCAACCGACAAAATTCTACTCCGAACAACGGAAATACAAACGGAAACGGTTTCAGACGATAATAATTCTAAATAAACAGCGAACGGCTTTTGTCCGTTCGCTTTTCGCTTTATTATGTGTAATTTTGCAGGCTATTTGAGACTAAAATAATCACGATGAACTTTTACAAATATCAGGGTACCGGCAACGACTTTATTATGCTAGACAACCGTTCAGGAGAATGGAATATTCTTTCGACAACAGCGATTACACAACTTTGTGACCGCCGTTTCGGAATTGGTGCGGACGGTTTAATTAAAATTAATTCAGCAGAAAACGTAGACTTTGAAGTTGATTATTACAATTCTGACGGATCTAAAAGTTTTTGTGGAAACGGTGCACGTTGTTCGGTGGCTTTTGCCCATTTTCTTGGAATTTTTAATGATTCTAAAACTGTTTTTACCGCTATCGACGGTCTTCACGAAGCTGAAATTGCTGAAGATATTGTTAAACTGAAAATGAGCGATGTAAAAACGATTTCAAAAGACGGAAATGATTCTGTTTTGAATACCGGCTCGCCTCACTACATCAAATATGTAAATGATATTGCTGATGTAAATGTTTTTGAAGACGGAAAAGCCATCAGATATTCTGAAAACTACACTCAGGAAGGCATCAACGTGAATTTTGTGGAAGAAATTTCAGACGGACAGATTTTTGTGCGTACTTATGAAAGAGGTGTTGAAGATGAAACGTACAGTTGCGGAACAGGCGTTACAGCAGCGGCTCTGACTTATCTTGATAAAAATTCGGCGACGGAAGTTGCAGTGAAAACTTTGGGTGGTGATCTGAAAGTGTATGCGGAAAAAAACGGAGATTCATTTGAAAACATTTGGTTGGAAGGTCCTGCAAAACAGGTTTTCAAAGGAGAAATTAAATTTTAAAAAAATCAAAAACACAAACATCGGTTTTTATATATTATGAAAAAAGCAGTTATCATCGTTGTACTTCTACTGATCGTTATCGGTGGATTTTTCGGTTTTAAATTTTACAAAAAAAATTATGGAAATAATATACGGAAAGATGGATATGTTTTGATTCCTCATGGTGCAGAATTTAAGCAAATTATAGATTCTGCAGCAAAATACGTGGATGATAAAGCCACATTTGAAGCTGTATCTGTTGAAAAAGATCTTCCCAAAAACTTCAAACCAGGACGTTACCATTTTAAGAAAGGAATGGGAAATTCAGATTTGGTGAATATGATCAAAGCCGGAAATCAAAGTGAAAACTCCTTTAGAATCGGTGATTTCGGAGACGTTTATCAGATGGTGGGAAAAGTGACCAAAAAAACAGAAACTGATTCCCTTAAATTTGTAAATGAACTTAATAAAATTGCTGTCGATAAAGGCTACACTTCAGCGGAAGATTTAAAAAAATACTTTTTTATTGACACCTACAATTTTTACTGGACGGTAACTCCTGCTGAATTTTTCAAAAAATTTAATGATCAGTATCAGGATTTCTGGACCGCAGAAAGAAAAGCTAAAGAAGCTCAATCCGGTTTAAGCAGAGATCAGATTTATGCTTTGGCATCAATTGTTTTTAAAGAATCAGGAGGTAAACCGGACGAGATGAAAACCATTGCCGGACTTTACTTAAACCGTTACAAAAAAGATATGAAGCTGCAGAGTGACCCGACGGTAATTTATGCAATCAACAAGCAGACAAATTTCAAAGAATCTATTAAAAGAGTTCTTTATAAGCACCTTTCCACCCCATCGCCTTTTAACACTTATGCCAACAAAGGGATTCCGCCGGGACCGATTTGTATTACAGATAAAAATTCTGTGGATGCTGTGTTGAATGCCGAGAAAAACAATTTCATTTTTATGTGCGCCGATCCTTCAAGACCTGGTCTTCATAAATTTACGGATAATGCTGAAGAACACGCTGCCAATGCGAAAGTATACCAAGAGTGGCTTAACTCACGGAATATCAAATAATAAAAATTTTTAACCTTTTTTTAACAATGTTTTAATTTAACAAATTAGGTTAAAAAGCGTCTAACACATTATAATAATAAACTAACTAAGAAGTCTGCAATAAATTTTTCTCTTGACAATTTTTTTTGTTTTGTATTAAATTTTTGCATTCTTTATACAATTAAGAATTTATGAATCAAACTGAAATCATCAGTCTGTTTACAAAAAAAACTTTAGGATTAACCTTTGTTTTGTCAGCCGCCGCTCTGGCTTTTGCACAGGATAAGGTTAATGTTAAAGGTTCAGTTGTAAGCAAAGATAATCAGCCAGTACCTTACGCATCAGTTACTTTTGTCCACAAAACAAATAAGATGCTGAGTGAAGGAGCACTCACCGACGAAAAAGGACAGTACATTATGGATCTAACGCCTGGTAATTACGATATTACCATTGAGGCAATTGATTTTAAGAAAGGAACCTTCAGCAAACAGATTGCTACAGCCGGAAATATAGGAGCTCTTTCCATTGAGCCTGAAGCTACAGCTACCAATGCAAAAACTCAGGATATTCAGGGAGTTGTGATTACTGCAACCACGAAACCTTACAAAGTTGAATTAGATAAAAGAACTTACGACCCTTCTCAGGATATCGTGAGCAAAGGGGGAAGTTTACAGGATGTTTTGTCCAATGTTCCTTCAGTTTCTGTTGATACGGATGGAACAGTTTCTATGAGAGGAAGTTCTAACGTTCGTTTTTTGATCAACGGAAAACCTTCTGCCCTTCTCGGAATTGATGATGGAGCGAATGCTTTACAGAGTATTCCTGCAGATCAGATCGAGAGAATTGAAGTGATTACCAACCCCTCTTCAAAATTTGAAGCCAGCGGAACAGCGGGTATTTTAAATATTATTTTAAAAAAATCCAAAAAAACCGGTTTCAACGGTAGTGTGATCGGAACTTTGGGATATTTGCCTCAGACAAATTTGAATACAAATTTGAGCTGGAGAAAAGGTAACTTCACATGGTTTCTGAATGGTGGTGGTGGTTACAGAGAGTCTAAAAACACCAATAGAACAGACAATTATTTTACCAATGTTACAAAAATAGGAAATACACTACAGAGTAATCAAGAAAATATCAGCAATAGTAAAAATGATAATTACAATGCGTCAGCGGGTATTGTTTATGACATCTCTGAAAAAACCTCTTTCAATTTATCAGGAACCGTAAGAACTTTTGAAAGTGAAAGCACTGGAAATGTAACCTACAATAACCAACTTTTTGGTGCTCCAAATACATTCAGAAACAGAATTACAAACAGTGCAAACAACAATCTTGCGTTTCAGGGCGATATTGGTTTAGATCATAAGTTTGATGACAAAGGCCAAAATATTGCCTTATCTTTAAGCTTGCAAAGTAACAGATCTTACAACGACACAAATATTGATGAGACTAATAATGGAAATTTTGAACTGCAAAACATCATCAATCAAACCACCAATAATAAAACTTTAATTGGTAAAGCGGATTATGAACTTCCCTTGGGTGAAAATTCTAAACTTGAAGCAGGTTATAGAATTGATATCAACCAAAACGACTACGATAATGATGTAAGAGAAAGCACTGTTGCGGTGCCTACTCTGAGTTTCCTGGGACCATATACGTACGAAGCCAGATATAAAGAGATGTTTAATGCCGGATATCTTCAGTTTAAAAGCAAAATAGGTAGGCTGGGATATCAGGTAGGAGTTAGAAACGAATATTCTAATATAGATATAGATTATGCGAATTTAAATCCGGCAGATGACGATATTAAAAGCAGAAAAAGTTATAATAATCTTTTCCCAAGTGTTTATTTAAGCTACGAGATTGCAAAAGACAATCAATTCCTATTAAATTATACAAGAAGGATAGACAGACCAAGATCATTTTTCCTGATACCAAATCCCAGCTACAACGATAATCAAAATATTTTCGATGGAAATATAGATTTAAATCCGTCCTATGTAGATTCTTTTGAATTCGGTTACAGTATTTCAAAGAAGAAATTTACAATCAACCCCACTTTGTATTACAGACACCAGACTGACGATACAAAAATGCTGGTTTTCAACGAAAAGGAACTGATTGATGATCCGAATAATCCTGGCTTACCTGATGAGCTCAAAGAAGAAAGAATTGTGTTCCATACAAAACCTATCAACTTAGGGTCTGATGACCGTTATGGGTTAGACATCAATTTTAATTGGGATGCAACGAGTTGGTTGAAATTCTTAGGAAATGTGGATTTATTTGGATACAAAACTAAAGGCAGTATTTTATACAACACTTTAGATAATAACGGAAATCCGATTGTTGCAACAGCAGACTTTAACGGAAGCGGTTTTTCCACAAGAGCCAGATTGACCTCAACATTTAAAGTAGATAAAACATTCAGTTTTCAGTTGCAAGGTTTCTACAGAGGTGGTCAGAAAACAGCTTATCAGGATAGAAAAGACATGTATGCTTTAAATTTTGGAGCATCAAAAACGATTTGGAAAGGCGATGGAACATTGTCATTAAATGTACAGGATATTTTCAATACGAGAGCAATGAGGTCTACAACTTTTGGAGAAAACTTTACAAGAGAATCATATATGCAGTGGCAGCCAAGACAGTTTGCAGTTTCACTCACTTACAGATTCAAACAGGGTAACGAAAAAGTAGATCAGCCTAAACGCAAAAAAGACATCAACTCTAATGCGCAGGGAGACGATCAGCAGGGACCAATGTAAAGTTGAGTTTCTATAAATAAAAAAGAGTTCGGTAAAAATTTACCGAACTCTTTTTTTTGCCAAATTTTTAAGATTAATTTGCTTCAACACCATTACGTGATGCTTTTTCTTTCTCAGCTTCGTAGATTCTTTTTCTCAAATCACTGGTCGAAAATCTGTGATCTCTTTTGTTGTAGAAAATTTCGATTCCGTTATCAAGGCAATACTGCTTGCCTGTGAAATCTCTGTCTGCATAGTCGTCTCCAATGATTCTTACATCAACTACAAAAGACTGCAGGATATCTTCCAAATCCTCTTCAGTGTAGTAAGGAATAATTTCGTCTACAGCATGCACACCTTTCAGCTGGATGTACCTCTCAACAATAGTCTGTGTAGGTTTGTTTTTATTTGGTCTGTCGTGTGACGGGTCAATTTGTAACCCAACAATCAGGTAGTCGCATACAGTTTTCGCTTCTTCCAGCATTTTAATATGTCCGGCGTGAAGTAAATCAAATGAGGAAAATGTAATGCCTATTCTTTCAGTTTTCATAAGTATTTATACTATATTTTAATTTGTTCTTGATTCTAAATATTTCTGCCATTCCCAAACCGTTTTTAACGATTCTTCAAGGGAAGTCTCTGCTTTCCAGTTGAGTTCTTTCTCTGCTTTGTCTGCATTGGCATAGGCAATTGTAATGTCGCCTTCCCTTCTGTCGCAGATTTGATAGGGAACTGAAACGTTATTGGCTGTTTCAAATGCATTCACAACTTCAAGCACCGAAGATCCCTTTCCTGTTCCGAGATTGAAAATATCAATAACCGAACCATCGGAATCATCATGTAAAAGTTTTTTTAAAGCCGCCACATGCGCCTTAGCCAAATCTGTGATGTGAATGTAATCGCGAACTGCCGTACCGTCTTCTGTAGGATAATCATTTCCCCAGACGCTCAGTTTTTCTCTTACACCAGCTGCTGTCTGCATCACGTAAGGTACTAAATTATTAGGAATTCCGATTGGTAATTCACCCAAAAGTGCACTGTCATGAGCCCCTATGGGATTGAAATATCTTAAAAGAGAAATTTTTCTGTTATATGCCTTTGCAAAATCAATCAGAATCT
The DNA here is from genome assembly GCF_025457425.1 of Chryseobacterium foetidum. Lineage (NCBI taxonomy): Bacteria > Pseudomonadati > Bacteroidota > Flavobacteriia > Flavobacteriales > Weeksellaceae > Chryseobacterium > Chryseobacterium foetidum. The sequence goes on from NZ_JAMXIA010000001.1 coordinate 488,587, forward strand.
CCTCTCCCATTTGTTTTGTTTTACCATAAACACTTTCCGGCATTTTCAGCGGAGTATTTTCATCGATTGGCATCTCGTCTGCCTGCCCGTAAACCGTACATGACGAACTGAAAATAAAATTTGAGATATTCCTTTCCTTAAATTCCTGAAGAATATTGATTAAAGAAAAAAGATTGTTTTCATAATAATCAATCGGCTTTACCTGACTCTCTCCTACTGCTTTAAATGCAGCAAAATTGATACAGCCATCAATATTGTGTGCATCAAAAACCTGATTCAAAAGCTCTTTTCTTTTCAAATCGAAAGGATAAAAAATCGGTCTTCTACCGGTAATTTCCTCAATATTGTTTAAAATAAATTTTTCTGAATGGGAAAGATCATCTACGATGATTACCTCATAATTATTATTGATAAGTTCTACAACAGTATGAGAACCGATGTAGCCGAGACCTCCTGTGACTAATGTTGCCATTTTTTCTGATTATTCTGTTTTAATTTAAATTTTGTGTTCCAATTTCATCTATTTCCAAAAAGTCAATTCTTTTGTATTTGAAAAAATTTATTATAAAAAGTAAAACTGCAAGAACAGAAAATACTACTATAAAAATAGTTAAATCTTCAGATATTACTGCACCTTCATATAACTGCTTCATAAATCCAAATGCAAAGAATATGGCTATAATTATATAGTGTATGTTAAGAAACATTACAGTCTTTTTTCCTTTTAAAACAAGTGAAATTAAACAAAGTAAGGATGTTAAAAAAATTAATAGGGCAAAAGGAAATACAATATGATCTAATGTTAAATTTTCTACATTTTCAAAATCTTCAAAACTCACAGTTGCTCCATAACCAAATAAAATTGCAACAAAAAGCTCGATTAGAAAAAGTATAATCCCGACTGCTCGATATTTAAAAATCCTCTTTTTCATCTTATCCCATAAACTCCAAAACAGCATCCGTAATATACTTCAACTGTTCGTCATCCAACTCTGTATGCATCGGAAGAGAAATTACCTGATCTAAAAGCTTATCTGTATTCACAAAATCCGCATCATTGGATTCCTGATAATACGCTTTTTGTTTTCTTAAAGCTACAGGATAATAAATCATCGCAGGAATTTCCTTTTCAGTTAAAAATTTCTGAAGATCATTTCTTTTTCCATTCAGAATTCTCAAAGTATACTGGTGGAATACATGAGTAGAATTTTCTGCTCTTTTTGGAGTGAGAATATTCTCATTTTCTGCAAAAGCTTCGTCGTAGTAGTCAGCAGCTTTTCTTCTGGCATCGTTGTATGAATCAAGATGAGGAAGTTTTTTTCTTAAAATTGCTGCCTGTACACTGTCTAGTCTGGAGTTTACACCTACCTCATCATGATAATATCTCTCATACATTCCATGATTAACAATACCTCTCAGTCGGTGTGCAAGTTCATCATTATTGGTAAAAATGGCACCACCATCGCCGTAGCAACCTAAATTTTTTGAAGGAAAAAATGAAGTCGTTCCCACAGTTGACATTGTTCCGGTTTTCTTCGTGGAACCATCGGCGAAAGTAAATTCTGAACCTATCGCCTGAGCATTATCTTCAATTACGAAAAGATTATTTTCTTCAGCAATCTTCAGGATTTCCTCCATATTCGCAGCCTGACCGAAAATATGAACCGGAATTATTGCTTTAGTTTTTGGAGTAATCGCTTTTCTTACGGCTTCAGGAGAAATATTAAATGTATCATAATCCACATCAACCAAAACAGATTTCAGTTTCAAAAGATGAATCACTTCTACCGTTGCAGCGAAAGTAAAATCTGCTGTAATAACTTCGTCACCTTCTTCTAAACCTAAAGCCATCAATGCAATTTGAAGAGCATCAGTTCCGTTGGCACAAGGGATAACGTGTTTTACGTCGAGATAAGATTCCAGTTCGGTCTGGAAAGATTTTACTTCCGGGCCGTTGATGAAAGCCGCAGAATCCATTACATTAAGTACAGCGTTGTCTACTTCGTTCTTTATTTTATAATATTGGCTTTGCAGATCAACCATCTGAATCTTTTTCATATGTAGATTTTTTTGTTTTAAAAATTTTGTAATCGCGCACCCATCAAATTATAATTAATTCTAAATCCGGCGACTTTAAAAATAAATATTTTCGTAAAAATACGGATTTTAAAATCCTGCCAAAAATTTTATTCATTTTGTTTTATCTTTACTAAAAATAAATACATGAAAAAATCTGTACTTCTTCTAGTCTTAGGAATTTCCATAACAGTTTCTGCTCAGACGGAGCTAGTTTTTGTGTATTTTAACGGCAAACCGAATAAAGCGGCTTTTTACGCCAATCCACTTTCTGAACTCACCCAGAAATCTCTTAACAGAAGAACGTCTTTGGGAGTTGCACTCAATGATCAGGACGCACCATTGGAAAATACTTATGTTCAGGCCATCCAGAATCTTGGACTCACGGTAACAGATAAATCAAAATGGCTGAATGGTGTTGCGGTGACGGTTAATCAGGCACAGGTTAATCAGATCAAAGCATTACCGTTTGTACAGTCTGTGGAAAGTTTTGCTAAAAATTCTTCGCTTACTTTAAAGGTTCAGAATCAAAATAAATTTCAGGAATTTCAAAACATCAATACCGTTTTTAATTACGGCTCCGGATTGGATCAGATTGATCAGATTAATTTGAAACCGCTGCATCTTGCGGGTTATACAGGAACTGGAGTTGCTGTGGCGGTTATCGATTCCGGTTTTCCAGGTGTAGACAACGGAACCACATATTCCAGACTTTGGGCGAACAATCAGATCAAGGCTGGCTACGATTTTGTAACCAAGACTACAAATATTTATGAACCCACGCTAAATGCCCACGGAACGGTAGTTTTAGGAGCAATTGGCGGATTTGTTCAGGATCAGTTTGTTGGTTCTGCACCCGATGCCAATTTCTATCTCTACCGAAGTGAAAATGCTGAAGTAGAAGTTCCCGAGGAAGAAATGTACTGGATTGAAGCGGCAGAAGAAGCCGACAGACAGGGTGTTGATTTAATTACAACTTCTTTAGGTTATGCCATTTTCGATGATCCGAAATACAGCTACATCTATTCTCAGATGAACGGTAATACCTCGTTTATCGCACGGGGAGCAGAAATTGCAGTGAATAAAGGGATTTTTGTGTTATTTGCAGCAGGAAACTCAGGCGAGCAGCCGTGGCATTACATCGTTACCCCAGCTGATAATGCTAAAGTTTTCACCATCGGAAGTGTGGATGCAGCAGGAGCTTCATCCCCATTCTCTTCTTACGGACCCAATTCGGCAGGCGTCGTGAAACCTGATGCTTCAGCACGAGGAACAGCAACGGTAACTGTCAACGGAAGTTCAACCACGACGGTTACCGGAACTTCAATCGCCGCACCTGTTGCTGCCGGCGGCGTTGCATGTCTTATTCAGGCATTCCCAACAATGAACAGAGACACGATGAGAAATTCCCTGCGTTCCAATGCTTCACTTGCACCAAACTACACAGATCAGATGGGTTATGGAATTTTAAATTTCGGCAGCTTGTTTAATGCGGTTTTGAACACCTCGGAACTGGTTCAGAAAAACAAACTTTCCATTTTCCCAAATCCTGTGAAAGACATTCTGAATATTGCTTCTGAAAAAGAGATTCTATCTGTTCAGATTTACGATAATTTAGGCAGAATTATTTCTACGGAAAAGCATAAAAAATCATTTAAAATTAATGATTTTGCAAAAGGAACTTACTACATGAAAATTCAGACGAAAGATGGAGTTTTTTATGAGAAGTTTTTGAAGGAATAATTTCTGGAAAAGCTCAAACACTTTTTATAAAGTTTTTGAAATTTTTTGCGTCATTTTTGCTTTGCAAATATTATATCGATCAAATCCCTTCCCCAAAAGTCAGCAAATTAGAATCCGGATCCAGAAGAGAAAATTCCCGTTGTCGCCATGGTTTTGTATGCAGACTTCCGTTTGGATGAATTTCCACTTTGTTATCTAACAGAGACTGATAAAGTGTATCAATATCTGAAACTCTGATATACACCATTCCGTAGTTATCTTTGGTGTCAATTTCTGCAAACAGAAAAAAGTGAATTTCAATCTGATCCTTTTTAAGCATTAAATAATCAGGAAAATCATCTGAGCCCAATTGACTGAAACCTAATCTGTCAATATAATATTTTTTAGTTTCAGCTTTGTCACGCATCGGAAGTTTTGGGTGGATTTGGGTAAGCATAATTATAAATTTAATTAAATGAAGTTCTGAATTCCAAAGGGGTCTGACTGGTTTTATTTTTAAAAAGTTTGTTGAAAGACTGTGGATGCTCAAAACCCAGCTCATAAGCAATCTCACTTACCGAAAGCTGTGTGGTAGAAAGCCTTTCCTTTGCCTTATCAATCAGTTTTTGATGAATATGTTGTTGTGTGCTCTGTCCCGTAAGAGATTTTAAAAGACTTCCGAGATAATTCGGCGACATGTTGAGCGATTCTGCAATTTCCTGTGTTGATGGAAGTCCGTTTTCCAGTAGTTTCCCGTTGTTGAAATAACTTTCAATTTCAGATTCAAAACGTTCCAATATTTGATGATTTCCTTTTTTTCGTGTAATGAACTGTCTCTGGTAAAACCTTTCAAAATAATTGAGCATTACTTCAATCTGCGAAACGATAATGTTTTGGGTAAAATCGTCTATATTGTTGTGATATTCCCGCTGGATATTTTTAAAAATATTTAGAATAATTTCTTCCTCTTTTTCAGAAACAAAAAGTGCTTCGTTCACTGCATATCCGAAGAAGTCATATTCTTTAATTTTTTTTGCCAGAGAAGTATTCCAAAGAAAATCGGGATGAAGGCACATGATAATCCCTGTCGGTTTTTCCTCATTTTTTGCAGGAACTTTTATCTCGACAATCTGTCCCGGCGATACCATGGAAGCAATTCCCGAATCAAAATCATACTGCTGCTGACCGTATCTAAACTTTCCGCTCAAATCCCTTTTTAGGCCAATGCAGTAAAAATGCTGCAGCCATGTGATGCTTTTTTCCTCCGTCTGATACGTGACATCAAGATAATCAAATACGCTGATCAGAGGATATTCAGGCCTTGGAAGACCGGCAATCGCGTGAAATTCTGCGATGGTATTGAGGGTAAGGATTTTCTTATTTTTCATGATAAAATAATATCAAAGATAGAGCAAATCTTTTTCAGAACGCTCTAATTTTAGGTCTAAATAAAGTATTTAATCCTGAATAACCTTTATGAAATGTCTTTTTTGACTTAGGAAGCGGAGGCGTTAAAAAATTTTCAATAATTTTCGTTAAAAAATTTCCATTGTCTGAGTGGCGGCAAAAAATTTATTAAAATACAATACGTTCAATCCGCCCGAGTTTGGAAATTTTAGAAAATTATTAAAAATTTTAGCCGAAGTTTCCAGGTCTTGAATTTTTGGTTCTTTTGTTTCAAGACAAAAGAACAAATCATTTAAAAATCTGTTGAAGTGCTCAATTCCAAAGTAGAATTAATATCTTCATTCAGCATTTTCATTTTTTCTCTGGCCAAACCAACAGCGTCGGTTCCCATTACAAAATGAACCGGCGGCTTCTGCATTTCTGCTAACTGAATAAAAGCAGTCGCTGCTTTATCAGGGTCTCCCGGTTGATTTCCATTGATTTCTTCTTTGTGTTTTGCCTCTACAGCTCTTGCAGCTGTATATTCTGCAATCGGATTTTCAGGTGTAGTCATCGACCCTGAATCAAGGAAATTTGTTCTGAAATATCCAGGATAAACCACCGTTGCATTAATCCCAAATTCTGCAACCTCATACGCAAGCGATTCTGTAAAACCTGCCACAGCAAATTTAGTAGCGCAATAAATGCCCCACCCCGGAAAAGCTCCGGTAATTCCGCCAATCGAAGCTACATTGATGATGTAACCTGATTTTTGATTCCTAAGAAAAGGCATTGCCTGACGGATGACATTCAGCGAACCGAAAACGTTGGTGTTAAAATTTTTGCGGCTTTCTTCGTCCGAAAGTTCTTCTAAAGTTCCAAGCTGTCCGTATCCTGCGTTGTTGACGATGACGTCTACCCTTCCAAATTTTTCTACAGTTGCCATAACCGCTTTTTTTACATTGCTTTCATCCAGAAGATCCATTTCCAGAGGAAGAAAATTCTGTGAAGATTCAATACTGCTTTCAAAATTTTTCGATGATCTTGATGTTGCTGCCACGTTGTAACCTTCAGCTAAAAGTTTCTGAACCAATGCCAGACCTAATCCTTTCGAGGCTCCTGTGACGAACCATACTTTTTTTGTGCTCATAATAAATCTATTTGTTGTTAATTATTTACATGACAAATTTGAGATTATTGATAAAGAAAAATTAAACCAATTCAACGGATTTTGTAGCCAAACTAATGCTAAAGATATATTCCATTAAATTAATAAATCAGCACAATTTTATATATTCGTGAGTAAAAGCTATTCTATGAAATATCTTTATTTTGATTCTAAGTTATTTTTAATCCTCACCTTCACCTTTATCATTATGACTGTGGTGGGAACATTAAGTCATGAATTGAACATTATGCTGTTGCAGAATACTTAGGATATGATGCAAGGATAGATTATCAAAGTATGCACACCGACAATAATCCTAAAAGAAAATATTTGGATTCTACTTACAAAAAGTACCCATACGAAATTAAGAACAATCTGAATTTTCCAGAAAAAGAGAAGTTTGATATTAAAAGAAAAGAATACAGAAATGACAGAATTAAAATCCTCGCTGGCGGCCCTCTTCAAACAATGGTTACCGGAACTTTCGGGTTTGTGTTGCTGCTGATCTACCATAAAAAACTTTTCTCTTTCAACAAAACAAGTTTTACAGGATGGCTTCTGATATTCTGCTCATTATTTTGGCTAAGACAAAGTGCCAATTCCTTTGGATGGACTCTCGACTACATTCTAACCGGAGAAAAATCAATGAGAGGTGATGAGCTGAGACTTGCACGTTTTTTAGACCTCAACATCTGGACAATTCACGGAATCACAGGAATTATTGGCTTAATTGTCTTGTTTATCGTTCTCCGTCTGCTCCCTAAAAATCAGATTTTAACCTTTCTCTCTGCTGGTTTAACGGGTGGATGTTTAGGATATTATCTTTGGCTGATAAAATTTGGTCAGTATATTTTACCCTAAAAAATTAAACAGTCTGAAAATTTTGACGTTTTTTATCCACTTTTGGGAATATCATCGGTGTATCATCGGTGTATCATCGGTGTATCATCGGTGTATCCTAACAAAATAGCACAACAGAGCAGAAAAAAAATTAAACAGTAATAAAATGACAGCTTTTTGATAATCGGTATTAAGATTTATGATCAGATTGCAAAAAACTTTCAAGGTTTTATTGGAACACCCTTGGATTAACAGATAAAAAAATCTCTTTTAAAACAAATTTAAAAGAGATGATTATTTTCAACCTTACAGTAAAAATTCGGAACAGAAGTTCAAAACCATCAATCCGTAATGAAATTCTTCCTTGCCAGTTCTTTTCTCACACGGCTCAAACTTTCCGGAGTAATCCCAAGATACGATGCAATCATCCATTGCGGAACTCGCATCATCAAATCCGGATACATTTTTGTGAACTTCATGTAACGTTCTTCAGCGGTTTCGCCCAGTAAAGAATTGATTCTGTCCTGAAGACTTTTTACATGTTTCTGTATAATCAAATCATTCTTTTCGATGCTGTTGGGGAATTCTTCCAACAGTTTGCTGAAGAAATCGGGATTTAAAAATAATATTTCAGAATCTTCAACAGCTTCTATAAAATATTTTGATTTTTCATTAAAATAAAGACTGCTTCTATCGCCCATCAGCCAGTTTTCAGGGGCAAACTGTATGATGTGCTCTTTACCGTTTTTGTCGATGGAATACATTCTCAGCAGACCTTTTTCCACAAAAAAAGTGTTGCGGCAAATCTCTCCCTGCTGTAAAAGAAACTCGTGCTTACTCACTTTTCTTGATTCGTACTGGATGCTGCAAAGATTTAATTTCTCCGCAGGAACTTCAAATACATTGGCTAAATAGTTTTGGATATTGCTCATTCTGTAATTTGGCTTAAAGAAATGTCCTGATGTGATGCTGAATTTTTTACTTTCCCATTCTCAAATACTAGAAGCTGCGGGCTTTCATGCCTAACTCCGAAATCTTCGGCAATTTTATTTGAAACGGCACGGTAGGCAATAAGGTCTAAAAAATAGAATTCTGCATTGTTATTTTCGTTGTCACGAAGTTCTGATTCAAAATTTTTCAATACAGTTTTGCTGATGAAACATCTTGTGGAATGCTTAAAAATGGCCACTGTTTTATTTTCAGAAGCTTCGATTGCTTTTTTCAGGTCGCTTTCGCTCTCAATTAATTTCCACAGCGGTAAACTGCTGTCATTTTCCTCTTTTTTATCGCCAAATATTTTACCGAATAAACTCATACGCTAAATTGTTTTAAATGATGATTAAGATGTTTGTACTCCATAAATCCCCAGTTTTCATCCGTCATTTCTCCAAATAACCGGTGTTCACACAGAAATTTATTGTGCTTTCTGAATTCTGCATACTCATCAAGGGTTTTCAAAAGCTCTTTTTTAGATGCATCAAAATCACAGTCAAAATTAATGATTAGTTTTTTAAAAGTAGGCATATTTGGCGGAATTCCGTTGTTGAAGGTTTTCATTTCGTACTTCGTAAGAATTCCCACCCAGCGGAAGAGGAAAAATGTTTTTGGCAGCACTGTTTTTTTCATTGGAACTTTCAGAACCTGACTGCAGTGTTTAAGCATCTGGGCAACGGTCATTCTACCCCATTTCCTTTCTGCATCAGGTTTTAAATTTGATATTCTCTGTTTTATTTCAAGAAAATCGGCTGGAGTGTGCAAACTTTTTCTTACCAACCCTGTTTGTTTTTCAGATTTTCAATATGTGCGAAATGATGGTTGCAATGCCAGACGTAATGGGCAAGGCAAATTCTTAAATTATAATCTTTAATCTGCTCAGGATGATGAAAAGTGCGCTCAAAATGCCTGTTGGTAAGCGATTTCAGCAAGTGATACCAACGCTGATGAATTCCTTTCAACATTCTCATAGCAGGTTTGATGCTGATGGATGTGCTGTCCTGCAGCTCCGCCCATCTGGCCTCCTGATAAGGTTTGATTACCGGATTATCTTCGGTAAGAGCCAGTTTAAATCTGATGAAACTGTTGGCATGGCTGTCAGCAAGATGATTAACAAGCTGTCTCACCGTCCAGCCTTTTTCGCGGTAAGGCATATCGAGTTGTTCATCTGTGAAATTTTCGATCAGATCTTTTAATTTTGCAGGAAAATTTTTGATTGTTTTGATGTACTCATCCAGTTGTGTGTCCGAAATTTCTTCGGGCTCATCAAACTGTCCGATTGGGAATCTTTTTGGTTCAGGGTTGCTCATGTGTACAGTAAATTTAGTTTTTAATTTGAATTTTAATATTGTGCTGTCATTTTTTAAGATAAAATATTATATAAGATCCGGTTTGAATGTGGCTTGAATAATACCATTCCCATGAAAGTACAGTTTTAAATAATGGTGAAGTGTCTATTTGTCCGATAAATAAAATTTGGACAAATATTTGAGTTTAGTCTGCTGTAAATTTATCGAAAATAAGAAGAGTTTTAAAGTGAATTTTACAGTATTTTTAAAGTAAAATTATAAGGCTCTCAGTTAAAAAAAATATATATGAAAAAAGCTTTGATTGTAGTAGATGTACAGAATGATTTCTGCGAAGGTGGCTCACTTGCGGTTCCTAATGCCAAGGAGATTATCCCTTACATCAATCTTTTAATGGAAGAAAATCAGTACGACCAGATTGTGTTTACTCAGGATTTTCATCCGGCAAATCATAAAAGTTTTGCGTCCAACAACAACAGAAAGGTGGGTGAAAGCATTATTCTGAACAGTGTTCCGCAGTTCATGTGGCCTGATCACTGTGTGCAGGGAACAAAAGGTGCAGAGTTTCATCCTGATTTAAAAATAGAAAAAGCTACTCACACCGTTCAAAAGGGAACAAATTCTGAAATTGACAGCTACAGCGGTTTTCAGGACAATAATCATTTTATGAAGACAGGCCTTGATGATTTTTTAAAATATCACGACATTAAACTGGTTGAAATTGTAGGTCTTGCTTTAGATTACTGTGTGAAATTTACAGCTATGGATGCTGTTGCCAACGGATATGTTACCTGCGTCCACTTCAACGGAACCCGTGCTGTAAACGTAAGACCTGACAACGGCAAAGATGCGATTTTTGAATTGCTTCAGAAAGGGGTTACGGTTTTGGGGTGATTTTAGGTTTGAGGTTCGGGGTTCGGGATTCGGGTGTTCGACTTCGCTCGGACTGACATTTTTTAATTTGAGATTTGAGGTTCGGGATTCGGTTTTGGTTTCGGGTGTTCGACTTCGCTTAGACAGACATTTGTTGATTTGAGGTTTGAGATTTTAGATTTGGGGTAAAAACTTATGGATTTTTGTTATCATGTTGTTTGCAGAAGAATCGTCACTAGCCCTGATTGTAGCGGTTACCCCGCAACAGGCGAAGGCAAAAGCGGTGGCGTGAGGAGTATGAGCGGAAAGCAGGTTCCCGGCTCCTGAAAATTAAAAATATAGAAAGCAATTATTCCGTTTCACATGAAAGAACATAAAAAAATCTCCATGATGGAGATTTTTCTATTTACTGTTTAGATATTTTGTAGAGTCTTCCGCCGTCTGTGACCGCATATAAAGAGCCGTCGATTCCCTGTGTAATGTCTCTGAAACGCTGGTCTTCTGTTGCCAGAAGTCTTTCTTCGCCGTACACTTTGTTATCTTTCACAACAAGTCTTACGATGTGTTTTCCGGATAAGGCTGCTATGAACAGATTGTTTTGCCACTCAGGAATGTTGTTGCCTTTATAGAACGTCATTCCGCTTGGTGAAATTACAGGATCCCAGTAATAAACAGGTTGCTGCATACCTGCCTGCTGCTGAATTCCTGAACCTATTGTTGCGCCGTCGTATTCAATTCCATAAGTGATGGTTGGCCATCCGTAATTGGCTCCTGCGGTAACTTTATTGATTTCATCGCCGCCTCTTGGGCCATGTTCGCTTTGCCAAAGTTCACCTGTTGTCGGATGAATTGCCATTCCCTGAGGATTTCTGTGGCCAATGCTGTACAATTCTGGTAGAGAACCGCTGCCTGCGAAAGTTGGATTTCCGGCTGCCGGCTGACCGTCTTTTGTAATTCTGACAATTTTTCCTAAGGCCGCACTCACCGACTGTGCCAAAGGTCTTGTGGTCATATCCGAACGCTCGCCGGTACTTACCAAAAGATTTCCTGTGGAATCGAATAAGATTCTTCCGCCGTAATGCAGATTTCCGACAGAACCTGACGGACTGGCTCTGTAAATTACCGTTGCGTTTTCGATTGCTGTTTCGCTGGTTGAGAGTTTTCCTTTGGCTACAGCGGTTACGGTTCCTCCTGTTACATTTTCAGAAAACACCCAGTAAATCATTCTGTTGGTCCCAAACTGAGGATCCAAACACAATCCCAAAAGCCCACCCTGACCATTTGAATTTACTGATGGTATCCCTGTAATTGCTGCTCCAACAGTTCCCGATGGTGAGACAATTCTCATAGATCCTGTTTTCTGTGTAATCAAAAGTCTGCCGTCTGACATTGGCGTGATACCCCATGGTGAGGTGAGAGATGAAGTTAATACTTCAGTTTTAATGGGAGTAACTGTTTTTACTCCACTGGCACGGGTTTGTCCTGTGAAAGCAGGTGCGTAACTTGTGTTAGCAGGAAGTGTTTCTACTGGTGCATAAAGCGCTTCATCCTGTGGCGAAGGCAGGTTTTCTTCCATTTCTGATGTACAGCTGAAGGTAAAAAATGCAGCTGCCACCCAAAGATGACTCTTCTGTAGTTTCATAAATATTCTTTTGTGTGTTGGTAAAATATTCCATCAGAGTAACAAAATCTAAGCCAGCACTGATGAACACTGATAATTTAAAAGCCTGAAATTTCAAATTTCAGGCTTATGTTTATTTAAGTAAATCTAATTCAAGAAGATTATTGTTCTTTTTATTGGCTTCAATCTGTTTTTTCTCGCGGTCCTTCATCATTTTATTCATATCAACGGGATTTCCGGATGCATCTTTCATGCTAAACTTCATTCCTGAGTTCATCATATTTCTTGCTGCCTTGTTAGGATCTGCCCTGTAGTCTAAATAGGCTTTTTTAAATTTTTTGTGATCCAATATAATCAATGCACTGTATCTCTCTTTATCTTTAAAACTTTTAAATGCGGCATTTTCATCCATTTTCTGCACTCCTTTCAATTCGTAAGAATGAGATTTACTTTGATCTTCAATCTTAACAATCAGTCCCGGCAAACCATGAAATTTGTAAGGACCATCCTGTATAGGAATTTCAGTAGTAAACCATGCAGTCCAGTTTCTGCCAGCGTAAGTGCAGGTTGCTTTTTGGGTCATAAACGTTCCGATTTTTTCTTTGTCGGGAGAGATTTTCCAATCCTGTTTTCTGATATCATTAACCAAGTACTCTTCTCCCCCTAATTTAATGAAGTAATCTACCTTGTACTCCGGATAACTTTTTTCTACCTGATGCCTTACCTTTCCACTTCTGACTGTACCCTTTAAATTAATATGATTTGTACCGGAACTCACTTGCTTAAGTATTTCAGCATTCATCGCAGAGTCAGATTCTGCTGTTGCTTTACTGTAAAACTGCGAGCCTTTGGAAAAGACATTCAGAAGCATTATTTCTGTTTCTACTTTATCTTTTTCCAGTGAATCTGCTACAAATTTATATTCATAAGAAAAACGCTGATTTTGGGCGTAACTGAAAATGCTTAAAAACGAAAGGGTCGCAATAATTATTTTTTTCATTAATATTTTTTCACTAAAATAGGATATTATTTTTTTTCTGCAAAAATAAATTTGATTTTTAAAATTAAAATTGAACTATTGACAATCTTACTTAAAACAAAAAAACCTCTCAAAAAATGAGAGGTTTGTATTCCTAAATCTAAAAAGCTGTTATACCAATAAAGATAACGGACTTTCCAAATAAGTTCTTAAAGTCTGTAAGAATTGAGCTCCGGTAGCACCGTCCACTACTCTGTGATCACATGCCAATGAAAGCTTCATCGTATTTCCTACTACAATCTGACCGTTTTTAACGATAGGTTTTTCAATAATTGCACCTACAGAAAGAATTGCAGAGTTTGGTTGGTTGATGATACTTGTGAAAGTTTCAATACCAAACATTCCAAGGTTTGAAATTGAGAAAGTAGAACCTTCCATTTCGTTTGCCTTAAGACCTTTGCTCTTCGCTCTTCCAGCCATATCTTTAACACCTGCAGAAATCTGAGTGTAAGACATCTGATCTGTATTCTTCAGTACCGGAACTACCAATCCATCCGGAATTGCTACTGCTACTCCGATGTTGATATTTCCTCTGTGGATTACTTTGTCTCCTGCCCAGCTTGAATTTACCTGAGGATGTTTTCTTAAGGCAATTGCTGTAGCCTTAATAATCATATCGTTGAAAGAAATTTTCGTATCGGGAAGTGCGTTGATTTCTTTTCTTGCCTCAATCGCCTTATCCATATTGATCTCCACCATCAGATAATAGTGAGGAGCAGTAAATTTACTTTCAGAAAGACGTTTTGCGATAATATTTCTTACCTGAGAGTTTGGAGTTTCAGTATCTTCACCCTGAACAAAACTTACGGCAACCTGTGCTGCTGCGCTTGGAGCAGATGTTGCAGCCGCAGTTTTTTCAGCAGGCTTATAGTTTTCAATATCTTTTTTAACGATTCTTCCGTTTTCGCCTGAACCCTGAAGTGAATTGATATCCACCCCTTTATCCTGAGCCATTTTTTTAGCCAAAGGAGAAATTGCAACTCTGTCTGAAGCAGAAGCAGAAGCCTGTGCGGCCGGCTTTTCTTCAGTTTTTGTTTCAGATTTCTGTTCTGCTGGTTTGTCGGAAGATTTTTCTGATGATTTCTCAGCCGGTTTTGATGATCCTACAGCAGAAACATCAGTACCTTGAGGCCCGATGATCGCCAAAACAGTATCAACAGGAGCTGCACCACCTTCTTCTACACCTTGCTTTAATAAAACGCCGTTGAATTCAGATTCAAAATCCTGAACTGCTTTATCTGTTTCGATTTCAGCAAGAAGATCTCCTTCTTTTACTGTATCGCCAACGTTTTTGTGCCATTTTGCTACTTTACCCTCTGTCATTGTATCAGAAAGTCTCGGCATTGTGATTACTTCCACACCGGCAGGAACTTCTGCTGAAGTCTGTTCTACGCTTGTAGTTTCATTTTCAGTTTTAGATTCTTCTTCAGATTTTTTCTCGTCAGAAGCACCTTCAGCTGCAGGAGCACTTCCTCCTGTTAATGAAGAAATATCTTCACCTTCTTTACCGATAATGGCCAAAACAGAATCTACAGCTGCACCATTTCCTTCTTCTACACCTACAAATAAAAGTGTTCCTTCGATTTCAGATTCAAAATCCTGTACTGCTTTGTCGGTTTCGATTTCGGCTAAGATATCTCCTTCCTTTACCTTATCGCCTACTTTCTTATGCCATTTTGCCACCTTACCTTCCGTCATTGTATCGGAAAGACGTGGCATTGTAATTACTTCTGCCATGATTTATATTGATTTGAATTTTGAGATTCGAGATTTGAGATTAGGGAAACTCAAATGTCAGATTTCAAATTAATTTAATTTTATTGATTTTCAAATTTGTCTAAAAACGGATAGTTTTCCTGAGCGTAAACGTACTCGTAGATTTTCTCAGTATCTGGATATGGAGAGTTTTCCATAAACTCAATACATTCTTCAACGAAATCTCTTGATTTATTATCCAAAGTATCCAATTCTTCTTCTGTAGCCCAGTTGTTTGAAAGAATTCTTGATTTGATCAATTCAATAGGGTCATCACCTTTAGCGATGGCTACTTCTTCTTTAGATCTGTACGGCTCAGCATCAGACATTGAGTGCCCTCTGAAACGGTAAGTTCTTGCTTCGATAAATGTTGGTCCGTCACCTCTTCTTGCTCTTTCAATAGCCTCGTAAGCAGCTTCAGCCACTTTTTCAGGATCCATTGCGTCTACAGCAAGACATGGCATTTCGTATCCTAAACCTAATTTATAGATATCTTCGTGATTGGCTGTTCTTTTTACAGAAGTTCCCATCGCGTACTGATTGTTTTCAACAACGAAAATTACAGGAAGTTTCCAGTTCATCGCCATGTTGAAAGTTTCGTGAAGAGATCCCTGTCTTGCAGCACCGTCTCCGAAGAAACAGATGTTTACTGCTTTTCTGTCGAAATACTGATCTGCAAAAGCAATACCTGCTCCCAAAGGAATCTGTCCTCCTACAATACCGTGACCTCCGTAGAATCTGTGTTCTTTACTGAAAATGTGCATAGAACCACCCATACCTCCGGAAGTACCTGTAGCTTTACCACAAAGTTCTGCCATGATTCTTTTCGGGTCTACTCCCATTGCCATAGGATGGATGTGACATCTGTATGCAGTGATCATACTGTCTTTTGTTAAATCCATTGCATGCGTAAAACCTGCCGGAATAGCTTCCTGACCGTTGTACAAATGTAAAAAACCTCTGATTTTTTGTTTTAGATAGAGAGAACGGCATTTGTCTTCAAACCTTCTCCACATAGTCATATCTTCATACCACTTCAGGTACACCTCTTTAGAAAATTCCTTCATGCGTTAGCTTTTGCTTATATTTTACAAATAGTTGAGCAAAAATATAAAAAAAACTTTGTTTTTATTACATACATCCTAATAGTTTTTTTGGTTATAATATTATATTTACATTATCAAATTTTAAAATGGAAGAAAAACCAGCTTCGCCTTTACACAAAGTATCCAGAATCATTTCAGATTTTTTCAATCCTCTTGTATCCCTTATCATATTTTTCGTGTATATGAGTGTGCACGAATACAATCTCAATCAGGCACTGAAACATTTTCTGCCCATTTTATTAATGGTCATAATCCCTGTGATAGCGTGGATTACCTACAATGTGAAAACGGGAAAATACACCAATATGGATGTGTCTAACCGTGTGCAGCGCAAGACCCTTTACATATTTATCGGTATCTGTGTAATTGCTTATCTGGTTTATTCCTATCTAAAACATGGCAGATTTGATTTTGTCATGCTTTTTATTTTGGTTTTACTTCTGGCTTTGCAGGTCAGTAATTATTTTATTAAAAGTTCCATGCATACTGCTTTTAACATTTTTGTAGCGGCTTTATTTTTCAATATTGATACTTCAATGGGAATTGCCTGGCTTTTTGTTGCTGCTTTGGTAGGTTTAACGAGAATTATTCTGAAAAGACACACGCCGAAAGAAGTTGTTTTAGGGGCAGTTATCGCTTTTTTGGTTTCTTTTCTTTATCTTTATTGCGATATTCAATTCAGGAACTAAAAATTTTATATGAAAATCAATCATCTTACACCAGCTGAAGAAAATCTGATGAGACTTTTCTGGAAGCTGAATTCTTTTTATCTGAAAGATGTGATGGAGCATCATCCAGAGCCCAAACCGCATCAAAATACCGTTTCCACATATCTTAAAATTCTGGTTGAGAAAGGCTATCTGAAAACCGAAAAAGAAGGTCGGATTTTTAAATACAGTGCTCTCGTTCCTGTGGAAGATTACAGAAACTTTTTATTGAGAGAAATTGCAGAGCACTTTTTTGATAATTCAGGAAAAGAAATTGTGACGTTTCTTTTCATGGAAAATCTTGTCACAAAAGATGATTTTAAAGAATATCTGGGGGAAGATTTAGAAATTAAACCTCCGAAAATTAAAGAACCAAAACTGGAAATTGCTGAAGAAATTCTTAATCCCAAAAAAGATAAAAAGTCTAAAGACAAAAAAAAGAAAAAGAAAAAAGACTGATCGTAACTGTAGTTAAAGCTTGGTTTTAAAAACTCATGCGGAAAAATTACGATTAGCTTTAAGTCCAAATAAAAATGACAAACTTTATCGGTCTGTCATTTTTTTATTAGTCAGCCAGTTCGTGAACCAGCAAAAAAAAGCGGCTTAAAAAGCCGCCTCTATTTTTACCAACGATTTCCGCCACGGTCGTTTCCACCACCGTAACTTCCACCACCGTTACCTCTATTGTTACCGTAACCGCCGCCTCCGCCGCTTCTGTTACCTCCACCGTAGCCTCCGCCACCGCTTCTGTTGTTATCAAAACTTCTTCTTGGTTTATCTTCTCTTGGCTTAGCTTCAGAAACGTTTAACGCTTTTCCGTTAAATTCTTTCTCGTGCAAAGCTTCGATAGCCTGTTGTCCTTCTGCGTCACCCATTTCGATAAATCCGAAACCTCTTGAGCGACCAGTCTCTCTGTCTGTGATGATTTTAGCTGAAGAAACTTCTCCAAACTCTGAAAATAGATCCTGCAACTCATGTTCTTTAGTTGCGTAATTGATGTTTGAAACAAAAATGTTCATTGTAAAAAAAATTAAATTAGTAAAGATTTGGTATATAAAAGAAAAACAACATACAGTAATGAACAAATATTGATTCCAAATATAAACGTCTGCAAGATACAATTAAAAATTTCAAAACCAAGTTTTTTTTTATCCATTTGAATAATTGTTAAAGTTGCCCGCAAGTGCTTATGCTTAGAGACTTTGTAAATGCTTTAGATATCATATTTTAAAGTTTTTTCGTAAATTAGAGGTCGTAAATGAGCCTGAAGATGAAAATTCACACTACAAATTATCAAAATACTTTTATTGAAGTAGCTGAAGACTGTCCGGTTTCGGTTTCTGAAGTTCCGCCTTCAAAAAAAACTGAAACGGCTGCCGAAATACAGTTTAGACTGATCAGAAACAATCCTTATCTCTTCACGTCTGATGATCTCGTATTTGAAACCTACGCTGTCAAAAACAATTTAACTGATTCTGAAAAGCCTGACGAACGCATTAAGTTTTTCTCAAAAGGCCAGCCTTGCCTCCGGTCATCGGCTCTTTCAAAAAGATACGGATTTGGAATACATCATGATGAAGATTCTAAAATTGCACTTTTTCCTGTAGAATCTGATGGATACAGACAATTTCTTGCAGATGATTCTGTCAAAAAAGTAAAAGCCATGCGTTCCAAAAGAAGTCGAAGCGAAACCAATTAGTACAAGACATAAATGAGTAATCATCTATCAATTAAACTACTAAATCACTAATCCACTAACCCACTAACCCACTAACCCACTAACCTACTAAATCAGATTTAAACTCAATGAATTATCACACCAGAAAATGGGTAAAACCAGAAGACCTTAATCCCAACCAATCACTTTTCGGAGGAAGATTGTTGCAGTGGATTGATGAAGAAGCGGCACTCTACGCTGTTATTCAGCTTGAAAACAAGAAAATCGTAACCAAATTTATATCAGAAATTAATTTTGTGAGCTCTGCCAAACAGGGAGATATTATTGAAATTGGTATTGAAGTAACAAAATTTGGCTCCACATCTGTGACTTTGGCCTGTCAGGTAAGAAATAAAATGACGCACCAAACGATTATTACAGTCGACAGAATTGTAATGGTAAACCTTGATGAAGATGGAAATCCTAAACCTCATGGCAAAACAAAAGTGGAATTTGTAAAAGACAGGCTTAAACCAAAGGATAGCGATGAAGATTTTCATTAAAAATATGGTATGCAACCGTTGTATTTCGGCAGTTTCAAAAATTTTTGAGGATGCCGGAATTGACGTCGCTCAAATCAGATTAGGTGAAGTGGAACTGAAATCTGAAATCTCAGAAGAAGTTTTAAATAACATCGAAGAAAACCTGATTAATACTGGATTTGAAAGGATAAAAGATTCTTCGCAGCAACTTATTGAAAAAATTAAAAATCTGATTATAACAAAAATCGGCAGCCTCGATATTGCTGAAAATTTTGTTTTGTCTGAATTTCTGTCTGCAAATCTGCACAAAGATTACAGTTTGATTTCCAAAACTTTTTCACAAACCGAAAACGTTACTTTGGAGCAGTTCTTTATTCTTCAGAAAATTGAAAAGGTAAAAGAGTTACTTCTGTATAACGAATTTACGCTCACTGAAATCTCTGCGAAACTCGGCTACAAAAGTGTTCAGCATTTATCAGCTCAATTCAGATACAGCACAGGCTTCTCTCCTACCGAATTTAAAAAACTGAAAACCAATAATCGTAAAGCCTTGGATTTGATTTAAATTTAAAACCTTAATTCTATAAACAATATCCTTAAATCTATAACATATTCCCGTTTGCTTTCCTGAAATTTGTATCGTAAATTCAAACTATGGAAAACAAATCTCATCAACATAAAAAACCGCATCCCAGCGAAAGAATATCCCCAAGTTCGGTGTATTACTGCCCGATGGAATGTGAAGGCGAAAAAGTCTATTTTCAACAGGGCAAAAGATGCCCGACCTGCAACATGTTCCTCGTTCCTATTGAGGAAAAACTGGAAAAAGATCCCAATTATAAGCCTAAATTCTCAAAAACAAATCTTCCCGAAAATTTTAAAGACAATATCGGAAAATATTATTGTCCGATGTTCTGTGAGGGTGATAAAGTCTATGATTCCAACGTCGGTTGCCCTGTCTGCCACATGCATCTGGAAGAGATTACTGATGATTTGGTTGGAAGCGGGATGTCAGAAGCTGCAAGTCATTATTCATCACACGAAACACGAAGCCCGAAACACGAAACTGACACCTCGGGAAAATACTACTGCCCCATGTTTTGTGAAGGCGATAAAGTATATGATTCCAACGTTGGCTGTCCGGTTTGCGGAATGGATCTCGTAAAATATCCCGATAAAAACGGTGATGATTCCGATGAAACTTATTCTGTTTTAAAACGAAAATTATTTATCTCTCTGGCATTTACCATTCCGGTTTTCATTCTTTCTATGGGTGGAATGCTGATAGAGTTTCCTTTCTCACACGAACTTCAGGGATGGTTTGAATTGATTCTTACACTTCCGGTATTATTTTACTCAGGATGGTTTCTGATGAAAAGAGGATGGATTTCCTTTAAAACATGGAATCTTAATATGTTCAGTCTGATTGCGCTGGGCGTTTCCGCCGCATTTATTTTCAGCATCGCTGCTTTGATATTTCCCAATTTAATTCCACACGAAATCCGTGGTCACAATCATGAAATTCCTCTCTACTTTGAGGCAGTTTGCGTGATTCTAACTTTGGTTATTTTAGGACAATTGATGGAAGCTTTAGCCCACAAAAAAACAGGAAATGCCATCAAAGAACTGATGAGTTTATCGCCTGATGAAGCTAATTTGATTGTTAATCATGAAGAAAAGAAAGTTTCACTCTCCGAAATAAAAATTGGAGATATTCTGAAAGTAAAGCCTGGAGAAAAAATTCCTGTAGACGGAAAAATTATCGAGGGAAATTCTGTTATCGACGAAAGTATGATTACGGGCGAACCCATTCCTGTAGAGAAGAATGTTGACTCAAAAGTGAGTGCAGGAACCATCAACGGAAATCAGGTTTTTCTGATGAAAGCTGACAAAGTCGGTGATGAAACTTTGCTCGCAAAAATCATCAAAATGGTCAACGACGCCAGCCGAAGCCGCGCTCCTATTCAGAAACTGACGGACAAAGTGGCGAAAGTTTTTGTTCCTGTCGTGATTTTAATTTCAGTTTCAACTTTTATTTTATGGCAGATTTTCGGTCCTGAAAACCAGAAAACCCTGTTTGCCTTTGTGAACGCCGTTGCAGTTTTAATTGTTGCCTGTCCGTGTGCTTTAGGTCTGGCAACGCCGATGTCTTTGATGGTAGGAATTGGAAAGGGAGCAAAAAATGGAATTCTAATTAAAAATGCCGAAGCCCTTGAACAGATGAATAAAGTAAACGTCTTAATTACCGACAAAACAGGAACTTTAACTGAAGGAAAACCGTCTTTGGAACACATAGAATCTCATGAAAGTGATAAAAATTTAATCTTAAAATTAGCATTTTCATTAAATCAAAATTCAGAACATCCTCTGTCAAATGCTGTTATTAAAAAAGCTAAAAACGAAAATATCTCAGCAGAAAAAGTCAGCAGTTTCGAAAATATTTCCGGTAAGGGTGTGAAAGGGACTATTAATGGAAAAACGGTTTATCTTGGCAACGAAAAACTTTTGAGTTCAAACCAAATTTCTATTCCTGAACACTTGAAATCGAAGGTAGCTGAAGTTCAGTTAAAAGCACATACGATATCTTTTTTGGTTCAGGACAACGAGGTTTTAGGTTTCCTCAGTTTTACGGATAAAATTAAAGAATCATCTGAAAAAGCCGTTCAACAGTTGCAGAATGAAGGCATTGAAGTGATCATGATGACCGGAGATAATGAAAACACAGCGAAAGCTGTTGCGGAGGAATTAGGAATTAAAAATTTCAAAGCCAGCTGTCTTCCCGAAGATAAATTGAATGAAGTGAAAAAACTTCAGTCTCAGGGAAAAATTGTAGCCATGACCGGCGACGGAATCAACGACTCTCCTGCCCTTGCCCAAGCCAATATCGGAATTGCGATGGGAACCGGAACTGATGTCGCTATTGAAAGTGCTGAAATCACTTTGCTTAAAGGTGATCTTTTGGGTGTTGCTCAGGCAAAATTGTTGAGTGAAAAGTTGCTTAAAAACATTAAAGAAAATCTGTTCTTCGCCTTTGTTTATAATGTTTTGGGAATTCCGGTTGCGGCAGGATTGTTGTACCCGTTTTTTGGAATTTTACTTTCGCCAATGATTGCGGCGGCAGCAATGAGCGTGAGTTCTTTATCTGTGATTTTAAATTCTCTGAGGCTTAATTCAGTTGATTTGAAAGGTAAATAATGAAGTTCGGGCAAACCTGGCATTAATTTCATGTAGGAATTAAAAATGTGTATTTACAGTTTAATCTATTAAAGGTCTAAAAATGAAGAAAGAAAATGTTTACATCGGTTGCTCAGGTTTTTACAACAACGACTGGAAGGGTTCTTTGTTCCCTGAAGATGCAAAAAGCAAAGACTTTCTGACACTTTATGCAAAAGAATTTAACTGTGTAGAAATCAATTCTACTTTTTACCGGAAACCAACTGCGAAAACCCTGCTCAAATGGTTTGATGAAACGCCGGATAATTTTAAATTCTTCATTAAAATTCCGAAGACAATTTCTCATGAAAAAAGGCTGAATGAATGTAAAGAAGAAATTTCAGAATTCTGTAACCATATTCAAAGCGGAGTCAAAGAAAAGCTGGCAGGATTTTTATACCAGTTTCCGCCCTCCTTCAAAAATACAAAGGAAAATCTGGATTTGATTTGTAAAAATTTAGATTTAAAATTCTTAAATGTAATTGAATTTCGTCACGAATCATGGTGGAAAGATGAAATATTTCAGGCTCTAAAGGAAATGAATATCGTTTTTTCTGGGGTCAGTTTTCCATCTAACCTTCCCGAGGATTTTATCATTAATAATTCCGACGTTTTGTACTACAGACTTCACGGGAAGCCAATATTATATAAATCCGAATATTCAGATAAAAACATCGAAAATCTGGCAGATAAAATAAGGCAGAATAATCTGAAATCTTATATCTTTTTCAACAATACGTGGGGAACTGCCGCGATTAAAAATTCTTTATTTCTAAAGAAAACTTTAGATGAATAAATCCGGAAATTAATTTTAGTTTCAATAAAAAACAAGAAATTTGCATCTATGAGTTTACAGGAAAATTACAACGATATAAAAAACCAACTTTCAGAAAATGTGGAGTTGGTTGCGGTTTCAAAAACACATCCCGTTTCGGCAATTCAGGAGGTTTATGATTTGGGTCAAAAGGTTTTTGGCGAAAATAAAGTGCAGGAACTGACAGAAAAATATCCTCAACTACCAAAAGATATTCAGTGGCATCTGATTGGGCATCTGCAGACCAACAAGGTAAAATATATTGCTGAATTTATCGACACCATCCAAAGTGTGGATTCTGAGAAACTTTTAAATGAAATCAACAAAGAAGCTGCGAAAAACAACCGTAAAATCAAGGTCTTGCTTCAGGTGAAAATTGCTGAGGAAGACTCAAAATTCGGCCTTGAAGTTTCTGAAGCTGAAAACTTATTTGAAAAGTTTATTAAGGGAGATTTTCCAAATGTGGAAATCACCGGTTTGATGGGAATGGCGACTTTTACAGATAATCAAGATCAGGTCAAAAAAGAATTTTCAGTTTTAAAAAATCTCTATAATAAATTTAATGAGAAACGTCCATTGAAAACTCTTTCTATGGGAATGAGCGATGATTTTCCGATTGCAATTAACTGCGGTGCCAATTCAGTGCGTGTAGGGTCTGCTATTTTTGGAAGAAGAGATTATTCACAATAAATAGATTTGCTCATAGTAATATTTTCGAGTAAACTTTAAATTTTCCCGCAGATTTTCGCAGATATTTTACGCAGATTTTCGCAGATGTTTTACGATAGAGATATTTAAAAGAATTTATGATTTACACTATTTATGTTTAGGCGAGTACTTATTTTTCTGAAAGTAAATTGTAGAAAATCTGCAATAAAGATTAACTGATACCACTGTTTTACATCAGAAGACCATTTAGGAATAATATTTGCTAATTATCAGCGAAAATTTAATTAAATTGCGACTATGCAAAAAATCCTTATCGTAGAAGACGAAAAAGCTATTTCCGGAGTACTTCACAGTATTCTTTCTGATGAACTGACCGAATATGAATTTGTGATTGCCGAAGACGGTCTCGAAGGAATTAAACATATTGAAAAAGAAGATTTTGCACTGGTAATTTCTGATATCAAAATGCCAAAATTATCAGGTACGGAACTTCTGAAACAAAGCATGGCGCTGAAACCTGAGAGCACTTTTATTATGATTTCCGGTCATGCCGATATCGATTCTGCCGTTTCCTGTCTGAAAGATGGAGCTTACGATTTTATTTCAAAGCCTATCGACATCAACAGACTGATTACAAGTGTGAAAAACGCTTTGGTTAAAGAAACACTTAAAAAAGAAAATAAAAATCTTCAGAACGAAAACAAAACGCTTAAAAAGAAAGTCAACAAAAAATACCAGATGATCGGTGAGTCTGAACCTTTAAAAAAGATTCAGGAAATGATTGAAAAGGTAGCTGTTTCTGATGCAAGAGTTTTGATTACAGGTCCCAACGGAGCAGGTAAAGAACTTGTAGCTCACGCTATTCACAATTTGAGCGAAAGATCAAGAGGTCCGATGGTGGAAGTAAACTGTGCTGCAATTCCATCTGAACTGATTGAATCTGAACTTTTCGGTCACGTAAAAGGTTCATTTACCGGAGCTATAAAAGATAAACAAGGTAAATTTGAACAGGCCAATAACGGAACAATTTTCCTGGACGAAATCGGTGATATGAGTTTAATTGCTCAGGCCAAAGTGTTGAGAGCTTTGCAGGAAAGCAAAGTTTCGCCGGTAGGAAGCGACAAAGAAATCAAGGTGGATGTGAGAGTGCTTGCAGCAACCAATAAAAATATGGCAAAGGAAATCGAAGCCGGAAGATTCAGAGAAGATTTGTACCACAGACTTTCTGTAATTGAAATCTACGTTCCGCCTTTGGATGAGAGAAAAGAAGATATCAAGCTTTTAGTAGACCATTTCTCGGGATTAATTTCTGATGAGCACGGAACTGCTTTGAAAAAATTCGATGATTCGGCGATCAAGGCTCTGGAAGCACTTTCGTGGACAGGAAATATCCGTGAGTTGAGAAACGTGGTGGAAAGATTAATTATTCTTGGTGGAACGACCGTTTCGCAGGAAGACGTTGCAAGTTTTGTGAGAAAATAAATTAATACTTAATTCTCTTAAATTATAAAAATTTGCAGTATTTATGCTGCAGATTTTTTTTTGTTATTATTATGAACTTTTTAAATAAAAATTACACGAAAGAGGCCCTCACACTGGCTCTTCCGGTAATGCTTACTCAGGTTGGGCAGGTTTCTGTAAACCTTTTTGACAATATTATAGTAGGGAGACTTTTGGGAGCCGACGCGCTGGCTTCAGTTTCACTGGGTAATGCCGTATTTTTCTCGATGTTTGTTTTGGCATTGGGTTTTTCGTTTGCCATTCCACCATTGGTTTCGGAGGCGCATTCTCAGCATGATCATAAAACAATCAATTCGGTTTTCAGTCATGGTTTTGTGATCAACATGACCGTCGGAATTATTCTGATGCTTGTTCTTTTTGCGGGCATGCCACTGCTCTATCACTCCGGTCAGCCGGCGAAGATCATTCCTGACACGGCAGATTTCCTGTGGATTATGGCCATCAGTATTGTTCCATTTATGGCGTTTCAGACTTTAAGAGAAGTTTCTGAAGGTTTGTCTTATACCATTGGAGTAACGAAAGCTACAATTATCGCCAATGTAATCAACATTGTTCTCAATTACGTTTTCATTAAAGGACTTTGGATTTTCCCTGAAATGGGTGTGAAAGGTTCGGCGTTGGCGAGTTTGATTGCCAGAATTTTCATGGTTATTTTCCTGTATTTTGTCCTGATTAAAGAACCGAAAACAAGACAGTACATCAAAGATTTTTCACTGAAAATACAGGTTTTTTCAAAGAATATGTTTGAAAAAATGGTAAGATTAGGCTTTCCCACTGCCCTGCAGATGTTCTTTGAAGTAACGGCTTTCGCAGCGGCAGCTTTCATCTGTGGATTGATTTCCGCTCACGACATTGCCTCGCACCAGATTGCGCTGAGCATGGCATCATTTACTTTTAATCTCTGTATCGGTTTCAGTGTGGCGTCAACTGTAATGATTGGACGAAAACTTGGCGAACAGAACTTCATAGAATTAAGAAAAATAGGAATCAACAATCTGAAAATTTCCTTTCTTTTCATGTGTCTTTGTGGATTGTTTTTTATTGTCGGAAGAGATATTCTGCCTACGTTTTTCACAAAACCTGAAGAAGTGGAAGTGATTTTACTCGCTTCAAAACTGCTGATTATCGCTGCCCTTTTCCAGCTTTCAGACGGAATTCAGGTGACGGCTTTGGGAATGCTGAGAGGTTTGCAGGATGTAAAAGTGCCTTCTATCTACACCTTCATCGCCTACTGGCTGATTACAATTCCCTTGGGATATTTTCTCTGTGTGACGATGAAAATGGGTGCCTTCGGAATGTGGATTGCACTCGGATTGGGTTTAACAATTTCAGCAGCGATGCTCGTCAAACGTTTTCTCAATTTATCTGCAAAGCGGATTAAACAAAATAAATTATAAAATGAAAGCGGTCTTCGGATCGCTTTTTTGTTTTAAATATAGGTATGTGTGTCCGTAATTAATGATAATTTCATATTTAACGGTTTGTTTGTCGTTCCGTAGGAATCTCAACTGCTTTATTTTCAAGTGTAGAAATTACAGCGAAGATCTCTTTTTGATAAAAGAAAATTTAAACTTTAATTAAGAAAAAAAATCATCATATAATAATATTTGATTTATATTTTTCCGATTAAATTATTATATTTGAAAATATTAACCCAAAAAAACACATTATTATGCCAGTACAGTATTCACTAAGCGAAAAAGGAAATCCGGCAGATCAGTCTGCACCCAAAAAATTCTATGCGACTGCAAAAGCGACAGGTGAAGTGACCTTCAGAAGCCTGAGCAAAGAGATTGCAGGAGGTTCCACTACCGTGAGCGACACCGATGTTTTAGCCGTTTTAAATGATTTAAGTAAGGCTCTTGCAAAGCATCTGTCCGAAGGAAGAATTGTGAGATTTGGTGATTTTGGTTCTTTCAGTATGCGACTGAGCAGCGAAGGAGCAGAAAGCGCTGAAAAGTTTAATTCATCAATGATTAAAGCGCCAAAAATAACTTTCCGTCCCGGAATAGACTTGCGGGAAATGCTCGCTGTAACGAAGTTTGAAAAAGCTAAGTAACGAAAAATAAATTCCCCGCCAGCATTTTAAAACTCACTACTGAGCATTTTTAAATTACTGGCGGGAACTTAGCCAACTACCCGCGGGCATTTTTAAAAAGCTGGCGTGCATTTACAGGATTGCATGCCAGTTTTTTAATTTTAATATCTGACTAATTTGTAAATTCGTTAAAAGACTTATTTAACCAGAAGAAATTAGACTTACTTTTAAATAAAATTCTTTTAAAAACATTTTATGATGACCAGATATAAATCACTTTTTGTATTGCTGTTAGTAAGTATAAATATTTTTGCACAGAGGAATGATCACTTTATCTTTCAGTCTGCGCCATCATTTCATAATGGTTTTAAGGTGGAGCTGGTGGATGGTGACATTTTAAGGTTTACAACCCAAGACAACTATCACTTGCTTAATTCATTAAAGCTGAAAAATTCAGAATTACCAATTCCTTCTGATTATGATGATTTTTTAAAAGAAAATCAGCACTTACTTACCAACTCAAGTTTTGAAGCTCAACTTGATGTTAATGTAAAAAAGCATTTTGTGGAAGAAATGAACAGATTGATTACGATATCAAGATCAGCAAATGATAAAAAAATCGGCTACGATGGTATTTCTTTCACAATTGATAATTACGATGGAAAACCAGCCCAAATTTGGAGTCCTGAAAAAGATTCGGAGGAAGGTTTTATTATCATGGAATTTCTTGATTACATGAAAAGATTATATCGTCCCAATGCTATGGTGGATCAACATCTTTTTGAAACCAGATTTTATATCGATGAAGATAATATTTTTGAGTTGCTCAATACGGATCCGGTTTATATCAGATTTTATAATGTTTCGCTTCCCTATTTGTACTGCCAAAAACTCACAGACGTGATAAACAAACTACCTGATGCAGATTTGATCTATTTAGATTTCTCACAAGTGACACGC
Source organism: Chryseobacterium foetidum (assembly GCF_025457425.1). Lineage (NCBI taxonomy): Bacteria > Pseudomonadati > Bacteroidota > Flavobacteriia > Flavobacteriales > Weeksellaceae > Chryseobacterium > Chryseobacterium foetidum. Next base: position 516,594 of record NZ_JAMXIA010000001.1, read on the forward strand.
GCACTGGATAAAGACCTGAAAGAATGTTTTGTGAAAGAATTTAATAGAAAATATAAAAAAGTAAAGTTAATTCAGACCGAAGAAGTGGGCGAATTTAATTCCGTCAGATGAAACAAAAAAAGCAACCCAAATCAGGTTGCTTTCATTTATAATCCAAAAATATTTTATTTCAAATACTTCACAATTGCCTCATCAGTAGGCTTCACATCACTTTTAAAAGAGCCGATAAGCTTACCGTTTTCGTCTACTAAAAACTTGGTAAAGTTCCATAGGATATCGTTGTCTTTCACTCCGTTTAAATCTTTTTCTGTAAGAAACTTAAAGATGGGAGCCATATCGTCGCCCTTCACTGAAACCTTCGCAGCCAAAGGGAAAGTTACACCATAGTTTTTCTCACAAAAAGCGCCGATTTCTACGTTGGTTCCAGGCTCCTGTCCGCCGAAATTGTTGGCAGGAAATCCTACTACGACCAATTTATCGCCATATTCTTTTGAAATTTGTTCCAAATCTTTGTACTGTGGCGTAAATCCACATTCTGATGCGGTGTTGACAATCAGGATTTTCTTTCCTTTAAAGTCTGCGAAATTGATGGTTTTGCCTTCTTCAAGGGCATCTACTTTGTAATCGTAAATTGATTTTCCCATAAGTTCTTTGGTTTTGGTTTTTGAAGTCTCAGACTTTTTCTGAGCGCAGCTGTTGATGAATGCCACAAATGAAAGCAGCATAATAAACATCTTTTTCATATTGATTCAGGTATTTTAAAATTTAAAAGTATTGGCAGGAAAGACTTTGTTGATTTCCACCTTGTTGAGAATCATCACATAGTCTCCGTCTTTTTTGTCGCTGGACGATTCAATTCTGAAAGGCATCATCAAATTTCCTACCTTTTTGTAATCTGAGTACATTAAAGTGTCATCTTTTTTTATTTCTTTCAAAAGCATGAAGTTTTTGGTGTCGAAATAATAGATGTTTTTGTTCACATTTTTAGTCAGTTCCACTTTGTGGCAGTAGATATTCCCGATTTTTTCCTTTCCTAAATATTTAGCTTCAAAACCTTTATTTTCCCAATCGATAAAGTCGTTGTCGAAACTCTCAGCCACATATTCTTTGTACTCCTGAAGCTTGTTGGCAGCGTAATTCATTGCATAGCCTTTGTTGCCGTCGTAGCCTTCAATCGCCGTTTCCTTGCCGCCGATGGTGATGGCAGTTTTTGTTAAATTGGGACGTGACTGATAGATTTTAATCGGATATTCATCTTTCACACCCAAAATCACTTTCCCCTGAAGCAAAACAGAATTCAGAAGTTTCCATTGCGTTAATCCGCCCGACAGTTCGATATTTTTATCAATGATCTCCTTAGCAGTCTGAGCGAAAATGTTTTGTGAAAATATCAGGACGAATATTAAAAGAATTTTCTTCATTAAATCATTTTTATCAAGTCAAATATAAGTTTTTTTAATTTGAAAATTTGAGAATGAATTAATTTGAAAATGTAAAACTATCAACAGCATTTTCAAATTATCTAATTGATACATTTTCAAATCAATTTCCTTGCTTTTTCCAGATCTTCCGGCGTATCAATACCTACACCGACAAAATTAGTTTCGATCAATTTAATTTTCATTCCGTATTCGAGATAGCGGATGCACTCTATTTTTTCGGAGATTTCCAGAGGTTTCATTTCCAGCTTAGAGAACTGAATCAAAGCATGTTTTCTGAAAGCATAAACTCCGATATGCTTGAAATAATCTACATCGTATGAAATTTCCCGATGAAAAGGAATTACAGAACGGCTGAAATAAAGCGCAAAACCATTGTTATCAGTAATAACCTTTACGTTATTCGGATTTTCGATTTCTTCTTTTTCGTGAAGTTTTATTTTTAATGAAGCTAAAGAAATTTCCTGATTTTCATCTTCTTTAAATACTTCGATTAATTGCTGTAAAGGTTCAAGTTTTAAAAAAGGTTCGTCCCCCTGAACATTGATGACGATGTCGCAGTCGATATTCTGTACAGCTTCGGCAATACGGTCGCTTCCGGTTTCGTGCTGTCCTGTCATTACTGCTTTTCCGCCGTTTTTTTCGATTTCATTAAAGATCAATTCAGAATCTGTTGCCACAAATACTTCATCAAAAAGACCTGTTTCAACAACGTTTTGGTAAGTCGTTGTAATCACGGTTTTTTCACCTAAAATCTGCATCAGTTTTGCCGGAAAACGGCTTGCTTCGTAGCGAGCGGGAATGACTGCAATAATTTTCATAAATCTTCTTTAAAATTCAGACACAAAAGTCGCAAAAGTTTTTGAGATGACGTTGTAAACGACAGAATTTGTCTGCGAGCAATTGACTGATTAAAAAATTAAATTCTCAAAAGTTTGTTTGTCATTCCGTAGGAATCTCAACACACTGAAATAAAATAGTTTAGATTCCTACGGAATGACAAAAAGACTACAAATTTTTGCTTTATAATTAAACCGGAAAATCATATTTAAATCTTATCTAAAATCTTCTTCGGTAAAACTTTATTTAATTGCTGTTTCATTTCCTTCTCCACCAAAACATATTTCCAGTTTTTTCGGTCTTTTGAGATGGCAACAGCCTTTGTTTTTGCATTGATGTAATAAGCCATTTCATTGGGATAATAAACCACACTTCCGCTCCCGTATTTCTGAACGAGCATCTTTTTTATGTTCTCTCTCATTTCCTCCTGCATCCCTTCAGCATTGCAACGGATTCTTGTGGAGTAATTCACAATTGAAAAATACTCACCATCCACCAATTCTATATTTCCAACGTGTGAAATTTTGTAATTGATGATTTCAACCTTCATTATTGGATTGTTGTAGGTCATATTCAAAATCATTTTCATCTGATCTTTCGACAAAACTGTGAAAAATTTTGGATAAATATTTTCAACTACATGATCAATATCCCTGTTTTTCAACTGACTCAAAAAAGAAGAGAATGACTTTGAAATCGCCTGCTGATGATTGTTCTGAGCAGAAAACAGTAAGCTCATCATCAAAAAAAGACTTACAAAGAATTTTGTTTTCATAATTTTTTTCGGTAAAAATATAAAAAAAGCCATCCTTACGAATGGCTTTATGAATTTTATTGTCTGATTATTTAATTTTAACCAATTCAACATCGAAAATCAACCATGCATTTGGTGGAATAACACCTCCTGCACCGTTTGCACCGTAACCCATCGCCGGCGGAATCAATAATGTGGCAGTTTCACCTTCTTTTAACAAAAGGATTCCTTCGTCCCAACCTTTGATTACTCTACCCATCCCGATAGGAATTTCGATAGGCTCATTTCTTTTGAATGAAGAATCGAATTCAGTTCCGTTAACCAGTTTTCCTGCATAATGCACAGAAACATTATCACCAACTTTCGGAGTAGCTCCCGTTGTAGTTTTGGTGATTTTATAATAAAGTCCTGATTCAGTTTTCTGCATTCCCGCTTTTAAACCTTCCAGATTTTTATTGGCTTCTGCTTCAGCTTTTTCAGCCATTGCTTTGTTGTTGGCAGCAATTTTAGATTTACCTTCATTAAAAGTTTTTGCAGCATCGTAGTTTTTATACTCATCCCCCTTGCTGAAAATACCAACTTTCTCGAGGACAACATCCGTTTTAGGCTTATCCTGAGCACCTTTTTCTACGTTTGCAATAGTATCTACAGTCTCAAGACCTTTTACTACTTTACCAAAAATAGTGTGTCTTCCGTCTAACCAAGGTGTTGCCACCTCAGTGATGAAAAACTGAGAACCATTGGTGTTCGGACCAGAGTTCGCCATAGAAAGTACACCTTTTCCTGTATGTTTAAGGTCGTTTTTCTCGTCTTCAAACTTGTAGCCAGGATCTCCCATTCCGGTTCCCTGAGGATCACCGCCCTGGATCATAAAGTCTTTGATCACTCTGTGGAAAATAGTTCCGTCATAGTAAGGAACGCCTTTCGCTTTCGCTTTGTTATCAATTTTTCCTTCTGCAAGACCAACAAAGTTGGCAACAGTTACCGGTGCTTTTTTATCTTCCAACTTCACGATCATGTTACCTTTCGTTGTCTGAAGATTAGCATAAAGTCCGTTATCAAGACTTTCGTAAGTTTCTTTTTCTACGTTCATTTTTTTATAGATTGGAGTGCAGCTCATCAGCGAAACGCTTGCCGCTGCAAGTATTATATTTTTATTTAAAAGTTTCATTTATATTGATTTCAGTTTTATAATTAAAGGAACATCATTATCAATTTTATTTTGATCACCGAAAGTGCCATAAGCCAGTGAAGAAGGTACAAGAAGAGTAATCTCCTCTCCCGCTTTCATATATCTCAGTGCGTTTTCTACAGCTTTCAGTTCATCAAAATGACCAAACCTTGCGTTTTCTCTTGTAAAAGCTTTCTCATAAATTCTTGTCATATCAAAATCGTAAAGCTCATAAGAATAAGACACCGCAACATCATCTACCTGTTTCTTTCTGTCATCAAAACCATCAACATTTACCCAATAATTCAATTTTGTAGGATAAAATTTTGTTTTCTGACCTGAAATCCACTCCTGAATCTGTTGTCTTTCTAAAGTATTGAGATTTTTGGTTCTCTCTTTAGAAGTTTTAAGGTCAGACTGGCTCAGAACCCCGCCTACCGGAGGATAAACTGTTGTATTTCTCTTGCAGCCAACAAAAGCCAAAACCGATAGAATTACTAATTTTTTCAATAGCAGAATGTTTATAGTTTAAATTTTATAAACTGATGCGAAAATACGCAATTATGAGAACATATAAAAACAAAAAAAGCCAGGAAAAATCCCGGCCTTAAATTTATTTGTAAGTTGATTACACTGTCTCAAGAACGTTTTTCTCTACCAAAACTCTCCATCCGAAAGGATCTTCCGTAAGATTGGTCTGTAGATTTACCAAATCATTTTTTAAGGTAATAGCAAAACTCTCCTCATCTGAAAGTCTTGGCAATTCAAGCTTCTCACCCTGGTATCCCAAAGCCTGGAAAACTGTGGTAACTACTGCTGTTCCTACACCCCAAACCTCCTTTAAAGTTCCGTCTTTCTGTGCAGCAACAACGTCTTTCACTTTAATTGGCTCAACTTTCACTTCAAAACCTCTCTTTTTTGCCAACTGAATGAAGCTGTCTCTGGTAACACCATCCAAAATTTTCTCTGAAGTTGGTGGGGTATAAATTGTATCGTTGATTCTTACAAAAACATTCATCGTTCCACTTTCCTCAAAGTATTCGTGGGTAGCATCGTCTGTCCAGATAATCTGGTCGTAACCTTCTTCAATCGCCAACTGAGTTGGATAGAAAGAAGCTGCATAGTTTCCTGCTGCTTTTGCAGAACCTACACCACCGCTTGCCGCTCTTGAATAGTGGTCTGAAATTTTAACCGAAACCGGTTCTGTGTAATACATTTTTGCCGGTGTAGCCACGATTGCAAACATATATTTATTGGCAACTCTTGCTTTCAGAGCTTCCTCTGTGGCAAAAATTAAAGGTCTTATATATAAAGAATTACCTTCACCTTGTGGAATCCATTCTCTGTCGATATTTACCAAAGCTTTCAATCCGTCAAGAAACATTTCTTCTGTTACTTCCGGCATTGCAAGACGCTTTGCAGATTTATTGATACGCTCAAAATTCTTTTCGGGCCTGAAAAGGAAAACCTGTCCGTCTTTGTCTTTATAGGCTTTCATACCTTCAAAACAAGCCTGTCCGTAATTTACTCCCATCATCGCCGGAGTAAAAGGAATCGGACCGTAAGGAACCACTTTCACATCACCCCATTTTCCATTCTCGTACTCACAAATCACCATGTGATCAGCGAAAACATTTCCGAATGAAAAGTTACTAGGGTCGAATGTTGAAATTCTGGAGTTTTCTGTCTTTTGAATTATCATTTCTTAAATTTTTTATGATGTTCTACAAATTTAATATAATTTTTTAAATATAAAAATTTTAGGTTAAATTTGACAAAAAAAGCATGAAAAGAGAAGTCAAGACAACAAATGACGGAAGTAAAACATTGTTTATCAATGAATTGAATGAAAACTACCATTCACATCATGGTGCACTACAAGAAGCGGAACACGTGTTTATTAAAAATGGATTAAATTTAATAAATGATTGCGAAATTAATATTTTAGAACTCGGTTTTGGCACAGGTTTGAATGTTTTGGTTACAATTAATGAATATTTAAAAACTGATAAAAATCATAAGATTAATTATTTTACGCTTGAAAAATATCCGATAAATGAATCCGAAATTAATGATTTGGCGTATTTCGAACTTTTTGATAACACAGAATTAAAAAACATTTATCAAAAAATTCATCAGACAGATTGGGAAAATTTAAATGAAATTATTCCCGGATTTCATTTAAAAAAGATAAAATGTGACTTCTTTGAGCTGAAAGACATAGACTTACCAAAAATAAACCTTGTTTATTTTGATTGTTTTGGTGCAAGAGTACAGCCCGATCTTTGGGAAATGCCTTTGTTTGAGCTGGTTTCAGACAAAATGGATGTGAACGGATTGTTAACAACCTATTCCTCCAAAGGAAGTGTGAGGAGGATTCTGAAAGAACTCAATTTTAATGTGGAAAAAAAACAGGGGCCTCCTGGAAAACGTGAGATGATTAATGCGTGGAAGATTTAGATTTAAAATTCAATATTTAAGATTTAAGATTCAATATTTAAAATTTGTTGTTTCAGATTTACCGGTGATTAATTGGTTTTTTAAGGTTTAATACAAAACAAAATCTTTAAATTAGCATTACAAATATTAATATATGGTAGATAAAATCAATGTGCGGGTGTACGCCTGTACCGTGAAAGATAAAAAAGTACTTACATTATTTGAAGAATATGCCGGTGAGCCTTTGATGAAACTTCCCGGAGGTGGACTTGAATTAGGTGAAGGACTCACCGACTGCCTTCACCGAGAATTTGATGAAGAGCTAAACGTGAAAATTGAAATTATTGATCACTTCTATACCCAGGAACATTTTCTGACTTCAAGATTTCGGGAAAATGAACAGCTTTTAACAGTATATTATTTGGTGAAAATTATAAATGAGGAAGATTTTCTAATCATGGATCCCTGTATAGAAAGAACAGAATGGATAGATATTGACAGACCAGACAACCCTTTCCCACTTCCCGTAGACAAAATTGTTTTTGATAAATTAAAAGAAAAATTCCTGTAAAAGTTTACAGGAATTTATTTTATCGCGGAGATTTAAAATCTTTAGCACCAGGATAAGGTTGTAAATAACCCGAGTTCCAGTTGGATTGAAGCAAGGATTCTAAAAACTCATCTGTTCTGTTTTTATGTGGATTGTATTTTTCTTTCAAATCAATATCTGCCACTTTACCTTTTACATTCCACCAAAAAGCACTCCACCCGCCACGTAATTCCTTGATTACTTCAAATACATTTTTTCCGGTGGCACGGCTCATCAGTTTTGCAAAAACCTGACCTTCTGTTGTCGTCAAATCCCTTAGCTGTTTTTCATATTGGTCTGCCAGCATATTTTGACGGTCTTTCACAAATTTTCGTTTGGCAGCAGAATCCATATCCTGCATGTCCGCCTGAATATCCCGATATTGTTGAAGAGCCGTGAGGAATAGAGGATAAACGCGGTACAGTTTCTTATTCAGGAACAGATAAAAATTCTTATCCAATTGATTATTGAATTTTGGTCTGTTGACCAATCTCAATTCATCCATGATGACTACAGTCTCCCCGTTAATCTCGTAAATCTTAGCTTTTTGTCTTTCGTCATAAAAATATTTCTGTCCGTATTCATCAACTTTTAACTGATCCTGAGGATATTGACTTAATGGTCTGATTCCCAAAGTATCACCGATTTGAGCGTGGACAGATATGGCAAAAAAAATAAGAAAAGGGAAGAAAACTTTATTTAAAATCATTATTTTTACACTTCGTATCAAAAAAAATCAACGCAAAAATCATTCCTTTCTATATGAAATTCGAAAAGAAATCTCTAAAGTTTTTAGAACAATATCTCAACACATCATCCCCTACAGGCTACGAACATAAAGGTCAGGAAGTCTGGATGAATTACATTAAACCATACGTCGACAAAATTGAAGTTGATCATTACGGAACCTGCTACGGCATTATAAATCCTGAAGCCGAATTCAAAGTAGTGATTGAAGCTCATGCCGATGAAATTTCATGGTATGTCAATTATATCACAGATGACGGATTAATTTACGTGATCAGAAACGGAGGTTCAGACCAGACAATAGCTCCTTCAAAAGTAGTAAGCATTCATGGTGAAAAAGGTATTGTAAAAGGTGTTTTCGGATGGCCGGCAATTCACACAAGAAGTGCCAATCAAAACGAACCTACACCAAAAATTGAAAATATTTTTATCGATTGCGGCGCCATTTCGAAAGAAGAAGTTGAAGAGTTGGGAATTCATGTTGGCTGTATGATCACTTACCCTGACGAGTTTTTTGAAATGAACGACCGTTATTTTGTCTGCCGTGCTTTAGACAACAGAATTGGCGGTTTCATGATTGCTGAAGTTGCAAAACTTTTAAAGGAAAACAAAAAAACACTTCCTTTCGGTTTATATATTACCAATTCAGTCCAGGAAGAAGTTGGTTTGTACGGTGCAGATATGATTGCCGATACCATCAAACCAAACATCGCCATCGTAACAGACGTAACGCACGACACAACGACCCCGATGATTGAAAAGAAAAAAGAAGGCGATCAAAAATGCGGTGATGGTCCGGTGGTATTTTTTGCGCCAAGTGTGCATCATAAAATCAGAGAACTAATCATTGATACAGCGAAGTCTAAAAATATTCCATACCAAAGAGCTGCCGCAAGCCGTGCCACAGGAACTGATACCGATGCTTTTGCCCATTCCAACGGCGGTGTACCGAGCGCATTAATTTCCTTACCTTTGCGCTACATGCATACAACAGTGGAAATGGTTTCTAAAGAAGACGTTGGAAATGTAATTAAACTGATCTACGAAACTCTTTTGGAAATTAAACCTGAAATAAAACTGAAGTATCATTAAAAGGAAAAAAGCCAGGTAAATAGTAAAAAGATACAAGTAAATAGAAAGTAAAAATGAAAACTAAGCTTATAGCGCCTTCTCTTTTGTCTGCGGACTTCGGAAATTTACAGCGCGACATCGAAATGCTCAACAATTCTCAGGCAGACTGGCTGCACGTAGACGTGATGGATGGAAGATTTGTCCCAAATATTTCCTTTGGATTTCCGGTGATGAAAACAATTCAGCAACATGCCAAAAAATTTGTCGATGTGCATTTAATGATTGTTGAGCCCGAAAAATATGTTGAAGAATTCATCAATCATGGAGCTGATTTGGTTTCGGTTCATTATGAAGCGTGTACACATTTACACAGAACAATTCATCACATTCAAAATTTGGGAGCTAAGGCTGGGGTTGTTTTAAATCCTTCAACGCCGGTTTTGATGCTTGAAGACATTATTTCGGATGTAGATTTGGTTTTGCTGATGAGCGTAAATCCAGGTTTTGGCGGACAAAAATTCATCGAAAATACTTACAAAAAAATCGCTGAAACAAAAGATCTTATTTTAAGCAATAACTCAACAGCATTAATTCAGATTGATGGCGGCGTAAACATTGACAATGCTTCCAAACTTTTTGATGCTGGTGCCGATGTTTTGGTGGCAGGAAACGCTGTTTTCTCAGCAGAAAGCCCTGAAAAAATGATTGAACTTCTGAAAGTTTAAATAATTTTTTGCAATAAAATATAAAAAAAAGGCTGCCAATTGGCAGCCTTTGTCATCACGTGTTTAGAGAATTCTTGTGGTTACAGTTTAGTTTACTCTAGTTTTTAGTTGGTGAAATTAAATTTCAATTATTTCAATACAAATATCTGCAAACTTTAAACACAAGTCAATCCGTAAAAACACGGTATTTTATCACTAAATCAGTTATGCAAATTTTGACACATATAGAAACAAAAAAAATCCGGACTAAGCCGGATTCTTATATTTTATTCAGGTTTTTCTTAGAAAATTTCTCTTCCGGAAAAATGGAACTGAGCTTCAATAAGAGCGTTTTCGTTAGAATCTGAACCGTGTACTGCATTTTCGCCAATGCTTCTCGCAAACATTTTTCTGATTGTTCCTTCAGCAGCTTCAGCAGGATTTGTAGAACCAATTAAAGTTCTGAAATCTTCCACAGCATTATCTTTTTCTAAAACAGCAGCCACAATCGGCCCTGAACTCATGAATTCTACTAATTCTCCGTAGAAAGGTCTTTCTGAATGTACTTCATAGAATTTTTTTGCATCAGCAACTGTAAGCTGAGTCAATTTTAAAGCTTTAATTTTGAAACCTCCTTCAGAAATCTTTCCTAAAATTGCACCAATGTGACCGTCAGCAACTGCATCAGGTTTGATCATAGTGAACGTAATGTTAGACATAATATTTTTTTAATTATTTGCACAAAAATACAAAAATTTTTGAAAATTCTGTTTTTAAGTTTTTTTTAACAATAAAATAACTTTTATTAAGAAAATCGTCACATTCCTTTGGCACAGTAATTGTTTATTACATTCCGATTCTCATGTTTAATTTGAGTTTTCATGGTTATTAGTTTTTACCCAGCTTCGGCTGGGTTTTTTATTTGCATTAATATTGCGTTTTTGTTGCCAAATTAGCAATTGTAAATATTTAAGTAAATATAATCTCAACATTTCATTATGAAACATTGAAAGACCAATAATATTACGAGAAATTAAAAATTGTTTTGAGCTTCTTCTTCCGCCTCATCCATCAGTTTGATATAGTTGGCATATCTTGAATGTTGTATTTCGCCAGTCTCCAAAGCATTAAGAACTGCGCATTTTGGCTCATTAATGTGAAGACAGTTGTGAAACTTACACTCTTCCCTCTTTTTAAAGATTTCAGGAAAGTAATGCTGTATCTCTTCTTTCTGAACATCAATCATCGCAAATTCACGTACACCAGGTGTATCAATCACATTTCCGCCAAAATGCCAGAAGTGCATCTGAGCAAACGTCGTAGTGTGCTTTCCTTTAAGATGTGTATCAGAAATTTCTGAGGTTTTTAGATTTAAATCAGGTTGTAATGCATTCACTAAAGTTGACTTACCACATCCGGAATGACCGAAGAATACGGAAGTTTTGTCTTGAAGTAAATTCTGCAGATCATCTAAATTCAATTTAGAATAGGAAGAAATTTCCAGACTGTCATATCCAATTTCGTTGTAGAGAAATTCGATATCTTTTACATCCTCTATTTCTTCGTCATTCAAAACATCCATTTTGTTGAATAAAATCAACGGTGTAATATTGTACGCTTCGCAGCAAGCCAGAAAACGGTCGAGAAAACCAAGAGACGTTTCGGGATGTTTCAAAGTGAAAATGAAGCAGGCAATGTCTATATTCGAAGCGATGATGTGCGCCTCTTTTGACAGGTTGACCGATTTTCTGATGAGATAATTCGTTCGCGGCTCTATTTTGGTAATCCAAGCCACATCATCCTGTTCCAGCTGGAATTCCACAAAATCTCCGACAGCAAGCGGATTCGTAAGCCTTGTTTTGATGAGCTTAAATTTTCCGCGTATCCTTGCCTCGAAGATTTTATTGGTCTCCAATTCTAAAACCTGATACCAGCTTCCCGTGGATTTTATGATTTTTCCTTTCACTTTTATATATTAATGCAAATATAAATAATTAAGGCCTGAAAAGCAGAAAACATTTTGTTTAGCTAACTCTTCAGACCTATACTTATAATTTTGCTTTAAAGAAAAACTTATTTGTTTATCATCACTTTGTTTTGTACCTCAATAGATTCTTCGTGAACAGATTTAAAAATTTTCTCTATAAATTCCGGAGACATCCCCGTTTCAGTAGCTTTTAGAGTAGCGTATTCCGTAATTTCTTTCCATCTTGCAGGCTGGAAAATGGCAATATCATTCTCCTTTTTCAGTTTTCCAATTTTTTCAGAAATTTTCATTCGCTGAGAAAGCATTTCGATAATCTGAAAATCCAAATCCGAGATTAAAGTTCTGTGTCTTCCCATTTCGCCTTCAAATCCTGCAAAATCAGAGTTTCTTACTTTTAGGTTTGTAATTAAATCTGCCAAAACTTCCGGTGTAATCTGTTGTGAAGCATCACTCCAGGCTTCATCAGGATTGCTGTGTGATTCTATAATCGCTCCCTGGTAACCAACATTTAACGCTTCCTGCGTGATATCTGCCAAACCTATTCTGTTTCCGCAAATGTGAGAAGGATCAATTAACATCGGAATATTAGGATATTGACTTTTAAAATCCAAAGCAATCTGCCAGTTCGGATTATTTCTGTACTTCGTCTTTTGGTACGTTGAAAAACCTCTGTGAATCACACCCAGATTTTTAATATTTTGACCCAAAAGTCTTTCCAGAGCTCCGATCCACAATGCCAAATCTGGGTTTACAGGATTTTTTACCAAAACTGTTTTCTCAGTTCCTTTTAAAGCTTCAGCAATTTCCTGTACAGTAAAAGGATTTACTGTCGAACGTGCGCCAATCCAAAGAATATCAACATCAGCATCCAAAGCTGCAGCAACGTGATGAGCGTTTGCAACTTCTGTCGCAGTTTTAAAACCATATTCTTCTTTCACTTTTTTCAGCCAGTTGAGACCGATAACTCCTACCCCTTCAAAGCCGTTTGGTTTGGTGCGTGGCTTCCAGATTCCTGCCCTGAAGATTGGGACATTCACGTTGGTTTCTTTGATACGTCTTGCCGTTTCCAGCATTTGCGCCTCACTTTCAGCACTGCAGGGTCCTGCTATCATCAGCGGTTGTGATAGATCTTCAATCCAGTTGCTGTTTAAATCTTTAAGTGTCATATTAATTATTTTTTTGTTTTAAATACATGGAAATTCAAATTATAAATGCGTTATAATTCTTTTCGAAATTGCCGTTAAAAAAATTTAAGGAAACAAAAACTCAGTAGAATAAGTTTTGTTTTTAGGAAAAGAAATTTATTTAGCTATACCAATAATGACGGTAATAACCATTTAAATTTCTATAATAATTTACTAACAAACCAAAATAACCACTGATCATTTCAGCAGCCTGATACCCAAAAGATGAGTGCGAAGACAGAGTTGTAATTGAAAAATTTTTCATTTAAAATTTTAATAACACCTGTAAATCAGTTAATTATGATTTATTTTTTAAATTTACTTATCCCCAGTGAGGAAACAGTTCAACAAATATATAAAATTTAAGTTAAATCAAACCTCATCAAATCGTCTAGATCTTTCAAAAGAGGATTTTTCTCTATAAATTTCTCGTAGATTTTCTTTTTCGTCAGTACTTCCACTTTCAAATTTTCAAAGTCTCTTTTATATTCGATTTCGATTGAAAAATTATGAACCTTTGTTTTAAAATGATTGAAAAACTCACCGCTGATTTTATCAAACTCAGTCTTCGCAGAATCTGACGGAAACAGAACTTCAATTATATTTTCGTCTTTCTTTTTAAGCTTAAAACCTTTTATAGCGTTGAAAACGAAAACATTTTTATTCTGAAGCTGTTTTAAAAGTAAATTCCACTCAGACTGAAGATCGGTTTCTGTAAAATGATTTTTAGGTAAATCTTCATTTTTAGTAACAACAACTTCTTCCTTCTTTACAGTTTCGGTTTGATTCATAAAAGAAGAAATACTCAAACCGCCTTTCGAAGCAGGTCGTGACAAAGGTTTTGCAACCTTTTTAGGAACATAAGTTTCCTCTGAAGGAATTTTTACTTCAGGGATTTCTGTTTTTACTGTTTCAGTTTTCTTTTCGGGAACCGGCTTCTTTATTTCTTGTTTTTCATCAAGAAAAGGTGCCAGTATTAAGAACTTTTTTTTTTAAGAACATCTGCTCCACTAGTGAGAGAAGACAGTTGCATCAAAGCGATTTCTACGGTAAGCCTTGGGTTTTTAGAATTTTTGTAATTGATGTCTGCATGATTACAGATTTCAATTCCGTTTATCAGCAATTGCGGACTCCAGCTTTTTGACTGTTCTGCAAATTTGGCTTTTGTCTGATCACCAACCTCAATCAAATCAATAGTTGATGCGTTTTGCGCCATCATCAAATCTCTGAAGTGATTTCCAAGACCTGCAATGAAAGTATGAGAATCAAAACCCTTTTTTACAATTTCATTGAAAGACGAAAGTACAGCCGGAATATTATTCTCTTTGGCCAAATCTACAATATTGAGATACTGATCGTAATCTAGAATATTGAGCACTTCAGCAGCTTTTGCCAAAGTAATATTTTTATGGGAAAAAGTTGACAATCTGTCGAAAATTGATAGCGCATCTCTCAACGCACCATCTGCTTTCTGAGCTATAAGATAAAGCGCATCATCTTCATATCGAATAGACTCTTTCTCAGCGATTTTTCTTAAATGTTCCTGAATATCAAGAATTGTGATTCTCTTGAAATCGTAAATCTGACATCTCGAAAGAATCGTAGGAATAATCTTATGCTTTTCTGTAGTTGCCAAAATGAAAATGGCGTGAGCAGGCGGTTCTTCAAGAGTTTTAAGAAAGGCATTAAATGCTGCAGAAGACAACATGTGAACCTCATCAATAATATACACCTTGTATTTACCAACCTGTGGCGCATATCTCACCTGATCAATCAGTTCACGGATATCGTCTACAGAGTTATTTGAAGCGGCATCAAGCTCATAAATATTATAAGCAAAACCATCTTCAGAAACAGAACCGTCTTTTTCATTGATTTTGCGGGCAAGAATTCTGGCACAGGTCGTTTTACCCACACCTCTTGGCCCACAAAACAACAAAGCCTGAGCAAGCTGATTTTCTTCAATAGCATGTTCTAAAGTATCTGTAATGTGAGACTGCCCAACTACAGTGTCAAACTGCTGCGGACGGTATTTTCTTGCAGATACTATAAAATTTTCCATTGCCCAAAAGTAAGAATAATTGTTTAAATCTGAAAATATAATACCTCAGATTTTTAAACAGAAAAGTAAATCTTCAGTGACGAAGATTTACTTTTTTCCCGCTTTTTTAGAATAGGCGTAATCAATCATTTCTTCAATAGCACCTTCAATTTCTTTTCTTCCGTTTTCAGATTTAAGATCAATTCCGCAGAAGGTAGTTCCGTTGTAGGCTGTATAAAGATTTAAGTGATAAATTCCTGCAATCATTAAGGCAGTCATGGCGCGGTATCTAGTAGAATCGTCGCCAAAATGTGGATCTGTAATATTTTTGAAGAGTTCCTCACCTATAACTTCTCTTTCATCCATAACTTTTTTAAGGACTGGTCTGCTTTCTGACAGTTCCCAAATTAAGATTTTCTGAAGTTCTTTATTCTTTTTAAGATTTTCAAACTGGTTCAAAATTGCCATTTTAGACATTTCTTTTCCACCGTCTGAAAGATCTGCATCTCTCTCTCCGTTAAAATTGCTCCAATAATCCTGCGACTTAATATATTCGTCAATCAGTTTATCTGTACTTCCAAAATATTCATAGATAAGTTTCTTGTCGTAACCTGCGACAGCAGCGATCTTACTTACCATTAAACCTGAATACCCTTTGGTTTTTAAAATTTTTCCTACAGCTCCCAGGAGCTTTTGTTTAGTCTTTTCCTTATCGCGGATCGGACCCTGTACTACTTTTCTTGGCATTTTTGTTTATTATTTATGCAATGTGCATTTTTGTTTACCGATAAAGATACGTTTTACCATATCATTCATTCTGCTGCATTTTGAGCATAATAATTTTAAATTCTGTACTTGCGTTTTTTAGATATAGCTTCTTGCTCTTAAATCTCACATTTGAAAAATCATAACCTTTAAAAATCAAACTGCTTTGAGTTAAATTTTAAACAAGAGTTTAGTAATTTTCTCATTTTAATTGTTTTCTGTTCTGTAAAAGAAATTTGAAATTACCAAAAAAATAATCCTCCATCGATAAGTACGTCAATTAAATTATATTTTTTAAGTTAAAAAACTAATAAAATTTGTGAGGTTTGGTTTAGTGTTCTATCCAAAATCTGTTCCAAGTTATCATGTGAAACACTGAATATCGTTTTGTAAAGATATAAAATTCTTAAATGCGTGATCACTTTTTTAAGAAAATTTTACCGTTATACCACATTTTTTTTCAAAACTATGATTAATAAATGATTTTGGCAGATATATTGAAGTTGTAAAATTAACCCGAAAATTCAAAAATTAATTATGAAACGTAAAATTGCCGTCATTGGCTCCGGCTTTTCAGGCCTTTCTGCTGCTTCGTATGCTGCAAAAGAAGGTCATGAAGTTCATATCTTCGAAAAAAACAATTCTTATGGCGGCCGGGCAAGGCAATTTGTTACAGAAAACGGTTTTGTATTTGACATGGGACCCAGCTGGTATTGGATGCCGGATATTTTCGATTCTTATTTTGCTGAATTTGGCAAAAAAACCTCCGACTTCTACGAACTCATATCATTGAATCCTCAGTTTGAAATGGTTTTTTCTGATGACAATCTGAATCTGCCTGAAAATTTTACAGAGATGAAAGATTTATTTGAGTCCATTGAATCCGGAGCTGCCTACAACCTTGAAAAATTCATGCAGGATGCAAAGTATAAATATGAGGTCGGAATGAAAGACTTTGTAACAAAACCGTGTTTTTCATGGACTGAATTCTTTTCATTAAAAATTTTAAAAAGTGCTGTAAAGCTTGATCTTCTCTCCAATTTCAGAAGTTTTGTCGGAAAATATTTTAAAGATCATAAACTCCGAACTTTAATGGAATTTCCTGTAATTTTTCTTGGTGCTTCACCTGAAAATATTCCTGCACTTTACAGCCTGATGAATTATGGTGGATACAGACTGGGAACCTTTTATCCTATGGGTGGCTTTTACAAAATTATTGAAGGAATGATGAGTATCTGCAACGATTTGGGTGTACAGTTTCATAACAATGCTGCGGTGGATAAAATAATAAGTGACAACGGAAAGGTGAGATCAATTCTGGTGAACGGCGAAACAATTGAATTTGATTCTGTGATTGCTTCATGCGATTATCATCATACAGAAACAAAACTTCTTACAGAACAGGAAAAAAATTACAAAGAAGATTACTGGAAATCAAAAACCTTCGCTCCCTCATGCCTCATTTTTTATCTTGGAATTAATGAAAAGATCAAAATAAAACACCATACTCTGTTTTTCGAAAACGATTTGGATCTTCACACCAGTGAAATTTACAGTGACAAAAAATGGCCGTCAAAGCCTTTATTCTACGTATGCAGTCCGTCACAGACCGATGCTTCAGTTGCTCCGGAAGGTTGCGAAAATCTATTTTTACTCATGCCGATCGCAACCGGAATTGATGATTCTGAAGAAATGAGACAAAAATATTTTGCTCAGATGATAGAAAGGATTGAAAAACACACCGGCACGGAAAATTTAGATGAAAAAATAATCTATCAGAAAAGTTTTTGTTTAAATGACTTTAAGGAAGATTACAACGCCTACGAAGGAAATGCCTACGGTCTCGCCAATACATTGAGCCAAACTGCCGTTTTGAAACCTTCACTCAAAAATAAGAAAATAAAAAATCTGTACTATACCGGCCAGCTTACTGTTCCGGGTCCGGGAGTTCCGCCCTCGATTATTTCAGGAAAAATTGCAGCACATCAAGCCACCCTTTAATATAAAGTTATGAAACAAAAATTTGATGACCTTTCTTTTAAGATCAGTAAACAGACCACACAGCAATACAGTACCAGCTTCTCACTGGGAATTTTAGCTCTTTCCCCTAAAATAAGAAACGCAATTTATGCAATCTACGGCTACGTAAGGCTGGCCGATGAAATTGTAGACAGTTTTCATGGCTACGATAAAAATATTCTGCTCAACAGATTCAAGGTGCAAACCGAGGAAGCTCTTGCGGAAGGAATTTCATTAAATCCAATCATGCAGGCATTTCAGGAGACTGTTTTAAAGTATAAAATTGAACACCGACTGATCTACCAGTTTCTGAGAAGTATGGAAATGGATCTTCAGAAAATCGATTATAATTCTGAACTTTACGACGAATACATTTTAGGCTCTGCGGAAGTGGTTGGCCTGATGTGTCTTCATGTGTTTGTAAATGGTGATCAGGTAGCTTTTGACAAGCTAAAACCATTTGCCATGAAGCTTGGATCTGCATTTCAGAAAGTGAATTTCCTGAGAGATATGAATGACGATTTTGAAATTTTGGGACGAACCTATTTCCCGGGAGTCAATATTCTCAACTTTGATGTTGAAGAGAAAAAGCAGATCGAAAAAGACATTGAAGAAGAGTTCAGGCTGGCACTGGAAGGCATTAAAATGCTTCCGAAAACTTCAAAATTCGGAGTGTATCTGGCTTACAGATATTACATTTCGTTGTTTAATAAAATAAGAAGAACGCCTGCCACAGCAATTCTGAAGAAAAGAATAAGAATTTCCAACGGAAGAAAAATTTCGGTGATGATGAGCAGTTACGTACAGTATAAAATTGCTTTTATTTAAACTAAACTATGGTTCACACACTCAAACGCACACAACAGCTTCACTGTGATATTTCTACTGCGTGGAAATTTTTCTCTGCTGCAAAAAACCTTTCTGAGATAACGCCCGATGATATGAATTTCATCGTCCTAACTAACGTGGAAAATCAGGAAATCTACGAAGGAATGCTGATCGATTATTATGTTTCACCACTTTTTGGCGTCAAACTTAAATGGCAGACAGAAATTACTCAGGTTGATAAAGAAAAAAGCTTTACCGATTTTCAGAAAAAAGGGCCATTTAAACTCTGGAATCATCATCATGAATTCGTACCAAATGCAGAAGGCGTTTTAATGACAGATATTGTGACTTACGAACTTCCTTTAGGTTTTTTAGGTGAAACTGCCCATAAAATCATGGTGAAAAGCAAACTTGAAAATATTTTCAACTACCGCTACAAAATTCTTGAAACAAAATTTAATCAAAGATGAATTTTTTAATTGTCATCATCACATTTTTCACAATGGAAGGACTCACGTGGTGCATTCATAAGTATGTGATGCACGGTTTCATGTGGTTTCTTCACAGAGATCATCATGATCATTCCAACGAAGGACATATTGAGTGTAATGATTATTTCTTTTTAATTTTTGCAATTCCGACGATTGTTCTGATGTATTTCGGAACCATTAACGGATTTAATGAATATTTCTATGTCGCTTTGGGAATCACGCTTTACGGAATGTCGTACTTTTTCGTACACGACATCTTTATTCATCAACGTTTTAAGATTTTACGAAATACACAGAACCCTTATCTTCTTGCGATCAGAAGAGCTCACAAGCAACATCATAAACACACAGGAAAGGAGCACGGCGAATGCTTTGGTTTTTTGTGGGTTCCTGTTAAATACTTTAAAATGTTTTTTAAAAAAGATAAAAAATGATGCAGTTTACTTATTTACTGATTAATTTTTTTGCAGTAATTATCTGTTTTATTTTTTCATTTCATCCGAAAATAAAATTCAACAGATTTTTTAGGGCATTTATACTGTCATCGCTTTTTGTTGCGGTGTTTTTTATTGTCTGGGATATGATTTTTACGGCGAAAAAAGTCTGGTGGTTCAGCCACGAATATACAATTGGTCTGCTTATCTATAATCTTCCGATAGAAGAAATTCTGTTTTTTATCTGCATTCCGTTTTCGTGTGTGTTTACGTATTTCTGTTTAGACAAATTTTTTGATTTTTCGTGGGTGAAAAAAATCGAAAATGTACTTCTTCATATAATTACGTTCGTACTTCTCGCACTTGCCACTTACTTTTATGAGCAACTCTATACCTTAACGGCATTTGTAACCTGTGCCTTGAGCATTTTAGTTTTAAAATATATTCTGAAAGCCGACTGGCTGGGAAAAGCTGTAATAATCTATATAATTTTAAGTCCTGGATTTTTGGTTGTGAACGGTTTGCTGACGGGAACCGGACTGCCCTCGCCTGTTGTAAATTATAATCCTGCGGAGTTTATGGGATTCAGAATTCTGACAATTCCTGTTGAAGACTTTTTCTACGGACTTGAAATGATTCTGTGGAATCTTTTTTTCTTTTTAAAGTTTAAAAAATATGAGCAAAATAAATATATTCTGGTTTAGACGGGATTTGCGTTTAGACGATAACACCGCACTTTCGGAAGCTTTGAAACAGGAAAATAAAGTTCTGCCAATTTTTATTTTTGATAAAGAAATACTTTCAAATCTCGAAGATAAATATGACAAACGGGTAGATTATTTTCATCAGGCTCTGGAACAAATGAATGAAGAGCTGAAAAAGCATGGAAGTAGCATCAAAACTTATTTTGACAAACCTTTGGATGCCTTCAAAAAGATTACAGATGAGTTTGATGTGGAAATGGTTTTCGTCAACAGGGATTACGAGCCTCAGGCGATAAAAAGAGATGAGGAAATCAGGAAATTTCTGGAGAAAAAAGATATAAAAATGGCTGATTTTAAAGATCAGATTATTTTTGAGAAAGCTGAAGTGGTGAAAGGTGACGGTTCGCCGTACACAGTTTATACCCCGTATTCAAGAAAATGGAAAGAAGCTTTTAAACAGATAAAATTTCAAAATAATAAAACAGTCTTTTCCAATTTCTATCAGAATAAATCTTTTAAAATATTAAGTTTAAAAGAAATTAGATTTGAGAAAACAGACTTAAAATTTTCTGAACATACTTTATCCAAAAAACTCATTACAGATTATAATAAAACAAGGGACTTTCCCGGACTGGATGCTACAACCCGCATCGGTATCGCTTTGCGTTTCGGAACGATTTCCATTAGAAAATGTGTGGATTTCGCTTCTAAACACAATGAAGTCTGGCTGAACGAGCTGATCTGGAGAGAATTTTTTATGCAGATTTTATATCATTTCCCGAAAGTTGTCGCCACAAGTTTTAAAGAAAAATATGAAAATATCGAGTGGCGGAATGATGAGAAAGAATTTAAACTCTGGTGCGAAGGCAAAACCGGCTATCCGATTGTTGATGCGGGAATGAGACAACTCAACGAAAGCGGATTTATGCACAACAGAGTGAGAATGGTTACCGCAAGTTTTTTGACCAAACACCTTTTAATCGACTGGCGATGGGGAGAAGCTTATTTTGCAGAAAAACTTTTGGATTACGAACTGTCTTCCAACAACGGAAACTGGCAGTGGGCGGCAGGCTGTGGCTGTGATGCAGCACCCTATTTCAGAATTTTCAATCCTGAGGAGCAGCAGAAAAAATTTGATAAGGATGGAAGTTACCGCTTCAGTTGGTTGCCTGAAGATTATAATGCTGAGCCGATGGTTGACCATAAAAAAGCCCGTGAACGTGCACTCGAAATCTATAAAAAAGCTGTAAAGGACAATTAAAGTAAAAATTGCGTTAAAAGGAGATTAAAATCCTAAAGGATACCACAAAAATATTATTTGGGGCATATAATTTGTAATAGCTTTGAAACACCATTAATACAGTTATCACTATGAATATCACAGATCTTAAAATTACAAATTTGGTTAAATATAATAATCAGATTTATTCAGTAAAGGAAATTTTGCAGCCGAAAGATGGTCAGTATTATGTGAAAATAGATAATGATTTAGAAAACTTCACAGTGCCGGCCGAAGCAATAAAGCCGATTCTCATCGATGAAGACTGGTTACAAAAGTTAGGTTTTTTAAAAACATACAGTTCAGAACAGAGAATTCGTTATGAAAGACCTGAGCAGTTTATTAAATACGACTTTGATCTGACAGCGAAAAAACTTCTTGAAGGTTTAAAAATTTACGGTAACTCTGTGAGATGCAGATACATACACGAAGTTCAGAATATTTTTTCAAGCCTGATTGGAAAGCCTATTTTTAACAGTCTGAAAAAGGAAAATACAGCAATTGTGTAAACTGCAAATGCCTGTCAAATAAAAAAGTTCTGATTATGTCAGAACTTTTTTTGTTATGTAATTCGTCTTCTGTTAATTGAAGGAACCCAGTGGTGTTTTCCGCAAACTTCGCATGTATTGTCGCCTTCAGGGATTTTCAGTTCTGTAAAGCCGCAGAATGTGCACGAATAATTTTTCTTTTCTGAAAAGACAGTTGTGGATTTTTCCAGAGAATGCAGAAGTACAGGAAGGCCATATTTCACATCTTCATCTTCATAAAAAAATACGCTGATCTCTCCGGAAGTCTCCTCTATCGCAGATTCTATCTGTCCTAAATGAGAAATACTTTTCATTCTCAACTCCGCAAAGAATTCGTCGCTGCCTAATTTTTCCTTTTTAAAATTTTCGATTGCAAAAACTCCGTTTTCAATAAGAAGGATTGGTTTTCCCTCCAGAAGTATTTCAATTTTTTTGGATCTTCCGATAAGATAAACCACCAAAGTATAAAATAAGATAATAACCGCGAATACAAGGATCGATGAGAGAATTCCCACTTCACGGTAAAACATTGGATCACCGGCCGCAGAGCCCAAACCGATAATCACAACAAGTTCAAAGACAGAAAGTTGTTTTACACCTCTTTTCCCTAAAAGCCTGATTCCGAAGATAATTACAAGAAACATTACCGCTGTACGGAAGATGATCTGGAGCAGAAAATCCCAGCTTTCGGAGCCCATGATAAGCTCATTCCAATCGATTTGCATACTTTTATTTTAAAACAAATTAAAACTTCAAAAAGCAAGCCGCAGAAAGTTTACTGAACAACTTCGCGCATTTCACTTGGGATTTTTCCGGTGTGTTTTTTAAGAAAATTGGTAAAGTTTCCTTCATCATTAAACCCTAAATTGTAGGAAATTTCTGAGATGGTGTTTGATGAGAATTTTAAGGCGTTTTCAGATTCTCTAATTACTTTTTCAATAATCAACTGTTTTGCTTTTTTTCCACTTACGTATTCAGACATTTCTGTGAGTTTTCTGGCTGAAACCTGCAGTTCGGAAGCGTAATAAGAAACTTTTTTCTGTTCTTTAAAATCTCTCTGTAGCAAAACCCTGAAACGGTTGACGTAGGATACAAACTCAAATTTCTCGGCGTCAATAATAATTTCCACTTCTTCAGACTGAAAAGCATGCAGAAGCAAAGATTCAATCAGATTATGTGCTGCAGAAATGTACAGACTTTCGCCTCTCGTTTTAAATACTTCTACTCTTTTTGATAAAGATTTATTTTCATGAAAACAATTTTCACAGATAGGTACAACAAAAAAATTGGAAGTAGGATTGTAGAAAATTTTTGAGTTAATAAAAAAACTGTCCTGTTGTGTTTTTTCGTAGAAACTGGACCTGAAAACGATACAGGAAGACTTTTCTGATACTTCGCCCAGCAATTGAAAAGATTTTCCCGGGCCAATGTAAATCACCGATTTTGGCTTAACTATTCTCTCGCCAACGTCCGTTTTTAAAGTAAACTCTTCTGCAGAAATTATGATTGCAAAATACTGATGATTAATAAAAGAACGGGAATTATTATTAAGAGCAATGACTTCAGACAAAGGTTTAATGTAAAAACCAACTTTTTTTATCTGATCATCTGCTTCAGCTGCTTGCATCATTTAACGAAAAGTTTAAGGATGTAAAATTAACAATAAAAGCCTTTCAATCAAAGAAATTTACCAATCCATATCGTTTAAATTTTAAACACTTAACATAGATTCATTAAATATGATATCAAAATCTATTTTTTGATTTTCTCGTAAAGATTGTAATCCGTACCTGAAGGTTTTAAACAGTAAATTTTCTCTAAAACCGCATTATCACTGTGCAAATGGTCTTTTACTCTAAATTCTTTAATTAGTTTATAATTTTGCTGATAATACACTGCATCTTTTTCTTCAAAAAGGTTTTTATAAGAAAGCAAATATTTCGGACTTCTGTTTTTCACTGTATTTACCCAATAATTTTCTTTGTCTTTTACAATTTCATTTTGAATATTCTTATCTACCAATCCAACTTCGTCAATTGTCTTTAAGTGAGAAAAATATGGAACGTAACCCGCCGGTTCAAGCATAATCCATTGATTTTTATCTTTTTCATAAATATCCAGATAAAGCCCGATGTGTCTGCGGTAATTCCATTCTCCATTTCCTGTGGCGAGAGAATGAACAGTCTGAAATGCAACCATTGGGATGATATAAAAGACTATAAATAACGAAAGCCAAAGATTCCTTTTTTCTTTAATTTCGAGAATAAAAATAATGACCGGAACGAATAAAAGAATCTGCGGAACCCAGTAATACCAATCGAAAAGACTTTTTTGAGAAAGGAAAATAATCTGTTTGATCCATCCGAAAATAAAAATAATCCAAAGAAAATAGTTTCTGTTGTTTCTCTGTCTCACCAGAAAAATAAAACAAAGCAATTCAAAAACTGCAATGACAATCGTGAAAGGATTAAAATCTTTCGGAAGCTTGATCATTCCCCAGAAATTACCGTAATTCAGATTAAAATAATCCCAGTTTTGTTTTAAATTAAATTGTCCGTCATATCTCAATTTCTTAGCAACAATCGTGTTATTGACAATTTCTCCGAAGTAAAACCAGTTGAAAGAAAGTGAAACGGCAAGGGCTAAAATTCCTCCAAAAATATAATTCCATCTTATTTTTTTAGTCCAGAGAAGATCTACAATAAATGTTATTCCGAGAAAAATCACTGTGTCGATCCGTGTAAACATGATGGGCACAGGCAGAAGCAGTAACGCCCACTTTTTTTCTTTTTTAAATCCATAATACAGCAAAGCCATTTCCAGAAAGAAAAGAATTCCATATTCCATCCCGAGAATTGAGATTTTTATGGAAGGCGGCAACAATCCAAAAAGTATAATGAATAGAGCCTTATGTCTGTTATCTTTAAAAAGCAGATGCGAAAGTAAAACGCTTCCGATCGTAAAAAGTATCGAGTTGAAAATCAATAAAGGTTCTATAAAGTTTTCCTTACCGAAAATAAGATTGAAAAAATATGAAACAAAAACATAAAGATGTGTAGTGGAAGCCGAAATTTTTGTCGCTCCGTTGAAGCCGATTACGCCATAATCCATCAGGTTTTGCGCAACCCGCCATGTAATGAAAGCGTCTTCCTGAATGTGATGCGTAAGAAGGAAAAATATTTTGACTGTGAGGGCAATAAAAAATGCGTAAATGGGAAGCTTTTTCTGTCCGGATTCGGTCATCGTGTTCGTTGTTTGTGCAAATATAAACCTTATATTTTTTACTGTCAAAACAAAAAAAACGGAACCGAAGTTCCGTTTTAAATGCTACTGTATTGCTTTTATGAGTGAATTGTTGATCTGTTCTTCTTTCTGCTTTGCAAAATTAGAATCAATCGGCTCTATCACATCCATCAGATAAGAATAATAGGAAGTAATTTTCTGAGCGTTGTTTTCAATTTCATTTCTTGCTTTGTCTTTCCCCATAGACTGGGCTTTTTTCACAAATGCATTGAATTTTTTATCGATAGGCTCCATAGATTTCACAAGATAATCGTAAGCTTTCTGATTCTGACCCAATTTCCTGTAGGCATCGGTTACCGCTGTCACAACTAAGGAATACTCAGCAGGTTTTGATCTCATCTGTCTTCCGATATTTCTCTGCTCAGCAGCATCTAAAGTTAAATAGAAATCATATTCATCAAAAATTCCTTTTTTCAGCGTTTCTGCGATTTCCAAAGCTTTTTTCTCCTGTCCTGCCATGATGTATCCGTTCACCATTGAGCTAAGAGATCTTGGATCATTGTATTTGGACGCTGGGATTTCCTTTGATGCCAAATCAAGAATTTCCAAAGCTTTTTTCTTATCACCTTGTAAAGCTAAAGCTGCTGCTGCTCTGCTCGCCGCACTTCTGTAGCCGATGATATTTGAAGTGGCAGTTTCATCAAAATGAACATTCAGATCTTTGAAATTGCCCCATTTGTAATTTTTTACAATGTTGTAAAGCGAATTTCCGTCTACTCTTCCCATTTCACCGTCACTGCTTCTTGGCGTACGAATCGGAACTAATCTGTAACTGAAACCGTCGAACTGAAGATAATCGTCCAAAAAGAAAATATTTTCACTGTCATACACACCTCCCGTAGAGAAGTTGATCGTTCTTTTCCAGTCAAAGTTGGCTAAAATATCAAACATAATCAGGTTGCCTTTGTACAAAGTATTTGCCTTATAATCTACAGTAATGTGATCTACAACATTCGGTAAATCTTCTGCTGAAATTGTTCCTGATTTTACTGCGTTGGCTTTGTTGACAGGGATGACAAATTTATTTACCGGCAGGAAATTGTATTTTTCATATTTATCTCCGCCAAAGATTTCCTTTAATACTTCATCCTTTTCCGGAGACTGAATTTTAATAAATTCCACGGCTTCCTTAATCGTCATTGAATCTTTCTCTAAATATCCCTGGAAAGCTCTCATAACACTTTCAGCAGTTCCCTTTTCCTGTAAATTTGCAAA
Source organism: Chryseobacterium foetidum (assembly GCF_025457425.1). Lineage (NCBI taxonomy): Bacteria > Pseudomonadati > Bacteroidota > Flavobacteriia > Flavobacteriales > Weeksellaceae > Chryseobacterium > Chryseobacterium foetidum. The sequence continues at coordinate 543,125 of NZ_JAMXIA010000001.1, forward strand.
AACATTTTTCCAGTCGCCAGGTTTCATCATGTAAATCTGATCGTTTACGCCGTCACGGTAGTCGTCGTGTTTAAGCTGTCCTGGAACCGGCATTGCGTTATAGGTTCTTCTTTTTACCTGATCTATATTCCACGGAGTTGAAAGAAGTGTAAAGTTGACCACTTTTACATCATCCCTGAATCTTTCAGTTTCCTGCAATGCCCAAACCGGATATGTATCATTATCTCCGTAAACAAATAAGATATCGTCTTTTGGAAGAGATTTCAACATGGAATAAGAATAATCATAAGCTGTGTAGCGACCGCTTCTGTCATGCGAATTATAATTCTGGAAGCCCATCATTAGTGGAATTCCCATTAAAACAGCACCAAAACCGATATTGGCTAAATTTGATTTTACTTTAGACTGAAGGTACCATAAAATTCCTCCGGCTCCTAAACCGATCCAAATGGCAAAGGCATAAAAGGAACCGACCGTTGCGTAATCTCGCTCGCGTGGCTCATAAGGTTTCATACCTGTATAGAAAACGATTCCGATGCTTGTTAAAACAAATAAAGACAGCAATGCATAGAATCTTCCGAAGTCTCTGTTGAGCTGAAAATAACAACCTAAAACTCCAAGAAGCATCGGCAGGAAAAAGAATGCTACCGTGCTTTCATTTCTGAATTTCGAGGGCATCGCATTCTGATCACCATACAAAGCATTGTCAATAAAAGGAATTCCTGAAATCCAGTTTCCTCTTGTGATTTCCTGATTGCCTTCAAGGTCATTCTGTCTTCCTGCAAAGTTCCAGAAAAGGTATCTTACAAAATAATATCCGTTTTGGAACGTGATAAAATAGTGCATGTTGTCTACAAAGGAAGGTCTCTGAACTTTAATTAAATTATAAGGTCTTACCTTAAGATAATCCGAAACCGAAATATCTTTGTTATCATATTTGGTTCTGAGTTCGTTGAAGATTTGCTGAGCTTCAGGGCTGTCTGCAACATCTGGATTATCAAAATTAAAAGTGAAATCCGGTGCACCGTACATCGCCATATAGTTGGCCATTACAGCTTTATCTTCATTAAACATTCTCGGCATAAGGCTTACATGATCCTTATTGAAAACGTAATTGAATCTGTCACCTGTTTTTCTGTACGTTCCGGTTTTCTCATCTTTTTCGTAGATTTCTCCGGTTTTATTGGTTTTAAAACTTCCGTCGTCATTTTTTTCGATACCGTTGGCATCCAGAAATGCAGTGTAGTTTTGTCCGTAAATCGTTGGCCAGTCACCGTACTGCTCTCTGTTGTAATAATCCAGCATTCCGATTGCGGTATCGGGATCATTCAGGTTCATTGGCGGGTTGGCGTTGGCTCTGATGGGAATAACCATCCAGCAGGAGAAACCAATCACCATAAATACTGACGAAAGTGCTATTGTCTGATAAATTTTCTTTTTAGCTTTTCTGGCATATTTGATAATGAAATAAGAAACAGCAACCATTACGATAAATCCTGCAATCGTTCCCGAGTGGAAAGGCAATCCTATTCCGTTTACCATGAAAATTTCCAGTCTTCCGAACATCGTCATGATCAGCGGGAAGATAAGTTTAAATACAATGATTAAAATTAAAAGCGTAACGCCATTGGCTATGATGAAATTCTTCCATGTAAATTCATAGTTTCTTGCGTAATAAACAAGACAAACAGCAGGAATTGCCAACATACACATCATGTGAACACCCACTGACAGCCCTACAATGAAGAATATTAATACGATCCAGCGGTCAGCATCTGCCGCAAGATATTCGTTTTCCCACTTGGTTATCAGCCAAACGAGCAGGGCGATAAACATTGAGGCCATAGAATACACCTCTCCTTCCACAGCCGAAAACCAGAATGTATCTGAAAATGTGAAACACAATGATCCGATTACTCCTGCAAAAAGAATAGCAATCTCCTGATGTCTGTTGATTTCTTCAAAATCCTTATTCAGAAGTCTTCTCACGAAGTGCGTGATCGTCCAGAAAAGAAAGAGAATGGTGAAAGCACTGAAAAGCGCAGACATTCCGTTAATCACAACCGAATAGTTTTCGCCTCTACCGAAAGCAAAAATTCCTGCCACAGCACCAACGATTTGAAAAAGTGCGGCGCCCGGAGCGTGGGTTACCTCAAGTTTTACGGCAGAAGAAATGTACTCGCCACAATCCCAAAAACTAAAGTTGGGTTCTATGGTTGAGAGATACGTGATAAATGCAATGGCGAATATCACCCATCCGAGAACGGTATTCCATTGCCTGAAAGTCCAGTTTTTCATAGTATTAAATCAATCATGCGAAAATAAGATTTTTAGATGATTTTATACCGATTTTAACAAAATTTAAAAAAAATGGCGTAAATTTTGGCTGCGAAATCAGAAAGCTGCAAAACTCAAGCGAGGATTTTTAATTATCATTGCTGTAGTTTCAAACAAAAGTTTAGAGATTATTTATTTTTTTGTATTTTTGCGGTCAGATTTTTATTGAAAAAATTAATAAAATAATGAGTAATGTTTACGATAATATTCTTGGCCTTATAGGAAACACTCCTATGGTGAAGCTTAACACTGTCACAAAAGACATCCCAGCAACCGTATATGCCAAGTTAGAATCATGTAATCCTGGACATTCAACCAAAGATAGAATTGCTCTTCATATTATAGAAAACGCAGAAAAAAAAGGTTTATTGAACAGTGAATCTGTAGTAGTGGAAACCACTTCCGGAAATACCGGATTTTCTATTGCTATGGTTTGTATTATAAAAGGATACAAATGTATTCTCGCCGTAAGTGACAAAACGAAAGCCGAGAAAATTGCCTACCTGAAATCTTTGGGCGCGCAGGTTTATATATGCCCGGCCAACGTTCCGGCAAATGATCCGAGATCATACTACGAAGTTGCAAAAAGAATTGCAGCCGAAACACCTAACTCGGTGTATATCAATCAGTATTTCAACGAGCTTAATGTTGATGCCCATTATCAGACCACAGGTCCTGAAATCTGGGAACAGACTCAGGGAAAAATTACACACCTTTTTGCCTGCACCGGAACAGGCGGAACTTTATCAGGGTCTGCTAAGTTTTTAAAAGAAAAAAATCCAGACATCAAAATTATCGGTGTGGATGCTGACGGTTCTATTTTGAAAAGCTTCCACGAAACCGGAGAAATTCACAAAGAAGACGTACATCCTTATCAGATTGAGGGAATGGGAAAAAATCTAATCCCTTCTGCCCTTTTATTTGACAAAATCGATGAGTTTGTAAGAGTGAACGACGAAATGTCTGCTTACAGAACCAGAGAAATCGCTTTGAAAGAAGCTATTATGGGAGGTTATACTACAGGAGCTGTTACACAGGGGCTTATTCAATACGCAAACTCTCATCAGTTTGCAGAAAATGACCTTGTTGTTTTAATCTATCCCGATCACGGCTCAAGATACATCACAAAAGTCTACAGCGACAAATGGATGGAAGAACAGGGATTCATCAACAATTGCTTTCATAATTATGACGAAGTTTTCAAAACAGAAATCATTAAATAAGAAATAAAATAAAAGCCTTTTGAAAAAAAACAAAAGGCTTTTTTCATTCTATATAATTTAACTAAATTTGTTCGTTAAAATTTACAATTAAACCCTTTACAAAAAAATGGTAGATATATTTGAAAGAATAAAACAAAATCCGGGACCATTGGGTCAGTTTGCAGATTATGCAGAAGGATATTTTGTTTTTCCGAAACTGGAAGGACCTATTGGCCCAAGAATGAAATTCCAGGGTAAAGAAGTAATTTTCTGGAGTGCCAACGATTATTTGGGATTGTGCAACCATCCTGAAGTTTTGGAAGCTGATGCAAAAGCAGCGGCAGAATTCGGAATGTTTTATCCGATGGGAGCAAGAGCAATGTCAGGTGAAACCCAGCAGCACCAGCAGTTGGAGAAAGAGCTGGCAGAGTTTACACAGAAAGAAGCTTCCTATCTTTTGAATTTTGGCTATCAGGGAATGGTTTCATGTATAGATGCGTTGGTTACAAGACACGACGTGATCGTTTATGACGCAGATTCTCACGCATGTATTGTTGACGGCGTTCGTCTTCACATGGGAAAAAGTTTTACTTTCAAACACAATGATATTGAAAGTTTGGAAAAAAACCTTGCAAGAGCAACAAAAGTAGCTGAAGAAAACGGTGGCGGAATTTTAGTAATCACCGAAGGTGTTTTCGGAATGAGAGGAATGCAGGGTAAACTTAAAGAAATCTGTGATTTAAAATCTAAATTCAATTTCAGACTTTTGGTTGATGATGCACACGGTTTCGGAACTTTGGGTAAAACCGGAGCGGGAGCTGGTGAGGAGCAGGGATGTCAGGATCAGATTGATGTGTACTTCTCGACTTTCGCTAAATCAATGGCTGGTTTTGGCGCGTTTTTATCAGGAGATCAGAAAATTATACAGTTTCTGAAGTATAATCTTCGTTCTCAGATTTTTGCTAAATCTTTAACAATGCCAATGGTAATCGGAGGTTTGAAGAGATTGGAATTATTAAGAACCCGTCCGGAAATTAAAGACAAGTTATGGGAAAACGTAACTAAACTTCAGAACGGATTAAAAGAAAGAGGTTTCAACCTTGGAAATACGGATACCTGTGTAACGCCGGTCTTTATTAAAGGAACTACAATTGAAGCAACACTTTTAGCAAAAGATTTAAGAGAAAACTACGGTGTATTCACTTCTGTGGTGGTATATCCGGTAATTCCAAAGGGGATGATTTTATTAAGATTAATTCCTACAGCATCGCACACAGACTCAGAAATCAATGAAACTTTGGCAGCTTTTGAAGGCATCAAAGAAAAACTGGAAACTGGTGTTTACGCAGAAATGGAAAAAGAAATGAACATCGAGTACAAGCAAAACTAAACTTGATTTTTCATCAATATAACTGACCATCGGAGTTTCCGGTGGTTTTTTGATGTAAATTAAATTCAGGATAACAAAACCTAATTTCTTAAATATCAAGTGGTTTTAGAGAATTATTGACAGTAAATTTTGAACAAAAAGGTTATAATTCTGACAAAAATTAAGATTAAACTTCTATTATTTTTGAAAAAGTTGAAATATCACAAAAACAGTTAAATTCGTTACGTAAATTATTTATTTGATAAAATTTAAACATTATTCGAATAATATTCAGAGAAATAAAACTTTAATAGCATTTAAATTTAAACATTTAATAAATCCTAATTTTTAACATTTTTTAACTAATTATCTTCACAGGACGCCGATTGGGCGTTATATTCTGTTAAAAATTAGGCTGTTAGATCGTGTAGGGGTAAATTTGCAACCATGATTTCAAAACATACAATTATGAAACACAGTTTTACGTACTTAAGAATTGTAATTTTGAGTTTGGTATTCAGCTTCGTTTCTTTACAGGTAAATGCACAGACACAAAGCTATATACAGAAAAACAAAACTCTCGCAGAAAAATTATCATCCAAGTACGGTATACCAAGCTCTGTAATACTTGCAATAGCATTCGTAGAAACAGGGGGCGGCACAAGCAGAAATTCCAAAGCATTAAACAATCATTTCGGGATTGTAGGCAAAAACAGTATCGGTTCAAAATACAAACAGTTTGAATCTAAAGAAGAAAGTTACGAGGCATTTTGCAAACTGATCGTAAAAAAGAAATACTACACCGCCCTGAAAGGCACTGAGGATTTCGGAAAATGGGTGAAAGCAATTGCCAACGCAGGCTACTCTACACAGCCCGGAGAATGGATGAGAAGAATTAATTCCATCATTCACAAGTACCAACTTAAAGACTAAATTCCCACGCAGGAAACGGATAAAAAGCTTCAAAAAAATATTTGAAGCTTTTTTTTATTTCATCTTGTAAGGAATACTGAAACTGATTAAATTAGCATTCTAAATTTCCCTAAAATTTTATGTTTGAAAATAAGAATTGGCGGGTGGTATCACTGATTACCATTTGCTTCTGTCTATACTTCATTTTCTCTGTACTTAGTTTTGCTTTTGGTTTTCGGTGGGAACCTTTCGAAAAAGTAAATCTGATTACTGATGTTTTTAAGTTTGATGAAAAAGAAAATGCAGATGCCGAAAAAATTGCCAAAGTAGATCCCAAGAATCCAAACTTAGCAACCGATTTCGAACTTTATAAAAAACCTGATTTGGTTACCCGTTTTTACAAGGATCAAAATGTGAATGTACTTCCCTATTTTTCGGAAAAACTTCATCAGATAAAATCAACGGGAAAAGGAAAACTGAGAATTGCCTATTTTGGCGACAGCATGATCGAGGGTGACCTGCTTACACAGACGCTTCGTCAGCTTCTTCAGAAAGAATTTGGCGGTTACGGCGTTGGTTTTCTTCCGGTGCAGACCAATGTGGGAAGTTTCAGAAAGACCGCTTCTGTGAAAGGAAACGGCTGGAAAACAGTCAATTTTATGGATAAGGGTGCTTCGAATATGTATATTTCCGGTTTCAGCTTCAGCGGCGGCGGAAATTCTACTTTAACCGACAAATCTGTTGGCTCGGTTCCCTCACTGCAAAAATATCTGATTTTCGGAAACGCTTCGGGTGCCAACGTTAATTTTAACGGTTCCAATATATCTCTTCAGGGAAATTCAATGGTAAATTCTCAGATGCTTTCTTCAGATACTTTAAAAACGGTCAGTCTAAGAAGCAATTCTTCGGGGCTGCAGGTGTATGGGATGAGTTTTGAATCTGAAAACGGTATTATCCTCGACAACTTTTCTTTCAGAGGAATTACGGGGATTGAATTTAAAAAGATTGATGAAAATTTTCTTAAAGCCGTTCAGAATACCAACCATTATGACTTAATTGTCATGCAATATGGTGTAAACCTTCTCTGGAAGCCCGATACAAAAGATTTTTCTTTCTATACCAAAAATATGAAACCTGTTTTGGAAAAATTCAACAAAGCTTTTCCTGAAACTGATATTTTACTCGTAAGCAGCGCCGACAGAGCCTTTATGTACAACGGAACTTATGAAACAGCCACCGGATTGCCCAATGTTCTTGAAACTCAGGCGAAACTTGCTTTCGATCATAATTTAGCCTTTTTCAATCTTTTTGAAACGATGGGTGGAAAAAACTCGATTGTCGGTTGGGCATCGCAGAATCCACCTTTGGCGAATAAAGACTACATCCATCCGAACGGGAAAGGCACCGATGTTTTGGCTCAGAAGATTTATCAGGCACTCATGAAAGATTACAAAAAATACAAACCAACGACTCCCGACACAAAATGAAACAGTTAGAAAACTTTTTTTCTTCATTTGACTGGAATGCTTTTCTAAACCAGTTTCTCTACGATCCGAAAAATCCTTTGCTTTTTAATAATGGTTTTTTTGTGTATTTTTTCACGCTCTTTATTTTGCTTTTTTTTCTCTTGAAAAATCATCATACCGCGAGAAGGTATGTTTTCACTTTTTTTTCGCTCTATTTTTTTTATAAGGCGAGCGGATGGTTTGTAGGATTGGTGGTAGTTTCAGCGCTCATTAATTTTGCATTATCCAATCTTATTTACAGGTTAAAAGTCAAATCCGGAAAGACCTCGCTTCTGATTTTAAGTATTGTGATCAACCTTGCGATTTTGTTTTATTACAAATACACCAATTTTTTCATTACAGTTTCCAATGAAATTTTTACTACAGAACTTCATCCTTTGCATATTATATTACCAATCGGGATATCGTTTTTCACGTTTGAAAATTTAAGCTACACCATCGACGTTTACCGTGGCGATTTTGAACCTGCAAAAAAGTTTACAGATTATTTACTTTTCCTCTCATTTTTCCCGAAACTGATGATGGGACCTATTGTGAGAGCGCACGACTTTGTTCCGCAGATTAATAAACCCTACATCATATCTGAACGGGATTTTGCGATGGGATTTTATCTCATTGTATCAGGATTGGTTAAAAAACTGGTGATTTCAGACTATATCACACTCAATTTAGTTAATTATATTTTTGATACACCTTCACTTCACGCCGGACTTGAAAATCTGTTTGCAGTTTATGGTTATGCGATGGTAATTTATTGTGATTTCAGCGGTTACAGCGATATTGCAATTGGGATTGCACTTTGGTTAGGATTTAAAATTCCTGCCAACTTTTTCTCGCCTTACCAGAGTAAAAATATAACGGAATTCTGGAGGAGATGGCACATTTCGCTGTCTTCATGGCTCAAAGATTACCTTTATATTCCTTTAGGTGGAAACAGGAAATTTTCTGTTGCTTCGATTATTTTTGTGACCTTATTTTTGGTTGGAGCATTCCTGATGTCGGTCAATTTGTTCAAATTAAATTACATATACGCATCTTTAGTCTCGGTAGTTCTGCTTCTGATTTTTCTGCTTCCTGCGATTATTACAAAAAACTCAAAAGGTATTGCTGCTAATTTCAACCTTCTGACAACGATGCTTTTAGGCGGATTCTGGCACGGAGCAAGCTGGAATTTCATTATCTGGGGAGCTATTCACGGTATCGGACTTGGTTTGCATAAAATATGGATGCTTCTGACCGGAAAAGCGCTCTCCGGAATCAATAATTCTTTGATTTACAGAATTGTGATGGGAGTTTTTACATTCCATTTTGTATGTTTTGGGTGGATATTTTTCAGGGCAGAAAATTATGATGCGGCCATTACAATGATCAATCAGATCGTATATAATTTTGATGCGGAAGTATTTTTGCCTTTCTATGATAATTACAAAAAAGTAATCTGGATGATTGTTTTTGCGATGATCATTCATCTGATTCCTGATGACTGGGCCGAAAAAGGAGTTTTAAAATTAAAAACAATTCCTCTGGCAGCATATATTTTAGTATTTTTTGGATTTTTAATTCTCTATGGATACTTTAAATCTGTCGAACAGGTTTTACCAATTTACCTTCAATTTTAAGTAGCTTATAGCAATTGGCTCTTGACGAATGGCTTTGAATCCAGTAATTTAAAAGTTAAAAAATAAATGATTTAATTTTTACAAATACTAAAAACATAAAAACCTGCAGAATCAATTCTCTGCAGGTTTTTTTATCGCTTTCCAAATGGCTTCCGCTTGCTTTTCATATCCGGGCTTCAGATAATGAACTCCATCGCCACTCGCCTCTTTTCTTGCCTGAGCCTTTTTGAATGAACCTTTTCCACCTGTTGCTTCAAAGAGATTAAAAAAAGCAGTGTTGTTTTGACGCGCACTTTCTTCAATCCAGCTTATCACTTCAATCGTTCGGTTTTCTTTTGGCGAATTATCCGGCGGACCAATCAGTAAAATTGGCAAATCTGGATTTTCATTTCTGAATTTGGAAATCACATCAGTTACATTTTTTTGAAATTCTTCCTTTTCAAATTTTCCGAAAGCTTCGTTCGTCCCCAAAGCGATGATGAGAACATCAGACTTCATTTTTGAAAGCTGTTCAAGTTGAAGCGGGAATTTTAAAAAGTCAGAATAAGTGGCTCCGTTCACGCCGACCGTATTGAAAACAATTCCTTTTTTCACATTTTTCAGGAACTGAAAACCATAAAATGTGTTGCCCTGAGGATTATTTGTTTTTAGTAAAAATACATTCTGAGGACTTTTAAAATCAATTTCAGTTTTTGAATCTGTAAATTTATAATCGCCTATCTTTTCTGTAATTTGTTCAAAATCAGGATTATAATTTAGAAAATTTCTTTCAACTTTATAAACTGAGCCTGCTTTCGGATTTAAAATTTTGTCGCCGTTCAGGGCACGCAATTTTGTAGTAGTCGTATTGTATTGAGACACAATTTCATGAAAAGTTTGATTTTCTGAAGCTGTATGATTTATTCTTTCAGATTTCTTCTGAACAAAATCTTTTAGTGACTGATTTTCATTAAACAAAGAAAAGCTTCCGCCTTTCATTTTAGCATCATTGTAAATTACCACCTTATCAAAACTGTCCTCAGGATTTTTAAAAGTGATTTCAAGAAAGGAATCTTCTTTATTTCCAATCACAAATCCGGCAGCTCCGATTTGTGGAAAAACCTTTTGTTCATGAACCAAACGGAAGGTTTCCCAAGGCTGATTACTCACCGACGAAAAATCTTCAGCACCATTGGTATTGGCAACCTGATACGGAAAAACCAAACCGCGACCCGCATTTCCGTACTGATCCTGAAATTTCTTCCGTAGATAGCCTGTCAAATGATCTGCCTGAATGTGTGAATCTCCGATAAAAAGAATCTGAGTCACCTGATTTTTACTTAAATTTTCAAAGAAAGGTTTTAAAACCGCTTCATTTTCAATATTTTGTGCATGTGCATTGAGTGAAAATGTCAAAAAAGCAAATAATAAAATCGTATGGGAAAATTTCATACTGTGAATTTAGAAATTTTTTACTGAAATTTATTCTATCTGAAAGGAATATGTAAGTTTGATTTTAAAACGTAAATTTGCAAAAAATTTTTGTTGAAAGATCTGCTTCTCATAACTCCGCCTTTTACGCAACTCAATACTCCCTATCCTGCCACAGCTTATATTAAAGGTTTTTTAAATACGAAAAACATTTCGAGCTATCAAACAGATTTGGGTATTGAGGTAATTCTGGAATTATTTTCGAAAAATGGTCTGACAAAAATATTCAGTGAGGAAATTTTAATTCAGTCTTTTTCAGAAAATTCACAGCGGATTTTCAGTTTAAAAGATGAATATATCAAAACCATCGATCAGGTTATTTCTTTTCTTCAGGGAAAAACTCCGACCTTGGCAAGACAGATCTGTTCAATGAATTTTTTACCGGAAGCTTCAAGATTCAATCAACTGGATGATATGGAATTTGCCTTTGGAAATATGGGACTTCAAGACAAGGCTAAACATCTGTCAACATTATATTTAGAAGATTTATCTGATTATATAGTTGAAGCCGTCGATTCTGATTTTGGTTTCAGTAGATACGCTGAAAGATTGGGTAAATCTGCCAATTCTTTTGATGAATTGTATGCTAAAATTTCAGGAGAAAAAACTTTTATCGACGAAATTACTTTAGGAATTTTAGATGAAAAACTGAAATTAGTTGAACCAAAATTAGTCTGTTTTTCCATTCCCTTTCCTGGAAATTTATACTCTGCTTTTCGGTGTGCAAAATTAATTAAAGAAAAATATCCTCACATCAAAACTGCGATGGGCGGTGGTTTTCCGAATACGGAACTGAGGGAAATAAAAGACAAAAGAGTTTTTGAATTTTTCGATTTCATCACTTTAGATGATGGTGAAGTTCCTTTGGAATTGCTCTGCGAAAATTTAAATAAAACAGAAAATTTAGAATTCAAACGAACTTTCCTGATTGAAAATGAGGAAGTTATCTATAAAAACAATTCCAAACGTCACGATTACAAACAGGCAGACATCGGAACTCCCGATTACACTGATTTACAGTTAGATCAATACATTTCTGTGATTGAAATTGCCAATCCAATGCACAGTTTGTGGAGCGACGGAAGATGGAATAAGCTCACGATGGCTCATGGCTGTTATTGGGGAAAATGTACTTTTTGCGATATTTCTTTGGATTATATCAAAATTTACGAACCCATTTCTGCCAAAATTCTGGTTGACAGAATGGATGAACTTGTTGCCCAAACCGGAGAAACGGGATTTCATTTTGTAGATGAAGCCGCTCCACCAGCTTTAATGCGTGAAGTTGCTTTGGAAATTTTAAGAAGAAACCTTGTCGTAACTTGGTGGACCAATATTCGTTTTGAAAAAAGTTTTACCCGCGATTTATGTTTTTTATTAAAACTTTCAGGTTGTGTTGCTGTTTCAGGTGGCCTTGAAGTCGCAAGTGACAGACTTTTAAAATTGATCGACAAAGGAATTTCTGTAGAACAGGTTGCCAAAGTAACAAGAAATTTCACAGAAGCCGGAGTTATGATTCATGCTTATCTGATGTATGGCTACCCGACTCAGACGGTTCAGGAAACGGTGGATTCTTTGGAAATGGTTCGTCAGCTTTTTGAGATGGGTATTCTGCAAAGTGCTTTTTGGCATCAGTTTGCGATGACAGCGCATTCGCCGGTTGGACTCAATCCCGAAGAATTTGGAGTGACACCAATAAAACAGGAAATTTTATTTGCCAACAACGATATCGATTTCACAGACAAAACCGGAATCGATCATGGCAAATTCAGTTTTGGACTAAAAAAATCTCTTTTCAATTACATGCACGGAATTAATTTTGAAATTCCTCTGCAGGATTGGTTTGATTTTAAAATTCCAGGAACAACGGTTCATCCCGATTATATTCATGATTGTTTGCTGGAGGAAGAGGATTTTAAATTTAAAGGCAATTCAAAAATATTATTTTTGGCGAAAAATGTAATCGCTGAGAATCGTTTAAAAAAGAAAAAACAAACTGAATATCCGTACACAAAAATTACAGTCCATCTAAAAACAAATGTTGTGAGCATCGATCTGGAGCCTGATCACGCAGAATGGCTGATGAAAATGATGCAGGAAAATTATGTGGATCAGTCGCAAAAGATTTCACTTCAGCAACTTAAAAATCAGTTTGAAGAAAATTTTGAAGACTTTGAATTATTTTGGTTTTCAAAACCGATTCAGCAGCTGAAAGAGAATGGTGTGATCTTGAGTTTGTAAGCTAAGATTTAAAATTCAAGATTTAAGGTATAAGGTTTAAGGTTTAAAATAATTAACGTATTTTCATTTCTAATTTTTATAATTGGATTAAAAATATTTTTAAGATTCCTGCTGAATAACAGAAAAAAATTCTGAGGAATTTTCTCAGAATTTTTTATTTTGATGAAGCTTAATATTTTTTTTATAATCGAAAGGAGTAAAATCTACATTTATTCAGTTTCAAATAAAGAATAATTTATTTTTTCTCTTTTTCAATTCCATCTTTTGTTACTTCACCAACAATAATTTTTTCCTGCGGTTTTATAAAATTGGGATCCATGATTGCCATTCTCTCGGCGATGGCTTTGTAAGTTGGAAATTTCAAAATTGATGCCCGACCCGACATTTCCCTGTATAAAGTGAATGTTTTTCCGCCGGCACTTTTGAGTTGTTTTGTCGTCGTGATGTACCTTCCGATGTACTTGCTTTTGGCATCGTAAATTTCGATATCTACAAATGTTTTATCTGAAATGGTCTCTTCAGAACCAAAACTCACGGGCAGATTGGTAAAGTAACCTACTGGTTTTCCGTTACTTAATATTTCTCCAACATTATTGACTGTAATATTTAATCTGTCAACTTTAGACTTGATGCTGTATGCATCTTTCGTACGGTTATCAAATTTACGCTTGGGGGAATTTGTAAAAATAGCGTCCAGATTTTTAATGTTGATGCCTCTGTTGTCAATTACTTTTAATTCTTTAATGCAGGTAAAAACCGCTGATTTTTCTTCACCTGAAAATGCAGAAGGCGAAATATAATCCATCTCCAGTGTTTTATCCTGATTGTAAATCCGGTTGAGTTTGATGTAACTGTCGCGCACAGAATCGGTTACACTTTTGTCGACAAATTCTATGGTGTACATAGGCGTCTCCTTGAGATCCATAAAAGTGTAGATTCCACTTTTGTAATTCACTTTGGCAACGTGCACGCCGTCTATCGTTACAATTCCTCTTTTAGTTTTAATTACCTGAGCATTAAAAACAGCGCTGCAGACCGAAAATAAAATTGCGAAAAATATTCTCATGAGCACAGATTATGATTTGGTTGAATAAAAAAAAGTGTAACAAAGTTACACTTTCCTTGAAAATATATTTAGCTTTTCAATTTAATTATTCGCAAAGGATGATTCCTTTGTTATGATTAAACTCTACAACACCGCTTTTGATCGGGAAAGAAAAAATAGAATCTTTATCATTTTCCTTGGTAAGGTTTTTTGCAAAAGCTTCGTCCACAGACTGTGTAAAAAGTTTCACTTTACCACCAACGAGTGAAGAAACGATTCCTGCGTGATTTTTCATAATATGAAATTCACCATTTTTCCCTGGAAGCAAAACTGAATTTACCTCTCCTTCAAAAACTACGTGTTCCGGTGTTAAAATTTTTATATTCATCTAAACAAATTTGAAATTTGATGTTTGAAATTTGAAATTGCTCATCGAATCTCAAATTTCAAATCTCAAATTGTTATTATTTTAAGCGTTGTCTGCCAACATTTTTTCTCCGGCTTCGATTGCCTCCTCGATAGTTCCTTTCAGGTTGAAAGCAGCTTCCGGTAAGTGATCTAATTCACCATCCATAATCATGTTGAATCCTTTGATGGTATCTTTGATGTCTACCAAAGATCCTGGGATACCTGTAAACTGTTCTGCAACGTGGAAAGGCTGAGAAAGGAATCTCTGAACTTTTCTTGCACGGTAAACTACAGATTTATCTTCTTCAGAAAGTTCTTCCATACCAAGAATTGCGATAATATCCTGAAGCGCTTTGTATCTCTGAAGAATTTCTTTTACTCGCTGAGCACAGTCATAATGTTCTGCACCAATGATTTCCGGAGCCAGGATTCTTGAAGTAGAAGCCAATGGATCTACCGCAGGGTAAATACCCAATGAAGCAATTTTTCTATCCAATACAGTTGTTGCATCCAGGTGAGCAAATGTTGTAGCAGGAGCAGGGTCAGTTAAGTCATCCGCAGGTACGTAAACCGCCTGTACTGAAGTAATTGAACCGTTTTTAGTTGAAGTAATTCTTTCCTGCATCGCACCCATTTCAGATGCCAAAGTTGGTTGGTAACCTACCGCAGAAGGCATACGACCCAAAAGTGCAGATACCTCAGAACCAGCCTGTGTAAAACGGAAGATGTTGTCAACGAAGAAAAGTACGTCTCTACCCTGTCCTGTTTCACCACCGTCTCTGTAATATTCAGCTAAAGTAAGACCGGAAAGTGCTACTCTCGCTCTTGCTCCTGGCGGCTCGTTCATCTGTCCGAAAACGAATGCAGCTTTAGATTCTTTCATAGCTTCCAGATCTACTTTAGAAAGATCCCATCCACCGTTTTCCATAGAATGCATGAAATCGTCACCGTATTTAATAATACCAGATTCAAGCATCTCTCTCAAAAGGTCATTTCCTTCTCTCGTTCTTTCACCTACACCGGCAAAAACAGAAAGACCACCGTGTCCTTTTGCAATATTGTTAATCAACTCCTGAATCAATACCGTTTTACCTACACCTGCACCACCGAACAATCCGATTTTACCTCCCTTTGCGTAAGGCTCAACCAAGTCGATTACTTTAATACCTGTGAATAAAACTTCTGCAGAAGTTGAAAGTTGATCAAATTTCGGAGCTGGTCTGTGAATAGGAAGACCACCTTCCTTAGAAATATTCTGAAGTCCGTCGATAGCATCACCCACAACGTTGAAAAGTCTTCCGTTCACAGCATCACCGATCGGCATTGTAATAGGATTACCGTATCCGATTACTTCCTGACCTCTCTGAAGACCGTCTGTAGCATCCATAGCGATACATCTTACCGTATCTTCGCCAATGTGCTGCTCAACTTCTAATACTACTTTTTCACCGTTTTGTTTTGTAATTTCCAGTGCATCATAAATGCTTGGTACTGCTTCTACGTTTGAAAACACAACGTCGATTACCGGACCAATAATTTGAGAAATTTTACCTTTTATTTGGTTTGCCATTGCTAAATTTTTTCTTGGTGCAAATATAATGATTCTTCATAAACACGCAATTGCTAAAAAAAAGATTTTTATCATACTTTTTTACTAATTTTCCAATATACCTGTCGGGCAATTTACCAATCATTTAGAAACCAAAAACATTGGTACATTATTACATTGGTACATTGTTACATTATCTTTATATTTGCAGTCAAATTTTTTTCAGATTGAAAGTTTTCAAAAATTTTAGCGATTATCAGTCTCAGAAGCCGTTGGCGTTGTCTTTGGGAATGTTTGACGGGGTACATTTGGGGCATAAAAGCATTATTGACGAGCTCACCAAAACAGGTTCTGAAAAAAATCTTGATACAGCAATTCTCACGTTCTGGCCTCATCCGAGGTTTGTTTTCAATCCAAATGAAGATCTTAAACTTCTCAACACACTTGAGGAGAAACAGATTCTGATGGAAAAATACGGTGTAAACAATCTTTTTCTAAAAGAATTTGATGAAGAATTCCGAAATCTTACCGGAGAAGAATTTGTAAGACAGATTTTAGTTGAAAAATTAAATGTAAAATATTTAATTGTTGGCTATGATCATGTATTCGGAAAAAACAAAAGCGGAAACTTTGAATTGTTGCAGAAACTTTCAAAAGAATTAGGTTTTGAGGTCGAACAAATGGAAGCGATTAACATTCATGAAAATAACATCAGCTCTACAAAAATTCGGAATGCTTTGCTTAATGGTAGTATAAAAGATGCCAATGAAATGCTCGGTTATTCCTACTCTGTTTCCGGAACTGTGGTTCACGGGAAAAAACTGGGAAGAACAATCGGTTATCCAACTGCCAATATTGAAACAGAAACTCTGAAACTTTTACCTAAGAAAGGAGCTTACATCGTCGAAGTTTTGGTGAAGGGTCAACAGTACAAAGGAATGCTCAGCGTAGGTACCAACCCTACCGTTAATGGAGAAAAATTAACTGTGGAAGTGTATATTCTTGATTTTGAAGGGGATATTTATGAAGAAAAAATCACTGTGAAATTCAGGGATTTTCTTCATGAGGAAATCAAATTTGAAGGGATTGAAAAGTTGGTTGAGAGGTTGGATGAGGATAAGAGGCTGACGGAGGATTTTGTGTTTTAAAAAAAATGCCTACATCTCTGTAAGCATTTTTCATTTGTCTTATTTATATCCTAATATTTGATTTTCTGCATTAATTGCATCTTCTACAAACTTTTTAAATTCAGGATACTGTTCTTTTTTAATATTGTCCCAAGGTGTAGTTGCGGTTCTGGAAATCTTTAACTTATTGTTTTTCTGCAACTCATAATTGATAGCATATCTGAAGTTTTGATAAGCTAAAGATTTATTTTCAGGAATTTCAATGAACTTCATGTTTTCGGGAATATTCACATATATTTCTTCATTGTACTCGTGTTGCTTCTCATATTTTGTGTATAGAATATCTGTGTTTCTGTTTTCGGTAGCTACAATATCTTTGGTGAAAGGTTTTGATACAAAAGGTATTTTCATAATTTTTAAACTTCCTACAGATTGTGGTTTGTCATTGATACTAAACTGTACCTCGTAAGCAAGCGGCTTCGCAGAAAGATCTTTTCCGTCAATTAATTTCACTGATTTTACACTGATCATTTTGTCCAAGACTGAACCGAGATCCTCTTCTACATTTTTCTTTCTGTAGTCGTCTGTCTGCTCATCCTGGAAAAAATTATTGTAAAAACTTTTAGTCTCACCCATTACATATTGCTTCGTCAAAAAGTTCTGTTCATCGCCGTTTACGTTTACTTCGCTCATTATTCTGAAAAGATTTTTAGTATTGTTTTCCATAGAAATTTCAATTAAATCTTTATTTTGAGCGCCTGATTTTTCAATATCAACAAGAAGAGCCTTCGCTTTGTAGTTTGACAGAACCGCCGCATTAAACGGTAAATATTTATCGGTCATCTCCAGATATGTATCCTTATCATCCAGCTTAACTTTCACAATGCAGTGATTGAAACTCAGGTTAGGCAAAAGTAATCTCTGTGGAGAATAATTGTTGGTCTGCACGAGCACCAGATTTGATTTTAAACCAGCCTTATTTCCCAGTATTACAAATAGTGTAGACAAATCTTTGCAGTCACCCAATTTAGTCACCAAAGTTTTTGATGGCTTCTGTGGAATCTGGCCACTTTGACGGAAATCTACTGAACTGTATGTTACATTTTTCTCTATATAATTATAAATTTTCTCAGCTTTTTCAGTTTCATTCATTTTCGAAATTCCGTTTGGGAAGATTTCGTTAAAAGCTCTATCAACAATTTTATCAGAAACTAGGCTTTTTTTGGCAACATCCGCATACCAATTCGAGATTTCCTGCCATGTTTTAATCGAATTTGCCGTGACTGAAATGGTTACATCATAAAACCCAGGGCTGAAATACTCATCCAAATCAACTTCAGCAAGATCGTTCAGCTTCCAGGTCTGAAATGCTTTATTGCCAATCTTCTTCTTAGTGGATGGTATCTCACGATTCATGCTTTTAAACTGATAATTCATGTTCTCGGGAGTAATTACAGTAAAAATTGATTCTGTAACCGGATATTCTGAGTTGAAATAAGAGCTTACATTAAAATCTTTATTAAATCTGCCATTATTCCTTTCAATATTTTCTTTCTGAATCAGAACAACGTCGCCTACTGCAAGACCGGTAAAAACAATCTGATCTCCCGACTTTTCCGCCGGAATGATGCTTCCGTTTGATTTTACGATTTCAGACTTGAGCAGTTTGTCATAATAATCGATGTAGTATTCTTTAATTTCTTCAATACCTTTCTCTGAAGTAATCTCGTAAGCATAAGTGCTTCTTTTTTTAATTCCGCCTTCAGGATATACATATACGATATACTCATCGAGCAGAGTTGTCACACCTTTCTTACCTTTTTTGCCCTTATTTCTGCGCTCAGCAACCAATTTATACAGATCCTTAATTGCCACCTGATCCATTGCATCCGGAGTATTATCCAGATCGCGTATCAACTGATGCATCTGGTCATTTTGTGTGTTATGGGAAAGGGAAAGTTTTGCAAATTTCACTGCTTCAGCTTTATTATTTTGCTTGGCAAGAATTTCTGCCTTTGCAGCAAGCAGGGAATAGGAATGAGGGAAATTCCCTAAAGCATTATCAATCTCCTTCATCAGTTCAGGATTCTGTGCATCTTCATCTATGAGACTGATGTACTGACGTCTTATTGAATTAAGTGAAGGGTAAAGCTCAATATATTTTTTGATAATTTTCTTCTGATCTTCAACTCTATTGGCTTTCTCGTAATACGAATACAGCGTGTTCATGATCTCCGGACTGTTTTTAATTGCAAGAGCATCCTCAAACTTTTTTATAGTCGGGCTCTGATCTTTTTTCTCCGAATCTTCAAGTGCCGTAAAAACTGTAAAAAGTTTTTCGTTATTGGCAAAACTCTTTTTAAGGTTTGCGATATGAATCTGTGCGGTTGCCATATCTCTGTTTCTCATCGCGATAAGCACATCAAAAAACTCCGCCATGTTTTTTGCTTTCGTTTTGGCAAGAATTCCTTTATATTTCTTAATATCTTCAATCGGTGTACTTTCATAAATATCCCGATCCATCATTTTAAGAAAAGGAATCAGAAAATACTCTGAATCATCAAGTTCAATATTTTTGAATATTTCTGAAACTTTTTCAGCATCGTTGATATTATCATAATACTTAGACATCAAACCTTGCACAAGTGAAGACTTTGGATATGATTTCGCAAAAACTTCAATCAACTCTTTTGCCTGTTCGTTCTGAAAATTGTTCAGATATCCTGAGGCAAGCAAATATTTATAAAAAAAACTTTTTGGGTTCTCTTTAATTTTATCTTTTAAAAAAGATTCAAAACGCAACGGTAATTCTTTAGGCTGTAATTGGATGAGAGTTGACTTCTGATAAGCCTGATAAACATCAAAGTACTTCAGATCTGAAATTTTCTGATACTGACTATCCATTGGAACTACCATGAAAGCATTTTTTGTATCCTTTGCATCAAATTTCAGCAGCAATCTGTTCATACCTTTTGGCATATTTACCTCTACGATGTGTGATCCCAAATTTGTATAGCCATCACTTGTGCTCGATAAAATTTCTGTGTCATTAAGAAACATTCTGAATTCTGTATTGGTGTCTACCTCCAAAAACATTCTTCTCTCAGCAGGATTTTCAATAAATGATTGTGAATAGACAATTCCTCTTCCATATTCCATTTCATTCATAAAAAATTCAAAGCCATCATTGGAAGGAAATCTTCTGTTGTACCATCCCACATTTCCGAAGCTGTCTGCATTAAAAAGCTTGTCATTTTTAGCATATTGCTCAGGTTCATATTCATTATAAAGTCCGCTGCCATTCAGGTTTTCAAAAACTCCTGCAAACTGCCATTTGTCTATGCGACCCATTCTTTTTATAGAGTGATCAGCTTCCTGAGATTTTTTTCTGATTCTGTCTAACGTGGATTTTACCTCAAGAACGGGTGTCATATCTCTATACACAGGAGCGTCTGCAAGAAGATCGATACGGGAATAGGAGTAATCATCAAATGAGCCGTCACTTTCACCAAAAACAAATTTGCGGTGTGTAATAGGGTAAAAATATTCCTGATCTGTATTCATAGAAATTAATTTTCTGACAAATGAATCATCAAAAACAATCTCTCCCATTTCTTCATCAATTAATGCATCAAGAAATAGATTTTCAAAATCTTTCAACTGATCTTTTTTTAGATTTTTGTCGTAAAAATTTCTGGCATCCAGTCTTTTATTCTCAAGAATCAGCTCCCATGTTTTAGTCTGCTCCTTTGTTTGCGCAAGTGCGTTTGCAGACAAGAAGAAAACTGCAGAAATAAATATTTTTCTCATATTTTACATTTTTTTTAGGCATTAATAATAGTATTTCGAATTTTACTGGTTAAAGTCTGAAACACCAAATCATACGAGTGATCAATCAATTTTAAAAGCAATTCTCTGTTTAAACCATCAATTGATACAGAATTCCAATGGGTTTTATTCATATGATAGGCTCCTGTGATTTGCGGATGTTGTTCGCGAAGTTCCTCACTCCACTCGGGATCGGTTTTTACTGAGATCTGAAGTGGCTGTTTTGCAAGAGACATCAGCAGAAACATTTTACCTCCTACCTTTAAAACCAAAGTTTCATTATCAAAAGGAAAGCTTTCACTTACTCCCTTTTTGGCTAAACAATATTCTAAAACTTCGTTGGCATCCATCTTTTTATTTTTGACGAATTTAATAAAAACCATTAAATGAGCATGTCTTAAATTATAATTATGATCCTCCGGATGAAAAATTATTAATAAAATGTATGATTTTAATCTCTTTTTTAATTGTATTCATAAATATTAGTATTTTTGTAAAAATTATTTTTATGAAAATTAAATCATTAATATTATTTCTGGCGGTAAGCGCATCTACTTTTGCCTTTGCACAGGAATCTCCGAAAGCTGGTCCACCAGCAGGAAACGCAATTGTGGGAGATACTTACGGATCAACTGTTGCAGCACAATCTGAATCTAAAGCAATAAACGTTGACAAGCTTGGAAAAAAGCTTAAAAAAGAAAAGAAAATTGAAAAAGTTGCTGTAAAAGGAACTGTAACTGATGTTTGCCAAAAAAAAGGATGTTGGTTAACAATTAAAACTGAAGACAATTCTGAATTTTTTGTTAAAATGAAAGATTACGCATTCTTCGTTCCAACCGCTTTGAAAGGTAAAAACGTAGTGATGGACGGAACTGCAGAGGTAAAAACAATCTCAGTAGACGAGCAGAAACACTATGCTACGGACGCTAAAAAATCTCAGTCTGAAATCGACGCGATTACAAAGCCGAAAGAAGAAATCAGATTTGTCGCTACAGGAATTAAAGTAGTGAACTAATATTAAAAAAAGACAATAAATTAAGGCGGAACTTTTGGTTTCGCCTTATTTTTTTTATTCAATTTTGAAGCTTACGACTTCGTCTAATTTTGGATATTTGGTTTCTGAAATAAATTTCTTTCCTGTACAGTCGAACTCTTTCCAACCTTTTCTCTTTTTCACATCGCCAACTGCTGCGACATACGGAACAAAAGTGATTTCATCAGTTCCTTCCTCATACATTTCCTTATACTGAACGGCGATATCCAAAATACATTCGTGGTCTGTATTCAGCTTTACGTTTCTGTAAATAAGATCGTAATGCGATTCTATGTTCTCAGGAATATTAAAATACTTTTCCCAGCCTAACGTCTCTCCTTTTAACTTTGCGATCGAATTTAAGGCATAATACAGAGCTACTGTATAGTATTTTCTTGTTTCCTTCCTCAGATAATCATCCTGAAAATGTCCGCCTTCGAAAAGTATTGTGGGCAAGCCTGTTTTAATAAAATTATCTCCGGTTGAAGTGGGATAAAACTCATCAGAATACCGCCCGACATGATTCGGAATAAGCTGTTGCAACGCATCGTTGACTTCCGAGATGACCGCCATACATTTCTTTCTGTTTTCAGTTATCTTCCTTTCTGCGTCTTCGGATGGCGCCAGAAACGAAAGCGTTGCGGGGTGGATGGCATCTGTTGTAAAAATTGTCCGCTGCTCATGAAGATTAAGCGCATAATCATAGCTTCTTTCAGCAATAACTTTTTTCAGATACTTCAGTTCAAAACTCTGATTCGCATGGAAATCTCTGTTCAGATCCAATTCCTGAGCGTTTAACCGTGTCCATCTCTGCGATCCGTCCGGATTAAGCATGAAAATAAAATCGAGTTTTATCTGACTCAACAGCGTATTCTTTATTTCACTTTTATTTTCCAGACTAAAAAGCAAATCCAACATCGCATGCGTCGCATTCGACTCGTTTCCGTGCATCTGCGACCATGCAATAATATTCACAGAACCATTTCCTATACTCAGGCAGTAAATAGGTTGGTCAAGATATGATCTGCCGATCTCAGTAATTAAATCGCTGTAGTTGTTCTGTAGGTGAAAAAATAATTTTTCAGGAGCAATATAGCGGTTTGGAAAGTCAGGATTAGGTTTGTAAAACTCTTCAAAATTCATTGTGAAATAATTTACATTGGTCAAAAATACTACAATTTCAGAAAAATAAAAAATTAACATTTGTAACTTGGTTAAACGATGTAAATTGACAGTTTGTCTGTGGATAAAAATGTTAATTAATAATAATTTAAATAAAATTATATATAATACTTATTATCAAATATTTAAGATATTTATTTAAAGCTTTAATATAGTTTTACTTTAAGTGAATAAAGAGGGTAAATTGATGATTTGAGCGTAAAAAAGCTAAACGTGCTGAATGTGGATTAGATCGTTTAACATCACGTTGTTACAAAAGTAAATTAGTGAATATTTGTTTATAAGTTTGAAATTTTGTGTGCGGAAAAAGCTTTAATTAATACCTGTAAATGCGCAGATGAAATTTTACTGATCCATAACATCTCTTAAACTTAATAAAAAGTTAAAACTACTTATCAAAGCCTGTTTACAGAGTATAAATTGTCTTAATCGTTCCATTTATACTTTATAATCAGTTTTAAAAGCGGTTTTATCCCGTCTCCTACTCTACAAGATATAGATCTGCCAAAAAATCAATGACAGAAGCCATTTACAGGAATTTCATCGCCATACTTGCGATTTGAAATGAGTTTGAATTTTATATAGAAATAGTTATCTCACGCATTACTTTAACCAAAATTTAACCGTGAATTTCTGTGGAATAAAACTGGAATTTATCAAGGTAAATTATTTTGATAATTATAATTTATTGATTTGTAGCGTATTAACAAGTTTACATTTGTATTTGATTTAGACTTTAAACCGTTTACATTTGTGTTTGCATGTTGTAAACTAATTATTTACATTTGTAATCAGTAATTTTATACTTTTTGTATGAGTTTAAACGAAAGAATTTCGCAGGTTATAGAGTATTCCGGTTTTACACCTTCAGAATTTGCTGATGAAGTTGACGTGCAGCGCTCATCAATTTCTCACGTGACTTCAGGAAGAAATAAACCGTCTCTGGAATTTATCATTAAAATAAAATCCCGTTTTCCGGAGATTTTATGGGATTGGTTAGTTAACGGTGATGGCGAAATGCTGAAATCTGAACTTCCGGCTGAAGAAGAAATTGTAGAAGAGAAATCAAAGCCAACTTCTCTCCCCGATCTTTTCACTCTTATAAATGAGGAAGAAGAAATAATTGAAGAGGATCCAAAACCAGAAAAATCTGTCGTAGCAGAAGCTCCGTCAGAATCTTTTAAAACTTACGAGAGTAAA
The DNA here is from genome assembly GCF_025457425.1 of Chryseobacterium foetidum. Classification (NCBI taxonomy): domain Bacteria; kingdom Pseudomonadati; phylum Bacteroidota; class Flavobacteriia; order Flavobacteriales; family Weeksellaceae; genus Chryseobacterium; species Chryseobacterium foetidum. Next base: position 567,173 of record NZ_JAMXIA010000001.1, read on the forward strand.
GCCAATAGCGAAATATTCGATTCTCAGCGATTAGAAAGATCAAATGAGCAAATTGTAAATCAAGTTATTGAAAATCAAACAAATAAGATAAAACGCATTGTTTTGTTTTACGAAAACGGAAAATTTGAAAGTTTTGAGCCTTAAAATAAAATTTGCTCAAAATTTTTAGAAACGAAAAAAGCTCAGTCTTTACGACCGAGCTTTTGATATTTTTTTGAAAAAATTATTTATTTCTTCTATCGAGTTCCTTTTTAATTAATCCCAGTTCCCTTCCGGTTTGTCCGGCAACTGAAGTGTTTTCTCTGGCCCTTCTCGTAAGATACGGAACAACATCTTTTACAGGTCCGTAAGGCAAATATTTAGCAACATTATAACCCTTATCAGACAGGAAAAAACTAATGTTATCGCTCATTCCGTAAAGTTGCCCAAAATACACGTTTGGATGGTTATTTTCAATTCCTTTCGCCTTCATTTTATCCATCACCAACTCGGAAGAAACTTCATTATGAGTTCCGAAAAATGCTGCAACTTTATCTAAATTCTGCATTACAAAATCAATCCCTGCATTGTAATTTTTATCTGATGCATCTTTCGTTGGCTGAATCGGATCCGGATATCCTTTTTCGGCTGCTCTTGCTCTCTCTTTCTCCATGTAAGCTCCACGAACAATCTTGTAACCAATGAAATAATTACGCTCTTTTGCACGCTGAAGATTCTCTTCCATATATTCAAGACGACCAGTTCTGTACATTTGGATGGTGTTCCAGACAATTGGTTTTTCCTGATTGTATTTCTCCATCATCTCTTCGCAAAGCTGATCTGCCGCATCCTGCATCCACGTTTCTTCGGCATCTACCATTACTTTTTTGCTGTGTTCATGGCAAAGTTTGCACACTTCATCAAATCTTTTTACTACTCTCGCCCATTCTTCTTTCTGGCTTGAAGTCAGTTCAGAACCGTTTCCGATAGCTTCATACAGATCAATTCTTCCAAATGCAGTTGGTTTAAAAACGATAAAAGGAATGGCTGGATTTCCTACAGAAAATTTAATAATATCTTTAATCTCCTGACATACAGCATCGAAAGTTGCTTCATCTTCCTTGCCTTCAATAGAATAATCGAAAATACTCCCAACGCCTCTTTTAAAAAGCTGCTTTACCGCTTTCATGCTTTCTTCACGCGTTTCGCCACCGCAAAACTGCTCGAAAAGTGTTCTTTTAACAACACTTTTTACGAAAGGAAAATTATTGTGAACAGTGAAATTCAGAACGGAAGTTCCAAGGCTTGTAAGGGCAGGCTGCTCAATCATTTTGAACATCCAGTACGCTTTTCTTAACTGCGCATCGCTTTTATCGGCAAATGCAACTTTAGTGTCGTTAAAAATGGACATTATTTAAGTTAGATTAGATTTTTGCAAATGTAAACAAATCATTAATGCTGGTAAAACTATATTTTAGATTTTACCATAAATTCCATTCAGCAACATTGAAATAATGCCGATAAACACCCAAAACCTAAGAATATTCAGAGTAATGAATTTGTTTCTTCTTGTAGAATTGATGAGTAAAAAGATACAGGTAATAAAAACAAACAGACCCACAGCAAAATAATAAGCCATAAAGCCTGTTAGTCCACTTTTATCAACGATTTTCGCCGAAACGAGCATTGTTATAATGATAAGTGAAATAATAATTGCAGACGTTATTTTTTTTGAAAAGAAGTTCGGAATTGTGATGTAACCGAAAACTTCATCCACTTTCCTCGTCAGTGTATCTTTTACAATATCAATAATGAGTAAAATTAAAAACAGGAAAACGGCCATCAGTAAAACTTTTTTCGAAAATGTCTGGTAATAAACCATCATTCCGAAGAAAGGATAGAGCGTCAATGCTACAAAAGCAAGATTGTTAACAACCAAGATCCTGCTCATTTTATGGCTGTAATACCACATGACAAACTGATAAAATATGAAGAAGAGCAGAACTCTGTAAGAGATAAAAGCTGCGATTCCTAAGGAAATAATAGAAAGAAAAAGATAAATATAAAGGAAATATTTTTGCTTCAAAAAGCTCTGAATCCTGCTTCTGAAAGGCTTTACGACATGGTCTTTTTCAACATCGTAAAACTGATTGATGATTCCACCAGCCAAAATAGTGAGAACGGTACAGAAAATAATCCCGTGAACTTTAAAATCGAATACAAAACTGCTGAAATTTTCGTCCTGATTAAAAAGGAAAAATGTAGAAACGTAAAGTGCAAAAGTGAGCAGAATGGCGACAAAAAAACGCGCTCCCAATAAAAATCCCACAAACTGCGAAAGTCTGTAAAACAAAGATTTTACCGGAGGATTTAATGGTATGGGATTACTTTTTTCAGAACTCATTCCTGAAAAAATTTTAGAATCTGTAAATCACTTCTTTATCGAAGCCATCAAGCATTTTTTCTGCTTTTTCGTAGTCTTTTGTGAAGCCTAAAATGTAACCTCCACCTCCGCTTCCGCAAAGTTTAAGGTAGTAGGCATTAGAATCAAGACCTTTTTTCCAGATGTTAAAGATACTTTCAGGAATCATCGGACGGAAATGTTCATAAGCCCAGTGAGAAAGTTTTTTAAGGTTTCTGAAGAAAGGATTCATATCTTTTTTAAGGAAAGAATCGATGCAGGCGTTGTTATAACGGATAAATTCTTCTTTCAACGTTTTACGGAAACCTTCAGTCTTCATTTTTTCGAAGAAAATCTGAATCATCGGTCCGGTTTCGCCAGTAATTCCTGAATCAATCAGGAAAATTGCGCCTTTTCCTTCTTCTCCTTTTGGAATGGCAACTTTGCCTAAATTTTCTTTATTTTCGATGAGAATCGGAAGGTTCATGTAGCAGATTAAAGGATCCATGCCAGAACTTTTTCCGTGGAAATAGCTTTCCATTTCGCCAAAAACGGCTTTGATATTTTTTAAATCTTCTTTGGAAATGCTGTCAGGATTGTGTTTTGTAAAGCAGTATTTTTCGAAAATTGCAGCTACCAAAGCACCTGAACTTCCTACTCCGTAGCCTTGAGGAATATTTGAATCAAAAAAAAGTCCGTTTGATATATCTTCCTTAAAGCGGCTGATATCCAATCTGAACTGCTCCGGAAGAGCTAAATTCTGCAGATAATCTGCGTATTTCTGTAAATGAAAATTTGATTTTTTCTCAAATTCTGAATCTGAATCAGAAAACTTCAAAGTACCTTTATAAAAGCTGTATGGAACTACAAGACCCTGTGAGTCTTCTATCATTCCGTACTCTCCGAAAAGGATAATTTTAGCGTAAAATAAAGGGTTCGTCATTCTGTGTTAAAATCTTTATGCAAAGTTACTACAATTCTGCTGAATATTAACAAATTTTAAGCCATTTCAGAACTTATATCTTGGTTTTTAAGAATCTGATCAGAATCGCTCCCGTTGCAAAAAACGCAGACATCGAAATAAATGCGTACTGCATGTTGTGAAACTTCTGGATAAACACACTGAAGATAAGCATTCCACAAATGATCGCTAACTTTTCCAATACATCGTAGAAGCTGAAATACGTTGTGTTTTCCATTGAATTTTCAGGTAAAAGTTTTGAATAGGTTGACCTAGACATTGCCTGTAGACCACCCATCACCAAACCTATTAAACCTGCCAAACCGTAAAACTGCAACTGCACATTTGGGTTTTCTTTGTTTAAAGAATATGCCGAAAGACAACATCCAATCCAAATGATAACAGCAATCGTGATGACGTTTTTATTTCCAATTTTTTTGGATAATCTTGAAAATAAAAATGCTCCGAAAATCGCAATAATCTGAATCACCAGAATTGTGATAATTAATTTATACTTGTCAACTTCCTTCGGAAAAATCACCGTACTTCCGAACGGAACTGCCATGAGGAAAATAGTCTGCATTCCTACGCTGTAAAAGAAGAAACTTGAAAGGAAAAACTTCAGTGCTCTGTCTTTAAAAAGCTTATTTCCCACACGGAATAATTCTCTGAAACTCTCTTTCGCAACATCTTTATAAAAGCTGATATTGTCTTTTAAAACTTCAAAAAATCCACCCTGTTCTTCATGTCTTTTGAAGATATTCTTATAATTTAAAAGCACCAAATCCTTTGGCAATTTCTCTTTCACATCGCCAAATTGTGGCAAATGTTTGAAAGTATATTGTGAAAAACCAAACCACCACGCACCTGTCAAAAGGAAACTCACTCTAATATAAATTTTAGCCTGCTCCGGACCTTTCGCAACCACCTGAATTAAAACCAGACAGATAATCAAAAGAACTACAGAGCCTATATAACCGTAAATATATCCTTTTGCAGAAAGTGAATCCTGCTTTTCGGGAGTGGCGATATCCGGCAAAAATGAATTATAGAATACCAAACTTCCCCAAAAACCGACACTCGCTGTGATGCTGAATAGTAATCCTAAAAAGACATTTTCCATCCCTGTAAACATCGCCAATCCCATACATGAAGTCGCTCCCAGATAGCAGAAAAACTGGAGGAAAGATTTTTTATTTCCAATGGTATCTGCCAGTGATGATAAAAATGGTGATAAAATCACGACTAAGAAGAATGAAATCGCATACGAAAAACTTAAAACCGCTTCGGGCTCATAACCTTCACCAAAAATTTTAAGCATGTGACGCACCGGAATTTCCTGCACTTCACCAGCTTCGGCTACAAACTCTTTTTTGTTGTAGGCTGTCGTTAAAATTGTATAGTAAATCGGGAAAATTGCGGAAGTAATGACCAGAGAATAAACAGAATTTGCCCAGTCGTAAACTGCCCACGCCTTCATGATTTTCGGGTTATTCTTTATATTTTGAGTCGGTTGAATTTCAGTTTCAGACATTTTCAAACTAATTAGTTGCACAAAAATAGAAAAACCGCTGAATATTCGGAGGTTTTTATTTTTATAAGATGGAATTTTATTGATTTGTTAAAATTACAGTAGGATTTAGAAATAAAAAAACCAAAAACAAGAATGCTTTTGGTTTTTAAAATTTATGTCTGAAAATTTATTTTTTAAAGAAATTCTAACTTTTTCTGCTAATCATTATTTGAACTATCAACACTATAATCCCAACAACCTGAACGATTGTACCGATTGTCAGACCTATATTTCCGTTGATAGGCCCCAAAGTGATGTGAGTGATTTTCAGCCACGCACCTACAACAGTAATTAAAAATCCGATCAGAAAAATAACAATTCCCAGTTTAAATTTCATACAATCTTATATATTTTCAATAACGATTGCAGAAGCCCCGCCTCCACCATTACAGATTGCTGCAGCACCGTATTTGCCGTTGTTTTGCTTTAAAACATTGATCAAAGTAACGATAATTCTTGAACCAGAACTTCCAAGTGGATGACCTAAAGCCACTGCCCCGCCATTCACATTAACTTTGGCAGCATCCAATCCTAAGATTTTATTGTTTGCCAAACCAACTACAGAAAATGCTTCGTTAAATTCAAAGAAATCAATATCTGAAACTTCCAAACCTGCCTTTTTAAGAGCGATCGGTAATGCTTTTGAAGGCGCCGTTGTGAAGTTTTCAGGCTCGTGAGCAGCGTCTGCATACGAAATGATTTTTGCCAAAGGTTTCAGACCTAATTCTTCCATTTTCTCTTTAGAAACAAGAATCAAAGCAGAAGCACCGTCATTTAAAGTAGATGCATTCGCTGCCGTAACTGTTCCTTCCTCTTTTTTGAAAACCGTTGGAAGCGTTGGCATTCTGTCGAAATTTACCGCTTTGTATTCTTCATCTTCAGCGAAAATTACCGGATCTCCTTTTCTCTGAGGAATCGATACGGGAACAACTTCTTCAGCAAATTTCCCTTCGCTCCATGCTTTTGCTGATCTTTTGTAAGATTCAATGGCAAAATTATCCTGATCTTCTCTTGAAAAACTGTAATCTGTAGCACATTTTTCTGCACAAACACCCATGTGTACTTTGTTGTAAACATCTGTAAGTCCGTCAAGTACCATTCCATCCTGCATTTTTACGTCGCCTAATTTTGTAGCGTTTCTTGCATTATAGTAATGAGGAACCATCGACATATTTTCCATACCTCCGGCAACGATAACGTCTGCATCACCGGCTTTAATAGCCTGTGCAGCCATTGTCACAGCCTTCATTCCTGAAGCACAAACTTTGTTGATGGTCGTTGAAGGCGTTTCGTTTGAGAGTCCAGCTCCTAAAGCAACCTGACGAGCCGGAGCCTGACCTTCACCTGCCTGAAGAACGTTCCCCATGTAGATTTCCTGAACGTTTTTCGGGTCAAGATTAATTTTGTCTAACGCTCCTTTTACCGCTGCAGCTCCCAGTTTTGTAGCCGGAACTGTCGATAAACTTCCCATAAAACTTCCCATTGGAGTTCTTACTGCGGAAACAATGAATACTTCTTTCATATGTAAATTTTTATTGTTTTTTAAAGGTCATATGCAATCGCCATCACTTATCAAAAGTGGTTTTTTGGATTGGAAAATACGGCGATTTCATATCTTTATTTATTTTTAATTTTATAATTATTCTATTTTTAGCTTTCTATTTTCTTGTTTTTGCAAATAACATAATTAATGCTCCTAAAAACTCAATTGCCCAGCCCCATTGTAATTTAACAGTTCCGGCTAAAGCTTTTGTCCATGATTTAAAAGGGAGAAAGCTTAAGTAGCTCGAAGCTTGATATTTTACAGCAAACAAAGTGAATACAAACAGGATCAGCAGAAAAACAGCGAATGTATTTACGAGTTTTCCTCTGTTGTTTACGATCCCGAAAAGTGCACAGGCGGAGAATATCCAGCAGAAAATTGCCAGAAAATGATCGAGTTGCCAATAGTTCCAGTTTCCGATGATGGGAACGTGAACGAGTGGAAGAAAGCTTCCGACAACTACCAAAATCAATCCTAAAAGCTGTAAGTTTTTCATTATTAATTTTAAGATTTAATATCAATCTTAGAATGCCAAAGTACAAAAAAAAACATACTTTTTGTAAGTATGTTTTAAAATCAAATAATTCAAAATGAAGATATTATTTAAATAAAATTAGGTATTTAAAATTATCAATTATTTAATATTAATTTAAATATATTGTCAATTTAAAAATTAACACTCAACAATTCCAGACCAATCTGAAGACCATATTTGCTTGTAAGCAATGCATCATCGTTAAAAGTCGGGGTAAAATCTTTCTGAATATACAATCCTATGCCACCATATCCGATTCCAAATTTACCTCCGACCAGAAAATTAGTAACACCGTTTGCCACAGTTTCCCTTTCTACAATTCTTTTAGAATATTCAGTTGAGTATTTGTTGTAAATCACACTCGCGGCCTTCACACCGCCGTATAAACCTGCTACTACGTAAAACTGCGTCTGTCTGTTATCCACATATTTCACATTTTCATGCTCTACATATTTAGGATTGAGAACCCATTTCAATTCTAAGGGCACCAAGATGTAAGAATTATTTAAGCTTGTTCTCTTAACAGACCCTTTCGTAAAATCCTGCACGAAAAGATTTTTATCATCCTGCGCAAAAACTTTACCATATTTTGGCGTAAAATAATCCGTTCTTGAGCCAATTCCTACACGATAAAATACCGGGCTTCTGAAACCTCCCAATTGATTTTCATATCTGAGAGAAAAATTAATAGAATTATAGACCGTATTTTTAACATCAGAATCTTTGCTGTAAAACCTGAAAGGCTCGTCTTTGGTAGTCAAATTAGCACCTACGAAACTCACCGAAAGCTTCACAGAATGCAGATAATCTTTGGGAAGCAACACTCTTTTTCCGTTGAATTGAATTTTTCCGCTAAAAGGCTCAAAAGATAATCTGTATTTTCCTTCAGGATTTAAAACTGCGTTTTTTACCAACTCCTGCGTAGCACTTTCAAGTTCAGATTTCTCGTTTTCAATCTTTTCATTGATGATTTGCTCGTACTTTTCGGCAATTTCTTTTCTCTGTTTTAATCTTTCTTCAGTTACGGCAACTTTATTTCCTCTTAAATTCTCATCTACTTTATCAAGTTCAATATTCATTTTAGATTTTTCGGATAAGATAATGCTGTCAATTTTTTTTGTGTAATAATGCATTTGAGTATGCACATTGTGATCCTGAGCGAAGGCAAAAGCAGAAAGAAAAATAGTTGCGATTAAAGTAATTTTAGTTTTCATAAAAGTTTATTTTTAGACATAATTATAGTTCTGTTTAGCAGTAAACAGTTTATTTTAAAGACACTTTTATAAAAGATTATTCTGTAGTGGCAGAATCCGCAAAAACTTTGACTCCGAAAATCCGCAGTGAACCAGGACGTTTGATTTTTAATTTTGAAGCATCTACAACACCAAACTGCTCACTTCTATTGGATTCAACTCTGGTTTTGTCTAATTCTCTGCCCAAAAGTAATTCGTCTGCATTGGTGTAAGAAGTTTTTTTCTTTTCAGTTATAATGGTTTTGAAACTAATATTCTCGGGCTTTTGTAATGCGATAACAGGAGTTTCAATAGATTTTAATTGTTTTTCTATTATTTCTAAACGTTTTGGAGCCTGTATTTTTTTGATTGAATTTTCAGAAACAAATTTGTTTTGATTATCATCTAAATCTTTTTTATTGAGAACAGATTCCTTCGTAATTTCTTCGTTTGCAACTGCCGATTCTACAACTTCTGTAGGTTTAAAATTATTTTCTGCAGGACTTTTAATAACAATTATTTTATTATCTAAAGGCTTGTCTTTATTAAAATAAAATAATCCTCCTACAGAAATAAAAAGAACAATCACAGCAGCATATTTCCACCAATGAAAAGTGTGTTTTTGAACTGTTTCACCACCTGAATCCAAACCATCTTCAATCTGATTCCAAAGATTGGCAGAAGGCTTTATTTCGAGATCTTCGTAATCAGTTTTTAACTGTTTCAGTATTTTTTTGTCCATTTTCTTTTGCTTTTAAATAATCTGCAATCCACTTTTTGGCTTTGCTGAGTTGGCTTTTGCTGGTTCCTTCTGTAATATTCAGAATTTCTGCGATTTCCTGATGTTTTTTGTCTTCAAATACATAAAGATTAAAGATCAATCGGTAACCCGTCGGCATTTGAGAAAAAATCTCTTCGATGTTGATTTTATGAAAATTTTCGTCTGAATCTTCTTCGAAATAATCATCAGCAACTTCAATATCGGAATACAGAATATTTTTGTTTTTCCTGATGAAAGTGATGGAATCATTCACCACAATTTTCCTCAGCCAAAAAGGAAAACTCTTCCACTCTTTGCAGTCATTGATTTTATTGAAACATTTCAGAAAAGCATTCAGTAAAATATCTTCCGCATCATGAATATTATTGGTGTAAGAATTCGCAACCGCCAGCATTTTAGCTGAAAACAAATCGTAAAGCGCTTTCTGAGCTCTCCGATCCTGCTTTTTGGCGAGTTTAAAATTCTTTTCTAAATCCTTCATGTATCAGTTTCTATCTATAAGACGATAAAATTTGAAAATGGTTGCCCGAAAATAAAAAAAATTGCACTTTTTATTCAAAAGTGCAATGTCTAAATTGATTGTTCATTACTAATGACTTGCGTTTTCAACCGCTTTCGGGTCGTGTTTATGTTTAAATAAAACCCAGAAAAGAATGGCCAAAACAAGTGCGTAAGCTGCAAAAGAAATCCAGATATTGTGCCAGTCTTTCATCATTACGACTGATGATAATGTTCCGTCAGGATTTACTGCTGAATGGAAACTTTCCTTTAAAATATTTAAGAAAGACTGATTATCCGGTGTTGTTTCCAGATAGGTCGACAATTCCGTAACGGTCGTAAACTTATGCGTAAAAAATTTATCAATCGCCCAACCTGCGATGTAACTTCCGAAAACAGCTCCGAAACCGTTGGTCATCATCATAAACAAGCCTTGTGCGGAAGAACGGATCTTTTTATCTGTAGTGGTTTCCACGAAAAGAGAACCTGAAATATTGAAGAAATCGAACGCCATTCCGTAAACGATACAGGACATAATGATCAACCCTAAACCATAACCCTCAGGTATTCCGTAGGCAAAAAATCCGAATCTTAAAACCCATGCAAACATGGAAAAAAGCATTACTCTTTTAATCCCAAATCTCTTCAGGAAGAACGGAATTGCCAGAATAAATAAAGTTTCAGAGACCTGAGAAATCGACATGATAATTGTTGATCTCTGTACTACAAAAGAATCTGCGTACTTTGGAAAATGCGAAAATTCACTTAAAAATACATCTCCATAAGCGTTGGTCAACTGTAAAGCAGCGCCCAAAAGCATTGAGAAAAGAAAGAAAAGTGCTGTCTTATAATTTTTGAAAAGTTTAAAAGCATTTAATCCCAATTGTTCTGATAAAGGTGCGTCTTTATCGATAAGCTTCTGTGGAGGACATTTAGGCAACGTTAAAGCATAAATACCGAGGATGATTGCGGCTACTCCGGCAATGTAAAACTGCCCTTCTGTAGCTTTGTTTCCTGTAAGATTGGTGATCCACATGGCAACGATGAAGCCTACCGTTCCCCAGACTCTGATCGGTGGAAAATCTTTTACCACATCCAGATTACTGTTCTTTAAAACTGTGTAGGAAATTGAGTTTGCCAATGCAATTGTAGGCATGTAAAAACACATCGCCACGAGCATTACCGTAAAAAATGAATTTGGATTATCGCTGTGAGGCAACACGAAAAGTGTGAGTCCGTAAAGGATTTGCAATGCTGAGAAAATTCTTTCTGCATTAATCCAACGGTCGGCAATAATTCCGGTGATGGTAGGCATAAAGATCGATGCGATACCCATAGTGCCGAAAACTGCTCCAAATTGTGTTCCGTCCCACTGTTTTGTGCCGAACCAAAAATTCGCCATCGTAATAAGCCACGCTCCCCACACGAAAAACTGCAGAAAGCTGAGGACGGTCAATCGTAATTTTAAATTCATCTTTTATGTAAAATTCTAATCTATTTTCTTTTTTCTCCTTTTGATTTCCTCCTGAATTTCAAGAGCGGTATCAAAATCTTCTTCTTTCACGGCATCTTCCAGTAATTTCTGAAGCTCTTCCATCGAAATAGAAGTGAGGCTGTCTTCAGAAGCTCCGATTTCAGAAAAAGCTTCGTCTTCTTTGGCTACTTCTTCCAATTCAAGCAAAATTCCGGCTTCGTTTAAAACCTGTTGGGTGGTGAAAATGGGTGCATCAAATCTTACAGCCATCGCAACGGCATCCGAAGTTCTTGCATCCAAAATCAATTCTTCTTCAGTTTCCGAATTTTTAAAATTGATATTTGAAAAAAATACACCGTCTACAATCTGATAAATGATCACAGAAACCAATTTATAATTCGTGGAAACAATAAATTTTGTAAATAAATCGTGGGTAAGCGGACGCGGCGGATGAATGTCTTTTTCTAAGCCTAAAGAAATGGATTGTGCTTCGAAATTCCCGATAACTACGGGCAGTTTAACGTTTGTTTCTTCATGTTCCAATAACAATGCGTACGCTCCAGATTGCGTCTGACTGTACGATATTCCGCGTATGATTAGCTGTTTATAATCCATGGCTACAAATATAAATTAATTTTTTATTGTAGGTTTTACTTTTTAGACAAAAATAAAAGCCCGGAAGCCGAGCTTTTATCGTATTTGTTTAAATTAGTGAAGGGTCAATTGTCAATTTTGCTACGCAAGTGAATTATTAAAATTAAAAAATTGACAGACGAAGCGAATTGACCATTCACAATTCACATTCTTATCCTTTAATTGCTTTAATTTTCTCATTTAAGGCTGGAAGGATCTGGAAAGCATCTCCTACAACACCGTAATCAGCTGATTTGAAGAACGGAGCTTCAGCATCACTGTTGATTACCACGATAGTTTTTGAGGAGTTTACTCCAGCCAAATGCTGAATTGCTCCAGAAATACCGATTGCGATGTATAAATTTGGAGAAATCGCTTTACCTGTCTGCCCAACGTGCTCTGTGTGAGGTCTCCATCCGATGTCTGAAACTGGTTTTGAACAGGCTGTTGCTGCACCTAAAGTATTGGCAAGATCTTCCACCATTCCCCAGTTTTCAGGACCTTTCATTCCTCTTCCCGCAGAAACTACCACTTCAGCTTCTTTAAGATCCAGTTTTCCTGAACTTTGTTCATGAGAAATCACTTTCGTGTCTTCATTGACTACTGAAAGGTTTTTCACTTCCTCAGAACCAGAAACTGCATTTTCTTTAACACCAAAAGCGTTTTGAGAAACCGTTAAAATAACCCCTTCTCCTTCAGCTTTAGCATGCATGAAACCTTTTCCTGAGAACGCTTTTCTTTTTACCTGAAACGGCGACTGGCTTTCAGGAGCTTCCAAAACATTAGTAATTAATGAGAAATTCTTCATCACAGCCAACATTGGCGCTACTGAAGAAGCATCTGTTGTGTGAGGAAAAACAATAATATTTCCGTCAGCTACTTCACTTACTGCCTGAGCATAAGCTTTTGCTGAGAAATTTTTTAGACCTTCGTCTTTGATGTTGATTACGTTTGTTGCTCCATATTTATACAATAAATCTGAAGAATCTGTTGGGTTTACAGAGATTGCCGTCACGGCAGTTCCCGCCTGATCAGCCACAGCTTTAGCGTAAGAAACCGCTTCAAAAGCTGCTTTTTTGTAAACTCCGTTTATATTTTCTGCATATACGAATACTGACATTTTAATTTTGTTTAAAGTTTAAGGTTTTGTGTTCAAATTTGAGATTTGAGGTTTGAAATTTGACATTTTAACCTCGAGTCACCGTACTTGAATCTTTTTACTTTTTACCTGATTCTTATTAGATTACTTTCGCTTCCTCGTGAAGAAGTCTTACCAACTCATCTAAATTATCCGGAGAAACCATCTTTACAGCTGCTCTTGGAGGAACTGAATCGTATGAAACTCCCTGTACTTTCACCTCAGAAGAAGTAGGCTCAACAACCTGCAAAGGTTTTGTTCTTGCAGACATAATTCCTCTCATGTTTGGAATAATCAAATCTTTTTCATCTACCAAACCTTTCTGACCAGCGATTACAGCAGGTAATTTCACAGAAATGGTTTCTTTACCTCCTTCAATTTCTCTTACAGCAGTCGCCTCACTTCCGTTTACATCTAAACCAACTGAAGCGTTTACGAAAGGCTGATTCAATAACTGAGCAACCATTCCCGGTACAGAACCGCCATTATAATCAATAGATTCTTTACCGCAAAGAACTAAGTCGTAACCACCATTTTGAGCCACAGAAGCAATTTCTTTTGCTGTGGAATAGCTGTCTTTAGGGTCAAGATTTACTCTCACTGCATCATTTGCACCAATAGCCAATGCTTTTCTGATAACCGGTTCAGTACCTGCATCACCTACGTTCATCACAGTTACTGTTGCGCCCTGAGATTCCTGTAATTTGATTGCTTTCGTTAAAGCAAATTCATCCAAAGGATTGATTACCCACTGAATTCCGTTTTTGTCGAATGCAGATTTGTCTGCCGTGAAGTTAATTTTAGAAGTAGTATCAGGAACACTACTAATACAAACTAATATTTTCATATGTATACTATATTTTCTTTTTGCCGCATCCGATAAAATCAGAGAAGCAATTTTGTTTGTTAAGTGTTGTAAATATAAATAAAAAATATATTATGCATGCATAATACTTATTGAATTATTATTCAGCGCATTATAAGTTTTTAACTCTTTGGTTTTGATGCCCTAAACTCAATCTTACTCGGCAAAACCCTTGGATTCATTTTTAAAACATCAAGCACTAAATTACCCATATCTTCCGGCTGAATTTTCCATTCATCTTTTTCAGATGGAACATTTCCGTTGAAATTTGTGGCTACAGAACCCGGCATAATTACGGTAGATTTAATCTTGTATTTTCTTAAATCGATCATGGCAGCCTGTGTAAAGCCTACAACTCCGAATTTTGAAGCGTTGTAGCCCGTTCCGTTTTCAAAGAAATTGGCTCCGGCTAAACTTGCGATGGTGATGTAATATCCTTCCGTTTTTTTTAATTCAGCAACTGAGGCTTTTAAAGTATGAAAAACTCCGGTCAGATTGGTTTCAATCATAGAATTCCATTCTTCTGAACTTAATTCATCAACGGGTTTAAAAACACCAAGACCTGCATTTGCTATTACAAAATCCAGCTGGCCAAATTTTTCAGTAATTAAACTGACAGCCTGATTTTCATCATCCAGACTTCTGACATCTGAAACAATTCCCAAAACATTTTCTGAGATTTTCTTTAAATCCTGCTCTGCTTTTTCCACGTCTTCTTTTTTTCTTCCCGAAAATGCAACGGAAACTCCGTTTTTCAATAATATTTCGGCGATGCCCAAACCAATTCCTTTGGTTCCACCTGTGATGTAGGCTACTTTATTTTGAATCATTATTTAAAAATTTTAATTTCTCTAAAATAAGAAAAACGCCCCGATTGGAGCGTTTTTATTAACTAAGATTTATCAGCATTTTATTTTTTAATGAATTTTTCAGTAGTCTTTCCCTCAGCTGTTTCAATATTAATTAGATACTGTCCTGCGGGAAGTTTTCTAACATCCAATTGATTATCTTTTAAAGGCAGATTTACATTTTTACCTGCCAGATCATACACTTCAGTTTTAATAATCTTTGCATCAGTTTTGAAGTTGATGAAATCTGAAGTTGGGTTTGGATAAAGTGCGATAGTTTTACTTTTATCATCAATCTCAGAAATACTCAAAGTTGGTCTGTCAACCGAAAAGGTATCAATACCTATAATATCCGAATTAGTACCATTTACTCCTCCACTGGTCACAAAGTATCGGAAAGCAAATTTCACGGGAATTGCTGTTGTCCCTATACCAGTAATTGTAAACTGATACTGCGTCCATGTTTTTGGATAAACAAAACCTGTGGCTAAATTTGGATTTACCGTTACAGCAACATTAGTAAAACTACCCAATCCTGTAGAGCCTCCTGACGGATTTACTGTTGTAGCTGCTGTACTGTATCTCAGTTCTAATCTATCTGCATAGTCAGTAGTTCCATCAGTTCCTTTTCGGCTGTAAAAACTTATTATATCACCATCCTTAACATTTATTACTGGGGTAATTAACCAATTGCTGATAGTACCCGTACCTGTAGTACTTGTGTAATTAACTAAAGCAAAAGAATTATTCCCTC
This sequence comes from Chryseobacterium foetidum, assembly GCF_025457425.1. NCBI lineage: Bacteria > Pseudomonadati > Bacteroidota > Flavobacteriia > Flavobacteriales > Weeksellaceae > Chryseobacterium > Chryseobacterium foetidum. The sequence goes on from NZ_JAMXIA010000001.1 coordinate 582,388, forward strand.
CACTTTGACCTGCCGGAACGCCCCCGATACCACTACTGAAAATAGAATTCTGGCTGGTATCTGCGGATGTATAGCTGGCCTTAACCCAAGCCCCTGTGCCACTCGGTGAACTTTGATTTGTGATGGTCCAGTCAGCGGGAAAAACTGCATCGAAACCATAACTGTAAACATTTGTCATTTGCGCTTTTCCAAGACTCAGTGACAAAAGAGTGCAAACTAATAGAATTTTTTTCATACTTAAGATTTTAACATTTTAAAGTAAATATAGTAATTACTAAGCAATTAGCAAAATGAAAACGTTAAAAAAATAAGAAATCCCTAAGGAATAATTCATAGGGATTGTAATGTAATAATTTAAAAAAGAAGATTATTTTACATAATTTTCAAAGAAAAGCGGAATACTCTCAATTCCTTTATAGAAATTAAATAAGCCATAATGCTCGTTTGGAGAGTGAATAGCATCAGAATCCAGCCCGAAGCCCATCAAAACTGATTTAGCTCCCAAAACCTGCTCAAACATTGCAGTAATAGGAATACTTCCTCCACCTCTGTAAGGTAAAACTTCTTTACCAAAAGCTGTTTCCATAGCCGTTTTTGCAGCTGAAAATTCTTTGGTATCTGTTGGAAGAACGTAAGGCATACCTCCATGATGTGGTGTTACTTTAACTTTCACATTGTCTGGAGCAATTTTCTCAAAATATTTTGTAAACTTTTCTGTAATCTCTTCCGGAGTCTGATAAGGCACCAATCTCATAGAAATTTTCGCCGAAGCTTTAGAAGGAATTACTGTTTTGGCACCTTCACCAGTGTAACCACCCCAAATTCCGTTGCAGTCTAAAGTTGGACGGATGGAAGTTCGTTCTAAAGTGGTATACCCTTTTTCACCTTCAACACCGCTCAGGCCGATGGATCTTTTGAATTCATCCGGATTGTCTTTCAACTTATTCATATCTGCTCTTTCCTCATCAGAAACCATATCTACATTATCGTAAAAACCGTCGATTAAAATACGTCCGTCGTCATCAATCAATTTTGCAATCATTCTTGAAAGCACATGAATAGGGTTGGGAACTGCACCTCCGTACAATCCTGAATGCAGGTCTCTGTTTGGTCCTTCCACTTCTACTTCCACGTAGCTTAAACCTCTCAAACCTGTAGTAACAGTAGGCTGTTCGTTGCTGTAAATATGCGTATCTGAAATTAAAATACAGTCACAAGACAGTTTTTCTTTATTTTCATTAACCCATTTTCCCAAACTTACAGAACCGATTTCTTCTTCACCTTCAATAATAAATTTCACATTACATGGAACAGAATTGGTCTTCATCATCGCTTCAAAAGCTTTCAAATGCATAAAAAACTGTCCTTTATCATCAGCCGAACCTCTGGCAAATATTGCTCCATCGGGATGAAGATCTGTCTTTTCAATATAAGGTTCAAATGGTGGTCTTCTCCACAATTCCAAAGGATCTGCGGGCTGAACATCGTAATGTCCGTAAACCAGTACCGTTGGCAGGTCGGGATTGATCATTTTTTCGCCGTAAACAATGGGATATCCATCGGTTTCACAAATTTCCACCTGATCTGCTCCGGCAGTTTTCAGGTAAGAGGCAACCAGTTCCGCACATTTCAAAACGTCATTTTTGTAAGCGGGATCTGCTGATATTGAAGGGATTCTCAGTAATTCAAACAATTCATCCACGAAACGCAGTTTGTTTTCGCCGATGTATTTTAAAGTCTCTTGCATTGTAAATTTTTATTTTGCTAAATGTAAAAAAATTGATGGTGTGGCACAAAGAAATCAAAAGATTTTTACTTTCGCCAACAAAAAAGTCCCGCATTGCTGCAGGACATTTTATATTTTAAAGAAAGCTTAGTGCCCAACAGGCTCAGCAGGAGTTTCAGCAGGTTTTGCTGTTGCTGTTGCTGTACTGTCTTTCTTCGGAGCTTCAGTTTCGTGAGCACCATGTGCAGGAGCTGCATGAGCCGGTGTTGCTGCGTGACCGTGAGCATCGTCTCCACCCTGATGATCGTCTGAGTATCTTTCTACTCCTTCTTCGAGTTTCAGCGTGTTTTTATTTCCTCCGGCCTGAATTTTTTTACAGCTTACCGCTACTGCTGCAATTGCCAAGGCTACCACTAATTTTTTCATATACAGATTTATATTTTAATAATGTCTTCTGAAATGCATTTCTGATGATTTAAAACGAAACGATTTCAGGCTAAATTTATAATTGTTCAAAAATAAGAAATATTGCATTTTTTGGCAAAGATTTCACACTGATTTTAAAATAATTTTTCCTTTTTTGGACTGTGTAAAAATAAGATACGATTCTCCGCCGTCTTTCAGCTGGTGTTTCTTCCTGATTTCCTCCGGTTTTAACGGGTAATTTTTTGAAATAATATTAAACTGTTCTTTTTTCTTAATTTGTTTAGCATCAATCACTTCCATTTCCAAAATACGTCCGGGAAAATTTTCAAGCTTAGTATCAGAAGTATAAAAATGACTGTTTGGATGAAGTTTATTTAAGTTAAAATGTTCAGAAATTAAATTAAAAATTCCTGCTTTCAGGATTGTATTATTGGGAATATAAATAAATCTCTGAGGCTCATAATAGGTTGCGGAAGCGTTTTTTTCAGCATTTATCTCAAAACTGAAATCTTTTTCACCGCTTTCGAGGTTTACGCAATTGCAGATCACTTCTCCTGAATAATTTTTAGAAAGAAAAACCACAATCTCTTTCACATCATTTTTTACAGCAATAATTTCAATCCCTGAAACATTTTTTAAAACGGAAAGCAGATATTTTAAATCAATCAGAGGCGAAAGTTTAATAATTACCTGTTCGGATATCGAAAGCAGTTGATCCTGAATTTCAAGAATATTTGGGGAAAGATCTTCAAGAAGGAAAACTTTGTTTTTATTCTGATCTCTTCTTGCGGGATCGAGATAAATTACATCAAAAATTTCTTTATTTCCAATCAGAAAATCTTCCAGTTTTTGATTGATAAAAGTTGCTTTCTTATCTAAAATCTTCCAATTGTCTTTTACAATATCTAAAAGTTCCGTGTTTTGTTCAACCAATATGACTTCGTCGAAATTTTTAGATAAATAATATGCATCAATTCCAAAGCCGCTCGTAAGATCGATGAATTTCTTTCCTTTTAAAATTTCTGATTTATATTGAGCTGTTTTTTCGGAAGAAGATTGCTCCAGATTGAGTTGTGGCGGAAAGATAATTCCATCTTGTAACAAAAACGGAAACTTTCTCTGAGCGACCTGTTTTCCTTTGATCTGCTGCACGATTTCCTGCATTGAAACATCAGGAAACGGGGATTTTTTTAATAGCAATGAATGCAAGTCTGAATTGAGATTTGCATTGATGAATTGCTGAATATCTTGTCCCACAGATTTCACAGATTTACACAGATTTCAGGAGATGTGACCATTAATTTTTCTGAATATATTTTTGTCGATGTAATCAGTATTGAAATTAACAAGTATGCCTAATTTTAAGTTTGCTAATTTCAGATAGGTCAGAAGTTGTTTATGATGAACATTCCCGATTTCTTCAATTGATTTTATTTCGATAATCACTTTTTCTTCAACAATTATATCTGCAATAAAACTGGATTCAATACACAAACCTTTAAATCTTATAGGAATCGGAACCTGAGTTTGAACTTTAAGACCTTTGTTTTGCAAATCATAAGCAAGGATTTTCTCGTAAACTTTCTCCAATAAACCTGGGCCAAGTTCATTGTAAACATCAAAAATCGATTTTCGGATGTTAAAGCTTATCTCATTTTCATTCATTAAAGTTTATTTTATATTTAAATTTGATAAACTTAAATTTGTCATGCAAATCTGTGAAAATCCGTGTGATCTGTGGGAGATTTTCTACTCAAACATTTCAGCCCATCGAACCGCTTTTATTTCAGCTAAATTGTATAAGTCGGAAATTGATTTCTTTACGTCTAATTTTGGATATAAATTCACACCAATCAGTTTTATTTTACCTTCTTCAACCCACTTTTGCTCTGCTACAGCCTGATCATAGATTTTTTTCTGAATAATTCCCTGCTTTAAAGATTCCAGATATCCACCTGCTTCTTCAAGTTCAAGGAAGAATTTCCACGATTGATCTGCAATCTGCTGAGTAATGTCTTCAACATAATAACTGCCGTTTGACGCGTCTTCAAAGACATTGATAATGCTTTCGTAAGCTAAAACTATCTGTTGTTTAAATGAAATTTCTTCTGAATTTTCGGTACTGTTTCCTATATGATAATTGTTGCTGTAAACGGCATCTGCACCGGCAATCATTGCAGAGGCCAACTCTAAAGTTGATCGGATGAGATTATTTTCGCTGTCCGCAACGGATTTATTTCTTAATGAAGTTTCTGCAAAAATGTATGGAATTAAATTTAAATCATATTCTTTTGAAAACTGATTGAAAATCAATTTGAAAGCACGGATTTTTGCCATTTCGAAGAAATAATTTCCTCCGACAGCGATTTTAAATACCAGTTTATCTAAAATTTCTGCGCCGTACATTTCGGTTAACTCTTTTGTTTTCGCCAAAGCGATTCCCAGCTGCTGTACAATCGAAGCTCCGGCGTTTTGGTGAAGAGAAATATCTACCCCAATATTTCTTTTAAACTGTTTTGCCAACAGTTCTTTTACAAGCTGATCGTTGATTTCAGCGCTTTTTTCGTCAAATACATCGATAAGTGAAAAATACTGATCTTCATCTGCAGGACTGATGTGCTCTGCTAAGTCTTTGTTATTAATAAAAATGGTTTTTTCAACCAGATTTTCAACATTCTCATTGAGCAGAAAAGCAAAAACATCTTCTTCCAGACTTTCGTGATAATTAGCTACCAAATGAGTGCTCTCCTCAATTTTTGGAAGATTTACCAATGGTTTCTGAACATCTGTGTAGAAAGCTTTTACCTTAATTCCTTCTAAATTTTCTTTTCTTAAAACAGATTCAATATCATCAGTTTTAAGTTGTTTTTTAACTAGATTTTCCCAGTTGGAGAAGGTTTCGGTATTTGACATAGGTAATGGGTAATGGGTAATGGGTAATAATTTTCGCTGACTTATTTTAAAATTGACGGCGAAGATATTTGACTATTCACAATAAACTATTTTTTAGCGACGTTTGAGCTGTCTGCAACGAGAATGAAGATTTCTTCGTTAGGCTTTTTCATAAAATAATTTTCGCGGGCATATTTTTCCTTCTCATCCTTATTATTCATGAGTTTCTTGTAGAATTTGTCATTCTTTTCGTACTCAGATTTGTAATAGATGAGCTGCTCTTCGTATTTATCGATTTCCCCGTTGATCTCGTTGATCACGAGGAATGAAGTTTTATCAAAGAAAATCATCCAGACGAGGAAAAGACCGATGGTCAGCGTGTATTTATTCAGCACGTATTTTCTGATGAATTTAATAACATCAGACTGTGGTTTTATTTCCTTGATCAGTTTGTTTTCTTTCATGAGAAGATTTTTAATGTTTTTTAAGAGAGTTTTTAATCACTGTAGTTAAGAAATCGATGGCTACAGAGTTTTGTCTCATGTTTGGAATAATCAAATCTGCCTCATTTTTTGAGGGCTCGATAAATTCCTGATGCATTGGCTTTAATGTCGTTTGGTAACGGTGTAAAACCTCGTTCAGATCTCTTCCACGCTCCTGAGTATCTCTTTTAATTCTTCTGATCAATCTTTCGTCAGAATCTGCATGAACAAATACTTTCAAATCAAATTCTTTCAGCAGTTCTTTGTTGGTTAAGACGAGAATTCCTTCCACCACCAAAACGTTTTTAGGCTCCACGGTAACGTGATCTCCTGTTCTTCCGTGCGTTACAAAACTGTAAATCGGCTGTTCAATGGCTTCGTTATTTTTGAGCGCTTTTACATGCTTTATTAAAAGATCAAAATCAATGGATTTCGGATGATCATAGTTTAAAGCTTCCCTTTCCGTGAGGGTAAGACTGTGATTATCATGATAATAATTGTCCTGAGACAGCATATTCATCCCATCAATATCAAGTTGCTGGATGATCTTGTCCACAACTGTAGTTTTGCCGGATCCTGTACCTCCCGCAATTCCTATTACAAGCATTTTTCTTTAAAGTTTTGACAAAGATAGTATTTTTTTGAAAGCTGGAAGATGGAAGTGGGAAGTTGGAAGTTTGATTCCGATAAATTTGAGATTTGAGATTTGAGATTTGAAGTTTGAGATTTGAGCTGCTATTTTAAAGTCACATTTGCTATTTTAGAATTTTCTTCTTAATTTTGTATCCAAGCGAATACACTTTTAAGATATCTATTTCATTGAGAAGACACCCGAATTTAATAAGTGGCTTAGGAAACTGAGTGATTTAAGGGCGAAAGCAAAAATTTTATTTCGTATCCAAAAATTAGAGAATGATGAACATTTTGGAGAATGGAAACCTGTGGGAGACGGAATAAACGAACTGAAAATAAATTACGCAAAAGGGTACAGGATTTATTTTAAAGAAACAGACGGAAAAATTATAATTCTGTTGGTTGGAGGCGACAAATCGACTCAGCAAAAGGATATTCAAAAAGCGAAAGAAATTGCAGCTCAAATCAGTAAAAAATAAAAAGTAAAAATGGAAACATCAAAATTTGATATAGCAGATTATCTAGACAGCAATGAAATGATTGCTGAATATTTAAATACAGTTTTGGAGGAAGGAAATGACACTCAAATTATAGCTGCCCTCGGAAATATCGCTAAAGCAGTAGGTATGACAAAAATTGCTGAAGAAGCCGGAATGAGCCGACCAAGCTTATACAAAGCATTATCTGAAGGTTCCAAGCCTCAGTTTTCAACCATTATGAAGGTCTTGAAAGCAGTTGGTGGACAAATTAGAATTGAACCATTACCTTCATAACAAATCGTGAATTGTGGAGGGTTTTGATAAATTTGAGATTTGAAGTTTGAAGTTTGAAATTTGAAATTTGAGTTTGGCTTTACAGTACAAAAAAAACTCCGACGTGTTTGCCGGAGTTTTCTTTATTTTAAACGATTTCGCTGGTTAAGCTTCGTGAAATCAGTTTTTCGTGCATGGGTTTTAAAAGATCCATAGAGCCTGTTTTTACGGTGCATTTACCTTTGAAATGAACCAACATTGTGCATTGCTCTGCCTGTATCGGATCGTGTTTGCAAATCTGAATCAGTGCTTCGATTACATCATCAAATGTATGAATGTCGTCGTTGTGCAGGATCAGTTTGTATACTTCATCTGTTTCATCCAAAACCAGAACTTCTTCTTCGTACTGTCTTTTTGGATTTTCATAATCTTTTATGGTGTTATAAAAAATCATTTCCGTACTGTTTAAACATCTAACTTATCTAAAATATCGTCGACAATATTACTGGGCTCATGATATTCCAGTTCCACCATTTCGACGCTTTTATTATTCATTTTTAAAATTTTAAAATGATAATTCTCCAAATCAAACTCCTGATTTTCTTCAGGAATATCTTCCAAAGCATGTAAAATAAATCCTGCCAACGTATTGTACTCGCTTTCTTCTGAAAGTGGTAATTTTTTCGGCAAAGAATCGTTAATTTCATCCAAAGGCTGCGTAGCTTTTACCCAATAGGTATTTTCGCCGATTTTATCTACCAGTTTTTCTTCATCATCTTCCTCATCCTGAATTTCCCCTACCAGTTCTTCCAAAATATCCTCTAAAGTAATAATTCCTTCAGTTCCGCCAAATTCATCAATTACAATGGCTAAATGCTGCTTTTTCTGCTGGAAAATCTTCAGCAAATCTGAAATTTTCTTGCTTCCTACAACGAAGAACGAATCACGCATCAGTTCACGCAGATCATCATGGCTTAAAATTCCTTTTCGCTTGACAAATTCTCTGATAATCTCTTTTGTGTAAAGGATTCCGATGATATTGTCGATAGAATTTTCGTAAACCGGAATACGCGAATATCCGCTGTCCATAATTTCGTTGATGATGGAATTTACCTCTGCACTGAAATCAATGGATGTGATGTTCTGTCTCGGAACCATGATCTGTTTTGCCGAATGATCTGTAAAATCAAATGCATTTTTGATGATTTCGTAGTTTTCTTCTTCAATTTCACCGCTGTCGGCAGATTGTTTTACCAAAAGCTGAAGCTCTTCTGTAGAGTGAATTTCCTGTTCAGAAGCCGGATGAATTTTTATTAACCTCAAAAACCCGTTAGACATTAGGTTCATCAACCAAATAAATGGTTTGAAAACCGTGTAAAAAACTCTCAACGGAACGGCTGTTGCCATTGTCGTTGCCTCTGCCTTTCTGATTGCAATAGATTTAGGAATTAATTCCCCAAATACAATATGCATCACAGTGATAATCAGGAAACTGATCACTACAGAAATGGTTGTCACAGTAGATTCAGCAAGATTAATATTTAAAGAGTGGAATAAGTTGTCTATCACGTGGTGCATCGCACTTTCTCCTACCCAACCTAAAGCAAGCGAAGCAAGGGTAATCCCGAGCTGTGTCGCAGAAAGATATTCATCAAGATGTTTGATGATGTGCTCTGCCTGTTTTGCCATTGAGTCTCCCTCAGCGGCTTTGAGTTGAATTTGGGAATAACGAACTTTAACAATTGAAAATTCTGCGGCTACGAAAAAGCCATTGAGTAATACAAGAAATAAGGCCAGCAAAAGCCTGACTATGTCCGAGTCCATTTAGAAATTATAATTTATCTTACAAAGATAGGTAAAATATGAATACGATTAAAAATGATTTTGGGATACGGGATGCGGGATGTCGGGTGCGGGATGTACGATTCGTATTATTGAACAGGATTTTTAAAAAAATCTGGTCGGCAAAATTTAATATTCAAGACTCAAAGTTCAATATTCAATGCTCATTTCCCATCTTCCATCTTCCGTCTTCCATCTTCCCTCTTCCATCTTCCATCATCCATCTTCCATCTTCCATCGTTTATCAATCATCATTAATAAAAAAAGCACCGGAAAAACCGATGCTTTTGAATATTTTAAGTAAAACTTCTTATGAATTTTTCAAGGCTTCTGCACCTGAAACGATTTCTAAGATTTCGTTGGTGATGGCTGCCTGTCTAGCTTTGTTGTAGAAAATAACCAGGTCATTTTTCAACTCCTGTGCGTTGTCAGTTGCTTTGTGCATTGCTGTCATTCTCGCTCCGTGCTCAGATGCTACAGAATCTAAAACCGCCTTGAACAATTGAGTTTTGATAGATTTAGGAATCAGATTATCTAAAATCTCAGCTCTGTTTGGTTCGAAGATGTAGTCTGTTTCTGCAGGAGCTTCTTCATTTTCCGGCATTGAGATTGGCAACAGTTGCTCAGTAGTTACTTCTTGAGTGGCAGCGTTTACAAATTTATTGTAGATCACATATACTTCATCAAAAGTACCTTCTCTGAAGCTTTTCATCACACCTTCTGTAACGTTGGCAACAGCGTCAAAATTCAGGTTGTCGAAAACAGCACTGTCGTTGGAATATACTTTACGGCTTCTTCTTACGGCATCGAACGCTTTTTTACCAATGGTAAGCACTTCGATTTCGTGGTGAGCATTATTCTGAAACTGAGTATTCAGTTCCTTTACAATTGATGAGTTGAAAGCACCTGCCAAACCTCTGTTTGAAGTAACAGCGATGTAAAGCACTTTTTTCACTTCTCTTTTTTGAGCGTAAACAGAAACCTGATCAGGATCAGAGCTTGCATTTACATTCTGAATAATCTCCTGAAGTTTTTCAGAATACGGTCTCAGCATTACAATTGCGTCCTGTGCTTTCTTTAATTTCGCTGCCGAAACCATTTTCATTGCACGGGTAATCTGCATTGTAGATGAGATTGATGTAATTCTGCCTCGTATTTCTTTTAAGTTTGCCATTCTACGGATTCAAGATTTAATATTCCGAATTCAAAATTTACTCAACTTTGAATTCGGAATTTTGAATTGATTTTAGTTATATTTTGAAGCTAAATCATTAGCTGCCTGCTTAAGAACTGCAGTGATATCGTTATCGATTTTTCCGGCTTTCAAAGCAGCCATAGTTTCAGGATGCTTGGATCTTAGGAAAGCGATATATTCTACCTGGAATTCTTTTACTTTTTTGATAGGAACGTTTCTCATCAAGTTCTCAGTACCTGCGTAAATCATAGCAACCTGACTGTCTACAGGAAGCGGAGAGTTTACCGGCTGCTTCAACAATTCCACGTTTCTTTCTCCTTTAGAGATAACTGCTAAAGTAGAAGCATCAAGGTCTGAACCGAATTTAGCAAACGCTTCCAATTCTTTATACTGAGCCTGGTCTAATTTAAGAGTACCGGAAACTTTTTTCATTGATTTGATCTGAGCGTTACCTCCTACTCTCGATACAGAGATACCTACGTTGATCGCAGGACGAACCCCTGAGTTGAACAAGTCAGACTCCAGGAAGATCTGTCCGTCAGTAATAGAGATTACGTTCGTTGGAATATATGCAGAAACGTCACCAGCCTGAGTTTCGATAATTGGAAGTGCAGTTAGAGATCCACCACCTTTTACAATTGGTCTTAGAGACTCAGGTAAATCATTCATCTGGCTAGCAATTGTATCATCAGCGATTACTTTAGCAGCTCTTTCCAATAATCTTGAGTGAAGATAGAAAACGTCTCCAGGGTAAGCTTCACGGCCCGGTGGTCTTCTCAAAAGTAGAGAAAGCTCACGGTAAGCAACAGCCTGTTTAGATAAATCATCATAAATGATCAATGCCGGTCTGCCAGAATCTCTGAAGAACTCACCGATAGAAGCACCCGCCATTGCAGAATAAACCTGCATAGGAACTGGATCTGAAGCGTTAGCTGCAACGATAACCGTGTAAGCCAAAGCTCCTTTATCTGATAATGTTTTTACGATTTGAGCTACTGTCGAAGCTTTTTGCCCGATAGCAACATATATACAATATACTGGCTGCCCAGCATCAAAAAATTCCTTCTGGTTGATGATTGTATCAATAGCAACAGTAGTTTTACCTGTCTGTCTGTCACCAATGATCAACTCTCTCTGACCTCTTCCTACAGGGATCATAGAGTCGATTGCAACGATACCTGTCTGTAAAGGCTCGGTTACCGGTTGTCTGTAGATAACACCCGGAGCTTTTCTTTCCAATGGCATTTCGTACAATTCACCTGTGATAGGTCCTTTACCGTCGATAGGGTTACCCAAAGTATCAACTACTCTACCCAACATCCCTTCTCCTACTTTGATTGAAGAGATTCTGTTTGTTCTTCTTACGGTGTCTCCTTCTTTTACCATTTTACTTTCACCTAAAAGAGCAACACCTACGTTGTCTTCTTCTAAGTTTAGTACAATACCTTCTACATCGCTAGCAAATTTTACCAACTCTCCGTATTGTACATTTTCTAACCCGTAAACACGGGCAATACCATCACCGATGGTAAGAACTGTACCTACTTCCTCAACGTTTGATTGAGTATCGAAGTTGGCCAATTGCTGTTTTAAGATCGCAGATACTTCTGCTGGATTTATTTCTGCCATTGTATGGTTGTTTTTTCTTTTTTAAATAATTTTTTATCAATCTGAACTGATAAAGATTACTTCAGTTAAAATTTAATTTAAATGAAAATCTTTCTTGATATTATTAAGCTTAGACTTCACAGAGGCGTCTACCTGCTGATCTCCTACTCTTAAAATGTAACCACCCAAAATTTCAGGTTTTACAATTACATTGATATCGAAGTTTGAGTTTGGCTTAACCAGGTTTGATGATTTCAAAATTTCATCAAGATTATCCTTTGAAAGCTGAGTCGCAGTGGTAAGAGTAACTCTCTGTACCCCGTTGATGTCCTCAACTTTATTGATAAATTCCTGAGCGATATTTTTCAAATGATTTTCTCTGCCGTGCTTGATCACCAAAGTAATTAAATTCTGGGAAACCGGCGATAGACCTTTAAATATTTCTTTTGCTACCTCTACTTTCTTTTTTGCATCGATGTAAGGTGTTTTGAAAAATTTGTTTAAATCTTCAGATTCAGACATCAGTTTCTTCACATCTTTCATTTCAGAAAATACAGTAGCTGTCTGCCCGGATTCGTTGGTGAAATTGAGCAATCCCTGTGCGTATCTTTTAGCTACTTTAGATGTAAGCATTCTTAGTTAAGGTTTGATTTGTTTAAATAATTCTGAACAAGTTCGTTTTGTGCTTCGCTGTTATCCAGTTTTTGCTTAAGGATAGATTCTGCAATGTTTACAGACAATGTACCGATTTGAGATTTGATATCTGCCATAGCAGCATTTTTCTCAGAAGTAATGGTCTGTTTAGCAGCTTCGATCATTTTTTCTCCCTCAGATTTAGCAAGATCTTTAGCTTCAGCAACGATTCTTTCTTTGATTTCTCTTGCTTCTTTTAAGATACCGTCTCTTTCGATTTTAGCCTCACGAAGAATTCTTTCGTTGTCAGATTTCAAATCTTCCATTTCTTTTTTAGCCAGTTTCGCCTGATTCAATGCATCAACAATAGATGTTTCTCTGTCGTTTACTGCATTTACAATTGGTTTCCAGGCAAATTTCCCTAAGAGAAATAAAAGGATCACAAATGTAAGCGTCATCCAAAACAAAAGGCCAATTCCAGGTTCTATAATTCCCATATCTGTAAGTTCTTTTTAAAATGTTATTTTATGGATCATTTTTTTAAAATTCTTAGCAGCTGCCAACCGCATGACTGCTAAGAATATTTTTTTGAGGATAGATTACTTGATGAAAGCACCAAAGATAATCGCAATAAGACCAGCACCTTCAATAAGACCTGCAGCAATAAGCATTGCTCCCTGAATCTTACCTGCTTGCTCTGGCTGTCTAGCGATAGCATCCATAGCGTGACCACCGATTTTACCGATACCCAGACCTACGCCTAATACTGCTAAACCGATACCTACGTAAATTAATCCTGCTCCAGTTGATAAATCCATAATAAATAAATTATATTAGTTAAAATTATTTTTAAATTCTGTTTAATTAGTGAGCGTGCTCTTCATGATGATCCTGTACTGCGATACCAATAAATAATGCTGATAATACAGTAAAGATATAAGCCTGTAAAGCTGCTACCAATAATTCAAGTACTGATACAAATAATGCCAATGGTACAGATGCAAATCCTAATAAAGGAGATTTGAAGATGAAGATCAAAGAGATGATCGCCAAAATCATAATGTGACCTGCCGTTACGTTGGCAAAAAGTCGCATCATCAATGCAAAAGGCTTTGTAAAGATCCCGATGATTTCAATTGGAACCATGATCGGGTATAATAATAAAGGTACTGGTGGCATAAAGATGTGCTTCCAGTAATCTTTGTTTGCACTGAATAATGTAATTAATAAAGTGATGATTGCCAATACTGCTGTGATCGCAATGTTTCCTGTAAGGTTAGCTCCGAATGGAAAGAAAGGAATCAATCCGAAAAGGTTGTTGAACCAGATAAAGAAAAATGCAGTTAATAAATAAGGCATATATCTTTTATACTTCACAGATCCGATGTTTGGAATCGCCACTTCGTCTCTGATGAAAACGATCACCGGCTCCAGTAATCTCCCCGCTCCTTTCGGTAACTGAGATTTTTTATAGTTTCTTGCCATTCCGATGAAAATTACAGCCATGAAAATAACTGAAAGAAGCATCGCTGCAGTATTTTTAGTAATAGAAAGATCAAAGTAAGAATCAGCTGCAGATTGTTTTCCTGAAATCATTCCGAAAAGTCTTGCTTCCTGAATTCCTTTTGTAGAAACTACTTTACCGTGTTGTAAAGTATAGCCGTCGTGCTCATGACCGTGTGCGATATCGCTGGAAAGGAAAGTATGCCATCCTGCATTGTCCTTGATAATAACAGGAAGAGGAACAGAAACGTGATGCTCTACACCGTTATCATCTTTAGTAGTCCATAAATGCCATTCGTTTGAATCACCGATGTGCTCCATGATCATTTCTGTAGCATTGAAGCCTTTTTCGCCCTCTTTGTGCTCTACTTTTTCAGCAGATTTTTCACCTTCAGATTCGCGCTGTGCAGAAGCAAAACTACCGACAAGTACAAATAAAAATGCGAAAAATAATGAAGAAATCTTTCTGTTCATATCTCTTTTTTAATCGTGTGCAAATATATCGAATTTATTACAGTCTGCAAATATTAAAAATTGATTTTTATCATCAAAAAAATCACGATTTGTTAATCAGTTTTATCACACTCAAATATATAAGAAAAGACGATATAATAAAACATACCACAAGAAAGAGAAAATTCTCTCTCGTTTTCTCTATCATTACTAAAGAAATTACAAGCCATACCACATCTTTCCCCATGTTTAAGGCCAGAAATTTCATCGCAGAATTCTCTTTTCCGTACATATATTTTCTAAAAATAAAGTACACAACCAGATTAAAAATCAGCATTAAAAGAATTACAACAAAACAATCAAAAAAATACATTTTGCAAAAATAAAATTATAATTGAAAAACAGCGACATAACGATGTTTTAAATTCTTAAAAAAAAGCTTATTTTTGCAAACCTTATATATTATTTTTTATGTTTAATAGTTTACAGGATAAATTAGATAAAGCACTGCACAACATTTCCGGAAGAGGAAAAATCACTGAGATTAATGTTGCGGAGACCGTAAAAGAAATCAGAAGAGCGTTGGTAGATGCCGACGTTAACTATAAAGTTGCCAAAGACCTTACCAAGAGAGTTCAGGACAAAGCGCTGGGACAAAACGTTCTTACATCGCTTACTCCGGGACAGCTGATGACCAAAATCGTTCACGACGAGTTGGTAGAATTGATGGGAGGTTCTCAGGAAGGCATCAATCTTTCAGGAAAACCATCTGTAATTCTTATCGCCGGTCTTCAGGGTTCAGGTAAAACCACTTTCTCCGGAAAGCTTGCCAATTATTTAAAAACAAAAAGAAGCAAAAAACCTTTATTGGTAGCGTGTGACGTTTACCGTCCTGCTGCAATTGATCAGCTAAAAGTTTTGGGTGGACAAATCGGAGTTCCGGTTTTTACTGAGGAAGGTTCTGTAGATCCTGTTTTCATTGCGACCAATGCCATCAACTTTGCAAAATCAAACGGTCATGATATCGTAATTGTCGATACGGCAGGTCGTCTGGCGATTGATGAGCAGATGATGCAGGAAATAAAATCTGTACATTCTACCATCAAACCTAGCGAAACTCTTTTCGTAGTAGATTCAATGACAGGTCAGGATGCGGTGAATACTGCAAAAGCCTTTAACGATACTTTGAATTTTGACGGAGTTGTCTTAACGAAATTAGACGGTGATACCCGTGGTGGAGCTGCTTTAACGATTCGTTCTGTAGTTGAAAAACCAATCAAATTTATCTCTACCGGAGAAAAAATGGAAGCTTTGGATCTTTTCTACCCTGAAAGGATGGCCGACAGAATTCTGGGAATGGGAGACGTTGTTTCCTTGGTAGAAAGAGCTCAGGAGCAGTTTGATGAAGAGGAAGCGAAAAAACTTCACAAGAAAATTGCTAAAAATGAGTTTGGTTTTGATGATTTCTTAAAGCAGATCAACCAGATCAAAAAAATGGGTAACATGAAAGATTTAATGGGAATGATCCCGGGAGTTGGAAAAGCCATTAAAGATGTTGAGATCAGCGACGATGCTTTCAAACATATCGAAGCGATTATTCATTCTATGACTCCCAATGAGAGAAGAAGACCTTCTATCATCAATACGCAGAGAAAAAACAGAATTGCAAAAGGTGCAGGCAGAAAAATTGAAGATGTCAACGCTTTGATGAAACAGTTTGACCAGATGGGAAAAATGATGAAGATGATGCAGGGACCACAGGGAAAACAAATGATGCAGATGATGAGCAAAATGCCGAATATGCCAGGAATGGGCGGAATGTTTGGAAAATAGCAATTGCTTTTGGCTATTTGCTTTTGGCTAATGGCTTTAAAATACAACTCTCAGATTTTTTCTGGGAGTTTTTTTTGTGATATTCCCAGAAGATTTTAAAAATATTCTCATTTTTTAGAGCCTTTTTAAAAATTATTAAAATAGTTTGATTATATTGATTTTTAAAGTCTTGCTTCATTGCGTCTTCGACAGGCTCAGACTGACAAATCTAATACTAACGGCTCAATTTAACGGTGTCACTCTGAGCTTGTCGAAGAGTTTTTTGAACCAGAATTACTTTTTTGATAAAATTTAAACAGGATCTTAGAATTGTTTGCTATTTTTATGGAATTAAATAAAAATTGACGAAGTGCCCGAAGACAAAAGTTGTGCGACATCATGAAAAACGAAACACTGAAAGAAATATCACAAAATTATCCTAATCAAATTATGTTTAACGACATCGGTGATTTTGAAAATTTTGATGAACGTTTATCTGTTATTGATTGTATCATAGTCAATACAATTGGTGTGGAAGAAGGATTTATTGAATTTACTCCAGACAATAATCCACCGTTAGAAGATGAAATTTTATGTTGGATCTGGGCATTCAGACCTGACTTAACAAATGAAATTCTCGAAATAAATAAGAATGAAGATTTAAAATTTGCTTTAAATTCATATTTAAACAACTCTCTGGATAAATTTTGGGATTATATCAGCTAAATTATGAGCGAAAACCATATTCAACATGCCGTAAGTTAAAAAAATTATTGATTTTATCCTTATTGAACATTTCCGTCCGCTAAAAATTGTATTCTAATAGCTATAAAATCATCAATATGAAAAAACTGATTTTACTTCTGATAATTCTCACATTCAATTTTTCTGCGAAAGCTGAATGTAGCTTTTCCGGTATTAACGTTTGGCCGACTCAACAAAATATTGCACCCAATTCAATTATTATTATAGAAGGATATGCGGAGTCTCAAGAATTGATCTTACAGCTTAATAAGAAGAATAAAATTTATTTAACAGGAAATTCAGAAAGAGTTGCAATAAAAGTTGTAAGAATTTTAAAAGGGCAATTTGGGCTTACACAGGCAATTTTACAGCCGGAAAGAGAACTTCAGACGGGGAAAACGTATGAGCTTATAATTGAAGGTCTTGGAGAATTTGAGAAAAAAGACTATACAGTTACAAAATGGACAGTCAGTTTAAAAAAAGATTTTGAAAAGCCTGTCTGGGATTGTTTACCAACCTACAATAACCGAAGTTTCACCGCATTCGGATGTGGACCTGAAATGCATGTGAACTTTTGTGGAATATTAAAAGACAACTCACCAACTCTGATTTATGCCAAAGTCTTTAACCGAAAAAACAAAACACATTCTGACTATTTTTTAACAGGTGAAGGTCAAAATATCTCAATAGGACATGGTATGTGTAGCGGAGCTTTCGCTTTTGATGAAGACACTGAATATGAAGTTCAGTTTGGTCTTATGGATGCAAGCGGAAATGAAAATATGGAATTAACTAAGCCTGTAACGTTTACAAGACCGACAGAAAGAGATGATTCTGAAAGTAAATCTACCTGCAACTGCAAAACAAACTCAACAGCGAGTATAGCAAAAGACAGCAAATCTAAATTATTGATGTACTTCGCGTTTGGAGGAATTTTAATGGCTGTTGGTACAATAATCTATCTGAAACGGAAAAAAGTAGTTAGCTAAAATATAGTAAATACACCGCTGTATAAATTCAGATCAAAACAGAAAACGAATTGCTTATGAAAACGAAGGCACGAAGCTTTAATTACAGCGATTTTGAAGCAGTAAAAAACATTGCGCTCACGTTTCCAGGCACTGAGGAAAGCACGTCTCATGAAGGTACGCCATCGGTTAAGGTTCGGGGTAAACTGATGTGCAGACTTCACGACAGCGGAGAGTTTATCCCGATTCGGCTTGATTTTGAAATCCGTGACAAATATTTAGAGATTTATCCTGAAATTTTTCATCTGCCGGATCATTTTAAAAATTATCCCTACATCTGTATGTGGATTAGCAATCACAATAGAAAATTAATCACTGAGGTTCTTGAACTGAGCTGGAAAGGGCTTGCGACTAAAAAACAAATCAGGGAATATGAAGAAAGTAAGATGGAAAATAACTCTTGAAGTTTTGAAAAAAAAATAACTCCAAAAAAGAATTTCTATTGATTAATTTTAAATTTATATACATTTTAAAACATTGTAAATGAAATATCTGAAAATATTTCCTGGACATTAAACAGAACAAAAAAAATCCTGAGAAAAAAATCTCAGGAGTAATTTATTGAAGATATTTAACGGCTATTTATCTGTTTTTTCAGCTTTTGATTTTATAAAATAAGAAAAACCTAAATTAACACCAAAAGTATTTCTGGATGTTTTGTAATCTATCCCAGAATACGTTTCTTTAGTGTAAAACTGATCGAAGCCCAGTCCTAAATTCAGCCCTAAAGATTGAGTTGCCATGTAAGTAACTCCACCTTTCACCTTCCAAGACAGACCATCTGTAACTGTTTCAGTTTCCAATAAAAGTAAGGGATCAATTGATGAACTGTCAAAGTCATATTTTAATTTGTTGGTCGAGTAGCCAATACCAGCACCTAAAAAAGGGATAAACTTAGTTCCTGTTTTGAAATAATAGGTCGCAGTTGGCATTACTGAAAATGAAGAAACTGTTGTTTTATTCAAATTTTCTTTCGTTGTAATACTGTTAAACCCTAAGTCAATTCCTACAGCGAGTCCGTCAATGACAAAATAACCTGCTGATGGAGTTACAGAAAATGAACTGATTTTAGTTTCACCGTATTTCGCTCCATTTACTTTTGTATAGGTATTTGTACTGTTGAAACCAACGCTGGTATTTCCACTGATTACCCAGTCTCCTTTTGTCATTTGTGCATTTGTAAGTACAAAAAGTACAAATGCACCAATAGTCACTAGTTTTTTCATAGTTTATTGATTTAAAGGTGCGAATTTATAAAAAAAATCCTGAGAAAAAATCTCAGGATCTTATAATTTATATTTTATACTAATTACTTAGAAAATACATATTTAACACCGATTGTTACAGCAGTTAAATCAAGACCGAAGTTGTAGTTGTTTGTAGCAACACCACCTTTTGGTTTGAAGTTGTTGTACCCAAATTCACCGATTGTAGCTTCGATAGTCCAGTTTTTGTTTAAGAAATAATCTAAACCTGGTTTTACAGTTACACCAACAGAAGTAGCTTTAGCTTCAGAAGAAGAAGATACTGTAGTTACAGTGCTTCCTGAAGTAGTAACAGAAGTAGTTTCGTTTTCAACTTTTCCGAAAGCCATAGGAACAGCTAACTGACCGAAGAAATATAATTTGTCAGATAAAGTCCAGTATTTTCTTGCGAAAGGCTCAATAACGAAAGCAGGAGTTCTCTGCTCGTTAGTTGTAACATTAGTTACAGAACCGATTGTAGTTGTGTTGATTGAAGTAACTTTAGAAGTAGCAAAACCTACACCTAAACCTACAGCGAAGTTATCAGCAACGAAGAATCCAGCAGTTGGAAGGATGTTGAAATCTTCTACTTTGTTGTTTCCACTGTTAGTTTCAGTTTGAGAGTAACCTACTGAACCTGTTAAATACACAGTTCCTTTAGCGATTGGTCCTGGAGTTGTCTGAGCGTTTCCTAATCCGAAAAGTGCGATTGCACTAGCCATTAATAATTTTTTCATTTTGAATAATTTTATACTTTCTTGGTGCAAATGTATAGTGACAATTTTCAAAATTAAAATTTGTTAATATGATTGATATCACCCGTTAACATTGAGTTTTTATAACAAAAAATCGCACCGCAATGAGATAAGTCAATTATCGGCAATTATATCAAAAAAAAATTCCGATTTTGCAACCGGAAAAAAATTATTGTTGATTTTTTATCAATTTTACTTTAGAAAGAAATTTACCCCAAGATTAATGGCGCCAAAGTTAGAATCAATTCTTCTGTCTCTTCTTTCCCAGTCCCCTCTTTCACTTCCAATATTCTGATAACCTAAATACAGTTCTGCTTTAGGCAACTGAAAACCCACTTTAGGATATACATAAAGTCCGCTGTTGATACCTTCTTTAGTTGAAATCGCTCCACCCAAATCCAATCCAACAAAAAGCGGAAGTCCGTTGAATCTGTATTTCCCGGAAGCCGCCAACGGAATAAATCCGAAATCATCCCATCTGTCTTTCCCGAAAAAATGAGAATATCCTGAAGCAATACCTACGTCCAAACCTTTCATAACAGTCCACATATAAGCTGCATCAACTCCTAAAGTAAAGGCTGCAACTTCTGAAGCATCACCCACGGGAGCACCGATGTGACCTCCTAATTTAAAACCTGACTGCGCGTTTGCAAAATTTCCAAATAAGGCAAAGGCTCCTAATAAAATTAACTTTTTCATTTCTTTTTAGTTTAAAATTATTTTATAATGCCTACCACACTGCAAAACCGATGCCGCACAAAAAAGCAGAGCATAAAATGCCCTGCCGTATTCTACAAACTTGTAGGTAAATTACTTAAAATTTAATTGCATAACCAATGTTAACTGAACTTAACTCTGTACCTTCTTTACTGATACCTTTATAGCCTGCGTAAATCGTGTGTTTTTCTGCAAATGTATATCCGATTTTAGGTTGATAGTAAAAGCCTCCACCATCAGCATCACCAGTAAGGAAAGCATATCCTAAGTCTGCCCCAAGATTAAAACCACCATCAAAATTATACTGCGCTGTAGCAGCTACCGGAATAGATCCGATATTAAATTTATATGACTGAGCTGGAATAGAAATTGGTCCCATAGAAATTCCGGGAACAGTATATTCTTTACCAAAATAATAAGAGTACCCGGTTGTTGCACCCAATTCAAAATTATCAGAAAGTGCCCATGTGTAAGCCACATCTACTCCTGCATTGAAAGAATAATCGTCATTGAAAGGTAGGCCCGCATGAACACCGACTTTAAATCCATTCTCCTGTGCGTTTGCTGCTGTAGTTCCCAAGATCGCAAATGTTGCGATAAGTAATAGTTTTTTCATTTTTATAGTTTAATTAAGTCTGCTCAAATATATCACAATTTCAAGAACTGACAAATGATTTTTTGGGGACTTCAGATCTGACTTGTATCACTCGTTTTATACTTACGAATTCTTCTTTTAAAACAAAAAAGAATCGCCTTCTCAGACAATTCTTTTTGTGTAATTTTTGGCAAATATTACTTACCTCCAAACTTGAAACCAACCCCAATCTGGAAGAAGCTGTTTTTCAAAGTTTCGTTTCCTTCAGGGTTTTTGATCATATTTGAAACACCAAGGTTGTATCTTGCATCAAAGAACAATCCGTTGTTCAATGTATATTCTGCTCCGATAAATGGTGCAAGGTTAAGAGAATTTACTTCATCTTTAATATCTTCAGTTCCGCTTTCAGAAGCAGACTGTCCCATACCTGATGCTGTTACAGAATATTCTGCTTCAGCCATCGTTACTATACCCACATTTAAACCTAATCCGAATGCAAGATTTTCTGTAGCGAAATATTTTGCACTTACAGGAATCTGTACCATTCCGAATTTAATCTCAGACTTTGCAGTAGCATTTACAGTTACACCCATTTCTGTTACTGTGAAAGATTCTTCCTGCTTACCTCCAAGAGGTGAATACAAAACTTCTCCCTGAATACCGAATTTATCGTTGATTTTATATTCAACAAAAGCACCTGCATAGAAAGTAGATTTTGCGTCAAATTTTTCAGACTGCCCGTCACCTTTTAATTTCAGAGTAGATAAAGAGTAACCTGCTTTTGGACCGAATTTCACCGACTGTGCGTTTGCAGCTGTAGTTCCCAGGATCGCAAATGATGCGATAAGTAATAGTTTTTTCATTTTTTATAGTTAATTAATTGCGGTTCAAATATATCACAATTTAAAGAACTGCCAAATGTTTTCTGCACTGCAAAAGGCTGATTTATATCACTATCGCTAAACATTTAAATTCGTATCTGTCCACCAACTAAAAGAACCGCCTCTTCAGACAGTTCTTTTTTGTATTTATTACTGAAAATTTTAGTTTCCTCCAAATTTGAAACCTACACCAACCTGTAAAAAGCTGTTTGTAACTTTACCATCGCCTTTAGATAAATCGGAAACACCGTAGTTGTATCTTGCATCAAAGAACAAACCGTTATCAAGCATATACTCAACCCCTAAGAAAGGAGCGATGTTTAATGTATTCACTTCGTCTTTGATATCTACTTCATCATCACCAGCTATTTCAAGACCTGGAATTCCGATTCCTGCATCGATTACCGTTTTCTGCTTCGCTGATAAGATCAACCCGAAGCTTGCTCCCAATCCTACAGATAAGTTTTCTGTGATAAAATATTTCGCTGAAACAGGGATTATCAATGTTCCGAAAGTAAGTTTAGATTTCTCTCTGAAATAAAGCTGACCATCACTTACGTTATAATCTTCTTTACCTCCAAGCGGCGAGTACAGCAATTCCCCCTGTAGACCAAATGTATCACTGAATTTGTGCTCAACAAGACCTCCAATATAAAATGTATGCGAAGGATCTGTGCTTCTCGCTTCAAGATCATCCTGAGCTTCGTCTACTTTAATGGTAGATAAAGAATAACCTGCTTTTACACCAAATCTTGTTTCCTGTGCGTTCAACGCTGTAGTTCCCAGCAACCCTACGGCTGCAATAAGTAATAGTTTTTTCATCTTTTAATAAATTTTTAACAAATTTTAAGACTCCAAATATATCACATTTTCAGGAACTGCCAAATATTTTTAATTATTTTTCAAAATTATTGTTCACTCTGCTTTTTGTCTTCTTCGTTGTAAGCCAGAATAATTTTTTTCACAACCGGATGTCTCACCACATCTTCTTCTGTAAGATGCACAAAGCCAATCTCCTTCACATCTTTCAGAATTCTCATCGCTTCACGAAGACCGGACTGCTGTTTTGGTGGTAAGTCGACCTGGCTGGGATCGCCTGTGATGATAAACTTTGCATTCATCCCCATTCTGGTAAGAAACATTTTCATTTGGGAACGTGTTGTATTCTGAGCTTCATCCAGAATTACGAAGGCATCATCCAAAGTCCGTCCTCTCATAAATGCCAGTGGCGCAACTTCTATAATTCTCTTTTCCATGAAACCTTCCAGCTTCTCATGCGGAATCATATCGCGTAACGCGTCATAAAGCGGCTGCATGTAAGGATCGAGCTTTTCTTTAAGGTCACCAGGCAAAAAACCAAGGCTTTCTCCTGCTTCTACGGCAGGTCTTGTCAAAATAATTCGTTTAACTTCTTTATTTCTTAAAGCTCTTGCAGCTAAAGCAACACTTGTATACGTTTTACCGGTTCCGGCAGGTCCGATGGCAAAAACCATATCTTTTTTATCGGTTTCCTTTACCAGTTTTTTAAGATTGGTGGTCTTAGCCTTAATGATTTTCCCGTTAACGCCTTTTACGATAATATCCTGATCGAAAACCAGTTGTTTTTCGTTTTCATCTTTCAGATTAAGAATACTTTCAAGATCTTTCAGACCTATAGAATTATTATTGGAAATAAATTTGACGATATCGTCGAGTTTTTGTTTAAATATATCTAAAGCTTCCTGATTTCCCATGGCAAAAACAGAGTGATCTCTGCCGGTAATTTTAAGAGTAGGAAAACTTGATTTTATTAAATTGAAATATTGGTTATTCACCCCATAGAAGATTTTCACATCGACATCTTCCAGATCATAGGTCAGTTCAAACATGCAAATAGTTTATTTTATATTTTTTAAAGTTAAATTATTTTTTCTAAAATTATCCAAATACTTTTCCACAATTTGGGCATCTGTTTTTTAATTTTTAAATATCTTTGCGTTTCGCATTTCTACGCTTTTCTCATGTCTATTATTACGCTTACCTCAGATTTCGGGACTTTAGATTACAGGGTTGCAGCCATCAAAGGCAGCATTCTTTCGCTGAACCGTGAAGTAAATATTACAGACATTACCCACAGCATTCAGGCGTTTAATCTGGTGCAGACTTCGCACATTGTAAGAAATGCCTACAAATTTTTCCCTAAAGGAAGCATTCACATTATAGCTACAGACAGTTTTTATCATAAATCAAGGAGAAATATCCTGTATAAAGCCGATGGATCTTACTTCATTGCTGCCGATAACGGTGTTCTGAGTCTGATTTTTTTTGATATCAAACCTGAAGCCATCTACGAAATCACCCTTAACAACAGATTTGATGATGTAGTAAATTTCACATCTACCGATGTTTTCGTTCCTGTGGCAGTGCATTTAGCCAACGGCGGACTTCCTGAGGTGATCGGGAGAAAAATAGATTCTGCCAAACAGCTTTCTTTCCCAAGACCTGTTTACAATGAATCTGAAAAAATAATGGTTGGTGAAGTGACTTATATTGATAATTTCGGAAATATAATCTCAAATATTAACAAAGAATTTTTTGAAACTATTGGTCGCGGACAGGAGAATTTTACCATTAAATTCAGAAATTTAAGCTTGTCAAAAATATTTTCAACCCATACCGAATTGGTCTCCGACTGGGAGCGTGAGACAGAGTTCCACGGGCAATCTGCAGCGATCTTCAATGACAGTGATCTGTTGGAACTTACCATTTATAAAGGCAGCAAAAAGAATGGTGCTAAAAGTCTTTTCGGATTGAACGTGGGCGAAAAAATATTCATTCAGTTTTCATAAAATTATACATTTCGTAAAAAAACCGATTTTTTTTATATATTTGTCAAAATCTAAAATTCAAAAATGGCAGAATACAAATTATTGCTTCCTTCAATGGGTGAAGGCGTTATGGAAGCTACTGTTATCACTTGGTTATTCAATGAAGGTGATACTGTAAAAGAAGATGATTCGGTAGTAGAAATTGCAACAGACAAGGTAGATTCAGACGTTCCGACACCAGTTTCGGGGAAAATCGTGAAAATCCTTAAGCAGAAAGACGAAGTTGCAAAAGTAGGTGAAGCCATCGCTATTTTAGAAATTGAAGGAGAAGGCGGAAACACAGCTACAGAAGAAGTAAAAACTGAAACTTCAGCTCCGGATGCAGAAACCATCAAAGCAATTGAAGAGCCTTTGAATCCAACTGCTACTTCTCACGTAGAATTTTCAGGAGATCTTTATCTGTCTCCGCTTGTAAAATCTATCGCTCAACAGGAAAACATTTCCGAATCTGAACTGAAAACCATCAAAGGCAGCGGTCTGGAAGGAAGAATTACCAAAGAAGATATTCTGGCACACGTTGCCAACAGAGGAAACCAGAATCAGCAGGCAGCTCCACAACAAGCTGCTCCGGTTCACGCAGTGTCTGCTCCACCAGCTGCTACTTCAGCTCCGGCAGCTACAATTTCTGTGGGTGCAGGTGACGAGATCATTCCTATGGACAGAATGAGAAAAATCATCGCTGAAAACATGGTGAAAGCAAAACAGATTGCTCCACACGTAACCTCTTTCATCGAAACCGACGTAACCAACGTTGTAAAATGGAGAGCGAAGAACAAAGATATGTTCGAAAAACGTGAAGGTGAGAAACTGACTTTCATGCCGATTTTCGTAAAAGCGATTGTAAAAGCCATTCAGGATTTCCCGATGATCAATGTTTCAATTAATGGTGATAATATCATTAAAAAGAAAAACATCAATATCGGTATGGCAACAGCTTTACCGGACGGAAATTTAATTGTTCCTGTTATTAAAAATGCAGATCAGTTATCACTTTCAGGTTTGGCAAAAGCCATCAACGATTTGGCTTACCGAGCAAGAAATAAAAAATTAAGACCGGAAGATACTCAGGGTGCTACTTACACAATTTCTAACGTAGGAAGCTTTGGAAATTTAATGGGAACTCCTATTATTCCTCAACCTCAGGTGGCAATTATGGCGATTGGGGCGATTGTTAAAAAACCTGCAGTTCTTGAGACTAAGGATGGTGATGTTATCGCAATCCGCCAGTTGATGTTCATGTCTCACTCTTACGACCACAGAGCTGTAGACGGTTCTTTAGGTGGAATGATGTTGAAACACGTTCACGATTACCTTCAAAACTGGGATCTTAATACGGAAATATAAGTAATGAGTGATGGGTAATGAGTAATTGCCTGATGCTGATTTTAAATATAACCTTCGGAATTTTTTCGGAGGTTTTTTTATTATTCTGATTTTATTTGTGAATTTAAGTCATATTTTATTTCCGTTTTTAGTTTGAATCTTTTATTCTGATCAATCAGATAAATACTTTTCAGACTATCATTTTTATCAATATCAATTACCATATCATATTTATTTTTTTTGCTTGATTTTAAGATTTCATATAACTGATCCGGATCAAGATTTATTCTCATTTCCAAAATTCGATCGTAAGCATAATCTACTGTTTCTTTTTCCGCTGTATTCTTTTTGTGTAATGTAAGATTTAATTCGTCCATCAGATCAGCTTCCAAAAATTTACTTTTGTTTAAAAGATTTCCATTCACTAGTGAATCAGCATAATCATTTTTACGTCGGGAAAAATTATAGAAAGATACCGGTACAAACGAAAGACCGGAAAATTCGGAATCACTTTTCAAATTTAAATAAGGAATTATTTTCTTATCACTACGGGCAAAAAACACCATTTTTTCTCTGGTGAAATAATTATTAAACCATGGTTTTAACACTTCTTTAGCTTTGAAATTTTGTATAATTTTTTCATTCATAATAAGCTGAAACATATTATGTTTTCCAAATTTTATTTCAATATTATTATCTTCACTTATGTTTTGTATAAGAACCTCCGAAGGAAGATAACCATTAAATTCATAAAATTTATCATCTACATAATTAAACCATAGCAAATACAATTTTTCAGGAATAAATTCTTTTTTAATCGATTCATTATGTTGTATATCTGAAATAGATACAGAATCTTCTTTGATATAAAATCGATTCTCAAGTTTTGCAATGATGATATCATCACTTTGATTAAAACTTAGATCATAATCGAATTTTGAACTACGATTATAAGAAATCTCATTATAAATCATTCCTATAATCAGTCCAAAAGTAAGAATTGCTAATATACTGTTCCAAATTTTATTAACCATTGTTAAAAGCTTTAGCCATTCCTTTCAGCCACAATATAAAGAAAGTTAAGACGATCAAAAATATTATAAGAAAAATTAAAAATATTAAATAAATAATTCTGACAATTTTATTGTCGGTAATCAGAACAGTAGTAAAAACCAAAGAAATGTTTGCTATTAGAAGAAACTTATAATCCTGAAAAGAAAGATCATCAAATAGTATGGAACGCTGTAAGAAGAATAAATGCGAGAATATAAAAACCATGGGAACCAGTATAGTGGTTGCAGATGTTTTTTGCAAAATTCCAAAAATCTTCTTATTGATTTCAGACATTTAAATAAAATTTTAAAATAGAAAACAAACATAAATAAAAAGCTGGATTAAACTTCATAATGATTTAAATTTTACTAAAAATTTAAGAGGTAGATTTTCTTTTTCATAATTTTTGACATAAATTTGAAGTATGCGTAAAATTTTCATTTATCTCCGCAGAAGCCTCAAAAAATCCTTCGACAACATCCGAAACGAACAACTGAAAAATAACCTTCTTCAGGCAATTCCGTTTTGGGTCGGCTCAGTGATTACAGGTTTTTTTGCCGTGATGTATGCTAAAATATTTGCGTGGGGCGAAAATTTATTACATTTTATTCTCAACTGGCACGACTGGATGATTTTTTTAATCGCGCCGGTGGGTTTTGTACTTTCATGGTGGCTGGTTAAAGAATTTGCCCCCAATGCCAAGGGCAGCGGAATTCCGCAGGTGATGGCGGCTGTAGAACTGGCAAACCCGAAAGAACATAAAAAAATACGAAGTCTTTTAAGTCTAAAAATTATCGTTTTTAAAATTATCTCATCTGTTGTTCTGGTTATTGGCGGTGGTGCTGTAGGTCGTGAAGGTCCGACAATTCAGATTTCGGGATCGGTTTTCAGAAAGGTGAACGAATATCTTCCGGACTGGTGGCCGAAAATCTCCAAGAAAAACATGATTATGACCGGAGCTGCGGCAGGTCTGGCAGCGGCTTTCAACACTCCTTTAGGTGGAATTGTTTTTGCTGTTGAGGAACTCTCAAAAACGCATATCAATTACTTTAAAACTGCCCTTTTTACGGCTGTAATTATTGCAGGATTAACAGCTCAGACTCTAGCAGGTTCTTATTTATATCTAGGTTATCCGAAAACCGGTGACGTATCCTTGATGGTAATGTTTCCAATCATTCTTGTGGGTGGAATTGCGGGAATTCTCGCAAGTCAGCTTGCTGTGACCATGCTGAAAATGAGTGACTGGAAAAAAAGAAAACTGAAAACCGATAGATCTAACGTTTTATTCTTAATCGGCTGTGCTTTACTGATTGCCTGCATTTCATTTTTTATAAGTCGCGAGATTTTAGGTTCGGGAAAAGAAATTATGGAGCGTGTGCTTTTCACTCAGGATAAACATGAAAGCTGGTATGTTCCGATTTTAAGAATGCTGGGCCCTGCCCTTTCTTTCACTTCCGGTGGCGCTGGCGGAATTTTCGCTCCGGCACTGACAGCTGGAGCAAGTATCGGATCTGTGATTTCAGGAGTGATTCATTTAACTCCAAATGAAACCAATGTCGTCATTCTTGCTGGAATGGTGGCTTTTCTAACAGGAATCACGAGAGCTCCATTTACCTCTGCGATTATCGTTCTGGAAATGACCGACAGACATTCATTAATTTTCCATTTGATGCTGGCGGGAATGGTTTCCTCCCTATTCTCCATTTTAGTCAGCAGACATTCTCTGTATGATGTTTTGAAAATGAATTTCCTCCATGAATTAAGGAGTGAAGATAAAAAGCAGGATTAATCTTTTTTTAGAATAATCTGCAGATCTTTCATAGCAACAAGTACATCTTCCGCGGCTTGCCAATCGGTAAATTTAATAACTAGCTTATCCACTTCCGAAGACGATTTTTTAAATCTCTTGGTTACGATATTCAAATAATAAACATCTTTTCTTGGAGAAAGTTCATGGAATTTTATCACGTTTTCAAAATCCCAGAAATCGCCTTCATCAACTGTTTTTCCTTTTTTGTTTACTGAGTTTATTTTTAAATTGTTGCCGTCAAACTCAGCCTTTAGTTTCTGAAAATTATTGTATCGGTCAATTCCAAATTCATTAATTTTAGATACAATCAAAGCTTTCGCTTCCTCAGCATTTGAAAATTTACCTAAGATATCTGATTTATCATTGCTGTAGACAATTTTATAAATATCTGATTTATCAATTGAATGTGTCGGACCATCAGGATTATCGCTCTTTTTGTAGGTAACTTTCCATTTTGCAACCTCAATGATTTTCACTTCAATTTGATTTCCGTTTTTCCTGATAATTTTTTCCTGCGCAGAAAGAATTGTGGCTGAAAGAGATAAGCCGAGAAGTAAAAAGAATTTCATGAGTTATAGTTTTATTGCTTGCGAAAATACAAAAAACTGTAATTGAATGGATAATGTTTGTCTAACTGATAAATAATTTATATTTTTGCACCTCGAAATAATTAACAAATTCATTTAACATTATGAACAATTACGAAACTGTTTTCATTTTAACTCCCGTTCTATCTGAGTCTCAGGTGGAGGAAGCAGTGAACAAGTATGTAGATCTTTTGAAAGAAAAGAACTGTGAAATTGTCACTAGAGAAAATTGGGGATTAAAAAAACTGGCTTATCCGATTCAATTGAAAAAGAACGGATTCTACACTTTAATCGAATTTAAAGGAGAAGGTACTGTAGTTGCTGATTTAGAATTGGCATTCAAACGTGACGAGAGAGTAATCCGTTACCTTACTACAAAACTAGACAAGCATGCTATTGAGTACGCTGTAACAAGAAGAGCAAAAGTAAAAGCGGCTAGAGCTTAATCATTAACCAATTATTTAAAAGACAAAGACATGGCAATAGACGATATGGCAAAACAAGCCTCAGCTGGTGGAGAATCTGAAGTAAAATTCCTTACACCACTTGATATCAATACTAAAACTGATAAAAAGTACTGTAGATTCAAAAAATTCGGAATCAAGCACGTTGATTACAAAGATGCTGATTTCTTATTACAGTTCGTAAACGAGCAAGGTAAAATTTTACCAAGAAGATACACTGGTACTTCTTTGAAATATCAGAGAAAAGTTTCTTCTGCTATCAAAAGAGCAAGACACTTATCTTTACTACCTTACGTAGCTGACTTATTGAAATAATAAGAGCCAGGTAAAAAGGCAAAATAAACAAGTAAATACTTGTTGCTGAATTAATATTAAATTCTAACGAAGTATAGAGAAATAAAGAACATAAAGTTCTACTCTAAACTCTAAAACGGACAACAACAATGGAAATTATCCTTAAAAAAGACGTAGAAAACTTAGGTCTTGAATTCGATACAGTAAATGTAAAACCTGGTTACGCAAGAAACTTCCTGTTACCTCAAGGTATTGCACTTTTGGCTACACCTAAAAACAAAGCTGCTTTGGAAGCAACCTTGGAGTCAAGAAAAGAAGAAGAAGCTAAATTGATCGCTACTGCAAACGGTATCGTAGATCAGCTGAAGAAAACTTCTGTTACAATCCCTGCAAAAGTAGGTACTGGTGACAAATTATTCGGATCTATCAACAATGCAGATCTTGCTGCTGCTCTTGCTAAAGCAGGTGTACAGGTAGACAAGAAATACATCAAAATTCCTGGAAATACAATTAAAAGAACTGGTAAAGTTACTGCAAACGTAAGATTACACAGAAATGTTGAGTACAACTTCGAATTTGATATCGTTTCTGATGCTCCGGTAGAAGCTCCTAAACCAGCTGCTCCAAAAGCTAAAGTTGTAGAAGAAACTCCTTCTGAAGAAGCTTAAGACTTACAGAGATTTTCTCAAATATACAAACCACTTCGAAAGAGGTGGTTTTTTTGTGGCTGACAGATTATTTGAATTGATTCTCTTAATGAAATGATAATGTTTCATTCATTAAAACAAAAAAAACCGGAAAGATAATTCCGGTTTTATATTTAAGATTTTGGTTTCCAGCTGTTAAAAAAAGTTTTGACTTTTTCTAAACTGTAGCCTTTCCCGTCTTCCAAAACAGCACTGTCTTGAGTATGAATTTGTTTTCCGTTTTTATCCAAAACAATAAATACAGGATAGCCTAATTTGTCTCCAGGATTGCCATATTTAGCGAAAATCTTTTCATTTTTATTATCCGGCGACCAGTTCAGGTGATAGTAAAGATAATTATCATCAACCAATTTCTTCAACTCTGGCGTGGTTTGAACGTACTGATTGAACCTGAGGCACCAAATACACCAGTTCCCTCCAGCCTGAATCATGATGTTCTTATTTTCTTTTTTAGCTTTCGCAATCAATGCCTTAATGTCTTTTTCAGCATTTGCTTTGGCATCATACGGCTTTGGAAGTTTTGCTTTTTCTTCGGCTGCAGCTTTTTTCTTAGCTTCAAGATCGAGCTCTTTATGATCTGTTTTTACCAGAAGAGATTTATCTTTTTCACGTTCATCCACAGTGGTGTCTTTCTGAGCAAAAATCAGGTTTCCTGCCAGCAGAAATCCTAATGTGCAGATTATATTTATACTTCTTTTCATTTACTTTAAATTAAAAAATATCAGCTAAGTTAAATAATTATGTTAATATTTAGACTCGAAACCCCAAAAAAATCATCAAAATCTGTTCACTTTCACATTTTTACTTCAGCAAAAATTATGTAATGCTCTTATAATTCTTACCTTTGCATACCTTATGAATTTGCTCATCAAAATACTTTATCTGATATCTAAACTTCCCTTGAAGATTCTTTATGTATTTTCAGATATTATTTTTTTTCTCAACTATATTTTTATTGGCTACCGCAAGAAAGTTATTACGGAAAATCTCACCAGGTCTTTTCCTGATAAAAGCCGTGAAGAAATTGCTGAAATCAGGAAAAAATTCTACCTTAATTTTTCCGATTATCTCGCTGAGACAGTAAAATCTTTCAGTATTTCTGAAAACGAATCGAGAGTGAGAATGCAGCACATCAATCAAAACATCTTTCACGAGGCAAAAGCCGAGGGAAAAAACATTATTCTACTGGCAGGTCATGTCTTCAACTGGGAATGGATGAATGCTTTAGCGCGACTCACACCTCAAAAAAATTCTCATCCAGTGTACAGAAGGGTGAACAGCAGTTTTTGGGAAGATCAGATGAAAAAAGTCCGTAATAAATTCGGAAATGAAGCGATTGAAGCCAAAGAAGTTATTCTGAATATATTCAGAAATAAAAATGATGGCGAATCTATTTACATGTTTGTGGCAGACCAGACGCCGCATGTTTCCCATGTTAATTATGGTTTAAACTTCCTAAATCAACGTACACCAGCCTTCATCGGCTACGATAAACTGGCAACAAGAATGGATCTCGTTTTCATTTACTGTGAAATGAAAAAGGTAAAAAGAGGTTATTACCAGGTAAACTATCACAGAATTTATCCTGATGGTGAGAAATTTACAGAAAACGAAGTGGTAAGAAAATTTCATAAACATCTTGAAAATACCATCAACAAATATCCCGACAACTATCTGTGGTCGCACAGAAAGTGGAAATATCAGGATTCAATTAAAACTTATGATGGCGAATCATGACAGAAAATTCTAAAAAAACTGCCGTCGTTATTCTCAACTGGAACGGAAAAAGCTGGCTGGAAAAATTTTTGCCTTCAGTAATTCAATTTTCTCCAAAAGCCGAAATTTATGTTATCGACAATCATTCAAATGATGATTCTGTTTCTTATTTAAATCAACAATTTCCGACGGTCAAAGTCGTTTTAAACGATAAAAATTATGGTTTTGCAGGAGGTTATAATGAAGGTTTAAAGCAGATTGATGCAGAATTTTACTGCCTTCTCAATTCCGATGTCGAAGTCACAGAAAACTGGATTGATCCGGTTTTAAACTTATTTGAAAAGGATTCTTCCATCGCCGCGATACAGCCTAAAATTTTATCCTATGACAACCGGGAATACTTCGAATTTGCAGGCGCTGCGGGCGGTTTAATCGATAATCTGGGCTATCCTTACTGCAGAGGAAGAGTTTTTGATGATGTGGAAAAAGATTTGGGTCAGTACAACGACGAAACTGAAATTTTCTGGGCGTCCGGATGTTGTCTATTCATTCGTTCTGAAAATTTTTGGGAGCAGAAAGGTTTTGATGAAAGATTCTTCGCGCATCAGGAAGAAATTGACTTATGCTGGAGACTCATCAATTCCGGAAAGAAAGTTTTTTACACAGGAAAATCTTCTGTCTATCATGTTGGAGGCGGAACTTTAAACAAACAAAATGCCCAAAAAACGTTTTTAAATATCAGAAATAACCTTTCGATGATGCTTAAAAATTTACCTTTTCCAAAACTGATCTGGATTTTATTTTTTAGAATGTTATTGGATGGGGTTGCCTCATTTTATTTCGCATTAAAAAATGGATTTCCTCATTTCTGGGCTGTTGCGAGAGGTCATTATGGCTTCTACGTTCAAATTCCGGGAACCTTGAAACGCAGACAGAAAGTTCAAAAAGAAAAATATTTTCAGACAAAATGGTTAATTTTTAAACATTTTTTAAAGTGATGAATCTCGTTTTTGATACTTTTTATTTTGACGGAGATAAGGCCAATACGATCTGTCTTGCCTTTGAAAACTGGGATGCAGAAGTGGCTGATCGTGAATTTTCAGAAATCAGAGACGGCGTTTCAGAATATATTCCCGGAGAATTTTATAAAAGGGAACTGCCTTGTATTCTGGGTCTTTTTAATCAGATTAAAACTCAAATTAACGATATTTCGTGTATTGTAATTGACGGTTTTGTATATCTTGACGATGATTCTAAAGCAGGTTTAGGAAAACACTTATTTGACAGTTTAGACGGAAAAATTCCTGTAATCGGTGTAGCAAAAACTAACTTTGCAACGGTTGAAAAACTCAAGAAACAACTATACCGCGGCGAAAGCAAAGCTCCACTCTATATTTCGTCTGTAGGAATTGAGATGGAAACTGCTTGTGATTTGATTGAAAAAATGCACGGGAATTACAGAATTCCGACCCTACTGAAAAAAGTAGACACGTTGACAAGGCAATTTTAAATTTGAGATTTGAGATTTGAAATTTGAGATTCGGGATTCGGGATTCGCGTGTTAATAGTGAGTTATAACATTAGCTTCAGACTGAAAATCGTAAATTTGTAAACGTTAAACCTTAAACCTTAAACCTTAAACTTTAAACCTTAAACCTTAAACAAAAGAATGGATTTTTGTGCAATAGATTTTGAAACTGCAACCTTCGACAGAAGTTCGGCCTGTGAGGTCGGTGTTTGTATTGTGCAGAATTCTGAGATTGTCGAGACGAAAACATGGCTAATCAAACCTCCGAGTTATCCGTATTTTAGCCCGCGAAATATCGATGTACACGGAATTTATCCTGAAGATGTAAAAGATGCACCTACGTTTGATGAAATATGGTACGAAATAAATGATTTAATGTACGGAACGCTGATGATTGCTCACAACGCTGCATTTGATGCCGGAGTTCTCCGCGGATGCCTGAATCACTACGGAATTTTCGCTCCAAATCTTAACTACCTCTGCAGTATTCAAATCGCAAAAAAATCATGGAATTATCTTCCGAGATATGGCTTAAAACATCTTGCGGAACATCACAATTTAAGTTTTAATCATCACAGAGCCGGTGATGACGCGGAAGTATGTGCCAGAATTTCTCTGTTGGCTTTTGAGAAACTGTTCATTACAAGCAACGACGAAATTGCTGATGTAATGAAAGCCAAGATTAAAAAACTTTGAATCCTCTTAGTTTTGCAAAATTTCAGTAAGCAAATTAAATTTTGGAATATCGATTTCAAAATTTTCTTCTGTATCAAGGTTATTCACCAGGTATTTGCCACTCATATTTCCGACGCCTGATCGCAGCATAACATTAGAAAAATACGTGAAGGTTTCGCCCGACTGAAGCTCCGGAGTGAGTCCGATGACACCATCACCCACCACTTCGGTAAAACCAAATCCCACATCGAAAATCAGCCATTTGCGTTTCAGGATTTTTACGGGAAAATCGCTGCAGTTCTCAATAACGATGTTGTACTTAAAAACGTATCTGTTTTCAGACGGATACGAGTTTTTGCTATCGTATTCGGGGACGACGGAAACTTTTATATTGGAAGTAATTTTAGAAAACATCGTAATAATTTGATTTTGAAGATACAAAAACCCCGCCTTTTTTGAAGACGGGGTTTTGAAGTTTTATTTTAATTTAGATTTAATTAAAGCCCAAGACCTTTTCTTTCGTCTCCACCCAATAGAATTTCTACCGGATTGTCGATACCTTCTTTTACCGCAACAAGAAATCCTACAGACTCTTTACCGTCGATAATTCTGTGGTCGTAAGACATCGCAACGTACATCATTGGTCTGATGACAACCTGTCCGTCAACGGCAACCGGTCTCTGAATAATGTTGTGCATCCCAAGGATCGCAGATTGAGGTGGGTTGATAATCGGTGTAGATAACATTGATCCGAAAGTACCACCGTTTGTAATCGTGAACGTACCGCCAGTCATTTCATCAACTGTAATTTTACCGTCTCTTACTTTGGTAGCCAAATCTTTAATGTTTCCTTCAACGTTTGCGAAAGACATATTTTCAGCATTTCTCAACACAGGAACCATCAAACCTTTAGGACCAGAAACTGCAATTGAAATATCACAGAAATCATAGTTAATTTTGAAATCTCCGTCGATTGATGCATTTACATCAGGATACATTTGTAATGCTCTTGTAACCGCTTTTGTGAAGAAAGACATGAAACCAAGTCCAACTCCATGTTTTTGACCGAATTCTTCTTTATATTGTTTTCTTAATCTGAAAATTTCAGACATATCAACTTCGTTGAAAGTCGTCAACATCGCAGTTTCGTTCTTTACAGAAACCAATCTCTGAGCGATTTTTCTTCTTAAAACTGAAAGTTTAGTTGTTGTAGTAGATCTTGCACCTGTAGCAGAAAGCGAGCTTCCACCCATTGCAGGCTTAGCAGCTAATTCAGCGTCAGATTTAGAGATTCTTCCGTCTCTTCCAGAACCTGAAACCTGAGCAGCATCAATTCCTTTTTCGTCAAGAATTTTCTTTGCAGCTGGAGATGGAGAACCTGTAGCATAAGATTGAGGAGCAGCCTGAGCTGGCTTTTGAGCTTCCTGTTTCGGAGCTTCAGTTTTTGCAGGCTCAGCAGCTTTAGGTGCTTCTTCCTGTTTTGGAGCTTCAGCAGCTCCACCCGCAGGTTTTGCAGCATCTCTATCAATTAAACAAACAACCTGACCAACCTGTACCACATCACCTTCTTCAGCTTTCAATGTGATAACACCACTTTCTTCTGCCGGTAATTCTAATGTTGCCTTGTCTGAATCTACTTCAGCGATAGGTTGATCTTTTTCTACGTAATCACCATCTTTTACAAGCCAAGTTGCAATTTCAACTTCTGTAATTGATTCTCCCGGTGAAGGAACTTTCATTTCTAAAATTGACATATCGTATTTTTTATTTTTTTAATTGATATTAAGTTTTTAGACTAAGAGAATATAGACACCAGATACAATACTAAACTTTTCTTTTTATATCTAATTTCTATCCTCTAATCATTAATTTCTATTGTTAAGCTGTTACAGGTCTTTTTGCAGGAGCATCGTCTCTGTCGAAAACTCTGTTGATTACAGCATTTTGGTTTTTCTCAAACATTTTATGACTTCCTGGAGCCGGTGCACCACTTTGTACCGGAGAAACTACCTGAATTCCGGTATCTCTGAAATTTCTCAGGATATAAGACCACGCACCCATATTTTCAGGTTCTTCCTGAGCCCAAACCAATGAAGTTCTGTTTGAATATTTAGCAAATACAGCTTCGATAGCATCATTTTGAAGTGGATATAACTGTTCGAATCTTACCAAGGCAACATTTTCGCAATTTAGTTCTTCTTTTTTAGCCAATAATTCAAAGTACAATTTACCTGAACACAATACTAATTTTTCAACTTTTGCAGGATCAGCTGTAGGATCATCTAAGATAGGTTGGAATCCTTTGTTTGAGAAATCTTCTAATGGAGAAACCACTTTTGGATGTCTTAACAGTGATTTCGGACTCATTACAATCAATGGCTTTCTGAATGACCATTTCAACTGTCTTCTTAATAAATGGAAATAGTTGGCTGGTGAAGTGATATTCGCCACAACCATGTTTTCGTTAGCACAAAGTGTAAGGAATCTTTCCAGTCTTGCTGAAGAGTGCTCTGCCCCCTGACCTTCTGAACCGTGAGGCAACAACATTACCAAACCATCCTGAATCTTCCATTTTTCTTCTGCTGCAGCCAGATACTGGTCAACAATAATCTGAGCTCCATTTACGAAGTCTCCGAACTGAGCTTCCCAAATTGTCAGAGTATTTGGCGAAGCCATCGCATAACCATAATCAAATCCTAAAACTCCGTACTCGGAAAGGTGAGAATTGAAAACGTCAAATCTGCTGTCTGAAACTTCTTTTAAAGGAACATATTCTTCTTCAGTATCTTCAGTTTTTACAACAGCGTGTCTGTGAGAGAATGTTCCTCTTTCCACATCTTCACCGGAAATTCTGATGTTGTGACCTTCTACCAAAAGTGTAGCATAAGCCAGCCATTCTCCAAGAGCCCAATCTAAATTGTTCCCTTCGATAGCTTTAATTCTGTTATCAAAAAGTCTCGTAATTTTGTTCAAGAACTTTTTATCAGCCGGAAGAGTTGACATTTTGATTGCCAATTCTTTCAGTTTTTCCAAGTCATATTTTGTATCAACAGCTTCCTGTACTGCACCTCTTTTTCCGATTGGGAAATTGGTCCAGTCATCCGCCATGAAAATATCCATTACGTTTTTCTCGATTTCTTTAGAAGCATCAAAATCCTTATCTAAAAGTTCTTTGAAATCCGCTTCCATTTTAGCAATCAGATCATTGGAAACTACATTTTCTTTCAACAAAAGATCTTTGTATATTTCTCTTGGATTTGGGTGCTTGGAGATTTTCTTGTATAAATTAGGTTGGGTAAATCTCGGTTCATCCCCTTCGTTATGACCATATTTTCTGTATCCCAACAGATCGATGTAAACATCTTTACCAAACTTAGCCCTGAAATCAGCGGCAAAATGAATTGCGTGAACAACAGCTTCTGCATCATCTGCGTTGACGTGCATCACCGGAGATTCTGTAACTTTTGCAATATCTGTACAGTAAGTAGAAGATCTCGCATCCATATAATTGGTGGTAAACGAAACCTGATTATTCACAACAATATGAACCGTTCCACCGGTCTTGTAACCTTCCAAAGTCATCATCTGGGCAACCTCGTAAGCGATACCCTGACCAGCCAATGCACCGTCACCGTGAATGATGATTGGTAAAACTTTAGAATATTCTTTGTATTTATCATCCACTTTTGCACGGCAGATACCTTCCACCAAAGCGGCAACCGTTTCTAAGTGAGACGGGTTTGGAGTTAAATTGATAGAAACTTCTTCACCCGAAGCCGTTTTTATTTTTTTAGATGAACCCAAGTGATATTTCACGTCACCTGAGAATACATCCTCTTCAAATTCTTTTCCTTCAAATTCCGAGAAAATCTGTTTGTAAGATTTGCCAAAAATATTGGTCAACACATTCAGTCTTCCTCTGTGAGCCATCCCCAAAACAACCTCATCAACACCAAGCTGAGAAGATCTTGAGATCAACTGATCCAAAGCCGGAATTAAAGTTTCGCCACCTTCCAGTGAGAATCTTTTCTGACCTACGAATTTTGTATGAAGATAGTTTTCAAATGCAACAGCCTGATTTAATTTAAGTAAAATCTCAGTTTTTTCATTAGCATTAAGAACCGGATGATTTTCGTTCACCTGAATCCACTGCTTGATAAAATCTTTCTCTTTTACATTATTGATGTGCATATATTCTACCCCGATAGAATCGCAGTAGATGTTTTCAAGATGTGTAATGATTTCCTGTAATGAAGCAGGACCTTTCATCCCTGTTTCAACGGCACAGTTGAAATTTGTGTTTAAATCTGACTTTTCAAGACCGAAATTTTCGATGTCCAAAGTTGGAGTGTGATGTCTTCTTTCACGTACAGGATTTGTTTTTGTGAAAAGGTGACCTCTCGTTCTGTACGCCTCAATAAGATTTACAACCTTAAACTCCTTCTTGATGTGCTCCGGAACTTCACCGTTTGAAGCTGCCTGTGCAATCTGCTGAACTGCCGCAGGAGAAGAATTCCCTGAATTTTTTATCTCACGGATGTCTTCTTCATCAGAATAGTTCTCTAACGCAAAATCAAAGCCTTGAAAAAAGGCTTTCCATGATGGTTCTAAAGAGTCCGGAAATTTCAGGTATTGTTGGTATAAATCCTCAATTAACTGAGAATGAGCTGCGTTTAGGAATGAAAATCTGTCCATTATTACAGTATATCTGTTATTTAAATTTATGTTTCGAATTAATCTTCAAATTTAACAAAAAAATGTGAGGTAAAATGTTAGAAAAACCTTAAAAAATGAAAAGAAAAATATGATATTTGACATTTTATTTAAAAACTGACAAAGAAATCTTCAAATTGACATTCTGATTCTCAACGGGCGGCTCAATGAATGTAAAAGACACATCGCCATATCTGAATTCATCTTTTTTTGCTTTCTGCACCAGTTGCTGAACAGCTTTCACAGAACTTTCAAAACTTCCCCGATAATAGATGATGTACTTTTCTGCACCATTCACAGTTCTGAAACTGAAGTTATTGTCTGTAACGCCTTCTTTTTTGCTCAACGGTATTCCGAGATAGTAGGAAATTTCTTTGTCTTTAAAATTATCCGGATCGGCAATCATCACTGGAAATCCAAATTCGTCGTCTTTTTTACCTAAATCAATGGTCACAAAATTGTAGACTTTATTGAAGTTCATCAGAAGGTTTCTGTACAGCGCATCTTTTTTGTTGGATGCACTCACATTAATTCCCAAAAGCATCTGGCTTTCGTCTTTTTCAACCATGATGCTGTCATATTTGATAGCGGCAAGCTGATTGTCTTTCTCCACTTTATTTCCGAGCACATTTTTCAGACTGACCATGCTTTTATTGATATTTTCGGTAAAACGGTCTTCAGTCCAGAAGTTCTGTACCCTCGTCCAAACCGGAAGTTTCGGGGTGTGTACCATCCACTTGATATGCGTTTGATTTTCTGAAACTTTTTTGAACTTAACCTCAATTACAGTCGGATTTTCATTATTATCCTCAAAAAGCTGATACCGCAACCCTTTGTCTTTACTTGCGAAACGGATAAACATTTCACCATCACTTTCTTTAGCCGGATCGGTGTAACTGATGGCACTTCCCTCACCTTCATAAGGCGAATAATAGTCAATCTTAATGGTTTTTGAACTTGAAAAATAATTATTCCATCTGGTAAAATTCTGCAGATTATCAAACTGAGAATATACTTTCTCCAAAGGATAATCTACCTGTCTTTCGATGGTAAAATCTTTGTTTTCATCCACGAAAAAATACATGGAAGCAGTGTAAGCTCCGAGCAAAAGCAAAATTATAACCGCTAAAAATTTCAGTAAACGCATGACGCAAAAATAGGATAATTAAAAAGAGTGACCAATATGTTGATCACTCTTTTTAGAGGGGTGCTGGATGCTGGATGAAGGGTGTTTAATCTTGCATTTTAAATTAAATTTATTTTAAAATCAACTCAAAAAAACTTCCTAACTCCAATCGTCAGACTTCCATCTTCCATCATCAGACGTCCCGCTTTTTAACCGATGTGCGTTCCCGAATGCAGAACAGCTCCTTTTTTCACAACGACAATTCCATCCTGAACGGAGTGCGTGCCATAGTCGCCATCAGGAATGTGTCTGCCTCCAATGATTCTTACATTGTCTCCGATGTAGCAGTTTTTATCGATGATTGTTTTTTCGATGTAGCAATATTTTCCGATACCCATATTTGGATAGCCGTTTTTATCATTTTCTACAATTTCTGCAGTATTCTGATAGAAATCTGACCCCATTACGTAGGAATTTACAATCGTGCTTCCCTTATCAATTCTGGTACGGTTCCCAATCAAAGAATTTTCGATTTTATCTGCCATGATGATGCATCCGTCACCAAAAACAGCCTTGCTTACGTAAGATCCGTTAATCTTTGATGGTGGAAGCATTCTTGCTCTTGTAAAGATTGGAGAACTTGAAAATAAATTAAACTGAGGGAAATCCTGACATAGATCTAAATTGGCCTCGTAGAAAGATTCGATGGTTCCGATATCCGTCCAGTACCCTTCATACTGATAACTTAAAGTCGTATATTTTCCGATAGCGTTCGGAATAATATCTTTTCCGAAATCATCTCCTGCACCATCTTCAAACATTTTTTTCAGCATCGATTTGGTGAAGATATAAATTCCCATTGATGCGAGATATTCTTTTCCTTTACTTTTATTTTCTTCTGAAACTTCAGACTGCAGACCGTTTAGCATGTCGTAACCTGGTTTTTCAACGAATGAAGTGATGTTTCCGTCATCATCTGAACTTAAAATCCCGAAACCAGTTGCGTCTTTTGCATTAACCGGAATAGTTGCAATAGTTACATCACCGCCTTTCTCAATATGGAAGTCAAGCATTTCCTTAAAATCCATTTGGTAAAGCTGGTCTCCCGATAAAATAAGAATATATTCGTAGTCATATTTGTCTAAATGCTTCATAGACTGTCTCACGGCATCTGCAGTTCCCTGATACCAGTTTTCGTTTTCCACATTTTGTTCAGCAGCAAGAATATCTACAAAACCTTTGCTGAAGATGTCGAAATGGAAAGAATTTTTGATGTGTGAGTTGAGCGATGCTGAATTAAACTGGGTTAAGACAAGAATCTTGTTCATCCCCGAATTCAGACAGTTTGAAATCGGAATATCTACCAATCTGTATTTCCCTGCAATAGGAACAGCCGGCTTTGATCTTGAATAAGTAAGCGGAAACAATCTTGTACCTCTGCCACCTCCTAAAACAATCGATATTACATTTTGATTCATAAATTAGTTTTGGTTTTCACCTTTTGGTTTGTTTATTATTAAATTTTATCTCTATAAAGTGATGTTTTCTGATAGTGAAACTGAAAATTTTAAGCTCACCATCTTTCATTTTCCTAAGTTCTTCTAAAATACTAATTTTTATAAAGACTGATGTATTTTTCCGCAGATTTTTCCCATGCAAAATCAAAACTCATATTCGCTTTGATAAGGCTCTGCATCACGTCTTTCTTGTAATACATTCCCACTGCCCTGTTGATTGCATGAAGAATGTCATCCACTCCCGGATGTGTGAAATTAATTCCCGCACCTCCTGTTGAAATATCTTTAACCGTATCTCTTAATCCACCCGTGTAACTTACAACCGGAATGGTTCCGTAGCGCATCGCATACATCTGATTAAGCCCGCAAGGCTCGACTCTGGATGGCATCAACAAAAAATCTGCCGAAGCATAAATTTTATGCGAAAGATATTCTTTATAACCCAGATCCAGTGCGAAATTGCTGAAAGAGTAGCTCAGTTCCGAAAGTCTTTCTTCAAGATATTTGTTTCCTGAACCCAAAATAATGATGTTCAGACCACCATAATTTTGCTGAATGCTTCGCCAAACCACATCAGGCAAAAGATCAGCTCCTTTTTCCGTCGCAAATCTTCCTATAAACCCGAACAGAGGTAAATCAGGATTTAACCCGTACTCTTTACAAAGTTTTTCTTTGCTTAATTTTTTCTTTTTGAAAACATCTCTTTTGGTAAAATTGTAATCCAGCATTGTGTCTGTTGCAGGATTCCAGACTTCGGTATCAATTCCGTTGATAATGCCGTGGGCTTTGTAATGTTCATCTCTTACCAGATTTTCAAGACCTTTAAAGCTTTCAAACAATTCCTGAAGATAACCTTCCGAAACAGTTGTGAATGCATGGGCACATTTGATCATCGATGCCAAAGGATTAATCATTCCGTCCCAATCCAGAAGTCCCCATTTATACTGGTCGAAAGAAGGGAAATAATTCGCCATTCCCCAGCTCATCCAGCCTTGATATTCTCCGTTATGAATTGTGGCAACTGTTTTCACTCCTTTTAAAAATCCAAATTCCGGACAGTTTTCTATCATAAAAGGAACCAGTCCGGTGTGATAATCATGACAGTGAAGCACATTCGGACGAATCTGCATCGCAGTCAGCCAATGCAGCAAACCATGCTGAAAAGCCAGAAACTGAAAGCTTTCATCCTGATAACCATAAGGATTATCCCGATCCAATAGTCCGGGAATTCTGACCATGAAAAGTTCAAAACCCAGCACATCAGTTTTTTCCTTTAAAACCTGTACCTGAAGCATGTTTCCGCCCTGATGAATCCACCCGTCAAAAACAATTTCAAAATCGTGATCGAACACGAAAGGCTTGTTGTAAAATGGCATTACGACTTTAGCGTTGATACCTTTTATCTTATTCTGATATTTCGGTAAAGCACCGACGACATCGGCAAGTCCGCCCACTTTGGCGACAGGATAACATTCTGTACTGAGGTGATATATATTCATCTGCTATTTTTTAATTTTAAGTTTTGATTTAAGTTTTTTTGTAACAATTGTTTTTGATTTTCTTAAAACCACTCCCGAAAGTGCCGGAAGATTAATGCTTATTGTGTTTGTTTTGTTTTTCCACTCTTCTTTATCTTCACTGAAGATATTCGCAATAACGCCGCTACCTCCATATTTTTCATCATCAGAATTAAAGATAACTTCCCATTTTGAATTTTCATCAACTCCAACCTTGTAATCAATAACCCTTGGCGTAAGATTAAGAATTGTCATTAAAATGTCATCTTCATTTTTGCCTTTTCGTAAATAAATTAGAACAGAATTATCGGTATCATCTGCTTCCACCCATTCAAAACCATAAGGATTAAACTGATTTTCATAGAGTGCCGTTTCGTTTTTATACAAATGATTCAAATCCTTTACAGCTTCCCT
Source organism: Chryseobacterium foetidum (assembly GCF_025457425.1). Taxonomy (NCBI): domain Bacteria; kingdom Pseudomonadati; phylum Bacteroidota; class Flavobacteriia; order Flavobacteriales; family Weeksellaceae; genus Chryseobacterium; species Chryseobacterium foetidum. The sequence continues at coordinate 626,620 of NZ_JAMXIA010000001.1, forward strand.
CAACCCTGAATGAATCGGATATTCCAAAAGATGCCAGTCTAAACTCTGTTTAAAATTCCACTCGCTCGTCTGCCCAAATTCATCTCCCATAAAAAGCAGTTTTGCTCCCGGATGCGTGTACATATAAACATACAAAGCTCTGAGATTGGCAAATTTCTGCCATTCGTCTCCGAACATTTTATAGATCAAACTTGCTTTTCCGTGAACAACTTCGTCGTGGGACAGAGGCATCATATAATTTTCATTATACATATACATCGACGCAAAGGTGAGCTTGTGATGAAAATGCTTTCGGTTGATCGGATCTTCCTTAAAATATTTGAGCGTATCGTGCATCCAACCCATCATCCATTTCATTCCAAAACCTACTCCACCGTCATGAACAGGTTTGGTAAGCATTGGAAAATCCGAACTTTCCTCTGCGATGGTCATGATGGAATCGCCAAATTCTTTATAAACTGCGGTATTGAATTCCTGAAGAAAGGTTTTGGCTTCAAGATTCACATTTGTTCCAAAAATATTGGGCTCCCACTCGCCCTCGTTTCTCGAATAATCTAAATGCAACATAGATGTTACAGCATCTACACGCAATCCGTCTGCATGATAACGGTCGAGCCAGAACATGGCGTTGGAAATCAGGAAAGATTTAACCTCATTTCTGCCGTAATTGAAAATGTAGGATTTCCAGTCCGGATGAAAGCCCTTTCTTGGATCTTCATGTTCGTACAGATAAGAACCGTCGAATTTGTGCAAACCGTTGGCGTCGCCCGGAAAATGGGACGGAACCCAGTCGAGGATTACACCAATATTATTTTTGTGAAGTTCATTAATTAAAAACATCAGATCCTGGGGCGAACCGAATCTTGACGTTGCTGCAAAAAATCCGGTAATCTGATAGCCCCAGCTTGGATCATAAGGATATTCCATTACAGGCATGAATTCTACGTGCGTGAAACCCATTTCCAGAATATACGGAACGAGCTTTCCGGCTATGTCGCGGTAATTTAAAAACTGTTTTGGATTATCGCCAAAACGCAACCACGAACCAATGTGCATTTCATAAACGGAAATCGGAGCATTAAGACTGTTGTTTTTCCAGCGGTTCTGTATCCAATCTGTATCATCCCAATCGTAATAAGTTGTGGAAATAAGCGATGCAGCCTGAAGATTCTGTTCCCAGCTCAGTGCATACGGATCACTTTTCTCGAGAATTTTGCCCTCTTTGGTTTCGATGGCGTATTTATACAAAGTTCCCCATGTGAGACCTGCAATGAAGCCTTCCCAAATGCCGGATTCATCCCATCTCGGTGAAAGAACAGCTTCGGAAGGGTTCCATTTATTAAAATTACCAATCACCGAAACTTTTGTGGCAAAAGGTGCCCAGACTGAAAAGTAAACACCTTCCACTCCATCTTTAGTTACGGAATGAGCGCCGAATTTATCATACAGTTTATAGTGTTTACCTTCCTTGAAAAGATAAATATCATGCTCGGTAAAAAGTGAATAGTTTTGTACAGACTTCATCGTTTATGTTTTTCTCCTGAATTGAGTTGCAAAACTCCTACTGCAAGAGTTATACCCCACATCAACTAATTTTTGGGATTTACGTAAATATATAAAATTTTATTATGCAAAACACAGTTGTAACAAAATTTTAATATTGATTTTAATTTAAATTAATTCAAACACCTTTGACAATGTTTAATCCTGAAAAAAATCTGTTGAAATTTTTAATATTTAAAAAACACAGAACCTTCTTCAGTTTAAAAAAAGTTTTTATAAATTTAAACAAACAAAAAATATTTCAGAACATACATGATATTTAATTTAAAGACACAGGAAAATGATGACAGACCGATTTACATTACAGGTAACTTCAACAGCTGGAATCCTAAAGATCCAAAATTCAGGCTTTGGAAAAAAGAGCCACAGCATTCATTAATAGAAATTCACGACAATCTTTTACCCGACATTATAGAATACAAATTCACGAAAGGCGGTTGGGAAAATGTGGAATTGGACGAATACGCCAAAATAACACCAAACCGGAGAATTGAAAAAAGCAGACAAAATTCTGATGACGTCGTAACCAAATGGCGTTACAATTGGGGACCTTTTAAAAAAGAACTTTATCCTATTGCAGAAATTATTTCTGAAGAATTTTACATCCCGCAACTCGACAGACACCGTAAAATCTGGGCTTTGCTTCCACACGATTATTATTCGACGGAAAAAAGCTATCCGGTGCTTTATCTTCAGGATGCTCAGAACCTTTTCAACGAAGGTAGTGCCTACGGGAACTGGGAAATCGACAAAAAACTATCTGTACTCTCAGAATACGGTCGCGGCGATGTCATCGTCATTGCCATTGAGCACGGAAGCGAAGATCGCATCAAAGAATATATTTTCGACAACGACAGTGTTGCCAATGGCTCGGAAGGTAAAAAATACATCAGATTTATTACTGATACTTTGAAACCGTACGTAGACGCGCATTACAGAACAAAAAAAGACCGTGACAATACAGGAATCGGCGGCAGCTCACTGGGCGGACTCATCAGTATTTACAGTGGATTTCTGTATCCTGAGGTTTACTCTAAACTTTTGATTTTTTCGCCAAGCCTTTGGATTGAACCCAATAACAATTTCCCGATGATGAACTTCAGGGTTCCTTTTAAAACTAAAATTTACCTCTACGGAGGCGAAAAAGAAGGTTCAAAAATGGTTAACCGCATCAATGTTTTTGAGCAATATCTTAAAATATGGGAGAAGAAAAACCTCTTTGATTTTGAATTTAAAACCAATATCAACCCAGATGGCGAACATAAGGAATTTTACTGGTCGCAGGAGTTCCCAAGGGCTATAGAGTGGCTTTTTTACAACAATACAGAAAATCCGGTGGAAGTAACTCCGCATCAGGATTAAAAATGAATGATCCTCAACAATTTATAATAACTGAAAAACCTTCGAGAGCATTTGCAAGTTTACGGCTTTGTGAACCTTTAAATAATATATTATTGCAAAACCTTGTGAACTTTGCGTTCAAAAAGCATTATTATAAAGAATATATATATTCTAAAAAAATTAAATATAGAATGAAACTAATCAATAAAAAAAACAAAAATTACGCACAGATCTTTCAACTTTTTACAGAAGAAAAATGGACTGAAAGCGCAAAAAATTTTAATAAAAACATTTCACTTTTGTTTTCAGGAAAGAAAAATGAAGTGCATATTCAAACAAATGAGGATACTGTCATTTTTTTTATAGGCTTAGGGAAAGCAAATGCTGCCAATTTTGAATTTCAGCAGGTTGGACAGAAGTTTTCCCAGACTCAAAAAGAAAAGATACAGCCTGTTCCCACGCAGATCATTTGTGAGAATATCACCGAGAAACAGTTTGAAGAGTTTTTTAAAGGACTTTATCTGGGTACTTACACTTATAATTTCGACAAATCTAATACCCTTTGGAACGAGAAAACAGAACTTCATTTTGAAAATTTCAGCCAAAAGAAATTAGATCAGATAAAAGATAATACCAATGCAATCTGTGAAGGTCAGTTCGCCTGCATGGAATGGCTTAATAAACCTGCAAATCTTAAGAAAACAGATGTTTTGAGTGCAGCTTTAAAAGATCTTTCTAAAAAGTATGATTTTAAATACACGTCATTCAACAGAAAAAAATGTTTGGAACTTGGTTTGGGCGCTTACTTAGCCGTTAATCAAGGCAGTGAGCAGGATGCAGCTTTTACCATTCTGGAATATAAAACAAAAGTAAAAAATGCCAAAACCATCGGTCTTGTCGGCAAATGCGTAACTTTTGATACCGGCGGAATTTCCATCAAAGCATCAGACAATATGCACTACATGAAATCTGACATGGGTGGAGCTACAGCTGTGATTGGAGCACTGATTTACGCAGCGGAAAAGGAACTGCCTGTTAACATCATCACTGTTTTGCCGATTACTGACAATGCGGTTTCAGAAAACGCTTATCTACCGAGCGATGTTATTAAGGCATACAACGGAAAAACGATTGAAGTTCTCAATACAGATGCAGAAGGCAGAATGATTTTGGCAGATGCACTCTCCTATTTATCTAAAAATTATAAAACCGATGTCATGATTGATTTGGCAACCCTCACAGGAAGCAGCGTGCGAATGTTTGGCGATACCTGTGGAGCGATGTTTTCAAATAATGACAGATTAAAAGATCTGCTTCTGAAAACCGGTGATCAGACCAACCAAAGGCTTTGGAATCTACCACTCTGGGATGTCTGGAAAGATGATTTCAAATCTGATGTCGCCGATGTAAAAAACATTTCGATGAAACCCATCGGAGACTGCATTGTTGCTGCAAAATTTTTGGAAGAATTTATAGAAGGTCACCAAAACTGGGCACATCTGGATATTGCCGGAGTAGCATTTGGAAATACGGGATATTCAAAAGAAAAGGCAGCAACGGGTTACGGCGTTCAATTATTAGCCGAATTAATTGAAAATTATCACTAAAAATTAGTTTTTTAGAAAATTTATCCCTATACTTGATAAGAAATTTTTAAAATCATATCAATTAGGGATTTTTATTAAAAAGTCTCAAACAATTGTTTGGTTTTGTTTTTAATAATCAACCTAAACCCTCAAAACACTATATGGAGAAGAAAACTATTGTTTGCATTTCCTGCTATTACAAAGGCTATGATTTCATGGAGGAAATGAAAAATCTTGGCAACAAGGTCATCCTCATCACCTCAGAAAATCTCAAGGAAAAAAACTGGCCCTGGCACGCGATAGATGAAGTTTTCTACATGCCCGAACTTAAACCTTCGGTGTGGGATCTTGAACATTTGGTACAGGGATTTTCCCACCTGATGAAAACACGGAAAGTCGACGCAGTAATTGCTCTCGACGATTATGATGTGGAAAAAGCAGCGCTTGTACGGGAAACTTTCAGAATTCCAGGTATGGGACAGACAACCCACAGATACTTCCGTGATAAACTGGCAATGCGGCAGAAAGCAAAAAGTTCAGGGATTGATGTTCCGGAATTCACGGCAATTTTTAATGACGCCGAAGTATCTGAATTCATCCAAAAAGTTCCTGCACCATGGGTATTGAAACCCAGATCTGAAGCTTCAGCAAGCGGAATTAAAAAATTAAAATCAGAAGAAGAACTTTGGAGAGCCCTTGAAAATCTGGGCGACGAAAGACATCTTTTTCTTCTGGAAAGCTTTAAGCCTGGCGATGTCTATCACGTAGACAGTCTTACATTCAATGCCAAGACGGTTTTCACATCTTCATCCAAATATCTCGCACCTCCAATGCAGGTTTCGCACGAGGGCGGAGTTTTCAGAACGAGAACTCTAGGAAGATATTCTGATGAATTTAAAGCTTTGGAACTTGCCAATGAAAAAGTTTTGACCAATTTTGGGCTTCAAAACGGAGCCACGCACACAGAATTTATCCGTGGAAAGGAAGATGGAAAATGGTATTTTCTGGAAACTTCTTCACGCGTCGGCGGAGCACATATTCCTGATTTGGTGGAAGCGTCGAGCGGCATCAACATCTGGCATGAGTGGGCAAAAATAGAGGATGCTCTTTTGAAGGGTTTGGATTATTCCATCTCAAAACCTACAGGATACTATGCCGGACTTATCATTGCGTTAATCAAAGAAAAACATCCTGATTACCAATATTTCGAGTCGGAAGAAACAGTAAAGTTCTTACCAATCGATTATCACGTGGGAATTGTCTACAAATCTGCAGATTCTGAAGTCATTCAGACGAGACTTGATGAAACTGCAGAAAAAATCAATGCTGAAATGCTGAGTATTATTCCGCCAAAAGACAAACCGACATCTTAGATTTTATTAAATTTTCAAACACTAAATTTTATGCCGCAAATCACGCATACAGATTACTATTCGCATATATTAGGAACGAGCCTGAAAGTGGAAGTGACAGGTCATTATGGTTACCCAATCATTATGTTTCCTACTTCACAAGGTCAGTATACCCAGAACCATGATTTCCATCTTAACGGAAGCATCAATTGGTTTATAGAGCAGGGAAAGGTAAAACTATACAACATTCAGACGATTGATGCCTGGAGTTTTTATGACAACAACATTTCGCCGCGCCAGAGAATTAAAAACTATGAACTGTATGTACAGTTTCTTTTAAAAGAGTTTGTGCCATACGTTCAGAAAATGCATCAGACCCATCGTGTAGCAGTTGCAGGGGCAAGTTTTGGAGGTTATCATGCTGCCAATTTCGCTTTCAGATTTCCGGATTTGGTTTCTCACCTTTTCTGTCTTTCGGGAGCATTCAGCATCAGAAATTTTATGGACGGATACAGCGATGATCTTGTTTTCTTTAATTGCCCGAGAGAATTTGTCCGCACAGACGAAGCGTGGAAATACAAACACATGCACATCGTTCTCAGCACTTCAGACGAAGACATCTGTAAAGATAAAAACATCGAAATGGCAGAAATATTAAGTTCAAAAGGAATTGATTTCTGGTATGATGAGCGCAAATGGATCAACCACGACTGGCCGCTCTGGAGAATGGTTTTCCCAACATTTATAGGTCGGTTTTTCTCTTAAAATTATTTAAATCTAAACAATATTAAACACATTAAAACTATTATTATGGCAAAAAAAGTAGGAATTCTTTTTGGAATGGAAGACACATTTCCGTGGGCATTCATCGATAAGGTAAACGAATTGGGCAAGGGAGACATCGTTGCAGAACCCGTAATGATAGATAAGCTCGAGCAGGGCGTTGATTACGGATACGCTGTTATCATCGACAGAATTTCTCAGGATGTTCCTTTTTACAGAGCGTACCTTAAAAACGCAGCTTTAAACGGAACGTATGTCATGAACAACCCTTTCTGGTGGAGCGCAGACGAGAAATTTTTCAACAATGCTTTGATGTCGAAACTCGGAATTCCACTTCCTAAAACGGTTTTACTTCCTTCGCATGAAAGACCGAGCAACACATCTGAAACTTCATTCAGAAACCTGAAATTCCCTCACGACTGGGATTATATTTTCGATTACGTAGGCTTTCCGGCTTACATGAAACCTCACGACGGTGGAGGTTGGAAAAGCGTTTATAGAGTTGAAAGTCCTGAAGATCTTTGGGATAAACTTTCAGAAACAGAGCAGTTGGTGATGATGGTACAGGAAGAAATTGTATTTGATGATTACTACAGAGTTTACTGTTTAGGTAAAAAGCACGTTCACATCATGCCTTACGAACCAAGAAATGAACATCATTTAAGATATGCGACGACTCATCAGACTTCGGGTGCTAAACTTAAAAAGTTACTGAAAACCATTCACGATTACACTATCAAGATGAATGAGGCTTTAGGATACGATTTCAATACTGTGGAATTTGCGGTAAGAGACGGAATTCCTTATGCTATCGACTTCTGTAACCCAGCGCCGGATGCTGATAAAAACTCTGTTGGAGAAGAAAACTTCAAATGGATCGTAGAAAATGCAGCAAAATTTGCGATTGAGAAAGCCAAAGAATATGTTCCTGGAAAAGCAAATATCTCATGGGGAACTTTCGTGAAGGACTCTGCGAAATAATTAATTTCAAAAACACAAAGTATGCACACATTTACCATAGGAATTGAAGAGGAATATCAAATCATAGACGTTGAAAGCAGAGATCTTATTTCTCACGTTTCCAAAATTATTGAGGGCGGTAAAGCGGTTTTAAGTGAAAATTTAAAACATGAAATGCACGAATCCATGATTGAAATGGAGACTGGAATCTGCCAGAATATCCAGCAAGCCAGAGAAGAGCTCACGAGCCTTCGCAAACATCTTATTGCGACAGCCCATGAACAGGGACTTCGTGTCTCGGGAGGCGGAACACATCCGTTCTCCAACTGGGAACACAACACGATTACCAACGGCGAGCGTTACAATAAAATTGTGGATGATATGGGCGACGTGGCAAGAGGAAACCTCATCTTTGGTCTGCACGTACACATCGGAATTCCTAACCGTGAGGAAGGCGTGAGAATACAGAACGTAATGCGTTATTTTCTGCCCCACGTTTATGCATTATCCACCAATTCACCTTTCTGGATTGGAAGAAATACCGGATTTAAATCTTACAGACAGGAGATTTTTGTAAAATTTCCGAGAACGGGTATTCCGAGTTATTTTAATTCTCTTTCTGAATTTGACAGCTATGTTGATCTACTGGTAAAAACAGGAACGATTGATAATGCCAAAAAAATATGGTGGGATCTTCGTGTGCATCCTTTCTACCCGACAATTGAGTTCAGAATCTGCGATATGCCGATGAGAATAGACGAAACTGTCTGTCTTGCTGCAATTATGCAGTGTCTCGTGGCGAAAATCTATAAACTTCATCAGCAGAATTTAAGTTTCAGAAGCTACAGAAGATTGTTGTTAAATGAAAACAAATGGCGCGCTTCCAAAGACGGAATTGATGCCCATTTGATTGACTTTGGTAAAGAGGAATCTGTTCCTTACCGCGATCTTTTAAAAGAACTTTTAGAATTTATCGACGATGTCGTAGATGAATTAGGCTGCCGAAAAGAAGTGGAATATGCATGGCAGATTATTGAAAACGGAACCGGTGCAGACCGCCAGCTGAAGGTGCTTCAGGAAACGGGAGACTTGAAAAAAGTAGTGGATTATATGATCTCTGAAACAGAATTTGGTATCACACACAGCGAGGCTGCTTTATAAAAATTTTATAACTTTGTTCAAATTATGAAGTTATGAAAGAGATAAGAATTGCGCTGCTGGATATGAATAACAACAAGAAAAATCAGGGTTTTAAAAACATCCGTGAGATTTCTGAAAGTTTTAAAGCAAATTCTGAAGAAGAAATTAACATTACCAATTTTGACATAAGACATCTGAACGAGATGCCGAAACTGGAAGATTTTGACATCTTTATTTCATCAGGAGGACCAGGAAATCCGCACAGAGAAGGACATGAATGGGAAGAGAAATTCGCCGGTCTTTTAGATGGTATTTTTAGTCACAACAAGGTTTCAGAGAACAAAAAATATATGTTTCTGATCTGTCACTCGTTTCAGATTGCCAGCATTCACTGGAAACTCGGAAATATTTGTGAAAGAAAATCTTACTCATTTGGTGTGATGCCTGTTCACAAATCTGAAGAAGGAGAAACTGATTTTTTACTTAAAAATCTGCCGGATCCTTTCTATGCAGTGGATTCGAGAGCTTATCAGTTTATCGAGCCGGATCAGCAAAGATTTGATGAGTTGGGAATGAAAATAATGGCACTGGAAAAGTTCCGCCCGCACATCAATCTTGAGAGAGCAGTGATGGCGATTCGTTTTTCAGAGGAAATTTTCGGTACTCAGTTTCATCCGGAGGCAAATCCTGAAGGAATGCTGGAAAACCTGAAAGATGAAGAGAACAAAATCGCTATGATTGAAAACTACGGTATCGAAAAATATCTGGAAACGCTCGACAGAATGGATGATGAGGATAAAATAAAACTGACTCAGGCACAGATTCTCCCAAGATTTTTGGAAGATGCAAAACAAAAAATTCTACAGCCGGAAACTGTTTAGAAATACAGCAAAATCGGGCACAGCGCCCGATTTTTTAATTAAAAAAAACATCAGGGATGATTCCAAAATACAGAAAAAAATTCAATTCAGAATTCTCTAATGAGAAATACCAAAATGTAAATTCAATCCTTACCGAAAAAAGCGGAATACAGACAGGATTCAGACTTTCTGAAAGTCCGGTTTTTTTGACTCACGATTTTAAAAATAAACTTACGGATGCCAGCGAAAGTATTTTGGACCAAATCATTGCGATGTCGCCGGAAGCTTTACAGATTGCCATTCCCGACAATTGTCAAGTTCCGAATGATACTTTAAAACCTCACTTTTTTACCATCGATTTCGGGATCTGTAAAAATGCAAAAGGCGAAGTTGAACCTCAGCTGATCGAACTTCAGGCATTTCCGTCTCTATATGCTTTTCAAAAAGTATATGAAGATGCTTTCTGCGAAGTCTACCCTTTTTTGAGTGATCTGAAAAGCAAAATGAGCGATGAAGAATTTCTGTCTCAGATGAAAAATCTCATTGTAGGAAATGAAAATCCCGAAAATGTAATTCTGCTTGAAATTTATCCTGAAAAACAGAAAACCTCAATTGATTTTAAACTTACAGAAAACTTTTTAGGCATAAAAACCGTTTGTCTTACCAAAATAAAAAAAGACGGAAAAAAACTTTTCTATGACAATGACGGAAAACTTACGGAGATCCGAAGAATCTACAACCGTGTAATTTTTGACGAACTCGACAGAATTCCGGATCTGAAAACTGAATTTGACTTCAGGGAAGACGTTGATGTGACCTGGGTGACGCATCCGAACTGGTTTTTCAAAATTTCAAAATATCTTTTGCCATTATTAAAACATGAATTTGTTCCTAAAAGTTACTTTCTCAACGAATTTCCAGCCGATGAAAATCTAAATGATTTTGTTTTAAAACCTCTGTTTTCTTTTGCAGGAAGCGGCGTCAACCTTCACCCGACATCAGAAATTACAGATAAAATTGAAGATAAGGAAAACTATATTTTACAGAGAAAAGTAGAATATGCTCCGGTTTTTGAGGACATCAACGGAGAATTTTCGCGTGCGGAAATCCGGCTTTTGTATGTGTGGCAGGAAAATGAGGAGCGTCCGGTTTTGGTTCAGTATCTTGTAAGAATGACAAAAGCGGAAATGGTGAACGTAGATTTCAATAAAAAAGACGCCATTTGGATTGGCAGTTCACATGCCTTTTTTGGGGAAGAATAAACAAAAAATCGGGTGAAACGTTGTCTCACCCGATTTTTTTGTTTTAAACTTATTTTAAATTTAAAGTCCTTTATTTTCCTCAAGCAATTCTCTCGCCTGATATTCCTGTACAAGATCGATTGCATTAGATATAACATCGCTCAAAGCAGTGATAAAAGTGCCGTCTTCAGCCATTCCCATTGCATGTTTTAACGCTTCAATTTCCTTTGGAATCGTTTCATAACTTACGTCTCTTCCGGATTCCTGCATGCCTTCGATGATTAAATTGTTAATCTCATCTTCAGTTCGTCCACGCAAATGTTTCTCGTTGCGGATGATGATGTGATCAAACATTCTGCCGGCAATTTTACCGCAAAGTTTGATGTCTGCATCTCTCCTGTCGCCAACACCGGAAATAATACCGATTTTCTTGGTGGCTTCCACATTTTTGAGATAATCTTCAATCGCTTCATATCCCGCCGGATTGTGTGCGAAGTCAATTAAGACTTTAAAATTCTTAAAATTAAAGACATTCAGCCTTCCTGGCGTCAGCTGTGCACTTGGAATAAAAGTTCTGAGTGAATTGGAAATATCTTCAATTGCAAATCCGTAAAGATAACAGGCTAAGCTTGCTGCCAAAACGTTTTCAATCATAAATTTCGCCTTGCCTTCCATCGTAATCGGGAAATCTTTGGCTTTACCAATTCTGATTTTCCAGTCGCCTTTTTTGATGGTTACAAAACCTTCTTCGTATACGCAGGTCGTTTTGCCTTCTTTCGCATACTTTTTAATGAAAGGATTGTTCTCATCCATGCTGAACAGTGCAATATTGCTGTCGAGATCATTAATAATTCTCATTGAATATTCGTCATCAGCATTCATTACACTCCACCCGTTCTTTTTCACGCTGTCGAGAATCACACGTTTTACCTTCGTAAGATCTTTCAGGTTGTGAATATCGTTGATGCCTAAGTGATCTTCTTTAATATTGGTTAAAACCCCGATATCACAGTTGGAGAAACCTAAACCTGATCTTAAAATTCCGCCTCTGGCAGTTTCAAGAACGGCAAATTCTACAGTGGGATCTTTAAGGATGAATTCTGCAGAGATCGGACCGGTGGTATCCCCTTTCGTCAACATTGTATTTTGGATATAAATACCGTCTGAAGTGGTAAAACCAACTCTGTAACCGTTGTTTTTAACGATATGGGAAATCAGCCTTGTTGTTGTTGTTTTCCCGTTGGTACCTGTTACTGCAATGATCGGAATAGTAAACGGCTTTCCTGGTGGATAAAGCATATCAACCACAGGAGCGGCAACGTTTCTTGGCAATCCTTCGCTTGGTGCGAGGTGCATTCTGAATCCTGGTGCAGCATTTACTTCAATGATGGCAGCACCACTCTCTTTTAGGGGCTGGGTAAGATTTTCAGCCATAATATCGATTCCGCAAACATCAAGACCGATGATTTTTGAAATTCTTTCTGCCATTGTGATATTTTCCGGATGCACCATATCGGTAACGTCGATGGAAGTGCCACCCGTTGAAAGATTGGCAGTTGATTTCAGATAAACTACTTCACCTTTTTGAGGAATCGTATCTAAGGTATAATGAAGTTTATCTAAAAGCTCTGTCGTGTCTTTGTCTATCGTGATTTCAGTAAGTACATTTTCATGACCGTAACCTCTTCTCGGATCCTGATTTTCTTTATCGATAAGTTGCTGAAGATTCAATTCCCCGTCGCCGATGACGTGAGCAGGAACTCTTCGTGCTGCAGCAATCATTTTATTATTAATCACCAAAACCCTGAAATCGTAGCCAGTGATATATTTTTCGACAATTACTCTGGTTGAATAAGTTTGTGCATGTGCCAGACCAATTTTGGCCGCCTCCCAGTCGCTTACATTGATTGAAGAGCCTTTTCCGTGATTTCCGTCAAGTGGTTTTATGACGATGGGATAGCCAATTTTTCTCACAACTTCATCCAATCCTTCCTCATCAGTGATCAGTTCACCAACAGGTACCGGAATGGCAGCGTCATGCAGCATTCTTTTGGTTAAATCCTTATTGCAGGCAATATCAACACCGATACAACTTGTATTTCCTGTAATTGTGGCCTGAAATCTCTGCTGATTGACACCATAACCCAACTGAACCAGCGAATTGGTTCCCAACCTAATCCATGGAATTTTTCTGGAAACCGCTTCCTCAACGATACTTCCCGTGGAAGGACCAAGGCGTACTTTCTCCCGTATCTCCTTTAATTTCTGAATGCAGGCAGGCAAGTCATAGTCTCTTCCTTCAATAAGAGCCTCAGCGATTTTTACTGATTCTTCAGCTGCAAAAATTCCTGCATTTTCTTCAAGATAATTAAAAACCACATTGTAAACTCCCGGAGTTCTGGTTTCCCTTGTTCTCCCAAAGCCTACATCCATGCCGGCCAGTGTCTGGATTTCGAGTGCGATATGTTCTATCACATGCCCCATCCAGGTTCCTTCTGCAATACGGTGAAAAAATCCACCCTCTACGCCCTCAGAACATCTGTGTGTGAAAAGTGACGGAATCAGCTGCTCTATGCGCTCGCGGAAGCCATCAATTTTGTTGGTAGGAAAATTTTCCATTTCCTGAAGGTCCAGTCTCATCTGGATCAGTTTCTTTCTTTTAATGCTCCAAATGTTTGGCCCTCTTAGTGCCTGTATCTTCTCAATGTTCATATAAACGGTGGTGGGTTAATTATCAATTTTTCGTTTTATACTCAAAGATAATGCAAAACATTAAATGATTGCAATATCAGTTTAAATATTTCTTAAAACAATAAATATTATAGTAAGCAATCTCTAATGAAAATCAATTCGTTAAATATAGATTAACATTTTATTAACCCACAAATATTTTTTAATTTTGCTGGCTATGAAACCTGTGGGAAAACTTATTATTATCGGAGGAGCTGTAAATAAAGGCAGTTTCACAGAAACCGAGTACGACCAAAATGTAGAAAAAAACCTTAATTTTTTTGAAAGAGGAATTTTAAGAAAAATCATTGCAGAATCTAAACACAAGGAAGATTCTGTAATTGAAGTGATTACAACAGCTTCGCAAATACCTAAAATCGTAGGTGCTGAATATAAAAAGGCCTTCGAATATCTTGGTGCTAAAAATGTAAATATTCTTGATATACACAACCGTGAAGAAGCCAATTCTGATGCGCTTGTTGCCAGAGCCAACGCTGCGGATGTAGTAATGTTTACCGGTGGAGATCAGTTAAGGCTGACTTCCATTTTGGGTGGAACAAGATTTCACGACACTATTTTACTGAAATATCAGGAGCAGGATTTTATCTACTCCGGAACTTCTGCGGGTGCAGCAGCGGCCTCTGAAAATATGATTTATCAGGGAAGCAGTTCTGAAGCTTTGCTGAAAGGTGAAATCAAAACAACACAAGGCTTAGGTTTAATTGATAATGTGGTGGTAGACACCCATTTTGTTCAGAGAGGAAGAATAGGCAGACTTTTTCAGGCGGTTGTGAGCAATCCGAGGACTTTGGGGATCGGTTTGGGAGAAGATACAGGTCTTTTTATTCACAACGACGTGATGACAGCCGTAGGATCCGGACTTGTAATCTTGGTGGACGGAAGATTCATTAAAGATACCAATTTAACCAATATCAATCTCGGAGAGCCAATTTCAATTGAAAATCTGACGGTTCATGTGATGTCGATGAATGACCATTACAACCTTACGACAAAGGAAATGACAATTGAGAATTCTCAGTTTAATCCGATTCCGCAAACATAAGTGATGTTTGATGAATGATGAATGATTTTTAAACGCATTATTTGAAACAATCAATCATCATTTATCACTTATCAATCATATCAAAAACATCCATTACATTCTATGAAAATCATCATCCACGGAGGTTTTTTCTCTGAAAGCGACCAGAGCAACGAAGTAAAAGTTGCCAAACAAAACTCGCTGAAAAGCATTGCTGAAAAGGCTTATCAACATTTAAAAACTAATTCTGCAGTGGATACTGCGGCTTACGCAGTTTCACTTTTGGAAGATGACGAACTGTATAATGCCGGAATTGGTTCGCAAATTCAAAGCGACGGGATCATCAGAATGAGTGCTGCTCTGATGGATGGTGAAACGCAGAAAATGAGCGGTGTGATCAATATTCAGGATGTGAAAAATCCGATTTTTGTGGCGAAGGAGCTGATGAATGAAGATGACAGGGTTTTGGGCGGAAATGGTGCAAAAATTTATGCAATTGACCATGGTTTTGAAAATTTCTCAACCGAAATTCCACAAAGAAGAAAAGAATACGAAGCCAAAATGAACAACGGCGGCAAAGGAACTGTGGGTTGCGTTGCCATCGACGAAAAAGGCAAACTGGCAGTGGCCACCTCAACCGGAGGCAAAGGTTTTGAAATCCCCGGAAGAATCTCTGATTCTGCGACTGTTGCAGGAAATTACGCCAACGAATTTTGCGCTGTAAGCTGTACCGGAGTGGGCGAAGACATCGTGAGCAACGCCACTTCAGCAAAAATTGTGACGAGAGTGACTGACGGAATGAGTCTGGAGCAAGCTTTCGACAAAACTTTTACCGAGCTGAAAGCAATTGACGGTTTTGCAGGAGCAATTGCTATTGATAAAGCCGGAAATATTTTCCATCAGGATTCTTATCCTAAAATGGTTTTTGCGAGCTTTGACGGAGAAAATTTTGAGATTTTTGAATAATCTGGCAAACACATAAGCCATAATAGTTTTTTGTTTAAGTGAATTGGATTTTTCAGAAAATACAAGATGAAAATCAAGATTTGATATTTAGACCAATCCTTAAAATTTTAACAAAACTTTAAATGTCATAAAAATTCTTTGGCACAGATTTTACATATTTCCTAATATCAATTAATTACAAATTAAAAAATAGAAATCATGGGAAATAAAACAAAAGGTTTATTGGCATTGGTAGGTTTAGGCGCATTGGCATATTGGAGATACAACAAAGCTACGCCGGAAGAAAAACAAGCGGTAAAAGATAAGATCAACAACGCAAAAGATAACATCAACAAGTGGGGAAATGATCTGAAAGACAAAGCAAACGAGGTAGCGTCACAGGCTCAAAGCAAATTTGATGAGGCAAAATCTGTTGCCGAGCAGAAGGTCAATCAAAACTAGTAATTAGTTAACATTCATATATACGGGAGAAAAGGTAAGTTTTTTATAGCTTATCTTTTCTTTGCTTTTATGGCGTACACCAACGGAATTTTATTCCCAAACTTTGTGATTCTCCACTTCCCTTTTTCAAATTCCTCCACGTGACGGAAGCACGCGTATGGCGACCAGTCGAATTCCCTGAAATGTTCTAAAACTAAATCTTTATCAATCAGACTTTGCAGGACATCAGACAAAGGATGATTCCACGAAACATAATCCTGAACGATTTCAGCTGATTTGTCTGCATAGGTGCCTTCTGTAGTTTCAATAATGGGTTTTTCATTAAAATAATTGTAGGCGACTCCATCGAAATCATCGTCATACATCCAGACCACGGGATGAAATTCTGCCATGACAAATTCTCCTTCAGGTTTTAAAAAATGACTTACTACTTCTCCCCATTTATTTAAATCGGGCAACCAGCCAATCGTTCCGTAGCTTGTAAAAACGATGTCGAATTTTTCATTTAAAACATTTGGTAAATTATAAACATCAGTACATATAAATTCGGAATCGGTTCCACATTGTTTTGCCAAATCGCTCGCAGCGTCAATTGCTTTATCCGACAAATCGACTCCGGTAACTTTTGCACCCATTCTTGACAACGAAATAGAATCCTGCCCGAAATGGCACTGCAAATGGAGAATACTTTTCCCTTTTACGTCTCCCAACAAATCCAGTTCGATTGAATTGAGAGAATTTCTTCCTTTTAAAAATTCATCTACAAAGTAAAAATCTGATTTCAGATGAGGCTCTACTCTGGCGTTCCAAGAGTTTTTGTTGATGTCTAAATAGTTTTCCATGCTTAATATTTTGTGTAAATATAATTTTTTTTGCAAAAATTAGCCTAAATGCGATATGCCGTAAAGAACTATAGAATTTTTAAAATAGATCTGGTAAAAATTTATTTATTCATTTGAAACAATAATTTTCATTCATTTTTCCCTCTTATTTGATAAAAAAAATTATATTTATAAATATTTAATTTTCAATAATAACGAAGGAAATTAAATGTAAAAATGATACTTAATACTAGCAAATAAATATGATTAATTTACAGAAAGGTCAGAAAATTGACATTGGATTGAGCAAAATGACGATTGGTTTGGGATGGGATCCCAGCGAAGGAACGGCTTTCGACTTCGATTTGGATGCTTCCGCATTTATGATTGACGAAAGGAGGCAGATCCCGAGCGAACCGTTTTTTATTTTTTATGGAAACACAGATTCTCCGGACGGCGCTTTGAGACACACCGGCGACGACCCAACAGGAGGAAACAGTGCCGACGGCGATGATGAAAGCATCGAGGTTGATTTATCTAAAGTTGACCCAAGAATCAACGAAATTCTTATTGTAGTAACCATTCACGAAGCTATCAACAGAAAACAAAACTACGGACAGGTAAGAAATTCATACATCAGAATCGTAGATGACAGCAACGGTCAGGAAGTGGCAAAATATGAGTTAGGAGAAGATTTTTCTATTGAAACTGCCGTTGAATTCGGAAGACTTTACAAAAGAAACGATCAGTGGAAATTTGAAGCTTCAGGAATTGGCTACAGAGAAGATTTAGCTTTCTTTTTATCAAAATATTACAGCGGACAAATTATCAAGTAATAAATATGGCAATCAATTTACAAAAAGGTCAAACCATCGATTTAAGAAAAAATGACCGTGGAGAAAGCGTTTACGACCTTTCACAGGTGACTATCGGTTTAGGATGGGATGTCCGTCAAAAACAAAGTGGTTTTTTCGGAAAAATATTTGGAGGAAAAGAAGAAGAATACGATCTGGATGCTGTAGCTTTTCTTCTCGACAGCAGCGGAAAAGTAGCTGATTTAGGGAGAACTGCTACTGTAGGTGGTAGAAACGTAGCTTTATACGGAGGCGACGTAATTTATTTCAACTCCATGAGACATCCAAGCGGAAATATCTGGTTGACGGGTGATAACAGAACGGGTGCAGGAGATGGAGATGACGAGCAAATCATTGTTCAGTTAGACAAACTCGATCAGAAATATCAGAAAATACTATTTGTGGTCACTATTTATCAGGGAAGACAGAATAATCAGCATTTCGGAATGGTAGACAATGCCTTCATCAGAGCTGTTGATGCCCGTGGAAAGGAAATTACAAAATACAGTCTTTCTGGCGATGTATCAATGAACGGAATGTGTTCCATGGTTTTTGCTGAAGCGTACAGACATAACGGCGACTGGAAATTCCGTGCAC
Organism: Chryseobacterium foetidum; assembly: GCF_025457425.1. NCBI lineage: Bacteria > Pseudomonadati > Bacteroidota > Flavobacteriia > Flavobacteriales > Weeksellaceae > Chryseobacterium > Chryseobacterium foetidum. Next base: position 644,897 of record NZ_JAMXIA010000001.1, read on the forward strand.
TGGGTGAACCCGGACAAACCGATAACTTCGTTGATCTTTTAGCAAAATACGCCTACAAATAATTAAATATGAGAAGATTACCCGTTTATTTATTATTAGACACCTCAGGTTCAATGACCGGAGAGCCGATTGAAGCTGTAAAAAACGGAGTTCAGATGATGCTGCATTCGCTTCGTCAGAATCCACAGGCTATTGAAACCGCTTACGTGAGCATCATTACGTTTGACAGTGAGGCAAAACAGATCGTTCCTCTTACCGACTTGGCTTCGTTTCAAATGGTGGACATCAAAGCTTCAGGTACAACATCACTTGGTGCAGCTTTAGGCTTATTAGCCGACAAATTAAATACTGAAATTACCAAAACTACCCTTGAGCAAAAAGGCGACTGGAAACCAATGACCTTCATCATGACCGACGGTATTCCAACAGATGACTGGCAAAGCGGATTTTCTAAATTAAAATCTGCAAATAAAGGTTTAATCGTCGGATGTGCAGTGGGAAGCGGTGCCGATGATAAAATTCTGAAACAAATTACAGAATCTGTTATCAGACTTGATAATGCCGATTCTGAAAGCATCAGCAAATTTTTTCAATGGGTAACAGATTCTATTTCTACCACCTCAACCAAAGTGGAAGAATCCGGAAAAGAAGTTACCGGTTTGGATCAGCTTCCTCCTCCACCGTCTGAGTTGGTAATCGTTGCATAATTATGAACAGACGACTATTAGCCTATTTTTTATTAGACACTTCAGGATCGATGAGAGGTGAGCCGATTGCTGCCCTGAATAATGGATTCAATGGTTTGGTAAGCATGCTCAGATCAGATCCGCAGGCTATGGATTCTTTGCATCTCAGCGTGATTACGTATGACCGTGAGGTAACCAATTTGATTCCGCTTGTTGATTTGGCCAGTTTTCATCCGGTAGAAATTACCTGTCCGGAAAGTGGACCTACACACACAGGGCAAGCGCTGGAAATGGTTTACAACCTCGTAAAAAAGGAAGTGATCAAAGGCTCAGCTGACAGAAAAGGCGATTGGAAACCCTTACTTTTTATTTTCACTGATGGTAAACCTTCAGATTTGCAGAAATACAAAGAGATGACTCCTTTAATCAAAAGTTTAGATTTTGGAGTCATTGTGGGCTGTGCCGCAGGTCCAAAAGCCGAAGTAAGTTTTCTTCAGGAACTCACGGACAACGTCGTAAAGCTGGATACGACAGATTCCAGCACGCTTACTAATTTCTTTCAATGGGTAAGTTCGTCCATCGAAATGGGAAGTAAAACGCAGGGAACCGGAGAAAGTATGACCTTACCGCCACCGCCAAGTGAATTGAATATTATTGTTTAAAACTAAAACATGAGAAGATTACCAATTTATTTCCTCATCGATGTTTCAGAATCGATGGTGGGAGAACCCATAGAGCAAGTTCAGGAAGGAATTGCCACCATCATCAAAGAATTAAAAACAGATCCTTACGCTTTAGAAACGGTTTGGGTTTCCATTATTGGCTTTGCGGGAAAAAGTAAAGTTGTCACGCCTCTTCAGGATGTCATCACTTTTTATCCTCCGAAAATTCCGATTGGTAGCGGAACTTCTTTATCTAAAGGTTTGGAAGAACTAATGAATTCCATCGACAGAGATGTTGTGAAAACCACTTACGAAAGAAAAGGCGATTGGAAACTTGTCATATTTTTATTCACAGACGGAATTCCGACCGATGATACTTCAAAAGCAATTGAAAGATGGAATGCCGATTACCGCACGAAATCCAATTTAATTATCGTTTCAATTGGCGACAATACCAACGTGAATCTTTTAGGTAAATTATCTGAACAGGTTTTGATGTTTAACAATACCGACAGCAATTCCTATAAAGAGTTTTTCAAATGGGTGACGGCTTCTATTAGGGCAACAAGTGAAAATATCAACAACAATAATGCGGATGGAATTAATTTAAGCAAATCAAATCCTGAATTGCTTGAGAAAATCGATTTAAGCAAAAACTATTCTGTTCCCGATAATAATTTTGTGGTTTTGAATGGAAAATGTTCCACGAATGACAAACTGTATTTATTAAAATTTAAAAAATCACTTCAGGAATCTCGCGTTCCCGGTTTTGATACGAGATTTTATAAAATCGAAGGCGCTTACAAAATTGATGAAAATTCGTACAGAGAATATTCTGAAGGTGGTTCCAACAACAACAAAATTTCCAGCGAAGAACTTTACGGAAATCCGAGCTGCCCATCTTGTGGAAACAGTTTTGCTTTGGCAACCTGCGTTTGTGGGGGAATTCACTGCATCGAAGGCGACGGCGTCGCAAAATGCCCATGGTGTGGAAATGCCGGTCAATACGGTGCTGCAGAAGGTGGGTTTGACATCAACAGAACTTTAGGTTAATATGAAAAGTTTATTGCAGGACGTCTTAAAAGAAAATCAAATCGATAGCAGCAAAATAGTGGACATCACTGTTGAAAAGCTTACCGATAATGCAAAGATCTACGAATTATCGAAAACCATCAAAGACCTGAAGTCACAAATATTACAAATTTTCACAATGCACAAAGACAGAGAAGAATTTAGGGAAAGTTACATCACGATTCCGAATGCCAATGTTAAAAAGGAATATAATTTCAAATTCGACCTTTCAAAACATCCTTCGATTGTCATTAAAGAAATTAAAAATCTTGATGGCGTGGGATTGCAGTTTGATGCAGAGAAAAGTTGTATTCATGGTACTCCGGCCAATGCCAACACGATAGAAATTCAGATTGTTTTCTTCAATAAAAATGATGAAAATTTGCAGGAAGACATCAAAACAATTCCGTTTATCGTCAATGCAGATCCGAAAGATTTGTGGCTCAACAAACCGAGTCCGAAAGACAGCAGATTTCCGAAAGAAGATCAGGCGACTTTTAAATCTACATTTTTAGACAAAAAAATTGTGGTGGCTTCTAAAAGAGGGAGATCTCATGCTCATGAAGGCACTTTCAGGGATGATGATTTTCTGGTTAAAGATTTACCCGGTGATTGGGCAATTGTTGCGGTGGCAGATGGCGCAGGTTCAGCAAGATTTGCGCGTGCGGGATCTCAGTTTGCCACAGATTTTATTGTGAAAAATTTTGACGATGAATCTCTTTTAAATAAATTATCAGATGCTGTCACTGTCTATTTTTCTAACGAAACCAAGGAAAACTTAAATGAAGAAAATGAAATAATTAATGAAGATTCAAATAATTCTGAAAATTCTTTAAATTCAAATTCTGCAGGCGATGAAAAAATAAAAAGCAAAAGTTTTATCATCAACTCCCTTTATCACAACGTGAAAAATCTTCACAGCGGGCTTTCGCAGATGGCAACTGAAGAAGGTGCGACATTAAAAGATTTTCATACTACCTTGATTTTTACTTTGGTGAAAAAGTTTGATTTTGGATATGTGATTTTAAGTTTTGGCGTTGGTGACTGCCCTGTCAATGTTTTAAACAGAGAAAATTCAGAGGTAAAACTTCTCAACTTTCTGGATGTCGGCGAGAGCAGCGGAGCGACCCGTTTCATTACAATGCCTGAAATCTTTGGTAAACCTGATATGGCTGAACGGTTTAAAATCAACTGTTTTGAAGATTTTTCCAAATTATTTCTGATGACAGACGGCATTTACGATCCCAAGTTTGTAGTAGAAAGCAAACTGGAAAATCTGGAAACCTGGAAGAACTTTTTAAGAGATTTAAATGGCGAAAATGAAGACAAGACAAAAGTAGATTTCGTGGAAGATTCAGATATTGAAAATCAACTGTCTGCGTGGATGGATTTTTGGAGTAAAGGCAATCATGACGACAGAACTTTGGCTGTAATTTATTAAGAATATGAGTGTAGTAAAGGTAAAATCAATCATAGATTCCACAAAAACATACGAGTATGTAGATGATGGAAATCCGAAAAAAGGCGGTGTAAAAGATGTTTATTTTTCGCCTGACAGAAAATATGTTGTGGCTTTTTTCCGCGATCCGCTTGACTTTAATCAAAAAGACAGAATCAAAAGAATTGTTTCACTTTATCTTGAAAATATTAAAAAAGGAAACAGTGCGGATTATTTTTTAGATGAAATTTTCAGATGGCCTTACGATGCGGTAGAACTAAACGGCAAAACAGGTGTGATTGTTCCTATTTATAATTCCAAATTTTTCTTTAAAAAAGGTTACAAATCCAACGAACTCATCAAAGGTGGCGAAAAAGTGGGCAAATGGTTTACCACGCCTTCTTTTAGAGACAATCAATACCCTTTGTCATTAGATAAAACCGAGCTCGGGGATTGGTTGAGTTACTTCCAGATTGCCATCAACATTTCACGAGGCGTGAAAAAAATGCACCAGATGGGTTTGGCGCATTCTGATTTATCCTACAACAACGTTTTGGTAGATCCCGTCACAAAATCTGCTGCAATCATCGACATTGACGGATTGGTTGTACCTGGATTATTCCCACCTGAAGTAATTGGAACTGCCGATTTTATCGCTCCTGAAGTTTTAAAAACAAAACATTTAAAATTACAGGATCCTGGCAGAATTCTACCTAATCAAAAAACAGATTTACATGCTTTAGCCATTCTTATTTACATGTATTTGCTCCGAAGACATCCCCTGCGTGGCGGAAAAATCTGGGATTTAGAATCTGAAAAAGATGAAGTTTTGTCGATGGGAGAAAAAGCTTTGTTTGTAGAACATCCTACAGATGACACCAACCGCGTGAAAGCAGATCATTTAAAAGTCTGGAATAAGTTTTGGGGTGATCCGTCTAGAATTCCTTACACTGTAACTGGTCCTTACCTGAGCGAATTATTTAAAAAAGCCTTTATCGACGGACTTCACAATCCTATACTTCGCCCAATTGCCAATGAATGGGAAACAGCTCTTTTGAAAACCGTTGATTTAATACAGCCGTGCAGCAACCCCAACTGTGACGAAAAATGGTATGTTTTCGACAATACATCAAAACCAAAATGCCCATTTTGTGGAACGCCTCACAAAGGAACTTTACCCGTTGTAGATTTATATTATAAATTCAAAGACGATGTCTGGAAACCTGAAAACCACCGATTGATGGTGTATCACAATCAGTATCTCTTTAAATGGCATGTGTCCAAAAAAGTGATTCGAAATGAAAGTCTGACAGCAATTGACAAAAAACCTGTTGGATATTTCACATTTTACCAAAATAAATGGGTGCTTGTAAACCAAAGTCTGACAGCATTGAAAGATATTACAGAAGACAAATTGATTCCCGTAAATTCTATGGTTGAGCTCACAGACGGTAAAAAAATCATGCTTTCTGATGAAGAAGGTGGCCGCCTGATGTATATAACTTTGACGAATACATAATTTTAGCTGGCTTTCTGTTTAAAAAAATTATGTTTGTCATAAAAGGCAAACATTTTTTATCTAAAACCATGATTACCAAGACAAAATTTCAATAAAAATACAGCAAAATATAAATCTAAATCCGAAATGAAGGAAAATTTCTGAAAATAAGGATTCACGTCAAAGATTGTCATTTAAAAATATTTATTTTGCATAGATGATCAATTTAAGTTATGAAATGATAATCTGCATAAATAATGTAAATATTTAACTTACAATTCAAATTTATAGATTTATTTTTACTTATTTTTGAAAAACCAAAATTACTTATTATTATTAGAATATTAAAAAAAACAAACACTATAATCAGATTGAAAGAGTGTATAAATTGATTTGATAACCCTGATAACCACGACTCTATGACTCCACTTTTACTAAAAAATGAAACGCTGGACCTCTGCAAGGATTTTAAAACTCCGCTGACAAACTTTTCAATTGCAGTAGATTGGGCATCCGTAAAGTCTCCTGTACGCAACTTTTTAGGATTTAAGACAAAAAGAATTTCTGACCATATTGATCTTGGGCTTACATGCGTATTGTTTGATAAACAGAATAAAATGATCGATCTCGTTTGTTCATCAAGATTTAACAGCTGGCTGATTAAAAACAGCTTTCCGTTAGGAAAAAGCATATCCCGGGATAAGGCTTTTAGACATTTTGACAACAAATCGACAGTAGATATTCTTTACAAGCAAGTAATATCCGTAGATTTGCTGAATGTCAACAGCGAAACTGACCACATTTTCTTTTATTTAAGTTTTGATCTCAGAAAAAATAAATCTCCTGACTTTTCTGCGGTAGATTCATTAAAACTTATTACTCTTGAAACTGTCTCACCAGATCGGGTGATTTCTGAATATGCCATTTCCACACAAAATACCCGCAGCAAAAACGAGGGCATCCTCATACTTGCCAGAGTTTACCGCGAAGATGAAGGCTGGAAATTTGCTACCGAAGGAAAATCGATTACTGAAAGTGGTTTCATTAGATTTACGAAAGGTATTCAGTAAACAGTACTCAAAAAGATCGCAAAGATTAGGAAAATTCTATCATGCTGAGAATCTTAAATTTTGGGTTCATATACAATAAAATGAAAAAAAGTATGAAATATTTTTTTCATCTAAATTGATGGAAATCAGAAAAAGCTAAAGAATTTATGAAAAATAAATAATTGATAACCAATTATTTAAACTATTAATATTTTTTTCTAAAAATCGGTCAGCTTTATAATAAATGAATAATTTAATAAAAAATTAGAAAAAACAGGTAAACTGCGGTATCACGTAAAAAACTTCCAAAAAGCCTGATTATCTTTGCAGAAGTAGATTTCTTCGGAATCTGAAAACACAATAACAGATATATTTTAGAAGAAACACAGGTGATGAAAAAATTCCGGCTCAATGCGGGCCGGAATTTTTATGTTCTGATATTATGAAAAATATACTTTTAGTTACCTTGGTTGCCATTTTGAATCTGAATGGATCAACACTCAAAAAATCTGATGTTTATCTTTGTGACAGTCCGGATGGAAAGAAATACCATTACACCAAAAACTGCCGTGGATTGTCTAACTGCAAGCATGAAATCATTAAAGTTAGTCTTAAAAAAGCACAGACTTTAGGGAAAACACTTTGTGGTTGGGAAGATTAAAATCTAACCTAAAAACTCTTCCAGAGAAACTGTTTTCTGTTCTCCTGCTTTAAGATTTTTAAAAGTTACATTACCATTTTTAATTTCTTCTTCGCCTAAGAAAACAAGATTTTTAATTCCTTTTTTCTCAGCGTAAGTGAACTGCTTGTTGATCTTTGCACTTTCAGGATAAAGCTCTGCAGAAATACCTTTTTGTCTTAACTGAATAATCAATTTTAAAGCTTCAATCGTTTCTTCACCTCCAAAGTTTGCGAAGAGATATTCTACGTTGGAAGTGGCATCTTCAGGGAAAAGATTTAACTCTTCCATTACCAGATAAATTCTGTCCAAGCCAAAAGAAATACCGATTCCCGGCACATTTTTTACGCCAAAAACTTCTGTAAGATTGTCATATCTACCTCCTCCACCGATCGATCCCATTTGCGCTTCGTCGGCTTTCACCTCAAAAATTGCTCCGGTGTAATAATCTAATCCTCGTGCTAAAGTAATGTCAAATACTAAATTCTGAATATCAACCCCTACATTTAAAGATTGGGTAATGACAAATTCTAATTCCTCAACACCTTTCAAACCAATTTCGTTTCCTGCAAATTTTTCTTTTAACTGAAGAAGATTTTCCAGAGCATCATTTGACTGTGTGAAAAGGAAATCAAGTTTATCGATTGATTCCTGAGAAATATTTCTTTCTAAAAGTTCCTTCACTACTCCATCTTTGCCGATTTTATCAAGCTTGTCGAGAGCGACAGTAAAATCAATGAGTTTGTCTGTAATTCCGGCGTATTCTGCCAAACCGGAAAGGATTTTTCGGTTGTTGATATGAATGGTCACTGAAACTTTTAATTCAGCAAAAGATTTTAAATACAGCTGAACCAGCTCCACTTCCTGCCAAAGGCTTTCGCTTCCTACGACATCCGCATCGCACTGGTAAAACTCTCTGAATCTTCCTTTCTGTGGGCGGTCTGCTCTCCAAACCGGCTGAATTTGATAACGTTTGTAAGGGAAAGTAAGTTTCCCGTGGTTCATGGCTACAAATCTTGCGAAAGGAACTGTAAGGTCATAGCGTAGAGCTTTGTCAGTGATATTTTCAGAACTGAAAGGTTTGTCTAAAGCTTTCTGAAAATCATTCATCATCTGAGTTTTTTTCTCATCTTTAGCTTCATTGATGCTCGAATTTAAAATCTTAAAAATCAAACGGTCACCTTCCTCTCCATACTTTCCAGTTAAAGTTGAAAGATTCTCAAAGCTTGGTGTTTCCAGAGGCTGAAAACCAAAAAGTTCAAAATTTTTCTGTAGTATATTGATGATGTATTTTCTTCTTGAAACTTCCAGTGAGGTAAAATCTCTTGTTCCTTTTGCTAAGCTTGGCTTCATTAGTATGAATGATAATTGATGGTTGATAAATGATATTCTCTGCAAAAATAAGGAATTGAAAGGACTTTTAAATGCATAAAAAGCCACAGAACATTTCCGTGGCTTTCTCACAAATTTATTTTCATCATTTAATTTTCAGAATCACACGCTTTCCAGAATTTCTATGATTTCTTCGCCGTAATTTTCTATCTTATGTTTTCCGAAACCTTTAATATCTAGGAGTTCCTGCTTCTTTGAAGGCTTGTATTTGGCTACGGAAGTCAATTCTTTATTGGTTGCAATAAAATAGGTAGGAAGATTCTGTTCTCTTGCCTTTTCTGACCGCCACAATTTCAGCGCTTCAAAAATTTTGATTTCACTTTCGGTTAAGACATCGTCATCAGCAGAATATTTTTCAGACTTTGTTTCTTTTACAAAGTTGGCAGTTTCGGGAAACCTTCTGTAGTAAAGGATTACAGACCACGACTGATCTTCATTCACAAAAGCCGTTTCAAACTTTACAACCTCATTTTCGACAAGAAAATGATCTACTTTCTGCTGATCTCCCATGAGAAACTCTTCAGCAATTCTCACTTTAAAAACTTTAATATGCATGGCTGAAATTTTTAAAATTAACCCTGTCTGTGGCCAAGAAGCACCAGTTCATCCACTCTTATTTCTGTGATGAACCTTTTGTTTCCATCTTTGTCGTCATACGATTTGTAGACAATTTTTCCTTCCACGGAAATCTCTTTTCCTTTCTGTACATATTTCTCCATGATGTCGGCGAGTTTTCCGTTGGCAACGAGATTGTGCCATTGTGTTTCTTCAACCTTCTCACCTTTTGCATTGGTGTAATAATCGTTGGTAGCAAGCGATACTTTTGCAATTTTACCATTTTCGAAGTTTACGATTTCAACTTCTTTTCCTGTGTAACCGATTAATGTTACTCGATTTCTTAGTGACATAATTTTGTATTTTTATTTGATTAATTATTCAGATAAGAGAGCTTCACTTTGTTTTCTCAAATCTCTGTTGCAAAGATTCATCAGGTTTGGAAAATTAGTCGGTTGTAAACTATTTAAATTCGTTTGTAGTCGTTTGAAAACGAATAAATTGATGGAAATCATTGTTTTATACAATTAAATAATTTATGTAATTTTTTGATTGATTGTGTAATTTTGAACGTTAGCCGTAATTATATAACATAAGCACATAAAAGTACATGCTTAGGTTTTTCGAAGAAATCTTATTATAATAAACAAGTTCAGCAAAAAATTGACTTTATTCAGCAATTTTCAATAGATTAGAAACATCTCACATATTACTAAAATGCAATCAACAAGGTCAAAATTGAAACTATGAAGTACAATTTTATAACATTTTCATTCACTTTCCTGTTGTGCCAGATCAATGTGTTGGCTCAGGATATTAAGGTTAAAAGCAGTTTTGATTATGTTGTAAGAAGTGAGCAAGGAGACTTGAATAATGACGGAAGAAAGGATAGAATTATGGTAGAAATGGATACTGTTGATGCTACACGTCCTCTACGATTGCAGATTTTTCTTTCAAAACCAAACGGAAAATTAGCTTTAAAAGTATCTTCTACACATATTATAGAAGCTCAGTATCCTCCAGAAAAACAAGCACAGTACAATGGATATCAAATTCCGGATTTTAGAATTGAAAATGGAAATCTATTGATGTGGAGCGAGATTAAAAATGGAAATATAAGCTACGAATTTAAATATCAAAAAGGAAATTTTAAATTGATAAGTGTCGAAAAGTTAACTAATAATTCTACAAAAGGCTATATTGACGAAAATACTTTATTTACTCAAACTAAATTTAATCTGGTGACAGGAATTAGAATCGAGACAGACGATACCAACTCAGAAAAAATACCGAAAAATAACATACGCAAACGAAGAGTACTCATAAAACCTTTACCGAAAATACAGGATTTTAAATTTTCAGATAAATACCTACATTAAAAGCAATTGTAATCCTGAAAATCACCAGAGAGTTATCCAGATCATAATTGCTGAATCCTCAAATCTGTTTAATAAATAAAAAAACTTCAGTGGTAATTTTTAATTGATTTTTAGCAATAATTTCTACTTTTGTACAGGAAAAAGTAAAAAATACAAAACAGGAAACTCTGCTTTAACAAAACAGCATGACTAAAGGAAAATTTGTAATATCTCTGGATTTTGAGCTGATGTGGGGCATGAGAGATATAGAAGATATCGCATCTTATGGCAAAAGTATTCTTGCAGTACATGATATAATTCCTAAGTTGTTGAATATTTTTACAAAGTATGGCATTAGTGCTACGTTTTCCACGGTAGGTTTTTTGTTTTTCGAAAAAAAGGAAGATTTGATTGCCAACATTCCGTCTGTAATTCCTGATTACGAAGATCAGAATCTGTCACCGTATTTAGGTTACTTTGATGTTGTAGGCGAAAATTATTTACAAGATAGATACCATTTTGCTCAAGATTTAATCCGGGAGATCCAAAAATATCCTCAACACGAAATTGGCACTCACACTTTCTCTCACTATTACTGTCTTGAACCCGGACAAACAACCGAGGCTTTTAATGAAGATTTAAAAAGTGCTGCCAGTATTGCAAAAAAATACAATATCAATTTGACTTCTCTGGTTTTTCCACGAAATCAGTTTAATGAAGAATATCTAAAATTATGTACAGAAAATGGTATTCTCTGCTACCGTGGTAACGAACGGTCATGGATTTACAAAGCCAAAAGCCGAGAGAACGAAAATTTATTTCGCCGTGGCGTGAGATTTTTGGACGCATATTTTAATATTTCCGGACATAACTGTTACTCAGATCGGGAACTTAAAGGTAAGTTACCATTAGACATTCCATCTTCAAGATTTCTCAGACCATTTTCAGAAAATATTCAATTTTTAGAAGGGTTGAGACTTAAAAGAATAAAAACGGGAATGACGCATGCTGCAAAAAACAATCTCACTTATCATTTGTGGTGGCATCCTCACAATTTTGGCTTAAATCAAGAGGAAAATTTCAAATTTTTAGAAGAAATTCTGATGCATTATCAATATTTGAATTCTAAATATGATTTTGAAAGTTATACCATGACCGCTTTGGCTAAATTAATTCTCAATGGAAAGTAAAAAAATAGTTTTATTAGCCGGTAAAGGTATTTCTACCAGCATTGTTTTTAATTCTATCCATCAGAATTTTGGCGTTGAAACTGCCATAATTGAAGAGCCTGAAAACCGAAAAATATTTCTAAGAAGAAGACTGAAAAAACTCGGGTTTGCAAGGGTTTTGGGTCAGGTTTTATTTCAGATTTTAATTTCAAAACCACTTTCAGTTTTATCTAAAAAAAGACATCAGGAAATTATCTGTCAATTTAAATTAGATCCTTCCGAAATTCCCGCTGATAAGGTGGTGAACGTAATTTCGGTAAATTCTAAAACAACGATAGACTTGTTAAAACAGATCAATCCAGACCTCATTATCGTCAACGGGACGCGGATTATTTCTAAAAAAGTTCTGTCGTCCGTCAATTGTAAATTCATTAATACCCATGCTGGCATTACCCCAAAATATCGCGGTGTACACGGCACCTACTGGGCTCTCGTCAACAGTGATCTGGAAAACAGCGGTGTGACAGTTCATTTTGTGGATGAAGGAATAGACACCGGAAACATTATCGCTCAAAGCCAGGTCTTACCGACTGAAAATGATAATTTTTCATCTTATCCCTTACTTCAGCTGGGTGAAGGCTTAAAAATTTTAAATACTGCAGTACAGGATTTTACAGAGGACAGACTTATTGCCAAAAAAGAAAAAAAACTGAAAAGTTTTCTGTGGTACCACCCTACTTTATGGCAATATTTATACTTCCGATTAAGAAAAGGTGTAAAATAAAACCTGAAAATCAGATAAGTCTCAAATCAAAATTGCGCTTAAAAGTTTCATGGTTTTTTCTGAAATTTGCGTGTTGTGTCGCCGTAAAATAATCACAGAAAATCTGATAAATTAGAGAATCTGTATGCGTAGCTTTAATTCCCAACTGAAAATAAATCTCCAGAATCTGATGCGATAATCTCTCCACCAAATCAGCTGCGAAAATGTGAATTTCAGATTGCTTTTCGGAAGAAACTGTTTCAAAATCATTCAGAATATCTTCTATTTCATTTGCAAAATCAAAAGTTTTGTCCAATTCATTATTAATCATTTTGTTAAATGAACTTAAATCAAGATTTGATCTGATTTTAATCGCTTCCTCAGAAAAATGAGCTGCCATCCCGAGATAATTGACCAGCAAAGTCAAATCTGCAAAAATCCTGAACGGAATTTTATCTAAAACATCGTCCGTAAAAAATTCATCGTAAACAAAACTGTATTCTTCCGAAACTTTCACATTTTCTGCTTTAAACGAATACGTTCCGGTAGCTTTCATGCCCATTGATTTCCAGTTGGGAATAATTTCAACTTTATCTTTAGAAATAACAAACGACCTTATCATTTCAGAACCCGATTTATCAAGCAGAGGAATTCCGTTCTCCAGCAATTTTGCATTTAATGTGAAATGGCTCAAATGTGGCGCTCCCGTCGCAAAATGCCAAAGTCCGTTGATCAAAAAAGTTTCGTCAGATTGCTTTTCTGCCGTTCCGCCAATCATTCCGCTGCCACCGAAACAGGTTTTTGAATCTGAAAAAAGTTCTTTTGCGATGTCCGGTTTTAAATTTCTTGAGAAAAAATTGGCTCCTGAACATAATGTGAGCATCCAGCCCAAGCTTCCATCGATTTTAGACCAATCGAAAAGAATTTGCAAACCTTGATTTAAACGAAAACCCAATCCGCCATACATTTTCGGAACCCAAATCTGAAGCAGTCTCTCCTGATGAATCTGGTCAATAATCTCAGAAGGAACTTTTGAAATCTGATGCATCTTTGCTGTGATTTCTTTGGGTGTAAACATTATTTGAAGTGTGTTTAAGTGAATGCTTTTATCTCTCGCTAATCAAGCAGATGTTGCAGATAAAAATCAGCTCAATTTGCTAAATCTGCGTGAACTTTATATAATCAGGCGACTTTTAAAGATTTAGATTTGATAATTTTCCGCCACTCAAAATATCCCGAAATCGCAACGATAAATAAGAAAGCCGTCAAACCTGCGTACAGATACAATTCTTTATGAATCAACAACGGAATTGCGATGATGTTGCTGATATTCAATAAAATCCAGTTTTCAATTTTTCTTCGTGCCATCAGCCACATTCCAGCCCATGCAAATGCACTGACCAACGAATCAACAACCGGAACATCAGAATCGGTAAACTTTGTGAGACAAATCCAGAAAAGGCTGAAAGTTCCAACTACAATTCCCGCCGTAATGAATTTCTCCTGACTGTTGGTTTCCGAAATTGTGGTTTCCGATTGACGTTTCCCAAATTTCCAGTAAAGCCAGCCGTAAATACTCATCACCAAATAATAGAGGTAAAGGGTGAACTCGGCGTACAGTTTAGACTGCATCATCACATAAAGTGAGAGTGAAATTCCGGCAATACCGAAAAGATAATTGTTTGAATTGTTTTTTCTGGCCAGTAAAACCTGAAAAATTGAAAAGAAGACACCCAGCCATTCCTGCCAGCTTGTTTGTTGTAAAATTTCCTGCATCAAATTAACTTATATAAATTAAATGATGAGATGATAAATCATAAAAAATCCCTACGTCGGCATTATCCGAATCAGGTGTGGAAAAAAATTCCCGGGTATCATCTCAGCCGCAATCTTGCAGCACCCCATTGATTGGGCAAAAGTGAGGATTTTTTTTGAAAAATGAAAGGTTTTTGTTTTTACATATTAAGAGTATTGTTATATTTCATAAAAATTATTTCCCCGACCCTAAAGGGAGTAATTTTTATGAAATTTTCGACAGACAAGTTTGTCATTCTGAAACCTTCAGGTTCGACGAGTCAAAGAATCTAATTAAGATTGTCGGGATGCTTTCAGCAAGACAAAATCCATGTTCAGAAGTACCGGAGGAAATTCTTATAAATTAATTTAACAATTTATCACAGTCGTTTACAAACGGATAATTTTTGTATCTTTAAATTCAAATAAATCCATATGAAGAAAACGCTGAAAAGAACCTACCGTGTATCAAAATATGTAATCTACAGAGAAACGCTTGTTGATTACAAAGAACATTTCTGGTCTTTTCTCGGTGCATTTTTCGGAATTGGAATTATCGCTTTTCTACAGTCGCAATATCTTTTGGAGCAGGAAAATGTCTTTCTCATCGGTTCGTTTGGAGCCTCCAGTGTTTTGATCTACGGAGCAATTCAAAGCCCGCTGGCTCAACCGAGAAATCTTGTTGGCGGTCATGTGATTTCAGCTTTGGCAGGTGTGACAGTTTATCAGATTGTTCCCGATATTTTGTGGCTTTCTGCACCGTTGGCAGTGGCTTTTTCGATTATTCTGATGCAGTACACCAAAACCCTTCATCCTCCGGGCGGTGCAACAGCTCTGATTGCCGTGACCTCTCCCGGAAAAATTGCTGATTTAGGCTATTGGTACGTGCTTTCTCCGGTTTTGTCAGGTTGTCTTATTTTACTTATCACTGCTTTGATTTTTAACAATATGACCAAAAACAGAACTTATCCGACGAGTACAAAGTGGAAGCGGCTTTTTAAATAAAAAAACATAAACACAATTGAAAAATTAATTAATCATGGAATGTATCGAATGCGGCGAAAAAATCATTGGCAGATCCGACAAAAAATTCTGTAACGATGCATGCAGAAATGCTTTTAACAATAAACAGAATAAAGATTCCAGCAATCTTATGCGGAATGTGAATAACAAACTTCGGAGAAATTACAGGATTCTGAGCGAAATCAATATTGAAGGCAAAACCAAAATCGCCAAAGCAAAACTCGATGGCTTGGGATTTGATTTCAATTATTTCACGAATCTGAAGGTGTATAAAAACGGTTCAGAATACAAATTTGTTTACGATCATGGCTACAAAATGCTTGAAGAAGATTTTGTTCTGATTGTAAAAAACTCCTGAATAAATGAAAGAAACAGTCCTGATTACCGGAGCCGGCGGAAGCATCGCCAGAAAGCTGGCAGAAACATTACAAAACGATTTTGAAGTCAGATTTCTAACCCGAAAAAAGAAAAATCCAAACGATTTTGAATGGGATCTGAAAAATAAAACCATTGAAGAGAAAGCTTTGGAAAATGTTTCGCACATAATCCATCTCGCAGGTGCCAATATCGCCGAAAAAAAATGGACTCCCGAAAGAAAACAGGAAATCATTCAGAGCCGCACGGATTCTGCACAACTGCTTTCAGATACTTTACAGAAGAAAAACATCAAATTAAAATCTTTTATTTCTGCTTCCGGAATCAACTATTACGGAACTAAAACTACAGAAAAAATTTTTAATGAAAACGATTCTGCGGGAAATGATTTTTTGAGTAAAGTTGTGATTTTATGGGAAAAATCTGCTGATCAGTTTAAAGAAAATAATGTTGCTGAAAGAGTTGTAAAACTAAGAACTGCAGTTGTACTGACCGAAAACGAAGGTGCACTTCCGAAAATGTCAACACCGATAAAAATGGGAATCGGTTCGCCAATCGGAACTGGAAAACAATACATGCCGTGGATTCACATTGATGACATTTGTAGAATTTATGAATTTGCCTTAAAAAATGAATCTCTTGAAGGCGCTTTCAATGCTGTAGCTCCGGAACACGCAACAAATCAATATTTAACCAAACATATTGCAGAAGTTTTGAAGAAACCTTTATTCATGCCGAATGTGCCTGCTTTCGTTTTAAAACTTTTGTTTGGTGAACTTTCAGTTGCACTTTTAGAAGGTTCCCGGGCGTCATCAGAAAAAATACAAAAAGCCGGATTTGAATTTAAATTTCCGAAACTGGAAAATGCCTTGAGAGATTTGTTTAAAAAATAATTAGCTTTAAAAATAGAAAATGCTGCAATCTACCATAAACATTGAAAAAACAGAGATTTTATCCAATAACTGGTACACTCTGAAAAAAGTAACCTTCAACATCAAAAAAGAAAACGGACAAACCGAAACGCAAAGTCGTGAAGCCTACGACAGAGGAAATGGAGCCGTAATTTTACTGTACAATATCAATTCTAAAAACGTAATTTTGACGAGACAATTCCGTCTTCCCACTTACATCAACGGAAATCCGACAGGAATGCTGATCGAAGCCTGTGCCGGACTTTTAGACAATGATAATCCTGAAGACTGCATAAAAAGAGAAACAGAAGAAGAAACCAGATACAAGATTTCAAAGGTTGAAAAAATTTTTGAAGCCTACATGTCGCCGGGATCTGTCACCGAAATTCTGTATTTTTTCATCGCTGAATATTCTGATGAAATGAAAATAAATGACGGTGGCGGAGTTGAAGAAGAGGGAGAAAATATCGAAGTTCTGGAAATAAATATTGACAAAAGTTTGGAAATGATTGACTCCGGAGAGATAAAAGATGCAAAAACGATTATGCTGCTTCAGCATTTGCGTCTTAAAAATTTAGTTTAAATTTATTAAATCACTGATTATGAAAGTTCGTCTTTTGATGATATTCTTTTTAAGTTTTTCGGCGGTGGCAATGGCTCAGAAAAGTCAGGCTTTAAGCTCTAAAGACAAAAAAATCATCGAATATTTTGAGAAAAATTATAAAAAACAAAATTATAAAAGATTTGACGGCAAAATTACCGTTAACAATAATTCCGTAAATTTTGACAAGAAAACAGTGAGCTTTGATGCTGCTGAAAAAAACATTCAAACCATTCTGAGAAAGGGATTAATTTATCCTCAGCTCATTTCAGAATATCAGGCAGAAAAATACAAAAAAGAAACTACAGACCGCACCCAGAAGCGTTTTATGAAAATTCAAAAAGGCTGGAAAGCGGCATTTGATATTCAAAGTATGAGATTAAGCCAGCTTCAGGAGCTTCAATATTTCAAAAATAATATTCAGGTAAAAAGGTTTAAGATCATTTCAAAAAACAGCAATCTTCCCAATTCTGTTACTTATTATTTTGAACTGACCAATGATAAAGCCAATGCCCAAACAAATTTGGAAGATTTTGTAAATGGTGCGAAGCTGACTTTCTTTGAGCAGGAGTGGTATGAGTGATTTAAATAAAGTATACAATTGAATCTTATTAATAACAGATGTTTGCCTTGATTTTTTGGATTTAGAAAATACTTTTTTAAAGTAAAATTTTATATTTTTGAATCAAAATATAAAATACTCGTTGCTATGGCAAATAAATATGTAGAATTTGTGTCTGATGAACATTTATTAGAGTGTGTGAAAAATCTCCACAATTCCTATTTAAAAGCCAAGAATAATATTTCTAAAAAAAGTTTTTATTCGAATAAAGTTGACACTTTTAAGTTGACTTTTGACTCAAAGTTTAACGATATCAGTGAAGAAGATTTGATTCAGTCTGAAATTCTCAGACAAATAGATAAATCAATCAACAACTCTATTGGAACTTTTCACGAACAGGTTTTAGGAGGAATTGCTGGGTTTGAAATTGGAAACCTCAGTGGTTTTGATGTAAAAGCAACTGATAATACTCTGTTTGCCGACATTAAAAATAAACACAACACCATGAACAGTAGTTCTGCCGAAGCATTATTTCAGAAGTTGGCACGCTATGCAGATGATTACAAAAAGGCGAAATGTTATTGGGTACAAATTTTAGCGAAAGGTAGTTTTGAAGAAAGCTGGAAAGGCGATATTAATGGAAAAGAATATGGTCACAGCAGAGTTTTTAAAATCTCCGGAGATCGTTTTTATGCACTTTTATCGGGACAAGATGATGCTTTAATACAACTATATAAGTCATTACCATTAGTAATTTCTGACCACTTAAATGAAATTGAAAAGGGAGATTTAGTTAAGGAAAATTCAGCTCTAGAAGAAATTACGTCCGCAACCGAAACGTCTAACAAATCAATTTTAGATCAGATAACTTTTGAAAATTTCAGCTATTATTTAGGCTTTGACAAATTATAATAAGAATTCAAAAACTTAATTATAGAATATCCTACTTCTCTACCCAAATTTACAGGAACCGCATTTCCAATTTGCTTGTATTGTTGAGCCAACGAGCCTGCAAATTCCCAATCATCCGGAAAAGTCTGAATTCTTGCATATTCACGGACGGTAAAAGGTCTTGTTTCGTCAGGATGACATCTTTCGGTTTGCTTCTGAGCAGGGCTGCAGGTTAGGGTTAAACTTGGCTCGTCCCAGCCAATTCTTCTTGCCATTCCTGTTTTTCCTCCACCCAAAAAGAAACTTCCGCCCATGTACTCTTTCTGAATTTCGAGAGGTAAATCTCTCCAATATCCCTTTGGTGGTACTAAATCTAAAACGACTTTTTTACTTTGAGGATATTTTGCACCGCCTGAAATTGGAACATCTGTATCAAACAATTCTCCCTTTTTTAAAGCATCTTTTAAATTATAAATTTTATTAAATGGTTTTGGGTAATCAAATTTAACATGAATATCTTTTCTAATTCCTACCAGAATTAATCGTTCTCTTTTTTGAGGAACTTTGTAATTTACAGCCTTTAAAACCTCAACAGGAACTACATTATAGCCAATCTCATCCAGGATGGAAATCATTCCACTTAAAGTGTTTCCATTTTCGTGATTTAAGAGACCTTTTACATTCTCTCCAATACAAATTGGAGGATTAACTTCCCGAACAGCTCTGGCAAATTCATAAAAAAGTGTTCCTCTTGCATCTTCTAAACCTAATCTTTTCCCTGCATAACTAAATGCCTGACAAGGAAATCCACCAGTAACAACATCAATTTTATCTTTGTATTCTGAAAAACTAAAGTTTTTAATATCACCTTCGAAAACTTTCCAATGAGGTCTGTTTTGTCTTAAAGTCTGACACGCAAATTTATCTATCTCATTTAAAGCTTCACATTTCAATCCTGCTTTTTCTAAACCAATTGCCAGACCACCTGCTCCAGCAAAAAGCTCTAATACTTTATAATCATTATCAGCTTCCACATAGTTATTTAAATGATTATTTTCTTCGACCAAAAAATCCGGAAACAGACTCTGAATATCATTTCGATGATATACACGATAATTACTCATAGGCTCTCTTACGGCAACCAATTTACCTTCATCATCCCATCTTCTGAGTGTTTTTGTGCTCTTATTTAAAAGTTCAGCAGCTTCAGAAATTGTATAATAATCTTTCATAACCAAGTTGTACAACATTAGACATTGGTTACAAATTTAGATGAAATTTTATTATTTTACAATAACATATTCTAATTATTTTATTCTATAGATTAGTATGTAAATTTAATAATTCATCCAGCTAAATAAGTTTAATTAACTTCAAATAAATTAATAATCAAAAACTTACGGTTTTTAAAATTAAAAAGCCTACTTTTGCACCGCGAAATAAGGATTGTACGTTATGAAAAAAATAGGTGATTACAGAAAACTTCTTGAAGTAGATAATACTGCTACTTTGAAAGATTTAAAAACAATTTACAGAAATGTGATGAAAGATACGCATCCTGATAAATTTGTAAATAATGAAGAAGGGAAACTTGAAGCTGAGGAAAAAAGCAAATCTGTGATTGAAGCCTATCATTTTTTGGTAAGCATCAATCCTGAAACTCAGGAAAAATACAAAGAAGAATATACAGAAACAATCACAACTTCTATTATTACTGATTTTTATCTTGAAAAATCGATTTTAAAAGTTCAGCATTTGAACGGTAAAATGTTTGAATACATCGGAGTTCCAAGAAATACATACATCAAAATGGTGAATGCTGATTCTCCGAGCCGTTTTGCAAGAAGACATATCTATGGTAATTTCATCTTTAGAAAGTCTGGTGAAGTGATGGCAGATTAATCTTTTGATTTAAAATATTTTTAAAGCTTTCGGTTTGTTCCGGAAGCTTTTTTTTGCTAAATTCTTTAGGTTTTGATTCAAAATGCAAAATTGCAAGAATTACAAGCAAACATTTCCACCCACTTTGTCATCATTTAGGGATATAAACAACATTTGTGTGTTATTCTTCGTTGAATGACCCGAGCCGAGTTCCCTTCGGGATGACAAACATGGCGGTCATCTACTTTTCTTATTTTTTTATGAAATCGCTGCAACGTTTTGTGTGAGATGTTACACTGAATGATTCGAGCCGAGTTCCCTGCGGGATGACAAACACACCGATCAAGTTTTTTTTGTATTCGAAGCAATATTTAGATAAAAAAACCCGCATCAACGAATTGATGCGGATTTTTGGGTTAATCAAAGGTTGTCATATTAATCTATGTGTTTCGGGGTGTATCCGTCTTCACTTAGTTCTCTGTGCTCATAATCTGCTTTCATTTCAGCGTCATAATCTACTGGTTCACCTTTGCCCATTCTTCTCAATATTGAATCGAATAGTGAATAAACCACCGGTACGATAATCAATGTCAGGAATAATGATGATGTCAAACCACCGATGATTACCCAGGCAAGACCATTGTTCATCTCGGCTCCTGCTCCTTTTGCGATCGCAATCGGAATCATACCGAAGATCATCGCAATCGTCGTCATCAAAATCGGACGGAGACGGGCGTGGTTGGCCTGAATCAAAGCGTCGTGGGTGTTTGCTCCCGCTGCTTTTCTCATATTGGCAAAATCGACAATCATAATCGCGTTTTTCGCCACCAAACCAATCAACATGATCATCCCCAACATCGTAAAGATGTTTAATGAATTTCCGGTAATGGCCAGGATTACCATTACCCCAATCAATGCCAATGGAATTGAGAACAATACTACGAAAGGATATACAAACGAGTCATATAAAGAAACCATTACCAGATAAACCAATACGATAGCCGCCAGTAAAGCAATTCCTAATGTACCGAAACCTTCAGTCTGGTTTTCCATATCTCCACTCCAGATGTACGTTACGCCTGCAGGTTTTGTTTTTTCGTTGTCCATAAACTGAGCTGCCCATTCGTTGGCAACATCCCCAACAGGACGGCCTACAACTTTGGATTTTACTTTCACAGAAGGCGCTTTGTCTCTACGCTCAAGCAAACTCGGTCCTGAACCCATTTTCACATCTGCAAATTGGCTAAGTCTGATCTGTTCTCCCGAAGGATTTGTGAACATAAGGTTTCTTACGTCATCAATCGACTGTCTGTTGGCATCTCCAAAACGGATGTTGATGTCATATTCATATTCTCCGGCTCTGAATTTTCCGTCGGTATTTCCACTGAATGCGGTCTGCATCGTCTGTCCTACACTTGAAAGATTTAAACCTAAAGCAGACATTTTATCTCTGTCGATATTCACCTGAACTTCGGGGTTTCCTGAGTCGGTGGATAATTCTGCATCTACAGATCCCGGAACTTTTTTAAGCAATTCCAGAATTCTGTTGGCTTCCTTGTTCGCCGTGGCATTATCCTGAGCGGTTACTACCATTTCGATTGGTGCAGCATCCGCCCCCATCAAACCGATTGGTGCTGTTTTGAATTCCACTCCGGTGAACTTTTCTTCTAAATCTCTTTTGATTTTAGCCGATTTAATGTCTGTACTTTCGGTTCGTTCGGATTTATCAACCAAAATTACCTGAATTTCCGACTGATATAAAGTTGCCTGAGCCCCTCCAAATCCTGATGACTGCTGACCTACCGTGGTAATCATATCCACCACATCTTTGTCATTTCTCAGATATTTTTCAACAGCCAAGGTCAACTGGTTGGTTTTTTCTACAGAAGCATCTTTTGGTAATTCCATCTGAACGAGGAACTGACCTCTGTCCATTTTAGGGAAGAATTCTCCTCCGATGAATCCGAATGCAACCAACATGAATGAAGCGATCAAAATAATAAATGTCACTACAACAACCATTATTCTTCTCAGTCCTGATTTTAAAGCCCACTCCAGAATTCCTGAAATCCAATGTGTGAATTTATCCAACTGCTTTTCAAACCAAAGGATAAATTTCTCGAAAGGATTTTTACCTGTTAAATGAACCAGTTTTCCGAATCTTGAAGACAACCACGGAATAATGGTGAACGATGCCAGTAATGAGAACATCGTCGCAATTACTACCGTGACGCAGAACTGAGCCAAAATATCTGAAACCAAACCTGAACTCATCGCAATCGGTAAGAATACCACCACGATTACCAAAGTAATTGCTGTTACGGTAAATCCAATTTCTGAAGCACCGTCGAAGGCTGCACGGATTCTGCTTTTTCCCATTTCCATGTGACGGTAAACGTTCTCCAAAACCACAATCGCATCATCCACAAGAATACCGACAACGAGTGAAAGTCCCAATAAACTCATTAAGTTTAAGGTATATCCCATCAGATACATTCCGATTACCGTGGCAACTAATGATACTGGAATTGAAACCATTACGATAAATGCGTTTCTGATGTTGTGAAGGAATAATAACATTACTACTGCAACCAAAATAATCGCCAGGAACAAGTCGAAAATTACGTGATCAGCAGCTTCAAGGGTAAACTCCGTACTGTCATCAACAATATTTACTTTTACCCCTTGTGCCTTATAGTTTTCCTGAACCTGAGCAATTGTTTTCTGAACCAATTCTGAAACCGCTACTGCATTCGCATCAGACTGTTTTTTCACCTGCATCAAAATCGTAGGATTCTGGTTGAATCTCGCTACTTTTTCTACATCTTTCTGAGTATCAAAAACCGTTGCCACATCTGAAAGACGCACCTGCACCCCATCTTTATTGGAAACCACAAGATTATTCATCTCAGCAATATCTCTGTATTTTCCTGAAAGTCTGATGGTAGATCTTGAAGTTCTTGTCTTCAAAGCTCCGGTAGGGAAATCTAAATTGGAGGAAAGAATCGCCTGCTGCACATCTCCGATAGAAAGACCGTAACCCTGAAGTTTCATTTCATCAAGACTTACCTGAATTTCTCTTTCCTGTCCGCCCACAAGGTCAACCTGAGCCACACCGTTCACACGGGAAAAAATCGGCTCTACTTTTTTATCTAAAAGATCGTACAGTTCTTTATTATTCAGTTTATCACTGGTGATACTCAATGTCATGATCGGTAAATCATCCAAAGAGAATTTTTGCAGTGACGGCGGGTCTGCATCTTCCGGAAGGTCTGCCAAAATAGCGTTTACCTTTCTCTGAGCATCATTCAGAGCATAATTTACATCGGCTCCGGTGTTCAGCTGAACCATGATTACCGATAAACTTTCGTAAGATGATGACTCTACTTTTTTTACGTTTTCCAAAGAACCTACAGCATCTTCAATTTTACGCGTCACCGAAGTTTCAACCTCTGCAGGCGAAGCTCCCGGATACACCGTAGAAATCGTAACCATATTGGTTTCAAACTTCGGAATCAATTCGTACCCCATCATGGAGTAACTTAACAAACCTCCCAACGTAAGGATCGTAAATAATACGATAACCAGGGACGGTCTTTTAATGGATATTTCTGCTAACTTCATTCTTATCTTACTTTACGATATTGATTTTCGAACCATTGTCAAGGTTGATCTGGCCGCTGGTAACTACCTGCTCACCTCCGTTCAGTCCGCTGATGATCTGTACTTTGTCACCATACACTTTTCCGGTTTTTACAGTAATCATTTTTGCTGTTCCGTTCTGAACGATAAAGATTTGTCCTGAACTTACACCATTGGCAAATGCCTGAGCAGGTATAGTAAGCATATTCTGAGTCTCTGCACCATTGTTGGTTTTAAAGGTTGCTGTAGCATACATACCTGCTTTCAGATTCCCTCTGTTCTGAACTTCAATCTCTACAGGGAAATTCAGTGAAGCATCACTTTTTGGAGCGATAAATGTAATTCTTCCGCTGAAAGATTCACCAGGCAATACATTTACATTGATTGAAACTTCCTGACCCAGCTGAATTCTTCCGATCTGGCTTTCATCCACCAAAACTGAAAGTTTCAGTGAATTAATATTTACTATTTCAAATAAAGCTGTTCCCGGTGCAACCACCATTCCCGGCTCTACCATTTTCTTGTTAATGGTTCCGCTGATTCCTGCTCTGATGCTGGTATCGTTTACTCTCACGCTCTGAGCTCTTACCGCAGCCTGCATATTTTTAAGCTGCAATCTTGAGTTATCCAACTGCTGTTTAGTCACACCTCCAGTTTTGAAAGCATTTTCATAACGTTGGTTGTCTGCAATGGCATTCTGTAAGTTATTCTGAGCCTGAGTAACGTCTACTTCGATCGCATCTCTTTTGATGGTTGCCAAAGTTTGTCCCGCTCCTACTCTTGAACCTTCTTTTACGAAAACGCTTACTACACGCCCTGAAATATCAGCCGACTGATTCATTTCCTGTTTCGGGATGAAAGTACCGTTTGCGGTGTAATCTGTGTTGATATTAGACCTTGATGCAGTAACTACGTTGACGTTGATTTTGTCAACCTGTTTTGCCACCTCTTTTACCTCAGTTTCCTGCTTCTTTTTGTTGTCTGAAATCTTCCATGCCGCCAAACCTACAAGTACAGCTGCAACGATGATATATATTATAGTTTTTTTCATTTCTGGTAATGATTTTTTTAATGTGAACTGCAATCCTTACTGATGAAGATTACAATCATTTTTATTATGGTTTTTGAAGAGTATTAAGTTCGCCTTTCGCTTTTATAAGTTTAATTTCAGCCTGTTTGTAGTCTAATAAAGCGTTTGCGTAGTTCTGTTTTGCCTGCGTTAATGCATTTTCAGTGTCCAGAACTTCCGTCAATGTCGCCAAACCGTATTGATAATTGGCTTGCGTATCTTTCTGAACTTTCTCGGCAAGACCAACGTTGTTCTTCATACTTTCGATGTTGATTAAAGAATTTTCCATGTTTGTGATGGCATTTTTATAATCAAGACTTAGCTGAAGCTCAGTATTTTCAATATCTAAATCTAAATCATCGATATCAATCTGAGCCTGAGCAATTTTAGACTTCGTAGCTCCACCCGTGAAAATCGGAATGTTTATATTTAAACCAATTGCAGAGAAATCACTCCAAAGTACTCCGTTCTGTAAACCGTTGGTTAAAGGAAACTTCGCACCCGTAGCACCCCAACCGTAGTTGGCAACCAAATTGACTGTTGGATAAAGATATGCTTCAGTCGCTTTTTTATTGAAAACCAAAAGTTCTCTGTTTTTCTGAAGAACTTTTACCTCTGAACGGCTTGTTAAATCTACATTTGAAGCTAACAATTCAGGTCTTGGCTCGATTGTTTCCTCTTCAAGCGTAATTTCAGTTTCAATCGGAATTCCCATGTAGAATTTCAATGAATTTTTTGAAAGCTCCACACTGTTGATCAACGTCTGTTTGTTTGAACCGATGTTAGTCAACTGAACATTCGTTCTGTCTAAATCGATTTTTTTAGCCAAACCATTATCTACCAGACTCTTGATTACGTTTCTTACTTTTTCAGTATTTGCGTAGCTTTGATTTACTGTCTCCAGATTTTCTTCCTGTACAAACACCTGATAATAAGCCGTTGCTACGTTTTCAATCAATTGCTCGTTTGTCAGCTGAGCGTTAAGAATATAAAATTCTCTGGTCGACTTCGCAGCCTTTAAACCTGTGAAAACTCTCTGGTCGAAAATCGCCTGCTGAACCTGAGCTGTAGAAGTGGTCTGCCAAGGCTGTCCCAGTTTTGCAATAATTCTTTCTCCGCCGAATTCCAGTAAAGATTCCTGAATTACCGGATTGTAAGTAAGACCAGACGTGATACTGATTTGTGGCAAAGCTCCGGCTCTGGCCTCGGCAATTTTGTATTCAGCTTTTTTGATCTGCAAAGCTGCTTTTTTGGCTTCTGCTTTATTTTGCAGTGCCTGCTTAATGGCCTCCTGCAAAGACACCTGTTGCTGCGCAAAAGCAGATGTAGAGCCGAAAATCATAAATGCTGCAGCTATCCCAATTTTTAGCTTTTTTGCAGTTATAAGTTTTCTATTCATAATTTATTACTTCGTTTATTTTTTGTTTTCTTTGTTAAAATCTTTACTCCTAAAGGACGAGTGAATTCTTAAAATACTTTAAATTTTTTTAATTAATTCTTAAAAAGCATATTCAGTATGATATCTTTTCGATCTGCAATCAGAAGATCAAATTCTTTATCACTGATCATCATATTTTCCAGAAAAAGAGGCCTTACAGCACTTGGAAATACCAAAAGTGCGATCATATTCATTACAAACTGTATCGGCGCCATTTTTTCTATGTTTCCCAGTTCCATTTCTTTATCAATATCTTCATAAAGTTTCTCGAGTTCGTGCTTCTCTACATCTCTTTTGTGACAGCTGCCACTATTGATCTGCGAAACAATGTACGTCTCCAGATAAGGGTATGTAAGACTTGTTTTTAAACTTCCGTCAATGAAATTGGCAATCTTCTCTTTGAAAGGAAGATCTGAATTCATAATTAATTCAGATTTTTGTTTTTCCACTCGGTGAGCTTCATCAAAAATAATCTGAATCAAATTATCCCGTGATCTGAAGTAGTAGTTGATCAATGTTCTGTTAACACCGGCCTCATCCGCAATCTCTTGTGTAGTTGCGTTAAATTTCCCCTGCACAAAGAATAAATTCTTGGCAGTCTCCTTGATTAATTCCTGAGTTTGGTCTTTCTTTTCTTGTTTTGACATTTTTGTTAAACAATTTTGTGCAAATATATATCAATCATTTGTTTTGACAAAATTGTTAAACAAAATAATTAATGATTTTCTCGTGATTATTATCATAAAAAAAGTCCGGAACAAATGTTCGGACTTTCAATTTTATTTTGAGAGTATTTTTAAACCAACTTTATTTTATCATCCATTATTTCGACGATTTTATCTTTGTACAAACCACCAAGAGCCTTTTTAAAGTTCTTTTTGCTCATTTGAAGCTCTTCTTTAATCTCTTCCGGCGTAGACTTGTCTGAAAGATGAAGCAGACCGTAATTTTCTTCCAGCTTATCCAAAATTTTCTGTTTAAACTCGTCGATATTTTCAAAGCCCTGCGGCTGTAATGAAATATCAATCTTTCCATCTTCACGGATGTCTTTGATGAAACCACTTTCCTCTGATAAAGGATATAGTTTTTTGAAAACATCAGAAGCGTAGATCAGCCCG
Organism: Chryseobacterium foetidum; assembly: GCF_025457425.1. Lineage (NCBI taxonomy): Bacteria > Pseudomonadati > Bacteroidota > Flavobacteriia > Flavobacteriales > Weeksellaceae > Chryseobacterium > Chryseobacterium foetidum. The sequence continues at coordinate 672,522 of NZ_JAMXIA010000001.1, forward strand.
ATGTATTTTTTGTTGATAACCACATTCCAGCCCAGTTCGCTTTCGTTCATCATGATTAAATCTACCTTATCACCTTTCTGGAAAGGTAAATTTTCATACTGAGGATTTCTTTTAAACTTCGTAGTTCCGGTAATTAAATCAAGATCTTCATCAACATAGAGATAGACCAAATATCTTTTTCCATCAAGAATTTTTGTTTTCTGCTGTTTGTAAGGGATGAATAGGTCTTTGATGATTCCCCAATCCATAAACGCACCTGTCGGAAGGCTTTCCACACAGCTCATCACGGCAAATTCGCCTACCTCAGCCAATGGAATCTCTGTTGTTGCCTTTAACTTATGATCATCCTGAAAAACAAAAACTTCAACCTCATCACCAATTTCTTTTTCTTCACGGATAAAAACTTTAGACATGAAAGCCGTTTTGCCGGATTCTGATTCAAGCATCCATCCTGAATGATTTTTTTCTGAAATTTTTAAAGTCTGGGTTTTTCCGAGTTGCATTGATGATAATTTAGTTGGCAAAGGTAAGGAAAATAAGTTGGAGATTTTTTGAGTTTTAGGGTTGGAAGGTTTTAGAGTTCGAGCGTCTGAGGATTGGAGTGTTGAAGAGTTGGAGGATTGGAGTGTTTTGGAATTACATGGTATATTGATTTTAAATTTAATGCTTATAATTTTTTAAATGATTAATCAAATTTTTAGATTTTTTTAAATAATCTGTTTTTTCATCATCATCAAATTTCCCGATGCTTTTAATAAGTTGATCTTTCTCATAATAATTTCTTGATTCAGACAAAAATTGAGGTTGTTTCAAATAACCATTTTCATCGAGCGTCTGGTATTTTTTTGAATGAACAAAAACCAACTTCCCGTTTTCCGAGAAAAAATATTCTGTAATGATGTTCCAGGCAGACAAGCCAACCCAATGTTCCATTTTTCTGAGTTTTCCGTTTTTGTAAAATCCCTTTAACTCAATTCCGTTATCTGTAAGCTCAGATTGATCCATAAAATAAGAGTATGGAACTGTTCTAATTTTAAAATCTTTGGTTTGATTGATTTGCTGAACAAGCTTTTTTACCGGCTCAATATTCTGTCCGAAAAGCATTCCGGAAAAAGCAATCATTAAAAATAAGGTCAGTTTTTTCATCATCAGTAATTTAACTAAAAAATACAAAAAAAAAGAGAAGCCAAAACTTCTCTTTTAATATATATAATCCAACCTGACTCTCTTAACTTTCAACCTGGCTCTTTTTACTTTTACCTTGACTCTTACATGTGCAAAGCTCTCTTCCCTGTAGCATCCAAAGCAGCTTCTTTCACCGCTTCAGCATACGTTGGGTGTGCGTGAGAACTTCTTGCGATATCTTCAGCACTTGCACGGAATTCCATTGCAATTACACCTTCAGCAACCAAATCTGCAGCTCTTGCTCCAATCATGTGGAAACCTAAAACCTCATCTGTTTTTTCGTCAGCAATAATTTTTACCAAACCATCGATGTCACCACTTGCACGGCTTCTACCCAGAGCTCTCATTGGGAAGGTTCCGATTTTGTAAGCAACACCTTCTTCCTTCAACTGCTCTTCAGTTTTACCAACTCCGGCAACTTCCGGCCATGTGTAAACCACTCCAGGAATTAAATTATAATTGATGTGAGGTTTTTGTCCGGCTAAAGTTTCAGCAACAAAAACACCTTCTTCTTCAGCTTTGTGAGCCAACATTGCTCCTTTAATTACATCTCCAATGGCGTAAATATTTGCCACGTTGGTCTGCAAATGGTCGTTTGTTTTGATTCTTCCTCTTTCGTCCAATTCAACACCTGCTTTTTCCAAACCAAGTCCATCTGTGAAAGGTCTTCTTCCCACAGAAACCAAACAGTAATCTCCTTCAACAGTTACCTCCTCTCCTTTTTTATCTTTCGCTGTAATTTTTACGGAATCTCCGTTTCTTTCAACTGCTGAAACCGCTGTAGAAAGCATGAATTTCATTCCCTGCTTTTTCAGAACTTTAGTCAATTCCTTGCTTAAAGCTCCATCCATTGTAGGAATGATTTTATCCATAAATTCAACTACAGTCACCTGAGCGCCAAGTCTTAAGTAAACTGAACCTAATTCAAGACCGATAACTCCACCACCGATCACTACCAAATGCTTAGGAATTTCTTTTAAATTTAAAGCTTCAGTAGAAGTGATCACTCTTTCCTTATCTAAAGTGATGAACGGGAGCGATGAAGGTTTAGAACCCGTTGCGATGATGGTATATTTTGATTCGATAGTTTCAGATGAACCATCGTTTTTAGTCACTTTTACCTGAGTTGCAGATTCAAAGCTTCCAAGACCTTCAAAAACAGTGATTTTATTTTTGTCCATCAGGAAGTTGATTCCTTTTGTAGTCTGCTCTACCACTTCATTTTTTCTCGCAATCATTCTTGCGATGTCGGCTTTTGGCTCGTTAATGATAATTCCGTGGTTTTCGAAATTGTGTTTTGCATTTTCGAAATGCTCAGAGCTGTCTAAAAGCGCTTTTGAAGGAATACATCCAACGTTAAGACAGGTTCCGCCTAAAGTTGAATACTTTTCAATAATTGCTACTTTGAAACCTAATTGTGCAGCGCGGATTGCAGCTACATAACCTCCGGGACCAGAACCTATTACGGTAACATCGAATTGACTCATTTTATATTTTAATTTATTTATTATCTGATGATTAATTCTTACAAATTTACTGATTAATTTAGAAGGAACAAAGTGAGTTTTGTCAAGTTTTTGGGAGCGGGGTGTGGGGCGTTGGGTGCGGGATGTTTAAATGATTGAGAATACTTTTGATTTTGCGACTGCAGATCTCCCAGCTTCCAGCTTTAGCCTTCCAGCTTTAAATTCAGTTTTCCTTCTCCAAATTCTTCTTTATTTCCAAAAAACTCACCTCCGCAAATGTACCAGGGAAGATTTTCTAAATATTCTACAGCATTTTCAGGTTTCATTTCTGCCACTTCTTTTTTGGCGATAATTCCTTTAAACCATCTGTTTAAATTGGAAGAATTTGCAGATTCAACGGTATATTTAAGCCAGATTCTCTGACAAAGTCTGCATTGAATAATGCTTACTTCGGCATTCCTGTCTTCTGTCAAATCTTTTCCTATGATTGAAGTTCTGTATTCGGATTCAATCAGGTCGTGTTTTTCGCATGCACATCCTAATTTCGGGAGTTTTTTCATGAATGAAATATGAGTTTAATTTTTTAGAAATTCAAATCTAAGGAAATGCTTGAAATTTAATTGATTATTATTCCGTCAAAATAGCTTTTACACTCTGCTTTATAAATTTTTACCTGTTCTCGAAAATCACTTTTCCATTCAAATAAATCATCACTTTTAAATGAATATGAAATGTGATAGCTGTAAACAAAAAGCAACAACAAAATAATCTGCAGGAATGAATATGTTTTTAAAATAAACTTCTGATTTTTTAATAATTTAATTAAATAAAAATCAAAAATTAAAAGAAGAGTCGCGATAACTAAACCATTAAGCAGAATTCCTGAAATGTAGAAATTTTCGGCCATTGAAGAAGCTAAAGAATCACTTTTATACACAAAAGGAAAAGCATAATACTTCGGAAAAACATCATCCTTGCAACTGCATTCAAAAACTAAATTTACCCAGGCAAATTTCAGAAGAAAGAAGCCAACTGAAAATATATAAAAAGAAGTAACTTTTAGAAAAATCTTCACCAGCCTATTTTTTATGCATCAAATCCAGCAAAACCTTTTCATAATTATCCAAAATAATTTCCTTTGAAAACCTCGATTTTATAGAATTTTTTATGGCATCATGATCGTAAGACCGATGCAGAATCTGCATAATTTTTTGTGAGAAATCTTCGTGATTTTCAATATCAGAAATTTCGCCGTTCGTTTCGTGCTGAATGATTTCATTGATTCCGCCAGGACAGTTGTTGGCTAAAGAATACGTTCCGCAGGCTCCTGCTTCGAGTAAAACATTGGGAAAACCTTCGTACCGTGACGATAGAATAAACAGGTCAGCATATTTCAAAAACTCATACGGATTCTCCTGCTTCCCGTGAAAAAACACATTTTTCAGACCCAGAAAATCTTTCATTTGGTGAAGAATTTCACGATCTCTGCCATCACCTAATATGTGTAACAAAATTTTTTCATTTTTTAATCTTGAAAAAACTTTCAGCAAATTATCAAAACCTTTTCTGGCAGACAGATTGCCGATGGCTACAACATTTTTATAATTGTATTTAAAACTCTCAGGTTTGCGGGAGATTGTTAACTTTTCGTCAATAAACTCAAAATCTACAGGATTATTGATCTTGACAATTTTCGAACGGTTGACTTTAAAATTTCTGACCAGATCGTGCATCATATCATCACTCTGTGCGATAATCTGCTGGTAATTATTGTAGAAATGGTAGAAAAATTTAATTTCCTTCTTGGTTACATGTTGCGAGACAACATTGGTTTCTCTCGCAATGAATTTTGTTTTCGGGAAAAGTTTGATAAACATCGAAAGATACGCATTCACCTCTCCGTATCCGGAAAAAACAATATCCGGTTTTCGGCGGTAAATTTCTTTAAGAATTGGTTTTAAAGAGTGACGAATCCTTTCGGTATTGATATCGATAATTTCGACATCTTTTTTCAGAAAGTTCAGGTAACCGCCTTCTTTGCGTAAAAGCAAAATCTTCGGTTCAAAACGATCTCTGGAGAGATGATTTGCAATGGTGGTAACGATTCTTTCTGCACCTCCGGTCTCAAGATCCGGCAGAATAAATATGACAGAAATTTTCTTGTTCATTGTAAATTTTGTTTGAAAAAACCTTCTGTTTAAAGTATTTTTTCTCTTCAAAAAGCTAACGATATCGAGCTTTTTTTAAATTACATCAGCTCGGGAAATTCCTGAGAATGATTGTTGATAATATGATTGATCAAAAACTGATTGTCTTTTTGGTCATAAAAGATAAACCAGGAAGTCCGGTGATTGGCTTTGTATTTAATAAATATTTTACCAAATTTCTGAAGTGCTTCCGGTGTATTTCTGCCGATTGGTTTATGAATATTATAATCTACAAAATCATAAATTTTCTCAGCATATAATTGGCAGTCTATTTCAAAGCCAAAATATTCTTTTACATATAAAATCCTAATCAGATTTTCTATAGACTCATGAAATTCATCCGAATAGACAATTATTTCACCCAAGACAATTTTGAAATAAATTCTCTCGTTTTTTTCCTCGATTCTGCTGAATTCAGACCTTTTGCAAAACGCTCATCGAAATCATCTTTTACCAAATATTCAGTATGAGGTTCCGAAAAAGTTTCTGCGGTTGCCCTTTTTTCTTTTAAGTCAACTAATTCTGCAATTACCTCGAGATCATCCAGTCTGTTTATCCAGTGGATTAACTCTTTTTTTGATTGTAGAATGGGATTTTCCATTTTAATTTTATTTAAAAATCAATTGGCAACGTCGCTGATAAATTTTATTCTCAGCATTCTCACTTCTTCGTCAGACAGTTCATCGCCAAACTCATCAAGCAAAACTTTCATGCTGTCACTTTCAGATTCATTCATAAATTCCATGAACTCATCCACCATATCTTCATCGAAATTTTCTTCGATATAATAATCAATATTCAATTTAGTACCCTGATAAACAATACGTTCCATTTCTTTCAACAGATCATTCATCGAAAGATTTTTGGCTCGTGCAATATCTTCAAGGTCAATCTTTTTATCCGTATTTTGGATGATAAAAACTTTGTGGCTCGATTTATTCGCCACATTTTTCAACACCATGTCCTGAGTACGCTCAATATTGTTATCTTCAACGTATTTTGAAATAAAATCCGCAAATTCTTTACCGTATTTCTTGGCTTTTCCTTCTCCTACTCCGTAAATTTTGGCAATTTCTTCAACTGTAATCGGATACTGAACGGTCATGTCTTCCAGACTCGGATCCATAAAAACCGTGTAAGGCGGAATGCTGTGCTTTTTGGCCACTTTTTTTCTGAGTTCCTTTAAAAGTGCAAACAAGTTTTGGTCTAAACCTCCACCCGACTGTTGCTGCACCTGATCGCTTTCTGCTTTGGTCTGTGAAAGGTCAAACTCACGGTCCTCGGCAATCATAAATGAACTTTCCAATTCGCCCTTGAGTGCCTGTCTTCCCTTTTCCGAAATTTTTAAAACACCATAGGTTTCAATATCTTTCTGAAGGAAATTCTGTACAGTTGCCTGTCTTAAAATGGTTTTCCAGTAATTTTCTTTTTCGTCTTTACCAAACCCAAAGTGCGGCGTTTGCTCTAATTTATAGGATTTAGTAACCGCATTTTCTTTTCCGACGATCGTTGATATCAAATCCTTAGATTTAAATTTTTCTCCTGTATCATTGATGAGATGCATTACTTTCTTAAAATCTTCCGTAGCATCTGTCAGTTTGGGAGGATTTGATGCATTATCACACATCTTCGCTCCGTCTCCGTTTTCAGGATCGAAACTTTCTCCGAAATAGTACAGAATATACTGTCGTCTGCTCATGCAGGTTTCAGCGTAGCCTACAACTTCATTCAATAACTGAAGACCAATTTCTCTTTCGGAAACAGCTTTTTGGGCTAAAAACTTTTCCAGTTTCTCAATATCTTTAGGATCGTAGAATGCGAGGCAGTGACCTTCGCCACCATCTCTTCCGGCTCTTCCGGTTTCCTGATAATAGCTTTCAAGAGATTTTGGGAAATCATAATGGATAACGAAACGCACATCCGGTTTATCGATTCCCATTCCAAAAGCGATGGTGGCAACGATTACATCAGCTTCCTCCATCAAAAATTTATCCTGATTAGCGACCCTTATTTTTTGGTCAAGACCTGCGTGGTAAGGAAGTGCATTGATCCCGTTTACCTGAAGAAGCTGGGCAAATTCCTCCACTTTTCTTCGGCTTAAACAATATACAATACCAGATTTTCCTTTGTGCTGATTGATAAATTTTACAATTTCCTTGTCAACGTTTACTTTCGGTCTTACTTCGTAATAAAGGTTAGGCCTGTTGAAACTTTCCTTGTAGACCGCTGCTGAAGTCATCCCCAAAGTTTTCTGGATATCATCCTGAACTTTCGGAGTAGCAGTTGCGGTTAAAGCAATCACCGGAACATCGGCAATTTTATCTATAATTGATTTTAAATTTCGGTATTCAGGTCTGAAATCGTGACCCCATTCTGAGATACAGTGCGCCTCATCAATGGCTACAAACGATATTTTTACCTCTTTGAAAAATTCGAGATAATCTTCTTTTATCAGCGATTCCGGAGCAACGTAGAGCAGTTTGGTTTTTCCTGCTTTAATATCGTCAAAAACCTTTTTGGTCTGAGTTTTGTTAAGTGATGAATTCAAAACATGGGCTACACCTTCATCTGATGAGAGTCCGTTGACTGCGTCCACCTGATTTTTCATCAGAGCAATAAGCGGTGAAACCACGATGGCAGTTCCCTCAGAAATCAGTGCAGGAAGCTGGTAACAGAGAGATTTACCTCCACCTGTAGGCATAAGGACAAAAACATCCTTTCCGTTCAGTAAATCTTCTATGATTTGCTCCTGCTGACCTTTGAAGGTAGAAAATCCAAAGTATTTTTTTAATTCGCCTGATATATTGGCTTTTTTTGCGCTCATCTAATTTTGTATTGCTAAATTTGCATCTATTCCAAAGTTATAAAAATTTTGCTTAAAATAAAAGCGAACGAATTTATAAAAATAAAATTTATAGTAAATATAAATAGATTCTGTGTCTATTTTTTCAATTGTAATATACGACAAAAATGTATACAAACGACATTATTTCCAACGCAAAAAAAACACTTGAAATAGAAATTGCCGAGCTCGAAAAACTGAAAAACAGAATTGACGGCGATTTTGAAAAAGCGGTGCAAACCATTCATGCTGCCACGGGAAAACTCATCGTTGTAGGGATCGGAAAATCTGCCCACGTAGCCAATAAAATGGTTGCAACGCTGAATTCTACAGGAACACCTTCTCAGTTTCTTCACGCTTCAGAAGCTATTCATGGTGATTTGGGTGTAATCCAAAAGCAGGATGTGGTTTTATGCATATCAAATTCGGGAAATTCTCCTGAGATTGTGAGCCTTGTTCCTTATTTAAAAGACTATTCTTCTTCTTTAATAGGAATGACAGGGAATAAAAGCAGTAAGCTAGCTGAATTTTCAGATATTATTCTTGATACACACGTTGATGTGGAAGCATGCCCAATCAAACTTGCTCCGACGAGCTCAACAACCGTTCAGATGGCTTTGGGAGATGCTTTGGCAGTAAGTTTAATGGAACTGAATGATTTTAAGGCTAATGATTTTGCTAAATTTCATCCAGGCGGAAGTCTGGGTAAAAACCTGATTTCAAAAGTTGATGATTTCCTATCTTCACAAAAACCTCAGGTTTCTGAAAATGACAGTGTGAAAGATGTCATCATTTCCATAAGCAGTTCAAGACACGGAATTACCGTCGTCACAGACAACGAAAATATTATTGGAGTGATTACCGACGGCGATCTTCGAAGAATGCTGATGAATGAAATTAATATTTCTGAAGTATCAGCAAAAGACATTATGTCTCTGAATCCCAAGACGGTCGAAAGAAATTCCCTGGCAAAAGACGCTATGAAAATCCTGAAGGACAACAACATCGGTCAGCTTGTCGTAACCGAAAACGGAAAATATTTCGGTATTATTGATTTACATAAACTCTTGGATGAGGGGATTAATTAGGTTGAGGTTAAGGTTAAGCTAAACTTAAATGAGTAACTCAGGTTTTTAATCTTAAATATTAAATTTTGAATCTTGAATTTTAAATCTTAAATTTTAAATCCCGAATTTCAATTAATCCTGCGCTTAACACCCGCTTTTTTTCCTAAATTTGAAAAACTTAAAAAATATTTTGTGAGCGAAGGTAAAGACATGTCTTTCTGGGGACATATTGGCGAGCTGAGAGGACATCTCATCCGCGCAATTATAGCGATTATCATCGCAGCATTTATTATCGGATATAATATAGAATGGATTATGGATCATGTGTTTTTTGGTCCTACCCGTAATGATTTCCCGACTTTCAGAATTGCCAATCACTTCTCAAGAATGATTTTGGGTGAAGACAGCATCACGCTTCCAAAGGATTTTCCTGTGCGTGTACAAAGGCTTTATCAACAGTTTAATGTAATGATGGCAGTATCTATTTTTGGAGGTATCGTTTTGGCCTTTCCGTACATTATCTGGGAATTGTGGAGATTTATCAGTCCGGCCTTGCATCCGAGAGAGAGAAAAAATTCAATTTTTATTATCAATTCGGTTTGGATACTGTTTTTAGCAGGAGTTCTTTGCGGTTACTATCTAATTTTACCATTTGCGGTAAATTTTGGGGTGATTTTTAAGATTTCAAACATTATTATTCCGCTTTATGACCTGAGCGATTACACGACATTGTTTTTACAGGTTGTATTGGGAATGGGTGTTGTATTTTTATTCCCTATTTTGATTTACTTCCTCACATCCATCGGAATTTTAACGCCGATGTTTATGAGAACGTACCGCCGTCATGCCATAGTTTTAATAATGGTGGTTGCAGCGATTATTACTCCGGCAGACGTTTTAAGTATGATGATGGCAGCCTTGCCACTTCTTGCTTTATATGAGTTCAGTATTCTGGCTTCGGGATACACTTACAAGAGAGTGCAGAAGGCAAATGCAAGACTCGCAAAACAGGATTAAAGAAAATTTCAAACAAATTATATTGAGCAGTTTTATTAATTTAAAGCTGCTTTTTTATTTTAATTTGATATAAACTGTTACTTCAAGAACATTTTTGCGACTTACCAAAAATTAATTCTCTATTTTTGAAATATACATAACCTATGAAAAAAATCACTTTCTCGCTGCTTTTCGCCTCATCACTAGCTTTCGGGCAGTTTTTTGAGCATGGTAAAACCTTTACAAAACAGGATACTTTAAAAGGTTCAGATACCAAATTCAGGAATTTCTGGGATGTAAAAAGGTATGATCTTTCAGTTGAACCGGATTTTGCTTCAAAAAGTATTAAAGGAAATAATAAGATCAGTTTTGAAATCACAAAAGACATTTCGAACCCCGTTTTTCAGATTGATTTGCAAAAACCAATGAAAGCCGATAAAATTGAATGCAGTTTCCCTACGACAAATGTTTTTAAGCAAGATGGAGATTTTATTTTCATTTCCACCAAAAAGAATTTTAAAAAAGGAGAAAAATATACGATTGACGTAACGTATTCCGGAAAACCGACGATTGCCAAGCGTGCTCCCTGGGACGGTGGATGGGTTTTCACAAAAGATGAGAAAGGAAACCCGTGGATGAGCGTTGCTGATGAAGGAATTGGCGCCTCCGTATGGCTTCCGACAAAAGATATCTGGAGCGACGAGCCTGATCAGGGAATCACGATGAAAATTATTACTCCGAAAGATCTCGTTGGTATCGGAAACGGAAGACTGATCAGCAAAAAAGAGGAAGGTAACAAAACCGCTTATATCTGGGAAGTTAAAAATCCAATAAACGCGTACTCTATCATCCCCAACATAGGAAAATACGTGAATTTTAAAGACACATACAATGGCGAAAAAGGAAAGCTTGATTTGGACTATTGGGTGATTGACTATAATTTAGATAAAGCAAAAAAACAGTTTCAGCAGGTAAAACCGATGCTTGAAGCTTTTGAATATTGGTTCGGTCCCTATCCTTTTTATGAAGATTCTTACAAACTCGTTGATTCGCCATATTTAGGAATGGAACATCAGAGCAATATTGCGTACGGAAATCAATATATGAACGGTTATCTGGGCAGCGACTTATCCGGAACGGGAGTAGGTTTAAAGTGGGATTACATTATTGTTCACGAAAGTGGTCACGAGTGGTTTGCCAACAATATCACCGCAAAAGATCAGGCAGACATGTGGGTTCATGAAGGTTTTACGATGTATTCTGAAGTGCTTTTTACCGAAAAATATATGGATAAAAAATCCGCCGAGATTTATGCTCAGGGAGTTCAGCGTTCGATTAGTAATGATGTTCCAATTATTGGGAAATATGGTGTAAGAAATGAAGGCAGCGGCGATATGTATCCTAAAGGTGCGAGCATGCTTCACACCATCCGTCAGGTGATTGATAATGATGAGAAATTCAGACAGATTTTACGAGGTTTAAATAAGGATTTTTACCACCAGACAGTTACCACAGAGCAAATTGAAAAATACATTTCTGATAAATCGGGAATCGACTTTTCGTCGGTTTTTAATCAGTATTTAAGAACTACAGATGTTCCGGTTCTGGAATATTCTCAAAAAGGAAATGAACTGAAATTTAAATACAGCAAAGTCGTTAAAAATTTTAAACTTCCTTTAAAAATTAGCGGCGAATGGATAAAACCTACTGAAGAATGGCAGACGATGAAGTTGAAAAATGATGGTGCAGTAGAGTTTAATAAAAATAATTACATCAGATATCAAAAGGTAAATTAGGTTGAGGTTCAGACTGAGGCTGAAAAACATTGGAAAAGCAAAATCGCACGTTCGGTTTTGCTTTTTTTTAACATCTGTTCTGTAACAAAATCAGTTTTGCTGCAACTACTTAAGCAAATTAAATCAGCATGAAAAAAATTGCAATCAGCTTAGGACTTTTATCCGCAATAGCATTTAATGCACAGTCTGTGAAGACGCAAATTGACCTTGTCAACATTAAAGACGATAAAGTAAATGTAAGTCTTGAATTTCCGAAAATGAAATCGGGCGATGTGAAATTCCACTTTCCGAAAACAGTTCCGGGAACATATTCAACAGACGATTACGGAAGGTTTATTGAAGGAATAAAATTTCTTGACAACAAAGGAAAAGAACTGAAGTTCACAAAGGTGAATGACAATTCCTATACTTTAAAAAATGCACAGAATTTAAATAAAGTTACGTATTGGGTAAACGACAGTTTCGATGATGAAATGGATAATACCAAGCACAAAGCGGTATTTTCACCATCAGGAACCAATATCGAAGAAGGAAAAGTTTATCTTGTCAACACCCATGGTTTCGTTGGTTATATCGAGAATATGCAGGATGTGCCTTATCAGTTAATCGTAAAAAAACCAAAGGATTTCTACGGAACAACAGCGTTGGTAGATCAGGATAAATCTGAAGATACTGACACTTTTACTTTGGCAAATTATGCTAAACTGACCGATTCTCCGCTGATGTACACCAAGCCGGATTACGTAACCTTTAACGCAGGAGGAATGGAGCTGGTTTTAGGCGTTTATTCTCCGACGGGAAAGTATAAAGCTGCAGATTTTAAAGAAAATTTAGAGAAAATGGTCATTGCTCAAAAGAAATTTCTGGGCGATATGAATACCAATAAAAAATATGCAATCATGCTTTATCTTGCAGGTACAGACGGTCCTCAGATCAAAGGTTTCGGAGCGTTGGAACATCACGAATCCACAAGTGTTGTGTTGCCTGAAATGATGCCTAAAGAAGCTATTGACCAAACCATAACAGACGTTGTTTCTCACGAATTTTTCCACACAGTAAATCCTTTGAAAGTGCATTCTGAAGAAATTCATTATTTCGATTATGCAGACCCGAAAATGTCTCAGCATTTGTGGATGTACGAAGGTGGAACTGAGTATTTTGCCAATCTTTTCCAGATTCAGGAAGGTCTGATTACAAGAGACGAATTTCTGAAAAGAATGACCGACAAAATCACTAATTCTAAAAATTACAACGACACAATGCCGTTTACAGTGATGAGTAAAAACATTCTGAAAGACGAGTACAAAGACCAATACAGAAATGTTTACGAAAAAGGAGCATTGCTGGCGATGTGTCTGGATATTGAATTGAGAAAACTTTCCAACGGCGAAATGGGCTACCGTGATATGATCAGAAAACTGTCTCAAAGATTTGGTGAAAACAAACCTTTCAAAGATGATAAACTGATTGACGAACTGGTTGAAGTTACAGGCTATCCGCAGGTGAGAGATTTTTACAATAAATATATTGCCGGAAGTGAGGCTACACCGTATGAAAAGTACCTGAAAGAAGTCGGAGTTGAAGTACAGAAGCAGGATACACCACCGATTTTCTGGTTTGTAAAAGATCCGAATCAGACGGGTTACAACGATAAAAACAACACTTTTATTTTTGACGAAAGCTCTGCTCTTTCACCTTTTGCAAAATCTGTCGGTTTTAAAATTACAGATGAAGTAGTTGCTCTGGATGGAAAAATCATCAACATTCAGAATATTCAGGAGTTTATCAACTATGCGAAAAGCGTAAAAGACGGACAGAATGTAACGCTTACCGTTTTGAGAAATAAAGACGGTAAATCTGAAAAAATAGATTTAAAAGGAAAAGCCATTCTCGATAAAATGACGGTTGAAACTTTAGGTTTTAAAGCCAATCCAACTGCTGCTGAGAAAAAACTTCAGGATCAGTGGATCACAGGAAAGAAATAATATCAAAATAAATTTATACAAAAATTCCGCAGTTTCAATGAAACTGCGGAATTTTTTTTGGAAGATAAGATCGCATTATAACTCTCAAACTCTAACACTCTCAAACCCTAAAACCCTACCAATCATCTACTTCTGCAAATCAGGTTCTATCGGATTGTTATTTTTCTTAAAACCTTCTTTGGCTTTCTTTTCCATTTCTCTGAAAACCTGGTTTGGATCTGAAATTTCTCTGCCATCGGCAGTTTTAGTTTTAAAAACTACGCGGTTGGTGTCTGTATTTTTCTGCATCATTTCGCGCATATTTTTTGTAGGATCAGCTACGTAGGCTTTCCAGACTTTTCTGAACTGGTCTTCCGTGATTTCAATTTCTTTACCGCCCATTCCAAAAACACGGACTTCCGTTGGAAGATTAAGTTCCGTTTCCTGTGAAGCTGCTTTGATCTTTTTATTTCCTGCCAGTGTCATCACGTGCGTTCCGGTAGCATCTTCGATTTTCACAATAAGGCCAGGCAAACCATAAAATTTGTACGGACCATCCTGAAAAGGAATATCCTGCGTGAACCAAGCGGTCCACTCTCTTCCGCCGAAGCTCGTGGTTGCTTTTTGGGTGTTGTACTCTCCGATTTTCTGTTTTTCACCGGAGATCTTCCACTCAGGCTTAGAATCTTCGGTAATTTTATATTGGTCGCTTGAGATTTTTCTGTACAGAGAAGTTTTAAAATCAGGATAAGTTTTAGTTACTTTAAAAGTGATTTGCCCAGGCTTATCAGTTCTTTTAATATTAATACTGTTCGGATTCATCTGAATCTGCTTTTCAATATCAGCTTTCTGAGTAGAATCTGCTACAAAAGTTGCGTGACTGTAGTAAGAAGAACCTCTTGAATCGATATCCAAAACCATCATTTCAGTTTTCACATCAGCTTTATCGTTGATATCCGGAACAAATTTGTAGTCGTAGAAAAACCTGTTGGTTTGAGCCTGAGCAAAAATCAATGTCAGAATAAAACCCGTAGTTAGAAGTTTTTTCATTTTAAAAATAGATTATTTCGTTTCAATACGGATCTCGCCAGAACTTTTCCCGTCTGTGTTTTGCTTGTTAACGGTCATTCTTTTGAAATTTTTACTGTCAAGTTTTTTAAATTCTGCTTCAGTGATTTCCTTATCGTCCAGATAGTATTTGATATTTGAGTCACCATGCATACTAAAGATTTTCGGTTTTGAAACATTGACTCCTCCATTTGGAAACCTCATTGTTGTAGTTCTTCCAACCACCGGTGGAAAAGGAGCTGAAATATTTTTTACAGATCGAATGACCATTGAATTTCTACCATCCAGCATTCTTCTTTCTGCTTCAATCTTTGCACGTTCACCTTCAAGTTTAGCTCTTTTGGCATTTAGTTTTGCAGCTTCTTTTTCAAGTTTGGCTCTGCGTTTTGCGTTCTCGGGACTTTCTTTTTTGTCAAGGAAAACTTCGCTTCCAGGCATCCAGTTTCTATCTATATTTAAATTTTGTTTATGAAATTTCACTTTGGTTCCATCAGGTAACTTTATATCATCTCCGGTAAAATCCATATTTGAAAGATCAGGAAGCTCTATGTTCATCGTTTTAAGACGCTCAACCTCACTCTTCCATTTATCTGAATTAAATAATTTTGCCATCTTTTCACTATCCATTTCAGGAATGCTGAAATGAAATTGCTGTGTATTCACAGTCTTACTTATCTCCTCTGAAAGTTTCTCAATCTCCTGCAGACTTGCTTTGAATTCCTGTGAATCCGGTTTTAAAACCTTCAGATTTTTAGATTCTTTTTCAATTTTTGTGCTTAGTTCAGAGATTTTCTTTTCAGCCAGAACTTCTTTTTTTAATCTTGGCGGAGCAATTTTTTCATTGAAAACAATCTTCTCTTTTGGAACGATAGTATCTTTTTTAATTTCTGAAACTGCCTTTTCAATTTCAATATTGGTCTTTTTTATTTCTGTGTTTTTTGCATTAACCAAATAAGCAAAAGCAACCGTAAATACGATAGGTAAAGCTAAAATTCTTCTTGTGTAACCAAATTTGGTATTGGGTTTTTGTAACATCTGTAATCTTTTTTTGAGGTTTGAATTAAGAAACGGACTCGCCGCAGGAAGTGCCGTCCCCGAAAAATGACTGGTCAGAAGCATCTGCGCAAATGCTTTGGTGTCTTTTTTCTCAACAGCCTTGTTGTCAGCAAGATATTCGTGTATTAAACTGATTTCTTTTTTAATTAAATAGAAAAACGGATTGAACCAGAAAACTGCTGTGATCACTTCAGCAAAAATCTTGTCGATGCTGTGTTTCTGCTCAATATGCACCATTTCATGTTTCAGGATTTGTTTCCCGACATCAGAATCCAAAGTGATGGAATCTTTCCAGAACAGGTTTCTGAAATAGGAAAAAGGTGCGTCTGTAAGATCGGTCTGATAAAAGTTGATGCCTTTTATCTGTTCTTTTCGGAAACTATTTTTTAATTTCTCGATTTTAAAAATTCCTGTAAGAATTTTAACTATAAAAAAGAGAGAAACCAATCCCAGAGCCGAAAAAATAATTCTAAAATAAGTGTGGTCATTATTGATGTTTTTTGGAGTTTTAAAACTTTGTACCTGCTCAAAAAGAAGGTAAATCCGGTCGCTCACTTCGATGGTAAAATCTTCAACTCTCAGCAGTGGTAAAAATATCGAAACCAGCATTGTAGCCAAAAGGTAAAACCTGTTGTAGTGATGAAAGGTCTTGTCTTTTAAAGACAACTGATAGTAAAGAAACATTACACCCGAGCATGCAAAAAGTTTCAGAATATAGATGAAGAGATTTTCCATATCAGCTTTTGTTTTTTAGTTCTTTGAGGAGCATTTCAAGATCTTCAACACTCATTTCGCTTTCTTCTACAAGGAAGGAAACTGCACTTTTATAGGAACCTTTGAAGTAATTTTTCACCAGACTTTTCATCGTCTTTCCGGAGTACTGATCTTTAGAAATCAAAGCAAAATATTCGTGCTGTCTGCCAATTACATTATAATCCACAAAATCTTTGTCTTTTAAAACCTTTAAAATAGTGGAAACGGTATTAGTATGAGGCTTTGGCTCCGGAAAAAGATCGAGCACATCTTTTAAGAAACCTTTTTCAAGTTTCCAGAGATACTGCATGATTTGTTCTTCTGCTTTGGTAAGATTCTGTATTTTCATTTATTAAAATCAATATTTATAACTAATTACTTAGTGATACAAATGTAGAAATTAAATCAATTCATACAACTATTTTTATAGTGATAAAGATTTGAATTAACTCAAATAACTGATTTTCAATACAATAATTTTAATATTTAACACAATTTAGTATTTAATGAAACTGATAATAATTCATTGATAATAATCAAGTTCATTCAAATTCTTAAAACTTGTTAAAATTTATTAAATAAAATGATGAGGAAGTGAGAAAAAATAAGAAAAAATATTTATTTTAGTGGTCTCAAAAAAATTATAAAAATCTATTTATGAAAAGATATACTCTACTGGCTGTAATTTTGATGTGCACATCTTCATTCACATTTGCGCAGTCATCGGTATTTGGATCAATTACTGAGGCAAAATCAAAAATTGAAGCTACGGTGCCTGTCGTAATTGAATATTTAAAGAAAACTAGCGAAAAAGAAGGAGACCAAACTATTCTTACCAACGGAACAGAAGCTTTGAGAAAAGAGTACAACGCAGTTTCTCAGGAATTTGATTTATATAAAGGAAACCTTGCAAGCTGCATCGTTAACAAAAAGAAAAAAGTTGCTACCAAGTGTTTAAATTACCACACGCAATATTTCAGAAGCACTTTGACTAAATATGATAATTTCATTTCATATCTGACTAAAAAGAACGGTTTCTTAGGTGTTGATGATGAAGAGGTGAAAAAAGACCTGAAGCCCACAGAGATCGCAACGACAATTGATAAAGATTTTACGTCTGCTGCAGGCGCTACAGCCAATATGAAAGGTGTTGAAAAAACAAAATATTTCGAAAGTCTGAAATCAGATGATTTGAAATTACAGCCTTTCAACTCTCTTGTAAATTAAAAAATTCAATCCGCTTTTCGAAGCGGATTTTTTTTGCTTAAAAATTTAGGTTCTGATTTAATTGAATTTTAAATTACTGTCTCAGAATTTTCTCCATTTTCTTTCCTTTTGCCAGTTCGTCAACTAATTTATCTAAATATCTTGCTTTTCTCGTGAGCGGATTTTCTATCTCCTGAATTTTGTAGCCACAAATCGTTCCGGTTATCAATTCCGCATTCGGGTGCAGATTTGCCCTTTCGAAAAAAGTTTCAAAGGTAATTTTTTCACTGATGAGTTCCTGCAGTTTATTTTCATCAAATCCTGTAAGCCACTCGATTACCTGATGCAGCTCTTCTTTTGTTCTCCCTTTAGTTTCCACCTTGGTTACGTAATGAGGATAGACAGAAGCGAAGGTCAGTTTGGCAACCCGCTCGTTATGTTTTTCAGTTTCTTTCATGTGAAGATTTCATTTAATCAAAAATAAAAATTTTATAAATAAAAATTGGGGGCTTTAAAACGCACTAAAATATTTGTCATCACAGGCAGTATTCTTGTATGAACTTTAAAAACGCTTTACGTTTCGCTAAAAACCTTTTGTCCCTTTTGTGGAACCAAAAAAAATGAGAACCAAAGTTGATTCTCATTTTGTAATATTTACGTTTTGCCAATTAGCTCACGATATACTCAGTGATAACCGGCTGGTCTTTTTCGTTATCCCATTTCATTTTCCAGTCTTCTTTTACATCCATATCGATGTTTGCCTGCTTCATCGGAGCGACATATCTCACGTTGAAAGCAATATCAAACTCATCTTCAGAAGTTTCTGTTACTTTAATGTCTGAAACATGGTGCGTGGTGTTTCCCAGCATGCTGTTTTTGGACTCTGTGAACCAGTTGTTGAATCCTTCGTGACCAGTGAACTCGTCATTTCCGGGGAACTTCATTTTTACATCGTCAGAAAGATACTGTGTGAAGTAACTGTTCTCGTCAAGCTGATCAAAACGAGTAAACCACGTTTTCATAAATGCTTCAATTTTCTCTACCTTTTCCTGTTGTGTGCTCATAGATTTTATTTTAATGTGAATTATACTATAGTTGACCGATCAATTTAGATTTAAAAATCTGATTTTAATTTAAAATAAATTCCAGCCTAAATTCAAATGCAATCTAAAAATTTTAATTCTGAATTTCAATAAAATTTTGAAAATTATATTTCTTTTTTCATCACAGGATCCAAAATATCCATTTTTTTAAATGAAAATAAGGTTTAGATAAAAAAAAAAGAGAACTACTTTCGTAATTCTCATTAAAATCTAGTAGCGGGAACCGGACTCGAACCGATGACCTTCGGGTTATGAGCCCGACGAGCTACCTACTGCTCCATCCCGCGGTATTTCTTTTAAATCGTACCGACTGTAACGATTGTAATAAATTAGTAGCGGGAACCGGACTCGAACCGATGACCTTCGGGTTATGAGCCCGACGAGCTACCTACTGCTCCATCCCGCGGTGTTTCTTTTAAATCGTACCGACTGTAACGATTGTAATAAATTAGTAGCGGGAACCGGACTCGAACCGATGACCTTCGGGTTATGAGCCCGACGAGCTACCTACTGCTCCATCCCGCGATATTGGATTGCAAATATACGACAATATTTTACAATTCCTAATATTTCTTTTAAATAAAGGATTTCGCAGGAAATAATTTTATTTATTACTATCTTTGTTCTATGGCTAAAATACTCAGAATCTACCCCGACAATCCTCAGGAAAACCTTATCAACGAGGTCATTAAAACCCTGAACAACGGCGGACTCATCATCTACCCGTCTGATACAATCTATGCTTTGGGATGCAATATTTTCGACATCAAAGCCATGGAAAAACTTGCACAAATCAAAAAGCAGAAGCTAGAGAAAGCAAAATTCTCAATTATCTGTAATGATTTGAGCCACCTTTCTGATTTTACAAGACCTATTGACACTTCAGTTTTCAGGTTTTTGAAAAGCCACCTTCCGGGACCTTTCACTTTTATTCTGGAAGCCAACAAAAGTCTACCTTTAGCCTATAAAAATCACAAAACAATCGGGATCAGAGTTCCTGATCATCCGATTCCGCAGCTGATTGTGGAGAAACTGGGACATCCTATTGCCTCCACTTCCATTCACGATGATGACGAAATCATCGAATATTCTACCGATCCGGAACTGATTGCCGAGAAATATGATCATCTGGTTGACATCGTAATTGATTCCGGATATGGCGATAATGTTGCGTCTACGATTGTTGACCTGACATCGGGGGAACCGGAAATTATCCGTCAGGGAAAAGGTATTGTTTAGTTTAAGGTTTAAAGTTCAATGCTTAAGGTTTTTAGATTCAATTTTTATTTTTATGAAACTTATTACTTCGCCAGCCAAATTGATGAATGTAGAAAATACGACTGATCTTCTGAGATCTTCTACGCCGAAATTCATTGATGACGCAGCACATATTCACAAATATTTAAAGGAGAAAACACCGAAATATCTTTCAGATTTAATGGATATTTCGCCAAAACTCGCTGACGAGAACTGGGAAAGAAATCAAAAATGGAATGCCAAACCGACAGCAAAAAATTCCGCGCCGGCAATGTTTGCCTTTACGGGCGAGGTTTACAGAGGTTTAGATGCGAAAACTCTGGATAAAAAAGCGGTGGATTATCTTCAGAAAAATTACAGAATTCTTTCCGGATTGTACGGTTTGCTGAAACCTTCGGATAAAGTAATGCTTTACCGTCTTGAAATGGGTCGGCCGTTTGAATTTGAAGAGTATAAAAATCTTTATTCGTTCTGGACAGACAAAGTGACTGAACAGCTGAATTCTGAATTAAAAAAGAATGAAATTGTTCTCAATCTTGCGAGCAATGAGTACTTTAAAGTGATTGATAAAAAGAAACTCAATCATCAGGTCATCGATTTTGATTTTTATGAATTGAAAAACGGAAAGCCAAAAACAATCGTTGTTTACACGAAACACGCAAGAGGTTTGGTCGTAAGGTTTTGTGCTGAAACCAACGCAAAAAATTTAAATGATGTAAAAGCTTTCAACTATGAAGGCTACAGGATTGATGAGGAAAAATCTACAGATACTAACTTGGTTTTTGTGAGGTAAATCATGAAAGTCCTGACTGAACTGTTACAATTCGCCCTAAAACTTGTTTTCACAATGAGTTTCATGGTTTGCTGTTCGCAGGAAAAGAAAATCCTTTCAATCAACGGATTTCTTGACAATGATACTTATAACAGTGCTTACGAGGACACAATAAAATATACTTCAAAAAATATTTTCTCTGTAACTGAATATAAAAAACCCCAGAATAAAGGGAGCATTTCTGCCAGATTCAACGGAATTCCTTACACGAAGCAGACCTATACAGAGTATTTACAGGATGGAAGGAAAAAGTACAGTCAATACAGATCTTCTGAAACATTTATAACTGAGAAATTTCACTATGATAAGAATGAGTTGATTCTGAAAGAAACTGCTGAAAGTAAATATGGAAATTCTTACAAATGGCTTTTCTATAATCCTGACGGACTTTTAGATGAAGAAATTTATTATAAATCTGATCAGAGAAAGAAAAATTTCTTTGAAGGCTACACCAAATATCATTATTCTTCAGATGAGAAAAAAACTAATGTTAAAATAATGGATTACGGTTATGATTCTTTGGCCAACGAAGAAAAATACGAATTTGAATTCCCGATACTTACTAAAACAACTCCTCTTTACCAATCCAAAGTTCATGAATACCGTTGGATCAACGGAAAATATCAACCTACTAAAATAAAAGATTACATTGTAGAAAATCGTGACGTAACCTTTGAATACGATGAAAGCGGTCGTTTGACATCGGAAATTTGGTATCAGAATCACAACAGTCTTGAAAATAAAACCGAATTTTCTTATTCAGACAATTATAAGAACCAAACCGAACAGCAATATCATATTTTAGGAACTGAAAAGTCTACGAAAATAACCCGAAAATATGATGAGCACAAAAACCTGGTTTTTGAGCAAAGTATAGAATACACAGGGCATCCTCTGAGCGAAAATACGTTTGAATACGTATACGATAAACAGGGAAACTGGACCTCAAAAAAACATTTCAGAAAAGATGTGGATTCGGGAATTAATGCAGAAAAAGAACTTATAGATTATGAATATCGTGAGATAAAATACTACAATTCTGCCACTGTTCAAAGAAATTTTAAGTTACCTGAACTTCCTGAAATAGCAAATTCGATACGAAACAATATTCCTAAAATTGCAATTCATAAGAAAAAGAAAATTGAAGATTTTGATACCGCAGTAAAAAACGGCGATTTCGAAACCCAGATCAATCTGAAAAAAGCCAAAAATATTGAAGATTTTACTCCGGAATTCTGGACTTTAAAAGCCAAAGAATTTGGTAATCTGGATGACGAAGCCGGCGATGAAGCCGTTTGCGTTTATGAAACTCCAATTGAAGGAGATTTGGGATTCGAACAGGCACTTGTAATCTTTAAGAAAGCAGGTGAAGACTGGACTTTGTGGCATCAATCTACCAAACCCGTACTGTCTACAGCCCACGGCGGAATGATGGGAAATCCGTTTGAGGGAATCAGCATTCGAAATAAAACAATAATTGTAAGTCATTTTGGCGGAAGCAGGCAAAAATGGAGTTACACCCATCGGTACAGATTTCAAAATCAAAACTGGTACCTCATTGGTGCAAGCGTAAATTTCGGTTCGCCGTGCGATTACTTTGACTCTTTAGATTACAATTTATCGACGGGAATCGCCGTGTTTGAGCACAGTTCGGAAGACTGCAGTGATAATATAGACAAACCGAAAACAAGCCGCTGGAAAGAAACAGTCAGCAAAAAAATACAGTTGCCTCTGATGGATGAATTTTCTGTCGGTGAAAACAGAATTGAACTAAAAACAAGAAAAACAGAGATGTTTTATTAGAAAAAATGACATTTTCAGATTTAAAAAAACATTTTATACAGCAACTTTCAGAGATTTATTCCGAATCTGAAAGCGGTTTTATTTTTCAGATATTTGCTGAGTCAATTTTTGAATTGAATGCAGTTCAGCAGCGGCAGTTTTCTGATGAAAATGTTTCGGAAGATATTCAGATTCAATTTGAAAACATTATTTCAGATTTGAAAACCGGAAAACCGTATCTACAGATTTTAGGCGAAACCGAATTTTATGGAATGATGTTTTTTGTGGATGAAAACGTTTTAATTCCAAGACCTGAAACTGAGGAATTGCTGGAAATTGCTATTCAAAAAATTTCAAGGCTTCGACAAGCTCAGCCTGACACGAAGCTCCCGCAACTTTTAAACCCTAAAACCCTGGAACCCTCTGACTCTCAAACCCCAGAGTACTCCCACCCTAAAACCCCCAAACTCTCAAACCCTCAAACCCTCAAAATCCTCGACATCGGAACCGGCAGCGGCATCATTCCTTTGGTTTTGAAGAAGCATTTTCCCGACGCAGAAGTTTCTTCCATCGATTTTTCTGAAAAAGCTCTGGAAACGGCAAAGAGAAATGCAGAATTTCATGATTTGAATATTAATTTTATTCATGCAGATTATTTAAATTTAGATTTAAATGAAAATTTCGACGTCATTATTTCAAATCCACCGTACATCGGAGTAGATGAAGAAACGGAAATCGCTGATTCTGTAAAAGAATTTGAGCCGAAAATGGCTCTTTTTTCTCCAACTTCAGATGCTTTGATTTTTTACAGAAAAATTGCGGATGACTGCGGAAAATATTTAAATAGAAACGGTTTGGTTTTCCTTGAAATCAATCAGAAACTGGGTCAGGAAACTTTAGATTTATATCAAAATTTAGCGCATTCTGAGCTGGTTCAAGATCTGAGCGGAAATGACCGTTTCGTTTTTGGAATTAGATAAATTTCAATAAAATTTTCACAAAAAAAATCGGTTACTTTTAACCGATTTTTTTTCTTACAAATATTTCGAATGCCAAATAAAGCAACGGCAGCGACATAATGAATAAAAATAACGCATTTTCCATAGCCAACTGTGGAAACATCGAAACTGAAATAAGTAAACCAAAAAAAGCTCCGCCTAAATGTGCTGCGTGACCGATATTATCGTTGCTTCTGGGATTCAACATGCTGTAAACTGAATAACCAAAATAAAGCAGGCCAAAAATGTAACCAGGCAATGCAAATGCAGACGGAAGAAAAATAATTCCAATTCTAATTACGTCAGGATCTAGAGAAACTCCGGCAAATATAATTCCGGCAACACCTCCACTTGCTCCTATAGCCGAATACCAGCCTTGGTTCTTGTAGATTAATAATGAAAAAAGATTTCCCACCAAGATTGACCCAATATAAATGAGAAGAAAGCCGACGAGCCCAAAAGCTTCCAAAACATAGGGTCCAAACATGTACAGAACATACATATTCAGAGCAAGATGGATAAAATCGGCGTGTAGAAAGCCTGCTGAAAGCAATCTTACATATTCTTTACTGTACTTAATGGCTCCCACATTAAACTTGAATTTTTCAAAGTTCGGGGATCCTGCGGGAGCGGCGAAGCTCGCAATACAGGTGAGTGCTATGATTAAAATAATGATGTTCATGTTCGATTTTTTTTTTGTTTTTCAAAATTTCGCTTCTAAAACTTTGTCAAAGTTAATCTTGCTCAAAATAAAACTTTGACAAAGTTTAATTTTCTCCCTCCTGAAACAGATCACCTATCATTCCGCCTTCATCGTCCTGAGATGGCGCAAAATCGGGCTCTTCATACACTTCAGGCTCCTCCTCTACAGGCTCGGGAACAGTTATATTAATAGTTTTCACTTTAAATTTAGTGAACTGATTTCCGATGGCCTTAATTCCTTTTACTGAAATAAATTCGTCAATGTTGATGGTTTCAGGGTCACGGTCTTTGCCTTTGTCTTTGGCAAAAATAATTTCCGCTGTTGCTCCGTTGCTCACGATTACATTTTCAATGAATGATTTCGGATGTTCCGATGGCATAAAGGTCTGGATATGCGTATTGTTTTCAAATAAAAACCTTTTGATGAAATACATATCCTTCTCGCCATCGTAATAAATACACGTTACAGGCTGCTCCGGTTTCCATTTTTCGAGAATTAAATATTCATCATCAAAACGGTTTCCAAGATCGAATGAAACCAGTTTGGCTTCTCCGTTCGTATTGACTGTCAGAATTTTATCATCTCCCTTGAAATTACCTAAGAAAGTTCCGCGAACGTCTGCATTCAGCCTTCTCACGGTATCATCGTACCAGATTTTTCTCGGAGCTAATGTGGACACACCTTCTTCCTTTAAATCCACCTTTTTGATGGAATATTTGGTAACCAGATTTCCTTTGGAATCCCTTCCTTTGATCGCCAGTTCAGAAAAATCAATGTCCATTTTATTCTTTCTGATTCTCGGGTTTGGTTTAAGCAAAACACTTACCGTTTCCGCCTCACCATTCGGATTTGCCGAGAAATAAAGCGTTTCTGAGAATTTTTTATCTGAGGCCAAAGGATAATCTGTATTTCGTGTGACGCCGGTCACAGAAAAACGCTTCATGTAATAAGGTCCTTCCCTGCCTTCACGGTAGATCATATTGTAAACCGTTCGTTTATCGTTTTTCTTCCAGATGGCGACGTGCAGAATATCTTTTCCGATGAACGTTTTAGGTTCTACTTTTACCACTTTCATGCGCCCGTCTTTTCTGAAAGTAATGATGTCGTCGATGTCTGAACAGTCGAATAAATACTGATCTTTTTTTAGCGAAGTTCCGATAAAACCTTCTTCAAAATTGGCGTAAAATTTCTCGTTGGCTACCGCAACTTTTGTTGCATCAATAGTATCAAAAATTCTGAGTTCAGTTCTTCTTTCTCTGCCTTTTCCGTATTTTTTCTGGATGTTTAAATAGTAATCAACCGCATACTGAATCAAATTGGCGAGATTAAATCTCACCTGCTCAATCTTACCTTCCAATGCAGCGATATTTTCTTTAAATTTATCTAAATCGAATCTTGAAATCCTTTTGATTCTGATTTCCGTTAATCTTAAAATATCTTCCTGCGTCACAGCTCTCAGAAGGTGTGCTGTGTGAGGTTTTAATCCATCATCAATGGTTTGAAGAACATCTTCCCATGTTTCAACCTCTTCAATATCATGGTAAATCCGGTTTTCAATAAAAATTCTCTCCAGTGAAGAAAAATGCCAGCTTTCCTGCAATTCATGAAGCTCGATTTCAAGTTCTTTTTTGAGAAGGGAAACCGTATGATCGGTATTCATTTTCAGAATTTCCGAAACATTCAAAAACATCGGCTTATCACCAACAATCACGCAGGCATTAGGAGAAATCGTCACCTGACAGTCGGTAAATGCATAGAGAGCATCAATCGTCTTATCGGGAGAAACATCGTTGTGAAGGTGGATTAAAATTTCAACTTTATCCGAAGTATTGTCTTCAATTTTTTTGATCTTAATTTTTCCTCGTTCATTGGCTTTCAGGATAGAATCAATAAGATCTGATGTATTTTTTGAGAATGGGATCTCTGTAATCACCAAAGTGTTTTTATCACTCTGCGAAATTTTGGCTCTGGCTCTCACCTTTCCGCCTCTGTGCCCATCGTTGTATTCTGATACATCAAGAAATCCGGCGGTTAGAAAATCAGGATAGATTTCAAACTTTTTTCCTTTAAGATAAGCAACTGAAGCATTGATTAATTCGTTGAAATTATGCGGAAGAATTTTCGTGGAAAGTCCAACGCCGATTCCTTCAACACCCTGCGCCAGAAGCAATGGAAATTTTACAGGTAAATCAACCGGTTCGTTATTTCTTCCGTCATAGGATTTAGACCAAACGGTGGTTTTAGGATTAAAAACAACTTCGAGCGCAAACGGAGTCAGTCTTGCTTCAATATATCTCGCTGCTGCTGCAGAATCTCCGGTATAAATATTCCCCCAGTTTCCCTGAGTATCGATTAATAATTCACGTTGCCCGATTCCCACCATGGCATCCGTAATGGAAGCATCGCCGTGTGGGTGATACTTCATGGTGTTTCCGACAATGTTGGCGACTTTGTTGTAACGTCCGTCTTCCAGCTCACGCATAGAATGCATGATTCGGCGCTGTACGGGTTTAAAACCATCAAAGACAGAGGGTATTGCTCTGTCTAAAATTACATAAGATGCATAATCAAGAAACCAGTCTTTGTAGAGTCCTGAAACTTTTTTCAGGCTTTCACTTTCGTGAGAGTGTTCTTCATTCATTATTTACTTTCTCCTTATTGTTTTTTACCACTTTATTGAGTGAAAATTTTAAATCGTTAAGCTCTTTTCCAGACAGATAAGAGATTTCATATTTTAGGATCGTATTGCCGCTTTTGCTGTTGATGGTGATGTAGAGCCTTTTAAAAAAAAGAAAAGTAAACGTTTCAAATTTCACAAATTTGTATTTCGGAAACTCATCGCTCAGTGGCGTGCTCAAAAAAGGAACAATATTTCTGTTTCTGAAGTGTAAAGCCTCGCCATCACTGTCGTATTCAAAAATCTGTCTTCCGTTAAGATAAAAAACAATTATCAAAATTGCGGGAACCGCAATCAGAAGATACGCCTCCATTCCGAGCAGTTGAAACCTCATCTCTTCGGCAAAGAAAGCCAAAATCCCTATCACCAAAAGCATAATTAATGCGGTGTTTATAAAGTTGTAAAGCGGAGCTTTACGTTTATTACTGAGTCTCATTTCTAAATCAAGTGTGTTTCAGTTTAGTCTTAGTTTTTTAAATCGCTTCTGAAATAATTTCTTTTTTGTCAATTTCAGAATCGTCTTCCACTACAAGGTTCTCGAGGATAAAAGTCTGTCTGTCGGGCGTATTTTTTCCCATGTAAAATTCCAGAAGCTGATCGATGGTCTGATCTTTTCCTAGAACCACAGGCTCCAGACGGATATCTTTTCCAATAAAATTTTTAAACTCATCAGGGGAAATCTCTCCAAGACCTTTAAATCTCGTAATCTCCGGATTTTTCCCTAATTCATTCAAAGCCTTTACCCTTTCGAGTTCAGAATAGCAATATCTTGTCTCTTTTTTATTTCGTACCCTGAAGAGTGGCGTCTGAAGAATATACAAATGTCCATTTTTAATCACATCAGGGAAAAACTGAAGAAAAAACGTAATCATCAGCAATCTGATGTGCATACCGTCCACATCGGCATCGGTGGCAATAATCACCTGATTGTATCTGAGATCTTCAAGACTTTCTTCGATATTCAGAGCCGCCTGAAGAAGGTTAAATTCTTCATTTTCATACACTACTTTTTTGGTTAAACCATAGCAGTTTAAAGGTTTTCCTTTTAACGAAAATACAGCCTGAGTTTCCACATCTCTTGACTTTGTGATGGAACCTGATGCAGAATCTCCTTCGGTAATAAATATCTGAGTTTCAGCTTTTCTCTCTGCTTTCTGGTCGTTGTAATGCTGTCTGCAGTCACGAAGTTTTTTATTGTGAAGCGAAACTTTTTTTGCTCTTTCTCTCGCCAGTTTCTGAATTCCGGAAAGTTCTTTTCTTTCTCTTTCAGAAATTAATATTTTGCGTTGGAGAGCCTCGGCAATTTCAGGGTTTTTATGAAGGTAATTATCAAGTTTATTTTTTAAATAATTGATAACAAAGGTTTTAATCGTCTCCAATTCTTTACCATCTTTATCCTGACCCATTGTTGCAGAACCCAGTTTGGTTTTGGTCTGAGATTCAAAAACCGGATTTCCAACGTTGATGTAAACCGCTCCGATAATGGCTTTTCTGATATCGGTAGCTTCAAAATTTTTATTGAAAAACTCACGGATGGTTTTCACATAAGCTTCTTTAAAAGCGTTCAAATGCGTTCCGCCCTGCGAAGTGTACTGTCCGTTAACAAATGAAAAATAGGTTTCAGACTGAGATTTGTCTGAATGCGTGATCGCAAGTTCCATATCATCATCCTTAATGTGAATAATAGGATAGACGATTTCGCCGTCGATTTCCTCTTCCAACAAGTCTTTCAAACCGTTTTGAGATTCGTAGACTTCTCCGTTAAAATATATTTTTAAACCTAAATTCAGATACGTATAATTGCGGAGCATTTTGGCAACATACTCATTTCTGAATTTGAAGTTGATAAAAATGCTCTCGTCAGGCAGAAAAGTAATTTCTGTTCCGTTTCGCTCGGAAGTTTCAGCTTCTTCATGAAGAATATCCAGCCTTCCCTCACGGAATTCTGCAATTCTCATTTTACCTTCCCTTACGGATTTTACTTTAAAATAGGTCGATAGAAAGTTAACAGCCTTTGTACCAACACCATTAAGACCGATAGATTTTTTAAAGGCACCGTCATCATATTTTCCACCCGTGTTCATAATGGAAACCACGTCCACAATTTTTCCCAACGGAATTCCACGGCCATAATCACGCACAGTTACAGTGCCGTCCTTGATTTTCACATCAATTCTTTTTCCGGCCTTCATTCTGAATTCATCGATGGAATTATCGAGAACTTCTTTCAGTAAAATATAAATTCCGTCATCTACCGAAGAACCGTCTCCCAGCTTCCCGATGTACATTCCCGGCCTAAGCCTTACGTGCTCGCGGGGTTCGAGGGTTCGGATATTTTCTTCGTTATAATTCGGCTGTAAATCTTGTGGCATATTTAAAAATCAGTAAACAGACAAAAATACGGAATTGAACAAAAAAATCCGAATTTTTAAGACTTATTTTTCCATGATTTATTAAAAATAACTAAAAAGCAGTATATTTAATTTAATATTAAAAAACCACCCGTGTTCTAAGCCGTAATTTAATTGAATGTCGACAATTGCATTGAAAAAAATCTATTGAACCAACACGAAAAAAGACGCAACAAAATCTGTTACGCCTTCGATATTTTTGCATTAAAATTTTAATCCAGAAGACTTCCCAAACCTCCTAAAATACCACCTTCTTCTTTATGGCCTCCTCCTCCGAACTGTAAGATTTTTCCTGCCAAACGCGAAATGGGCAAGGTTTGAATCCAGACTTTCCCCGGACCTTTCAGTTGGGCAAAAAACAATCCTTCACCTCCGAACAAAGTATTTTTTACACCGCCCACAAACTGAATATCATAATCTACATTTTTTGTAAAAGCAACGATGCAGCCGGTATCGATTTTCAAAATTTCGCCGGGCTGAAGTTCCTTTTCCATTACGTGACCGCCACTGTGTACGAAAGTCATCCCGTCACCTTCAAGTTTCTGCATGATGAAACCTTCACCACCGAAAAGTCCGGTTCCCAGTTTTTTCTGAAACTCAATTCCAACAGAAACCCCTTTTGCTGCACAGAGAAAAGCGTCTTTCTGACAAATCACTTTTCCGCCCAACGCATTCAAATCCAGGGGAATAATTTTCCCTGAATACGGTGCTGCAAAAGTCACCTGCTTTTTGGTCTTATCAATGTTGGTAAATACGGTCATAAAAAGATTTTCACCGGTCAGCATTCTTTTTCCGGCAGAGAAAAGTTTTCCCATCAAACCTTTTTCGTTTCCGTCACCGAACATGGTTTCCATTTTTACACCTTCGGTCATCATCATAAAACTTCCGGGCTCTGCGATGACGCTCTCCTGAGGATCAAGCTCAATTTCCACACACTGCATTTCTTCGCCGTGAATTCTGTAGTCAATTTCGTGATTGTTCATGTTTGTTTTTATTTTATTTAGTTAAGTTTTTCTCTCTTTTATTTAAAAAATGCCCTAATTTTAGATATTCAAATTAAAAATTGCCCGATGATACAACTTCCTTTATCTAAACTTTCCAATGTGGGAACCACCATTTTCAGCCAGATGACACAGCTTGCCAATGAAAATGAAGCCATCAATCTTTCTCAGGGTTTCCCAGATTTTCCTGCAGATCCCGAATTACTGAATCTCGTAGATCACTACCTCAAAAAAGGATTTAATCAGTATGCACCGATGGGTGGAATGTTACCGTTAAAAGAAGAAATTGCTAAAAAAATAGAAAAATCCCATCAGGCGATCTATCATCCGGATACCGAGATTACGGTTACTGCGGGAGGAACTCAGGCGATTTTCACAGCCATTGCAACTTTGGTAAAAGATGGAGACGAAGTGATTATTTTTGAACCTGCCTACGATTGTTACGAGCCCACAGTAGAGCTTTTCGGAGGAATTGTAAAAAGATTTAAAATGACCCCTCCCGATTATGCCATCGACTGGAATGAGGTTAAAAAATTGGTTTCAGACAAGACGAAATTAATTATTCTTAACAATCCGAATAAT
The DNA here is from genome assembly GCF_025457425.1 of Chryseobacterium foetidum. Classification (NCBI taxonomy): domain Bacteria; kingdom Pseudomonadati; phylum Bacteroidota; class Flavobacteriia; order Flavobacteriales; family Weeksellaceae; genus Chryseobacterium; species Chryseobacterium foetidum. The sequence goes on from NZ_JAMXIA010000001.1 coordinate 703,474, forward strand.
CCGGCAGGTAAAATTTTAAATGAAGACGATCTTCAGGAACTGATTTCTATCGTAAAAGGAACTTCGATTTTTATTCTGAGCGATGAAGTCTACGAAAATATTGTGTTTGATGGAAAGGAACACCTCAGCGTCTGTAAATATCCCGAACTGAAAGAACGAAGTTTTTTGATTGCCTCCTTCGGAAAACTTTTCCACGTCACAGGCTGGAAAATCGGATATTGTGCTGCTCCTAAAAATCTGACTGACGAGTTCAGAAAAGTGCATCAATTCAATGTTTTTTCTGTTAACACTCCTATTCAATTAGCCTTTGCTGATTATATGAAAAATGAAGAGAATTATTTAAATCTCAATCAGTTTTTCCAACAAAAAAGAGATTTGATCAGAAACGGACTTTCAGGAACATCGTTTGAACTTCTTGATTGTGAAGGAACGTATTTTCAGGCTGTGAAATACGATAAAATTTCAGATAAAAAGGATCTTGATTTTGCACATGAACTTACTGTAAATCATAAAGTTGCCACAGTTCCCTTTTCGTCATTTTATAAAGATAAACTGAATGAAAATGTTATCAGACTCTGTTTTGCCAAAAAAGATGAAACTTTGGAAAAGGCTTTGGAGAATCTGGCTAAACTTTAAAATAGAAATCCCGCAGATTAAAAAGATTTTACAGATAAAAATCTGCACAATTTGTTTAATCTGCGGGAAAATTTAAATCTTTGATCTAAAAAAACATTCCTCCCGAAACTTCAATTCTCTGAGCCGTGATCCATCTGGCTTCTTCAGTACAGAGAAAAGCAACTACTCCACCAATGTCATCCGGCAATCCGGCTCTTCCCAGGGCAGTATTTGAGGAAACCATTTGATTAATATTTTCGTCATCGCGTGTTCTTCCGCCGCCGAAATCCGTTTCGATGGCACCTGGAGCCACTGCATTAACTTTGATTTTTCTTGCTCCCAGTTCCTTCGCCATATATTTGCTCAACTGGTCAACAGCTGCTTTCATGGAACCATAAACCGAAGAACCCGGCATTGCGAATCTCGCCAAACCCGATGATAGATTTACGATTCCTCCACCATCATTGATGAACGGTAAAAATTTTTGAGTCAAAAAGAAAACTCCTTTAAAATGAATGTCTACCATATCATCCAACTGTTCTTCTGTAACATCAGCAATCGGCTGGTACAAAGCAGTTCCGGCATTATTGATTAAGAAATCGATATTTCGGCTTCCTGTATTTTCTTCAAGATGGTCGCCTACATTTTTGATGAATTCGTCAAATGATTTTACGTCTTTCGTATTCAGTTGATATGCAATTGCTTTTCTACCTAAATTTTGAATTTCAGCAACGGTTTTGTCAGCTTCTTCTTTATTTGAATTGTAGGTAATAATTACATCCAGACCTTTTTCTGCAATCTTCAGGGCTGAATTTTTTCCTAATCCACGGCTTCCGCCTGTTACCAGAGCAATTTTTGTTCTTGTTTCCATTTTTTATTGATTGTTTTTGATGTTACAAAGTTGAGACAATTTCAAGCCAAAGACTTTGTCCTAATCAAACCAAAATTTGCAAAATTCAAATCAAAGTCTGAATTCCAACGGAGCGAGAGATGTTTTCTTTTTAAAAAAGTTTGAGAAATGAGCGATTTCTTCAAAACCTAAAGCGTAAGCGATTTCAGAGATGCTCCAATGGGTTTGTTTTAAAAGGATTTTAGCTTCTTGAATGACTCTTTCAGCAATAATTTCGGTGGTGGTTTTGCCGGTGCTTTCTTTTAATTTTTTATTTAGATAATTCACATGCACCGCCAATCTGTCGGCAAAATCCTTAGCAGATTTCAGCTGTAGTCTTTGCTCTGAAGTCTCAATGGGGAACTGTCTTTCGAGAAGTTCTATAAATAACGAAACTACTCTCATTGAAGAATCATTTGAAGTTGAAAGTTTTGAAGCTGGTTGCAATTTTTGTCCGTAATGAATCAGTTCCTCCACATAATTTCTGATGAGATCATATTTAAAAATATACTCAGATTCTATTTCACTTTTAATTTTATTAAATAAAATCTGAATTTCATCTGCCAGATTATCGTCAATTTCAAAAACAGGAGTGTTCCCGGGCTGAAAAATCGGCAACTCCTGAAGGTTGCTGTGTGAAAGGTTTTTCAGAAAAAAATCTTCTGTGAAAACGCAGAAACTTCCTGCCTGATTCTCATCCTCAGGAACATAATGGTAAGGAACCTTCGGCGTTGCGAAAAGCAGGGCATTTTTCTCAATGGAAATTACTTTATCTGCATACTCTGCTCTGTTTTTACCTCTGATTAAACTTATTTTGTAATATTTCCGTCTGTTGTAAGGCATTTCACTGCTTGCCCGTAAACGTTCGATTGTTTGGGCGATATCAAAAACATTGAAATGACCGATGTCTTTGTGTAAACCTTTTGGAATAAGCGTGTCTACATCTCTTCCCAATTTAACGGCAATTTCTCTGTAGAAATCTTCAAGAGAAGCGTAAGAAGTGTGAGCGGATTTTTCCATCGAACGGATTTGTAAATATCAAAGGTATGAATGAATTTTATTTTCAGATAACAATTCCGCCACTTATTTCCAAATACCACTTTCCGTTTTTGTATTGTGCGGTATAGATTGTAGTGCTACTGTTGCTCCAGTTTTGAATATAGAACATATCAGGATTTTTTTTATTCTTTTTAATCCTTCCAACGCCGTGATGTATTACATCTGAAATCTTCAGATAATCTGATCTTTTCCTGTCGTCCAGCGGTATAAACAGCACTCTGTATTTTGGATTGACTTCATGAAAATAATCGCAATCGCTGGCAAAAACTTCAAAAAAGTATTTTTTATCTGTCATATTTTCATGTCCGTAATTAGGCATGAGACTTTCGTAAAGTGCAGTAAATTTATTTTTACCTGATTTATACATCGGATTTAAGTCTTTAAAATCATCAATTCCATCAGCATCAGAATCTTTATTAGTAGGATTTAAACCAAACGTCGTTTCAAAAATATCATTATAGCCGTCACTGTCGGAATCTTTGAAGAGATCTTTTAATTTTATTTTAAATAATTTCCCATCTTCGATTGCAGAATAATCTTTATAACCTGGCAATCCACCTACTATTGTAATTTTCACGAAACTGCCTTCTAGTTCCATATATTCTTTATTGATAATGGGTCTATTCTGAACCTTATTGATGCAATAATGACTGAAACTTAAGCCTAAAAAATAAGCCTTTGGTGTATTATCTTTAATTTCAAGGAGCCAAAATCCCAGTGAATTTTCTCCAAACGCATATTCTGTTTCACCAACTTTCTGACAGTGTGAAAATTCAAACTGATCATTAAATTTTTTGCTGAACAGAGCAAATTCGATTTGATGTTTCTTCCATATTTCCTCTGCATCCTTACCGGAAATTTCGTTCTGATATTCAGCACTGTCAATTTTAAAACTTCTGAATTTTTTAAGACTGACAATCTGAACATAATCAGGTTTTTCTGCAATTATTTTATCTGCGTCAAATTTTATTGACTCTTCGAAAGTATTATCAGTCTGATCTGCATCAGTCTGAAAATCGCTGATCAGTTTGTGGTTCGATTGAAAACAGTTGTCTTCAACACTTTTTGAACATGAAAAAACAAATAGTAACAGAATGAAATATTTCATAAAATTATTTTTCAGAATGCAACAAAAAACGCTCCCAAAACTAATTTTGAAAGCGTTTTTCTATATAACTAACTTTTACTTGGTCTTCTTAGACGTTGAATCTGAAATGCATGATATCGCCGTCTTTCACGATATATTCTTTTCCTTCAACTCCCAGTTTTCCGGCTTCTTTGATTTTTGCTTCAGAGCCGTAAGTCATGTAATCATCATATTTGATTACCTCCGCACGGATAAATCCTTTTTCAAAATCTGTGTGGATTACTCCTGCAGCCTGAGGTGCCGTCCAGCCCTGTCCGATTGTCCAGGCTCTGACTTCTTTTACACCCGCTGTAAAGTAGGTTTGAAGTTTCAACAAATCGTATGCCTTTCTGATCAGGCGGTTAACACCCGGTTCAGTTAAACCCAATTCGTCAAGGAAAATTTCTCTTTCTTCAAAAGTTTCAAGCTCATTGATGTCGGCTTCAATCTGTGCTGCCAAAACAACGACTTCAGCGTTTTCAGCTTTAGCCATTTCTTCGATTTTGGTAATCCAGTCGTTTCCATTTTTGATGGAATTCTCGTCTACATTACAAACGTAAAGTACCGGTTTATTGGTCAGTAACTGAACTTCGCTGATAACGGCTTTCATACTGTCATCTGCAGCAAATTCCCTGGCGTTTTTACCATCCTCCAAATGCTTCTGAAGATTCTGAAGTGTTTCGTAAGCCAAAATATCTTCCTTTTTACCGGATTTGATGAACTTTTTAGCCTTTTCAACAGCTTTAGCCACTGTTTCCATATCTTTCAACTGAAGCTCGATATCGATGATTTCCTTGTCCCGCATAGGATCTACAGAACCTTCCACGTGCACAATATTTCCGTTGTCAAAACATCTTAAAACATGAATAATCGCTTCACACTCTCTGATATTTGCCAAAAACTGATTTCCAAGACCTTCACCTTTACTTGCCCCTTTTACAAGACCCGCGATGTCGACAATCTCTACGACAGCAGGAATTACTTTTTCAGGGCTAATGATTTTTTCAAGCTCGAATAATCTTTGATCCGGCACAGAAACCGTTCCCAAATTGGGCTCGATAGTACAGAAAGGATAGTTTGCTGACTGTGCTTTTGCGTTGCTCAGACAGTTAAAAAGAGTTGATTTACCTACGTTTGGCAAGCCTACGATTCCACATTTCATAATTTCGATTCAAAATTTAATATTCAATATTCAAAGTTTATTAATTCTGGATTCAATCTAATTTTTAAATATTGAATTTTAAACCTTGAATTTTAAGTGTGCAAAGATAAAGAAATAAAACAGAGAATCATAACAAAAAAAATCTGTCAAAAAACTGACAGATTTCCTTGAAATAATATTTCTTGCGTAGCATTTTATGGGTTTGGCCCTGTGGCATTCTGCGCCAGCTCGGCATCATCCGGTAGTGATTCAAGAGTTTTATCGAGAGTAAATAATGACTCGTCGCTTGCTCTGTCGCCACCTGCGATTTTTAATTTATCAATCAGGTTCATGGCAAATGTTTCTTCTTCAATCTGTTCTTTTACGAACCACTGAAGGAAATTCCATGAAGCCCAATCCTTTTCGTCAAATGCGATATTTACTAAGTTATAAATTGCCGTTGTATTGTCAACTTCATGCTGAAAAACAAGATCAAAACAGTTGGACAAACTTGTAGGTTCTGCACCGGGAGCTTCAAGTGCCGTAATTGTTGGTTTACCACCTCTGTTCAGTATATATTGCATAAACTTCACGGCATGGTCTCTTTCTTCCTGCGCGTGACGGAAAAGAAAATTCGAAATTCCACCATAACCCTTGTCAGCTGCCCAAATTCCGTATGAGTAATACACTCTTGACTGTAAATCTTCTGTATTCATCTGGTCACTTAAGGCCTGCTCAAGTCTTTGTGAAAGTCTGTTGGTATTCATAATTGTATATTTTTAGTGATAGCTTAACAGATACAAAAATGGTTCCGTGAAGGCGTTTTGGTTTTAAAATGTTTAATTTATAGTTATTCTAAAAAGTGGTTTTTATGATATTTTAGATAAAGCATGATTATTCTATTGAGTTTAAGCTTTAAAATCTTTTTAAATAAAATTAAGAGCCTGTTTATATTTTTTTCAAATAATTAATTATGGTTCAAAAACTCTTTGACAAGCTCAGAGTGACACCGTTAAATGGAGCGATTAGTATTAGATTTGTCAGTCTGAGCCTGTCGAAGACTCAATTAATCAAAGTATTAAAAATCAATATATTCAAACAATTTTAATAATTTTTAAACAGGCTCAATATATATTTCTATTTAAATTTAAACAGGGTCATATTAAAAGGAATAGATTTTATTGATTTATATTTGAATAAAATCACAGGAAATGCAACAGGTCTTAAAAAACTATTCGGGAATTCTACTTTTACTTTTCGGAATTACAGTCGGCAGCATCATCGGAATTGTCGCTCCTCAGGTTGTCGATTTTCTAAAACCTTTAGGAGATATTTTTCTGAATCTCCTTTTTGTAAGCGTTGTTCCGCTGGTATTTTTTGCAGTTGCCAATTCAATCGCTTCGCTCGAACAACAATCTAAGTTTGGGAAGATTATGCTTATCATGGGCTTTACTTTTCTGTGTTTCATCATTACAGCAGCAGTTTTTACCATTATTGTTGTTTATTTTTTCCCTGTTTCGGGAGTTTCCGGAAGTAGGGAGATTGTGGATGATGTAGCCAATAACGACAGTTGGGGCAACCGAATCGTAAGTTTTTTCACGGTAGGAGAATTTACGCAGCTGTTTTCAAGACAGAATATGCTGGCACTTTTGATTTTCTCATTTATGACAGGTTTCTCAGCAAGAAAAGCAGGTGAAAAAGGTCAGCCTTTCAGAACATTTATTGCATCAGGGTATGAGGTAATGAAAGAATTACTTCTAATGATTATGAAAATTGCACCGATTGGTTTGGGTGCTTACTTCGCATATCAGGTCGCAACTCTGGGACCTCAACTGTTTGGATTTTACGCCAAACCATTAGGGCTTTATTATATTGCAGGAATCGTCTATTTCATTTTGTTTTTTTCGCTGTATGCATTTATGGCTAAAGGAAAATATGGCGTAAAAAGTTTCTGGACCAATGCCATTTATCCAACGCTGACAGCTTTAAGCACCTGCAGCAGTTTCGCGACCATGCCCGCGAATTTACAGGCTGCATCGAAAATTGGAGTTCCTGCCAACATCGCCAATCTTGTCATTCCCATTGGAACAACATTACATAAAAACGGATCGTCGATGTCTTCCATCATTAAAATTTATGTTGCTTTTCTCATTATCGGAAGAGATTTTTTTGATCCTGTGAATTTGCTTTTGGCTTTGGGAATCACAGTTTTTGTAAGCATCGTTGCCGGCGGAATTCCCAACGGCGGATATATTGGTGAAATGCTGATGATTTCTGTTTACCAATTACCACAGGAAGCAATTCCTGCTGTGATGATTATCGGTACACTGGTTGATCCGCTGGCTACGGTTTTGAATGCGGTTGGGCAGTTGGTGGCATCGATGTTTGTGAGTAGGTTTGTATGATACTTATTTCAAGAATTTTGGCGACTTAAAAAAATTGTCTGGTGCCCGGTGTTTGATTTTAAACCAACATTTTCATAGATATTTTGCACAAAAGACACCACTTTTTGCGGAAGAAAAATTGCGCACGGATTTCACAGATTTTCATCGAGTTTGTTGAATTTATGTGTGAATTTTGTTGAACCACGACGTGGTTGTGATGTTGTGTTACTGCTGGTGTTCCATGGGTTTTACCCACCGTTACTGATATTAAACCACTGCGTGGTTTTGAGGTAATCTTTCTGCTAATTACATATTAAGTTTATTCGTGGTATTAAAATCAGAAATTTTTGACGGGGCATCTGTGAAAATCTGTGCAATCTGTGAGAACAATAGCGCACGGATTTTCACAGATTTTCTTCGAGTTTGTTGAATTTATGTGCGAATTTTGTTGAACCACGATGTGGTTCTGATGACGCTATCGTTTTTTTTCCCATGGGTTGCACCCACGGCTACCAACATTAAACCCTTGCGGATTGTGTGGATTTTCTAAAATTCAGTTCTGCAAGCCGGCTCTTCTAACTGGCTCTCCCATGGGTTTTAACTAAGGTTAATAACATTGAACCACTTCGTGGTTCTGATGTTATATTATTGCTGTTGTTCTATGGGTTTCACCCACGGCTATTGATATTAAACCACTGCGTGGTTTTGAGGTAATCTTTCTGCTAATTACATATTAAGTTTATTCGTGGTATTAAAATCAGAAATTTTTGACGGGGCATCTGTGAAAATCTGTGCAATCTGTGAGAACAATAGCGCACGGATTTTCACAGATTTTCTTCGAGTTTGTTGAATTTATGTGCGAATTTTGTTGAACCACGATGTGGTTCTGATGATGCTATCGTTTATTTTCCATGGGTTGCACCCACGGCTACTGATATTAAACCCTTTCGGGTTTGTATGAAGGAAATACAGTTCTTTTCGCAGTCTCTAATACTTGTTTCTTCTTTCTTTTTCCTTGGCTCCTTTCCATGGGTTGCACCCACGGCTACTGACATTAAACCTATGCGGGTTGTGTGGAATTTTTTACCGAAATAGTTCTGCTGGCGCTGTTTATCACTTGGCTCTTTTTACTTTTTACCCGGCTCTTTTTACTTTTTATTTTGTCCTTTCAAAACCTATACACTCCGTTTTACATCTTCGAGATTTTTCAGTTCTTCCGGTGTGAATAATCTGTAATGCACTTTAAAAGTTTTTCCCAGAGGTGTTTCCAGGGAAAAGCCGCCGGGACCAAAGCCTTCGAGGATGTCTAAGGTGAAATGAGAGTATTGCCAGTATTCAAAGAGATCGCGGTCGATCCAGAATTCGTGGCCGTTGATGGTGCCGATCATGGCATCGTTCATTCTGGGAAAATAGCCGCCTTTTTCAAAACACTGAGGCTGTGTGCCTTCACAACATCCGCCTGCCTGATAAAACATGAGTTCGCCATGTTGTTTTTCGAGCTGCCAGATGACTTCGAGGGCTTTCTCTGTGACGGAGAGTCGGGATATTTTATTCTGTGTTTCCATTTTTAATTTTAATTAAAGTTAAAAAAAGTCCGGCGAAATCTGTCGCCGAACTTCAACCAAGTCTATAATTTAAGCTGCAGGCTTGCTGCAGGTGTGAAAAATTATTTCTGTTAAGAAACTTGTCAAGGTTTTAAACCCTGACAAGAATTGAATATTGAATCTTAAATATTGAATTTTCGCCTGTTCTTTTAAAAAGCAGAAATCAATGCTTTTCTTTTTTAAAATCAAAGTGAAAAGAAGATTTCCTCCCGCGTGAGGGATAGGAAGGGCGGCGAGGAACGAGCCGGTACGCAGCAAAGCGGAGTACCGAAACGAAGTGGAGCCCTGCATAGCCCGACCCGCTTGCATTGGGTGGGGGAACGCCGGCAGGGTTCAAAACCCTGCCAGCGTTGTGGGTTGGCCATGCAAAGGGGCACGCCCAAATGATCTTAAAAGAAACCTAATTTGTTTTTATTGTAGGAAATCAGCATGTTTTTGGTCTGACGGTAATGATCGAGCATCATTTTGTGATTTTCTCTTCCGATTCCCGACTGTTTGTACCCTCCAAACGGCGCTCCTGCAGGATAGGCATGGTATTGATTGACCCAAACCCTGCCCGCTTCGATGTGACGCGGAATGTTGTAAAGCTGATGCGCATCTCTCGTCCATACGCCGGCTCCAAGACCGTAAATGGTGTCATTGGCAATTTTCAGGGCTTCATCTTCGTCTTTGAAAGTGGTAAACGCCAGAACAGGTCCGAAAATTTCTTCCTGAAAGATTCTCATTCTGTTGTTGCCTTTGAAGATGGTTGGCTGAATGTAATATCCGTTTTCCAGACCTTCGCCTACGTGATTAACATCACCGCCTACAAGCACTTCTGCTCCTTCTTCCTTACCCAATTTGATGTAAGAGAGTATTTTATCTTTTTGAATCTGAGATGCCTGAGCTCCCATCATCGTGGTTTTATCCAACGGATTTCCTACCTTGATGGATTTCACTCTTTCGATTACTTTTTCGATGAAGGCGTCTGCAATATCTTCCTGAACGAGAAGTCTTGACGGTGCCGTACAGATTTCGCCCTGATTTAAGGCAAATAAAACTGCACCTTCGATCGCTTTGTCTAAAAACTCATCGTCTGCATCCATTACCGAAGTGAAGAAAATGTTTGGAGATTTTCCGCCTAATTCCAAAGTTACCGGAATGATGTTTTCTGTGGCGTACTGCATTACAAGACGGCCTGTTACTGTTGATCCTGTGAATGCTGCTTTGTTTACTTTAGGATTGGTAACTAAGGCTCTTCCCAATTCTGCTCCGAAACCGTTGACGATGTTTACAACACCTGCCGGAAGCAGATCGCCGATCAGTTCCATTAAAACTAAAATCGACACCGGTGTACTTTCTGCCGGTTTCAAAACTACGCAGTTTCCTGCTGCCAATGCCGGAGCCAGCTTCCAGACTGCCATTAAAATCGGGAAATTCCATGGGATAATCTGTGCAATAACCCCGAGTGGCTCGTGGACGATCAATGAAACTGTGTCTTTATCGAGCTCGTTGTGCGAACCTTCTTCCGCTCTGATCACTGATGCAAAATATCTGAAATGGTCTACCGCCAAAGGAATGTCGGCTGCAAGGGTTTCCCTGACCGCCTTACCGTTGTCGATTGTTTCGACTGTAGCAAGATATTCTAAATTCTGCTCAATTCTGTCGGCAATTTTGTTTAAAATAATGCTTCTCTCCGTGGAAGAAGTATTTTTCCAGGATTTGAAAGCTTCGGTTGCTGCGTTGACGGCTACTTCCAGGTCTTCTTTTGAGGAATGGGCTGCCTGAGTGAAAACTTTTCCGTTTACAGGAGAAACGACATCGAAGTATTTCCCGTTGACAGGAGCGGTAAATTCACCGTTAATGTAGTTATTATACTGACTTTTGAATTCCGGCCACTGCAATAGTGTGTCTGATTGATTTTGTGTTGCTGTACTCATTTTTATTTGAATTTTTAATTTTTCTGTGATACTAAGTTACGGGGATGCATCGCATTTGAATAGCAAAATCGTGCAGAAAAACTGTAAAATCGTACAAACATAAAAACTTTATGCTTTGCTTAACATTTGCTTTTGTTTTTAAATTTTTATCTTTGATAAGAACCTTACACCAAAAACTCTCACAATGAACGACCATAAATATCTTTTGCAAAAACCTGAATTGAAGGTAGAAAATCAGTTGGTAACGCTGGTGGAAAATCAGACAAAATTCAATTTGAAGAATTGCGAATTCAGTATTTATGAAACCCACCAATCTGCTTTTAATGTAAAACTGCACTTTGATACTATAGCTTTCACGGCAATGATCAGAGGTAAAAAGCATTTAAAGTTGGAGAGTAAAGCCCAGTATTTTGATTATTTTCCGGGAGAAAGTGTTTTGGTATCGCCTGGAGAAACCATGGTGATTGATTTTCCTGAAGCCGATGAAACACCGTCACAGTGTATTTCTTTAAGTTTAAATCCTGAATTTATTGAAGATTCTCTTAATCATCTCAACTATCAGCTTCCTAAAATTGATGAAACCAGCAGCTGGAATTTAGATTTAAATGAATATTTTCTGTTTAACAATAAGTCTTTAGCCTCAGCCACCAACAATATTATGCGGATCGCGATGGATGATAATTCCCAAAAAGATGTGATGGCTGATTTTGCTTTGAAAGAACTTCTGATAAGATTAATGCAGACTCAGGCACGTGGAATGGTTGAGAAAAATGTCGCTAAAAACAAATCAAGAATCAGTTTTGTGGTTGATTATATCCGAAAGAATCTTCATCAGAAATTATCTATTGATAATATTGCAAAGTTGGCGTATGTAAGCAAATCAAATTTCTTCAAAATGTTTAGAGATGAACTGGGCACATCACCTAACGATTTTATTCTTCAGGAAAGAATCAGCAGAGCGAAGGAACTTTTGGCAACGCAGAACAGCATCAAGGAAACCGCTTTCCAGACAGGGTTTTCTGACGCGAATTATTTTAACAGAGTGTTTAAGCAACTCGTTGGCGATACGCCTAAAAATTATCAAAAAAAATATACATTTCTATAATCGCTGATTCATCATTAAGATTTAAATTAAAAACTTATTGAATTTCAATCAATTCGTGCCGTTTTAAGAAAAACCTTTCAAAGCCCTTTCTGCGGCTCAATTTTCTAAATGATTATTTTTGTTTTAGAAAATAATAATTCAAAAATAATCGTTTAATTATGAAGAAAATTTTTACTTCATTTATGATGCTGTGGCTGGTAACTCAGGCGGGCATGATGAGCCACATCCGTGCTCAGAGTCCTTCCCCATTGCCCTATACGCAGAATTTCAATACTGCCAACGATCTCACCCTGGTGAATGGCAGTGAAACCAACAAGTGGCAATACGGCTCTGCCATCGGAAACACGGGAAGTTCTCTCTATATTTCCGACAACAGTGGTGCAAATAATCAGTACAACATCAACTCTGCAAGCATTGTTCATGCTTACAAAGAGCTCACCATCCCAACCGGATCTACACTTGCTAATTTTAGTTTCGACTGGAAGTCAATCGGCGAGGTTGGCTTCGACTACATGAGAGTTTGGCTGGTACCTGCTACGTTTACTCCAACTGCGGGAACAGCTATCACTACAGGTGGTGGAAGAATTCAGGTGGGCGGAGAATTCAGCAATCAATCGACATGGCAAACCTACGTAATCAACAACCTTACGGTAACGAGTTTTGCAAACAATACCATGAGATTGGTTTTTGAATGGAGAAACGGAAGCAGCCTTGGCACACAACCTCCTGCAGCTATTGATAACATTAATCTATCTTTAGTAACTTGTTTCCCTCCAACGGCTCTTACGACAACGGCAACAACCCCCAATACAGGAACAATTAGCTGGACTGCTCCTGCAACAGCTCCTGCAAATGGATTTGAATATTATTATTCTACGACCAATACGCCACCGACGGCAACTACAGCTGCTTCGGGAACAAGTACAGGAAACAACACGACTATTAATGGTCTTTTACCTAATACAACCTATTATTTCTGGGTAAGATCTGTTTGTAGTGCTACCGATAAAAGCTCTTGGTCTGCTGTTGCGAGTTTTACAACTACTCAAGTTCCTGCGACAATTCCTTACACGCAGAATTTCAATACTGCGAATGATTTTGGATTCGTCAACGGAAATCAAACCAACAAATGGGCATATGGAACAGCAACGGGAAATACCGGAAGCTCTATCTACATTTCGAACAATAACGGGACTGCAAATGCTTACAGCACAGGTTCAACTTCTGTTGTGCATGCTTATCGTGATATATCAGTGCCTTTGGGTGCAAGTGTGGCAACATTCTCTTTTGACTGGAAAGCATTAGGTGAAGGTTTTACTACGACAAATTATGATTATTTTAAAGTTTGGTTAGTTCCCGCTACTTTTAATCCTACAGCAGGAACACAGATTACTGCAGCTGCGGGAAGAATTCAAGTGGGTGGAAATATGAACAATCAGACAACATGGATTAATTACCTAAACTCAACATTAAATATCAGTAGTTTTTCTAATTCTACAATGAGGCTGGTTTTTGAATGGATAAATGATGGAAGTTTAGGCAGCCAGCCACCAGCAGCTATTGATAACATCAACTTGTTTATTCCTTCATGTGTGATGCCAACTGCTTTAGCGGTAAACAATATTGCACCAAATGGAGCTACCATCAGCTGGACGGCACCTACCCCGGCTCCGGCAAACGGATATCAGTATTTTGTGACCACAACCAATACAGCGCCTACAGCTGCGACGCCTCCGACAGGAACTACAACGGCAACGTCAGCGGTATTAGGAACTTTAAACCCAAATACAACGTATTATTTCTGGGTTCGATCAGCATGTGGAACCAGCGGTACAAGCATCTGGACGGCAGGACCTTCATTTACAACTCCTCAAATACCTGCAACAATCCCCTATTCGCAAGCCTTTACGGGAGGAAATGATTTCGGATTTGTAAACGGAACCCAAACCAATCAATGGGCTTTTGGTGCAGCGACCGGAAATACAGGAAATTCAATCTACATTTCAAATAACAACGGTACTGCAAATGCTTACACGATTGGTTCTACATCAGTTGTTCAGGCTTTCCGTGATATTACCGTCCCAACAGGTGCAACTGTCGCAACTTTATCTTTCGACTGGAAAGGTATTGGTGAAGGATTTACCACAACCAACTATGACTACCTGAGAGTTTGGATGGTTCCTATCACATTTGTTCCGACTTCTGGTACACAGATTACTGCAGGAACAGGAAGAATTCAGGTTGGTGGAAATATGAACAATCAGGCAACGTGGATTAATTATTTAAATTCAAATTTAAATATCAGCAGCTTTGCCGGATCTACTATGCGTCTTGTTTTTGAATGGAGAAATGACGGTAGCGGCGGAACTCAGCCTCCGGTGGCTATTGACAATATTAACCTTACAATACCTTCATGTATTAACCCAACGGCAATCGCTGTAAATACAATCACCGCAAACGGAGCTACCATCAGCTGGTCAGCACCAATTCCGGCTCCTGCGAACGGTTATCAGTATTATATTTCTACAACAAACACAGCACCTACGTCGGCAACTCCTCCAACAGGAAACGCTACAGGAACTTCTGTTACAGTAGGAAGTTTAAATCCAAATACCACTTATTATGTTTGGGTAAGATCAGTTTGCAGCGCAACAGACTCAAGTCTATGGTCTGCGGGTCCTTCATTTACAACGACTCAGATTCCTGCCACAATTCCTTATATTCAGAATTTTACAGGACCTAATGATTTTGGTTTCAGTAACGGAACTCAGACTAACAAATGGGTTTATGGATCTGCAACCGGAAATACAGGAAACTCACTTTATATTTCTAATAACGGAACTGCGAATGCTTACACCATCAGCTCAACATCTGTGGTACAGGCTTACAGAGATATCATTGTACCTGCAGGAACTACAGAAGCACAGTTTGGTTTTGACTGGAAAGCTGCTGGCGAAAGCACTTACGATTATTTAAGAGTCTGGTTGGTACCCGCTTCTTATCAGCCGGTTGCCGGAACTCAGATTACTGCAGGAGCAGGCAGGATTCAAGTGGGAGCAAATTACAATTTGCAGACCAACTGGCAGAACTTCCTGAATGCAACACTCAATATCAGCAGTTTTGCAGGTACGACAATGCGCGTTGTATTTGAATGGAGAAATGACGGAAGCGGCGGAACTCAGCCTCCTGTTGCCATTGATAATGTAAGATTATTAGTTTGTAACAACGCAACACCAACGGTAACTGTAGGAACTTTAACACAAAATTCAGCGGTCTTAAACTGGAACCAGGATATTAATGGTGCAAATTATGAAATCAGATACAGACCTGTAGGAGCAACAACATGGCAGACTCAATCTGTAGGTGCAGCGCCATATCCTGCAACCACAAATACTTTTACATTAACCAATTTGCTTCCGGCAACTCAATACGAAGTTGAAATTGCAGCAGTGTGTAAAAACGTAGCGGGTGTTTATTCGCACAATACATTTATCACAAGATGCGACCCAACTCCACCGAACGTTACAGTTACTAATATAACATCAAATTCAGCATTGGTGACGTGGAATCCTTTGGCAGTAAGTGCTACCTACGAATTACAGTGGAGAGAAGTGGGAACAACGGTCTGGAATACACCAACAATTCCTCAACCACCGGCAAACTCGTATGTTTTAAGCGGATTAGCTTCTTATAAAACGTATGAAGTGATGGTAAGAAACACTTGCGTTGGCGAAACAACACCAAATCCATGGTCAAGTCCGCAGGTCTTTACGACAGATAGAATATGTGAAATTCCGCCTCCGGGATTGACGATCACCCAACTTAATCCTACTTCAGCAGAAGTGACCTGGGAACCTTACACAGGAACTGGTGCGACCAACAGCTATATTTTGAGATACAGAAAAGTTGGAATTCCGAGCTGGACTAATATCACGGTAAACAATACGACAACGTACACCATTACAGGACTATTGGAATTGACAAAATATGAAATGCAGGTTGCAAACATTTGTACCGGAACGCCAGGGAACTTTACACCGCTTTATTATTTCACCACTCCAACAGTAGTGTACTGCCAGATGTCTTCAACGAACTCAGGGGCGGAATTCATCAATAAAGTAACCGTTACTCCTTTCAACAGCGCAGCGAAAGAAAATGCTTCCGGAGCATCCACTTATACTGACTTTACAGGAGTTCCTTCTACGTATATCACTTTGGTTCAGGGATCGCAGGGTAACGTTGTTAAAATTGACAAAACTTCAGCAGCAGGCTCAAATACAGGCGTTGCGGTTTGGATCGACTTCAATAGAAACGGATATTTTGACGTTAATGAAAAAATCCTTTCCAACGGCCCGAACAATCAGACTTCTGTAAGCGGAGCATTTACTGTACCTGAAGATGCTTTTGTGAGTATGACAGATTATAAATATGTTGTAATGAGAGTGGCAATGCAGAAAGACGGTGTACCTGTAAACTGCACCAGCTTTGCAGACGGTGAAGTTGAAGATTACACGGTAAGAATTCAGAAAAAACCTGTAATAAATGCTTTGGATCAGACTGAAATCATTTTATATCCAAACCCTGTAAAAACGGTGTTAAATATTAAAAATATCAGTGCAAAAGCCAATTATAAAATTTACAGTGCTGCAGGACAACTTGTTTCTTCAGGATTAATTGTCAATAACAAAATTGATGTTTCAAGGCTGATCAACGGTCTTTACATTATCGATGTTGTTGATGGAAATATCACTGTTCAGAAAAAATTCATCAAAGAATAATGATTTAAATTATATCAAACAGCTGCCGTAAAAAGCAGCTGTTTTTTTGACCAAAAAAGATGAAGCCAAAACTGACTTCATCTTTTTTTTATATCTGAATTTCAGTAAAAGATCTTACAGCATTCAGCCTAGCCTTGGTTCTCAAAATTTAAGATTTCATTGATGGGAAAATCACTGTTCGCAAAAATTTCTGAAACAACAATGATTTAATTTAAATCAAACGGCTGTCGCAAAATCAGCTGTTCTTTTTCAAAAAAAAGATGAAGCCAAAACTGACTTCATCTTTTTTTTTATCTCAATTTTAATATTAAAAAGTTCTTACAGCATCCAGCGTAAGATTGATTTCTGAATCTTTGATGGCATCGCTGATGAAATACGTTTCATACCCACTCGGCGGAAGATAAATTCCGTTTTCAAGCATGTGATGGAAGAATTTATTGAATATAGTATGATTTGCTTTCTGAGCATCATCAAAATCTGAAACCCGATCAGTATCAAAGAAAACAGACATCATCGAACCTTTTCTGTTGATCTTGTGCTGAATTCCTTTTTCAGTTAGAATCTTACCGATTTCAATATCTAATACTTCAGTTGTTTCCTCAAGTCTGTTGAAAAATTCAAAGTCATTTTTAATCAGCTGAAGCGTTTTCAAACCTGCTCTCATCGCCAAAGGATTTCCACTTAAAGTCCCTGCCTGATACACGCCGCCTTTTGGAGCAAGATGATCCATGATTTCGTTTCTTCCTGCAAAAGCACCTACCGGAAGTCCGCCTCCGATTACTTTTCCGTAAGTTACAAGGTCTGCTTTTACATTAAACAGTTCCTGTGCACCGCCAAAAGCCAGTCTGAAACCGGTCATCACTTCATCAAAAATCAATAAAGCTCCGTTTTCATCACAAAGAATTCTCAGTTTTTGGAGAAAATCATTTTCAGGCCAAACACAACCCATATTTCCGGCAACTGGTTCAATGATGATGGCTGCAATTTCGTCTGGATTCTGTTTAAACAATTCCTGAACCTGCTCAAAATCGTTGTATCTCGCCAGCAAAGTATCTTTCGCAGTTCCCGCAGTTACTCCCGGAGAATTAGGATTTCCGAAAGTAGCAGCACCACTCCCCGCTTTTATTAAAAATGAATCTGAATGACCGTGATAACAACCCTCAAACTTCACAATTTTATCTCTTCCCGTGAAACCTCTTGCCAGTCTCACAGCGCTCATACACGCTTCCGTACCCGAAGAGACCATTCTGATCTGATCAATATTCGGAACATTTTCTGTGATGAATTTTGCGATTTCTGTTTCCAATTCTGTCGGCGCACCGAAAGAAAATCCTTTCTCAGCCTGAATTTTAAGTTCCTCTAAAACCTCAGGATGCGTGTGCCCTAAAATAGCCGGTCCCCACGAATTGATGTAATCTACGTAAACATTGTCGTCAGCATCTGTAAGGTAAGCACCCTTAGCAGATTTCATAAAAACGGGAACTCCGCCTACAGATTTGAAGGCGCGAACGGGCGAATTTACTCCGCCGGGAATGTATTGGTAAGCTTCATCAAATAAAGCTGAACTTCTTTGGTATCTCATTGATATTTTTTGATAAATGATAAGTGATGATTGATGATTGATGATTGATGAATTATTTGTGATAGACCAAATTGACTATTCACCATTCACTTTTCACCATTCGATACAACTAATTTCTTGGCTTTTTTGAAATCAGATAAATTAACTGTCCTGGCGCAGGTTTTTGGCCTTCATCCATTCTGTTTTTTGCGTAAAGTTTATTAAGTTTAATTCCGAATTTCTGGGCAATGTCGTGCATATCTTCATAAGATTCGGCTTTGTAGGTTGCAGTATTTCCATCTGAATTTTTAGATTCAAGGAAGACAATTTCGTTTTTACTTAATTGATTGGTTTCCAGTTCATTCCATTTCATCAGTTTTTCTTCACTGATTTTAAATTTGTTGGCAATAAACTGAATATCTGTATCTTCCGGAATAATCACATATTTTAAACCACCATTAGGATGACTTTTAATTAAAATAGAGTTTAGAATTTCTGATTTGGTCTTCACACGTTCCTTTTTCGGAGCTTCAGCGTACACTTTTTTAGGAGCCGGTGCGGGTTTTGAAGCTTTTTTCTTCTCAACAACCTTAGAAGATTCCAGACTTGCCATGTATGCCTGATCATCTTTCAGGCCGGGATACATTTTTAGAATAGCAAAATTGACTTCTTTAGAATTCACCTGATCAAATTCATACAGTCTGTACTTTTCAATCTTGCTGATGAGAATGCCTGCGTATCTTGGATTTGTAGCGTAACCTGCCTTTTTAAGACCATGAGCCCATGCCTTGTAATCTTTCATATCCAGATTAAAAAGATTGGCGTAATACTTTCTGGTGGCTAAAAAAACTGAGTGATCTTCATAAGACTGCCTCGGGTCGTCATATACTCTGAAACACTCATTGGGAGCGTCATCAGTGTGTTTCATCGTCTTTCCGGTCCATTCTTCCTTACACTTGATTCCAAAATGATTTTTTCCTTCCTGAGCGAGTCGGCTTTGTCCGCCACCCGTTTCCAGAAGCCCCTGTGCAAGCGTGATTGAGGCAGGAATTTTATATTTTTCCATTTCCTCTACTGCATATTGTGCAAACTTTTGGATGTACTGATCATCATTTGCCCAGGTTTGGGCTGAGAATTTAGATAAAACTAAAAGGCTTACGACGGTGAAAAGTCTTTTCATCTTATTATTTTTATTGTTTTAAAAGAAAGATGGAACACTAATGCGTTTCATTTTTCAGATTTAAATTTATATAATTAAATTTCTGTTCTGTTTCTGCAGAAGCAGGTTTGCTCCTTCAATTCCCTGCAAACCACCCGTGTGAAAACAGAGAATTTTACTTCCATCAGGAAAATAATCTTCATTAATCATTTCAAAAACTTTCTGCATCATTTTTCCTGTATAGATCGGTTCCAGCGGGATTTCATACTTTGATTTAAAGTTATTGATAAAACGGATATTTTCATCACTTATTTTACCGTAACCTCCGAAAGCAGCATCAGTTAGATGAAAATTTCTTTTTGACGTTAACTCCGAAATTTTTTCATCCAATGAAGCATCATCCACTACTTTAAAACCTATAACTTTCTGATTGTCTTCACAAAACTGAGAAAGTCCTGCAGCAGTTCCTCCGGTTCCGACAGCTGTGCAAAGATAATCAAAATCTTTTGTATCGTTATTGAGCATCATTTTAATGCCTTCCAACGCGTTTTTGTTGGTTCCGCCTTCGGGGATAATCAGTGCTTCTGGAAATTCAAGTTGGAGAAATTCAGTCAGTTGTTCTTTATGACGATATTCTTCACGAGAGACGAATTTTAAATTCATTCCGTTTCGCTTGGCGTAAACCAAAGTAGGATTATCACGCCATTTTTGTTCTATTTCCTCGCCCCGGATAATGCCTGAAGTTTTTAAATTAAACTGTTTCCCAAGAGCTGAAACTGCCGAAATATGATTTGAATAAGCTCCGCCAAAAGTTATGATTAAAGGATTTTCAGATTTTAACTTTAAATAATTATTAATATTAAAAAAGAGTTTCCAGTATTTGTTTCCTGAAATTTCGGGATGAATGAGATCTTCCCTTTTCATAAAGAGTTTCACCTTGCTGTCAACCGGAATTTCAACAACCGGAATTTTTACTTGGGGAGCTGTCATTGTGCAAATTTCTTTATTTTATTTTTAATGAAGAATTTTTATCTTTAGAAATGAAAAACAATAGCTATGAAACTTAAACATTACATTCTTTTGGGAATTCCCTTTCTCGGCATCTTGTTTTATTTTCTGGTTTTTGAAACTAAATGGAATCAAAAGTCAAAATTTGATATTCCGGATCAGCAAAATGATAAAATTGTGAATATGTTGAATATTCAGATTGATAAAGAGATTGAAGATCATACACAATCTACTATGTATCCAGGCTACAGTGAAAAAAGCCGACAAACAACCATTGATTTTCTAAAGACCATTAAATCTATTGAAAGCTACGCCCGATACTGTGTTGAGTCTGAAAGAGTCAGAAATAATCTGGAGCTGAAAATAATATTTAACGATGGAACTGTTGCTGAAAAAGTTTACACAGGACACAGCTGCAGCGGTTTTTTAAATCCCTGTCTTCTGATGAAAGTTGAAATGCAGGACGGAAAAGCACTAAGAGTTTTTACAAACGGACAGGAGAAAAAAGGATCTCCGGATTGGATCATCAACGATTTGAATGTCTTAATTGAAAAAGCAATTTCTTATGACATAGACAGAAATTACGAAGGCTATTTTCCACCCAAAAAGACGCAAAATGATTTCGAAAAAGAATGGGAAAAGCAGGAATAAAATTATACGAATTTTTTTTTAAATTTCACATGAAAAGTTATTCAATATGAAAATGAACAACCCAAAATTTCTGCTTTTTATAACAATCTTGGCAGCAGCTTCAGTTTATTTTTTTTACCTGAAAGACGAACTGGCAAACTCAAATTTTGATAAGATAGACCAGTCAAATCCGAAGGTTGTCACGCTTTTTAATGAAGAAATTGACCTTCAGATTGAACGTTTAAGTTCAGACATATCAAAACCAATGATTCCACAAGGGAAAAAAAATTTAGTTGAATATTTAAAAACTGTAAAAAGCATCAGAACCTACGCCCGTCATGGTGTGAAATCCACTGAAAACAGGAATTATCTTCGTATGCAGACAACTTTTAACGATGGAGAAACTGCAGACAAATCCACCGGCAGAAGCTGCTCCGGAAATCAGAAACCATGCTTGCTGATAAGAGTGGAAATGGAAAACGGACAGGCTAAAAAAGTTTTCACCAATGGTCAGGAAACAAAAGGTTCTCCGGCTGAAACCCAGCAGTATATCAGCACCATTCTGCAAAAGCTATTGATTGAAGATCTGATTGATCATAATGACAAATATTATCCTCCAAGAAAAACTCAGCAAAACTTCGATAAAGATTGGGAAGACGTAAAATAATTAATCTTTGATGTATTTCCGGAAACCCCAGAACTTTCTTTTTTTCAGGTAATTCATATCACGCTCCATTGCGTAGGCTTCACGTTCAAAAGATATTCTGCGGTAGGCTTTGTGGCCGTTTTTCAGTTTAAAAAGCCAGTAGTAAAATTCAAACAGGTAAGCGATGTAAAAGAAAATAATCAGCAACTCCAATTGCTGATGCAAATGAATTTTTTCATGGTTGATCAGTATTTTATTTTTCTTATCTTCGGGATTCCTAATAAAAATAAACGGAAAAAGTGTTATGCCACTTATTTTCAAGCGTTTTAGAGGTTTTTGGCATACAATTATCATAAACACAAATATATAGGTTTTTTGAATTTTAGCATTTAACTTTATGGCTCTATTTGATATCAAAGAGAATGAGGACTTTTATTATAACGAACAGGGATATAAAGTTTTTACAGAAAAATTTCATCTGAAGCGCGGCCACTGCTGCAAAAGCGGATGCAGACACTGCCCTTACGGATACGATAAAAAGACAGACACATTTATAAAGATCATTAAAAAAAATAAATAAAATGAAGAAATATATTTTTATTCTACTTGCAGCAAGCCTAGGTCTTGCATCGTGCAGCCCTTTTCAGGTAAGATCAGATTATGCTCAGACCGCTACTTTCAGCAATTACAGAACGTACAAACTGAGAATTGATGATTTGAAAATAAACGACATCGATAAAGACAGAGTTTTAAATGAATTGTCAAAACAACTTCAGGCAAAAGGTTTGCAGTCTGGCGAAAATCCTGATGTAATCATTAACGTGAAAGCCAATCACAAAAAAATTACTGATATCAGCACCACCAATCCGTACGGAGGAATGTGGGGCTGGGGCGGCGGTTTCGGTTGGGGAATCGGGATGAACAGAACCTGGACGAGCAACTATAACGAAGGTGCCATCATCGTTGATATGGTAGATGCAAAAACTCAAAAGCTGGTTTGGCAGGGAATAGGAAGTGGAATTTCTGTTGACAGACCTAAAGCCAAGCAGAAGCAAATTCCTCAGATTATGTCTGAAATTATGGCAAACTATCCTCCGGGAATGAAGAAATAACAAAAAAGAATCCGTCTCACAACAAAATTTGAGGCGGATTTTTTATTTCAGTAAAATGTATATTATTTTGGAAAATAGAAAAAGTTGTCCTCTTTAGGCAACTTTCTTTCTTAGATTGTGTGCTAAAGCGTGTAAACCGAACTCCAATTCTACTTTTTTCAGACCTTTGAGGGTAAACCGCTTAAAATTATTGCAATGTTTGAGATGTGCAAACACAGGTTCTACTTCAACCGAGCGTTGTTTTCTTTTTTTAATGCCTTTTTCACTGTTTAAAAGCTTTCGTATTTTCTCTTTGTAATCTTCCAAATGATGGTTCCGTTCGATGCTTCGGTTTTCTTTGGAACTGTGGCAAACGCCTCTAATTGGGCATCCATAGCAGTTTTTAGCCTGATAATGGGAGAGCTTTTGAGGATAACCGGTCTTGGTTTTGCGCGTGCTTTCGTGCGTTTTTTCCATCTTTTGTCCCATCGGACAGATATAAAAATCGCCTTCCCCGTTGTAATGCAGATTTTCTTTGCTGAAAGTCTTGTGTTTCGCCTGATAATGGGCATTCTGCTCTTTGTCGAAAGTATTGTATTTTACAAATGGTGTAATATTGTTCTGTTCCAATAATTCGTAGTTCTGCTCGCTTCCGTACCCCGCATCGGCAGTGAGTTCTTCCAACTCTTCCATTCTTTTTTTACCAAACAATTTCTCAAAATTTTCCAAATGACGCTCCAAAGTATTGATATCATTGGTTTGCTGATGGATGGTATAATTGACGATGATTTGATTTTGACTTCGTCGAATCTTCGATTTCTGTGGAAATCTGTGCATTATAAGCCGGTTTGAGCTGTCCATTCATCATGTGATCGTCCTTCATTCTCATGAAAGTAGCATCTTCATCGGTCTTGCTGTAGGAATTCCGCTCTGCTAAAATAGCTTCCTGAGCTTCGTATTTATCGAGGTTTTTCTCAAAATTGTTTTTAATGTAATTCAGTTTGGCTTTGGCTTTTTTGTCGGAATCGGTTTTACCCCCGCTGCCTTTTAATTTGGCATTGATATTTTCTGCCGTTTGCCGGATTTTTTCTTTGCTGATCTCTTTGAACTCCGGCGGTTCAGGGTCTTTATCTTCTTCCTTTGCCACACTTTGAGCGTATTTCCAGAGCTCTTCCAGTTGACGAAGCATTTTTTCTTTGTTGGTTTTGATGGAATTTGCCCAGACAAAAGTGTAGCGACCCGCCTGTGCTTCAATTTTGGTTCCGTCTACAAACACCTGTTTCAGGCTCACCAAACCTTCTTCTGCCAAAAGCAAAACCACCTGGGAGAAAATATTTTTGAAGGCGGCTTCAAGTTTATGGGCACGAAAACGGTTCACGGTATTGTGATCTACAATACTCATGTTGGAGAGCCACATGAAGTTGATGTTTTCACGAAGCGCTTTTTCGATTTTCCGCGATGAATAAATATTGTTCATATACGCAAAAACCATCACCTTGAGCATCATCACAGGGTGATAACTGGGATTTCCTTCTTTACTGTAAGCTTTCAGGAGCGGGTCAATGTTTACCTTCTCCAAAATATCATTAACGATCCGAACAGGATGATTTTCGGGAATCAAATCCTCAAAACTATAAGGAAACAAAACCAACTGATTTTGATTATAATGCTTAAAATTCATAAACAACTATCTGATTATCAGATATAAATATACGAAATCCTGCAATAATTACCAAAAAAAACCGCCTCAGTTGTGAGACGGATTCTTTTTTTATACTTTTTTCTGAGAACTTATTTTTTAGGTGGAAGATTTAAATCATCCAGATTTTGCGTGGCAGCCATTGAAACCACTAAATCATTCAACATAGAACTTGCTGCTGTCGGTGAATTTGGCAACAATACCAAATTACTTCTGTTATTAGCCCCGATAGACTGAAGGGTATCATAATGCTGCGTAACCACGATTAATGCAGAAGCTTCCTGAGGTTTAATATTCACAGAATTCAGCATGTGCACGGATTCCTGAAGACCCTTTGCAATTTCTCTTCTCTGGTCTGCAATACCTTGACCTTGTAACTTTTTAGATTCAGCTTCAGCTTTTGCAACAGCAACAATTCTGATTCTTTGTGCTTCAGACTCATATTCCGCAGCTGTTTTTTCCCTTTCAGCAGCGTTGATTCTGTTCATCGCATGTTTTACCTGCTCATCCGGATCAATATCAGTCACCAAAGCTTTGATGATATCGTATCCATAACTTTGCATCGCTTCCTGCAATTCACTTTTTACTGCAATAGCGATATCATCTTTTCTTACGAAGACGTCGTCCAATTTGGTTTTTGGAACTTCAGCACGCACAACGTCAAACACGTATGAAGTAATCTGATTTTCAGGATTTTCCAGACGATAGTACGCATCCTTTACATTTTCCCGGATAACCTGATACTGCACGGAAACTTTCATTTTAATAAAAACGTTATCCAGAGTTTTGGTGTCTATGATAACATCCAGCTGCTGGATTCTCAGATTCAGACGTTTCGCAATCTGATCAAGAAAAGGAATTTTAAGATGTAAACCTGCGTGGCTTACTTTCAGGAATTTACCCAATCTTTCCACAACTGCAGCAGATTCCTGCTTTACGGTGAAAAATGAAGCAAATAAAGTGATCAGTCCAAAAAAGACCAGAATACCTAAATAAATCATACAATATTTTTTGATAGTTAGTCTTTAAATATACACAATAATTATTTTTTTTACGAATTTTCAGCAACATACTTTTATTTTTTATATAGTGAGAAAACAATAACCCAAAAACTAAACATCGAGCAACTGCACAATTTCATGTTCTTATGAAAATTGAATTTCCGGCTTCCAGAACCGGAAAAGAAAGGTTTATCATTACAACGGCGCCCGTGCAGTTTCGGTGGAAACCAAAAGAAAACCTTCCGGAAAATGGGGTTCGTCCATCAACAACGATTTCAGTTTTAATCCGTGGTCGATTAATTTAATGGATGAAGATATTATTGAAATTTTAAAAAGTGGCGGAATTCTCTGGGTAAGTCTGGATGTAAGAATCCTTGGTTTTCAGTCTAAAGTCGGTTTAAATATGGCCGGCGACGAAGAATACCTGAGTACACCTGATTTTCAGACACATTTTCCACAAATTTCAGTTAAAAATCTCCGTACAGAAACTATGGAATCGATGATGGAGCAGGAAAGCTGGTTGGTTCCAACTAAGGAAGAACGCCATCCGCTGGTGTTCTGTTTTAATGTCATCCACATTATTCAGGTTGGAATTGTAAGGGTTGGAGTGAGCGAGCCGTGGAAAAATATCTGCATCGGAAGTGATTTTGACGGATTAATTGAACCTTTAAAAATATGTCCCGAAGCATCTTCACTGGATGAACTCGAAGCCAATCTTCACAAATGGCTTTTGATTGCTGAAAAATCCTACGTTGAACAAAACGGCGGAAAAGCCGTACTTGCCGACAAACCACAAAAGGAAATCAACAAAATTATCACAGGAATAATGGGACAAAATGGAATTGATTTTTCAGAAAATGGAAGAATAATTTTCAGTGATAGATGTTAATCCAGCTTTTATAGGTGCGTGATTCATTTTTTACATCGTCATTCCAATATCAATCCCTTTGATTTTTCTGTATAAATCTGTCGCATAATTGTCCGTCATCCCCGAAACAAAATCGATCACGCCCAAAACTTTCTGATAATCTGAACCTTCTTCATACACAAACTGTTGCGGAAGAAGTTTCAGTGCCATTTTATCGTAAGATTTAATCTCATTTTTAGACTTTAAAACCGAGGGAATGAAGTGATCTAAAAGTTCGTACATTACGTTGTATCCGGCGTTTTCAATCTCAACAACCGCTTTATGATTGTAAATTTTATTGATTGAAAAAGTTTCAATATCCTTTAAAGTATTTTTCTCGGATTTATAAATATCAAGAAGTGCTTTATCCAGACTTCCGTCGAGGATTTTACTGAAATTGGCTTTATAAATTTCAATGGATTGGTTTATTAAAGCATTAATAACCTTGGCTCTCAGATAAGAAATCCGTTCGTTTTCGTTTGAAATTAAAGACAGTTTATCTTTTACTTTTTTGATGTCATTCGTCTCTGATTTTACCAGTTCGAAGAACAGATTCTCGCAGTCTGCGGTCGATACAATTCCCAGACGGTGCGCATCTTCCATATCGATAATATTGTAGCAAATATCGTCTGCCGCCTCTACCAGCCAAACAAAAGGATGTCTTTTGAAAATATACGGTTCATCATTTTCCTGTACAAGCTGCGTTGCTGTAGCGATTTTCAGGAAAGTATCTTTCTCATTCTGGAAGAAACCAAATTTCTTACGATGAAGAATTTTTTTATCTCTGGCAACGGCTTCACAAGGGTATTTGGCAATGGCAGAAAGTGTAGAATAGGTCAATTGAGTTCCTCCCAAATCTTTGCCTTGTTGCTGATGCGTCAAAACACGGATGGCGTTGGCGTTTCCTTCAAAATTGACGAGATCTGCCCATTCTTTTGCATTGAATTTATCTTTAATCTGATTTTCGTTTTTATCAAAATAACTTGCAATCGCATCTTCGCCCGAATGCCCGAAAGCCGGATTCCCAACATCATGACAAAGACAGGCAGCGGCAATTACGTTGCTGAGATTATGAGTGTAAAAGCTTTTTGAATCTTCGGTCAAAACGGATTCGAAATTTTTAACAATAAAATCTCCGATAATGCTTCCCAAACTTCTTCCTACAGAGGAAACTTCAAGAGAATGCGTTAATCTGTTGTGTACAAAAACACTTCCGGGAAGCGGGAAAACCTGAGTTTTATTCTGCAGTCTTCTGAAGGCAGAAGAAAATATAATTCTGTCGTAATCTCTCTGAAAATCGGTGCGGGAGGCCGCTGTATTTGGATTGTTGCCGGTACGCTGACTGGTAAAAATCTCATTCAAATTCATCATTTTTCAAAATTAAAGCAAATTTTATTTTTAAAGGAATAATATTTGACTTTTTATAGAAAAACAAGCTATGCCCGAAGGTCCAACCATAATTTTAATGAAAGAAGATCTGCAAAAATTTGCAGGCGAAAAGGTCACTGAAGTGAATGGCAGCGAAGTTCCTGAAAAAGCCAGAATCAAAGGAGAAATTCTTCGTGAAATAAAAACCTTTGGCAAGCAAACCTATCTCATTTTTGATGAAATAATTTTTAAAGTTCACCTGATGATGTTTGGTTCCTACAGTTTATTCAAAAGAAAAGACATAGACACGCTAAAACTAGGATTGACATTTAAAGACGGCGGAATTTACTTTTACACCTGTGTTGTAAAGGTGGTTGACGAAAGCGATTTATCCAAAATCAATTGGGAATCTGACATCATGAGCAAGAAATGGAGTGATGAAAAAGCAATTGAAAAAATGCAAAAACATCCTGAAATGTTGATTTGCGATGCTATGATGAATCAGGATATTTTTGCAGGTGTCGGGAACATCATTAAAAATGAAGCTCTCTTCCGTGCAGGAATTCATCCCGAAACTTTAATTAAAAATTTAACGAAGGCTAAACTTAAGCTGATTATCAAAGAAACGAAAGATTACAGTTTTGAGTTTTTAAAATATAAACGTACCGATACTTTGAGTAAGACATTTCAGGTTTACCATAAAAAGACCTGTCCGATCTGTGGCGTGGAGATTTTAAAAAAGGAAACCGGAAAAAGCAAACGTATGAGTTTTTTCTGTATCAAAGATCAGCAACTGATGAAATAAATAATCCTTCAAAACTTTTATTTCTAATGCTAAGTTTTGTTTAAAAATTCCATTTTTTTGAATGCAAGACATACTATTTTAGCATTCTTTCAATTAACAAGTCCGCAATGACTAGTGCACAATAATTATTAATTTGATATTTTTTTACTAATTTAATAATTAAAAACAGATAGTTAAATCAATATTCCATTGTAATTCTCCAATTTAAAAACATATTAAAAAGGCATTAAAACCGCTATCAACAGTGACAAACATCATATTACAAGGTTTGCAGGTTATAAAAAATGCCGTAAATTTGCATTATAGAATTCGCAACTAAATTTAAATAAAATAAAAATTCAACAATTATGATCGCTTATATCGGAATCGCAACTTGTGCAGTGTTAGTATCATCTTATTTTGCAACTGCTAAAAAAGAGGGAAATTAATTTTAAACAAAATTACAGACTATAGAAAAAACACTTACAGATTAGAATATTCATATTCATTTAACTAAATTATTTTTTACAAATTGATCAAACATTGCGTTTGATTTTTTTTTTGGACAAATCTCGGTGACTAAACACTTCGAATACTCTTAAATATTGTCAGACATTTTAGTCAACCGTTCCTGTCATTAAACTATAGATTTTTGAGAACGAAACTGTGACAATAGTCTTTAATCTGTTGCCTCACATTTCTGAATTCTTCAGCAATTTCTTCGTCTGTTCCAATGGCTTTTGCCGGATCGGGAAAATTGTAATGAATCTTCTGAGCATTTGTCGGAAAATACGGACAGCGCTCTTTTGCATTATCACATACCGTAATCACATAATCAAAATCTATATTCCGATATTCGTCAATATTATTGGAGGTGTGATTTGAAATATCAATTCCGTCCTCTTTCATGGTTTTGACTGCCATGGGATTTACGCCGTGAGTTTCTACACCTGCGCTGAAAATTTCGGCTTCCTGTCTGGCAAAATATCTTAAATAGCCTTCTGCAATCTGGCTTCTGCAACTGTTACCTGTGCAAAGCACCAATATCTTTTTTGTCATAATTTAAACGAATAACCAAATGATATTGATAATACAAAACTTCGGGTCGAAGCCGAAAAGAAGTTGCAAGACAATAACAGATGATGTGATTATAATAGGTTTTTTATATCTGATCAGTTTTGCTTTCATCCTAACAACATCCGGAATTTGGTTTGCAGCCATTTTGATTTACGGACAGATCAGCTAGATTTTTTTTCTGTTTTTCAGACGGAATTCCACATGCATCCACAGCCAGACAAGCTGCAGTTTTGTTTTTCAGGACAAATGTTTTTCCGTTAAATTCTAAATCATATTTGCCGATAGTCTCCGTTTGATATTCTACTTCAATTTCATGATCTTCGATGCCTAATTTCTCTTCTGAAAGCCTGATGATGTCGAGCAATCTGTCTGGCTTCAGGCGGTGATCAAAATCGTCAGCGCTCCACAATTGAAAATTCACAGTGTTTTCTGTACGAATGACACCACCACAGTCAATAAACGTTTTGGTACTCGTTCCTACTTCGGTCACGTGAAAATGTTCTGGTACAAAACTTTCGTTTTCCAATTGAAATTCCACATTTTCTAATGTCTGCAAAATCTGTTTTACTTTTGAAAGATTCATTATTAATTTAATTTATAGTTTAATTGCAATATTACGATACAAATTTTTAAAAATATGCCTAGCAGCATTTGGCTTTAGACACAGTTTCTACGATGTTGGAGAAATAGATATTTAAAATATTGATTACATTCTCATCAATACAGTAGCAAATCGAATTTCCTTCTATATTTCCTTTTATAATACCTGCACTTTTAAGTTCTTTAAGATGTTGAGAAACGGTCGGTTGGGCCAGCGGAAGTTCGTTTACAATATCTCCGCAGATACATTCTTTTACTTTCATTAAATATTCAATAATCGCAATTCTCGCAGGATGTCCCAGTGCTTTTGCGATGGTCGCAATTTGGTTTTGCTGATCCGTGAAATGTTCTGTTTTAGTAGCTCCCATATACCCTGATTCTATATTGCAATATTACGATAATAATTGAATGAGATATGATTTTTTCTGATGTTTTTATAAAATTTTCAATTTAGAAAATTGTTAAGTGCGTCTTGTCTGAGGATCAGGCATAAAAATTATCTTTGCATTTTATTAATCGGAAAATAATGAATCTGTACAACCTAATCATTCAGGACAAAGAAGCGGTGACGCTCGATGATGTTTTTTTGGAACCTCAAAATAAAAATCAAATTGTACAGCTCATCAAAGAACAGAAATACGCAGACGAGCTGCAGAAATACGGACTTCCCGTCAACAATAAAATCCTTCTCGAAGGAAGTTCAGGTTGTGGCAAAACCATGACTGCAAAAGCGATTGCGAATGCTTTGGACAAGAACATCATTATTCTCAACCTCAGCAATATTGTTTCATCAAGAATTGGCGAAACTTCCCAAAACATCAAAATGATTTTCGATAAAGCGGCGAGAGAACGCTCCGTTCTTTTCCTTGATGAACTTGATCAGATCGGAAAAGCCCGTGGAAGCGATGACAAAGACGTTGGCGAAATGCGAAGACTGGTCAACACATTGATTCAGCTGATCGACTATTATCCCGAAAATGCGCTTCTCCTCTGCGCCACCAACCACGCAGAAATCATCGACACCGCCATCATCAGACGTTTTCAGCTGAAATTACAATACGAAATGCCTTCAAAAGATTTTCTGGATTCTTTCTATGACAGTGTTTTGTTAAAATTTCCAGAAGATCTCAGTAATATTGATAGAAAATACAATATTTCTTTTGCTGAAGCGAAGGATTATGCTTTTACGATGGTGAAAGGGAGGTTGATTGAGAGGTTAGAAAACCAAAATAATACTAAATCTATTTAAGCAACACTTTATCATCGTATCTTGAAATAAAATTGTTTTAATTGACTATTTTATTTATTTTTAGCAAAATTATTTTGGATTGACGCAATGCGTGAAGCCAAAAGTTACCTGCCATTTTGCAGAACAGACCGTAAACATTGAAAAAACACAAAAACTAACATATGGGATTTTTAAACAAATTATTTGGACAAAGCGACAAAAAGGAACAAACTAACGAAACAGAAACTCAACAAAATTTGACACCTTGTAAAACTGAACAAGAACTTATTGAACGGTTTGGTGGTATTGCTTTTGACAAACAAATTGACTTGGGCGAAGTAATTGGCGAAAACAATTGGAATGTTGATATGACAAAAGGCGAAATTAGTTTTGGAGCTAATCTTGTGTTTCCAATTCAAGTTTTAGGAACATTTTCTCATTCATCTGAAACTTGGCTTTGGTCTTGGGCAAATTCAAAATCAGGACTTCCTCAAAACTTAACACAGCAAGCTGAACAACTTAAAAAATATGGAGAAGATAATGGAATTGACTTGTTGAAGAATAGTGATTTTGACGCTTCAAAAGACGATTTACATTTAATCGGACTTATTGCTTCGGGAATGTTCAATTCAAGCGGTTATTACATTGCCGATTATGGACAAGGAGCAATGGTAGTAACAATAAAAAGCGACAAAGTGGACAAAATCCGCCAAGACAAGCATCACAGAATTTTGACTGTTTTTCCGCAACTCATTTCACAATATGAAATGAACCATAATTTTGCTTTGACAAATTATTTGACAAATAAGGGTTACAATATTTCCGAAAACGGAAGTAAATTAGTTGCAACAAAAAACGGAAATACAATAAAAGCTGAATTTGACAATAAAGCAAGACTGACAAAACTAAACGGCTAAAAAAACGGCAGGTAACATGAACTGTGTAAAAAATCCCCCTGCACAAATCCTCCTGACTTTGAGCTCATCTCAAAAAAACCTCGCCCCCAAAGCGAGGTTTTTCATTAAAAAAAAATCACACACGCGTCACAAAATCCAAAAATATTTTTATATTTGTTATGCTAACAATTTAAACACAAATGACTTATGGCATCAACATCCGAAACCGGACACGCAAAAAACATTGCTAATTTCCAGACATTAATCGAATACGTTCAGGGCTACGGCTCAGCCTACAACCCTTCAAAACAAAACATTCAACTGTCCGCTTTACTTGCACTCAAAGGTTCAGGAGATGCAGAAATGGCGAATACTTTGTCAAAAAACAACAATTACAAAAACAGAGTAAACGAAAGACAATTGGCGTTCAGTGATATCGAAAAATTGGCTTCACGTTTAGTCAACGCTCTGGAGGCTACAGATGCATCTGCAGGAAGCATCAAAAATGCAAAATCGTTCCGACAGAAAATTCTGGGCAAACGCGTTGCCCCACCCAAAGCGTCCACAGATCCGGAAAATGAAAATCCCAAAACCAATTCTGTGAGTCAGAAGTCTTTTGACCAAATCACTGAGCATTTGTCCGGACTGAAAACTGTGCTGGAGTCAGAACCCAGCTATGCACCCAATGAAACAGAATTACAGGTAGCCACAATTACAACAAAAATTCAGGATTTACGGGCTAAAACAACCGCAGTGAACGCAGGCCTTGCCGAACTCAATAATTCCAGAATCAGCAGAAATAAAATCCTTTATACTGATGAAAACAGCATTTACGAAACAGCTGCCGATGTGAAAAAATACATCAAATCCGTATTCGGTCCCTCCAGTCCGGAATTTAAACAGGTTTCCGGATTGAAGATTTCAGGTTTAAAAAAATAATTTTAATTAAAAATCGCCGACAATTTTTCAACTGATCGGCGTTTTTTTTGTTTCCAAATCATTTCCCAAAGCGATAGCACTCCACCAAAAAGAAATTCAGCTCCATCCGAAAGCAAGCATACTATTTTCTAAAGAAATTCCACTCCACTCATCAGCAATATTACTCCATCCAACAGCAATCTTACTTCTCATAAAAACAATCATCCTCCATCTAAAAGAAATTTCGCTCCACCCAAAAGCAATCACACTCCGACCAAAAGTAATCCTGATCCACCCAAAAGCAATCATACTCCGACCAAAAGAAATCCTGCTCCACCCGCAAGCAATCAGGTTACCGCAAAACACTTTTCCTATCCTCAAAAAGTAAACGAAATGTCTTCCAGAAAACTACACAAACACACACAGCAACAATTCACTCTCACAACACATACTTTCAGCCATTAAAAAGATTGCCGGATTGCTTAATCCATCACCATTCTGCTTCCTCAGAGGGATGGACTCGAACAAAGGGAAGAAGTCTGGATAGTTTCCAACAAAAAAAGAATCCGTCTCACAACAAAATTTGAGGCGGATTTTTTATTTCAGTAAAATGTATATTATTTTGGAAAATAGAAAAAGTTGTCCTCTTTAGGCAACTTTCTTTCTTAGATTGTGTGCTAAAGCGTGTAAACCGAACTCCAATTCTACTTTTTTCAGACCTTTGAGGGTAAACCGCTTAAAATTATTGCAATGTTTGAGATGTGCAAACACAGGTTCTACTTCAACCGAGCGTTGTTTTCTTTTTTTAATGCCTTTTTCACTGTTTAAAAGCTTTCGTATTTTCTCTTTGTAATCTTCCAAATGATGGTTCCGTTCGATGCTTCGGTTTTCTTTGGAACTGTGGCAAACGCCTCTAATTGGGCATCCATAGCAGTTTTTAGCCTGATAATGGGAGAGCTTTTGAGGATAACCGGTCTTGGTTTTGCGCGTGCTTTCGTGCGTTTTTTCCATCTTTTGTCCCATCGGACAGATATAAAAATCGCCTTCCCCGTTGTAATGCAGATTTTCTTTGCTGAAAGTCTTGTGTTTCGCCTGATAATGGGCATTCTGCTCTTTGTCGAAAGTATTGTATTTTACAAATGGTGTAATATTGTTCTGTTCCAATAATTCGTAGTTCTGCTCGCTTCCGTACCCCGCATCGGCAGTGAGTTCTTCCAACTCTTCCATTCTTTTTTTACCAAACAATTTCTCAAAATTTTCCAAATGACGCTCCAAAGTATTGATATCATTGGTTTGCTGATGGATGGTATAATTGACGATGATTTGATTTTGACTTCGTCGAATCTTCGATTTCTGTGGAAATCTGTGCATTATAAGCCGGTTTGAGCTGTCCATTCATCATGTGATCGTCCTTCATTCTCATGAAAGTAGCATCTTCATCGGTCTTGCTGTAGGAATTCCGCTCTGCTAAAATAGCTTCCTGAGCTTCGTATTTATCGAGGTTTTTCTCAAAATTGTTTTTAATGTAATTCAGTTTGGCTTTGGCTTTTTTGTCGGAATCGGTTTTACCCCCGCTGCCTTTTAATTTGGCATTGATATTTTCTGCCGTTTGCCGGATTTTTTCTTTGCTGATCTCTTTGAACTCCGGCGGTTCAGGGTCTTTATCTTCTTCCTTTGCCACACTTTGAGCGTATTTCCAGAGCTCTTCCAGTTGACGAAGCATTTTTTCTTTGTTGGTTTTGATGGAATTTGCCCAGACAAAAGTGTAGCGACCCGCCTGTGCTTCAATTTTGGTTCCGTCTACAAACACCTGTTTCAGGCTCACCAAACCTTCTTCTGCCAAAAGCAAAACCACCTGGGAGAAAATATTTTTGAAGGCGGCTTCAAGTTTATGGGCACGAAAACGGTTCACGGTATTGTGATCTACAATACTCATGTTGGAGAGCCACATGAAGTTGATGTTTTCACGAAGCGCTTTTTCGATTTTCCGCGATGAATAAATATTGTTCATATACGCAAAAACCATCACCTTGAGCATCATCACAGGGTGATAACTGGGATTTCCTTCTTTACTGTAAGCTTTCAGGAGCGGGTCAATGTTTACCTTCTCCAAAATATCATTAACGATCCGAACAGGATGATTTTCGGGAATCAAATCCTCAAAACTATAAGGAAACAAAACCAACTGATTTTGATTATAATGCTTAAAATTCATAAACAACTATCTGATTATCAGATATAAATATACGAAATCCTGCAATAATTACCAAAAAAAACCGCCTCAGTTGTGAGACGGATTCTCTTCTAATGAATATGAAATTAATTAAGTGTGCTCTTATTTTTTACTGAACGATAATTTTAAAATTGCTGTTCAGATTGTCGCCGGAAACATTCAGAATATAATTTCCTGAAACTCTTTTACCTGCGATATTCAGATGAAAGACTCCGTTTCCGTTTGCTTTCACCTCTTCTTTAAGGATTACTTTTCCGCTCATATCAATAACCGTAGCCGTAAGACTTGATTTTTTATACTCAGGAAGTTTAATGTTGATCTGATCTTTCACAGGATTCGGGTAAACTGATCCTACATTTTTGCTGATGCTGAATTCCGCATTTGCCAACACTGCCTGACTGTATAGGGCATTGATTTCAGCGGGTGTTAAAGCATAATTATACATTTTCAACTCATCAAATGCACCTTTGTAAGGAGCCGAGGCGTTCGCCGTAGACTGGAATTCAAGTTCACCAATGTTTCCGATAACAAAATCACTCGCTTCACCAATTCCACCTACCGCAGTTTCGTCAGTTTCAGTCATGAATACACCATTTCTGTAAATTCTGATCTTGTGAGCCGTAATATCTCTCTGAAGAACCACATGCACCCATGTTCCGTTAAAATACTGGGCAATAGGTGAAGTAATTTCCTTTTTAGTCACATCATCATCGATGGCAAATCTTAACTGGCCACCTTTCATTTCTACATTAAAACGCTTTCCGGTTGCACCCGTTGCTGTATTTTTAGTAATCGAACCCTTACACAATACATAAAGACTCGTTGCAGAAGAAGACGGGATCATACTTGCCGGAGCTTTCATCCAGTAAGAAACCGTGAAAGAATTGGTATTAAACATAATCTGTTCCTGATGCGGAATGCTTGCTATGTAAGGCGTGACTGAAGTTCCCGGAGCGGTAGCCAGATCCAGAGCAAAATTTTCTTTCCCCGGAACCCTTACACTTGCATTGTCGTAAGCTACATTCAAAGTTCCGTTGTTGGCATAAGTAGTTACATCAGCAATCTGCTCACCATCCCCCGGTGTTTCAGAGAAAGGCCAGTTTCCTACCAAAGACGGCGTCAAAGGACGGAAATTCCATACATCACCTGTTACCGAACCAAGAGTATTAGAAGAATCGATTCTCCAGTAATAGTTGGTTGCCGTGCTTAAATTGCTCATCTGATAAGAAGGCGCTGCAGAATAAGGAACCGTTGCCACATTGGTTAAATTCTGTGGATCAGTTCCGAAATAAACCGTAAAGTTGGTTGTATTGGTACTTCCTGTCCATTTTAAAAGTAAATTTCCATTGGCAAAATCTACATTTAAATTATTGTTGGCAGGAGTTGGAGCTGTTGCTTTAGTTGGGGCTGAAGGTACGGGTGGCGTCGTCACAGAAGTATTTGACGAATATACCGAAGAATCTGTGGCATTTACGGCTTTAACTCTGTAAAAATACTGCGTATTTGGCGTAAGACCACTGTCATTATAACTTGTAGAGTTAGCAGGAAGTGTAGCAATCACCGCAAAATTATTTGCATTGGAAAGCGAACGTTCCAAAACATAACTGGTTTCATTGGTAGCATTATCTGCCCAGTTCACCGTTAAAGAACTTGCAGCCGGTGTTCCCGAAGTAAGTGCATTGGTGAAATTCACTCCCGTTGGCGGATTTACAAAATCCGGTGCAACCGTATTCGGAAGACTGTTGATGTACACTTCTATATTCAGATAAGGTGCGTTGGTGGTGCTGACGTTTAAAGCATCAGCAACGTTTGGATTTAATCCGTTTGCGGTTTCCCAGGCATCCGGCATACCGTCATTATCTGTGTCTAAAGGAGCCGGCGCGCCGTAGATGTGACCTGCACCACCGTTCACAAAACCGTATTGTGCAGTTAAGTCAGACTGTACATAAACGTATGCGGCTGAAGTTCCTTTCGTTTCCAAATCTGAAATCATCAGCTGATCTACCTGATCTCTTTTAGGATAAGATGCTCCTACACTTGCCACCACTTTATTGTATGCTTCCAGAGCAGATAATGTCGGGTTTTTCATCGGATAATCATACGAAGTTGTTTGTATCGCATTGATATCTCCAACAGGGAATCCCGTTAAATCCTGTGGAACTAAAGTACCATCTAAAGTGCCGTTTTTATTATTGTCAAAATAATTTCCCGGACCGTAGAGATTAAAGTTGGCATTTCCCACACTGAAAGGTGTTGTCACCGAATTGCTTGTGTGCGGGCCTCCGATAAAGTAATTGTTGATGATATTTACAAAAGAACTTCCGGCAGAATCTCCACCCATGATATACGCTTCACCGGATTGTGTATGTCCGTAAGTATTGCCGTAATTCCCCCAGTTGTAAACCACATTGTTCACAAACTCGTTGATTCCTTTTACTTTGTTGTTACGGGTTTTATTGGAAGTGTATAAATTTCCGATAAGACTGATTTTTCCTCCTGCAGATGGCTGCATCAACCCTCCTGCAGAGTGGTTGTGACGGTGAAGACCCTGCCCCATAATAGAGTTCTGAATAGTAATATTATCCGGGCTGTTTCCGTTGTTATCCCAGTTGATAGAGAAAACCTCATCGGTTCCCCAGCTGAAAGTCATGTGATCCAAAATGATATTGGCACCATTTGAAATCCCTGATGCATCCTGATTCTGAGCCGTGCCACCATATCTGATACGGACATATCTTGCGATGGTATTATTTGAACCTGAAAAAGAAACTCTGGAACCTAAAAATAAAATCCCTTCTCCGGGAGCGGTTTGCCCTGCAATTGTAGTATTGGGAGCAACTGCAATCACGGACTGCGGAGTGATAATTCCTCCCACCTTAAAGATCACAAATCTTCCCGGCTGGCTCACCGCATCACGGAAAGAACCAGGTCCGCTGTCATTCAAATTCGTTACCAGATAGATCTGAGGATTGGCAGCACCTCTTGCCCCTGTCGTAAATCTTCCGAAACCTGTAGCTTCGGGAAAAGCCAAAGTCTGCGCATCTAAACCCGCCGCGGATAAAGTCAATCCACATACCAGCAAAGATTTTAGAGCTTGCTTCATGAGTAAAGTTTTCTTGTTCATTTAATATTAATTTTGTGTTAACCAATCTACCCACATTGGCAAATATGAGCATCCTGCCCCATCCTGCTACCTTATTAAAAATCAAATAATTACGTTTTAAATCATATTATTTACACTAAGTTAAATTAATTTTAATGGACTGAAAATCATTGGGAGAAAGGAGTCGATAATATTAATTTTAATGAAGCTTAAAACTTAATTTTTTCTATAAAGTTAATTGACTTGAAGGGATTTTAATGAATCAACTGTTGAAGATTTTTGTTATATTTGATTATAGTTTGGATTGACGCAATGCGTCAATCTGAAAGTTATCTGCAATTAAAAAAACTATGGATATTAAACGAAACCTTTACATTTTAAAAATTCTTAAAGAATCATTTGGAGAAAATCTAACTGACCCTGTTATAAAAAGTAGTATAAGTTTTTCAAATTATTGGACAGAATTTGAAGAAATGATTTCACAACATAAAATACAAACTAATCCAGATATAAAAAGACTAGCACAAGCTCGTGGAGTTGATTTATTTCAGAAAACTAGAATATTCAGTTTTCTAAATATCATTTTCTTTATTTCTGGAGTAATTTTTCTTTTTTTTAATTGGAAAGTATCTACTGTTCTTTTTGCAATTCTTCTAATAAATTTCATTTACATAAAATCTTTGAAGAAAAAATTAATTCAAAATGAAATTAATATTTTCAACGAAGTTATGATGAACAAAGAAAATGATACCGAAAGATTTATAGAAATAATTAAATATTATTGTACGGGTGGAATACAACTTATTACTGAAAAAGGAAGTGCTTTTCTACCAGTATTACCTGAAACTTGTATTACTGGAGTTCAAACATTTCCTCATCATAAATATGAAGAAGAAAAAAAAATACTTGAAAATTATAAAGAATAAAGTGAAAAGATAACTGCAGATAACATGAACTGTGTAAAAAACCAAACATTTTAGGCACTTTTTACAAAAAAATTATCCTGGTACGCTGTTTTGTTTTTTACCACCCCAAATACAATCTTGAGCAGCTTGTTGCACACTGCAATTACAGCTGCTTTTTTGTTTTTTCCTTTCTCTACCAGTCGGTCAAAAAGGGTCTTACATTGAGCATTGGTCTTCTTCGCATTTAGGGCACACATGTACAGAATATGGCGCAACTGTTTTCCGCCCTGTTTGCAGATACGGACCCGTCCACGGATGCTGCTTCCGCTCCGATATTCTGTGGGACTCAGACCTGCATAAGAGATCAGTTGTTTATACGAATTCATGTCTTTAAAACCTTGGGTATAGATGATCAGTTCTGCTGCAGCTCTTCTGCCAATGCCTTTTACGCTGGTAACCAATTTCAACATTTCTGCTTCCCAGGCAATGAGTTTCTGTTGCAGAATTATCTCTAAATTCAACTTCTCTTCCCGAAGTTTTTTGATGATTTTCTCAAAGCTTTTTTCAATCGTTTTTGTATCAAAAGGACACTTTTTAATGCTGTGAATCTGATTGCTGAACTTGGTAATTTCTTTCGTCAGATCATGGATCGCATTATTTAAAGAACGGCACTCAAAGTACTCTGTATCGGGCATTGCGTAAATTTCAGGTCGGCGTTCAACACCATATTCATAGATTCGTTTCGCATCTTTTTTGTCTGATTTATTGCGTTCCAAATGCATCTGGATGTAGCGCTTGATCTGCAGCGCATCCACAACACTGAAAGCAATATTCTGTTCCTTTAAAAAGAAAATCAAATGAAGGTGATAAACTCCCGTAGCTTCCATCACAAAGTGAGTTTCCCGGCCTGCTGATCGGATCATTTTCCGAAATCCGGTAACCGTATTTGTGACCTGTAAATGTTGAAGAACTCCTTCTTTATTTTTAAAATAAAGATCTAACGTCTCGCTGGAAACATCAATACCGCAGTAGTTGTTTTTTTCTTCCATTTTTTATACTTTTATTCTTTCTTGAGAGAACAATTCTTGACTGCAACCAACGATCCTAACACGAACTTTATGTTCAAATAAACTGTACGGTTTCGAGCAAGAAAATGAGCAGGGATAATCATGTTAGTGAAGCTTAAATGCTTAAAGGGTTTGCCTATCTTATTCTGCTCATTCGTTCTTTCTTTTTTATAGTTTATATTTAATAAATTTAAGGAATTGCAAACATAGGAAGGGTTTTGCAATAGTGGGGCGAAACTGCAAAGTTCAACGATATTTCTTCGGTTCAACTCTTGTACAAAATTGAAGATTTGTACTTCGATTGCCCCACCATCGCAAAGCCCCGAAACATTAGCGGAAACCCTACCAAGCCAACGCAAAACGACAGACATTGGCTACCTCACCCTATTCCTAAACGCACTCGGGCTCACGCCCAAAACCTTTTTCACGTATCTTGTAAAAAACGAGCGGCTCGAAAAATGCATTTCGTCGGCAATTTCGGAGATGTTCAGGTTTTGGTTTTGCAGTAAAATCAACAGGCGTTCTTTGGCGTGGCGCTGTATCCATTCCGATGCGGTAATGCCTGAGTGGATTTTGCAGAGGTGGTTGAGATATTTGGGTGTGATGTTCAGCATATTGCTGTAATACTGCACTTCCCGCTCTGTGAGGCAATGCTGCTGCAACAGATGGATGAATTGCTGGTACAGCGTTCCTGTTTGCAGGCTGTGGCGGCGCTGCTCGTATTCATTAGCAAAAGTTTGCCACATTTCCAGGATGAAAATGCGCATTTGAAGGTTCAGTGCTTCATCGTAAAAGCGGTGTTCCGTTTCATTAAAACGCTGGTTCATCCATTTGAAATTGTTCAGAATTCTTTCTTTTTCTTCCATCCCCGCAATATTTTTTACCGGAAAAACCCTCGAATGTAATTGCGCATTGATACTCCATCCCTGGTCTGGAATATTATCGGTAAGAAAATCTTTTTCCACCAGCAGCACAGTGGCTTTAAACCCTTTACTGGTCTGTATTTGCGCCAGTCTGCTTTCGGCAAACCAAAACAGAAACTGTCCGGCTTTGCAGGTCATCGGCGTTTCATTAAACAAAAATTTGATGCTTCCACGATGGCAGAACAAATGCGTATGATACTGTTTCAGCATACTTTCAGTAAAAG
This sequence comes from Chryseobacterium foetidum, assembly GCF_025457425.1. Taxonomy (NCBI): domain Bacteria; kingdom Pseudomonadati; phylum Bacteroidota; class Flavobacteriia; order Flavobacteriales; family Weeksellaceae; genus Chryseobacterium; species Chryseobacterium foetidum. The sequence goes on from NZ_JAMXIA010000001.1 coordinate 745,122, forward strand.
CAGTATCGTCTTTTATTTCAAGAAAAATGATTTTTGGAAGGGTATTTTTCGGCATCGCAACAATTTTAAAACTAAAATACGTAATATTTGACATTTTTTGCGCTATAAATGTAACAAAACACGGTTTGCATCTGGCTACCTTTGTCTGTAAAAATAAGACAATGGCAACAGCAGATATTTTTGAACGGTTGAGAAATGGCGAAACCATTTCTTCCAGCGATGCCGAAGCATACAAAATGCGTGAAGCTTCGTTTGCAACAAAAAAACTGGCGGTACAGATGAATACCGCTACTGAACCATCAGAAATCAGACAGATTTTAAGCCATATTACAGCAACGGAAATTCACGAAAGTGTTACCGTTTTTACGCCTTTGCACATCAATTACGGAAAGCATACCAAAATAGGCAAAAATGTATTCATCAATTTCGATTGTGTGTTTCTCGACTTGGGCGGCATTACCATTGAAGACAATGTATTGATTGCACCAAAAGTGAGTTTGCTTACCGAAGGGCATCCCATCAATCCTGCAGAAAGACAATCCTTAGTTCCAAAACCTATCCATATCAAAAAAAATGCGTGGATTGGTGCCAACGCAACCATTCTGCAAGGGGTAACGATTGGCGAGAACGCTGTTGTAGCAGCAGGTTCAGTTGTTTCAGCGGATGTTCCGGACAATGTTATCGTAGGTGGAATTCCTGCAAAAATTATTAAAAATATCTACACTTAAAACGAAAAAATATGTCAAACGATAATCACAATTCCCGAAGAAAATTTATACAACAGACAACGATTGCGGGTGCAGGTTTGGCGCTTGCCGGACCGCTGCAGATTTTCGCACAAACCAATAACAGAACAATGAGTAAAAATATAAAAGCAAGAGGCTACGCAGGAAAAGATGCAGCCGGAAAAATGGCGCCGTGGAATTTTGAAAGAAGAGCCGTGGGCGACAATGATGTTTTAATTGAAATTAAATATTCTGGTATTTGCCATTCGGATATTCATACCATAAAAGGCCATTGGGGACCGCAAAAATATCCGCAGGTTCCGGGGCACGAAATTGCAGGTATTGTAACGGCGGTTGGTAAAAATGTGACCAAATTTAAAGTGGGCGACCAGGCCGGTGTGGGCTGTATGGTAAACAGCTGTATGCAATGCGAAAGCTGTAAAAGCGGCGAAGAACATCACTGCGAAACAGGCGGAATGGTAGGCACGTATGGTACGCCCGAAGCCTCATCGCCTACCGGAATTACCCAGGGTGGCTACGCCAACAATATTGTGGTAACCGAACATTTTGCCATTAAAATCCCTAAAACCATTGACCTGAAATATGCAGCGCCACTGCTTTGTGCGGGTATCACCACCTATTCGCCAATGATGAAGGTCAATTTCAAAAAAGGAGATAAAATCGGTGTGATTGGCATCGGCGGTTTGGGGCATATCGCTGTGAAATTAGCCGTATCGAAAGGTGCGGAAGTGTATGCATTTACCACATCGCCTTCAAAAGTAAATGACATTAAAAGTTTTGGGGCAAAAGAAGTTATCGTGGTACAATCGGCAACAGATTTACAGCCGTACAAAGGTAAACTCGACTTTATGATTTCTACCGTTCCGTATGCGTTTGAAATGTCGCCTTACATCGACTGTGTGAAAAAGTACGGCTATTTCACGCAGGTTGGACAGCCTGTAAACGGCGAATTGACCATCAATAATTTCAATATGATTTTTAACCGTGTCAATTTCAACGGCTCGCTGATTGGCGGTATTCCCGAAACCCAGGAAGTGATGGATTACTGTGCCGACAACAGAATTTATCCGCAAATCCAAATCATTAAAGCCTCAGAAATAAACGATGCGTGGGACAAAGTGGTGAATAAAGAAGCGAGATACAGATATGTAATTGATGCCTCAACATTTTAAAATAACAGGTATGAAATCTCTAATACCAATTATCGCCGTTCTGTTTACATTTTCCTGTTGCACCGCAAGTTGCAGTAAAGAAGATGAACCTACTTCAACCGAAAATAACGGCAGTGTAAACACCAATCCATCCACAACAAAAATGAAAATTACCATTGGCACCGCAGTTTTTACCGCAACGCTGTACGGCAATTCAAGTGCGACAGCTTTTAAACCCCTGTTGCCCCTTACGGTAAATATGGCAGAATTGAATAGCAACGAAAAATACTTCGATTTACCCAATCCGCTTCCCACCAATGCATCGGTTGGTGGTGCAATTAAAAACGGCGATTTAATGCTGTACGGAAGCAATACGCTGGTGCTTTTTTATAAAAATTTTAATACCTCTTACAGCTATTCAAAACTGGGAAATATCGATAATCCTACCGGGCTTGCCGAGGCTTTGGGCAATGGAAATGTGGTGGTGAAACTTGAGAACAATTAAATATCAATCATAATGAAAAAGAATTTAAAAAACTTTTCAGTGATAGCCGTTTTGGCGATAATCCTGCTATCGTGCAACAATAAAAATCAGGAAAAAATGGAAACAGATAAAAGTGAATTAACAGAAATTTTCCCGAAAGGCGAAAAAGGGGCAAGCGAAAATTTTACCGGAAATGCCTACAATATTGGTTTGGTAGATGCAGACAGTCTGCTCACAACGGCGGTAGGCAATGTCTATTTTGAACCCGGCGCAAGAAGCAATTGGCACAGTCATCCAGCCGGACAGATTTTAATTATTACAGACGGAATTGGCTACCATCAGATAGAACGACAGCCAATTGAAGTCATAAAAAAAGGAAGTGTGGTAAAATGCCCACCCAACGTCCGTCATTGGCACGGAGCCAGTGCAGAGGTAGGTTTACAGCAACTATACATCGTCCCCAACACCGAAAAAGGAATTGTAAACTGGCAGGAAGTTGTGACGGATGAAGTTTATAAAAGTGTAAAGTAATTTGTTGAGAACAACTTCTGGCAAAGAAAAATCAACTGTTTATAAACGCTGTAAAATCATTTATATAACTGATAAAAAGTGGCGAATATGAAAAATGAAAATAAAAAAACCAATCCCCTAATGCGGAGAGACTTCCTGAAAGCGGCTTCTGTATTGAGTTTGGCAACAGTAGCTTCGGGAACGCTGATGAGTTTTGGTTCATCGGACAGGAATGTTGCTGACAAGAAAATGAAAGACAACAACCTTGGTACTATACTCACTAAAAAGAGGACCTTGGGCTCGAAAAAAAATCCTTTGAAGGTTTCTGCAATTCAGTTGGGTTGTATGGGTATGCACACGGGTCGTGGCGTTCACCCAGACCATAAAACAATGTTGAAACTGATACGGAATGCGGCAGAACGTGGCTGTGATTTTTTTGATACTGCCGAAGTGTATGGTCCATACATCAATGAAGAACTCGTGGGCGAAGCTATGAAACCCCTCCGAAATCAAGTAGCAATATCCACAAAATTCGGATTTGCCATTGATGGTACCAATGCTTTAAACAGCAAGCCGGAGCATATTCGCAAAGTGGTGGAACAATCGCTCAAACGTTTGCAAACCGACAGAATTGACCTTTTGTATCAACATCGGGTAGATAAAAATGTTCCGGTTGAGGATGTTGCCGGAACCGTAAAAGACCTTATAAAAGAAGGAAAAGTATTGCATTTCGGGCTTAGCGAAGCAAAGGCAGAAACCATCCGGAAAGCTCACGCCGTTTGTCCAGTAACGGCGGTGCAAAGCGAGTATTCTTTAATGACCAGACTGCCGGAAGAGTTTATTTTTTCTACTTTACAGGAGCTGGAAATAGGTTTTGTGGCATACAGTCCGTTGTGTAGAGGTTTGTTGGGCGGAAATTTGAATGAATATTCTGATTTAAAAACAAATGATATTCGTGGAGCCTGGCCAAGATTTCAGCCCGATGCTATAAGGCAAAACCTTCGCATTGTAGATGTGTTGAATGAATTTGGCAAAACGAGAGGAATGACCTCTTCCCAAATATGCCTCAGCTGGATGCTTTCAAAATATCCTTTCATCGTTCCATTACCCGGCACCACCAAACTTTCACATTTAGAAGAAGATTTCAGAGCCGCAGATTTTACATTATCTCTGGCAGAAATTACTGAACTTGAAACCAAAATAGCAAAAATAGGAATTGTTGGAGACCGCTACGATGCCAAACAGCAGGCACAGGTAGAATACTGATACTTGCCTGGAAGAAATCATTTAAAATAAAATAACAATCAATTATGGAAAATAATATCAAAAATAAAGTAATAGTTATTACCGGTGCAAGCAGCGGAATGGGCGAAGCTGCCGCAAAACATTTAGCTGAATTGGGTGCAACAGTAGTTCTTGGCGCAAGAAGAGCCGAAAAAATTGAACAGTTAGCAAAACAAATCAATGAAACCGGCGGAAAAGCACTTGCCGTAAAAGCAGACGTAATCCATCTGGAACAGGTAAAAAATCTTGTAGATACGGCTGTAAAACAATTTGGCAAAGTAGATGTGATTTTAAACAACGCCGGAATAATGCCTTTGTCGCCTATGGACAGAATTAATGTGGAGGAGTGGAACTCGATGATAGATGTGAACATAAAAGGTGTACTGAATGGTATTGCTGCGGTTCTTCCGTATATGAAGGAACAAAAATTTGGTCAGATTATCAACACAGCATCTGTTGCCGGTCATAAAGTGTTCAATGGTTCTGCTGTTTATTCTGCTACCAAATATGCAGTTCGTGCCTTAACCGAAGGCCTGCGAATGGAAGTGAAACCCTATAACATCCGTACCACGATTGTCTGCCCCGGAGCTGTAAAAACAGAATTGCTGGAACATATTTCCGAAGCAGATATTCAGCAGGCCAATAAAGATTATGTGGGCGAAGTGGGCATCAGTCCGGACAGTTTTGCCCGTGTAGTAGCTTTCGCCATCAGCCAGCCAGAAGATGTGGATATTAATGAAGTTATTTTTAGACCGACGGCGCAGGAGATGTAATAGATTTATTTCTATAAAAAATGAGGTTTACGTTGGTTTTTTTGGTAAAACTGAGGTAATTGTTTACTACTGAAACTGAAGATTTTTTAGAACAAATTTAAAATCAGACAGAACTAAGAAGAAGGGCATCCGCTAACAAGGTATTGGCAAAAGCAGGGCTGAAGTGCAAACTTCGGCTTTTGTGCTTCTATTGAACTTTTGTACATTAGCCGAACGGTAGTGCTTCGATTGCCCTGCCTTCGCCAATACCCGAAACGTTGGCAGTAATGCTGAAAATCCGACGAAATATGAAACACACGACAATAATATTTGTATTTTTATTGCTTCTTTCCTCAATAACTTTTGGACAGACAAAAAAAGATTTGGTCATTGACTTTATGCTTCGTGGAAACATTTATGCTCAATCAAGCATTGAAGATTCTACCGCTTTGGGTGGATTTGGTGGTTCAGAAAACTTACCTAAAATTATTAACGCCAAGAATGATTTTTCCGAAAATGGTTTGTTTTTAAAAATCGACACGACAAATTTAGTTACAATAAATGACAAATTTAATGGCTACAGATTTTATATCGTCAACAAAAGCGACACCATTACCAAACTTGATGCGTCTGACAGCCGACTTTATGTTATAGCAGAAGTATTATACAAAAATGAGTGGAAACCGATAGAATATTTGCCAAGTAGTTCGTGTGGAAATAGTTATCACCAAGTTTATTTAAAACAAAATGAGTATTGGGAATTTACTGTTCCGAAATTTTCAGGAAAGATAAATACCAAATTAAGATATAAACTTATGATAGGCGAACAGAAATATATTTACTCAAACGAAATATTGACAAGTATTAACAAAAATCAACTAAAACAAAAACAAGGACATAAACCTAATGGAATTATGGACCCATATAACGATTGACAAAGCACTACTGCCAACATGAACTGTGAAAAAATCAAACATTTTAAGCACTTTTTATAATAAAGCAATATTTAAAAAGCTGTATCCTAACAAGATTATAAGACAAAACACAAAATTTTAATGAATCAAATCCGCAATAAAAATTCTTACGAAATTTTAGTTTATGATTTTACTGGAGAAGTCTATGTGATTTGTCCGAATTGTGATAAAAAAGCAATCGTAAAATCTGAAAAATTTTATGATGAAAATGTGAAAGTAATTTGTACGTATTGCGGGTTCAGTAAAACTCCTGAAAAAGAATATAGTGGACATTCAAACATAAAAAATCCTAATAATTTATTTAAAAATATAGTTGTAATTGGAGGAGGAATTGACCCATATTTTCAATTACCATTATGGCTATCAATGTACGTTGGAGAAAATTTATTTTGGGCACATAATTATCAACATTTGAACTTTATCAAAGCTTTTGTTTCGGCTAAACTGAGAGAAAGAAATATTGAAAATATGAGTAACAAAAGCTTAGGAAGCAGGATACCAAGATGGATTGCATCGCATAAAAACAGAGATTTAATTCTCAAAGCTATCGAAAAACTTGAAAAAAAATAATCCTGTTGCTAGCGTGAACTGTGCAAACATAAATCAAAACTCCAAGCTGTGAGAAATCATTGCGAATTTATGCAACGTGTTCCCCAATATTTAATCGCTTCTTATCCAGGTTTCACTCCCGAATATTTAAGCGAAATCTGAAGGAGGCTTCTTTCTTAAACCAGTTTAAGTTTTTTTATTTTCTTATTTTCCAATTTTGCAGTAAACAATTTTAAAAGAATTATATAATGCAAAAACGATTTAACTTTAAGGAAGTTGCACCAAGCGCACTAAAAGCAATGGTTGGTTTAGAAATGTATCTTTCAAAGGCTTCAATATCTGAAACAGCCAAAGATCTTATAAAGATCCGAGCATCACAAATTAATGGCTGTGCCTATTGTATTAACATTCACACTCAAGAGGCAATTAAAAATGGTGATACAAACCAACGAATTTTTTTATTGAATGCTTGGAGAGAGGCTGAAGATATTTTTACGGAAGAAGAAAAAGTAGTGTTGGCGATAACGGAAGAGATAACATTAATCCATCAAAATGGATTGTCAGATGACACCTATTCAACCGCATTACAGTTTTTTAGCGAAAGTCAAATTGCAGATATTATAACTGCCATAATTACCATTAACCTCTGGAACAGGGTCGTATTAAGTACTCACTTACTGATAGGACAAAGTCTGGCATAGGAAGAACTTTATGTTCAAACAAACCTGTATGGTTTCGAGCAAGAATATGAGCAGGGATAATCATGTTTGTGAAGCCTAATTCTTAAAGCATTTGCAATCATATTCTGCTCATTTTTTCTTTCTATTTTATAGTATTATATTTAAGGAATTGCAATCACAGGATAAAATGCACAAACATAAATCAAACAATGACAGTTTTTTAAAGAATTTATTACAATCAAAAGTAAATGTTTTAAATAAAACTCCACTCAAAAAAATTTTACGCTAAAAAAAAATCCCTCTCAAAACTGAAAGGGATTTATTATATAAAAAAACTTTGAATTACATATAAGCTTCAATCGGCTCACAAGTACAAACCAGGTTTCTGTCTCCGTAAGCTTCATCAACTCTTGAAACTGAGGCAAAGAATTTGTGCTCTCTTACCCAATCCAAAGGATAAGCTGCTTTTTCTCTGCTGTAAGGTTTGTCCCAGGAATCAGAAATAACGATCTGCTCGGTGTGAGGAGCGTTTTTCAGTACGTTGTTTGCTTGGTCTGCTTCACCATTTGCGATCTCGTCAATCTCCTGTTTGATTGAGATAAGCGCTTCAGCAAAACGGTCGATTTCAGCTTTGTTTTCAGATTCTGTTGGTTCGATCATCAATGTTCCGGCAACCGGGAAAGAAACCGTAGGAGCGTGGAAACCATAATCCATCAGTCTTTTGGCAACATCAGCCACTTCAATTCCTAAAGATTTGAACTGTCTGAAATCTACGATACACTCGTGTGCAACCCTACCCTCAGTATTTGAGTATAAGATTGGGAAGTGTTCTGCTAAAATTTCTTTTAAATAGTTAGCATTTAAAATTGCGTGCTCAGTTGCTTTTTTCAATCCGTCAGTTCCTAACATTTTAATGTAAGAATAAGAGATATTCAGAATTAAACCTGAACCGTAAGGCGCAGCAGAAATACCTTCAATCGAATCTTTAGTTCCCACTTTAATGTTCGCATTTGATGGTAAGAAAGGAACCAAATGTTTAGCCACGCAGATTGGGCCTACTCCAGGACCTCCACCTCCGTGAGGAATAGCAAAGGTTTTGTGAAGATTTAAGTGACAAACGTCTGCACCAATATTTCCAGGACTTGTGTATCCTACCTGAGCGTTCATATTGGCACCGTCCATATAAACCTGTCCGCCGTGCTCATGAACAAGCGCTGTAATCTCTTTAATGTTGGCATCAAAGAATCCGTAAGTCGACGGATAGGTAATCATCACGCAAGATAAATTTGCAGAATGCTGTTCTGTTTTTGCTTTGAAATCTTCGAAATCTATTTCTCCGCTTTCAAGGTTTTTAACAACAATAATTTTCATTCCAGCCATTGCTGCAGAAGCCGGATTGGTTCCGTGTGCAGACTGAGGAATAAGCACTACATTTCTGTGACCTTCGCCTCGTGAAATGTGATATTCTCTTATCACCATCAAACCTGCATATTCTCCCTGAGCCCCTGAGTTTGGCTGAAGTGAAGTCCCCGCAAAGCCGGTGATTTCAGCCAAATCCTTTTCAAGTTCAAGAATCATTTCCTGATATCCTTTCGCCTGGTCTACAGGTACGAAAGGGTGCACACTTCCCCACTCACCCCAAGATAGAGGCAACATTTGAGTCGCTGCGTTCAGTTTCATTGTACAGGATCCCAAAGAAATCATTGAGTGCGTTAAAGAAAGATCTTTTCTCTCCAAACGTTTGATGTAACGCATCAATTCTGTTTCTGTATGGTATTTGTTAAATACTTCTTCCGTCAGAATTTCGTCTTTTCTCAACAAATCATCAGGAATACTGTATTCCTCTTTCAATTCTAATTTTGAAACCTGTTTTTCTTTAAAATAACCGAATGAAGACATCAGATCGTCAAGCTTCTCAACTGTCGAACTTTCATTGATGGCGATACTTACAACACCTTCTGTGAAATAATTCAGATTGATCTTATGATCCTTCATCATTCTGAGAAGTCTTGTCTTTTCTTCTTCACTCATAAAGATTTTTACAGTGTCAAAGATCGGCTCTTCTGCAACATCATAACCTAAGGTTACTAATCCTTTTTTAAGTGCATTGGCTTTATAATGAATCTGATCTGCGATGAAATTTAATCCTTTCGGACCGTGGTAAACAGCGTACATTCCAGCCATAACAGCCAAAAGAACCTGAGCCGTACAGATATTTGACGTAGCTCTCTCTCTTTTGATATGTTGCTCTCTTGTCTGCAAAGCCATTCTCAAAGCACGTTTTCCGTAAGCATCCTGAGAGACCCCGATAATTCTTCCCGGAATATCTCTTTTGTACTCTTCTCTACAAGAGAAAAATGCTGCGTGAGGACCACCGTAACCCATCGGTACACCAAATCTCTGTGAAGTTCCTACCGCACAGTCAGCACCCATGGAGGCCGGAGATTTCAGTTTAACTAAAGCCATCGGATCACAAGCTAAAACAACCTGTAGATCTAATTTTTTATATTCTACAATATCTTCTGTATAGTCTAAAACGATTCCGTTTTTACCAGGATACTGTAATAAAACTCCATAGAAAGAAGCATCCAACTGGTGAGCTTTGTGATCTCCCTGTACGATTTCTATTTCTAAACCTTCTGCTTTAGTTCTAAGAACCGAAACAGTTTGAGGCAACACCAAGTCTGAAATAAAGAACTTGTTTGCTCCTGCCTTCTTCTGATCTTTTGTCCTGTTATTAAAAAACATGTGCATTGCTTCTGCTGCTGCCGTAGACTCATCCAGTAAAGACGCATTAGCCAAAGCAAAACCTGTCAGGTCACAAATTACGGTCTGATAATTAAGCAAAGCTTCCAGTCTTCCCTGTGCAATTTCTGCCTGGTACGGCGTGTAGGCTGTGTACCAGCTTGGGTTTTCAAAAATATTTCTTTTGATAGCCGCCGGTAAAAGCGTATTGTGATATCCGAAGCCGATATAATTGGTAAAATCAGCATTTTTCATAGCCAGTTCTTTTGAATGTCGAATCATTTCGTATTCTGAAAGTGGTTCTGAAATGTCTAAATCCTTGGCTAAACGGATGGAAGAAGGTATTGTTTGGGAAATTAACTCCTCAATACTTGAAACGCCAACTTTTTCCAGCATCGCCTGTTTATCGGCTTCATTTAAGGAAATGTGACGGCTCACAAACTGTTCTGTATTCATTTTTTATATTAGATTTTGTTTGTAAAAAAAGATTCGTAAAATTACGTTTTTTTAAGCAGATTCACAACCTAAGTCGCTGTCGGCGATTGGCTTTTTACAATTGACATTAAAATATTAGTTTTGAAACTTCGCAATGTCTGATTAAAGGTGATAAAATGGAATTTATTTAAATCTTCTATGGAAGCGATTTTACCTGATATCCCATGAAATACTGACTCTTTCTGAACATAAAAAACCCATTTTTTTTTGCATCTGACTGTTTTTTAGTTTCACAAAAACCGTTTGACTTCGTCGAATTTTCGATTTCACTCAGAAAAGCTAACGACCTTTTTACGTGATGATATATTTAAGATTTCTTTGCAATTTAAAGCCAAAAACATTCTCAAATCATTTGTTAATCAGCATTTAAAGAAAATTGAAATTTTATTAATTATATTTATTCTAAATTAATATATTTGCAGTATGAATATGACTGTACCTTTCAAAATTGCTCCTTTGGCTCCCGCATTTCAATTGAATACTGAAGAAATCTTCTGTGGCGATAAAAAATCTTGCTGTAAGAAATTCAAAAAAGGAAAGCGTTGCAAGAAATGCCCGGGGAATAAGAAGCTGGCTTAGAGCTGAGTGTTGGATGATGGAAGTTTGCAATTCGGAAACTTTGAACTTTGAATTCTGAATTTTAAACCTTGAATTTACACAGCATCAATAATCCAAAAATAAATAAGAATTGCTAAAATAATAATTCCCCAGATCAAAAACATGATCTTAGGATAACCTCTTTTATTAATCACTGTTCGTGATTGTGGTTTAAATAATTCCTCCGCTCTGTCTCTGAATTTCTCACCGTCAGATTCAAAAACTTCTGTAATCGTAATTCCCTGAACAACCGTCTTATGCAAAAGTGAATTGGTCGCATGCAGCAGCAGCTGGAACTTTCCGTTTTTGAATTCAGTGATCTTAAAAACTCTTTCTCCGTAAGCTTTCTCCAATCCAAAGGGTAAAACTTTCACTACATCAGTGTTCTGTGTCTGCCATGTGATGATGATTTCCTCTCCTTTTTTCGCATGAATTTTATTTGCCGAAAAAGTTTTAATCGATGGCGGAACGGTATATCTGAAACTTTTCTGTAAACTTTCTAAATTCTGATCGTAGGTAATTCTTCTCCCTTTATCACTCAGCGTTTCATACGCTTCCTGAATTTCTTTAAAACGATCGGCAAAAAAAACATCGTTTTGGTTTTTATCGGGATGGTATTTTAATGAAAGTTTTCTGTATGATTTTTTGATGTCTTCATCCGAAGCATCACGAGAAATCCCGAGAAAATAGTAATAGTCTTTCATTTAGGCTAACAAAAATAAGGATTTTGTTTTTGTGGCAAAAATAATGATGCCACGAATGCACATATTTATGACGCTGGTCATTTTTTAAACGCAAAGTTCGCTAAGGGTTCTTTAAATAATTGAGAATATTATTCGTTCGCAAAACGAAGTTTCGCCGATTCAAAGGTAATTAAATTTAAAAATGAGGTGTTTCACTCAGCAAAGCAAGACTTATTTTTCACTTTAATATTTACCGAGTTTGTCATTCAGAAGGAATGTAAACTATTATTTAGATTCGTTGCAGAAGTTCCTCCGGAAATCAAAGATTCGACGTAGTCAATGACAAACGTTGTGTTGATTTGAATTTAAGGATATTTGTGCATTCGTGGCATAAAATATTCACCAAAAAAATTCCGAAACAAATCTGTATCGGAATTCAACAATTTCAATTTAGTTATTTTTGATTATGCTTCTGCAAAATCTTCTTTTCCCGCATTTTTTCGGCAACATCTCGAAGCAAATTCTTTTTTGAACTTCCCTTTCAGTTCCTGATATTGCTCTTCATCCATTTCTCTGATTTTGTCAGCCAACCCGAAAGGTGATTTTTCTTTGATTCCGTATTCGTTGAAAATACCTCTTACAAATCTTTTTCTTTCGATAACTTTTTTGGCAACCATTGCAACTCCGGCAACGGCAAGTGCTCCAAGAACACCTTTTAATACTGAATTTTTCATTTTCTTAAATTTTAAATTTTACTACTTCTTGTTTTTATAATGACGAATTCGTTTTGATTTTTACTTTACTACTTCTTAAAAATTTTAAACTACTCGTTTGTTTTTTTGTTGCGGTTGAAGAATCCGTTTTCGCATTTCTGTCTCCAAACTTCTTTGAATTTTTCTTTTTCTTCGTCAGACATTCCTTCCATTTTATGCTGCAGATGCTTCTCCTTCATATCCCTCATTCCTCTTCCGAATTTTCCGTGAAAACCCCCAAAAAGAATTTTACTCAACACCAAAATTCCCATCGCCTGCCAGTAATTAATCGTTTTCACACCAATAACTTCAGGCAAAATGCAGTTCCAGAGCCACATCACAATCAGCCCAACAGCAAGGAAAATCAATGGCGGACATAAAATTAAAAGTGCCCAGCTTTTTTTATATTTATTGTTCATTTTATTTATTTCTAATTATTTAAATCTTCGTACAACTGTCTCAATCTGTTTCTCAAATGCTTCACCGCGTAATTTTTGCGGCTGATGATGGTTTTTATGTTTTCTCCCTGTTCATCGGCAATTTCCTGTAGCGTTTTGTCGTTCAGCTCATTTTCCATGTAAACCAGTTTCTGTTTTTCAGGAAGTTCTTCTAAAGCTTCAAACAATTTTTTCCAAATCTCATCCTGAAACATTTTCACATCCGGTCCGGCACTTTCATCCAAAAGCAAAATATCTTTTATAGAAAACGAACCATCTTCATCTTCGTAGACGAAATCCTCAAGATTTTCAGTTTTCTTTTTCCTGTATTTGTCTATGATTTTATTGGAAGTGACGCGATACAGCCATCCGCCGACATTTACAATTTCAGAAAGATTGGTCAAACTGCTGAACTGATACCAAACCTCCTGCAGAATATCCTCCGCATCTTCGGTATTTTTCACTTTCGGGCGAATAAAAGACATCAGTTTTCCGCCGTAATTCGATACGGTCTGCGAGATGATATTTTCTTTCTCCTTTTTTGGCATTGTTATTTTCTCGGCAATCTCCATATTGCTATGACGATTGTACTTTTTATTTTACTTTAATGAATGTAAAGATTTTTTCTGACATTACAATTTTTCGTCTGTCAATCAAGTTTTTGTAGATTCTTTTTCAGGAGCTAATCCGGCTATCCACTATTACTCCTCGCAAGCCCGCCTGCCCTGAGCCTGTCGAAGGGCTTGCTGTGGGGTAACCGTTACTATCCGGGCTAGGAGACAATTCCGCTAAATTTCAATCTTTTTTTTTCGCTAAAACCTGTAAATCTAAATTCTTATTTTTAGAAAATTCAATAGTATACAAACAACCCTGCCAGCGTTTGAAACGCTGGCAGGGTTCGATGAGTATATTTTTTATTTAGAAAATTCTAGTTTGCTTCTGCAAGATTCTTCACTACTTCAAGACCTTGTGTAAATCCTTTATTCATGTGCTCACGCCAGTCTTTTTCCACCTGAACTTCCACATGGAGTTTGGTTTGTCCGTCGTAATCGATGAGAATATACTTTTCAAAACATCCGCTCCATTGTTTGATTTCCATACTCTCGGTGTCTTCTACTCCATCTTTGTCCACCATTCCCAGATGTTTAAAAATAACCTGATCCGGTTTTTCCAAACTGTCGATGGTTGAGACCATTCCTTCCCCTTCAGGATTGGTAAAATAGGTTTTTCCGCCGACTTCCCAATCTGTTTTCATTTGCGAACCCGGACTGAAAAACTGCGTCCACTTTCCATAATTTTCGTTTCCGAAAAGTGCGTCCCAAACTTTTTCTTTTGGGGCATTGATGATGATTTCGTAATCTAATGTTTCCATATTTTTGTTTTTTTAAATGTATTTAAAAGTATTTTCAATGTTTTTTCACACAAGTGGACATGAAATTTATTTCAAATTACTGAGAATATTCCAAGCAAAATTGAAATTCTTGATTCAGTAGCAAAATCAGATCATTTTCCAATACAAACTGAAGATTCATCTCGTGAAAATTCGAAAAAATTCGGGTCATTCGCAAAATTACAGTTGATTTTCAGAAAGATGCTTCACATTTTGGATTGCCATAGGAACTTTTTCTTCAAAAAAACTTTTAAATTCTTCAGAACTGTTTATCTCTAATCTTAGCTTTGTAGAGTATTCTGTTTCTTCAAGAAAGTAAGATTCCGTTGCGTCGCCCCAATCCATAGGGGTTTCGATACCACTGTAAATTTCCCCAAGATGCAGAAAAACCATTTCTTTCTGCGGAATGTTTTTTACTACTTTACTGAACATTCCATTATTATCAGGATCTAAAAACTGTACTTTACTGTCTTCTTCCAAAGTTCCTATGTAAAAAGAGCCTTCTGTGAACGCCGATGTCCATTGACGGTAGGAGAATTCGTCCCAAAGCACACTCCAGACCTTTTCGGGAGCAGCATCTATTGTAATTTCAAATTTTAAAAGTTGCATATTGTTTAGTTTAGGTTTAGGCTGAGGTTAAGGTTAAGGTTGAGATTGAGATTGTGGATTATCCGCCGACGAAATCGCCGCCGTTGATGTGGATAATTTCTCCGGTGATGTAACTTGAATCTTCTGAAGCCAGAAAAACGTAAGCCGGTGCAACTTCCGAAGGCTGACCTGCCCTTTTCATAGGAGTATCTTTTCCGAAAGATGCAATATCTTCAAAAGTTTCTTTCACTAATGGTGTCCAGATTGGTCCTGGCGCAACTCCATTCACGAGGATTTTCTTTTCTGCTAAATTGACGGAAAGTGATCGGATAAATGTCGCGATCGCACCTTTCGTTGCCGAATAATCGATAAGATGATCGCTGCCGCGATAGGCCGTCACCGACGTCGTGCAGATAATTCTTCCGCCTTTATTCATCAAATCTAAACAATCTCTGGTGAAAGAAATCATGGAAATAATGTTAACATCAAATGTTTTTGAAATTTGGTCATCCGCTATTTTTTCAAAATCGATTTTCGGAAACTGAATTCCTGCATTATTAACCAGAATATCTAAAGTTTTCCATTGTTTTTTAATCCTTTCAAGACATTTGGTTCTGAATGCTTTTTTAGAAATATCACCTTTCATCAGAATACATTGCTGACCTTCTTTTTCAACGAGTTTTTGAGTTTCTTTGGCGTCTTTATCATTTTCCTGATAAATAATGGCAATGTCTGCTCCTTCACGTGCAAAATGGACTGCAACTGCCTGACCAATTCCACTGTCACCACCTGAAATGACAGCTTTTTTATTCAGTAATTTTTTACTTCCTAAATAATTTTTACGGATAATCTCCGGATGAAGTCCATCTTTCGGGACTTTTGATAATGATTTTGACTTGTTCTGCGTCTTCATAGGCAAATCTTTTCGGTGAAAGTATCAAACAGCAAGCCGAAACGGGGCGGGATGAGGGTTTAAGGTTTGAGATTTGAGATTCAAAATTTAAAGTTGTAATTTAGAGTTTAATGAAATAAAAGTGATATTTCTTTAATTAACTCTAATTATCTTTTTTGACACTCGAAATTTTTCGCATTGTCCCAAAAAACCTAACCACTTGTCACTTCTTATTTTCCGTTGCATCCAAGCCGCTCAGCAAAACCTGAAACACGAAAATAAATATGCAAAAAACCGAAACTGCCCTTCCAAAACTCAAAATTCGAATCCCGAAACACGAAACACAAAACACGTAACCCGCATCTTCACCCCGTATACGCCTCCTCCAAATCTTTAATCACAATTTTCTGCATTTTCATCATTGCCTGAACGACTTTCTGTGCTTTTTCCGGATTTGAATCATTCATCAGTTCAATTAGTCTTTTAGGAACAATTTGCCAGCTTACACCAAACGGATCTTTCAGCCAGCCGCACATACTTTCCCTGCCTCCGTTTTGAGTTAAAGAATTCCATAGGTGGTCGGTTTCCTCCTGATTACCGGTCATCACAACGATTGAGATGCCTTCGTTGAAATCAAATTTGTGGTCGTAGGAATTGTCCATGCAGAAAAAACTGTAACCGTCGATTTCAAAATGAGCATGCTGTATATTTTCCGGAACTTCGTGATTTTCATCGCCAACGCCTTCTCCATACTTCAAAACTCCGCCGATTTTTGAATCAGGAAAAATTTCAGTGTACAATTCCATTGCTTCTAGCGCTTTTCCGTTGTTTTGGTGGATATACATCAATGTCGGAACAATTTTCTGTTCGCCCTGTTTTTCACCTAAATAGACCTGCCACGTCACTCCATATTTATCGCGGACCCAGCCGTATTTCTTGCTCCATGCGTATTCGCCAAGCTCCATGAGAACGATTCCGCCATTAGATAACTGATCCCAATAATTCTGAACTTCATCTTCAGTTTCACACAAAACCATAAATGAGATAGATGCATTTTTCTCGAATTGCGGACCGCCATTCAGCAACATGAGTTTCTGTCCGAAAAGTTCAATATTTAAAACGACGGGAGTATCTGCTGTAATTTTTCCGCCAAAAACTTTGCAGTAAAATTCTGCTGATTCTTTCGCATCTTCGTTATACCAAAGGCAAGGAAATATGTTGTTATTCATAATTGAAGTCTAAGATTTTAAAGAAACATTTTTTTCTTTAAGATGATTTTTAAGTTTTAGCATTGCATTTTTTCCGAAACCGTGCAGTTTCATAAGCTCAGATTCTGAAAAGCCGCAAAGTTTTTCCAGAGAATCTATTTTTTCTTTTGCCAATGCTCTTCTAGCAGGCATGGCAATAATTCCGTGCAAAAATGAGTTCTCCAGATTTGAACTCTCCGGATTAAAATTTTTAAGACTTTTTGCCATAGTTATGAGATTAATAATGATGAAAAATTTTATTAGTTTATTAAGATCATAAGTATTAGTGAGTAGACCTTGGTAACTTTTGTTTAATGTACATCCTTCGAAAAACTCAAAGTGGTTATCTTTTATTCAAATATTTCAGACAAATCCCGCAGAGGCTCTTTACTGTCAAAACATAAGCCTGAATTTCATTATTTAATTATTTTCAACATGTTTATGAAAATTATTTAAAATCGCATACCAACCTTCACGCTGCATCTCTACAGAATTCTGAGTTTCAGGATCAAAACTGATTTTTATTTTCGTTGTATTTTCGTCAATCTCTTCAAAAATAATTTCTACTTTCCGGCCGTCTTCCATGTGGTATTTAATTAATTGGTTTTGTTCAACTTCATCATAAACTCCCACAAAATCAAACCCGAAACTTCCGTCCTTGGCTTCCATTCTGTTGTTGAATTTTCCACCAACCCTCAGGTCATTTTCCGATTTTGGGCATTCCCATGATTCATGTGCAAAGTTCCATTTAACAATATGTTCTGGGTCGTTGTAATAATCCCAAACTTTTTCTACAGGTGCTAAAATCGTGATGTCTATATTAATCTGATCCATTTGTTTCTGTTTTTTTAGTTTAAAATAAGGGCGACTTTAGCCACCCTTTTTGTTTCTTTAAATATAGTTTATTTTGAGCCTTCGTAGCCCTGATCTGTAGAAAAATTGATCATCCAATAGACTCCGAATTTATCCTGAAAACTTCCGAAATAATCGCCCCAAAACTGGTCTTCCAACGGCATTTCAATATTTCCATCCTCAGATAATGCTTTGAAAATTCTATCGGCATCTTCTCTGGAATCGGGGAAAATTGAAACATAATTATTGTTTCCAACGGTTAAATTCTGTCCGAATGACGGCACAATATCCGAAGCCATCAAAAGGTCGCCACCCACAGGAAGTGCGATGTGCATCACCCGGTTCTTCTCTTCGTCTGAAAGATTTTCGGTACCGGGAGCATTGCCCATTTTGTGGACTCCGCCCACGAACTCGCCGCCGAAAACGGATTTGTAAAATGTTAAAGCTTCTTCGGCTTTACCGTCGAAATTGAGGTAGGGATTTAATTTAGGCATAATTTTAATTTTTAGGTTAAGGTTTAAGATTTAAGGTTCGGGATGCGGGATGCGGGATTTCGGATCTAGGTTTTAGACCTAACATTTTATCAGAAAATAATTTTTAATCCGAAATCTCGAAACACGAAACACGTATCCCGAAAACCAGAATTAATATTTCATGTTTTCATCAAAGTCGTATTTCATTCCTTCGTAATTGAAAATTCTGCGCATCAAACCGATTTGTCCGGAAAGATAATCTTCGCGACCGATGCACATTCCCACAAAATTGAGAACGTTTTCGGGAAAGAAATCGATGTTCATTCCCATTGGAAAGTCTTTGTCTAAATCTTCATCGCTTGTCTCCAGTAATTTATTGTACAACAATGGCGAAATGTGATGAAAACTTTTTTTGAGCTGCTCCAAAGTCGGATATTTAAAACTTTCGTCCAAAGCTTTTCCTTCAGCGAAATATTCTTTGAACTCAAATTTTTCTTCCAGTCCGAGCACATTTCCCATGGCGTAGCGCATGTCGAGCCAATTTCCGACCATCCAGATGATGTGGTTGGTGCGTCCTTCTATTCTTTTCAAAGCATCTTCTTCAGAAATTCCGTCGAGAACCATCAGAAAATTCTGACTGTGACCGCGGAATGCAGGAATGATGATGTCTAATTTTTGTGATTTTGGTTGGTCCATAAATATTTGAGATTTGAGGTTTGATATTTGAGATTTTTGTGTTCCTACAGATTGCACAGATTTACACAGATGATTGTAGGAATTAATTTGAAATTTGAGGTTTGTATTCGCACAGATTTCACAGATCTGCACGGATGATTATGATTATTAATTGTGGTATTCCTGAATAATTTTAAACTTTATCTCACGCAGATTTTACGGATTGAGCAGATGTTTTTCACATTTAAATCTTTTGTATCAGCTCGATCTGCGGGAGTTAGAATTTACTCTGTCGGCATCTGAGACATATCTGCAAAAGTGACGTTCCAGCCGTGACCGTTGATGTCCCAGAACGAGTTTTGATACATCCAGCCATAATCCTGCGGTTCTTCATGTTGTGTTGCGCCATTTGCCACTGCGGTGTTGACAATCTGATCAACTTCCTCACGGGAATCCATGCCGAGTGCTACCAAAACCTGCGTGGTGTCGCCCTTGGGAACGGGTCTTTCGGAAAACGTCATAAAATATTCTTCGGTAATGAACATTACGCAGATATTTTCGCCCAAAATAAAACATACCGCCTTTTCATCTGAAATATTTTCATTCACCGGAAAACCCAGATTCGTCCAGAATTCCTTTGTTTTCGGAATATCTTTTACCGGAAGATTCACATAAATTTGATTGATTTTCATTTTATTTAAATTTATAGTTGTTTAAAATTTTATTCTGAAGGAATCTGAGAAACATCTCCGTGCATCACTTCCCACTGATGACCATCGGGATCTGCAAATGCCCACTGATACATCCAGCCGTGGTCCCGTGGTTCACTGTATTCAGAACCTCCGTTTTCCACGGCAGTTTTCACCATTTCATCTACTTCGGAACGGCTTTTAACACCGATTGCCAAAAGAGTCTGCGTGGTTTGTCTGTTTGCAACAGGTCGGTCGGTAAAAGTTTTGAAGAAATCTTCATGCAGAAACATGGTGTAAATATGATCTGTTTTCATAATGACACAGATTGCTTTTTCATCTGAAAACTGTTCGTTAATCGAAAAGCCCAGCTTCGTCCAGAATTCTCTGGTTTTCTGAACATCCTTTACGGGAAGGTTGACATAAATATCTGTGATTTCCATTTGTAATTTTTAGTGTTAAATTTTAAACCAAAATTAGCAAGTCGGAGTGGAAATCTACTTGCCATAAGACAAGATTTAAACTTTTCTGGGATGCGAAACCAATTCTTTGCGGATTCTGCTTAATGAAGTGTCTGTGACACCCAAGTAGGAAGCGATTTGCTTTAAAGGTGCGAACTGTACCACCTGCGGTTTCTGTTCTAAAAGATTGAGATATCTTTTCGTTGCTGAAAGCGTAAACATCTCCACGGAACGTTGTTTATAGGCAAAAAGTTCGTTAGACATCCATGCCCTGCCCCATTCACTGAGGTTTTGTATTTTGTGGTAAAGTTCCTGAAATGTATCGAAGTCAATTTTTAAGCACTCACAATCTGTGATGCAGACGATATTTTCCTGTGTGGGAATTCTCTGAAATAATGATGAAACTTCAATAATGATTTCATTTTCAACAAAAAAATGTGTGGTCACATCATTTCCGTTAAAATCGGTGACAAATGATCTTGCCAGACCTTTTTCCAAAATAAAATATTCATTGGCCGTCTTGCCTTCCTGCAAAATAAAATCTCCCTTTTGAAAAACCACTTTTTCGTGAGCCTGAAAGATTTCTGCAAGCTCTTCTTCGAAAAAAAACGGAAAATCTGAGTATACTTCAAAGGCTTTGCTGGTCATGAATTTCTTGTTTGTGTTCAGGTTTTAAATTTAAAATTTTTATTTGGAATATTGGAGAGAAAATTTTCAGATCAGAACATCAGAGTTTTAAACAAAAAAAAATCGCTTCTAACATAAACGCTTCGACAGGCTCAGCGTGACAGTGCATAAAACAAGTATCGATTGATTTGTCAGGCTGAACTTGTAAAAGCCCTTATTTTGTTTATTTATTACAAGTTTAAAACAAAGAAAGCTGAATCGGTTTGGAAAGAGCGGGTTTTTCAGCGTCGCCAAAGACGGTTTTTCCGCCGAAGCGCCATGAATTCTGCCTTTCTTCTTCAATCACATCATTAATATCGAAGTCAGGCGTGAAATTTTTCTCAGCCTCCGAAATGATTGTATGAAGCTTATTAATAGACTGCAATTTATCTGAATTTCCAAGTTTTGATTTTTCAATTCCCTTCTGTAAAATAGAAATTGTTTCATCATAAACATTGATTGGCACAGGAAACGGATGCCCGTCTTTCCCACCATTGGCAAAGGAAAATCTCGCCGGATCTCTGAATCTCGAAGGCGCACCGTGAATGACTTCACTTACCAAAGCCAGACTTTGCAATGTTCGTGGGCCGACTCCTTTTAGCAAAAGTAATTCTTCAAAATTCTCAGGCTGATTTTCTCTGGTCATGTACAACAACGTTCCAAGCTTTTTTAAATCAACATCTGACGTGCGAACGTCATGATGGGCAGGCAAAATCAAATTAGCAAAATCCTGCATGATTTTTTCTGAGTTGGTATGAGAAATTTCTAAAATTCCCTTTCGGCTGTCTGCGGCTTCATGGGCAGTTAAATTCAGAATATTTCCACGATTGATGCCCTGAATTCCTTTGTGTGGTTCATCGACAAAGGATTCCATGTTTTCTGAATGCCAGTGATAACGGCGAGCTGTTCCGTCAGCATCGTTCATTCCCTGTTGCACGACAGACCAATTTCCTTCATCGGACAAAATAAAATTGTGGAGATACAATTGATACCCATCCTGAATCGCCGTGTTATCAACCTTTGCGGAGAGTTTGCTGGCGCGAACAAATTCATTTCCATTCAATCCGGTTTTATCAGCAATAAGTAAAAGTTCGTTTGGAGTTTCTTTTGAAAATCTTCCCTTTCCGCCACAGATATAAATTCCGAGCTCTTTAGAATTGGGATTGATGGAACGTTTTAAAGCGCCCATAACGGAAGTTGTAATTCCTGAAGAGTGCCAATCCATTCCCATCACAGCACCAAAACTCTGAAACCAAAACGGATCTGCCAATCTGCGGAGAACTTCGTTTTTTCCGTAATCGGCCAACATCACTTCAACGATTGAAAGTCCGAGTGTCGCCATTCTTTCATAGAGCCAAGGCGGGACTTTGCCGTAGTGAAGAGGTAATGTTGCAGTTCCGGAGCGTTTCATATTTGATGATTGATGATTGATGTACAAAATTAAAGCCTTACGAAAGAAATTCAGAAGGCTTTAAACATATTTTTTAAATTTTTAATGTTTTACTATTCTTGTACATTTAGATTTTAAGATTATCATAAGGTCTGAAATATCAACAAAGTCTGCAAAAGCAATTTTCAGAATAACTTACGACTGAAAAATATTCATTATTTCAAAGCCGCTACAGCCGCTTCATAGTTCGGCTCCTGCCCGATTTCGGGAACCTGCTCTGTGTAGATTACTTTTGTATCTTCATCCAAAACCACAACGGCTCTGCTCAAAAGTCCTTTCATCGGAGAATCTGTAAGGGTAACTCCGTAATCTTCGCCAAAATTACCTCTGAAATCAGATAATGTTTCAACATTTTTCAAACCTTCAGCTGCACAGAATCTCGACAATGCGAAAGGCAAATCTCTTGAAACGTTGATGACAACTGTATTCTCGAGTGCTGAAGCTTCTTCATTAAATTTTCTTGCGGAAGCCGCACAAATTCCTGTATCGATGCTTGGGAAGATGTTTAAAACAACTCTCTTTCCTGTGTAATCTGCAAGATGTTTTTCAGATAAATCTCCGGCAACCATGGTGAATTCCTGAGCCTGATTTCCTACCTCGGGAAGATTTCCTATTGTGTTTATCGGGTTTCCTTTAAATGTAATTGTAGACATAAATTTATTTTTTTAATGTTACTTCAAATTTAGTCAAATCATAAAATATCTGCTTTCTGAGAAAGGTTAAATAATTCTTAAAATATCATCCGGTAAATTCCTTTTAAATATAAATCAAATCAGTTAAAACGGAAGTTTTTAAATCAAAAATTTCCACCTAACTTTAATGTTTCAAAATCCAAAACTATTAAATCAAAAATTTATGAATTCAGAAAACACATCACCATTCGGAAAGATTTTTAAAGGCGAAAACGATATTCCCGAAGAATTTAAAATAAAAGAAATCCATCAGCGAGAATACCTTCTCAATGGTGAACTCATCCCATGGAACGGCGAGACAACGGATATTTATTCTCCTGTTTGCATTCGCACAGAAAATGGTTTACAAAGAAAACTTTTGGGAAGCATCCCAAATATTGGTGTAAAAGAAGCAATGGAGGTTCTTGATGCCTCAGTAAAAGCCTATGACAACGGCTTTGGCGAATGGCCAACCATGACCGTAGAAGGACGAATAAAATGTATGCAGAAATTTGTGTATCTGATGATTAAGCAGCGTGATTTGATTATTAAATTACTCATGTGGGAAATCGGAAAAACGCTTCCGGATTCCACAAAAGAGTTTGACAGAACTGTAGATTATATCAACCAAACCATCGACGCACTCAAAGATCTCGACCGTGAATCTTCCCGTTTTCAGCAGGCTGAGGGAACGATTGCCCAGATCAGGAGAGCGGCACTCGGTGTGGTTCTGAGCATGGGACCTTTCAATTATCCTTTAAATGAAATTTTCACCACTTTGATTCCTGCATTGATTATGGGAAATACGATTTTGTTTAAACTTCCGAAACATGGCGTTTTAGCACATTATCCATTATTGAATGCTTTCAAAGAAGCTTTCCCGAAAGGAACTGTAAATACTTTATACGGCAAAGGTTCAGAAATCATTACCCCAATAATGGAAAGCGGAAAAGTGAATGTTCTTGCCTTCATTGGATCGAGTAAAGTTGCCAACGGACTGAAAAAACTGCATCCAAAAGTCAACCGTTTGAGAGCAATTTTAAGTTTAGATGCAAAAAACGCAGCGATTGTCACTAAAAATGCAGATCTGGATGTCGCAGTGAGCGAATGTCTTTTGGGCGCTCTATCTTTTAACGGACAGAGATGTACAGCTTTAAAATTGATTTTCGTTCAGAATGACGTTGCTGATGAATTTACACAAAAATTGAGCAAAGCCGTCAGCGAAATGAAAGCTGGTTTGCCATGGGAAAACGATGTAAAAATCACGCCACTTCCAGAAGTAAACAAGCCTGATTATCTTAAAGAATGCCTTGAAGACGCTCAAAATAAAGGTGCAAAAATTTTAAATGAAAACGGTGGTTTTACCGAGGAATCTTTTGTTTTTCCTTCCGTAGTTTTTCCTGTAAATTCAGATATGAAACTGTACCACGAAGAACAGTTTGGGCCGATTATCCCAGTGGTTCCATTTGAAAATATTGATGAACCAATTGAATATCAAGTCAATGCATCGCACGGAATGCAGGTGAGTATTTTCAGCGAAGATCCTTTGGAAGTTTCAAAACTGATAGATTCTTTCGTCAATCTGGTAAGCAGAGTGAATATCAACTGCCAGTCTCAGCGTGGTCCGGATGTTTTTCCGTTTACAGGAAGAAAAGACAGTGCTGAAGGTACCTTGTCGGTTTTTGATGCACTGCGTTCGTTCTCAATTCGCTCATTGGTTGCTGCAAAAGCTACAGATTCAAACAAAAATCTTTTGAATACGATTGTGAGAGATCATGATTCTAATTTTTTGAGTACGGATTATTTGTTTTAAGATTTAAATCATAATTAAACACAAAGGGCACTAAGATTTTTTCCTGCAAAAACGTTTTGAGGCTCACAGAGCCGTAAACTTGCAGAAGATGAATGGGTTTTAAAATTAAAATCGATGAACTTTAGTAAGCTTTAACGGTTTTGTGAAACGAGAACAAGCTGAATATTAAAAAACTTAGCGAACTCTGTATTCAAAATTAAAAAAATCCAAAATATTATGAAATTCAAACAAATCTGGGCAAATTTTGCCGTAGAAAATCTTGAGAGAACAGAAAAATTCTATAAAGATTTAGGTTTAAAATTAAATTATTCCGGTGTTGAAAAATCGGACAAACCAAAGCTCGTGAGTTTTTTCTTTGGTGAATCTGATTTTGTAATTCACTTTTTCGAAAAAACACAGCTTGAATTTGCAATGAATGGAAAAGTTAGCGATACGCAAAATGGTAATGAAATTATCTTCTCCATTTCGGCTGAAACTGTGGACGAAGTAAATGAATGGGCTGAAAAAGTCTTGATTGCAGGTGGAAAAATTCACAAAGAAGCCAAAAGACAGGAAGACGGTTTTTACTATTGTGTTTTTGCTGATCCGGACGGGCACAAATTTAATGTCTTATTAGTGGAAAAAGGGATGTAAAAATCATAGAGCCTGTTTAAAAATAATTAAAAAACAAATTTTCAAGTCATTTTTCTTTTCCCCAGCCCTAAAGGGTGTAACAATGCCTTGAAAATTTCATCAAAATTAACTCCCTTTAGGGTCGGGGAAATTAATTTTTATGAAATTTCAACAGGCTATAAATAAAAAAAATCGGGCGGTCAAAAATGGCCGCCCGATTCACTGATATATAAATGTCTAATTTGAAGTCAAAAATCTGCGCAGAATTTCGTTTAACTTGTCTGCATGGGTTACGTTAAGTCCGTGTGGAGCACCTTCAACTACGATAAATTCGTTGCTTGCAATGCCTGTTGCAGCCTGTCTCGCGGAAGTTTCTATCGGAACAATCTGATCGTCGTCACCGTGAACAATTAATGTTTTCTTATCAACATTCGCCAGTTCCGAACGGAAATCCGTATCAGCCCACGCTTCTGCTGTTTTGATCGTCGCCAATGGCGATGCCTGCGAAGAAGTCTGCCAATCGTAATTCAATTGTGCCTGAGTGACTGTTTGAGACAATAATCCGTAGTTGTAGAAATTTTTGTGGAACGTTTCAAGAAAAGTAACTCTCTCTTTTTTCAGACTTTCTAAAATTCCGTTTAAATCATCCAAAGGAACACCGTCAGGATTATCATTTTTCTGTTTTACCAGAGGAATAATTGATGCAATTAAAGCCACTTTATCAATGTTTTCTGAACCGAAATTGGTAAAATATCTCACCACTTCGCCACCACCCATTGAGAAGCCCATTAGAATAACATGTTTTAGCTCCAGCTGTGTAATCAACTCGTGCAAATCGGCAGTTAATGCATTATAGTCGTATAAATCTCCCGTTGGAAAAGACTTTCCGAAACCTCTTCTGTCGTAAGTAATCACTCTGTAGCCCAAGTCGGTAAGTGTGGGAATCTGAAGTTCCCAGCTTCTTCCGCTCAACGGCCAGCCATGAATCAGTACAATCGGCTGTCCGGAACCGTAATCTTCGTAATACAGATTAAAATCTTTGTCATTTTCTTTTGTGATGTAAGGCATAATTTGAATATTTTAAATTTGATGTTGATTAGATTTTAACAAATACTAAGCCATGAAAAATACTGTGGTACGAAAGGTTGGATTTATAAAACCCAGCCAGCGTTTTGAACGCTGGCTGGGTTGAGTCCAGCCGTACAAGCAATTTCTACTAAAATCTGTAACATTATTTAATTTTGTACACTAACTTTTCAGAGTTAATTAAACCATGAACTTCGAAAAAGAATTTTTAGAACGTATTGAAAAACATAAAGGAATCATCTTTAAGATTTCGAAAATGTACATGGACGATTCTGAAGACCGCGCTGATCTTTTTCAGGAAATAACATTTCAGGTCTGGAAGGCATATCCAAAATTCCGCGGAGAATCTGAATTTTCGACATGGCTTTACAGAATTGCTCTGAACACCGCAATTGTATTTTTAAAATCTGAAAAGAAAAGAAGTTTCATCGGAAATGAGGATTTTTCAAACTATAAAATTGTTCAGGATGAATATGATCTGGAGAAAGAGGACAAACTCAACAAAATGTATAAAGCTATCAACCAACTGAATGCCATAGACAAAGCTTTTATTTTTTATTATCTCGAAGATTTCTCTGGAAAACAGATTGCCGACCAGATGGGGATTTCCGAAGGAAACGTGAGGGTAAAAATGAACAGAGCGAAAAATAAACTGAAAGAAATTTTGAGTAGATAAGATGGGAGATGGAAGTCTGAAGTCTGAAGTCTGAAGACAGGAGATATTCAACACCCAGCATCAAACACCCAGCATCCATCATCCATCATCCAACCAAAAATTATAAAAACAAATATTATGAATATCGACGATCTAAAAGATACGTGGAACAGAGAAAATCCCGAAGCCACACCCGAAATCAGCACCGAACAGAGAAAATCGATGAACCTTCCACTGGAAAAGATGCGTAAAAATATGCGTGGAGAATTCTGGTCCACGGTAGGAATTTTTGTTTTTGCCTTTGCCTTGATGTCGGTGAGTCCGGCTCCTTTTAAGTTTAATTTTTATGTCAATCTGCTCCTTGTATCAATGCTTTTTGTAACCGTTTTTTACTTCAGCAAATTTTTTAAACTGTATAAGGAAATGGGAAATCCCGAACTCAAAACGTACGACGGACTGAAAGATCTTCTTCACCAACTCGAGCTTAACAAACAGTATTACATGTCATTTTACGTAGCGTTCGCTCCGTTTATCGTTTGTGAAATGATCATCGTTCTGGAATTCATCCCAAGACCGGTTCCGCTAAGCAATATTCAGATTGCTTCTATATCGATTGGAACTTTGGCAGCAGGAATTTTCGCTTTGTTCTATCTCGGAAAATGGTGGTTCAAAAGATTTTATGGCAAAAACATCGACACCATAAAAAAAATGGTAGATGATCTGAAATAAATTCCAAAAAAATCGGCAACCCTCACGAATTGCCGATTTTTTTTATTTTAATTCAAATTTAACTTGCGTTTCAACTGAACCTCAACCTCAACCTCAACCTCAACCTCAACCTTAACCTCAATTTCCCGCTTTCTCCTTCTCAATCTCAGCCTTAATCCAGTCCAGTTGCGGATCCTGTTTGTTTAAAGTGCTTTCGAGATTGTTTAAAATTTCAACATTGGGCCTAACCCCCTTTTTGGTTCCTGTAAAATCAATATTTGGCTGTACTAAAAGTAATCCGATCGGAAGCTGAAGTTTGGAATTTGGAAGACTTTGGTAAGAATAAAATCCCGCAACCGTTCCGTCATTCGCTCCGCCTGTTTCTTCGCCCACCAGGATTGCGCGCTGGTCATTTTTAAGTTTGGAAGTAATGATTGATGATGCTGAAAAACTTCCGCCGTTGATCAAAACATATACTTTCCCGTGAAAAGCAGTTTCCTTTGGCTTCGTTTCCTTGCTTTGTTTCATTCTGTAATACACTTTTCCGTCTTTTCCTTTTTTACTGACGAAAAGTTGTCTGGTAAAAACAAATGGCGACAAAATTCCTTTGATTAAATATCCAACCGGACTGGTTTTTCTGAAATAATTGGTCTTCAGCGGACTGTATCTTGATGTCATCTCAGGCTTATTAACCAAAGTAAAAGGTTCTTTTGCCAGATACGAATAGAGATTATTGATTTCAGATAGTGAACCACCATAATTTTCGCGAACATCGATGACCAGATGAGTTGCTTTTTTATCTTTTATTTTCTGAAAAGTTTCCTTGTAAAAACGGTCGGAGTAAGATCTTGAGAAACTTTTCACTTTAATATAAGCAATCGTGCTGTCTTCATCCAGATATTTGAAGGTTCTGTTGTAAGAATCCGTTGCGGCGACGTAATCGTTTGTTCGTTTTTCTGTATTTAATTTCTTTTGCGCCTTGTCTTTTTCTTTATCGGCCTCAGATTTGGATTCGCGGGTAAGATGAACTGTTTTAATGACATCTTCGTACCTTGTTTCAATCTTAGCACTGTCCATAAACCCGTTTTCAGCGGAATAATAATTGAAAAAACTGTCTTTCAGATAGTACGGATAAAATGTAGAATTATATCCGTCACTCGTCATCAGTTTTCTGTATTTCTTAATATAATTTTCCACAGGAACGCCGTTGATTGCAAGAATTTCTGTTCCCGGAAGAATGTTTTCTATTGAATCCTTATTTGCTTTTACAAACAATTTTTGGTTTTCAACATAATAATCCAGTCTCGTAAACAGACCTTTTTTATTTTTCATCCCACGGATTTCCTTGTTGGAATATCTTTTTCCCGGAATTCTCACTGCCAAATGCCCCTCTCTGACATCCGCCACGACAGGCTGTATTTTAAAATAAAAATCCACTGGTGAAAGTGAATCTGTAATGCTCAGTTTCAGGCTGTCAAATTTTTTATTTAAATCTTTTTCAGATACGTACCAAAATAAGTTCGGATGAAGTTCTTTAAGCTTTTCGTAGGCATAATCTACATCATCTTTAAGTTCGTTTGGAGGTAATTTTGTTTCCCGCTGACGGTTGTATTTCTGTACAGAATTGCACGATATAATGACGGCTAGTACGGCTAATAAAGAAAATTTTTTCAAGGTTTAAGTTTTTGATGTCTAAAAATATAAAAGTTTTCACAAAAAACTGAGGCAAATAAAAAGTAATTTGATTTTTAAACCGTTATTAAAGGTAGATTTGATTTTTTTTAATCGTTTAATTTTAATTTATGCTCTATTTATTGATTTTGGTTTTGGCACTTGCCGGATTTGCGTATTACGTTTTATCACAGGAAGTTTTCGGTGCGAAGCCTCAGGGAAAGCGTCTGGAGAAAATGCTTCTGTCTCAGAATTACAAAAACGGACAGTTTCAGAATCTTAGTGTGACGCCACAACTTGCAGAGGGTCAAAGTATGCCGAAAGTGATGTTTAATTTTCTTTTCGGTAAAAAAAATCCGGATTTGAAACCCAAAAACAATATTCCGTTCGTGGAAACTGATCTTAAAAATTTAAATAAAGAAGAAAATGTTTTTATCTGGTTTGGGCATTCATCGTATTTTATACAATTAAATGGCGTGCGGTTTCTTGTGGATCCTGTCTTCAGTAAATTCGGTTCGCCTTTCAAATTTTTCAACAAGGCTTTTTCTGGTGCAGATTTCTATACTGCTGACCAGATGCCTGAAATAGATTATCTCGTAATAACCCATGATCACTATGATCATTTGGATTATCCAACTGTAAAAAGTTTAAAAAATAAAGTGAAACAGGTGATTCTTCCTTTGGGAGTTGGTTCTCATTTTGAAAAGTGGGGTTATGCAGAAGAACAGCTTTTGGAAGAAGACTGGGGCGGAAATTTTGTTCTGAAAAACAATCTTCAGATCACATTCACGCCTGCGAGACATTTTTCCGGACGAAAATTTAGCAGAAACAATACGCTTTGGTCTTCTTTTGTGTTGCAGAGTTCTGATAAGAAAATATTTTTGGGTGGCGACAGCGGTTACGCCAGCCATTTTAAAATGATTGGTGAAAAGCATGGCCCTTTTGATTTTGCCATCCTTGAAAACGGGCAGTACAACGAGGCGTGGAAGTACATTCATGCACTTCCGGAAGACGTTATTCAGGCTTCTGAAGATTTGAATGCGAAGAAAATAATTCCAGTACATTCAGCGAAATTCGCATTGGCACTTCATGCATGGAATGAACCTTTACAGAAAGTTGCGGAATTTGCACAAAAGAAAAATCTACCCGTTCTCACACCGAAAATCGGACAGATTTTAAATTTAGATCAGGAAAACAATACGTTTGAAAAGTGGTGGAAATAGGCTAATCATGCCAGATTCCCCTGTATCTTTTTGGATGGTTTTCGAGCTGCTGTCTTACAAAATCACACTCCGGATCGATCATATAATCTTTGTCTTCGGCAAAACGCACAAGCTCGTCAAGCAGTAATTTGGCATAACCCTGACCTTCCAGTTCGGGGTTTATTTTTGTGTAATAAACGTTGATGAGCCTGCCGTCTACCGCAATCGACATGTAACCGACCTTCTCGCCGTCTTTAAACATTTGAAGCTCATCCTGATATTCTGATATTTTGAAAGTTACATTATCCATAATTTCTTATATTTTATTAGACTTCATTTTCATTTTCTCAAAATTATTTCAACTTTGATTTCCTTAAAATTACAAAATTTAAATGAAATCAAAACTTTTTAAAACTGATTAACCTAAATAATCTCCGAAGTTTCATCAATTTTTGTTGCTAAAATCTTATCTACACGATTGCCGTCTTTGTCTACGATTTCCAGAAGAAGATGGCTGATTTTTACTTTGTCACCCGTTTTGGGAATGCCTTCAGCTTCATTGAAAAACAAACCCGAAACACTTACAAATTTGCTTTCAATCTCTTCATCCACTTCGATGTCGAAATACTTTTTAAAATCATAAATTGTACATTTTCCGTCAATCAGCCACGAAGTTTCATCACGCTGAATAATTTCCGGTTCGGTATCAATTTCATGTGAAACAGTTCCCACAAGATCATCGAGAATGTCATTTAAAGTAACAATTCCTTTTGTACTTCCATATTCATCAATCACAACAGCAATATGCGATTTGGTATCCTGAAAACTCTGCAAAAGCGGATAAATAAAAGAATTTTCACTTACGAAAATCGTTTTGTGCATGTGATCACCCAGTGAAAATCCGTCTTCACAAAAATCGAAGAGATCTTTCATCTTCACAATCCCGACAATATGATCAATATTTCCGTTTTCGGTAACCGGATAGGTGGAAAAAGAGGCGTTTTTTATTTTCTCTTTCACAGTCCTGCAGTCGTCTTTTAAATCAAGAGAAATTATTTTTGTGCGGTGGGTGATGATGGAATTGACCTTTCTGTCACCAAGATCAAAAGCATTTCTGAGAATATCATGTTCTTTATCTTCGATGATTCCGCCTTCGCTTCCTTCTTTGATCAGAGATTTTATTTCTTCTTCGGTAATGGCTTCCTTGTGGTCATTGTAAATTCCGAAAATCTTTAAAAACAAATTGTTAGTAACCGTCAAAAGCCAAACGAAAGGCGAAGCAACAGCAGAAAGCCAGTACATCGGTCTTGCGATGAATATGGAAATTCTTTCCGGAAATTTCAGCCCCAGACGTTTCGGGATGAGTTCGCCAAAAACAATGGAAACAAATGTAACGGTGAAAACAATGAGAAATGAAGCAACGCCGTGAACGTAATCTGCATTTATTCCCAGATTCAAAAGCTGTCTTTCAAGATCGGAAATAAGCCTGTCACCCGAAAAAATACCGAGGAGAATTCCGATCAAAGTTATCCCAATCTGAACGGTAGAAAGAAATTTGTTTGGATTTCCGGCAAGTTTCAGGGCAGTTTTGGCATTTGACAGACCTTTTTTGGAGGCTGTTTCAAGCTTGTATTTTTTAGAGGAAACCAATGCCATTTCAGACATTGAAAAAATTCCGTTGAGAACAATCAGCGCAATAATGACGAGAATTTCCATATTTTTTGTGTGGTGATTTTTAAATGTAAAAAAACTACAGAAAAAAAGATGCCTGTTTTGATTGAAATTAAAAATATCATATTTAATAATTATTAATCTCTACAAACGTGCTATATCAGATTAATTGTCGGAATTTTGAGCCCATTAAAAATCAGTACTGATGCTTACAGAGAAAAACAGATTTATTGCGACAGTTTTGGCGTTTGCAGTGATACCGATGTCTGGTCTGGCGACCGATATTTATTTGCCAAGTATGCCGAGCATGGCGAGAGATCTTCATCTTCCTGAAAGCAGCATCCAGCTTACACTTTCTCTTTTTCTCATCAGCTATGGCGTGACGCAGTTTTTTGCGGGAAGCGTTGTAGATTCTTACGGTCGTTACAGGATTACACTTATTTCACTGGCTCTTTTTGTGATTTCATTTTTAATCACTGCCAATACAGCAAATATTTATGTGATTTATGCGATGAGAATTCTTCAGGGCGTACTTTCGGGATTTGCAGTGGTCGCCAAAAGAGCTTTCTTTGTGGATGTCTACGAAGGCGATGAGCGCAAACATTATCTCAGCATTATGACGATCGTATGGTCTGTAGGTCCCATCATTGCTCCGTTTATCGGTGGTTATCTGCAGAAAATTTTTGGTTGGGAATCCAATTTTTATGTGCTGGCAGGTTACAGTTTTATCCTTTTGATATCTGAATATTTTTTCTCCGGTGAAACTTTAAAATTGAAAAAAGTTTTAAGTTTAAGTCTGCTGAAAAAGGAATACAACATGATGTTCAGAGCAAAAGATTTCTTCTACGGAATGCTGATGTGCGGTCTGAGTTACTCGATGATTATGTTTTTTAATCTCTGCGGATCGTTCATCATCGAGCACAAAATGGGATATTCTGAAGTGGTTGCCGGCTATGTTTCCTTAATTTTAGGTTTTGCGTGGATGCTCGGCGGTTTTATTGGTAAAGCTTTAATCAATAAAGCATTTTTACCTAAAATAAGAATTGCTAATTTTTTGCAGATCGGTTTAATTGGAATAATGATTTTCGCATCGTTTTTTCTGAATACCATTTACAGCCTCGTCGCTTTTGCATTTGTTATTCATGTGACAGCAGGATTTATTTTCAACAATTATTTCTCGTACTGTATCGGAAGATTTCCAAACTCTGCGGGAATTGCGGGTGGATCAACCGGCGGGATGGCTTTCATCATCACTTCTGCAATCAGCTATGGAGTTGTGGCTGTTTTAAAACCTGAAATCCAACTCGACGTTGCCGAAGGGTATCTGGTGATGGGAATTTTAGGGCTGTTGGTTTTAAGTTTAATTAAATTCAGAAAGGCGCATATCTGATTTCTGAGCACAAAAAAAAGCCGCCAATCGGCAGCCTGATATTTTTTTGTTGATTCTTAGTCTTCCTCTTCTTCGTCGTACTTAGCCAACTCTTCGTCGCACCATTTGAACGCAGCTTCAACTACTTTTGTAGCCTCATCTGCCATCGATTCTTCATCATCGCCTTCCAAATCGTCTAACCACTCAACTTCCTCTTCTTCAACGTTCAGGATAAATCTTGGATACTCTGTATGAACCACGAATAAATCTTCTGGAAATTCCGAATTGTCTGCTAATAAAAACTTTGGTAATTTCATTTTTTGTAATGTTTTAACTTTAATCAAAGATAATAAAATTATTGAAACTTATTCTTTCTGAGCTTTATTTTTTCTAAAACTTTATGTTGTGTTAACGTTGTTTTCTTCAAGGTGTCTTCCACCTTGGAAGTGAGATCAATATCCGGATTTACAGTACTTATGAGTTCAGCAATCTGCACTTCATCAAGTTTTTCAACATCTTTCACATAAAACAAAAGCTTTGTATTTTCAAGTTTTTCCTGTTTAAGAAACCGTGTGATTTCTTTTCGGTTTTCAAGGTAATCTCCTTTAGATAACCATGTAAATAAAGCTCCTGAAATTAAACTTAAAAACCCCAACGCATAGGTTTTAACATTAAAAATCTCAAACAGCTTTTTGAAATAAACCAACCAAACCGGAAATGAAAACGGTGCCAATAAACGATAATCCAGCGGCGTAATCCAGTAAAAATACTGTATAAAATATGAGCAAACTATACCGCAAACACCAATTAGCAAAAGAAATTTATCAGTTTCAGAAAGTCTTTTAGTAAAAAACAGATAAAGCATTAGCACAATATTCATAGCCCCAATTCCGTAAATGGCGACATTAATTTTTCCTCCACCAGGATCTGCTATATGAATGAAAGGATTAAAGGAAGTCGCAAGTCCCTGAAAAAATTCCGGAACTAATTTTGAAGTCGGATTGAGTCCGATTTCTAAGGCTTCATTGATGTAATTTGAATTAAAGTAATCTATAAACAAAAATTTATATACTATGATAAAAAGAAGACCAATAAATGCTGAAATAATAAAGGTTTTAGCATAATTTCTCTTGCAGAAAATCAATCCGAAAAGTCCGGTTCCTCCTACAAAAAACAAAGAACTGTATCTGATATTATATAAAGCAATCAGCGATATTGACAGGTAAAAAATGGCTTTTCCGCCAGAAATTTCTCCGGTTATAATCTGATGAGCACAATAAAAAAACAGGAATACGAAAGGCAAAATCAAGGCTTCACTCATCGTAAAAGAAAAGATGGAAAGAAAACTGAAAATGGCTGAAATCAAAACCGATTCTTTAAAGAAAAATCTCTTTTTCCAAGCAAAAATGATGATAAAAAGGAAAGCCAAAATACCGACAATTTTACTTGCCCAAAATTCATCTGTTCCGAATAACGTAAAAAACTTAATGGATAAAGGATATCCAAGCGGCGTAATCGTGTTATCCACTTCCGGCAAAACGTGGGCAAACCTCATGTATCGGATCGAATCCGGATTTACCCTACCCTTTTCGTTCAGTAAAAAACGCAAAATGGTCATCACTAAAGTAATGATGACCATTGATATCTGAATGTTTCTTTCTTTAAAATTCAAGGATTCAAATTTAAGATTCAAGATTTAAAATTTAAAATTCAATATTGAAGACTATTTTGACTTCCTACTTCCAGCACCCAGCTTCCTACTTTTTCGCAAACATCTTTGCTACTTTTTCAGCTTTTTTGCTTTCGGAATAATCATAGAAACCTTCACCGGATTTAACTCCTAATTTCCCTGCCATCACCATGTTCACCAACAATGGATTTGGGGCATATTTCGGATTTTTGAAGCCGTCGTACATTACATTTAAAATGGCCAGACAAACATCAAGACCAATAAAATCTGCCAACTGAAGCGGTCCCATCGGATGAGCCATTCCAAGCTTCATCACCGTATCAATTTCCTCAACACCCGCAACGCCGTTGTACAAAGTTTCGATGGATTCGTTGATCATTGGCATCAAAATTCTGTTCGCCACAAAACCCGGATAATCGTTCACTTCAACGGGAACTTTACCTAAAGTTTTGCTCATTTCGTAGATCGCATCGAAAGTTTCCTTTGAAGTAGAATATCCTTTGATGATTTCCACCAGTTTCATAATCGGAACCGGATTCATAAAGTGCATCCCGATTACTTTGTCTGCTCTTTTTGTAGCGGCAGCAATTTTAGTAATAGAAATAGATGAAGTGTTTGTAGATAAAATGCAGTTTTCAGGAGCAAATTCATCCATCTGAGCGAAGATTTTCAGTTTCAGATCCTGATTTTCCGTTGCAGCTTCCACTACAAGATCCGCATCGGTTACAGCGTTCTTCAACTCTGTAAAAGTTGAAATATTTCCTAAAGTTTCAGCTTTTTGGTCTTCTGTAAGGTTTCCTTTTGCAATAATTCTGTCAAGATTGGTGGTTATCGTTTTTAAACCTTTATCTAAAGCATCCTGAGAAATATCTACAAGATTTACTTTAAAACCGCTTTGTGCGAAAGTGTGTGCAATCCCATTTCCCATGGTTCCTGCGCCGATAACTACAATGTTTTTGATCATTTTATTTTCTGTTTTGTTAATTCTGTTTTGTTTAAAGTAGTGTTGGGTAAAGCTGATAAAGCACTTTTCGAAACCATCGAGGTTCCCATGAAATCTACTGTTCCATCGCTTCCTCCTTTTGAATTATTCTGTGCATTAATTGCAGCTTCAAGACCCGAAATAAATTTTCTTCTGTTTGATTTTGACAGGGCATCAATTCCTACAAAAAGTTTGAATTCACCTTCTCTTCCCAAACCGGTCTGCTTATAGATTTCAACGGTTTTACTTTTATTTTTACCCTGAAATTTCTGGATATAATCTCGCACAGGCTTTTCTGAAGGCGGCCCGCAGCAGATGCTGTTGTAGCTGATCTGATAGAAGTTTTCGCTCTTCTGTGCAAAGAAAATTGCAGAAGTGAAAATCCCGAATATTAATAATACTTTTTTCATTTTTGAAGTTTTTAAAATTAAGCTTAAATTTTTATTTATTAAAATAATCCCAGACAACTTTAGAAATATCTGAAATCATTTTACAGTTGACCTCACTGCTTTCTGTTGAGTTGCTGACGAATACAGCTATTGCATAATGTTTGCCATTGGGTAAAGTGACGATGGCAATCTCATTTTCAGCGCCTGTAAGACCGGCATTATTCTTTCCTGAAGCTCCCGTTTTCCTTGCTACGGGCGTGTTTTTGGGAAGCTGATCGATCAGTTTATTTTTTCCTGTGGAAGTTGAGAGCATTACTTTCATCAGATAATCTGTCGATTTTTCAGAAAGAAGTTTATCGTCGTAGAGTTTTTTTAAAGCATCCACCGCGGCGTTTGTGGTGGAATAATTTTTATACTGCACATTCCAGTCTTTGTGCATTTCTGCCTCGCCTGAAATAATCTGAAAGTTCTTTACATTTTTAGAATCGAAAAACTGCTGTACTGTTTTTGGTCCGCTCAAAAGTCCGAGCAAGATATCGCAACCGCTGTTATCGCTTTGTGCCACGGTAAGCTCAACAATTTCACTCAAAGGAACTTCTACTCCACCATTTGGATATTTATCACGCAAAGGCGACCATGTGTTTTGCATTAAATTATCCTTGGTCAGTAAAACTTTCTGATCGAGAGACAGTTTTCCTTTATCAACATAATCCAAAACCGCTGCAGCGATGTGAAATTTGAAAACACTCTGCATCGGCAGTTTTTTTTCCGCGTTTTTGCTATATTTAAAACCATTTTCAAATCCCAAAACAGAAATTCCGACTGTTGCTTTTTTATCTTTTACGATTGCATTTATTTTCTTGTCTAAAACCGATTGCTGTGCACAGAAAAATGCAGAAATCAGGAGGAATAGTAAGCTTATTTTTTTCATATAAAGTCGTGTTGTTTTTTTCTTAATTGGATTGTGTTTCATATTCAACAGATTGCTTCGTTCCTCGCAATGATGTTAACTACGAAATCAATTCCATAATCTCCAAAGCCACTTTCAAAGCTTCAGTCCCATCTTCCAAAGAAACTTCTACATTTTTCTCCTGAAGAATGGCATCTGCAAACGAATTCAATTCATCCAAAATGGCATTATTCGCCTGAATATTAGGATATTCAAATAAAATCTGATTCTTTTCACCTTCAGCATTTTCAATAATCATATCGAAAGGTGTTGGGTTTTCCGGCGCTTCTTTCATTCGGATAACTTCGGCCTTTTTTTCCAAGAAATCTACAGAAATATAAGCATCTTTCTGGAAAAAACGGCTTTTTCGCATGGCTTT
Source organism: Chryseobacterium foetidum (assembly GCF_025457425.1). Taxonomy (NCBI): domain Bacteria; kingdom Pseudomonadati; phylum Bacteroidota; class Flavobacteriia; order Flavobacteriales; family Weeksellaceae; genus Chryseobacterium; species Chryseobacterium foetidum. The sequence goes on from NZ_JAMXIA010000001.1 coordinate 783,191, forward strand.
CATTGAAATTCTGGAAGTCGTTAAATTGGCAACACAACCGTTTTCAAATTCAATTCTCGCATTTGTAATATCTGGACTTTTACTCACCACACAGACACCGCTTGCGTGAATATTTTTCACTTTGGATTTCACCACACTCAACAAAATATCAAGATCGTGAATCATTAAATCCAAAACTACAGAAACATCGGTTCCACGCGGATTAAACTCTGCCAAACGGTGAATTTCAATAAACATCGGATCCTGAATATAATCTTTCGCACCAATGAACGCAGGATTATATCTTTCAACATGTCCAACCTGTGCTTTGATCCCGTTCTCACGGCATTTTCTCACGATTTCTTCGGCCTGTTCCAACGTTTGAGTCACCGGTTTTTCAATGAAGAAATGAAGTCCTTTTTCAATTGCTTTTAAAGCATAATCGTAATGATAAAGCGTCGGCGTCACAATGTCCAGCATCTCAATCTGATCCAGCAACTCATCAAAATTTTCAAAATATCTGTACCCGAATTCGGCTTCAAGTTTTCTGCCGTTTTCTGCATCCTTATCGTGAAAACCAACAAATTCATATTTATCTGACTGATTAAGAAGCCTCAAATGGATTTTTCCCAAATGACCTGCACCTACCAAACCTGCTTTTAACATAGCTGTATTAAATTTTTGTAAATATAAAGCTTAATTTGAAATTTGAGGTTTGAAAATTTGAGATTCGGGGTGCGGGGTGCGAGGTTCGGGATGCGAGATGCGAGATGCGGGGTTTGAGATTCGGGATTTGTTGTTCGGGGGTTTATTTAATTTTAATATTTGATGGTTATGTAGATTTTTTGAAAATTGAATCATGGAAAGTATTGGTTTAATTTTTATTATATCACGGTAAGATTTCAAATCTCAAACTTCAAATTTCAAATTGAAAATTGTATCATGAAAAGTATTGGTTTAATTTTAATAAAATCACGGCAAAATTTCAAATCTCAAACTTCAAATCTCAAATCAATTCCTTATTTTTGCTCTATGCAGGATTCATTTGTACATAAGGGAAAGAGAAGGAATTTGGTAGATTATCTCAGACGCAGCATCGGGATTTCTGATGAAAATGTTCTCGCTGCCATCAATCACGTTCCCAGACATCTTTTTATTGAAAGTATTTTTGAAGATTACGCCTACGAAGACCGCGCTTTTCCTATCGCTGCACACCAGACGATTTCGCATCCTTCCACGGTAGCAGAGCAGTCTGAACTTCTGGAGGTAAAGGAAGGAGAAAAAGTTCTGGAAATCGGAACCGGTTGCGGTTACCAGACTGCAGTTTTAATCGCTATGAAAGCCTTGGTTTACACCGTTGAAAGACAGAAAGATCTTTTTGATTTTTCTAAAAAGAAACTGAGGGAAATGAATCTCTACCCTAAATTTCAAAGTTTCGGAGATGGTTTTGCCGGACTACCGACTTTTGCTCCTTTCGACAAAATTATCGTGACTTGCGGCGCTTCAGTTTTGCCTACGGAATTATTGAAACAGCTGAAAGTGGGTGGCAAAATGGTGATTCCGTTGGGGCCGACCGATCAGCAGGTTTTGTACAGATTTACCAAAATTTCTCCCACGGAATTTGAAAAAGAAGAATTCGGTGCCTATAAATTTGTTCCGATGCTGAATAATACCAATCAATAAATATGATTAATCCTGATATTCTTGATTACATTGAAAAACAGTCAGGTTCAGACAAAGAAATCTGCGATATACTTTCAAAAATAATTGATGCGGAACTGAATGATGCAGAAAATAAAATCTGGCATTCTCATCCCGTTTGGTTTCTGGAGGAAAATCCGATTGTAGGTTTCAGCAGACAGAAAAAAGGAATCCGTCTGATGTTTTGGAGCGGAAAATCTTTTCAGGAAGAAAAACTGAATGTAGAAGGCGATAAATTTCAGGATGCTTCAATATTTTTCAATGATAAAACTGAGATTAACGAAGTTGATTTGAAGCGATGGCTTAAAAAATCTGTAGAAATACAGTGGGACTATAAAAATTTAGTTAAAAGAAAGGGCGAATTGATTAAACTTAAGGGCTAAATTTCCGGCGTTCGGAATGATAATTGAATTTAAAAGTACTTTAAAAACAATTTAAATTAACACTAACACACCTCATTTTTATATAGTGAGGTTTTTTATTTGAATAAAAAGATAGATCTTATGAAAGTATTTGTAAACAAAAGAATTCCGGAAGTTGGAATGAAGATAATGAAAGAAAATGGTCTTGATGTTTTCGTCCCTGAAAACGACAATCTTTCCCATGAAGAATGGCTGAAATATTGTCAGGAAAGTGATCTGATTCTGAATGTGGGTTTTCATAAATTCGATAAAGATTTTTTCGAACAATGCCCAAACTTAAAAGCTATTGCTCTTTTTTCAGTAGGTTTTGATCACGTTGATATTAAAGAAGCTACATCAAGAAAAATTCCTGTTGGAAACACACCGGATGTTTTAAGTGCAGCAACGGCAGATACTGCGTTTCTTTTAATGCAATCGGTAGCACGCAGATCAAGCTTTTATTTTGAAAGAGTAAAAAACGGCGAGTGGGGAGATTTCGATCCTCTTTTTGCACTGGGTCAGGAACTTACAGGGAAAACTTTGGGAATTTTCGGTTTGGGAAGAATTGGTTTTGAAATGGCTAAAAAAGCGAAATATGCTTTCGGAATGAATATCATTTACCATAACAGAAATCACAACGAAGAAGCGGAAAAAGAGCTCGATGCTAAATACGTTTCGTTTGATGAACTGGTGGCTCAGTCTGATGTGCTGTCCATCCATGCAAATTTCAAACCTGAACAAAGCGAACTTTTTAATGCTGAAGTTTTTAAAAACATGAAGCCTAATGCAATTTTTATCAATACAGCGAGAGGAGGATTTCAGAATGAGCACGATTTGTACGAAGCCCTGATCAACAAAGAAATCTGGGGAGCCGGTTTGGATGTCACCAATCCAGAACCCATGAATAAAGAAAATCTTTTGCTCGGCCTATCCACCGTCTGTGTACTCCCACACATCGGTTCGGCAACCGAAGAAGCCCGAAACGGAATGGCAAAAATGGCCGCCGAAAATCTGGTCGCCATCTCAAAAGGAGAAAAAATGCCAACCTGTGCGAATGAGGAAGTGTACGGGTGAGATTTGAGATTTGAGATTTGAGATTTGAGATTTGAGATTTGAGATTTGAGATTTATCAACAACTTTTTTCTCAAGCACTTATTGTGTGAAGCAAAAACTTGAACATATTAAACTTGGATCATTTTACTTTCCCTGACTCTTAATCCTACTTGCCTCTTTCTACTTTTTACTTGGCTCTTTCATAATTGGACTCATTTTTGTCTTATCCGAAACATCACAAAAAATAATATTATGATTACAGAAGACAATGCCGCAGAGCAAGAAAGAAAGCTGGATGAGATGGATTACAATCCGGGTGAAGATATTTTCAACAGGGAAGAGCACATCCCTTTGGATGGAGACGGAAACCCAATTTTAAATCCCGGCCATGTAAATGATGGAATGCCTTACGGACTGGATATTCCGGGAGCGGAAGATGACGACAATTTTGAACAGATTACCGATCAGTTACCCGCAGAAGAAGACGATGTTTACAATATCGCTGATGATGAAGAAGACCAGTTTGAAGACGAAGATGATCTGATCGATGACATGGAAAATGAAGAGGAGGATGAGAATTATGAAAACGAAGATAGGGAAGATGATATTGATAATTAAATCAATATAAAATTACAAATTCTACATAAGCAAAAACAAAGGCTGTCTCAATAGGGACAGCTTTTCTTATGTTAATTCATTTTTAAATAATTATAAATAAATATTTATGAATATGGTATTAATATTTTAAAAGTTATAAATTTGCAAAATATTTAAACATAACCAAGTTTAATTAGAAAATAACTAAATATTTATTTTTAATGAAAAGAATTTTACAAATTATTTATTTTTTCATCAGTTTTACAGTTTATTCGCAAAACAACTTAAATGTTTTAATAAAAGACAATTCAGGAAACGAAAATTTTCATGTGACCTGTACGAATGATTTAAATACAAACGGATGTATAGCCCTGCACGCAGAATATCCTACGATAAAACAGACGACAACATACAATCTTACGCAAGGCACTTACACTCCTGCGATTGCATTAAATGCGGGAACATCAGTCAATGCGAATTTTGATGATGCTTTTACCTCAGCAATCAATTTACCATTTACATTCTGTTTTTTCAATCAGAATTTTAATGCTTTGGTGATTGGCTCCAACGGAATGATCACTTTCGACGCCTCTCAGGCAGGTAAAATCAATTTCCCGAATGTTAACTGGCAAAATCCAAACACTTCACTTCCGAAAAATTCAATTTTCGGAGTTTATCACGATATGGTTTTTTCGGCTGCCGATCAGTCTGAAATTTATTATTCAACGATCGGGACAGCCCCCAACAGAAAATTTGTTGTGAATTTTTACGAAGGAAGAATGGCCGGATGCACCGAAAGATCATCTTCCCAGATTGTACTGCACGAAACCACCAATATCATTGAAGTTTTCATTGACAAAAAGCTCATCCCATGCGCAACAAGAAAATTTGAAAATGCTCTTGTGGGAATTATCAATGACAGCGGAACTTTGGGCTACTCCCCTGCTTCAAGAAACACAGGAAACTGGGAAGCACAGCAGGAAGCATGGAAATTCACCCCCTCAGGAAACGACATTACACCTGAAGTGATCTGGAAAAATGCGGCCGGACAAACCCTTGCCACGGGAATTCAGGCGACACTCTGCCCTACTCAGAATGAAATTTACACCGCTGAAGTCAATTTCAACACCTGCGGAAACAGTGTTCTGACGCTTACAGACACTTTTAATCTTACTTTTGATCCGACTTATCCTACGGCAGTCAATTACAGTCAGACTTTTTGTGGAAACAATCCTATAAATCTTAATCTGGACAGTTTTAAACCTAATTTAATTTCACAAAATCCCTCCAACTTTAATTTCACCTATCACAATACTTTACAGGATGCCCAAAATAATGTAAATGGAATATCAAATTCCTATCAGCTGAATTCGAACAAAATTATTTATGTCAGAATTCAAAACCCAAGTACAACCACGTGTTTCAGAGTAGCGACACTGACCTTAGGATTTTTCACAAAAGAGCTTCTTACCAGTCCAGTAGTTCTTTGCGACACCAATAATGACGGAATTGAAACTGATTACGAATTAAGCCTTCTAAACAATTCTCTTCTTGCACCGGGAAATACTTCTGTGGCTTATTTTTTAAGTCAAAATAATGCTCAGAATAACACAAATCCTGTTATTGTAGCCAACATTTCTGCGGGAACACAAGTCTGGCTGAGGGTTCAGGATACCAACTGCACCTACATCTTAGGTCCGGTGACCTTCCAGTTTAAGCCGGGAGTAAATGCCCATGGAATCAACTATCCGATAACGATTTGCGACATTAATGATGATAATAACGAGCCTTTTGAATTTGCTTTGCAACTCGGTCCGTTAATCAGCACGCAGGCCGGTGCAACTTTTACAGCCTATTCAACTTACGCTGCTGCTTATGCCGCTCAGGGAACAGTTTTGCAGACCATTAAAGAAGGTGTTTATCCTGTCTTTATCAGAGTACAAATTCCTGGAGGATGTTTTACAGTCGTTACGGTGAATATGAATGTGACTTTCACAAAAATTAAAGCCAATCATAAAAATGAATACATTTGCTTCAACGGAACTGAAGATATTACGGTAAATCTCAGCACTTTATCATCCAATCTTCTGATAGATCCGCTTACTGTGCCGGTTACAGAGTTTTATTCAAGTGCAGATGATGCATTTTATGCCAACAATCCCATCCCGCCAACTCAGACGATAACAGATAACGGAAATTTAGTTTCCCAAACCTTTTATGTAAGATTTGAGCAGAGTGATGACTGTTTTACCGTTCGACCGATTACTGTGAATCTTGTACATCCTGTGATTGTCAGTTCCAGTTTTACAGTTTGCGATTTTAATAATGATAATTCAGAAAATATCAATTTAAATCAATTCTCTGCAGCTATTGTCGGTAATCAAAATGCAACAACTACATTTTATAATTCTCAGGCCAATGCACAAGCGGGAACAAATCCTTTAACAACTGTTAATTTAAATGGCTCTCAGCAATATTTTGTCAAGATCAATTCCTACAACTGTACTCAGGTCTATCCGTTTACAGTTGGTTTGGTTGCAACACCATCCGTCAATCCTAATGTAAATATTGTTCTGAATAATATTTGCGACAACAACAATGACGGTGTGGAAAATTACAATCTCACTCAGGCTCAGCCGCAAATCTACTCAGGTTCATCTGCTGTCACTTTTACGTATTATCAAAATTACAATGCCGCCAACCAGACGTTTTCCAACGAAATAACCAACATAACAAGCTATCCGGTAACCGGAAATGCAACGGTTTACGTTAAAGTTAAATTCAATTCAGGAGAATGTTTTTCAGCTTCAAAACTGACCATTCAGATGAACTTTCTGCCTGTTGTTGTCATCACCAACAATACTGTTCTGAATAAATGTGATGAAGATTTCAATTTAAGTGAAACCTTTACCCTCACCGATGCGATTCCGCAGATGTATAATCCTGCGCAAAACACGTATCCTTTATCAAATATCAATGTTAAATTTTACCTTACTCAGGCTGAGGCCAACGCAGGAAGCCCTGCAAATCAGATAGGAAACACTTTGATTACAGATATTTCAAGCGTTCAGGTTTGGGCAAGATTTACTGCTACCACTACAGGATGTTTTTCTGTTGCCCCATTGCAGCTGAACACGTATTTCCCTCCAAAAGCCATCAATTCAACCATAAAAATATGCGATGAAAATCTCGACGGAAACTACGAGGTCAATCTGATGAATTTCACAAATCAGTACGTGGATCTGCCCAATCCGATGAATACATTCAGCTTTTTCCTGACGCAACAGGATGCCCAGAACGGAACCAACGGAATTCAAAATCCAACGCTGTTCACAGCAAATCCTTTCCCTGCACAAATTTGGGTTCGCGTGATGAATATTCCAGGTTGTGATGATATTGCCTGCATCAACTTTGTTTTCGGAGATAAAATTATTACGCAACCGGGACCTTATTTACTGAATAATGTTTGCGATCAGCTGAATGACGAAATTGAAAACGTGAATCTAACCCAGTTTCAGAATCAAATTTATCCAGGAAGCAATCCGACTTTTACTTATTACCCTTCTTTGGCTGATCTTCAGGCAAACTCCAATGTAATTTCGAATCCGGCTGCATATAATTTCAATCAAAACACAGGTCCCAACACCATTTTTGTCAAGGTAGAAGCTGCAGGACTTTGCCCTGAATACACTACCATTAAGGTCAGTTTAAAAGTGGTGCCTATTTTTGAAATTCCAACACAATATTTTTGTCCGGATGGAAAATTCAGCTATACTTTAAAAGTAGAAGGACACACTATTGTAAGCTATGTCTGGACAAATCCCGCAGGTCAGGTCGTTTCAAATTCAAACACCATTACGGATGTGAATATGGTGGGAACTTATTCTGTAACCGTAACTGCAGATAACGGATGCTCATATACAGCGACATTTGAAGCCAAATATTATGATGTACCCGTAATCCAGCAAATGGTAGCGAGCGGAAATACCTACACAGTTACAGCGACAGGTTCACAGCCGATTGTCTATTCAATTGACGGCATCAACTGGCAGCAAAGTAATATTTTCACAAATCTTCCTACCGGAATCACAACATTTTACGTGAAATATGTCGAAGGAAAATGTATAGTAAAACAGGACGGAGTAATTCTGGATATTAAAAACGCCATCACACCCAACGGAGACGGAATGAATGATAAATGGATCATCAAAAACCTTCACGTTTTCGGAAAGAAAATGACGAATGTAAAAGTATTTGACCGCTATCAGTTCAAGATTTTCGAACAGGATACCAACACCCAAATAATCTGGGACGGCACGATTGCCGGAAGACCAATTCCGTCATCAAGCTACTGGTACGTCATCACACTTCCCGACGGCAGAAGTTTCACCGGTTGGGTCTTGGTTAAGAACACAAATTAATTATATATTGAACGATAAAACCTCGCCTTTGAGCGGGGTTTTGTTGTTTTGGAAAAAATTGAAATTAATTCTGTAAAAAATCAGCAGTGTCAGAATTCCCCTCCTTTGGAGGGGTGGATTCGACCAAAGGGAGAAGACGGGGTGGTTACACGCACTTTGAACAGAAATTATTATTTTCAAATAAAAAATATTCTTACCTTTCATTAAACACTTACCGATGAAAGAAATCCTAACAGAAATAAACGGAGTTCCGATTTACAAGAATTGCACTCACTATCTACCCTACAATCCAAATTTAAAAATACTGTTACCTCAAAAACGCAAAGCAGGAATTCTAAATGAAGTAATATTCTGGAAGAAAGTGAGAGCAAAAAATTTCCATAATATTGATTTTGACAGACAGAGAATTATCGGAAATTATATTGTTGATTTTTATGTAAAAAATCTTGGCTTAATTATAGAAATCGATGGTTCAAGCCATGATGAAAAAGATATTGATGATGGTATAAGACAAGATTATCTGGAATCATTGGGATTGAAAGTTTTCAGAATTTCAGATTTTGATATTAAAAACAATCTGTCCGTAGTAATGAAGGAACTGGAAGATTTTATCATTAAAAATTACAGCAGGTAAAACTTCCTATGAATGGCTAGATTCGATCAAAGGGAAAAGTAAGGGTGGTTGAATTGCGCATAAACCACCCCGTCAAAAAATCAAAGATTTTTCGCCACCCCTCCAGAGGAGGGGAATTTTCATCGCCCCTTTATATTCTCTTTCTTTGTTTGCAGGGATTTTTTAATTTGAATATCTTTAAAACCACAAAAAATCAAACCCAATAAAAGAAACCACAAACTTAAACATGATGTTTTTACGTTATTCTTGGATAATTTTAAGGCTCATAATAAAATATTTCAGTCTGATTTTATTAGTTGCTTTAGTTTTATTTTTAACAAAAAAATACGTTGATTACTCATCAACTGTTTATTTAATTTTTATAATTCCAATTCTATCACTGCTAATTTTAATTAATTTAATTGTCATTTATACCAGAGACTACTTAAAATATAAAAAGAAAAAAGGAAATTTTAGAACTTCAAATATTGTTATTTTGACACTTTTTGCTATTTGTGTCCTTCATTTCTCAGTTAACTATTATATGGAAAACAAGAGTGTTTACCTTTCAGCAAATCTCAATGAAAGCAATACAAAATTATTTTTATATAGTGATAAAACTTTTAAAATAGCAAAATATTGGAATCATGGGGGTGACAATATTTTAGGAAAATACGAATTGAAAAATAATATATTGACATTAAAAAAGGATGATTTAGAAAAAATATCGAACTTTGAAATCACTCATCGTTACGACATTTTCTCTAAAGCCAGAATCATTACAACAGATAAAAAAGGCTTTAAGAACTTAATTTTTGAATAATTAAAAATGACTTTCCAACAACAAATACAACAGGGAATTCCCACCGAATTACCTCAGCCAAAACCATACGAAACCCAAATCAACCACGCTCCGAAACGTAAAGAAATTCTTTCAGAAGAAGAGAAAAAACTCGCTCTGAAAAACGCGTTGCGCTATTTCGAACCCAAATTCCACGCAGAATTGTTGCCGGAATTTAGGGAAGAACTGGAAAAATACGGCAGAATCTACATGTACCGTTTCCGTCCCGACTATGAGATGAAAGCGAGAGATATTGCCGAATATCCAGGAAAATCTGAGCAGGCAAAAGCCATTATGCTGATGATTCAGAACAATCTGGATTATGCTGTGGCACAACATCCGCACGAACTGATTACTTACGGCGGTAACGGTGCCGTGTTCAGCAACTGGGCGCAGTATCTTCTGACGATGAAATATCTGTCTGAAATGACGGACGAACAAACGTTGACGATGTATTCCGGTCATCCGATGGGATTATTTCCTTCGCATAAAGATGCGCCGAGAGTTGTGGTGACGAACGGAATGATGATTCCAAATTATTCCAAGCCGGATGACTGGGAAAAATTCAATGCGCTGGGTGTTTCGCAGTACGGACAAATGACGGCCGGATCTTATATGTACATCGGTCCGCAGGGAATTGTACACGGAACGACGATAACTATTCTCAATGCTATGCGCAAAATTGGAAAAAGCCCCTCCTTTGGAGGGGTTGGGGAGGATTCTGTATTATTCGTCACTTCCGGTTTAGGTGGAATGTCCGGAGCTCAGCCAAAAGCGGGAAATATCGCAGGTTGTATCACGGTGATTGCAGAAGTGAATCCAAAGATTACCAAAATCCGTCACGAACAGAAATGGGTGAATGAAATCCACGAAAATCTGGATGAATTGGTGGCAAGAGTAAGAAAAGCTCAGGAAAATCAGGAAACGGTTTCTTTGGCTTACCTTGGAAACATCGTCGATATCTGGGAGAAATTTGATGAAGAAAATTTAAGAATCGATATCGGTTCAGACCAGACTTCGCTTCACAATCCGTGGGCGGGCGGTTATTATCCGGTCGGGCAAACCTTTGAGGAATCGAACACGATGATGGCAGAAAACCCTGAATTATTCAAAGAAAAAGTTCAGAAAACCTTGAGAAGACACGCTTCCGCTATCAATAAACACACCGCAAAAGGAACTTATTTCTTCGATTACGGAAATGCCTTTTTACTCGAAGCTTCCAGAGCCGGAGCCGATGTAATGTCAGACAATCCTACGATTGGAAGGGAATTCAAATACCCATCTTACGTTCAGGATATTATGGGGCCGATGTGTTTTGATTATGGTTTCGGGCCGTTCCGTTGGGTTTGTACCAGCGGAAAACCTGAAGATTTGCAGAAAACAGATGATATTGCGTGTGCCGTTTTAGAGGAAATGATTAAAACATCGCCGGAAGAAATCCAACAGCAGATGAAAGACAATATTACGTGGATCAAAGGTGCTCAGGAAAACAATCTGGTCGTTGGTTCGCAGGCGAGAATTCTGTACGCCGATGCAGAAGGCAGAATGAAAATCGCTGAAGCTTTCAACAAAGCCATTGCCAACGAAGAAATCGGAGCGGTGGTTTTGGGAAGAGACCATCACGATGTTTCGGGGACAGATTCGCCGTACAGAGAGACTTCCAATATTTATGACGGTTCAAGATTTACGGCAGATATGGCGATTCACAATGTGATTGGCGACAGTTTCCGTGGGGCGACCTGGGTGAGTATTCACAACGGTGGCGGCGTTGGCTGGGGCGAAGTGATCAACGGTGGTTTCGGGATGTTGCTCGATGGAAGCGATGATGCCGACAGAAGATTAAAATCAATGCTTTTCTGGGACGTCAACAACGGAATTTCCCGAAGAAGCTGGGCAAGAAATGAAGGAGCTGTTTTCGCGATTAAAAGAGCAATGGAAGCGGAGCCGAATTTGAAGGTGACGCTGCCGAATTTTGTGGATGAGAGTTTGTTTTAAAACTTTTTAGATATGGAAAAAACCTGCTGTGAGGCAGGTTTTATTTGGTTAAATAATATCTTTATAATAACAGTCAATATCTTGTATTCCATCTATAAATTGTTTAAATGAAGGTGAGTTTTTGTAGATTATTTTTGAATCACATTTTACAAACAAATTTACACCATCAATTGTTTTACTATAACTTCCAAGTGACTCTTTAATAATTTTTGAACCTCTTAGACCATCTGTTATTAAAGGTTTATCTTTTGAGTTTTTAAGTATATCCCAATCTGCTATAATCCAATTTTCAATCATTCTATCTGCAAAAAAAACTCTCATGTCTTGATCTTCACAACCATTTTGTTTTAATTCTGTTGTTAATTCATCTATAAGTTTATCACATGATTCTTCTCTGTCTTCTTTATCAACTACAATAATGATTGGATAAAATTTGTTTCCTAATAATTTTATAAGTGAAGATATTTTTTTAGCAATAGCTTTTATTGTTACTGTTTTACCATTTAAGTCTGTTCTCGTAATTTTAGATCCAGGACAGATTTTTTCTAAAATTAATTTTTCAGTAAATCCATCAATTATAAAGGCGGGTTTACTCATAATTAATAACGTTTGTAAAATAAAAATGTCCTAGGCCAAACCCCGTATTTGCAATTTCGTTTTTTAAAATATCAATATTTTCGATTCGTTTGGCAATAGTTGAACCGCAATCAAGCGTTACAAACAAAACTTCATTTGGATTAGAATGATTTAATAAAGACTCACTATGAGTTGTCATAATTACAAAAGATTCGTATTCCTTATTTATTATTTGCTCTCTCATTATGTTAACAATTTCGGCTTGCATCCATGGGTGGAGAAAATTTTCAGGTTCTTCTATTGAATATATAGATTTTGATGTTAAAATAGCCGTTATAAGAGTTAGCCATTTGATAGTTCCGTCTGACATGGCTGATAGAGGTAAAACTGCAGAATAATCTTTTGTTTGAATGTGTATTTTAATAATTAATCTATTATCAAATGGATCATTAATAATATCCAAATTTGAGACAGTACTATTTGCTAATTGCAGATAAGAAATTATTTTTTCTAATGTACTCTTATTGTATTTTATCTCATATGGATCTTCAAAAAGATTGAATTTGAAAAAATCCTTAATAAATGACTTGTTAGTCTCCATCGCATATAAGGTTGTTGCTAAGCCGGAACCATCTTTTTTTATTCCAGGTGGTGATGCGGCATCTTCTTGTTCTTTCACTTTACTAGGAACAATATTAAAAGATTCTCCACCGTTAAAGTCAGAAATTAAATAACTGAAATAATTACTTATAAAAGGGAACAAACCTTTTATAAGACTAGTATGATGTAAATTACTATTTTTTAAAAAATCAGTGATTCTCTTTTTTACATCCTTTCTATTAGAATCAGAAAAGATTCCACCTTTGAATTTTTTAAAATCATATTCATGTATTGACAATTGTTCTATCTCTTCAATTGATTTGAAATCTATATCTATATCCCATTTCGGGCTTTCAATTTTTGATGTATCATCAATGAAATTTTCGGTAAAAAAAACTTTAAAGTTTTGATGTGTATATCGTATTATGTCTTTTTCAAAAGAGATTTCAATTATAGCTGAATATCTGTAATTGAAATATTCTTTATCCTTTATCCTTCTCGATCCGCTAATTTCAAAAGTTAGTTTATCACTATAACTTTCATTGCCAATTTTTTTAAAGATTGAGCCAGCACCTCCCAAAGCACTAATAGAATGACTTACGGTATTATCCATAATTTTTGAAATAAATTCAAAAAATAAAACAATATTTGTTTTACCAGATCCATTTGGCCCAACCAATATATTTATTCCTTGTTGAAGTTTTAGTTCAAAATTTGATAATGATTTGAAACCATCCACTTTTATATTTGTTATCATAGTTAGACAGGTAATTAATTAGAGGTTACGATATATATGTTTTACAAAAATAAGAAAGAAATAACATTATAAAATACGGTTTCCCTTAAAACACCGAAAAAAACAACAAACATTCTTCTAAAAATATTCAAATCAAAACCTCCCAACACCTCCGTTTATTTAAAACAACCCTGTTAGTACCTTCCGTACTCCTCCGGAAGTCTCCCACAAGTTTTAGGAAACCTTCGGAGGACTTCTTTGATTTAAAACAACCCTGTTTGTAACTTCCGGAGCACTCCGTTGGTTTAAAATAAGACTGTTTGCTACCACAGAAGTTTTTTATATATTTGATTTCTAATTTATTAATTAAAAACGCAAACAGATGAAAATTGCACTCACTAAGCTGAGCACTAAAGATCTTGCGACTTTGGCTCAAAGAATTATTTCAAACATTCAGTCAGGAAAATATCCTGTCATTTCCAACCATCCTCTTACCGCAACTCTGCAGAATTCCTACACCGAATACGATGCGGTCTACACCAAGCAAATCTACAGCGGAAAAGGAAAAGACGTTGCCACGGCAGACTTTGAAAGGGATGTTGCCTACAGCAGTCTCAAAGCTTTTCTGAACGGCTACCGAAAGCTACAGTCGGCACCCAATTCTCAGTCGGCGGAAGATCTGTACAGTGTTTTCAAAACTTTCGGACTGGATCTCAACCGCCTCAGCTACTCCTCACAAACCGCCCAGATGACCAAGCTCATTGAAGCATTGGAAAGTCCTGAAAACCAACAGAAAATTGCCCTTCTTTCTGTGAACACTGCATTCGCAGATATGAAAACAAAACACGAAACTTTTGAAACCGTGTTTGGCGAACAGGCAGAAGCCAATGCCGGTCTCAGACAGATGACCAGTGCAAGCGCCATCCGCCGCGATCTGGAGAAAAACCTCAAAACCTATCTCAATCTCCTCACCGCTATGAAAAACGTCCCCGACTGGAAACTCCTCTACAGCGATACCAACGAGCTGGTAAAAGCAGCAAAAAATTCGGAGATCAAAAGGAAAGAAGAAAAACCGGAATAAATTATAAGTACTCAGCGGAATGCTGAGTTTTTTGTTTAAATAATCTAAAGTCGAGCTACCGTCAGTTCGAGTAGGTTTTTGAAGAAAACCGTATCGAGAACTTTTTGTTTGACAGACAGATTTTATTCTTCGGTTCACTGGTTCTCGATACATTTTTCTCCGCTTTGCTGCGAAAAACACTCGAAATGACGGTTATAAAATAGGCGTCGAAGCAGTGCGTCAGTTCGAGTAGGTTTTTGAAAAAAACCATATCGAGAACTTTTTGTTTGACAGACAGATTTTGCGCTTCAGTTCACTGGTTCTCGATACATTTTTTCTTCACTTCGTTTCGAAAAAACACTCGAACTGACGGGGGAATTCACTAACGTGAATGTGGCGTCAGTTCGAGTAGATTTTTGAAAAAAAACATATTGAGAACTTTTTGAATGACAGACAGGTTTTGTGCTTCAGTTCACTGGTTCTCGATACATTTTTTCTTCACTTCGTTTCGAAAAAACACTCGAACTGACGGGGGAATTCACTAACGTGAATGTGGCGTCAGTTCGAGTAGGTTTTTGAAGAAAATCGTATCGAGAACTTTTTGAATGACAGACAGGTTTTGTACTTCGGTTCACTGGTTCTCGATACATTTTTCTCCGCTTTGCTGCGAAAAACACTCGAATTGACGGATTTTTTCATGACTAACCGCAATACGTTTTTGTTTTAAAATATTAATAATAAATCATACTTTTGAACTTCAAAAAAAATCAAATTTTCAAAATTAATATCAAAAGAAATTAAATGAAAAAACTAGGAATCATCGGTTGCGGCTGGCTTGGAAACCACGTCGCAGATCGGCTATCAAACCAATATCAAATTTTCGCAACAACGACTACAAAATCGAAAGTTGACGAGTTTGAATCTAAAGGTTTTCAGGCAACACTGGTAGATTTCCCGAATGAACTGGATTCTGAAATGAAAGCATGGGAAGCTGCAAAAGAATTAGATGCAATAATCATCAGCGTTCCGTTTTCGGGAATCAGAGGTGCGCAAATTCCTATGAATGACAAGAGAGAAAACCTGCTGAATTTTCTTGGGGATTTTCAAGGTCAGCTTTTTCTGATGAGCTCCACTGGCGTTTATGCTCAGGAAGATCGGGAATTTACTGAAGACGATCAGCCTGCAAAAGATGTAGAAAGTGAAAGTTTTATTTTAGAAAAATTTTCTAAAACAAATATCCTGAGATTGGCAGGATTGATGGGCGGTGCAAGACTTTTGAAAAATTATAACATCTCAGGTCTGGATCAGTTGGTGAATCATATTCATTATGCAGATATTGCTTCGGTCATTGAAAAAATGCTGGAAAATCATTCTGAATCTAAGGTTTACAATGTCGTTGCCCCAATTCATCCGAATAAAGAAGAGGTAATCAATGCGCAGCAAGATTTGCCTTATGATGGTGAGAGAACGACGGTGGGAAGAACTATTTCTCCTGAAAAATTAATTAAAGAATTGGATTTTGAATTTCAATATCCCGATCCGAGGTATTTTCATTTGTAAAAATTCTATCCGGGAATTTCAACGCAAAGATTTAATTTAAAGCTGAAAAAATTTTAAGGAGCAAAGGATTGAGGCAAGCCTCATTAAGCGTGAACATATCAAAATACAACTGTTTTATCAAGTCAAATTTTATGATTCTTTTTTGCTTTTTATTTTTATTAAGAATTGGATTAAATCTTTGCGCTAATATTATTTTTCCATTTCAAATAAATTAAGAATTTTACTATATTTGTCTCATAAAATGATATTAAATCTATAAAATTATGATAGCTGAAATAGAAAAATATATAGAAATTCAAAATAACATTGATGAGATTCTGAAAAATTCTCCTTTTAAAATGTCTTACATTATAGAGAAATCAGGAATTAAAAAGCCTACGTTTTTCAAGAAATTAAAGGAAAAAAGATTTACACCTGAAGAACTTTTGGTTATTTCAAAAACCATCGAACCTAAGGAATGGAGAAATGAAACAAAAGGAGAAATTCTGGAATCGTTGAAAAAGGCTCAGGAAGAAATTGATAACGGAGAAACAACAGACTTTTATGACTTCGTAGCAGAACGCAGAGAAAGATTAAAAACTCTTAAAAATGCGAAAGGTTAAAATTTCTTCCCAAGCAAGGCTTGACTTAATCAGAATTGAAGAATATCTTTTAGATAATTGGAGTGAGAAAGTTGCCGATGACTTTTATGAAAAACTCCTTGATGCTATTGATATTCTGGAAATGACCAATGTGAATTTTGAAAGATATTTGGATACGGATTTTAGAAAATTTCTTTTAACAAAACATAAATATATCATATATAGGGTTATAGGTAATGAAATGACCGTAGTTCGCATCCTACAAAACTTCAAAAACCCTGAAGATAATTACGATTCTCTGAAAGATCTGTAAAAACACAAACTCTTGTATTCAAAACTGAAATATTTTGCCTTTGCATCTTTTTTACTGCTGCTGTTTTCCTACAGTCTGCAGGATATTGGGTTGATTTATCCCTCCTATTTTCCAAAACCTGTTTATGATTTTAAAAAGAAGCCGCTGAAAAAGGCGACAATTGAGCTTGGAAGAAAGCTTTTTTATGATCCTATTTTATCGAGAAACAATACCATTTCCTGTTCATCCTGTCATAATTCCAATCAGGCTTTTTCGCATGCGGGAAATCATTTGAGTAAAGGGATTGAGGACGGAATCGGGGACAGAAATTCTCCTGCAATCTTTAATCTTGCGTGGCAGAAAAATTTTATGTGGGATGGCGTGATTCCAAATATTGATGCACAGGCTTTGGCTCCGATCAATCATCCTGCGGAAATGGGGGAAGATATTAATACTGCTGTTCGAAAACTCAATAAATCAAAGGAATACAGAACGCTTTTCTACAAAAGTTTTGGCGACAGTGTGGCAACTTCTGAACGTCTGATGAAGGCGCTTTCACAATTTCAGCTGACGATTGTTTCGGCCAATTCTAAATATGATAAAGTGAAACAGAAAAAGGCTCAATTTACAGATTCTGAAAAGAAAGGTTATCATCTGTATCAGCAAAACTGCAGTTCATGCCACAGCGAACCTCTTTTCTCCACCTACGGTTTTGCCAATAACGGGCTTCCCGCCGACCCCAAATTAGACGACCACGGAAAATGGAATAAATCTTTTGAGCCGGCTGATCAATGGATGTTTAAGATTCCAAGTCTGAGAAACCTCGGTTATACTTATCCTTACATGCACGACGGCAGATTTAAAACTTTAGATGAAGTTTTGGATCATTATGAAAAAGGAATTGTGAAAAGCGCGACTTTAGCGAAACAGCTTGAAAAACCGGTAGTTTTTAATGTAAAAGAAAGAAAAGATTTGCTGTCTTTTTTGGCAACTTTAAATGATTCTACTTTAGTTTCAAACCAAAATTATCAGAAAAAATAATTTAAGATTTAAACCAATAAAAAACCTGTAATGAAGCAGGTTTACGTTTTATTTATTGACTAAAATATTCTCAACCGATTCTAAAATTTCTCTTTCAATATCTTCTTCAGAAAGATTATCGAGTGTGTAATTTTTTTCTTTCAAAGCTGCATTTCCCGTTCCGTTCTGGAAAATTGTGTCCTGATGAATGACGATTCTTTTTAAATTTTTATCAGCCACAAACATAATATGGGGAAACTTGTCATTTGCATAGAAATTAGAATCCACATTTCTGGAAATCTGCAATTTGATATTGGTGTGAGAATTAATACCTAAACCGTTTTTAATCTCTTCACTAAAGGAAATCTTACAGCCAAAACCGTTCTCACGAAGCATTCTTCTGAATTCCTGCATTTTGGGATCGATAAAGTTCTTACACAAAGTTCTGAAACCTTCGATAAATAAATCGTCTTCACTTTTTTTCTTTTCCATGCTCTCTTTGAGCTTCTGTTCTTCAGATTTTAAATTGGAAAAGAGAGAATTGAGTTTATTGATATTTTCTTCTTTCATTTTTTGGTTAAGGCTGAGGTTAAGGTTAAGGTTAAGGTTGAGATTGAGGTTGAGGTTTATAATTAAAATCTTCTTTCTCTTCTGAGTTCTGAAACAACGATTGTGCTTGAAATACTGTCGTGCAGGCACTGATTTCTCCTGTTGAAAAAGAACATGAAAAAGCCTATAAAAAATGTCATTACATTTAGGATATTGACGAAAAACCTACCGGTTGCCTGTCCGAAATTTACTTTCATTCCGTCTGTGCTCAAAAGTTTTATGTTTGCTGCTTTTTGTCCGAGTGTCTGCTGATCGGTACCGCTGTGCATCAGTGAAAAATACAGCCATCCTGGCAGCACCAGAATAAGCATTGCCGGTAAAATTATTACCAAAACATCCAGCAATCTCGCTCCGAGTCTTTCTCCGAAATTAGCAAAGCGGTACTGAACAATCTCGTTTTCGTAATACACTTTAATAGTATTATCATTCAGATATTCAATATTCCCGATTCTGTAATTGACATCATTGGTTGTTTGAGGAAGGCTGGGTGGCACTACCTGAATTTCTTTGCTTAGATTGATGGTTGGAGAAGCTGTTTCAAAAAGGCATTTGAGTTCGTACAGTTTTTCAGCTTCTGTCCAGTTGTTGAGGCCGCCATGCCAGATCAGGGTATATCTTTTTACATCCTGCGACCTGAGTTCTTCCAAAGTATAGGGACCTTTTTTGTCTATCCCGTCATGAATAAAATACTTTTGTTCCATCGTTGTTGTTTATATTTATGAGGCGTAAATATATAAAATACGAACAATTTTTTTGTATTTTTTTTCACAATATAAAGAAAATATTGCATCAAATTCTACTATTTAAGTTTCATTCTCAACAGCGGATAAGCTCTACCCTGCTCATCTTTTTCGGTTCTTTCCAAAATTTCAAAGCCAGATTTCCGATAAAACTTTAAAGCATTTTCATTTTGCTCGTTCACGTCAAGCTGATTTGCTTCCAACTTGTTTACGGCAAATTCCAGCAGACTTTTTCCTAAACCCTGACCAAAATACTGAGGTTCGAGAAACAGCATTTCAATTTTATTACTGTGTACTCCAACGAAACCTATAACGATATCTTCATCGGTGAGACAAAAGACCTCAAATTGATTAAAATCTATACTGTTGACGAGTATTTTTATCTCTTCAAAATCTGTCTGACTCAAAAAATGATGTGTCGCAAGAACCGATCTTTCCCATATTGAAAGAATTTGTGGCCGGTAAATATCCTGATAAGGTTTGATTTCAATCAACCTGTTCACAGAAATTTTGTTTTCAGAAGTATTCATTTGATCTTAGATAATCTGTTTCAAATTTAATATAAAAATATTTTTGATAACAGATAAAGTGGACATGAAGATTAAGTTTTTTGTTGATTATATTTCCTATTTTCGTGAAGTCAAAATTACATAGCTGATGGAAAAAATCTTCGTTACATTCATTCTTTTGCTGAGTTTTGCACTGTTTCATTCCCAGAAAAAGATCAGAGAAAAACATGTTGTCTTTTCTGATGCAAAGTATTATTATAAAAAAAAGATAATAAATGGAGAATTTCTTATAAAATTTGAAAAGCCAAAAGAAATTTTCTCAGAAAAATCATACTTCAGCGAGGGTATTAAAAACGGATTCAGTTCTATTTACAGATTTGGAAAACTGGAAGAAAACGGAAAATATAACAATAATTTAAGGGAAGGTCTTTGGTTTAAATATTTTCATCACAATACGGAAGTTGTTCAAATCAGTTATTATAAAAAAGGCAAAAAAGAAGGACTGGAATTAAAAAATAATTTTTCCGGATCAATTGACAGTCTTTATTACAGAAATGGCGAATTGGATGGTCAGAGTAAAATCGGTGGTCAGTATGAAACTTATCGATCCGGCAAACTCGTTTTCAGAGAAGTGAAAGACAAATATAATAATCCTGAGCTACAATGTAAGTACACAGATAAGACTTCACTTTGCGTGAGAAAACAGCCCTCGGATGAGCAGGTTGAAGGATATGTGATTATTGATTCGATTTCCAAAAAAGACAATTTTACAGAAATGAAGACTTTTGTGAATGGAAATTACCATCGGAAAGTAACTTTTTTTAAGGAAAAACTCAAGGATATTTATCACTACGAAATTAAGATTTATAATTTTGACAGCCTCACAAAGGTCTATGATTTAACATCATATGACACCGAAAATGAATCGTTTTATTTCACTCAATATAATTACAGAACTTATTATTCAAAAGAGAAAAAAGAATTTATTGACACAGATATCAGCGAATGTAACCTGTATCAATTGAAATTTTGTGAAGATAATTATTCGGCGGAGTTCAAAGTCACCTACATTAAAAAAAATCCTGCGGGAAATACTACGATTGAAACTAAACAAATTGAACGTGCTGACTTCCCTTACCGTTGTCGCTGTGATAAAGAGAATTTTATTTTAGACTGAAAAAGAAATCCCAAACTTCCATTTCGGGATTTCTTATAATGATTTTAAGATATTTTTCTACACTTTATTTACTTTTTTGCAGCAAAAACAGTTTTAATTTTTTCCAGTTCGTCCTTTTTTAATTTGGTTGTTTTGGCCAGTTTTTTAATGAAACTATCCACTTCTTCAGGCGCAGACGGGCAGCCAATATTGTCCTTCTTTTCGTCGATTGAATTTTCTTCCATCTCACCATTTGAATTGATAATTACCCAAAACGGAATTCCCTGATCTTCACTACCACCGTACTTTTTTAAAACCTGATCGCCTCCTGCATTCTCAAGATTTTTTTTGTTTGGAGATTCCATCACAGTCAGATGTGTTGTAACAAAATATTTAGTAAAGTAAGGTTTAACTTCCGGTTTCTGAAGATTCTGATCCATCTTTTTGCACCATCCACACCATGAGGCATGAAAAATGAGAAGCACTTTTTTCTGTTCTTTTTTAGCCTGCGCCAAAGCATTGGACATTACAACA
Organism: Chryseobacterium foetidum; assembly: GCF_025457425.1. NCBI lineage: Bacteria > Pseudomonadati > Bacteroidota > Flavobacteriia > Flavobacteriales > Weeksellaceae > Chryseobacterium > Chryseobacterium foetidum. The sequence continues at coordinate 804,765 of NZ_JAMXIA010000001.1, forward strand.
TCTGCACTTTCCTGAGCACTGACAAAAGAAATACTGAAAAGGCAAACGATGAAGGTGAGGATTAGTTTTTTCATTTAACTTAGAATTAATTTTAAGCAAATATAACAAAAGTACGTTCCGTTTTGAAAAATGTTCTGGTAATATTATTTTATGTCAAAAATCAGACAGACCTCACTGATTCTCACAAATTTCAGTTTTTACTATGAGAAAATTTTATCAAATTTAATATTAAAATTGAAAATCAGTTGATCTTTCTTATCCTGATAAGTTTGGTAATGTCATTCGCTGCTTTGGAAACTATTCCGGAATCAGTTCCATAGTTAGGCGTAGTTGCTCCGCCGGGCTTTGTCATGACAACTCTGATCAGGTCATTCTGATTAAAACTGAGTATCGTTCTCGGAATAATGATGGTCTGTACTTCGTTGGAGGCGGCGTTGTCAAAAGGCATGGTTGTTCCGGCAACTGCAGTCCATGTGGCTCCGCTGTTTTGTGATCGCATTACTGTGAACGAAACTGATGTGTAATTGGAATTGTCGGTGGCTACATTTCTCCTGGGATTGAAAGTAAAATTTGCGAGAATACGGTATTGACCTGTTGTCAGCACTCTGAAATTCTGAGCCGTTGCAAGTTCAACATCATCTGTATTATCAAGATAAATATCAGCAGCCGTCCATGTAAGAGGGATATCCGCAATTTCCGAACTGTTGACTGGTGTAAGTTGCGCCGTTGAAAAAGGTTGCTGGGTGAATGACTCCAATACATACTGGCTTGAAAATGCAAGGTTATTAAGTTCGGTAGCCGAAGCAAACTTTTGCCAGATATTATTCTGTCTGAAATAGAGTGAATTTGCCACCACAGCATTTGTGGCAGTACCGGCTGCTGCAAGATTAAAAGCAATCAGTCCGTTTGCGGGTGCGGAAATTGTTGACACATCGCTTCTGCCTGTAAGATTGAGCCTTGGCAATAAAATCCCTTTGTTGGCCGAAAAAACATCAAGTGCTGCTGAGGCATTTGGAGTTGTGGTTCCTATACCTATCTGAGCAGAAGAATTGCTGAAACATAAAATTGCTGAAAGTAAAGTGATAATACGTTTTTTCATTGCGTTCCGGAATTAATTAATTTTCTGTAATCTCAACAGTCGTGAATACTGAAGACCTGTCCCCGACTCTATATTTAAGTTAGTATTTGTAGTTCCGTGATTGGCTGCCGAACCTTTCGCAACAACTGCTCTTACAAGATCATTCTGATTGAGAAGAATGGTAAATGGTGCAACAATCACAGATCTGTTTCTGTCTCCTGTTCCTACGCCCCACATTGTACTCGATTTGGCAATCTGTACCCAGGTGACACCGTTGTCGGTAGATCTTTGAACTATAAAATCCAGGGCGGCAACGCAGCTTCCCTCAGTAGCAACTGTAGTACATGTAGTCGAAACCCAGGGATTGTAGCCTACATAACCTGCAATTTCAAAATAGCCTGCAGAAAGAATCCTGAAATTATTGTTGGCAAGCGAAACCTTGTTACCCACATTTACATTCATCGCTCCCGTCGCCGTGCTGCTGAAATTCACAACCTGCGGAGTTCCTGCATTAAAAGCCGCTCTATCCAAAGGCTGGTTACCCGTATTTCCCGTTATAAACATCTGCGGAAAAATTCTCGATCTGATTGTTTCGGAAGTGGCCAGATCCATCCAGCGAACGCCATTCCAAAAATAATAGGTGTTGGCAGTAATTGCAGGATCGGTGGCAGATGCTGTGGTGTTGAAGACCAGCAAACCTGTAGCGGGATTGGCAACCGTAACGATATCTGTGATATTTGATAATGCAACTCTTGGCATCATCATTCCTTTTTTATCATTTGCAGCCCTTGCGCTTACATCAATATCCAGCAAAGCCGAGGCAGCAGGTGTATCAGTTCCGATTCCCACATTTTGTGCGTGCCCAAAAATACTGGCAAGAATAAAAGCGAAGGATACTGTTTTTCTTAAATACATTTTACTGAAGATCATAATCTAATAAAACAATAGTTAAACTTTTCGAAACCGGAACTCTCGCTGCGGTTGTAATTGCAGGGAGCGGGCTACCGGCGGTGTTTTCACCGTGTATTGATGAGGTGTCGTTTACATCAAACGGATTTTGTACCACCATTCTCAATCTTTGTCCGGCAGTAAGATAAACAGGTGTAGAACTTAGAATTGCAGTTTTGAGATTATTGGTCGCCCTTACACCCCAGGCTGTACGGTTTCCGATGATATCAGTCCATGTAGTGCCATTATCGGTTGACCTTTGAAGTTTTAAATTTAAAAAACAACCTCTTTGAGGATTACCAATAGAAGTTCTGTTAGGATTGTAGTTCACAAAACCCGTCACTTCGTAAAGACCTGTAATACTGATTATAAATGCATCGCCTGCTTTTGTGGCAATAGCTCCTGTGTTGGTTACGATATCCCCATCAGCAAAACTTACGGGAATGCCACCGTTGGCAGCACTTGTAGCATTAATGCCTGCATAGGTGAAAGTCTGTGTTGATGTGCTGTTTAAACTTAGAATTCGGTCAGCAAGATAACCGGCAAGTGAAGATGTTACAGAAAGGTCAGTCCAGATGGTTCCGTTCCAGTAGTAGTACTTGTTAGCGATAACATTATTTGGAAATGCACCTGCATCCGCTGTATTGTAAACAAATAATCCTGTAGCCGGAGAAGGAATTGTTGTGGTGTCTCTGTTTCCTGTCAGAGCAACTCTTGGAGGAAGAAAACCTTTTTTATTACCTACGGCAAGATCGTTTGTATTAATTTCCAGAATTGCGGATGGCGCCACCTGACTGGTCTGTATTCCAACCTGCGAAAACAGGGAGGCAGAAAAGAGCGCTGATGAAATAAGGATAAAAATTTTTTTCATAAAAATAAGTTCAAAGAAGCAAACAATATTTCATTAATCAAAAAGCAGGTATCAGTTTTTAATCATAATTTAATTATTGTTAGAGAATCCGTTTTATCATTTTAAGTTAAAAAAAGTAAATTTTCAGCAAGAACTATTCCAAAAGAAACATTATAATTTGTCTGATAAATAAAGAATTAATTCTAAAATCAGTCGTATTTTATGACCATTAAAATGTTTTGAAAACAATTAACAGCGACCATTAAAAACGTAAGTACAAATTTTAATAATAATTAAATATGGATGAAATAATGATAATTCAAAAATAAATTAAGATCTAAGCTCTCTGCGTTCCAACTTTATTATACGAGAAATGTGGCTGTATGGTTTTGACTGTTATTAAAAATAAAATAGTGACCAACAATCTTTATTTTCAGCCAAGAAAATTCAAAATCTAAAAAGCTTTCAGAATAAAAATTCTTAAATTTGTCTGTCTTAAAAATAAAACAATAAACTAACATTATAATGTCAGAAAAATCAACAATCTATTACACACTTACAGATGAGGCTCCAATGCTGGCGACACACTCGTTTTTATCGATTGTAAAAGCGTTTACCAAACCAGCAAATATTGAAATCGCCGTTCCGGATATTTCTTTGGCAGGGAGAATTCTGGCCAACTTTCCAGAGTTTTTGAAAGATGACCAAAAAACCGTTGATGCTTTGGCTCAATTGGGAGAACTGGCAACTCAGCCGGATGCCAACATCATCAAATTACCAAATATTTCTGCTTCTGCACCTCAGTTGGATGCTGCAATCGCTGAATTACAGGCTAAAGGTTTCGCAGTTCCAAATTATCCTGCAGAACCGAAAAATGATGAGGAAAAAGCAATCAAAGCTAAATATGCTAAAGTTTTAGGAAGTGCTGTAAACCCTGTGTTAAGAGAAGGAAATTCTGACAGACGTGCTCCAAAAGCGGTAAAAAACTACGCGAAAGCAAACCCTCACAGAATGGGTAACTGGGCTTCTGACAGCAAAACTGATGTTGCTCACATGAACAGCGGAGATTTCTACGGAACTGAAACTTCGACTACTCTTGAGAATGCTACAAAATATAAAATCGTTTTCAAAGGAAATGACGGCGCTGAAACTTTACTGAAGGATTTCGCAGGTCTTCAGGCTGGAGAAGTGATTGATTCTTCTGTTATGAATTTAAATTCTTTGAAATCTTTCGTACAGGAAGCGATTGAAGAAGCTAAAAACAGAAACGTTCTTCTTTCTGCTCACCTGAAAGCGACGATGATGAAAATCTCTGATCCAATCGTTTTCGGAGCAATCGTTGAGACTTTCTTCAAAGATGTTTTCGCTAAATATGCTGAGACTTTTGATTCATTAGATGTTAATCCAAACAATGGTTTGGCTGACCTTTTTGATAAAATCAAAGGAAATACTCAGGAAGCTGACATTAAAGCTGATATAGAAACTGCTTTGGCAAACGGACCAAGAGTGGCAATGGTAAATTCTGATAAAGGAATTACGAATTTCCACGTTCCTTCAGATATTATTGTTGATGCATCTATGGCTGCTTTGGTAAGAGGCGGCGGTAAAATGTGGAACAAAGAAGGAAACGAAGAAGATACAGTTTGTATTATTCCAGACCGTTCTTACGCAGGTTTCTATCAGTCTGTGATTGATGATATGAAAGCTCACGGAAAACTGGATCCAACTACAATGGGTTCTGTTCCAAACGTTGGTTTGATGGCTCAGAAAGCTGAAGAATACGGATCTCACGATAAAACTTTTCAGGCTACAGCTGAAGGAACAGTTGAAGTTCAGGATGAAAACGGAAATGTTCTCCTTTCGCAAAAAGTGGAGACCGGAGATATTTTCAGAATGTGTCAGACGAAAGATGCTCCGATTCAGGACTGGGTAAAACTTGCTGTAAACAGAGCAAGACTTTCTGATACTCCTGCCATTTTCTGGTTAGATAAAGGAAGAGCGCATGACAGAGAAATGATCAAAAAAGTTGAAAAATATTTAGCTGATCACGATACAAACGGACTTGATATCAAAATTCTTGATGTAAAAGACGCAATGACAGAAACTCTTCAGAGAGCAAGAGAAGGAAAAGACACGATTTCTGTTTCAGGAAACGTATTGAGAGATTATCTTACTGACCTTTTCCCAATTCTTGAACTTGGAACTTCTGCAAAAATGCTTTCTATCGTTCCATTGATGAACGGTGGTGGTTTATTTGAAACAGGTGCAGGAGGTTCTGCTCCAAAGCACGTTGAGCAGTTCATCGAAGAAGGTTATTTAAGATGGGATTCTCTTGGGGAATTCTTAGCATTACAGGCTTCTTTAGAGCATTTGGCACAAACCCAAGGCAATACAAAAGCTCAGGTTTTGGCAGATGCACTGGATGAAGCAAATGCTAAATTCTTAGCGACGGATAAATCTCCTGCAAGAAAAGTCGGACAAATCGATAACAGAGGTTCTCATTTCTATCTGGCAATGTACTGGGCGGAAGCTTTGGCAAACCAAACTGCTGATGCTGAATTGGCTCAACAGTTCGCTCCGGTAGCAGAAGCGATGCAGGAAAGTGAAGATGTAATCAACTCTGAATTGATCGGTGCTCAGGGCAAGCCTCAAAACATCGATGGCTACTTTAAAACTGATACTTATAAAACGTATGAGGCCATGAGACCAAGTACTGTTTTAAATGAAATTATTGACGGGATTTAATTTAATACGAATTATTCGAATTTTATTAAATTTCCCTAAGTATTATAAGACAAAGGAACACGCAGATTTATTTTGCGTGTTCTTTTTATTTTAGAGATAAATTATTTTATTTCTTTACAGTTATCTTTCCTTCTCGTATCAATTAGATACTGAATTTTCCATTCATTATTTACTTTAATCAGTTGAAAACTGTTAGCGCCACAATGTGAAAATTTCCCTTTAATATAAAATGAGTATGGCGTAAAAACACTCGCCAGATTTCCGTCTGTATGAATGCCTTCAACCGAAATTCTTTCATCCAGATCATCTTTTTTCATCTTGGAAATTGATGCAATGAAATCGTTGATGTTTTCAGTTTTCACACCATCTTTTGTAATGGTCTGAAGAACAGCGGTATCTGCAAAAACAGTTTTCAACAATTCAGAATCTGCATTTTTCATGGCTAAAAATAGATTTCTCATTGGTTTTTCTATCTCCGGATTTGAGGTTTGCTGCGCGAATGAGAGGCTTCCAAGAAATAAAGTAAGTGCTAGTATTTTTTTCATTGTGAGTGATTTAAAATTGGTTTAAAATTAATTATTTTTTGATAATGAGAATTAGTCAGAAAATAAGATCTTCAAAAATAAGTTTTGGCTAAAGCCAAATTGATGTATAAAAGTGAAAGCGGGCTAAAGCCCGCTCCTATTGATATTTCTTATGAAATCAAATTGTATTAAATTGTCTTTCTACTTATCAAATTCTTGAAGACGTCATTTTTTTAATATTACAAAAAAAATTATGGTGAGAATATTTACTTGCCCAAAAACATCATAAAATGTTATTTCCCAAATACTTATCTAAATTCACTGGCTCTAAAGTATGCACATCCTTTACTAAAACCCGATGAATTGATTTACTGCTTTTACAAAACTTTTTATGAAAAGAATTGATTAACAACCTTAGCTTAACCTTTGAAATTGGAAGATTTGTAAACTCTTTATAGAACTCTTCACTTTCGCATTTTACATAAATTTTCAGTACAGAATGTTTCTCCTGAAGTCTATAATACAAAATTTCTTTCCAGAAGATTGTTCTTGTATTTGAAAAAGTTATTCCTTTATTGTTCAGAATAATTTCAGGATTTTTTCTGAATTTTCTGGTGAGAAAAATGTTTAATCCAAAACTGAATAATCCTCCAAGAACTATGAATAGAAGAAAGATTGGATTATGATTGCTCTGTTTAAAATACTGCACTCCAACAAACGTTAAAATCGTTGGAATGATAAAGTATTGTGCATAGGAAATCTTACTTTTCTCTACCACCACCTTATCAGGAATATTTGTACGAAAATAATGTCTTGCTATTCTACTGGAATGCCTTTTCTGAAAATAAAAATCTTTTACCATTTCATCACATCCTTCACCACCCCATTTTTTTGAGTGTGTTGCAACAATTCAGATTCAATAAAAGAATTGATCTGTTCTTCTGAACCATCGTTCGGGAAAAGCAAGTGAACATTTGCTCCCGCATCCAAAGTGAAGAATAAAGGCAGATTGGTTTCTCTTCTGAAATTCCAGATTTTGTTGATGACTTCCAAAGTTCCGGTTTTCATTAAAATAAATGCAGGATCGCTCATCATCATCATCGCATGAAGGGTTAAAGCTTCGTGCTCCACCAGTTTGATAAACTCATCCATGTTTCCGGATTTCAAAATTTCTTTCATCGGAACAAAGTTTTCTCTTGCCTCCTGAAATCTTCTTTCTGCGTAAGGATTGGTGTTCATCAAACCATGACCGACCGTTGAAGAAACGCTTTTTACACCTTCATGAATCAGCAGAACCCAATCATTGAAATCTTTAAAGACAGGATGAATTTCGTCATCAGAATATTTCACTGCAAACAGATCTGAACTTCCTTCCACCTCAGCAGATTCACCCCAGACAACCAATCCGTTGTACAAACTTCTGCATGCGCTTCCGCTTCCCAATCTTGCCAAAAATGAAGCTTTTGTAAGGTTGGATGATGGATGCTGGATGCCGGAAGAAAAATGCTCATCTAAACTAATCAGACATTTTGCAATCGCTCCAAAACCTGAAGCTGAACTGGCAATTCCTGAACTGTGAGGAAATGTATTTTCTGTTCTGATGATGTATTTTCCCTTTAAAATCCAGGGCAGATACTGTTCTATATTTTTGAAATATTTTTCGATTTTTTCAGCAAATTTAACTTCTTCATTTCCTGCTAAAAAAGTCTGAACAGAAAATGGTTTGTTTGCGAAAAACTCCATTTCTGTATTGGTTTTACAATGATTTAAAGTAAAACTGATGCTCGGATTGGCCGGAATCTGATCTTTATATTTCCCCCAGTATTTTATCAAAGCAATATTTGACGGACAGCTTTCTGAAACTGTTTTATTCTGTATTTTAAATTCGTTTTTTCCTAAAAAATCGTTTGTTGTCATACCTATTTTTCGTGCTTTTTTATGTAATTATTTAGTGTGGCCTGAATATAAATTACTCCTAAAAAAAATGTCCCGGCCGAATTAATCTCTATTCCTTTCAGTTTTTCGACAATCAGCTTTTGAAGCGAAAAAATGCCCACCAAAAAGCTAACAACATAGCCAATTTGTCCCAGCCAATACATCGTCATCAAAAAATCATCTGGGTTGGAGAATGAGTCGAAAAAATGAATCACACTTACATGTGAACATGAAAGAAAAAAGATCATTAAAATAATCCATACAGTTAGATTACCATTGAATTTAATATTCTTTTTGATAAACCAATACGGAATGTAAAGTCCAAAACTTAGAACTGAATATATGATCAGCAAAAAAATATTTTCTCTTTTGATGTCGTTTTTGAGGATTTCAAATTTTAGAAGATAAGTGATAATTCCATAAAAAATAAGTTTGTAGCCAAACCCTCCCAGCAGACTCATCACCGGATACCATTTTTTTATTCCTGAAGCAGAATCAAAACTGTCATATTGCAATACTAAATATTTGGTTACATAATATTGAAAAACGTGACTTACAACAGTAAAAATCAACCCCAAAAGTAAGAAATGATTTACTTTTTCTTTTGAAATTCTATTGGAAAAATACAGGTAAAAAGCAATAGCAATAAGACTTAAAATAGGAATATAACTCAGTAAATCAGGAAGGATTTTTTGCATCATCAATGATAATTTTAAATTTGATTATAAATTTTAGAATTAAAAACTAATACATCTTTTCAATTATATCCGAGTACTTTTTCATCACAACATTTCTTTTTACCTTCAGAGTTGGTGTAATTTCTCCGCTGCTGATTTCAAATTCTGATGGCAGTAAAGTAAACTTTTTCACTTTTTCATAATCAGAAACCTGATGCTGCAGTTCGTTTATTTTTTCTTTGTAAAAGTCGATAATTTCTTTCTTTTTTACCACTTCTTCCCAATTGGTAAACGGAATATTTTTCTTTTTTAAATAATCCTTCAGAAACTCAAAATTAGGAACAATCAAAGCGGAAACAAACTGTCTTCCTTCTGCAATTAACGTAATCTGACTGATGAAATTATTGTTGGTGAGAAGATTTTCAATCATCTGCGGGGCAATATATTTTCCGTTGGATGTTTTCATTAAATCCTTAATTCTGTCGGTAATGAAAAGATTTCCGTTTTCGTCAAATTTTCCTGCATCACCGGTTTTGAACCAGCCATCCTGCGTGAAAACTTTTGCGGTTTCTTCTGGCCGGTTGTAGTAGCCTTTCATAATTCCGTTTCCTTTAGCCTGAATTTCATCCAGTTCACCAATTCGAAGTTCCACACCTGGCAAAGGTTTTCCGCAACTTCCGTGTTCGAAATTCGCCAGTGGAAAAGCGGTTAAAGTGGCTGTTGTTTCGGTTAATCCGTATCCAACGGTCACATGAATGTCAACCGATTCAAAAAACTGAGTGACCTCCGGCGACAGCGATGCTCCACCACAAGGAATAAACCATAGTCTTCCGCCTAATTTCTCTTTAATTTTACTGAAAACCAACAGATCTGCAACGGTTTCTTTAGCTTTTAAACCAAAAGGAATCGATTTTTCTGTTCTTTTATACTCTGCGGTTTCTTTTCCAACTTCCAAAGCCCAGTTGAAAATTTTCTTTTTTAAAGATGAACCCTCTTCTGCCTTTTCCAAAACTCCAGCATACACTTTCTGTAAAAACCTCGGAACGACGCACATCATCGTAGGTTTTACCTCTGTCAGAGCCTTTGCAATATCTTTCGGATCTTCCAGAAAATACACTCTTGCGCCACCGTACAGACACAGTAAACTCCAGCTTCTTTCAAAAACGTGAGTCAGCGGTAAAAAGGCCAGAGAAACTTCGTCTTCGAAATTTTTAAATTTAAAAAACTCAAAATGAGCATCGCATATTTTAATAAAATTGGCATGGGGTAGCATTACCCCTTTCGGATTTCCCGTGGTTCCGGAGGTGTAAATTATAGTTGCGGTATCGTCCTCATTTTTTTCTGAAAACTCAAATTCGGAAGAAGATTTGGCAATAAAATCTTCCAGATAAAAACTGCTGAATTCTTTTTTAATCCAAACTGCTTTCTTGGATATAATGATGGATTTTAAATCTGTACTTTCTTTCTTTAAAATTTCAAGACAGGAATCATACTGAGCCTGACTGGCAACTAAAACCGATTTGGCCTCAGAATCTTTAAGAATAAATTCCGCCTGCTCGGTATTGTTGGTTGAATAAATCGGAACGGTAATCGCCCCTAACGACAGCACTGCCAGATCAAAAATCATCCATTCTGCAGAATTATCTGCATAAATGGCAACTTTATCATTCTCAGAAATTCCTGATTCTTTTAAAGCATTGGCTGTTTTAAAAATAATTTCGCTGAATTTATTCCAACTCAGTTCTTTCCACTTGCCATCTTTTTTCTTAAAGCCAATTGCCGATTTTAAAGGATGCTTTTCTACATTTTTTTTGATGATTGCCTCTGCAAGATTCATTTATTTTTCAGCTTTTTGTCGTTGATGTAATTGTTGAGATGAAAATCAATACTTTCCGAAACCGGAATAAACTGAAAATCAATCTTTTCTTTAATTTTCTGATTTGAAATGGTAGTGAATGTCGTAATCGACTCAATATTTGTTTTGTTCACAATTTTCAGCGCCGGAATCAGCCATCCAAAAAGAGTATTGACTATTCTACCAAAATTCAGTATTGATTTGGGTAAGATTTTAAGCTCCTTTAAATTTAATTTTGAGCGGATTTGCTTTCCTATTTCGGCGTATCGTTTATTTTCAGAAATTAAAATAAATCTTTGTCCGAAAACTTCTTTATCCATGAGTTCAATGGCGATTTTTGCAACATCTCTTACATCAACATAATTTGCTCCTCCGGAAAACGTAAAATTGTTATTCTCGAAAGTCGGGAAAATATCTCCGCTGCTGTTGCCCCAGTTTCCGCTTCCGATGATCATTCCAGGATTGATGATGATGGTATTTAAACCTTCGGCAGAAGCTCTCCAGACTTCCATTTCGGAAAGGTGTTTTGAGATGGCATAAGCAGAATGTTCGATTTTCGGATTAAAATCTGATTCTTCATCCAGCTCACCTTTTTCGTTAAAACTGTCCAGAACTGCAATCGAACTGACGTGGAGAAATTTCTTCACACCTGAATTTTCGCAGGCGTACAAAAGTTGCTTTGTTCCCTCAATATTTGTATGATAAAGTTCTTTTTCGTCCTGAGGTTTGAAGCTTACTTTCGCAGCACAATGATACACCTCTTCAACATTTTCCAGGGCGGATTGAATTGAGTGAATATCGTTAAAATCTACGTCTACCCATTCAATCTGATCAAAAACAGAATCAGGATTCTCTGTATAAAACTGAAAAGAATGCTTTACTTCACCGATATTGCTCTGAGGTCTTTTGGCTGCACGCACGTTTTTTCCCTTTTTTAAAAGTTCCAAAACGATGACTCTGCCTAAAATTCCTGTTGCTCCTGTTACAAAAACCATGAAACTATATTCCTACTTGATTGTTGACTAAGTTATGATAATATTTTTTACGGTTCAAAAGTTCCTGATGAGTTCCGCTTTCTACAAATTCGCCGTTGTGAAGTACCAGAATCTGGTCTGCATTTTTGATGGTACTCAGGCGGTGCGCAATGATAACCACTGTGCGGCCTTTGAAAAACTCAAAAAGATTCTCCATGATTTCTTTCTCATTTCGGGAATCGAGCGCGCTTGTGGCCTCATCCAGAAGAAAAATATCAGGATTTCTGTAGACAGAGCGGGCAATCAAAATACGCTGCTTCTGCCCTGTGCTTAAGTTTATTCCGTCGTTTCCCACCAAAGTATCAAGACCCTGAGGATACTTCTGTACAAATTTCTGCAAATTTGCAACTTTTACGGCATAAGTCAGCAGATTTTCATCAATATTATCACTTTTAAGCGTGATATTTTTACGGATGGTTTCGGAGAAAATAAAGCCTTCCTGCATCACCGTTCCCGTGGTTTCCCGCCACTCTGAAAGTGGAATCTCTGAGAGATTCTGTTTGCCAAAGATGACTGATCCGCTGTCCGGCTCATAAAACCTCAGCAGAAGTTTGAATAAAGTGGTTTTTCCACTGCCACTTTCGCCAACGACAGCCGTTATTTTACCTTTCGGAATGGTTACATTTAAATTTTTTAAAATCTGAAAATCGCCAAATCCGAAATCTACATTTTCGAGAATAATATCTTCATTGCTCAGCGTTTTTGGGGTTTGTTCAATCGTATCTTCAACAGGTTTGGTGTGCACTTCGGCAATTCTTTCAAGACTTAACTTGGCATCCTGCGTTATCTGAATTACATAAAGAAGCTGGTCGAAAGGTGAATTCATCTGCCCAACGATAAAACTGATGGCCAGCATCATTCCGAGCGTAAGATCACCATCGATCACGGCATAGGCAGAAAATCCGGTGATGAGAATATTTTTGAGCTGAGAAATAAAACCCGATCCAATCATCTGATATTGTGAAAGTTTCAGCGCTTTTTTGTTGCGTTCAAAGAGTTCCTGCTGAATATTTTCCCATTTTGCCTGCTGAAAATTTTCAGACTGATTGATTTTAATTTCAGCCATTCCCAAAACCATTTCATTCAAAATATTCTGATTCTGACTGTTGAGAATAAATTCTTTTTGGTCTAAAACTTTTCTTTTATTTAAAAATATAAAAATCCAGACAACAGAAAGAAAACTGAATGTGAAAAACAGAATCAGGATAATGAGATTGTAAGTCCCCAAAACCACTGAAAAAACCAAAAGGTTGATAAATGAAAAAAGAATCGCCAAAGTGTTGGTAGAGAGAAACGAGCTGATTCTCTGATGATCGAGAATACGCTGCTGAATGTCTCCCACTCTTTTAGACTCAAAATAAGCCACGGGAAGACGGATCAGTTTGGTGATAAAATCGCTGATGAGTCTGATATTTACTTTTGTATTTACTTTCAGCATAATCCAGCTTCGGATAAGATCCATAAAGCTGTTTCCGAGAAAAAGCACAATCTGGGCACCCACAATCATGAGCACAAGATTTTTATCTTTAAATCTAATTGCTTTATCAACAAGATTCTGCGTCAGAAAAGGAAATACAAGCGTTATCACACTGGTAACCAGCAAAGTTAATAACAGAAAAAAAAGGGCTTTGCGGTGAGACTTGAGGTATTGAAACAGAAAACTAAACCCGTTGACCGAACGGTCTTCTTCTTTCTGAAAAAAAGCTTCGGTAGTTTCAAAAAGAAGTGCCTTTCCTTTACCATTTTCCTGAAGCCAGTGTTTTTTAAATTCTTCCTCCGTAAGCTCTGTTTTGCCATATTCGGGGTTGGCAACGGTAATTTTTCCTGAAGATTCCTGCGGCACCAGCACTACGAAATGACTGTTTTCCCAATGAAGGATACAGGGTTTCGGAGCTTCTGACATTAATTGTTCGAAAGTAATTTCCACAGCCAGAGTTTCCAGATGCAGTTCCTCCGACGCTGCCATGAGATCGTGAAAACTCACGCCCGTTCTCGACTGAAATGTGATCAGCCGGAGGTATTCGGGAGAAAAATTTTTACCGAAATATTTGGTTATTATCCTAAGACAGGTCGGGCCGCAGTCCATCGAATCGAGCTGTCTGTAAAAGGTAATTTTTGCCACTTTTTTAGATTAAAACCGCGTTTTCCCTACGCTGAGCTTTGTCACACAGAAGATCAGCTATACTTTTTGAGATAAGATTTCCTTCCGTTAAATTATCAAGCCAAAAAAACTCGCCGGCTGCATTGATTTCGATAAAATAATATTCATCGTCGGGAGAAACAATAATATCGATGGCGCCGTAATCGACGTTGTAAACATCGAGAAGACGGTTGATTTTGGCTTCGATATCAGGTGGCAGGTCGGAAGGCACCCATTTCTGTAAAAGATTGACACCATCTTTCCGCCAGTCTACTTTTGCATCTTCAGATTGCTGAGAATCGATTTCAAAAGTGTAAATATCTTTTCCTACAACAGTTACCCGTAGCTCTTTTTTCTTCTCTATTTTCTTTTGAAACTGCATAGGACAGTAAATCAACCCATCCAGTTCCTCCAAATTATCTTCATTAACAAGATTGGTAAAAACAACGTTTTCCACACCATCTTCGTAGATGGCAAAACCGGTCTGCATCTTGGTAATGACTTCACCGTTTTCTGCGATGAAAGCTCTTGCCTCGTCAGGATTATTGGTAATGCAGGTTTCGGGAATTTTAAAACCTATTTTTGAAGCAATCTTCAGCTGCTCTTCCTTGCTGTCTAATCTTCTGTAAACACTGGGCTTCCCGAGAGAATAACAGTCTAAAGATTCTAAAAACCCAAAAAGTGTATTTCTGATTTCGCCCATAGCTGCACCAAAAAATTTCGTTTCCAGCTCATCTTTCAGGCCATTTCCAATGTTGTAGGCGCGGCGGTACCAAACTGTTGCGATATCATCCAAACGGAATTTTCCGTTGGCATTTTCAAGATATGTTTCCCAGCTTCCATTCTGGTAGATTGTGCTAAGTCTGTTGTTTAAAGGATAAAGATCAACATCGAAACGGATCACTTCAAATCCGTTGGCCTCAATATATTCGGTGACTTTATCAATTGAAAAATTATCTTCTGTGTGAGTTATAATTAAAATTTTATTCTTCATGGTCTTCTATTCTTTTTAAAAGATGGTCAGCAATTGTTTCAGCAATCGGAAATCCCAGTTCTTTCTGCAGCATACCCCATTCTCCCTGCGGATTGACTTCCAGAAAATAATAAAGTCTGTCTGAACTTTTTATCATATCTATAGCGCCAAAATACAATCCCATTTCTTTCATCATCAAAGTCAGTTTCATTTGAATTTCATTGGGAAGCTCATAGACAGACCATACATAATTGTGCTGAGTGATGCGCCAGTCTGTATTTTCACTGTTGTTGATTTTCCCTGCAAAAAACTCACCATCAATATACACAATTCTGAGTTCATACTCTTTTTCAATATACGGCTGAAAAATCATCGGGCTGTAAACGATATCTGAAAGACTTTCAATATTAAAACCGTCGACAATCATCGTGGAAACCATATTTTCGCCAGTCATATTTTTAGACCAAACTCCGTGCAGTTTTGCAATGGCTTTACCGCCGCATTTTTCATTTAAAAACTTCCTGACTTCAGCTTCATCGTTCGAAAAGATCGTTTCCGGAATCTTTAACCCATTTTTTTCTGCTATTTTCAACTGAAGCATTTTGTGGAGATCAATTTTTTTTTCGTTTTCAAAAGGATTGATCCACGGTAAATGTTCGAGAAGTGTAAAAATGTTTGATTTTAAAGTTTCATATTCACTGATAAAAATAGGATGAAAATTTTCATCCAAATCTTCCGGAGGACTTACCTTCCACGATTTCCTGTGCCAGACAGCTTTAATGTCTTGAGAGTGAACGGTATTTCCCAATGAGTCAGTAATAACAAAAGTTTTCGGACTTGTACTGATTTTCTGACTGTGATTGAGCTGGTCAGAATTTAATCTGTAATAAGGAATATTTTTCGACGACAGATAATCAAAAAACAGGTCAACGGTGTAAAAATCCTGAGAGTGTGTGATGCAGAGAATCATAATTGCTGTATTAAAAAGAGGAAACTTAAAGCTAAGTTTCCTCGAATATCAATTTGTCAATATGAATAATATTAAACGGCTTATACCGTAGATTCGTCACCGTCTGAAGGATACTTCATTGTCTGCTGCGTATCGTAAGCAGGTTTAGTAATGCCGTCGCGCAGAGGACTTGTTGCACCTACACTGCTGCTTCCACCTTTTACCTCCTTCGAATCTTTAATCTGATTTTCTAAAAATGAAGCAAAGAACGGTTTTTTTAACTTTTTCTTTTCCATAACACATTTTTTTTATTGATTTGATAAGACTAAGATACAAAAAAATTGTATCGAAAAAGAAAATACAAACAGTTTATGAAAACTTTAACCTAATTTTAAGAAAGGTATATATGTTTAAATTCCTAAAAATTCTTTTATAACCTTGCTGAATTCCAATGGATTATCTGCCTGAACCCAATGCGCTGCATTTTTAATTTTCACAAATTGGGCTTTTGGAAACTGCTGTCTGGTTGAAAATTCATCCTGCGGTAGGATGTAATTGGATTTTTCACCCGCGATAAATAAAGTCTCACCATCAAAAACGCCAAATTTAATAGCGTTGGAGACAAACTGGTTGTATTTTTCTGCCAAAGTTTTCAGATTAAATCTCCAATTGAGTTTTTTTGAATCGCTATTTTCTTCCCAATACAGATTTTTAGCTAAAAACTGAATCGTAGATTTTTCCGGAATGTATTGGCTTAAAACATTTTCCACCTCACCTCTTGATTTAACCTCATCGAAATTTACCGTTTCCAAAGCTTTGATAATTCCCTGATGATGCGGAGGATAGGCTTTTGGTGTAATATCTACAACAATCAGTTTTTCAACTTTTTCAGGATATTTTATAGCGAACTGCATCACGGCTTTTCCGCCCAAAGAGTGTCCTAAAACGTGGGCTTTTTCAATTCCGTAATGATTCATATAGTTGGCAATATCGTCTGCCAAATCATCATGAGACATATTTTCGGAATGAAAACTTCTGCCGTGATTTCTTAAATCGATCAGATGAACAGGTAAAATCTCGCCCAGTTCTTTACCGAAACTTCCCCAGTTATCGAGCATTCCAAATAAACCGTGGAATACTAAAAGCGGTGTTGACGAAAGGTTTTCGCCGAATATTTTTGAATGTAAGATTTGCATATTTAATTTTTTAGGCTGGATGTTGGATGATGTTTGCTGGAAGTTTATCTGAATCCTTAAATAATCAATTTTAAATATTCCTCTTTTATGGTTTTTTTACATTTTTCCCAGTCAAATTCTTTGAAAATCTCAGGACTATTTTGGATATCAGCATCCTCAAAATATGTTAGACTTTTAATCAACATAAAGTGCGAACCGTCCTCATACTTGGTATCATAAAATTTTATCATTTCCTCAAGTGAAAATTCTCTCAGCAAAAAAAACAAATCTATAAAATCTTTTTTGCTTCCCCGACCTGAAATAGCATTGAGCTTCATAGCCGAAATATCTTTTTTAGAAGCCATTCTTACTCCATCTACATCTAAAACATTTTCAAGTAAAGGATATCGGTAGTTTACAAAATCGACTTTGATATTATTGACTGAAACAATTAAAATATTTTTGGTCTTTTGAAGTTTTTCAACCTTACCAAACTTAGTAAGCTCTTCCATAAAAGCATCTTCATCAATAAGGCAATTTCCAAACATATCAATATCTACAGAATCTCTATGCCCAATCTGCAAAGCCAAAGCAGTACCTCCAACCAAAATAAAATCAGAAAAAATTTCTGACTTCATTATATTGTTTAAGAGTTCCAGTAATTCTGGACTAACTGCCTGTGTCTGTAACATCTGAATTCAGTTTTATCAATATTGAAAATTGTGGAAAGAAAAGATAAAGTTACTGCATCAAGACTCCTCAAATTTAATGACACCTCTTTTATTTTATCTAATCCGTAGAATGATTTTAATAAATTCCAATCAGACATTTTTCCATATTCCAAGACTTTTTGAATCATGTGAACATTATGTTTTTCCAAATCAAAAGTCGCCAAATCCACATCCCAAAAGAGATGCGGAGAAAAATCTTTGGTGGTAATTTCAGAATTCATCTATCAAATATAAGCAAATTCTACCACTTCGCCAGTCTTTTCAGATAAGCCTGAACCGTGTTTTCCATACCCATGTATAAAGCTTCGGAAACCAAAGCATGACCAATGGAAACTTCCAGAAGATTAGGAATATTGTCTGCAAAATATTTTAAATTCTCTAAACTTAAATCGTGACCCGCGTTAATTCCCAATCCGAATTTCTCAGCTTCAACAGCTGTTTCTACATAAGGTTTAATTGCTTCCTCTTTATTTTTTGAATAATTCGATGCATAAGCTTCGGTGTACAACTCAATTCTGTCGGCACCTGTTTCTGCAGCAAATTTCACCATTTCAGGATTTGGATCTAAGAAAACAGATGTTCTGACACCAGCATTTTTAAATTCGGCGATAACAGATTTCAGAAAATCCATATTTTTTTCACAGTCCCAACCTGCGTTTGAAGTGATTGCGTCATCTGCATCGGGAACTAAAGTTACCTGCTCAGGTTTGACCTCCAAAACCATATCAATAAAATCTCTGTGCGGATTTCCTTCGATATTAAATTCTGTATGAACAATCGGTTTCAAATCGTACACATCTTTTCTTGTGATGTGCCTTTCATCTGGCCTTGGGTGAATGGTAATTCCGTGAGCACCAAATTCCTGAATTTTAATTGCTGCTTCGGTTACACTTGGAGTTTCGCCACCTCTTGCGTTTCTTAAAGTGGCAATTTTATTAATGTTTACGCTTAGTTTTGTCATATTTTTGCTGGATGATGGATGTGGGAAGCAGGATGTTGGTGCTTCTGATATTCATCATTTTTTTTATTTTATTCTGTATTTCTAATTCTTAACTATTTCGGCAATCCAATCTGCATAATCTGCAGATCAAATTCTTTGGAAGCAACCAACAAATGGTCAAATATATCTGCCTGAATCTGTTCAAACTTTACCCATTTTGAATCATTCGCAAAGCAGTACACTTCCATTGGCAAACCTTGGGTAGTGATCTCCAGCTGTCGAACCATGATCGGACTTTCTTTGTCTACATCAGGATCATTTTCAAGATATTTCTGAGCATAAAACCTGAAAACCCCGATGTTTGTCAGCTGTCTGCCGTTGATGATTTTATCTTTGTGATCGATGGATTCTTTTTCAAGATTGATTTCTGAAGTTTTTTGATTTAAATAATCTGAAATCAAATTGATGTCTTTCAAACGCTCAATTTCTTCATCATTCAAAAATTTAAATGAATTGATATTGAAAACAATCGATTTTTTAATTCTTCGCGTATTCGATTCAGACATGACCTGCAGGTTCTTAATCTCTGTTGTCAGTAAATCATACGTTGGAATTGAGGAAATAGTTTTATCAAAATTTGAAATTTTTGTCGTCAGCAAACTGATATCTAAAATATTTCCTTCAATATTATATTTAGGAATCCCGATCCAGTCGCCGACTTTCAGACTTTTTGAAGTGGCAACGTGAATTCCGGTGACGAAGCCTAAAATAGTATCTCTGAAAACCAATACCAATACTGCAGTTATCGCTCCCAAACTTCCGACAATCGTAGTTCCCTTAATCCCAAAAACCACACAAATGCTGACGATGGTGAAGATAAAAATTCCAAGAATTTTCACGGTTTCGGAAATCGCATTGATGGCCATGACCTTGTAAAAATCCTGTTTGATGGTGAAATAACTCCTGAAACCTGTCAGAGAACGGTACAACATTCCGGCAAGAATCAGCACCAAACCCAGGTTGACTGACCTGTGAATGAAAATGGTTGTATTTTTTAATGCACCCACAAAAATAGACTCATGTAAAGATCCTATTATTGCCAATGCCACAAAATGCGCTACAGAATTGGTGATTCTGGATTGATAGATTGACTTTAAGACAGGGAATTTATTTTCATTTCTGAAAAACCTGAACGTATAGTTAATGATGATTTTAAATATAAAATCAAGCAGAAGAAAAATACCGACAAGCAGGGATATTTTCACAATGATATGAAAAATCCAGTCAAGACCGGTCGGCGAGACCTTACTGATATAAATATACAGGTGCTCGCTCAGTTCCTGAAAAAAACTTTTGGTATCTTTTATCTCATCTTTCATTATCTGCAAAATTACGAAATTATAAAAATCTTTTAAGGCTGTTCAATAAAGGAAAATTCAACAAGAGTAAGGCTAATTGAATGAAATATATTCAGAAATTATAAATATTTTTTAAATTATCTATATTAAATTATTAATTTAGTCACACTAATCCATAAAACTTAACCCTATGAAAAAATTCAACTTATTATTCCTTTTAATCCTTATTCTGTCGCTTGGCTCCTGCCGTTCCGATTCTGAAACAGCTGAAACTCCAACAGCAATCGCCGTGCAAAACGGAAAGGTAAAAGGAAAAATCACATCACAAAACGGAGCAAAAACCATCGGCGGGGCATCTGTTTTTACTTTTGATGAAAAGTATAAAATTTATCACACCACATCAGATTCAGAAGGAAATTTCACGCTTGAAGCTCCGGAAGGAAATCACACCATTTACATCCAAACGGGTAACGGAAGTAACTTCAGAACACAGGCGACGGCAAATATTAAAGCCAACGAAACAGTAAATCTTGAACTGACGCAAACCAAACTGACACAGGTTGCAAAAATTGCCTACGTAAAAGGAACTTTCGATAAAATCGAAGACATCATCCAGACTTTAGGCTACACTGCGACAGAGATTACCAATACAGATCTGGCCAATTTGAACACGTTGGCTCAGTACGACATCGTATTTCTGAATTGCGGATCGAGAAAATTCTCGCAGTTTGCCAATCTTTATCCCGTAATTGAAAACAATCTTGCTGTTTTTGTAGCGAATGGCGGAAGTATATACGCTTCAGACTGGGACGTTTCTTATTTGGTTGGCGGAAATGATAATACCAACAACTGCAATCTTGCCGGAGGTTTCATCCCTGATTCTAAATTGTGTTCTAAAAACATCGGATCATCAGGAATTGTTGCTGGTACTGTAAGCAACACTTCATTGGCAACAGCATTAGGATTCAACACACTGAATCTTGATTTTGATCTGGGAGCATGGCAGAAAATCACCAATTATGATCCTGCTTACTGGGAAGTTTTGGTGAAAGAAACCGCCAGCAATGATCCATTGATGATTAGAACCAATCAGTTTACAGACAATACTTTACCGAATATCCCGATTGGAAATGCTCCGAGTTTGAACTTTGTAACGGTCTGCATCACGCTTTCCAATAATGTTCAGATCAGTGTTTCTGTTCCACAGGTGGCTGTGCCTGCTTTATTAGCTTTGGGTGCGACTTTAGGTTCTTGTTCTGGTGCAGGAAATAGCGGATATATTTACTACACCGCTTTCCATAATCATGCTTCAGGAAATATTGGAAATGCTGCAGGTATTCTTCAGTATGTAATTTTAAATCTTTAAAAAATCGGCTTGGAAATTGATAAACAAAAGTGGCCTGAAAAGGTCACTTTTTTTTATAAAAAATTTAAATTATGGAATACTCTCTCATTGTTTTACTCAGCCTTGTTTTACTTGTTTTAGGTATAGTTGGAACAATTCTTCCCGTTTTGCCCGGACTTGTTTTAAGTCTTGCCGGATTGCTTATTTATAAATACGGTGCAGATGCAGACCTTTCAATGATCTACATTTGGGCATTTGTGATTCTGACTTTAGCTTCTGTTATTTTAAATTATGCCATCCCCGCCAAAGCCACAAAAAAATATGGCGGAACACGCTGGGGAAGCATTGGTTCGGTCATTGGAACTATTGTAGGAATGTTTATCCCAATACCGCTTGGATTTTTGGTGGGAATGTTTGCCGGAGTTTTTATTGGCGAACTTTTGCACGACAGTAAAGACATGACAAAAGCCTGGAAGTCTACCAAAGGAGCTTTCATAGGATTTCTTTACGGAACCGGCTTTAGTTTTGTAGTTGGTGTGGCAATGTTTTTAGTTGTAGTTTTGGATCTTACAAATGTTATTTAAAAAAATGTATTACAAATCAATTATTCTGAGTCTGGGATTTTTAAGTTTAATCAACTGTAATTCTCAAAAAGTAAAAAATGACGACATAAAAGTGCAAGTCGCCGAAAATGGCGATGTGAAAACAACCACCAAAGAAGGTGAAATCATCTATTTTAAAGAAGGCGAAAATAAATTTCTAAAGGAATATCAAATGAATGTGACGTTCAAAGGGATTTCTGAAGACAGCCGCTGTCCGAAAGATGTGCAGTGCATTTGGAGCGGTGTTGCCGTTGCACAGGTTGAAGTGATGGCTACCACTTCCCGACCGATGACTTTAAATATTGCCAGCATCGAAAATAAAGGAAGGAACTATCACAAGTCAGTTGATTTCAATGGCTATACGATCACTCTTGCCGATGTAAATCCGTATCCTGAAACATCTAATTCTAAGTCGATGAAAGGAAATTATAAAATCGGAATTACGATTAAAAAGGCAGTAGAAAACACTACCACGAGATAGGTTTTTTACCTTTTGAAACCAAATATTCATTGATTTTTGAGAAAGGTTTGCTTCCATAAAAGCCTCTGTAAACAGAAAATGGTGAAGGATGCGCAGACTTAATAATAAAATGCTTGGCCGGATTGATTAATTCGGCTTTTTTCTGTGCAAAAGCGCCCCACAAAACGAAAACAACATTCTCTTTTTTATCTGAAATTTCTTTGATGATATAATTTGTAAAGGTTTCCCAACCCAAATCTTTATGAGAATTTGGCGAATGGGCACGAACAGTCAACGTTGCATTAAGCATTAAAACGCCTTGTCTTCCCCAGTCATCAAGTTCTTTGGAAGTTCTGTCGATTCCTAGATCATCTTTTAATTCTGTAAAAATATTTTTGAGTGAAGGCGGAGCAGCAACCTGTTCGGAAACCGAAAAACACAAACCATTCGCCTGAAAATCATTATGATAAGGATCCTGACCGAGAATTACCACTTCAACATCATCAAAAGGCGTGATTTCCAAAGCTCTGAAAATCTGTTTTTTGGGTGGGAAGATTTTTGTGGTGGCGTATTCTTGTTTTACTTTTTCCCAAAGCTGTTCAAAGTACGGTGTGTTTTTTATGGGTGCTAAAATTTCGGTCCAGGTCATATTTGATTTGAGATTTGAAGTTTGAGATTTGAGATTTGAGATTACGGGAGTTATCAGTTTTTGAAATTGCAATTCAGATACCATTATTGTTTGATGCTGAACACCAAATTATCCGGAAAACCATCATCTTCTCTCCCATTTTCCAGAACGAATCCCTTTTTTAAGAGCAAACCTTTAGAATTTTCATTAAATTTATTGGTCATCGCAACAATTTCCTGTAAATGTACATCTGTAAAACCAAAATCTACAACCACTTTCAATGCTTCAGACATCAATCCCTGATAATGAAACTCCGGCAACAGTTCATAGCCAACCTCTGCTGTTTTTCTGTCTTCGGTAAAATTATACAGACAAATGGTACCAATTAAATTCTGTTGATTTTTAAGCGAAATTCCAAAGTAAAAAGATTCATTATTTATCGCTCGTTCCTTGATCATCAGAATAAACTGCAATGCATCAAAATTATTTTTGGGTGCATTTCTAATTACATATTTGTTGGTAATTTTATTGCTGCGGATTTTTAAAATATCTTCAACATGATTTTCGCTGAGGGGTTTTAGATGAAGTCTTTCGGTTTCCAGTTTCATATTTCAAATTTAACTAAATGATTTGAAATTTGAAGTTTGAGATTTGAGATTTGTTATGCATTTTCAAATTCTCAAATTAAACTCATTTTCAAATTAAATTCTCATTTTCAAATTAATTATCTTTGCACTGTGTATATAGACAAAGAAGATTTAGACGAACTGGAGTTTCCGCAACTGCTCGCGGAGATTGCTCCTTTTGCATATTCCCATAAAACGAGAGAAAAAATCCTTGAACTTCGTCCTATGAAAATTGACGAAGCTGAAATTTCATTAAAAAAGACCTCAGAATATCTTTCAAGTTTTGAAAGTTCGAATGCGATTCCTTTTGATGAATACGAAGATATTGAGAACGAGCTCAAACTGATGCTGATCGAAAATTACCGGTTGGAAAACGTTGCTTTCATTAAAATAAAAACGCTGACCGAACAGATCGGAAAACTGCAGAAGTTCTTCCCGACCATGCCAGAAACTTTCCCAAATTTAATTGAGGATGTTTCTGCTTTGGAATTCAAAAAAGAAATCATTGATAAAATTGATAAAGTTTTCAACCGCTTTGGTGAAGTAAAAAGTGAAGCTTCCCCGATTTTAAAAGTGTTGAGAACGGAAATTCAACATGCTAAAAAAGCGATTACGGAAAATTTCAACAGAGCGTTATTCAATTACGGACAGAGTGAATTTCTGGACGATATCAGAGAAACCATTATAGACGACATGAGGGTTTTGGCGGTGAAATCTGCGTACAAGAAAAGAGTTGTTGGTAGAGTTTTAGGCCTTTCAAAAACAGGTTCTATAACGTACATGCAGCCGGATTCTGTGGTGAAGCATTATTTTAAACTTAAAGAAAGCGAAGAAGAGGAGAAAAAGGAAATCGATAAAATCTTGAGGAAACTGACTGCGGAACTGGCAGAATTCCAGCCTCAACTCTGGAGATATCAGATGTATATTTTTGACCTTGACCTCACGAGAGCCAAATCGAAGTTTGCTGAGTTGATCAACGGAGTTTTACCGAAAATAAACCGTCACAAGACTTTAAAACTCAAAGACGCTTTCCATCCTTTGTTGTTTTTGAGAAATAAGATTGAAAATAAAACTATTTATCCTCAAACTTTAGCGTTAACCGAGCACAACAGAATAATCTGTATTTCGGGGCCGAATGCCGGTGGAAAATCGATTACTTTAAAAACGGTTGGATTGCTTCAACTGATGATTCAGAGCGGGATTCTGGTGCCTACGCATCCGAAATCCGAAATGTTTTTCTTTGATAAAATTATGACCGATATTGGTGATAATCAATCCATTGAAAATCATCTTTCGACTTACTCTTCGAGACTGAAGAAAATGGGCGGAATCATCCGTGAAGCGGATGCCAACACACTTTTGCTGATTGATGAATTTGGTACAGGCTCCGATCCTGAATTGGGTGGTGCTTTGGCAGAAAGTTTCCTTGAATTTTTCTACGACAAAAAGAGTTTCGCCATTATCACAACGCATTACACCAACATCAAACTGGTTGTAGAACAGCTTCCGAATGCTCAGAATGCGGCGATGCTTTTCAACGAAGAAACTTTGGAACCGATGTACAAACTGGAAGTGGGCTCTGCCGGAAGTTCGTTTACTTTTGAGGTGGCCGAAAAGAACAAAATTCCGAGGTTTATCATTCATTCTGCGAAGAAAAAAGTGGAACATGATATCGTCAATTTAGATAAAACCATCGTCAAACTTCAGCAGGAAAAATATGAAGTTGAAAAACTGAAAACCGACCTTGCCGAAAGAAAAGAATCGGTGGAAGATAAAAGAGATAATCTTCAGAAACTGAACGAACAGCTGCAGCAAAAACTCTTTAATTTCCAGAAATTATATGAGGATGAGCATCGTAAACTTCAGTTTGGAAGCAAGATTGAAGCCTTCATCGACGGTTATGTAAAAGGCAGATCGAGGAAAGATGTGGTGAAAGATTTTGTGAAGATTCTGGAGCAGGAAAAATTTAGGAAAATCGGTACTGATAAGGATGAAACCAAGAGACTTCAGGTTGTGAAAAGAAAAATTACGCAGCAGTTGAAGAAAGAAGATGTCATCGAAAAAATCACGGAAACCAACGAAAAAATAGAGGAAAAACGCAAATCAGATCGTGAACTGTGGATGAAAATCGGACAGCGCGTGAGAATTACAGGAAGTACAAGCGTGGGAACGATTGAGAAAATTTCGAGGAATAAAGTTACCGTGAATTACGGAACTTTCAAGACTTTGATTAATGCGGATGAGCTGGAAAGGATTTAAATATCAATAATGGAAACGACTTATCAAATCAATTCGAAAGATTATGTAAAACTCATGTTTTCTTTGGCGTATAGAAAACCTATCTTCATGTTTTTATTTCTGTGTGGATTCTTTCTGGTCTACAAGCTAATAGATTTAAATGTAACAGGAGAATTTATGTATTTAGAATCCTCTACAAGATATTTTATCATTATGATGATCATATACATTTTTATAATCAGTCCTCTGATGTTATTTATTAGATTCAGGAATGCTTTTAAAACCAATAAAGTTATTGGTGAAAGGGTAACAACAACTGTCACCAGCGAAACTATTAAAGATATTGGAGAATCTTATACTACAGAAGTAGACTGGAATGTTATTCATAAAATCAGGGAATTAAACAGTTGGTTTTTATTCTACCACAACAATATTTCATTTGGGTTTATGCCTAAAAAAGATCTTTCCAAAGAGCAAATTTTAGAATTGAGAAATTTAATTAAAAACAGCGGCGTGAAGGCTAAGCTTTTAAACAATTAAAACTAAGAGAGGACAACATAACATTGTTCTCTTTTTACTAACTTACATACATGATTTCAGAGATAAAAATATTGTGGATTTTTTATAAAAAACTAATTATTCCCGGATTTTCTTTTTCACTCTTAAGTTCAATTCCTTTTGGTTTTAATTACGACCATTTTACCACAGGATTTTTATTTATTTTTCCTTTATTACATTATCTTATTTACGAAATAAGACTGAAAAATGAATATCTTTTTTATGCAAATTTTGGTTTTTCAAAACGACAGCTTTGGATTTTAACATTGATTTCTGCGGTAAGTTTAAAACTGACAGCAACTTTTATATGAGCAGACTTCATATCGACAGCATTACAAAATCTTTTGGCAACAAAGAAATTTTGAGAGACATTTACTTAAGTCTTGAAACAGGAAAAACAGCCGGACTTTTAGGAAGAAACGGTTGAGGAAAATCAACTTTATTTCAGATTATTTTTGGAAATCTGAAAGGTAAAACTCAATACATAAAATTTAACGAAACAATTTTGCAGAAACAGTCTGACAGAAAAAACAGAATTGCTTATCTGCCGCAACATTCATTCCTGCCGAAGAATGTAAAAATTAAAAAAGTGATTAATTTAGTTTGTAATCAAGAAAATGCTGAAAAGCTATGTGATTTAAATTTAATTCAATCTTTTTTAAATGAAACCCCAAAATCACTGTCAGGCGGCGAACTGAGACTTGTAGAAATCCTTTTGATTATCAATTCAAAAGCAGAATTCATTTTGCTGGATGAGCCTTTCCACAGCCTTTCCCCAAAAATCATTACCGAAATAAGGACAGTGATAAAGAATTAGACCCAAAAAGGATTTCTGATTTCGGATCATCAATATCACGATGTTTTGGAGATTTCCGATAAAAATTTCCTGCTTTCGGATGGAAATTTGAGATTAATCAAAGATTTAACAGAATTGCAAAGGTTTAATTATCTCCCGAAAAATATTTAATTTATATCTTTGAGCTAAATATTCTTTCAAATGACTTTCATCAACAAAGCAGTTTTATCTTTATTCAGTATATTTTCGTTTAGTTTAATCGATGCGCAAAACAAAATTCCGTTTGGAGTTGTAAAGGCACAGGAAGGTTATGCGATGGTGCGTGTACACAAGGAAGATTACCGCAAGATTGTTGATAAAATCAGAATGAAAAAAGGCGACGTTTTCGTTTATGTAAAACCCGCTCCCGGAGAAACCGAATGGATCTGGATCAAATATCCTGAAAAAACTGACGACGAAAAGCCTTTTGTAAGATATGACAGCCTTACAAAAGAAGGTATGGTCAACAAAGACCGTGTTGCTTTCATCGATCAGCTTCCGAAATTTACACCATCAAAATCTAAAAACGGAAGATCATACACATTTACAGATAATTCCAATGAAAAAATTCCGACTGCACAACGTACGAAAGTAGTAATCGACATCTACCCTTCCAACGCGAGCTTTAAAAGACAGGAAAAAGATGCCGACGGAAACATCACTAAAATTGATAAAGCAAAGCCATGGGGCATCGGAAAAACCCTTCCTGAAGGCCTGACAGAAGTAAAATCCATCCGTGTACAGCAGCCCGGAAGAGGAACTGTTTTTGTACGTGATGCAATCAAAAATCTATTTGATCCAACAACCGATTTCGAAAACATTGGTGTAACAGCAATGGATGCTGATCATGTTTACATCTACATGATCAACGGCTCAGGTGAAAACCGTTACACGACTTTCTGGACGGTGAAAGAAGGAAAAGTGATCAGTCAGATTATTTACAACAATCCTGAATAACTGTTGGAATTTTAAACATTAAGATTATTAATTGGTTAAGCTTTTTTAAGGATCAATAAAATTGATTTAAGCGTAATGCTTAATCATTTACCTCGGTAAAACTTAAAAAAAACAGTCAGTTTTGTCCTTAACAGCTTACTATGTCTTAATGGTTCAAATAAAATTCCAACCGCCCACCTTAATATTTTACCTCGTAAACCTTAAAATATCTGCAGTCAGTTTGTTCTTAACAACTTAATCTGTCTTAATGGTTCAAATTTTCTGCAGCTACTTAGAAAAAAGATTACCCTAATTTAAATCAAACTTTATTTGTACTTTTGCCGACGGAAAATCTCAACAAATGATTTTCCGGGAAACTGGTTTTGCTTAGCCGCAAACGAAAAGGGAATCGTGTGAAAATCACGAACTGTCGCGCAACTGTAAGTAACCGAAGTCTTTATAAAAACCACTGTGCACAGGGCATGGGAAGGAATAAAGATGTTACAAGTCAGGAGACCTGCCTGTTTCTTCAAACAAAAAACTTTCGCGATCTGAAGTTTATTGACCAAATGTTATTTCGGGAATTATCCTTCCTGAAAGATTCTTTTTGTTTCAGTAAAGTTCATTTTTCGCACAAATTTATAATGAAATATGACTACAGAAGAAAGAATTGATGCCTCGGAAACCAGAATTTTCAAAGCCGTTTTCCCCAACACAACAAATCATTACGACACGCTTTTCGGTGGAACTGCGATGCAGCTGATGGATGAAGTTGCGTTTATCACAGCCACACGATTTGCAAGAAAACGCGTGGTAACCGTAAGCAGCGACAAAATTGATTTTAAAAAACCTATTCCTGCCGGAACCATCGTGGAATTAATCGGAAAGGTTTCTCACGTTGGAAAAACGAGTATGAAAGTGAATGTTGAGATTTTTACCGAACAGATGTATTCTTACGAAAGGGAAAAAGCGATTACAGGCGATTTTACCTTTGTAGCCATCGACGAATTTAAGAAACCAATTCAAATTTTATAATAGATGAGCGGTAGTTTTTGACTGCCACTTGTCACTTTCAGTCTTTATTTAAAAGGTTTCGGTAGACTTAATTGTTCTTCGAAACCTTTTTCTTTAAATAAAATCTATATTTCCTGCTCTGAAATTTCCACTAAAATATCTATGGGAACGCTTGTAATAATCAGTATTTCATGATTTTGTTCCCGAATTACTACGTCTGCATCAGAAAAACTTCCGTCTGGATTCTTTCTTTTTACTTTTAAATTTTTTGCATCTAAAAATTTTGCCGGAATTGACAGCGTATAGTTGTTTTCGCTTTGATGATAATCAAACTCTTCGCGATTGTATTCTTTTGTCTGCATTGCTTATTTTTTGAAATAGAAACAATCTGCACACCATTTTTTTTACTCTCGCAGATTGTGCGGATTTTGCAGATGAAATTTGATAAAAAAATGCTTCGACAAGCTCAGCATGACATCTCTGATACTAAGCTTTAGATAAAAGGTGTTAGGGCGAGTCCGTCGAAGCCTTCGTGTGTGTGTAAATAAAATTGAGATCAGACTAAAATTAATCAGCTCAATCACCAAAATCAGCGTGAGATTATTTCACAACTATATTGATAAACAAAAATGCTTCGACAGGCTCAGCATGACATCTCTAATACTAAGCTTTAGATAGAAGGTGTTAGGCTGAGCCCGTCGAAGTCTTCGTGTTTTAAATAAAATTGAGATCAGATTAAACTTTTAAGAGAATCAGCTTAATCACCAAAATATGCGTGAGATTATTTCACAACTATATTGATAAACAAAAACGCTTCGACAGGCTCAGCGTGACAATTCTAATCCTAAGCATAACATAAAACGTGTCAGGCTGAGCCCGTCGAAGCCTTCGTGTTTTAAATAAAATTGAGATCAGATTAAACTTTAAAAAGAAAGCAGCTTAATCATCAAAATCTGCGTGAGATTTCCAATTATCTTAAAACCTTCGCCGATTCCAGATTGAGATTCATTAGATGATGAAAGGCCTCTTCCATTTCTTCTGATGCTCTGCAGATGGCATTTTCAAGGATTTTCCTTACCTGAACTTCGGTTACTTTGGCTTCAGTCCAGCTTTTTCCCGAAGTGTGAGAATTTAAAATAAAAGGCATAATTCTGTCAATGGCACAGGCAAAAATAGCGTCCGGCGTTTCTTCCTCTTCAAATTCCAGCCAGAGATTAAAGAATTCTGAACGGAGAGGTTCATCTAAAATTCCGAAAATCTTTTGGGCAGACCGTTTTTCTCTTTCAAATTTTCCCACCATTGCAACCTCATCAAAAATGAAGGTGTCGCCCGCCTCAATTTCTACCAAATCATGGATGGAAAGCATTCTGATGACTCTCAAAAGATCAATATCTGCTCTGTTTTTAGCATAAGGAAATAAGATCTGAGCTAAAATAATGATCTGCCAGGAATGTTCCGCAGTATTTTCTCTTCTGGAATCATCGGCGTTGTAATTTCTTCGCTGAACATTTTTCAAAGCGTCAACAGCGATGATAAAATCGATTTCTTTTTGAATTTTCATCTGTAGATTTTATTTATTTTATTTGTCAGATGTCACCGCCCAATCTTCATAACTGCTTGCTTCTAAAGTTTTTTATGGGCGATTTCATGGTTCAAAAATAATAAAACAGGATGGAAATTTAGTTTTAATTAAAATTAAAAAATTCTTAATTAAAATTTATCAAACTGAAAATCAACAAATTAAATAAAATTATCAATTTATTTTACTACTTTGTATTGCATATTACCATCTTTATTACATATCTTTGTAATGTAAAATCGAAATAGGTTCAACTAGCTAGGAACTGAAAACCGAAAATTATAACCAATTAATTAAAACCTCATTAACAATGAATACCGAAAATACCAAAGCGCAAATGCGAAAAGGGATTCTGGAATTCTGTATTTTAAGCCTTATCAATGTTCGCGAAATGTATGTTTCTGATTTGATAGACGAGCTGAAAAAAGGAAAACTGGATGTAGTGGAAGGAACCCTCTACCCTCTTCTTACAAGACTGAAAAACGGAGAATTTCTCTCCTACAGATGGGAAGAATCTACCGGAGGACCACCAAGAAAGTATTATCAGATCACAGAAAAAGGAAAAACTTTTCTCACTGAACTGCAAAACACGTGGAAGGAATTAACAGATTCTGTCAATCAAATCACTCAAAAACTTTAAAAACAAAAGCTATGAACAAAACACTCTCAATAGGACTCGCAGGTTTTTCTTTTACAATAGAAGAACACGCATATATAAAGCTCAGCGATTATCTGAACGCCCTGAGAAGCTCTATGGAAGCTTCGGAGGCTGATGAAGTAATCCACGATATAGAAATCAGAATTGTAGAAATCTTCAGAGATTCTTTAGGAAAACGTGAAGTGATCAACGATACTGATGTAGAAAGAGTAATCGCCCAAATCGGTTCACCAGAAAAAATCGAAGAACAGGAAGAAGCTTATTATTCTGAAAAAAATACCAAGACCAAAGCGTCCGGAACGATTCATTCAGATAAAAAACAACTGTTCCGTGATCCTGAAAGACAGAAAATAGCAGGTGTATGTGCAGGTCTGGCTCACTATGTTGGGATGGATATCACTGCCATGAGAGCAATCTGGATCGGTGTTTTCATCATTGGCGTTTTTACAGCAGTATCAGCTCCGCTTATTGTAATTCTTTACATTATTTTATGGATTGTTTTACCTCAGGCTGAAACCGCCGCTGATTTCCTGAAAATGAAGGGAAAGCCTATGAACTTCGACAATCTTAAGAATGAGTCTAATAAACTGGTGCAGTTTGCCAACGAATCTACTCAGAGGGTCGGAGAAATCTACATCGAAAACAAACCTCATATTCAGAATGCAGGAAGCGGAATCTGGAATGTTTTCAGATATATTTTAGGATCATTTTTCGCACTGATTGCTTTCGCAATGTTTGCTGGGTCTTTTGTAGTTTTTGCTTTCATCGGGAACGATTCTTTTCCACCGATGAATCACATGAATTATCTTTTTGATGACGGAAATATGGAGTATGTGCTTGCAGCAATGATTGTAATTGGATGTATTATTCCTGCAATACTGTTTGCTCTTTTAAGTATAAAACTGATCTCACCTAAAACAAAGCTCAGAAATATTGGCTGGGTAATTGGCGGACTGTTTTTAATTCTTATTGCACTAAGCACTTATTTCGGAATTAATATGGCTAAAAAAGATATGTTTTGGAAAGGCCATAAGGAAGACACAGAAGAGATTGCTATCAACACGAATTCAGACACATTGTATGTTGACATAAAGCAGATTACAATCCCTCAGAATTTCAAAGGATATGAAGATGACATTTATTCTGATAAAAAGATGGTTTACGAAAAAGACTGGATTCATGTAGATGTTACGAGAAAAGCAAACATCGCCACACCTTATCTTATTATCAAAAAAGAAGCAAAAGGATATAATCTACCTTTAAACATCAGCGTTCCGGTTGAGGTAATCAATAATAAAATTTTGCTTCCAAATTATGTAAAATTCCCTTATGAGCATCGCTTCAGAGACAATTCAGTTGATTATGAACTGGTAATTCCTCAAAATATGATTGTGATCGGTTTGAAAGATTACGGTTTGAATTTTAACGGAGATTTAAACAACAACGGAATCAATGATGACGAAGAAGACAATGACGAAAGCGATGGAAATGACAACGATAATTCTGTGAAAATCGAGAAAAACAAAATCACCATCAACGGTTCTACCATTGAATATACCGAAGGCGATAAAGACAGCGTAATCATCAACGGAAAAAAATATCCTAAGGAAAAAGCGAAGCAGATGATGGATTCTGTGAAAGTGGATCTTGAGAAAATAAAGGATGTAGACATCAAGATGAACGCCAACAAAAAGGAAATCTCTATACAAACCAAATAACCAACCATCGAGAGTGGCAGAAGGTGTGGATGAATAGCCAGGTGTTTGAAGTTCACACTCTTCTTCTCTCAACAAAATCACAAAAAAAATCAACTTTTTGTGTATTATAAACAGAATTTTTCTTAAATTCGTACAAAATTAATTAACCCAAAACAAAAAATATTTACTAATGATACAGGTAGTTTTAGAAATTGCAGTAATGATAGCTGATTTCATCAGCAGTCTGTTTTAAGAGCCATAATATTTCAATATATTTGTAGAGTATAACCATACAGTTGGTTATACTTTTTTGTTTTAAATCTAAATCTTCATGAAAAAGTTATTAGGTAAACTGATTTTAAAAACCATAGGCTGGAAAGTAGTTTTGCAGGGCGATGTCAATGTTCTCAACAGATGCATTCTCGTTGTTGCACCACACACCCACAATTCTGAATATCTATTGGGAAACCTTGCCTACTGGGCATTGGGAAAACCTTTGAAAATCATTATTAAAGACGCTCACACTAAAGCCTGGTACGGTTCTGTTGTAAAAGGATTGGGTGGCATAGGTATCGACAGAAGTCAAAAGAACGATCTTGTTAATTTTGTTGCAAAACAGTTTGAAAAAGATGATTTCAGCCTGGTAATCACTCCGGAAGGCACCAGAAGCTGGGTTCCGAAATGGAGAAAAGGTTTTTATCACATGGCTTTGGCGGCAAAAGTTCCTATCGTTTTAGCGGCCGGAGATTTCAAAAGAAAAACTATGTTTTTGGGCTACACAATTTCTTACGAAAAATTATCTACCCTTCCCTATGAAGAAATCATGCGGGAAATTGAAGATTACTATGTAAAATACGACATCGTCCCAAAAATCCCGGCCAATTGGAATCCGGATATTACGGGAAGCAGACAAGCGGGGAGCTAAAAAGTTGGAAGATGGAAGCAGGAAGATTGAAGTTTGAAGTTTGATATACGATAAAAATGCCAACTGCAAAAAGCCATAAGCCATAAGCCATAAGCCATACGCAAAATTACTCATTACCCATCACTTATTACTCATACAAACATGTATACAAAAGACAAAACCAAAGAAGAAATACTGACATTCATCAACAATTGGGGGAACGAAACGTTTGCCAAATGGATTGGTATCCATTTTACAGATATTGACTTGGAAAATGAAACTTTAACAGCGACTATGCCCGTTTTACCAAGAATTCATCAGCCTTTCGGGATTATGCACGGCGGAGCAACCTGCGTATTAGCAGAAACTATGGGTTCAAGTCTATCCAATATTTTTATTGATGGCGAAAAGTATTTTGGTGTGGGAACCAATATCAATTCCAATCATTTACGAAGCAAAAAAGACGGTATTGTAACTGGTTTTGCAAGATTTATAAGAAAAGGAAAAACAATGCACGTTTCTGAAATTGAAATCAAAGATGAGAAGGGAAATCTGATCAGCCATACTACGATGACGAATAATATTATCAACAGATAAAATTTATTTTAAATTATACTGAAGCTCAATTTTTTGAGCTTTTTTTGTTTCTTGCTGCAACCTTTCTCAAATTTTTCATCTTATATATAATTGAAACCCATAAATTTATACATTATGAAAAAATATTTATTAATTCTGATCAGTGCGCTGTTTATTATTCTGAATTCCTGTCAGGATGATGAGGAAAATGTGGCTGTACAAACACCTGTCAGTTTTTCATTGATTGGAAAAGGAAATTTTTACGGAAGCACTTATGTAACACCGCAAAATTCAGTGATCAGTAGTACAACGGACTGGAATAACTTTCTTGTTCAGGTAAATGCACAAACCAATGTTTCCGACAGTTTTACCGAAACCAACATCAACTTTAATCAGTTTATGCTCATTGTAGTTGTCGATCAGGTTCAAAATAGCGGAGGTCATTCCATTGACATTATGACTGCAACTGAAAGTTCTCAAAATATTACTATCGATGTGGAAAAACTGCTCAATGGCAATGCAACCACTGTGATTACACAGCCTTATCACATTGTAAAAATTCAGAAAAGTACAAAACCTGTGATATTTAATTAAAATTTCCTGCAACCTTTTTATATTTTTCCATCTTTAGAGAAAAGAATATCTATGAAAAATTTACTCTTACTATTTTTAGTTTTACTGACGTTTGTTTTTTCTTGTACAGGCAAAGATGACAATGAGACCTTAGAAAAAAATATTCAATCCTACGATGTCTATGTTGGAGGTGTAGATGAGTTTAATGCATGCTATTGGAAAAACGGTCAGAAAGTACTTTTGTCACAAGGTGAAAATCTTCAGGGAACAAGCATTACAGTCGACCAGGGAAATATTTATATGTTAGCAAATAATATTGCAAAACTGGGAGGAAATCACGTAATACCTGCATGGTATTTCTGGAAAAACGGTACCAGATACAATCTTGCAGAATATCTTAACGTTGCTCCCAACAATATGAATGAAACTGATAATCTCCAGATATGGAATAATATAACTGTAGATAACGGAAATGTTTATTTCTTTGGGGTAATAAAAAACCCTTCTACAACTTCCACATCAAATCAATATCAGATATGCTACTGGAAAAACGGAGTTAAAACCGTATTGGAAAATACAGATTACTACGGTTCTTTTTCAGGATGTTTAAGTGTTTACAACAACGACGTTTACACTGCAACGCGCAGAAATATTACACCTTCCGGCGGAATTTTCACTTGGGAAACTATTCTTCATAAAAATGGAATTTACTCACCTCTTTCAAACAACACGATACCCAAATATTTCCTCAAAGACAATTCAGGAATTTCAATATTTACACAATATTCTAATGGAATTCCGTCTGTAAAAAATATCACTACAAACACTCAATTAACGATTCCCGTTTCTATCACCCAAAATGGAATTAACGATATCATTTTAGACAACTCAGACCGTTACTTTATTGGCAGCACATTTTATTATAAAAACGATGTTTTAAATCAAATCAGTGATTCTAATAATTTTAATACGATTGGTCATTTTGTTTCAAAAGATCAGAATATCTATATGACAAGATACAACACAAACGCTGGCGGAAAAGCAGTTAGATTTTATGTTAACAATACTGAAATGCTGTCTCTTCCGGATGTTTCGCGAGGATGTTTCAACTCAATATTTGTAGATCCAAATTAAATAGATGTCAAAAAATATCTTAAACTGGCAAAAAATCTATCTCGACTATTCCCCAAAACTTTTGGGGATTTGTCGCAGATATATAACAGATCTTCAGGCTGCGGAAGATATTGTGCAGGACAGTTTTATGACGGCAATGCAGAAAGACCATCAGTTAAAGGATGAAAAAGCAATTTTTGGATGGCTCAAAAAAATTGTTGTCAACAATGCTTTACAGATGATCAGAAAGACCAGCAAAGAAACTTTTATTACAACCGAACCATCAGAAATTCCAGATACATTAACCGAAATGACAACTTCTGCACCTGACGACAAAAAACACATTTTAGCATACGACTTTACAAGAGCACAGCTTCTGCAGTCGATCGATAACTTACCTTCGCAGCAAAAATCAGTATTCAATCTTTATTTTATTGAAAATTATTCCCATGCAGAGATTTCACAAATGATGGAAATTCCGGTTAATACTTCAAAATCTCATCTGTTGAGAGCAAAAAAATCGGTGCAGAATTATTTATTGACTCATTTTGTAAGTAAGGAAACGCCAAAAAACAAAATGGCTTTACTCCTTATTTTTTTCGGGTTTGGAAACAGCCTTTGGGGACGGACATTCCAAAGCAAATTTTCAGATTTTGCGATTGTGCCTCAAAAAAGTTTTAATATTCCGTCAGACTCAGCCGTAAATCAGGTGAGTTTTTCTTCAGCCACAAGTTTTTTAACACAAAATCTGATCATTGGAAGTACTGCTGTGATTATAGTTTCAGGAACAGTTGCCTGGTTTAATCAGAAAAATGATTCAACAAAAACATCTCGTGCAAATATTTCAAAACCCATGGTTAAGAACGAAAAACCAAAAATTACAACTTTAGAAACGGAATCCGATAAACAGGTTGAAAACAATCTTATCACAATGGAAACAGTTGCTGACAAAACAGATCAGGAAAAAATTGAGGCTGTAAAAGAGGAAACAAAATCAACTTCGAAAAAGCAAATAATACAGATAAAAGATTCAGCTGAAAAACCTGCTCAGCAAATCGTTGTAGTAAAAAAAGTTATTCAGAGAGACACAGTTTTTATTGAAAGGTAAATTTTTGAATTATGCTCCAAAGATTCCTGATATTCTGCTTTCTGATTACTCTGACTTCCGTTTTTTCGCAGCGTAAAAAACTTGACACGGTCTATGTCTACGAAAAAGTGATCGTTTATGACACTATTTATCTGGAGAAAGCTGTTCGTTTTAAGTTCACAGATATTGATCTTCCAAAAATTTCAACAGGTGACCTGATTTTGAAACAGATATCTTCCGAGAAATCGGATTATAACCCTACAACGCCAGGAAAGTGGAATTTAGGAGTTGAAGCGGGCATTGGACTGAAAAAAAATATCTGGTCCGAAAGTGCTTCAGAAAAAAATCAGTTTGGTGAAAACATCGGGCTTTGGATTTCGGGAAGTTTTTTCAGGTCAAAACTTTCTCTTCAGTTAGCAGCAAATCTTCACCACTGGAACCAGACTTTTAAGCTCGATGCCAATCAGGATGAGACTTTCCTGAATGGTTACTATTTTACTGAAGACAACCAACCTCTTCTGTTTCAAAAATTTAATGATGAACATTTTGAACTGGTTTTAGAGTTGAAAGCAATTTACGAATGGAAAAAAATCCGTCCTTTTGCCGGTGTTTTACTCAATCAAAATTATTATAAAATGAAATTTCTTGTTCCTGAAAACAGAATGCTGGCGAAAGAGGAAAACTTCACAAATAATCAGATCAACATTGGATTTTCCTTAGGATTACAATATCAAATATTCAAAAGATTTTTATTGGAGTTGGAATATCAGCAGTTTAAAATCAATAATCTTTCTTTAAAAAACAATGACTTTCATTTTGACATTTTTAAGACTAACAATACCTTTGCTGAAAGAAAACTGGGTTTAGGAATTTCCTATTTTATTTCTAAATAAAAGTTTTCAAAATGTTTCAATATTATGATTTATTTCAAATTTCCTTTCGACGAAAAACTCTATTCTACCGACGAAAATTTAGATATTAATTCTGTTATTTTTCACAGTTTTACGAATAACCAAAACATAAAAATATCAGGAAAAATCGTTGAAACAGATCAAAATGATTTTGATAGTTTAGATTTAAATTCCGAAATTCTATCTGAAGACAAAACCAATTTCGAAGCAGAAACAAAAGAAGAATATCTTCGAAAACTGGCGGAGGTAATCGGAATCATTAAAGAAAACAATCTTCCCAAACTTGTTCTTTCAAGACGGAAAATAGTAAATAATTTTGATGAAATTGATTTAAAAAGCAGCTTTGTTAATCTCTGTCAAAATTATCCTAATGCTTTCAAATATCTTTTCATCCAAGGAGAAACGTCTTGGATAGGCGGATTTTCCGAGATTTTAGGGAAATTTAATAAGTCAACCCATGAATTTGAAACGATGAGCATTGCAGGAACAATTCCTGTTTCTGAAGAGTGGACAGAAAAGGAAATCGAGGAACAGAAGCCGGTTTCAAACTACATCAGAGAGATTTTGAAAAAGTACTCCGAAAATATAATTGAATCGGAAACTTACGATCATATTTCAGGAAATATTAAACATTTAAAAACAGATTTTAAAATTAAAATCAATCCTGAAAATTTAGATTCGATTATTCAGGAACTTCACCCAACGCCTGCCGTTTGCGGAATTCCTAAAGATTTTTGTGCGGAAATTATTCAAAAAGTAGAGAAATTTCCGAGAGAACTGTACGCCGGTTACATTAAAATTGAAACGGAAGATTACATTCAGTATTTTGTAAATCTGCGCTGTGCGAGGCTGTATAAAAATTCTGTTCATCTCTTTGTTGGCGGCGGAATTACAGCCCAAAGCAACCCTGAAAAAGAATGGAGCGAGACCGAACTGAAATCTGAAGCTGTTCTGAAAAATCTTGTATTTAAATAACATAAAAAGCCTTTCATTTCTGAAAGGCTTTCTGTTTGAATAATAAAATTCAAATTATTTTTTTACACCGATTTTACTCCATGTATTCAGTACGAAAATTATAGCAACACCCAAGATACCGGCGATTGCTGAGAAAACGAATTTAGAATTGTCTTCTTCTGTAAGTTTCAAATTCCAATCAATTGCATAAACGTTGATTGCTGTAAACACAATAAAAACTACTAAAAATACTTTATAAAATTTCTGCATAACTAAAAATGAATATAATTCTGAACCAGCTGTGTAAAGTTGGCGGTGAATAATTTAATTGAAATGGCCAGCAAAATAATACCGAAAACCTTCTGCAAAATCGAGAGCGTTGCCTCTCCCATTTTCTTTTCAAGCCACGGAGCCAATTTCAGCACCAAATATACAAAAATTGTGTTGAGTACAATTCCTAAAATAATGTTAATGTCATGAAATTCTGCACGTAAAGAAAGTGTCGTTGTTAAAGTTCCGGCTCCTGCAACCAAAGGAAACGCAATGGGAACGATCGATGCAGCTTTAGCTTCGGTAGTTTTATTTATTTCGATACCGAGAATCATTTCTAGTGCGATAATAAAAATAACAAATGCTCCCGCCACCGCAAACGAGTTGATATCGACACCAATGAATTTCAGAAGTTTATTCCCGACAAACAGGAAAGAAATCATAATCAAACCCGCAGTGATAGATGCTTTTTTGGAATCAATATGACCAAATTTCTGCTTTAAACTGACAATAATCGGAATGGATCCCAAAATGTCAATCACCGCAAAAAGAA
This sequence comes from Chryseobacterium foetidum, assembly GCF_025457425.1. Lineage (NCBI taxonomy): Bacteria > Pseudomonadati > Bacteroidota > Flavobacteriia > Flavobacteriales > Weeksellaceae > Chryseobacterium > Chryseobacterium foetidum. Next base: position 844,794 of record NZ_JAMXIA010000001.1, read on the forward strand.
CCATGAAACAGGTGATTATTTCCTTGATAGAAAAACCGTCAAAAATTTCATTCATAACCAATTTTTAATAATTTCGCAAAATTATGAATAAAAAATGATTATTTGCTAATTTTAGAATAAATATTGATGATATCTTTATACAGATCATCAAGCGAATGCTCAGAGCGAACCGGCGAATATTTTTCCATCTGAATCCGCTGCTCCAGATTCTGATATTCTTCGGCAACCGAACGGCCTTTGAAATTCTCCAGGAAGGAAACAAAACTACCACCCTGACTTTGGAAATACTCGTTTCTTACTTCAGCGTCAAGCTCTGAAACGGTAGAAAAGAAGGCTTCAAAATTCTGTTCGCTTTTAAGATTGTTCAGATATGAAAAGTAATCTGAGACATCAGTTTTCAGTCTTTCTCTGATTTCAGCTTCGGTTTCTGCTACAGATCCCAATGGTTTTGTGCTTATGCTTTCGGCAACCAATCGCTGCTTTTTTTGCCATTTTCTGAATGCAAAGTAGATCATCAACAATCCAAGAAGTATTGAAGTATTGATGAGTAGAATATTCCAGTTGAACTTTCTCTTTTCTTTTACTTTGAATGCGGTTGTCTGCAAAACAGGACTGTCCACCGTTTCAAGGAAATCGTTGGTGTAGTCGTTCATCTTTTCAACAGTTGTTTTGCTGTCAGCGAGTTGCTCAGCCGTTAGAGCATTTAAAACCAAAGACTTAGATCCGATGTTAATATATTCTTCATTATCGGGATTGAAAAACGAAAACTCTTCAGTTTTAATATTTAAAATACCTGCTTTGTGAGGAATGATAATGTAATTTGCAGAAATATTTCCCGTAAAACCACCTTGTCCCGCAACAAAATTATTGACAATTTTCGGGGCAAAAATTTCGTAGTCATCAGATTTTTCAATTTCAGGCAAATGCATATTCGCCAGATTACCTTCTCCTGAAACCTTTACAGTGACATTGATTGGCTTTTTAGCTTCCACTTTTTCGTCAGTAGATTTATAGACATCCACTTTAAATTTTCCTACTGCATTATTAAAACCTTCAGGAGCGTCTGCAGGAAGTTTTTTTACGTTCAGTTTTACTTTATTGGAAGCAATTTTGTTACTGCCTGAATATGAACTTACCGATGCCGAGACCGCCGGCACTTCCACGTAACCGGCTTCATTAGGGAAAACCATAAACACGGCAAGAATCTGCGTCGGCATATTAGAAATTCCCGAAGGATCGATTTCTGATTTATTAAAATTAATCGGGTGAACATCGAGATTTTCCTCTTTTGGAAGTTTAATATTTTTAACCTTTCTGAGATTATCAATATTTCTGGAATATCCTCTTAAAATGGCAACCGTTGGCTGATCCTGATAGACTTCACGGTCATCAATTTCCATATTGAGATATACATCACTGGATGCTACAGTCTTGGCAGGGACTTTTTTCTCAATATCTTTAATGAAAATATCGAAAGGTTCGGTTTTGTAAATTTTATTGTTGATGTTTACCAGCACAGATCCAATCCTTATTTTACCTTTCTGCTTGGGCTCAAGCGCAATTCTGGTGATAGATTTTGTAGAATTGGTGTTGGTTTCAGGATCCAGAAGCCCGTCCCGGTAAGATGCACTTCCCACCATATTGAATTTTGACAGATCAGGTAACTGCAGACGGCTTTGCTGAACGAGATCGTCACCGTTAAGCTCAAGAACGATGGTAAGATTTATTATATCCCGCCCTTCGTAATCAGATTTGTCTGATTTCATCGTCAAATTGACCTGACCATAAGTAGCTATGGAGGTCAATAATATCAGTATGTAAATAAATTTTTCTGTCATCACCAATCTTTCTCGTTGCTCTCTGGCATCGAATAAGAATTGTCATTTAATATTCTTCTGGCAGTCTGCTTTTCTCTTTCGCCAATATGGTTGAGTAATTTTCTCTGATCCTCTTTAGAAAGTTTACCTTCCGTATTTCCCTTTTTGGCATCTTCAGGATTCTTTCCTTCACCTTCGTTCTGCTGTCCTTTTCCCTGACTTTGATTTTTTTCTTGGCTGTCGCCGTCTTTTCCTTTGTTCTGATCATCGCCGCCGCCCGATTTTCCGGAGCTGCTGCTTTGTTCTTTATCTCTCTGCTCTTTTTTCAGTTTGAGCATTGCAATTTCATAATTCTTACGCGTCGGTTCGCTGTATGGCTTTTGTTTTAAAGAGCTTTTGTAAGCTTTTGCAGCTTTTTCGGCATCATCCAGCTTCATGTAGGCATTTCCCAAATTGTGCAGGGCAGCAGCCTTATCTTCAACATTCTGTGCAAGCTTTTCTGCTTTTGAAAATTCCGCTTTTGCGTCTTCAAACTTTTCACTTTTATAGAATGCGTTTCCAAGATTGTAGTGTGCTGCAAAGTCTTCACTGTTCATCTTTACCGCTTCTGTAAATTTAGATGAGGCACCTTCATAATCTTTAGCCTTAAATTTCACATTGCCATCCCTTACCAATATTCGGTATTCTGTCTGTGCAAAAACCGAGTTTTGAAACAGGAAAACCAAGAGAAACGACAAAAAGAATATTTTAGTATTCATCTATTGCAAAATTATTCGTTTATATGTTAATAAACAGCGTCTTAATTGTTAAAGTTGGGTTAAAGTAATCGGGGCAAATTTAAAATTTTACTACACATTTTAAATAGAAAAATCTCTTTTCGGATTAAAAAATAAAATAATCAGAAATAAAAAGATAGAAACTCCAAGAAAATACTGATAATAATGATTGGCATTCTGTGATTTCACGTACGTTTCAGACTTCCCTCCTTTTTTGTTTAAATCTTCAACAATTCTGTCTGGTGCGTCTTTCATGGAATTTCCGTCAATGTAGCTCCCACCAGTAGATGCAGACATATTGACCAAAGCCTGAGTCTGTCTTTTGGTAACTACCATCTGCCCTGAGTTATCCAGTTTATAACCCATCAGCTGACCGTATTCATACATCGGAACCGGTGCGCCTTCTTCGGTGCCTACCCCAACTGCAGTGATTGAAATTCCTTCACTGTTGGCAAGCCTCACTGCTGCATTGTCATTGCCTTCATTGTCTTCGCCGTCACTTATTAAAACTACTTTTCTGGAGCCTTTGGCAACCGTTTTAAACTTTTCTGAAGTAATCTGCATCGCTTTTAAAAAATCAGTACCCTGAACCCGCATGGCGTTGGTTTCAATTTCGCTTAAATATGTTTCCGCTGCTCCGTAATCGGTTGTTAAAGGCATTACAGAAACGGCATCTCCAGCAAAAACAACAATTCCAACTTTATCATTTTTCATCTTCTGCATCGTATTGATCACAAGATTTTTCGCCTGATCCAGACGGCTCGGTTCAATATCTTCTGCGTTCATTGAATTTGAAATATCGAGAACAAATATTACGTTGCTGAGTTTCTGTTCAGATTTTACAGTTTCAGATCCATTCAACAAATCAATTATTGAAAAAATTAAAAACAAAACCGCCAGCAGATACAAAAATGGAAAGAATTTCACAAAAGACGAATTCTTTTCAAACAAAGCCTCATGAAATTTCGATTCTGCAAAAATTGCCTTTCTCGCTTTTTTCCATCTTAAAAACCGGATCACGATGAAAGACAGCAGCGGCAGAAGCAACAGCAGAAGTAAATACCAGTAATTTCCCAGATCCCAGCTCATCAGTTTAAAAATTTATATAAAACCCATCTCAAAAGTGCATCGAAAAGCAAAATCCCGAGTGCTATCCAAAGAAAAAATCTGAAATGTTCTTCATAATTGTAAGTCTTTGAAGAGTTGACATCAGACTTTTCAAGAAGGTTAATTTCATTGTAGACCGCCTCCAGTTTATCGCCTGAAGTTGCACGGTAATATCTCCCTCCCGTGATTTCAGCAATTTCTCCAAGAGTGCCTTCATCGATGGTTACGGGCATTTCATTGTAAATATATCCAAACTCATCCACTCCGGTGGGCATTAAAGCATAGCCTTCAGTTCCAATACCAATACAATAAACTTTAATGTTGCTCGATTTTGCCAACTCGGCAGCCAAAAGTGGTGGCATCACATTTTGAATATTGCTTACCCCATCTGTCATTAAAATCACGATTTTGCTCTTTGCCTTGCTTTGTCTGAGGTGATTGACAGCAACGGCCAACCCCTCGCCTACCGCCGTTCCGTCTTCCATTTCCCGCTGATTGATGTTTTTGATCTCATGTATCACGGCATCATGATCAAATGTGAGCGGCATTTTCGGAAAAGCTTCCAGTTTATAGGTCACAAGACCAATTCTGTCATTAGGTCTTTTATTAACAAAATCGACAGCGATATTTTTTAAAACAGATAACCTGTCGGGCTCAAAATCTGTTGCCAACATACTCAGGGAAACGTCGACCGCAAGCATAATATCAATTCCTTTGGTCTCATCCTGATCCTGACTGATGGTGAAACTTCTCGGTCTTGCCATTGCGATAATCAGAAAGCTCAGAATAAGGTATTTTGAAATTTTGAGGAGAAAAAGTACGGCTTTAATTCCGCTTCGGCTTTCCATATTTTTGGTGGACGGTACAACGATTCCCTTTCTTTTTTTTCTGCTAAAATCTAAAATGAAAAGAGGCAGAAACGCAAGAAAAAGCAGCAAAAACCACGGACTGTACAATTCGTAATTAAACATCCTTTCTCAGATTTTCAAATTCGATATCTTTCGCAGACTTTTCCACAACGGTTTTTATATCTGAGAAATCTTTCTGCATAGTGGTTTCATCCGGAAATGTTTTGGCAAATTTCACCAAATCTCCACGCAGGAAAACCTCTTCCACTATTTTTTCACTTTCAGGAGAAATTGTGTTATTCTGTTTCATTGCATCAATCAAATCATCCGTAAGCAAAACTTCCGCAGGCAAATGATACTGCGTTGTGATAAAACGTCTTGAAATATCGATTAATTCAACATAAAAAGATCTGAAATCTCCGTTTTCGATGTACTTTTTCTTTTTTAAAACATCCAGTTCCTTCAAAGTGAGATTGGTCGTGATTTTAGGTGAAGATTTTGGTCTTCTTCCATATTTTAAAATAATAATGATCGCAATTATTAAAGCAATAACAGCCAACGCCGCCAAAATGTAAAATTTGTAAAGTTCCCAGTAATCTGCCATCTCAAGGTCAACTTCTTTGTTGCTCATGATGTCGTTGATCACGTCTTCTTTCGTAGCTGTATTCACCACTTCAATTTCATAAGCGGGAGTTCTGTGAATTTCGTCACCCACTTTAAATTCAAGTTCAGGGATGGTAAATTTACCTTCCTCAAATACTGCAAATTCTATTTTTCTTTCGTAAGAATCTTCTGAAACACCGATGCTGTCTTTAATTTCTTCAAAATGAAAAGGCAAAAGTTCGTTTTCGCGGGCAGCACTTACTTTTTGTCCGTTCAGGTATTTGATTCTGATGATCAGCTGATCAGTTTCGCCCAGAGCCAGCATTTTTTTCTGCAGGTTTGAAGTAATCATCTGCGCCAGTGAGAGCGATGAACAAAGTATAGAAAATATGAAAAGTATTTTTTTCAATTGAAATCTAAGTTTTAAAATATCATTAAATTATTTCTTCTGAAAGTACTGATAAAGCAGTTTCGAATATTCCGTTCCGGTGCCGATGTTCATAAAACCTGCAGACGAGTTGGCAAAATTCTCTTCCAGTTGTTTCAGTTTCTGTTTTTGGGCTTCCGCAAAAGTATAACGCCATCTTGCACTCGAAGTATTGACGTAAATTTCTCTTCCGGTTTCCGCATCGTGCAGCAACGCATAACCTACATCGGGAATTTCATTGTCTTTTTCATCAAACACCCGCATTCCCAGAAGCTGATGTTTTTTTGAAGCCACCGCAAGAATTTTTGAATCTAAATCATCCTCAAAATCAGAAAGAAGAAAAACCAATGATTTCCTTTTAAAAACACTCATCATGTAATTTAAAGTCACTTCAATTTTTGATTTTGCAGGCACATAATCTGCCGTCAGAATACTGCTGATCATCGACAGGATGTGCTTTCTACCTTTCTGCGGCGGAATTACTTTATATACTTTATCGGCAAACAGAATCAAACCCACTTTATCGTTATTCCCAGCGGCAGAAAAGCCTAAACTTGCAGCAATTTCTGCTACATACTCTCTTTTGAGCTGATGTTTTGTGCCGTAATTCATTGAGGCTGAAATATCGACCAGAATCATCATCGTCAGTTCCCGTTCCTCTTCCATAACCTTCACAAAAGGTTCCTGAAAACGGGCGGTTTTATTCCAGTCGATTCTACGGATTTCATCGCCAAACTGATATTGTCTAACTTCAGAAAAAGTCATTCCCTGTCCTTTAAAAGCCGAGTGATACTGCCCCATCAGCGAATTCTCCGTCTTCCTTCTGGTACGGATTTCTATCTGTTTAACTTTTTTGACGATGTCTTTTATTTGCATAGGTTGAAAAGAGCCAAGTAAAAAGTAAAAAGAATCAAGTTTAAGAGATTAAACTCATTATCAATTACTTATTATTTATTACTCATAATTTACGGTGCTTGTATTTTAGCTAAAATCCTGTTTACAATTTCCTCGGAAGTGATTTCTTCAGCTTCAGCTTCAAATGTCAGTCCGATTCTGTGTCTTAAAACATCCTGAGCCAAAGCTTTTACATCTTCAGGAATTACAAATGCTCTTCCCTTTAAAAATGCATACGCTCTTGATGCAATAGCCAAATTAATTGACGCTCTTGGAGAGGCTCCGAAACTGATGTAATTTTTCAGTTCCGAAAGTCCATATCTTTCAGGGAAACGGGTTGCGAACACCATATCAAGAATGTATTTCTCAATTTTTTCGTCAAGATATACTTTATTGACAATTTCTTTTGCATCAACAATATTCTGCAGCGAAATCACCTGTTTCACTTCCTGTGACTGAGATGTTGAAACCATTCTCATTACCGATCTTTCGTCCTCAAATTCAGGATAATCAATCGTACACTTCAACATAAAACGGTCGCTTTGCGCTTCGGGTAAAAGATAAGTTCCTTCCTGATCGATTGGGTTTTGAGTAGCCAAAACAAGAAATGGTTTAGGCAGTTTCATCGTCTCATCGCCGATGGTTACCTGCTTTTCCTGCATTACTTCAAGCAAAGCCGACTGCACTTTTGCCGGAGCACGGTTGATCTCATCCGCAAGCACGAAATTGGCAAAAACAGGACCTCTTTTAATGGAAAAATCATTTTCTTTCACATTATAAATCATCGTCCCGACCACATCTGCCGGCAAAAGATCCGGAGTAAACTGAATTCTTGAAAACTGCCCGTGAACAGCGTCTGCCAGCGTTTTTATTGCCAAAGTTTTTGCCAGACCGGGAACACCTTCGAGCAAAACGTGACCGTTACCTAAAAGCCCAACCAAAAGGCGGTCAATCATGTATTGCTGACCGATGATTACTTTATTAATCTCCTGTCTCAGAAGTGTGAAAAAATAATTCTGTTCCTTAACCCTTTCTGTAAGCTGACGGATGTCTTCTGCTTGAAATGTATCTGACATAAGTTTATTAAATAATTGGTAAATTTCTGATAAATACTTGCATTTGCCAACACAACAAATGCCATTATTGAGTTAAAGTTTGTTAAATCTAAAATATTTTCAGTATTAAAAAAGTTTAAACTCAGGCTTAAAATTGTAGCATCCACTTTATTAAACTATTTTTGGAGATTAAAAATTCTGTACGATGAATTATCATTTTCAGGCACACAGACAGGTGAGAAAAAACCTTCTCCATATCCTGCAGGAAACTTCTCACGAAGACCTTCTGCTGATTCCTGATGGTTTTAACAATAATCTTTACTGGAATATTGCCCACACTGTCGCAACACAGCAGCTTCTGCATTATTACCTGAGCGGAAATCCGTTTAGAATAGACAAGTATTGGGTAGAAACCTATAAAAAAGGCACACTTCCCAATCTGAATGTGCAAAAGTCTGAGGTTGAAGATCTAGAATTTTTATTGACAGAAACTTCAAAAATTTTAATGAAAGATTTTGATGCGGACCTTTTTTCAGATTATACCCCTTATACAACGAGTTTTGGTATGGATTTGAAAAGCATCCAGGATGCCATCATCTTCAACAATATGCATGAATCGCTGCACTACGGCTACGCTTTGGCACAGAAGAGGGCGATTTTGGGAGAAAGAGATTAGAAAGAGCCAAGGAAAAAGTTAAAAGAGACAAGTTAAAAGGTAAAAAAACCAAGGCTGATTAAAGGATAACAATAAAAAAAAATGAGATTGCTTCGTTCTCCGCAATGACGATCTCAAATTTCAAATTTTAGATTTCAAATTAAAGAATGAACGACGATTTTATATTCGGGTTGCGTCCCGTACTGGAAGCTATAGAAGCTGGAAAAACAATAGACAAGATATTTGTGCAAAATGCTTTACAGGGAGAAATTTATGCAGAACTGAAAGCTGCTCTGGCAAAAAATAAGATTCGTCCCAACTATGTTCCTGTAGAAAAACTGAACCGTTTCACGAGAAAAAATCATCAGGGAGTGGTGGCATTCATTTCAGATGTGCCTTTCCATAAGATTGAAAATATTATACCTGAATTATTCGAGCAGGGAAAAACGCCTTTCATTTTAATCCTTGACCGATTAACCGATGTGAGAAACTTCGGAGCCATTTGCAGAACCGCAGAATGTGTTGGAATTGATGCGATCGTCATCCCTGAAAAAGGCGGTGCACCGGTTAATTCTGATGCCATCAAAACTTCGGCTGGAGCATTATACAATATTAAAATCTGTAAAGAAAATAATCTGGCTCATGTGGTGGATTTCCTTCAGCAAAGCGGAGTTTCCGTATTTGCAGCATCAGAAAAGGCTCAGAAATTAATCTATGATGTAGATTTCACAGAACCTTGCGCCATTGTTATGGGTAATGAGGAAACCGGAATTTCAAAAGAAGTTCTACATCATGCAGATGAAAAAATAAAACTGCCTATTGAAGGTAAAACGCAGTCTCTCAATGTATCTGTAGCCTGTGGAGCAATTCTGTATGAAGCTGTAAGACAGAAACACATTAAATCAAACCTTTAAATTTTAAATACAATTCATGAACTCGCCTTTATTTAGAGATACAAACATCAATGAACACACGGCGAATTCATCAAAACAATAAATATCTATAAATGAAAAATATAGCAGCATTTGCATTACTGTCCATCGCTTTGGTATCGTGCAAAAAGGAAACCGCAACCATCACCAAAGTAGATCCTAAAACAGGAAAAACAATCACGGTGGAAGTGCCTGCAGATTCTATAAAAAAGGTGGAAGCCAACCCTGCAATCAAAGACTCACTGGGAGTTTTCAAGCAAACCTTTAAACTTAAAAAAGGTGAAACCTATCCGTTGACAACATATCAGCGGGATGTAAGAACGATGACGGATCCTTCAGGAAAAACCATTTCAGGAACTAGCGATTCTACCGATGAGATGAATTTTACGGTAAATGATATTAAGGGTAAAGTTTACGATATCACTATCAATTTAATTTCAAAAAGAAGCTCACAAAATTCTCAGGGAAAAACAATTGCTGTTGACACAAAAGAGGCCGCTCCAAAGGAAGATCAGCTGAAAATGGTCTGGAATATCAACAAAGCTTTGGTAGGAAACAAACTTCAGATGAAAATGGACGATCATGGAAATGTGATTTCGATTACAGGATTTGAGCCTATTTACAAAAAAATCGCTGACGTTGTCGCAAAAATTGTAAAAGATAAAACGCAGGAGCAAGGTGTTGTTGAAAGCTTGAAACAAACCTTTAACGAGAAAGTTTTAAAAGACCAGTTTGAGAAAAACCTAACTGTAATGCCTAAAAAAGGTGTTAAAATCGGTGAAAAGTGGACATTAAGCGAAAGTGCCGACGATGCAGGAAAAGTAAAGGTAACATCGAATTACCAGCTGAAAAGTGTAGGAAACGGCATTGCTGAAATCTCCGTAACCGGCGGAATTCCAAAGAAAACTGAAAAGCAGAAGCAGGGCGACGTTACGCACAGTTTAACCAGCGAACTTTCGCAGGATGGCGTTATTAAATTTGACCAGAACACAGGCTGGATTACGCACCAAAACATCAGTGTAAAAACAACTCAGATAGAAACTATTGCCAATGCAAAAGAGTCACAGTCGATGAAGAGTGTTTCTAATTCTACGGTGATGGTGAATCCGTCTGCAAAATAAATTAATACTTGGGATTCAGGTTTCTACAAGATCTGAATCCTTGAGTTTTAAATCTTAAAAAAATTATTATGAAACATATTCTTGAGTTTATCCTCATTACCATCATATTATTTTTCGTCTGGAATATTTTAAAGAAAATCTTTTTCAACAAATTTTACAAATACACAGGCTTCAGACCTCAGGAAAGAACACCGAAAGAGGAAGTTAAAAACTCAAAGACAAACATTGAGAAAAAAGTAAAATGGGACGCAGAAACTGTGGAATATGAAGAGGTGAAGGAAAGCAAAGATAAGAGGTAATCAATAGACCAATAAAAAAAGATAACAACCATCAGCATGGCAAAAAATAAAAACTTAGTTTACATTGCAATTTCAATCGTTGCATTCTTGGTTTTAGCATTTTTATACTCAACGCCGGTACTCACCGGAAAGCAGCTTTTTCAGCATGATATCGTGCAGTATCGCGGTGGCGCAAAAGAACTCATCGATTACAGGGAAAGTTTCGACAAGGAAACGTACTGGAGCGACTCTATGTTTGGAGGAATGCCAACTTACCAAATGGGAAGCCGCTTTGAAGGCGATATCATCAAAAAAGTAGACAGTTATCTGAATATTTTGCCGAGACCTGTCAACTATATGTTTTTACTGTTCGCAGGATTTTTCCTGTTGGGAATGGTTGCCGTTCGAAACTGGAAATATGCCCTTTTGGGAGCCACATTTTTCGGACTTTCGACCTATTTTTATATCATTATTGCAGCCGGACACAACGGAAAAGTGAATACCATCGAATATTTCGCACCACTTTTAGCCGGAATTCTTTTGGTTTATATTCGCAAAAAATACATTCTTGGCTTCATTGTCACTACCCTTTTCTTCGGATTGCAGGTAGCGGCAAACCACCCACAGATGACCTATTATCTGTTTTTAGGACTTGGATTTTTATTTGTTTCTGAATTGATCAGAGCTTTAATGAAAATAGTGCCAATGAAGCACTTCCTAATCTCATCGGGAATTATTGCCGGAGCATTAGCCATAGGAGTTGGTATGAATTCCCAGCGAATTATGGCAAACTCTGAATACATCAAAGAAACAGTAAGAGGAAAACAGATTTTAAATACAGAAAACCACACCGCAGGAAACTCCGGAATGGACAAAGCAAGCATCCTCAACTGGAGCTATGGAAGGCTGGAAACTTTAAACCTTTTCATCCCAAGATTAATGGGTGGAGCAAGCAATGCTCCGGAAGGCGAGAAAATGATGGGTGAAATTCAGGAGTTGGTACAGCAAAACGTGGGGTCACAAGCTGAGATGGACAGAATTTCTCAGGGATTCGGTTCTACAACCTATTGGGGAGAGCAACCGGGAACGTCAGGACCAGCTTATCAGGGAGCAGTAGTTTGTTTTCTGGCATTGTTAGGATTCTTTTTTGCGCCGAAAAAATACCGTTACTGGGTTTTGGGAGCTACAATTCTAACAATTTTATTGGCTTGGGGAAGCAATTTCATGCCGCTTTCAGATTTCTTTATCGACTATGTGCCGTTTTACAGCAAATTCAGAGCACCGTCGTCTATTTTGGTCGTTGTGGAATTATTATTCCCACTGATTGCAATTATAGGATTGTATAAATTCTTTACAGATTCAAAATTAACAGAAGAATATAAAAAGAAAATCTTACTGTATGTTTCTGGTGGAACTTTAGGTTTACTATTAATCCTTCTGATTTTTGGTAAAGGAATTTTAGGTTTCGCAACAGATACAGAGCAGCAATATTTACCACCATTTTTACTCGATTATTTGGTTTCGGAGCGCTACAAAATGTTCAGCGCAGATGCAATTAAAGCACTAATTTATGTTGGAATCACCGCAGCCGTTTTATTTTTAGGTTTAAAACAGAAACTTAATCAAAACATCGCACTTTTAATCATTGGCGCGGTAAGTTTGTTTGATTTGTGGAGCGTTAACAGAAATTATCTGAATGATAAAAACTACGTTGATGCCATCTTTGCTGAAAACCCTTTCCAGACAGAAGGCACAGATTATTTAGCTGAAAAGGTGGGCGATAACCCTAATTTACAGTCTATTTTAGCAAGCATTCCTGTTAATAAAACCCTGGAAACTATTGCCCAAAAAGATACGAAACACTACAGAGTTTACAATCAGGTTTTGGGTGTGACTGGAGAAACAAATACTTCTTATTTCAGACCTTCTGTCGGTGGTTATCATGCAGTAAGGCTCAGAAGATATGATGATTTGATGAACGCTTACATCACACAGCCGGACAGCGTGAAAACGCCAAAAATCTTAAATTTGCTCAACACAAAGTATATGATTTTCGGTAAACCTTCAGAACCTCAGGTTGTTCCGAATCCTAATGCCAACGGCAATGCATGGTTTGTAAGTAATCTAAAATTTGCCAATAATCCAAACGAAGAAATCGCTTTGGTGGGTGAAATCGACAGCAAGAAAACAGCAGTTATCAATGTTGACGATAAAAAATATTTTAATGGTAAAAATCTGCAACCAGATTCTACTGCAACGATTAATTTAACGAAATACGAGCCCAACGTACTTGAATTTAAATCTTCTTCAAAAACGCCACAGCTGGCAGTTTTCTCGGAAATTTATTATCCGCACGGCTGGAAAGTTTCAGTTGACGGGAAAGAAGTTGATTACGTGAAAGCAGATTATTTACTTCGTGCTGTTCACGTTCCTGCCGGAAGTCACAATATCAAAATGGTTTTCGAGCCGCAAGTCATTGAAAACGGAAAATGGATTTCACTGATTTGCTTTGCCCTGTTTGTGTTATTGAGTGCCGGAGGAATTTATTTTGTTTACCGTAAAAAAGAACAACCAGCCACTATTAGGTAACGTCATTGCGAGGAGGAACGACGAAGCAATCTGTTAATTTTATAAATACTTTTAAAAAGATTGCTTTCCCGAACCGTTGAGACAGGCTTTACTAGCTATCAACCTGCAAAATTTAGAATGGAATTAAAAAAAATCCTTATCATCACTTACTACTGGCCACCTGCGGGAGGTCCGGGTGTTCAGCGTTGGTTAAAGTTTGCGAAATATCTCCCTGATTACGGCTGGAAACCCATCATTTACACTCCTGAAAATCCGAGCTATCCTTTGCTGGATGAAAGTCTGATGAAAGACGTTCCCGCAGATCTGGAAATCGTACGAACCAATATTTGGGAGCCTTATCAGCTGGCTGAAAAGCTCAATAAAAGCAACAAAAAATTCAAAGCCGGACAGTTTGATGTGGGTCAGAATCAGAGCTGGAAATCTAAACTTTCGATTTGGGTGAGAGGAAATTTCTTCATTCCCGACGCGAGAGTTTTCTGGGTAAAACCTTCCACGCAGTTTCTGGAAAAATATCTGAAGGAAAATAACATTGAAACCATCGTTACGACTGGCCCGCCCCACTCGATGCATTTGATTGGTTTAAATTTAAAAAAGAAATTCCCCGAACTGAAATGGATCGCCGATTTCCGCGACCCATGGACGGAAATTTCCTATTATAAACATTTAAAACTGACCAACAGATCAGATAAAAAACACCGTTTTCTTGAAAGCGAAGTTTTCAAAAATGCAGATATCACCTTGGCAACGAGCTACACCGATGCCGAAAACTTCCGTAAAAACGGAGCAAACTCTTTCTGCATCACCAACGGCTTTGACGAAACAGACTCAAACCCAAATACCTTCCAACTCTCAAACTCTAAGAGATGTCATCCTGAGCCTGTCGAAGGACTACAACCCTCAAACCCTCAAACCAAATTCACCCTCAGCTACATCGGTGTTTTGGAACAACTTAGGAATCCGGAAAATCTTTGGAAAGCACTAGATAATTTAGTAAAAACCAGTTCAGATTTCGCTGAGAATTTCAGTTTAAAATTTGTCGGTAGAATTGATGATAAAATTTTAAATACGATTGAAAATTCATTGTTGAAGTGGCATATTTTAAATCTCGGTTATCTTTCCCACGATAAAGCGGTTTCAGAAATGTCGAATTCTAACCTTTTGCTGATGACCAATTTCCCTAATGAATCTTCAAAAGGCATTATTCCGGGGAAAATATTTGAATATTTAGCAACCGGAAAACAGATAATTTCATTTGGACCTGACGACGCTGATGTTGCAAAAATATTAAATGAAACAAAAGCCGGAAAGCATTTCAGCTACAATGATTCCAAAGAAATTGAAGATTTTATTCTGGAAAAATTTGTGTTGTGGAAAAATGGAAACTTTTCAGAAAACACGCAGAATATTGAGCAGTTTTCAAGACGAAATTTAACTAAACAACTTTCAGAAATACTCTGATTTGAGATTGAAATTAAAAAAAGATTTCATTTAAAAAATAATAGTTTTACCAAATCATTTCAGATTAAAATTAAAAAGCTGGCGTGCAATAAGTCAAATGCACGCCAGCTTTTTGAAAATGCAGGCGTGCATTTTTAAATTACCCGCCTGCATTTTATTTTTGATAACTGATGATTTAGTATACATGATGAATAGGATCTAAATTGTCCACTCATCATTAATTACGGCAACAATATAATATTTCCCTTCAAATTCTTCGAAAACGAAGCGCAGGGCATTCCAGTCCATGCCACTGCTTTTTTCAGAGCCGGAAATGTAATTTTCCGTAAAATTAGTTCCCGGATATATTTCCTTCAGATTATTAAGTGAATTTCCGCTTCCAAGGAATTTATTGTAAGCATATTCAGATTTGGTAAAATCTTTTTTAAACACCCAGTTTTTAATATATTGGTCGATGGTCGCTTTGTAAATTTCCCCCGAACCGTCACGGGAGCCCCATGTAAAAATAGTTTTTGTAGGATAATATTTCTCAAAATCTGCCCTTGAAAAATGCTTGTCTTCATTTTTATTCACAAACGCGTACATGGAGAATCTCACCCCTTTCTGAGGATGAATATATTTTGCAAAAACATCGTAAAAGTTGACTTTGAGTGCTTGCAGGATCTCGTCATTGGTCTTCTTTAATGCGACTTCCGTAGAAAATGATTCCTGTTTTGTTTCCGTTCTCTCATTGGATCTTTTAAGGTTATCTGTTGCCGCTGTCGGACTTTTTTCCTGCTTTTTATCACACGCCAAAACGGCAAAAACAGATAGGATTGCAAGAGCTTTTCTCATTTTTAAATTTTTGAAAAAAGTCCAAATGCGATGCCAGTTTTGAGTTGGAGTCCTTCGACAGGCTCAGGATGACAGTCCATAGAGTTGGAGGGTTTTAGGGTTTGAGTGTTTGAGAGTGTTAGGGTTTGAGTGATTTTTGTTCACATCAGAAATAAATATAAAAGATGTCGACATTTTACCTGAATGATTTCTGTTTTCCCAAAGGCTTTTTAGTATTTTTGATGTATGGAAATTTTGGATATTCTCATTATCGGAGCCGGACCGATTGGCTTAAACTGTGCTCTTGAAGCGAAAAAAAACAACCTGAATTATTTGATTATTGAAAAAGGAACGATTGTGAATTCACTTTACAATTATCCTTTGTACATGAAGTTTTTTTCGACCGCCGACAAGCTTGAAATCGCAGAAATCCCTTTCATTTCCGCAGCTCCCAAACCTGGCAGACAGGAAGCTCTCGAATATTATCAGGGAATTGCAAGGCAGAAAAATCTGAACATCAATCTTTATGAAAAAGTGTTGAAAGTTTCCAAAAAAGAAGAATTATTTGAAATAAAAACCTCAAAATCTACATATCAGGCAAAAAACGTCATCATTTCTACCGGATTTTACGACATCCCAAATCTGATGAATATTCCGGGAGAAGATTTGCCTAAAGTGAA
The DNA here is from genome assembly GCF_025457425.1 of Chryseobacterium foetidum. Taxonomy (NCBI): domain Bacteria; kingdom Pseudomonadati; phylum Bacteroidota; class Flavobacteriia; order Flavobacteriales; family Weeksellaceae; genus Chryseobacterium; species Chryseobacterium foetidum. The sequence continues at coordinate 860,847 of NZ_JAMXIA010000001.1, forward strand.
GCATTACTATACCGAACCCTACCCTTTTGCACGACAGAAAATTGTGGTGGTGGGCTCGAGCAATTCTTCCGTTGATGCCGCCCTTGAAACCTACAGAAAAGGTGCTGATGTCACAATGATTATCCGCAATCCTGAAATTTCTTCCCACGTGAAATATTGGGTAAAACCTGATATTGAAAACAGAATTTCCGAGGGAAGTATTAAAGCTTATTTCAATGCTGAAATGCTTGAAATAAGGGAACATTCTGTTATTTTCAGGGATGAAAACGGAGATCATATTGAAATTGAAAACAATTTTGTCCTCGCTATGACTGGTTATCTTCCCGATTTTGATTTCCTGAAAAATTCCGGTATTGAACTTAATAGCGACTGTTTAAACCCAGTTTACAATAAAGAAACGATGGAAACAAATGTTCCGAATCTGTATCTTGCCGGCGTAGTTTGTGGCGGTAAAGACACGCATCTTTGGTTTATTGAAAACTCCAGAATTCATGCGGAGATGATTGTGAAAAGTATTCTTTCGAAGTGATTCACAAAATTGGTTCCCGCAGATTGGGCAAATTTTGCAGATTGTTTTTTAAGCCGTTATCTGCTTTATCAGTTTAATCTGCGTGAGTAATCTAAAAATCAACCTTTATTCCCAACACAAAATTCCGTTTTGCAGCAGGATTATAATACCGGTTTCCAAAGGCGTTGGTATCAAAGCCTAAGACGTATTCTTCATTGTAGAGATTCTGGATTTGAAAATATAAATTCAGTCTTGTTTTGTCGATATCTACAGGAAATCTGAACTGGATATTTCCTATTAAATTAGATTCTGACCAAACGGAATTGGCGTCATTCAAAGGAATTTTGGAAGTGTAAAAGTGGGAATAGTCAACAGATAATTTTTTGAAAAAAGTGAAATTCAGTAAGCTGTTAACTGTTGTTTTAGGAACTCCGGTTAAATCATTTCCTGAGAAATCATTTCCGTTTTGCTGATAATTCTTAAATTTAAAATCATAAAAACTTCCTGAAAATCTGAATTTAAAATTGCTGAAAAAACCGTTCTTCAAATCAAAATTTTTAGATTCCATTAAAACCTCAAAACCTTTCTGAACGGTTTCTCCGGAGTTGACGAAAAATTCCTGTCCGCTCTCATTTTGCCTTCTAACGATCGCATCTTTCATCCGAAAATCAAAGTAACTTCCTTCTACAAAAAGCAAATTTCCAAACTGTTTTCTGATACCGGCTTCTTTAGTCCAGCCATATTCCGGACTTAGATTCCGATTAAATTCCTGTGTTGACGAACGGATCTCTTCACTCGTGGGAGCAGAATTTCCTTTTCCTATTTTTCCTCTTACTGAAAAACCTTTTCCGAGAAGATAAGTTATGCCAAGATTGGGGAGCCATTGGTTTTTAAATTGAATCTTCCCGGTTTCCGTACGTGGAAAAAGCCTCTCCCAATCGTAGGAATTTGAATTTAAACTAATGGAAATATCAGTAAATACTTTATCATTAAAATTCAGTTTTTGTGAGAGAAAGTAAAATCCGGAAGTATTTTTCAGCTGATCAAAATTCTGAGGATTCCCCTCAAAACCTCTGTTGTTATCGTAGTTTTTAATTAAAATATCATTGATTCCGCCTTCAAATCCAAAACGGTAAGCCAAAGAAACTTTCTCCCAGTTTTTTTCATAATTAAAATGGGTTCTTAAGGCAAAATTCTTCTCAAAACGGTTTTCAAAATTGGTAATAAACGGATTTTCAAAATCTACATACGAACCCTGAACTAAAATAAAATGAGAGAAATTTTGGTTAAACTGATATTCATTTGACAGTCCGGCCAAAACCATTTTATTTCTGATGCCTGCATCCTGTTCTGAAGCACCGGGAAGCGTTGCTGTTTTTGGTCTTGCCTGTTTTCTGTTGAGATTCATCTGCTCCAAAGTCAGTCCGCCAGGCGTTTGATAATCGAGGTCAGAATACATCAGCATTCCTTTTAAAATTCCTTTTTTTGAATATTGAAAATTGTCTTTTATAAAAATTTGTTTTCGCTGAACTTTCGACTGATCTCTGTAAGAATCTGTCTGATAATAATTCTGAAAAACTTCCAGAAAATGTTTTCCTAACTGCTTTGAGAAATCAAAACTTTGGTTGAATGTGCCGTAGCTTCCCGCTGAAATATTCGCTGAAAGGTTATCCGAAGTCTGCGTTCTTAAAAGGATAGTTCCGCCTGTGACTGCACCGTAATCGCCACTTTCAGGACCTTTGTAAATTTCCATCTTGTCAATTAATTCAGGAGAAATCACATTGAAATAGGTATTTCCCGAAGCATCAGATAAAATAAAATCATCAAGATACACTTTCACGTTGCGAACTCCGAAAGGCGATCTTAAAGTACTTCCACGAAGGGAAATTCTGTAACTTCCCGGCGACCGTTCTTCCATTCTTGCTCCTGCAATCTGGTTGATGGATTCGAGCATTCTTTCCGGCGTATTCTGATTCAGCAAATTTTCTGAAATGACTGACACCGATTTTGTAGAATTAATAAAAGCTGTTGGTTTTTTGTATGCATCGATTTTCACTTCTGAAATGAGATTTGCAGAATCTTTTTTTTGAGAAAATACTATTGATGCGGAAAAAAGAGGGAGAACGAAGTAAAGCTTTTTCATTGCGAATGGCTATGCAAAAATTGTACTCTTTATTAATGAAAGTTTATGTTGTGGTTAAAAAAAATCTTTTTGGTTTATCTGAAAAACCCTGCCAGGGTTTGGAACCCTGGCAGGGTTGTGCGGTTTTGCTGGATTTTGCAGATATTTATTTTAGAAACCTTCAAGATTTTTGAAAACCTTGAAGGTTTGAAGGAGATGAAGGGGTTGAAGGTTTCAAGGAGATGAAAAAGTTCTTTTAGCAAAAAAATTGTTTTATGCGTACCCGTCTTTGCGTGAGGGATGTGGCGGGCGGCGACGAAGGAGCCGGTGCGAAGTGAGGTACGAACGGAGTACGGGAGCGAAGCGGACCCCAGAGCAGCCCGACCCGAAGTTTTTGGCGGTGGAATCAGCGGTGGAAAAACGCAGGGGCACGCCCAAATTTCCAGTTAAATCTTCTCTTTTTGTGCACCAATCATCCACGGAACGACGAAATAAAATGCGATCGCGATTGCTGTTGCTGCGATTCCTGTTCCGATCCACAAGATCGTAAAGCCCAGTTTTTCGGCAATTAAAGTTCCCAGATAAGGGGTTACGATGAATGCGATTGAAAACGAGATCCCGTTCAGTCCCATGTAAGCACCTTTGTTGTTTTTTCCTGAACGTAAGGCTGTGATCGTAGACATAAACGGCAACGCCCAAATCTCTCCTACCGACAGCAAAGTCATCGAAATGACAAGCGTGAAGATGCTGTAATCGAAACCGAGCATCGCATACGAGAGTCCGCAAATGAAGGTTCCGAGGAACATGGTTCGGGCCAAGCTTAGATATTTTTCGGCAATCTGAACCAATCCCATTTCGAGCATAACCACGATGAATCCGCTGTACCCTAAGAGATAACCGATATTTTGCTGACTCAAACGCGCTGTATCCTTATAAAATATCGTTAAGGTGCTGAACAACTGGAAGAAACAAATGGCAAAAAGCATACACAAACCACAGTAAATCAAAAATTTACCGTCACGATAAGGCGAGTTTTCTTTTTTAATCTCAACAGCTTCGGTGACTTTTCTGGCTTTTAATTTGGCTAATTTATTGCGTTTCCGGAAGAAAATAATGTATAAAATTCCGGCCGACAGAGCGGCAAGCGCGTTGGTATAAAACAAGAATTCATAGGAAATCGCAGACAAAATTCCGCCCAAAGCGGGACCGATGGAGAAGCCAAGATTGACTGCCATACGGTTGAGTGAAAAGGCTCTTGTAATGTTTTCAGGCTTGGCATATTTTGTAATCGCCACCGAGTTTGCAGGTCGGAAAGCATCACTTACAATGCTCTGCAGTAAAATTATTGCCGCTACGCCGACTTCTGTTTTGAAAAGTGGGATTAAACAAAACAGCGGAACACTTAGCAACAAACTGAAATACTGCACTTTATACTCTCCGATCCTGTCTGTGATAAATCCGCCCAACCAAGAGCCGATTACGGAACCGATTCCGAAAAAGCTCAGGACAATTCCTGTATTTTCTATGCTGAATTTGAGATGTGCCGTCATGTAAACGCCCAAAAACGGGAGCACCATCGAACCGGCACGGTTGATGAGCATAACCAGTGCAAGCATCCAGCTTTCCTGCGAGAGGCCTTTGAAGGAGTTGGTGTATAGGTGGATGAGTTTCATGATGATTGATGATTGATGATTGATGTTGGGTGTTGGGTGTTGGGTGTTGGGTGTTGGGTGTTGGGTGTTGGGTGTTGGGTGTTGGATAGGATTTCATCCTATCCTTTGTTAGATCGTCCTTTTGGGACTGGTTTTTATATTAGTGGATTCTTCTTTTTGTGATAAAGTCAATATTCTTGAATTAATGGCAGTTTAAAAAACAAAAAACAGGACTTAAAAAATTAAGCCCTGTTTCATTTATATGGTATAAATAAATTTTTACTCCGGCTTGTAAGAGTCTTTTAATGTCACGGTTCTGTTGAATACAAAATTTGTATCTGTAGAATCCTGATCTTTCGTAAAATAGCCAATTCTCTGGAACTGAAGTGGTTCGCCCACTGCAACATCCTTTAAACTTGGTTCTCCAAATCCCTGAACGATATTGACAGATTCCGGATTAATGAAATTTAAGAAATCTACATCTTTCTCAGCATCAGGCTGTTCTACTGTAAACAGTTTCTCGTAATTTCTTACTTCCACAGGAATGGCGTGCTTCGCAGACACCCAGTGAATGGTTCCTTTTACTTTTCTTAAACTTTCCTCCGTTCCGCTTCCAGACTTTGATTTCTCATCGTAGGTAGCGTAAATGGTTGTGATTTCTCCGTTTTCGTCCTTCTCTACTCTTTCACCTTTGATGATGTAAGCAGATTTCAAACGGACTTCTCCGCCCAGTTTCAGTCTAAAGAACTTGTTTCCGGCTTCTTCTTTGAAATCTTCACGCTCGATGTACAGTTCTCTGGAGAAAGGAATTTCTCTGGTTCCCGCATTTTCCTGCTCGTTATTGTTTTCTGTCTCAAGCATTTCTTCCTGTCCTTCAGGATAGTTTTCAATGACTAATTTGACAGGGTCAACAACCGCCATTACACGTTTTGCGACCTTGTTCAAATCTTCACGAACGCAGAAATCCAGTAACTGAATTTCAATTAAATTTTCTCTTTTGGCAACACCCACTTTATCAATAAAATTCCTGATGGCATTGGCTGTAAAGCCTTTTCTGCGCATTCCGGAAATGGTAGGCATTCTTGGATCATCCCAACCGTTCACTGCTTTTTCAGAAATCAATCTTTGTAGCTTTCTTTTGGAAGTGATCATATAGGAAACGTTCATTCTTGCAAATTCCCTTTGCTTGTTTTTTACTTTTCCTTCTTCATAAACCTGATCCAAATACCAGTTGTACAATGGTCTGTGGTTTTCAAACTCCAATGAGCACAGCGAGTGCGAAATCTGTTCTAAATAATCAGATTCACCGTGCGCCCAGTCGTACATTGGATAGATTTTCCATGTAGTTCCTGTTCTATGGTGTGGTCTTTTCAAAATTCTGTACATCACAGGATCACGCATGTTCATATTCGGCGAAACCATATCGATTTTTGCACGAAGAGACATGGCACCTTCCTCAAATTCACCGTTTTTCATCTTTTCGAATAAATCTAAAGATTCTTCAGTCGGACGGTTTCTGTATGGAGATTCCACTCCCGGTTCTGTAGGGTTTTTTCTTTGCTCGGTAATCAGTTCAGACGGTTGCTCATCAACGTAAGCTTTTCCTTCTTTAATCAGTTGAACTGCCCAATCGTAAAGCTGCTGGAAGTAATCGGAAGCATACAATTCTTTATCCCATTTGAAACCTAGCCATTCAACGTCTTTTTTGATAGAATCTACGTATTCCTGCTCTTCTTTTTCAGGATTCGTATCGTCGAAACGAAGGTTTACGGGAGCATTGTATTTTTCACCCAGACCAAAGTTGATGCAGATCGCTTTTGTATGACCTACATGCAGATAACCGTTTGGTTCAGGCGGAAAACGGAAACGGATCTCTTCTCTTTTGAGACCGTTTGCCAAATCATCTTCTATAATTTGCTCAATAAAATTGAGTGATTTTTTTTCTTCTTCCATTAAAATTCGCTTTAAAATGTCGTGTTCACCGACAATCTGCAAATTTAGGAAAATTTAAGGTGTAAAAAAAAGATAATTTCCTTCCAAATCATATTGAAATTAAAAATAAATGACGAACTTTAATCTGGAAAAAAAGCGCTCCGAAAACTTTTAAGCTAAATCTTATTTCAACAGATTTAAGTTGTGTACGGTTGATCTTTAGCTGATAACTCAAGATCAAACTGTTAAAATTCGAAACATTAAAACTTCAAAATGTTTTGGAAAATGCCAGAAATTAGAATATTTTAATATCCTGGTCTGATTTCAAATTGTGGCATATATTTTGTTAACTTTGTCATCCCTAATCACAACTATAAATGAAAACGATGAAGAGAAAGTTTACCACCTTTTTAGATTACATTAAAAAAGCAATTTTTGCAGAAGACGTAGTTTAAAATCCTGATTTACTTACCACTGAAATAAAGTTGATCTCCTACAAGTTTGAGATGGCTTTCGAAATTATTTATAAACAGTCCTCCCGTACCCAAACCCTGAGGCATACTATTATTTTTCGTAAAAGTATATTGTGCGATAGCATTTAAGCCAATATTACTTTCTAATGCGGAAGTGATCCACCAGTCAATATTCTGTGCTTCAGCAAGGGAAATCCACTCATCACAGCCAGAAAAACCTCCTACCAATGCGGGTTTAAGAATAATATATTGTGGTTTTATCTTATCCAAAAGTTTCTTCTTTATATTTAAATCAATAATTCCGATTAATTCTTCATCTAAAGCAATTGGCGTGGAAGTTTCAGCACATAATTCAGCCATATCTTCCCAGTTATCAGCTTTGATTGGTTGCTCGATGGAATGAATATTTAAATCTGAAAGTTGTTGTAAGACAATCTTTGCCTCATCTGTGGAAAAACCGCCGTTGGCATCCACACGAAGTTCCAGCTGGTCTTTTGAAAATTTCTTTCGTAATTTCTGAAGAATCTGATGTTCAGAATCCCAGTCGACCCCGATTTTTAATTTAATACAGTGAAAACCCTGATCAAGTTTGTCCTGGATCTGCTCTTCCATGAAGGAAATTTCTCCCATCCAAATCAGACCATTTATCGGAATTGGAATTTTACCTTGAGTAAATTCACTTGGAAAATAAAGATTTCCGCCATGATTTAAATTTAAAACAGCCTGTTCATAACCAAACCAAATCGAAGGAAATCCTTTTAGTTCTTCTTTTAAATAATCAAAATCTTGATTGATATTTTCGCATAGCCACTTTAGTTTTTCTTCATAATCGGGACGGTCATCAAAGCTTAAGCCTCTGAAAACAGCACACTCGCCTACTCCTTTTTTACCATCCTGAAAAACTTCGAGAATGAAGGTCTCTTTTACATGCAAAACGCCTCGGGAAGTTCCTCCCGGGCGTTTAAATTCCAATAGATATTTAAAATATTTTGCTGTCATTTACTTTACGCTGTCAATACGCATAAACTCTTCTGCTTTTTCAACCATATTGATGCTTCCTGCAAAAAAGGGAATTCTCTGGTGTAGTTCTGTTGGCTCCACTTCCAGAATTCTTCTGAACCCGTCGGTAGCCTTTCCACCAGCCTGTTCTGCCAGGAAAGCCATTGGATTACATTCGTATAATAATCTCAGTTTACCGTTTGGAGCCTGACCGTATGATGGATATATATAAATTCCACCTTTCAGCATATTTCTATGGAAATCGGCAACCAATGAACCAATATATCTGGAAGTGTATGGGCGATCGCCTTCTTCCATCTGACAGTATTTCAGGTAATTTTTGACACCCTGAGGAAATTTAATGTAGTTTCCTTCATTGATTGAGTAGATTTTCCCGGTTTCAGGGAATTTCATGTTGGGATGAGAAAGATAGTATGTTCCTAGAGAAGGATCCAGTGTAAATCCGTTCACACCGTTTCCTGTAGTGTATACAATCATCGTTGAAGATCCGTATATCACGTATCCTGCGGCGATCTGATTAACTCCTTTCTGTAGAAAATCTTCCAGCTGAACGGGAGTTCCGGGCTCTGAAACCCTTCTATAAATTGAAAAAATGGTTCCCACAGAAACATTTACATCAATATTTGAAGAACCGTCCAAAGGATCGATTAACACTACATATTTGCTTAAATGTCCGTTCTCACCACATTTGATGTCGATAAAATCGTCATTTTCCTCGGAAGCAATTCCGCAGACAACTTCTCTCTGAGAAAGGGCTGTGATAAAAATATCGTTGGCAATGACATCCAGCTTCTGTTGCTCTTCGCCCTGAATATTCTGATTTCCGGCCGCTCCCGTGATATCTACGATACCAGCTTTATTTACTTCCCTGTTTACGATCTTTGATGCCAGTCTTATAGCACTTAAAAGACGTGAAAACTCACCAGTGGAATACTGAAAATCTTCCTGCTTATCAATTAAAAATTCACCTAACGTCTGTAATGACTGTTCTGACATAATTTTATTTTAAAAACGGTTTTGACAAATATCGTGAAATTTAAACTATTTTTAAAGTAATTGTTAAAGTTTTAATTACAGACTGTAAATCAGAGGTTTAACAAGCGTGTAAAGGTTGTAAATAATAATTTTATTAAAATTTAATTAAATTAAATCACACAAAAACGCCTCTAAGGTATGATTTTGTGCGGTTTAAGGATGTAAAATGGAAATCACACCCCATAGATAAGCCTTTCATATTTCGCTGTAAATTTATAATTTTGGCCTTCGAAAAAAAACCGAATGATTTATATCTAACAATTTTATTCATAACAATTTAATGAAAATTTTCAAGTTTGGTGGTGCATCAGTAAAGGATGCCGAAGGTGTAAAAAATGTATCTGCAGTATTGGGAAGCCAGGGGTTTTCTAAATGTCTGCTGGTAATCTCAGCGATGGGAAAAACTACAAACGAGCTGGAGAAGGTTGTAGAACTTTACTTCAAAAAAGATAACTACCAAGCCGAAATTGAAAAGATAAAACGAAAACACATAGAAATTGCCAACGGGCTTTTTCCTGAAAGTCACGCAGTTTTTGCCGAAATTAATTTGTTTTTTGATGATATAGATTCATTTTTAAGAAGAAACAAATCTCCAAATTATAATTTTGTTTACGATCAGGTGGTGAGTTGTGGGGAAATGATTTCCACTAAGATTGTAAGCGAATACTTAAATGAAATTCAGTTTACCAATCAGTGGCTGGATGCACGTGATTACGTACAGACAGACAATTCTTACCGCGAGGGGATTGTAGACTGGGCAAAAACGGAGGAATTTATATCAAATTTAAATAAAGAAATCTGCTATGTTACCCAAGGTTTCATCGGTTCTGATGAAAACAATTTCACAGTTACTTTGGGAAGAGAAGGTTCAGATTACTCAGCAGCCATTTTCGCCTATTGCCTCAATGCTGATGCGATGACCATCTGGAAAGACGTTCCTGGCGTAATGACGGGAGATCCAAGGAAATTTTCAGACGTAACTCTTCTTTCCAATATTTCTTATGAAGAGGCAATCGAGCTGGCTTACTACGGAGCAAGTGTTATTCACCCTAAAACCCTGCAGCCACTTCAGCAGAAAAATATTCCCTTTTATGTAAAATCCTTCGTAGATCCTGCAAAACCTGGAACTAAAGTTGGGTTTTCAGAAAGCAATCAGAATGAAGAATCCTATATTTTAAAGGAAGATCAGACTCTGCTGAAAATCTCTACAAGAGACTTCTCTTTTATTGCAGAAGATCACATGAGCCAGGTTTTTGCCTTCCTTGCGAAATACAAAATTAAAGTTTCTTTGATGCAGAATTCAGCAATTTCATTAGCTTTATGCCTTGAAGACAAATTTCTGAATGCAGACGAACTGAACAGTGAACTGCAAAAAGAATTTAAAACCGAACTGATAAAAAATGTATCTTTATTTACCGTAAGACATGCCAAAAAAGAAAACATCGATCAGTTTTACCAGCAGAAAAACGTGCTTTTGGAGCAAATCTCTAAAAATACTTTGCAAATGGTAACACAATAAAACTAATTGCGACTAAAACAACATGAGTTTAATTTCGAAAAACGATCTTATTAAAGCTTCCGGACTTGGGCGGCTGGGTTTTCTCAAAAATCCCGTTGCGTCTGCCGTTATGAGTCTTACCAAAATAAATGAAGTCAACACTCTTTATAATAAGCTCAAAGATAAAAAAGATAAAGATTTTTTCGATTCTTTCGTTAAGGAGAGAAATTTAAGCTACATTGTTTTCGAAGAAGATCTCGCCAAAGTACCTAAAACAGGACCTTTCATATTGGTTTCCAATCATCCGCTGGGTGCAATTGACGGTATTTTAATGTGCAAAATTCTGTCGGAAATACGTCCGGATTTTAAAGTAATGGGAAATTTCCTTCTGGAAAAGATTCAGCCCATGGAGCCTTATGTAATTCCTGTAAATCCTTTTGAGAAAAGAAAAGATGCCTACAACAGCGCATCCGGAATGCGCGGAACACTGAAACATCTTGAAAACGGAGGCTGCGTGGGAATTTTTCCTGCAGGCGAAGTTTCAAACAAAAACAATCCTTACGGAGAAATTCTGGATAAAGAATGGGAGGTGCCGGCACTGAAGCTGATCAAAATGGCTAAAGTACCTGTGGTTCCGATGTATTTTCATGCTAAAAACAGCAGAATGTTTTACCAGGTTGCAAAAATGCATCCTAACCTTCAGACCATCATGCTTCCATCTGAAATGATGAAAGATCGGGAAGAACCCATCAGAATCAGAATTGGCAGACCTATCACGGTGAAGGTGATGGATGACAGCGAAAACATCGAGGAACTGGGGGAATTTCTGAGACGGAAAGTCTACATGATGAAGTCTTATTATGAAAAAAGAAAATCGCTTGCACAGGCCATTAATCTTAAAAATTTATCGTTAAAATTTCCTCTTTTAAGAGAAGAAAATATCGTACAGAATATCATTGATGAAACTCCGAAAGAAGATTTGCTGAAAGATATTTCCAAACTCAGGGGAACAGATAAGATGCTTTTCAGCAATGGAAATTATGAAATTTATTTCACGCCTTACGAAGAGATTCCGTCTGTGATGAGAGAGATCGGCAGACAGCGGGAACTCACTTTCCGTGCTGTTGGTGAAGGAAGCAACCTGCCTTTTGACCTTGATGAATATGATAAACATTATCATCATCTTTTTCTGTGGGACAGCGCCGCCGAAAAACTTGCAGGAGCTTACAGAATGGCTCTAGGCAAGGATGTGATGAAAAAATTCGGAATTAAAGGATTTTACACAAGTTCTTTATTTGAATTTGAACAGGACATACATCCCTTTTTCAAAAAAGTAATTGAAATGGGACGTGCTTACATTTGCGAAGAATATCAGCAGAAACCGCTTCCTCTTTTCCTTTTGTGGCGCGGAATTGTGCATGTCTGCCTGAGAAATCCTGATCATAAATTCCTCATGGGCGGCGTAAGTATTTCGAATAAATTTTCAGAATTCTCCAAGTCGTTAATGATTGAATTTATGCGTTCAAATTATTATGATTCCGCTGTAGCTCAATACATTACGCCAAGAAATGAATTTAAAGTAAAACTGAAAGACCGCGACAAACATCTGTTTCTGGATGAAATGGAATCTGATTTAAACAAACTCGACAAAATCATTGATGACCTTGAGCCTGAATTGAGAATGCCCGTTTTAATTAAAAAATACATCAAACAGAACGCAAAAGTGATTGCCTTCAATGTTGATCCTAATTTTAATGATGCGATTGACGGCCTAATGTACATCCGAATCAGCGACCTTCCGGAAAGCACGATAAAACCTGTATTGGAAGAGATGAGCGAGCAAATAAGACGCGAGCAGGAAAATAATCAAACTGAAAATCAATAGGTTTTTAAGATTTATAGAAAAAAGTAGAATTAATATTTGCATCATATACCAAAACTTCCTACTTTTGCATCACTTTAAAACAACGAAGTAAAAAGAATGGTTTCTTAGCTCAGTTGGTAGAGCAATGGATTGAAAATCCATGTGTCCCTGGTTCGATTCCTGGAGAAACCACAAAAAACCGCCTCACCAAAGGCGGTTTTTTCTTCCAGACTTTAAAGTACAAAAACTTCGGTTTCTTAGCTCAGTTGGTAGAGCAATGGATTGAAAATCCATGTGTCCCTGGTTCGATTCCTGGAGAAACCACTTAAACCACTCTTTTATGAAGAGTGGTTTTTTGTTTTTAAGACGTTTGGGATTTTTTAATTATCTTCGCTTGTTCAATTTTTTAAATTAAAAATGAAAAACTTAGTTACGACATTCTTCGTTCTCATATTCTCATTAACATTCGCTCAGGAAGAAGGAATTAAATTTGACCAAAGCTCGTTTAAGGATCTTCTTGCCAAAGCCAAAAAAGAAAAAAAGCTTCTATTTATCGATGCTTACGCTGTTTGGTGCGGTCCGTGCAAAATGATGGACAAAAATGTTTTCACCCAAAAATCGGTTGGAGATTATTTTAACAAAAGCTTCATCAGTTCCAGAATTGATATGGAAAAAGGTGAAGGCAGGGAGATTGCCCAAAAATTCTCTGTACGCTCCTATCCTACTTATCTCTTTCTGAATGGCGATGGCGAAATGGTTTCCCAAAACTATGGTTACATGGAACCAGGTCTTTTCCTGTCGATGGCTCAGGATGTAAATGCTGGAAACTCAAAAGGTGGTTCGCTGAAAGACCGTTTTGCAAAAGGCGAAAGCAGTCCCGAGTTTCTGATGAATATTATGAAACTGAATTCCACATCAGATTTTGATTTTGCAAAAAAAGCTTCTGAAAAGTATTTTGCCAAGAAGAAAGCCGATGAACCTTTAACAAAAGAGGAAGCAGGTTTTTTATTTTTCTTCATTAAATCTTCCAAAGATGCCAACTTTAAATATCTGGTGGATAAAAAATCAGAAATCATTCAGTTTTTGCCGGAAGAAAGTTATAATGAATATAAAAATCAGGTTCTGCTTGCTGACATCATGGAAACTGCAATCGATACTAAAAACAACAGAGTTGATGATGCGAAGTTCATGGCTGCCGCAGAGCCTTTGGTTGGAAAGGAAGTTGCTTCTAAAAAACTGAATCAGATCAAACTAAGCTATTACGAGCAAAATGCCAATTATGCAGAATACGAAAAGACAGCTTTGGAATATTATAAAAATCCAGATCTTTTTGATCAGGCTGAAACACTTAAAGCAGCGTGGATTTTTGCAGAGCAAGTAAAAGACAAAACTTCACTGAAAAAAGCTGCAGAATGGGCAGAGAAATCTGTAATGCGTGGCGAAACCGCTGAAAACACTTACATTTTAGCAAAAATATATTTCATGATGGGCAATAAAAATCTTGCTAAAAGTTTTGCTGAAATGTCTAACAATCTGGCAAAACAAACAGGAAAAGATGCTAATCTGTCTCAAGAATTATTAAATCAAATAAAAAATTAAAAACTTTGAAGAATATTTTACTTGCTATCGTTACATTAGCTTCTGTTACAGGATTAAAGGCTCAACAGAATGATGTAACCGCTACAGAAACTACGTCTCAGAATGAAAATTCAGAAAAAGGATTGAGACTGAAGGCCAATGCTCTTTTTTTACCTGTCGGCATCGTTAATGTTGCAGGAGAATTTCAGTTAAATAAAAAAATAACGTTACAGGGCGATGTTTTAGTTTCTCCATGGAAATCTTTTGCCGGACACGAACTGCAGTATTACTCTGCGTCGGTAGAAGGACGATATTATTTTAAACAGGCTTTTGACGGTTTTTATCTGGGGGCAAATGTAGCTGCATCAAAATTTACTTTTCAAAAATGGAGTTACTGGAATGACAGAATTTATGACAATACTTACAGCAATCCAAATAATACGAGCACAGACGTATTTGTGATGTCTGATCTTTATCAAAAAGGTTATTCAATATTAGTTGGGGTTACGGCTGGGTATCAATTCAGACTTTCAGAAAAATGGTTTATGGATATTTACGGAACTGTTGGAAATTCACAGGATTTCTACAAGGGCTACGAAAGAGGCACCGGTAAAAGATATGACGGAGAAACAGGCTTCAACAGAAGTGCTGAAATTATGCCTTACAGAGGAGGAATTATGATTGCATACAAATTCAAATAATTATGAAACTTTTCGGAAGAAACCACATTATAATCATGGCCATTACTTTTGCCATTCTTTTCGCCATGAATTACATCGGAAACAGCGAGCCCGACAAACTTGAAAGAGCATTGTTAACAGCAGCCTGTGGTATTATTGGCTTGACCATCGGACTGATTATTTACAACAGAGGGAAGAATGACAACAGTCCGCCACAGAATTTTGATTAGCTTAAATGAAATTTATTTCATAAAATATAAAAAAAATCGTCGGAGCCATTGACTCCGACGATTTTTTGTTTTAAATATTAAAAGCTAAATTTAACTGATCATCTAATCTTCATAAAGAACATATTTTGATCTGATTTTCTTAAATTTTTCAAGGTCAGTCTGCCACGAAGCTTTGATTTCTTTTTCAGATTTTCCTGCAATGATTTGCTTTCTCAATGCGTCACTACCAGCTAATTTATCAAAAAATAAATTTTTCAGGAAAAAGTCCTGCTGCGGATTTTTATAGTTTTTATAAGCTTTTAAATGCCATTCAAGATTCAGTTCTCTTAAATCATTTTTGTAGTTTGAAAGATCTTCTCCGTAACATAATTGTCCGTTTAGGAAAGGATCTTTTGCCCCGCTCGTAGGTTTGGGAGTAAACTGATAAGGCAGATTTTTTGTCCACGGAGAACCATAGATTTGGAAAGGCAATGCCGTTCCGCGTCCCACAGAAACCTGAGTTCCTTCAAAAAAACAAAGACTTGGATACAGGTTGATCGATTTATCGTTGGGTAAATTTGGAGATGGTTTATCTGAAATCGAATATCTCTTTTTCTTGTGATAATTCTGCATTTTTACTAAAGAATATTTTGCCTGAACCCCATTTTTAAGCCACTTCTCACCGTTTACCATTTGACCGTATTCGCCAATCGTTAAACCATATACTACAGGAACTTCGTGCATTCCTACAAAACTTTCCCATTTCTTTTTCAAAACCGGACCGTCCACGTAGCCATCGTGCGGATTGGGTCTGTCGAGAACGATTACTTCAACGTTATTTTCAGCGCAGGCTTCCATTACATAAGTTAAAGATGAGATATAGGTATAAAATCTCACTCCAACATCCTGAATATCAAAAAGAACAATATCAACACCTCTCAATTGTTCTGGTTTGGGCTTTTTGTTTGGTCCGTAAAGTGAGGTGATGGCAATTCCTGTTTTCACATCCACACCGTTTTTCACCTTTTCTCCGGCATCGGCCTCGCCTCTGAAACCATGTTCAGGAGCAAAGATTGATTTAATTTTAATATTATTTTTAACCAGAAAATCAACCAGATGGGTTTTATCTTTCAGTAAACCGGTTTGATTGGTCACTATCACAATGTTTTTGTCTTTTAACATCGGCAGATACAGTTCCGGCTGGTCTGCACCTGTTTTGAATGAGTTCTGATCTTTGCTTTGTGCAAAACTGTGACTGAATGTTCCTAAAAAAATTAGGCACATAAGAAGTAAATCTTTAATTTTGAAATCTAAATTCATAAGCTTGAAGTTTCCTTTATATTTCTCAAGAAAAATAGCGTTTTCCAAAGATAATAAAAATAACCTGTCACGGGTGATTATCGTTATCGGAAGACTCTCAGTAGCGATTGGAATTATCGTATCGCTGATCACCATTTCTACGGGATATGGTTCCAAGAAAGCAATTAAAGAGAGACTTGCCGATTTCAACGGGCATCTTAATGTAAAATCTACCCGTTCAAACTCTTCTTACAATACCTCTATACTGGATAATAATGGTTTAAATACTACAAAAATTACAGAAATTCCTTCGGTGGCCGGTGTGCAGAAATATGCGACTGTAACGGGAATTATGCGTACAGAAAAAGATTTTGCAGGTATTATTTTTAAAGGTGTCGGTAAGGATTTCGACAGCCTGAGATTTAAAAAATTTCTGTTGGAAGGTACTGCTCCAAAAGTAACAGAAAAAGGTTATTACAACGGAGTTACTATTTCACAAAAACTTGCCGCCGACCTTCATCTGAAACTTCATGACAGCATTGTCACTATCTTTTCAAAAGCTGATCAGCAGCCCATCTACAGAAACTTCGAAGTGGTTGGGATCTATAAAACCGACATCAAGATGATTGATGATCAAATGGTTTTGGGCGGAATCAATCACGTGAGAAAAATTCAGGATATGAAGCCTGATGAGATCGGTGGACTTGATATTTTCTTTAAAAATGTAAACGACATCGATAAACCTCATCCTGACATCGAAAAATTTATCGGTTATAAAAATTTCATAGAAACAGCAACGGAAAAATATCCGCAAATCACCGACTGGATCAGTATTTTTGATGTCAACATTGCTCTGATTATCGTTATCATGCTCATTGTGGTCATCATCAATATCATTATGGTTCTTTTAATTTTGATTATTGAAAGAACAAATTCCATAGGTTTGCTTAAGACTTTGGGTGCAACCAATTCACAGATCAGAGCTACTTTTATCAATTATACATTAATCATTATGGTTCCCGGATTGGTTTTGGGAAATGCCATCGGACTTACGTTGCTTTTAATTCAACGTTTTTTCGGAATTATTAAACTGAATCCTGCAAACTATTACGTAAGCACAGTTCCGGTGGATCTTGATCCTTTGGCAATTATTTCGATTTCGGTTGGGATTTTAATTATTTCCGGTTTAGCTTTGATAATTCCAAGTTATCTGATCAGTAAAATTTCTCCGGTAAAAGCAATTAAATATAATTAAAACAAGACTTTTTACCATTCAAAAAATTCCGAAAATTTCAGATTTTTAAACTGAAATTTAAAACTGTTATTTATTTTTTCTGATTTTATTGATTTTATTTTTAAATTTCCAACGTAATTTAAAATTTGTATCATTTAAGATTTTATCACATTTAAAACCTTAAAATTGAAAGGTTTATATTTGTGACTTTAGAAAAAATAAGTATGAAATACGCAGAAAATATACTGGAAACCATTGGAAATACGCCTTTGGTAAAGCTAAACAGAGTTTTAGGAGAAGACTTCCCGGCACTTGTTCTGGCAAAAGTGGAAACATTTAATCCCGGAAATTCTGTAAAAGACAGGATGGCTGTAAAAATGATTGAAGACGCAGAGAAAGACGGAAGACTGAAACCGGGCGGAACCATCATCGAAGGAACATCAGGAAATACAGGAATGGGACTGGCGCTGGCGGCAATCGTGAAAGGTTACAAATGTATTTTTGTTACCAATTCAAAGCAGTCTAAGGAGAAATGTGATATTCTTCGTGCCGTGGGTGCTGAAGTGATCGTTTGCCCTACCGATGTGAAGCCTACGGATCCGCGTTCTTATTATTCAGTTTCAAAAAGACTGGCTAAAGAAACGGAAAATGGGTGGTATGTAAACCAGTACGACAATTTATCAAACCGTACAGCACATTACGAATCTACAGCACCGGAAATCTGGGAACAGACCGACGGAAAACTGACTCACTTTTTGGTGGGAGCAGGAACGGGCGGAACCATCACAGGTTGCGGTAAATTTTTCAAGGAGAAAAACGAAAACATCAAAATCATTGGTGTTGATACTTATGGTTCTATTCTGAAAGAAATTCATGAGACGGGCGAAATTCACCTTGAAAACGCCTACACCTACATCACAGAAGGGATTGGTGAAGATATTCTTCCTGAAAATTACGATATGTCTGTGATTGATCATTTCGAAAAAGTAACCGATAAAGACGGTGCGGTCTATGCGAGAAAACTGGCAAAAGAGGAAGGAATTTTCTGTGGATATTCTGCGGGAAGCGCGATGGCTGCTTTGGTTCAGATGAAAGATCAGTTTACAAAAGATGACGTGATTGTTGTCTTGCTTCACGATCACGGTTCAAGATATGTTGCGAAAATCTACAACGATGACTGGATGCGTGAAATGGGTTGGCTGGACTAACAAGTTTCCGTTTACAAATACAAAACTCAGAGTGTTGGCTCTGAGTTTTTTTTGTTTTAATTTTCTGGAAAATCTACAAAGCTGTTGCTCACACTGAGCTTAGTATCTTATCTTAATCTCTTCTACAAAGGTTTGACTTCTACGGGGGCTTAACAAACTTTCCTTTCTATCTTGTATTTATACCAAACGCTCAAACCACTAACTTAGTTGAGATTCTACCATCTTTTTTAAAACTGAAAAATCACTTCCGCTCATCGATTTTTTTGGAAACATGTAGCTGTATTTCCCTTCCAAAGCAATATATTCTTCGTTGATTTCGAATGCCTGAAAATCTTTCCATTCGCTGGTTTCCTTTTCGCCATCTATGTTTACTGTGAAAAATTGCTGATCAAAAATCACTTCATAAATCTTACAGTTTTCGAGTTTGAAAAGGTAAGAATTCACCTGTTTTTTCCATCTTGAAACTTTGTTGACGCTTACAGAAAGAAAAACCGCCGTCAGCAAAAAAAGAAAACTCACGAAATAAAGAATTCCAAATTTTTCTTTGCTTAAATCATCTTTAAAAAAGAAAAGAATTCCCAAAATCAAAGCAATAATGATAAGCGTGAAAGTTTTGCCACGGGTATCACGGGAGAGAAATAAGCTCCCCTTATTTCCGCTGAAATAAATTTCTTCGAAGTCCTGTCTTTTAGGTTTTATAATGATTTTCTTCCCGTCGCTCATAGTTTAGATCTGTATTGAGCTTGCAAAGATAGGTTTTTAAGTCATTTTTAAAGATGAAGTTCGGTTCATTATCATTTTAAACTTAAAACTACTCTGTCACAATCTCTGCATTTTCTCCTGCGTACTTTACCAAGATATGTTCTGTAGCTGGTCTTAATTCCTTGTGATTGTCCGGATTTTTTCCATCCATCGTAAAAAACTCAACTTTATTTTGGTGTTTAGAATACCATGTTTTTCCAATTCCATTATTCGGGTTTAATGTATCGGGGCGTTTGATTTTCTGAAAATAATTAACCATGACATCATCCGCAGGAACAACATTATGAGAAGGATTTTTATCATTAATAAATGTTAAAACATACCGGTAACCATTCCAGTACATGTGATTTTTAGATTCCAAAGCCATCATTTTAGGTATAACTTTCTCTGCATTATTTTGCTGACTGATTGCTTGATAACGAACGATTTCTTCCCCGTTTTCAGGTTGAGTACTGTCTGAATATTTCCTTTCCTGAGGTCTATCTGTATTTTGTGAAATCAATGTTTCAGGAGTGCTGATTTTTTCAGATTGATTAAATTTCGAAAACCCTGCACCTGCTAAAATTATCCCTAAAAACCCAAAACTCATTCCTTTATGTTTCGTCAGAAATTCCGGAATTTTAATGATATTCTGAATGGTGATGTGGATGATATTTTCCTGAGAATCAGAATCATTTTTTGCTTTTACAAATGATTTCACAAAAGTTTCTTCGCTGTAAACATCTGAAACAGCATCTCTCTGGTTTGCAAAGTTTTCAAAATTTTTAAAACCTACATATTCAGAGAACTTATTTAGGGTAAAGAGATCAATCCGTCCGTCATTGCTTGTTTTCTGTTCTACATACGCATCGTAATAACGGATCAGCGTTCGTTCAGAAATATTCAAATTAAACCGTTCTTCAAAAACTAGTGACAGATAAGTTGACAAAGCATTTTTGCTAATCCTTCCGGAGTCTTTTTGAGCTTTCTTAAAAACTTCGTTGATGAGTTTCTTTTTATCAGACATACATGGTTATTAAGCAATTACAAAAAAAGCAATTTTTCACGAAATATTTTTGCGTGATGCCGTAAAATTCCATTTCTAAAGACAATTTTTGTCAAAGTTTTGTCAGACGCAGTCAAAGGTTTGTCAGTATTTAAAGGCCTTTCCTGCCGTTACTTTGCTTTAGAAATCAGAAAAGAGAAAATAAAAATAATGATGATTTCTACCACTCTGAAAAACAGAAAATCATTCTCGTGACCGGGAAGCATCAGAATTTTCTTCTGTTCGCAAGGGTAATCACTTCCCAAAATTTTAGAAGCGCTTCTTTTTTCAAACGTGTACACTGCCTGCAATCGGTTTTGCGGGGAAGAACACCAATGCTTAATCATTAAATTTTACAATCGTGATACAATTATTATTGCTCCTTCTTGGCCTTGTAAGCTCAGGAAACAACGGAAATACATCAGGAAATTCTGATACAGCAACAGTACAGACAACACAAAACGGCGATGGTTCAAATATAAACCCAGGCGACGGACCGGGAGGAAGTACTGGCGGTAACACGGGACACCTTCCGCCACCCCCATTTACACAACCATAAATTATTAAAGGACAGATTGCACAAATCTGTCCTTTTTTATTAATTTGCAGGCTAAACCGCCATCTCTTGAAAAAATTAATGATCCTACTCTTTTTAGTAACTATAGCTGTGGGCTGTAGCAAGAAAAAGAAAATCACTCAAAACTCTGGAAAAGACAATCAAAGCTATGCAAAAGCCCGTGAATGCAGAGATTCAGGACACAAGGATTCTGCTTTTATCTATTACAATTCAGCAAAAAGAGAATATAAAAAAGATAACGACTCATTGGGAGTAGCACAGTCGCTTATAAACATGGCTCTAATTCAGACCGACAACGGTGATTATTATGGAGGAATTGAATCTTCCGTAGAAGCAAAAAAATATTTAGCAGACGTTAAAAAAAATGTGGTAAGAGAAAATATGTCAAGGAATTATAACACTTTAGCAGTAGCTTCCGCAAGATTAGGAAACTATGATGACGCTTTAAAATATTATAAAAGAACACTGCTTTATGTTGCTAGAGATCATTACTCTATAATTTACAATAATATAGGAGATTCTTACAGCGAGAAAGGAGAATATAAGAAAGCTATTGATATGTTCCTTCGCTCTCTGAATAAGCCAGACAGCATAACCTTGGCCAAGTCTATCAATAATCTTGCAACTGCAGAATATAAATTAAATCCAAAATATAATCCCATTACTGAATATCACAAAGCTTTAAAAATAAGAATAAAGCTGGACGACGATCAGGGATTAAATTCCAGCTACTCGGCTATTTCAAATTATTATGCAGGGAAAAACAAAGATTCAGCATTATTTTATGCCCGAAAAATGCTCACCTCTGCTGTGAGAATTAATAACCCGGACGATCAGCTACAGGCTCTCAGAAAGATAATTAATATTGATGAAGATAATTCATCCTTATACTTTAAAAAATTTGTTTCTATTAATGACAGTGTAAATGACACAAGATTTAAAGCAAAAAATCAATTCGCACTTATTAAAGCTAATATGGCGGAAGCTGAAGCCGAAAATGCAGAACTGGAGTTGAAGTTTAGCGAAAACAAAAATCAAAAGATCTATGCTCAGTTTGGAATTTTAATACTGATCATTCTACTTATTATAGGCATTGTTTATTATTTTAAAAGAAAAAAACTTCAGCAGCAGGAAAAAGAACTCGAAGTCAAAAAAACCGAAATCAAGTATTCAAAAAAAGTACACGACGTCGTAGCCAATGGGATTTACCAAATTATGACAAAGATTGAAAATCATCAGGATATCAGCAGAAACGAAACTCTGGATGATCTTGAAGATGTCTATAAAAAATCAAGAAATATTTCTTACGATTCGAGTGATGATAATGCCGACGAAAATTTTTATGAAAAAATCAGAAAATTGGTTTCCTATTTTAAAAATGAACACACTCAAACTTACCTGGCAGGAAATGATGCAAGCTTATGGCAAAATGTAGCCCCACTCACCCGATCAGAAATCTACCAAATCCTGCGCGAACTGCTGGTTAACATGAAAAAACACAGCCACGCAGACCGTGTAATTTTACAATTTAAAAAAGAAGAAAACAGTATAGAAATTTCGTACAGTGACAACGGAATCGGCATCAAAAATAAAAGTTTTTTTTTAAATGGTCTCCAAAATGCGGTTTCACGTATTGAAAATCTAAATGGAGATATTATTTTTGACACCGAAACAGAAAAAGGACTGAAAATAAATTTCTCAGTTCCGATTTCCTAAAACCGATTTGATGTTTAAAAAAATTTTAATTGCCGAAGATCACGAAGTTATCAATTTATCCGTACAGCGTACTGTGAAAGAACTTGAAATCCCAACTGTTGATCAGGTTTTTTACTGTGACGATGCGCTGGAAAAAGTAAAAAAGAGTCTGCGTGAAGATGATCCGTACGACTTGATAATCACCGACCTTTATTACGACGAAGACCATCATCCTCAAAATCTGAAAAATGGTAAAGAAATGATTGCCGCAATCAAGGAGATTCAGCCGGATGTGAAAGTTATTTTCTTTTCCGCGGAGCATAAATCGGGAGTGATAGATTCGCTTTTCACAAATTTAAAAATTGACGGTTTTGTACGAAAAGGCAGAAATGACGCTAAAGAACTCAAAAAAGCTATAGCAATGGTTTTTGACGGTCAAAAATATCTTTCATTATATATGAAACACGATTTGAAAGAACTTAACAGCTACGAATTTACTTCTTACGATATTACTTTAGTTTCGCTGCTTTCACAAGGGGTTTTCCTGAAAAATATTCCAACCTATCTGCAGAACAACAACATAAAACCTCATAGTCTCAGCAGTGTGGAAAAAAAACTCACAGGTTTACGCGAAGGTCTTAAAATCAATAATAATGAACAGTTGGTGGCTTTCTGTAAAGATTTAGGACTGATTTAAAAGAGGAATATTTAGAATTTAAATGTTTATTTTTATCGGAATTCAAAATTCATCTCATCCAAAATGAAAATTTCTAATTCTACAGGTAAATATTCTAAAACCGTTTCATCCTTTTCTGAATTAATTGATACCGATTTTCAGGGATCTGTAAATTCATTTTGCTGGAAACGGGAATTGAATGGTGATTTTAAAGAAATTATTTCAAAACTTCAGCTGGAAGAAAATATTACCGTCGTTACGTCTGAAGATCTTTTAAAACTAAAACTTTCAGAGCATGGTGAAACAGCGAGAGAAATTATTTTAAATGATTTACAGGTGTTAACAGATTTCGGTGCCTTACCGACACTGAATTTACTCAAAAACTATGAGCGTGATGATGAATTTGATTTTATTCAAACCGACGTTTATTCCTTTCATGTAGACCGTTCGCCAGTTTTAGCCGATACTTTTTTATGCACTTATTATGGCGCTTCAAGCGACATTCTGCCAAATGATCAGGCGGTTCAGAAAATTTTAATTCCTGAAATCCGTGAGAAACTGAAAGCATTGCATCAAGGTTCTGATGATGATTTTGAAACTTTTTTAGAAGAGAATTTCTTTGATCTGCATTATGAACCTAAAGAAGATTCCCAACTTATTAATTTAGGACAGGGATATCTTTGGAGACTGGCGGTAGATCATCCGGAACAAAAGGTTTTACCATGCATTCATCGGGCTCCGGTAGAAAATGATGGAGAATACAGGCTTTTACTGATTTGCTGAATTTAATTTTTAACAAAGTAATCTACCTTAAATTATTTATTTCCATCATTAAAGATTAATTTTGAGAGTATAAACAAAATGAGGAGAGTTATGTTTTTGTCTACACAAAATATCTTTTTAATAAAATTATTATCATTTATTTTAAATCTGAATGATTCATTTCGCAATGAAGACGATTTTTTGGTAAATCTTCTTTTGATGGGTGCTGCGTTTGCTTTGTTTGCGGTTATTATCGCAGTATTTGTGGTCGTGGTTGTTTCTGTACTTCTGTTTTTACTAATCAGTGCCGGTATAATTTCTACATCTCTGCTGGTTGGTTTTCAGCAGAAATCTGTAAGCAAAGGCTTTAAGACATTTTTTATTGTGTCCTGCATTGCCGGCAGTTCAGTTGTCTCCGTACTGTTCTTTTGGTTTTTAAATCTGGTTTATGATTGGTGGATTACCGAAGTGGCGGTACTTTCCGGGTTGCTTTTCGGAGCTGCTACCGGATGGATTTTGGGACTGATACTTTTTTCTGCAAGTAAAAAAATTGTGATTTTTATAAAAAGTCAGATCGACAATAAGGTTCTCAAAAAAAATAAAGCTATTGAAAGCCATGAAAAATAAAATCACAAAAACCATCACCAATGCACTTTTGATGAGCTTCCTGACCGGAACAATCGTGTCCATAATTGTTCTTATTATCATTCAGTCTCCGAATCAGAATCACTACGACACTGGAGAACCACGTATGAATTGTTTTGCAGGTTTAGGTTACGGAATTATTGTGGGAGTTCATATTTTATTTGTAATTCTCAGTTTACCGGCGTTTTTAATCTCTTTAAAACTGTGCGGGAAAACAGATTCTACTCTTTTATGTCATTTTTTCTAGGTTCATTTTTATATTTAAGTCTGATTTCATTAAGTCTTTCTGAGTTTTCGAATGAGGATTATTTATTTATAATCCCGTGGATTTTCTTAGTGATTTGGATATTATATTATTTTAAATTCAGAAAAATAATTAAACTTAAAAATGAATAATTTGTTTTATTTTTAAATTTAATTAAATCTAAAGCACAACAGCAATGATGAAATTATTTAACTGTATCACCTTTATTTTCTGCCTGTTATTAATTGCTTGCAGCAACGATACACCAAAGAAAAATATAAAAATCTCTGATGTACATCTTAAAGAGAAAAAATCGGTTCCATTCACATCCGATGTCAAAACCATTCACGTTTTTGTGGCTTTGTGTGACAATAAATATCAGGGAATTGTACCCGTTCCCGAAAAAATTGGAAACGGACAGGATCCCGAAAACAATCTGTATTGGGGTTGCGGATTCGGCGTGCGAACCTATTTCAAAAAAAGTAAGGAATGGAAATTTATCGAAAGACGAAAACTAAAATCTGAAAAGCTTGAAAGAATAATTTTTAAACACATATCCAAAAACTACTATTTAGTTGCAGACGCTTACGATGGTCAGTTTATCAAAAATACGACAGTCGATTTCCTCAACAGCAGTTCGGGAAAAACAAAAGATACTTTAAAAACAGGAAAAACAGTCATCGGAATTAATGGAAATGCAAAATTGCTGGCATACGTTGGACACGATGGTCTGATGGATTTCCAATTAAGTGAAACCTTTGAAAACACTGATCAACAGAAGCGTGACGTAATTATGCTGGCTTGCTACAGCAAAAAATATTTCTCACCTCATCTTCAGAAAGCCAATGTCAATCCCCTGGTTTGGACTACAGGATTAATGAGTCCAGAAGCATATACTTTGCACGACGCCATTTCCGGGTATCTGAATTCGGAGAGCAATGAGCAAATCCGTGCCCGGGCAGCGAAAGCCTACTCAAAATACCAGAAATGCAGTGAAAAAGCCGCAGGAAATCTATTGGTTACAGGTTGGTAATTTTTTTTAAAAAAATTTAAATAATTTTAAGCCTTTCCTCTTCCAGATCAATCTGATACAGCTGATGTCTGATGATTTCTTCATTGATTGCAGGATCCTGATTGAGCTCCGTAAGATATTCGCGTTGGCTTTCAAGGATTTCTACGAAGATCTGTTTGGTTTCGTTGTTCATCCAGCTGTCGTCGGTAGCTTTGGCGCGTTCTTCCCACTGTTTCAGGAGTTTCTCAATCATCAGATTTCCCTGATATTTATTTTCGTATTTATCTTTCAGCACTTCGTAAACGTGCTTTTTTAAACCCTGCTTCATTTGAAGTTTGGTGGATTCTTCGTTTTCATCGATAATTAATTCATCAAAAAATTTCATTCTTTTAATGAAAACCGGAAGCGTTAATCCCTGAACCAAAAGCGTTAATAAAATCACGACAAAAGTGATAAATAAAATTAAATTCCGGTGTGGAAATGGCTCTCCATTACTCAAAGTCACAGGAATTGCCAAAGCTGCGGCCAGAGAAACTACGCCTCTCATTCCCGTCCAGCCGAGAAGTAAAGGCATTAAGAAACGCATTTTGTTTGATCTTGCTCTTGGTGCAACGCCTGGTCGGAAAATCAGAGTAGCAACCAAAGCGGCATAAGAACTCACCACTCTCGAAGCTATTAAAATTCCTGTCACTACAATTCCATATCCAATTGCCGTTCTGAGTGGAATTCCTTCAGCACGGATACCATCTACAATTTCCGGAAGTTCCAGACCGATAATAAGAAAAACGATTCCATTTAAAATAAATACAAAACTTTCCCAAACGCTGTATCCACGTATTCGGCTTGCGCTGTTGAGGAAAATCAAACGTTTTGAAGACATATATAATCCACCACAAACGACTGCCATCACTCCCGAACTGTGCACCTGCTCGGCAATCCAGTACATTAGATACGGTTCAATTAAAGTTAAGGCGATATCTGAAGGCGCGTCTGTCGGCAAAAGTTTGTGTGCCTGAACGAACAACCATGCAATGACCAAACCTATTGCAGCGCCACCGATCACCATCCACAAAAAACTCAAAGATGCTTCCTGCCAGATGAATTGTCCGGTACCTACAGCGACTAATGCAAATCTGAAAATGATCAATGATGATGCATCATTCAACAAACTTTCGCCTTCCAGAATTGCAGAAGTTGATTTTGGAATTTTCACAAATTTCATAATTGCTCCGGTGCTCACCGCATCGGGAGGAGAAACGATTCCGCCCAGAAGAAAGCCTAATGCAATCGTAAATCCCGGAATGAAATAATTGGTAGCCAAAGCGACTGCAAAAGCAGTAAAAAATACGACGAGAAATGCAAAACTTCCAATGATTCGCCACCATTTTTTCATTTCTTTAAACGAAATCGTCCATGCTGCTTCAAAAAGTAATGGGGGAAGAAAAATAAAGAAAATCAGATCCGGATCAATCTTTACGACCGGTAAGCCGGGAATAAAACTGATGGCTAAACCACCAACTACGAGCAAAATAGGATATGCAATCCTGAGTTTTGTTGCCCACATATTGAGCAGTACGATGATGGCGATCATGGCCAGAAAAAATGGAAGAAGGGTGTGCATTGAATTTATTTGTGTTTAAAAAAATGAAATACGTTTACATCAAAACATCGTTCACAGGTTCAATCGGTTTTGGCAAATCAGTTTCGCCCAAAATCTGAAGCAGATCGATCTCAATAGTTCTGCAGATGGAGAGCATAGGAATATCTGTACCCAATCCCTCAAAAGGATTTTCGGAATAGTCGCCAATCAGCTCCATTACGACATAAATCCATCCGACGATCGTTCCGAAAGGAATCATCAGCCAAACTCCGGCCTCACCTAATTTTGCAAACTCGGCAACAATTCCCAGAGGTAGAAGAAAAATAAAAATACAGTTGAAAATAAAACTTAAATTGGCATACTGACGTGGCAGAGGAAACTTCTTGATGCGTTCTGCCCTGCCCTGATGGTCGTAAAAATCGTTCAGAATGGTTTGCAGATCCAGCTGACGTCTCATGTGTAAAATTTCCCGTTCTTCAAGCAACGCCAAATCCTGAGACTGCAGATTGATGATTTGCGTAGCTTTGTTGGCAGCAGTTTCCCAGTCTTTTTCGTTTGCAAAATAGTTTTGTTGCTGTTTTTCATTCAGATAATCCTGAAACTGACCGACACCAAAATTATCTCTCCGTCTTGTGGCAATTCTCGCAAAATGATGATTCAGGCTCACATGTTCCCATTGCGTAGGAACAAGCAACTGCTCCCGAAATGTGTAGAGCCATGCGATATGCCGGTAAATGAGATTGGTTTTTATTCTCTTGATTTCCTCATCAGAATACTGTCCGTTTTTCACATAAGAATTAACCATCACGCCCCAGCTCCGGCTGCTGTTGACGATGGCTCCCCAGATTTTTCTGGCTTCCCATACCCGGTCATAACTTTGATTGTTTTTGAATCCCACATAAAACGCCACGGCCGTTCCCACCAGCGAAACCGGCAACCAGGGAATTGAAATCCAGTGCCAGCCGACCAACTGATACAAAATCGCCACAATCAGCATATATGCAACGAGCCACCAGAGATGATGGCCTGCAAATTCAAAAATCCCTTTTACAGTGAAACTCTTTCTGACTAACATTTGCGTAAAATTTTATTTTAACTTCCGAATATAATGAAAGTTTTTTCATCGGGCAAAAAGAGAGTTTGAAAG
The DNA here is from genome assembly GCF_025457425.1 of Chryseobacterium foetidum. Taxonomy (NCBI): domain Bacteria; kingdom Pseudomonadati; phylum Bacteroidota; class Flavobacteriia; order Flavobacteriales; family Weeksellaceae; genus Chryseobacterium; species Chryseobacterium foetidum. The sequence goes on from NZ_JAMXIA010000001.1 coordinate 889,303, forward strand.
GATAATTTTGAGATATAAACTGTGATTTGAAATTGAAGATATATTTATTTTCCGATACAAAACTTAGAAAAAATATTCCCCAACACCTCATCATTGGTAAACTCACCAGAAATTTCACCCAAATATTCCAAAGCATAGCGAAGTTCATACGCCAAAAGTTCTGTTGAAATTCTTCCTGAGATGGCATCTTCAACTTTCTTCACAGATTCCAGAGATCTCTGCAAAGCTTCATAGTGACGCTGGTTTGTGATGATGGTACTTTCCTGCGTTTCAAGATTTTGGATATAGTCGGCAAGTTCAGATTTCAACTCATCAATTCCTGTTTTGTTTTTTGCCGAAATCCCGATGATTTGGGAAGTATAATTCGGAAATAACTGTTCTTTTAATTTTGCGTCAAACTCATTTACAGAAGCAGTTTCCTGCAAATCAATTTTATTATGAAGAAGAATCACCTTCAAATCATCACGGTAAAATTCTTTGATAAAATCAAACACTTCTTCAGGTTGAGAGTCGAATTCATCATATAAGTACAGAAGAATTTTTGCCGTTTCAATTTTCTCCTTCGCTTTTTTTACGCCGATTTCCTCAATAACATCTGTCGTTTCACGAATTCCCGCAGTATCGATAAATCGAAAAGCCGTTCCTTTGATATGCAAAACTTCCTCAATCGTATCACGGGTCGTGCCCGCAATTTCCGAAACAATCGCACGTTCTTCTTTCAGCAAAGCGTTCAGCAACGTCGATTTTCCGGCATTTGGCTTTCCGATAATGGCGACATCCACACCATTTTTAATTGCATTTCCATATTGAAAACTGTCAATCAGCGACCGCAGTTTTACTTCCGTTCTGTTCAATGAGGCTGTCAAAGCTGCTCTGTCGGCGAATTCCACATCTTCTTCTGCAAAATCAAGTTCCAACTCTATCAACGAGGTGAAATTCAGCAAATCTGTTCTCAGAATAGAAATTTCATTGGTAATTCCACCTTTCAATTGGTTCAAAGCTACTTTTCTTGATGCCTCATTTTCAGAAGCAATCAAATCAGCAATCGATTCAGCCTGACTCAAATCAATTCTTCCGTTCATAAAGGCACGCATCGTAAACTCCCCTGCTTTTGCCATTCTTGCCCCGTTTTTAATCAGAACTTCAAGAATTTTCTTCGCAATATGCGGCGAACCGTGAAAAGAAATTTCCACAGAATCTTCCGCCGTAAAAGTTTTCGGACCTTTAAAAACAGAAACCATAACTTCATCAATCGTTTCCGGCTGGAAGCTGGAAGTTGGAAGCTGGATGTTATTCTCCGCTAAATCCGAAACTTGGTTTCCATTCTCAATACTTTGACCCGGAGAATCTGAACTTTCAAATGAAAACGCAGATCCCGAAACTTTTTCGCTTACTACCTTCCGTCTTCCATCTTCCATCTCCCCACTTCCATCTTCCCTCTTCCCATCCACAATAAACCCATAATGCACCGTATGCGAATTGGCTTTTTCAAGATTTTTCCCCTGAAAAACCCTGTTTACAATTTCAAAAGACTGTTCGCCCGAAATTCTGATAATTCCGATGGCTCCGATTCCGTTGGCTGTGGCAAGAGCGCAGATTGTGTCGTGATTCATGCTGCAAAATTACGGAATAAACATTTAAAATTTAAGTTTCAAAATTCAAGTTTTAAACACCTTTTTCAATCAAACTCAACTGCTCAAACTCCCTGTAACTCTCAACTCTCTCCCTCTCAAACTCTCAAACACAAATACCCTCCAACTCTCCCACCTTTTCAGAAGCCGGGAACCTGCTTTCCGCTGTATCTTTTTTGCGTCAGACTTTTTCCGAAATTTCACGTTTCTTCCCACGCAAAAAAGGATGCCGCTGCAATCAGGGCTATTTACACTCAGTATTTATTTTTTAAATATCCCCATAAAATGAAAAAACCATTCTCTTTTTTCGTAATTTAGAACAGAAAAATACAGATTCAAAAATCCGATAACAGCCGAAATAATTAAATTTAAAATCTACAATCTAAAACGGAAATCTGATATTATTCTCAATTTTTGTACTGATTTTGATGAGTTGTAAGGAAACTGAGTACAGACAAAAAACAAGTCAGAAAGAGCCAGAAAAGAAGTTTATAATAATAATTTTGGAAAATAATATCCTTATTGAGACGGTAAAAACCTTTGGAAATTGCGGAATTGTAAAAAGAATCAGTTTATAAAAGCTGGAAGTGGAATTTTACCCGTCATTTACATTAATAATACGTTATGGAATTCAAAAATTAAAAAATCCTGAACATATTTATCCCATAAGACTTAAACAGATTGAAATGAAAGTACAAACACAAATTATCATCTTCTTTTTCGCAACTTTAATTCTAATTTTACAGTCATGCGAAAAGAAATCTGAAAAAGCAGGTGAAAAAACTACTTCCACCATTAGGCCTAAAGAATCAGTAATTTCGACTAATTTCAAAAGTAAATTAAGACCCAACGAAAATATTGAACTCGGAAAGATATATACCGATACCGTGAAATTCATTCAGTTTATAGATTATACAGACGATTGGCAATTTCTGGTAGAAAAAAACAAGGATACAATTCATTTGATTTACAATCATAAAGACTCGGAATTTTCACGAGGAAGTGAACTGGAAATCAAATGGAAAATGGATAGCATGAGAGCTGCAGGAGACTCGGATTACTTAGATTATCGTGGGTTTTTGGTTTCTGCAAAACAAATTAAGCCTTTTAAAAATATCAATAAAAAAGTAAAATTTCTATGGCGCAAAATTCAATATGACAAAGATTTAAAAACCAATATTAATACTATTTATCTCAACGAAAATTACATAAAAACAATCTCCGAACCCGAAAAAGTTGCCTTGGCTTATGTTGCAACATTCATTGGAAACGAGTGTAGTTGGGATGGAAAAGCTGATGAAAACAGAAGCAATCTGAAATGTAAAATCCTCGATGCCTTAGATTTGGGTTATCAATGTTCTTCCAAACATTTAGATTTTCTTCGGTTTTGGTTTAGAAATGACAAAGAAATTTTAAAAGAACTTGAAAATTGCCCAACAACACCCGATGGTGCAACGATTCAGGATACCTTTGATGAAATAAATTTAGAAGTTAATGGAAATAAAATCATTATTTCTTTTAAAGCAAACGGAATTAATATGCGTGAAGAAAATTCCTGGAATTGGTCTGAAAAACATTTCTTTGAATCGAAGAAAAACGAATTAATACTTTTGAAAAAAGAAATTTCACCAGTTAAGCACATTTATATTAAAGTGAGAGAAAATTGAGGCCATAAAAACAAACATCGATTCAAAACGATCACACAAATGAAAGCAGTAATTACCATATCAGTCTTTTTACTTTTCCTTTTTTCCTGCAGAAAAGAGACACGTGACTTAGCTGAAAACACTATTGTTTCTGATAAAAATTTAAATAAAAACATAGTGGACTCAATCAGAAATCAGAGCATCTTTATTCATGAAAATGAAAATACTTTAACAAGAATCTGGGTGAAAAGCAATGAAAAACGAGGCAATTATTTCTACTCAGATACTGTAAATGTGTTGAAGATTTCAAAATATCAGTTTGCGGGGCAGAAATTAAATCTGATAAATGATATTGACTTAGAAAAAACAGAATGGGCTTATTTGGAAATTGACAGCACAAACATCAAAACCAGAAAAATAGGTAAAATGAAGTATCTTTTTCTTACCTATCAAGTGTCGAACATGGGAAAAGCAATGAACGAGCATAGTGTAAATTTTTCAATGATTAATGTAGACAGCATTGCAGACAATTTCAGTTTACAATACTTTGGTTATCCTTCAGATTACTGCAATGAGTGCATCCGGGGAAATTTTGAGGAAAACTCTAAACGGAAATCGTCTAAAATGGCAAAAACTGCGCTTCATCATTATGCTGAAACTTCTAAATTAATTTATTACCCTTCAGCTGAAGAAAAAAACATTTCGCATTATAAAAATTATGCAGAAAAATGGCAAAAAGACAATCAAGCAGATAACAATTTCGGGGCTGGGTATGCAATAATTCCTAACGTACTTTACTCAACCTACTATGACGAAGATCTATTTAAACTTAATTCAGCAAGCGAGGAAACTATAGAAAATAAAAATTATACAATACAATCTTTTTTCAGAGGAAATCTTTTAGGATTTGACAAAAATAAAAAAAAATACTTCCCAATCATCGTTGAAAGCTGCTCACACTTCTGCAACAAAAGTGTTGAATTTATTGATGGTCAAACATTGAAAATCACCTATGAAGATGATCAGTCTTTCGAAATTAACTTAAGCAAAATTGTATTTAAGTAACTAAAAAAATCATCCCATTTCTGAGATGATTCAATTATTAAAAAACGTATATGAAGTGAATGTGTTTGGTTTCGCTTACAAAACTATGTCACTTTAACAGCAATTACTTCAGTGATTTCACTAGTTCTTTACCGTAAAAACACGGTAAAAATTCAATATTTAAGATTTAAGATTTAAAATTACTTATCTGTGATTTTAAATTTAAAATTCACTATTAACTATTGACAATTCACTTCTAAAGCGGGCTTACCAATTCCAAAAACCAATCCTTCACTTCACCTTCCAAAAACGGAGCAATTTTTTCCTCGCATGTTTTGTGATAAGCGTTCAGCCACTTAATTTCTTCTTCCGAAAGAATTTCTTTTACAATATCACTTTTGAAGAATGGACAGAAGGTCAATGTCTCAAACTCGTAAAAAGTCCCGTGAATTGTAGTTTCCGATTCTTTTACCGTGATTAAATTTTCATGACGGATTCCGTAATCGCCTTCCAGATAATATCCAGGCTCATTGGAAACAACCATTCCCACCAACAATTCCTGAGGATTTAAATCTTTTCTGATGTTTTGAGGGCCTTCATGTACATTCATAAAACTTCCTACACCGTGACCGGTTCCGTGGTTATAATCTTTTCCGTTCATCCACAATGGAAGTCTTGCAATCGCATCCAGCTGAACGCCTCTCGTTCCCTTCGGGAATTTCACCATCGACAGACGAATCATTCCCTGTAAAACCAAGGTTGAATTGATTTTAAACTCTTCCGAAACCGCTCCCAAAGCTAAAGTTCTTGTAATATCAGTTGTTCCTTCCAGATACTGACCTCCGGAATCTACCAAAATACTCGCATCATTTGTCACCTCTTTACTTCCCTCACTTTTTGCGGAATAATGCATCATTGCACCATTTTCCTTAAACCCAACAATGCTTCCGAAACTTTCACCCACAAAATTTTCTCCCGCAGCACGGAAATCTCTTAGTTTTTGTCCGATAGAATATTCATTCATCGCTTCTTTTCCTGCGCTATGTGTCAGCCAGTAAAGGAATTTCACCATGGCAACACCGTCTCTTACCATCACTTTTCTGAAACCTTCGAGTTCCGTTTCGTTTTTCTGAGCCTTCATCAGATTTCCCGGAACAGCTGCTTTTACAAATTCATTATCTATTTTTAAAGCCTCAAAAATAGACTGATTGCTGTTAGGCGAAACCAGAACTTTCTGACCTTGTACCGTTTTCAGATGATTGTAAAATTCTTCGTAAGGCATCATTTTTACCCATGCCTCGTCCATTTGTTTTCTGCTTTCAACGTCCATTTTTTCGAGGTCGGTGAACAGATGTGCGTCGTTTTTGGTGATGATAATATAACCTAAAAACACAGGGTTGCTTTCCACATCACTTCCTCTCAGATTTAATGTCCATGCTACATCATCAAGGCTTGAGATGATATGAACCGATACTTCCTGCTCCTCCATTTTCTGACGGATTGCAGCAATTTTATCGGTTGCAGATTTCCCTGCTCTTTCGATGGGATGCGTGTAAATTGGATTTTTTGAAGGCGTTCCTCTTTCTATCCAAACCTGTTTTAATAAAGGAAGATCAATTAAATTTAAATTTTTTGCATTCAGTTTTTGATATAAAAGTTCCCAGTTGGAATGCGATGTTGCCAAAGCATTGACAGCTACCTTTCCATTTTCCGGAATTTCAGAAATGATCCAGTCGATATAATTTGGTGTTCCTTCCATTCCATCCTTGAAAAGGTCGATTCCGGAACCTGCCAGTTCAATTGGTGCCTGTGTGAAATACCTTCCGTCTGTCCAGAGTCCTGCTTTATCTTTTGTAACTACCACAAAACCCGCGGAACCCAGAAAACCTGAGAGCCACGCTCTTTCCTGCCATTCTTCAGGCAAATATTCACTCATGTGAGGATCTGCAGAATATACTATAAATGCATCAACATTATTTTTCTGCATCTCTTCACGAAGCGCAGCCACTTTTTCCTTTGAAGTCATTTTTTATCAATTTTAAAAACGTGAAGTTACGGATTTTTGGGATTAAAATGTGGAAGTTTGGTGCGGGATCCGAGTTTCGGGATGCGGGTATACACTTTGAGGTTCGGGATTCGGTATTTAGAAATGATGTAAATTTTATTTTACATGTATTCAATTATTACTTTTAAAAAAAACATCTAACACAAATCTTCACAAAAATAAAAGTACTTCGTTAAAAACTCCAATCCTCCCTCTCCCTTCTTCCCTCTTCCATCACCCATCACCCATCACCCAACGCCCAACACATACCACACGAAAACATTTTGGAAAGATTATTGTAATGTTAAATTTATGAAAACGCAGAATTACCAGAATCACCGAAAATTTTATGCTCCTCATCATTTTATTTATCTCCCTTTAGTAATCTTTTTACAGGGATTGGGGGTGTATAAAATTTTCACTGATTCGGTAGATCAGCTTTTGTGGATTCTGTTTTCAATTGTTATTTTTCTGATTTTATTTCTGGCCATCATGGTTCGCCAACATTATGCTTTGGGTCTTCAAAACAGACTGGTAAGACTGGAATTTAAGCAGAGGTATTTTGAAATATTTAACCTGAGGTCAGATAAAGTGGAAGAAAAATTAGATTTCAGTCAGATTGCAGCTTTAAGATTTGCTTACGATGACGAATTTAAAATTCTTTTGGAAAAGGCTTTAGAAGAAAACATTTCCGGCGACGAAATCAAAAAATCAATAAAAAAATGGAGAGCTGATGAGAACAGGATTTGATCCTTCGACAAGCTCAGGATGACGTTTGAAATTAGAGATTTAAAAAAAACGTTAAAATTTCACATCAGACATCAATCATCCATCACCCAAAAATACTATAAACATCAAAAATAAATTATTATGAAAAAGCTAAGTTTCTTATGTCTGTCCTTATTTGGTTTAATGCTTTTAACAAGCTGTGAAGCCATCGAAACAATTTTCAAAGCAGGAATGTGGTGGGGAATCATCGTTGCTGTGGGAATCATAGGAGTAATTTTATGGTTATTCTCAAGGGGTAAAAACTCATAATCTGCTGATATGGAAAATTCAGATCTTGAAATTATTTCACATCTAAAACCTTCCAGGATCATCAAAATCATGAAAGATCCGGTGGCTTCTGCAAAGGCTGTAAACTTAATTTACACTTCCGATGCAGAAGCTTCCGGTATTATTCGCCGTAAGAGAGGAAAAAAATTTCAGTATTTTAAGGGCGATGAAAGAGTAAAAGATAAGGAAGAAATCAAGCGCATCAACAGTCTGGTAATTCCGCCAGCCTGGGAAAATGTATGGATTTGTGCTTTAGACAACGGTCATCTTCAGGCGACAGGCTTTGACATTAAAAACCGAAAACAATATCGCTACCATCCACTTTGGAGTGCGTTGAGAAATCATACTAAATTTTACAGAATGCTTCAGTTCGGTTATGCCTTACCGGAAATCCGTCTGAAGCTCGAAAAAGATTTGGCCTTAAGAAATTTTGACAAGAGAAAAGTTTTGGCTTTGATTGTCAGCTTAATGCAACGCACCAACATCCGTATTGGTAATAATATTTATGAAAAACTGTATGGCTCATTTGGCTTGACGACTTTAAAGGAAAAACACGTAAAAGTTGACGGTCAAAAAATAAATTTCTCATTTAAAGGGAAAAAAGGTGTCATGCATAATGTCAATCTCAAAAGTAAAAGACTGGCAAAACTCATTATGAAATGCAAGGAAATCCCGGGGAAAGAACTTTTCCAATATCTTGACGATGAAGGAAATAGACATTCAATCGATTCCGGAATGGTCAATGATTATATTAAAGAATTAAGTGGAGAAGATTTTACGGCTAAAGATTTCAGAACCTGGTCGGGAACTGTAAATGCTTTGATTGCTTTCAAAGAAATCGGCTATGCTGAAAACAATACTCAGTACAAAAAGAAAGTGAAAGCCGCTTTGGATATTGTTGCCGAACACTTAGGCAATACGAGTACGGTTTGCAGAAAATATTATGTTCATCCATTAGTCATCAATCTTTACGAGAATAATACGATTAAAAAATACCTCGACGAACTCGAAATTATCGAAGAAAATGATGGAAAAGCAGGTTTGACGCACGAGGAAAAATTAGTTTTAAAAATTCTGGAAACAGAGAAGATGTGAGCAGGTGAATTGTGAATGGTTAATTCGCTTCGTTTGTCAATTTTTTTAATTTTAAACATTTAAGAAAAATTGAACCATTAAGATTTTTTAGTTTATAAGATTTCTTAAGATTCAGATAAATCTGAATTAAGCGATCCACTCAATCATTTATGTGGATATTTTCCTAAACCAATATAAAATTTCAGTATCTCAATGATTAAATTTCGCAGAGATGCTTTCAGCATGACAAAACGACGTGAAAATCAGAATTGCAATATCATCAACTCTATTTAGAACAAATGGTGTAGATAGCTTAATAATATCTTCAGATATTTCTTAAACCAACTTAAAAACTTCAAGACCTTAATGGTTTAAAATTCACTATTCACTTGCAAAGCAAAATTCACTATTCACATTTTTTCATCATAAATTTTAAAAGTTGTAAATTTGTAAAACAGCAAAATAAAACAATACAACTTATATGTCAAAAGCAATTTCGCAAGTACCATTTGCAGTAAATGAGCCGGTAACTTCGTACGAACCGGGATCAGCAGAAGTAAAATCTCTTCTTGCAACTTACAAAAAAATGTGGGCAGAAAAGACAGAAATCCCAATGGTCATCAACGGTAAAGAAGTGAAAACAGGTGATACTGTTCAGCTTCAGTCACCTCAGGATCATGCGCATGATTTCGGTTTTTATCATAAAGGAACGATGCAGCATGTAGATGATGCCATCAACTCTGCTCTGGCAGCAAAAAAACAGTGGAATGAGCTTGGTTGGGAACACCGCGCAGCAATTTTCTTAAAAGCAGCAGATCTTTTGGCGGGACCTTACAGAGATGTTATCAATGCAGCAACTATGATCGGACAGTCTAAAAATGTTCATCAGACTGAAATTGATGCCGCTTGTGAATTCATCGACTTCCTAAGATTCAACGTTGAATTTATGACAGAAATGTATTCTGAGCAGCCGGTTTCTGATGCAGGAATCTGGAACAGAGTGGAATACAGACCTTTGGAAGGATTCTGTTTTGCAGTTACACCTTTCAACTTTACAGCAATTTCCGGAAACTTACCAACCTGTATGGCAATGCTTGGAAACGTAGTGGTTTGGAAACCTTCAGACAAACAGATCTATTCTGCAAAGGTAATTATGGATGTTTTAATCGAGGCTGGACTACCTGCCGGAGTGATCAACATGATTTTTACAGACGGAAAAGAAACTGCTGAAAAAGTAATGGCACACAGAGATTTTGCCGGACTTCACTTTACAGGTTCTACCAAAGTTTTTCAGGGAATGTGGAAAATGATTGGCGACAATATTCACAACTACAGAACGTACCCGAGAATCGTTGGAGAAACCGGTGGAAAAGATTTCGTTATTGCGCACCCTTCTGCCAACGTAGAAGCTGTTGCAACTGGTTTGGTAAGAGGTTCTTTTGAGTATCAGGGACAAAAATGTTCTGCGGCTTCAAGAGCTTATATTCCCAAATCGCTTTGGGCTGATGTGAAAAAAGTAATGGAAACTCAGATTTCATCAATCAAAGTGGGTTCTCCGGAAGACCCTTCCAACTTTGTAAATGCAGTAATCGATAAAAATTCTTTCGAAAAATGTAAAGGTTATATCGACAGAGCGAATGCTTCAGATGTTGCCAATGTTGTTATTGGCGGTAAAACTGATGATTCCAAAGGTTGGTTTGTTCATCCAACTGTTATCGAAACTACAGATTCTCAATACGAAAGTATGGTTGAGGAAATTTTCGGTCCTATCTTATCTGTTTTCGTTTATGAAGATGCAGATTGGTCAGAAACTTTAAAAGTTGTAGATTCTTCTTCTCCATATTCATTGACAGGTTCTGTTTTTGCACAAGACAGATACGCTGTAAATGAAGCTTTCAAAGCATTGGAAAACGCTTCTGGAAACTTCTACATCAACGACAAGCCGACAGGTGCTGTTGTTGGTCAGCAGCCTTTCGGTGGAGGAAGAGCTTCAGGAACAAATGACAAAGCAGGTTCTAAAATGAACTTACTGAGATGGACTTCCGTAAGATCAATCAAAGAAACTTTTGTTTCTCCTAAAGATTATAAATACCCGTATTTGGGATAATAAATAAGCAATTGGTAATAAGTAATTGTTGCCTGTTACACTTTCATACAGCCCCGAAATTTTTGTCGGGGCTTTTTTTGTTGGAAAGATTCAGTGAAAGGCTTTTAGCTACATTACATTTTTAATAAATTAACATTCAGCAGGTTATTTTATCATTCATTTAATATTTAAAATTCCCTTTCGGAATAATTCTTGAAGAGTTGAATTCAGACCAAAACAAAAATAATATGAAAAAGTTAGTTTTAGCCGCACTTTTTGGCATCACAATCACGGCTTGCGGTACGAAGGAATCTTCGGCAAGCACCAACAGTACAGATTCTACAGCAGCCGATAACGCTGCAAGAATGTCACCTTCAACAATGGACTCCACTGTTCCCGCAGTACCAAACGACACTGCCGTAATGAAGATGGACCCCGCAACAACGGGACGTTAAAATTTATTTGCATAGAAATCAGAATATTCAGAGGATTTCTTTTTTTCAGAACATTCAAATTGTCTTAAACTTTCCTCCGGACAAAACAGAAATTATTCTTACAGGTTGTTTATTCAGTTTTACTTTTTACTTTTTACTTGAATTAAAATGTTTATATTTGATTAAATAACATCACAACTATTCATTATGAAAAATACCATCATCAGTGCATCACTGCTATTATTATGTACAGTAAGCTGTGCCGATAAAAAGGAAAACAGAGAAGAGTTCAAGGCCGAACACAACAAGGATTCCATGAGGAATAAATTGGGTGACAGCGCCGTTGCCAATTCTGAACCTGTAAACGCAGCAGATTCTTCTACATCCAAAACAGATACCGCTGAAACACATACCAACTACAAGACAATGCCACCAAACAAACAGGGTGGTGGAAACCGTTAATTTCATTTAGGCAAATTGAAATTAATTCTCAAAAATTAGATATTCATAATTTTAAATCATGATTTCAGAAAAAACAGGTCTGGTACTTTCCGGTGGAGGCACCAAAGGAATTGCCCATGCAGGAGTTTTGAAATTTTTGAACGAAAAAAATATTCAGATTGACGTTTTATCCTGCTGCAGTGCAGGATCAATTGTTGGATGTCTTTATGCAATTGGCAAAACTCCTGATGAAATTCTTGAGTTTTTTAAATCTGTTTATTTTTTCAACTGGAAACATTTTACTTTTAATCAGCCAGGACTGGTATCTTCTGTGATATTCAGAAACTATCTAAAGTCGATTTTTGGAGATTTAAAACTGAAAGATCTGGATAAAGATGTGAAAATTGTAGCTACAGAGCTCGTTTCGGGAACTCAGAAAATTTTTGATCCGGAATTTGAAATCGTTGATGCCATCATCGCTTCCTGCTCTATTCCAGGTATAACAACACCTTATATTATTAATGAAGAAATGTTCTGTGACGGCGGAGTTTTAAACAATTTCCCTGCAGATATTATCAGGGATGACTGCGATAAGCTTATTGGCGTTTTTGTTTCACCACCTCACAACATCAACATTAATGATCTGAAAACTATAAAAGCAATTGTTTCACGTTCCTATGATCTTTTATCGTACCGTGTGGAAAAAATCAAATTTGATCATTGCGACTGGCTTATTACATCACAGCAATTCTCAAGTTACGGAACTTTTGAAAGAAAGAAAAACAGACTGGAAGAGTTGTTTGACATCGGCTATCAGGCGGCAAAAGAAAGTTATCGGGAAAATATATCTGTTGGTAAATATTCAGTCAAATAGTCGTTTTCAATAATTATCCCCCGAAAAAATCAGAAATACAAATAAAAATTACAAGTTAAATTTTGTATGTTCAGGTTTTTTCATAAATTTAAACAATGGATTGGCAATTAATTTGCTGACCAGAATCAAAACCAAAAATCTCAAAATAATAAAAATATGGCAATGTTTAATTATGGCGTTGGAGGAAACGAAGTGAAAGTGGATGCCAACGAAGCTATCGCCCAGATCCAGGAAAACAAATCTCTGATCGTGAGCCAGCTTACCACAGACGAATCTTACACTCCGGAAATCGTTACCGGTTTGAAAACTGTAGAAGATGTTTTCAGACACTTCCAACCCTCAGTAGAAGTACAGCACGAGGATGTTGACGGAAACGCAATCGATGAAGAGTTCAGATTCAGAAATCTCGCAGATTTTACACCAAAAAATCTCGTAAACAATTCAGATTATTTACAGAAACTGAGCATGGAGCAGGATCAGTACAACAAAATTGTACGTCAGCTGAAAACCAACAAAATCCTGAGAAACATGCTCGAAAACGAACAGTCGAGGGCAGCTTTTGTGGAAGTGCTTAAAAATGTAGCTCAGGAACTCGAAAAATAATAAAAACACCCCCAAAATATCATGGAAAATAAACTTCAGGCATCTGAAAATACGCAGCAGCAACAGCAGCAGTTTCAGGATAAAAGACCGTCTGCAAATCCTCTGGAAGAGCTCAACAGAATCGGTGGCTTCGGCTTCGTGGAATCTGTTGTGGACGGCATCGCCAATATGAACCCTACGCGAAAGGCAAGAAAAGAAATATTTTTAAATGACTCCAATAAATCTGACGAAAGAAAAGAACTTCTTCAAAAAATAAATCTTTGGGTTGAACTGCTGGAAGGCGGTGATAATGCAGAAAAACTGGCAGACACCTGTAAAAACAAAGCCCAGAATGCAGAAGAGAATTTAAAATCAAATCTCAAAAATGCTTTGGATTCTGTGCGTCAGCTTGAAACATCTTACCGTACTGTCGCTCAGTTTTACAAAAATACCGAACTTGATAAGGTAGACAACGTAAGCATCGTCAACGCAAGTCTTGATCAGGTTTCAGACCTTGACAATCCTGTTTTCATTGAGGCGATTGCTGAAGAGTTCAGACAGTATTATGACCGTCTTGATTTGAGAGACAACTACTCTATCCTTGCTATTCCAGGTTATTTAGGTTCAAATAAAGTCATTGAAAAATGGGCTAAAATCTGTAACGAAAATAAAGTAATGATGGTTACCGATTTTGCCAATCTTGATAAACCGGATGATGTAGTAGATCTATTCCATTCCGCAAATCTTACTGGTGGCGAACTTCACAGAAGTAATGTGATCATGACATGCAACTGGCTTGTGGGAAGAGGAAAAGCAGAAGAAGTAGGCGAAGAGGAAAACGTAGAACTTCCGCCATCGACTTCACTGGCAGGGAAAATCCATAAAACTTTGATGTCTCAGGTGGCTGCGGGTAAAAAACACGGTAACATCAACGAAGTAGACGCAGTAAAATTTGATTTAAAGAAAAGTGAAATTTCTCAGCTTGAAAAAATGGGTCTTGTGCCTATGGTTAATGAGTACGGAAAAATCATGGCATTCTCGGCAAAAACACTGTTTACAGGTGATAACATCGGTCTTCAGACATATTCTGTAGTGCGTGTTTTCGATTACGTAACTAAAGTTTTACTCGATTTCCTAAACAGAAGAGCTTTTGAAAACTGGAATGCGAGAAACGAAGATGATCTGAGAAGACAGATTGTGAGTTTCCTTGATGGAATCAAAGGTGCAGATAAACTGATCGAAAAATTCAAAATTGTAAGATTCGAGCAGGATAAAGTGAATAAAGACAGAGTTTGGTTAGACATCAGACTGACTCCATATTTCCCTACAAAAAGTTTTGTAATCAAACTTGACGGTCACAAAGGTGATGACGGTAACGAGTGGGATGCAGAATATATTCAGGATTAATTTATTAAAAATAAATCATAAAACAGACTGTCATTTTTTGGCGGTCTGTTTTGGTTTAATCTAAATACAAAGTGTGAATTTTTTTTTGCTAGCCAAAGTAAGAAAAGCTTTCAATTTTTTGTACATTTTGCAAGCTTTTGAATTTCTTATTGTAATTAATTCTTTTGTCACTTTTGCGGTTTTAAAACATGTCATATTTAAGTATCTTTGCACTTTACCATTGAGATTCTTTACTTGAAACCAACAAAAAAATCCACAGACTTTCTTCACATCGGACAAAAAATCCAAAATTGGTACATTCAAAATGCCAGAGATTTACCTTTCCGAAATACAAAAAATCCTTATAAAATCTGGATTTGCGAAATTGTGTTTCAACAAACCAGAATTGCTCAGGGTTTGGGACATTACAACAGGTTTATTGAAAGATTTCCGGATGTAAAAACCTTGGCGGAAGCCGATGAAAACGAAGTCATTCTTCACTGGAAAGGTTTGGGATATTACTCCAGAGCAATTAATATTCATAAAGCTTCAAAGCAGATTATGACGGAATTTTCAGGAAAATTCCCCTCAGATTATGACGATATTTTAACTTTAAAAGGGGTCGGAAAATACACAGCCGCAGCTGTTTCGAGTATCTGCTTCGGGGAAAAAAGACCAGCCGTGGATGGAAATTTCTACAGAGTTTTAAGCAGAATATTTGCTGATGACTTTGATGTTTCTCAAACCAATGCATTTTCCTATTTT
The DNA here is from genome assembly GCF_025457425.1 of Chryseobacterium foetidum. Classification (NCBI taxonomy): domain Bacteria; kingdom Pseudomonadati; phylum Bacteroidota; class Flavobacteriia; order Flavobacteriales; family Weeksellaceae; genus Chryseobacterium; species Chryseobacterium foetidum. Next base: position 904,366 of record NZ_JAMXIA010000001.1, read on the forward strand.
TCGGATCTGGCTTTTTTAATTATGCCCGAAAACGCTGGAGATTTCAATCAGGCAATGATGGATTTAGGTTCGGAAATCTGCAAACCAAAAAATCCAAATTGTGGTGATTGTCCTGTAAATGATGATTGTCTGGCTTTCGCACTTGGGAAGGTTTCTGAATTTCCGGTGAAGACTAAAAAAGTGAAAGTTGAAAATCTTTCACTTAAATATTATTTTGTTCACAGAAACAATCAGTTTATCATTCAGCAGCGTGGCGATGATTATATCTGGAAAAAACTGTATGAATTTTTACCTGAGATTTCTGCAGAACTCGTTCCGTTTATTAAAAATGTAAAAACCGTAAATCACAAACTGACTCACAGAAATTTAAGTATTGAAATACTTGATGTAGAAATTACTTCTGAATCTCTCTGGAATGATTTAATAAAAGATAAAAAACTCATCATTTCCGACTTTGAAGATTCTCAAAAGCATTCATTTCCCAAACCTTTGGAAAATTATATTCAAAACACATTGAAAGACTGAAATTTGTCTCCTAAAATCTAAAATCTAATTTGTATTTTTGCAAAATGATTAAAAAAGTCAGTTTTGTTTTTGCGTCTGCGCTTCTTATTTCCTGTGGAAAAGAGGCTACACCAAAACCTTTCGGTGAATTAAGACTGGAATATCCGGCACCGAAATATCAGAAGATGGATAAAAACTGTAATTACAGCTTTGAATATTCAAATTTCGCCAATCTCAGTGATGCGAAAAGACCTTGCTGGTACTATCTTAATTATCCGAAGATGAAAGCGAAGGTTTTCATTTCATATTATCCTATCAATAATAATTTTGCCGATCAGGTAGCTGAAGCCGAGAAAATGGTATACAGACATACCGTGAAGGCGAGTTCTATCGATACAAAATCATTCGAATATCCTGAAAGAAAAGTCTACGGAAACTTTTATGAACTGAAAGGACAGACGGCTGCCAACATTCAGTTTTACGCTACTGACAGCACAAAACACTTTGTGACAGCTTATCTTTATTTCAATTCAAGACCAAAACCGGATTCTCTGGCTCCGGCTGTGGATTACGTGAAAAAAGATCTGATGCATCTTTTGGATACATTTGAATGGAAAAATTAAAAATTTAAATTAAAAAAATAAGACATAATATATGAAACTTTTAGTTGTAGGAAGTGTAGCATTTGATGCGATTGAGACACCATTTGGTAAAACAGATAAAATTTTGGGCGGTGCGGCTACATACATAGCAATTACTTCGTCTATTTTAGGCGTAAAATCAGGAATTGTTTCTGTTGTGGGCGGCGATTTTCCTCAGGAATATCTTGACATGTTCAGCAAAAGAGATGTAAATCTTGAAGGACTGGAAATCGTGAAAGAAGGAAAAACGTTCTTCTGGTCAGGTAAATACCATAACGACTTAAATACGAGAGACACTTTGGCTACCGAAGTGAATGTTCTGGAAAATTTCGATCCAAAAATTCCAGATTCTATGCAGGATGCGGAAGTTTTGCTATTAGGAAACCTTCACCCTGGCGTTCAGCTTTCAGTTTTAGAAAAAATGAATAACCGTCCGAAGCTGACAATCCTTGACACGATGAACTTTTGGATGGATACGGCAATGGACACATTGAAACTAATGATTGCAAAAACTGATGTGATCAGCATTAATGACGAAGAGGCGAGACAACTTTCAGGAGAATATTCTTTGGTGAAAGCTGCTAAAAAGATCCACGAAATGGGACCTGCTTACGTAATCATTAAAAAAGGTGAGCACGGAGCAATTTTATTTGGAGAAGGAAAAATATTCGCAATTCCGGCTCTTCCATTAGAAGAAGTTTTCGATCCAACAGGAGCTGGTGATACTTTCGCAGGTGGTTTTGCGGCTTACATTGCTAAAAAAGGAACATTTGATTTCGATACTATGAAGGCTGCTTTGATCGTAGGATCTGCAATGGCATCTTTCACGGTAGAAAAGTTCGGAACAGAAAGAATCGAAGAAGTAGAGGAAACTGATGTTTATTTAAGAATAAAACAATTCAAAGAACTGACGACTTTCGAGATAGACCTTGATTAATCATTTGTTTTAAGAAATATTTATAATAAAAAATTTAGTCTGATTCATTAAGAATTCTAAATTTGCAACTCGTTTAATATAAAAAAATGATAGATAAATTAAAAATCGCTTTTCTTTTTGGTATTTTCATGATGTTTTTCTCTGTAAATACATCTGCGCAGCTGAAGAAAGGACAATTGGTTGATGGGATTGCTGCTGTGATTGGCGATGAAATTGTTTTAGAATCTGATGTGGAGGAACAGCTGAACTATGCAAAACAGCAGGGTGCAGGAGAGACCAACAGATGCGAATTTCTTGAAAGTCTTCTCAACAATAAGCTTCTTGTGGTTCAGGCTAAAAAAGATACGCTGATTGAAAACCGCTCTGCTATGATTAAAGAGCAGGCAAACGCTAAATACAATCAGCTTGTTTCTCAGTTTCCGGATGAAAAAACAATGCTTGCGGCTTACAAATTCCGTAATCAGTACGAGATGAAAAATGCCATCGAAAAAATTGATACCGATCAGTATTACGGGCAGGCAAAATACCAGAGAATTACAGAAAAAGCAGACGTTACGCCAAACGAAGTAACCGACTTTTACAATCAGTTTAAAACGCAGCTTCCGCAAATTAAGGACGAGGTTTCACTTTCTCAGATTTTTATGTATCCAAAGCTTACAGAGAAGCATAAGGAAGAGTTAATTGCAAGATTAAAGAAGATAAAAGCAGACATTCAGGGTGGTGAATCTTTTGACAGCCAGGCGAGAATTTATTCTGAAGACAAAGGTTCTGCAGCTACAGGAGGTTTGATGAAAAATGTTTTCAAAGGTCAGATGGTAAAGCCTTTCGAGGCAGCAGCACTGAATCTTCAGGAAGGTGAAATTTCTGATCCTGTGGAATCTGAATTTGGATATCACATCATTCAGTTGGTGAAAAAATCAGGGAAAGCATACGACGCGCGTCACATTCTTTTGATGGCAACACCTACAGAAGAGGAAATTACTATGGCAAAAACCAAATTAGACAGCATCAGAGGTTTGATTCAATCAGGTAAAATCACTTTCAAGGAAGCTTCATTCAAATTTTCTGATGATAAAAGAACAAAATTCAACGCCGGTGTAATTCCGGGAGCTGACGGTTCCAATAAAATTGAGAGAGAAAGTATTCCGGGAACAATCACTTATGAATTGGCAGGTCTTAAAAAAGGTGATATTACCACAGCATTTGACGATAAGGATGAGAGAGACAGAGTTGTTGTAAAAATTGTAAAGATTGAAGATGACATCGCTGCTCACCAGATTACTTTGGAAACAGATTATGACAGAATCAAGCAACTGGCACTCAACAGACGCCGAAACGAAATGGTGGAAAAATATGTAAATGAAAAAATTCCAACCACATTTGTATCGATTGACGGAAGATACAACTGCGAATTCAAAAGCAACTGGAAGAAAGCTTCCATTTCAAAATAAACTTTAAAACCTTCAGAAATGAAGGTTTTTTTATGCATAAAAATATTAGTTTTATTATTTTAGAGGATTAGTATTTTCATACTTATCATTTCATTTAAAAATAAAATATGCAGGACAATCAAAACAGAATTTCAGAACTTTTCAATATTAAATATCCAATTATCCAGGCTGGAATGATTTGGCATTCGGGATGGCGTTTAGCTTCGGCAGTTTCCAATTGTGGCGGACTTGGGCTAATCGGTTCAGCGAGTATGTATCCTGATATTTTGCGGGAGAATATTCAGAAATGTAAAAAAGCTACAAATAAACCATTTGGAGTAAATGTTGCATTGCTTTATCCTAATTTAGATGAAATTATTCAGATTATTTTAGAAGAAAAAGTAGAAATCGTTTTCACATCTGCCGGAAATCCCAAACTTTATACAGAAGTTCTTCAAAAAGAAGGCATAAAAGTCGCACACGTTGTTTCATCAACCAAATTTGCGGTAAAATGTGAGGATGCAGGTGTTGATGCCATCGTAGCAGAAGGCTTTGAAGCAGGCGGTCACAACGGGCGGGACGAGACCACTACCCTTTGTCTGATCCCCAACGTGAAAAAACATATTTCCAAACCACTAATTGCTGCCGGAGGAATTGCTTTAGGTTCTCAAATGAAAGCAGCAATGATTTTGGGAGCTGATGGTGTACAGATTGGTTCTAGATTCGCAGCAACAACTGAAGCAAGCTCCCATGAGAACTGGAAAAATAAAATAACTGAACTGAATGAAGGCGACACGCATCTGACTTTAAAAGAACTGGCTCCAGTACGTTTGGTTAAAAACAAATTCTTCAACGAGCTTGAAGAAATCTATAATCAGGGGCGCGATAAAGAAGCTCTGAATGCCACTTTAGGCAGAGCCAGAGCCAAACTCGGAATGTTCGAAGGCAATATGGAAGATGGTGAACTGGAAATCGGGCAGGTTTCTGCATTAATCGACGAAATTCTTCCTGTGGAAAAAGTTTTTAATAATTTACTTGAAGAATTTAATGACGCTAAAATCCCTTCTATCTAACTATTTTGTGGTATTATTATTTTTAAAAAAAAATTTCGATATTAGCAAAAAATAATTTATCCCATATTTCCCCCAACTAAATGGACTCTAAGCAACAAATACAAAAATTATCAGATGAAGGTAAAAAAATTTACCTGTCGCATATTTCTGCAGATCCCGTGATTTTCGGATTTGAAAGCAATGAACTGAAAGTGCTCCTCGTAAAGATGAATTATCGAGAAAAATGGATGCTTCCAGGTGGATATGTGAAGAAAGATGAGGATCTGGACGACGCTGTACAGAGGATTATAAAAGACAGAACAGGACTTACAGACGTCTACCTTCATGAGTTCGGAGTTTTTGGAAAAAAAGCCCGCAGTGAAGAATATTTTGAAGAATTTGATGAGTCTCATTTCAGCAAACAACGGTTTATTTCTATCGGATATCTCGCATTGTACAACCCTTCTCAGCAGGATCTTGTAAAAGATGAGCTCAGCCAGTCCTGCGAATGGACGAACATTAACAAACTCGACGAACTGGATTTCGCCATGGATCACAGGGAAATTATTGAAAAAGCTCTTTTGGCTTTAAGAGAAAAAATTGCGATTAGACCCATTGGCTACAATCTTCTCCCTGAGAAATTTACGCTTTCTGAAATTCAGAAATTGTATGAAACTATTTTAGGTAAAGAATTGAACAGGGGAAATTTTTACCGCAAAATAAAAAATCTGGGAATTTTAAAAAAACTGGATGAACAGAGACGCGGAGGTGCTCACAAATCTCCGGATCTGTATACGTTTGATGCAGAAAATTATCAAAAAGCTCTTGAAAATGGGCTTACCAACTGGTAATTTTGATAAAAAAATCGGGTTCAGTCAAATGAATCCGATTTTTTCTTGAAATTATCTTCCAAACTTAAAATATTCCGATAGCGGATGTTTTTTATTTTGCATAAATGCTGAAGCCATTTCCATTCCGGTTACTGAAAAAGTAATTCCGTTTCCTCCAAAACCACAGACGAAGTAGGAGTTTTTATAATTCTGATGTTCTCCGATGTACGGCAGTCCATCTTTTGTTTCGCCGAATGTTCCGGCCCAGACAAAATCGGTGTAGAAATGTTCTTCAGGCTTTATTCTTTTCAAATTTCTGAGTATTTCCTTTTCTTTTTTGCCCAATAACGCATCACGTTTTTCAGCATTGTGAAACTCTTCATCGCCACCGCCTATCAAAAGTCTGCCATCGTCTGTACTTCTCATGTACAGGTATGGTTCATCGGTATTCCAGATCAAAGTATGTTCAATATTTTTAAATTTTTCTGAATTGATTTCTGAAACAATGGCAAATGTACATTTTAAGTCTACAAAATCTTCTTTAATTAATTCTTTAGTCTCATAACCAACACAGTAGATGATTTTTTTAGCTTTAATGGTAAAACCACTTGTTGTGAGAGCCAGGTTATGATCTTTGAGATATTTTACTGATTTTAATTCTGTTTTGTCGAAAATTTCCAGCCCTTTTTTTTCATTAAATCTTAATAACTCGTGTGAAAATTTAAAAGCATCGATACTTCCTCCTGATTTAGATAAAATGCCACCATAAGAATTTACAATTTCAAACTGTCTTTCAATTTCTTTAGCCGAAAGCCACTCTACATCAAAACCTGCCAGTCTTCTTGCCTCATATTCCCTTTCCAACCAATCCACATCTTTTTTTCTCGCAGCAAAATAAAGAGATTGCTTTTTTCTGAATCCTGATCTTGATTTTATTTCTTTTACAAGATTGGCAATATCAGTAATTGATTTTTCGCATGCTTTGTAAGCCTGTATGGCTGGTTTTTCGCCAATCATTTCCGAAAGTTCGTACAAAGGAACATCGATTTCATATTGCAGCATTGAAGTTGTTGCTGAAGTGCTTCCGTTGCAGATTTCTCTTTTATCAATTAAAATAGTTTTGTAACCGTCTTTTATCATTTGATGAGCAACCAGATTGCCGGTAATTCCTCCACCAATGATCAGTACATCACATTCTTTATCATCTTTCAGTGATGGATAGGATGAAATAAGCCCGTTTTTAACCAACCAGAAAGGCTCATTAGATTTAAGATCCATTGTTTAATTTTTTTGATAAGGTTTTATCAACAATCAAGCCTTTTTTCCCTTAAAATAAATTGGTTTAATTATTGTTTAAACTTACTCACCAAAACATTAAAAATTAATATATGATCACAATTATTCCAGATGCTCCGGAGAATGTAGCAGCATTTAAAGCTTCGGGTGAAATTACCAAAACAGATTTTGAAAATATAGTAAATCCTGAAGTCAAAAGAAAGGTTGAAAAATATGAGGAACTGAATTATCTGATGCTTATTGATACCGACTTGGATCAGTTTACAGCAGGTGCATGGTTTGAAGATGTAATGCTGGGCGTTAAAAATCTTGCAAAATGGAACCGCGCAGCCATCGTAACAGACAGCAAGGGAATTCAGAATTTTACAGACGCATTCAGTGTTTTGATGCCTGGAGAATTTAAAGGATTTCCAAAAGACAATCTTTACAACGCTCTTTACTGGTGTCAAAACGGAAATGAGGTTGAAAGTGTATAAAAAGTTAGTTTAATATAAAGCCCGGTTTTGAAATTACAAAACCGGGCTTTTCTTTGTGCTCAATATTATTAAGTTATTCTGCTATAAGTTCTTTAGGTTGCGCATTTCTGTATAAAATTAGATAGCGGATGCTGATTAATAAGCCGATTCCCGTCATACCTACTCCCACGAGTGAAGGATAGTTGTATGGAAGTTTATATTCTAAAGGAATTCCACCCAAAAACGCTCCCATTGCGTTGGCAATATTAAAGGCTGCCTGCATAAAAGCCGCTGCCATCATTTCACTTTTCGGCGCCGCCTTCATCATCATAATGTTAATCGGAGCTGAAACAGACATTGATAAAGCACCGCAAATGAAGGTCAAAACAAGAGAAATTATTCTGTGCTCGGACAGAAAAAATACAGAAAGTAGAGCAATCATCATTAAAGATAGAAACAAAATACATGTTTTTTCCGGACTCATTTTATCTGAAATATATCCTCCAATAAGATTTCCCACCACCATTCCGGCTCCGGCAAGAATCATGACGTAAGCCATTTGATCTGTTTTAATTCCGGAAACTACGGTCATCAAGGGTGTAATGTAACTGAACCATGTGAAAAGTCCTCCAAAACCAATTGCAGTAATCATTAAGACAAGCCATGCCTGTTTGGTTTTCAGAAATTTAATTTCATCTCTGAAATGTGCATCTTCATTGCTTTTCATTTCAGGAAGCCAAAGTTTGATGAACAACAAAGCGAAAATTCCGATCAGAGCAACGATGGCAAAATAATATCGCCAGTGAAAAACATGTCCGATGTAAGTTACAAGCGGCACCATCGCCAAATTGGCAACCGTAAGGCCCGTAAACATTAGTGAAATATAAAATGCTTCTCTGCCTTTGCCGCCCATTCTTGATGCTACGACTGTTCCCACTCCGAAAAATGCGCCGTGAGGAAGTCCTGATAAAAACCTCATCACCATCATCGAACTGTAATCAGGCATTAAAGCAGATAAACCATTGAAAACCGTAAACAAAACCATCAAAGCCAGTAAAACTTTTTTTGGCGGAAACTTTACGGAATATCCGATCAGAATTGGTGCGCCAATAACGACTCCGAATGCATAAGCTGAAATTAAATGTCCGGCTTCGGGAATGCTGATCGCTAAAGACTTTGCGAGATCCGGCAGAAGCCCCATGATGGTAAATTCTGTTGTCCCAATTCCCAATCCGCCGATTGCCAGAGGTAAAATTCTTTTATCTAATGTCATGATTTATTTTAAAATAATTGTAATTGCCTACTTATGAAGCAATGGAGGTTTTGAAACCGCAAAAGTCTGTAAAATTTATCAGAATTTTGGTTCAGGATGATTTAAATTTTGAGTAGAAGTAATAATTTTTATTAATGATTGATTTAGATTTAATTCTAAACCTTAGCTATTTTTAAATGACTTTTGATCATCTTAAATAAAGTGTTTCAATAAATTTAAAAATGTCATTTACTTAAATGGATGTACTTTGTAATCATAACAATAAAACCACCAGTCACTTTGTCATTCTGTGAGAATCTCTATTGCTTTATTTTCAGTGTGTTTAGATTCCTACGGAATGACAATGACACCGTTAAAATTAAATTATTACTAATTAAGGACAATCCTTTTTACTTTAAAGCATATATTAAAAAACACTTCAACTGAATACTTTTCCTTTTAAAAAATATCTTTCTGAATTAAATTTAAATCAAAAGAAAACTGCCTCAAAAAATGAAGCAGTCTGTATTTTTAATGAATATGTTTTTCCGCGTGGTAAGAACTCCTTACGAGTGGCGAACTTTCAACATGTCTGAAGCCTAAACTTCTTGCAAAATCCCCAAACTCGTCAAATTCCTCAGGAGTGATGAATTTTTTTACAGGTAAATGCTTTTTTGTCGGCTGAAGATATTGACCCATTGTAATTACATCCACATTGGCATTTCTGATGTCTTCAATAGTTTGAAAAACTTCATCTCTTGTTTCACCTAAACCAAGCATTACACCTGTTTTTGTGCGGTTTTGTCCGGCTTCTTTCAAATATCTCAAAACCTCAAGGCTTCTCTCATATTTCGCCTGAATTCTCACCTCTCTGGTCAGACGTTTCACGGTTTCCATGTTGTGGGAAATTACTTCGGGAGCTACAGCCACCAAACGGTCCAGATGTTTCGTCATTCCCTGAAAATCAGGAATCAAAGTTTCCATCGTGGTTCCGGGAGAGATTCTTCTTACTGCATTTACAGTTTCACCCCAAAGGATAGAACCCATATCTTTCAAATCATCGCGGTCTACAGAAGTAAGAACAGCGTGTTTGATTTTCATTAATTTAATTGATCTTGCAACTTTCTCCGGCTCGTCCCAGTTGACATCCATAGGTTTTCCGGTTTTTACACCGCAAAATCCGCAGCTTCTGGTACAGATATTTCCGAGAATCATGAAGGTTGCTGTACCTTCGCCCCAGCATTCACCCATATTCGGGCAGCTTCCGCTTTGGCAAATGGTGTTGAGTTTATATTTATCAACCAAGGTACGGAGTTCGCGGTAGTTTTTTCCTGTAGGAAGTTTTACCCTGATCCATTTTGGCTTCTGAACGGTTGTATCCTGAACTAAATTCTCCATCTACTTCTTAAATTGGCTTCAAAGTTACGTAATTTTTAAATGAATCCATCTACGGTAAACATTGACAAAATGCATAAAAAAAGGTCTGCAGAAATATGCAGACCCTGTATTGTAATTTTCAGGTTTAGTCTAAAGGTTTTCGACCTGAAATAATGTTATATAAAATAACAATGATTGCGATTACCAGTAAAACGTGAATCAGATTTCCTAATCCCATTCCACCTCCTACACCTGCTAAACCAAGTACCCAGACAATGATGCAGATTACTGCTACTAACCATAATAAGCTTCTCATAATAAAAAATTTTTAGTGTTTGTTATGAAAACGTATATACACATTCTGTGCCTTTTGGAAAAAAGTGGTATATAATCTTAAAAAAAGTTAAAGATCGCCTCCATGATTATCCAGCTGACCTTCCCATTTGGAAACTGCTGAAGTGGCTAAAGCATTACCTAAAACATTCGTCATACTTCTTGCCATATCGCAGAAATGATCAATCGGAAGAATCAGCGCAATTCCCGCTGCCGGAATATCAAACATGGTACAGGTCGCAACGATGATTACCAATGAAGCTCTCGGTACTCCGGCAATTCCTTTTGAAGTGAGCATTAATACCAAAAGCATCGTAATTTGCTGTCCTAAAGTCATATCAACTCCATAAAACTGAGCTATGAATATTGATGCGAAAGTCATGTACATCATGCTTCCGTCAAGGTTGAATGAATACCCTAAAGGTAAAATGAATGACACTACCCTGTTGTTGCAACCAAATCTTTCAAGCTCTTCGACTAGTTTTGGGAAAACCGCCTCTGAACTTGTAGTAGAAAACGCGATCAGTAAAGGAGATTTTATTCTTCTCAATAATTCGAAAAGTCTTTTTCCTAAAATTAAATAACCTACTAATAATAAAACAACCCACAAAACAGCAATTGCAAAGAAGAAATCTCTTAAATAAACTGCATAAACTTTAAAAATTTCAAACCCATTGGTTGCCACAACGGCAGCAATCGCACCGAAAACGCCTAGCGGTGCAAACCACATGATGTAACCTACCATTTTTAAAATTGCATGGGCAATGACATCAAAAAGTTTAATGACAGGCTGCGAATAGTCGTCACCCATATTCGCCAAAGCCACTCCAAACATAATTGAAAAGACTACAATCTGCAGAACTTCATTGGTTGCAAAAGCTTCAAATAAACTTTTAGGAATAATGTGTTTCACAAAATCTTCCAAAGAAAAGCCTTTGCTGGTTTTCACAAGCTCGTCTGCCGCGGCAAGTTCCTGATTCGGGAATTTGATAGCGTGCCCCGGCTCGAGCCAATTCACCAAAACCAATCCTATAAATAATGAAACCAATGAGGCAGAGATAAACCACAGCATGGCTTTTGTCCCTACTCTTCCAATCATTTTAATATCGCTCATTTTAGCAATACCCACCACCAAAGTTGTGAAAACCAACGGAGCAATAATCATCTGAACCAGTCTGATGAAAACCGTTCCGAGGAGTTTTATATTTTTTGAGAAAGCCAATGCGCTGTCTGGATACTGCAAATGCACGATTCCGCCGAGAAGCACACCGAGAATCAACGCAATGATAATGGCGAAAAAAAGTTTATTTTGTCCTTTCATATATAAATATCAATAGGCACAAATATAATATTTTTAATCTACAGACCTATTTAAAGTTTAGACCTTATCTTCGATCTGAAAACCAGCATGGTTCAGAAATTTTATATATTTTTTTAAAAAAATTTCCGCAAATTCAATTTTCAAAACAGAAATAATTATTACATTTACAATTAACAATTTAAAAAAATAAAATTCACTTATGAAAAAAACAATCACAATGGCTGCTCTTGCAATAGCAGTTTCTTTTGCGTCTGTTTCTTGTAAAAAGAAAGTTTCTGATGCAGATTTACAGACTCAGGCAACTACAGTGGTAACTTCAACTCCTACAGCTACAGTTGAAATAAAAGAAGGTGTAGCACATTTGAGCGGAACTTTCCCAGATCAGGCTTCGAAAGACGCTGCAATTACACAGCTGAAAGCTATAAAAGGTGTGAAAGACGTGCACGATATGGCTAAAGTAGAAGCTCCTCTTGCCAGCACTCCGATTGAAAATGCTTCAATGGTAGATCCTGCTGTACAGCAAAAAGTAAAAGACGCTGTGAAAGATTTCCCTACAGTAAATGTAGAGGTTGTAAACAATGAACTTACATTGACAGGTAATGTTTCAAGTACTCAGGCAAGAAAAATTAAAGAGTCTGTTGACGCTTTGAAAGTAGGAAAAGTAAACTTCAATTACACAGTAAAATAATTATAGATGAGCACATTAGAAGAAAAATATTCAAGCGTAGTATCTGCAGCACAGTCTGCAGGAATCTCAAATCTAAAAGTACAAGAGCAGGACGGAATTCTTTATGTATCCGGAGACGCAGCCAACACAGCTGCTAAAGATACAGTTTGGAATGCCTTGGGAGCAATTGATGCTTCTTACTCTGCATCAGACATTAATATCGATGTACAGGTTTCCGGTTTGGCAGCAGGTGCAGCTTTAAGTGTTGCAACTGAAGAATCTAACCTGAACATCAGACAAGACCCTTCTACTGAAGCTGCCGTTGTAGGTAAAGCTGCAAAAGGATCTTCTGTAACCCTTGTAGAGCAGACTTCTGACGACTGGTGGAAAGTGAAAACTTCTGAAGGCGTTGAAGGATATGCTTATGCAAGATATCTGAAAGCATAGTATTTCAATTTTTATAGAAATATTAACACATAGGAACATCCCAGCAATGGGATGTTTTTCTATTTTTGCAGCATTAAACAACTATTAAAAAAATGAAGAAAACACTATTTATTTTCTTCCTTTTAAGCACATTTTTTGCTGTCACCGCACAAAAACTCAGTTTAGATGGAAAAATAAAAACCAATGACCAAAAACCACTACCCAACGCAACCGTTTACTTATTAAAATCAAAAGATTCTACAATCATCAATTACACTTCGAGTAACAGCGAAGGAAAGTTTTCTCTGAAAACCAATGAAGTAAGTGAAAGCAGCATCCTGAAAATCGAAGCCGATAAATACAATACCTACTCCAAACTTTTCGATAAAATTGAAAGTTCCATCAATATTGGTGAAATTGAACTTGATGACAGCAAAATTCAGGATATAGCCGAAGTAAAGATTACCGCTTCGCCTGTAAAAATTAAAAAAGATACCATTGAGTTTAATGCTTCTGCTATTAAAGTAAGACCCGACAGTAAAATTGAGGAACTTCTGAAGAATATTCCCGGTGTGGAAATAAGCAACGAAGGAAAAATTACGGTTAACGGAAAAGAAACCGATCAAATCCTAATTAATGGTAAACCTTTTTTCGATAAAGACGGTAAAATAGCTTTGCAAAATCTACCTGCAGATCTCATTAAAAGCATTCAGTTTACAACCACAAAAACGAAAGAAGAAGAACTGAACGGTACTGCTGCAAAATCCAATAACGCCACCATTAATTTTACAATTGATGAGAAAAAAAATAAAGGATTACTTTCCAGACTTACCGTGGGATATGGTTCAGATGAAAGATATGAGGGTAGCGGACTTTTAAGTTATTTTAAAAATGATACTAAAATTAGTCTATTAGCCTCATCAAACAATATCAACTCTCAGGGATTTTCCAACGATGAAGTTTTTGACAGTATGGGACACGGAAGAAACTCGTGGTTAATGCGCGGCGGAAGCGTTACTACCAATGGCGGCAGCACGTATTATTCTCAAGGCGGAAACACCAACAAAGGAATCCAGAGATCTACAACTATCGGTATCAGTTACAGCGATAAATTCGGGAAAGAGGTTGATCTGGAAACTTTAAGTTTAATACATACAGACAACGATCTTACAACGAGATCTAAAGCTTCAAGGACGACACTTTTGCCAGATTTCACTCTGAAAACAAATTCAGAAAGCAACGGTAAAAACGAAAGCAGACAATACGGAATTGATCTTACAGCAAGAATTACAATAGATTCTTTATCCAGTATTTATTTTTCACCAAACTTCAACAGGACTGAATCTAAATCTTTCAGTAATTCAAGTTCAAATACTTTAAGAGACAATCTTTTATTAAACGAGAATACAAGCTATATCAACAACGAAACAGAGAACAACAGTTTTGCTCCCAATATTTACTATTCAAGAAAATTCAAAAAGAAAGGGCGTGTAGCGTATGCCAATATGAGCTCTACCATCTCTGAAAGCAGTAACAACAATCTGAATAATTCACAAACGGTTTTCTATAACTCTCCGGATCCGGACGACATCAGAAATCAACTTGCCAAAACGAAAAATCAAACCAACAGATATGATTTCAGGACAGGATATACCGAGCCAGTTTCAGATTCTGCTACCGTAAGCCTGAATTTAAACTATAACACAACTGCCTTCAATAACAGAAGAAATGTGAATGATTTCAATAACGCTGATAACAGTTATTCATACTTAAACGATGCCCTTTCATACAACATGAATCAGGATATCGACAGACTGGAGCCGGAGATTGGTTTTCAGATGAACAAGAAAAAGTTCAATATCTGGTCTTCGGCGGGAGTTCAGTTTACAAAAATGGGCGTAAACTCGCTTTATCAGGGAGAAAACTTCCGTTTAGACAGAGATTTTGTACTTCCTACCTTCGATTTCAGTGCGACGTACAATTTTTCAGATAATAAAAGATTAAGCATTTACAATTACTCTTATTTCGACATTCCTTCGGCAGAAAGACTTACACCTTTTGAAGACCGAATTAATCCTTTGATCTCCTACATCGGTAATTCGAACCTGAAAAATACATGGACCAACAGTATGTTTATTAACATGAACAATTTTAATATGGTGAAAAATATCAATTACTATTTTAATGTTGGTTTTACGTACAGAAACAATGATGTCGTAAATTATGCGTACTTCGACGAAACCGGAAGACAGTTTGTCACGTATGCTAACCTCAGCGGAAACAAAAACATCAACGCCGGAGCAGGTTTCACCAAAACTTTTAAATGGAAAGATAATAAGCTGAGCATTAACCCGAGAATGAATGTCAACTACTCTTACAATCAGGGATTTATTAACACACAGCAGTTTGTGAGTAACGTGTATTCATTAAATCCGGGAATGAATGTAACCTACGAAATCAAGGACAGAATTACCATAAAACCATCTTACAGCCTGAGCTACAATTTCAGTAATTACGAAAACTACAGTATTGATGAAGTAAAAACCAGCAATCAGATTCTGAAGCTGGAACTCACCAATTACATTCTGAAAAGCAAACTGATCATCGGAAATGATTTTGAATACAACACCACTTCCAACATCGCCCCGGGCTTCAAGAGAGATTTCTATTTCTGGAATACCAGCGTTGGATATTCTTTCTTCAACAAACAGCTGACGGCAAAAGTGAAGGTTTATGATATATTAAACCAAAACCAAAGCGTAAGAAGAACCATTACCAATGCGTACTTCGAAGACCGTGAAGATCTGATTTTAAAGCGTTATGTGATGTTCTCACTCACCATGAAACTCAATAAATTTGCAGGTAAAAAAGTGCCGGAAAATAAATGATTTAACGAGATAAAATGAATTAACCGGGGAATGTTCTCCGGTTATTTTTTTTTATATACTTATTAAGTTATAGGTTTAAAGCTCGGGTAATTGTTACCGAAAAGTCTTCGACAGGCTCAGACTGACAACTCTAATACTAACCGAATGAGGCAGAAATGTCAGGTTGAGCGTGTCGAAACCTTACGCATTCAAGTCAGATCCTGTCATTGCGAGGAACGGCCTGTTCTGATTTTTCGGGAAGGCAATCCATTAAAGAAAACGTGACAAGCCAACAGATTGCTTCGTTCATCGCAATGACGTTTACTGATTATTTGCATTGCTAAAACCACGAAGTGGTTTAATTTTAATAGCCGTGGATGCAACCCATGGAAACATACGCATCTCGAATCAGAACCATGAAATGGTTCAACATCAATAGCCGTGGGTGCAACCCATGGGAAAAAGAATGCAACGCAAACAGAACCACGAAGTGGTTCAACTACATTCAACATACACATTAAAAAAAGCAGCCTTCAAAGACTGCCTTAATTATTATTGTTGTTGCTCATCATCCCTTCGCGGCAATGTCGAATTTTTTGCCGCTTTCACCAATTCATACACCTCCGCATAAACCTCCTTCCAATCCGTCACATTCTTCATTGCGGTAAGAAGATTCAGGAAAGCCTTTAGGGTTTGCTCCAGATCCCTGCGGATGGACGATGCACTTGCCATCTGTCGCAGACCAGCATTGGCGTTTGCCTGTTCACCAAAAATCACTTCAAAATTTTGATGTTTTGTTTTCATGTCTGCAAAAGCCGTGGAAACTGAGAGTGCCGCCAATTTTTGCGAATTTTCAGGAAGTTCCAGAGCCTCGATCAGTTTTTTCATCTGAGCTGTCTGCGAAGAATAGCTCATGCGGTCGAGGTCAAGGCCATACTCCACAAAAACCTGATACAGATCTTCCGCCAGCTGAAAATTAGGCACTGAAATGAGCTGTCTGTAACCGTCAAGAAAAGCTTTAAGATTACCGAAAGCCCCCGCTGGTGCGAGCGTCTCGCTCGTACCCATTGCAAAAGCGGACAAAAGCGAGACGCTTGCGCGAGCAGATAAAAATCAAACTGCATTTGTCATGCTGTAAGCATCGCAACACTATTATTTAGATTCTTTCAGAATGACAAAGCTACTTTGATGCAAGCAAAACCTTATTAAGGTTAATATTTAGAGTGAAAATAGCCTTGACAAGATTGGTTTGTTGAACACGATAACAACAAAAGACCAGAAGAAATTCCGGTCTTTTTCTTTTCCCAAAACTTCATTTTCAAAACCTCATCCCAAAACTTTTTAATTGTTAAATTAGCATCAAATTTCAACTATGAACATCCGATATTCATTTTTTCTGATTTTGCTTTTTATTCTTGGGAATGCGCAGACTCAGCAGGCAGACAGTTTTGTGAAAGACAATTTTACCAAGCAGGAATTTTATATTCCGATGCGGGACGGGACAAAGCTTTTTACTTCGGTTTACATTCCGAAAGATATTGCGAAGTCTAAAAAATATCCTTTCCTGATGCAGCGTACCTGCTACAGCGTCGCTCCGTACGGAGAAAATGAATACAAAAGAAGCCTCGGCCCCAACAAATATCTGATGAATGATAAATATATTTTCGTTTATCAGGATGTTCGCGGAAGGTATATGAGCGAAGGTACATTCACGAACATGACTCCGCAGGTGGAGAGAAAAACCAAAAAAGATGTCGACGAAAGCACAGATACCTACGACACCATCGAATACCTCATCAAAAATATCAAAAACAACAACGGAAAAGTGGGACAGTTCGGGACTTCCTATCCCGGATTTTATACTGCTGTCGGCACTTTGTCTCAGCATCCCGCTTTGGTAGCTTCTTCGCCTCAGGCACCGATTTCAGATTTCTGGAATGATGATTTCCTGCACAACGGTAGATTTATGTTGGGCTATTTCAAAACATTTCCCGTGTTTGGAGTTCAGAAAACAAAGCCTGAAAATAAAGCGTGGTACACGGATTCGATGATTAAATCTACTTCGGAAGATGGTTTGAAATTTTACCGTGACATGGGAACTTTGAAGGATGGCTATGAGAAATATTACAAAAACAATTTCTTCATGACCGAAATTATGGAGCACACCAACTATGATGAATTCTGGCAAAAACGAAACCTTCTCCCCCATCTGAAAAATGTGAACCACGCTGTAATGACCGTCGGTGGCTGGTTTGATGCCGAGGATCTTTCAGGACCATTGAATATTTACAAAACGATTGAAAAAACCAGTCCGAAAGCCAAAAACACGATTGTGATGGGACCGTTTTCTCATGGCGGTTGGGGAAGAGAAGAGGGAAAACATTTTCACAATCAAATCTATTTTGGGGACAGCATTGCGACGTATTATCAGAAAAATCTGGAGACGAAATTCTTCAGTCATTACCTGAAAGGCGACACCAAAAAAGATGCAGGCCTACCTGAAGCAATGATGTACGACACGGGCTCGAAAGAGTGGAGAGAATTTTCAGAATATCCTCCGAAGAATACTCAGAAAATCAATTTTTATTTAGCAGATAAATCTTTAAAAAACACTGCCGGACAGGGATCTTCAGAATATTACAGCGATCCTAATAATCCTGTTTTAAGTTCTGATAATCTGAAAGATTTTAACGGATTTACACCAAGAAATTACATGTCGGAAGACCAGAGATTTGCTGTCGGCCGGCCTGATGTTCTGACTTTCACAACAGATATTTTAACCGAAGATCTGACTTTTGCCGGAGAAATTTTAGCAAAATTAAATATCGCTTCAACTTCTACAGATGCTGATTTTGCGGTAAAACTGATTGATGTTTATCCTGAAGATTTCAAACCGAAAGAGAAAAAAGACGGCGTGATTTACGGAAATTATCATCAAATGGTTAGAAGTGAAATAATGCCTGCGAGATTCAGAAATTCAAGAGAAAAAGCGGAAGCCTTACAGCCAAATCAGAAAACTGCTGTGAATTTCAGATTGCAGGATGTGGTTCATACTTTTAAGAAGGGACATAAAATTCAGATACAGATTTCCTCAACGTGGTTTCCTCTGTTTGCTGTAAACCCGCAGAAGTTTATGGATAATCCAAATTTTGCAAGTAAAGAAGATTACACGAAGGCTTTTATTAAAGTTTTTGAAGATTCTGCGATTGAGGTGCAGGTGTTGAAATAATTTTTTCTCACGCAGATTGAGCAAATTTAGCAGATAATCTAATCTGCGTCATCTGTTTAATCTGCGTGAAAATTTTTATTTAATTATTGGAAACCATAATACCTCGCACCAAGTAAAACAGGATTTTCTGCCTCAACAGATTTCAATCCGAAACCTTCGTAGCTTGGGTTTATTGAATGTTCCAGTTGTTTTCTGTGAAGTTTCTCGTAAGTTTCAAAATCGATGGCCAATCTGTTTTTTAAAGTTTCAAAAAGATTCCATTTTGAAACGACGTTTTTCCAGTTTGCGGAAACTTTTCCGGCAAATACTTTAGATTTTGAGCCGCTACCATACCCAAGAAAACCAATTTCCTGTCCGGCTAAATCTTCATTTTCATTGAATGAAGTTTGTAATGCAGACAGCAACGCCATAAAAATAGAAGCCGTGTACATATTTCCGATTTCAGATGAGGCACGCTGGGATTTTTCAATTTTTTCGTTGATGAATTTGATATAGTCTTCAGACTTTGCTACCTCTTTTTGTTCGTCAGGATTGCTGTATGATAGTCCGTTTTCTAAGCTGTAAATTTCAGTAAAAACCCTTTTCCCATGGAAGGCATAAGGCAAGTGGAAAATGAGATATTTCCAGTTCTCATAAGGTTTTTCTATTCCGGTAATTTCTTTGTAATGTTGGTACGCCTCCCTGATTCTGTCCTGATAACATTGGTTGGAATACTGTCCGTCAAATACAGGTTCATCAGTAAAAATTTCAATTTTGTCGGGGAAATTTTCGGGAGCGTTGGTTAAGTCTTCTTTTTTAAAATGTCTGCGGGGTTTAAAGAAATCAAAAACTGATTCTGTGGCAACACCCCAGTTATTTTCAATTTCGATAAGATCGGGATTTGACGAGACTAAAAGTGCTACAGCACCGCCACCTTGAGTGTATTCTCCTGATGAAGCCAATTCGTATTTTGCATAATCGCTTGCAATAACGACTGCTTTTTTATCAGAGTTTACCCTAACAAAATCAAGGGAATTGTGAAGTGCATCTACGGCTCCGATGCATGCGAAAGTCATATCTACAACGTCACAGTTTTTAAAACATCTTTCGCCAAACTCCTCAGCCAAAACGTTTTCAACCATTTGCATGGCATAACTTGCGGTAGGCTTAGCGGCATCGATTGCGCTTTCGGTTCCCAAATAAATTCTTGAAATTTCTTTGGGATTTATATTGTAATCTCTGACTAATTTTGATAATGCTTCTGCTGCGAAGGTTGCTGCATCTTCGTGCACATCGGGAAATCCCATTTTATGAAGTCCTAAACCTTTCTCCAATTTTGCCGGTTCTATGCCTCTTTTTTCGGCTAAATCTTTAATTTCCAAGTACAGAGAAGGCACATAATAGCTCGCTGCTTCAATTCCAAAACTCATAATTTTTTAAATTTTAAACTAATTTAGGGAAGATAATGCAACCATAATGTTAAAAACATGATGATTTTTGTTAGCTCTTAAAAATTATGAAACAACAATACTAAATTCTAAACTGAACTTTATATAAAAATTATATCCGAAAGTTATTTACATTTTAAGATTTTTTTAAAATAAACTATAGAATTAAATGTATAGTTTTACGAAAAACAGGCAGACATGGAAGACATCTCCGAATTAATTAACCATTTTAATTTTACTCAAACAAAAAGATCTAAACAATACCTATTTTCTTTCTTCGGGCAAAAGTCTTTTAATAAAAAACAGACACTTTATACCCAGCAAAAACTTCAATTGTTTATTGACAACTCTCACATTACCGAAAATTATAAAATCAGAGAAAACAATGTGGCTGCAATTCAAAAATTATTAGATGAAATAGATGTTAACAAATATACTTATCTAAACAGCTTTACGTACAGAGAATACTTCAAAGAAATAAATACAAACCTCTCACTCCTGATTGATTTTTTTTATCATTTCGGATTAGTTTTGAGAAATTTTTCAAAAAATGAATTTTGCCCCGAATATATTCAGGAAATTGAAAAAACCGTAATTTTTATCAACTCACTGCATATCAATGAATATTATAAAAAAGAACTCGATTTTAAACAAAGAAAAAAAATTTTATCTGATATCACACCAAAAATACACGACGGAGATTTCAATGTCTTTTGGGATTTTTTCTATATGTTTGACGTATTCTCAAGCATTGCTAAAGGAATTAAATTCAACAATCTGATATTTCCTCAATTTAACGGGAAGAGGTCATTTACAATTAATAATTTCTATCATCTTAATCTTAAAAACGCTGTCAGAAACACACTGATTGCTGACGATAAAAATATAATTGTGTTCACGGGAGCCAATATGTCTGGTAAATCCACTACAATGAAATCTATTAGTACAATTGTGCTGCTCGCTCATCTGGGAATTGCCGTGCCCGCACAATACTGTAATATTCCGTTTTACGAAAGTATATTTCTTTATTTTTCTGTAAATGACAATCTTACAAAAGGTTACAGCCATTTCGTTCAGGAAATAATGAATGTAAAGAAAGTTTTAATGGAACTTAAATCAAAAAAATGCTTTGTAGTTTTTGATGAATTATTCAGCGGAACCAATATTAATGATGCTTCACAAATTACAGTCAGTACAATGAATGGTTTGTCTAAGTTTAAAGATTCTCTGTTTATTTTTTCCACTCATTTAAATATTATTGAAGACAAATTATCTTTAAATGAAAACATTTTTTTACTGAATTTAGAATGCCGTTTAGATAACAGTGAGTTGGTTTTTACTTATAAATTAAAGGAAGGATGGTCTAAACTTGAGGTAGGAAAAATTCTATTTAATAATTACGGTTTAACTGAACTTTTGAACACATGAAATGAGAAAATAAAATTGCAAAAGAGAAAATAATCAAACTTCCACAAAAAAAGCCGACATCATCTGCCGGCTTTCTAAGTAAATTTTAAAAAATTTATTTAAAATCTTCAATTGCTTTATTAATCGCATCGATTTGTTTGTTGATGCTTGAAGCGTTTTGAGGGTTTTGTTTTAAAACTTCCATTTTTTTGTTGAGACCGTCTTTCAGCATCTGGGAAATCATCATTTTTACCTGAGGATTGTCGCCCATCTGTCCTTTTGCCTGACCTAAAATTTTGGTAATGCTTTCAGTAGCCTTTAGATTGTCTGAACTCATAATCCAGTTGTAGCCTTCTTCAGCATTTTTCCCCAATTCAGGATTCTGGAATTTGATGAAAGGATAGAACGCCACCAACTGTCCCAAATGATGCATCTGCGAAGTCACTTTATTCTTTACTATGATTGGAAGCATCTGAGTCAGCATTTCTTCCGAAGCACCTTCCAAATCAATTTTTTCAGCGTACGAAGCCGCTTTCGAAGGATCGATTGCCAGGATTGCACCTACAGAATTCCCTTTTACAGCATTTGAAACGGCATTTACACCTTTCTCAAAAAGCGGAATGTATTTTTTATCTTTTGTTTTCGCCAAAGCTGCAATAGCTGCTGCCTGAACCAAAGTTTTTGGATCGTTTGAAGCCAGCTTTTCAACTTCAGCACCCATTGCTTTCATCTGCTCAGGATTTGAAAGATCTACCAGTTCCAAAGCCTTCATTCTCACTCTGAAATACGGATCTTTGATTGCAGCTGCCAACAATTTTGTAGCAGCAGGATTTTTACCAACCTGATCTTTAATTCCGTTTAAAGCTGAATATCTGCTTTTAAATTCTTTAGAACCTGTGAACTGCAGAAGGTTTTGCTCAGGTGTTTTCTTATCGCTAATGTCTGCCACTAAAATTCCATCTGCATTAGGATTAACCAAATCCGGAGTTTTGGAAGCATCAAAATCAAATGTATTTTTAGCAGTTGCTTTTACCCAAACCTGCTGTCTTTTTGGCTTCCCGTTATCGTAAACATCGATGGTTAAAGGAAATTCAAAAGGCTGATCCTGAGATTGAGTGATGGTAACCGAAACCTGCTTTTTTACAGGCTCATAAGATGTTGTGTAGGAAATTTTCGGGTGACCGCTTCCGAAATACCACTGATTGAAGAACCAGTTTAGATCTCTTCCTGAAACTTTTTCAAAAGATAATCTTAACTGATGTGCTTCGGCATTTTTATACTCGTACGTTTTAAGATAATCTGTAATTCCCGCAAAGAAAGCATCGTCGCCAAGATAATTTCTCAGCATGTGAAGAATTCCTCCACCTTTTTGATAAGTTACCAAATCAAAAACGTCTTCTCTTGATTTATAATCAAATCTAACTAAATCTTTTTTGAAATCTGACGGATTGTGAATGTACATATTCACATCGGTCATCTGGTGGTAATCTGCCTGATCCTTTCCGTATTTGTACTCATTCCAAAGGTATTCTGAGTAGTTCGCAAAAGATTCGTTTACAGTAAGATTGCTCCAGCTTTCTGCAGTAACCAAATCCCCGAACCAATGGTGGAAAAGTTCGTGAGCGATGGTATCTTCCCAGCTGTTTTCGTCAATTAACTGTCCGGGCTTCTGAAGAACAGCGCTTCCGTGAAGGGTTGCCGTAGTGTTTTCCATGGCGCCGCTTACATAATCTCTTCCTGAAATCTGAGCATATTTTGCCCAAGGGTAATCGTAGCCTAATTTTTTAGAGAAAAACTCCATCATTTCCGGCGTGTTTCCGTAGATCTGTTTTGCGTAAGGTTCGTATTCTTTTTCGATGTAGTAATCAACAGGAATATTTCTCCATTTATCTTTTACAACGGCATATTCACCAACTCCCATGAAGAAAAGGTAGGTAGAATGCGGTTTATCCATTACCCAGTGGTCTGTTCTTAAACCATTTCCGGATTTCTCAGAACCTTTCATAATTCCGTTGGAAAGGGTTACGTATTTCTCAGGAACCGTCATGAAGATTTCCTGAGTTGTTTTCTGATTGGATTTATCAATAGTCGGAAACCATGCAGAAGAAGATTCAGTTTCTCCCTGAGTCCAGATTTGCGTTGGCTTGTCAGCATCTTTTCCCTGTGCGTTGATAAAATAAAGACCTTTTGCATCGCTGATGGCAGCACTTCCCTCCTGCTTTACCTCGTTCGGACGTGATGTATATTTAATGTACACCGTATAATCCTGATTTTTCTGATATGTTTTATCTAAAGTAATTTTAAGAACATCATTTTTATAATCAAATTTTAACGGAGATTTTTTACCATTCTGATCTAAAGCCACTTCGTGAATAAGCATTGATTTTGCATCAAGAGTCAGTTCGTTGGTTGGGTAAAAATAAGGAGATGCGGTAAGCCATTCTTCGCCGTTCATCTGCTCTTTTTGGTAGTCGAAATTGACTTTCAGTTTTGTATGTTTCAGTTCAGTTACTTTGGCGTGTGTTGCTCTGTACACTTCCTGTCTGCCTGAAGTTTCGGTTTGTGCAAATGCATCTGCCGAAAATAGAATCCCTCCCAAAAGAGCGACTGATAAAATGGCTTTTTTCATTATAGATCTAAAATTATTTTTTTGTTAAAATGGTAAAAATATCATTCACCAATGTTTCGTAATCTCCTTTTTTGAACTGTTCTTTTGTTTTTTCGAAAGCTTTTTTCAGTTCGCTTTCAGGGTTTTCTTCGTCGATAATTTCAACGGATGATATTCCTTTAATCTGCGAAAGCAACAATTTAATGTTTTCTGCATCCACATTTTCTTCCAAGGTGATTTTGATTGATTTCATACTCGATAAGTAGTAAAATCAAGGATTTAGTTACAAAAAAAGTGAAGTTTTCAGCTCCACTTTTATATTCTTTTAAAATTTAATTTATATCGCCACCGGAGCTTTAATTCCCGGATGCGGATCGTAATTTTCCAAGGTAAAATCTTCAAAATTAAAACTGAAAATATCTTTAATTTCAGGATTTAATTTCATTGTAGGTAAAGGTCTTATCTCTCTTGAAAGCTGTTTCTGAACCTGCTCAAAATGGTTATTGTAAATATGAACGTCCCCAAAAGAGTGTACATAATCTCCGACTTCCAAATCACAAACCTGCGCTACCATCATTAAAAGTAAAGCATAACTTGCAATGTTGAATGGAACTCCCAGAAAAACATCTGCACTTCTTTGATACAACTGCAAAGACAGTTTGCCATCAGCTACATAAAACTGAAACAGAGCGTGACAGGGAGCCAAAGCCATATTCGGGATTTCAGCGGCATTCCATGCAGAAACGATTAATCTTCTGGAATCGGGATTTTTTTTGATTTGGTCGATTACTTCTGAAAACTGATCGACTACTTTTCCGTCTGCACCGTTCCAGCTTCTCCATTGTGCACCGTAAATAGGACCGAGGTCGCCGTTTTCATCAGCCCATTCGTTCCAGATGGTAACTCCATTGTCTGTAAGATATTTGATGTTGGTATCACCTTTCAGAAACCACAGTAATTCGTAAATGATAGATTTCAAATGAACTTTTTTCGTTGTTACCAAAGGAAATCCTTGTGACAGATCGTAACGCAGCTGGTATCCGAAAACGCTTCGTGTTCCCGTGCCTGTTCTGTCGGTTTTATCGGTTCCGTTATCTAAAATATGCTGAAGTAATTCGTGATAGTTTTGCATTTCTGAAGAAAAATATTGGGCTCAAATTTATGAAAAATCACGCAGAAAGTCCGCGTGATATTAATTTAAAAAACAGATTCCTTTTATTTATTTCATCTGAAAATCTTTATCGCCACACTGCCACAAAAGAAACGAATATTCTTTAGCAACTTGCACAAACTGCTCATCAACAGTACTTCCCCCAAAATGCCCGGCTTTGTAATCTACATAAAGCAATACGGGATTATTTGAACCATTATCAGCCTGCATTTTAGCAGCAAATTTTGCGGGAATATAGCTTTCCACACGGGAATCATTGAAACCAGTTGTGATTAACTGTGCAGGATATTTCGTTCCTTTTTTAATATGATGAAAGGCATCCATTTCCCAAAGGGCTTTGAATTCCGTCTCATCATTCACTGTCCCGAATTCAGGAATGTTGGCTGGACCATTGGGTGAAAATTCCATTCTCAAAGCATTTAGGCAACCTACTTTCGGGATGGCAACTTTGTAGAGATCAGGACGCTCTGTAATGGCTCTTCCTATTAAAATTCCACCAGCGCTGGCTCCCGAAATTCCGAATTTATCTGATGAGGAGTATTTATTTTTAATTAAATATTCTGCGCAGGCATTAAAATCTTTCCATGTATTGGGTTTAGTCTCTTTTTTACCGGCAAGATACCAGTCCTGTCCCTTTTCACCACCGCCGCGGATGTGTGCAAAAGCCATCACCACTCCCCGATTCAGTAAAGGTAAATATCTCGTCGAAAAATAAGGTGTAGAAGAACTTCCGTAAGCACCGTAACCCTGCATGAATGCGATATTGCTGCCATCTTTTTTCAGTTTGGTTTTATCATACATAATGCTCAGCGGAACCATTGCACCATCGTGGGAAGGAACTTCAATGTCCTCAAAAACAATATTTTCAAGATTAGGAAAATTGATATTCATGTTGAAAGGTCCTTTTGAAAATTCCTTTTTGTCTATATCGTAGGTGTAAAAATTCAGCGGCATATTCCAGCCGAGATTGATTAAAGTGATTTCATTGGAATTTTTTGAAAGTGCCGCAGCTTCTACATTTCCTTTTAAAGGTGTTGAAATTTTTGTGGTTTGTCCGGTCTTTAGATTACAATAATAGGGCTCAACCACCAATTCATTTTTAGTTTTAAAATAAACGAGATAATCTTTCGATTGCGTCACTGAAGAGATTTTCCAGTCTTTGTCACCAGAGGCGATTTCTTTGGCGTTGCTGAAATCAGGTTTAGAAAGCGAGGTTTTGATTAAGCGGAATTTTGAATTTCCTTTTGTTGTTAAAAGATAAACATCATTTCCCTGAACGAAAAAATCCCATATCTCATCTGCTTTTGAACAGAAAGGCTTCCATTTTATTCTTTCATTATTCATCTCCGAAGCAGGCGCAAAATACAAATCTCTGTAATTTTCAACCGTTGATTTTCCTAAAAATATATAGGGAGAATTTTTAAAAGTATAAAAGTCAGGATATTCTGCAGGCAAAATATTGAGCTCAGGATACTTTTTTGAACTCGCCAGTAATAAATCTTTGGCATTATCTGTGCCTGTCACGTGAAGTTTTGTATTGGAATTCAGCCAAACTTCAGGGTCGTGCGTATCATAACTTTTAGCTTCACTGTAAATGATTTCAGTGGAACTTCCATCTGCAAAATTTCCGATGCTGTGCGGGATTGTATCGGGCAGAAACTTTCCTGTTGCCACATCCATCACCTTCACGTCGCCCAATTCTGAGCCTACTTCGCTAAGGTTAAAAATTACTCTTTTGCCATCGTCACTCACACTCACTTTATAATCCATCACTTTTCCGGGAATATAATTCTGTGGGTCGAATAAAAGAATTTCCTTTCCGTTTTTACCCTCTTTATAGTAAAATTTGATAACTGATTCTTCAGGCAAACGTTTTTTAAAAAAATATCTGCCGCCTTCCAATGCCTCGGGGGCATATTTCACAGACACTACTTTATCTAAATCTTTTAGTTCCTGCACAATTTTATTCTGATTCGGAATTTTTGAAAGCTCATTATTGGTAAAGTTTTCCTGAATTTTGAACCATTCCAGAACTTTTGGGTTTTTGATATCTTCAAGCCAGCGGTAGGAATCTTCAATTTTTGTCCCGAAATACGTGTCGGAAACCAGTTCTTTTTTAGTTTCAGGATATTTGAGCTGACCGAAGGACAAAATGCTGATGAGCAAAACGCTCAGAGTAACAGATTTTTTCATGATAATTAGTTTTTTGTTAATGATTAAATAGAAAAAACATCAACCTACACAAATATAAGAATTTGACAGTCAGACTTGTTAAAAATTTTAATCTTATCCGCCTTCTTCTTTAACGGATAAATATTTAACCTTAAAAACAGAGCGGTTACGCAACATACCATTTATTTTATTTAAGACTTTTTATAAATGATTCGTGAAATAAAAAAACAGGCTTCAATGAAACCTGTTTTCTATTTTAAATTTTAAATTAAATCTTAAACTGCAGTGTAACCGCCGTCAACAAGATAATAACCGCCAGTCATGAAAGAAGATTTGTCGGAACTCAGGAAGAGAACCAATTCTGCAACTTCCTCCGGTTTTCCTAATCTTCCCATCGGATGTTTGGCAATTAGAGCATCTTTCATATCGCCACTTGCACTTTCCAAAAGCGGAGTTTCGATGTAAGCGGGACCAACAGCGTTACAGCGTATGTTTTTCTGTCCGTATTCTGCGCCGATGTTTTTGGTTAAGCCTACCACAGCGTGTTTTGAAGTGGTGTATGCGGAAGAGAGCTGTGCGGCAACCGTTCCGTGAATGGAAGCGATATTGACGATTACGCCACCACCATTTTTCTCCATCTGCTGAAGCTGATATTTGCATCCGTAGAAAACACCGTCAAGATTTACATTCAGAACTTTTTTCCAGCTTTCGAGACTGTAATCTCCGGTCAGTGCCTGTTCGCCACCGATTCCGGCGTTGTTGCAGGCGATATCCAGTCTTCCGTAAATTTCAGCCGTTTTGCTGATCAGAGCTTCGACCTGTTCAGAATTTGAAGTGTCTGCCTTTACAAACGAAGCCTCGCCACCGTTTGATTTTATTTTTTCAACCGCCTGATTTCCGTGCTCTTCATTGATGTCTGAAACGACCACTTTTGCTCCTTCTTTTGCATACAACTCTGCAATGGCAAGGCCGATACCTGAACCGGCACCTGTTACCAATGCTACTTTATTGTCTAAAATTCCCATTGTAATAAATTTTGATTGATTTTTGAATAATTTGAATACTTAAATTTACGATAATTTCAGTTCATTGTTTCATTTTAAAACATTAAACTTTTATTAAAATTACGTTCCAAGTTTTATTCAAAAAAGATTCCGAAATCTATCAATATTTTGATTTTCAGGAATATTAAATAGTGGCCTAAAAAATTTGTAAAATTTTCTGAGCGACGTTATTCAAACTGATGGTTTCTGATTCCGTTTTTCCATCCAAGACTTTTGCCAAGGGTGAATCGGGAGAAATACAGAAAATTTTGCTGCCGTTGAAGTCGATGTTCGAAAGAGAAACCGAAATGTAGAAAAGACCTTTATCCGTTTTTACCAAAGCTCCTTTTTCTGCTTTTAAAGAAGGTTTGGCAGACAAATTTTTAAGAAAATCTCTCTGTTTTAAGACTTCATTCAGCTGAATCTGGAGATTGTTGATTTCCTGCTGGAGCATTTCTCTTCCTGTTTCGTATTTGTCACCCATTGAACTTTTGGTATCGTTGCTTGAAGCGCGGGTTTCGGCAATTAGATTTTCCAAAGTCAGGATTTTTTCTGAGATTTTATCTTTTAGAATGTTTAGTATTTCTTCTTTTTTCACCTTGAAAGCAATCGTTAAATTTATAAATGAAATATGATTTAAAAAAGGATGATGATCAAAGTTTTTAAAATATTAAATTTCGGCTGAAGCCAACTCTGACATCATAAAACAAAAGCGGGCTGAAGCCCGCTCCTATTGATATTTTAATTATTTATCTGATCTTACTTTTCAAAAACCGCAAAGTCCGAAACTTTAAAATTAAAATCTTTTCCATCACTGAAATCTCTTTTTGTCTTATCAAAAACATTTTTGAAAGTACCACTTAGATTTTCATCCTGAATAGAGAAATTCACCGGCTCTTTTGAGAAATTTAAAACTACTAAAACCTCATCTTTATCATTCTTTCTAATATATGCCAAGATTTTATCACCCGCGGTTGTGTTGAGAAGATAGGTGGAAACTGCAGAATCTCCTCCTCGCAGCGCTGGGTTTGATGATTTTAAATTTAATAATGTTTTATAGAAATCAGCCATTTCATATTTTCCATTCCACTCGATGACATCTTTTTCAAAAAACTCCAGTCTCTTCATGTTGGGAAGTTCCTGACCGGAATATAAAAGCGGAATACCGTTCCATGTTGCAGAAAAAACGGCCATTGGTTTGGTGATGTCGCCGTACTTTTCGAATTCGGTACCATTCCATGAATTTTCGTCATGATTCGTTGTAAACCACGCTCTCATCGATGCATCGCCGATTGCAGAATACTGTCTGAGCAAATCCGTCAGTTCACTGATAGGCTCATTTTTTTTATAGTAATCTTCAGATTTGTGCATCCACTTCCACGAGTAACTTGCGTCGAAAACTTTTCCGTAATCCGGATTTTCCAGTTCGTCGTACTCGCCGATGAAGAAAAGTGGTTTTATTTTTTCCACTTCCGGTCTTGCCTCTTCCCAGAAATCTACTTCTACCCAAGAAGCAAGATCACATCTGAAACCATCGATGCCTGTTTCTTTTACCCAGAATTTCATTGCATTGATCATTTCCTTTCTCATCTCCTTGTTTTTATAATCAAGCTCGATGATATCATCCATTCCTGAGGCAATGTGAAATTTGCCATCCGGATCTTTTAAATAAAATTCGGGATGGTTTTTTGTCCAGACGTGATCCCAGCCGGTGTGATTGGCTACCCAGTCGATGATTACTTTAAAACCTAAACGGTGAGCTTCGTTGACCATGTGTTTGAAATCATCCATGTTACCAAATTCAGGATTGATGGATGTATAATCCGCTGCTGCATACTGACTGCCAAGGCTGCCTTTTTTATTTTGCTGAGCAATAGGGGTGATGGGCATAAACCACAGAGTTTTCACGCCCATATTTTTGAGGCGCGGCATTTCTTTTTCGAAGGCTCTGAAGGTTCCTTCTTTGGTGTACTGCCTTAAATTAACTTCGTAAATATTGGTCGTATGTTTCCAGTCTTGAGGTAAATTCATATTCTGAGTTATTTTTTGAGTGCCGCACGATAGCAATGTGCAACCAATCGTGAATGACAAAAGATATTTTTTCATCCTTATTCTTATTTCAACAAAAATAGGAATTGCTTCTTTAAGAAACGGTATTCCGCTGTGAAATTAATCTATGTTTTGCATTTTAAATAAAAGAAAAACCCCAAACTTTCGTCTGAGGTTCTGTATTTTAAAAAAAAATTATCTTTCGTCGTCCTGATCATCTTCATCGAACACATCGTCATTGTAGTCGTCTTCGTCTTCATCATCGAAGTTGTCATCGTCTTCGTCTGCAAAATTTCCTGTGGCCCCGAAGTCGTCATCGAAACCGAAATCATCATCCATTATTGGTTTTGCTGCTTTTTTCTTGCCTCCACCCACTGCATTTTTCACAGGTGCTTTCAGCGGAGCATTTCCAAATCTGTAAGCAGTAAGCGGATAATTTACCCCTTTTGTTTCTTCATTGATCTCTACCAACTCGCAGAAAAACTCCCAAAGATCAAGAAGACCGTACTGGAACTGGGCTTTATCGCCAATTTCTGCGAAGGCTTCGTCGATATAAATATCAGACATAATTTCGCCGTCACCATCATCACTCATATCTTCCAACGGAACACTTTTAATGACTGTACCGTCGCTCTCCAGCATATTGAATGCAGAAAGCTCGTCACCCTGCAAATTGAAAGCACTTTTGATACCCAAATGTAAGTTCCAAAGCGTTTGTTTTCCCTTAACCTCGACGTCTCTGAAGACATCTTCTTTTGCATCTAAAATTACACGAATCTTGTAAACCATACCAACTTGAATTTCTTTTTTTTCTTTTACTACTTAATCTATTTCTGTTGCAAATATAAAATAAATGAAAGTGGACAAAAAAATTTTTCAGAATTTTTTAAAAGATTTTTTTTTCATACATTTTGAGCCGCATTACTTCCCTTTTTCAAGCATAAAACTGAATTTTGTGCCTTCAAGATAGACACTTTCTACAGTGATATTTTCGTTGTGTGCTTCTAAAATATGTTTTACGATCGCCAAACCGAGTCCGGAACCGCCCTGTCTTCTGCTGCGGCTGGTCTCTACACGGTAAAATCTCTCGAAAATACGGGGAAGAAGTTCGGCTTTTATACCCATTCCGTTGTCGATCACTTCTACGAGTACTTTATTTTTGACCATGCTCGTTTTTACGATGACCCTTGCCTCCTGACGGTTGGCGTAATGAATGGCATTTGAAATTAAATTGATAAAAACCTGTGATATTTTCCCTTTATCTGCATCCACAAAAATCTGCGTCTGCGGAGTCTGAATCTGAAGCGTCGTGTTGTGTTTTTCGGCTTCGAGGTCGAGTAAGTCGAAAATTTCTTTAATTAAAAGATTAATGTCGAATCTTGACACTGAAAGATTAATCTCGCCCGCTTCGAGCCTGTTGATCATATCAAGATCTTTTACAATCGCAATAAGTCTTTCTACCGACTGATCAATTCGCTCCAGATATTTATCCCGAATGGCAAGATTTTCCACACCGCCGTCCAGCAAAGTTTCCACATAACCCTGAATGGAAAAAAGCGGAGTTTTCAGCTCATGAGATACGTTTCCGATGTAATCTTTTCTGTAGCTCTCCATTTCTTTCATCAGATCTATTTCGCTCACTTTTTTTTGATTTAAATCTGAAAATCTTTCACCCAATTCTTTCAATGTAAGATTATCCTGATCATCATACACCATTTCATCAGGAAGAATTTTAGAAATATTCCTGATTTGTTTTTTGGCATAGGAATTAAAAAGCAATTCCAAAACGGTATAGTTAATGAGAAACATGATGATGATGCTCACCGCAATTCCTAAATTGAAAACCGAGGAGTTGGCGTAAACATCCTTTACAGAATCAAATAAAATAACAAGGATAAACATCACCAGTGTGATGAGAAATGAGGAGACGAGTGTGAGTCTGTAAAACTTCAATTTTACAAAATTTTAATTGTTTAGAAATTAAAGGTAATGAATTTAACCCTGAACTATCAGTTTATAACCAATTCCTTTTAAAGTCTGAATCGTATTGATTCCTAATTTTTCTCTAAGTCTTCTGATGTGCACATCGATCGTTCTTTCACCTACAATCACATCATTACCCCACACTTTCTCAAGAATCTCTTCTCTTTTGAAAACTTTTTCGGTGTTGGAAGCCAAAAGATAAAGAAGATCAAATTCTTTTTTAGGAAGCAGAAACTGCTGTCCGCCTTTTGACACTCTGAAATTGTCTTTATCGATAATTAAATCCCCTATTTCTATCTGCTTTGAAGTATCAGAAACCTGAGAGGTCAGTTGCAGCAAGGCATTAACTTTAGAAATAAGAATTTTCGGTTTGATCAGCTTCACGATGTAATCGTTTGCACCTGCCTGAAATCCTGCGAGCTGAGAGAACTCTTCGCTTCTTGCTGATAAAAAGACGATCAGCGTTTTCTGAAGTTCTTTAATTTTGCGAAGTTCCTGACAGGTTTCAATACCGTCTTTCTCGGGCATCATCACATCAAGAAGAATAAGATCCGGAACAATTTCCTTTGCCTTATCAATTCCTTCGTTACCGTTTGTAGCGGTGTAGATATCGTAACCTTCTTTTTCCAGATTGTAAGAAAGTATCTCCAGGATATCCATTTCATCGTCAATTAAGAGGATCTTTTTTGAGTTCATTTTTGAATTTTGCTGGTCAAAGTTAATCATTTTTAAATCACATGTTAATGTTGGTGTCATCGTTCACATAAAGTTAACAATAATTATCGAATGGTAACATTTCGTTAAAGAAAATTTAAATTTAACTAAACCAAAGCAGGCATAATTGTTTAGTTCCTTTGCACCGAAGAAATTAGTAAAAAAGAAATGAACTTTAGAAAAATCAGTATTGCAGTTTTGTTTTTAACATCAACAGGAGCTGTAATGTATGCTCAGGAAAGCAAATCAGACACCGTAAAATCTGAAAAGAAAATTGATGGTGTTGTTATCCAGGGAACTACAAGAAAAGGTGCAGAATCAAACATTATCGGTCTGCAGAAAAAATCCGTAGAAGTAATAGAGCGTGTAGGATCTGTGCAGTTGGAAAAACAAGGTGTAGGCGATGCGTCTGTAGCGGTAACGAAAGCGACCGGTTCCCAGAAGCAGGAAGGCAGCGGCCAGATTTTCATCAGAGGTCTTGGTGACAGAAACAACTCTACAACGATCAACGGACTTCAGGTTCCTTCAAATGATCCTTTATACAAAAACATCGATTTGAGTATCATCAAAACTGATATGATCGATTTCATTGGTTTGGAAAAAGTGTACAACCCAAGACTTTGGGGAGATATGTCTGGTGCCAACGTAGACATCGTAACTAAAGTTTATACAGGAAAGCCATATTTTAAAGTTAATTTAGGATCTTCTGTAAACTTTAATGCAGTTCAGAAAAACAATTATTTTCTGCAGGACGGGCCAAATTATTTTGGAACCAAAATGCTTGAAAAGCCTTCTAAAAATGCTGTTTTGAACAGAGGTTATGTTTTCAAAACATCCTTACAAAACCAGGAAATTAATAATCCGATAAATTCTAATTTAAGTTTTGATTTTGGAACTAATTTTAAAATTGGTGAACAAGGTAAACTAAGCATCTTCGGATACGCAGGATTTGATAACAGCTACGATTACTTTCAGGGAATTACAGGTGGATCTTTTGATACTACCACCGGACCTAACAGAATCTACAACAATTCTGAAGAATTTAAATACACAACCAACAGTACAGGCTTACTTAATGTAAATTATAAAATTAACAGTAATCACAACATTAATATCTCTTCCAACTATATTCATACTACTGAACAGAAACTGGGGAATTACAATGGTTACAACAGAGATTACTATGATGTAGATGTTGCTCAGGAGAGATTTACGACTCAGCTGAGAAGAGCAACTTACAAGACAAATGACTTACTTGTCAATCAGCTTAGAGGGGAGCACAAAATTACTGAACCTTTAAAAATCAGCTGGAACTTAGGTTATAACAGACTGGACAGCAGAAGACCAGACAGACAGCAGAATGTAACTATTCTGGATAAGGTTCAGAACTACAGCTTTTTTGCAAGCTCAAATCCTGGAGCAAACAATAGATACTATGACAGATTATTGGAGAATGATTTCACAGGTGACGTACATGCTGACTATAAACTGGGAGAAAACACGAAAGTCACATTAGGTTACAGCGGAAGATATAAAGACAGTGATTTTAAAGCTACTCAGTATAATTTCAGAGTTTTACCTCTTCAGGGAACTTACTTTGTAGATCCAAACAACTATGATTCATTTTTCAACAATACCAACTATCAGGCAGGTGGATTCTTTGATATTGTAACCTTCAGAGGAGACATTAAATCAAGTCAAAACGCATTTGTACCTCAGGCATTTACTTCAGAAATAATGAATAATGCAGGGTATGTAAACGTAGATTACAAATTCTCAGAAAAATTCACTGCACAGGTTGGTGTACGTTATGATAACCTGAAACAGGAGATTCTTTACAACACAACATTGTATCCTGACGGAGGTAAAGTCAATAAAGATTATTCTAAAATTTTACCAGCTTTCAACTTAAAATACAGCCTAAACGACCAGCATAACTTAAGATTAGCCGGATCAAAAACATACACTACTCCGTTGCTATTGGAAGTCGCTCCATTTGAATATGAAGATATCGACGAGTCCAGCTTAGGTAACCGTGATGCTTATCTCGCAGACAACTACAATGTTGATTTGAAATGGGAATGGTTTCCAAAAAAGAATGAGCTGATCTCAGTAACTGCTTTTGGTAAATACATACAAAATCCATTGGCAAGAATCGTAATCGCATCATCTTCAAACAGCGTTTCTTTCCTGAATATTGGTGATACCGGAAGAGTCTTAGGTTTAGAAGCGGAAATCAGAAAAGATATTTATGATTCTGGTAAAACGAGATTATACACATTCGTCAACGGAACCTATCTGAATACAGAGCAGGATCTTGACGAAGATAAAGTAAGAAGAGAAAACACGAAGTTCGCTATAACTTTGAATGATGGTGTTACCAAAGACAAAATTCAGGGAGCCTCAGAATTCCTTGCAAATGCTAATTTAGGGCTTGAGCAAAAATGGGGTAACAAAAACACTGCTGATTTGGTAGTTTCTTACTCTTATATTTCAGATAATATCTACGCAATCGGTACTCAAAACAAAGGAAATTTAGTTGATAAAGCTTTCAGTACTCTAGATACCACTTTGAAAATAAAACTAGCCAACGGAATGGGCTTCTCTCTTTCAGGCAGAAATTTACTAAACCCTTATTTCACGAGAGTACAGGATAATAAAGTTGGAGAACAAATTTCAAGAAAATACAAAAGAGGTGCTGGTATTGGAGCAAGCGTTTCTTATGAATTCTAAAAAATCTAAATAAAAATTTAAAAATATTGTAAAATGAAAAAGAACACTTTAAAATTATTAGCTGCAGCATTCATTATGTCTACAACAGCAGTAGTATTTCACTCTTGTAGTGATAGCAGTGATGATGAAGAATTAATCATCAATCCAGCAACCGGTATTGCATCAGACCCAGCTAACTTCAAAGGAGAAGTTAAATCTGGAGAAAACATTACTTTGGATGCAACCAAACTTTATAAACTGACAGGTTCTGTATTCGTAAGAGCTGGAGGCACCTTAACTATCCCTGCTGGAACAAGAATCGAAGCTAACGGAGGTACATCAGCATACATCGTTGTTGAACAAGGTGCAAAAATATTTGCTAACGGTACTGCTACAAACCCTGTAGTATTCACTTCACCAAACCCTACACCTGGAAGTTGGGGAGGTTTAGTAATCTGCGGTAAAGCTCCTATCAATAGAGGAACTACTGCTACTTCTGAAGTGGGAGAATCAATCTACGGTGGAACTGTTGCTAACGATAACTCTGGTAGCCTAAAATTCGTAAGAATTGAATACGCAGGAGCGATCTTCACAGGTGTTAAAGAATTCAACGGTCTTTCTCTTTTCGGAGTAGGTAACGGAACTATAATCGATAACGTTTCTTTAGTAAACGGATCTGATGACGGTATAGAATTTTTTGGTGGAACAGTAAACGTATCAAACATCGTTTCTATCAATAACGAAGATGATGCTTTTGACTGGACTGAAGGATGGAATGGTACAGCTACAAACATCTACACAAAGAGAAGAGCAGACGGAGTTGGAAACAGAGGTATTGAAGCTGACAACAATGCTGATAACAAAGATGCGAACCCAAGATCTAACCCTACAATTAAAAACGCAACCTTCATCGGTGGATCTGCTGGAGAATCAGACGGTATGAAACTTAGAGAAGGTACTTATGCAACAATTGATAATGTAGTATTGTCTAACTGGACTACAGGTATAAACGTAGAACACAATCAATCAGTTGCTTATTTCAACGGACAAAACAAAATTACAAGAGTAAAATTTGACAATGTAGCTACAAAAGCTTCTGTGAAAGCTACTACAGGAAGTGCAGCAGCTACTTTATTGCCAAACACATACACTGAAGATGCATCTGCAACAGGTGCCGGTAACGGAACAACTGCTCCTACATGGGCTGCAGGATGGGCTGGAATTCAATAAGAAAAATTAGTTTCTTCATATCAATTGAGAAAACCTCTTCAGATTTTTTTCTGAAGAGGTTTCTTTTTTATTCTTCAATCGTTCTGAAAGTTAGATTGATTCTCGGATTTTTCACTTTTGTTGTTGGCGGAAGGCGGTGCAGCCAGTTTTCCTGCGTAGTCCCTTTCATTACGAGCAGACTTCCGTTTTCCAGGAAAATATCGATTGTTTCTTTGGTGGTTTTATGTTTAAATAAAAACTTTCTTTCGGCACCAAAACTTAATGATGCGATAGCACCGTGTTTCTTCAAATCCTTTTCGCCGTCGCTATGATAGGCCATTCCTTCGCTGCCGTCGTGATATAAATTGAGTAAACAGGAGTTGTAGGTTTCCCCTGAAACTTCTTCACATTTTTGTTTTAATTCCAATAATTCAGGAGTCCAGATTTTGGCGTATTTTGTCCGTTTGGAGTAAGTGTATTCAAATTCTTTTTCTCCAAACCAGGCCACTTTTCTTTTCGTTAAAATCAATTTCCCAAAAATAACTGCTTCATCATTTTCCCACGGAATTTGGTTTAATAAATATTCGTAATATTTCAAGCATTCATCTTGCGTAAATATTTTCCCGTAATATTCTGTAATTCCATCTTGCGGAAGAATATTGACTGGAAATTTTGGTGTTTCGTCGAAAAGATTGAGCATTTTTTTAGTTTTATTAAATCTTAAATACAGTTATTTTCAAACTTAAAAACTTAAATCATTAAGGTTTAATAAGTTATTAAGTATTTTTAAGGAAATACCTAAAGATATTCATTAAGGAGAGTGCTTAATTCAAATTTATTTGATCTTATTAAATCTTAACCTCTAAAATTTCTTAATGGTTCAGTGATTCGAAAAACGAAATTCAATGGTAAACCTTAGCACTCTCCCACCCGATCATTAGCTGCTTTCTGTCGCTTCCCCACATGTAACCGCCAATTTTACCACTCGACTGTATCACACGGTGACAGGGAATTAAAAACGCCACCGGATTGCTTCCAATCGCTGTTCCAACGGCTCTTGACGCATTGGGATTTCCAACATCGTGAGCCAGATTTCCGTAGGTAGACAATTTTCCCATTGGAATTTTAAGCAGACTTTCCCAGACTTTTAACTGAAAATCAGTTCCTTTTAAATGAAGTTTAATTTGATTTAAATTGTTCCAATCTTCATTAAAAATAGACAAAGCATCTCTCTGCAAATCATCTTTTTTTTCAACAAATTCTGCATTTGGAAATCTCAGTTTTAAATCTGAAAAAGCTTTCGTCTGATCATCATCAAAAGCGATATAACAAACTCCTTTTTCTGTGGAAGCCGAAATTAAATTCCCAAAAAGACTTTCTGAGAAACTGTAGTTGATTTTTAAATTTTTCCCGCCGTTTTTATATTCTGCAGGCGACATCCCTTCAATTTTTACAAACAGATCGTGTAGACGACTCGTACTCGACAGTCCGGTTTCCAAAGTCGTATCAAAAAGATTTGTTTTTTCTTCTTTTAAAAGATTTTTAGCATGACTTAAACTGATGAACTGCAAAAATTTCTTCGGACTCGTCCCTGCCCAATCCGTAAACATTTTCTGAAAATGCGCCGGACTCAAACCCACAAATTCAGCCACCTCATCCAGATTTGGCTGAAGCTGAAAATGATTCTGGATATAATCTATTGCCTTTACAATTCTCTGATAATCTAAAATATTTTGGGCAGACATGTTTTTTTTATTTAAAACAAATTTCAGAAGAAAAATCGGAAGAAAAAATCCGTTTCATGTGGAATTTCAAATCTCAAACATCCAATTTCAAATCTTCAAAAATCCCTACCTTTGCAAAAACAAAAAATATGTCATTAAAAGCTGTGCTGTTCGATATGGATGGCGTGATTGTAGACACAGAACCGCTGCACAGAAAAGCCTATTTTAAAACCTTCGATCAGCTTGAAGTTGCTGTTTCAGAGGAATTATACACTTCATTTACAGGCGCTTCCACCAAAAGAGTTTTTGAGACCATCATTAATCATTTTGATCTGTCGGGAACTCACGAGGAAATGTCAGTTATCAAGCGGGCTCATTTTAAAGATTATTTTTACAATGATGAGGAATTTGATCTGATTACCGGAGTACGAAAGTTGATTGAACACTATTACGACAACGGAATTACCTTAATTTTGGCATCCTCAGCAACAATGACCACCATCGACATGGTTTTTGAAAAATTCGGACTGGAAAAATATTTCAGCGGAAAAATAAGCGGAGCCGATTTAAAGGAATCAAAACCTCATCCTGAAATCTTTTTGAAAGCAGCAGAAATGGCAGGTCAGCCTATCGAAAACTGCATGGTAATCGAAGATTCCACCAACGGAATTCTGGCCGCTCACAGAGCAGGAATTTTCTGCGCAGCTTACAAAAGTTTTCATACGCACAATCAGGATTACAGTTTGGCGAATATTATTGTTTCGGATTATGCTGAACTGGAAGTTGGTAAGATTTCGAAATTCTTTTAAAAATAAATACAAAAGTTCTCAGAATTTTGAGCTTCTAATGTATGCATTTCCTGCATTGGCGATGCTGGACAAATCGAAGCCGAAACTTCAATTAAATACAAATTTCAACCGAAGCACAAAACGTAAATTAGTTACGTTACGCCCGCTATTTCCAGATCCTTCCAATGTTTGGTTTTTACAAAGTTTATGTTAGCTATGGTTATTTTTCGCTGTTATAGATGTCCGGATTCCCAATTTTGCCAACTATTATTTGGTTTTTGTGTGGGTTTCCAATTTGTTACTTTTTTAGTTGTCAAAATCTTTGCAATCATTTGGTAAGTTTCTTGTTGGCTTGGTGGATTTGTTTTATCGTAAGCACTTACAAAATGAAACTCGTCAATTGTCATAAGTTTTGGAATGTCTTTAGGAATATGTTTCCGAATTTCCTCTTCAGTCGCACTGATTAGCTCTGGATTTGTTTCGTGTAAATATCTGATAAAGTCTCCAAAACCAATTAGGTTTTTAGGATTGTCATAATCTCGTATATCAATTCCTAATTTTTCATAATTATTATGGTTATTGTCAAATTGAACAGCATTGTCTCGGATTTTTATTTCTTTGATATTTTGTCCAATTAGTTCAAATGTTTCCATTTCTTCGCCATCTTTGTTTTCAATCCTTTCAAATTCTGTTGGGTCAATTAGAATTATATTATTTGAATTTGTAATATAATTTCGTTCAGGATATTTGTAAATTGGATAATCAATACAGTTTCCAATATAATTTAATTCTATTTCCGCAGAAGTTCCTCGATTTTGATAACCGCTTTTTTCAAAAACTACAATCCATCTTGTTGAATCTGCGTATAAATGAATTCTGTTTCCTGCTGTCTCACAGTAACCATGTTCAAGGTCAAGAAAAAAGTTGTATTTGATATCTTCTGGTTGTCCATTTGGATAATATTTACTGGGTTCTCCGTTAAAAGCAAAGTCCAACTGCTCTAAAATTTCAGTCTCGTTAAATATCATTGTTTTTTTGTCATTTTGTTTATTTTTCACTGTTCCCAAACAAGAGATTAAAAAAAGTAAT
Organism: Chryseobacterium foetidum; assembly: GCF_025457425.1. Lineage (NCBI taxonomy): Bacteria > Pseudomonadati > Bacteroidota > Flavobacteriia > Flavobacteriales > Weeksellaceae > Chryseobacterium > Chryseobacterium foetidum. The sequence continues at coordinate 945,079 of NZ_JAMXIA010000001.1, forward strand.
ATTATTATGGGTAGTCGTTTCATATAATTACAGCTAACTTCTTTATACACAAACAAACTTTTAAAAAAACATCCTAAAGCGAGTAGATTGACGAAGTTTATTTACCATTATTTATTTCAAATATAATTATATTTCACAGATAAGTAACATATTTTCCACTAAAATATGAGCCCAATAGTATCAATAAAAAATAGCCATCAAATTGACGGCTACTGTATTTTTAACAGTGAAAAATCACTGATCTTTTTGGATCAGATTAATACCCAAGAATCTTCAAAATATCCTCAGGCTCCTGTCTTTCCCTGAAAATTTCATACTGAAACTCACCATTTTCACCTTTCTGAATCAGAATATGTCTTGGCTGAGGCATCAGACAGTGGTGAACACCGCCATAACCTCCAATTGTTTCCTGATATGCTCCAGTGTGGAAAAAGCCAATGTACAGAGGTTTTGTGTCGCTGAAAACAGGCAGATAAATAGCGTTGGTATGCTGTTCAGAATTATAATAATCATCAGAATCACAAGTCAGACCGCCTAAGAAAACCCTTTCGTAAGTATCATCCCAACGGTTGAGCGGAAGCATGATAAAGTGTCTTGAAATCGCCCATGTATCGGGAAGTGTGGTCATGAAAGAAGAATCGATCATGTTCCACTTTTCTCTGTCGTTCTGGCGTTTTTGAGATATAATTTTATAAATATTCGCACCGCTTTCTCCTACAGTGAAACTTCCGAATTCTGTATAAATATTCGGTTCTTCCACACCCTCTTCTTCACAGAATTTTTTGATTTGCGATGCAATTTCCTCCACCATGTACTGGTAATCGTAATCGAACTGTAAAGATGTTTTGATTGGGAAACCACCACCGATGTTCAATGAATTAACTTCGGGCGCAATCTTCTTCAAACGTGCATAAACACGAAGACATTTGTATAATTCATTCCAGTAATACGCGGTGTCTTTGATTCCTGTATTAATGAAGAAATGAAGCATTTTCAGCCTTGCATTCGGGTGTTCGGCAATTTTCTGACTATAATAAGGGATAATATCTTTGTATCCGATCCCCAATCTTGAGGTATAAAATTCAAATTTTGGTTCTTCTTCAGAAGCAATTCTGATTCCGATATCGAAAGTAGTGTCGATGCTTTCCGTTAATTTATCAAGCTCACGGTAATTATCTAAGATCGGCGTGATGTTTTCAAAACCGCTGTTGATCATATCTGAAATTTTCGCCAGATAATCGTCTGTTTTAAAGCCGTTGCAGATTACTTCGATGCTTTTATCCACTTTACCTTCGTTGTAAAGAGATTTTACGATGTCCATATCGTAAGCAGAGGAAGTTTCGATGGAAATATCGTTTTTCAGGGCTTCTTCAATGACGAATTTGAAGTGACTCGATTTTGTGCAGTAGCAGTATCTGTAGTTTTTTTTGTAGTCGATTTTCTCAAAAGCTTCTTTAAACCAGCCTTTTGCTTTCTGTATATTCTGAGAAATCTTCGGGAGGTAACTTACCTTAAGAGGCGTTCCAAACTTCTCAACAACTTCCATCAGAGGAATGTCGTGAAAAGACAAATTGTTCTCAGAAACATTGAATTCTTCGGTTGGGAAGTACAATGTCTGATCAATAAGTTCCGAGTACTTTATTTTCATTTTCTAGCAAGTGAATTAAGAATGCAAAATTGCTAAAAAAGATTGATTTTTTAGTTTTAAATTTTCTTAAAGTTTACGCAGATTTAAAATTAGCAGCATCGAAAATTTCTATGTTGAAATTACAGATAATCTTTTCCCACAAAGACCAGCAAATCTCCTTTTTCATATTCTATAGCAACTTCGTCTTCAACGGCAAAATTTCTGGTTCCGATTCTTGAGGTAATGCTCAGATTTTCATCATCTAAAGTCCAGTTGAGTCCCTTTGTATTCACGTTTTCCGCTGTGGGAAAAGGATACAGGGAAACCAGTTTATTTTTGACATTTTTCAGAATGAAATTTTTGGGAATGAAAAAATATTCAGAAAACGCGTCATAAAATGTTATGTTTAAATTTTCTTTAAAGCCGAAAGCTACCGTTAGATTTCCAAGAAAATGATCCTGTTCGCCACCGCTTCCGCCAAAAACATCAATATTCTTAAAACCTTTCTCAGCAATAATTTCCAAAGCTTTGTGAAAATCTGTTTTTTCCTGATCTGGCGTGTAAATGAATTTATCTTTATAAATATTTTCGTCAAATCCGGAATGGGAATCAAAATCCCCTGAAATAAAATCTAAATTCTCAAACGGAAAATTTAAATCTTTCAGATAATGAAAAGCACCGTCGGTGCAGGCAATTAGGGTGTAAATATCCAAATCTGGAAGCGATTTCGGAGCGTCTCCATTGATGAAGAGAAGGCATTTTCCTCTCCCTAAATCCCTCTCCAAAGGAAAGGGACTTTCACTACTATTGTAATCAGAATTACTTGACATATTTTTTAATCTCTTCATCAACATCCATTTTGCAGAGCACAATTTTTTTTGAAAAACTTTGTTTTTTTACTTGACGCTTTTCCTTGGCTCTTTTTACTTTTTCCTTGGCTCTTTTTTATCAGCCTCTTTCACTCGGATTCCAATATTCTTCAGTTTCGTTGTTAATTTTTGAGATGTATCTTGCCAAAACAAATAGGTAATCTGACAGTCTGTTTAAGTATTTAATCAATTCCGGACGCACTTCTTCAGATTCATTTAGGAAAACCAAAGAACGTTCTGCTCTTCTGCAAATGGTTCTTGCTGCATGTAAAAATGTCGCTGACTTTCCGCCGCCTGGGAGGATGAAAAATTGAAGTGGCTCGAGTTTTTCTTCAAAAGCGTCCATCCAGTTTTCGAGTTCTTCGATTTCGGTGTCTGAAATGATGATTGGAAGTCGGGATTTTCCGTTGGCGAGCATGAGTTTGTCAACCGGAGTTGCTGCTTCTGAACCTACGGTAAAAAGATCAAACTGAATTTTTTTGAGTTGTTTTAAAACTTCCTCATCTGTAATATGACTTTTTGAAATTCCTATAAATGAGTTGAGTTCATCGATATTTCCGTAGCTGTCTACTCTTGCGCTGGCTTTTGAAACTCTCGTTCCGCCGTACAGTGCAGTTTGTCCTTTATCTCCTGTCTTGGTGTAGATTTTCATTGTTGTTGAGGTTTAAGTTTCGAAAATAATAAAACTGCGAAAACTATTCTAAATAATTACCTGTTTAAATTTCATCAAAATTATTTTTCTGATCCTTCCTTCGACAAGCTCAGGATGACATGGGAGTTCATTTTGATGAAATTTTCGAGACATTTTTCCGCCCTATAGGGTTGGGGAAAAGAAAAATGTATCGAAAATTTTGTTTTTAATAATTTTAAACAGTCTCTAGGATTTTTCAGATTTAAATGATCATTAAAATTCAGAGAAATCTGAGTTCAGCAACTCATTTCTTTTCGCACGACTAAAGTAGTTCTTTTTACAAAAATTTGAAAATGAAATTCTAATGTTCTGAAAAAGCGAACTCCCCTAGCCCTGATAGAAGCGGCATCCTTTTTTTGTGCCGGACGTAACGAAGTGGAGACCGGCACAAAAAAAGATACAGCGGATAGCAGGATTAAGCTCCTAAAAAATAATCGGGATTCGGGATTCGAGGTTCGAGATTCGGGATTCGGGATGCGAGATTCGGGATGCGGGATGCGAGGTACGTGATTCAAGATTCGGGATTGTACTAATTACCTATTACTCATTACCTATTACTCATGAATAATTGCCCATAAAAAAGACCAACCTGTGAAAGATTGGTCAGATTCAAAATTATCTTTTATGACAACATTCAGCAGCTGAATTTCTGTTATCAACTTCACAATAACGTGAGGAAATTTATTTTATTTTGTGGCAATTTTAAATATTTTTAAAACTTAAAAATCCTACTGACAAACTGTTGTCATAACCCCGGCTTACCTTTGTCTTAACATTAACAAACAAAACAAATACGTTATGACAACTACAGCAACAGCAACAACACAGTTTATCTCATCAGCACAGCTTTTGGAGCACTGGCAGGGACACAGAAACCTGACAAGAAGAGTGATTGAAATGTTCCCCGAGAAAGAATTATTCGAATTTTCAGTGGGCGGAATGAGACCTTTTGCGAAACTGGCAGTGGAATTAATCAGCATCGCCGGTCCGGCTCTGAAGGGAATCGTGGAAGGACAAGTGGAAGAATTTTCTGAAGAAGCTTTTCAGCCAAAAACCAAGGAGGAAATTTTGGCAAAATGGGATTCTGAGACGGAAGTGATCAATCATTATTTCAACCAAATTTCTGAGGAGAGATTTCAGGAAACATTTAATTTATTTGGTCAGTATGAGTTTCCGGTGTATCAGAATATTCTGTATTTTGTGGATAATGAGGTGCATCACCGTGGACAGGGATTTGTTTATCTGAGAGCGCTGGGAATTGAGCCCCCGTTTTTCTGGGAAAGATTTTAGGGTTGCCCCACAGATCGCACAGATTTACACAGATGATTGGGGTTAAGTTTTGCAAATATTTTCTCCCGCAGAATTCGTAGATGAAGCAGATTGATTTAAAATCTGTGAGTATCTGTGGAATCTGTGGGAGGTTTTTTTGACACATGAGTCACATGAGTTTTCAGTTGACAGCTATGAAAACATTTTAGAACACATGAGTTTAAAAATCGAAGATTTTCATTTACTGTCTGTAGAAATCGCTGGAATCTGTGGGAGATTTTTTTTGCGCACGGATTACACGGATTTACACAGATGATTGAGGTTAAATCTTGTAAAGAATTTTTCTCCCGCAGATTTTGTAGATGAAGCAGATTGATTTAAAGTCTGTGAGTATCTGTGGAATCTGTGGGAGGTTTTTTTGACACATAAGTCACATGAGTTTTCAGTTGACAGCTATGAAAACATTTTAGAACACATGAGTTTAAAAATCGAAGATTTTCATTTACTGTCTGTAGAAATCGCTGGAATCTGTGAGAGTATTTTGCGCACGGATTACACGGATTTACACGGATGTTTCTGGATAAATCTTTGTGAAAGAATTTTTTTTCCCGCGGATTTTGCAGATGGAGCAGATTTAAAATCTGTGAAGATCTGTGGAATCTGTGGGAGATTTTTAGCGCCACGAATGCACGAATATATCTGTGAGATTACAGGTTTTTTGAAACTTTTGTGATCAGTTCCTGCATGGTTGTTTTGAGGAATTCTGGTTCGATGATTTGGGCGTAATCGAAAAATGTGATCAGCCAGCGTGGAAATCCTTCGTCGATCCATTCGGTTTCGAAGGTCATTTCGGTGCCGTTTTCGGTTTCTTTTTCTTCAGTTAAGCCGTAATAAATTTTGGAATTGTTCAGGTGACCGATAATTTTTTTATCCACCAAAAGTCGGACAATGGTTTTTTTTCCGTTTGGGCTCTGGCGGTAGTCGTTGATTTGTCCGTACTCCTGCAGATAAGGATTCTGGGTTTTGGTAATGCTTAAAATCCGGTCGATTCTGAACTGTCTGAAATCATTTCTCAACGTGCAGTACGCAATCATATACCAATAGCTGAATTCAAAAAATACACCTACCACTTCGAGGGTTCTTGTTGAGATTTTGTCGTCAACAGTTTTGTATTCAATTGAAATCTGCTGTTTTTCTGCAATACTTTCTAAGATTGTCGGAATAATATTTTTTATCGTGTCTTCCTTCTTCGGATTGTAATTGTAAATACCAATCTGATTTTCAATATTCTGAATTAAGTTTTTATCTGAATTTCTTAAAACCGAACGCACTTTTTCCATAGCGGTCTGATAATGATTTCCTAAACTTTCGTGCGAAAATTTCTGCATCAGTTTTTCGGCAGTGATAAAACTCAAAACTTCTTCTTTGGTAAACATCACGGGCGGAAGTTTGTAGCCATCCATCAGAGAATAGCCGCTCCCCGCTTCGCCAACAATCGGAATCCCGGCGTTTTCCAAGGTTTTTACATCACGGTAAATTGTTCTTACACTCACTTCAAATTTCACAGCCAAATCCTGTGCTCTTACAATCGGTTTTGACTGTAACTGCGTGAGAATTGCGGTGACGCGGTCGAGTTTTTTGAGGTAATGGTCGTTCATTTTGAAATCTTCACAAATTTACTTTAATCTGAATCAAATTTAAACTTAGAAATGCTGAAATTTTAAACCATTAAGATTGGGTTAAGCTGTTAAGTCTTGATTAAGGAAATATCTCAAGATATTCATTAAGCAGACGGCTTAATTTAGAATTATGTAAAGCTAACAAAACTTATCAACTGAGATTCTTATTTTATTTTCGGCTATTGAATATAGTTCGGTATTTATAAAATCTATAAGCCATAAATAATGTACCCAGACCGCCAATCAAACCAATATAAATCAGAAAGCTTTCTTTTCTCTCATATTCATTTTTACTAATTAGAATTTGATCATCTTTTTCAACTTGAATTAAATCAATATTGATATTCTCGGTTTTGTTGTTGCTTTTTTGATAATACACTTTAACCCTTTCACCGATTTTTATCTTTTTAAGCAAATCATCATATTCTTTTGACATCCTGTAAACTCCTAAGTTTTCATCGAGGCCATTTAAAGACAAATAAAAAACATTTGATTTGCGACCTTTGCTACCATAATGAATACCTATCCCTTTGTCAGTAATTACATTTTCATATTGAGCATATTTTGTTAAGTCAAGATTCTGTTTTCCATAACCGATGTAACCAAGAAAAAAATATAAGATTGACGTTGATGCAAATAGAATTGAATTTAATAAATGTTTAGTTTTTTTATTCATAGGTTATTTCAGTTTCGATTTGTGGCTTAAAATATATTATGAGAATAGTATAAATCATTGCTACATTGTTAAACCGTTACATTGGTACATTAATTTTTGAAAGTATTCATCAGTTTATCCAGATTGAGACTTCTCGCGGACGCATCAAAAATCTCACGGTAAGTTCCATTCAATTGCACCAATTCATCATGCGTTCCGCTTTCAACGACGTGGCCTTTTTTCATCACATAAATTTTATCCGAATCTAAAATCTGGGAAAGTGAATGTGAAATAATCACCACCGTTCTTCCTTCTTTAATCGCATCTAAAGAATTTTTAATCTGTTCAGTCGCAATCGCATCCAAGCTTGCTGTAGGTTCATCAAGAAATATAATCGGTGGATTTTTGAGGAATAATCGTGCTATCGCAATTCTCTGTTGCTGTCCGCCTGAAAGTTGGGTGGCGTCATGCTGGTATTTTTCAGGTAAATCTATAATCTGCTCGTGGAGATAGGCCTTTTTGGCAGCTTCTTCGATTTCCTCAAAACTCGCATTCATATTTCCATAGCGAATGTTGTCTTCGATACTTCCCTGAAAAATATGATTTTTCTGTAAGACTAAACCTAAATCGTTTCTGAGATAAGCGTTTTCAAAATTATTTAAATCTACTTGATCCAAAATAATTTCGCCGGAATCGGGAAGGTAAAATTTACATAAAAGATTGATAATGGTAGATTTTCCGGCTCCACTGAGGCCGACCAATGCTGTTGTTTTTCCGTTTTCGATGATCATTGAAACATTGTGCAACGCTTTTGTACCGTTGGGATAGGTGAAATCGATATTTCTGAGTTCAAAATTTCCTTTGATTTTATTTTCAACGAAAGTTCCGTTCGGCTCAGTCTCTCCGTCGGCATTTAAAATTTCAAAATATCCTTCTGCATAAATCATCGCATCATTCATATCATCATAAATTCTGTGAAGCTGTCTGATCGGCGACGAAACGTTATTGAACAACATAATATGAAGCATAATCGCTCCCAAAGTCATCTGCTGATTTAAAACGAGATAAACCGTCAGTAAAATAATCAAAACCACACCAATCTGCTCAATAAATGTTTTCAAACCTTCGTAAATGAAGCTGGTTTTTCGTGTGTACATCTGGCTTTCCATCAGTTGCATCTGGAGGTCGTACTGTTTCTTACCTTCAAATTTTTCACGGACAAAACTTTTAATTACCAAAATGGAATTAATTAGATTTAAAAGTCCCGAAGTTTTCTGCTCACGCTGATTTCGGAGCTGTCTTCTTACGCCACCCAGTTTTTTCGCCTGCATTGAAGTGACATAAAAATAAATCGGAACAATAATCGTGGAAACCAGACCGACATACACATTCTGCATGTACATAATCACCAATGCAATAATGGCATTGGAAAACATCGGCAAAATATCGATGAAAAAGTTCTGAACGAGTTTCGTTAAACTCTCAATTCCACGGTCGATTCTGGTCTGTAATTTTCCGGAAGCATGGTTTTCGTCACTGAAATAGGCAACTTTGTAGGTTAGAATTTTATCAATAGCAGACTGCGCCAAAACTGAACTCACATTAATTCTGATTTTCTCACCGTAAAATTTCTGTCCGAAACTGATAAAAATATTGGCAATTTCTTTTCCTAAAAGTATGGCAGAAATAATTAAAAGCACATGAATTCCTTCCGACATCGGACTGGGAAGTTTAGTCAATTTTTCCACTTCATCAACCGTATATTTCAAAACCACCGCATTGACCTGCGCCGTGATTGCTCCCAGAAAAGTGAGAAACAATGTCCAATAAATCATCAGACGGTAAGGTTTGATAAAAGGTTTTAATTGTCTGTAAATCCCGAAAATACTGAGTGCTCGTGTGAAAGGTTTTGCCATGAATTGGTTTTAAGTGAAAAACGTACCGTTTCTGTGAGAAAAGGTACGTTTTATTATATTTTTTGGCAAGTAACAACTGAATTTAATGCACATTTTTAAAAAGTGAAAAAAGTTTTCTATATTTTTAGTCATATTCTCCTCTGTAAATGAATTCCATTTCATTATTTTTACACTCAGGGCAAAGATTATTTTTCTTCATTAATCTAAATTCCCAAGCGTCAAAGTATTCTTCTAAATTACCTTCGTAAAATAGTGGGTCGGTATAAAAGATGTAATTTTTATGATTACTTTTCTTTCTTATATTTACCATTTCTATCACAGATGAATTATTTCTTAGTGCCGGAACGTGACATTTTCCTTCTTCAGCCTCATCCATAGATGCCCCAAAATTTATTCTTTCATTTTTATAACTACAAATGTTACATTTTGCTGCTAAGAGTGTTCCCATTATTAAGCATCACTTTTCAAACTAATAACTAACTCCTTCATTTTGACTTTGTACTAAATTTTAATTTAATAGATAAAATACAATCATAGGTTTTTAACATTATAAACCATAATGATTTTTTTATTCAAAATAAAGTTTTTTTATTGGCTAATATTTAGATAAAAATTCACAAGAAAATTTTCGGAAAAACTTTTATATGAATCGTACAAACTTGAACTTAAATGCTTTTCTAAGTAACCAGAAATGAAATTTACTTTTTTTTCTAAGTATTTTATATTATGAGCAACATTGAGACTGGGTATAATGTCTGATTTTGCAAACTCCAGATCGATCAGTGAATTTATAAGTTGAGACTTTATATACATTAAATTTTTTTCGTAAATCCATTCATAACTAACTTCATTTGACGGTTGAGAAAGATCAATTTTTATTTCTTTAAATTTAAAATTTGATTTAACTACATTAGTAATTCTATCGATTTGCTTCTTCCTAAATTCATCTTTTAATACTTTAACTTCGGCGTCATGTATTTTTTGATTAATTGTTTTTTTATCAATTAAATTATTTTTTTTAATACACTCAATACAAAAAATTTCGTCGTTAACTAGTCCCATATCTATTTGTTCAAAAATGGTGTTTGTTTTTTTACAAAAACAGCATTCAATACCATCAAATGGTTCTGTATAAATTTTTTCGTAATACATTTCTTCCATAATAAAACTTGCGTTCGTAAGGTTTAACAAAAATCCTCAAATTTTAAATTTATTTTGGCATATTTTAGATTTAGATGATACGGAATTCTTTAAACAAGATATTAGAGATAGTTTAAAAAGTTCGTGAAATCGTTTTTTACCCCTAAAAAACATAAGTCGTCAAATAATGCAACTCAGATTTGCTGGCGGCTTTGGAATCTGCTTCTGCCTGTTCTAATGAATAGTTTGAATTGATTTCTTTCTTTTGGAAGACGAACGAATTATTGGCGTTTTTATCAACTACCTCATTGAAGATATGTTGAATATCTGAATTTCCTAATGATGCAAAACTGATATCTTCGAAACCGTAAAGTAATCTCAAATCATCGAACTGAGTAAAATTATCATTCACAAACCCTTGAAGCTGTGATTTTGAATCGAAATTTCCTGCCCAGATGTTGTAAGCATAAGTTTTCTTGCTCGGCTTGTCGAAAATACTTTGGTAAACGAAATTTTCTCCCAAATAAGCTTCTCTTACCTGCGGATCGTTTGCCAGTTCTTCGGGAAGACCTTCTTTCAGAATCTTTCCTTCAAACATAATGTAAGTTTTGTTGGTAATCGCCAAAGTCTGTTGTACGTTGTGGTCGGTAATCAGAATTCCGATGTTTTTGTCGGTTAAGCTTCGTACAATTTTCTGAATATCTTCTACAGCAATCGGGTCTACTCCGGCAAAAGGCTCATCCAAAAGAATAAAGCTCGGGTCGGTCGCGAGACACCTTGCAATCTCGGTTCTACGTCTTTCACCACCGGAAAGTAAGTCTCCACGGTTTTTACGAACGTGCTGCAGAGAAAATTCTTCAATCAGCTCATCACATTTAACTTGCTGTTGCTTTTTTGAAAGTTTTGTAAGCTGTAAAACACCCATAATGTTATCTTCTACAGACAATTTTCTGAAGATGGAAGCTTCCTGAGCCAGATATCCGATTCCCTTTTGGGCACGGCGGTACATGGCATCGGTCGTGATTTCCTGTTTATCGAGGAAAATTTTCCCTGAAGTGGGTTTAACTAATCCTACAATCATGTAAAATGAAGTGGTTTTTCCGGCACCGTTCGGACCGAGCAAACCTACAATTTCTCCCTGCTGAACCTGTACAGAAACGCCTTTTACTACTTTTTTGGGACCGTATTCTTTGATTAAGTTTTCTCCTCGTAAAATCATAAAGGCAAAGATAAAGTTTTTTTGAATTGAAATGACAGTCTGTTCTCTGGGGAAAATAAATTGACAATATCAAAGCAACGGGATTACAATTTGGTTATGATTATGAAATGATCCTTTATTTTTAAACATATTAAAATTTCTGCCTAAAAAATCAATATCATCGGTTTAGTTTAAAAATTTTTAACGTACCAAACAGTAACAAGCCACCAATTATCAGATATAAACCCGATGCTGACAAAACTGCAAAAATCTCGTCCTGCGTGGAATAACTGCTCCATGCCGAAACTCTGTCACTGAAAACACTAAGGTTTCCAAGAAAAGTAAATATTAAAAAAAGAATAACTACAACCGGAATTGCCAACTTTTTAAAATTTAATTTGTTTGCTGCAAAAAGGATTACGGGTATTATAATTGTACAAGTTGCTGAATAAGAAAGCACTTCCGACCAATAAGAACAATCCATGCACGATGAGGAGACCTCATCAGAAAATGAAAGCATAGAAAGACAGGAAGTCGCGAACAGGAAAACGAAAAAGATAACTGTTGTTGTAATATAATGTTTTATACTCATTGCTTAACCGGTTTTTGGGATTTTTCAAAAATAAACATCACCTACAACATACGAATCTTTGCTCATAATTTTGTACTCCTGGTGATTTTCAGATTTCTCCAGAATTATTTTGAACTTCTTTTTCTGAATGAAATTCATCAGTTCCTTTACTTTGTGTTACAATTTTTCCACTACTTTTTTTAATAAGATCTTTTTTTATCGTACTTTCCTTGTTTTCTGTACTCATTTCGACCATCTTACCGTCAACATTTTTCATTAGATAGCTTCTACAGACAGATTTTTCATCGCACCCAAACTTTGCGTGGCATTCATTCCAATACTCTGGCTTCTGTTCATACCAATGGTGTCAGACTGATCTCTACCTACCGTGGTTGTCATATTTTCTGCAACATTAATAAACGTATTCTTACACTTCAAAGTCATCGTCTCTGGTGCCGTAATATTGATATTGCTTCCCGTTGTATCCAGATGAATTTCATTACCACTTTAATCTGTATTAATAACTTTCATCTTCCATAAAAACCACTTTATGCCCACTTCTGGTCATAATAGATTTCACTCTGTTATCAGCAAAACCGCCTAAAGCAGTGGCCCCCATGGAACATCCCGCCCATGACGAAAGGCCTGTCCGGATGATTGTGGACAAAATCGACCATCACCTGATCACCAACTTCGGGAATGGCTACGTAACCTCTGTTTTGGGTTACCGGATCTGTTCCGCCCGCATCGGGGCTCATCATTCTGATGAAATTGGTGGTGTCATTCATCTGCCAGTCAAATCTCACCTGCACTCTTCCCTGCCCTTCAGGATCGGTGTTTGAAATCACTGTGGCAATCTGAGGCTGGGCAACAGGAACTGTGAAGTCGGGTTTTGGTAAAAATCCTGTATCGGCTGCAATGCCCTGAAAACTTCCGCTGTAATGACCAATGGTGTCGATTTCATGCGTGGTTTCAGTAACCATTATTTTGGTGAAATAAGATGTTTATTTGTATCCTATTTTTGAACTAATACCATATAGCCTAGATATAAAAAAGAAATTATTAATAAGTTAGAAACAGTATCTCTTTATTTTATAAGAGTTCCTGCTGAAACTAATTTTGCTTTTGTAAATTTCTATATCAAATTTTTCAATCATTTTTCTATTTTCTATTTTTAATTGAATTGTCTCTATTTTGTCCATTCCACGAATTTAATAGAATCAAAAGACTAGAAAATACTGTTTTACGTAGTTTATAATTTTCTAAATTTCTATTTGATTGTTTAAAACATTCCATTGCCATAATATGAGTAAAGAAAATCTCTCTATTGGGAGCTCTATAGAAAACAGTTCATTAGAATCTTTAGATTTAAGCTTATCAGTAAACAAAATTTCAATTGACGTATTTATTTTTTTTCGACTAGTATTTGTTGTATAAAAATCTTACTGTTTTTTTGATACTGCAAACACTAATATTCCTAATACATAACCTGAAACAACCCCAAAAAGGGCTCCTACCATAATACAAATATCTTTAGTCCACCAATCATAAATTGAATTTAGTACGCAAAAAAATATTATGGAAAGTACTGAAGTACCTATAATTGAAACTGACAGAAAAAAAGTTCTAAAACCTTTACTAACTGATTTTTGTTGGTAACCTATCAAAACTGAGGCAGAAATTATACCCGCACTTATAAGCCCTATTAATATCAAAATAAAAAGCAAACAAATAATAACTCCCACAATTATTGCTATACAGAAAAATATGGCTCCCATTAAAAGCAACACTACGAGAAAATCATCATCATTATTAAACGAATCAATTATGAAAAAAGTCTGATATAAGTATTGATTTAAAAATTTCAATAATCGTACTATTTTTTTGCTTTTACTTCTTCAAGCTGTTTTTTTACATCATCTGGAAACCAAGGTAACACAGGATCATTTTTATATTGTCCATATACAACATCCGGAGACAAAAGTTCTTCGGGAAGATTGAGTTTTTTTAGTTCTGTTTTGAAATCTGACTCTGACTCAAAACCAGTTACTTCTTCTGTTTCAATATTAATAAGAAACCAAATTCTTGGGATTTTATCTTTTTCATCAAAATCTAATTTTTCCCCTTGATAACCATATATAAACTTTCCTGATACATTAAATTTTTCAATGGGATCAAAACTATTCAAAACTATATTCTTATTATGAAAAGTTTCAATTTTTGGAGTCGCTATATAAGTTTCCATCATCCAATTTCTTGAACCTTGTAATTGTTGCATTTTATAGGGTTTAATTAATGGAACTACCGAGTAATCCCAACCTTCGGAGGACCAATAAAAAATATCAACATTGGCTTTTTCATATGACTGATCCGGAAATAATATATCTTTCATTTTTTTTGTTTTATTACAGTTTGTCATACACATTGAACTCATCAATAGTATAAAAAATAATAAACTATTTTTTTTCATAAATTCTTATTTTAACGTGTTCAATCGATCCATTTCTTTTTAGCTTCTTTTAATTTCTCTCCAATATCTTTCATACCTTTTTCAATGGCTTCTAATTTTTCCTCATCCGTTTTTCCAAGCCATTCAATTTCTCCTTTGCTATAATTATTATTCCAGTTTCCTTTTACTTTCATTAAATCATTGCCTCCAGCAATGTCATGGTAAATGAAGCCCGAAATAATACTTACAACATCATTATCTATGCTTCTTGAACCCTCTTTTGATGCATTCAAATCATATAATAGAGATTATTTTCCTTGTTTCACTTTTACATCTTCTAATTGTTTTTTTATATTTTCTGGAAACCAAGGCAAAATAGGATTTTGTTTATATTGTTCATATACTTCATCAGGATTTAGAAATTCTTCAGGAAGATTGAGATTTTTTAGTTCTATATTAAGTTCTTTTTCTGAATTAAATTTAGATAATGAAACTTCTTTAGTTCCTTTTTTTACATCAATGATGAACCAAAACGGAGGAACAATTACTTCACGATTTTCAAAGTTTCGAATCTCTACAATTTTATGACCATAAATGTAACTACTTGATAAATTAAAATTTTCAATTGGACTAATACTAATTTCATTAAACTTATTGAAACCTGTTGAAATTTGCCACATATCATTGCCTTGCAGTTTTATTAATTGAAATGGTTTAATTAATGGAATCATAGTGTAATCCCAGCCACTATCAGCCCAATAAAACTTATCTATTTTAGCATCTTCATAAGGTCTTTCGGGGAAGAATTTATTTTTCATTTTGTCTGTTTTATTACAACTGAATAAAATTGTTGTAAGTGTTAATAAAAAGATCTTTTTCATTCGTTTATTTTATAATATCTATGACTTTATTTATCAGCCCTTCCATATCACTTCGGATATTATCTCCGACACTTTCAAGATAACCTTTCGGTTTCTCGTTTAATCGGTCTTGTAATTGTTTTTCAGAATAAGTGTTCGTCCAATCACCTTTTACTTTTAACAAATCATTCCCTCCCGCAATATCGTGATATAGAAACCCAGTAATGATACTTACCACATCATATTCAATGCTTCGTGATCCGTCTTCTGACGCCCGCAAATCAAAAGTATCTTCAAATTTATGCTGAATCCTCACATTCCCATTCTTGCCTACACTAACTATAGTTATTACACCAATACTTCTAAGCAACCAAGTTAGTTCATTAGCAGCCACTTTCCAAGTATCTCTGTATTTAGCACTAAAAGGATTTTTAAACTGATCCAACATTTCTCCTTTGGCTCTTTTTCCTCCTAGTTGTATTGCTCTTAATGGAAGATCAATAATTTCAAAAGATTCTTTTCTATATTTAGGATGATTAACAATTTTTTGAGCAATTTCTTTTTCATATTCAACAAATGCAGGATCTTCATTAATTTTTTTAATCAACCTTTTACTCTTGCTGATATCCACTTCGCCACTTTGCAGCATAGAATAAATTCCGGCTTCAAAAAGACTGTTAATATTTCCATCTGTAAGCCCAATAGATTCCGCCAATTTTCTTCTTGCACCATGTGCCCAGCCGGAGCCGTCATATTCTTTGACGCCTTTTGCCCAATCTACAATATTAGTATACCAATGGGGTTCAACTTTCAGTTCTTCTTTAGCTTGGTCTACCCATTTTTTAATCCCTGCAGTATTGGCAATGCTGGTTTTTATCATTAATGCTTTGCCTTTACCTTCTACGAAAGCTTTTTCTTCTTTTCTCTTTTGATCTGAACCCGCGCCTGAAGAGTAATCTAGCCGATAAAACAAATCTTTTCCAGTTTCTTTTACTCTATCCCAAATCGTTTGATCCTGGTACTGATCCCAATCTGAAAGCGTTCCTTTATTAAACATAAACCCAACGGGAGCAAAATGCGCCTGCAATTCCATATTATGAACTTTTTCAAAAGCGATTAATGCATTGAGCTTAAGACGGTACAATTCACTTTTCATGTAAAGAGATTTTTTTGTCCCTTCTGCTTTTGAAATAGCCTGATCTAAAATCGTGTGAAACCAATCTGGTAAAACCTGGCTGATTATAGGGATTTTATATTTTGCAGGTTCATATTTTTTAGAAGGATTGGAAATGACAGAATCACGATAGGTTTTATACTGATAATATGTTTTCCAGTATGTTTTAACGCATTGTCTAAATGTTGGCGCATTTTCATTGATGCTCCCATCAGGATTAAAGGCTTTATCCAGAAGTCTTTTGGGGAAATGATAACCTTCTTCTTCGAAGAATCCTTCCGGAGCATCTTTCTTTACAAACATCCAACTTGCAAACTGCAGATTATCTTTTTCGTTACAAGCATTTTTCACAAAGGGAATATCTCCCATTCTCGTTACAAACAAAGCTCTATCATTGGGAAAAGTGAATTGAACTGCTCGATCAATGAGACCTCCCCAAGAATTATCTCCCAAGAGCTCGTTCATCTTTTCATAAATACCTTGATTTTGATATAATTTTTCTTTGGTAAAAATATCACCAATCCATTCTAAAACCCATTCTTTGATAAAATCTTCAAAGTAATAATTTTTGAATTGCGTATAATCTTCGCCATAAAGTCCTTGTGGCTGATGAGTACCTAAAAACATGATATTGATTGGAATCTCTTCCCAACCTATTTCATAAGCATAATAAATAATTCCAAGAGCTGTCCCTGCAGCAATGGCAGCGCCTTGACTGTGTCCTACAACAGTAACTGGCTTGTAATTTGGAGAATAACTAGCAATTCCTGGGTTTTGCTCTTTCTGATTTTCTATAACTGATTTTTCTTTGATATTCCATTTTCTTTTAGCCCAGACATAACCTTGTGCAATACCATGTTCTACCCTGTGTGCACCTGATGACTGTAAACCATGTGAACCATTAATGAAATGAGCATTTCCCTGAGCATGAAAATACTCTTTGAAAATCTGAGAATATCTTTTTTTTGTGACATTATCATACCCTTCCCAATATCCTTCAAACTTTTCTTTTACAGCGAAAATCCAACGATAATTTTCAGTTGACTCATAATTAGGATCACTATACAAAGTACCTCCTCCTTGTCGATTATCCATCTCTAACTCATCATTAGTATAGATATCAATATTATCTGTTATCTGCTTTTCATTCATATTTGCACCTCGAACTGGATTTTGAGCGAGGTCATCAGGAACTTTATCCATAACAACATTTAAATACGAACCAGGGTTTTTCTTAGGAGTACTTAAATAGCCATTGCAAAAAATAATATCACCGCTTAAAATTGGTACTATATAGTTGAGAATAGGAGGTTTGGGTGGATCTTCGTTTAAACCATAACTTACCCCGCTTTCTTTCCCTACCTGTATTACTTTAGAACCAATATTTTCAATGTTATCTTTAGAATATCTTTTATAATTTCCGTCTACAACTTTCGTGATATTTCCCTTTACAATTCTCGTTCTGCTCATGGGGATAACTGTTTAGAAATTATTACTCTTTTCAGAGCTATTATTTTTTACAATTTTATCAGAATGCTGCTCATTCGTTCCTGCACTTTGGGTTACAATTTTTCCGTCACTCACCTCACTTCTCTCCATCTTCGTCTCACTATGCACATCACCCTCAATCATTTCCGTCAGTTTTCCCGTAATAAACATACTCGTATCTCCCAATACAGAAGTCATTTTCATAGCACCCACACTTTGCGTAGCATTCATTCCAATACTTTGGCTTCTGTTCATGCCAATGGTGTCAGACTGATCTCTACCTACCGTGGTTGTCATATTTTCCGCAACATTAATAAACATATTCTTACAATTCAAAGTCATCGTCTCCGGTGCCGTAATATTGATATTGCTTCCCGTCGTATCCAGATGAATTTCATTACCGCTTTTATCTGTAATAATAATACTTTCATCTTCCGTAAAGACCACTTTATGTCCACTTCTCGTCATAATAGATTTCACTCTGTTATCAGCAAAAACGCCTAAAGCAGTGCCCCCATGGAACATCCCGCCCATGACGAAAGGCCTGTCCGGATGATTGTGGACAAAATTGACCATCACCTGATCACCAACTTCGGGAATGGCTACGTAACCTCTGTTTTGCACAACTTGGTTCATTCCGGCTGCGTAGGGACTCAGCAAACGTTTCGGAAAAATTGAATTTTGTTTGAGTTATTAAGAAACTGTTCACTTTTGAAAATAAAATCCACTGTTTCTGTTATTCAATAAATATTTTGGATTGTGCTTGAAGGTCTTTAATCTGATTAAAAATAAACGATTTATATTCTGCCTGTTCTTCTTTTTCTTCGATATAATTTATGGCTCTTCCCACTTCTTCACCCTCGATGTATTTTACTTTTACTGTAATATTGTCTTTAAAATATTTATTAAAAATTAATTACACATGCAAAACACTATTCTCGTCTTGTACAATCTTGCCAACTTCTACTCCCTTTCCTTTTTTTCTTCTGAACAAAAGCATAAAAATGCATACAAAACGAATAAAAAAAATAAATCCTAAAATAGCGAACAATATAATAACTTCTATCATAACACAATTATTTCTGTTTTTTTATTTCTTCTAATTGCTTTTTAATATCCTCTGGAAACCAAAGTAAAACAGGGTTTTGTTTATATTGTTCATATACTTCATCAGGATTCAGGAAAGTTTCTGGAAGATTAAGTTCTTTTAGTTTTGCTTGAAAATCCGATTCTTTGTCTAATTTAACCAAAGCAGAATCTTCAATTTTGACTCCTTTTCTAAGATCAATTATACACCTATATTTTAGTACATCTTTGTCACCTCTTGCTTCATCAACAATACCACGGTATAAATGCCTGCAATTATGAATTCTACTTAGGTTTGTCCACTTTTTGTAAATAAATAGTATCGGGTATTTTATATATAAAGTAATTAATATTTGGATTTTTATTCTGTCTATATTGCGGAATTAATTGAGCTGAATTAATTGTATCAGAACTATAACCGCTTTTACTAAAAATTAATTTTCTTGGTTTTTGTATTGTAAGTATGTTTAAAGAAGAGTCAGAAATTTTGAAATATCCGTTTTTATCTGTTAAAACAGATTTAATAACTTTATTATTTAGTGAACATTTAACAGACACATTCTCCAATATCACCCCATTATTTTTATCCAGCACAATGCCACTATAATAATCGACAATTTCTCTCTCACTCTCTGAATTTTTGGTAGAACATGATAATAGTAATGAGAGGAAAAACAATAAACTTAAAATCTCGATTTTGCTAAGCCAAACGATGCTTAGCGAATCCTCTTTTGATAGAACAACTCTATCATGATAGTCCATCGGTACCTGTTCGTCAGCATATTTCATCAGATCAATTTCTTCATTACCTTTGGGATACTTTGTGCCTGGCAGTGGATACTGCTGAATCCAGGTGGGTTCGGATGTACTTTTATGTGTATAACTATAACTGCGTCCCCCATAAGTCAATAGCAATTGGTGCCCAATCTCATGGGCTGCGGTTTCTTTAAAATCTAAATCACTGTCTTTAGAATCAGTATAAAACCATCCCTTGGTAAGATAGACAATGGTATTTTTATTATAAGATTTCCAATCAGAATAAAATGTGTAACCAGTTTTATAGTACAGTTCTCTGTGTAGCTCCCAATTGTGGGAACGATTAAAAGTTGTATTTTCTTTATTTGTGAAATAAATAATTTTAGGAGCAACCATGCCCTTGTCATCTTGAACAGCATTAACTAATATTTCCCATTTTTCACCATGAATATCTGTTCCTTTATAAAAAGTTTTCTTATCAGTTCTGCTCCAATATGTGTTGATACCTTCCAGTGCCATATTTTTCAACTCTTCCCAATTTCTTGTTCTATTTTTTATAGGACTTTTTTTAAAATAATTTATTGCCTCTTGAGAAATTTTTTCCCATGGACAAGTCTCAAGCCAGCGCGTTTCATCTCTCATTCCCGATAAGCTAGAAGAGCATTCTAATCCTTCTTCTCCGCCGTCTTTTAAGTTAACACGCAATGTCGTATCAATCTTTTTTTTATTTTTATCAATTTTTACGTCAACCCATTCCACCTCACTATACCTTGTAGAAAACTCAACTTCTTTTGATTTTTCTTTACCATTTTTACTGGCAGTAATAACCGCTTTCAATTTTTTATTGTTGAACTTTGAACTGTCATAAACATTGTTATTGTCAAAACCATCCCAAAAAATAACATAGGAACCAATTTTTGTGTAATCTGAAGCTGATGTTTTGTAGTTATTGAATACACTTTTTCCAATCCCAAACCTTCACAGGATTAGAAAAATCATACTCCGGCTTCCTATTTTTTATGTCCTCTGAAAGCTTAAGAATTCTTCGTGCCGTCACAACAATCTCAGGTAAATTGGTAATCTGAAATAATATACTTCCGCCTTCGTTTAATATTTTAAATTCTAAAGAATCTATATTTCCGAGCATTAACGAGTAGTTAAAAGCAAAATTGGCGTTTTCATAACCCCCTTCAAAATCCAATATTCCAAAAGGTACCAACGTTGAATGATCACTATCTTTTTTAAGTGAAAAAGAAATTTCAAAATCTTCATTTAAATCATTACCTAATCTTCATACATTTATTTAAAAACCAAGGCGGTTTAATTACATTTTTATTCTTGGAGGATCTTTACGATAAGACTTCATAATTTGACCATTGTCACCTTTCAAAACAAAGCCTTGGGTGTAAGGCTTTTCTTCATCTTTTACAACCCATTCAATTACATAGACATAAATTTTCTTCTCGTCATCATAAGAACGCTTCAAAGAACCAGACTTACTTAAATTTCCGTTATTTTCTTTACTGAAGAGAATTACGTCAGCTATTGAAAATGAATAATTGACATCCTTATTCTCCTGATTTATTATTTTTCCTTCTCGATTGTATTTTTTCCAAACGCCGGTTTCGATATCATCAAAATATCTTTCATACTGTACTAAAATACCATCCTTGTTAAAAATATAAAAATCAGCGAACCCATCTGGAAATTTCTCAGTCTGCAAATATTCAATGACATATTTGGGGTTATAATCTCCTCCAAAGTGCTGATCATCCAACATATAGTTCTGTTCTACTAAAACATTTTCTTTGGTTTTATAACCTGTATAATCAGGGTTTGCTTTTAGCTTCTTTTCGTACTCAGGAATATTGAAAATTTTCACAGTCATCTTTTTTTCGTTAATTTTAGTAACTCCTTTTCCTGACTCTGTCAAATCTTGACTTTTTGAATTACAAGATAAAGTCAACATTATTATGCTGAAAAGATAGTAGTATGCTTTCATTTATATTTGTTTTTTTATTAAATCCCACTGCCATTTATAGGTTTGTTTTCCTACTAAATTTGTAACATCGTCATTATAATCCATTATGTTATCAGTTTCGCATTGTTTAAAAATATACTTACTATAATCATCAAATGTATGGCTTAGACCTATAGCATGGAGAAGTTCATGAGACGCTGTACACGAAGCAGCAGATTTATTCATTGTAATTTTCTTTTGAGTTAGGGCGAGATTAAAGACAATAACACTACTCTTAATTGAATTAGATTTTACAGGCGATTTCGGGAGCTCATGAGAATATCCTAAAATATAGCCGCCACCACAATCATTTGTTTCACAAACATCTGTAACATAGAATATTTTATAGGAATCGTCATAGAAAGTACCATTTTTTACTCCATTAGAATTATGGGAGTTTTTTAATTCAGTATTCAAATACTGAAACATTTCGTCGACATTCTGATTGAATTTATCCACAACATTAACTGTGGATGGAATAGAAATTCTTGTTTTTTGTACTTTCAAATTAACATAGCTCTGTTTAAATATTTTTTTCAAAAAAGAAGTTTCATCAGCAATAATAACACTATTTCGACCTTTGAATACTTGAACTAATGTAACTTTGATTTTCCTTTGATTGGATGTGCTGTTTTTTACAACTATTAACTTTCCCACATCTTCTCCTATCCCATCTTTAAATGCTTGTATGATTATTTCCTGGTCTGTAACAAACTCATTTGTACAAGTAATTTCCAAACACTGATCTATTGTATGTTTGCCTGCAGAAGTTGGTATAGGCTTGAGTAATTTGGCAGTAAAATAATTGGTGTCATATTCTAATTCAAAACTTTCAGGTTGCTCCTCAGTCTCTATTTTTAGCTGAAGTATTGCCTTATTATTTGGTAGTAAAGAAAGATATGGAATTATGTAATAATAGGGATACTTCCCATTTTTCTTCCATGTAACAATCATTTTTCTAAATTCCGAGGTTACCAACTTATCATATTCTGAAGTTAAGTTGTGAAAGTTTGGATTACAATAATCAAATCCATATTTCGTTTTCGGATAAGTATAGTTTCCCATTATATCTCTATACCATTTTTTGTCACCACTCTGTCCTGTGTCTCCCGTTCTAATCCAATCAAACCCATATTCACCATTCCACTTGTTATGCGGTCTGAACTGCACAAGACATTTCGCTTTAATTTCTCCCGCTGCAGGTTTTGAAGGATTTTGGAAACTTATACCATTTGTTTCCCCCTTTTCGGTAATCAATTCTATCGCGTTATCAATAATACTACTTTCAGAAAAAATGCTATAATCTTTCCCAATAACTTCTGTTATCTTACCTTTTACAATTCTAGTCCTGCTCATAGTTTTTAGTAATTTTTACTGCGTTCACCACTGTTATTCTGAACTTCGTTTTGAGCATGTTTGCTTATCGAGCCATGTGAACTCGTTTCAATTCCCTTTTCAGAATTAATCACAGTTTTACCCTGCTTAACTTCACTATGCACGTCACCCTCAATCATTTCCGTCAGTTTTCCCGTAATAAACATACTCGTATTTCCCAACACAGAAGTCATTTTCATCGCACCCACACTTTGCGTAGCATTCATTCCAATACTCTGACTTCTGTTCATGCCAATGGTGTCAGACTGATCTCTACCTACCGTCGTTGTCATATTTTCCGCAACATTAATAAACATATTCTTACAATTCAAAGTCATCGTCTCCGGTGCCGTAATATTGATATTGCTTCCCGTCGTATCCAGATGAATTTCATTACCGCTTTTATCTGTAATAATAATACTTTCATCTTCAGTAAAAACCACTTTATGTCCACTTCTCGTCATAATAGATTTCACTCTGTTATCAGCAAAACCGCCTAAAGCAGTGCCCCCATGGAACATTCCGCCCATTACAAATGGCCTGTCCGGATGATTGTGTACAAAATTGACCATCACCTGGTCACCGACTTCGGGAATGGCTACATAACCTCTGTTTTGGGTTACCTGATCTGTTCCGCCAGCATCGGGACTCATCATTCTGATGAAATTGGTGGTGTCATTCATCTGCCAGTCAAATCTCACCTGCACTCGTCCCTGCCCTTCAGGATCGGTGTTTGAAATCACTGTGGCAATCTGGGGCTGGGCAACAGGAACCGTGAAATCGGGTTTTGGTAAAAATCCTGTATCGGCTGCAATGCCCTGAAAACTTCCACTGTAATGACCAATGGTGTCAATCTCATGCGTTGTTTCAGTGATCATTATTTTGGTGAAATAAGAGCTTTCGTTACTGTCGATCTTTCTCATCTGAATATCTGCGATGCAGCCCGGATGAAGAAAAGGCACCGTTGTTTTTGCCGAAACTGAAAATACATTTACAGCCTCACTTCCTGAAGTACTTCTCTGTGAATATTCCACATCCAGATTCGTCGAGGCTTTGATTGGAGCTACCTGTAAGGCTGGTGTTTTGAAGATAGAATCATTGTGCTGATAGGCCGTTTTTGCCAAATCACCAACGTGCTGCACCGGCGTTGCACCAGAAGTCAATTTTTCATTCTTACTGCTGTTGTAGCCGTAGTACTGTGGTTTTGTATGCAATGCTTTTAATTCTACTTCCACATCTTGAGCGCTGCTTCCGTAAATGAGTTTTACCGGAGAATTCTGAGGTGGCAGCTTTCCGAAATGTAGAACTTCGCCATCGTAATAAAACTGTTCACCATAAGCTTCTGCCATTCTTGCAAGATAATTGTAATGGGTTTCGTTGTACTGGCTACTGTAGACAATCTGCGAATAATCATTGGTATCGATTCTCACATCAAATTTGCTTTTGTCTAAACCCTGTTGAATAACCTCATCAGCGATAATTCCAATGCTTGCAGACTTTCCGCCTCCAAAACTCTGAATATGAGGTGCGCCATCCAGTAAAATTGTCGGACTGAAACCTTTCAGCACAATATTCCCTAAACTCATCTGTTCCTGACTGAAAGAAACTCCTGTTATCACGCCAACAAACGTTCTCTCAGGGCTGTTCTGAACATCTTTGTAAGAAATTACAGCCGTTAATCTTTTTCCTAAAAACTCATTGGCATCTTCCAAAGTGTGCGTCTGTCTTCCTCCTAAAGCGTCATGAGCAAGCGTAATTTTAAATTCATGGTGGCGGTTGGCACTTTGCTTCAGGCTGAAATGCTTGTAATAACGGATCACTTTACCGTCAATAACCAGAGAAAGTTTTACAAGACGGTTGATACCGGTATGCTGATGGGCAGATATATTTTCGGCGTTCTGGGACGGACGGAAACCGCTCCCGCTTCTGTTTTCCGGATTTGTAGTCATAATAATGTGATTGTGTGATAATAAAGGTAATTATTTTTAGCAACTCCTAAAAATTATGCAGCGACAATTTTCAGTTTTAAAAAAGATTTAACATAATTATTAATTTTTAGACAAAAAAGACTGCCTTTTTTAAAAATGACAGTCTTCGTTCCCTTAATAACTATAAAACTCTGATGATTTCTTTTTTAAGCTGACGGCCAAAGACCTTCATAAGCAGAATTACCATAATTGATCTGCTCTGCACTGATAACGAAGCTGATGTACATCGAATTTTCATCTGTACCGTCAAAATCCACTTCGTGCTGGATTACGTATCCGTTTTCCCAGTTTAAAGTGATTAATGTTCCTTCCTCGTGAGATTTGTTGAAAGTAATTTCTCCTGTTGTCGGCTTGTACTTTCCGTTAAGCAAAGATTCTAAAATATCAGACTTTTCTGTAGCTTCTACAGTTACTCTGATTAAAGCGTTGGAAGGATCTGATGCTACTCTACCTGAAACGTCTGTTGATCTCGAAACGCTGTAGTTCAGCTTTAATAATTTCTGTCCTTCGCCTCCGTTGAATTTTAAGATTCCTCTTGAATTAAGTGCCATAATGTAAATTTTTTAAAATTAATATTTTGTGATCTGTTGTTTTTGGTATTCCAAAGATAGAACCACATTTTTGAAAATTCATCCTAAAAAACAATTATCTCAGATTTTGTAGTAGTTCTACGATTTTGTGTAGTAGTTCTACGATTGCAATTCAAAATTTAAGGTTTAAGATTTAAAATTCAAGATGCGAGGTTCGGGGTTCGAGATTCGAGATTCAAGGTGCGGGATTCAAGGTGCAGGATTCGAGGTTTGGGATTCGAGGTTTGGGATGCGGGATTGAAATGTATGCTATAGTGAAGAACGGAGGTATTTTTCAGTTTTGTGAAGATTTGGATTGATTGAAAATAATTTAACATAAAAAAAGGCTGTCAAAATCAATTGACAGCCCTGCTTTTGTATACATTAATACTGAAAAGATGGGTTTTCTAGCTTGTTGGCCAAAGACCTTCGTAAGCAGAATTTCCATAGTTAATTTTCTCTGCACTCACCACAAAGCTGATGTACATCGAATTTTCATCTGTTGCATCAAAATCCACTTCATGCTGAATCACATAACCGTTTTCCCAGTTTAAGGTAATTAAAGTTCCTTCTTCGTGAGATTTGTTGAAAGTAATTTCCCCGCTCGTTGGTTTGTATTTTCCATTAAGCAAAGATTCGAGAATGTCAGATTTCTCTGTTGCTTCCACTGTTACTTTGATGATTGCGTTGGATGGGTCTGAAGCTACTCTACCGGATACGTCCGTTGATCTCGAAACGCTGTAGTTCAGCTTTAATAGTTTTTGTCCTTCGCCACCGTTGAATTTTAAGATTCCTCTTGAATTAAGTGCCATAACGTAAAATTTTTTTAAATGAAACTTGTGATTTTTATTTTTCGTATTCCAAAGGTAGAACGTCCTGAAAAGATTTTCAAATATTTTGGAACAAATTTGAAAAAGTGTAGTAATTCTACGATTTGATGTCGTAGAACTACGATTAATTTGAACTGTTTTTGGAAGATTCTCTCACCGATCTTCCCAAAATTTTATTCTTTTTTAACAGGAAATCAGGCATTAAATCTATTGGAAGTCTCAGAAAACCGTCACCCTCTTCCTGTAATTGTCTTTCCAGCTCAGGATTCCATTCAGTAAGCTGAGAGTATTCTATTTTCAGTTCTTCCGCAACAATTTTCAGATTGAAACCTGCATTGATTTCCGCTTCTGTAAGTGATGAAATCGTTTTTCCGCTTCCGCTGCCATCCAGAAACACTTTTTTCATTCGTGAATTGTTGTAATCTGTAAGAACTGAGTTCAATTCTCCGGTTGCGAAACATGCGTTCAGATATTTTTTAACGTGATTCACCGTTTCTGCCGGAAGATATTTAGCAAAAACATGATACTGAGTAGAACCTGCATTTCTCATGGCTTTGGCAATGTTTCCCTCCCCACAGTTGTACGCAGCAACTACCGTTACCCAATTGTTGTACTTTCTGTAAAGATCTGAAAGCGAAATCGCTGCTGTTTTTGTACTTCGGTATAAATCATTCCGCTGTGCTTCAGTAAGACCATACTGATTGGCGTGTGCAGTCATAAACTGCCAAACTCCCACTGCTCCGACACTTGAAGTGATGTTTCTGTTGAAATTGGATTCAATCAAAGCTAAATTTCGCAAATGTCTCGGCAATCCTTTTTCCACCATTGAATATTCGATGAATTCAACAATCTCTTTATTGGAACTGATGATATTCTGATATTTTCTTACACTGCTCTCAGAAGTATCCGAAGCATTTAAAAACTGCGAAAAACCCGATTGCGAAAAGCCTGCAGTGAAAATTACAGTTAATAAAATTTTAAATCCCGTTTTCATCGGATGTGCGTTTTCAAAATAATTTAATTAACTGTCCAGACTGTTTTTTCTTCTTCAGAATTCCAGTCTACATTGAGGGTTTGTCCGGCTTTTACCTCTTCTCTTACGATCATTTTTGAAATCGGTCTTGCGAGTTGAGATCTGATGACTCCGGAAATCTGTCTTGCCCCATATTTGCTGCTGAAACCACCTAAAGCCAGACCTTTCACCGCTTCATCAGAAATTTCCAGACTCATTCCCAATCTTAATAAAGAATTGTGAAGTGATTTAAGCTGAATATTGAAAATTCTTTCTGCCATCGATTCTGTAATCGGTGCAAACGGAATAATCTCAGTAATCCTTGCCAAAAATTCGGGTCTGAAACGTCCTGAATTCGACATGATCTGCATCAGGGATTTTGATTCAGGAATTTTGCCTTCTTCAAACTGTTTTACGATTTCTTCGCTTCCGATATTTGAAGTAAATAAGATCAAAGCGTTGCTGAAATCGCCTTCCTTCCCAAGTTTATCATGTACTTTTCCTTCGTCCATAATCTGAAGGAAAACATCAAAAACAGAGTGATGCGCTTTTTCAATTTCATCAAATAAAACAACTGTATAAGGTTGCTGTCTGATTTTATTGACCAACATTCCACCTTCTTCATAACCAACGTAGCCCGGAGGCGCACCGTATAAAAGTGCCGCAGAATGTTCTTCTTTAAATTCAGACATATCAAAACGAACCATCGCTTTTTCGTCATTAAAAAGAAGTTCTGCCATCGATTTTGCGAGCTCGGTTTTTCCCGTTCCGGTCGGGCCTAAAAGGAAGAATGAACCGATGGGCTGCCCTGGTTTGTTTAATCCGCTTCGGTTTTCAACGATGGCATCTGAAAGGATTTTCAATGCATGATCCTGACCAACGACCCTGTTCATCAGAAGGCCTTCCATATTCAGAAGTTTTTCTTTTTCCTGAGCCTGAATTTTGCCAATCGGAATGCTGGTTTTTGCAGCCATAACCGCGGCCAGTTCAAGACGGCCTACTTTTTCTCTTTTTACAGCGGCATGCTCAAGAAGTTCGGCAAACGTCTGCTCAATAATCTTCTGAATTTCCTCCACCGCCATGGAATTGTCAATCTGTGGCTGCTCACTCAATGAACCCCACAAGATCGGACTTATTTTATCTCTCAGTAAATTGTAATTCCAGATTAATTCATCAGCTTTATCTTTTTCGTCAATGTATTCTTCCGTTAAAATCTGATCGTAGACTATTTTCCAGCTTTCCAGTTCTTTTTCTGAAAGCTCGTCCAGCATTTTGATGGCGGCCATTGTTCTGTCTAAAAGATCAATTGCGGCATCAGGAAGTTTTTTACCTTTAGAATAGCGTTTTGCCAAACGTACACATTCGGGAAGTGCTGTTTTTTCAACTTCAATTCCGTGGTGTTTTTTGTAACCGTCCAGAAGAACGTCGATCATTTTAACACAGGTCTTTTCATCCGGTTCCAAAACGGTTAAAACTTCAAATCTTCTATTAAAGGCTTGTTCCGGTTCTATGATTTTTCTGTATTCCTCCTGAGTGGTTGCTCCGATAACGGTAATTTCCCCACGCGCCAGTTCAGGTTTCAGAATATTTCCGATATTTCCAATGCTTCCTTTTGGATCGAGAAGTGAGTGAATTTCATCAATAAATAAAACTGCTTTTTCAATTTTCTTGCATTCATTGATTACTTTCTTCAGTCTGTCTTCAATTTCACCTTTATAGGACGTTCCAGCCAGCAAAGCTCCGGTATCCAGCTCTAAAAGTGTTGCATTTTTAAGCATTTCAGGAACATTTCCTTTGATGATTTCCGTTGCGAAACCTTCTACCAAAGCTGTTTTACCAACACCGGGCTCACCAATGATGATGACGTTAGGTTTTGTTCTTCTGCAAAGAATCTCAACCAACATTCTGAGTTCCTTATCACGACCGATAATGTTTTCAATTTCACCGTTTCGGGCCTGTGCTGTTCGGTCAACACAATAATTTTTAATGGATGGAAACGCATTTTCAGAATGACTGCTGCCATTTAATAAAGAAGAAAAATCTCCGTTATCAATCGTTTCGTAAGGGGTATCTTTTCGGTACAAATTAAAGATTTCATGCTCTCTCAAAGGAAGAGACTTTAATTGCTGAAGCGAAAATGAAACTTCAGGTTTTACGATTGCGGTAAGAATGCAGATTGGGGAAATTTCATCAAGACCTAATTTAAGTCTTATATCGTCTGCCTCTTCAAGAAGCCGGTCTACAGAATCGCCTTCCTTTACTTCAGACGGCAAATGAGAAGTTTTGGGATATTCTTCAAGACGCACATCTGCCCATTCATAAAAATATCCGGGATCTTTATCAATGTTTTTTAAAAATTCATTCAGACCAATATCTTTGTGCATTAAAGCCTGCAGAATATGAGGCCCGTCGTAAGTTGCGTTGTAATTTTCTCTGGCGATAGACTGCGCAATATGAAACAATTGTTTTACAGTCTCGTTGGTAACAAGTACTCCCATTTATTTTCGAAATTAATATTTGTGACGTTAAAATTTGGTTGAACTAAAATAAGTTTTTTTCGCCAACCCATGAAATTTAATTTTAAATATTTCATTTAGAGTCTGTTTAAAAATTATTAAAATAGTTTGATTATATTGATTTTAAATGGTTTGATTAATTGAGTCTTCGACAGGCTCAGACTGACAAATCTAATACTAACCGCTTAATTTAACGGTGTCACTCTGAGCTCGTCGAAGAGTTTTTGAACCAGAATACTTATTTGATAAAAATTTAAACAAGCTCTAAATTAATAATCTCACTTTGCTGAAAATTTTTCTATTTTTACTGTAACCAAAAAGCAAATTTTTATGCAAAACAATCAACAGCTTACCGAACTTCTCGCCCTCGATCTGGGAACTTCAATTATCAACAGACTTCCGTACGCAAAGGAGGTTTTTAAATGGCAGGACATCGATCTCCTTCCCCATTCCTCTGAAGACACCATGCTTTGCGAAATTTATGAAAGAAATGGAAGAAACTGGCGTACCACCAATAATAACCTGATCGGATATTTATTTGCCGGCGAAGAATTGGAAAGGGTTAAAAACCAGTTAAAAGAGGTAAAGAAATTCTCTGCAATGATTCCTGATTTTCAGTTTAACAAAGACAGTATGCTCGATTTCGGACTTTCGCTGCCTTCCTTATTTAATATTGATGTAAAAGGAGATCTGAAAAACGCAAAAGATTTCACAATCAAAGTGAGCAATGTAACCAAATCCCGCATCACTAATATCGATGTTCCAGGAATTGAGATTTTGAGAAAATATTCTCAGTTTACGCAGGATGAATCTAAAGCTTACAGAAAAAATGTGAAGTTTAATTTTCTGAGCACCGCCCTTTTTTATGCTGAAAGTGTAGAAATTAATTTAGAAAAAGACAGCGGAGTAAATCTTGACGTAAGTTTCAGCACTCAAAATATTGAAGTTCAGACTAATGTAAATACAGATACAAAAAAGAACTTTGTTTTAAAATATACCGGAAATCAGTCTCCTTTTGCTGCAAAATTTGTAAGAGGGAAAGATTTTGATATTCTTTAAATATTTTCTAAAATTCCCGCAGATTTTACTGATTAAGCGGATGAAAAATTTAAAATCTGCTGTATCTGCAAAATCTGCGAGAATATTTTATATTATTTATTCAAAAGCATCGCTGCTTCTTTGGCGAAATAGGTAAAAATCATATCTGCGCCGGCTCTTTTGAAGCAGGTGAGGCTTTCGATGATGGTTTTATCATTATCCAGCCAGCCGTTTTGGGCAGCGGCTTTTACCATGGCATATTCTCCGCTAACGTTGTAGACTGCGATGGGAAGATCAATTGCCTCACGCACTTTGGCAACAATATCCAGATAAGGAAGTCCGGGTTTAATCATGATGATATCGGCACCTTCATCCACATCCTTGAAAACTTCATTCAAAGCTTCCCTTGAATTATGAAAATCCATCTGATAAGTTTTTTTGTCCTTTGGAATTTCGCCCATTTCTTTGGGAGCACTGTCCAGAGCACTTCTGAAAGGACCGTAGAATGAACTCGCATATTTGGCAGCATAGCTTAAAATCCCTACATCATGAAAACCATTTTCCTCCAATGCTTCC
Organism: Chryseobacterium foetidum; assembly: GCF_025457425.1. Classification (NCBI taxonomy): domain Bacteria; kingdom Pseudomonadati; phylum Bacteroidota; class Flavobacteriia; order Flavobacteriales; family Weeksellaceae; genus Chryseobacterium; species Chryseobacterium foetidum. The sequence goes on from NZ_JAMXIA010000001.1 coordinate 976,430, forward strand.
CTGATGGTGAGCACTCTGCCATCCATCATATCACTCGGCGCAACAATATCTGCACCGGCTTCAGCATGTGAAACTGACATTCTGGCCAAAGCATCGTTGGTGGCATCGTTGACTATTTTTCCATTCTCAATAATCCCGTCGTGGCCGTAGATAGAATAAGGATCCAGGGCTACATCAGGCATTACAATCATTTGCGGAACGGCATCTTTTATTGCCTTTATGGTTTGCTGCATCAATCCATCTTTGTTCCAGGCTTCTTTTCCTGTATTGTCTTTAAGATGATCAGAAACTTTCATATAAAGATTTACTGCTTTCACTCCAAGTGAAAAAAGTTCTTTACATTCTTTTACCGTAAGATCAAGGCTTCGTCTGAAAATCCCCGGCATTGAAGCGATCGGTTCCTCTTTATTCTCTCCCTCCATCACAAAAACCGGCATTACAAAGTCATTTACCGAAAGGTGGCTTTCTCTTACCAGACTTCGCACAGCTTCAGTAGATCTGAGCCTTCTGTTTCTTGAATATATCATTTTTTGGAATACTTTTTGAAATATTGATACAAATTTAATACATCTGACTCAAAAAGATGTTGCACAGTAAAAAGTTATTTAATACTTTTGTTAATAGTTTATATGCAAAAATGCGTTTAATGAGAAAAATTTTACTTTTAATTATATTCACAGGCAGCTTTTTAGGGTTTTCAAATCAATTGAAAGCTCAACTGAGAGAGCCTTCCTCCGTATCTCAAAAATCTGATGACGGAATTTTGACGGCATATCCAAATCCGGCAAAAGACTTTTTGATGGTAAAAGCCAAGGATGCCAACTTAAAAATCAAAAACGTTACTTTTTACTCGATTATGGGAACACAGGTTGCCAGCTATAATATTAATGCCAACAAGGGCGAAATCAATATTGGAAATCTCAGACCCGGAAAATACATGATTCGCTACATTCTGAGCGACAACACTCAGAAAGTAACGCAAATCGTTAAACAATAAAACATACTCAATCCTGATAATCATCAGGATTTTTTTTTGCCCTTTATTCTGAGTTAATTATTCCGTAACTTTCGGCTACTAATTTATTTCTAAAAATTTCTCATGTTAAAAGCTGAGCATATTATAAAGACCTACGATTCGGGAAAAAAAATAGCACTGGACGATTTCAGTATCTCGGTTCCCAAAGGCAGTATTTACGGACTTCTAGGTCCCAACGGTGCAGGAAAAACATCATTTATCCGAATCATCAATCAGATTACCAAAGCAGATTCTGGCGACATTCATATTGATGGGGAGAAACTCAATCCATCACACATCAGAAACATAGGCTATATGCCTGAAGAGCGTGGTTTGTACAAAAACATGAGCATCGGAGACCAGATTCTCTATTTTGGTGAGCTAAAGGGAATGTCTAAAAATGATGCGCTTTCTGAAGCTAAGAAATGGTTTGAAAAACTTCACATCGACCAGTGGTGGAAGAAAAAACTAACAGAACTATCCAAAGGAATGGCTCAGAAAATCCAGTTTGTGGTGACGGTTTTGCACAGACCCAATCTTTTGATTTTGGATGAACCGTTTTCAGGTTTCGATCCGGTGAATGCCAATTTAATTAAAGATCAAATCATAGATTTAAAGAACAATGGGACAACCATCATTCTTTCCACCCACAGAATGGAAAGCGTGGAAGAAATGTGTGATTACGTGGCTTTGATCAATAATTCAAAAAAGATTATTGACGGAAGGGTTTTTGAGGTTCGTGAGAAATTCAAGAAGAATATTTTCTCTGTAAAACTTTCTGAAGTGAATCAGGAAAATTTCAATGTGTTTAAAGAAAAATTTGATGTTTTAAATCTGAAAAGCGAATACAGCCTGACAACATTTGACATTAAAAACGAAATTTCACAAAACGAACTCATCACCGAAGTTTTAAAAACCGGAAACATCAGGACTTTTGAGGAAAAAATCCCAAGCATGAATGAGGTATTCATTAGTGCAGTCTCGAATAATGGATGATAAGTGATAAATGATGATTGATAAACGATCAAAGATCAGACATCCAGCATCAAACTTCCAGCACCCAACCTTTTAATAAAAATCTATGAACAATATAATCTTAATAACCAAAAGAGAATTTCTTACACAGGTGAAGAAAAAATCTTTTGTTGTGCTTACTCTTCTTGCTCCAATCCTTCTTTTGGCTTTTGGAGCAGTCATCGGTCTGATGTTTAAAGCCAATGAATCCCACACGAAAATTGAGGTGGTAGACAACAGCGGATTATTTAAAAATGCCCTAAAATCAGACGATAAAATCAATTATAACTTTATTACCGAGGCAAATCCGGCAAAGAAAGTGGAGTCTTTAAAGAAAAGTGAAGCGACTGACGGAATTTTAATCTTACCTCAGCTCAACGGATCTGATTATGCAGGTTTTGAAAAAAACACACAGCTTTTGCTCAACACAAAAATTGGTTTTGACACCAAAAAAATGATTGCCTCAGACATCAATGAAGTTCTAAAAAAAGAAAAAATAAAAAAGCTCGGCATTCAGAATTCCCAGCTGGAAGATCTGGATAAAAGATTTTCGCTTACAACCATCAATCTTACAAACGATGATAAAGAGGATTCTGATATGGCTTTCGGTGTGAAAAGCGTGCTCAGTATGCTTTTGATGTACGTCACGTTTATGTTTATCATTATTTACGGCGTTCGTGTAATGCGAAGCGTCCTGGAAGAAAAAAACAACCGTGTGGTTGAAATTATTATTTCATCTGTGAAACCTTTTGAGCTGATGATGGGGAAAATTCTGGGTGTAACGCTGGTTGCCCTCACCCAGTTTATGGTTTGGATTACCATGTCGGTGATTGGTGCTTTGGTTTTAAACACAGGCTTTTCATCGATTCAAAAAAATATTCCAGGGGCGGATGAAGAGATGACTTCAAAATTTGACATCGTGGAAATGGGAACTCAGATTTCCCACAGCCTTCTGGAGCTGAATTTCCCTTTAATCATCTTCGTTTTTATTGTGTTTTTCCTTTTGGGATATATGTTTTACAGCTCGATTTACGCAGCTGTAGGTTCGGCGGTAGACAATGAAACGGAAACGCAGCAATTCACCATTTTTGCCATCCTTCCGCTGATGTTGGGAATGTACGGAAGCTTTTCTGTGATGAATAATCCTGACGGTCCGCTTGGTTTCTGGCTGTCGATTATTCCGTTTACTTCTCCCGTTGCGATGATTGCGAGAATTCCGTTTGGGGTTCCTGCGTGGCAGATTGCACTTTCTATTTTTCTGCTTTTGGCCACGACCATTTTTATGATTTTTGTTGCAGGAAAAATTTACAGAGTCGGGATTTTAATGTACGGAAATAAGGCAAGTATGAAGGAGATCTGGAAGTGGATTAAAGAATAATTTAAAGCAAAATCCATTTAAATAGGATGAAAATTATTAATCCATAAAGCTTATAAAATTGCTTATCGAATTATAATCAATTCAAAAATATTATGTTCAATATTTGCTCCTCTATTTTTTGGAGGAACATTTTTTAATTCAAAATCAAGTAAATCTAATAGTATCGATTTCACTTAAACATTGTATATTTGGTTCAAGACAGTCTTAATCAAAACACGTAACAAGATGAAATTTTTAAAATTTATTATATTTTTAATTCCAATAATATTTTATTGTCAGAATAATAGAGCTTATTATCAGATGAAATATAAGCCCAACAAAATAGATACTACTACAAAAAAAATATTACAGGTTTTAATTTTTAATAGTTTAAAATCAAGCTTTCAATCACATGGAGTTTTAAAGAGAGATTCGTTATTTGCGATTTCGCTGGAACATAAAAATAAAACCGGTGATTTCTTAAATAATGACGAAAATTTCAGGTCGTCAATGGATGATCAATATAAAATATCAAGCGATTCAAAATCTGACATTGTAACTTTTCAGGATATTCTAGGAGAGCAGTACTTGGCGAAATATGAGGAAAAAATAAAATTAAAATGGCAAATAAGCAGCGATACTCAAGATTTTAATGGTATCAAATGTCAAAAAGCAACCACTGAATATGGAGGGAGAAAATGGATTGCATGGTTCGCCAGCGAATACAACTTTCATTTTGGTCCTTATAAGTTTCAAGGACTTCCAGGATTAATAATAAAAATTTGGGATACAGAAAACAATTTTATGTGGGATTTTGTAGGCTTAAAAAAGCAGAATTCTGACAATTTTTACGAAAATACTTATTTGGAATTGCAGGGTTGGCAAATTGCTAATTTGGATAAAAAAAATTTTCTAAAAGTCGAACATCAGTATTTTAACCACCCTTTAGGAAATATCTCAGAAATCTTTCCTGATGCTTCCGGTGATAAGATTCAAAAAATATTAGAAATAGAACGGGAGAAGATTAAACGAAATCAATATATGAATAATAAGATTGAAATTGCCCAGAAATAGCAATGTCAGTGCTTCCGCATAATTTCTATACAAACAAAACGCCCGGCTTCCAATGGAAACCGGGCGTTATTATTTTAATTCAAAAAATATTATTTGAAGATATAGCTTAAGCTAAGACTTAAAACCTGCTCAGATTTCTTCTTTGCAGAATTCGGGTCGATCTTGCTCTCATCCAAATCCGGATAGGTATTTGATAATCCGAAATCGTATTTTAGAGTCAATTCTAACTGTCTTTTGTAGCTGTAACCAATACCGGCACCTAATGCAAAATTAAAAGACTTTGCTTTTCCGAATCTGTCTGTACGGTAGATCTCTCTCGATTCGTTTGTAACTTTCTGATCAACCAAAAAGTTGAATCTCGGGCCGATCTGTCCGAAAAACTCAGATTCAGCTTCAGAAAAATAGCCTTTAAATGAAACCGGTACGCTGATGTAATTGTTTGCATACATTGCGTTGTAGCCCTGCATACCTTTTGCATCCTTATCTTTTCCAGACTCACCTGCACCGTAGTAAACAACTTCCGGCTGAAGGAAAAACTGATTGGAGCTTCCCATCGGGATCAATGCCAAAACACCCCCCTGGAAAGAAAATCTTCCACCGGAAGGATTGTGAGCATTTCTTACTCTTGAATTGTTGACTCCTGCTGTGAGACCGAATCTTGTATTTCTGAAATCGATCTGAGCAGAAGCCATGAGGGAAAAGGCTAAAGCTGATGCCAATAATATTTTTTTCATATTTAGTTTTAATTATTTTTAAAGGACACATGTTATCGCCACTTCACTATTGTATTTATATGCAATGTTTTTTTAGTGGCAATTTCATATCAAATTTATTTTTATCCTAAAACTTTTGCGATGGTAACACCGATTTCTGCCGGAGAGTCTACAACGTTGATTCCGTTTTCTCTCATGATTTCCATTTTTGCCTGAGCTGTATCTTCTGCACCACCAACGATTGCACCTGCGTGCCCCATTGTTCTTCCTTTAGGAGCAGTTTGACCTGCGATGAAACCAACAACTGGTTTTGTAGAACCGCTTGCCTTGTACCATCTTGCAGCTTCAGCCTCAAGACCTCCACCGATTTCTCCGATCATTACAACAGCTTCAGTTTCAGGGTCGTTGATGAATAATTCCAAAGCTTCTCTTGTCGTAGTACCGATAATTGGGTCACCACCGATTCCGATAGCTGTAGAAATTCCGTAACCAGCTTTAACAACCTGATCAGCAGCTTCGTAAGTAAGAGTTCCTGATTTTGAAACGATCCCCACTTTACCCGCTTTGAAAACGAAACCTGGCATAATACCAATTTTAGCCTCATCAGAAGTGATGATACCAGGACAGTTTGGCCCGATCAATCTGCAGTCTTTGTCAGCGATGTAAGATTTTACTTTCACCATATCAGCTACAGGAATACCTTCTGTAATACAAACGATTACCTTGATACCTGCTTCAGCAGCTTCCATGATCGCATCTGCAGCAAATGCAGGCGGTACAAAAATGATACTTACGTTTGCCCCTGCTTTTGCAACTGCATCAGCAACTGTATTGAAAACCGGCTTCCCTAAGTGCTCGCTTCCTCCTTTCCCCGGAGTAACACCACCTACAACGTTGGTTCCGTATTCAATCATTTGACCTGCGTGGAAAGTACCTTCGTTCCCTGTAAAACCTTGTACAATTACTTTAGAATCTTTGTTTACTAAAATTGACATTTTATTGTTTTTTAAATTTATTTTCTTAATTATTAATGCTCACAAATTTACTTATTTTTCTTTGATTTTAAATAAAACCGAAGCATTTGTTTACTCAAGATTTCTCAATTTCACCTCTTTTTTGAGGTAAGTTTTGTAATCTTCAGCAAACATGCCGATGTAAGTACCTTTTTTGAGGTCACGGTTGACTCCTGTTTTACCTAAAAGTACGGAGCCGCTTTCGATATTATTTCCTGAAGCAATACCAACCTGTCCCCACAGGGTAACCTCATCACCAATGATGCAACAGCCTGCAATTCCTACCTGAGAAGCAATCAGACACCTTTTCCCAATCACAGTATCGTGACCAATCTGGATTTGGTTGTCTAAAACTGAACCTTCCCCGATAATTGTGGAATCCGTAACACCTCTGTCGATGGTACATCCGTTTCCGATTTCTACATTGTTTTCGATGATAACATTTCCTACCGAAATCAGACGGTCAAAATTTCCGTTGAGTTTTCTGTAATAAAATGCATCGCCACCCAAAACGGTGTTGGATTGAATGACAACATTATCACCAATCACAGTGCGGTCGCCGATGACAACATTTGGAAAAATCAAACTGTTTTTTCCAATGGTGATGTTGTTGCCAAGCACAGCTGAAGGATGAATTTTTGTGCCCTCTCCTATTTCCACATCGTGGAGTGTTTCGGTAAAGTTGTAGATTCTTGTGAAGTGGTTATTGATTTTATTGAAATCTCCGAAAGGATCATCTGAGATTAATAACGCTTTTCCTTCCGGACAATCCACTTCTTTATCGATTAAAATGATGGTGGCAGCAGAATTTAAAGCTTTGTCGTAATATTTCGGATGGTTGACGAAAACAATTTCACCGGATTTTACTCTGTGAATTTCGTTGGTGCCAAAAACCTGAAAATCTTCGGAACCCACGAATTTTGCGCCGATAAGGTCAGCAATGGTTTTTAGTTTTTGTGGTTGATGGAAAGTCATAATTTATTAGTAATGAGTGATGAGTAATAAGTAATGATTGATGATTGATTTTTATGCAGTGGATATTTTTAGTGTCTTACTACTTAATAATTTGATTTTGAAAAGGTATTTATACTGCCAAACTTTGCAGCCCGACCTGAGTGGAGCTCTTTTTGCTGCAGCGAAGCGGAGGCAAAAAAGCGGGAACGGAGGGCGGAAATTGCTGCCATAAAAAAATAAAAGCTGAAAGTTATAATGCTTTCAGCTTTTGATATTGTAAGTGATTACTCTTTTACTCTTTCTAAGTAAGAACCGTCTTCTGTGCTTACTTTGATTTTGTCTCCAGCCTCGATGAACAAAGGAACCATTACTCTTGCTCCTGTTTCAACGATTGCATTTTTCAAAGCGTTGGTTGCTGTGTTTCCTTTCACACCCGGATCTGCTTCTACCACCTCAAGGTAGACAGACTGTGGTAATTCTGCTGAAAGTGGCGTTTCGTCTGCTTCCTTCAAAATGATAGTTACTTCTTCACCTGCTTTCATCAGGTTTGAGTTTTCGATCATTTCTTTGTTTAAATATAACTGAGAGAAATCATCGTTATTCATAAAGTGGAAACCATTCTCATCATCATAAAGATACTGGAATTTTCTTGTGATTACCTTTACTTCGTCGATTTTGTGACCTGCAGAGAAAGTATTGTCAATTACTTTACCATTGGTTACAGACTTTAATTTTGTTCTTACGAATGCAGGACCTTTACCTGGTTTTACGTGAAGAAACTCGATTACTTTAAAAATATCATTGCTATACTCGATGCAAAGACCTTTTCTGATATCGTTACTTGTTGCCATTATTATTTTTATGTTATTTTTTATTATTTTGTTTTGTAAACCGGAACGCTTAAAACCGTTCTTCCTGCCCTGTCGATGGCATCCACTCTCGGTCTTGTCATCGTTCCCGAAGTCATCTGATCGATGTACTGACCATTCATCATTGGATTGAAATTAATGGTGTTTACATTGAGCTGATTAACATTCTTCCTGATTTCAGAAGAATTCTGAAGATCTGATTTTAAATTTGCAAAAGATTTTTTTGAATTGACAAAAATTGAATTCACATTGTTTACAGCAATTGAATCTTTTGTCGACCAGTCTAAATTTCTTTTTTCCTGTCCGAAAGCAATTGCCGAAATACCTGTTAAAGTAAGAATTAAAGTTTTCATCATTGTTAAATTTAAATTATTCTTTCCCCGTTCCGTATCCCTTTACGATACCTCTCGGTGAATTTTGAATAAACTGAAGAATCTCGTCTCTTTCCGCTGTAGGAAGCATTTCCTTTTCGATGTGCGAAACGGCTTGTGAAACATTCATCTTCATCTGGAAAATTGCCCTGTAAATCTTCTGAATTTCGAAAATTTTATCGTTGCTGAAGCCTCTTCTTCTTAAACCAACAGAATTGATTCCCGCATAAGACATCGGCTCACGAGCTACTTTTACGTAAGGTGGAATATCTTTTCTCACCAGGGTACCTCCGGAAATCATTACGTGCTTCCCGATTTTGCCAAACTGATGTACTGCTGACAGCCCGCCCATCACAGTGTAATCACCTATTTCAACGTGACCTGCAATACCGCAACCGTTTACGATGATAACGTGATCACCGATTACACAATCGTGTGCAATGTGTGAAGTCGCCATAATCAGACAGTTGGTACCGATTTTTGTAAAACCTAAAGCCTTTGTACCTCTGTTTACGGTCACACATTCTCTGATTGTAGTTTCGTCACCAATAATTGTCTGGGTATCTTCACCGTCAAACTTCAAATCCTGAGGAATTGCTGAGATCACCGTACCCGGAAATATCCTGCAATTCTTACCGATTCTTGCACCGTCCATAATGGTAACGTTTGAACCAATCCACGTACCCTCGCCGATTTCCACATCTCCGGCAATCGTGGTAAATGGTTCTATGGTTACATTTTTGCTTATTTTTGCGCGTTTATCAACGGCTGCTAGCTGGTGAATCATTTAGTCAAGTTTATTTTTAGCTACCTGAGCCATTAGTTCTGCTTCTACAGCAATTGTATCACCTACATATCCGTAGCCCTGCATGTGTACAATACCTCTTCTGATAGGCGTAATCAATTCAATTTTGAAAACCAGAGTATCTCCCGGAATTACTTTTCTCTTGAATTTCACCTTATCTATTTTAATGAAATATGTAGAATAATTTTCAGGGTCAGGAACACTTGCCAAAACAAGAATACCACCGGTCTGTGCCAGTGCTTCCACCTGTAGAACGCCCGGCATTACAGGCTCTTTAGGGAAATGTCCTACGAAAAACGGCTCGTTGAAAGTCACATTTTTCAAACCTACCACGTGTTTGTCTGAAAGCTCAAGAACTTTATCGATCAACAAAAACGGGTAACGGTGAGGCATTAATCTCATAATTCCGTTGATATCAAAAACCGGTGGTTTATTTAAATCAAATTCCGGAACATTTTTCTTTTTCTGAAGCTTCCACTGTCTGTTCAGTTTTTTTGCAAACTGCGTGTTGACATAGTGACCAGGCTTATTGGCGATAACTTTTCCTTTAATTTTAACTCCGGTAAGAGCCAAATCACCAATCACGTCGAGCAGTTTGTGTCTTGCAGCTTCATTTGGATAGTTTAAAGTCAAATTATCTAAAATTCCGTTTGGTCTGATGGAAACATTGTCTTTTCCGAAAGCTTTTTTCAGCTTTTCTGTAGTTTCAGGCGTAAGATCCTTGTCTACATAAACGATGGCATTTGAAATATCACCCCCTTTTATTAAACCATGATCCAGTAACATTTCCAATTCATGCAAAAAGCTGAATGTTCTCGCTGAAGAAATCTCTTCCTTAAATTCTGAAATATTTTTAAGTGTAGCATTCTGGGTTCCCAAAACCTTGGTTCCAAAATCTACCATTGTTGTTACTTCGTAGGTGTCTGAAGGAATAATCGTAATCTCAGAACCTGTCGCAGGATCGCTGTAGCTCAGAACTTCCTTTACCACAAGATATTCTCTTGCAACAGACTGTTCCACCACACCAACACTTTCAACAGCTTCAACAAAAAACTTTGAAGAACCATCTAAAATTGGTGGTTCTGAAGCATCCATTTCCATAATGGCATTGTCTACGTCGCAACCCACCAAAGCAGCCAAAAGATGCTCGCAGGTATTGATTTTCACACCTAATTTTTCAAGTGTAGTACCTCTTTCGGTCGCTACAACGTAGTTTACATCGGCTTCTACCTGAGGATGTCCCTCAAGATCGGTTCGTACAAATACAAAACCTGTGTTTTCTTTTGCCGGTTTAATGGTCAGTTTTACTTCTCTACCGGTATGAAGGCCAATTCCAGAAAGGGTAACCTCTTCCTGAAGCGTTTTTTGCATATCACTCATTCGTATGATCTTTTGAGATATTCTCAAGATTATTTATTCTTTTTGCCAATTCGGGCAATTTTCTGAAATGTACGTAACTTCTTAAATAGTCGTTGTAGGCAATCGCCGGCGAACCGTAAACCGTTTCTTTATCATTCACACTGGAGTTTACACCACTTTGTGCCTGAATTTTTACCTGACTTCCGATTTTTATGTGACCAACAATTCCGACCTGTCCGCCAATCTGGTTCCAGTCTCCGATTGTAGTAGAACCTGCAATACCCGTTTGGGAAGCAATTACATTATTGGCTCCGATTTTTACATTATGTGCAATCTGGATTAAATTATCGATTTTGGTGCCTTTACCAATAGTTGTAGAACCGATTGTAGCTCTGTCTATACTGCAGTTTGAGCCGATTTCCACGTTATCTTCAATGATAACGTTCCCTAACTGAGGAATTTTCTGAAAACCTTCAGGAGTTGGCTGAAAACCAAATCCGTCACCACCAATTACGGTGTTTGAATGAATCACACAGTTGTCGCCGACAATACAGTAATCATAAATTCTTGCGCCACTGTCTATTTTACAGTTTTTGCCAATCTTTACCCCTTTACCAATGTAAACCTGAGGATAAATCTGCGAACCTTCACCAATTTTTGCTTTTTCTGAAACATAAGTGAATGCGCCGATGTATACTTTTTCTCCGATTACAGCAGTTTCGTGGATTGAAGAACCATCTTCAACACCTTCTTTTCTGCCCTGCATTTCCTGATACAGATTCATTAAAATCTGAAAAGAAAGATAGGCATCTTTTACGGTAATAAGGGTTGGCTGGTAAGTTTTATCAGTAATAAGATGCTCGGAAACAATGATTACCGAACACTTTGAGTTGTCTAAATAGGCAGAAAAACGATCCTGAGCAATAAAAGATAAGTGCCCGGATACTCCGTTTTCTATAGGTGAAACACCGGTAATAACCGCACTTTCGTCACCAATGATTTTCCCGTCAATAAAACTTGCAATTTGCGAAGCTGTAAATTCCATATTCTGCAAAGATAAGAATTTCTGTAATTCACAAACAAAATTTGATTTTAGGATATTAAATTTTAATAATATTTAAGAAAACATCACGAAACTTCACGCGGGAAGGTAATGATATAACGTGTTGTCTTTGTATTCAGTAAGCCCGACAGCAACTGATCCTGCGACTGATCAAGACGAATTTTCTGTCCGTTTTTCTGGAGTAGATTAATTGGCTGTTTTTCAATATCATAAGACAAAAGTTTACGTTTTATTTCGTGCACCAGTGCATCACCGTTATCAATTCCAAAAAAATCATTTGTCTTTTTTATTTTTTCATTAATAAAACTCTCATCAAATGGCTGTGTTGAAATAATTGTTTTCGGTAAGTTCCTCTGAATGACGCACTTGCAGTAATAACTCAATACAAAATCTTCCGAATTCTGCCACAGTTTCATCGCCTGAATCACATCATTATCATCAAGTTGCGTAAAGCGAAAGATATCTTCGTCTGTAGCCTCACCTTTCTCTCTGTAGAGAAAATAGCTGAGATTTTCTGTTGCCGGCAGTTTCATTCCGAGGGAAATCAGGTGTTTTGCGCGTTCCAAAACTTTCACGAGGAGAAACTCTGCCAAAGCTGAAGTTTTATGGTAATACACCTGCCAGTACATAAACATCCTTGCCGTAAGGAAGTTTTCTATGGAATAAATTCCTTTTGCATCAATCACCAGCTCGCCATCATCGCAAACGTTCATCATTGATACAATCCTTTCAGTATTTATATTTCCTTCAGAAACTCCGGTGAAAAAACTGTCTCTTTTAAGATAATCCAAACGATCCACATCCAGCTGGGAAGAAATCAACTGATTAAAAAATTTGCGGTGGTATTTCCCCTGAAACATTTCCAAAGCAAGCGTCAGTTCGCCATTAAACTCATCATTTAAACGGTTCATTAGTAACAAAGACAGATTTTCGTGATGCCAGTCGTCCATCAGCATACTTTCCAAAGCATGAGAAAAGGGCCCGTGACCGACATCGTGCATCAAAATCGCCAGCATTGCCGCCTTTTCTTCTTCAACAGAAATAGAAATTCCTTTCTGCTTTAAAGTTTCCAGAGCAGTAAACATCAGATGCATCGCTCCCAGGGCATGATGAAATCTAGTGTGGGTTGCTCCCGGAAAGATCAGATTTAAAAGTCCGGTCTGCCCGATCCTTCGTAATCTCTGAAAATATGGATGTTCTATGACATCAAAAAGAATTTCGTGAGGAATTTTTATAAAACCGTGAACGGGATCGTTGATAATCTTGAGCTTGTTGATGTTCATTTAAAAGATGATTAATACTACAAAATTAGATAAATTTAGTTTAACACATTTTTAATTTTAATTGGGAAAAACTTTTGAAAATGTAAATCTACTTTTGAGGAATTAAAAACTATTATTTGTAATGAAAAGATTTTTACTTCTTCTCGTGCTTGTTTTCGCAGGAACTCAACAAAATTTTGCTCAGGAAAAACTTTCTGAAACTCAAAAATTAGAAGCTCTAGCTAAAGTCTGGGGTTTTCTGAAATATTATCATCCGGAAGTGGCTAAAGGCAGTTTTGACTGGGATAATGAACTGATTGAAAAGATCAACGTAGCTGAAAAAACAGGCGACAAAGCTCAATTTAACAATATGATTTCAGAGTGGATTGACAGCCTGGGCAAAGTGGATATATGTAAAAAGTGTATTAAAAAAAATGATAAAAAATATTTCCTGAAAAATTTTGACTTACGCTGGACAGATGACACTAAGGTTTTCGACCAAAAAGTTATAGAAAAGTTAAATTTTATCGAAGAAAACAGAAATCAGGGAGATAATCACTACATCACGGTTGGAAGAAGTTCGGTGGCCAATTATAAAAATGAAAATACTTCAAATCCAGAATTTGTATCGAAAAAAAATACATTACTGGAACTTTTCAGGTATTGGAATTTTGTAGAATATTTCTTTCCCTATAAATACCAAACCGACCAAAAATGGAGTGATGTTTTAACGGAAATGATTCCAAAATTTTCATCAGTAAAAAACACGCAGGAATTACATCTGAATGTCTTAGAACTTGTAACAAAAACAGATGACAGCCATTCTTATTTTTCAAGCAAGGAAACCAATTCGTTTTTCGGATTGAAAATGTTGCCGGTGCATTATAAATTTATTGATGGACAACTCATTATTATTGAAATTGCCCGCGATTTTGATTCCCAAACACAGTTAAAGAAAAACGATATTATTTTAAAAATCAATAATCGCAAAGTTTCAGAGATCTTTGACAGTTCGAAAAAATATTTACCGGCATCCAACACATCCCTAAAAGAGCGGAATTTTGTTTACTCTAAAATACCAACCAGAAGCAATGATGATCATTTGTCTGTAGAGATTCTGAGAGATGATAAAATAATGGAATTAAACGAAAAAACATATCCCTTCAACGATATTCGTTTTTCTCAAAATAAAAATAAACAGGAGTGGAAAATGCTTTCTGACCAGACAGCCTATGTTGATATGGGAATTCTCGAAAAGGAAAATGTTGAGAAAATGTTTGCAGAAATTAAGGACAGCAAAGCCATTATTTTCGACATTCGAAATTATCCTAAAGGTACAATACACAAAATATCATCCTATTTATTTCCTAAAAGAGTAGATGCCGTTTCATTCACATCTGCCAACTTTGATTATCCGGGAAAATTTGATTATATGCTGACTCAAAAGTATGGACACAACAACAATTCATCCTATAAAGGAAAAATTATCGTTTTAGTGAACGAAATCACGCAAAGTCACGCAGAATATACCACAATGATTTTAAATGCTTTAGATAACACTACCATTATAGGATCTCAGACTTCAGGAGCAGACGGAAATGTGAACGAATTTGAGATTCTCGGCAATCCCACACGTTTCACCTGCTTAGGCACTTTTTATCCGGACGGAACAGAAACTCAGAGAATCGGAATTGTTCCCGACATTATTGTAAAACCTACAGTGGAAGGCGTTAAAAATGGTAAAGATGAAGTTCTGGAGCGGGCTCTGGAATTTATTGAAACCGGAAAATAAACTAAAAAACACGATTTTCCGTTGCACTCATTTTATAAGAATTTGTGATAACTTTATGCAATTCTTAAGGATGTTTTGGCGTAATTTTGGAACTGATACCACAGTTCAAAAACATTGAACATCCACTTATAAATACAGAAATTATTATATGTCAGATAAAATATTATGGATCGATGATGAAATAGATTTACTCAAACCTCATATCGTATTTTTAGAAAAAAAAGGCTATCACGTGACGCCTGTAAACAATGTAAATGAGGCTTTGGAGCTGATGGACTCTGAGAAATTTGCCTTAACGCTTATTGATGAAAATATGCCGGGAATTTCCGGTCTGGAAGCGATTCCAATGATCAAACTGAAAGACAGCAGTTTGAAAATCGTGATGGTAACCAAAAGTGAGGAGGAACACATTATGGAAGAAGCCATCGGATCACAGATCGCAGATTATATTCTGAAACCTGTAAACCCAAATCAGATTTTGCTTTCATTAAAGAAAAACCTTCAGGAAGATAATCTCGTTGAGCAAAAAACGATCTTACAGTATCAGCAGGAATTCAGAAATCTTTCTCTTGAACTTTCGTACCTGAGAACATATCAGGACTGGGCAGAATACTATAAAAAAATTGTGAACTGGGAACTGAAATTTGATAAGGTTGCCGACAACGAATTTGCGGATCTGCTTCAGTCTCAAAAAGAGGAAGCCAACATTCAGTTTGCCAAATTTATTGAAAACAATTACGAAGACTGGTTGAACGATACCGAAAAACCGATGATGAGCCACACTTTATTTAAGGAAAAAGTGAAGCCCGAGGTTGAGAAAGAAAAAGTACTTCTTCTGATGGTTGACAACCTGAGATATGATCAGTGGAAGGTAATCGAACCGCTTTTCACCAAGTTCTACAACAAAGTTTCTGAAGATTATTACTACAGTATTTTGCCGACGGCAACTCAATATGCAAGAAATTCATTTTTTGCAGGTTTGATGCCTTCTGAAATCGAAAAACGTTTTCCGGATAAGTGGTTTAACGATAATGAAGACGGTAACAAAAATGAGCACGAACGTGAATTTTTGGAAGACCAAATGAAGAGAATCGGCTTGAATTCGAAGTCAATGAAATATTTAAAGATTCTGAATGCTGATTTTGAGAAGAAAATTTACGAAGATTTTAATCAGCATAAAAACAATGATCTTTTGGTGATTGTCTACAACTTTATCGACATCCTTTCTCATGCAAAAACCGATAATCACATTGTAGATCAACTTATCAGAGATGATAAAACTTTCAGATCGTTAACCTATAACTGGTTTGAAAATTCGTCATTAATCAAAATCATTAAACTGGCTGCTGAAAACGGTTTCAAACTGATCATCACGACCGATCACGGAACAGTTTACGTAAAAAAACCGAGCAGAGTTGTAGGCGACAGAGAAACTTCCACCAACATCAGATATAAAACAGGTAAGAGCTTAACGTACGAAAAAAGTGATGTCTGGGCAGTTACGAATCCGGAAAAATTATTTTTACCGAAAGGAAATTTAAGTTCAAAATATATTTTCGCCAAAAACAATATCTTTTTAGCTTATCCTAAAAATTACAATCACTTTGTAAATTATTATAAAGAAACCTATCAGCACGGCGGAATTTCTTTGGAAGAATGTATAATTCCAATAAGTATTCTTGAGCCGAAGTAGCGGTTGGCTGATTGCTTTTTGCTTTTTGCTTCTTATCTCACGTTGATTTTGCTGATTTGGCAGACTTTGTTTGAGGTTTAAATTTGGACAAATAATTATTATTAAATATAAACTTCGGGCGGGTACTGATATAGATTTTCCTCCCGATTTTTTGTGCATTGTTAAAACATAATAATCGTTTTCCTTTTGTATTTTTGAAAAAATAAAAATTTTGAGATTAATTACATACAACGTCAACGGTATCAGAGCCGCATTCACAAAAGATTTTTTAGGCTGGCTGAAAACTGCTGATCCGGACATCGTCTGCATTCAGGAAAGCAAAGCAGGAAATGATCAGATCGACATTGAAAGCCTTGAGAAAATAGGTTACAAAAGCTTTTGGCACTCCGCACAGCGCAAAGGTTACAGCGGCGTAGGAATCGCCTCCAAAATGCAGCCCAAACATGTCGTATACGGTTGCGGAATTGAAAGTTATGACAATGAAGGCAGAGTGATACGGGCAGATTTTGACGGTTTTTCTGTCATTTCAGTTTACGTTCCGTCGGCTTCCAATATTGAAAGGCTTGAATTCAAAATGCAGTTTTGTCACGATTTCCTGGCTTACATTAAAGAACTTAGAAAAACGATTCCCAATCTTATTATTTCCGGCGATTTTAATATCTGTCATCACGCAATTGATATCCATAATCCGGTGGGTTTAAAGAATACCTCAGGCTTCCTGCCGATGGAAAGAGAGTGGATGACCGATTTCATCAATGAATGCGAACTGATCGACAGTTTCAGGCATTTTAATAATGAACCGGACAATTACACATGGTGGAGCTACCGACAAAACTCAAGAGCCAATAACAAAGGCTGGAGATTGGATTATAATTTTGCTTCTTATCCGATGAAAGATAAACTAACGAGAGCGGTTATTTTAAAGGAAGCTGTGCATTCTGATCACTGTCCAGCTTTGCTGGAATTTGAGATTTGAGATTCGAGATTCGAGATTCGAGATTCGAGATTTGGGATTTAAAGTTGCTTAGCTATAGACTTTTTTATCAAACAAATTGGCCTACTATTTCAGCAATAAAAAAAGCCAACTGCGATCAGTTGGCTTTACCATTTTTTATCAGTCTATTCTTCGACTTCTACAACTTCATATTCAATTGGAATTTTGCCGCTGGCAATATTTCCGATTTCGTCAAACGCGGCTTTAGAAAGGTCTAATGCTCGTGAAGAATGGTACGGACCTCTGTCGTTGATCCTTACAATTACTTCTTCTCCGTTGTTCAGATTGGTTACTTTTACCAAAGTTCCGAACGGAAGCGTTCTGTTGGCTGCGGTTAATTTGCTGTTATCAAATACTTCTCCGCTGGCTGTTTTTTTACCGTTAAACTTATCGTGGTAATACGACGCATAACTTGTTTTCCTGGCATCTGCAGTGTTTTCTGTAAAAGAATAAACACCGAGTGCAGAAATCATCATTATGATTACAAGAATAAATCTTTTCATCATTTTGAAATTTTTTGGGTTAATGACTTGGCAAAAATATAGTGCGAAAAAGTAGTGACCTATTTTTTTTGTTAACGACTGTTAATGAAAATCAAATAAAAAGTTAAATTCAACCTAAAATAGAGTTCTGATTCAATCCAGAGTACGCTTGTTAAATTGTGTTAAAAATAACATTTAAAAGTTAATTTAATTAACTAAACATTGTGTAAGAAACTATAATTTCATTTAAAAAACCACTATTAATCAGTGTTTTAAAAGTTTTAAGACAAAAAAAACCAATACTGAAGTAGCATTGGTTTTGTAGTGATAATCGAATTGTATTTTAAACTAATTCTCCATAAAGGTCAAATTCTTCGGCCGAAGTTATTTTAACATTGGCAAAATCTCCGATTGAAATATATGTATCTTCAGCGGAAACCAAAACGGTATTATCAACATCCGGAGAGTCAAATTCTGTTCTTCCGACGAAGTAATTTCCTTCTTTTCGGTCAAAAACACATTTGAAAGTCATCCCAATTTTCTCCTGATTTTTCTCCCATGAAATCTGAGACTGAAGCTCCATAATTTCCTCTACCCTTGCCTCTTTCACTTCCTGCGGAACATTATCTTCCAAAACGTAAGCTCCGGTATTTTCTTCATGAGAATACGTGAAACATCCCAAACGGTCAAATCTCTGCTCACGAACCCACGATTTTAATTCCTGAAAAATTTCTTCGGTTTCGCCTGGATAACCAACGATCAAAGTAGTTCTAATCGCCATATCAGGCACTTTTTCTCTGAATTTATCTAAAAGCGCATTTGTTTTTTCATGGCTCGTTCCTCTTTTCATCGACTTCAAAAGGTCTGAATTGATGTGCTGCAAAGGAATATCAATATAATTACAAACCTTTGGTTCTTCTCTGATAATATCCAAAACATCTTCCGGGAAACCGCTTGGGAAAGCGTAGTGAAGTCTGATCCACTCGATGCCTTCTACTTTTACGAGCTCTTTTAAAAGTTCACCTAAAGCTCTTTTTTTATAAATATCTAAACCGTAATACGTTAAATCCTGAGCGATAAGAATGATTTCTTTTGTACCTTTTTTGGCTAATTTTGAAGCTTCCAAAACCAGTTTTTCAATCGGTGTTGAAACGTGACCACCTCTCATCAAAGGGATTGCACAAAACGAACAGGGTCTGTCGCAACCTTCTGAAATTTTAAGATAAGCGTAGTGTTTTGGAGTCGTAGTTAATCTTTCGCCCACCAGTTCATGCTTGTAATCAGCACCTAAATGCTTTAATAAAATCGGAAGATCTCTCGTTCCGAAATACTGATCAACATCCGGAATTTCTCTGATCAAATCCGGCTTATATCTTTCTGAGAGACAACCTGTAACAAAAACTTTCTCTACTTCGCCACGGTTTTTAGCCTCAACATAATCTAAAATCGTGTTGATAGATTCTTCCTTTGCATTATCAATAAAGCCACAGGTGTTGATTACCACAATGTCTCCACGGTCTTCGTGTACAACTTCTTTTCCGTTAGCCTTTAGCTGGCTCATCAGAACCTCCGAATCGTAAACATTTTTGGAGCATCCGAGAGTTACTACATTGATCTTCTTCTTACCTGTTGATTTTGTACGCATCTTTCTATTTTTCAGGGTGCAAAGATACAAAATAATAAAAAGGCTGGGCAATAAAAACAAAACCACTTTAAAAAAGTGGTTTTCAATATTTTAAAATGATTTAAAGAATTCTAAATCTAATAATTTTTATCTTTAAAAGATGCTGCATTTTTATCTTTATCAGAAAGCTGAGCTTCATTTTCAGAAATTTTCCAGTCGATATTTAAATCTGCATCATTAAATTTCACAGCACCTTCAGATTCTTTATTGTAAAAATTATCACATTTATAAGAAAAAACTGCTGTGTCGCTCAAAACAGAAAAACCATGTCCGAAGCCTCTCGGAACGTATAGTTGAAGCTTGTTTTCTGCCGTTAATTCAATTCCGAACCACTTTCCGAATGTTGGAGAATCTTCACGAAGATCAACAGCAACGTCCCAAACTTTACCTTCAAGACACGAAACCAATTTTGCCTGTGCGTGCTCCCCTTTCTGCAAATGCAGACCTCTCAAAACACCATAAGATGATTTTGAAATATTATCCTGAACAAAGTGTCCGTTCATTCCCGTAAGTTCTTCAAATTTTGCTTCATTATACTTTTCGAAAAAATAACCGCGATCGTCTTCAAAAACGGTAGGTTCGATAATGTAGCAATCCTTAAGAGGAGTTTCTTTTATTTTCATTGTGTAAATTTAGTGGCTGTTTAAAGTAAAAACAACTTTTATGGTTTTAAAAAAAATTAAAAAATCAAGTTTCAGATTATAATTCTTGATATAGTAAAGATCGTATTCCAGTTTTTTAAGGTTTTCACGGGGAGTTGCTTTTGGCAGATGCACCTGTGCCCAACCGCTTATTCCCGGTTTTACGAGATGTCTCAAATCAAAATAAGCGTTATCTTTTATAGATTCGGTTACAAATTTTGTTCTTTCCGGTCTTGGTCCGATGAGACTCATAGAACCGTTGAGTACGTTGAAAAGCTGTGGAAGTTCGTCGATCTTAGTTTTTCTGAGAAATTTTCCCACTCTTAATAAGCGGTGATCATTTTTGGTAGTGAAAGTTCCATCATGAATTTTGGTCATCGTTCTCAACTTAAAAATCTTAAACGGCACAGAGTTTTTCCCAACGCGAACCTGCGAAAAGAAAACATTTCCAGGTGAAGTTGCAAAAATAAGCAAGGCACCAAATGCAATGAGAGGCAGAGTTATCGGAAGTAAAAGAAGGCTTACGATGACATCAAATACACGTTTGAAAAAGATATCTTCTTCGTCCAAACCTATGGTGAAGACATTATCTGCCAAATACTCGTTGGAGGAGAATTTAACTAAAGGAATTCTTTTGCTTACAACTTCATAAAAATTTTGTGCATCGTATATTTTTACTCCTTTTATTTTTGATTCAATGATTTCATTGGTCACTTTTTCGGAGATATGATTAACGTTGGTGGTATCAATAATCACATTTTTTATTTTTAGTTTAACGATATACTCTGAAATGCTCCTCGTTTCAACATTTGTATCGAAAAAAATCACCTTATTATCCTTCAGAAAATCTGTTTCTTTCAAAATCTTGTAAGAAATATCGCTGACGTTTACAATAAGATATCTTTTAGGAAAGTTGGTTAACGTTGAAACTTTCATTTTTTAGCTATAACAGAATACAATTCTTTATATTTATTATACATTACCTCTACATGGAAACGGTCTTCAAATATTTTCCTTGACTGATTTGCAAATTTGTCATAAATTTTTTGATTATTCAGCATAAAAGTAATGGTTTTTTGCATTTTGTGCAAATCATTATTGCCTGTAAGCACACCATTCTCATCTACGAGTTCAGAATTTCCGCCAACATTTGAAGCGATAATGGGCTTAGAAAAACATAAAGCCTCAATAAGAGACATCGGAAGTCCCTCATAATTAGAAAATAACACCGCAATATCTGCATTTTTATAGTATTGAAATGCATCTTTTTTCTCACCCAAAAGAATTACATTTTCGGGAATATTTTTTTCTTCGGTCTTATTTCCAATCCACACAAATAGTATATTTTGGTTTGCCATATTCTTTGCCAAATTGCAAAAAACATCAAACCTTTTGGGAGGAGCAAGTCTTGAAATACTTAAAACAATTTTTGTGTTTTCATCTCTTCTGAAATCTGTAAATAGATCAACCCTGGAGTCAAATTCATTCTGAGCGAAATCTTTAATTCCGTTTTGGATGACGTGCACATTTTCTGTAATGCCTTCTTTTTTCAGATTATCAACATCATAATTACTTACTCCAACAATCGCTTTACATCTTGACTTTAAAATCTTCTCCAAAGGCAAAAACTTTCGGTAGCGAAGTCTGATAGAATCGAAACCGTGAATGGTGTAAATAATTTTGGAAGAAGGAAAAATAAGTCTTCCTAAAATGCCGATTTTTGAGGAATGAAGATGAATGACATCAGCTTTTATCTTTCTGTTAAGTAAAAAGAGGTCTTTTAAAACTTCAATATCATTTAAGCCGATAGAATGTTTTAAACTTTTAATTTTAATCTGATGAACATTGGGGTGAAGTACATCCCACATTTCACCATGTTCCGACGACGCTACAAATACCTCATCACCATCCTGCACAGATCTTTCGGCAAGGTTAATGACCACTGATTGAGCTCCCCCCAGTTCGGCTAATGTGATGACGTGAAGAATTTTCATTCTGAAATTAATTTTACATTGTGAAGATTCTTGACCTTACTTTCAAAATCAGTTTTTTGTTTTAAATCCTGAATTTCAATTCCTGAAAACTCTATATTGATGCTGTGTTTATTGGGTGTGAACCAATAGGATGACTGATTTTGTTTCCACTC
Source organism: Chryseobacterium foetidum (assembly GCF_025457425.1). Taxonomy (NCBI): domain Bacteria; kingdom Pseudomonadati; phylum Bacteroidota; class Flavobacteriia; order Flavobacteriales; family Weeksellaceae; genus Chryseobacterium; species Chryseobacterium foetidum. Next base: position 998,731 of record NZ_JAMXIA010000001.1, read on the forward strand.
AGCATTTTTTATTTTAATCAAACCTTGAGCGTCATGAGGCAAATTGTCAGTATTTAAAGAAGTGAGAAAACCGTGTCTTGAACCTTCATCGGTATGATTTTCTATTACTATATCGACCGTTTTAATATCTGAAGCCTTTTGTCTGTTAAATTCATTCAGATTAATGGCGATACCAGCAACCTGATTGTGAAAAGTATAAATGTTTTTTAAAGAAATATTATTGAGAACATCTTTTTCCCAGCTTGGTTCAATATCGACTCCACACTGAGGATCATGACCGTAGGTATTTGAAATAAGAATATTTTTCAAGACCACATTTTTTGCTGAAGTTACAGAAATCCCGTTTCGCCTTGCTTTATTAATCCAACCACTTTCTACAACCACATTTTCAGAAAAACCACCATCTTCAGACCCTATAAAAATTCCGTCGCCAAATGTATTTGAGATTTTAGCGTTAGTAACTTTAATATTTTTTGAATTTAATACAGAAATTCCGGCAGACCACTGGCCTGTCTGAGATTTGGTTTTGGAATATCTGTTTCCAACAATCACAGCATTGACGATCTCCACATTTTCAGCATTGTAAATTTTTACTACATCAGAAAATCTTCCATTTGCAAATCCAACCGATTGTATGGCCGAATTTTTCCTGAATATAATTTTTTTATCTGAACCGATTTTTAAACCTTTAGAATTAATGAAAATTTTAAAATCTGGCAGAACAATTACTTTATTAGCATCAATTATCTTCTGAACGACAGCAGTATGATCTTTAGAATTTCTGAACTTCTTATCAGCAGGAAAAAGATTTTTTATTTTGCTGATATTTGGATCTGAAGTTTTTAGATACTGAACAACCAGCGAAACCGGAACATTCGTCACGGTAAATTCCTGAGCTTTTATGTTTAAACTCAGAAAAAATAATCCTCCAACAAGAATCAGGTTCAGACAAAATCTACTTTTCATTATTTATAAATTTAGTAAAATGCTCTCCGTTAAGTTTAATCTGATTCCTGTTTTGAATTAAAATATGCTCTTTACCGAATAAATAATACATCAGATACATAAAACTCGCGGCAAAATATCTGAAAGCAAACTTTAGGTAAACTAAAGACATAAAATTTTTTCTCAAGAGATAAAATACTCCACCAAACCCCTGAAAATATTTTTTATAATATTGATTCCCAATTTCTCTGTAAAAGAAGAGAGGCTCTCCCATGGTTCTGAATACACTTCTGCTTCCGGTCCGTATCCACAGATCAGCATCATCTACCCGCAGTGCATTTTTATCGTAAGGATTTGATCTGAACCAGGCTGTTTTCGCAATTACTGTCGGATGAATAAAAGGTATGTGATCACCGAGAAAATCATCCTGTACATCATATCTTTTTCCTACAACTTCATCATTTTCATTGATGGAGTAAAGATTGGTTGCAAGTACGTCAATTTCAGGATGTGCTTTGAGTACTCTCAGTTGTTTCTCCAGTTTTTGGGGATGCATAATATCATCGTTATCCATTCTTGCAAGGTATTCAGTCTGCACGTCTACAGCGGTCTGATTTAAACGTGTAGCAAGCCCCAGATTTTTACCGTCTGTAAAAACTTTTACTCTGGAATCGGATAAAAATTTTTTTGAAATCGCAACTGAACTGTCTGTAGATCCGTCATCTACAATCCACAGCTCAAAATCCTGAAAAGTCTGCGCAAGCACAGATGAAATAGCTTTTTCTAAAAACTTTTCTGCATTGTAAACAGGGATTGCAACCGTAACTTCTGCCATTAATTTGTACTGTAATAGATTGAGAAGAAGACAAAAATAACAATTAAAAACACAAGCGTACCCATGCTGTATTTTCTTGTTTCATAAATGTTGAAAAGCGGTGCCAATAAAAATGGAATAGTAATCCACGACATCATCCCCCAACGGTCTGAAAACGGAATCTGAAACATGAGAAAAAATATAGCACTGATGACCATATAATATTTAAGCAGAATCTTATAATTTTCATTTTCGTACTTCAAAATTTTTGTATTGATAAATGAAAATATTCCTAAAAATATTGTGTTGAAAATTGCAAATTGAGTTTTGAAACCAATCTCATACTCAAGACCGTTTTCATTATTGATGTAGAAGTCTGCTCTCTGGCTGTCTACAAGAAAAAAATAGCTGAGCAGCGACCCAAAAGACAAGATACTTCCTCCCACAGCAGAAACTATTAAAATGAGAAAATACAGTGCATAATAGTATGCAAGTTTTATCTTTTTAAAAACTACAATCAGGGCAAAAACCAGCACGACAGCAATAGTAGTTACGTGGATACCTACTGCCAAAATCAGAGGAATAATCCAGCTTTTATAGTTAGATGGATTTTTATAGTAGAGACTTAATGCCAGAAGAAAGCAAGCAAGCGAAACGCCCTGCCGTACAATATTAATCCCCAATTGCTGGAAAAAATAAAAACACACAAAAGTGAAAGCTACCAAAAAGATATTAAAATTATTCTTTTTAGACAGTACAAGTATTGCAGACAGTATAAGCCCGTTGAACAACAAACTGAGAATCAAAAGAAACACCTGGTAATTGCCTGTAAAGCGGCTAACTATTAAAGTAAGAAAATCATACACAAACTGAAAGCCAAAATCCAATCTGTCATAGTATTCAAACTGGTAAATCACGATCCCGGTGTCTGTTCCCACATCTTCATTTCTTAAACCGAAAAGAAGAGAAAAAGCTAAAAAAAGCAATACCGAAAAGAAAATTGAAAAAGAATTATAATGTTTCTTTTTAATGTCTACATACATCGAAAATATAACTGCAACAACAGCAAAAAGAATGTATATGACATGAAACTTCAGTTTAAACTCTTCCATCAGACTTTATAATCCCAGTATTCTGTACAAATCAAGATCTTCCGAACCAGGATCTTAGTCTACCGAAGAATCCAGAATCTGCGTCTTGATTATAACCGTATCCTTTCTCGTTTCCATAGCCGAAATTCTGTGCTTTCACATCATTCAGTACAATATTTGCTTTGTTGAGCTTATTCTCAGCAGCGGTGTGATCCGCGTATTCTATGTAGCTTTTTTCTGTTTTTTCTGAACGCACAATGTACAGCGTCATATCTGCCAGTTTTGCAATAATATAAGTATCTGTAACAGGCATCAACGGCGCAGAATCAATAATAACATAATCGTATAATTCTTTTGCTTTTTCAAGCAGAACTTTATACCGGCCGTTGTCTAAAAGTTCCACTGGATTCGGAGGAATAATCCCTGAAAAAATAAAATCACAGTGCTCGTTCAGTTGACTCGGGTGGATGATTACCTGAATGTCATTCACAGTTCCGTACAGGAATTCTGTAAGACCTTTCGCAGATTTCATCTCCGGTCTATATCTCTGCAACTGCGGATTCCTGATATCTGAACCAATCAGCAAAACTCTTCTCCCTTTTTTCGCCAGACTCAAAGCAAGATTCATAGAAACCAACGTTTTTCCCTCACCTTTCACACTGGATGTAATGAGTATAACGTGATTTTTCTTGTCTAAAGGCAACTGCAGATTAATATTGGTTGCCAAAATTCTGAAGGATTCAGCTAAAGCTGAAACATCATTCTGATGTATAAGATTATTCTTTTGAGATTTAAGATGCGGAATTTCTGCCACAACAGGAATTGAGGTATGTTTTTCAACACTTTTCTTATCAGAAATTCTGGTATTAAAGAAAAGCCGGATAAAGATGATTAAAAAAGGTATTCCTAATCCTGCCAAGATAGCTGCACCTAAAACGGTCATCTTTTTTGGAGCAACGGGCTTTTTCTTTTTGTAAGCCACATCCAAAACTCTTGCTTTATTAGAAGACATGGCAAGCATGATGGCAGTTTCTTCACGTTTTTTAAGCAAAACCAAATACAGTTCTTCTTTGATTTGCTGTTGTCTTTCTATATTTCTGAAAAGACGCTCCTGTACAGGCACTTTCCGCATTCCGGTATTCGATTTGCCTTCCAGCGATGAAATACTGTTGATCATCGACTGAATGTTGGATCTGTTTTTGTCCAGACTTTCTTTGATGGCGGTTCTCTGTTTACGGATTTCGTCGTTCAGCGTTTTCACCATTGGATGTTCTGAAGTGGAATTTTCCAGAAGCCTGTTTCGCTGGGTTACCAGTTGATTGTATGCAGCAATATTACCCGAAGATTCAGATTCCTGATCACCGCTGAGCTCATTGGTAGGAAGAATTTCGTTTGTACCTTTACTGTTGATGTACCCCGAATACATGTTGTTAATCTCCAACTGCGTGTAGAGTTCGAGTTTTTTCTTTTCAGCTTCTGCATTGGTTTGCAGTTCGAGACCGGCCTGGGCACCGATATCCACAAGATCATTGGCTGTTTTAAAATCCTGCTTTTGTTTTTCAACATCTCCTAATTCACGGGAGATCAGCGTGACACGATCGTCAATAAACTGTTTTGTTTTTTCGGATTCAGTATTTTTTTCATCAATCGCTTCGAGGTTATACTGCGCTACAAGAGTATTGAGAAGATCTTTGGCTTTAGCAACATTGTGATACTGCACAGACAGATCGATTACTGTTGCATCTTTGTTGCTGAGTCTTACATTCAGAAGCTCCTGCAATTCATCAATAAGACCCACTTTATCACTATACGTAAAATACAGTTGATTTACATTGAGATTTTTTACTAAAACAGGATTAAACGCTTCATTTTTCAGAAACATCAGATTAGCATAAGGCAAACTGACTGTCTTATTGAATTGAGTTTTGATCGGAGCAGAAAATTCTTCTGAGTTCAGGGTGATTTCATTTCCTTTGATATTGATGTCAATTCGTTTTTTGGGAAGTTCTGCGAAAGGCTTTTCATTAATCACTTGAATTTTAACCGGTGATTCTGCTTTGTAAAGCTCTACGTTGTGAAAACCTCCTTCCACAAAAATGGGGCACTGAAGCGGGAGCTCATCAACCAACTGCCCGAGCAGTTTTTTGGAAGCCAAAACTTCCATTTCGTTTTCTACGGTGTTTGAATTAAATCCTGATAAGCCCGCCAGGCCTTCCATGCCAGGGATTGCGTCTGCCGGATTACCTGATTTTTTGGCGTCTTTAATTAAAATCTTCGTAACAACTTCATATACAGGAGCAGTTCTCATTATATAGAACATTGCGAGCAAAACCATCAGCATCACAGTTATTGCAAACCAATACCATTTTCTGCGATACGGTTTTATGATTTCGTGCAGAGAGTCTTCTTTATAAAATTCAGTCTTCAAATTTTCCGCTTTTATTTTCGGTCAACGAATATAGAGATTTTGAGGATAATATAAAAATGAGAGACTGGTAAATTATAATTGCTAAGAATAATTTATCTGTTTTCAAAAAAAGCAATTTAAAATATCAGTTTGTTGTTATTTAAATATTTTCTCAAAGGAATGGGAAGAGATTGACTGAATTATAACAAATCAATAATGCTATCTTTGCTATGTACAAACTGATAAAAATTACGGAATAGAAATGAACAGAATTCTCCATGTTGTAGGTAAAATGAATCTGGCTGGTGCTGAAACCATGATCATGAATATCTACAGGAATATTGATTTGAAGAAAGTGCAATTTGATTTTTTATATTTTACTGATGAAAAGTCATCTTATGACAATGAAATTGAAGCTTTGGGAGGTAGAATTTTTAGATTAAAAGATTCAAATATTATTTTAAACATATTCAGACTGAAAAAAATTCTTAGACAGAATTCAGACATCACGGCAATCCATTGTCACACTGCATTAAGTAGTTTTGCATATCTTTTTTCAGCATATATTTCAAATCTCGGTACACGGATTATTCATTCTCACAGTTCAAAAAGTCGGGAAGAAATCAGTTTCACTTATGGTCTTTATGAGAAATTTGCTAAAGTTTTAATCAATAAATTTGCCAATCAATTTATAAGCTGTGGCGAACTTGCTTCAGAATATTTATATCCATATAAGAAAAATACAGAAATTACAGTTATTCCTAATGCCGTAGATGTGGACGCATTTTACAAGACAGGTAAAGAGCATCAGGATTATTTGAGGAAGCAGTACAATATTTCAGAAGAAACAATTGTATTATTACAAGTTGGAAGATTTCTAACTGTTAAGAATCATAAATTCTCTGTTGAATTCTCAAAATTTCTATGTGAGAATAATATTTTACATAAACTTTTCTTCGCAGGAGAAGGACCACTCAAATCAGAAATCGAAAATTATGTAAAAACAGAAATGCTTCACGATAACATAATCTTTTTAGGTAATAGGTCTGATATTGACTTTTTAATGGCTGGAGCGGATGTTTTACTAATGCCTTCGCTGCATGAAGGTTTCCCCTTAGTATTAGTTGAAGCTCAATCTGCAGGTTTATATTCTATTGTCTCGGGAAACATTTCTAAAGAAGTAGATTTGGGTCTGGGGCTTCTTGAATTTGAAAATCTGGAAACAGATAAATGGTTAAAAAGCCTGCTAAATCGGAATAATAGCAATCGCTTAGAAGATGAAGAACGTTTTATTAGGATATCCAATCAAGGTTTTAATATTAATGAGAGTACAGAAAATATCTTAAAAATCTACCAGGCAAACGGGTAGTCACCTTTTGAATAATGTGCTGTAAAAGATCAATACCATTATAAAAAAGCATAGTAGACAACTTACAAAAAAAGCGAATGTACTGCCTTGCAATCCCATTGAATTAATTAATATCATACTCAAAACTACATAGAGCAAAGCACTTAAAACTTCCATAAAAATAAACGCTTTCGTCATCACCTTCGAAATCATCAGGTAAGAAAAAACCCACGAAAGAACTTTAAAAAAGTCGCCCGCCAGCTGCCAGAAGAAAAGGCTTTCCATGCTTGAAAAATCTTTGGTATAAAGAATTTCAATAATGTAGAATCTTGTAAAATAAATACCAGCACACATCGCCAAAAACAGCGGAGCTAAAAATTTTAATCCGTCTAAAATTTCTTTTCTCAGCTCATTTTTACCGTTTAAAGAAGACAGTTTCGGCAGAAAATAGGTTCCTAAAGTGATATTAATCATCAGAAGATAACCATCAGAAATCCTTATCAATCCCTGCCAGATTCCCGCGCTGTTGAGATCAATTTCTTTGGTGATGAAATTTCTGATGACGATCTGAGCCAAAGGCATTGCTGAAGAACTTACAACAGCCATGACTGTAAAATGACTGAGGTTTTTTACTGTTTTAAAATCAGGTTTAAAGATTGATGAACTAATATTTTTAAAAATTCTTTTCCAAACTAAAAGCACGGCCACGAAAAATACTGCAAACTGTGCAATGACCAAAGCATACAAAGCTCCTGAGATGTTGTAATAATAAATAAGTATAATCGTGAGCAAAAGAGTGATTACACTGCTGATTCCGTTGATGATGGTGAACTTTTTAATGTAACCTAACCCATTCAAAAAGGCTAAGAGGATCGTATTTAATGAATAAAAAACAATACCGCCACCTAAAAGATAAATTACCGAAACGAATTCTGTACTGTGAAAAATACTTCTGCTCCAGTGTTCAGCGAAGAGAATAAGCCCTAAAAAAACCAATGCCGAACAAACCAATGACACAAAAACTGAAGTATCATATAAAATTTTGGATTTCCTTCTGTCATTTTTAAATTCAGCGGTGTATTTTACAACTCCGGAAGTGACAGATCCGTTTGCAAGGCTCAGTACAACAGCCATAAAGTTTGTGAGCGAACCAACCAAAGCAACACCTGCCGGTCCCGAAAAAGAGGAAATCACTTTCGTTGCAACAAATGCTGCAGAAATTTTCACAAATGCCGTGATGCCAGAAAAAACCGTTGTACTAAGGAGTTTCATATGTAGGTTCTAATTTTTTTAACGGTCATATGGTATCGCCAAATCATCATTGGTATTTGTTAAAATTATTTTTGCCATGGCGATTTCATAAGTGTTTTTCGGATTTTAGATTTAAAATAACTCCGAAAGCTTTTAAAATAAGCCTCACATCATTTTTCAAAGAAAGATTTCTGTAATATTCCAGATTCATTTTCACCTTATCCGGAAAAAGAACCTCATCATTATATTTCAGTGGGTTTTTCTGCTGAGACAGAATTTTGTCTTCGTGTCTGTATTTAAATCCTGCTTCACTGATGAGTCCGGGTTTGAGATTTAAAACTTCACGGTCATCACCATCCAGTTCATCATAATATCCCTTTATATCTGGTCTGGGACCGATGAATGACATTTCGCCCTTCAAAATGTTAAACAATTGGGGAAGTTCGTCAAGCCGTGTTTTTCTCATCCAGTTTCCGAAAGAAGATTTCTGATGATTGGCAGAATGATAAGTTTTAAATTTAAAAACCGTAAACATTTTTCCGAATCTCCCTACCCTTTCCTGAGTGAAAATCCCGGGAAAACCGGTATCTGCAGACGCCAGAATAAAGAGTACGAAAAAAAGCGGAAGAAAAACTACTGTGGCTACGAAAGAGATTCCGTAATCCATCACCGACTTCCAGACCGGATATTTTTTCACAAAGATGTTCTTATCGGGCAAAGATAACAAATTCTGTCATTGCGGGGAACTCTCTGTCCCGAGCCTTCGGGAAAGCAATCCGTTTAGAATATTTCGCTATTTCCAACAGATTGCTTCGCTTTGCCCGCAATGACTTTGACAGAAGCTTTGCACTAAGGTTTTTGCTCACTTAAAAAATTTTCAATACTTTAGCCCCATGAAAATAAACGCACAAAACTATTATTATCCATCTGAAAAGGTTTTCGGATAAGGATTTTGTGCTTCACAAATAAGTAAAACCTCGTCCGAAAGACGGGGTTTTTCGTTTTTAAATAATTTATAAATAATGAAAATCAGCATTATAGGCGTAGGATTGATTGGAGGATCGATTGCTTTAAAATTAAAACAGAAAAACATTTCCGATTTCATCTACGGAATCGACAATAATATTGAGAATCTTGAAGATGCCTTACAATTAAATATCATCAACGAGAAAGCAGATTTCAAAAACGGAATTGAGGCTGCTGATCTCATCATCATCGCCGTTCCTGTGGATTCAGCGGTAAAAATTTTGCCTCAGGTTTTAGATTTAATTTCAGATCATCAAACGGTAATGGATGTGGGTTCTACCAAATCAGGAATTGTAAAATCAGTTAAGAATCATCCTAAAAAAGAGAGATTTGTGGCATTTCACCCAATGTGGGGAACAGAGAATCATGGTCCAAAATCTGCGCTCGCCGAAAGTTTTGCAGGTAAAGCCGGTGTCATCTGCGACGGTGAAAAATCCGCAAAAGATGCTTTAGAACTGGTGGAAAACGTCGTCAAAAATCTGGATATGCACATTGTTCAGATGTCTGCAGAAGATCACGACATTCATACGGCTTACATTTCACACATGTCTCACATCACTTCCTACGCACTGGCAAACACGGTTTTGGAAAAGGAAAAAGAAGAAGAAACGATTTTCCAGCTGGCGAGTTCGGGGTTTTCGAGCACGGTTCGTCTGGCAAAATCTCATCCCGAAATGTGGGTTCCGATTTTTAAACAAAACAAAGAAAACGTTTTGGATGCATTGAATGAGCATATTACCCAACTCAGAAAATTCAAATCTGCTTTGGAGAAAGATAATTTTGAATATCTGGAAGAATTGATTTTAAATGCCAATAAAATCCGTGGGATTTTGAATAAATAATTTCTCAAACTATCTATTTCGAAAGACTCAAAAGTTTATCAGTAATAAGATAAAAAATGCATTCCAAACCATCAAGGTTTTTGAAACTTTGATGGTTTTAATGTTTAACACTCCGGAACATTCACCGCAATTGCCAAACCGCCTTCGGAAGTTTCTTTAAAACGGTCATTCATCGACAACGCAGTTTCCCACATTGTCTGAATCACCTGATCCAAACTTACTTTCGCTTTTGCAGGATCACTTTCCAAAGCAATATTCGCCGCAGTAATGGCTTTTATAGCGCCCATCGTATTTCTTTCAATACACGGAATCTGCACCAAACCTTTGATCGGATCGCAGGTTAATCCCAAATGATGCTCCATCGCAATTTCAGCTGCCATCAAAACCTGACCGACACTTCCGCCCAAAATCTCAGTTAGACCAGCTGCTGCCATTGCCGAGGAGACCCCAACTTCTGCCTGACAACCGCCCATTGCTGCTGAAATGGTTGCGTTCTTTTTAAATAATGTTCCGATTTCACCGGCCACCAAAATAAATCTGGCAATATCATCCTCAGTTTTAGCTTCAGTGAAAGCCTGAGCGTACATCAAAACCGCCGGAATCACGCCACTTGCTCCATTGGTAGGTGCAGTGATAATTCGTCCGAAACTTGCATTTTCCTCGTTCACAGCGAGAGCAAAACAAGAAATCCATTTATTGATATTGGTGAAATTTTCCTCTGCGTCAACAACCTGCTGAAACCATTCATCGATATTTTTATAAACCTTGTCGCCTAACAATTTTCGGTTGATTCCGGCGGCACGGCGGCTTACGTTGAGGCCTCCCGGAAGAATCCCTTCCTTGTTGACGCCTTTGTAAACGCATTCTTTGATGTTTTTCCAGATATTTAAAGCCTCTGAACGGGTTTCATCCTGCGTTCGCCAGCTTTCCTCGTTCATTAAAATTAAATCTGAAATTTTATTCAAACCTAAATGTTCGCAGTACTTTACAATATCCGAAGACTTATGACACGGATATAAAGTTCTTACACACTGTTTCTCAATAGAATTTTTCTCCTGACTCATGATGAAACCACCGCCAACAGAATAGAAATCCTGCATCAGCTCGGTTCCATCCTCAAAAACCGCCCTGAAGATCATTCCGTTGGGATGATAATCAAGTGATCTGGACATATTTAAAACCAAATGATGCCCGTAAATGAAGGGGATTTCTTTTTCACCACCCAGATTGATGATCTGAGATTCTTTAATATGATTGACAATATCATCAATCTTTGTTGTATCAATAGTTTTAAAATCTTCGCCGTTCAAGCCCAACATTCCGGCAATATCGGTTCCATGACCGATCCCTGTTTTAGCTAGTGAACCGAAAAATTCAAGAAAAACCTCTTTGACTTCGGCTACCGATCTTTCACGGTTCAGAATTCTGATAAATGCAGATGCAGCATTCCACGGCCCCATTGTGTGTGAGCTGGAAGGCCCGATCCCGACTTTAATTATCTCAAATACAGATATTGACTCCATACAATTTTTTCAATTTCATGAAAAGCAAATATACATTGAAAATATTACAGATGGCAGGAATTTGAGGTTAAGGTTGAGGCGAAGGTTGAGGTTGAGACGAAGACTGAGGTTAATGCCAAGTATGACAGAGAGATAATATTTATTAAAGAAAAAACAGCGATCATTAAAGACCGCTGTTTAAGTTAAATACCAAAAAAAAATTACCATTTTAAACTTTCGCCGTGCTGGGAAAGATCAAGTCCCATTTCTTCTGAATCTTCTTTTACGCGAAGTGAAATGATTGTATCCGTAAGTTTGTAAAGTAACAGCGAACCGAAAAATGTGAATACCGAAACCAGAAGCAAAGCAATCATGTGGTGGGCAAAAACCGCGATTCCGCCGTGCATGAGGCTTGCGTTTTCGCCGTGAGCAAAAATGGCAGTGAGAATCATTCCCATAATTCCGCCGACGCCGTGGCAGGCAAAAACATCAAGTGTATCATCAATTTTCTTTAAAGCTTTCCAATTCACCATCAAATTTGAAACAATCGCAGAAATGAATCCAATAAAAATACTTTCCTGAACAGATACAAACCCACAGCCCGGCGTGATGGCCACCAAACCTACAACCGCACCAATGCACGCTCCCAAAGCAGATACCGGACGGCAGTTTAAACGATCAAAAAAGATATACGTCATCATTGCTGATGCAGAAGCAATCGTTGTAGTTCCGAAAGCCACAGCTGCTGTAGCATTGGCTGACAGAGCTGAACCGGCATTAAAACCAAACCATCCGAACCAAAGCATTCCTGTCCCTAAAATAACATAAGGAATATTGGAAGGTTCATGATGAGGGTTTTTACGGTTGCCTAACACCAAAGCTCCGGCCAATGCTGCAAAACCGGCGCTCATGTGAACAACCGTTCCGCCTGCAAAATCTTTTACTCCAAAAAATTTATTTAAAAGTCCGTCCGGATGCCAAACCATGTGACACAGCGGAGTGTAAATGAGAAGACTGAAGAGAATCATAAAAAGCAGATAGGAAATAAAACGAACCCTTTCTGCAAACGAGCCGGTAATCAAAGCTGGAGTAATCACCGCAAATTTCATCTGAAACAAAGCAAAAAGAACAAACGGAATCGTGGAAGCCATATCCTTGTGAGGATAGAGGCTTACATTGTTGAAAAACATATAGGTGAAAGGGTTTCCTATGATTCCGTAATGCTTACCATTGATCTCAAAACCAATGGAATCGCCGAACGAAAGCGAAAAACCAACAACAATCCACAGAATTGAAATCACTCCCAGAGAAATAAAACTTTGCAGCATTGTGGAAATCACATTTTTTTTACCCACCATTCCTCCATAAAAGAATGAGAGACCTGGTGTCATTAACAGAACCAGACCAGCAGCAGCGAGAATCCAGGCGACATCGGAACCTACAACGGCGGATTCACCTAAAAAATCTCCGGTATTGGGCGCAGTAAAATCGGGACGCCAGAAAAGTCCGCCAACTGCAACGATTGAAATAATTGTAAAGGAAACGATCCATTTTAATCCAACTTTCATATTTATTTTAATTTAACCCCTACAAAAATATAGATAATTAATTTAAAATAATATAAATTTTAATTCTAACCCCTAAAAATTTAGGATTTAAATTAAAATTAGTAGTTAATGAAAGTTCTTCTTTTAAAATCTTTAAATGAAAATCATTTTTAAAATTTCAGAAACCTCTTTATGTTTTGTTGCAGGAAAAAGATGGGTTCCGCCTTTAATGATATAATCGGGTTTTGAATTTTTAATGGGAAAAACAATATCGCGGTCGCCCATAATCTGGATAACATTGCTTTCGTGCTCAAACTTCCATTCTGTAATGCGCTGCATTGACCATTTAAGATAATACGGATCTGTGAATCTGAAATACTGAAGAACTTTTGGATTTTTAGGATCAAAAAACTTTCTGAAAACAGCGTATGTTTCAAGCGTTTTCATATTGAAAAAACCGACTGGCAGATATTTTGGTATTTTGGTATGCTGCCCGATTTTAATCAGTCTTGATTTTTCTTTATCTGATTTTATACTTCCCAAGATAACGGTTTTCACGGCAGGTTTGAGCCTGTTGATTTCCTGCACCATAATTCCCCCAAAAGAATATCCCAGAAGATAAAATGGTTCAGTATCATCTACTTTTTCGGCCATTCTTTTTACGTATTCAGAAAAATCTTCATCCTTTTCCGGAACCAGCCATTCTATAAAAACAACTTCGTGCTGCTCAGGAAAAACAAGCCTTTCCAGCACTTTATAATCTGCACCGAGACCACTTACAACATAAATTTTCATACGTGGATGTACTGTTTCTTTTGAATTAAAATCAATCACCGTTGCTTTTCTGAACTCTCAATTCTACATACAGCGATTTAGGCAAGCTAAAATAAAAAAAGGACGGCTTAATCTAAGCAGTCCTCTTTAATTTATAAAAATTTTAACCTTTATCTTGGTCTGTCGTTGTCTACTTTCACTGTAGAAACCTTAAACTGAATTTCCATTTCGTCTTTGATGAAGTGATCCTTCAACGAAGTCTGGTAGAAAATTCTAAAATCTTTTCTGTTTAATGCAAATTTTGAAGATTCAATCTCAACTGTAAACTGAGTCACGTGTGCATTGGCAGGGAAAGAGATGGTCTTTCTGATTCCTTTGATGGTAATGTCACCTACGATTGTAGAATTGAACTCTGCATTCGCAAGAGGGATAATTTTCTTTAAATGAAATTTCGCTGTAGGGAATTTTTTCACTTCGAAAAAGTTGGTTCCTTTAAGCTCATTGGTCAGTTTCACCTGATCCGGTCCCGAAAGATCTGCCACTACAAGGCTTCTCATGTCGATAATAAACTCACCGTCTACCAAAACTGTTTTATCGAAATTAAATTTTCCGCTTTTCAGCTTTAAGCTTCCGAAATGAGTTGTAGGTGCAGTTTTTACCACTTTGCTTCCCCACCATAAGATCTCAGAAGTGACAACTTTAGATATTTTATCTCCTTTTTTCTGAGCAAAAACAAACGACATGCCCGCACACATCATAGCAAACAATAATAATCTTTTCATTCTTTTTTATTTACAATTCAACAAAAATAAAAAAAAGCGCAGAACTTCTGCACTTTTCTCAATATTTTTTTAGATTAAATTACTTCGCACTAACTTTTACTGTCATATCAATTTCGTCATTGATCACAGAATCTTTCATTCCTGACTGATATGCGATATCAAATTTCTGTCTGTCGAAAGAAAATTTATTTGATTCGATAGTCACTACACCGTTTGCATTGGTGATTTTTGCAGGGAAAGAAATTGCATTTGTTTTTCCTTTTACAGTAAGATTTCCGCCAACTACAGAGTTGTAGGTCGCATCATTATTTTTCTTTACAGAAGTGATTTTAAAACTTGCAGTAGGGAATTTTTCAACTTCAAAGAAATCTCCGTTTTTAAGGTGACCGTTCAGTTTAGTCTGTCCTTCTCCGGCAAGATCCGTTGCGTTGATGGTTGTCATATCCAAAACAAAATTTCCACCTACAACCTGATTTCCTTTCATCACAATATCTCCTGATTTCACTTTAACAGTTCCGTCGTGCGAACTGGCTTGAGATTTTACAACTTTATAACCCCACCAGTGAACATCTGAAGAAACTACTTTTTTAGACTGTCCGAAAGCAAGACCACCAGCCAAAACCGCAAGTAAGAATATTTTTTTCATGTTTAAATTTTAATAATTATTTTAATGCTGCAAATGTAAACAAGTGGATTTAATTTTAATCTTATCATACGGTAAGATATTGAAACTTTCTGGTATGAATGTTATCATAAAAAAACTCCGGCGCGATGCCGGAGTCTGTATTTTTAATCCTGATGATAAGCGGTGTAAAGCGCAACACCATTGATGCTGGTACTGTTTGATTTCACGAGATAAATCGGGATGTTACGAAGCATGGCTTCCATTTTATCACTGATTTTAAATTTCTCGTAAAACTTATCTTTATCAATATAATTGCTCACTACCTGCGGAATATCTCCTGCGATAATCAAACCTCCTGTAGCTTTTAATTTTAATGTTAAACTGTTTGCTTCTCTCGCCAGGAATTCAAGGAAAGTATCTAAAGCAATTTTGCAGATCATTACATCTTCTTCTGTAGCGGCTTTGTAAAGCACTTCTACGAAATCGCCTTCGTTTAATCTTTCAGAAAGTCCGTCCGGCTCAGGATGTCTTTTCACGTCTCTTAAAAATCTGTAGATATTGAACAGACCTGCTTTAGACAAAACATTTTCCCAACTTACGATACCGTAAAGATTATTTAAAAACTGGTAAAACTCAACTTCAATAGTTGTACGCGGAGAAAATTCTGAGTGACCACCTTCCGTAGCGAAAGGTCTTAAATATTTTCCGTCGAAGAAATAACCAGCTTCACCCAATCCGTTTCCTGGAGCGATGATGGCAACGTTTCCGTTTTCAAGATGACCTCCCGAACGGATATCTTCAAGGTCAGAATCTTCCAGCAGACCGATACCGTAAGCTGCTGCTTCCTGGTCATTCAGCATACAGACTTCCTTGAATCCGAATTCGTTTTTAAAATCTTCCACATCAAGGTTCCAGCCCAGTCTTTCCGGATTACTTTTTCCGTTAAGAACCGGTCCCGGCACAGAAATTCCGAATCTGTCTATCTCTGTTAGTGAATTTTCCGCGAGAAAATCCTGCACAATTGCATTAAGACCCGGATAATCTTTGGTAATGTATTTTTTCTGAAGTTTGACATCTAAGCCTTCACGTCCCGAAACATAGTAAGCAAGTACCGTTTCATCCTCACGAAGATTGGCTCCCAGGATCGTTAAATTATCATTTCTGGTATTTTTTACTCCCGGCAAGTAAAGGGGAAATTTCGGATTCAAGTTCATAATAGCAAATTTTAGTAAATATAATAATTGTTTTGGTATTTATAAAAGGATAAAAGAAAACCTTTTCAAAAATAAGAAAAGGTTTGTCTTTTAAATAGTTATTATCTGTAAATTAATTTCCCAGTGGTATGTTATAAGAAAATCCTGCTCCGATGCTTCCTACATTATAGTCCTGTCCTGCAACATTTCCGTCGTTTCCTGTGAATACTTTCTGATACTGAAGGAAGAAATTCCAGTCTCTGTTGTGGTAACCTATTTCAGGTTTTAGATAGAAACCTCCGTCTGGTCTTGTAGCCAACGAATTGGTTGCAACATTATCGTCACCTACCAAAAATCCGTAACCAAGGTCAGCACCGAAGTAAAAACCTGTTTGTTTAGGATAGATTCTGATCAGTGCAGCCACTGGCACTACTCCAACATCGTTATTATTGTATCCGTTGTTTTCTTTTCCGAAATAATGAGTATATCCTGTTGCGATACCCAGACCAAAACCAGGCGTAATCAGATTCTGATAAGCTACGTCAACGCCAACAGCCATGGAAGTATTTTCCTGAGGAACTGCAACACCTACAGTAGCTCCTACTTTAATCATGTTATTCATCGCCTTATCCTGTGCACTTACTAAACCGGCAGTTAAAAATGCTGCCGCAATGATAGTTTGTTTCAACGTTTTCATAATAATGAATTTTAAATTTTACTGGTCGTAAACTGTAAAAATTATGCCAAAGAGAAGTTTTAAAAATTCACACAGTCTGTAAAAATCAAAAATATAATGATTATCAATACTTTAAAAATGAAATTTAAATGAATAATTTCCGTTTAAAATTAAAACAAATCATCAGAATCAAAAACTTTAACCTTCGCTAACACAGAGTTGGTATATAATTTACTGCATCAAATACATCTCTTTAAATCCGGAATAAAATGACGAGCGATTTAAATTTCACCAACAACAAACACCTTCTCTGGCGCGCCGGATTCGGAATCGGACTTTCTCAGGTAGCTGATGTAAGAAAACTGAAACGAAAAGATTTACTGAAAGAGCTTTTCATGGAAGATCATTCGCAAATAATTGATTATTCAACTGCCGATATTGAACCTCCAGATTACGAAGCATCAAAAGCCAGTGCTGAGATGAGAAATCAGATTCAGAAGGTCAATCAGAAGCAAAATCAGGAACTCAACCTCAACTTTCTGGATGAAATGGTGAATTCCAAGTCTCAATTGCAGGAAAAAATGGCATTTTTCTGGCACGGACATTTTGCAACGAGAATCAACAATCCAAAATTCAATAAACATCAGCTGAATATCATCAGAAAAAATGCTTTAGGCAATTTCAGAGAGTTGCTTTTTGAGGTAAGCAAATCTCCGGCAATGCTGAACTTTCTGAACAACCAGCAAAACAAAAAAGGTCACCCCAACGAAAATTTCGCCCGTGAAGTCATGGAACTTTTCACCATGGGCATCGGAAATTATTCTGAAACCGACATCCGTGAGGCTGCAAGAGCTTTTACAGGTTGGGGTTACGACAAGGAAGGAAATTTTATCGAAAGACTTAAACAGCACGATGACGGTTCCAAAACATTTCTCGGAAAAACAGGAAATTTCTCTGGTGATGATGTTTTAAACATCATTTTAGAACAGAAAGCAACTGCAAAATTCATCACCACCAAAATTTACAGGTTTTTTGTGAATGAAAAAGCAGATCAAAGTACCATCGCAAATCTGAGCGAAAAATTTTATCAGTCAGGATACGATATCAAACAGCTGATGAATGAAATTTTCAGCAGCGACTGGTTTTACGAACCCAAAAATATCGGCAACAGAATAAAATCGCCTACTGAACTTATGGTTGGAATGATGAGAATCCTTCCGATGACCATCCAGAATCCTGAAAACCTTGTGGTTTATCAGAAACTTTTAGGACAGACACTTCTTTCGCCTCCCAACGTATCAGGCTGGCCCAGCGGAAAATCATGGATTGACAGTTCAACCTTGATGCTGAGACTTCAAATTCCACAAATCTGGTCCGGACTCAGACCACTCGATCTGTCACCTAAGGAAGATGATGATGTGGAAATGGGCATGAAATCAAGGGAAGCCCTGAAAAAATCCTTTAAAAATCCCAACATCACGATCGACTGGACAAAAGTGGAAACAGCTTTCAATAAAAAAGACTGCGAGGATTTTTTACTTTTAAAACCTGAAAATTTTAATACAAAAGCGGTTCAGAATTTCTCTGACAAGAGCACTAAAATAAACATCATCAACATTATGTCAACTCCGGAATATCAATTAATGTAGGGTGTTGGAGATGGAGATGGAAGATGGGAGATGGAAGTAAAAAAAATCTCAGCCTTAACCTTAACCTAAATAAATAGTCATGCTAATAAAAAGAAGAGAATTTCTCAAGATAAGTTCGCTGGCAGCCGCGTCGCTGATGATGCCCAGTTTTCTGAAATCGATGACTTTGGATAATGCCCTGAATCCTAATCAGAAAATTTTGATCATCCTGCAGTTTACAGGCGGAAATGATGGGTTGAATACAATTATTCCAACAAAAAATGATATTTATTTTAAGGAAAGAGAAAATATTTCCATTAAAGATTCTCTGTCTTTAAATGACGAAACCGGCATCAACCCTGCTCTTTCTTACTTCAAAGAACTTCATGACAACGGTGAACTTTCGGTTTTAAACAATGTCGGTTATCCCGAACCCAACAAATCTCATTTCCGAAGCATGGACATCTGGCATTCTGCAAGCAGGAGCGACGAATTTCTTGAAACCGGATGGCTTGGAAGATTTTTGGATGAGGAATGTTACAGTTGCGAACACCCAACGCAGGCTCTGGAAGTCGATGACATGCTGAGTTTAGCTTTAAAAGGCGATAACAATAAGGCTTTTGCCTTTAAAGATCCCAGAAAATTATACCAAACCAGTCAGGAAAAATATTTTAAATCGTTGTACGAACAGGATCATCACCACGATGATGAAACCGTTTCTTATTTATACCAGACTTTAGGTTCAACCATCAATAACGCCGATTATATTTTTGAAAAAAGTAAAGCTAAAAAATCAGCTCAGGAATATCCGAATTCCAAGCTGGGGAAAGATTTTAAAACAGTTTCCTCCTTAATAAAATCAGACATAAACACTCAGGTGTATTACCTGTCCATCGGAAGTTTTGACACTCATGTGAATCAAAATGAAAGACAGCAGAAACTTTTTGGAGAAATTAATGATGCAGTAAAATCCTTCGTCGCAGACATGAAAAGTAATGGACTTTTTCAGGATATTTTACTGATGACTTTCTCAGAATTCGGGCGAAGAGTTTCTCAAAATGCAAGCAAAGGCACTGACCACGGAACGGCAAACCAAATGTTTTTTATCAGCGGAGGTTTAAAAAAGAAAGGGATTTTAAATGCTCTGGCTGATCTTCAGAATTTAAATGAAGGTGATTTGATTTACACCGAAGATTTCAGAAAAGTGTACGCAACCGTACTTAAAAACTGGCTGCAGGCTGATTCCTCGAAAGTCTTAGGCTGGAAAAATGGTGTTTATGATTTTATTTAAAAGCAAAAGAGACCGCAAAATGCAGTCTCTTAATTTTTAGCTATGCCCGATTGGTTCAGGTGTTTGTGGCTTTGGTTGAGGAGAACTTCTCTGATCTATTTTCTCAGAAACTTTCTTGATAATAAACTCTATCACGATAGGTACCACAAGAGCCAAAGCGGCTTTTAAAATTCTTGATTTCATTTTGTTTGATTTTCAAAAATGAGTTACAATTTCCAAGCCACATCCAAAAAAATCATTCAATTTTTCTTCGGTAAGATTTAAACAATTACAATAACGTATCTTTGCGTCAAATCTTTTTTATGTCATTTGAATCTCTCGGATTATCACACAACATCATTAAATCTGTAAACAAACTGGGTTACCTCAAGCCGTTTCCAATTCAGGAGCAGGCTGTACCAGTCATTTTACAGGGTAAAGATTTGATGGGAATCGCACAGACAGGTTCAGGAAAAACCGCTTCCTTTGTAATGCCAATTCTGGAAAAATTACAGAATGAAGAAGTAAAAAAAGACAGAAATATTCAGGTTTTAATATTGGTTCCTACGCGTGAACTTGCGATTCAGATTGATGAAGTTTTCAGGGCTTTTACAGAAAATCTTAAGCGTGAAATCAGAACAATGGCTGTCTATGGCGGAGTTTCCATCAACCCACAAATGAAAGGAATGTTTGGCGTGGAAATTCTTATCGCAACACCAGGTCGTTTGCTGGATTTGATTGATCATAAAGCTTTGAGCATTTCAGCCATCAAACATTTGGTCATTGACGAAGCTGACAAAATGTTTCAGCTTGGTTTTGGGGAGGAAATGAATAAACTTTTTGCCATGATGCCTGTTGCGAAACAAACCACTCTTTTCTCAGCGACTTTAAATGACAAAGTTTCAGAAATGAAGGAACGACTTTCAATCAATCCGACAATTATTGAAATTAAAAAAGAGGAAGTTGAAATTGAAAACATCGAGCAGCTTGCCTATCACGTTTCTCCTGAAAACAAAGGTCCTTTCCTTCGCTATTTAATTAAAGAAAAAAAGGTTGAGAAAGCTCTGATATTTGTTTCATCGACAAGATCTGCCGATAATCTGGTTGAAAAACTGAAGAAAAATAAAATAAAAGCCGTTGCCATCCACAGTCAGAAATCTCAGGGTGCACGTAGAAATAATCTGGAAGAATTTAAAGTCGACGGAGCTCAGATTCTGGTTGCCACAGACTTAATCGGTCGTGGAATCCACATTGATGATTTGCCGTGCGTCATCAATTACGAACTTCCCCGTTCACCTTTAGATTACATTCACAGAATCGGTAGAACAGGTCGTGCCGGAGAGAAAGGAACTGCCATCAATATTCTCACCGATGATGAGCTACAACATTTCAGGGTAATTCAGAAAAAAATGGGCAAAAAAGTGACTTTACAAAGAACAGAAGGCACCGATCTTCACGGATACTAAAAGCTATTCTTTAACGTCATCCGGATCAGAATGATAGTTTCTATAAGCTTTACTGATGCTTTTTGAAATTCTCTGTTTTAATTTTCGGGGCGCCAAAACCGTAAGAAATTCTCCCATTCCAAGAATCATTCTTTCCAGTTCGAAATTGAGCTGCACACAGATTTTAAACGTTGTTCCGTTTTCGTCTTCACTCACAATCTCCTGAGAATGGTGAAAAGGCTTGGTTTTAACATAGGGCGCATGCTCCGGAGTCACTATAAAAATAACATTCTGACCCCGCTGATTGGGTGAAACCGTTGCTCCAATAATTTCAGAAAAGTAAAGGTCTGCATCAAGTTCAATGTCGTGGTAATGAATTTTGTCTTCAACTACAATCTCTTCCATCCTGTCGAGCGCGAGATTCATCAGTTTCTGTTTGTGCCAGCACACCAAAAACCAACGGTTATTATATTCCTTAAGCAGCTGTGGGTGAACAATGTAGTGATTAGACTCTCTTGCTTTAAAACTTTTGTAACAGATTTTTAAAACCTTTTTATTCAGAATACTTTCATACAAAATATCTATATGCTCCAGACCTTTCAGATTTTCATTTTTATCTAAATGAATAATCGATTTTTGTTTAGTCGAATGTATAGAATCCTCCAGCTTCTGAATCACTCCATTCATTTCTTTAAACATCGAAAAATCCTTAAACTGCTTGAGAATCTGTATCGCATTATTCATCGTTTTCAAATCATTTTCATTCACTGAAATCTGATGAATGCTGTAATCAGGATCGCTGTACCGGTAATATCTCCTTTCATAAACCTCAATTGGTGCCTCATACCCAAATTTCTCACTCCGCATATTCTGCAAATCCAGTTGCACCGTCCGCTTACTCACAAAAGATTCCTTCCCTTCAAACTCAAACAAAGCTTCAGAACATTCGTTCATCAAATCTTCCAGAGTATATTTTTTATACTTATTCTTCAGACATTTATCTAAAGTTTTGTAGCGGATGAGGGCGTTTTTGTTGGATGACATAAATTGAGGTTGAGGCTGAGGTTAAGGTTGAGGTTAAGGCTGAGGCTGAGATTGAGTTTACGGTTGAAAATAGATTTGAATTAAGGCTGAAGTTAAAATTAAAATCATAAAGCTTGACAATTCCTCTCCTCTGGAAATCGAGGAACGAGATTCGCCGAATCATTTTAAAAATAAAAAACATTGAGGCACTGGTGGCGAAAAATCTTTGATTTTTTGACGGGGTGGTTACCACACGAATCATTCCACAAAATTGTTCCCAAACCATCCATCACTCCCACTCTTCTCCCGTAATCGTTTTAAAAAAAACATCCGTAGAATACGTTTCACCTACATATACAAAGCTTTTCAAAAATGGATTTACTTCAACTTCATAATATTTCGAGCCATCCGGATAAATTCTGAACTTTATCTTCAAAACTTCTCCATCAACCTCTTCCATATTATCAAGATTAAAAATCGTAATCACGGGAATAATCTCTTCTCCAGTCAATACATTTTCAAGTCCGAAACCGTTAATCCATAACGCCATTTTGAATTCATTTAAATCTGTTATGAGTTTAAAATTCCCATTACAAACCAATTTCTCTTTTCTGTATTGCATGATTACTTTTTTAAAGCAGATAAAACCTTGTCTATTTTCTTTTCAAAGCATTCCCCTCAAAAGAAACTCCATCCCAGCCATACTCAATAAAATTTCTGATGTTCTGATGATCGGTTCCTTCAGGATTCTTCAAAACATCTTCCCTGTAAAAAGCTCCGAAAAGAGCTAGCGTATCTTCCTTTGGCAAATCATTCAGCTTCGCAAAACTAAACACTTTGCACGAACCATTATTCTGCCCCGCCTCATTCACGGTATCTCCATTGGTAAATTTTGTCGGAGTAAAATCATAATGCGCATCAATAAAAGCAATCACATCATTAAACTGAAGCTCCTCTGCCGATTTTTCTAATTGTTCGAATAACATATTTTTTATTTTGTATTAAAATTGAAAAGACTTAAAAACCGCACGAGGTTCTTAAGTAAATGTTTGACTATGAAAAATTTAATCAAAATCATTTGCCCCGACCCTAAAGGGAGTGATTTCGATTAAATTTTAAGCAATTTTTCCTCCCTTTAGGGCTGGGATAAAGAAAAATTGTTTAAAATTTTACACTAAAATTAGCTAACCAGTTTTCAAATCGCACATAGATGTAACAAGATTTTTCCCTCTCATTAACGTAATAAATTACACTTTCAAAAGAAAAAACATTCACAAAACTTCTGTGACTTTTGTGTTGAAAATAATCATCAAAAATCTTCTAATAAAATACACACCACAATTTGCCAACTTTTGAAAATCTTAATTATCCACCTAAATCTTTTGTCTCTTTTGCGGTAAAGACCCAGAAAAAATCTTTGATTTTTAATCTCATGTGCTCTAAAATATCCTCAATCATTTCAACTAAAACCTAATGTGACTCATGTGTTAAAACATTTCAAGTTAAAACGTTTCAAAAATAATCAAAATAATTTCATCTACGCAAAAACATTGCGCAATCAGGCAATTACTTTGCATTATGAAAATGACGAAACAGTTTTAAAAAGTCGAATCACCCGCAGCCCGACCTGAGTGGAGCTCTTTTTGTGTAACGAAGTGGAGCAAAAAAGCGGGAACGGAGAGCATAAATGAGGAAAAGCGAAGGCTTTATCGAAATTTACGAACGAAGTTCAGAGCTGCCCAAATAAAAAAAATTAAACAATAAATTATGAACACAATCAACGGAAATCACCTTATCGAATTAGGTTTCAGACCATCAAAATGGTTCAACGAAGCCATCCAACATATTAATGAAAACCAGCTCACTGAAAGCGAGATGAAAATATACCTTGAACAGTTCAGATCACCGGATCCGATTCCTCTGCATGCTGAGCCGAAAGATTTTATCATCAACATTCGTCCGGAACATGAGAATGAGATCGACAATGTGGAAAAAGTCATCAACACGATGAAAGTTCTGATGAAAACGCCTCCCCTAATCAGCGGAGCCATTATGCCCGATGCCTGCCCCACAGGTCCTGAAGGTCAGATTCCCGTTGGCGGAGTGGTCGTAGCGAAAAACGCCATTCATCCCGGATTTCACTCTGCAGATATCTGCTGTTCGGTAATGCTGACCGACTTTGGAAAGGCCGATCCCAAAGAAGTTTTGGACGCTGCCCATTCCATAACCCATTTCGGATACGGCGGAAGACCCAGAGGCGAACAGATGCCCATGTCTCAGGAACTGATGGATGCTTTCAGAGAAAATTTCTTCTTAAATGACGAAAAACTCATCAGCATTGCCCGTTCGCACATGGGAACGCAGGGCGACGGTAACCATTTCCTTTTTGTAGGAACATCAAAAAACACCGGAAACACAATGATGGTCACCCATCACGGTTCAAGAGCTCCGGGCGCCGCGCTGTACGATAAAGGAATGAAGGTAGCCAACCGTTTCAGAATGGAAATCTCCCCTGAAACCCTGAAAGAAAACGCATGGATTCCCTACGAAACCGAGGAAGGACAATCTTATTGGGAAGCTTTGCAGCTGATCAGAGCATGGACAAAAGAAAACCACGAAGCCATTCATAATGCCGTTTTGGAAAAACTGCATACCGAAAAACAAAACAGATACTGGAACGAACACAACTTTGTTTTCAAAGACGGAGATTTGTTTTACCATGCAAAAGGAGCAACGCCTCTGGACGATAAATTTATGCCCGACATCACCGGACCAAGACTGATCCCGCTGAATATGGCAGAGCCCGTTTTGATTGTTCAGGGAAAAACCAATGAGAGAAACTTAGGTTTTGCACCCCACGGCGCCGGAAGAAATTTCAGCAGAACCCAGCATAAAAAATCATTGGCCCACAAAACCATTGAAGAAGTGTTCGCCGAAGAAACCGCAGGTCTAGACATCCGTTTCTTCACCAACGACATCGATATCTCCGAGTTGCCAACCGCCTACAAAAGCGCCAAAAACGTCAGAGCCCAAATTGAAGAATACGGTCTGTGCGAAGTGCTGGATGAAGTGATGCCTTACGGATGTATTATGGCAGGTGATGTGCAGAAAAATGCGCCGTGGAAGAGGAAGAAGAAGTTTAGAAAATAGTAGGTTTTTGTTAAACATCTTAAAAATCTTCACAAAGTTTGTCATTCCGTGGGAATCTAAACAAATACATTTTTTTTGCAGAGATTCCTACGGAACGATAATTATAAAATTTAAATAAGTAAAAAAATGACACCAAAAATATTAGAAAAACTCAAAGAGACAGAGGCAAAAAGAAACATAGAAATATTGCTTGCCGTAGAATCAGGAAGCCGCGCATGGGGTTTTGCGTCTCCCGACAGCGATTATGACATACGGTTTATATATCGACACGACAAAGACTGGTATCTTTCGCCATGGGACAAAGATGAAACCATAGAATTCATGACCGAAGACGATCTTGACGGTTCCGGATGGGATCTGAGGAAGACTTTTCATCTTCTTTTGAAATCCAATGCAGCATTGCTGAGTTGGTTTTATTCTCCAATCGTCTATGTGAAAAACGAAAAATTTTATGATCTTTTTAAACCTTTGGCTGATGAAGCATTTTCGCCGATAGCGGTTTCTTACCATTATCTGAGCATGAGCAAAAAATATCTCGAAGCATGCCGGACAGATGAAGTAAAATTGAAATCTTATTTTTATTGTCTGCGAACTGCACTGACCGGAAAATGGATATTGGAAAAAGGAACAATACCGCCGGTTTTGTTCAGCGAACTTCTCGTCTTAGTGGATGATTTTACAAGAACCAAAATAGAAAATCTGGTCGCCTTAAAATCTACAAAAGGAGAATCTTATTTTCATGCAAATGATTGGGAGTTGTTTGGTTTTTTGGAAGCCATGATAAAAGATAATGACGAAAGAGCGAAAAGTTTGGGTGCAGGGAAAACGGACAAAAATAAGATGGAGAGGGTTTTTAGGGAAATATTGTTATATTAGATTTTTAACAAATGCTTAAATCTCATTCTATTTAAAAAATCATGTACTTACCAAATACTGACATAAAATTTCACACTTGCATTGAAGGAAATATTTTTGAAATTAAAGATATATACATTTGGTCTTTGAATAGATATATTGGCTCCAAAGAAAAAGATCCATTCTTTTTTGCAAGCTTTGTGAAACCTGTAGAAGATTTTGGTAATGGAATTTCTGCAGAAAAAATAATTATCAAAACTCAATGAAAGTAATATTTTTGATTTTGATTATACACCACGAGAAAAAGACACCTTGTATATAAGTTTCCATGCAAAAAACAGACGGGAATATAAACACTTTGAGTTAATTTTTAGAGATAATACTTGGCAAACTGGTCTTAACCCGCGTTATGTCAGTGTCACTGAAAACATTGCAAGAGGTGAAGTGAAAGTTGTTAACATTGATAAAAATTTATTTTTAAAACATTGTGAAGAAATAAAAATCAATTACTGACTTGAGATTCCTGAATCCATCAAGGTAAAATGTATAAATCAGAACGAAGATTCGCAGCTTCCTATTTATAGTGCGATTAAGAATTTTAAAGGATATAAGGTTTTCTTTGATTCTATTTTTATTGAAAATATTACTGAAAAGTACTTCCAAAAATTTTCAAAAGATGAAAATTCAAATATCTTGCAGTCTTTAGTAGATAAAGCACAAACTCAATTTTCGCTATCCGACAAAAAATTCATCTCGGAAAAGGTGGATT
Source organism: Chryseobacterium foetidum (assembly GCF_025457425.1). NCBI lineage: Bacteria > Pseudomonadati > Bacteroidota > Flavobacteriia > Flavobacteriales > Weeksellaceae > Chryseobacterium > Chryseobacterium foetidum. The sequence continues at coordinate 1,025,694 of NZ_JAMXIA010000001.1, forward strand.
TTTCTTTCCTAAACGAATGTCTTACTAATTTTGAAAGTTACCTTGATTGTTTATTTATTACGATTCCTTTAAAAGAGGATGTGTATATAATCACTGATGGACGCCTACACCTTGAGGAAATTATTTCAAAAGGTAAACGTAAAACGCATTTCATAAATAAAGCTCAAAAACTAAACTATGAAGTATTTAGCTTAAAAAGATATACTTAATGACCATCCAAGACCTCAAAAACAAAAATCTTCTCCTCTTCCAAGCCATCTCCGGAAGCCGCTCGTTCGGGCTCGCCACGGAAAATTCAGATACAGACATTAAAGGGGTTTACTATTTGCCAAAAGAAGATTTTTTTGGTTTAAATTATATCCCGCAGATTTCTAATGAGACGAATGATATTTCGTATTATGAAATCGGGAGATTTGTAGAATTGCTTCAGAAAAACAATCCAAATATTCTGGAAATTCTGGCAAGTCCAGAAGACTGTATTCAAATTAAGAATCCTTTGATGGATTTGTTTAAGCCTGAAGATTTCCTGTCGAAATTGTGCAAAGACACATTTGCCGGTTACGCTATTTCTCAGATAAAAAAAGCAAAAGGACTCAATAAGAAAATTTTAAACCCAATTGAAAAGGAAAGAAAATCGATTCTTGATTTCTGCTATATTTTAGAAAATAACAGTTCTGTTCCATTGAAAAAATGGCTTTCAGAAAACGGAAAAGTTCAGGAAAAATGCGGTTTGGTAAGCATCGACAACACCAAAGGAATGTTTGCTCTGTTTTATGATGAATTGGGAGATTTAAATTATAAAGGAATCATCCAGAACGAAGAAGCCAATCAGGTTTCCGTATCATCAGTTCCGAAAGGTGAAAAATGTATCGCCTACTTATTTTGCAACCTCGATGCCTACTCCACTTACTGCAAAGATTACAGAGAATACTGGAAATGGGTTTCAGAAAGAAACGAAGACCGCTACAACGTCAACCAAAATCACGGACAAAACTACGACAGCAAAAATATGATGCACACGATTCGTCTTTTGCAGTCTTGTGAGCAGATTTTTAAAAACAGTTCATTAAATATCAGAGTCGATAACCGTGACGAACTGTTAGACATCAAAGCCGGAAACTGGTCGTATGAAAAAGTTTTAGCGAAAGCAGAAAATTTAATAAAATCAATCGACCATTACCATTCCATCTCAAAACTCCCTGAATATCCTGATAGAGATAAAACCACAAAAATTTTAGTGGAAATAAGATAAAATTTATATTCGCATTAAACATAGCAAAGAGAAAAACTTACCATTGATATTTTAATTCGTGTTCAAAATAAATTTCTAAATTTACTTTCAAATAAAAAAAACACTGATATGAATTTCGACGATAAGTTTAGCAAAGATTTCGAAGAACAATTCCAGAAACACCTTCAGGCAGTAAGAGGCATTTCTCCTGAAGATTTTGAAAAAATAAAACAAAACCTGCAGATCGTTTTTAAATTATTAGAAAAATTTAAAAACAAGCCGGATAAAACACCCGAAGATTTAGAACAACTGGCTGCCATAACTTCCAGACTAAAACCTCTTTTGCAAAATATTGAAGATATAAACCTGATTTTAGGAGAAAGTTTAAACAGGCAGTCCATCGCTTATTATGAGAATGTCAAAAAACTGGCGAAGGAAGGAGACAAAGAAGCTGAGAAAATTTATCTTGATCTAAAAATGTATTTTGAAAAATTTGATCCTAATTGATCGAGTTACCAACCGCCTACAAAAGGCTCCGCTGGTGCGAGCGTCACGCTCGTACCCATTGCCCGTAGATAAAGAGGACACAAGCGAGACGCTTGCGCCAGCAAAATAGCTAATATTAAACCATAGCTTCCATTAATTCCACAAAAAAAGAGCTTCAAAACTGAAGCTCTTTCTGTATGATTAATCCAAAGATTATTTCACGATTTTGATATCGATAGCTGAAAAACCTTTTGGCGATCTTTCCTTTTCGTAAGAAACTTTATTTCCTTTTTTCAAAATTTCGGTCGCGTTGTTGGAGTGGAAGAATACATTTTCCTTGGAACGGTCTTCGGTAATGAAACCGTAACCCTTCTCACTGAAAAACGTTACAATTCCTGTCTTTCTCAGTTCCTCCTCCTCTATCGGAGCTGCCCCCAGCTGAATATCATCAAGACTGATCTCGATTTTTTCTCTGTTTTCAGGTGGTACAGAAGTAAGCTGACCGTTTTCGTCAACATACATCAACATATCGTCAAGGCTTTTCCCCTTATCATTATTGTCCTTGCGGTCTTCGCGACGAAGTGCTTTCTCTTTTAATTTTGCCTGTTTTTTCTTAAAGTTTTCTTTTTTTGAAAAAGAATCTGCCATATATATTTTAAAATTTATTTGTTACTGATGAGGTTAAAGATAGAATTTTTTTCCGGATTCTACCACGTTTCCGGCCAGATACTTTGCAGAAGTGCATCATTAAGGTATTCTGTTGTTTTCAGTAGTGATAAAAGATTGCCTGTATCAATATTTTTTTGAGGAATAAACCGGCATCTGAAATGTGAAACTGAGAGAAAAAAATAAATGCCCAAAACTTTTCTTTAGCAAAAGCTGTAAACATTCAGTTAATCACTCTGCAAATATACAACAAATATTATTGGAAAACAGCTTCATAATAACTTTTTAGTTTTCAATAACTTATCATTGAGATTTGAAAAATCTATAATTGCAACTGAAATTTTGTTGATGAACGTCAGTTTTCCGTGCAGTCAATTGAATTCAGATTCATCTAAATAATTTTATTATCTTCAACACTGAATATTTTAAATTAAAATAAGCCATGGGAAAAATCATTTTTACAATACTTCTTTTCAGCCTTACCACAATAAGCGCGCAGACCATCGAATCATCAAGCCGAAATACAACAGGTTACATCAAAAGCGACGGAACAATAGAAAGCAGCAGCCGCTCGACGTTGGGATATATTAAAAATGACGGCACTATCGAAAACAGCAACCGAAGCACGATTGGTTACATTAAAAGTGACGGGACGATAGAAAATAAAAAGCGTTCAACCGTTGGTTACGTTAAAAAAGACGGAACAGTGGAAAACAGCAGCCGCTCAACAATCGGTTACATTAAAGATGATGGAACCGTAGAAAACAGTAGCCGTACGACGATTGGCTATGCAAAAGGCATCAGAAAAGAATGGGCAGCAGTGGCATTTTTCTTTTTTAACTTTGACTAATCATCCGCTTCCGGAAAAAAACTTCTTCTCCTTAAAACCTTCAAGCTTTTTGAAAGCTTGAAGGTTTAATTTTTACACAAAAAAACCACCGAAATTCGGTGGTTTAGTATTGATAAGATGATTAATCTTGTGGTTCGTTCAAAGGCTTATGTTCGCCCGGTTGATCTCTTCCTTCAGGATTTAATTTACCTTCAGGTCTTGCAGGTCTGTCAGATCTGTTTTGACCTTCCGGTCTCGGACCTCTCTGCTCACCTTCTTTCTTTTCAGGTCTTGGTGGTCTTGGCAATAAAACTTTTCTTGAAAGTTTCATTTTTTTACGGTCATCATAACCCATAAATTTCACCTCAACCTGATCACCTTCATTGTAAGGAACTTTATCAAGTCTTGCCCACTCGATTTCAGAGATGTGAAGTAATCCTTCAGTACCTTTAGCAATCGCTACAAAAGCTCCGAAATCCATCACTTTTACTACTCTTCCCTGGTACACTTCACCTACAACCGGTACGAAAGTAATCTCGTTGATTTTTGCAATCGCCTCGTTGATTTTCTCTCTGCTTACACCTGAAATTTCTATTCTACCGATTTCGCCAACTTCTTCAATTGCGATAACAGTATCAGTATCTTTCTGCATTTGCTGAATGATTTTTCCACCAGGTCCGATTACAGCACCAATGAAATCTTTGGAGATTTCCATCATCACCATTTTCGGAGCGTGAGGTTTCACATCTTCTCTTGGTGCAGAAATAGTTTCATTTAATTTATCAAGAATATGTAATCTTCCGTCTCTTGCCTGTAGAAGGGCTTTTTCCATGATTTCCATAGACAATCCCTGAACTTTGATGTCCATCTGGCAAGCGGTGATTCCATCTGCTGTTCCGGTTACTTTAAAGTCCATATCTCCCAGGTGATCTTCATCACCCAAAATATCAGAAAGTACAGTGTATTTCCCTGACTTTACATCAGTTACCAATCCCATTGCAATACCTGAAACCGGTTTCTTGATTTGAACACCCGCATCCATCAATGCTAAAGTTCCTGCACAAACAGTCGCCATAGAAGATGAACCGTTGGATTCCAAAATATCAGAAACAATACGGATGGTGTAAGGATTTTCTTCCGGAATCATGTTTGCCAAAGCTCTCTGAGCCAGGTTTCCGTGACCAACTTCTCTTCTTGAAGTTCCTCTTAAAGGACGCGCTTCACCAGTTGAGAACGGAGGAAAGTTATAATGAAGGAAGAATCTTTCGTCATAATTCACCATTACGCTGTCTACCATGTTCGCATCTTTTACTGAACCTAAAGTTACAGCCGTTAAAGACTGAGTTTCACCTCTTGTAAAGATTGCAGAACCGTGCGCTCCAGGTAAATAATCAATTTCAGACCAGATCGGGCGAATAGTCTGAGGATCACGACCGTCTAGACGGATTTTATCATTGATAATCATCTGACGCATCGCTTCTTTTTCCACATCGTGGAAGTATACTTTAGCGAAAGGAGTTACTCTTTCAAGCTCTTCAGCATGCTCTACATACTGCGCTAAAAATTCAGCCAAAACAGCTTTGAATTTCTCACCTCTCTCCTCTTTTCCAGAAGGAATTTTAGCTACTTCGTATACTTTATCGTATGTTTCTTTCCACACTTTCTCGCGAATCGCTTCGTCGTGATTTTCGTGGCTGTATTCTCTTTTTGGGAATGATTTGCCTACTTTTTCAGCCAATCTTTCCTGAGCTTCAACCTGTTTTTTGATTTCTTCGTGAGCAAAAGTAATCGCTTCAAGCATTTCTGCTTCAGTGATTTCCTTCATTTCACCTTCCACCATTACGATAGAATCTTTGGTTGCACCTACCATAATGTCAAGGTCAGCCAGTTTAAGATCTTCATAATTAGGATTGATCGCTAATTTCCCGTCGATTCTTACTACTCTTACTTCAGACATTGGTCCGTTGAAAGGAATATCTGTGATTGCAATCGCTGCCGAAGCTGCAAGACCTGCCAAATCATCAGGAATTGACTGTCCGTCATAAGAAATCAATGAAATCATCACCTGTACTTCCGCGTGGAAATCTTCAGGGAATAATGGTCTTAGAACTCTGTCTACCAAACGCATTGTCAGGATTTCCTGATCTGAAGGTCTGGCCTCTCTTCTGAAAAAGTTACCGGGAATTTTTCCACCTGCGTAGAATTTCTCTCTGTAATCTACTGTCAATGGTAAGAAATCTACACCATCTTTTGCTTCTTTGCTGGCTACCACAGTTGCTAAAAGCATTGTGCCACCGATTTTTACTACAACAGAACCGTCAGCCTGTTTTGCCAGTTTTCCTGTTTCTAAAGTGATCTCTCTGCCGTCTGCAAGAATGATCGTTTCTGTAATTGCTTGAGGTATACTCATAAATTGTTTTGTGTTGCACTCCGTATTGAGTGCTTTAATTATTATATTTCGTCTAAAATGTGGTGCAAATTTAAGGTATTATTTGTTATAATGTCCTATTTTATAGATTTAAGAATCGATTTATAGGTTTTAAAGTTTTAAATCTCAAATATCTGCATTTACTTTCTGTTTTTCTTTTTTGAAATGGTGTATCCTAACTTCCATTCCAAGTAATTGGCAATATGAAAATTGTAGGCATTGATCCCGAATGACGCAAACAACCGGTCTGTAATCTGATACTGCAAACCTATTTTCTGAAAGAAAATATCTTTGTCATACTGTCTTGTTTTCTTGAATGGATAAACTCCTGCACCAATGTTTACGTATAGTTTCCCGATCATCAGCCGGTACGTCGGGATGATACTTAACAGCATTCTGTCATTTGAAAATCTTTTTTTCTCATACAAAGTACTGTCCTGAACATAAGATGTGTGATTGTACTCGCCATCATAAGTAATACCGACGCCCAGACCATAGGCAGATTTATCTGAATACTGATGCATATAAAGTGCGTCGGCACCAAATACATTGTATTCGTAGCCCTCATAGTACTTCAGATCAAAGCGGTTTTCACCCTGATAAAAGGAGTCTTTTCTTCCGCCAAAAACAGAAAATTCCAAAGTGTTGTATCTTTCGACCGCTTTGTACACGGTATCGGTTTCAATGGGTTTGATTCTTTCAGGATAATAAATAAGGCTGAGTTGCCCTGCAGCCATGTTCAGACCTTTATTGGGGATTTTGGTAGCACCGTTGGAAAGATGATTGAATTTTAGATTTAAACCAACATCAAAATGCTCATCCAGTTCGTAATGCAGTCCCGTAGACAGACCGATGTACATATTTGTTTTGGAACCGATAGAAATATTGTAATACTGATTGTCAAAATCGAAATAATTTGAATTAAAAGAAATCCCGAAATTAATTCCGTACATCCATTTCAGTCTGTTCCACTGGTTTATTCTGGCGTTGTAAATTCCGTAAAAACCATAAGGACTACCCATGTCTTTTCCCTTCAAAAAATCTAAAGCAAAAACACCGAAACCGATTTGAGGATAATTGTAAAGCTTCTCCCAATCTCTGCTGCCGTCGGTCTGTTTCAAAAACTGCACGTTATATCCTGAAAATGCCTTGTGTCGGTAAAAATTCAGGGACTCGTTGGTGGGAATAATTCCGCCGTATTCTCCTGTTGCCGCGAATGCCCATCTATGAGGCTTCAAACTGTCGTTTTCCTGTGAAAACACAAAAGCATTTGAAAACAGCAGGATGAAGAAAATATAAAATCTCTGGAACACGGGCATTTTATTTTGAAAGTGGCAAATTTAATGATTAGGATTTAAATAAATTCTAAATTTTTCTCAGTTTTAAAATTAAATCCACAAAAAAAGCAACCTCTTTCGAAGTTGCTTATGTTTTAGACTATCGCTAAGATTATTTTCTTAATCCTAATTCAGCGATGATCGCTCTGTATCTGTTGATATCTTTTTTCTTAAGATAATCAAGTAAGCTTTTTCTTTTACCTACCAATTTTACCAAAGATCTCTCAGTGTTGAAATCGTGACGATTTGCCTTCAAGTGCTGAGATAAGTGGTTGATTCTAAAAGTAAATAAAGCTACCTGTCCTTCAGCGCTTCCTGTGTCTGTTGCAGATTTTCCGTGCTTTGCGAAAATTTCTGACTTTTTTTCTGTTGTTAAGTACATTCCAATATTGTTTAATGATTATTATGTAACGGGTGCAAAAGTACAACATTTTTTTGAATCAGAAAAGCTGATTACAACTTTTAGCTTTCTGATAATAAAAAGACTATTAAAATTATCAAAAAAACATCTCTTATCTCACTAAAAGACAGTATTTTTGTGTTCATAAATGAGAAAAGAATTATTATTTAGCCTGATCCTGATTTTAGCACTGAAAACCTACACAATTTCAGCGCAGAAAAACCATGACACTCAAAACATTCTCTACTTCAATCCCGAGGTGGAACCTGATATCGAAGAGATAAAGGAACCGACAAATCTTGCATTTTTCAGTGCAGTTTCTGATCATATCAGCACGCATAAAAAAAGAAAAATGATGAAAACCGAAACTCAGTTACCATTTGAAACTGCCGATCAGAAAACAATCTCAGACTATGCCGTAAACAATGATGCCGATTTTGTAACGGTTTCTAAAGTGAAATACTTCAAAGTAGGTCTCGGAAAATATGTATTTTCCAATCAGGTGATTGTCAGCATGAAACTTTTCGATAAAGATGGAAATCTAATTACAGAATCTTCTTACGATACCTACAGAAAGAATATGAGGATGCTGGGTTCTGCCGAAAATTCCATTAAAATAGGGACAGCCGGAGCCTTAAAAACCATCTTCAAAAATCTCAGAAAGCTGAAACCCTTAGCAGAAACCGACATTTAAAGTTTAATAAATCCTTAAATTTAGGCGGTTCTTCGTGTAGTTTTAAAATTTGATTTATTTTTGCATAGCAAAAATTTCTATTTTGAATCAATCTGACGAACTTATCTTCAACCCTGCCGACATCGCCGAAACCCTCAGCGGACTGCCCGCTGACGAAAGACTGTTGGCATTCCTGAAAGTTCCGAAAGAGTATAAAGCAGATGTTTTTTCGCATCTTGACCCTGATTTTCAGGAAGAAACCATCCGAAGCATCACAAGTGCCGAGGTTTCTGAAATCCTGAATGCGATGACTCCGGATGACAGAACTTCCCTGTTTGAAGATTTTCCCGATGAGCTCATCAAATATTCCATCAACCACCTGAATCCGCAGGAAAGAAGAATTGCCCTGAAGCTTTTGGGCTACGATTCTGATTCCATTGCGCGTTTGATGACGCCTTATTACATCCAGATCCGAAAAGAATGGACGATAAAAAGATGTCTTCAGCAAATAAAGAAAGTTGGAAGCAGGGTAGAAACGATGAATTATCTTTACGTGGTTGACGAAAGAAACCGTTTGATTGACGATATCGCATTGGGAAGTTTGCTTTTGGAAGAAGAAGATACTTTAATTTCAGAAATTACTGACAATCATTTTGTTGCGATCACAACAACCACATCAAAGGAAGATGCAGTGCAGTATTTTGAAAAATATGACCGTGCTGCTCTCCCGATTGTTACGGAAGCTGGAGTTTTGGTTGGAATTGTGACGATTGACGATATTTTAGATCAGATTGAATCTCAAAACACCGAAGACATTCAGAAATTCGGGGGTGTGGAAGCTTTGGATGATCCGTATATTCAGACGCACTGGTGGGAAATGATTAAGAAAAGAGGGCTTTGGCTGATTGTACTTTTCTTTTTACAGTTAATTACCGCTTCCGTGATGGGTTTCTACGAAAATGAAATTGAAAAAGCAGTCGTTTTGGCCTTATTTATTCCATTGATTATTTCAAGTGGAGGAAACTCTGGTTCGCAGGCAGCAACTCTGATTATCCGTGCAATGGCATTACAGGAAATCACAATAAAAGACTGGTGGATTGTGATGAAGAAAGAACTTCTAACCGGAATTATTCTGGGAACTTTCCTCGGTGTGATCGGGTTTTTCAGAATTATGATCTGGCACAAACTCGGATGGTTCGATTACGGCGATTATTGGTTTTTTATCGGCATCAGCGCAGGAATTTCTTTGGCGATGATTGTACTTTGGGGAACAATTTCGGGCTCGATGGTTCCTTTTATTCTGAAAAAATTTGACCTTGATCCTGCCACCTCATCGGCACCTTTTGTAGCGACTTTGGTAGACGTCACCGGATTAATTATCTACTTTACCATCGCAGCAATGTTTTTAACCGGAAAACTTTTGTAATTTTAGGCATCATCTAAAATTATTCAATGAAAGTAGTTTCTCTTGTTCCCTCAATCACCGAGGCTTTATTTGATTTGGGTTTAACGGAAAATGAAATTGTCGGAAGAACAAAATTCTGCATTCATCCCAAAGAAAAAGTGAAAAATGTAGAAATCATTGGTGGCACAAAAAATCTTAATCTGGATAAAATCAAAAGTTTACAACCAGACATTATTCTTGCCAACAAAGAAGAAAATGTGAAAGATCAGGTTGAGGAGCTGATGAAGGATTTTAAAGTAGTAGTAACCAATATCGAAAATATTGAAGACAATTATTATCTCCTGAAAACTCTCGGAAATCTTTTTAATAAAGAAGAAAAAGCACAACAGTATAATCTGAAAATTTACGATGTGCTACAGAATTCAAAAATAAATTCTCCCATAAAAGCAGCTTATCTGATCTGGAAAAATCCTTACATGACGGTTGGTTCAGATACTTTTATAGATAAAGTTTTAAAGGAAATCGGATTTGAAAATTTATTTGAAGATCGAAAGCGCTATCCTGAAATTACAGTTGAAGATTTAGCAGATGCGGATGTCATTATGCTTTCATCAGAGCCTTTTCCGTTTAAAGAAAAACATATTTTGGAGCTGAAAGAGTTTTATCCTGACAAGAAAATCATGATTGTGGACGGCGAAGCATTTTCATGGTACGGAACGCACATTGCGAAGTGTGAGAATTACTTTAAAGAATTGATTTCAGAATTTAATTAAATTGAAATTAGATTTTTAAAGAAAATTAAAATTTGACATCACTCTTCAGGGCTTTCAAACGACAATATTTTTCAATAAAATAATCTAAGAAAACTGAATTTAGATTTGGGCTAAGTCCAATGATACATCGAAAATTACAAGCGGATGAAAGTCGGTTTCTATTCATAAAAAAACTCAGACCGAAATCTGAGTTTATATTTTTAAATCGAAATGAGATCGAATTACAAAATCTTAGAAACTTCATTACAAAGCCATTCCAGAAGTTCTCTGTCGGCGTCTGTGAAAGGATCTACAGTGTGAGAATCGATATCAATCTGTCCTACGTTTTGTCCGTCTTTGAAGATTGGAACTACGATTTCTGCTTTGGTATCAATGGAACAGCTCAGATAATTGCTTTCTTCGTTCACATCCGGAACTACGAAAGTTTCGTTTGAAACCGCTACCTGACCGCAGATTCCTTTTCCGTAAGGAATGATGGTGTGGTCGGTTGGTGCACCTACATAAGGACCCAATTTCAGTTCATCCTTATCCCCGTTTTTGAAGTAAAAACCAGTCCAGTTGAAATAGGAGATTTCCTGATCCAAAAGATGACAAACTTTCTCCAGTTTCTCTTCGGTATTATGTTTCGGACTTTCAAGAATAGACGAAAGTCTCTTTTTTAATTCTGACATTATTTTATATTTTATGAGAATTGTTTTAGTGAAAGTTCTTTTTTGTATCCAAACATACTTCTTTCCTTAATCATTTCAGCAACACCTTCCGGTACCTGATTCTCCCAGCCTTCGATGTTGCACGTAATTTTTCTGAGGATTTCCCTTGAATAAATTTCCAGAAATTCAGGGTTGAAGTTTTCGATGTCTACAATTCTGTTGTTGGTTTTGAAATATTTGTAAAGTTCCTTCAGATTATCACCAACTTTCAGTGTGGTTGAATTAAGAAGTTCCTGTGTTTCAGGATCTTTGTAAGGATAAAGATAAACACGCATTCCGTTTCTGAAGAATTTACCGAATGCCTCGAGAATTCCTCCTGAAAGATTTTTGTAATACTTCTCATCAAATACCATCAACAGGTTGTTTACACCCATCGCCACGCCGATATCGCCGGTTGTGTAAGCCGAGAAGTAATCGATAAGTCTGTAATATTCTGAGAAGTTTGAAATGATAACCGTGTACCCTAATTTCCCTAAAACATCTACTCTGTCGAGGAAATCTCTTTCATCGATATCTCCGTCTGCACGCAGGTTTGAGATGGTAATTTCAATAAAAATTTCGGTCTGTTCCTGAGTACACTGAGAATCTTTCATAAACATTTCGATACCGCTTTTCAGCATGTCAATATTTACTTTAGTTACAGGTCTGAAACTTCCTCTTACCGCAAAAATATTTTTCTTGTACAAAAGATCTGCAGGAAGCATATTATTTCCCTCAGAATTGAAAACAACAGCATCTGTCATTCCGTTTTTCACGAGTTGAAGGGACATCAAACGGTTGTCTACATAATCGAAAACAGGTCCGCTGAAATCAATCATATCAATTTCAAGATTGTCTTTTGCAATATCGTCGTAGAGAGATTCAATTAAATTTCTTGGATTGTCAGAATATTTATAGGCTCCGTAAATCAGATTAACTCCAAGATTACCAAGCGTTTCCTGCTGTAAAGTAGCATCATTTTCTTTAAATTTAACATGAATGACGATCTCATTATACTGAGCATCCACTTCACTCTGAAAACGGATTCCCACCCAGCCGTGGCCTTTTAAAGTTTTATCAAAATTAATCGTGGTAACGGTGTTGGCATAAGAAAAATACTTTCTGTTGGGATGGTTTTCCCTTGAAATACGCTCCTCAATCAATGCTACCTCATAACGGAGCATTTTCCTGAGACGGTTTTGGGTAACATATCTGTTTTTAACCTCTTTACCATAAATCGCATCACTGAAATCCTTATCGTAAGCCGACATGGCCTTTGCGATGGTAGACGACGCTCCTCCTGCTCTGAAAAAATGCCGAACGGTCTCCTGCCCTGCTCCAATTTCTGCGAAAGTACCATAAATAGTAGGATCTAGATTAATTGTCAATGCTTTTTGCTTGGGCGTAAGTTTCTGATACATTAGGACGTGTAATTTTTTCGTAAATTTACCAAAATTAAACCAACCTCGAAAGAAAATGAAGTTGAAATTTTTAGGCACAGGAACCTCGCAGGGCGTTCCCGTTATAGGATGCGAATGCGAGGTTTGTAAGTCTGCTGATCCCAAAGATACGCGTTTCAGATCTTCTGCAATGATTACCTCCGATGAAGGAAAAAAAATCCTCATCGACTGCGGACCCGATTTCCGCCAGCAAATGCTCCTCAACAACGAAGGACACATCGATATCGTTTTGATTACCCATGAGCACAACGACCACGTGATCGGGCTGGATGACATGCGCCCGCTGATTTTCAAAACCGGAAAAAACATGCCTGTTTACTGCCTTGAACGTGTCGGACAGGAAGTAAAAAACAGATTTCCCTATGCTTTTGCAGACGTAAGATATCCCGGAGCTCCGGCTTTTGACCTGCACTCAATCACCAATCGGAAATTCACTTTTGCAGATGCAGAGATTGACCCGATTGCGGTAAATCATCACACACTTCCGATTTTAGGTTTTAAATTTAAAAAACTGGCCTACATTACCGACGCCAGCTCGATTACCGATAAAGAAAAACTGCGGGATCTGGACATCCTGATTGTAAACTGCATCAGAAAGTTTGATCCACATCCTGCCCATTTCATTTTACCTGACGTGATAAAACTGCAGCAGGATTTTAAACCAAAAAAAATATTTCTCACGCACATCAGCCATCATTTCGGGCTCTATTCTGTTGAGGAAGAATTACTTCCGGAGGGAATCCATCTTGCCTACGACGGTTTGGAAATAAATTTCTAAATTTTTATTGAAAATAATTTTTGAGTTTTAATAAAACTTTCTATATTTGCACACCGATTTACAGCAATGTAACACCAGCCCAGGTGGCGGAATTGGTAGACGCGCTGGTCTCAAACACCAGTTCTTAGGAGTACCGGTTCGATCCCGGTCCTGGGTACAAAACCTCTGATTTTTCAGAGGTTTTTTGTTTTTCTTATCTTTTATGCTCGTTTTCAGACACAAAAATTCATATTTCGATAATTAATTCTTTTTCAAAACCATTATACTTCTCAGTAATGTAACCGTGCGGATTACAGATAATTTCTGTTGCTCCTATTTTATATCTTGAAGGTGTGTGAATGTGCCCGTGAATCCAGTACAGCGGTTGATGCAATTCAATAAAATCTTCTAAGTTGGAAGCGTATGCAGAAGTCACAGGATCAGTTTTAAAATGTTCAGGAACAGATTGCAGGCTAGGTGCGTGATGCGTTACGACAACATTTTTCATACCCTTCGATTTTTCCAGACTTTCTTTCAACCAATGTTTTGAGATTTGATGTATTTTAAATGTATCAATACTTCTCATCTTCGAATAAGAGGGATCACGTCTGATTAATTTATAATCATTCATTTCAGACTGACAAAGACTTCCGTAAGCCATAGGACTCCCAAAAACAGAGAAGTCTGTCCATAAAGTTGCACCGTGAAACCGTATATCTTCAATATCCACAAAAGAATCTTCCAATACAGACACATTAGAATTTTCAGCAGCTGTTTTGATTTTATTTAAAGTTTTCGGGTAAGAACCTTTGTAATACTCATGATTTCCTAAGACATAAATCACAGGTTTATCCGGAATTTTATTTTTAATCCATTCGATTCCTTTCGTTCCTAAATCAACATCTCCTGCTAATATGACCACATCAGCATTTTCAAAAGACAGATCAGTGAAACCAAACTCCCGATGCAGATCACTGATAATTTGAATTTTCATGTTTTAAAAATAATTTAATTTAAATAAAAATCTCAAACAAAAACTAAATTTTAAAATTAAAAATCTAAAAATCAACAGTTTAAATTCAAATATTTAAAAAGTCTACAAAAAAAGTAGACTAATAAAAATATATGTTCTATCTTTGCCACCGTAATCAGGTTTAATAATGAAAATGAAGACAAAATTCAGATACAATTCAATGAGGGAGATGCACATCAGTTTTATGATGATGTATTGCTGTATGCCTTTGTACGCGGATTTTTGTGGATGAGCTTAAACTTTATTATGACATTTTTATAAAGGCTTTACCACGTTGTAGAGCCTTTTTTATTTAAAAACTATTCAGGAAACATGATAGAAATTAAAAATATATCGAAAACCTTTCATCAGAAAAAACAGTCTTTCAAAGCTTTGGATGATGTAAATATCAACATTGAAAAAGGCGACATTGTTGGAATCATAGGATTTTCGGGAGCCGGAAAAAGCACCTTAATAAGAACGGTAAATCTTTTGGAAAGGCCAGATAACGGACAAATCATCATCAACGGAACAGATTTCACCAAATTAAAATCAAAACAACTTGCCAAAGAGCGCAAAAAGATCGGAATGATTTTCCAGCATTTTAATCTGCTTTCTTCGAGGACGGTCTTTGAAAATATTGCACTTCCGCTGGAGCTGGACAATTTAAGCAAAGAAGAAATCAGGCAAAAGGTAAATGAACTTCTGCAAATCGTTGGACTCGAAGACAAAACCAACGACTATCCTAAAAGTTTATCTGGAGGGCAAAAACAGAGGGTTGCCATTGCAAGGGCTTTAGCCAACGACCCGTATCTACTGCTCTGTGATGAAGCGACAAGTGCACTCGATCCGGCAACAACACAATCTATTCTGCAGCTTTTGAGAGATATCAATCACAGGCTGGGAATCACGATTTTGCTGATCACCCACGAAATGGAAGTCATCAAAGCGATCTGTAACCACGTTGCCGTTATCGACAAAGGACAATTAGTAATCAAAGGAACTTTGAGCGAAATTATTTCCAACAAAGACAATCCTATCATCAAACAATTTTTAAACTCAGGTGTTATGACTATACCGCAAGAACTTAATAAAAAACTACAAAAAGAGCCGCAAGCCGGACTTTTTCCGCTGGTTGAAATCGAATTAAACGAAAAAATAAGCGTTGAAAAACTGCTTTCAGTGATTTATGATCAGTATAAAATTCCTTACCAGCTTCTGAAAGCTGATGTGGAATATCTGGGCGATTCCAATTTTGGCAAACTTCTACTACATCTGAAAGGTGAAAGTGAAGAAAACCAAAAAGCCATCTATTATTTAAATCAGAATAACATTCAAAATACTTTAAAAGGATATGCTTAGTGATTCTGTAATTTCGCTCCTGTCAAAAGGAGTATGGGAAACTGTTTACATGACTTTTGTGTCTGGATTTTTCGGTTTTGTTCTTGGTCTTCCGGTGGGAATTTTGCTTTTTGTAACCCGAAAAGGACAGCTGTTAGAGAATATCATTTACAACAGAATTCTTTCGGTTTTGGTTAATATTTTCAGGTCAATTCCTTTTATTATCCTGATTGTCTGGATGATTCCTTTCACAAGATCTATTGTCGGAACTTCTATCGGAATGAATGCCGCACTGGTTCCTTTAAGCATTGGTGCCGCACCATTCATCGCGAGACTGGTCGAAAACAGTTTACTCGAAATTCCAAACGGTTTAATTGAAACCGCGAGAGCATTGGGAGCAAGTCCGTTTCAGATCATCAGAAAAGTTCTGTTGCCGGAAGCGTTACCTTCTTTAATTAATAATGCAACGATTACTTTAATCACTTTAGTCGGCTATTCCGCAATGGGTGGAGCCGTCGGAGCCGGTGGATTGGGACAGATCGGTTATCAGTACGGCTACATTGGCTATGATGCTTTGATTATGAATCTGGTGCTAGGACTTCTCGTGGCTTTGGTGTTTATCATTCAGTTTTCGGGTGACCGATTGGCGAAGAGGGTTGATCATCGGTGAGCTTTTGTGTGGGAGAGTTTGAGAGTCAGAGGGTTTGAGGGTTTGAGGGTCGGAGAGTTTGAGAGTTCGTTGAACGCGGAGGCGCGAGGATTTTTTATACGGTATAATGTTGGATTTTATCAGAGATAAAATTGATTGAGAATAAGATAGTAAAAGTGCTTTCTCATTACTTCCATCTCCCATCTCCCATCTTCCATCTCCCATCACCCAACACCCAACAATAAAAAAAAATAATTTTCAATGAAAAAAATAAAAATTCTAAGTCTAGCAGCAGGACTGCTTTTGTTCGGAGCGTGTAATTCTCCAAAAAAAGATGATCCTAATTTCATCAAAGTAGGAATCACTTCCGGACCGGAACAGCAGATCGCCGAAACTGCAAAAAAAGTGGCAAAAGAAAAATACAATCTCGAAGTGGAACTGGTTTCATTCAATGATTACGTCGTTCCAAACGAGGCTTTAAACAACGGAGATATCGATGCGAATGCCTTTCAGCACGTTCCTTATCTTGATGAGCAGTCGAAACAGCGAGGCTATAAATTAGCGGTGATTGGAAACACTTTTGTTTACCCAATTATTGCTTATTCAAAAAAAATAAAAAGCATCAATGAACTTCAAAACGGAAGCACAATTGTAATTCCCAACGACCCAACCAACGGCGGACGTTCTCTTCTTCTTTTGCAGAAAAATGGTTTATTAAAATTAAAAGACGGCATCGGATTGCTACCGAAAGTTACCGACATTGCCGAAAATCCGCGACAGTTGAAAATTCTTGAGATTGAAGCTCCGCAATTACCCAGAGTTCTGGATGACAAAGAAGTTGTGATTGCGATTATCAACAATAATTTTGCAGCTCAGGCAGGTTTGGATGCTGATAAAAACGGAATTTTTAAAGAAGATAAAGATTCTCCTTACATGAATGTCGTGGTTTCAAGAGAAGACAATAAAAACACGGATAAAGTGAAAAATTTCCTCAAAGCTTATCAATCAAAAGAAGTGGAAGATAAAGCCAGAGAAATCTTTAAAGGTGGCGCTGTGAAGGGATGGAAGTAGATATGGGTAATGGGTAATAATTGATGATTGATGATTGATGATTGATGGAATAAAATCGATGAGAAGAAAATTTTTTACACTAACAATTTGATAACAAAAAAACCGCTTTCGAAAAAAAGCGGTTTTTGTATTTTAAAAAAATTCCTTAGAATAATTCTTTTCTGATGATGTTCTGGCTTCTTTCAGGACCTACAGAAACCAAATAAACATTGATTCCAAGATACTTTTCGATGAACTCGATGTATTTCTGAGCTGTGTCCGGAAGTTCGTCGTAGCTTCTAACTTTCGTCAGATCTTCGTTCCAACCTGGTAAATCCTGATAGATTGGTTTGTAGTTGTATAATTTTTCGGTTGAAGAAGTGAAATAATCAATAATTTTTCCGTCTTCAGTTTTGTAATGCGTAACAATTTTCAGATTTTCAATTCCTGTAAGAACGTCTAATTTAGTGATGACCAAATTATTGATTCCGTTGATCATACAAGCGTGCTTCAAAGAAACAAGGTCTAACCAACCTGTTCTTCTCGGTCTACCTGTAGTCGCACCGAATTCACCACCAATTTGTCTGATGCTTTCACCCAACTCATTGTCCAGTTCAGAAGGGAAAGGTCCGTTTCCTACTCTTGTGCAATATGCTTTGGCAACACCGATTAAATTCTGAAGTGAAGTTGGCGGAACACCAGCTCCTGTACAAACACCTCCGGTCGACGGAGAAGATGAAGTAACGTATGGATAAGTTCCAAAATCGATATCCAACATCAAAGCCTGAGCTCCTTCAAACAGTACATTTTTACCGTCTCTGATGGCTTCGTTCAGTTCCAGTTCAGTATCAACAATTCTGTCCTGAAGCTGTTTTCCGATTTCCAGATATTCGTTGTAGATTTCTTCAACGTCTAAAGTTGGTTTGTCGTAATATTTTTCGAATAGAGAATTCTTAATTTTTAAGTTTTTCTCGATTTTGTCTCTTAAAATCTCAGGATTCAGAAGGTCAATCATTCTGATTCCCACTCTTGCGATCTTATCTTCGTAGCAAGGTCCGATTCCTTTTTTGGTCGTTCCAATCTGCGTTCCTCCGTGCTCTTCCTCACGGTAAGTATCCAAAAGAATGTGGTAAGGCATGATGACATGCGCTCTTCTGCTGATGAAAATGTGATCCGTCTTCAAGCCTTTGCTCTCGATCTGGTTCACCTCCTTAATGAAAGATTTAGGATTTACCACTACCCCATTGGCAATGATACACTTCCCTTTGCACTGAAGAACTCCCGATGGAAGAAGGTGCAAAACGAATTTCTCTTCACCCACATAAACCGTGTGACCAGCATTGTCGCCCCCCTGGAAACGTACAACGTAATCAGATTTTGCCGATAAAACATCCGTGATTTTTCCTTTACCTTCATCTCCATACTGAAGACCTACAACTACGTAAGTTGACATATTTTACTTTTATTTTAGATTCATGCAAAATTACTTTTAAAAAATTGGGTGGGCAAATTTGCGGTGGATTTTATTTTTGGGTGGGTGGAAATCGTAGGGCTAAATCTTAAAAAAAATTGATTCCTTGTTTGATTTATTTTTAAATTTAGTAAAATAAAAATATGGAGGAATTAAAAATAATTAATGATGAATTTAATAACGGTTATTTTGAACTAAATGAAGAATTAATTCATTTACTTAACAAAAACGACTTAAATGGAAGTATCAACAATGTACTTATTGGAATTAATCAGGAATGTTTTGGTGTAAGATTATTTGATGAAGAAGAAATTATCATCGAATTATTTTATATAACTTATAACCAAAAACCAGAAGGAGATCTTATTAGGATAAATCTAAATAGCAAATTTTACGCTATAATTTTACTGAGATTCTGTTCAATTTTAGAAACGAAATACAACCTCATTAAAGAAATAGATACGTTTAACACCTTTCAAAAGTATTTAAGAACGGTATTAGAAAAGGATAAACACTTTACTATAACAAATCTTGAATTGAAAGAGTGGATGGAAGAGGGAAAAGAGGGAACTATCATAAACACATTTTACAAATCAATTAGAGTAATCGAAATGATTCCGAAAGTTGAGTTTTTAAGATCAATTTTCAATAATAACTATAATATTTTTAATGCAGAATACAAAAGTGAATACATTTATTTAATGGTAAATAAAGAAACCTCTTTAATAAAGATTGGCTTTAGCAAACAACCAATTTTTAGAGAAAAAACTTTACAATCCAAAGAACCAGAAATTTTCAGAATTGCTTGTTGGAAAGCACAACGCTCTGTGGAAACTGAATTACATAGAAAATATAAAGAAAAAAGAGTGAGAGGAGAGTACTTTAAATTAAACTTAAAAGACTTACATGAAATAAATAGATTCATGGAAAATTACAATTAATAATTTTATATTTAGTTTAAATTATCTTCACAAAAAAATACTTAAAAATGCAAGAAAACTCAAAAGATGAACTTTTAAAAATAGCCAAAGAATATGTATTAAATAATGCCGGAGATCATGTTGAAGTTAGTTTTACTGATGATTATGATGAACTCTTCGTTTTTGGTTACCAAGCAAAAGATAAAAAGGTTAGACTTGTAGGACAAGGCCCAATACTTCTTGTAAAAAAAGATGGAAGAATATTTGAATACGGAAGTGGTACAGGTGAAAAACAAGCTCTCGTTCAAGTAATCAACAAATTAAACAAGGAAAGATTAATAAGAATTTTTCAAAAAAATTATAATATTCAAAACAATAATTATGATTTAATAATAAATGATATATACAACGATGAATATATTGGCTATGAAGAACTTGATGACTTGATTACTGTTTTATTAAGAAACAAAATCTATTATCTTAAACGTAACGAAAACAATGAAGTGAAACGTCATTATTACACTGAAGAAAAACTTAAAGAAATTTTGCAACAAACACCTGCGAATTTAGGTCACAATTTTGATGAGTATTTAGAAGATGTTCTTATTGATCTCATTAATACTAATATTTATTTCAAATGGGCACTTTCAGAGGTTAAATAATAATAATAATAATAATAATAATAATAATAATAATAATAATCATTCCGCAGAAACCTTTCAACAATTTAGTTTCCTGCTGAATGACAAGCAGTGTAAATTTTTGTCTCATTCTTAAAAAAACATCCTTAGAAACCTAACGGGTTTTAAAAACCCGTTAGGTTTGGAAGATTTATCTCTATTGTGAGTTTCAATTTTCCCAGCAAATCATCTTTTCTTAAACTAAAAACAAACACCAAAACAGTTTCATCAAAATTCCGTAACTTTGCCGCCTACTAAAAATTTTATGGAAAGTATTCAAGTTCACGACAAAACTTTTGTGCCTTATTTAGAGGATGCCGAAATTCAGGAGATTGTAAAAGCTACCGCTCTGAAAATTTATGAAGATTATAAGGATGAAGTTCCTGTTTTCATTGGCGTTTTGAATGGTGTCATTATGTTTTTCTCTGATCTTTTAAAACATTATCCGGGTGAATGCGAAATTGCTTTTATCCAAATGAGCTCGTACGCCGGAACAGAATCTACAGGAATCGTTTACCAGAAAATGGAATTGACGAAAGACGTAAAAGACCGTCACATCATCTTAGTAGAAGATATCGTGGATACCGGAAATACGGTTGAAAGCCTTTTCAAATATTTCAACGAAACCCAACGCCCGAAATCTGTGAAAATCGCTTCATTTTTATTGAAACCTGAAGTTTACAAGAAAGATTTCAAACTGGATTACATCGGAAAAGAAATTCCAAACAAATTTGTTTTAGGGTACGGTCTTGATTACGATGAGTTGGGAAGAAATTTACCCAACCTGTATCAACTGGCTGACGGACAAATCAACCATTAAAATGCTGTTGGCTTTTAGCAGATAGCTTTTAGCCTTCATTTAGAAAAATAGAAAGAAATAAATTTTAATAATAACTAAAAATAAGCTGAAAGCAAAAGCACATCGCCGGAAGCCACGCGCCAAAAGCAAATCGCCAGCTGCCAACAGCGAAACCACATTATGATAAACATTGTTCTGTTCGGCCCTCCGGGGAGTGGAAAAGGTACACAAGCTCAAAACTTAATCGAGAAATTCAATTTAAAGCAAATCTCAACGGGAGATCTTTTCAGATTCAATATGAAAAATGATACCGAACTTGGGAAACTGGCTAAATCGTACATCGATAAAGGAGAATTGGTTCCGGATCAGGTAACGACAGATATGCTGATTGATGAGATCAGAAAACCGACCGATGCTGCCGGATTTATTTTCGACGGATATCCAAGAACAGCTGTACAGACAGAAGCTTTGGAAAAAATCGTGAAAGAAGAGCTGAATGATGATATTGATGTATGTCTTTCTCTTGTTGTAGCAGACGATATTTTGCTGGAAAGACTTTTGAAAAGAGGCGAAACCAGCGGAAGATCAGACGACAGCAATGCAGAGATCATCGGAAGCAGAATAAAAGAATATTACGCAAAAACTGCAGAAGTTGCAGAATTATATAAGCAGCAGGGCAAATACGTTGAGATCAACGGTGTAGGAGAAATCAATGATATCTCTGAAATGCTTTTTGCTGAAGTAGAAAAAGTAAAATAATAATTTGAGATTTGAAGTTTGAGATTTGATATTTAATCTCAAACTTCAAATTTCAAATCTCAAATTAAAGTATGAGCAATTTTGTAGATTACGTAAAGATCCATTGTAAAAGTGGTCATGGTGGCGGAGGTTCTGCCCACTTACGCCGTGAAAAATATATTCCCAAAGGTGGTCCTGATGGTGGAGACGGAGGCCGTGGCGGTCACGTGATCATGAGAGGAAATGCCCATGAATGGACTTTACTTCCACTTCGTTATACCCGTCACGTAAAAGCGGAACGTGGACAGAACGGAGCGAAAAACCAATTGACAGGAGCTTTTGGTGAAGATGTTTATGTAGACGTTCCCATTGGAACGATTGCTAAAAATGAGAAGGGTGAGGTAATAGGCGAAATCATGGAAGACGGTCAGGAAATTATCCTGATGGAAGGCGGAAAAGGCGGAAGAGGAAATGAATTTTTCAAAACTTCTACCAACCAGACGCCCCGTTTTGCACAGCCAGGTATGCCGGGACAGGAAGGTTACGTAGTTTTCGAACTTAAAATCTTAGCAGATGTAGGTTTGGTAGGATTTCCAAATGCCGGAAAATCTACTCTTTTGGCATCAGTTTCTGCTGCTAAACCGAAAATCGCCAATTACGCTTTCACCACTTTAACTCCAAACCTTGGAATTGTGGATTACAGAAACTATAAATCTTTTGTAATGGCTGATATTCCCGGGATTATCGAAGGTGCTGCGGAAGGTAAAGGTTTAGGACACAGATTCCTGAGACATATTGAAAGAAATTCGATTTTATTATTTTTAATTCCTGCGGATTCTGAAGATCATTTTCAGGAGTTTAAAATTTTGGAAAACGAGTTGAAAGAATACAATCCTGAACTTTTAGATAAAGATTTCATTATTTCCGTTTCAAAATCTGATCTTTTGGATGAAGAATTAAGGAAAGAAATTTCAGCAGAATTTCCGGAAAACAAAAGACCCCTGTTTTTCTCAGGTGTTACCGGTGAAGGAACAATGGAACTGAAAGATGCCATCTGGAAGCAACTACACGGATAAATTACAATAATGTGCTGTAATCGTTGATTGCAGCACAATTTCTTTTAGAATTCTCCGTTTCATTTTTAAATTAAACTTAAAAAATTATGACAAGGAATTTTTTTTTGACCTTAGCGGTCACAATTTCGGGATTTATGACTGCACAGACAACTTCTGAAAGCTCTGATTCTGATTTTAAATTTGGCGCAAAAGCGGGCTATTCGTTATCAAACATGAAAATTTTTGATGACAAACTCGATTCCAAATCTTATTTCTATGCAGGTTTTGTTGTGGAAAAACCAGTTTCATCAAACGTAAGCATTCAGGCTGAAGCTTTGTATACTCAGATTGGCGGTACAGATTCTCTTCCGCTGGTACAGCTTGTTGGTAACGAAATCGTTGAAATGGGAAATGTTGATTTTAATTATCAGTTTACTCAGATTCAGATTCCTGTTTCGGTAAAATATTATTTTGTTCCGAAATTTTCGGCTTCCGCAGGCATGAATTTCGGATTTAATCTTTCTGAAAAAATGAAAACCGATGTAATTGTAAACGGTACAGATTCTCAGGATCTGGTAGATTATAAAACTCTAAACCTCTTCCCTTTTCTTGGTGCAGAATATAAAATAACTGACAAAATTTTTGTTGACGCAAGATACAATTTCAACTTTTTTGATACTCACAGGAAAGGTTTTGAAACAAAAATTGGTTTTCTGCAAGCCGGTGTAGGTTACAGATTTAATTAAAATTTTAAAGAGAAGCTGAAAAGTTTCTCTTTTTCGTTTTGGAATATTTATTGTAAGACCCCACAAAAAAAATTCAGTTATGAAATATTTATTGGCAATCTTTGCATCCATTTTTCTTTTTTCCTGCGCTACACAAAAAGCAGATTCAAAATACGCTCGAATCGAATATGAAGCCGGACCATGTTTTGGTTCTTGCCCGATGTTTAAAATCACCATCAATCCGGACAGAACAGCAGTTTTTGAAGCTGAACATTTTAATTTTTCTAAAAACTTCAGCAAAAGTGAGTTTGACAAACCGAGAGAAGGTACTTTCAAAGGAAGCATCAAAGAAGGAGATTATAAAAAGCTGACTGCATTAATTGACGGACTGAACATTAAATCGATGAATGATAAGTACGGGAGCAGAAATATCACTGATATGGCAACTTCATATTTAAGAATAAAATTTGCTGACGGAACTTCCAAAGAAGTTGAAGATTACGGTAAAAACGGAAGCCCGAAACTGGTGGAAGTTTACAAATTTTTTGAAGAACTGAGAACCAATCAGGACTGGAAAAAAGTGGAGTGATTTTCTTAAAATAATTTAAGCTATCTTTGCAGTATATTTCGCGGCATTCTCAGCCAGACAGTAAATGATTTTACTTAAAAACTCTGTTAAAAAAACACTTTGGCAGATCTGCTAAAAATGATGAAGTATACTGCTTCGACCGCATTATTTTAATACACAACAAATATTTTGTTATTTACCGACTTAAATTTGATCAAGCCCATTCTCGATGCGCTTCAAGATCAAGGTTATGAAAAACCAACCCCTATTCAGGAACAGGCGATTCCTTCAATATTAGAGCAAAGAGATGTGCTTGGTACAGCACAGACGGGAACAGGAAAAACAGCCGCTTTTGCCATCCCAATTCTACAGAACCTCAGCGAAAGAAAAGGTCCGAAAAACAATCATATCAAGGCACTGATCCTTACGCCAACAAGAGAACTGGCGATTCAGATTGAAGAAAGTTTCAACGATTACGGAAAAAATTTACACTTAAGACAACTTGTTGTTTTCGGTGGTGTAAAACAGGGAAATCAGGAAAAAGCTTTGAGAAGAGGCGTTGATATCCTTGTGGCTACACCGGGAAGATTACTGGATTTTATAGCACAGGGAATTATCTCCCTTAAAAATCTTGAAATTTTCGTATTGGATGAGGCCGACAGAATGCTCGATATGGGTTTTGTACACGACGTAAAAAGAATCATTAAACTTCTACCTCAGAGAAGACAGACTCTGTTTTTCTCTGCAACGATGCCCACAGAAATTCAGAAACTGGCAGATTCAATTTTGAATACACCAATCAAAGTTTCGGTAACTCCGATTTCTTCGACTGCTGAAACCATCAAACAATCTGTTTATTTTGTTGATAAAGACAAAAAGCTGGATCTGCTTTCACATATTCTTCAGGAAAACATCAAAGAATCTGTTTTGGTATTCTCAAGAACCAAGCATGGTGCAGATAAAATTGCCAGAAAATTACAGGCTTCAAACATCACAGCAGAAGCGATTCACGGGAATAAATCTCAGAATGCGAGACAGAATGCTTTAAGTAATTTCAAATCAGGAAAAACCCGCGTTTTGGTGGCAACAGACATCGCTGCGAGAGGAATTGATATTGATGAACTTAAATATGTAATCAACTTTGAACTTTCGGATGTAGCAGAAACTTATGTTCACAGAATTGGCAGAACAGGCCGTGCGGGAGCAGAAGGAAGTTCGCTTTCGTTTGTTGACGGTTTAGATCTATTAAATTTAAAGGATACCGAAAAATTGATAGGAATGAAAATCCCTGTGGTGAAAGACCATCCTTTCCATACGGATAATCTGGTAGTTGAAAAAAGAGATTCCAACAATAAACCTTTTATTCCAAAACCGAAACCTGCAGGTCAGCAAAAATCTGATCACAGCAAGAAGCCTAAGAATAAAAGCAATTTTTTCAGAAAGAAATAAAAGCAAAGCCTTCCGATGGGAAGGCTTATTTTTTTGAGTTTTAAAGTATTTTAGATCTATAAGATGAAAACTTCGAAAAGCTCCGCCCGACACGGCCATAAAAATAGTATTAGAGATGTCACGCTGAGCAAGTCGCAGTGTCAGTCATTTATTAATTATCTCTGACTTGGGAAGTAATTTTAAGAATTATAATTTTTAAACATTCCATTTACATTTTCCGTATTAAGTCAGTTAATTTCAGAAGAATTAACTCCACAAATATTTTTCATTTTTAGCCACCAGAATCCAAACAAGAGCATACATTTTTTGCCTGTGTGCGGAATGAGTGCAAGATAAGGAGAATCCGTTTTCAGAACATTTTTTTTCAGAACGAATAATTCATTTCAGAACTCTGAAGTCCTTTTTTAAATTCAAAAACTTCTTTTCAAAATACTGGTAAGAAAAATGAGAAACAATAAGTGTGATTATAATAACCAGAAAAAAGCTGGCTAGTATTGCTGTAATGTTGTTCAGATTGTACTTTGGGACTGCTTTCAATAATAAAAAACCCACCAGCTGCATTACAACAGAATGATACATGTAAATTCCATAAGATATCTTCCCCAGATACACCAGCGTGCGATTCTGAAAGAACGAAAATGATTTTTGAGTAAAAAAGTTGATAAAACTACCAAACAGGATCATGCTGAGCAGAGAATATTGAAATTCTGACAAATTTTCAACAAAAATATCTGTAGTAAAATACAATATCACCAGCGCAAAAACGATGTAGCTGAAAATTTTTGAATATCTGAAGTTTATAAAATTTAAAAAAGAACATAATCCCGCAAAAGAGAAGTAAAAAAACATCAACCTGTACTTCATCAGAAAAGGAAATAACGATGAATGGTATATGGAAATCAAAATAATACTGAAGGCTAAAAGAAAAAACACCGCCTTCCTTCTCGGAATCAACGCGATTACGGGGGCTATCAACAGATAAAACTGTTCTTCAATACCGATTGACCACAAAATCACGAGAATTCCGCCGGGATCATAGGTAGAAAGGACATTGGGAAGAAAAAAAAGCAGGAGAAGAATTCCTTCTGTAAGACTGTGAGTTTGGGTCAGGCTTATTCCGATGGCAGGTAAAAAAAAATTGTAGTACAGAATTCCTGTCAAAGCAATCAGGTAATACAAAGGCAAAATTCTGAGCGCCCGCCTGATGTAAAATTTCTTAAGATCAATTTTGTTTGTAGTATCTTTTTCAATAAAAAGCTGTTTGATAATTAAAAAACCACTCAGTGAGAAAAACATGTATACCGCCTCAGTTCCTTTATTAAAGACAGGTAAATCATTAAAATAGGGCAAACCCCTGTTATAAAAAAAAATCGGAATATGGTAAATCATGACCAGCAGAGCCAGAAAGAACCTTAAAGATGTGATATTGGGCAGCTGTTGCATCTAATCTCAGCCAGTTTTAAACAATCTCTTCGCATTTTCCGTTGTAATCCTGTCAATTTCAGCAAAATCGACTCCATAAATATCCACCAGTTTGCCGGCAACCAAATCGAGATAAGAACTTTCATTTCTCTTTCCACGAAACGGAACGGGTGCAAGATAAGGTGAATCTGTTTCGAGAACGATTTTGTCTAATGGAATTTCTCTTAAAAACTGATCAATCTTGCCATTTTTAAAGGTCACTACTCCACCGATTCCGAGGATGAAATTTAAATCTAAAGCATGTTTTGCCTGTTCCAAATTTCCTGAGAAACAATGAAAAATCCCTCTCAATTTCGGATGTTTTTTCCCTTTTAAAACTTCAAACGTTTCATCAAAACTTTCTCTTGTGTGGATGACGATCGGCAAATCTTTTTCAATTGCCCAGTCGATCTGTTGTTCAAAAGCTTTCACCTGAATGTCTAAAGTCGATTTGTCCCAATATAAATCAATCCCAATCTCTCCGATGGCTGGAAAATGTCTTTGATCGAGATAATTCTTTACGATTTCAAGCTCTTTTTCCCACGTTTCCGGTTTTACATAACACGGATGCAGTCCCATCATCGAAAAAATCTGATCAGGATATTCACTTTCAAGCTGCAACATTTTTTCGTGCGATTCTGAATCGATTGCTGGAAGATAAAATTCTGAAATTCCTTTATCTAAAGCTTTCTGAATCGCCTCTTTTCTGTCTTCATTAAATTCTTCTGCGTATAAGTGGGTATGTGTATCAATCATTATTTTAAAATTTCAAAAGATCTTCGTAAGGATTTTCTAAGTTTAAAATCATTCCGAAAGCGGGTTCGGTCTTAATTCCTTTTTTCTTAAGATCTATTATTTTCTGTTTAAAATTATCTCCTTTTTCCTGCAAAATTTTATACTCGGCAATCATGTGGAGATAGGCATTTTGCTCAGTTGTCGGTTTATTTTGTCCGAAAATTTCGATTGGGAAATCTTCCAGTTCGAAATTACAGACAATACAGTCTGTTTCGTTTAATTTAATTGTTTCAATTTTTAAATCAAATTCAGAAAACTTTTCATTTAAAAAATTTTCAAACTCAAACTGATTTTTAACATCACAGATAATATCCAGATCGCTCCCGTCAATATCAATCTGAATCGGAATAGTGCCTGCTAAAATGGGTGAAAAATCTGAAAGCTTTTCAAGCACTTTATATTTATTAAGAACTGCAAAAGCTCTTTTCTGCTTTCCATTTCCTTCTTTTAAATAATCAATCCTTGTAAAATCAATCATTTTGTTTTCTTATTAAATCTTGAATCTTAAATTTTAAACTTTGAATATTCCGTGTTTCACTTTCAATCTCTGAACTTCAATTCTCTGGTTCAGTTTTTCTTTAAACTCAATGAATTTCGGATCTTTTTCGTCGTCTGTTCTGTGTTCCAAAGCCTGATTGATTTTAAAATTTTCTTTGATAAAATCTTTGGTTTCATCTGAAAAATAAGCATTTCCAAATTTCTCAAAAATATAGTTGACCGCCTGTGAATTGGGATGAATTAAATCTTCTTTATAGAATCTGTAATCCCTCAAATCATCCATTAAAATCTCATAAACCGGCAGATAATGACAGTTCTCAAACTGAGAAATCACTTCGTGAACCGCTGTAATGAGTTTAGACTTACTCAACTGGTTTTCAGTCATTCCATCTTTGGTGTGACGGACGGGAGAAACCGTGAACAGAATCTGCAGATTTTCCGGACAGATATCTTTTAAATTGATAATTGTATCGTAAATAGAATCTGTAATTTCCTGATGCGTTAAAAGTCTTTTTTTAAAGAATTTCTGCGGAATTTTGTGACAGTTGGCGACCAGTTTTTTCTTCGGTTCAAATTCGTAAATAAATGAAGTTCCGTAAGTGATAATCACCCAGTTGGATTCCTGCAGAAACTGGTTTCCTTCAACCAGTTTAGAATTGATTTTATCTAAAGTCTGATGAATATACCTCGTGTCAAAAGATGTATGATGATCAAGCGAAATGAACTCTTCGTTGTAACTGATCAGTTCATCTTCATGATAATATTCTGAGTCGTGAAGCCTTTTCACAGCATTATTAATCGAAAAAGGATTAAAAACCGTCCCGAAAGGATTGTTGACCGTCTGAAGCTGACCTTTCTGAAACAAATCAGACATTTCTGAGGCGAAACAGGAACCTATCGAAAATATTTTATCTTCAATTCCTATTTTGTTTTCAGATTCTGCAATGTTTACTTCGGTACGGAATTTCATTTTAATCAATTTGAAAATGAGTTAATTTGATCATTTGAAAATAAAAATTGAATCTCTAAAAATTTTCAAATTGGTACATTATCAAATTTTCAAATTAAGACTCTCTTCTTAAAAGATAGTTTGCCAATTCTGCGAAAGGCTTTTTCTTCTCATCATCGATGTCGATTTTGTGAAGGAAATTTTGACCTATCTCATTGTGTTTTTCAATTAACCTTAAAGCTTTTTCGTCAACACCAGTGCGTCTGAAAATCTTTTCTACGCCGTAGACTTTATCAATATTATCTGTCTTTTTAGAATACCAGAAATCAAGTTCTTTCAGTTCCGCTTCTGTGGCGTATTCTCTCGCCAAAAGATAAAGAACTGTTTTTTTGTTTTCATAAATATCTCCTGCATGCTTCTTTCCAAACTGTGCCTGATCACCGAAGACATCCAAATAATCATCCATGATCTGGAAGGCAATTCCGATGTGTTTTCCGAAATTGAAGATCGCTTTTGCATCTTTAAAATTCGCCTTGGCAATCATCGCTCCGATTTCGAAAGATGATGCGCTTAGAACGCCTGTTTTGTAGGTAATCATTCTGATATAATCATCAAAAGTAACATCTTCTTTTGTTTCAAAATTGATGTCGTACTGCTGACCTTCACATAGAAGCAAACCTGTATGCGTAAAAATTCTGATGCAGGCTTTAAAGATTTCAGGTTCAAGATCTTCGAAAAACTTGTAGGCTTTCAGCATTAATCCGTCACCCGAAAGAATTCCTGTATTGATCCCGTGAATCGTATGAATTGTAGGTTTATTTCTTCTCAGAGGTGCTTCATCCATAATATCATCATGAATCAGCGTGAAATTATGGAAAAACTCTATTGCCAAGGCTGGTTTTATTGCCTCTTTCATATCACCTCCGAAAAGATCACAGGCCATAAGCACCATTATCGGACGAAGACGCTTTCCACCGTGGGAAATGATGTAGTTCATCGGATCGTAAAGCTCAGCGGGCTTGTCTTTGAAAGTATATTTGGTAATGGCATCAGCAACAATCTGTTGGTAGGTGTCTAAGAATTCCATAAAATGTAAATAGTTTGAACAAAAATACAATTTTCTGAGGGGTTTTGAAATAAAAAACTTTGGGTAAACAATACATTTCGCATTCATTCAGGAACTTTTTTTTCTTTTAAAATATACAAAATGCAAATGGTCAGTAAGCAAAAATAAAATGCACGCCTGCTTTTTGAAAATACACGCCTGCTTTTTCTAAAAGCTCTCGTGGATTTATACCAAAGCACGAGAGCTTTTTCCTAAAAGATACTGACGACTTTAATCAGCCCTTTCGAAAAAAGAAAAACGGACATTTTAAGTAAAATGCCCGCTATATTTATTATTGTAAAATACTTTTTTTAAAAAGACGTTACGAGTAAATACGTTAATCCTGCAACAATAGCTGAAATAGGAATCGTTAAAACCCAAGCCCAAAGAAGACTTACAGTGATTCCCCAACGTACCGCTGAGATTCTTTTCGTTAAACCTACCCCGATAATCGAACCTGTAATCGTGTGTGTTGTGGAAACAGGAATACCGAAATGATCTGTTAAGAATAATGTAATTGCACCTGCAGTTTCAGCACTTACCCCTTCCAGAGAAGTTACTTTTGTAATTTTTGTTCCCATTGTTTTGATGATCTTCCAACCACCACTCATCGTTCCCAATGCGATTGCAACGAATGAAACCAATGGAACCCAGATGTAATCTTTTGAGAAATGATCGAAACGGTCTGCTGAAGCTATATTCAAATATTCAGGATCTAGTTGCATTTGAACATGATAGTAGATTACCGCCGCACCAATGATTCCCATTACTTTCTGAGCGTCATTCAAACCGTGCCCCAAACTGAACAGTGCCGAAGAAGCCAGCTGCAGTCTTTTGAAAGACTTGTCTGCTTTATAAGGATTTGAATTTTTATAAAGATGTACAATGATTAATGTGATGATAATTGAAATAATCATACCCACAACCGGTGCAAGGAAGATAAACAGGAAGATAGGAATTACTTTATCAAATTTCACAACACTTTGCTGGGTTACCTGAGCCAGTGCTTCTTTCACAGTTTCCCAGACACCAAGTTCAGGTTGTGCTGCGGCTACTGCCTGATAATCCATCGTGAAGGCGTGCATCAAAGCTGCTCCCAAAAACCCACCGATTAAGGTATGTGATGATGAGGAAGGAATCCCAAACCACCATGTCAAAAGGTTCCATGCAATGGCTGCGATAAGACCTGAGAAAATGACTTCAAGTGTAATAAAATTCTCGTTGACGGTTTTGGCAATCGTGTTACCGATTTTGAATTCTCCAATGATGTAAGCGGCGATAAAAAAAGCGGCAAAGTTCCATAATGCTGCCCAGAGCACGGCCTGAAAAGGAGTTAAAACTTTTGTAGAAACAATAGTAGCAATCGAGTTGGCTGCGTCATGAAAACCATTGATGTAATCGAAGATAAGCGCCAAAGCAATGATCACTATAAGTAAAATAGGAAATTCCATTTTTTAATTTTAGAGCTCTTGTTTATGCGTATTTAATCATGATGTTCTCAATCGTATTGGCAACATCTTCAGCTTTATCGGTTACGATTTCAAGATAATTCAATACAGAAGAAACTTTGATGATATTGATGGCATCGTTGGTTTCAAATAAATCTACCATTGAATTTGAAAGCAGATCATCAGCAATATTTTCGATAGAGTTTACTTTGATACAAGCCTCTTTTACCTGCTCCATATTTTTGAATCCCTTAAGATTCTTCATCGCATTCTGAATTTCAATACATGCTTTGTTAATCAGAAGTGAGAAATCTGAATAAGCCTTCATTTCCGGAGACTTGTAAAGGAAAATATATTTTGTAGAAGCGTAGATGTAATCTGCAATATCGTCAAGCCCCGTTGCAAGGGTGTGAATATCTTCTCTATCGAAAGGAGTAATGAAGTTTTTCCCCAACTCTACAAAGATTTCATGAGTCAACTCATCGTTTTTGTGCTCGTAGTCGCTCATTTTTTTCAACATGGTATCGTCGTTTACATCAAAATCTTTGATACCGTTGTTGAACTCTTCAGACATAGCCACAAGGTTGTCGGTTACTTTTTCAAAAAGTACGAAGAAGATTTTATCTTTTGGTTGAAAAGCGTGGAAAATATTACCAATTCCCATTGTATGTATATATTATAATTCGAGTGCAAATTTCTAAAAAAAGCTTCTTACCAAAAAGCATCCAGCGTTAATTTTTGTTCATATTGGAAGAAACTTTTTAACATTGGATTTCGCACTGAAAAATTATATTCCATCTTTAAAAATACCAAAGTTAAATCACTGTAAAACATTTATTTAGATAAGAAAAAGAGCCGACAAAAATGCCGGCTCAAATTGTATGGTATGAATAAGATTAGTTAGCTTCTTCAGCTCTCATATCCTTTCCTTTAAATTTCATAGACTGAATATTTCCTAAAAGTTCATTTTTATAAGATTTTTCAATCTCAAAGAATGAGAATTTTTCAAGGATCTCAATATTACCAATTTCAGCTCTTTTGCTTCCTTTGCTTGAAGTCGCCTTGTTGATAATTTCCAGTACATCGAGTTTTTTCAACTGGTCTTTTTTACCAAGATTGAAGAAAAATCTAGTCATATTTTCGTCTCTCTGTCTTGGTTTTCCGCCACGGTCACTTCTGCCTCTTTCGCCTCTTCCGTCACGGTCACCTCTTGGGCCTCTGTCACGGTCACGGTCTCTTCCTCTGTCGCGGTCTCTGCCTCTATCACGGTCTCTTCCACCTCTGTCATCATCTCTGTTGCTCATTTTCTGCTCCAGAAGATCATGTCTGTCTTTGTAGTACAAAGCAAGATCTTTCAACTGGAACTGAAGTAATTTGTGTACCAGTTCTTCTTTTGTAAATTCAGAAAGGTCTGGAATCAAGGCATCATCAAATTCAAAGAAATCTTCGTGTACTTCCAATAAATTTTCAAAAACACCTGCAACCTGAGCTTTTATAATGTCTTTTCCTGTAGGAATTCTGGATTCTGTGATTTCGATTTTAGTTACAGACTTGATCTGCTTTAATTTTCTGCTTTCTTCAGGCTTAATTAAAGAAATCGAAATACCATCTTTTCCTGCTCTACCCGTTCTACCACTTCGGTGAACGAATACTTCAGGATCATCCGGTAACGAAAAATGCACAACGTGAGTTAATGAATCTACATCCAAACCTCTCGCTGCAACGTCTGTCGCTACTAAAATATCGATATTTTTCAGTCTGAATTTCTTCATTACCGTATCTCTCTGCGCCTGAGAAAGATCACCATGAAGCGCATCTGCTGCATATCCGTTCTGCATCAGGAAATCGGCAACTTCCTGAGTTTCCATTCTTGTTCTGCAGAAAATAATTGAATATTGATTAGGGTTTGAATCTATCAATCTCTTCAACGCTTCTTTTTTATTACGGTAACCGGCTACATAGTATTCATGTTTGATGTTCTTTTTAACTTCGTTAATAGAACCAACAGAAATTCTGTGTGGATTGGTTAAATAATTTTTAGAAATTCTCTCTACCTCTTTGCTCATCGTTGCCGAGAACAGGAAAGTTTGTTTCGTTTCCGGAGTTTCTTTTATAATTGTTTCCAATTCGTCTTTGAAACCCATTGAAAGCATTTCATCTGCCTCGTCTAAAACCAACCAGTGAATTGCTGAAAAGTCCAATGCTTTTCTGTTAATCAAATCGATTACTCTACCAGGAGTTCCTACAATGATTTGCGGTTTGTCCTTAAGAGATCTCATCTGATCCATAATACTGCTTCCCCCGTAAACCGCTGTAGATTTTACGTTCGGCATGTACTTCGTGTAGTTGTTTATGTCTTTAGCAATCTGAAGACATAGTTCCCGTGTCGGACAAAGCACCAAAAATTGGATTTTGCGACTCGTATCGTCAATCATATCCAAAATCGGAAGCGAAAACGCTGCTGTTTTGCCTGTCCCTGTCTGCGCAAGTGCGATCAAATCGCGAATATCTGAAAGAATAAAAGGGATAGTCTGTTTTTGGATTTCTGTCGGGCTTTCATAGCCCAGTTCGCCAATTGCCTTAAGTAAATCAGGACTTAAATTGGACTCCGTAAATAAATTCATTAAATAATATAAAATTTTTGCAAAGGTACAATTATTATTTGGATAATCTCGCAACGTATATTACAGAATCAATAATTTAACAACTTAAATTCGATTCATTTTTTAAAATAATCAAAAAAAATCATCCTTTTTATTCATAATTTTAAAAATATCATATTCTTGCGGTAATTTAAGACATTCATTTATTTAACAGTAATTTATTGTTAATACTTCAAAAAATCAAACAACAATAGATTTAAATTGATTAAATTTGGATTAAAATCAATCATCGCATGTCTGCAACAATATCAAAAAATACTTTAATTTTTCTACAGAATCTTCTTCAAAACAATAACCGTGAGTGGTTTACAGAAAACAAACAACAGTATACCGATTCTCAGGAAAACATGATTTCATTCATAGAAAATCTAATTACTGAAATGGGCGTTTTTGATGAAGATATTCTGAAAACCGACGCCAAAAAAACACTTTTCAGAATTTACCGTGATGTCCGATTTTCCAAAGACAAATCTCCATACAAAACCAATATGGGAGCTTCTTTAGGCATGGGAAAAGGCAGCCAGAAAGCAGGTTACTATCTTCATGTGGAGCCAGGCAAATCTTTTCTTGCTTCAGGAATTTACATGCCAGATTCTGCAGCATTGAAAACCATTCGTAAAGAAATTTCGCTGTATTCTGAAGATTTTTTGAAGGTTGTAAATCAGAAAGATTTCAAAAAACTTTTCAAAGAGCTTGATCAGGACGATAAACTGAAAAAGATTCCTCAAGGATTTGAAAAAAAAGATCCGATGGCAGAATATTTAAGACTTAAAAATTTTATTGTAGTTTATCATTTAAAAGATGAAGATCTGACAAAAAAAGAAGCCGCAAAGAAGTTTGCCGAAATTTTCGCGGTCGCAAAGCCACTGAATGATTTTTTGAATCGTGCGATTGAGGGATAGCTGGAGATAGCAGTCCTACTGACTGCGCCGAGGTTTTGAGAATTTATGCTACACGGATGCTGCTCCTGACGCAGCAACCTGTCTTTGTTGAAAAATTTCAATTTACAAACACCAATAGTTTCTCCACAAATCTAAAAACCTACTCAACCAAACAACGTCCTCCAAAATTTATTATCTCAAAAAAATATATTAAAAGTTTTTTGGCAAAATGACTACCTTTGCAAGTCGTTATAAAAAGAAAAACTAATGTCTTTATACCAGCAACTCGCAGAAAATCTACAGTTTATAAGTCCTGGGTTTTACAAACAGAGGTATTTTAAAAATCTGAAAAACCTCACCAGAGAAAACTTTTCGGCGAGAAATGTAGAACCGGAGTTGGTTTGGATAAAAGATTATCTGCAAAATGATGCTGTAATTTTCGACATTGGCGCCAACGTGGGCACTTTTCTTTATCAGTTCGAAAACAAACTGAAACATCAGAATATTTTCGCTTTTGAACCCAATCAAAAACTGAACACCCGTCTGAAAAGGCTTTTCCCATCGATGAACATTTCTTCTGTGGCACTTTCTGATGAAAACACAACTGCTCAGTTTAAAGTTCCTATTATCAAAGGAAAAATGGTCGCTTCGAGAGGTACTTTAAATACTTCCTACAAAGAAAAGGACGAAGAAAATTCTTTTACAGAAACCGTGGAAGTTGTAAAACTGGATGACTGGGTAAAATCTAAAAACATCAGCAGAATTGATTTCATTAAAATTGATGTGGAGGGAAATGAGATGAAAACTCTTTTTGGCGGAAAAGAAACGATACAAAAATTCAGATCAACTTTAATGGTTGAAATGGAACAACGCCACCACGACACTCCTATTTGGAATGAGATTTCAGAGGTTGAAAATTGGGGCTTTAATGCTCATTATTTAAACCGAAAAACATTCACTCCCGAAAAACTGACTGAAGAAATTCTGCTCAAAAATATCAGCGACGAAAAAAACAAAACCGAATACATCAACAACATTATTTTCCTTCCTAAAAACGTTTAAAAACTGAGTATGAGTGTAGTTGCAAGGCAGGGATTTAAATATTCAGTGATTGGATACGTCGCGACTTTGATCGGGATGTTTTCGATTTTCATTTTCACCAACAACCTTATTTTTTACGGAAAATTGCGGTACATCATGTCTGCGGCAGAAATGCTGGTTCCGTTTGTAGTGTTGGGAATTTCGTATTCGAACGTAAAATTCTTCGGAAAAGCTCAGGAAGACGGCAAAAATCAAAATATGCTGTCGCTTTCTCTGGCTTTGATTTGTATTAATTTTCTTATTTTTTTAATCGTATTTTTCTTCATCCCGAATTTTTACCCTCATTTTACTGAACTGAAAATCTGGGAAAGCAAAAAATATATTCTGCCGCTTGTTTTGACGCTTTCACTTTGCGCGGTTTTCAACAGATATATTTCCAATTACAAAAGGATTGTCGTTTCCAATATTTTTGACAATCTGTTGCCTAAACTGGCGAATCTAGGTTCGTTTTGTCTGTTTTTCTACTTTCAGTTTTCAGAACAGATTGCCTTGGCATTTTTCTTCGGAATGTTTGCTCTGATGCTTTCCGGATACATTTATTACACCAACAAACTTGAAAAAGTGCAGCTCGATTTCAGCAGAGATTACTTTAAAAAAGATAACTTTTACAGAGAATTTGCAGCGTACAGTTTTTTCGGATTTTTGGGAACTTTCGGAAACCACATGGCCATCAACAATTATATGATTGGTGAGTTTATCGGTGATGAGGAAATCGCTGTGTACAGTATTTTGCTGGCTTTGATCTCTTTGATTTCCATTCCGCAACTGGGATTATTTAATATTTCCGCACCGATTATCAGAAAAAACCTTGCCGATGGAGACATGGAAGAACTCGACAGATTTCATAAAAAAACTTCACTCACCATTTACTTTTTGGGAGCCGTTCTGTTTGGATGTATTATGGTTGGATTTCCGTACCTGACGCATTTTATGCCCAAAAAAGGAGATTTACTGAGAATGTATGAGCCGGTGATCTGGATTTGGGGTTCCGCAGTTTTACTTGATCTGGCAACGGGTTTCAACGGAAATATTATTTCGCTTTCAAAATACTACAAATTCAACATCATGGTCATGCTTTTGTTAGCAGGATTGACGATTGGATTAAACTGGTATTTCATCAACAACACCGACCTTTCGCTGATTGGAATTGCTTTGTCTACGGCAATTTCCGTGACGCTTTACAATATGATCAAAGTGATTTTTAATTATTTTGTGTTTAAAGTTTCACCTTTTTCGATTGAAATGATTTTTGTATCAATCATCTGCACGCTGGCGATTACGGTGGCGATTGTTTTACCGGTTTTTGAAAATAATTTTATCAATTTAGTTTACAAACCTGCAGTTGTTTTACTGCTGATTTTTATTGGAAATCATTTTACGAAAATCTTTCCCATTGAAGATTATATCAACATGAAATTCATTAAAAGCATATTGAAATTTAAATAAGTTTCAAAAGCGTATTTTCTAAATTTCTGAGGACAATCTTTTTGCTAAACTCTTTCTGAAAATCATAATTGGCATCTTTCAAATCATAGAATTGCTGAATTACATCTTCCTTTTCCTGAACGATAAAATTGAGATTTGATGCGTAATTTTTAGGGAAAACAGCCATTTTTCCAAATTTGATGGCGTCGCCGATGTTTCCGGTCATTTTGGTTGTTCCATAAATTTCTTTCTGACTGAAAAATTCTGTTTCCTGCTGAATCGGACACCACAAAACATCTGCTTTTTTCATCCACATTTCAAAATCTTTCTGTGAAATTCTTTCGGTAAAATATTTTAAATCAAATTTCTCTGAAACTTTTTTAATATTCTCAAGCTCCTCTCCTTTTGCCTTACCTAAAAAAACAAACGCAATATTTTCCGCCGATTCTGATTTTTGAATGGTATTTAAAATATGTTTGTAATCGCGCCTTTTCTGTGAAACTCCGCCTGGAATGACAACTGTCAATTTTTCATTTTTATTCTGACGAAATTCTTTGGTATAAAAAAGCGGTAAAAACTGATATTCTGATGAGGAAAAACTTTTATCCAAAACAAGTTGAGACGCGCTCTGATAAACTTTGGAAGAATTTATCAGTCCCTCTTTCCATAAAAGTTTTAAACGGTAAAATAAATCTTCCTTGAAAATATTTTTAATTAAATCAAATTTAGAAGCTTTGGAAAAATTGAGATTATGAACGATTACAGCGGTCTTATATTTTTTGGTAATGCTTAAAAATGTATTGAAATACCGGTGAACCGTTCCGATGATTATCAAATCATATTTTTTGGACTTCAGCTGATCTAAAATCATCGAATTATTTGATAACCAGATATTTTCATCATGTTGTGAAATCTGATTTTTAATCTTCTCTGAAAAATAATAATCTACAGTAAACGCTTTGGAATCTTTCATTAAATCCAAAAAATCCGAAGCGATTTCTGCGTGGGTGTCGATTTCGATGTAAGCGATATTTTTCAAGTTAAAAAATCTAATTTTTCATTAAAATTGAGAAAGTAATTTTTTAAATTATCAAACCTAACAGGTTTTGAAAACATGTTAGGTTTCTGAGTGAATCCCAACAAATATTTATATTTTAAACCATTTCTTTTTAAACATATTCCACCGTTGCTGATTGATGACTTTTTGTTCATCATCAGAAATCTTCAATTCCAAATTTTGAGATTTGCATTTTTCGTACGAACTGATAATTTGAAATAAAAAAGCAGGAGATTTTATTTTCATCGCTTCTTTAGCCGCTGCGACGTAAGTCAAAAAACGGTTTAGACCTAAAAAATAAAAATATCTTCCGTAGTAATCTGCCGGTTTTATGGTGTAATCTGCACCTTTTACTTTAATTAGTTTCACATGCAATTCCGGAATCACAACTTCTTTCCAGCCTAAATTTTGCAATAAAATAGCATCGATATTATCCCAACCCAAAGTTTCCCGTAAACCGCCTATTTCAGTAAAACATTCCCTTCTGTATGCTTTCATCGGACCGCGGACGTGATGCTTGTTTGAATTTCCTTCATAAACCCATCCGCCGTTTTTTTCAACATATAAAAGTCCGCCAACGAGGCCGTAGTCAGAGTTTTTAGCGAAAGCATCAGCAACTGTCTGAAGGTAATTTTCCTCTAAAATAATATCAGAATCAAACTTACAGATGATTTCAAATTCATTTACATTTTGAGTTTCCAAACCCTTTTTAAAGGCTGCAACCACCTTTGAACCTGGCTGATGTGCTGATTTTTGAAGATTGATGGTTTCAAATTTTGAATCATTTTCCACATATCTTTGAACTACTTTTGCAGTTCCATCTGTCGAGCCGTCATTGACAATGACAACTTTAAAATCTCTACAGGTTTGCTGTTGTAAAGAATTGAGAGTGAACGGCAAATTGTTTTCCTCGTTATGTGCAGGAATGATGATTAGAAATCTCAAAGTGAAAATTTAGTTTTCAAATTTAGTTTAAATCCATCAAAAAACCTTCTTCTCATCTTTAAAAAGAGTGAAACGAAGGTTGAATAATTTATAATTTTTATTTAAATCAAGTATTATTTTGTAGGATACTTTTGCATTAAAGCCTGGAGAATCGCCCAAGTTTCAGCATCCATAATTCCGTCATAATTTTGCGGTCTGAAATGATACTGGAATGCTTCGATGGTTCTTTTTGTGGCATCATCCCACTTTTCTGAAAGTTCGATTCCGTAGCCAAATTTCTGAAGACTGGTTTTCACTAAAAATACAAACGAAGGGTCATTATATTTTACGGCAAAATCTGTCATTGCCAAATTATAAAAATTTTGTTTCGTTGGCTCATCGTACCACATCCCTATTTGATACTCATCATACAGTTTTTTCCATGGAAACAAAGGTCCCGGATCCTGTTTTCTCGTTGGTGCAATATCTGAATGAGCTAAAACATTTGTTGCAGGAATTTGGTATCTGTCAACAATATCTTTTGCCAAAGCCGCTACTTTCTTTACCTGCTCATCGCTGTAAGGCAGGAAGGTTTTCTTTCCGGTAGCATCAGCGGTATAGCCGATGTTTACGATTTCAATACCAACGGAGTTGTCATTGAGGTTTTTATCTGATCTCCAGGTACTGATTCCGGCGTGATAGGCTCTTTTATTTTCGTCAACCAGCTGGTAAATTTCGTTATCACCAAGATTATTGACAAGATAATGAGCGCTTACTGATTTTTGTGTGAGTGCTGTAAGCGATCTGCTGTCATCCAACGCAGTATAATGTAAAATCAAATATCGCTGTCTGAAATTCTGACCCAAAGAAGGAAAATACGTCTTCACCACTTTGTAACCCTGAGGTTTCGCAGAAACTATCGAACCGTAACTTATAGTATTGTCATTATTGGCTGCATTGGCAATATTTTCTCTAAAGAATTCAACACCGTTTTGTGTTTTAATCTGAGGTTTTTTTTCAGTTTCGTCAACTTTATCTCCTGCTGTTTTGGTTGTGGCAGAAGCAATTTTAGGTCTGTAAGTTGTAGCAACCGTTTTTTTCTTAGCCGCACACGAAAAAATAAGTGTACTTAATCCGATGATATATAATGTTTTACGCATCTGTGGGTTTTTATAGTCAATTATCAGGGTAAAAATACACATTTTTTTTGTTAAAAATATTTGCTTGGTAATGAAAACTAATCTATATTTGCACTCGCAATAACGGAATAAAGATCTTCAAAATATAAGATAAAGGAGAGTTGCCTGAGAGGCCGAAAGGACATGTTTGCTAAACATGCGTACTGGAAACGGTACCAAGGGTTCGAATCCCTTACTCTCCGCTTTTTATCTTTCTCGGGGCGTAGCGTAGTCCGGTCATCGCGCCTGGTTTGGGACCAGGAGGTCGCAGGTTCGAATCCTGCCGCCCCGACAGTTTTAGATAATTTTCACAAAATTACAAATGGGTGCGTAGCTCAGCTGGATAGAGCATCTGCCTTCTAAGCAGACGGTCAAAGGTTCGAATCCTTTCGCGCTCACTTAACAGAGAAATCAGAAATGGTTTCTCTTTTTTTGTGGAAAAAATTACCAAAAGCTCAGCTGGATAGCGCATCCCGATTCTTCAGGACGGTTACAGGTCAAATTTCTTCACGCGGATTTTAAAGAAATCAGAGACAGCTTCTTTATGGTAACAAAATATGTCTGCCATGAAAACATAAGAATTTCTACAAGTCCACAAACAAATCCTTTCACCAATGGTCACATCTACCTTAGACACGTTTGAAACCTATTTAGAGCAATATGTAAGTAAACTACACAATTGTACCATTAGCATTGATTGATTTCGACAAATCCCAATTATTGGCCGCAATCTGCTCTAAAAAACATTTGGTTCTGTAGTTTGTTTTCCGCAGCAACTGTTTTGAATGATTAGTCAACCAAGCATGTCTTGCTTCAGTATATTTTTTTATCCACTTTTTCTCGTCGCCACCGTTTACAGGAACATTTTCGGCAAATTTTTCACGGATAAATGCGGGAACACTTCCCGAATGAATATAACTGTCATAGATTACCAACAAACTCAAGGCCTTCGAAAATTTATTTTTTTCAAAAAAATGAAAGGCAGGTTGAAAATACAACACTTCAAAAAAATCATCCTGAGATTTTCTCATTACCGGATCCTGCTTCGCTGCTTTCTTTAGAAGACTTTTAAACGCTGCATCGTCTACTAAAGATGTTTTCCCAATTTTAGGAATATAAATTTTAAATTCTGCTGCGAACAAACCTTTGTTTGCAATATACTTTTCGATAAGTGCTTTAAGATTTCCCTGCTCGGTTGTCTGGCTGCGTCCATAGGTAATTTGTCTGGAACCGTCTCTTCCATCGGGATAGATCGCAATCAGGTCATATTTCCCGTCTTTAGTTCCGGTTTCAAAGACATTGATGATCTGAATTATTTTACTTTTCTGTGAAGATGTAATCATTATTTTTAAATTTTAAATTAAACCAACCAATTGTTTAGACTAAAAACATCCAGATAGGATTTTCTGAAGTTTCTCACTCGCTTGTAAACACCATCACCATTGCTCGATCCGTCGTTATTGGTGTTTCCTTCAATAGTTATAAAAGTGTCTCCGATCACATCTACTATGACCGCTGTATGAATCCAGTCATTTTGAGACTTTCTCACCAAAAGAACATCACCTTTTTTTTGCGAGAGCCGGATTTATTCTGATCTTTTCATTCCGTATCAAAACCTTTTTGTGAATACCATGCGTACCAACGGTATCGCAACTGTAACTTATGGGCATCATTTCGGTAAAATTTCTATTATGCAAAGATGTTGCCTGATCCAGAACTGCCTGTACAAAACCCATGCACCAAAGCCAGTCTGAGCCCTCGTTTCCACCCATGTAACTTCTTACCCAAGGTCCGCAGTTGGTTTGCTGTTTGATGACCAGCTCAACAGGGAAGCATTTTAAGTGATTGTGAGCCACCTCAGAAATGGTATCTCTTAAACTGGTTTTTTTTGCAACCGATTCAAAAGAATTTTTAAGATTTGATGTAAGTTTTGAAAACAATGATGCTGTCACGATACCATCAGCAGCTATGCATAAGAATTTCTGGTAATTTTTTACAGCTACTTCGGTTGCTGGACCATAATCCCCATCGATGCCGATCATTGTACCTATTCCGCGGTATTGTCTCTCCTGAAGACAAAGCCAGGACTGGATTTTCTCTACATCTGCGTTTTTTTGTTAGACCCCTTCTTACCTGTGTAGCAGACAGAGATAATTCTTTAAGATAATGAGTTTTTTTCATGATTAATTTACTTTTAATGGTTAAAATTAGTTTTAAAGAAATTTAAACACATATCAAATCAGAAATAAGAATTTTCTTTTTTCTAGTTAAAAAGAATCAGAAATATTTACAAATTGTAAGCGACCGGCATTGAGCCTGATCTACCACAATTTCAAGTCAATCTGTACTTATCCATAATTTCTTACCGGAATATCTGTTTAAATATAAAGTAAAGTTACTCATTATCTGACATATACAATCCGTAAAATCACTATTTCACGTAGGCATTTTCCCCATAGCAGAAATTCATTACAAATAAAATGATGCGAAAAACAGCGACTTCAAAGGATTTTTGGCTGGATCACTTAAAAAAAAATTGATGAAAAAATATAATGAAATAAAAACGTTCTACATAGTTACTAACCAATTTACTGTCAATCGATTGGTACTGATATTGAGCAATACAAAAGCCATAAAGCTAAAAATTAATTTAAAATATTTTGATATAATATTTTGATAATTAAAAATATATTATATCTTTGCACCCACAAAAAACAAGGTAATATTTGTTTTAGATGACTTTTAATCGGGGCGTAGCGTAGTCCGGTCATCGCGCCTGGTTTGGGACCAGGAGGTCGCAGGTTCGAATCCTGCCGCCCCGACAGTTTTAGATAATTTTCATAAAATTACAAATGGGTACGTAGCTCAGCTGGATAGAGCATCCCGATTTTAATCGGGACGGTCAAAGGTTAGAAAAGCGTATTTAAAAAAATTAAGGGTGCGTAGCTCAGCTGGATAGAGCATCTGCCTTCTAAGCAGACGGTCAAAGGTTCGAATCCTTTCGCGCTCACTAAAAAACTCACATTTTTTGTGGGTTTTTTTTGTATATAATAGTTTTATGTGTTTCTGCTATATTCTGTATTCAAAAATTTTGGACAAATACTATGTTGGCCATTCTTGTGAGTCACTGCAGGAAAGGTTAAGAAAGCACTTATCTGCTCACAATGGATTCACTTCAAAAGCGAAAGACTGGATTATAGTGTATTCTCAAATATTCGAAAACAAAAGCTCGGCCCACAATAGAGAATTGGAAATTAAATCCTGGAAAAGCAAATTGAAAATTAAAGATCTTATCGGAAAAACTGAATAGAGCATCCCGATTTTAATCGGGACGGTCAAAGGTTTGAATCCTTTTGCGCTCACACAAAAGAAATCAGAAATGGTTTCTCTTTTTTTATGGGAAAAATCTATGAAAGATTAGATGTAAAGGAGGCCATTTGTTTTTACGATGTTCAGAGATTTAAAAATTTCTCTAAGCTAAGAAAAAAAACCGCCTCAAAAAATGATTTCTGAACGGTTTTTCTGTGTTTTATTTAAAAACATATGAAAGCATTAAGCCTCCCCGTGTGGGAAGAATTTCTCCACTTTTATTCCAGTTTTCAGCAGTTTCTGACCTTTCTTTGGTATCCGCTAAATATCCGTGATAAAAGCCCTGTACAGAACCTACGCCAACAAAAGCTTCGAGATTTAATCTCTCTGAAATTTTAAATTTATATCCTGCATCA
The DNA here is from genome assembly GCF_025457425.1 of Chryseobacterium foetidum. Taxonomy (NCBI): domain Bacteria; kingdom Pseudomonadati; phylum Bacteroidota; class Flavobacteriia; order Flavobacteriales; family Weeksellaceae; genus Chryseobacterium; species Chryseobacterium foetidum. The sequence goes on from NZ_JAMXIA010000001.1 coordinate 1,070,495, forward strand.
ACCCCAAATACCAAGGCAAAGCCGCGTTGAAAAACGTTTGTAATTCTGGGGCAGCCGTCTGCATTATAAACTTGCTCGCCATTTTCATCGGTAATAGGTACTTTATCCAGATAATTCCATTTCTGCATATCAAAGAATCCACCGGAAAAATATCCTCCCATAAACCATTTTCTATGCTCTGTGCTAAAATAATATCTGGCTTCGGCAGTTCCTAAATAAAGCTGAAGATGTCGCCCCGCAAAAGATTTCCAGGGTGAGATAAAGACTTCTCCCTGGAGGGCAAAATGATCTGACACCGGTCTTTCAACCGCAACATTAAATATCGCTAAAGGAGCAAAGAGCGTATTGGCTTTAACTTCTGTCTGAGCATATACCGAGGAATATACTGAGAACAAAAGTACTGTTAAAAGCATTCTTCTAACAGACGAAAAAATTCTGCAACCTATGGGAACATCATATTTCATGATATAATTTAAATAAGTAAGGTGAAATAATGCATCATTTAGGATAGGCAAATAATCACCATATTTCTTGTCTAACAAATAATTTTAGCTAAGAGAAAATTTTTGAAACAACATCTGTTATTCTACTTCTATCGTCGTCCGACAGATTTGAACCCGATGGCAGACATAAACCGTTATTAAATAGCTGCTCAGCTACATTACCACCGTAATAAGGTGCATCAGCAAACACGGGCTGCAAATGCATTGGCTTCCATAACGGCCGTGATTCAATATTGTCTTCTAATAAGGCTAATCTTAAATCTTCACGGGTTTTACCTGTTTTATTTGCGTCAACAATAATTGCAGATAACCAGTGATTAGAATAGTAATCAGCACTTGGCTCAACAAAGACGCTAACCCCATCAATACTGTCAAACAAATCCTGATAGAATTTATTCATTGATCTACGCGCTTCTACTCTGCTTGTCAACACTTCCATCTGTCCGCGACCGATTCCCGCTACAATATTACTCATACGGTAATTATAACCGATGTGCGAATGCTGGTAATGCGGCGCATCGTCCCGTGCCTGAGTTGAAAGAAAAACTGTTTTATCTTTATCTTCCTGAGAATGACAAACCATTGCCCCACCACCGGAAGTGGTGATAATCTTATTACCATTAAAAGATAAAATTCCGAAGCGGCCGAATGTTCCGCATTTCTGACCTTTGTAATTTGAGCCTAAGGCTTCAGCTGCATCTTCAATGACAGTAATGTCATATTTATTTGCCACAGCTATTATTTCATCCATTTTTGCCGGCATTCCGTACAAATGCACAACGATAATAACTTTTGGTTTTTTTCCTTTTGCAACTCTATCTTTGATTGCATCTTCCAAAGCTATCGGGCACATGTTCCAGGTTTCATTTTCGGAGTCGACGAAAACCGGTGTTGCACCACAGTACGCTATAGGATTTGCAGAGGCGGAAAAAGTCATTGACTGGCAGATCACTTCATCGCCATACTCCACTCCACACTGGATAAGAGCCAGATGCAATGCTGCTGTTCCTGACGAGAGAGCTCCAACATTTACACCGGCATTTAAAAACGCCTCGAGATCTTTTTCAAAACCATCAACATTGGGTCCCAAGGGAGCAATCCAGTTTGCTTCAAAGGCTTCCTGTATATATTTTTGTTCGGTTCCTCCCATGTGTGGGGAAGAGAGCCAGATTTTTGTGCTCATTAATTAAAATCTTTAAGTATGATATTTGCTTTAATTCAGCGTGCCAAATTACTTCACAAATTTTCAGTAATTTAAAACTATTTTTTAATAATAGTAACTTTTTCTTTAAATCTATAAAAGACAGTTTCATCATCCGTAATATTTTTGTCTATCACCATTCCTGCCTGAATTGTATTGTGTGATCCAATTCTCACTGAAGGAATCACGGTACTGCGAATACCAAAAAAATTTGTATTTCCTATATCTACGTTACCAGCAAGGCCTGCTGTAGAAAGAAAATTATGATCACCAATAGTGCAGTCGTGGCTTATAAAGCTGTAGGATGTTATCAGATTAAAATTACCCATCGACACATTAGGTCCTATTACAGAATTGGGGTAAATCACATTTCCTTTCCCTAGCTTGGACGTTTTAGATATCACTGCTGACGGATGTATAATGTTCGGGAAATCTAATTTTTCAAGATCAAAATTCTGAGCAATTTTAGCCTTTATTTCCGGCAGTCCCAGTCCAAATATATAAGAATAGCTATCTGAAAACTGATGCCCTTTTATTGCACCCAAAAAATCTCCCTCAAAACCATATTTTACTGAATTGATTTTAAAAGATTCTTCATTATCATCTAAAAATCCGTAGATTTTAAATTCCGCTGATGGATTGTGTGTTTGAATATCTTCTAAATAAGAAATAATTTCAGAAGCTACAGAGCCACTGCCTATAAAAATTATTGGTTTCATTGTGTTATTTTTTATAAATATATTTTCCACCGTGACCTGGAAAGACAGTTGATTTATCAAGTATTGCGCTATATTTCTCTACACTTTCTTTATACTGCGTTTTGCAACCTGTTGGTAAATTAGTAACAATTCTGGTACCCTGCAATAAAAAATCTCCCGAAAAAAAAGAGTTGCCCAGTTTCAAACTTATTGACGAGTCTGTGTGACCGGGTGTTCTAAAAACTTCAAACTCTAAACCTATCATTTTTAGTTTACCTTCTTCAACGTTGATATCTGATTTATTTACCACCAGATTAATCTGGTTATGAAAGATGGCCAGATTTTTCTTGGGATTAACCAGGCGTTCAGATGTTTTCTCTGAAGAAACAACTTTTACGTCATGAAACCTACTCCTTAAAAAATTTACTCCCAAAATATGATCGAAATGCTCATGGGTAAGAAAGATATACATTAATTTCAGCTTATTTTCTTCGATATAACTGCTAATTCTTTCGTCATCTTGAGTTCCGGGATCAATCACGAGAGCTTCAGCATTATCGGGATTCGATAGGATATAGGTTACAGAATCTACAGGTGAATTTATAAAAGACTTAATATTAACCATTATCCTGTAATGTTAATACTTCTTCCTCCATCCACGGTTAGCTGTTGACCTGTAATCCATCTTGACTGTTCAGAGAGTAAGAAAGATACGGCTTCTGCAATATCGTTCGGCAAACCAATTCCTAACGGATACTGAGCTGACATTCTTTGACTTACCTCTTCGTTTTCAAAAATTGCTTTTGTCATTTCTGTAATAACAGCTCCCGGCAAAACAGAATTTATTCTCACTTTTGGTGCCAGTTCTACAGCTAAACTTCTCATTAAACCATCTAAAGCAGCTTTTGATGAGCCATAGGTGCTCATTGCTTTTGCACCTCTGTTACTGATATTGCTTGATATTAAAACTACACTGTTAAGCGATGAATTATTTGCCTTTTTGTTGGTTAATAATTTAATAATTGTATTTGCAGAAAAGACATTGGTTTTGAAAGTCTCCAACATCAAATCCTGGCTTACCAGTTTTAACGGAACCATCTTCATAAACCCGGCACAGTGCACAAACTTTTCAACTGTTAAACCATTTTCTTTTAAAAATGATGAGATGTTATTTTCTAATGCATCAAGATCAGATAAATCCAGTGGCAGAATATAAACCTGATTCTCTGTTTCACATTTTGATTTCAGATCTTCAAGTTTCTGGGTATTTCTCCCACTAAGAATAATGTTGTACTGCTGTGACAGACCGATAGCCAACGCCTCACCAATTCCGGCCGTAGCTCCCGTTAAAAATACTGTTTCTTTCATAAAAATTATTGCGCTGTGAAACCTCCATCAACAGACAAAATCGTGCCAGTAACCCATTTGCTCATATCTGATAAAAGGTAGGTTATGCCATAGGCAATATCTTCTGCTTCTCCCAGCCCTAAAGGATGAAGAGAATTTAATCTGTTATTATATTCATTATCAAAAGATCCCGAGACATCATCAAGCATCTGTGTTTTAATGAAGCCAGGAGCCACACAGTTGACACGTATTTTTTTTGATGCCAATTCTATCGCCAAAGACTTTGTAATTCCGTGTAAGGCTGATTTAGACATTGCGTAAGCTACATTTGCAGCCGATCCCACAAGGCCATACACCGAAGATATTAAAACAATAGAAGGATTTTCTGTTTTGTACATCTTGTGCTTTGTAAAAACTTTTGCTAACTCTAAAGCTGCGACTGTGTTTACTTTCAGTACTTTTTCAACAGTATCAGTATTCAAAGTTTTTAAAGGAGAAACATAAGGCAGACCGGCAATGTGGACGATGCCGTCAAGCGGTCCAAATGTTTTTAATTTATCCGATAAGATGGTTTTAATTGTATGAATATTTGATAAATCGATGGTTAAAAAATCGCATTTTTCGTTACATGAAGTAAGTGTTTCCTGAAGCGATTCTTCATTGATATCTAATAAGAGGAGCTTTGCGCCTATTGATGATAAGTACAAAGCTGTTGCTTTTCCAATTCCAGAACCTGCTCCTGTGATAAGGATTACTTTTTCTGAAAAGTCTAAAAAATTATTATGCATTTTGCTTGCCAGTGATTAATTGATGCAAACCTTCAATAGTTTTGGCATCTGCAATCTCTGCATTGGTTAATGAAACCTGATACTCATCATCTGCTAATGCGATGATCGATAATGTTGTCAATGAATCCCAAGCTTCGAATGAAGTAAGTTCGTCTGATAAATTTACATTATCAACCTCCATTATCTCTGCCATTTGTTCTAAAAAATCTTCCATACTATTTTTTTAATTATTTATATATGAGTTTACAAAAATCTAAATTACCGATTTTCATAATAATTGTTCCCCAGGTAAGGCCAACACCAAAACCAGAAAAACATACTTTCATTTCTGTATTCTCTAACTGTTCTCCCAAATTGTGTGTTGTAACAACCGGAATGGTAACACCGCTGGAATTACCAAAATTCTCCACAACATTGGAAGGCAATTTTTCTCTGCCAACGCCAATTTTATCAGCTAATTTCTGAAGCATAAAGCGGTTGGGCTGATGAAAAAGGAAATAATCAATAGACTCAACGCTGTCGTTTGAATTTTCAACTATATTTTTGATCTGCTCCGGCACTTTTGTCTGAACAAAATTAAAAACATTATCACCCTGCATTACCAGATGATTCTTAGTTCTCTTATTGCCAAAACTGTCTTCGTATAACTCTGAAGTTTCTGCCGTAATAGGCATTCTCGCACCTCCAGCAGGAACATTGAGAGCCATTGCACCGGTTCCGTCCATGCGAATTTCACCAATAATTGAAGTATCTTCTGAGGTATTTTCTATAATGGTAATAGCCGCAGCGTCTCCAATTAGTGGATTACTGTTTCTGTCAAATTTTGAGACTTTCGGACTTAAAACATCCGCATTGCACAATACTACTTTATTTATGCCTTCATTGTTAAGCAACATGAAAGCCTGCTGCAAACCTACAATGAAACCTGCACAACCCTGATTAATATCCATGCAGAACACCCTTTCATCCAGCTCATATTTACCATGAATAAGATTACTCGTAGGTGGCATAATGTATTCCGGACTTTGGCTTACAAACAAAATAGCATCGATAGAGTTTTTATCCAAAAAATTGTTTTCAAACAGATAATCCAAACCTGCTACCACTAAATCATAACTTGTTGTAGAATCTTCTGCTACAATTCTCTTTGATTTAAAACCCATTGCTGCTTTCAGCTTCAGAGATTTTGCTTCAGAAAAGCTGTAATTATGCATTTCGTCTTCAAACAATACTTCGTTCGCAGGCAAAATGCTGAGCATTCCGGAAATTTTTTTATTTGAAAAATTAATTTTCATTACTGTGCTCCGTTCTTTTTCAGCAAAGCTTCAATAGCTTCGGCAGATTCAAAATTTTCTGGTAATATATCTGTACCGTCGATTGAAATACCAAAAGATTCATCCAATTCTGTAACCAAAGTAATCAGATCAAATGAATCTAACATGCCTTGAGAAATATAATTTGTTTCTGAACCGAAATCGAATTCAGGTCTAATCCCGTTTAATATTTCAATAATTTTGTTCTTCATATTTTTTGTTTCTATTAATTAAAATCAAATTGTGCATGTCTTCTTCAACAAAGCCAAAATGTTTATATCTTTTTATAGCGTTTTCATTGCTTTTAATTACCCAAAATAACTCCCTTTTCACATTATTCCCCATATTAAAGAATAACTGAATAAGTTTTGAGCCTATTTTTTTGTCGCGGTAATCGGGATGTACAAACCAATAACGCAGATGACTTGTAATTCCGTGGTTTTCAAAAACAATAAAGCCCTGAATCTCGTTATTATCAGAGAAATAATAGGCATTCTGGTTTTCTATAAAGCCATCGATATCTTCATTCGCAGGAATACGCTCTACAAATTTATCAAAATATTTTTTGTAAAGTCCGTGAAATTCTTCTTTCTTATCTAAAGTCAACAGATGAATATTTTCGTACGACACCTCTTCAACATCCTTTCTGACTTTACTCATTCTGACCATTGAAGAATACTCGAAAAATCCGTTCTGAAGGAAAATTTCTTTTAAATCTGTCAGATAACCAGAGTTTCCTGCAGCCTCAACTGATATTTCTTCTTCAGAATCTTTATTTAAAAATTCTAAAAATGATTTTAATTCTGCAGCATTTGAAACAATAAAGTAAAGTCTCTTAAAACCAAAATCCTCTGTAAGCAAAAAGCATGCACTTTCTGATTTAAAAGCCTGAATTTTCAGTTCTGATAACAACTGATTAAACTGCAGCTCTGTCATAAAGAAATTGGTTTTCATTTCTTTAGATTTCAATCTGAACAATTCGCTTTTAATGTTGGAATATGAAAAATTTGAGATTTGCTCCATTTTCTGTTATGCGTTAGCCTGCTGATTTAAAAACGCTCTGTCTATTTTGCCATTAGGATTTCTCGGCATTTCATCGTAACGGATGTAAACTGTAGGAATCATGTATTTTGGCAAACTTGAAAGCAGTTCTTTTCTAAATGTTGCAGCCGTAATTTCTTCTGTATTTTCATAGTATAGAACAATTTCTTTGCTTTGACGGTTGTATACACAGCAAGCATTTTTTGCAATTTTAAGAGTGTTGACAACGATGTGCTCAATCTCCCCCATTTCAATTCTGTACCCTTGATGTTTAATAAGCGTATCTTTACGTCCTTTAAAAACAATCTCTTTTCTATCGTTTAATGCGACAATATCTCCGGTTCTGTAAATCACTTCGGGATAATGTGGGTTTAAAGGATTTTGCACAAATGCAGTACCTGTTTTTTCCGGATTATTGTAATATCCTAATGCCAGAGAACTTCCGCGTACACAAAGTTCACCTTCTTCCCCATCAACAGCCAGTTTATCTTCGTCTGTAATTATTAGAACATCAGTATTTCTGTAAGGAATTCCGATGGGTAATGGCTCGTTATCTTCAAATTCGCGGTCTACAATAAAGTAGGTACAATCAAGTGTAATTTCTATTGGCCCATACAGATTAGCAAATTTTGTATGCGTAAGAGTTTTCTTCCAATAGTTGAATTGTTTTGTCGGAAATACTTCACCCGCAAACCAAACTAATTTTAATGTTTCGAGATTCACTTTATTTAAAAGATCCATGTTGGCGATGTTCACCATAATTGTTGGAACCCAAAAAATAAAACTCACTTTGGTTCTCTGCATTTCTTCCAGTATTTTTATTGGAAATGCAGCCATATTTTCAGGCAATACAACGATACAGCTTCCCTTTGAAATCAGCATGCAAAGCTCGTAACTGAAAATATCAAAAATCACAGGCGATAAAGATCCTATCATCTCATTTTCTGAAAATTGAAAGATCTCATCCGAAACTTCAATAAAATCTACAAAACTTCTATGATTAAGGGCTACACTTTTAGGAGTTCCTGTAGAACCTGAAGTATTAATGATACAAGACATATCTGTATCTATACTTCTAACTTTTAATCTTTCTAATAATTTTGTATCATCACACTGAATATCAAAATCAAGTTCATCAATCAATATTATTTTATCGGCAGAATAAATACCATCTAAACCTTTTAATAAATTTTTTGTTGTAATTATAAATTCCGGTTTTACAAGCGCTAAAATATTTTCAATGCGTTTTGCAGGACTTTTTACATCCAAATTTAAATATGCATTACCGCTTAACATTACACCCAAATCAGCAACAACACAATTGATTGATTTAGGTAAATAAATTGCCACAGGTTTATTAACTACATCTGATTTCTCCAGAATATAATCTGCTAAAATGCTGATATTACGGTATAACTGATTAAAAGTAATCTCCTTTTCATTCTCTGTAACAGCAGTGTTATTTCCTTTTAACTTTACTGTTTCTACCAAATATTCAATTAAGTTTCTTTTCATAATTTTTTAATTGCTGCCATTAAATCCTTCCATTGTCACTTGCCCTTCCTGGCTAATACCTTCACGCACAATCACTTTTTTGATGGTTAAGAAGAGTATTTTAAGGTCTAAGGTAAATGATAAATGATTAACGTACCAAACATCCAATTCAAATTTCTTCGTCCACGAAATAGCATTTCTTCCATTTACCTGAGCCCAACCCGTAATACCCGGCCGTACATTGTGCCTAAGTTTCTGAGTTTCGCTATACAATGGCAGATATTGAGGAAGTAACGGCCTCGGGCCTATTAGAGACATATCACCTTTTATAACATTTATTAACTGTGGAAGCTCATCGAGGGAGGTTTTTCTGATAAATGCACCCAGCGGTGTTAATCTTTCGGCATCCGACAGCAAATTGCCGCCTGCGTCTTTTCTGTCATTCATTGTTTTGAACTTAATAATTTTGAAAATCACACCTCCTAAACCAGGTCTGGCCTGAAAAAAGAAAGGTTTTCCGTTATTTGCAAAATACAGGCCTATAGTAGCAATGATAAATATGGGACTTAAAAGTAAAAATCCAAAGAATGCGACTGAAAAATCAAATATTCTTTTTAAAAATGTATTGTACATATCTTTTACTTAATTTTCATGAGGTTTAAAACTGCGAAGATTAAGAATTTTTTCTTTTCTCTCATTAACTGAGTATTATACTTTAAAATCATTAGATTTCTTACCAGGTAGTTTCCTAAAAATTTTTTGTAAATATTATACTCTTCCGAATTTTTATCTAAATACTGTATGTAGTTTTTAACGTGATTTTGATAATAGCCCGAAAAAACATGCCTTGATTTTTCTTTTATTGTTGCAAGCGACAGTTTATTCAGATGTCCGTGTATGTTTTCGTCATGTAATCTGTAGTGAATATAAGAATTGCCATCAATCACTACTTTATAATTTTTGGAGCGGGCAAAAAAGTAAACCAGCCAGTCATGAGAAAAACCCTTCCAGTCTGAAGAATCTAAATCTTTGAGATAAAAACTTAAGTCTCTGGCAAAATTTCTTGTAAAAACATAGGTGCATCCGGCACTTCCTCCCTCAAACAGATAATCAAATTTCTTCTGAGGGAAATCTTTTTTCAGCAAACTGTATGAGTTGTCTGAAGTATCCCATTTTGTGAGATTTGAACAGTAGAGATCAGACTGTGAGTTTGTGAGTTTATCTGCCGCAGCTTTCATTTTTTCAGGAAGCCACAAGTCGTCCTGATCTGAAAATGCAACAAAATCAAAATCTTCCTCAAAATTGAGATTCTGCACCATCTTCAAAAAATTTTTTGCTGCAGAACCGGTTCCTGGAATATTTTGAGAAACAGTAACCTCAGGATAAGTTTCTCGGATTATGTTCAGCGTATTATCTTTACTTCCGTCGTCGCTCACAGCTACATCAATGTGTACAGACTTTTGAGAAAATATAGACTCTATCTGTTCTTTAATATATCTTTCGCCGTAATAGGTAGCTAATAAAATCTTTACTTTCAGCATTTTATTTACTGTATATTGCTTTTAATATTGAGATTCTCCACTTGAAAACCTGTAAAAGATCTGAGCGTTTACCTGTAGTGACATTGGCGCCGTGTCTACGGTAAGAAATCAGATTTTCATTTATAAATCCCACTTTTCCATTCTGAATATGTTTTAAGCCAATATACCAGTCGTGCATAGGGAGATCATCAGAAAACGGAGTCAATTTTATAGTATTTCGAAAAGCCATGGTACAGCCTAAAAATTCATTTTTCAGCACCATCCTGAAAAAATTTGTTTTCGGAACAGATTTAAAAAAATGGTCTACAATTTTTACATTATTTTCATCTATCAGTTCAGCATTGGAAAAGACACATGTGTATTCAGGATTATCAGAAAAAAAATCCAAGATTCTTTTTACTTTATTGCTTTTCCAGATATCGTCCTGATCTGCTAAAAAACAGATATCCCCATTTGCATTAGATATAGCATTATCAAAATTTCCTACAACTCCCGGTTTATTTATATTACGGAAAACTTTTAAACGTGAATCCCTGTAACTCTTAATGATATTCACTGTATTATCGGTAGAAGCATCATCAGAAATTACAACCTCATCATTTTCACTCAGTTGAGATAAAATAGAATCAAGCTGCTCTGATATATACTTTTCGCCATTGTAGGTTGCGATACACACCGATATTTTGTGTTTTTTTGTCATTTGTAGTGTGCAAAATTTTAGCTTACAAAGATATTAGTATTTTTGTACAAATAAAATTTATTGCATGAATTACTGTAAGATTGTCCTGCTTTCATTTGTATTGTTGGTTGCCAACAAAGGATACTCCCAAAATATGACTTCTGTAAATGTTGTTAAAATGGGTGCCGATGGAACGGACAAAGCAGATGACACTACTGTCTTTCAGCAGTGTATTGACAAACTTGCTGCGAAAGGTGGAGGAACCCTCGTGATACCAAAAGGTACTTATTATATAAATCATTTGTTGTTTTTAGGAGCCAAATATAGTAATATTGAAATTAAGGGACAAAATGCGATTATTATTCAGACTACACCAAAAAACCGAAAAGTGGTTCAAAACGGTTTAGTAAAGACATTTGCACAGCGTTTGGCAGCAGATGGTTGTTTCGTTTTTGATGCTCAGGTTTCTAATCAAATTAATGATCAAAAAAGTATTAAGAATATTACCATCAGTGGATTAGCATTTAAATCTGACATCCTGAAACAAGGTTTTGATGAGCTTATGCACCTGATTTCTGCGCATGGTGTAAGTAATTTCAAAATAAATAACTGCACTTTTACAGGTTTTCTGGGAGACGGGATTGCAATAAACGGTGCAACAGACTTTACCGTCAACCGCAATGCATACAATAAAGACATATCTATTACCAACTGTGTATTTGACGGAATAAATAAAGACAACAGGCAGGGCATTTCTATTTACTATGCTGATGGTTTTTTGATTAAAAACTGTACTTTTAAGAATATAACCAGACCCAATATGCCGGGTGCGATAGATATTGAAGCAGATTCTCCTACCAACGTTACGCGAAACGGAAAAATTTCTGACTGTGTCTTTGATAACATCGGAGGTATTGCCTGTATTGTTATGCACATAAAACCATCTGACAGAGGCAATAATTTTTCTTACAAAAATTTTACTGTTGAAAACTGTAAATTTAATAACTCCAATTCCGGCATCGCCGTTTTCGGTAGTGATTTTTATAAAGAATATACATCTGATGAGAAAATTCTCATTATAAAAAACAGTGAAATCACCAATTGTTTTATCATGCTGGATTTACGCAAAGCTTACGGAATTGAAGTAGATAATTTAAAAGCGCGTAACATATACACCAAAATTCACAATATTGTAAGCGATGGCGGCGCAAGAAATATCACCTTCAAAAACTGTACTTTCGACACTTTTGCAAATCCTGCCGGCTTAGGATTCACCGGTGAAACTTACGGTATTAATTTCGAAAATAATACATTTAAAAACTTTATCGGTACGGCAATTACAATAAATTCGCCTTCTGGTGTAGGTACTATAAAAAACAATAAATTTCTTTCAGCTAAAAATGCCGGAAGCTTTCCTCTAATAACAGCTTACTTCAAAGATAAAAACATCGTAAGGAACGCAAAAATTTCCGGCAACATATCTTCGCAGAACTTCAGTAATATTAATTTAAATTATTTTCTACAGTCAAAATAATCTTGTTTTAACAAATTCTAATGTTTTGAAGGTATAACTTAATTTTAATAATCTGGGTAAATCCACGCGGGTAAAAACTGTGAATTTGTTTCTTCCTCTGTAAAACTCTTGTAAATCTTTTACAAATAAACCGTACCTGAAGAGCGACTGTGCTTTGGTGTGGCTAACAGCCGAGAAGTCCTGTATCAGTTTACAGTCTACAATTCCTATTTGTGTTACACCAGCTTTTTTTACTCTCTCTATAAAATCGTGATCACAAAAATCTAAGAACAAATTGGGATTATAACCACCAATCTGATTGTAAAAAGCGACGCTGATCATCAGTCCGGAATTGATGCATGTAAGATCAGAAAGTGGCAATGATTTTTGATCTGTAATGGTAACAGGCGAAGGTCTGTACTTGTGAAATTTGGATGGAGACATTAGATTTCCATTACTGAAAACCAAAGGACAGTTTACAAAATTCGAGGAATCTACAGCGAGATATTTAGCCACAAAATCATCGGGAAGACTTGTGTCCTGATCTAAAAGTACCATCCAGTTTTTTGAAAGCTGCTCCAGTTTTTCTGCGAATAAATTATAAGCGTATGGAAGACCTCTGTTTTCGTTTTCGGTAAAATAAAAGACCTCCACATACTCATTATAGCAGAAATTTTCATTCTTCTTTCTATCTTCTTTACGGGGCGTGTTGTCAAAAACAACAACAGCAACCCTTTCTTCAGGCTTAAATTTTTCAATAGATCCTGATAAAGTCTGAAAAGCGTCGCAGCTTAGCAGATCTTCTTTATACAAAACGATGCCGAAACCAATATCAGTATCTAAAACAGCCATGATGAGTATTCTTTTAAAGTTTTTGCTACAAAAATACTGTAGTAAAAAGATACGGAAATTGTGGAAAGCACAATAAGGTATCCAAAAACTTTGACTCTGTCACTAAAACAAAGTATTATAAGAGGAAATAAGATAATCTGTATCACTGAAATCAGCTCATAAGTTCTTAAAGAGAATGTAAGACCTGTAGTACTGAACAGGAAAAAAAACACCAGTGATAATATGTGTATTTTTAAAAAGATATCAAATCCTCTGTAATTAATCTTTTCTCTGAACCAATATAAAATCACGAGGTAAAATAATGAGATGATGATTTTAAAATTGAAAATATTCAGTTGTGTATCTTCATATTTTTTACCTTCAAGATATACTTTTGCCTTCCAAAAAAATGAGTCTAAGCTGAAAATGGAAATGAAATTCAGATCCAGAATTGGGGTTAGCAAACTAAGTCCGAGTAACAGAAACATCCATTTAAACTTTACATCATATCTGTTAACAAGATAGATACTTAAAAATAAAATCGAAGAATTATGAAACATCGTGGCAAGCAGGATCTTTAATAAAACAACTTTATTGTTTTTAGCGACCAAATCCGGTGTCATCCACAATAAAATTCCCGATGCTACTCCAGCTCTTATGGTTGTCATTTCCTGACCTAAGAACAGATTTGAGACGTAGAGCATTACAGCAAGAGTAAAAAAATGATAATTCTTTATTACAGTAAATTTAAAATAAACTCCTAAAAATGCATAGATGATAAATGTGAAACGTACATAATCGTTAGTCAAAGCCTTAGCGAAGAAAGAAATAAGGGCAATTGTAGGTTCTTCCCCGATTTTTTTTAGTGAAGCTGCACTTCTAAAAAGATGCGAATACAGGTTGTAATCATTATCAATACCAACATTTCTGGTACCTGCAAAAATTACAAGGATTAAAAAAATAATAGCCCCCACAAAAGCTACATTTTTCCGGTTTCGGAAAAAAGTAAAAACAGAGGTGGACAAGAGCAGCAGTATGTATGCAACCATAATTAAATAAAAAAGGTCTGAATAAAAATAGTATTTACTTTAAACAAATTTAAGATAAAGATTTATGATTATTCTGAGGACAGAAAATTTCTTCTTACTGATATAATCCACTTGAACTTTCTCAAGCGGATAAAAATTATTCTGCTTTATCTTTTTCGCAAAATGTTTAATCAGATTATATTTTTTATTTTTAAAAAGATCAAGCATCATCAAAAGTACAAAAAAACTGTTCATTCCGGCAATTGTCTTTTGTATTGCAGAAGACTCTTCCCGGACTACCTTTCTCATTTCCTGCATGTTTTGAAAAATATCTTCATAATATTTTTTAAGGTGTTCGGTTGTTTTCGTTTTCGTAATAGAGTTTTGTCTCTGATAGTAGAAATAGTAAACCTCATTGATTTTATAGTATCTTTCGGCCAACAAAGTAGTTTTCAGTGAAAAAATGTTGTCTTCACTAAACATACCCACGGGAAATAAACTGTTGTTTTGTAAAAGAAATTCCCTACGGAAAATTTTTATGGTAACGCCCAAAGAATACTCATGATCTTCGAGAAATTCTCTTCCGGTTTCTACCGCTGTTGATTTTGCGTTAGGATTTCCGGCATATTTAAACTCCAAGCTCTTTTCTGTTTCAAATGCCAGTTCGTAGTCGAATTCTAAGATATCCAGCGATGGTAACCTGTTTAAATGGTCTGACAACTTTGTAAGAGACATTTCCGGAACCCAGTCGTCACCATCAACAAACCATATATAGTTTCCGCGGGCTTTTGAAATTCCGTAATTTCTTGCTGAGCTCAGTCCCCCGTTAGATTTTGTAAAAACAGTAATCTGATGATGAGGAAAACGTTCTTTAAAATTTTCAATTATCTCTAAACTACCATCGGTACTTCCATCATTTACAATAAGAAGCTCAAAATCATTTACATCATAATTCTGTTGAGTAAAAGATTCTAAACACCGGGTAATATAACCTTCTAAATTGTAAACGGGAATAATAACTGAAAATTTCATTGATGTTTTATTTTGATGAGTAAGATACCTTCTGTCTTAAAAAGAAAAGATATCTGAAAGGATTCAGAAGATGTGCTATTTTGTAAAGTGTGCGATTGATTGGCTTATTCTTATTCAAATCATTTCTGTCAAAAAAACTTAAAACTTTATGATAAAAAATTTCGTTATTAAGGCTGATGAAATCTAGATGGGAATGTCTGTATTTCTGATCAAACTGAAATTTAGTCTGATAAAACCTGCCAAAAATTTCAGCATTGTTTTTAAAATAGGCCGAATCTTCACGTACACGGTAAAGTACAGTTAAGGCAGGAAGGTACTCATATTTAAAGCCTGCTTTGGTTGCAATAATAGCGAATGGATAATCTTCAAGCAAAGGAATCGATTCGTCAAAATCTACCTTATCAAAAACAGATTTTCTGTAGAACAGTGCAGGTGCATTTCCAAAATAGCTGGTCTGAACTAAAAATCTATTCTGATCTTCGGCTGTATCGTCAGCATGAAAGATATTTCCGAAAGGTTTTTTTCTTTCCAGTATTTTTTTTGGTTCGGTACCGTCCAGAAAGGCATCCATTTCAGAAATAATGATATTTGCAGCAGGATTTTTTAAGGCAAAATTAAAATTATCCAAGATGCAGTCTGGTGTAAGAAGATCATCTCCTGCAATCAGTTTTAAAAACGCTCCTTTGGCGGCCTTTACACCACGATTACAGTTGGCAGGAATTCCGCTGTTTTGCGGTACCGTAATAATCTGTGATGCCACAAATCTCTCTGTATTTTGTTTCAACCAGTTACTGCATACTTCTATGCTCTTATCTTTTGAGTGATCATCAGAAATAATCAACTCAATGTTTTCGTAGCTTTGATTTTTGATACTTTCCAGAGTCTCTATAATAAAACTCTCTGAGTTGTAGCAAAGTACGATAATTGACACTAAAGAATTTGTTACCATCTTTTATAAATTTTTCTGCTATGAGAGACAAATTGCAAATATGTTCTGATGACGTTGATCACAGAATTATATAATTTTCATTTTTTCTTTCCATTTATTTTTAGAAGAATATTTTTAATATTTACAATTTTGTTTACATTATATAAAGAGAAACTGCTCGCAATAATTATGAGAATACTTCCCATTATATATGAAAAAATAATATTACTTGTGATACGCATACATAACAGTCCTAATCCTGCGACTAACAATTGAATAAAAAAAATCTTTATAAAATTACCATCGAAATGAAATCCGTAAAACTTGTTTGTGACAACCAACATCTGTATTAAATATAAAATATAGCCAACAATGAATGAAATACCTAAGCCGTCAAGTCCCCAAAAATAAAATCCTAAGCAGTTAAGGATTGTCATATAAATATTTGCTAATAATTCGCACCAAAAATATATTTTTGTAGAACCCTTTGATAAAACGACAAAACCCAATAACCAAGAAGCCGCTTTAAAAAAAACTCCAATTGCAGAATATTGCATCATTGTACTGATTGGCAAAAATTTCTCGCTATATAATAGAATAATTGCAATATTTATAAATACTATAAAAATTGTAAGAATTGGACCAAGAATTATTAAAGCGACATTACCTTGTTGATTTACAACTGAAATAAATTTTATCTTATCATTTATTACTGCGGACAACCGTGGATAATAATCTGTTGCCATTGCTGTAAAAACTATTCCAACATATGAATTAATGATTGCAAAGCCAGCATTATAAAATCCTACATCCTCTAAGTTCCCAGTTCGCGTAATAAAAATTCTAACTAAATAAGAACAAGCAGTAATGATCAATCCGCTGAGACTTAAAAAAAATCCCGTTTTCATCATAGTTTTACCCTTCACCAAAGTTTCCTGGCTTGAAATTTTTGGTGGTGAAAATTTTAGTTTACTATAAAAATACTGTGTTATCACCAATGTTGTTGAGGCAACAATTATCATCGCTGGAACTATTCCTCCTAAACCGTAGAAAAAATATAATGGCAAAGTAATAATCAGTGATAATAAAGAGCTCAGCATGTTTGCGTATGCAAGCCATTTTAGTTCTCTGGTACCTTGCAATACGGCATCTTTGCCTAAGGTTAACTGACCAAGAAATAACGTAACTGATAAAAATATAAAAGACCATGTATAACCATAACTATCAAACGTGAGTTTCGACAGATATGGTGATAGCACCAATGTAAAAACCGTTCCCAAAGCACCTGTATACCACACTAATCTATTCAATACTGCTACAGCGTAGAGAAGCTTTTTGTTGTCTTTCTGCTCATTAGCAGATGCGATATCTTTTACACTAATCGTTCCTAAACCAAATGAAGTTAATGATGAAATTATTGCAACTGTAGAACTAAGTAATCCTGCTATACCCATTCCCGAAGGGCCAAGAAGTATTGCAATAAACTTCGATCTAATCATCGAAATCAAAATATTGAATACTTGTACACCTCCAAAAATTGATGTCGCTTTAAAAATTTGACGATATGAAGAATTTTCCTCAGACATTAAGCTCTGTTAATAATATCTATTACAATTTCAACGTCACTATCTGTCATAACTGGAGAAATAGGCAAACTCAAAACTTCATTATGGATTTTCTCTGTAATCGGAAAACTCAGATGATTCATATCTTTATAGGCTTCCTGTCTGTGAGGAGGAATTGGATAGTGAATCAATGTCTGGATGCCGTTTTCAGTAAGGTAAGTCTGCAGTTTTTCTCTTTCCTGGATTCTGATCACAAACAAATGCCACACGTGCTCATTCCCATCCTGAGGTAGCTGAGGAAGCGTTATAGCAGGATTGGTGATTTCAGAAAAATAGCGGTGTGCAATTTCACGCCTTCTTGTGTTTTCCTGATCGATATATTTCAGTTTTACATCCAGAACTGCCGCCTGAATTTCATCCAATCTTGAATTTAAACCCTGAAAAACATTAATGTATTTTTGGTTTGAACCATAGTTTGCCAATGCACGCAGTGTCTTCGCAAATTCATCATCATTGGTAGTTACAGCACCAGCATCACCTAAGGCACCCAGATTTTTACCCGGATAGAAACTGAAGCCTGCGGCGTCCCCGAGATTTCCTGTTTTAATTCCTTCATATTCTGCACCGATAGCCTGTGCATTGTCTTCAACAATTTTCAAACTGTACTTTTGTGCAAGAGCTTTTAAATCTGCTGAGAAAACAACTTTACCATAAAGATGAACAATCATAATGGCTTTTGTTTTTTCGCTGATCTTTTCTTCGATTTTACTTATGTCAATATTGTAATTATCAATATCAGGCTCTACAAGCACCGGCACAAGACCGTTGTCTGATATGGCAAGTATAGAAGCGATGTAAGTATTTGCCGGAACAATAACCTCATCTCCTTTCTTCATCATTCCCATTTCGATGTAGGTACGCAAGATGAGTCTCAGCGCATCAAGACCGTTGGCAACACCTATTGCGTGTTTAGCACCAATATAATTTGAAAGATTTTCTTCAAAATTTTTAACTTCATTCCCCAGAAGATACCAACCTGAACGAAATGTACTGAGAAGTCTTTCTTCGATTTCCTGCTGATATGCAAGATTTATTTTCTGTAAATCTAAAAACTTTATCATTGTATTTTTTTATGTGTAGCTAATTTTTCCTTTTTCATCAATAAAACCACGCTGTTTAGCGGGGTTACCAAACCAAACTGTATTTGCCGGAACATTTTTTGTAATCACGCTTCCTGCTCCAATCAACGCATTTTCGCCGATAGTATTACCAGCCACTATGGTAGAATTAGCCCCAATTGACGCTCCTTTCCTAATAACCGTTTTTGCGAATGCTTCAGGATAAACTTTAGAACGCGGAATTAAATCATTTGTGAAAGTAACATTTGGACCTATGAAAACATTATCTTCCAAAGTAACACCATCCCAAATCTGAACTCCCGGTTTTACAGTTACATTATCACCTATTACCACATCATTCTCTATAAATACGTGACAGTTGATATTGCAGTGATCACCAATTACAGCATTTTTTAAAATAACAGAATACTGCCAGACAAAAGTATTTTCGCCAATATTTTCGCTCTGAACATCTGATAACGGATGAATTTTAGCCATTTTTTCTGTAGTTTTTAAAATCTTGGTAATCTCTTATATAATCATCTTCCGAATAGGCAATGGATGCCAGTACAAGACAAATACTTCCGCTGGAAAAGTCTTTCATTTCTCTCCAAATTCCTGGAACTATATGTAATGCCTTGTTTGGATGATTAAGAAACACTTCTTTTTTATTTTGTCCATCATCTAAAATAAAGGTAAATGAACCACTGGCTGCTACGACGTATTGTTGAAGCTTATAATGTGCATGCCCTCCCCTTTCAGCACCCATAGGTACATCATAGAGATAGTAAATTCTATTGATGTCAAATGGTAAATCCACACTATTCTCCATCACAGTAATGTTTCCATTATCATTGTGGACTATAGGCAATTCTACAATCCTACAGTCTTCAATATTAAATTGCATTCTTTAGTTTTTTAAACTGTTCAAAATTCCTGATATAATCACCTTCATCGTATTTTTTATCTGATACAATGAGTGCCAAAGAATTGGTAGAAAAGTTTTCGAGTCTGCGCCAGTACATTTTTGGTATGTAAAGGCCATCGTATGATCTGTTTAAAGAAAATTTCTGTTCAGTTTCTCCATCATTCAAAACAATATCAAAGCTGCCAGACAATGCCACGATAAATTCCTGCTGCTCTCGGAAAGCGTGGCTACCGCGCACTTCACCACCGGGAACATCATAAATCCAGTACGTTCTGGCGATTTCAAACGGCAACTGACCGGGAAACTCGAAGAAGGAAAGATTTCCTCTTTTATCCAGAATTTTTGGTAACTGTATTATTTTCGGTGTTTCTTCCATTTTACGTTATTTGGAGGTCTGACGCAACCATTTCTTTAACCAATCCAGCCAAATCATATTTTGGTTCCCAGCCTAACTGTGTTTTAGACTTTGTAGGATCTCCAATTAATAAATCTACTTCGGTTGGTCTGTAATATTCCGGATCTACAGAAACAACAGTTTTCCCTATTTCAAGTTGATACATAGGATTATTACAAGCCACTACTTTGGCAATTTCATTTTCATTTTCACCTTCAAAAGAAAGTTCAACCCCAATCTCACCAAATGCCATTCTCACAAAATCACGTACAGAAGTAGTTTCTCCCATAGCGATTACAAAATCTTCAGGTTTATCCTGCTGAAGGATTCTCCACATGGCTTCCACATAATCTTTAGCGTGCCCCCAATCTCTCAGTGCATTCAGATTCCCAAGATAAAGACAGTCCTGCTTCCCCTTTGCAATCGCTGCTGTAGCCATAGTAATCTTACGGGTTACAAAAGTTTCGCCTCTTCTCGGAGATTCGTGGTTGAATAAAATTCCGTTGCAGGCAAACATTCCGTAAGCTTCACGGTAGTTTTTGGTAATCCAGAAACCGTAGATTTTTGCTGCTCCGTAAGGTGAACGCGGATAGAATGGAGAATTTTCGTCGTAAAAACCTCTCTCATTTTTATTTTCGGATAGTCCGCCATATAATTCGGAAGTTGATGCCTGATAAATTCTGGTTTTCTTTTCCAGTCCCAAAATACGTACTGCTTCAAGAATTCTTAAAGTTCCGATACCGTCAACGTTTGCAACATATTCGGGGGAATCAAAAGAAACTTTCACGTGAGACATTGCTCCAAGATTGTAAATTTCGTCTGGCTGAACTTCCTGAATGATTCTTATGATATTCATAGAATCAGTAAGATCACCATAATGCAGAGTAAAATTTACGTTCTGCTCATGCTGATCCTGATAGAGGTGATCAATTCTCTGTGTATTGAATGAAGAAGCTCTCCTTTTAATACCGTGAACCTGATATCCTTTCTCTAATAAAAGTTCTGCTAAATAGGAACCGTCCTGTCCGGTAACTCCTGTTATTAAGGCTGTTTTCATCTTTGTGATGTATGTTTAATATGTGATAAATGATCAGTAGATTTCAATATCTAAGACATTTTCACCTGTTTAAAATTATTAATATTTTCTAAAAACCATTGGTAGGTTTTTGTAATTCCCTGCTCGAGGTCTACCTGGTGCTTCCATCCCAAATCGTGCATTTTCGATACATCCATAAGTTTTCTAGGTGTTCCGTCGGGTTTTTCAGAATCCCAAACAATGTCTCCTGTATGCCCTACCACTTTCTGAATCATTTCTGCCAGTTCTCTGATGGTGAGATCAACACCGGTACCTACATTATAAAGATGCTCTGGAAGAACATTTTCTAAAGCAAATATTACAGATGCAGCCATATCATCCACAAAAAGAAACTCTCTCATCGGCGTCCCCGAGCCCCATAAAGTTACAGATGCATTTCCGTTTTCTTTCGCCTCATGAAATTTTCTGATCATGGCTGGTAACACGTGAGATGTATTTAAATCAAAATTATCGTGAGTACCGTAGAGATTAGTAGGCATCATAGATACATAGTCTTTTCCGTACTGCTTTCTGATTGCCTCGCAGCTTTTAATACCTGTTATTTTTGCCACAGCATACCATTCGTTTGTGGGCTCAAGAGAATCTGTTAACAGATATTCTTCTTTTAGAGGCTGCGGCGCCAGTTTAGGATAAATACACGAAGATCCCAGAAAAATAAATTTTTCAACATCGTTTTTAAGCGAAGCATCAATCAGATTATTCTGAATCTGCATATTTTCCATTAAAAACTGATAAGGAAAAGAATTATTTGCCAGAATACCTCCTACTTTAGCAGCAGCATCTATCACCACCTCTGGTTTATGCTCTTCAAAAAAATCTGCAACGGCTTTTTGATTTTTAAGATCCAGTTCGCTGCTGGACAAACCTATTACATTAGTATATCCTTTCTCAGCCAGCTGTCTCATGATAGCAGATCCCACCATCCCGCGGTGACCGGCTACGTATATTTTAGATTCTCTAGAAATCATAATTTTTATCTTAAAGTAGATTGATATTTTTCCAATTGACTGTAGATCTTCTTCACATCCTGAGATTTCTCTTTCTGAAGTACCAGAATGGCATCCGGAGTATGAACAAAAATACAGTTCTTCATTCCAACAAAAGCTGTAAAAATTTCTGTACCAATTACCATATTACCGTTTTCATCCGCAGGATGACCGGTTGTTCTCAAGTAATCGTACAAAGACTCGAAAGATCCCAGATCATTCCATCTGAAATTGGCCGGAACAACCTTGATCTGTCTTGAACGCTCCATTACAGCATAGTCGATACTTATAGAAGGAATCTGTTTGCAGGACTCTTCATCTAAAAGATTATTTTGAGATTTCTCCCAGGCTTCTGAAGATTTCTGATAAACTTCGGGTTGATATTTTTTCAGTTCACCCAGAAGAACTCCTGCTTTAAAGCAGAACATTCCTGAATTCCAGAGAAAAGTTCCTTTATCTAAAAATTCCTGAGCAGTCTCAGTGTTTGGTTTTTCCCGAAATGAAAGCACATCTTTTCCTTCGTATTCGATATATCCATATCCCGTTTCCGGTTTTGACGGTACCACACCAAAAGTAACTACAAAATCTTTTTTGGCGAGCTCTACCGCTTCCATCAAAGACTTTTCATAAGCCTCCTGATTCTGAATCAAGTGGTCTGAAGGTGTAATAATCAAAATATCGTCTGCATCAACGGCTAATGCAGCAAATCCGATGGCTGCTGCAGTATTTCTGGCAATGGTTTCTGTTACAAATATTTTCGGAAGATCGATGTCTTTCAACAGTTCTCTGCTCCATTCAATATGATCAGAATTTCCTACCACCATCAATTCGTCTACGACAGATTTATTTCTTTCTGCAGTAAGCTCAAATAAAGATTTTCCTTCAAAAATTTTGAGGAACTGTTTTGGATGGTTTTTTCTGGAAAGTGGCCAAAGCCTGCTTCCTACACCTCCGGATAAGATTACATTGTATATTTTCATGCTCTGTTATAGTCGTCTTCTACTCTTACAATATCATCTTCACCGAAGTAAGTACCATATTGCACTTCGATAAAAACAACCGGTTCAGAAGTTTTATTTTCCATCCTGTGGTGTGCACCCAGTGGAATCTGTGCTACTTCTCCTGTAGAATATTCTTTTACAGAATCATTAATGGTAATTGTTCCGGTTCCTGAAACTACAGTCCACACTTCTGCCCTGTGATGATGGTATTGCAGCGAAAGTCTGCCACCCGGATAAACCAAAATTCTTTTTACTTTATGAGTTTCAGCATCTTCCAATACCCAATACTCTCCCCATGGTCTGATGTCGTGTTCTAACATTTATGTATATGTTTTGAATTTGCAAATATACGGTATGTATCTGTATAAAAAAATTACAGCCTTTTATCTGCAATTTCTTTACTTAAAGCGCCTTTGACGTCGTATATAATACCGGCATCAGCAAGATGCTGCTTTAAATCTAATTTTAAAAATTCTTTATGAGACACCGTAAGAATAATTGCGTCGTACTTTTCTGTAATACCAACCTTTTCTTTTAACTGAATACCGTATTCCTCCAGCACTTCAGATGAGTTTGCCCAAGGATCATAAGTATCTACAACGACTCCATATTCCTGCAGATTAGATATTACATCTATTACTTTTGAATTTCTTATATCCGGACAGTCTTCTTTGAAAGTTATTCCAAGGTTCAGTATTCTTGCTCCTTTAATACTGATATCTTTTTTGATCATCAGCTTAATCACCTGGGCAGCAACAAATGCACCCATAGAGTCATTCAGTCTTCTGGCACTGAGAATTAATTCTGAATAATAACCAATTTCCTGTGCTTTCTGAGCCAAATAAAAAGGGTCTACCCCAATACAGTGTCCTCCGACAAGACCTGGTTTAAATTTAAGAAAATTCCATTTTGTACCTGCAGCCTCCAGAACATCATTGGTATCAATGTTCATCAGTGAGAAGATTTTTGCGAGCTCGTTCATAAAGGCAATATTCACATCACGTTGTGAATTTTCGATAACTTTTGATGCTTCTGCCACCTTAATACTGGGAGCCAAATGGGTGCCTGCAGTAATCACTGATTTGTAAAGATCATCTACAATTTTACCAACTTCCGGCGTAGAACCGGAAGTTACCTTTAAAATTTTGTCTACGGTATGCTCTTTATCTCCAGGATTAATTCTTTCAGGTGAGTATCCTGCAAAAAAATCTACATTAAATTTAAGTCCTGATACTTTTTCTAAAACCGGAACACATTCTTCTTCTGTGACACCTGGATATACCGTTGATTCATAAATAACGATATCACCTCTTTTCAAAACTTTTCCAACGGTTTCTGAAGATTTGTAGAGTGGCGTGAGATCCGGTCTGTTATTCTTATCTACAGGTGTCGGGACTGTGATGATATAAACTGTTGCTGCTTTAATATCATTGAGCTCCGATGAGCAATACAGACCGTTTTTATTTGTATATAAAGGATTCTGCTGATCTAAAACCGATTTCAAAAGCTCATCATCTACTTCCAAAGTAAAATCTTTGCCTGCATTCAGGTCATCAATCCGTTTCTGATTGATATCAAAACCTACGACAGGATACTTTGTAGCAAGAAGTCTGGCAAGCGGGAGACCTACATAGCCTAAACCTATCACTGCAATTTTATGATTTGTGTTCATACCTTTAAAAGATTTTAATTTCAGAATATTTTAAAATCCTTTTTTATTGTTTAAAATTTAAACCAGTCTCTCCAGGTTTTGTTTTTCTGAGCTCCGTAGCCATAGCCATATTTGTATCCATAGCCATAACCACTGTTTTTCTTACTCACATCATTAAGTACAAAAGCTACATTCTTGATTTTATTCTGCTCCACCTGCGCATTTGCAAAACTTATCAGTTCTTTTTCAGTATAGTTAGATCTGGTGACATACATTGTCATATCTGCCACATCAGCGATAAGGAATGAGTCTGTAACCAGCATCAGCGGCGCAGTGTCTAAGATAATGTAGTCATAATCCGGTTTTAGAGATTCCACCAGTTCTTCATACCTTCCATTAGAGAGCAACTCTGTAGGATTAGGAGTAATCGCCCCGGAATAAATCACATCACAATACGGATTAAAGGTAGTCTGATGAATGATATTTTCTTTAGCCAAAGTTTCATCATACATAAACTCAGATAATCCGGTTAGACCCTTTCTTTTGTCATTGTATCTCTGAAGCTGAGGGTTTCGGATATCTGACCCGATGATAATTACTTTTTTTCTTGGTGTTGCTAAAGTAAGAGCCAAATTTACAGAAGCAAATGTTTTCCCTTCACCTTTTACTGTAGAAGTTACAAATATCACATGCCCTTTTTTATTTTTAGGCAGCATGAAATTAATATTGGTAATCAAAATCCTGAAAGCTTCTGCAAGCGGTGACATATCGTTGAGCTGTACCAACTCCGGATCGCCTTTTGAAAGAGAAGGAAGTTCTCCGATTATTGGTTTTCCTTCAGAAAGTTTCTCAAGGTCGTGCTTAGACTGTACTTTATTATTGAATAATTCAAGCAGATAAATAATACCGATCGGAATTAGTAGACCAACAAGCATTGCCAACAGGTATATTACTTTCTTTTTGGGCGATACAGGCTGAGGAGATGTAAGCGCATCATCTACAATTCTTGCTTTCGGTGCAGCGATAGCCAGAGAAATTGCGGACTCTTCTCTTTTCTGAAGCAGAAGAAGATACAGTTCTTCTTTTATAGTCTGCTGTCTTTCAATACTTCTGAACATTTTTTCCTGTACCGGGACCCTTGAAATACGGTCTGAAAGTCTGTTCTGTTCGCCTAAAAATGTGTTTTTGGTAATCTGAAGTGCAGAACGGCTTTTATTGAGGCTTCCTGCAATCGATGTACGCATATTGGCAATCTGTTTTGTAACATCCTGCACTACGGGGTTTAGCGATGTAGAACTTTCTAACAATCTATTTCTCTCAGTAACCAGCTGATTGTATACAGATATGTCTGAAGCGGTATTGGCATCCTGCAGACCTACATTCAGTGGCAAAATCTGATAACTTCCCTGTCTGTTAATATAAGTGAGTAGACTGTTAACCAATTCCAGCTGAGATTCTGTTTCAAGCTGTTTCTGTCTGTTTTGTGCATCTGTCTGAAGCGAAAGTTCAGCCTCTGCTTTTATATCTGTGATATTGTTTCGCTGCTTAAAGTCTTCCTTTTGGTTTTCAACTCTGCCCAGTTCCTCACCAATCAGCTTTACCCTTCCATCAATAAATTCTGCAGTTTTCTGTGCTTCAGAATTCTTATCAATAATCGCTTCCCGGTTGTAATTAATCGCAAGGCTGTTTAATATCATTTCCGCTTTTTCAGGCACCGGATAATTCATCGTCATCTTCAGAACAGTAGATTCTTCTTTTACCAGCTCAATGTTTAAGCTTCCCAAAAGATCACGTGTTCTGTTAATTGCCGAAGCAAACTGAAGACGGAATTTTACATCTTTAGCTTCTTTCAGATCATAAGTAGGATTTTTCTGAAACATAATTACCCCAAAAGGCATCGTAAGAGCTTTATTAAAATCTGTAACGATATTTTTCTTAAAATCTTCAGATTCAATAATAATCTTATTGTTTTCTATAGTCGCAAATACTTCATGGCCAGGATATGCTCCCTTTGGTTTTTCACTGATCACACGGACTATAAATGGTGCGGTATCTTTAAACAGCTCAATTTCTTTTATGCTGCCTTTAGAGTAAATATTGGTCTCAATACCCAACTCTCTCACCACCGACATCATCAGTTTTTTTGATTTCAGGATCTCAATCTCATTGTCTACCGAGTTAGTCCCCATACTTCCTACAGCTCCAATTTCTGAGAGAATTGACATTTCCGGCTGACCTGCGGAAGATTTATTAACTTCTTTGATCAATAGAGTGGCTTCAGTACTGTATACGGTGATAGAATACCGCAGAAAAAACCAGGCTACCAGCAGAGATAAGACAACACCTACTACAAACCAATACCATTTGTAAATGTAAGGTTTAATTAATTCCCGTAAATTAAATGGTGTTTTTTCAGTTTGATCCTGTAAATAATTTTGATCCACTATTTGTATATTTCTTTTAAATTAATTTTTTGTCAGGGCTAACACTCCGATGACCAGTGATGCGATTACCGATGCCACTGAAATATAAAGACCTGTATTCGGGTCTACTCTTGCTGCTTTTTCTCTGTTGGCATTTGGCTGCACATAGATGATATCGTTCTGCTTCAGATAATAATACGGTGAGTTGATGAAACCGGCTTTCGTAAGGTCTATTCTCTCTTTTGTGATCTGACCGTCTACATTTCTGATGATCAGTACATTGTTTCTGATTCCATACGGTGTAGTATCTCCCGCAAGACTCAGTGCATTGAGAATATTGGCATGGCCATCAGGAATTACATACATCCCCGGTCTTGCCACTTCACCGGTTACTGATACTTTGAAATTCACCAGCTTTACATCTACAACCGGATCTTTGATGTATTTGCTCAGTAAGCCTGTCAGTTTTTCCCTGAAGGTTTCAATATTTTCACCTTTGGTGCTGATTTTACCCAGCTGAGGGAAGATGATATTGCTGTCTGTATCTACAAAATAGGTAGGTCCGGAAGCGGGAATCTGCTGTGGCAGGTTGTTGGAATTCGGTGAAGAATACTGGGTAACCGTAGCAGATGAAGAATAATTTTGGTTGAACGGTTTTACAGCATCCATATCACGTGCAGAGATATTTACGATAAGCTGATCTCCGGGCTGAAGACTGCTGCGGCTGTTTTTTATAGCATTGTCCAGCGACACAGAGTCGATATCGGTCATGTAGTTGATTTCCTGTCTCGGTGTACATGAAGCCAATACAAGACCTGTAAAGCCATAAAGGCAGAATCTTCTGAAATTCATTCTCTCTAAAATTTTCACAAAAATAGGATTATTATTTATAAATTAAAATTCAAGGTTAAAATTAACTGTTAATATTATTTAACAGGATAGAAAATATTTTCTTATTATTACAATTTTGAATCAGTAAAAACAGCGTGCAAAAATATCAATAAATTTTCAAAGCCAGGTCATCATGTTATAAATCATTCTTATGATCATTTCAGACCGTGATCACTTACAAGAATTTCGTGGATAATAAATCTCAATTTATCTTTTACATTATAAACAAAAATCCTCACCAAAA
Organism: Chryseobacterium foetidum; assembly: GCF_025457425.1. Classification (NCBI taxonomy): domain Bacteria; kingdom Pseudomonadati; phylum Bacteroidota; class Flavobacteriia; order Flavobacteriales; family Weeksellaceae; genus Chryseobacterium; species Chryseobacterium foetidum. The sequence goes on from NZ_JAMXIA010000001.1 coordinate 1,098,729, forward strand.
GATATTATGACAGGCATAGCATTTGCACATTAAAACTTATTTGAAATTTTTATGGAATATAAACTGGAACTGAACACTGAAGGCTCATCGTTTAATATCGTTTTTCACAATTTAATCTTCAGCACCTTCAAAATAAACATCATTGAACGGTATCATGAAAATCAAAACGCACCGAGAAAACTGCTTGAGACCATTATCAAAGTGCGAACTCTTGATAATGTGCTTATCAAGGGCAAAACAGGAAACGGCCGCGTGATTCTGAAAGACAGAAAATTTGTTGACTATGCAAGACTAAGCAAGGCTCTCCGTTCCTACGAATACAGAAGAAGACTGATCAATCCCAAAGAGGTTGAACAGAATTATATAGACTTTTTACTTCTCGTACTTATCGCGAATTATGATGTAAACTCAATCCTCTAATAAATATATATTGTTTAGGATTTTACATTCTGTATTTCCGGATACTGCAGTTCAGCTGTAATGTATTCATTAATAAGTGTACACGTTCATATACATTAAATTAAACGTGAAGGATCAAGCTCCTCTGTTAGAGTACATCTATAATTGTCATGGTTTTTCAGGTAATTTAAAAGAGACTGTTTAAAAATGATTAAAATAAAATTTGCAGGTCATTTTTCTTCTCCCTAACCCTGAAGGATGGAAAAGTGCCTGAAAATTTAATCAAAACTGACTCCGCTATTATCCTGAGCTTGTCTAAGGATTGGAGAAATTAATTTAGATAAAAATTTAAACATGCTCTAGGTAATCAACTTCATTTTTAGTAAATTAAATAACGGTGCCTAAGACTTAACGCAAATGGACGATTTTAAAAGACCATTCAGCTGAATTATATATTCAAAGTCATCTGAATTTTACTGTATGTGCAATCCATGTATCTAAATCAGCTCATAAACATTCTTACTGATCATATAAAAATCCCTTTTTATACAAATGAATTTAGACGAATATCTATGAACAGATTCCTTTATCAATCATATCTCATTTATGTTTTTTTTATATTTTTTTCTTAAAAAAAAGATGAAATCATTATATTAAATAAAATTTATTAAATTTGTCTAAAACTTAAAATTTAATGCCTATGACGAAATTCTTTACAATTTATTCTTCACAACGCACAGAAAGCTTTAAAACAAGTCCTTGTTTTAAACAGTTCAAACAATTTTTTATTAGTAAAACTATGTGTAATTCTTATTATCCTTTCGGATATAAATATTTTAAAATATGAAAAAATTATTACTGATTTGTGGTCTGCTGATCAGTCTGTTTTCTTCTGCTCAGGTGGTTCAGATAACCACGGGAACAGCAGGAACTCCGGCTTACAATGCAGGACCGGTTTACCGATCAAGTGCGGCCAGTGCCTACGATGCCAGCAGGTATACTTACTTGTATACTTCCAGTGAGCTGGCTACTGCCGGTATAACCGCCGGAACTATTATCAATGATCTGGGGTGGGTAAAAAACAATAATGCCACCACGACAGGCGGAGGAATCTTCCGCATTTACATGAAAAATACAACTGCAACTGCTTTTGCGGCTGCATCAGAAACCTGGGCCAACTTAAATACAGGTGCAACAATGGTTTATCAGAATTTAAACCAGGCAATCCCTGCTACGCAAGCTCCAAATTACATTGTATTTACATTGAACTCGCCATTTACCTACACCGGTGGTTCTCTGGAGATTTCTGTAGAATGGGATATTAACCAGGTTTCAGGGAATCCTTCCACAGGAACTTTTGACTGGTTATGGAGCACAGTGCCAAACAGAATTTACGGTTCAGGAAATACAACTTTGGCTCCTATTACTACACTGTCATCAACTACCAATTCAATCAGTACGATTGATGACAGACGTCCGTTTTTACAGATTGGCTATACTCCGGGCACTGCCTGTTCCGGTGCAGTAACCGCTGGTGTAGCATCTGCATCAGTATCTTCAGCATGTGCCAATACACCTTTTACACTCTCGCTGGCAGGGGCTACTTCAGCAGGAGGTATTACCTACCAGTGGCAGGCATCACCGGCAGGAGCCAATACTTTTACTAACATTGCCGGAGCTACTACGATGTCTTATTCTGTTGCCAACCAAACTGCGGCAACAGATTACCGATGTGTTGTGACATGTACTAACGGAGGAAGCACTCAAACTTCCAATGTAGTTTCTGTTGGTCAGAATACAGTATTGCAATGCTTAACCTACTGTACTCCTGTATACAGTACAGGCTGTAGCAGTGGTGATAATCTCAACAGCGTTGTGATCACAGGGGTGGCAGGATCTGTAATCAGTGATCTGAATACCGGATGTAACGGTAATGGATATTATGACAGAACATCTGCATTTACACCTGTCAACATGCTTCCAGCACAGTCTTATCCTGTACAGATGAATACCACGTACAGCTCACCAGCATCAGAAGTTGTAAGTATCTGGATTGACTTTAATGACAACGGAGTTTTTGACGCATCAGAAAAACTGTTGACAGATCTTCCGATGGTACAAAGCCCTGCATTTGCCACGGCAAACATTGCTATTCCTGCCAATGCGCCACCCGGTGTGCACAGAATGCGTGTCCGTTTAATCTACAGTACCACGAATGTTGATGCCTGTGCTTCCGCAACATGGGGAGAAGCTCATGATTATAATGTAAATATACTTCCGCTTCCTGCGTGTACAACAAATCCACCGTCTAACATTACTGTAGGACCAATAACCCCTACTACAGCTACAGTTAACTGGGTACCGGCCACGGGAGCAACTTATATTCTAAGATACAGAGTGTCGCCAAGTGGCGCATGGATAACTGTTCCACTTAATACTCCGCTTACAAGCAGTTATAATATACCTTCACTGAATGAGCTTACAGCTTATGACGTCGAGATTGCCACTATCTGTGGAGGAACAACGGGAGCATTCTCAGCAACGACAACGTTTACCACACCTGCGGTTACCTATTGTACTGCCTGGGGAACATCTGCAGATGAGTTTATTTCTAATGTGACGGTAACCCCGGTAGGAATGCCACCAATGGTGAGCACATCTACAATGGCTACTGCAAGCCCATATTACTCAGATTATACGGCAGATCCTGCACGTCTTATAACACTTATCCGTGGTACAGCCGCTAATAATATCGTGTCTGTAACAAGATCATGGCCGGGAACTGTTTACAGCTGTGCTACAGTAGTCTGGATTGACTGGAACAGAAACGGTGTTTTTGAAGACAGCGAGAGAGTTCTCAATCAGGCATCTAACAGTACGCCGGTTAATACTTCAGCAGGTTTTGCTGTTCCGGCAGGTGCTTATGCTGGGAATTTAAATCTCAGAATGAGAGTTATCATCAGAGAAAGCACTACGCCTACTGCGTGTGGAACTTTCAGCTGGGGAGAAGTGGAAGACTACTCTGTTAAACTGATTGATCTTCAGCCGTGCAGCACTGTTGCACCAACACCGGTAAACTTCGGAACAGCTACTGCAACCACGCAGTATGTATCATGGATGCCAACAGCAAACGCTACCTATAGAATCAGATGGAGACAGGGAACAACCGGTGCATGGTTGCCTGCACCACTAGGTTATCTTGAGTTACCTGCAGGTCAAAGCTGGCATACAATTACAGGATTAACTGAGCAGACTGCTTATCAGGTGCAGATTCAGGCGAAGTGCGGAACTACTTGGGGAGCATGGGGAGCATCATGGCCTTTCACTACTCCGCCGCTTACTTACTGTCCTATGACTGGAGGTGGAACAAACGATCATATTGCCAACGTTACAGTGAGTCCTACAGGTCAGGCTGTGATGAGCAATACCTCAACTCAGAACGGTTATACTTTATATAATACTCCTGCAACTTTAATCAATCTGGAAATTGGTTCTACCAATAACCAAATTTCGGTTGCCAAGGGATGGACAGGTTCTACATCTGCTGATGCAGTGACAGCCTGGATTGATTATAACAGAGACGGTACTTTTGCTAATGATGAGAGAATATTGATCTCTGCATCAAGTACTACAACACCGGTAACTGCAACTTTCAATGTTCCGCAAACTGTTTATACAGGACCATTTAATACTACCATGAGAGTTGTATTAAATCGTGGTGCTGCTCCAACGATGTGTACGAGCCCTGCAAACGGTGAAGTTGAAGATTATTATGTAAAACTGAGACCTTGTAACAATGTTGCTCCGGCACCACCTACATTTACTACGGTTACTCATAATTCTGCTGTAGTAAACTGGGTTAATGCTAACAATAACCTTAACTTTATTGTACAGTACAGACCGGTAACTACACCAGCTTCTCCGTGGACTAACGTGAACGCTTCTACCATCACTAATAACCCACCATTGACGTTAAACGGTTTGACCCCGGCTACAACGTATGAAGTTCAGATCTCTGCGGTTTGTAACGGTATCGCCGGAACTCCGGGAGCGATCAGAACATTCACTACACGATGTGATCCTACGCCTCCAAACGTTACGATCTCAAGTGTAACTTCAGGTTCTGCAACCGTTACATGGAACCCGATTGTACCTAGTGCAACTTATATCCTGAGATACAGAGTTGTTGGTGCGACCAACTGGGAGCCTACAATTACATTACCTGTTCCTCCAACGAATACTTATATTCTTCAGGGGTTAAGTTCTTATGTGACTTATGAGGTTCAGATTGCCAATATCTGTGTGGGAGAAACCACTCCAAACCCATGGTCAAACCCGGTAGTGTTTACTACAATCAGAGTCTGTTCTATTCCGCCTCCGGGATTGACGATTACTCAACTGAATCCTACAAGTGCTGAAGTTACATGGGAACCTTATACAGGAACCGGTGCTACAAACAGCTATATCTTAAGATACAGAAAAGTGGGAATTCCGAGCTGGACTACGGTTACGGTGAACAATACCAATACTCACTTAATCACAGGTTTGCTTGAGCTTACCAAATACGAAATGCAGATTGCGAACGTATGTACCGGTACTCCGGGTAACTTTACACCGCTGTACTATTTCACAACTCCAACTGTAACCTACTGTCAGATGGGAGGAAGCAATGCAGGAAGTGAGTACATCAACAAGGTTACTGTTACACCTTATCAGGGTCAGGCCTATGTTAATGAGACAACAGGAGGTGCTCCGGGATATCATTATTATGAAACCAATACAGACGGTAAGCAGATTGTTTTGGTTCAGGGAAGTCAGGGTAACGTGATCAGAGTTGATAAAACTTCATCTACCGGTTCCAATACCGGAGTGGCAGTATGGATTGACTTCAACAGAAACGGATACTTCGATATCAACGAAAAAATCCTTTCAAACGGACCGAACACCGCAGACAATGCAAGTGCTTCATTTACAGTTCCTGATGACGCTTTCGTGAGCCTTACAGATTACAAATATGTAATGATGAGAGTAGCGATGCAGAAAGATGGTATTCCTGTAAACTGTACGAGTTTTGCCAATGGTGAGGTTGAAGATTATCTTGTAAGAATCGTTAAGCAGGCAGTTGTAAACCCTCTTAACCAAACCGACATCATGATTTACCCTAACCCGGTAGCTACTGTACTGAATGTAAAAAATATCAGCAAAAAAGCCAATTACAAAATTTACAGTGCAGCAGGTCAGCTGGTATCAGACGGATTGATCCTGAACAACAAGATCGACGTAAGCAGATTAATCAACGGATTGTACGTGATTGAACTGGTTGACGGCGACAAAACAGTTCAGAAGAAATTTATTAAAGAATAATAAATTCAATTAAATAAGAACAGGCTCTCAGAAATGGGAGCCTGTTTTTTTTATTGAGATTCGGGATGCGGGGGGCGGGATTTGAGATTCAAGGTTCGAGGTTCGAGGTTCGAGGTTCGAGATTCAAGATTGAAGATTTAAGATTTAAGATTGAAGATTGAAGATTGAAGGTCAAAGTGGATTTTTGCAGGTGTGAGATGGGATACTGAGAAAGAATAATATTTGTACGTGAGTTGGGGCTCAAAGTCGGGAGACTTTGCGCAGCGGGGATTCGGGATGCGGGGGGCGGGATTTGAGATTCGAGGTTCGGGGTTCGGGGTTCGAGGTTCGAGATTCAAGATTCAAGATTTAAGATTCAAGGTCAAAGTGGATTTTTGCAGGTGTGAGATGGGATACTGAGAAAGAATAATATTTGTACGTGAGTTGGGCTCAAAGTCGGGAGACTTTGCGCAGCGAGGGCTCAAAGTTGGGAGACTTTGCGCAGCGAGGGGACTCTAAATTCAAGGTTCGAGGTTCGGGGCTCGAGGTTCGAGATTCAAGATTCAAGATTTAAGATTTAAGATTCAAGATTCAAGGTCAAAGTGGATTTTTGCAGGTGTGAGATGGGATACTGAGAAAGAATAATATTTGTACGTGAGTTGGGGCTCAAAGTCGGGAGACTTTGCGCAGCGAGGGGAGGGGCGGGATTTGAGATTCAAGGTTCGAGGTTCGAGATTCAAGATTTAAGATTTAAGATTCAAGATTCAAGGTCAAAGTGGATTTTTGCAGGTGTGAGATGGGATACTGAGAAAGATAATATTTGTACGTGAGTTGGGGCTCAAAGTCGGGAGACTTTGCGCAGCGAGGGGACTCTAAATTCAAGGTTCGAGGTTCGAGGTTCGAGATTCAAGATTCAAGATTCAAGATTCAGGATTCAGGATTCTAGATTTGAGGTTTGAGATTAGGGAGGTGGTTGCGGAGGGTGATTTTGCGGTTGAATTGGGGTACATAGTTGGGAGATTTAGTACCGAGGGAAGTTCTGCGCTTATTTTAATTTATCCTGGATTTCTAATCTTTGAACTTCTTAAGCATATCATCAATGCTGATGATTTTAAGATTGATACTGTTGATTACAATATCTAAATAGTTTTTCAGATCTGTATTTTTTGTAATCCGGTCTGAAAAATTCTCAACAACGGTTAACTCTTTTGAAACAAGATTTTCTGTAAATATCAGTTCATGGTACATGTCAACAGAAACGGTACAGTCTTCGGCAGCGAGGAATTTCAAATACTTCCTTACTAAATTTTTAAAGCGGTCATTTTTATTCATTTTGATATCATTAGTGTCATCGTTAAACGTAGGCTCTAAAAACATGCCATTCAACAGCTTCACACAAGACCCGTCTTATTTATTAAAGAAAAAACCCTGTTATCAAACGACTTTGATGTCACCCTGAATTTTTGCACAAAAGTTTTTTTGGGGACAGACGTGATTATCTACACCTATTTCAATCTGCAAATGTTTAAAGATTGATTATCCGTATCTTTGCCCTTTATTAAAGTATGGACAAAAAAATTGTGCTCATTCAGGATAATGCAGAAATCCTTGAACTGATGGATGATGTGCTACAGGATGAAGGATACGAAGTGATATCTTCACTAACAACAGAACCCATTGAAAATATCGACATCATTGAGCCTGATGTAGTGATCGTAGATGATTATATCCAGGGAAGTAAAAGCGGTTCAGAGGTGATTTCCGAACTGAAATTAAATCCTGAAACAGAAGATATCTCAGCTGTTTTATCCTCCACTTCTCCTGTTCTGCCGGAAACTGCAGAGAACTGTAATGCCGATGATTATCTGGAGAAGCCATTTGACATTGATCATCTGATCGATGTGGTTGAGAAAAATTCTTAGTTTTAAAACTGTAAAGCGGAGGTTTCTGACCTGAGGCAGCATGGGGTTCGAGATTCAAGATTCAAGATTCAAGATTCAAGATTTAAGATTTAAGATTTAAGGTCAAAGTGGATTTTTGCAGGTGTGAGATGGGATACTGAGAAAGAATAATATTTGTACGTGAGTTGGGCTCAAAGTCGGGAGACTTTGCGCAGCGAGGGACTCTAAATTCAAGGTTCAAGGTTCGGGGTTCGGGATTCGAGATTGAAGATTTAAGGTCAAAGTGGATTTTTTCAGGTGTGAGATGGGATACTGAGAAAGAATAATGTTTGTCAGTCACTTGGGGCTCAAAGTCGGGAGACTTTGCGCAGCGGGAGAGACTTTGCGCAGCGGGAGAGACTTTGCGCAGCGAGGAAATTAGACGGTTAAAATGGGTAGACAAAAACTGAAATCACAAATAAAATCCGCTCCTTTGAGAAGCGGATTTGTCATTTTGACAGAATATTTCGGTATCGTATCGCTCTATGATCGCTCTATGATCGCTCTATGCTCTGCCTATCGTGAACTATTATAAATTTTCAATCTTTTCTGACAGATTGGCAGGTGCATCTGATGCGGTTATTGTAACCTTATCCCCTACTAAATCTGTGTTTTGAACAGTAGCGGTGTATATCCATTCTACTCCGCTGTTCACAGCATTTCCTTCTTCTACCAGTGAGCCATCCCCATTTTCGATTTTCACTTTCACTTCCTCTACACCGAAATCATCGGTAACCATTATCCTGATGACGTCACCTACATTTCCGGTGTAAGCTGAAAGGTCAATACTTTCAATATCAGGGGCGTTCAGAAGATCTGCTACAGCTACATTATAGGTAGTCTGACCCTTGGAGCGGTCTACTCCTTCCTCATAAAGCTCTTTCTTTGCCGGATCATTCAGGACTGATTTTGCGTACAGTACCGCTTTCTGAAATTTCAGTCTGTGGGCTTTCTGCCCTTCGGAAAGTTCTTTTGTACTTTCTTTTGGAACTTTGCCTACAAAAGTTTTCCCGTTTCTTTGGCTGAATACCAAAAGATCTCCTACTTTCCCACTTAGTCCGTGGGTTACGACGTTGTTTTTGCTTCGTGCCATTTTTATAATATTTAAAATTAGACTTATTTCAAAACTAAATAAAATCCTCTTATTATAAAATATCAATAGTATAAATTTAACTTTTTTTATATTTATACAGTATTTTATACTTTCATTGCTGTGTGAATAAAACTCAGCGTAAGAGTCCATCTTTAGTGATTTTTTTAAATAATCTGGGATTTCTGCAAGGTGATTTTTCTGTACATTTTTTGGGGCGCCATAATTTAAAATTCTGTTAAAAATTGGGATGAGAGGTGCGGGATGCGGGATTTGAGATTTAAGATTTAAGATTCGAGGTTCGAGGTTCGAGGTTCGAGATACGGGGTTCGGGGCGCGGGGTGCGGGATTCGAGATTCAAGATTCAAGATTGAAGATTCAAGGTTCAAGGTTCAAGATTTAAGATTCGAGGTTCGAGTTACGGGGTGCGGGATGCGGGATTCAAATTTAAGATACATGATACGGCTGCTGGTAGGAATCAAAATCTTAGCTGGCAGACAATAAACCGTTCACAGAAAGCTTTTACCGTGCTTTTGATTAAAAAAAATGATATATCCTTAATTAGTAATAACCTAGTTTTTAAAAGTTTGATTGTCATTCCGATGGAATCTAAGCTGCTATATTTTAATGTGTTGAGATTCCTACGGAATGACAAAGTTACTGCTGATCTTAGATTATAATCAAAAACGGACAATCGTAAAAAAAAATGATATATCTGTGGCGTCCAACACTCAATATCATTCATCATTCATCATTCATCAATCATCAGTGCGGGATGCGGGATGCGGGATTCAAATTCAAGATTCAAGATTTAAGATTCGAGGTTCGAGATACGGGGTGCGGGATGCGGGATTCAAATTTAAGACACATGATACGGCTGCTGGTAGGAATCAAATCTTAGCTGGCAGACAATAAACCGTTCACAGAAAGCTTTTACCGTGCTTTTGATTAAAAAAAAATGAATATCCTTAATTAGTAATAACCTAGTTTTTAAAAGTTTGATTGTCATTCCGATGGAATCTAAGCTGCTATATTTTAATGTGTTGAGATTCCTACGGAATGACAAAGTTACTGCTGATCTTAGATTATAATCAAAAACGGACAATCGTAAAAAAAAATGATATATCTGTGGCGTCCAACACTCAATATCATTCATCATTCATCATTCATCAATCATCAATCATCAATCATCAATCATCAATCATCAGTGCGGGATGCGGGATGCGGGATTCAAATTTAAGATACATGATACGGCTGCTGGTAGGAATCAAAATCTTAGCTGGCAGACAATAAACCGTTCACAGAAAGCTTTTACCGTGCTTTTGATTAAAAAAAATGATATATCTGTGGCATCCAACACCCAATATCATTCATTATTCATCATTCATCATTCATCAATCATCAGTGCGGGATGCGGGGGTTTTAAATTCAAAATTTACAGCTGAAAAATTAAATTTCAGTTGTGGGAAGTGGAGATTTTGTGCAGTGGTAGAAGACGCGGTATTTTGTGCAGAAATACGGTACTGCACAGGAGAGCGACACAGACAACCGATTACACAATTAGTTTTGGATTCTGTCGCCTTGTCCCTGTCCGCTTACGGTAGCAAAAATGTATCTGAAATAGTCTGAGAGGGTGAGGCTGCTGAGCATCTCGGCATCTTTTTCTGCAAGTTTTACGGGGGTAGACATGTCGATTTCTTCTATCTGTGCCAGTCCTGTAATCCCGGGAACGGCATTGTATACGCCTCTTCTGTCGCGCTCTGCCATCAGTTCGGTCTGATTAAACAGGTTGGGTCTTGGGCCTACCAGACTCATATCCCCTTTCAAAACGTTGATCAACTGGGGAAGTTCATCTAATTTGGATTTTCTTAAAAAGCTTCCCAGCTTCGTAATTGTTACGTCTTTTGCAAGATGGGTAGCAACAGACTTTGTATTTACCGGCATTGTACGGAACTTGATGAGTCTGAAAGGTTTTTTATTGCGCCCCACCCTCTCCTGAACAAATATGGGTGAACCTGTATCAAACAGACCTAATATGTAGACTATTAAACCGACAGGCCACAAAAATAAGAGCCCTACAAATGAAAAAAGGAAATCGAATATTCGTATCATCACAAAGTTTAGTTTTAGTTTTGGTTTTTAAGGTTTAGAGTTTAAAAGGTCAACTGACTATTTTACGTTTTTTGAAACTCTTTATTGTTTTTATCAGTCCTTCTCTTGCTGAGTAGGGAAGTTTCTCAATTCCCAGGGGAGACTTAATTTTCTGATTGCACACTACATAAGACTCAGTGAGTTTCTGTAATCTTTCCGAATTCAAAGGAAGTTTTAACCTGTCTCCTATGCTGGCAGATCTCTGAATAAAGCTCTTTGATACGTTCCACAGTTTTGCTTTTTTATCCAAAGCCAGATTCACAGTTGAAATCAGATCGTTGGTAGAAAGGGCATCATCATCAGCAAAATTGTAGATTCCAGACTCCAGATCTTTTTTCAGAAGCATCTGATGTATGAGGTAATTTAAATTATCGATTCCCAGAAAGGATCTCTGGTTGTGGAAGGCTGCCAGTGGCCAAGGAATGCCTTTTTCAACAATCTGATAGAGAAGATTGAGATTGCCTTTATTTCCGGGACCGTGGATCATGCAGGGACGGATGATAAAAACCTGCTTATCTTCAGGCAGATTTTCCATGATGTATTTTTCAGCTGCTTTTTTAGACTTTCCGTAGGGCGTCTGTGGATTGGACACCGAAGATTCCGTTAAAATCCCTTCCACAGCATCTGCAACTGCCTTTACTGAGCTGAAATAGAAAAAATATTTCATTTCGGAAGCCAGAAACTCATTGTACAGCTCAATGGTAAGATCACGGTTGATTTTAAAATAATCTTCCGGTACCGAAACATTTTTGGTGTCATGTGCTTTGCCGGCAAGATGGATCATCACATCTGATGATTTGCTGACATTATTTTTCCAGTCTTTATTTCTTAAATCAAGACCCTCTACTTTATAATTTTCCTTCTGCAGATAGGTTGAAAGATTTTTCCCAACAAATCCTGAAGCTCCTGTAATGACAATGTTCATATTTATTTCTAATAATGAGGGACTACTACTGCTTTGATTCTGTATTCATACATTCTTTTCTGCCTTTATTTCTGCAGAAAACCTATAAGCTTCCAAACAATTCTGTATTTCACTTTGAATGGCGAGAAGTCAATCTGATTTCCGTTGAACGCTTTTCCTACCTCGCTGGTAATGGTGCGGTAACTGGAGATGCCCGAACTGCTGGCTCCTCCGGTAGCCATAGATGTGGTAATCACGCCTGAATACTTCCAGGTAATATTATGTTTCAGGAAATACCTGATAATCAATTCGTAGTCGGCAGCAATTTTATATCCCAGAATGTAGACACCAAGGTCGTCAAAAAGTTTTCTTTTAAAAAATACTGCGGGATGAGGGGGCATAAAACCGATTTTAAGTTTTTCAGGATTCCACCTTTTCGAAGAGTATCTTCTGATTGTCTTGCCGTTTCTGTGTTGGAGAATATCTCCCGTACATGCATCTACATGGTTGCTCTGGAGAAAAGCAGCTATTTTCTCTATCGTCTTTGTTTCATGAAAAGTGTCATCTGAGTTGAGAATACCTACATAATCTCCTGTGGCCATTGCAATTCCTTTGTTCATGGCATCGTAAAGCCCTTTATCCGGTTCAGAGATCCAGTGAGATACGGTATCGGGGTATTTTTTGATAATATCGACTGTGGCATCGTGAGAATTACCGTCAACGACGATATATTCAATATCACCATATGTCTGTGATGCCACCGATCGGATGGTATCTTCTACGGTAGCTGCGGAATTGTAGCAGACCGTAATTATCGAGATTTTCATTACAGTTTAGTTAGAGTTTTTATTTTAGCAGTTTATTAATCTGCGGTAAGGGGGTAATTACTTTATATTCCGTTGGTTTTGAGTCATCACGTAATTTATTCCTGACCATCTAAAAGATATACAAGAGAGGGTCTCCCTCAAGATTCTGATCCTCTAAAATAGAAATAAAATCTCAGGAAATATCTATGATTATCACAAAAAAATGAGCGTTGATGCACCTTCCCATTAGAGTTTCCTTTTAAATCATTAAATACCTTTAAATAATTCATAACAAGTTGATTAGAATGATTATTTTTAAATAATATCAGAGTTTTATGTTTACAGTTTTATTTTATAATTTTTTAGTATGTAGCTTTTAATCATATTTATATCACGTCCACAATGTTTTTTTATTTCGTACACCTTTGCGTCAACTAAAGTTCTGTACCACCATCCTTGTAGAAAATTCCAAAGAAATCCTTCTTTACCATCTAGCAAGCCAAGTTTAAAAAAATATCTGTACACAAAATACATCATTGCCCTCAGAAAAAGCGGACTCTTAGCATACTTCAACTTCATTTTTCTCTTTTGCTTTGCCTGCCCGTCCAGATTAGTACGATGCTCATTTCCAAGTATATTATATTCTACATCCAAAAGGTCAATAGCTTCGCGGATGGAATAGCTGTTGTGCTTATCTGTCCACCATCCAATTGTATTGAGATTATTATCTGCAAAACGAACATGCAAGTCCTCCACCCTACCCGATTCTAACTGAATATGCTCATCCATCCAACGGATTTCGGAACGTCCTTTTCCGTTGCGGAATAAGCGAAGCATTCTGATTTGCGGCATTCTTTTCATTTCCCTACGCATAAAGAACCGCACCAGCTTTAAAGTAAATCCTGAAACTTCAGCATCTGCAGTTTCCATGGCGTTACGAAGCTGTGCAAAGTCTTCTTTATACAGATATTCGTCTGCATCAAGTCTTAAAACCCAATCTGTTTTTATCTCACAATTGTCTAATGCCCAGTTGAACTGTACTGCATGATTAGTCCACGGATTCTGATAAAATCTGCAACTGTTGGCATTTGCTATCTGTTCTGTTGCATCTGAAGAAAAAGAATCTACCACCACAATATCAGTACAGACTTCCTGCAACGAAGACAGACATCTTTGCAAATGTATTTCTTCGTTGTAGGTTAATATAATAGCTGTTAAAGAAAGCCTATGATTCATTCATCTTTTTTTGCTGCAAAGATAATTTATACCTTTTGTTTTGAATTGCGACATCCCGTAATTGCGATAAAAAAACATTTTTTTTTGATTGTTATTAAATTTACCATTAATGCAATTGTCGTTTAACATAGGTTTCGTAATAATTTAATACCTCGCTGATGATGGAATGTTTTTTTGAAATTTATGAAAATGACCCAGCATAGCAAATCAATTAAATTTATTCCAACGAGAATCTAAGCATTCTTGTAATTGAATTTGGTCAATATAAATAGTACAATTGCAGTAATATCTAGCGTAAGTTATATATCATTCCAAGTAATTAATCTGTTACTGGATTCCTTAATGAGATTAGAAAACAATATAATGTCTTTATACTCCCGTAATCGCCATTTGTCGTTATACCCAGGATGAACTCCTATTTCTAAGGTATGTTCATTGTCTAATGACGAGATAATTTTTAAGATCTCTTTCCCCCAGTCAACATCAAATGAGTTTGTTGGCATGTAAAAATAGTCTGTTGACAAAAATTTTTTTTTAAGCCCCGAATCCATCTTATTATTTATTGCATTTAAGAGTTTTCTTTTTAGCCCAGCCTTATCAACAGTACTTAAAAAAGTATCTTGACCTTTTCTCACTTTTTTAATATTAAAATAATTGATTGCCTCTTCGATCGCTTCCTGAAAGATTGGAAATTTATGAATATGACCGTGAGAATCAACATGTGATACAGAAACAGATGAATCCAGCAATAAGCCTATTTGTCGTTTTGTTTCTTCAACTATTTCTTTCTTATTTAATAAATTAAGAAAAGATTTTATTCTTATCTTATTTGAAGGTAAAAACACGTCATTTTTCAACAAAGATTTAATTTTATCGGGATTACTAACTGGCCTTAATCTGTCAACATAGGTGAGATGTACACCAAAGCTATACTGAGAATTTTCTTTTGCATATGCTAAAGCATCTTTTGTAGAAGACATCGTTGGCATTATGGTAGCGCTTGTGAGAGCTCCTTTTTCAAAACAGTCAATAGTAGCTTTCAGCGTATCGTTATCAAAACCGAAATCATCTGCGTGTAGGATAATTTTCATCAACTTAAATTTTATATGAAGTCTCAATTAATTTTTCATCCAATAAAAGTGAAGTGTCATTAATACAATACAGTACCTGGTCATTATCCACACTATCTTTTACAAAAGGTAACTCATCAAACACGTCAGCAATAGGCTTATTTTTAGTTGTCTTTTTCAGCAACGCATTTATTTTCTTTATTGCTAATTCATCTGCTATTTTTTTTAAAGAAAATACCATAGCATTTTCGACCTTCTTTTTGGCAACCCTACAGGAAATTACTAAGTCTACGATTTTCAATGTTTCATCTTTAATTTTAACAGAGATAAATCCAACTAAGCCGTAATCGCCATATTTGTCTGTGCAATTAAAAGAAAAACACTTATAATCCGAATCAATTAGCAATTTATCATATTCTTCTATAGTATATCTGTTCGTTGATAAATTTAACTGATTAGACCTTGACAATAGTTCAAAACATCTCTCTTTTTTTTCAGGAGAATCTATGTTGCTAACCTCTAACTTAATATCAAGATTCTTGATGTAATCATCATAATTATCATTAAATGTCTGTTTTAACTCATCTCTTTTGGCCTCCGTTAAATATGAGAGTCTTCTTTTTTTGCTCATCTCTGTAATTGGAACATCGAATTCGGCGAGATTCAGAATTTCATCTATTTGATTTTCGTTGAATATTCTAATCATTGGCAGATTAGCTCTAACCTCTTCTCTTTCTCTGACATTATCATCTATAAAAGCAAAAGTATCAATTCCAATATTTAGCTTTTTAGCTATTTGTTTTAAATTCTCACTTTTTTGTCCCCAATTGATTGCAGGATAAACAAAATAATCAGCAATACCCAACTTCTCTAAAACCGGATAGGCATCTTCATAAGAATTTTTACTGACTATCGTATTAATTATACCTCTTTCATCTAATTTTTTAATAACCTCTATTGCATTTTCATTTAATTGAATGCCATTCTGACCATCTTCAATCAATACCCCATTCCATAAAGTATTATCTAGATCCCAAGCTACGCATTTAACTTTTTCAGCAGGTTTTAAATTTTCAATTTTATCTTTAGTTTTTAAATCCTTTTCTTTAACCTTAACGAAATCAAGCCAAGTAAATATTAATTTTGATTTAATCTCTGTTGTTGGAGAAACTAATATTCTTGTTTCTTCATTATTCAAAATATTAAATTTTACGTAAGGAATTTTGATTGAATTGATACCCTGTTTGATTATCAATATTTCAGAAAATAAAATTTTGGTTGTAGAATACGCCTGCAGCATTACCTGAATATCTGAATGGTTTTCAGAAAAACACTCAAATAAGAAATAATCCGGTTTGCTTTGTTTAACATTTAATTTTATAAATGATAAAAATTTATTTTTATAAAAAACATAACCTCTCAGAAGCATGTATTTAGGAGATATTTTTTTTAGAATTTTTGATAAATAATAAAAAAAACCTGAAGCCAATTTATCTCCTGCTATTATAAAATTCAATTGGTTGGTAGAGACCATTGTCGGCGAAATTACTGTTTCTAATTTTCCCCATTTTTTAAACTCGCAGGCAATCCCAAAATTGAAATATCCTTTATAATTGTAATCTCTTACCAATCCATTTTTTATACGCACACACTTCAGGTCTTCTCTTTTTTCATATATAAGACAAGTTGTGTAACATAACGGGACGGCACATTCTATGCAATGCTCCTCCCAATTTAGTAATGAAACTCTATCTATATCTTTTTTTTGAAATTTACTTTCAATTTTTGCGTGACGCTGTCTAATTGATTTACCTTTAAATAAAATATCATACATATATTTATTTTTTATTTTTATTTTATTTCTCTTGTTTTTAGAAATCTGGCTGGATTCCCACCCACTATTGTCCAAGGCTCCACACTCTTAAAAACAGAAGATCTGGCTCCCACTACGGCGCCTTCGCCAATTACTACACCCATACCGATAAATGCATCAGCACCAACCCAAACCTGACTTTTAATAATAATTGGTTTGAATAGTAGTTCATGTTTAGCACTGGTAATATCATGTGATGCAGCACATAAATATGATTTCTGAGATACCGTGGCGTAAGCTCCAATTATAATCTTACCTACGTTATAGCAATCTACCTCTGGAGCTAAACAGCTGTATTCGGCCATCTCTAAATTCCATGGCTGATAAATTCGTACTGATGAATTAATAACCGCTGTACTATGAACTTTGGCACCAAATAACCGTAATAAAAAAATCTTCCAAAAATCCCCGATTCCCCTAGGTAAGGGTCTCGCAAAGAGAGTCCATACAATCGACCATACCATTCGAGCAAGTTTATTTTTTCTGCTTAATTTATTTTGATATTGTGACAAAGTAATTTTCTCATTATTCATACTACAAAATCTGGTTTTTGTGTTTTATTAATTATCCAGTCATAAAGCTCTAAAAATTGCTTTCCCACTGATTCTATTGAATATTTATCTTCTACAAGCCTTCTTCCATTTTTTCCCATTTGTTCCAGTTCTGAAGAATCTTTTTGAAGAAATTCCTCCAATGTTGTTCGAAGTGAATCAACTCCGACATCAATCCAGGCTCCGGCTTTATAATCTTTCAAGTCTATCCACGGTGTACCTTTGGTTGTGATAACAGGAATACCACAAGATAATGCTTCGGCTACTACAATTCCAAAGTTTTCACTGTAGGTTGGCAAAACAAATAAATCGGCGTTATGATAGCTTTCAAGTTTTTCAGTTCCGAATTTAGAGCCTATGATATCAATTTTATCAGCGAGTTTTTTTGAGTCTATCTCCTGCTTCAGTTTGTTAATATAGGCTTGATCACCATTTCCAGCAATCTTTATTTTCCAATTCTCTTTTATGCTTTCATCTAATAATTGCCAGGCTTCAATCAAGATTTCAATACCTTTTTTAGGATGAATTCTGGAAAGAAACAAAATTGTTTTATTAGTTTTATTGTGATATTCTTTCTTTGGATAGTCGTCGAGATTTATTCCATTAGGAATTTTGGCAATGGGATTTTTATAACCTAAATTCCTTATGCTGTCAACTTCCATTTGTCCAGTTGCATGAAGACACGTTGCTGATTTTAAATCTTGATGTTGATACAGTATCATCGCCAATTTTTTCTTGTGTCTATTTTGTTGCATTGACCAAGGTTCCAACATTCCTCGCACAGAAATAATATAAGGTTTCGATTTTTTACGGGCAGATTTTGCCATTTGATGAATAGGCAAATTCCAGATTCCATGACCATGATATAGGTCAGCATCTTTCTTTTGCAATTCAATATTCAGAGTTTTGGAATAATCCAAAAAACTGGGCTCTAAAAACTTCAGATTAATTTTTTTATTTTCAAATTTTTTATATAAAGGATTTGATGATTCCAATGTCAACAGATCGATATATTTTATTTTATTAGACATTGCCAATGAATCAACAAGAACTGTAATACTTCTTGCAGGTCCTCCAGTTGTTTCATCGATTGAAGATATACAATGAATTACTTTCACAGTTTTATAAATTTAAATTTGCTACTTCGGATTCTCTTATAATAAAATTACTTTATGAGTTATATTATAATTTTAATTATAAATTGTCTTATTTGACAATTTTCCAACTTTATAGTGCATCTGTTGCTCAGTATAAAAATTATTTACTGCCAACCATTAGATTATCAAGCAGGAAAACTGTATGTTTATGAGTTATATTATAATTTTAATTATAAATTGTTTTATTTGACAATTTTCCAACTTTATAGTGCATCTGTTGCTCAGTATAAAAATTATTTACTGCCAACATGAATAACATGAATGAGGTAATTAGATTACCATATGTTGTTCCCCCAATGTAGGTTACGAAAACTAAAATAAACCAGTATGAAGAGAATGATTTTTTTAGATTTTTAGATTTAACTAAATAAAAAATTATTAAGCATCCATATAATACATAAAACAGCGCACCTACAAAACCTAAATCTACTAAAGTCACGACCAATCCAGACTGAACTGGTATTATAGTATTTTTTTCAATTTGACCTGGTACATGAAAACTGTATTGTCCAATCCCATAGCCAAAAAGTTGATAGATCGTTTTATCCTCTGTAAAAGTTTCCCAAATAATTACTTCCTGACGATCATTTTCTAATTCATCTTGAGCTCTGCCGAATGTTCTATTTTCCAAAGCTGACCAGAAACTATTATTATTAACATCTACATCGACAGACTCCTTTAAAAATGAATAGGACAACAAGGATCCAATTATAATTATTACAATACCAACGAGCTTAGGGCGAATATTAAGCTTATAAAAAACAAGAAGACCCGCTATTGACAATATTACAGTTATAAGTGCAGAGGATGAATATGTTTGTTGAACTACAAAAAAGCCTAAAGCCAAAAAAATTAGATGGTATGCACTATTTACTCTTATTATTCCCCTAAAATAAGAAAAGAAAGACATTACCAAGTAAGGTGCGACCAAAAAACCAAAATTCTTGGGTTCACCCGCAAAGCCATAAATACGCTGTACTATATCTCCTCCAAAATTAGCGACAACTTCTTTATTTTCGTTTATTCCATCAGTTCTCAAAATTGGTGCAAATTCAACTCCTATCTTATTAAATATGTAGTGTATAAGTCCAGTTATTATAGCTATTTCTACAGCTATGCAATATTTTGGGAAAATTCTTGTTGCAAAACCTCTTTTAAGACCAGAACCGTAAAATAATAGAAGTATAGCAGTAAGATAACCAAAATCTTGAATTAGCAATCTTTGTATCGGATTAACTGAAGCTGGTAATGGACCAGGTAATATCAATGCTATAAGGCTACTTACAATTATCAATATAAGTAATAATATTGCTATAATCTTGATTATTAAAATTTTATCATCTTTTTTTGCATCAAATCTTAACATACTAACAAGCATTCCAATTGACACTACCTTACTTGGACTCCAAATAGTAATAGCAAAATAAAAACAAGTTCCGAAAACAAGCCCAAAAAAATATAATATCAGTAACGATTCATGTCTTTTCTGTATAACAAATTTTATTGTTAGTAGCAAAAAAATAAAGAATCCTATTTGTTGTAATAAAAACCAGATCATTTATAATGAGTTTAAAAGCTCTGAATATTTTTGTGCTGCAATCTCAAATTTAAAATTACTGGCATAAGCAATTATTTTATTTCTGTCAACTTTAAAATTATTCAAATTAAGAATGGCTTCTTTCATTTCATTAATATCAAAAGGATCAAACAATAATGCAAAGTCATTTGCTATTTCAGGCAGAGAAGTAATATTAGAACAAGCAACAGGTATTCCTTGTGAAAAAGCTTCGATTACAGGCAAGCCAAACCCTTCATAGAAGGATGGAAAAATAAGCCCTGAACTATTTTTCACTAGTGTTTTCATTGTGTAATTATCTTGAAAGGGAATTGTTTCAATATCATCTCCTAATTTACTTTTTAAAAATAACTGATCTTTTTGAAAATTTCCAACAATTAATAATTTAGGGATATTAGGATTAACTTTCAATGCCTCATCATATGCTGCAAATAACCCTTTAATATTTTTTCTTTGAGATATATTACCCCACCAAATGAAGTATTTTTTTTCTTTAAAATTGTAAATAGAGTTATCTACAAACTTTTGATCAAACCAGAAATCATCAATACCATTATAGATAACAACTGTTTTACTGTCATTATTAGGAAATACTTTATGAACATCATTTTCTGTATATTTTGAGATACAAACAATTTTATTCACAAATTTAAAAATATATTTTTTCGACCACTTCGAATGTAATTTCCAAAACAAGGCAAACTTAATTGTAGAAAAGCCATGAATTGTAGATAAATCGGCAATAGAGTTAATTTGAACGCCTTGAAAATTTTTAATGTATTCAGGATTGCCAGGATTTAGAAATACATCGAAAGTTCCATCCAATTTAATTGAAGATAAACAAAGCATACTTTTAATTGCTACTACTTTTCGAGGGGCATTCATATGGACAACGCTGACATTAGTTTGCTCATGCAGTTCCCTGTAAAAAGATTGTAATAGTGGAGACTTCGGTATATTTCGATAGAAAAAAACAAATTTATCTTCCTTCCTTAGCTTTACTAACGCTAACATCATTCCTCTAACTGGAAATCCAGATGTAAAAGCACTAAAACAATCTCCAGATACTGCTATTTTCATACTAACTATTATCTTTTAATTTCCTAAACCTATTTTCAAAATCTTAATCTAACAATAATTTTATTTACTACTACTTATAACTTTAATGGCCAAATTATAGTTTATTTTCAGCAAATAGATAATTAACTTTCTTTTCCATGTCAGTAAGTGTTTAGCAGATTTATAATTCACCTTTATAACCTTTTCTATAAAATTCGAAATTTTCGGTGTCTCTACACTTTTATCTAGTAAAATTCTGAGCACAACATCCAGATTGAATTTTGACCATTCAATATTTACTGTTTGTAATAGGTTATATTTTCGCAATTTTTCTTCGACAGCTATTGCATATTGCACCATGTATTCACCCAAGATATTTCCTTGTTTTGTAATAGAGCCTACTCGTTGATAATAATAATATAATGGCTTCTTCAAATAAAAAATTTTTGGTTCATTTTTCAAAGCTACTTCTAATAATAATAGAGTATCTTCTCCCATCATCCGTTGATCGACAGGATGGGATACGGAATCAAAAACAGATTTTTTGTACATTTTCCCCCATATCGTACTAGACAAATCTGATGTTAACATTGATTGAACCACCTCAAGACCAGAGATATTTTGTGTAATATTATGTGTCCCCAACCTTTGCTTTCCTGAATCCCAAATAGCTGTCATATCATGGATCACAATGTCTACATCATTTTCTTTAAATATATTAAGACACTCAGAAATACTGTCAATATATAAAAAATCATCACTATCTAAAAAATAGATATAATCACCTTCTGCTTTTTCAAGTCCATCTTTTCTAGCTTTTGCAAGTCCCTCATTGTTTTTATCTATAAATTTAATTCTAGAATCAATCTTTTGATACTCTCTAATTTTTGCTAAAGTTGCGTCTCTACTTCCATCATTAATAATTATTGCTTCCCAATTATCATAATTTTGACGTACACATGATTGTAAACATCGTTCAATATATTCTTCTACATTATATGCAGGTATTATAATTGTTACTTTCATCTAAATTGAATTTTTTTGTGTATTATCTTATGGCTGACACCATACCTTATTTATGAATTCCTCTAAATCGTTTTCTGATTACAGAAGTAAAATACTGTAACGTTTCATTTTTAAAAAGTGCTGCTATTAATAGATACGAAATCAAACCAACGATGCTTCCCAATACCAACTGAGAAAAATTGTTCGTAACATGATAGGTGGTTAAATAGATTAGTAGACCTGAGCACGACGACATTATTAACGCAGGCAGTATATTTTTTAACTGTTGAATCATACTTGTAGATAAGATTTTAGCTGTAAAATACAGGTTAAAAGAAATATCAAGAAATGATATAAAAACAGCCCCCCAGCACATAATATTGACTCCGCGAGGTAATGTAATTATTAAAACAATTATAGCAAAAAATTTATTTACAATTTGCAATTTTAAGAGTAAACTAGACTTCCCTAATGCTTTAATTAATGAAATATTCACTTCATAAATGGGGCTCCACATAGTTGCAAAGCACAGTATTTGAAGAAGAACAGCGCTTGCGATCCATTTTTCTGTAATAAAAAAAATTATCAATGGCTTTGCTAAAACTGCTAAAAAAATCATTATCGGAAACGTTACAAAAGAAACAGTTCCAATCATTTTTTTATAATTCTCAAATAAATCTTTTTCATCGTGAATACTGCAAAAAGAAGGATATGTCACTTTGCTAATTAGCGATGTGATGATTGATGTTGGAAGAAATGCATATCCTTGCGCTCTTGTAAACAGTCCTAAAGTTGATGCGTTATAAAATTTACCTATAACGATGGAATAAATATTCGTATATGCAGCTTCCATTAAAGAAACCCCTAATAATTTAGAGCCAAAATCGAACAATCCTTTAAAAGAGCTTAATGAAAACATAAAAATAGGTTTCCAATTTGAGAATATCCAAAGAAAAATACATCTAATTACAGCACCAAAAATATTACTATATATTAAAGACCAAACTCCATATCCATTATATGCTAGACTTAGTCCAACTAAACCTTGAATAACAGCACAAATAATTGAAATTAATGCTGGGGTTTTGAGATTTAAATATATTTGAAATCTTGTATATTGAACATTGCACAATGCATTAAAGATTAATGGAATAGCTACATATTTGGTTATTTTTTCCAAATCTTGCATATTGTAGAACTCAGCTATTTTTGGAGATAAAATAAACAAAAGCAGATAAACACTAATACTGATTGCAATATTAAAGAAAAATACAGTTGAATAATCAATTTCTTTTCTGTCTTTTTTCTGAATTAGTGCTGCTGTAAAACCACTATTGATTATGATTTCAGAGAAAACCATAAAAACTGTAAGCATTCCAATTATCCCATAATCAGATGGTGCTAGAATTCTCGCCAAAAATATTCCATTTGCGAAACGAACACCTTGCAATGAAATGTTTTCAATAGAACTCCATGCGAAGCCACTTGCAATTTTATTTTTGGTTTTCATCAAATTTTGGTATTGCTCGAAGTAATGTATGAGCATTATACATTTCTGTAATTATTTTATGATTAGATTCTTCGGTATTTAAATTATGGCACACTATAGAAATATTTATTAAAATATTGCTTAATTCCTCATGGTCTGTACTATTGTAAATAATGGGGTTATTCACTTTTCCCTTAATATGGTTGAGAGATTTAACACCGTCAGAAACAATAACAATCTTATTAAGTTGCAAAGCATCTAATGGAGGTATGCCAAAAGGCTCAAATATTGAAGCATGTATATAAATATTAGAAGCTTTCATATATTTAATATAAGTTTCATCTTCAATCCATTCTTTTACAACTATATTATCTGACAGTTTTTTAAATTCATTTTTATAGAAATTATACTGAGGACCTCCCCCAACTATGGTAATTTCAAATTCATCTAATTTATTTACTTCTTTTAATACACGAAAACTATCAATGACAATCTTATACCCCTTTCTTTCTATAAATCGATTTGCTATAAAAATTTTGATTTTATCAAAAATGACATTTGGTTCTGATTCAAATTCAAAATTATGAGCATATGGAAATACTCTCACTTTACTGTCTTTAATCCTGTATTTTTCAATGAAGAATTCTTTTGTTGAATAACTCGCAGCAAATAAATAGTCAGCAGATTCTATGATCCGCTTTTTTATAAAGCTATGGAACTTGCCTTGATTTTCTATTTCTGGGTAGTCAGTAAAAAATGCAGTTTTCGTATTCGTAAACTTCAATAACACACAGTATAGAATATTTATTTTTTTAAACCAACCTCCGAATACTATAAAATCATAGGTTTTAAAAAAACAAAGTAAATCTCTAAATGAAAAATCATCATTATAGAAAGCATCCTTAACACGGTAATTCTTCCATTCTTTTTCAGAACTTTTTTTTTTAAAATATAAGGCATCAACCTGATGATTCATGCTTAAAACCTCAAGCCATTTATCTATATATGGAGCTGGATGGTTTGTAGTTATTAGTATTCTCATTGTTCATGTAAAATATAAATCTGTAATAATAATATTTGCAAAATTTAATTTAAGCTATTCCAATTTTTCTTTTCGAATATTTTTAATTTCATAAAGAGTACTTTGCGTCTAACTTGTTATTTGCTTTCGATATAAATCAAATTTATCATTCTCTCACAAATTTTAATAAAGCATATTTCATTTCCTAAGACATTGAGTTTAGAAGTGGAGGATCACCAATAAGCAAATCTATTTCAAAGTTATGTAGTATTGAGGTTTTAAAGAAACTCCTGCTGTTAAGACTGTTTTCATCGAGAGAGATGTGAATATTATATAAAGGATCATAAATTTGATCACTAGTTTTCTATTTACCACTTAAATTTAAACCAGTTTCTCCAGCTTTTTTTCTCCGGAGCACCATATCCATAGCCATATTTGTATCCATATCCATAGCTGCTGTTGGAAGTATCCACATCATTGAGTACAAAAGCTGCATTTCTGATTTTATTTTTTTCTATCTGAGTATTGGCAAAAGAGATCAGTTTTTTCTCGGTATATCCTGATCTTGCTACATAAATCGTAATATCTGCAACATTAGCAATCAGAAATGAGTCTGTTACCAGCATTAGTGGTGCGGTATCGAGTACAATATAATCGTATTGTAATTTTACGCTGTTCAGCAATTCTTTATACCTTCCGTTGGACAGCAAATCTGTAGGATTGGGCGTTACAGCTCCGGAATAAATAACATCACAGTGCGGGTTGAATGTGGAGACATGCGTAATTTCCTCTGCCGTCACCGTTCTGTCGTACATGAATTCTGCAAGACCGGCAAGGCCTTTTCTGCCTTCGTTGTACCTGTGCAGCTGCGGGTTTCTGATGTCTGAACCGATGATGAGCACCTTCTTTCTCGGCGTTGCCAGTGTGAGCGCCAGGTTGACTGATATAAATGTTTTTCCTTCGCCCTTTACGGTAGAGGTTACCAGCATTACTTTTGCCCCTTCTTTTTCGGGAAGCATAAAGCTCATGTTGGTAATTAAAATTCTGAATGCTTCTGCCATCGGCGAGAGATCATTGAACTCAACCAGCTCGGGCGCCCCTTTCGGAAGTGAAGGAATCTCGCCAATTAACGGTTTTCCATGGGAAAGTTTATCCAGATCTCCTGCAGACCCCACTTTATTGTTGAGCAGCCCTGTAATATAAACGATGATAAAAGGAATAAGTAAACCGATGATAAAAGCTCCGAGGTATACCATCTGTTTTTTTGGTGAAACAGGAATTGGTGCGGTAAAGGCATAATCTACAATTCTCGCTTTCGGTGCTGCAATCGCCAGTGAAATTGCCGCTTCTTCCCTTTTCTGAAGCAGCAGGAGGTAGAGTTCTTCTTTAATGGTCTGCTGACGCTCTATGCTTCTGAACATTTTTTCCTGAAACGGCACTTTCGAGATTCTTCCGCTCAGCCTGTTCTGTTCGCTCTGGATAGCGCCTCTGCTGATCTGAAGTGCCGACCGGGTTCTGTTCAGGCTTCCGATGATGGACATGCGGAGGTCTGAAATCTGCTTTGTCACATCCTGAACCACGGGATTGAGCTGCGTGGAGCTTTCCAGCAAACGGCTTCTTTCGGTAATTAGCTGATTGTACAGCCCCATATTCATGGAAGTTTCAGAATCGTTTAAACCGATATTCAGCGGTAAAATCTGGTTGGAATTCTGTTTGCTGAGATAGCCCAGTAAACTGTTGACCACTTCCAGCTGAGCTTCGTTCTCAATCTGATCCTGTCTGGTTTTTGCAGAGGTCTGTAACGAAAGTTCCGCTTCGCTGCCGATATCGGCAATATTGTTTTTTACTTTGAAATCTTCTTTCTGGCTTTCCACCCTTCCCAGCTCCTCACCAATGAGTCTCACTCTCCCGTCGATGAACTCGGCTGTTTTTTGGGCTTCAGAGTTTTTGTCGAGTACGGCTTCCCGGTTGTAATTCACCGCGAGTCTGTTCAGAATATCTTCAGATTTATCGGGAACTTCGTTTGTGATCGACAGTTTCAGTACGGTGGTTTCCTTTTCTACCACATCCACTTTCAGAGCACCTGAATAGGATCTTGCCCTGTTCATCCCCGACATAAACTGAAGGCGGAAGGTATGGGTGGATTTGAATGCAGAACCGTCTGTATTGACGTTCTTCTGGAACATGATCACCCCAAAAGGCATAGCCAGCGCCTTGTTGAAACCTGTTTTGATGTTCTTTTTATAACCTTCAGATTCCAGTATGATTTCGTCATTCTTAATGGTAGCAAAAACAGGCTTCGTTGGATACTTTCCTTTTCTTTTTTCACTGATCACCCGTACCGTGAATGGTGCAGAATCTTTGTACAATTCAACTTCCTTGATCTTTCCCTGAGAATAGATATTGGTTTCAAGCCCCAGCTCTTTTACCACAGAAAGCATGAGGTTGGCAGATTTTAAAATCTGTTTTTCATTGCTCACCGAATTGGAATTCATGCCGCCAATGCCGCTGATCTCTGAAATAACAGACATTTCGGGCTGCCCTGAGGTGGATTTTTTCACTTCCTTAATCAGAAGCGTAGATTCTGTACTGAAAACCGGTAAAGAGTATCTCAGAAAAAACCATGCTGCCACCAAAGCAATAAAAACCCCGATCACGAACCAATACCATTTGGAAAGGTACGGCCTGAACTGTTCTCTGAGGTCAAGAACTTCTTCCTGCGGCTGGTCTTCAAAATTGAACTGATCCACTGTTTAGTTTAGTTTAGTTTAGTTTAGTTTAGTTTAGTTTGTGTTAGTTTTTAGTCAGCGCCAAAACTCCGATGACCAGTGATGCGATTACCGATGCTACTGAAATATAAAGACCTGTATTCGGGTCTACTCTTGCTGCTTTCTCTCTGTTGGCATTAGGCTGCACATAGATAATATCGTTCTGCTTCAGATAATAATACGGTGAGTTGATGAAACCGGCTTTCGTAAGATCTATTCTCTCTTTTGTAATCTGACCGTCTACATTTCTGATGATCAGTACATTGTTCCTGATTCCATACGGTGTAGTATCTCCCGCAAGACTCAGTGCATTGAGAATATTGGCATGGCCGTCAGGAATTACATACATCCCCGGTCTTGCCACTTCACCGGTTACCGATACTTTGAAATTCACCAGCTTTACATCTACAACCGGATCTTTGATGTATCTGCTCAGCAAGCCTGTCAGTTTTTCCCTGAAGGTTTCAATATTTTCACCCTTAGTGCTGATTTTACCCAGCTGAGGGAAAATGATATTACCGTCTGTATCTACAAAATAGGTTGGTCCGGAAGCAGGAATCTGCTGTGGTATGTTGTTCGAATTCGGTGAAGAATACTGGGTAACCGTAGCGGATGAAGAATAGTTTTGGTTGAAGGGTTGCACAGCGTCCATATCACGTGCAGAAATCTTTACGATAAGCTGATCTCCGGGCTGAAGACTGCTGCGGCTGTTTTTTATGGCATTGTCCAGCGACACAGAGTCTATATCGGTCATGTAGTTGATTTCCTGTCTCGGTGTACAGGATGCCAATACAAGACCTGTAAAGCCATAAAGGCAGAGTTTTCTGAAATTCATTATTATTTTATTGTTATTCAACAGTCATGATTCTGATATCTGGTGATCAGGAAGCTGCCGGATTGATGTTGGTTTCTTTTTTCTTGTCTAAATGTTCAAATTCAGAATTGTTGCTAATATATTCAGGTACCAGGGATTTTAATAATCCTACGACCTCATTTTTGTCTTTTTTCATTGCAGAGCGTATGAGCTTTACAAAGTGCTCATCCACCATTTTGAAATCTTCACAGTAATCTTTGCTGATCATGATTTTCTCTGTGTGTGTAGGAACCGTAGTGGAATTATCGCTGATGAGTTCCTCATAGAGTTTCTCCCCAGGTCTCAGACCAATAAAAGTGATTTTAATATCTTCATCCGGAATGTAGCCTGAAAGTTTTATCATCCTTCTCGCAAGATCTACAATTTTCACAGGATCACCCATATCGAAAACATAGATTTCTCCACCATCTCCCATTGTACCTGCCTGCAGTACCAGTTCGCAGGCTTCGGGAATGGTCATGAAATAGCGGATGATATCCGGATGGGTAATGGTTACGGGCCCTCCTTTCAGAATCTGTTTCTTAAAATGTGGGATTACAGAACCGTTGGAACCCAAGACATTTCCAAATCTCGTGGTAATAAATTTGGTGACATTGCCCTCGGTATTCTGTAAAGACTGCACAAAGAGTTCTGCCGCTCTCTTGGAAGCTCCCATTACATTTGTAGGATTTACCGCTTTATCGGTAGACACCATCACAAATCTGTTGACTTTGTATTTCTTTGACAGTAAAGCGACGTTTTTCGTCCCTAAGATATTGACAAAAACAGCCTCATGCGGATTTTCTTCAATCAGAGGGACGTGTTTGTAGGCAGCGGCATGATATACCATGGAAAAGCTGTATTCCTCAAATATTTTTTCAAGCCTGTAACTGTTTGAAATATCCGCTAAGATGAATTTAAAGTTCTGTGCAGGAAACTTTTCCAACAGCTCAAGTTCCAGATCATACAGCGGGGATTCCGCCTGATCCAGAATGACAATGTTGGTAGGATTGAATTCTGCGACCTGTCTTACAATCTCACTGCCGATAGAACCGGCACCTCCGGTGATCAGTACATTCTTCTCGAAATGTCTTTTCTTCACCTCTACGTTCTCGATCTTAATCGGTCTTCTGTTGAGTAAATCTTCAATCTGCAGATTTCTGATTCCACCCACCAGGTCCTGATCTCTCATTTTTCCAATGGTTGGCGCTTTTAAGACTTTTAGGCCACTGTCCAGAGACAGGTTCATCCATTCCTCGAGTTCTTTTTTACTCATGATTTCTTTGATGAGCAAGACCGCATCAAAGTCTCTGAGGATTTTGGGACTACTGAAAAAATGTTTCTTGCTGTAGATGTTATGTCCCAGAAGTACGGCTCTTTTAGAATCCGTTCTGTTGGTGACAAAACCACCTAACCTGTACGGGTAGTTGGGATTGTGCATAATGGCTCTTGCGAGAGCGACCGACACATCTTCTACGCCTACTACAGCAATATTCAGTGTAGATGGTGCCCTGCTGAAATCAACCAATACATTGAAAAATCTTTTGGTAGCCATTCTGAAGAAAAACAGGAAAGACACCGAAACGAAGAAAAACAGAAAAATATTGGGATACAGAAACAGCGGTTTACCTCTTACCAGATAAAAAAAGTAGTTTAAGACAATGAGTGCTATTAAGCTGCTACCTGAAGACAGAAGTATTTTAAAAAAGTCGAAGAAAGTAGAATGTCTGATGATTCCGGCATAGGTGCGGAAAATAAACATAAATACAACATTAACCGCCAGAACAATAAGGATCTTTACCGGTAAAAGATTCTGATAATTGAGTTTAACATTGAGCTTCAGCAGAAAGTAATAGGAAATAAGAACAGAGAAAAATACGAAGCCAAGGTCAAAAAACAATACCATCCATCTGGGGATGTATCTTACCCGTGTAATTCTCAATAAGTTATCACCGGCATATAATGCTCTCAAACCATCGCTCAGTTTATTCATCAATGTATTTAGAATTGTATTTACTTAACCGCAAATTTATGA
The DNA here is from genome assembly GCF_025457425.1 of Chryseobacterium foetidum. Taxonomy (NCBI): domain Bacteria; kingdom Pseudomonadati; phylum Bacteroidota; class Flavobacteriia; order Flavobacteriales; family Weeksellaceae; genus Chryseobacterium; species Chryseobacterium foetidum. Next base: position 1,129,055 of record NZ_JAMXIA010000001.1, read on the forward strand.
ATATTATTGTTAAATAATGGATTTTTGTTTCATTTTTAGAAGATTTCCATATAGCGGTTTAAAGCATTAATAATCAATATTATACAGCAGAAACTTCATGACCACAGGAGGTGATAATTCTCATTTTGAAGATTAAAGAAGGGAATGTTGGGTGATGGGTGATGGATGTTGGGTGGTGGGTGGTGGATGCTTGATGATTGATGATTGATGATTGATGCTGGATGCTAGGTGCAGGGTGTTGGATGATTGATGATTGATGAATGATGTTGGTTGTTGGGTGTTGGGTGTTGGGTGTTGGATGATTGATGATTGATGATTGATGATTGATGAATGATGAATGATGTTGGTTGTTGGGTGTTGGATGATTGATGATAGATGATGGACGCCACAGATACATCATTTTTTTCAATGAAAAGCACGGAAAAAGTTCTCTGCGAATGGTTTATTGTCTGCCAGCTAAGATTTTGATTCCTGCCAGCAGCCCTATCCCGTATCTTCAATTTTGAATATTAAATCCCGAATTTTAAATTCTAAATTTTGAATTTCGCATCCCGCACTGATGATTGATGAATGATGAATGATATTGGGTGTTGGACGCCACAGATATATCATTTTTTTAATCAAAAGCACGGTAAAAGCTTTCTGTGGATGGTTTATTGTCTGCCAGCTAAGATTTTGATTTCTGCCATCAGCTATATCCCGTATCTTCAATGTTGAATATTAAATCCCGAATTTTAAATTCTAAATTTTGAATTTCGCATCCCGAGCTAATGATTGATGAATGATGAATGATGAATGATGAATGATATTGGGTGTTGGACGCCCCAGACATATCATTTTTTTTAATGAAAAGCACGGAAAAATCTCTCTGTGAATGGTTTATTGTCTTCCAGCTAAGATTTTGGTTCCTGCCAGCAGCCGTATCCCGTATCTTCAATTTTGAATATTAAATCCCGAATTTTAAATTCTAAATTTTGAATCCCGCATCCCGAACTAATGATTGATGAATGATGAATGATGAATGATGAATGATGAATGATATTGGGTGTTGGACGCCACAGACATATCATTTTTTTTTAATCAAAAGCACGGTAAAAAGCTCTCTGTGAATGGTTTATTGTCTGCCAGCTAAGATTTTGATTCCTGCCAGCAGCACTGATGAATGATGAAGGATGAATGATGAATGATATAGGGTGTTGGACGCCACAGACATATCATTTTTTTTAATCAAAAGCACGGTAAAAGCTTTCTGTGAATGGTTTATTGTCTGCCAGCTACGATTTTGATTCCTACCAGCAGCACTGATGAATGATGAATGATGAATGATATAGGGTGTTGGACGCCACAGATATATCATTTTTTTTAATCTAAAGCACGGTAAAAGCTTTCTGTGAATGGTTTATTGTCTGCCAGCTAAGATTTTGATTCCTGCCAGCAGCCGAATCCAGTATCTTCAATTTTGAATATTAAATCCCGAATTTTAAATTCTAAATTTTGAATTTCGCATCCCGCACTGATGAATGATAAATGATGAATGATATTGGGTGTTGGACGCCACCGATATATCATTTTTTTAATCAAAAGCACGGTAAAAGCTCTCTGTGAATGGTTTATTGTCTGCCAGCTAAGATTTTGATTCCTTCCAGCAGCCGAATCCCGTATCTTCAATTTTGAATACGTACCTCGAATTTTGAATCTTGAATATTAAATTTTGAATTTTGTATCCCGCATCCCGCACCCCGTATCTCGCATCCCGAACCTTGAACCTTGAATATTGAACCTTGAACCTTAAATCTTAAATCTTGAATTTCACACCCCGCATCCCGCATCTGGCACCCCGCATCAAAATAAAAAAAACCCCAATCAAATAAATGATTGAGGATTTGAATAAAAAACTGGCGGCGACCTACTCTCCCGCTTTCGCAGTACCATCGGCGCTGGTGGGCTTAACTTCTGTGTTCGGAATGGGAACAGGTGAGCCCCACCGCTAAAACCACCCTAAAGGCTGTATATAACGTAGGGATGTACTGTTGTATAATGTATAAAGTATGTAAGCGTTGTGCTTTACTCTGTACATTGTACTTTCATACATTCTACATAATTTTATCGATAAAAACATTCACAAAGAGAGAACCTGAGCGGCGCGGATTAACGCTGCCAATTAGGCTATAAATCTACGGGTAATTAGTACTACTCGGCTATGCTGTTACCAGCTTTACACCTGTAGCCTATCAACGTGGTCATCTCCCACGACCCTTAAAAGATGTCTCATCTTGAGGCGAGTTTCGCACTTATATGCTTTCAGTGCTTATCTCTTCCAAACGTAGCTACTCAGCGGTGCTCCTGGCGGAACAACTGATACACCAGAGGTTTGTTCAAATCGGTCCTCTCGTACTAGATTCAAGCCCTCTCAAACATCTAACGCCCGCAATAGATAGAGACCGAACTGTCTCACGACGTTCTGAACCCAGCTCGCGTGCCACTTTAATGGGCGAACAGCCCAACCCTTGGGACCTTCTCCAGCCCCAGGATGTGACGAGCCGACATCGAGGTGCCGAACCTCCCCGTCGATATGAGCTCTTGGGGGAGACTAGCCTGTTATCCCCGGAGTACCTTTTATCCTATGAGCGATGGCCCTTCCATACGGAACCACCGGATCACTATGTCCTGCTTTCGCACCTGATCGACTTGTAGGTCTCACAGTCAAGCACCCTTATGCCATTACACTCTACGCACGGTTACCAAGCGTGCTGAGGGTACCTTTGAAAGCCTCCGTTACTCTTTTGGAGGCGACCACCCCAGTCAAACTACCCACCACGCAGTGTCCTTCAATTAAGAAGTTAGGCTCCAAGTAAGTAAAGGGTGGTATTTCAACGTTGACTCCACAAACACTGGCGTGCCTGCTTCATAGTCTCCCACCTATCCTACACATTACTTACTCAAAGTCAATACGAAGTTATAGTAAAGGTTCACAGGGTCTTTTCGTCCCATTGCGGGTACTCGGCATCTTCACCGAGACTACAATTTCACAGAGCTCATGGTTGAGACAGTGCCCAGATCGTTACACCATTCGTGCAGGTCGGAACTTACCCGACAAGGAATTTCGCTACCTTAGGACCGTTATAGTTACGGCCGCCGTTTACTGGGGCTTCAGTCAAACGCTTCGCATTGCTGCTAACGCCCTTCCTTAACCTTCCAGCACCGGGCAGGTGTCAGACCCTATACTGCATCTTTCGATTTTGCAGAGTCCTGTGTTTTTGATAAACAGTCGCCTGGGCCTTTTTACTGCGGCCACCATTGCTGATGGCGTCTCTTCTCCCGAAGTTACGAGACTATTTTGCCTAGTTCCTTAACCATGATTCACTCTAGCACCTTAGGATTCTCTCCTCGACTACCTGTGTCGGTTTATGGTACGGGTTGCTTCACTTCGGCTTTTCTTGGAAGCACTTTCCCTACAGCAACTTCGCCCGAAGGCTAGGTCTTGACTATTCCGTCAGTCTCCAGTAAGTACGGCACTCCGTCCCCTTTTTAGTGTGAGCAAGTATGGGAATATTAACCCATTGTCCATCCACTACCCCTTTCGGGTTCGCGTTAGGTCCCGACTAACCCTCAGCTGATTAGCATGGCTGAGGAAACCTTAGTCTTTCGGTGAGCGGGTTTCTCGCCCGCTTTATCGTTACTTATGCCTACATTTTCTTTTCTGTCCGCTCCACAATACCTCACAGTACTGCTTCGGCGCAAACAGAATGCTCTCCTACCAGATACAGTCCCGTGACTGTAAATCCATAGCTTCGGTAATATGTTTATGCCCGATTATTATCCATGCCGGACCGCTCGACTAGTGAGCTGTTACGCACTCTTTAAATGAATGGCTGCTTCCAAGCCAACATCCTAGCTGTCAATGCAGTCCAACCGCGTTGCTTCAACTTAACATATATTTGGGGACCTTAGCTGTTGGTCTGGGTTCTTTCCCTCTCGGACATGGACCTTAGCACCCATGCCCTCACTGCCGACCATCATTTATTAGCATTCGGAGTTTGTCAGGAATTGGTAGGATTTGACTCCCCCGCATCCAATCAGTAGCTCTACCTCTAATAAACTGTAAATCGACGCTGCACCTAAATGCATTTCGGAGAGTACGAGCTATCTCCCAGTTTGATTGGCCTTTCACCCCTACCCACAGGTCATCCGAAGACTTTTCAACGTCAACCGGTTCGGTCCTCCACTTTGTGTTACCAAAGCTTCAACCTGCCCATGGGTAGATCACAAGGTTTCGCGTCTAATCCTACTAACTATGCGCCCTGTTCAGACTCGCTTTCGCTCCGGCTCCGCACCTGAAGTGCTTAACCTCGCTAGTAAAATTAACTCGTAGGCTCATTATGCAAAAGGCACGCCGTCACCCAACTTGTGGGCTCCGACCGCTTGTAGGCGTACGGTTTCAGGTTCTGTTTCACCCTTCTATTCGAAGTGCTTTTCACCTTTCCTTCACAGTACTTGTTCACTATCGGTCTTTCAGGAGTATTTAGCCTTGGAGGATGGTCCCCCCATATTCAGACAGGATTTCACGTGTCCCGCCCTACTCATTTATCACTTTAATATGCCTTTCATATACGGGGCTATCACCCTCTTTGGCTGTTCTTTCCAGAACATTCTATTAAACATATAAAAGCTTTTGGGCTAATCCGCGTTCGCTCGCCACTACTTACGGAATCTCTTCGATTTCTTTTCCTCAGGGTACTTAGATGTTTCAGTTCTCCTGGTTTGCTCTCCTTGCGGAGTGACATGTCTTCAACATGCCGGGTTGCCCCATTCGGACATCTCGGGATCAATTCGTGTGTGCCAATCCCCCGAGCTTTTCGCAGCTTACCACGTCCTTCTTCGCCTCTGAAAGCCTAGGCATCCGCCATACGCCCTTAACGATTTCTTTCCTAATTTGTTGATTAGTTCAGTATTTTTTAATCAGCATTGCTGCCAATAATATTTTTGTAAACTCAAGCGCTTTTCCGCGCCCGGTTTTCTCTTTGTGATATCTTTACCGTTAATGTCAATGATCTTTTCTCTACTTCTGATCTAATTCGCAAAATATTGTTTTTGGCTCTATCTGCTTTTTAAAATTAAACCATCGGTGATGGTGGAGAATAAGGGAGTCGAACCCTTGACCTCCTGCGTGCAAGGCAGGCGCTCTAGCCAGCTGAGCTAATTCCCCTCTAGTTTGATTTGAGATTTGATATTTGAGATTTGATATTCAGACTTAACGAATTTCAAATTTCAAACCTTCAATTTCAAATCACTTAAATTAGTAGTCTCGGGCAGGCTCGAACTGCCGACCTCTACATTATCAGTGTAGCGCTCTAACCAGCTGAGCTACGAGACTTTGTTATGAGTGATGATTAATGAGTTATAATTGATATTTTCATACCGCATATTTCATTTTCATTCCCAATCTCTTATCCCTTATACTAATTTCTAGTGGGTTTATGTTTTTTATAAGTGATAAATGATGATTGATGTATGATGTTTTATCACTGATCAATTATCTTTTATCATTCATATATATACCAACCAAATAAAAAAACTAAAGCTAAAAAACTTTAAATAAGTACAATGTACTTGCGTACTGTTTTTGTTTAACGTCGAAAGACGCTCTAAAATGAGATGTTCCAGCCGCACCTTCCGGTACGGCTACCTTGTTACGACTTAGCCCTAGTTACCTGTTTTACCCTAGGCAGCTCCTTTTACGGTCACCGACTTCAGGTACCCCAGACTTCCATGGCTTGACGGGCGGTGTGTACAAGGCCCGGGAACGTATTCACCGCGCCATGGCTGATGCGCGATTACTAGCGATTCCAGCTTCATAGAGTCGAGTTGCAGACTCCAATCCGAACTGAGACCGGCTTTCGAGATTCGCATCTTATCGCTAAGTAGCTGCCCTCTGTACCGGCCATTGTATTACGTGTGTGGCCCAAGGCGTAAGGGCCGTGATGATTTGACGTCATCCCCACCTTCCTCTCTACTTGCGTAGGCAGTCTCACTAGAGTCCCCAACTGAATGATGGCAACTAGTGACAGGGGTTGCGCTCGTTGCAGGACTTAACCTAACACCTCACGGCACGAGCTGACGACAACCATGCAGCACCTTGAAAATTGTCCGAAGAAAAGTCTGTTTCCAAACCTGTCAATTCCCATTTAAGCCTTGGTAAGGTTCCTCGCGTATCATCGAATTAAACCACATAATCCACCGCTTGTGCGGGCCCCCGTCAATTCCTTTGAGTTTCATTCTTGCGAACGTACTCCCCAGGTGGCTAACTTATCACTTTCGCTTAGTCTCTGAATCCGAAAACCCAAAAACGAGTTAGCATCGTTTACGGCGTGGACTACCAGGGTATCTAATCCTGTTCGCTCCCCACGCTTTCGTCCATCAGCGTCAGTTAAAACATAGTGACCTGCCTTCGCAATTGGTGTTCTAAGTAATATCTATGCATTTCACCGCTACACTACTTATTCCAGCCACTTCTACTTTACTCAAGACCTGCAGTATCAATGGCAGTTTCACAGTTAAGCTGTGAGATTTCACCACTGACTTACAGATCCGCCTACGGACCCTTTAAACCCAATAAATCCGGATAACGCTTGCACCCTCCGTATTACCGCGGCTGCTGGCACGGAGTTAGCCGGTGCTTATTCATACTGTACCTTCAGCTACCCTCACGAGGGTAGGTTTATCCCAGTATAAAAGAAGTTTACAATCCATAGAACCGTCGTCCTTCACGCGGGATGGCTGGATCAGGCTCTCACCCATTGTCCAATATTCCTCACTGCTGCCTCCCGTAGGAGTCTGGTCCGTGTCTCAGTACCAGTGTGGGGGATCACCCTCTCAGGCCCCCTAAAGATCACTGACTTGGTGAGCCGTTACCTCACCAACTATCTAATCTTGCGCGTGCCCATCTCTATCCGCCGGAGCTTTCAATATTAAATGATGCCACTTAATATATTATGGGATATTAATCTTCCTTTCGAAAGGCTATCTCCCTGATAAAGGCAGGTTGCACACGTGTTCCGCACCCGTACGCCGCTCTCTCTGTCCCGAAAGACAAATACCGCTCGGCTTGCATGTGTTAGGCCTCCCGCTAGCGTTCATCCTGAGCCAGGATCAAACTCTCCATTGTATGTTTGTCTGACTCACTCAAAGTTTCTTTAATTACGCTTTAGTTTTTCCTTATTTTTTGGTTGTTATATTGTATCTTCAATGATCTCTTCTCTTCCGCTTTTTAACCGGGCTACTTTTCTGTCAGTTTCACCCCGTATTTGCGTGTGCAAAAGTAATAAGTTATTTTAACATGACCAAATGTTTTTTCAAGAAATTTTAAAGTTTTTTGATGACCTTAATCTTCCCGTTTTTCATTCAATCAATTAACTTCTGCGCTCCCCTAATTGGGATTGCAAATATACAACTGTTTTTTATTCTTGCAAATTTTTCAGCTAATATTTTTTTTGAAGTTTTGTTCTTATCTTTACTCTTCTGCGCTACTTACTTCCTTCCGTTTTCAGTGGTGCAAAAGTAGAAACTTTTACCTTTCCCCGCAACTATTTCGTAACTTTTATTTAACATAATATCCCAACACGCTGGTTAAGTGTGGGAAAAGTTGTGGGAAGATGGGAGATGGAAGATGGGAGATGGGAGTTTTTGGGGTGCGGGGTTGGAGGGCTTTAGTGGTTGAGTTGGTTAGTGGTTGAGTTGGAGAGCCGGAGAGTGAAGGAATGATTGATTTCAGGGTACGGGGTTTGGAGGACTTTAGTGGTTGAGTTGGTTAGTGGTTGAGTTGGAGAGCCGGAGAGTGAAGGAATGATTGATTTCAGGGTACGGGGTGTGGCATTGTTGTGGCGGGAGGTCATTGTGCTGGTTTTTTAGATGGCAATCCGATGGAGTGCGGTGATGGTGGGTGTGATTTTGCTGGTCGGATTTTTGACAAATGTGGCATTTTAGACAGTTGCCGGAAGGGAGACTATGATTTTCTAAGTGGGTATGGGCGGGACGCCCGCAACAGCGGACAAAAAGATTTGAGATTTGAGATTTGAGATTTGATGTTTGAGATTTGAGATTCGGGGTGCGGGTTATTGGATTACGGGCTGCGAAATGAAGGTGACGAGTTATTTGGGTTTTGAAAATGGAGAGTTATTGCTGCTGTAATTTTTTTATGGGTTACGGGCGGGACGCCCGAACCAGCGGACAGAAAAATTTGAGATTTGATGTTTGAGATTTGAGGTGCAGAGCAGGGAGACTGTGATTTTCCGAGTGGGTACGGGCGGGACGCCCGCACCAGCGGTGAGAGTTTTACTTGATGTTGTTATACTTCGATTCCTAAAAGATTGATTTTTGCGTGGGAGTGACCACCCCCGTTGAAAATCTGCGATTTTTGACATACCCTCCGGAGGATGGGAATGATTCAACACTACATTATAATAAAGGAGGGTTTTATTTTTTTACTAATAATCAAACTGAAAATGTGGGAAAATGGATGCTTAAAATCTAGGTTTTAAGTTATAGGTTCGTGATTGGATTTGTAAAAAAGTTCTGTAAAGTAAAATTCCTGAAATTACATATTACTAATTACCCATTACTTATTGCTCATTACTTATCAAAATACAGTCGTTCTAAAAAAGCAAAATCGTTACTAGCCCCGATGGAAACGGCATCCTTTTGTGATGAGGAACGAAAAGCAAAAGATATAGTGGACAGCGGGTTCCCGGCTCCTGAAAATATAGGTAATAAGCAATGGGTAATGAGCAATGTTAAGCAGGCAGTAAATATGTATAAAAAAAATCTAAATGATGATAGGGTTATTATATTGAAAAGTTTTATAACATTTATTCTATCCGAAATTAGAGCCTTATTTTTATGCTTCGGATTCTAAATCTTCGATGGCGAATTGAATTTTGTCGTATTCGAAGCCGCGGCTGATGAGATATTTGATGGTTTTGGATTTTCTTTGATATTCTTTTAAACCGTGCTGTCTGGATGAATAGTCCTGATAAATTTTTGTGATGGTTTTCTGGTAGTCTTCATCGTGAATTTCGTCAAAGCATTTGCTGATGAGCTTTTCGGTGATGCCTTTATGTTTCAGATGGATCTTGATCTTGGTTTTACCCCAATGTTTGATGTAAAATTTCCCGCGGATGTAACTGCGGGTGAAACGCTCTTCGTTGAGATAGTTTTCTTTTAATAAATAAAGAAAGATTTCCTCTTTTGCCTCATCAATCAACAGAAAATCTCTCATCTTCTGCTCCACTTCGGCATGACAGCGATCCTGATAAACACAGTAGTTGACAAGTTTCTGTTTGATTTCCTGAAAGGTATAGGATTTGCTCAAGGATGGGTGATGGGTGTTGGGTGATGGAAGATGGAAGATGGAAGCAAAATTACTGTCTATATAAAAAGGTGCAAAATAAATCTGCACCTTTTATATTATATATCAGCTAAAAGCAAGATGCCATCAGCCGAAAGCCTTCTAATAATTGAAAAGTGCTTTGCCTTCCATTAATTCGTTTACTTTTTTCTTTACGGAAGTGATTACTTCTTCGTTTTTGATGTTGTCAACCACGTCAGAAACCAGTCCGGCAATCGTGTCCATATCGTTTTCTTTTAAACCTCTTGTTGTGATGGCTGCAGTTCCGAATCTGATTCCAGAAGTTGTGAAAGGTGATTTGTCATCGAAAGGCACCATGTTTTTGTTGCATGTAATATCTGCCAAAACCAGGGCTTTTTCAGTTTCTTTTCCGTTTACGCCTTTATTTCTAAGGTCTACCAACATCAAATGGTTGTCTGTGCCGCCACTTACGATTTCGAAACCTCTGTCGATCATTGATTTTGATAATGCTCTTGCGTTGGACTGAACCTGTTTTGCATAGGTCTCAAACTGAGTATCGATCGCTTCTGCGAATGCTACAGCTTTTCCTGCGATCACGTGCTCCAGCGGACCTCCCTGAATTCCCGGGAAAACTGCTCCGTCAAGAACCTGGCTCATCATTTTGATTTCGCCTTTTGGAGTTTTGTGACCGTATGTATTTTCGAAATCCTTGCCCATCATGATCATTCCGCCTCTTGGACCTCTCAAAGTTTTGTGCGTAGTTGTAGTTACCACATGGCAGTGTTCGAAAGGATTATTTAAAAGTCCTTTTGCCACCAAACCTGCCGGGTGAGCGATATCTGCCCAAAGTGTAGCTCCGATTTCGTCTGCCACTTCTCTGAATTTTGCGTAATCCAAATCTCTTGAGTAAGCCGAGAAACCTGCGATCAGCATTTTTGGTTTTTCTCTCAATGCCACTTCTCTCATTTGATCATAATCGATCAAACCTGTTTCTTTCTGAACTCCGTAAGAAACCACGTCGTACTGAATTCCTGAGAAATTCACCGCAGAACCGTGGGTAAGGTGACCTCCCATTGAAAGATCCATACCCATGATTTTATCACCCGGTTTCAGAACTGCCAAATAAATTGCGGCATTCGCCTGAGAACCTGAGTGTGGCTGAACATTGACGTAATCTACTCCAAAAAGTTCTTTAGCTCTGTTGATTGCCAAAGTTTCTACCTCATCTACGACTTCGCAACCTCCGTAATATCTTTTTCCGGGATAGCCTTCTGCATATTTGTTTGTCAAAACACTTCCCATTGCTTTCATCACGTTTTCAGAAACGAAGTTTTCTGATGCGATCAGCTCGATACCGTGCGTCTGTCTCTGTCTTTCTTTTTCGATAAGGTCAAAAATAATGTCCATTTACTTTTTAAGTTTTAGATTACTGCAGCAAAAATAAGGAATTTTAAATAAGATTTAAAATATAATTCAAATGATAAATTTGATTTTAATTTGATTTAAACTATCAAATTTTTATTTGAAAAAGAAAATTAAATATATATTCTTTTGCCTTGAAGCAAAAGAACCAAAAATTCAAGACTTGGAAACTCGGCTAAAATTTCAAAAAAAATCCTAAAATTTCCAAAACTCGGGCGGGAAAAAAAATGAGTTTCATTTAACATGATTTTTGCCGCCACTCAAACAGTGGAAATTTCTTAACGGATTTTTTTTAAAATTTTTTAACGCCTCCGTTTCCGAGGTCATCTAAACAAAAAAGTTCTGAGAAACGAATCACAGAACTTTTAAAAATAATCAATTGAAGAAATTTTTATTGTAAAGTAAATTTTACTTTGGTGAGAATATCTTTTAACTTTTGCCTTGATGCAAAAGTTACAAAAAATCAAGACTGGATACTGCGGCTAAAAATATTTAAAAATTTCTAAAAAATCTAAACTCGGGCGGAAGAGAAAGCAGGCATTTAACCCCAATATTGCCCGCCCTCAAACAGTAGATTTTTCTTAACGAAATTTTCAAATATTTTCTTAACGCCTACGCATCCTAGGTCGTTTAAAACAGAAGAAGTTCTGCGAAACGAATCACAGAACTTTTAAAAATAATCAATTGAAGAATCATTTATTGTAAAGCAAATTTTTACTTTGGTGAGAATATCTTTTAACTTTTGCTTTGATGCAAAAGTTACAAAAAATCAAGACTGGATACTACGGCTAAAAATATTTAAAAATTTCTGTAAAATCTAAACTCGGGCAGTAAGGGAAGCAGGAATTTAACCCCAACATTGCCCACCCTCAGACAGTAGATTTTTCTTAATGAAATTTTTAAATATTTTCTTAACGCCTCCGCAGCCTAAGTCGTTTAAAACAAAAAAGTTCCGCGAAACGAATCACAGAACTTTTAAAAATAATCAATTGAAGAAATTTTATTTTAAAGTAAATTTTACTTTAGTGAGAATATTGTCTGAAGAGTTTCCGATTTGGGCTTCGAAATCTCCCGGCTCGGCAACCCATGCGTGTTTTTCGGCATCGAAGAAACTTAAAGCTTCTTTATCTATTGTTAAAGTCACTTCTTTTTCTTCGTCAGGGTTCAAAAATATTTTTTCAAAACCTTTCAGTTCTTTTTCAGGTCTTAAAACAGATGATTTTTTGTCTGAAATATAAAGCTGAACCACTTCTGCTCCGGCTTTACTGCCAGTATTTTTAACTTTTACAGTAAAACTGATTTTATCGTTCTGAGAAATGGTGGTTTTATCTGAAACAGCTTTACCAAACTGAAACGTAGTATAACTTAAACCATGACCAAAACTGAATAACGGTTTAATCTTTTTGGTATCGTGCCATCTGTAACCAACCAAAATCCCTTCGTTATAAGTAATATTGATCGGATTTTTCTGATCTTTACCTTTTCCGGCAGCCAGCTCTTCTTTATTGCCAGGATATTCTCCCAGTTTGTGAGCTGAATTATCTTCCAGTTTTACCGGAAATGTGAAAGGTAATTTTCCGGAAGGATTAGCATCTCCTGCAAGAATTGAGGCAATTGAATTTCCTGCTTCTGAACCAAGATACCAAGCCTGAACGATGGTTGGAACTTCTTTTACCCATGGCATTGCCACTGCATTTCCAGAAACCAAAACGACTGCAAAGTTTTTATTGGCTTTTGCCAACGCTGAGATTACATTATCCTGATTGTATGGCAAACTATAGCTTTTTCTGTCATTTCCTTCGCTGTCCTGAAAATCGGCTTTGTTTAAACCTCCAACAAAAATGACGTAATCTGAATTTTTAGCAAGTTCGACTGCTTCTTTTAAAATCTCATCTGCAGAACGGCCGTCTTTCAGATCCTGACCGGATTTTACACCGTTGTATTCTCCGCCGACATCGCCAACATAGCCTCTGGCAAACTGTACATCAGCATTTTTACCGAATCTGTTTTTGATTCCATCCAAAGGTGAAGTTTCGTATTTTACCTTTAAAGAAGAAGATCCACCGCCGACAGTCATTACCTTGATGGCGTTTTCACCAATTACTGCAATTTTTTTAGCAGTATTCGTATTAATTGGCAGAACGTTTTTATCGTTTTTAAGAAGAACAATTCCCTCCTCGCCTATTTCCTTCGCTATTGTTCTGTGCTCTGCTGATGCAACATTTCCGAAAGGTTTATTTCTGTTTAAAGTCGTTTTATAAGCTAAATTTAGAATTCTGGTGACTTTATCATCCAGTTCGGTGGTTCCGATTTTTCCTTCCTTAATCATTTTTAAGTAAGGATAAGCCAGATAATAATTGTCGTAAGCGTTGGAAGTTCCGGCAGAAAGGCCATTCGTCCAGCTTCCAAATTCCATATCCAGACCGTTCTTGATGGCCTGTTCGGTACTGTTGACCGCTCCCCAGTCTGAAACCACTACTCCTTTATAATTCCACTCTTTTTTCAGAATGTCATTTAAAAGATATTGATTCTGGCTGGCGTATTGATTTTTGTACATGTCGTAAGCTCCCATGATCGTCCATGAATCGCCTTCCGTAACGGCTGCCTTAAACGCAGGAAGATAAATTTCATACAACGCCCTGTCATCCACAATCACGTTGCTGGTATGGCGGAACATTTCCTGATTGTTGAGCGCAAAATGTTTCACAGAAGTAGCAACGCCATTGGATTGTACACCTTTTATATAAGGAACCACCATTTTTGAAATGAGATACGGATCTTCTCCCATGTATTCAAAATTTCGTCCGTTGAGTGGTGTTCTGTAAATGTTGACACCAGGCCCCAAAAGAATATCTTTCTTTCTGTATCGGGCTTCTTCTCCCAAAGCTTTACCGTAATTCCATGACATATTTTTGTTCCATGTTGCGGAAAGTGCTGTGAGAGCCGGATAAGCGATAATTGAATCATTCGTCCAGCCTGCCTGATCCCATTCGTCCCAAAGTACTTCAGGTCTTACACCGTGAGGCCCGTCCGTAGTCCAGAATTCGGGAATTCCCAAACGGGGAACGCCTGGAGAAGAGAATTTTGACTGCGCGTGAAGCATCGCCACTTTTTCTTCAAGAGTCATTCTTGAAAGTGCATCTTTTACTCTTTGCTCAACAGGTTTTGATTCATCCAGATAAACCGGTATCGTTTTGTTCTGCGAAAATGCAGAAGCGGAAAGTAATATTGAAAAACTAAAGAGAGCAGCTTTTTTGATCATAAATCTTTTAGTTTGAATTGGTAACAAATTTAAGCATTTTAATTTTATTTGCTCAAAATGAGACAATGAATTTTAAAAAAATTTACTTTGAAGTAAAATTAATTGTTCTTTTGCCTTGAAGCGAAAGAACAAAAAATTCAAAACCTGGAAATCCTTGACTCGACGACGTTAAACTCGGCTAAAATTTGAAAGAAATTCCTAAAATTTCCAAACTCGGGCGGAAAGATGATTGGTTTATCTAAAATGATTCCTGCCGCCACTTAGACAGTGGAAATTTCTTAACGGAATTTCTTTTAAATTTTTTAAAGCCTCCTTTTCCGAAGTCAAAAAATTTATAACTATTTTTTCACAAAGCCGCTGATAAATAAAAAACCTCCTCAAATGATTTGAAGAGATTTTTTTAAAATATTAAGTTTTAAGGAAATATTTAAAAATATTAACGAAACTCAGATACCTAATTCCTCAAAAATGTTTTTTCTCCAAAAACTATCGACTTGAATTCTCATCATTTTTGTTTAATTTAAATACTCTGTTCTTTTGTCTTGAAACAAAAGAACCAAAAGTTCAAGACTTGGAAACTCAGCTAAAATTTTGAAAAATCTCCTAAAATTTCCAAAATTGACTCCCTCTAGTCGTCGAACCTGAAGGTTTCGGGCGGATAGAAGACTACTTTATTTAAAGGTAATTTTTGCCGCACTCAAACAGTGGGAATTTCTTAACGGAATTTCTTTTAAATTTTCTAACGCCTCCGTTTCCGAAGTCAAAAAGGTATATAAAAGTTATTTCTCAAAGCCGTTGAATTATAAAAAATCTCTCCAAAAACTGAAGAGATTGCATGATATTATATTGATGTTTTTAATCAATTGGTTCCCAAAGCTGGATTTTATTGTTTTCCAAATCTAAAATATGGACAAATTTTCCATAATCATAAGTCTGAATTTCATCTAAAATCTTCACATTTTCTTTTTTGAGTTCTTCCACCAATAATTCGAGATTTTCTACACGATAATTGATCATAAATTCTTTCTGAGAAGGCTCAAAATACTCTGTATTATCTGCAAATGGTGTCCATTGCGTAGTTCCTGTACTGCCGGTTTCCTTGTCTTTCCATTCAAAACTAACGCCGTATGGAGTTGTATCTAATCCGAGGTTTTTCTTATACCAATCGTTGATGGCGTTGGTGTCTTTTGCTTTAAAAAATATTCCGCCGATGCCTGTTACTTTTTTCATTTTTTGTTGGATGCTGGGTGTGGGGTGATGGGTGTTTGTTTAGAGCCTGTTTAAACATGATTAAAAAACAAAATTTTACGTCATTTTTCTTTTCCCCAACCCTAAAGGGTGGAAAAATACCTTTGAAAATTTCATCAAAATGAACTCCCTCTAGGGTCGGGGAAATTAATTTTGTTGAAATTTAAACAGGCTCTAATATTCAAACAAAATACTTCCCCAGGTAAATCCGCTACCGAAGGCTGAAAGAAGGACTAAATCTCCTCTTTTGATTTTGCCCATTTCTATTGCTTCACTTAATGCAATCGGAATAGATGCAGCTGTGGTGTTTCCGTATTTTTGTATGTTGTTGTGGATTTTTTCATCCGGTAAACCAAATTTCTGCTGAACAAACTGGGCAATTCTTAAATTCGCCTGATGTGGAATAAACATATCTAAATCTTCAATCGTTTTTCCTGCTTTATCCAAAGCTTCCTGCATGGTTTCTGGGAATCTGGTCACGGCGTGTTTGAAAACGAAATTTCCGTTCATGATCGGATAGACCTCTTTATTAGTCACATTTTCCGGCTCTTTTCTCATTCTGTCGCTCCAGCCATATTTTGATCCCGGAAATTGTGTACATAATTCATCAGCATATTTTCCTTCAGAATGCATATTCATTGCTAAAATATCTCCGGCATTTTCATCTTCCGTTGCTGAAAGGACAATCGCTCCTGCCCCATCTCCGAAAATAACAGAAACTCCCCTGCCTTCATCAGAAAAATCAAGTCCGAAAGAATGCACTTCCGCTCCGACTATCAAAATATTTTTGTAAGTTCCAGATTTAATAAAAGCATTTGCCACACTCACTGCGTAGACGAAACCCGAACACTGATTTCTCACATCCAAAGCTCCGATCGTGTCGCAACCCAGCATATCCTGAAGCAAAACGCCGCATCCCGGAAAATAATAATCCGGAGAAAGTGTTGCGAAAACAATGTAGTCGATATCTTTTGCCGTTAATCCTGCTTTTTCCAATGCTTTTTCAGAAGCTTTAAAACCCAAATACGCTGTAGTTTCCTGAGCATCATTGCGGTTTTCGCGGTGTCTTCTTTCTTTAATTCCGGTACGTTCGGTTATCCAATCGTCGTTGGTGGTCATCAGTTTTGAGAGGTCATCGTTCGTGACAATATTGTCCGGAACATGAAAACCAATGCCTTTTATGGTACTTTTAATCATATTGTTTTTATTTTGGTAAAGATAAAATTTATTTGATATATATTAGGTTGAGGCTAAGGTTTAGGTTTAGGTTTAGGTAAAGATAAGGGACACATTTAATATTTGAAGTTTGCATAATGAATATTTTAGAGGTTTGATTTTAAACTCAATTAAATTGATGATGCTTGGTTTTCTCAGGAATGACAAACAGATATTAAACATAACGGATTTGCTGAATGAATATCTGCAGATATTTCCTTAAGCGAACTTGACAATTTAATAAATCTTATTGGTGCAATTTTTTTCGATTTAAAATTATCCTTTTTATATCAGTAAATATTCATTTCAGTATATCTTTGTTTTTCAAATATCATTACTTTTATAGTATGCCAATAGAAACCCTTTACCGAGATAAAAACTGTGAGTGGATAGACGTGGAAGCGCCTACAGAAGAGGATTTAAAATTCCTGCATGAGCGGTATGAAATCAACAATCTTCTTCTGGAAGACACGATGGATCCCAATCACCTACCAAAATATGAGCAGGATGGCAACATCCGTTTTTTTCTCCTGCGTGAAAGCACCGAGCAGGAACGCAAAAATCTGAACACCATCAGCGATATCAGCACCAAAATCGGCATCTTCATTTTTAATGAAACGATTATCACGGTACACCGCATGAAGACCAAAAGTATTGTACAGACCAAAAAACAGCTCAGCTCGGGAAATGAAGAATGCAATCCTGCAAAAATTGCCCTTTATCTCACGCTTCTTATTATGAAAAGTTTTGATGATGAATCTGTAAACCTTCTGGAAACCATGGATTCCATTGAAAATGAAATTTTTCTGAAAAACACCAATCACACCAATCAAATCCGCAGACTGTACCGCCTGAAAAGAAAATCGGGGCTGAATTCCCGAGTACTTTCCATTTCCACGGATGCTGTTGACAAATTTAAACTCCTCAATCTTCAGGACTCTGAAATTGCTGATTTAAAGGACAAACACAAAGATGTAGTCACCGATTTTGACCACCTGAATTCCCAGATTACCAACCTTATCTCCATGTTTCTCGCACTCTCAGACCAGAAAGCGAATCAGGTAATGAAAGTTCTGGCAATTTACTCGGTTTATTTTTTACCAATTACCTTCATCGCCGGTGTTTACGGGATGAATTTCGACAATATGCCGGAACTTCATACTAAATATGGATATTTTTATACTTTAGGATTAATGGGATTAATTGTGATATGCACTTTTATCTATGCGAGGAGAAAGCAATGGTAAGACTCCCGCAGATCTGGGAGATGACGCAGATTTTTTGTTATAGTAATCTGCAAAATCAGCTCAATCTGCGAGAGAACATCTAAATTTATAATCATAACAGAAGTGATTTTCGTCCCAGCAATTCTCAATGAAATCAAACAAAAACACCACACCAAATCATGAAACCCGAAATTTTAAACACAATCCTTGAAGATGCCACGCTTTCGGCAGAATCCCGAGAAAAACTCGTGGCACTGCATGAAATTATCTCTAAAAAAGAATTTTCAGATCTTTTGGATACCAGCGGAAATCAGTATGTAGAATTTGTGCAGGAAGGTGGCGGCGTCTGGGGAAGTGCTTTGGTGGGCTATCTGTACGGACTCGAGATCTTCGGAATCCGATTTCTGAAAGTGGCTGGAACGAGTGCCGGAGCCATCAACACCATGCTGATTGCAGCCTGCAAAACCAAGGAAGATGCGAAAAGTGACGTCATCAAAGACATTCTATTCAACTGGAATTTTGCTGATTTTATGGATGGTAAGGATTATGTGAAAACGACCATTCACTCGATTCTGAACAACAAACATTTCCTGCAGACCAATTTTATTTTAGCAGGAATTCTGATGCTGGCACTTGTTATTGCCCCATTTGCCGTGCCTACCGGAAGTATTCTCTACACGAAACTTCTGTTTTTAATTCCGATTATTCCGCTGATTATTGCTTTTTTGTATCTCCGAAAACTCTATCGTGATTTTAAGAGAAACAACAGCGGACTGAATCCCGGAAATACTTTTCTTGAAAAAATGACCGATGTGTTGAATGCATTCGGAATAAAAACCGTTGCCGACCTCAACAGAAAATTCTCGCAGAAAGAGGAAAATTTAAACCTGAACTACCGCTACGGAAGTGGTTCGGAATATTATGATTTAGCCCTTCAGAGCATTGAAAAAATAAAAGCCGGCCACACAAAAACCGAAAATCACATCGACGAAACCCGCTACAGACTTTTTTTTGAAAGTGCCAAAAATAATGACTACTACAAAACCAATCCGTTTTATCTCTTAAAATCTGAATATGTGGTCATCACAACAGACATCAGCGCCAAAATCAAGGTCGAACTGCCGGCGATGGCCAATCTGTACTGGTCTGAGGAGGAGTTGAAACGAAGCAGTCCGGCTGAATTTGTGCGTGCCTCAATGTCGGTTCCGTTTTTCTTTGAACCGATGCAGAAAATTATCAACAGCAAAGACGATTCTGTAAAATACGCATGGAAATACTGGCTCAATATTTCTCCCGAAGACATCTACCCTACCGGAATTTTCATCGATGGCGGAAGTCTTTCCAATTTCCCCGTCGATCTTTTTCACAACAATGATGTTTTCTACCCAAGACTCCCGATTTTCGGGGTGAAACTTACCAGCGATTCCGACATGCTCACCGATAAACAGCACACTTCAGACGAAATTCTGAAAACTCCCCTTTCCTTTGCCGGAAATATCATCAGCACGATGAAAGGTTTCAACGACAAAGCATTTCTTAGCAAATACAGCTTCTACGACATCTACAGCATCCAAAACGTCAATTGCGGCAAAAGCAACTGGCTGAATTTCTTCATGGAAAAGGAAGAAAAAGAAGACCTTTTCAACCGCGGATTTCAGGCAGCCCTCGATTTCCTCAACCGCTTCGACTGGGAAAAATACAAATATGAAAGAATGATTGTTTCGATGAAGGAGAAAAAGATCATAAAGGAGGAGGATACGCCGACGGTGGGGTGAGTTGGGTTGGAGAGTTTTAGTGTTTTTAGATTTCACTATCGAAAAATCTACAGAAAAAAATATTACTTCTTTAATATTATGGACAAAGAGAAAATACATTATGTGATTACATACTTCAGTAACTTAATGACTGACAATGAAAAATTAGCATTGAAACATAAAATGTACATGTCTAAAAGCTCAGACAATATAACGTTGAGGAATATGATGACAGAAAAAGGATGGATTAATAATGATCCTGAAACTCTCGATCTTCTGAAACAAGGCTACGATGAATTTGAAAGAAATGTGGTTAAAAGAATTTTAACAGAAACGCCCGAGCTTGTATTTTTTAATAAATGTTCACAATGTGGCAAACTTGCACGTACACCCAATGCACAACAATGCAGATATTGTTCATTCAGTTGGCACTCGAAATAATTATTATAAGCATGACAACCAAAATAGATCTTAGAGAATCCCTAAACCTTCCCAATACAGATGCAACAACTCCCATCGAATTGTTTCAAAACCAAACCCTGCGTCCCATTTTAAAATTGCAGAATGATTTGTATTTATCCCTGTTTAAAAATTATGCAATCCGTCAGAATTCAGATTTTGAAACTTTGTCTGTGCCAAAAAAGAACATCATGATTGAGCAAAGCCTACAGAAAGACAGTGTTTTGAAAAATACTTTCATCGGAATAACGATCGGAATGTTTACTCATGAAGAAATGAAAATTTATATTTCAGACAGCAAGGTTTTTAACAAAAGGATCATGACGATGTTGATTGAGAGATTAAAAAGTCAGATGAAATAATGTTTAATTTCTCAAAGAATTACTTAGGTTTTGGCTAAAGCCAATTTTGCCTCAATACGCATAAATGGACTGAAGCCCATTCCTATTGAATAATTCCAGCGCCGCAATCTTAACCTTTACCTTTACCTCAACCTAAAACCCACATCGGCTTCTCTTTCAAAATTTTCCCGTTAATCTCACACCCTTCCGCATGAGCGCCTTTCAGAAATCCAATGCTCATCAGAAATTCATTTACGATTTCGCCACCGGTGAATTTGAAGGTTTTTTTGAAGAGTTTCATCCATTCCTGTAAGGTTTTGGGATGATGGTGTTCCAGCCATTTTTCAAATGATCCAAATTCTTTCTGAAGTTCGATGATGGTTTTTGCGTTTTCGATTGCGGCATTTACTTTCAGTTTATTCCTGATAATTCCGGGATCTGCCAGTAATCTTTCACGGTCTTCTTCAGTGTAGGCAGCAACTTTTTCAATATTAAAATTGTCATAGGCTTTTCTGAAACCTTCCTCTTTTTTCAAAATCGTTTCCCAGCTCAGACCTGCCTGATTGATTTCCATGATTAATCTTCCGAACAGTTCATTATCATCATGAATCGGGAAGCCGTAATGGTTGTCGTGGTAATTTTTGTGCAGCTCTTTTCGGGTTTCGGGCTGCATATTTTCGATGGCTGAACAGTAACTCATTGTGATAAAATTTTGCTAAAGATAATACAAACTGCTGACACCTGCCTGTCAGGAAAACTTTAGGCAATCTGTTTTTCCTTTAATCTGAAAATCTCTTTTCCATTAAAAACAATTACCGCAAAAAAGATGATTGAGTAAGCTAAAATCTGTACAAAATCAAGTTTTTCATGATAGACCGCTCCTGCCAGAATAAATGCGATGATGGGATTGATGTTGAGAATCATTCCCACTTTTGAAGAAGCAATTCCTGATAAAGCATATAAATTTAACAGCAATGGAACGATGGTATACATCACTGCGATGATTTCGATATAAAAATAAAATGTAAAATCCGCAGGAACTGGTCCTGAGTACGTTGGGAAAAACGGGAGCAAGATTAACGCCGACAAAATCATGTGGAAATTGAGCACCAGAAATTTGTCAAACTTCGAATTGGTGCTTTGAATAATAAGATAACAGGCGTACGTAGAACCGATGAGGCTGCTGTAGATCATATCCAGAAGATTGGCGTATGACAGCAAAATACATCCCACCGCACTCAGAAAAACGGAAATCCACTGGAGTCTGCTGAGCTTTTCACGGAGAATAAAAAAAGCCAGAATCGTTGTAATGATAGGGCATACGAGATAGGCTACAGAGGTCGCCCGCACGCTGATGTGATTCATCACGTAGATAAATGAAAACCAGTTTCCGGTGAGTAAAATACTGCTTAGAATATTTAATCCGATGATTTTACGTTTGTCTTTGGGAATTAGATTTTTAAAATTATTCAGATTATTCCTCAACTTTACCTTTCTGAAAAGTACCGTCACCAAAGTCATAATAACAGCACAGCTGAACACTCTGTAAAAGAGAATATCCAGTGAAGGATAAGAATGCAGCGGCTTCAAAACCAAACTGAAAGTTCCCCATAGTGAGAAGGCAGTAATGGCAGCGAGGTAGTATTTCAGATTGTTCAAGGGGAAATGGAATTTATTGCTTTAATGTGAGGCAAAGATAGGGAATTAAGGCATGACAGATTGAGAAGCTTTCGCCAGTTTAATTAAAATTTTATGATTCTAAGGCAAACCTTTTTGGTGGGAAACTTTCCCAAATTGGGACGGGGCAAACCAGTTTAGAATGGTACTGTCCCAAGTTGGGAAAAGACAAACCAGTTTCGGGGGATGATATCCCAACCTGGGAAAGTTCAAACCATTATTGATTGAGCAAAAACATCGATGGGACGGGGCAATTTTTTTAGAATTCAAAAAAAAATCTCCATAAAACTTCAGAGATTTTAATGATTTACAGATTATCGATAAAATCCAGATACAGTGGAACACTTCTTTCAATCCATTCTTTAGAAACATTATGTTCTAAACCATAATAGACAAAAGGTTTCTGGTAATCTGCTTTTACGTATTCAAAACTGAGTTCGAAAGGTCTTGTGAATTCAATCACGGTATGTCTGTATTTTCCATCAGCCTTAAAATCTTCATCATCAACACCCGCTGATATTGCCAGAGCAACTTTTTTTCCACCGACTTTATATCCGCTTTTGCTTCCATATGCCCAGCCGTGCAACAAAACTTCGTCAAACCATTTTTTGAGCAGAGACGGACTGCTGAACCAATAAAAAGGAAATTGGAAGACAATTTTATCGTAGGCTTCAACGAGTTCCTGTTCTTTTTTAATATCTAATATTTCGTCAGGATAATTTTTGTACAGTTCGTGAACGGTATACTTTTCGGGAAATTTATTCAACTCTTCCACCCATCTCCTGTTGATTAAAGATTCTTCCATTTTGGGGTGAGTTACTATTACTAATGTTTTCATATTTTAAAAATTTCTTTTACAAAAATAACAGGTGTAACTTACTTTTCCGATATTAGCCACCAATTGTATGGTACTATAAAAAATGTAAGTAATGACTAAAATAAAAGAAACCTCAACCAATTTTGCCAATAAAAAAGCCCTTGTAGAAGAGTGTCCCGAGCTTTATGCTTCGAAACTGATTGGCGGACAATGGTCACTGGCGATCTGCAGTTATCTGATTAACGGTAAACTTAGATTCGGGGAACTCAGAAAAAGTCTGGGAAATATCACAGAACGTATGCTCACGCTTCAATTGCGAAGACTGGAGGAAGACAAAATCGTCACAAGAACTGTTTTTGCCGAAGTTCCGCCAAGAGTTGAATATGAGCTGACAGAGATTGGTTACAAATTAAAACCTGTCATCGAGGAATTAGATAAATGGGGAACGATGCATAAGGCAAGTATTGAAAATTAATAATCTTAAAATGCTATATCAATGAAAATAGTTATTCTTCCTATTTTAATACTAATCTTTACTTTAAATTATTCACAAAAAGGAAATTTTCAGATTTTTCAGTTTGAAAAAAAATATTCAAAAAAAACCTCTGAAATTTCCAGAGGTCTATTTTTTAATGCATCGCATCACTCAAATCTATTTTTTCTTTGCTTTTCCGCTCTTTAATAAATAAGATAAACGGAATACAGACCAGGAAAACGACTCCCAGATAAAGGAAAACATCCATATAAGATAGCACAGTCGCCTGTTTCGTGACAGTCATATATAGGACTTTGTAGGCAGCATTCATTGCGTTGTCAGGCGTCATTCCTTTAGCAATAAAATTCGCTTTCAGACCTGCCAGTCTTTGCTGAACATCCAGACTGTCGCCGTCGAGATGGGAAATTAAATTTACCCTGTATTTCTGACTTGCATTGGCAATAAAAGTCGTGATGGCAGCGATTCCGAAAGATCCACCTAACTGTCGCATCATTCCTGTGAAAGCTGCTCCCTGCCCGATCTCCTGCCCTTTCAGTGTACTTAATGAAAGTGAAGTAATTGGAATAAATAATAAACCTAATCCCATTCCTCTTACAATCAGCATCCAGAAGAAGGCTTCTTTACTGGTATCAGGTGTTAAAATTTTGTAACCCCAGAAACTGTAGACGAAGAAGATAAATAATCCTAATGAAACCAAAATCTGCTGTTTTGCTCCTTTAGAAAGCAATCTTCCGATAATCGGCATCATGAAAGCAGTCGTTAAAGCAGCGGGAATCATCAGAGCTCCGGACTGAAGTGCCGTCCAACCCAAAATACTCTGTGTATATAAAGGAACGATGAACGTTGATCCATACAAACCAAATCCTAATACAAAAGACATTACGGTTCCGATTCTTAAATTTCCATTCTTTAAAACACGGAGTTCTACAATGGGATATTTAAAGGTTAATTCTCGCCAAAGGAACAAGATAAATCCTAAAACAGCTGTTGTAGTAAAAGTAACGATCATTCCGCTTTCAAACCAGTCTTCTTCATGACCTCTTTCCAGAATAAACTGTAGAGAACCGACAGTCAGTGCCAACAGCATAATACCTAACCAGTCGACGTCTGAAGCTTTACGTTTTTCGGAAAACTTCGGACTTTTTACAAACTGCAGTGTCATTAAAGTCGCCGCAATCCCGATTGGAATATTAATGTAAAAAATATAAGGCCAGCTGAAATTATCAACGATATAACCTCCCAACGGCGGACCTAGTGTCGGGCCGATAATGACTCCCAAACCGTAAATCGCCTGAGCCATACTTCGTTTTTCCACCGGATATGATTCGGTGATAATGGTTTGTGAAGTTACGAGCAATGCTCCACCACCAATTCCCTGACAGAGTCTGAAAAATACCAGCTCCCAGATATTATCGGCGTTCCCGCAGAGAAATGAGAAAATGGTAAAAATCACAATCGAAGCGGCGAAGTAATTTCTTCTCCCGAACTGCTGAGAAAGCCAGCTCGTCATCGGCACCACGATAACGTTACCAATGGCATACGCCGTGATTACCCAACCCACTTCAGAAAGTGTAGCTCCCAGATTCCCCTTCATTTCATTGAGGGCAACGTTCACAATCGTGGAATCCACAATTTCAAGCAGAGCACAAAGAATCGCTGTGATCGTAATGATCACTCTCCTGGCTCCATATTCTACTAATGAATCTTGCATTAATTTATTTGTGTGTTTAAAGAAGGTTGAGGCTGAGGTTAAGGTCAAGGTTAAGAAATAGATACTTTTTAAACATTAACATCATCGTTCCTCTTCTTTAAGAATTTTTTATATAAAAGTGAACTGCCAATCATCATTCGACATCGTTGTCAATTTATTCTTCACCATTTTCAATCAACATTAATCTCCAGCATTTCCATTCTGACATTAATCTTCTCCAAAATCCTCCGCAATCTTCTGCATTGAATCTCTCCGCATTGAAAATCGACTTGCCCCTGCAAAACTGACAATTCACTTATTTAAATATTATGTGAGAAAAAGTAATTTATAAACAGTTTTAAAACTTTTTACCTTTTACTTTTTACCTGGCTCCTAAGTCCAGCTCTTATTTCAAAGAAACTTCTGCTTTCACATTCATTCCTGTTCTCAGTCTTTTGGCAATATTTGGATCCAGTTTTACGAAATCAATTTTAATTGGAAGTCTTTGAACGACTTTCACGAAGTTTCCACTCGCGTTATCCGGAGGCAGAATTGAAAATGTAGAACCTGTCGCCGGAGAGAATGAACTTACAACGCCTTCAAAATCGGTATCAGGAAAAGCATCGATCTCGATTTTCACTTTCTGTCCTTCCACCATTTTAGCAACCTGAGTTTCTTTAAAGTTGGCAATCACCCATTTCTGATCATTTTTAACCAAGCTGAATAACTGTGAACCAGCCTGCAAAAACTGTCCGGCCTGAATAGGAATTTTTCCAACAAAGCCATCTTCAGGAGCGGTAATAATCGTGTAAGAAAGATTTAATTTTGCACTTTCTACATCTACTTCTCTCTGTTTCGCTACTGAACCGGCAACAGAAATCTGCTGTGAGCTTGCTGCTGTCTGAGAAGACGCAATACCCGTTTGCTGTGCAATCTGATTTCTTGTATCAACCAAAACCTGCAGCTGCTTATCTGCAGACTGTTTTGCAGCCAATGCCTGCTCATACTGCTGCTCTGTAATCGAATG
This sequence comes from Chryseobacterium foetidum, assembly GCF_025457425.1. Taxonomy (NCBI): domain Bacteria; kingdom Pseudomonadati; phylum Bacteroidota; class Flavobacteriia; order Flavobacteriales; family Weeksellaceae; genus Chryseobacterium; species Chryseobacterium foetidum. Next base: position 1,155,053 of record NZ_JAMXIA010000001.1, read on the forward strand.
GTCTTTTACCAAAACTGAATATCTTTTTAAATCCTGAGAAGTTTTCCAGACGTTTACTTTTGCAGCTTCGATTTGTGCATTTGCCGTTGCTACTGCAGCCTGAGAACTTCCGATATTTTTTGAAGTGGCATCGGTAGAAGACTGTGCAGATGAAATATTACTTTTAGCTGTTGACAAAGCTGCCTGAGCCTGTTCCAAAGCCATTCTCTGATCTTTGCTGTCTAAAATTACCAAAGTATCGCCTTTTTTCACAAACTGGTTGTCTTTCACTTTCACTTCCGCCACGTACCCTGAAATTTTAGAAATTACGGGATTCATATTGGATGCAATCTGAGCATCATCCGTTTCTTCGTGAACCTGTCCGTACGAATAGGTTCTGTAACCGTAGATTCCTCCCACGATAATGATGACCGCTAAAATAATTGGGAAAACTAAACTTTTTTTCTTTTTAGGTTCAGTTGCTTGAGTATTATTATTTTCCATTTGGATATCGTTCTGTTTTTATTTGATTGTTAAAGTTCCTGTAGTCTGCAATAGTTTTCTGTAAGCCAAAGCTGCATCGGCTTTTGCATTGATCACTCCGACGTTGGCTGCAATTTGTGCTGCATCAGCATCCAAAAGTTCTGTCATCGTTGCCAGACCGTTGTCATATTTATTTTTTGTAATTCTGTAGTTTTCATTTGCCTGAACAGCTGCTTTTTCGAAAACAGTGATTCTCTTTTTAGAATAATCTGAATTCTGATATTCTCTGTTGACTTCCAGTTTAATATTGTCATTCATCATTTCATTGGTTGCCGACAACTGCATTTCTCTTGCCTGAGACTGCTTTAAAGCTGAATTTTCCTTCCAGAGATTTGATAAATTGTAAGAAACTCCTACTCCAACATTTACCGCATTGTAAATCGTTAAAAATTTTGGAATATCTGCTGCAACATAACCACCCGTAAAAGCAATCGAAGGAAGATTTTCTGCTTTTGCAGATTTCGTTCCCAGAGCTGCAGCTTTTCGCTGTTGATCCAAAGCCTGCAAATCTTTTCGGTTTTCTCTGGCTTCATTTAAATAAAAATCAACCGGCTTTACGTCATCTGATTCATTAATATATTGCTCATCAACTTCAATTTCGGTATTATCAGGAAGTCCTAACAGCAAATCCATATTAATATTGGCGATGTTGTAATTATTTTTCGCTTCTAAAAGTTGCAATTCGATATTTGAAGTCTGAAGATTTGCCTTTAAACGGTCGTTTCTTGCAATGACTCCACTATTTTCAAGCTTAAGAAAAGTTTCGTCTCTTTTTTGAGAAGCTGAAAGATTTTCTTCTAAAACTTTAATAGACTGATTGGCTTTGAACAAATTATTGTAAGCCTGAGCCACGTTGTAAGCAATGGCAACTTTATCATTTTCGGTACTTAATTTTGATGCTTCCACCAGATATTTTGCGGACTGAATTCCGTATTTAATTCTTCCGCCGCTGTAAATCGGAACAGTCACATTTGCAGAACCGTAGGCCACCTGATGTACTTCCGGTCCTCCTGCTGTGGAAACTCCAGGGATTTTCAAATCAATCGTTGGTTTCACCGGAAGATAAAGATAGCTTGCTGATACAGAAAGATCAGGAAGCTGTCTATTCTTTGCTGCCAACAGGTCTGCGGTTGCTTCTTCTATTTTGGCAGCATCTATTTTTAAACTTTTACTGTTCTGGATTCCCAACTGTACGGCTTCATCGAGGCTGAGCTGTTTTTTCTCCTGAGCATTGCTGTACATCATTCCTGCGAAAAGGGAAAGTACAAGAACTGAGTTATTTATTCTCTTCATAACCTAAAAGGTCTTTTAAAATATGTTTTATATGTTTTGTAAGCTCGTTGAAATACGTTTCTTCAAAAACCATTTCATCTTCCTCATTTTTAAGAAAATCCTTGTACATCTGTTTGGCATTGGAAGCGTAAAATAAAGTTCCGCTCACTGTAGAATGCAATAGATAGATCGGTGGATTTTTAGTGAAAATTCCTTTTTCCAAACCGCTTTCCAGAATTTTTGAATACATTGTAATGAAACTGAGTTTGGTTTCTTTCAGAAATTCGACTATCTGCGGATTATCGCTGTACAACTGCTCCCGCTGCATTATTCTGAAAAACATTTTGTGGTGTCTCACTCTTCCTGCAAACTGATCGACAATTCTTTCCACCTTTTCCCATTCGTTAATATCGGTACGCTCCAAGAGTTCTTTTGAAAAAAACTGTCCTTCCTTCATTCTGTACTCCACCAATTTCTCGTACAGTTTTTCTTTTGAACCGAAATAATAAGAGATCATTGAAATATTAACGTTCGCTGCTTTTGAAATCTCCCGTGTTGACGTACCGGAAAAACCTTTTTCGGCAAAAAGTTGCTCGGCTGCAAACAGAATATTTTCCTCTTTTGAAATCATTGTTGTGAATTTTACGGGTGCAAAGATACATCAGGCTTCCGAAAAAATCAAACGTTTGATTGATTTTTTAATTTTATTTTAATCATTCAAATTTTTCCAATTAATTTTTATATTTACTGAAAATCAATTTTATGGGCTTTTTCAGTTTTCTTTTCGGCAAAAAAAAACAAGCAGAGAAAATCACTCCTCCAAAAGAAGAGCGACCGGTTGTATCTCCGGAACTGGGAGAAAAATTTGACAGGGAAATTATAGAAGCTTATAAAAGATACCATTCTGATCCCGCTGCTGATATCAGTTTAAATATTGAAGACCAAAACGGAAATTCGGTACCACCGCACGCAGCGTACCATCAGGTATTTTCTGAGTGGGCAAAAATACAGTCGAAATGGGACAGGATGTCTGTTCTTTATGAACTCTGGGATCAGTCTCAACTGGAAAAACTGGAAGGCTGGAAAGTAATGGAACGGTTTACTAAAGACCGTTATGCTGCAAAATCGCTGAAATATTTCAGGGAAAATATTGAAGGAAAAGATCAGTTGTCTGTCGAAGAACTTGTGGCGGCATCAAAACTTCACAGAATGTTTTTGGATAACGATTCAGCAATGATGTACGCGGAAAAAGCTTACGGAAGATCGCCAAAAAACGATCTGGCAAAAGTGGAATATGGATCTGTGCTTCATTTATCTAAAGACACTGTAAAAAAAGAAAAGAGTCATCAGATCATTGCTGATGTTTTAGACAGAAAAATAAAACAAAACGATTCAGAAAATATATACGACTGTTTTATTTTCTCAGAAAATTATCTGGACTCATCAGTCTTTGCAATGGCTTACCTTATCACGACTGATGCAGACCTTGAAATGTGGGATTATGTTTCTGAAGAATACTATTACTGCCCAGTTTTCCGGTATGAGCATGCCGTAAAATTATCTGAATCTGAAAACGGAGCTTTGCGGGCACTTGCCAAACTGACATCTTTAAGTCAGGAATTTCCGTGGTTTACAACCGCAGTGCAGTCTACTGTGAAAAATATTGAATCGATGCGGGTTCAGCTGGGGAAAGCGGATTTTATGGAGGAGGAATATGCGGAATTTAAAAATACTTTAGGGAAATGAGTTTTGTAACGCTCGAATATTTTTTTTTGAGCTTGATAATAGTGAAAATCTTCAACTATTTTTGTGCGTTTTTTTACATTAAATCGATTATTCGACCATTCTCCAATTTAAATGGTCCTTTCAAATTAATATTTTCTGCCATCGCTTCGTCCATTGCGGAATAAAATTTCTCCCAATTTTCTTGTAGTAATCTTTCATTTCCTGTTTCCCAATATTCACTTTCGTCAAAAATTTCAAGATTTGAAAAACAATCTGTAACAACATTTAATAAGTCAATAATTTTTATATGCGTTTCAATTTCAGAAAATTGAGTTTTGCAGTATTCCTGGATATACAAATCTTTATCAAACTCAAAAATTAATGGTTCTGAATTTTCATGTGGTTGTACTTGAATGCCTTTCGTAATGCCAACATAATCCCAGTCTTCTTCATTCTTTACTCTTTCTAATTTTTTTACATCATTTTGGAATTCGAAAAAACTCCAACCATGAAACTCAGAATATTCACTCACTTTTTTAATAAGCAGATTGTAATTTTCATCATTTTTAAGTTTTCCTTCAAAGTGAATTGTTATTCCCATATTTGATTTAGTTTTTATTAAAATTTCGCATTTCGGTCACGCAATTGCCGGTCAATCTGAAATCTACGAACTCTTATGAATATACCGCGACAATTTAATCCCTAGATCCGTCCACACAATTTTTGGGTTTCCGTTTCGGGTTAAATGATGATCGGCTTCGTTGATTTCTTCTAAAATAGAAACGATGTTGGCTCCGCTGATGTATTTTGAAAAACCAGCCCAGTTGAATCCGTTGGCATCAATCTTTTTATAAACCAAATCCTGCGAACCATAATTCTGAAGCATCGCCAGCCTGAAAATCTCGGAACAGTAGTTAAGGAAATTCTTCTGTTTTTCACGGTTCCATGAAGCTACTTCTCTTGCCCAACTGATGATCGATTTCAAATATTCCGGTTTCTTTTTCACCATAAAAGCGTCGCGAACCCACTGTACAAAAAGCGCTTCAAAGTCACTGTTCTTATTTTGGGAATTCAAAAGTTTTAAAGCTTCATTCAAATCTCCCTGAGCCTGATGAATAATTTCGTTAATTTTTCCTTCATCAGCCTGCGTTTTTTCTTTCATATACATTTGAAGATCCTCATCCTCAATTCTTGGTACATCAATAATCTGGGTGCGGGAAAGAATGGTGGGCAAAATATCATCAATGCTTTCTGTGGTCAGAAGAATCAGTGTTTTGGCTGGTGGTTCTTCCAGAAATTTAAGGAATTTATTGGCTGCGGAAGTATTCATTTTATCGGCTCTCCAGACGATGAGGATTTTTGTGCCGCCTTCGAAACTTTTTAAGGCAAATTTCTGGTTCTGATCATCCATTTCGTCTGCTGAGATGAAAAGCTGTTTGTTTTCAGATTCCAAAACTGCGGACCAGTCGTCAAAACTGGCATAAGGCGATTCTAAAATCATCGATCTGAATTCCTCGAAATTCTTTTTGCTTAATGAATTATTTTTTTCGGTAAAAACGGGAAAACAAAAGTGAAGATCCAGATGATTGAGATGATCAACTCTGGAAGCTGAATGCTCATTTTCGCCTCTTAATATTTCTTTTGCATACGCCAAAACCAACGGCAAAGTTCCGTATCCCTCCTTCCCTACAAACAGCTGAGCATGGCTCACCCTGTTATCTGAAATACTTTCTTTAAGCAGTTTTTTAAGATTTTTCTGCCCTGCGATGTCGTCCCAATTCATGGTTCAAAGATAAAAATTTTTGTTGGATGATGGAAGTTGGAAGATGGATGTACGGGAGTTTTTTCTAATTGCCAAATTCTGCCAAAATTAATATGACAATACCGAAAAATCCTTAATACACGACCTTTCTGATCATAATTTAAGATTGACAATTCACCATATATTCCCCTTAACAAACTTTAACCTCGGTAAATTTTTACAATTCATTAATATTTAAGATATTTGCGCATTATTTTAAAAATCTAGAATGAAAAAAATCTTTGTACTATCATTCATTTCGGTGGGATATTTCCTTAACGCGCAAAGTATAAGCAATTCGCCATACGCAACTTACGGAATTGGAGATGTAAAGTTTGATAATACGATTGAGACATCCTCTATGGGAGGCATTTCAACAGCCTACATCAGTGATTTCACGAGTAACTTCAACTTCGGGAACCCTGCCAACAATACCAATTTTGAGCTTACCAGCATCAAATTGGAGGCAACCAACGAAAACAATTACTTCAAAACGAATTATAACAATACAAAGTCTACCAAGCATTCTACGTATTTATCTAATATTTCGCTTGCATTTCCGCTTTCACCAAAAGTGAAGATGGGATTTCTTTACCAGCCGTACAGCTCAAAAAGTTATGATGTTCTGACTTCTGAAACGTTTAAGAATCCTGAAACTAATGAAGAATCAATTCATGCAAATAGATTTACCGGTAAAGGAACCTTAAATACAGCACAGGCTGCAATCTCATATAACATTGGGAAAGGACTTTCAGTAGGTGCCAAAGCTAATTTTTACTTTGGAAATCTGTATGACATCAATGAATTTACAGTTTCCGGAGCTGAATTCATCAACGGTTACGAAACCAAAAATAACATCAAGAATTTTAATTTCACTCTAGGTACAAGCTATCAGAAAATCAATACCTCAACGGATAACAAACTTACCCTTGGTGCCACTGTTACATTCGGGAATACCGGAAATATGATGACTGACTACAAAAACAGCACCTACTATTACGGTACCGCGGAAACGAAGATCAACGAAACGATCATCGAACAGAGAAGCATAAATTCTAAAAATCTGATTCCGTTGCAGGCTTCATTAGGAGCTGGATATGGCAGTAATAATGAGTGGTTTGTTTCTGCACAGCTTGATTACAAAAAAGGTGAAGACATCTCTTACTTTGGAAAAAGTTTTGACTTTCAGGATACGTACAGAATCTCTGCCGGAGGTTGGTATCTGCCAAATTACAACAACTTCAGAAACTATTTCTCGAGAGTGGTTTACAGATACGGAGCTTTTTATGAAAGAGGCGGTTTGAAAATTGCCAATAACAGCATCAACAAATACGGTATTTCTGCCGGTGTACTTCTTCCGTTCAAAACCAGCAATATCCAGAGGATGAGCGGTCTTGAGATTGGTATCGAAGCCGGAAAAAGAGGAACGCTTAATGATAATCTGATCAACCAGAATTATATCAATCTGAAACTTGGATTTAACTTTGCTGACAAATGGTTCAGAAAGAATCTTTACAACTAAAATGTTTTTGACTCCAAAAAATATAACATTAAAAAATATAGCATACCTTTTCAGTTGTGCTATATTTTTTATATTCACATCCTGCGAAGACGACCTCACCAAAGAGAAGGGCACAGACAGCAAGGATTTTCCGTCGCAGATTATCAATAATGCCTACATTATTCAGCGGGATTCGGGCTTGATTACCATGAAAGCGTATGCGCCTATCATTGAAAAATACGAACTTATAGACAGCCCCTACGTTGTGGCAAAAAAAGGAATTAAAATAGATTTCTTTGATAAAAAAAATCCAAAACCGGGAACAATCACAGCTAAATACGCCAGAATTTTTGAATACAAAAAATTTTACGAAGCCAAAGGCGATGTGAAAATCACCACCAATGAAGGACGCAGATTTGCTACACAGAGCGTTTACTGGGATCAGCGGAAGCAACGCATCTATACCCGCGATACCGTTTACCAGACCATGCCAGACGGATCTGTTTTAATCAATGCCCACGGAATGACTGCCAAAGATGATTTTTCTGAGTACAGATTCTTTAAAAATTCGGGAGATCTTGATGTGAGTCAAAGCAAACTTGCCCAATAATTTTTCAGCATGAAAACCAGAGCTATCGGATTAATGTCGGGAACGAGCCTTGACGGACTTGATATTTGCTTCGCTGAATTTGATAAAACTGACAATCAGTGGCATTTTAAAATCATTGAAGCTGAAACCATTCCCTATTCTGAAAAATGGGAAAACAATCTTAGAAATTCTATTCATTTATCTTCTGCAGATCTTTTGGCACTGAACTCAGACTACGGATTTTATTTGGGTGAAAAAGTACAAGATTTTATCAAAAGTAAAAACATTTCAAAAGTCAATCTTATTGCTTCCCACGGCCACACGGTTTTTCATCAGCCTCAAAGAAAATTTACACAACAGATTGGGGACGGAAGGGCTGTAAAACTGGTCAATTCGATTCCAGTAGTTTATGATTTCAGAAGTCAGGATGTTTTGATGGGCGGAAATGGCGCACCACTCGTACCAATCGGTGATGAACTCCTGTTTTCAGAATATGATGCCTGTCTGAATCTGGGTGGATTCTCCAATATTTCATTTAAAAAAATGGATAAAAGAATTGCCTTTGATATCTGTCCGGTGAATATTGTTTTAAATAAAATCTCACAGGATTTAGGCAAAAATTTTGATGAAAACGGAGATTTGGCAAGAACTGGAAAAGTCGATTCAAACTTACTGGAAAAACTGAACAATTTAGAATTTTACAATCAGCAACATCCGAAATCTTTGGGAATAGAATTTTGTAATCAGCATATTTTTCCGCTTTTGGAAAATATAGATTCTCTCACAGCTTTGGCAACATTTACTGAACATTCAGCGTTTCAGATTTCAAATATATTCAATAAAAATCAATTTAAAAAAGCTTTATTTACCGGCGGTGGAACTTATAATTCTTATTTGATTGAAAAAATTCAATCTAAAACTTCCGCGGAAATCATTATCCCTGAAAAAACCATTATCGATTTTAAAGAAGCTTTGATTTTCGCTTTTATGGGCGTTTTAAGAATGAATAATGAGATCAATGTACTTTCTTCTGCGACGGGAAGCTCAAGTGATCACAGCTCTGGGATTATCGCATAAAAAAACCTTCATTGCTGAAGGTTTCGGTTTTATTTATAATTTTCAATTTTATCTGTAAGCGTATTGATAAAATTCTGAAGTGGTTTCTCCACCATCATTTTAATGAAAGGATTAAATTTTCCTTCAAATAACATCTGAACTTCAGTCTGATTTTCGTTTAAAGGTTTCAAAGCAGCAGTCAGAGCAAAATCAAGACTTGAACTTGCAGATTTCAAAACTGCTTTCTCTTCGGTTACTTCGTCAATCTTTAAAGCGATTTCCGGCATACCCTGAAGTCCGAATTTGAAGCCGTCTTCACGCGTTTCAAACTTCTGCAGACCATCCGGCATAAACTGTTTGTAGTTTTCAGGAGTTTTTAATACTTCAGAAAGCTCTTTTGCAGATTTATTAACGATTATTTTTCGTCCTTCTAAATTCATTTTTTATTTTTGTATTTAAATTATTACAAATGTATAAAGTTTTTGTCAACGAAAAAAAATTATTACTCTCTAAGACTCCCGAAAACTTAGAAAAAACAGTCGGTTACGAAAACTCTACAACGCTGGAAATTGCTTTGGATCTTCTTCAAAACACATCCACTTCAGAAATGAATGTTTATGGCGAAAATCTGGAAACGATCTGGGAAGAATTTAACCGACTTTTCAGAAAGATTGAAGCTGCAGGCGGAATTGTAAATAATCCTTCAGGAGAAATTCTCTTCATTAAAAGACTCGGAAAATGGGATCTCCCAAAAGGTAAAATGGAAAAAGGCGAATCGCGTGAAGAATCTGCCATTCGTGAAATTGAAGAAGAAACCGGACTGAGAAATGTTATTTTAAAAGATTTCATCAACACAACTTACCATATTTATGTGGAAAGAAACGGCGACAAAGTTTTAAAATATACGCACTGGTTTGAAATGTTTTTTGATGGCGAAGACACCTCAAAGCCTCAAATCGAAGAAGGAATCACAGAAGTTGCCTGGAAAAACGACAGTCTGATTACCGCTGAAGTTTTCCCAAACACTTTCAAAAATATTAAACTGATTTTATCTGATTTTAAAGAATCTAAGCTTAAATAAAAACCAGTGCTTTCTCCAAGGCAATTCCTCGGGAGGCCTTTAACAGAACGTTTTCTGAACTGATTTTATTTTTTTCTAAATATTCAACGAGTTCTGATGTATTTAAAAATGCTTCAGCTGAATCATTCACATTTTTAAACTGATTTCCGACAGTAATAATTTGGTTAAAATTGAGACTTTTAGCCAGATTTAAAATATTCTGATGTTCAGTTTCACTTTCATCCCCTAATTCAAGCATGTCGCCAATCACGATCGTTTTTGTACCTTCAAAAGTGACGAAATTGTGAAGTGATGCCGTCATAGAACTCGGATTGGCGTTGTAAGTGTCTAAAACAAGCGTTTTCCCATCCTTTTTCATGATCTGCGAACGCATGTTGGTAGGCGTATAGTTTTCTACGGCATGTTTAATCTTTTCAGAATCAATTCCAAAATGAAGTCCGAGACTTGCTGCTGCACAAAGATTTGTGAAATTGTACTCTCCTGTCAGTTTTGAAACAGCGGTAGTATTGTTAAAATTTAACCCGACAAAATGTTCAGAAGAAATCAATTCAAACTGATAATCAGAATTTTCCTTACCAAAACTGATTTTTGGCGAATAATTAAGCGTCTTTTCAAACTGAACCGTGTCATTGTCATTCACCAAAATGGTCTGCTGATGATTGATTAAGTAATCATACAACTCAGATTTACCTTTAATTACACCTTCAAAACCTCCAAAACCTTCAAGATGCGCTTTCCCAAAATTGGTGATGTAACCGATTGTCGGCTTTGCAATAGTACAGAGCAATTCAATTTCCTTCTGATGATTGGCCCCCATTTCGACAACCGCCATTTCATGTTCAGGTTTAATGGAAAGAATCGTCAAAGGAACTCCGATATGGTTATTCAGATTCCCAAAAGTGTACTGTACATTGAATTTTTCGGAGAGAACTGCATGAATGATCTCTTTTGTAGTAGTCTTCCCGTTGCTGCCCGTTAGACCTATTACAGGGATCGTGAGCTGATCTCTGTGATGAACCGCCAGCTTCTGAAGGAAATCTAAAGTAGATTCCACATAAAAAATATTTTTTCCTGTATTTTCAAAGTCTTTCTGCTCGACAATCACTGCCAGAGCACCTTTAGAGATAGCATCTTCAGCAAGTGTTGCAGCATTGAAATTATCTCCTGAAAAAGCGAAAAAAATATCATTTTCACCAATCTTTCTGCTGTCGATCGTTACTTTGTTTGCCTTTAAAAATATCTGATAAAAATCCTGTACGTTCATAGCCCAAAAATAAAAAACCTTCTGAATATTCAGAAGGTTTTTGTATAATATTTTGATAATAAATTATCTTCTCGTTCTACCTTTGTTTTTTGAACTCGCATCCTGCGCTACACGGAATCCGATCCATCCGTAACCAGCGTTTTCAGCTTTATATCTTCTTTGTCCCGGATCTAACCAGTACGCTGAATCCTGCCAAGAACCTCCTTTCACAACTCTGATATCGTTAGAGATCTGAGAAGTTCTCTTCCCGGTATCTTTCTGCAATTTTACTTTACCGTTTGCATCAACGAAGAAGTTTTGTCTTGCTCCGTTATACATATTGTAAGAAGAAACAGAATCAGAAGCATTTCTGTAACTTAAAGAAGACTGTTGATCTCCATCTCTGAAGTTAGCATAGTTTGCAATAGTTTCTCTTGAATACTGACCTGGAAGGTTTCTAGCAACCAATCTTCCGTCTCTTAGAGTATCATACTTCATGTTGGTTTCGTCTACCATCTGGTAAGTTCCGTCTCCGTTTCTTACGATAGCCTGAGGAGCATTCCCTCTGTAGTAGTTGAAATCGCTGTACTCATCATCCACGATTGGTCTGTAAACATCAGCAGTCCATTCTGCAACGTTTCCGTACATACCATAAATACCGATGGCATTTGAAGGATATTGTCTTACGTCTGAAGTTTTAGCTGAACCGTCGTTTTTCCAACCTGCAGGACCTGAGTAATCTCCCTGACCTTGCTTGAAGTTTTCAAGAAGCATACCTCTGTCTCTACCTTTAGTACCTCTCAAAGACTGGATTTCAGGAGCTTTACCTAAGTACATGTTGTACTCTCTGTTTTTCTCCATTCCCAAAGCTGCGTACTCCCATTCTACTTCACTAGGAAGTCTGAATTTGGTAACCATATCTGCACCAGGAGCTCTATTTGCAGCGATAAGTCTTTGGTTAGTAGTTTTTATACCAGTTTTCTGTTGTCTTCTCTGCTCGTTGATGTAGCCTTGCATTTCAGGATCATTCGATTTGAATTTATCCATATTGAAAGCAGTTCCACCCTGGTTGTTAGATTCATTAATATATAAATCTTTAGCAATGATTCCTGCATTCATTAATGCTTTTTCATTTGCTCTGTCTGTCAACCATTCACAATATCTGTTCGCCTGAGACCAAGCCACACCTACTACCGGGTAGTAATCGTAGTTAGCATCTCTGAAATAAGTTTCGTTGAAATCATTTCTTGAAAGCTTGTTGTCCCACAATAAAGTATCCGGCAAAGCACCATTGTAGATTTCTTTAAAGCTGGGATCGCTTGGTGGGAATACATACTTCAACCATGTAAGATATTCACGGTATTCGTAGTTAGTAATTTCTGTTTCACCGATGTAGAAAGAGCTCACCTGCATTCTGCGTGGCGAGTTATTCCAATCGTGCATTACATCATCTTTCACTAATCCCATTGTGAAAGTTCCACCTTCTACATACACCATTCCTGGCCATCCCTTCTGCTCCTGCTGCTTTCCAGCAAAAAACCAACCCTGTTTTTCGTTTGGTTTCCAGCCTGTCTTAGAGACAAAACTTTTCGTACCGCCTCCTTTGCCGGTCCCGGAACCACCACAACTGGTTAATGCAAGTGTAGAACTCAATGCTATTAATGAAAACAACTTTAGTTTTTTCATAGTCGATATAAATATTATTCAAAGTACAAAGAAAAGTAAATTATTCAATAAATCAAATAAAGATTTGTTTTTTTTGATAAATCACATGAAATTAATTTTATTGTACACTATGTAATTATAAAATTTTCATTTATTTTGTAATTCGGAAATTCATCCTACAAACATGAGACTGAAAATTATATTTATATCCCTTTTCTCTTTTGCAACTACATTAAAGGCACAGCGTGTTGCCATAGAATGGAACGGTTCTAAAACTGAAGATTTTGGTACAGTAAAAAGAGTGTTGCCTGCATTTAAGAATGAAGGATTTGCATTCAGCCGAAACAATATTTTTATTCATAACAAAATACAGACGGAATCAAACCGGCTGAAGATCTCCAATCTTCAGTGGGAAAATGTTTCTAATAAAGATCTTTTTGAACTTAATGCATCGCAACTTCCCAAATACGAGATTAAAGATATTACGTATGTTGATATTGAAGGTGAACGATACGCAAGCTACAATGTTTCTTTATTTAAGAAAATAAACGGTACGGTACAGAGACTATCTTCTTTTCAGATTACAGAAGACGGAGATCCTCAAAATCTTAATGCCGCAAAAGTAGGAACAACAGCAAACCCACTATCAACAGGTGGATTTTACAAAATCAGAGTAGATAAATCGGGAATCTTCAAAATTACAACCCAGTTTTTAAAAGATATCGGGATAAATCCCTCCAACGTAAACCCTAAAAATTTCAGAATTTACGGGAATGGAGGTATTATGTTGCCTGAATTTAATCAGGACACCAAATACAGTGCGCTGCAGGAAAATGCAATACAGGTATTTGGGGAAGAAGACAATGTTTGGAATGACAATGACTATGCTTTATTTTATGCTCAGGGGCCAAACGGTTACAACAACTATGATACTTCCAACGGAAACGGATTTAAACGGAGAGAAACACGAATCGACGACAGTAATGGTCTGAAAAATATTTATGAAGACTATTCTTATTATTATATAAATTTTGACAAAGGAGCTGGTAAACGTGTACAGAATGTGGATGTAAATCTTCCGGCAACACCTTTGATCACAAGATATGATGATTATCAGGTTATCAATGTTGATCAGAAAAACTTGCTGAAGGTTGGCAGGGTATGGGCAGAAGAAACACCTTTCTCTGCAGAAAAAAGTATTACAATTAATGTAGCAACGCCAATTCAGCCAAGTGACAATATTATGTACAGAACGCAGGTTGTAGGTTTTGGTGCTCAGCAAAACAGTGTGGCTTTTTCTGTTAACAACCTTAATCCCTTTACTTCAACAGTTCCGGCGAATTCTCCAAATTACGCTTATGATTTTTTTCTTCTGAGATATGAAGGAAACATTTCCAATCTTACAGGAAATCAGATAACTTTTAAATATCTTCCTAATATAAGTACCAACCCAAACGGAGCTTTCCATTTTGATTATGTTGAAGTACAATATAAACAAGACCTTACTTATAATGGTTCTCAAATGAGTTTCAGGGACTTTTCTCTTCAAAGCGGAACCAACACTACTTATGGTTTTGGTATATCGAATGTTGGTACAATGGAGCAGGTATGGGATGTTACAGACATTACGAATGCTAACAGAAGAGTAAATAAAGGAGGTGCAGGTTTATTTAATTTTGCTTATAATGCATCAAACCAATTTTTTAATAACGAATTTGTTGCTTTCAGGGCAGATGCCGCATTTGCGCCTCAGTTTGTGGAAAAAATTGCAAATCAGGATCTCTCTGCTATGCAGAACGTTGATTATCTTATTCTTACAACTCCTGAACTGATGGGTCAGGCTCAGAGATTAGCCAATTATCATCAGACTAAAAACAGTTTCAACGTTCAGATTGTAGATCCGGCAAAGATTTATAATGAATTTGGAAGTGGAAGCCGCGACCTTACTGCTATCAGGGATTTTATAACAAAACTTAATACTCCTGCAGGACGATTAAAATATGTGATGATTCTGGGAGATGCTTCATTTGACTACAAAAACAGGATTCCGAACAACAACAATATTGTATCGGGCTACGAAAGTGAAGAATCTGCAGATTTTGTAAGTTCATATATCACAGATGATTATATTGTGATGACCGCACCGCAAACCAGTCAAAGCCTTACCAGCAATTTACCCAATCTTCCAATTGGAAGATTACCTGCTGCCAATGTTACGGAAGCTGCAAACATGATTGACAAAACTCTGGCCTACTACAATTCTCTGCCCGGACAATCCAACTCTTTCGGAGAATGGAAAATGAAACTTGATTTTGTTGTTGATGATGACAATGATGGTGGTGCCCCTTTCCATACCGTAATGAACAATTCTTTGCAGAGTGTTTTTGAGATTCCTGCAAGTACAAATCTTAAAGAATATAATGTACGCAAACTTTACCTGGATTCTTTCCAGGGACAAAGTACGGCAGGTGGTCGTAGATATCCACAGGTAAATCAGGCGATTTCTAATGATATGGGAAACAGCCTTTATCTTTTCTACTTTGGCCATGGAGGAATTAACGGATGGGCTCAGGAAAGAGTTTTTACAACCGATGAAATTCAGGCTGCCAACAACTTTTCAAATATTTACAGTAGATTCCCATTCGTTTCCACCATTACCTGTGAATTTACGTTATGGGATGAGCCGGGAACTTTTTCTGCGGGTGAGCAGCTGATCAAATTGAAACAGGGAGGTCCGGCATCTATGATTACTTCAAGCCGTGCAGTGGGTGTAGGTTATGGTATAGATTTCACCAATCTTTATACTAGAGAAATGTTTAAGCTGACTGATGATGATTTTATTACCATCGGAAATGCTCATTTAAATGCTAAAAAACTTAAACCAAGTGATCCCAACCACTTTAAAGTAAACTTTTTGGGAGATCCTGCGATGAAACTTTCGAGACCATCAAGAAGATTGGTGATCGACAACATAGAATCCCCAGTTCCTGGATTGATCAGAGGTTTGGATTTTGTAAAAGTAACCGGACATATTAATAATGCCAACGGAACTCTTAACAATACCTTCAACGGTCGTGTAGTGATCAATATATTTGATAAAAAATTAAATAAAAACACTTTAAATAATCCAGGCAACCTTACCCCAATTCTCAATTACACAGAAGAAGGAAGTGCCATTGTGAAAGCATCCGGAATCGCAACGAACGGACAATTTACGGTGGAATTTTACGTGCCAAAAGATATTAATTACACGGTTGGTGAAGGCAGAATACTTGGTTATGCAGATAATAAGGTATCAGATGTATTTAATAATCAGGCAGTGCAGGTTGGTGACATTAATCCTAACGGAATCAATGACAACGAGCCACCGAAAGTAAAACTCTACATGAACAATACTAATTTTGCCAACGGAGGTATTACCAATCAAAACCCTACTCTACTGGCTTGTTTAACTGATGATACTGGAATTAATTCAACAGGATCAGGAGTTGGTCATGATATTACGACCTATCTTGATGGACAGATTATCAACACTCTTGTTCTGAATGATTTTTATGCGTCCGGAGAAGGAAATGGATGTATCAACCCTGCATTAGCGGAGTATCAGAAAGGTAATGTAACCTACCCTTTCAGAAATTTAGCGATTGGGCAACACCAACTAACTTTTAAAGTTTGGGACATCAACAATAATTCTACGGTCTCTACGTTAAACTTTGAGGTTAAAGACCAGTCTGACCAGCATTTAATTATCAACAGACCAATGAACTGGCCAAATCCATTTACTAATAAAACGTACATCCATTTTGAGCATAACTGTGATGATATTTTGGATGTGAATGTTCAAATCTATACTATCACAGGAAAATTGGTAAAAACAATTACCTCAGCAGTAATCGCAGAACCGTTCCTACAGGGCTACAGAACGCCGAAACAGGCAATTGAATGGGACGGAAAAGATGATTTTGGTGACACAGTAGCAAAAGGTACGTATATTTTTAAGATATTTGCAAAAAGTCAGAATCAAGAAAAATGCAAAGGAAGTGCTACAGCTGTAGAAAAAATGGTACTTTTGAAGTAAAATTATAATTTAATTGAAATATATCTATAAAACTGATAATATATAAAAGACAACATATGAATTTAACTACTAAACTGCTTTTAGGAATAGGTCTGAGTGCCGGCTTCTTAAGCTACGCTCAGGATTTAAGCCAGGTAAGACCTGTTTTGACAGGAGCACCTTTCCTTAGAATCGCACCGGACGCAAGATCAGGAGGTATGGGAGATCAGGGTGTGGTAACTTCACCGGATGCATTCTCACAATTCTGGAATGCGGCTAAATATCCTTTCAGCAGAACAAGTTCTTCAATTGGTTTGAACTATACGCCTTATATGAGTAAACTTACAAATGATGTATTTTTACTGTATGGTGCTTTTCATAAATTTTTAGGATCAGAAGAAAGATCTACCATCTCTGCCAGTCTCTACTACTTCAACATGGGTGAAGTGGATCTTACGCAGTTGGTAGGAAACGAAGTAACTTCTATGGGTACTTCAAAGCCAAACGAATTCTCTATTGACGTTGCTTATGGTCTAAAGCTATCAGATTCTTATTCAATGGCCGTTACAGGTAGATTTATCCGTTCAGACTTAGCCGGAGGATTCAACACTGATACGACTCTGAAACCAGCCAATACATTCGCTGTCGACATTTCAGGTTACTATACTTCACCAAGATTTCAGAGTTTCGGAAATTATGAAGGTAGGGTAAACGGAGGTTTTGCACTTACAAACTTAGGTCCTAAACTGGATTATACAGGAAACGAAGAATCAAGATCTTATCTTCCAACAATGGCAAGATTAGGTTTAGGATATGATATGTATCTGGATGATATGAACAGAGTTGGACTTTCTGTGGAAGGTTCTAAAATTCTGGTACCAGGATCTGAATTTATCGGAAACGATCCTAATACGAGACAGCCAATGTACGCAGTACCAAACGTAGGTGTAATGGAAGGAATAGGAAAATCATTTAACAATACCAATTCTATCATGTACAGCGGTGCCTTGGAATATTCTTACGACAATGCATTTGCTTTGAGAGGAGGTTACTTCCACGAAAGTGAAGAGCAGGGAGCAAGACAGTTTGCAACTGCTGGTATTGGTTTGAAATACCGTTCATTCGGTTTAGACATTTCTTACCTGATCAACATGTCTAAAATCAATACAGCTTTAGATAACACCCTTCGTTTTGGTCTTACCTGGAATATCGGTGCAGAAACATCTAATGTAGATTATTAAGATTTTAAAATCAATATACTCAAAAGCTCCATTAGTGGGGCTTTTGCTGTTTTATCCCATAATGTTGTCACTTATCAGTACAATGTTAGACTCCCATCTCCCATCTCCCATCTCCCATCTTCCAACACCCATCACCCAACACCCAACCAAAAAAAACACATTTTGTCCAAAAACTAAACCCACCAATTCACATATTACCCCTATTTTTGCAGTATGAATTATTCTTCTGAGCTCAAAAAATTTGTAACCAGCCAGTATGTGTATTCTGCGATCAGAATTACATTGTCTACGGTACTCCCGTGTTTGGTGCTGGCACATTTTGGGATGCTCAAAGAATATTTTCTTTTTCCTCTGGGAACCAGTTTTGTTGCGCTTACAGATCAGCCCGGTCCATTTATCCGAAGAAGAAACTCACTGACTTTTGCTATTTTCTGTTTCGTCGCTGTCGCCTCAATTGCAAGTCTGGTAAAAGGAATAATTCCTCTGGTCATTTTGGAAATCGTCGCTTTCGGGATGTTCTTTTCACTGATCGGCGTTTACGGACAAAGATTGGCAGCTGTTGGTTCGCTTGCACTGGTTGTATTGGCGATATTTATTGACGGACATTTGACAGGAACCAATATTTTTAAAAGTCTGATGATTTTTGCAGCGGGATCTGTCTGGTTTCTATTGATTTTCCTTGTTGTGACCACGATTCAGCCTTACAAACTGGCAAGTCAGATGATTGGAGAAAATTATCTTCAGCTCGCAGAATTTTTAAAAATAAAGGCTAATTTTTATCAGAAAAATCCCGATTTCAATAAACTTACAACGCAGGTGATTGCGAAACAGATCGAAATAAAAAATCTTCAGGAAGAAACCCGCGAAACTGTTTTCAGAACCCGAACGATTGTCAATGAATCAACGACGCTAAGCCGTTTGCTGATGTTGATGTTTCTGAATTCTCTGGATCTGCACGAAAAGCTGATGACCTCAGAAAGTGATTACAAAAAACTTCAGGAAAGCTTTGAAGACACCACCATTTTGGTTAAAATTCATGATTATCTCAATATCCTTTCAGACGAAATTGCCAACATCGGAATTGCGTTACAAAGCAGTACCAGAGCCAGACCAATTTCGAATCTTGAACTGCATTCTGATGAATTAAACATCAGCTATTTTGAATTGCGAAACAGAGAAATGATTCCTGAAACTCTGGAAAACTTTATGATTCTCCGTCAGATTATGATGCGAATCAGCGAGATTACCAAAGAGATTAATGAGATTTATAAAGTATTTTCCCAAAACGTAAAACTGGCAAAAAGTCTTTCCACTGGTTTAGATTTAAAGAAATTTATGCCTAATGAGGAAAAACTGAATTTTAAAGTTCTTAGAAGCAATATTTCATTGACCTCATCGCACTTCCGTCATGCCATCAGAGTGACTTCGGCGTTGCTGTTAGGATATTTGGTTTCTCAGCTTCCCTTCATCGAAATCGGCCATACATACTGGATTTTGATTACCGTAGTTGCTATTTTAAAGCCCGCCTACTCCATTACAAAACAGAGAAATCTTCTGCGTTTTTACGGGACGGTTGCCGGTGCGGTCATTGCTTATGCGGTTCTGCATTATATTCAAATCAATGCTGTATTGTTTTCGATCCTCCTGGTCAGTATGATTTTGTGTTTCAGCTTTCTGAAAGGACGATATTTCTGGGCTGTCCTGTTTATGACAATGTACGTTTTTCTGAGTTTTAATTTTCTGAATCCGGGAAACGTTAATGTCATTTTTAAAGATAGAATTGTAGATACCATCATCGCCGGAATCATTGCTTTTTTGGTTTCATATCTCATTCTTCCTGTCTGGGAACATACTCAGAATCTGCAGCTGATGAAAAAGTCTGCGGAATCAAATCTCACTTATTTCCACAGCGTAATGTCGAAATTTCTGAATGAAGATTTTGATATGGAAGATTATAAAATGAAGCGTAAAAATGCTATTATTTCACTTGCCAACCTTTCTGATAACTTTCAGAGAATGATTACCGACCCGAAGAATCAGAGAAAAAAACTGGAGGTGGTGCATCAGTTTGTTGCAACATCCCATTTGATTACGGCCTACACTGCTTCACTCTCTCAGTATTCCAAAAATGAAAAAAAATATCCTGAAATAGATTCTGAAAGCTGGACGAAAAAAATTGAAGCTGAAATGAATCAGGTTTCAGTTTTGCTGAATGGCGAAAAAATTCCTGAAACTTTAAGAATGGACAGCCGTCTGGAACCGGAAGATTCTTCTATAGAAGATTTGCTTTCAAAAAGAAAAACAGAGCTTTTGGAAAATGAACATTATGACACGCGGGATCCGAATAAAATCTCCCATTTGACGGAACTGAAGAATATTCATGATGTTTTGGAACTGATTTATGATGTAGCCAAGGAGCAGCGAAAAGTAATCGAAACGTACCGCAACGAAGAGATTATTCCTCAACAATCGTAAAGCAGTATTCATCAAAAAACTCGACTCTCGCTTTCAATTCATCCGAAATTTTATCGTCG
The DNA here is from genome assembly GCF_025457425.1 of Chryseobacterium foetidum. Classification (NCBI taxonomy): domain Bacteria; kingdom Pseudomonadati; phylum Bacteroidota; class Flavobacteriia; order Flavobacteriales; family Weeksellaceae; genus Chryseobacterium; species Chryseobacterium foetidum. The sequence continues at coordinate 1,175,340 of NZ_JAMXIA010000001.1, forward strand.
TGAACACGGCATTTTATGGAACGGAGATATTTTAGTTCAAAAGGTCTTACTTCATAATGCTTCTTCAGAGACCAGTGTTTGGAATGATGAATTTTGTACATGCTCTCTTTTACACTCCAGATAATCGTGTAAAAAACCACTTCCGTATCAAAAGGAATAAATCCACGCTCGTTTTCGTAGGTAAATTTGTCAATAACCCTTAAAATTTTAGGATTAAATTTTTCAATATCAATCCCGATTTTATTTTTTGAAATGGCAATCGCTGCAAACGGAAAAGAATGCGTAATGGAGATTTCGGCATCTTTTGGAGACAAAAACGGTTCTCTCTCTTTATAAAGAATCTTGGAATTTGGTTTTAAACTTTTTAGAAGTTTTCTTACCATTAAAACCTCAAGCAATTTTTTCGGATGATAATCTTTCACTTTTTCGGCATTTTCGGGCTCTAAAAGTATATCGATATTCAAATCTTCATTCTCGTCGTATTTCCAGACCAGAATGGTGGCATTGTCATCAGAAAAATCACGGTAAAGAGGCATGGGTTTGAAATTATTCGGTAAAAATAGGGAAATTTTTTGGGCTGGAAGAGGGATGAGGGAAGATGGAAGTTTGAAGTTTGAAGATGGGAGATGGAAGTTTTGTGATTCAAAATCTAACGTGGAAATTATTAATCGACACTACCATAAAGTTTTCATGCTGAAAACATCAAAACTAATCATATAAAACCGCAGGGATGCTTTCAGCATTACAAACAGACCGTGAAACTTAATTAGGATTAAAATTTAAACAAAAAAATTCACTTAAATTCTGAGACTTAAGTGAATCTATATTATTTAAAAGCTAAAAAAAACTATGCGCAAACATTTAAAACTTCCCGCACCCAGCTTCCCGCTTCCATCTTATTTTGCCTGGTGATTCTGATCATTTCTGTGCTCCATAATTTCAAGATTTTCATCTACGAAATAGGCACTTCCGAAACCGTTTACGTAAGAACCTTTCACAGGATGAAGTCCGATTAAGATAAAATCTTTCATTTCAGAAATTACTTCAACTACTTTACCGTGAGTTTCTTTTAATTGAGAAACTATAGTATTCCAAGTTTCAGAATCTCTTTCAACCTGAGAAGTTGATGCTTCGATGGTTAATCTTTCTCTTGCGTAGATCTGTTTTGTAGCAGATTCGTCTTCGATAAACATGATAGAAGTTTTTCTTCCGTCTGCAAGATTTTTAGTATGTTTTGCCATGAAAGAAACCAGAATATAAAATGTATTTTCTACCTGTACGAATGGTGCATAGCTGGAGTTTGGCGTGCCTTCAGCATCTACAGTTGCCAGAATAATGCTTTTTGATCTTTCTACAAGTTCTTTTACTTTCGGGGCAAGTGGCTTTGCCTGTCTTTGAGCTTCTTCCTGAGTTGGAGTATGATTCATATATAAGATTTATTTGTACCACAAAAGTACGTTAATTAGAATTAAAATAAATAAAACTAAGGCTGTAAAATCTCATATCCCTTAAATCTCCCGTGTTTTTTTATCTAAATTATATGTTGTAATTTTGCACTTTAAATATTTGAATTTAAATCATTCATAAGATATGAGTACAACAACACAATACGTTCCTTATAAAGTTAAGGACATCTCCCTTGCAGAATGGGGAAGAAAAGAAATTACCCTTGCTGAAGCAGAAATGCCGGGCTTGATGTCTATCCGTGAAGAATACGGACCGTCTCAGCCTTTGAAAGGTGCAAGAATCGCAGGATGTCTTCACATGACGATCCAGACTGCAGTTTTGATCGAGACTTTGGTTGCTTTGGGAGCTGAAGTTACATGGTCTTCTTGTAACATTTTCTCTACTCAGGATCATGCTGCTGCTGCAATTGCTGCTGCAGGAATCCCTGTGTACGCATGGAAAGGTCTTAACGAAGAAGATTTTGACTGGTGTATTGAGCAGACTCTTTTCTTCGGAGAAGACAGAAAGCCACTGAACATGATTTTGGATGATGGTGGAGATTTAACAAACATGGTTTTCGACAGATACCCAGAATTCACGAAAGACATCAAAGGTCTTTCTGAAGAAACGACTACAGGAGTTCACAGATTGTACGAAAGAATGAAAAACGGAACTTTGGTAATGCCTGCAATCAACGTAAATGATTCAGTGACAAAATCTAAGTTTGATAACAAATACGGTTGTAAAGAATCTGCAGTAGATGCGGTAAGAAGAGCAACTGACATCATGTTGGCTGGTAAAAGAGTGGTAGTTTGCGGATACGGAGACGTTGGTAAAGGTACTGCTGCTTCTTTCAGAGGTGCCGGTTCTATCGTTACTGTAACTGAAATCGACCCAATCTGTGCTTTACAGGCTGCAATGGACGGTTTTGAAGTGAAAAGATTAGATACTGTAGTTGATAATGCAGATATCATCATCACGACTACCGGTAACTTCAACATTGTAAGAGGAGAGCATTTCCTTAAAATGAAAGACAAAGCTATCGTTTGTAACATCGGTCACTTCGACAACGAAATCGATATGGCTTGGTTAAACGGTAAATACGGTCACACTAAATCTGAAGTGAAGCCACAGGTTGATATTTACACTCTTGAAGAAGGTAAAGAAATCATCATCCTTGCTGAAGGTAGATTGGTAAACTTGGGTTGCGCGACTGGTCACCCATCTTTTGTAATGTCTAACTCATTCTCTAACCAGACTTTGGCTCAAATCGAACTTTGGAACAATTCTGAAGCTTACGGAAACGAAGTTTACATGTTACCAAAACATTTAGATGAAAAAGTAGCAGCTCTTCACCTTAAGAAATTAAGCGTTGAGTTGGAAGTTCTTTCTCCCGAACAGGCTGAGTACATCGGTGTAGAAGTACAGGGACCTTACAAACCGGAATACTACAGATATTAATTATCGGTAATGAGCAATTGGTAATGAGCAATCATTGGCAATCATCAATATACAACGCTTCGGAAATTTTTCCGGAGCGTTTTTTTATACAAATTTCCTGAAACTCTCAAACTTAAATCTAATCAACTAGACCACTAAATAACCTCTCCTCAAACTCTCACACTCCCCCACTTTCCTACTTAATAAGAAGCTATTTCCCGCTAAAAGTTTATCCTGAGCTTGACGAAGGACTGTATCTTTTGCTCTTCGTTCCTCATCACAAAAGGATGCCGCTTCTATCGGGGCTAGGCCATGACTGCGCATACACCACTCCGTCAAAAAATCAAAGATTTCTTGCCACCAATGCCTCATATCTTTTATGTCTTTGTGTTTCGGCGAATCTCGTTCCTCGATTTCCAAAGGAGGGGAATTTCACTTGATTGTCTACTTTTCCAATAAAAGTGATAAAATCAACATTTAATAAGAGGCATTCGTAAAAAAATAATATATTTGGTATTGATAATATTAAAAAAATAACAATTAATGAAAAAACAGGGAGTTTCAACTGCATTCGTAGCCGCATCGTGGGTTGCGCTGGGTGCAGGAATGATAGGATTTATCGTCGGACTGGCCAGAGCCGAAATGCAGCTTAACGAAAAAGGATATTATTTCACCATCCTTCTTTACGGTTTATTTGCAGTAGTTTCGCTACAGAAAGCCGTTCGTGACAGACTAGAAAACATCAAAGTAACTGATATTTATTACGGCATCTGTTGGTTTGCGACACTTTCATCCATCGTTTTGCTGGCAATCGGCCTTTGGAATGCCACCATTTTACCAAGTGAAAAAGGATTTTACGGATTTGCATTTTTACTGGCTCTTTTCGGGGCAATTGCCGTCCAGAAAAATACGCGAGACAATATGATGCAGGAATAAAAAATACCACAAAACCCACCAGATTCGGTGGGTTTATTTTTTTTGCTATCTTTATTTCCCAAATTAATGAAAATTAAAACCTTTATTCTTGATTTTTATTTTCAACACACCAAATTAATTTTAAGATTATTGAGAATTAACACCTATCAAAATATAATATGAAAAAATCAATCTTTACTTTAATCATCACGCTACTGTGTTTCTTTCCGAAGGCACAAAACGAATTTATCACCACATGGAAGCCCAGCAACAATCATTATATTCTTCCTAACAATCCACCTTTCCCCTCGTCTGCCACACAGGCATGGGCACCTTTCCGTGGAACAGATTTCACAATCTACTGGGAAGAAGTGGGCTATCCTGCACACAATTCTACTCTGAACAATGTCACTTCACAATACCAAGTTTTACTGGATTTTGGAACACCGTTCAATCCTGTGCCTGACAATGCAACATACACAGTAAAAGTAAGCAATGGCAATGGTAATTTTCACCGCGTAGCATTCAGAGAGAGTGATTTAGGAAACTCTTTAAGCAGCGGGATGGGAGACTTTTCAAAAATTGTGGAAATTAATAATTGGGGTACTGCTGTATGGTCTTCTATGCATAATGCATTTAACGGATGCCTTTACTTAAATATGATTGCCACAGATAGTCCCAATCTTTCTATGGTAACCGATATGTCGTATATGTTTAGCGGCTGCTCCTCTATGACTGGCACTAATTCTATAAATAACTGGGACACCTCAACAGTTACCACTTTACAGGGTACTTTCACTTCATGTATGCTGTTTAATCAACCTATCGGAAACTGGAATACCAGTAATGTAGAAAGCATGGGTGCCATGTTCCTGATGTGCCAGAACTTCAATCAACCCATCGGCAACTGGGATACTTCTAAAGTAACTGCCATGGATGCTATGTTTAATAATGCCAGAACTTTCAATCAGCCTATTGGGAACTGGAATGTTGCAAGTGTAGACGAAATGGAATTTATGTTTTCAAACGCCTGGGCTTTTAATCAACCTATCGGAAACTGGAACACATCCGGCGTGTGGCAGATGAACTACATGTTTCTGAATGCAAAAGCCTTCAACCAGCCGATTGGAAGCTGGGACACTTCAAGTGCAACAGCTATGCATGGAATGTTTCAAAACGCAACAGTTTTTAACCAACCCATAGGAAACTGGAATACTTCGAATGTGACTACTATGAATACAATGTTTCAAAATGCTTCAGCTTTTAATCAGAATATCGGAAGCTGGAATACGTCACAGGTTACCACGATGCAGAACATGTTCACCGGAGCTGCAGGTTTTAATCAAAGCCTTGGCAACTGGAACCTCAGTTCACTGCTTTATGCCAGCGGTATGTTTCAGAATTCGGGGTTAAACTGCCAAAATTATGACAGTACACTCTACGGATGGAGCCAAAACCCTGCGACACCCAATAATATCAACATCAGCAGCGCCTCGCCAATGATTTACACCCATCCTGCAGCGGTAATTGCAAGAAACTACCTTATCAGCAACAAATCATGGACGATTACAGGAGATTCTTACGATGACAAATGCATGTCTGCGCTCTCCACACACGAGAATATTTTAGAGGGTGATTTTGGTTTTTATCCTAATCCTGCATCAGACTTTATTTATTTTAAAAATTTAAAAAACGGTGTAAGCTACAGGATTTTCGACAGCAGCGGAAGGTTGGTTTTAGAAAATGTTTTAGAAAAAAACCAAATTGACATTAGAAATTTAGCTAAAGGAAACTACATTATTCAAATCGTAAGCAAAAACACAGTAAAAAGCCTTAAAATTGTAAAGAACTAACATTAATTGAATACAATATGAAATGGTCTGTTTTTACCCTTGTCATCTTGCTGCTGTGTTTCTTTCCGAAAGCACAGAACGAGTTTATTACAACATGGAAACCACAGAATTTCCCCAATGCACCCTTGGTTCAAGCGCCTTTTGCATCATCATCCACACAGGTTTGGGCACCTTTTCAGGGAAATAATTATACTGTGTACTGGGAAGAAGTAGGTTATCCATCACATAACATGACGATGACTAATGTTACATCTGCCAGTCAGCTGCTTCTTGATTTTGGTACACCACTTAATCCTGCAGCACAATTGGCTATGTACAGAGTAAAAGTAAGTAACGGGAATGGCAGCTTCCAGCGTGTTGCGTTCAGAGATAATTTTCAGAGCTCAAATATGAATTATTTAATGGGTGATGCTTCTAAGATTACAGAAATCAACCAGTGGGGTTCTACGGTCTGGTCATCTATGGAAGGGGCTTTTTATGGCTGCAGAAATTTGAATATGACAGCCACAGACAGCCCGAATCTCAGCAGTGTATCAGACTTATCTTACATGTTTGCAGAATGTGAAACGCTTACAGGCAATACTTCTTTTAATAACTGGAATACTTCTGGTGTGACTACATTGTTAGGAACTTTCAGCGGCTGTACTTTATTTAACCAACCTATAGGAAACTGGAATACATCAAACGTCCAGAACATGGACAGGACTTTTTCGCTGGCTCAAAACTTCAATCAGCCCATTGGAAACTGGAATACTTCCCAGGTCAGCACAATGGTGAGTATGTTTAATACGGCCAAAAGTTTCAATCAGCCTATCGGTGGCTGGAATGTATCTAACGTGACCGATATGGGAGTTATGTTTTCTAATGCATGGGTCTTTAATCAATCTATCGGAAACTGGAACACTTCTCAGGTAACAAATATGACCGGCATGTTTTTTACCGCAAAAGCTTTCAACCAACCGATTGGGAACTGGAATACCTCCAGTGTCACCCAAATGAACTCAATGTTTTACGGTGCTTTACTTTTTAATCAACCACTGGCAAACTGGAATACAGCTAATGTAACAACCGCTAATGGAATGTTTTTTGAAGCTCCGGTTTTTAACCAAAATATCAGCAGCTGGAATACATCACAGCTGACTTCTGCACAGAGCATGTTCAGCGGAGCATCAAGTTTTAATCAGAATCTGGGCAGCTGGAATTTATCATCGCTTGTTACCGCCTTTAATATGTTTTACAATTCTGGTTTAAACTGTCAGAACTACGACTCCACACTTTATGGATGGAGCTTGAATCCTTCAACCCCAAATAACGTCAGTCTCCAGAGTGCATCTCCGATGAATTACACCCACCCTGCTGCTGTTGCTGCAAGAAATTATCTCATCACCACCAAAGGCTGGACGATTAATGGAGACACTTACAATGCCACCTGCGAATCTGATCTCTCTACTTCAGAAACCGCATTAGATAAAGAAACTTCTGTTTACCCAAATCCTGCATCCGATTTTATATTCTTTAAAGATTTAAAAGACGGTCTGAGCTACAAAGTTTTCGACAACAGCGGAAGGATTGTTTTGCAGGGAAAATTGAATGAAGATAAAATTGATGTGAGAAATTTAACCAAAGGAAATTATCTGCTTCAGATCAAAACCAAAAACGATGTGAAAAATTTAAAATTTATTAAAAATTAAAATATTTCTAAACCAAATCACCTTACACCAAAGATCTATGAAAAAATTATTTTCGGTCATACTTTTAGCATTAACATTTCAAATCTTTCAGGCGCAAAATGAGTTTGTAACAATCTGGGAGCCCGGATTTACGACTACTCCTGAAATCACTGTAAACGCACCTTATCAGGCAGGTATCAACCAAATCTGGTTTCCCGGAATAGGAGAAAATTACACCATTGAATGGGAGGAGGTAGGCGCTCCACAAAACAACGGCATCATGACCAATGTAACATCCACAAGCCAGGTTCTGATAGATTTCGGGCCTGTCAAGGAAGGCAGCAATGGAGCCACACGATACAGGGTAAAAGTATCGAACGGAAACGGTATTTTCAGACAGATAAAATTTGCCAGCCATTTGCCTTTAAACCAAAACATCGAAGTTCATGTTCCTGTTCTTCAGTTTTATGGTAATGTCGAAAAAATAAGAGAGGTAGAGCAATGGGGAAATATTGTATGGGACTCTATGCACTGTGCATTTACCAATTGCCAGAAGCTGCAGATTACAGCTGCAGACGCGCCCAACTTAAGCATGGTTACAGACGCGTCTCTCATGTTTTACAAGGACTTTGAACTTCTTGGAGCAAGCTCAATGCAAAACTGGGATACTTCCAACATTCAGAATTTCAGTTTTATGTTTGCATCGCATTATAACGGATTAAATTATTCAGTCAATGCTAATCCTTTTAATTCCCCGTATATAACCACCTGGGATATGTCTTCAGCTACAAATTTAAGCTACATGTTTACCGGAAAAGGTCTTTTCAATCAAAACCTCAACAGCTGGGATGTTTCGAATGTGCAGAAAATGAACTGGATGTTTACCTTCTGTACAAACTTCAATCAGCCGCTGAATAACTGGAACACAGAAAGCGTTCAGGATATGCATTATATGTTTGGTCATGCCTCAGCCTTTAATCAGCCTATCAACAGCTGGAACACTTCTCAGGTCATCAATCTAAACCGAACGTTTGCATATGCGACATCTTTTAATCAGCCATTAGATGCATGGAATGTGGGAAATGCTACAAAAATGACAGAAACATTTACACATGCGACGAGTTTTAATCAGCCACTTAATTCATGGAATGTCAGTAATGTAACCAATATGACTGGTATGTTTCATACAGCCTCAAGTTTTAATCAGCCATTATCATCATGGAACACAAGTAAAGTGACCAGCATGTGGGGAATGTTTATCGACAACAGCAGTTTTAATCAATCTCTGGAAACCTGGAATTTGTCGGCATTGGTTCAGGCACAAAATATGCTTGCAAACACTGGTTTAGACTGCATCAACTACAGCAAAACACTTTCTGGCTGGGCAGATAATCCTGTAACTCCCAATTCTATCGACTTAGGAACTGCTTCTCCTCTGGTGTATGCAGCCAATATTGTCCCAAAAAGAAATTTCCTCATCAGTAAAGGCTGGACGATAGCCGATGATACAATGGGAACCTGCGTTTTATCAATTAGAGAAACCGCAACCGCAACAGATTTTGTAATTTACCCAAATCCTGCATCCGATTTTATATTCTTTAAAGATTTAAAAGACGGTCTGAGCTACAAAGTTTTCGACAACAGCGGAAGAATTGTTTTGCAGGGAAAATTGAATGAAGATAAAATTGATGTGAGAAATTTAAGCCAAGGAAATTATCTGCTTCAGATCAAAACCAAAAGCGATATGAAGAATCATAAGTTTCTTAAACAGTAGCATTTTTACCTGCTTACCGCTTGATTAGACTTCAAAGCTGAAATTCGAACTATGTTTCAGGGGAAAGTTTAAAACTTCCGTGCGACAGACTTTCCCGCAATGAGAAAACTCTTTTCACGGCTGCAAGTAGTTTTCTCCTCCTTGAAACAGTTTATAAAGAACAAAATCCGCTTCGTGGCGGATTTTGTTTTGTTTTTAAATATCATAATGATTGGGATGTTTAGATTTAATATCATCCACCGTTCCCAAAACTTTATCTTTCAAAGCATCCTGGTATTTCTGAAGATTTTCAGAAACTGCCTCGTCTGCACTGGCAATGATTTTTGCTGCCAGAATTCCTGCATTCAAAGCTCCGTTCAAAGCAACAGTCGCCACCGGAATTCCGCCCGGCATCTGAAGAATCGACAAAACAGAATCCCATCCGTCTATAGAATTGCTAGATAAAATAGGAACTCCAATTACAGGCAGTGTTGTACAACTCGCTACCATTCCCGGAAGATGTGCCGCTCCTCCGGCCCCTGCAATGATTACTTTCAGACCTCTTTCTTTGGCTGTTTTAGCATACTCAAACATTCTTTCGGGCGTTCTGTGGGCAGAAACCACCGTGAGCTCATAAGGGATATCGAGTGATTTTAAAAATGTTGCTGCCTGTTCCATGATCGGCAAGTCGCTCTGACTTCCCATTATTATTCCTACCATTTTTGTCAGTTTCTTAGATGGCTCAAAGATAGAGATTCAAGATTTAAAATTCAAGGTTTAAGATTTAAGATTCGGGATACGGGTTGCGGGATTTGAGATTTGAGATTTGAGATTTGAGATTCAAAACTACTTTAAATTGAAATACTAAAACACTAAACTATTAAACCGCTAAACCATTATCAAACTAAACCACTAAATAATTAATCAACTAAGCCACTAAACTATTAAACCACTAAATTACTCAATCACTAAACTACTAAACCACCCCAAATTCTCTATCTTTGCCGCTACAATTCTCTGTCTTGAAAGATCTCAAACTCACTTTAGCCATTCTCACCGTTGCCATCGTCTGGGGAACAACATTTTTATCAATACGGGTTGCTGTGGAAACCATTCCGGGATGGTTTGTGGCAGGGATCCGTCAGTTTCTGGCTGCTATTATCATGATGCTGATTCTTCTCTACCGAAAGGAATTTAAATGGATTGGCTGGAACAACCTGAAATATCAGCTTATTTTCTCAACGCTCATGCTCATTGTTGCCAACGGAATGACGACGGTTGCGGAAGAAAGAGTGACGAGCAGTCTGGCATCTCTGGTCAGTGCCTGTTCTCCGATTATCGTTTTTCTGGGAAGCATTGCAATTGGTCTGCAAAAGTTCAGTTTCCGGGCGATGACGGGGATTATTCTCTGTTTCAGCGGAATTCTTTTTATCTTTTGGGACGGTTTGAATGACCTTGCCAATCCGGAATATCTTTTGGGTGTGATTTTCCTGTTTATCGCTATTTTCGGTTGGGCATCAGGAACGATTTTCACAAAGAAACTGAATCTGCAAAGTGGTAATATTACCCTGAATCTCTTCTACCAGTTTATCTTTGCCGGAATTGTGCAGCTTTGTTTCGCATTGGTATTTTCAGATGATTACAATTTTGAAAACTGGAGCTTTAAAAGTATTTCAGCGATGCTTTATCTTTCGGTTTTCGGTTCTGTGGCGGCATTTTTTGCATTTCACTATGCTTTAACTAAAATTTCGCCTGTGCAGGTTTCTATTTTAACTTATTTCAATACGATTATTTCCATTTTCCTCAGCTGGCTGATTTTAAATGAAAGTATTTCAGCTAAATTTTTACTGGCTGCAGTTCTGATTATTGGCGGTGTTTTTATCATTAACTACACGCCGGAAATGTTTAAAAGAAAGCAGATTAAACAATAATTTATATCTGAAAAACGATCTGCTTCAGCGACAAAATCAATTAAAATCAGTCCGGAGATTTGTCTCTGTCAAAATTTTTGCCTATATTTTTAGAACAAAAAAGTGCCTTATGACAAAAAGATCTCCATTTCTACTTCTTATTTTATTTGTGTTTTTCCTCAACTGCAACGATAAAGAAAAAAATCAGCAACTTACCGATCGTGAAAATAAACTTTTGGAAAAGGAAAAACTTTTTGCAACTAAAGAATCAGAATACCAGTCTCTTTTAAAAATGAGAGACAGCATTTTCAGCAAAAAAGATTCTGTGGAAATCATTAAAGAATGGCCCGCAGAAGTTTTTGGCGCATGGACGGGCAAGGTGATCTGTACAGAATCATCGTGCAGCGACTATGTGATAGGCGATCAGAGAATTGATACATGGGAATTTGACAGTGATTCCACGCAGCTGTTTTCAAAAATCATCAACAATAACAAACTTGTGAGATTATACGCAGGAAAATTTGAAAATAACGAAGTTAAGCTCAATTACAAAACCGATTCCACTGCAGAAAAAGCTGTGGAAATGAATGTTCTTCTGAATGAGTTTTCAGACAATAAAATTCGCGGTCAGCGCACGGTAAATATCGACAACAAATGCATGGCGAAGTTTTCTGTAGAACTGACAAGAATCTCTAAATAAACACTTATGATTTTAAGCTTACACAATCTCAGCCTGCCTCTTGAGGATCCGGTTTTGAAATTTCTGATTGTTCTCATCATTATTCTGGCGGCTCCGCTTCTGCTGAATAAAATTAAAGTTCCGCATCTTTTGGGATTGATTATTGCTGGTGCCGTGATCGGCCCCAACGGCTTCAACGTGCTTGCCAGAGACAGCAGCATTGTAGTCACCGGAACTACCGGATTACTCTACATCATGTTTCTCGCCGGTCTGGAAATCGACATGGGCGATTTCAAAAAAAATAAATGGAAAAGTCTGACCTTCGGGCTTTATACCTTCATCGTTCCTTTTGTTTTAGGTTTTGCGGGAGCTTATTATATCCTTGATTTCTCCATTCTTACTTCAATACTGTTTGCGAGTTTATTTTCTTCCCACACACTGATTGCCTATCCTTTGGTGAGCAAGCTGGGCGTGGCAAAAAATCTTTCAGTCAATATAACAGTTGGCGGAACGATGATCACCGATGTACTTGCTCTATTGGTTTTGGCTGTAATAGTCGGGATGTCTCAGGGAGAAGTTGGAACTGAATTTTGGTTAAAACTTTCCGGATCATTTCTGGTATTTGGGTTGATTGTTTTGGTGATTTTTCCGATCATCGGAAGATGGTTTTTCAAAAAGGTGGATGATAAAATTTCGCAGTATATTTTCGTTTTGGTGATGATTTATCTCGCTGCACTTCTCGCCGAACTGGCAGGTGTGGAAGCGATTATCGGTGCATTCTTCGCAGGTTTGGCTTTAAACAGACTGATTCCGCATACCTCATCATTAATGAACCGTGTGGAATTTGTCGGAAATGCCATTTTTATCCCTTTCTTCCTGATCAGCGTCGGGATGTTGATTGATTTTAAAGTATTTTTCAAGAGCTGGGAAACACTGGAAGTCGCTGCGGTAATGCTTGTCGCGTCCATCATCGGGAAGTATATTTCTGCCGTTGCCACCCAAAAAACATTCAGACTCACCAAAGAAGAAGGAAAACTTATTTTCGGTTTGAGTTCTGCCTCTGCAGCTGCAACTTTGGCGGCTGTCATGGTAGGTTACAACATTATTCTTTCTGAAAGTGAATCCGGAGAACCCGTGCGATTACTAAACGAGCACGTGCTGAACGGAAGTATTTTACTGATTTTGATTTCATGTACAATTTCCTCTTTCGTATCGATGTCGAGTGCGCAGAAAATCGCTGAAAGCGAGAATGAAGACACTGTTTCAGGCAATAATCATGAAGAGGAAAATATTCTTTTAGCTTTAAATTACGAGAAAACCGTGGAAAGAATGGTAAATATGGGAATTTTAATAAAGGCTCATTCCAACACCAAAGATATTTTTGCTCTGAATGTCATTAACGAAGACAAAAATGAATCTTCTGTAAAAAATGCCGAGAAACTTTTACATCAGGCAACCGACACAGCGGCGGCGGCAGATGTGAATCTTCAGGCATTAAAAAGGTATGACAATGACGTGATTAATGGTGTAAACAACGTCATTAAAGAACAGAAAATCACTGATTTACTTATCGGTCTTGAAGATGAAAAAGGATTTTCTGCTTCATTTTCGCACAACCTTTATAATGGATATCTGCAAAACGATAATGTGAACGTTATTGTATATCATGCTGCTCAGCCGCTTTCTACTATTAAAAAATACGCAGTGATCATTCCTGAAAACGCTCACAAGGAAGCCGGATTTTTCCATGCACTCGTTCGTGTGTGGAATATTGCAAGAAATTCCGGTGCTACAGTTGTGTTTTATGCAAAAGAAAGTATTCTTGATATTCTACAGAAAATTGTGAAGAAAGCCAATATCGAAGCTGAATTTGTCATTATGAACAACTGGAAGGATGGTGAAGAAACGGCTGCCAAACTCAAAGAAAATGAAGGTCTTATTCTTTTTATGGCCAAACGCGGCATGAAATCTTACCTTCCAAAAATGCGCACGGTTCCTGATCTTCTCAACAGAGATTTGCGTGACAATAATTATTTATTGATATTTCCGTATTCTGAATATCAGGAAGATAATACCGAAAAACGATCCGTCGGAAATCACGATGATTTTATTGAAATTGGGAATGTGATTATGAAGATTTTTAAGTAATGTAAAGTGGTCTTTGCAAGATAAAACTCAATGTAAAAGTAAATTAAAGAGATTTTTTTGGAATAATTCCCATTAATTTCTCTTTAATTTTTTCAGTCTTAAACTGCCCTTCATGATAGTAGATCAAATTCTGATTTTCATCTAAAATAATCCACAAAGGATAAACAGGCTGACTTCTATTTTTAGACAAAGCCAAAACCAATTCATGAATCCCTGAATTTCCATTAGGTAAATAGTTAAATTCTTTTCCCTGAAAATTGATTTTCTCTTTTGTTTTTTCAGCTTCAAAATTGATAAAATAAAAATTTTCATTGATGGTTTTTATTAAATCTTTGTCTTTGTTCAAACTGAAAGATTCGATTTTACAGATGGAACACCATTCGGTGTAAATGTGAATAATAATTGGTTTCGGATTTACTTTTTGCTTCGATTCAAATTCAGCAAATGAAATTGATTTCATTTGCGAGAAATAAAATTGTGGAAGTACTAATATTAAAAACAGTATAGTTTTCATCATAATATCTTGAACCATTAAGCCCCATAAGTTATGAAGTTTTTTTACCGAAATATCTGAGATATTCATTAAGCGATCTGCTTAATCCAGATTCATCTGAATCTTAACAAAACTTAGATGCTAAAATATCTAAATGTTTTAAAATCTCTCTAAATCTTTATTTCAAATTATACTTCACACCCAAAAACCCCCTAATTCTCTGCATCGGCGCATATCCATACGTCGTATCGAAAGTATATTGATTCGGATTATTGATCGGGTCATTCACATTATTATCAAACGGATCAAACGGGCGCATCAACGGATCTCTCGGCGTAAAATTGAATAAATTCTTCACTCCGCAATACACTTCAAACCCAGATTCAAAACTCTTAGACACCTGAATATTCGCCAACGAATACAGCGGAGAATATTCCGGTCGGTAATCGTTCGGCAAAACCGGCAACCGCATCGGGCCGTAAAACTGTCCGGTAAAATCGATGGCAAGATTGTTCTTAAATTTATAGGTTAGATTGTATGTTCCGCTCCATTTCGGTGCATGCAGCTGGCGGGATTTTTCTCTTTCATCATCAAATTTCTGATAAACATCCAGATAAGTGACCCCAAGATTGACAGTCAGAGGAAAATTAAAACTAAAATCCACATTCACCGATGCACCTCGGGAAATTCCGTAACCATTCAGATTATCATAAATAATTTTATCGGGTTCAGAATCAAAATCACCGACGATTTTGTTGCTGAAATAGGTGTAAAATGCAGAAGCATCCACATTGATTAAACGATCTCCAACGGGAATTTTCCAGACATAATTTAAATTTCCGTTGATCGATTTTTCAGGTTTTAGATCAGCCTGAATCACCACTTCACGGGAGCCTGTCAAAGCCGCATGATCTTCGGTAAATAAATTCACCACTCTGAAACCCGTCCCGAAATTGAATCTGAAAGTATGATACGGATTGGGAGAAAATTTCCATGCAAAACGCGGTGAATGCACGGCATGATGGATTTTATCGTAATCAAAACGGTAACCCAGCAAGACCGTATTCTTTTCATTAATTTCCCACTGATCCTGAATAAACGCTCCAAAAATCGGTGACTTCATCGGCTGATTGATTACTTCATCCGAAGCCATCGTTCCGGGAGTATTATCATCATAAAATGTCTTTTTGAAGGTCAGACCCAAAATAAAATCATGATTTCCCAGCTTTTTATCCCAATACGTTTGTGCAAAGGCGACTTTCTGCAACGCTTCGTAAGGCGTGTTTCCGTAAAATGAATTCTGGTCGTGATAATTGTAAGAAAACTGTGTGAAAATCTGCTCTTTCAAAGGCAACTGATACATCCCGAAAGCTTCTACCCTGTTTGTATAGATGCTTTCTCCATACACTTCGTCGCCGCCACGATGCGATTTATTCCACTGCATTTCTCCGCCAAAACGGTCTTCGTATAAATATCTTAAAGCAAAACTTGCCATTCGGTTTTCTTTCCGTTTAAAATTCCATTTATTAAAAACTGAAATTCTGTTTTGAAGCGCCGCATCAGTGAAATTATCTTTATTCTGATCTACTTTTTCGTTAAAACTGAAATAATTTAAACTCAGTAAAGACGCCGCATTTTTACCGACATTAAATTTTGTTGAAAGATCTACATTGTTTTCCGACCAAGTCGTTGTCATCAAATTGACGCTTAGTTTTGGAGCAGTTAAGGCATTTTTTGTGATAATATTAATGACTCCACCCATCGCTTCAGAACCGTACAGCGACGAGGCAGGACCTTTGACCACTTCAATTCTTTCAATCAGGCTGTTGGGAATTCCACTCAAACCGTAAACTGTGGAAAGCGAACTGACAATTGGCATTCCGTCAATCAAAATCATGGTGTACGGCCCTTCCAGACCATTGATGTGAATGTCTCCAGTGTTACAAACCGAACAGTTAAGCTGTGGCTGAACACCGTTAACCATCGCGATCGCTTCAAAAACACTCGGCGTAGGATTTTTCTGAAAAAATTTCTGACTGTAAATTTCCACATTCACCGGACTTTTCGATTTGCTTACCGGTTTTATCGTTCCTGTAATCACCACATCGTCAATATCACTTACTTTTTCCTTTTTTACCGGAATTTTTACTGAGTCAGATTTTTTATTCAAATCTAAACTGTCCGTTTCCTGGGAGAAACAAAATCCTGAAAAAAGTACGGCAGAAAATAATATTCGCTTCATGAAATTAAAATTGTTAGACAAAACTAACAATTAATTTTAGAACAGCAAAACTATTTTTGTTAAACCACAAAAGTCACAAAAGCTTTCTTCGTTTTTAAAGTCTTAAAACTTTGAAAGCAGAAGTTCAAAAAAGCTTTATGTGAAAATTTTCGACGCTTATTTGAACTTCTCAGAAACATTCATTAAACTTAATCTTAAGCATTCAACTATTGTGACTTTTGTGGTTTAAAAATCTTTCCACCCAATTCATTAAAAAATATTAAATTTGAGAGTCAACATAAAAAATTAAAATGAGATATCATCATTCGGGAAATATCCCACAAAAAAGACACACGGTTTTTAAATCTCCGGAGGATAAATTCTACTACGAACAGCTTTTCGGAACGGAAGGTTTTCACGGAATTTCTTCTCTACTCTATCATATACACCGTCCGACGCAGATCAAATCGATTGGCGAGCCGAAAGACGTTGCTCCAAAAATTGCGGTTGATAAAAACGTGACGCCAAGAATGTTTAAAGGAATGAATGTGACTCCTGAAGACGATTTTATGGACAGCCGAAAGTTTCTGATGGTGAACAATGACCTGAAAATGGGATTGTCGAAGCCAAGGAAATCGATGGATTATTTCTACAAAAACGCCGAGTGCGATGAACTTTTATACGTTCACAACGGAAGCGGAACTTTGAAAACTTTTGTCGGAAATCTTGAATTTTCATTTGGTGATTATTTAATTATTCCCAGAGGTACGATTTATCAGGTGGAATTAAATTCTGATGACACCGTATTTTTCGTGGTGGAAAGTCACTCTCCAATTTATACTCCGAAGCGTTACAGAAACGAATTCGGGCAGCTTTTGGAACATTCTCCATTCTGCGAAAGAGACATCATCGCACCGACTTTTGTGGAACCGAAAGACGAAAAAGGCGATTTTTTAATTAAAGTAAAAAAAGAAAACCAGATTACCGATTTCATCTACGCAACGCATCCTTTTGATGTTGTGGGTTGGGACGGTTATTTTTATCCTTATAAATTCAATATCAAAAACTTCGAGCCGATTACGGGAAGAATTCACCAACCACCGCCAGTCCATCAGACTTTTGAGGCACACAATTTTGTGGTTTGTTCGTTCTGTGCGAGAATGTACGATTACCATCCGATGGCAATTCCTGCACCTTACAATCACTCTAATATCGATTCTGATGAAGTCTTATTCTATACGGAAGGTGATTTTATGAGCCGAAACCATATCGATTTAATGGATTTCACACTCCATCCAGGCGGAGTCGTTCACGGACCTCATCCAGGAGCGATGGAAAGGAGTATCGGGAAAAAATTCACTGAAGAATATGCGGTAATGGTCGATCCTTTCCGTCCGTTAAAAATTACTGAGGAAGCGATTAAAGTTGAAGATCCTTCTTATAAAACTTCGTGGCTGGAAAGTGAGGATCACAGTTTGGAGGACAGGTCGCAGGAATAGATTTGCTTTTAGCTTGTAAATTTCAGAGTAAATAATTATAATTGATTGATTTATAAATTTGTATCTTTGTAAAGTATGAAAAAGGAAGCAATAAAAAAGGAAATAATTATCAAATCAATATCTAAAATGATAGCTGATAAGGAAGCCGTACGTTCATACATCAAAGGAGAAACTTCAATTCAGACATTAGAAAAAAAAGGAATTAAGTTTGCAAAACCATTATAATTACGTTTTTGACTCCATAACAAACACGTATAATTTCGCAACTAAAAACAATATTCTATATCGAGTTATATTTGTTGTTGACGAAACTTTTTCAGCTATTTCGGGAGAAGAAATTCCTAATATTTTTCAGTTAATCATTGAAAAGACAAGTAACGAATTAGAACCATTTGACGCCAAAGTTTCAAAAACGATTGAAAATATTGTAGATAAATTTTTTCAAAAAACAGAAAATAGTTTAATCTATGTATGTTCAGAGGATAATCAGAAAGCTGAATCAAGACATAGAATATTCGACAGATGGTATCAAATTCAGAGTATAAAAATATAATCATTAAAATCGATAATATTATAAAATTGAATATTGATGAATCTACGATTCAGTATCTTCATACATCTTTTATGTCTCATAAAGAAAATTCTAATCATGAAAAATTGTTGGAAATTTATTACCAAATCGAAAAAGTACTCAATGAGGAAAAATAATTATAATAAAAGTAGGGACTGAATTTCAATTTCAGTCCTTTTTTTTCGCTCAAGTTTCACTAAAACATGACAAATATTTTCTCTTATTTATAGTCTGTAAAAATAAGATGAGCTATCTTTAATGGATTAAAGATAATCGTAGAATCTAGCTATAAAATTTAAGAATATGTATAATTATATCAGTGCAGAAGAAGCTATTTATACCATTAAAAGCGGTAACCGTGTGTTTTTTCATGGAAGCGCGTGTACTCCAAATCATTTGATTGATGAGCTGGCAAGACAGTCTCACCGTCTGGATAATGTGGAAATGGTCTCCATTACCCAACAGGGAAATGTGGAAATCGCAAAACCTGAGTACAAAGACAAATTTTTTGTGAATTCACTTTTTGTTTCGACGCCGGTACGTGATGCAGTCAATTCTGACCGGGGAGATTTTGTTCCGGTTTTTTTAAGTGAAATTCCAATCTTATTCAGAAAAAATATTCTGCCGCTGGATGTTGCTTTGATTACGGTTTCGCCGCCCGATAAACATGGTTTCTGTACATTGGGAACCTCTGTAGATGTTGCCAGAGCAGCCGTCGATACTGCAAAAATTATCGTAGCAATTGTAAATCCTTTGATGCCAAGAACGCACGGCGACGGAATGCTTCACATCAGTAAAATTCATAAATTGGTTTGGCATGAAGAAGAGCTTCCAACAGTAGATTACGGCGCAAAAGTAGGTCCTGATGAAATGCTGGTAGGGAAAAACGTTGCCGAACTTATCGACGACAGATCGACTTTACAAATGGGTATCGGAACTATTCCTGATGCGGTTTTAAAATGTCTGGGAAATCACAAAGACTTAGGCGTTCACACCGAAATGCTGAGCGACGGGGTGATTGATTTAATTCAAAATGACGTTATCAACAATAAATACAAAGGTTATAATGACAATAAAACCATCACGAGTTTCTGTTTCGGGACGAGAAAATTATACGATTATGTTGATGATAACACCGTTTTTTCTTTCGATGATGTAAGCACGGTCAATTTCCCGATTAATATTATGAGAAATCATAAAATGGTTGCTATCAATTCAGCCATTGAAATCGATTTGACAGGTCAAGTCTGCGCAGATTCTATCGGAACCATGCAATACAGCGGTATCGGCGGACAAATGGATTTTATGCGTGGAGCAGCATTAAGTGACGATGGAAAACCAATTATTGCCATCACTTCAAGGACGAAAAGAGGCGTTTCGAGAATTGTACCTTTCCTGAAACAGGGAGCTGGAGTTGTGACGACCAGAGGTCACATTCACTGGGTAGTTACAGAATACGGAAGCGTTTATCTCTACGGTAAAAATCTTAGACAGCGAGCTCAGGAATTAATCAGCATTGCGCATCCTGATGACAGAGAGATGTTGGAGAGAGCGGCTTTTGAGAGATTTAAACATTAAAATAGATATAAATCTTTGACACATCAGTCACCTGAGTTTTAGTTTAAATTATTGAGGATATTTTTAGAGCACATGAGATTTAAAAATCAAAGATTTTTATGAGGAATAACCGAAAATCTTTGATTTTCTCTGATGTGGTCGGAAATATTTTCAAACAGTTAGGAAACCTGATGTGACTGGTGTGTTTATCAGGTTTTGTTTTTTATTAAAACTTTAACTTTCAGCGGATTGTTTCAATTTTAACATTATCGCAGAATTTTGTAATTTGCAACATCAATAAAAGTAAAATACAGAAAATATGTCAACATTAACATTTGCCGAAAAAATTGCTCAGGCAGAGAACTTTTTGCCAATTAACGGTACAGATTATATCGAGTTTTATGTGGGAAATGCAAAGCAGGCAGCTCATTATTATAAGACAGCATTCGGTTTTCAGTCGGTTGCATATGCCGGTCCTGAGACGGGTGTGAGAGATCGTGCATCCTACGTTCTTCAGCAGGGAAAAATCAGATTAATCCTAACTACAGGTTTAAAATCTGACTCGCCAATTAGTGAGCATGTAAAAAAACATGGCGATGGTGTTAAAATTCTGGCACTTTGGGTTGATGATGCCTATTCAGCTTTCGAAGAAACTACAAAAAGAGGTGGAAAACCTTATTTGGAACCAACAACTTTAACTGACGAATTTGGCGAAGTAAGAATGTCCGGAATTTACACTTACGGAGAAACCGTTCACATGTTCATCGAAAGAAAAAATTATACAGGACCTTTCATGCCTGGCTACCAAAAGTGGGAAAGCGATTACAAGCCTGAAGAAGCAGGATTACTGTACGTTGACCACTGTGTAGGAAATGTAGACTGGGACAGAATGATCCCTACTGTTGAATGGTACGAGAAAGTAATGGGCTTTGTGAACATCCTTTCTTTTGACGACAAACAGATTAACACGGAATATTCTGCATTGATGTCTAAAGTAATGTCTAACGGAAACGGTTTTGCAAAATTCCCTATCAACGAGCCTGCAGAAGGTAAAAAGAAATCTCAGGTAGAAGAATATCTTGATTTCTACGAAGGAGAAGGTGTTCAGCACATTGCAGTAGCAACAAAAGACATTATTCACACGGTTACTGAATTGAAAAAAAGAGGTGTGGAATTCCTTTCTGCTCCACCGGAAGCTTACTATGATATGGTTCCTGAAAGAGTGGGTCACATCGACGAAGACATCAAAAAACTTCAGAGCTTAGGCATCCTGATTGACCATGATGAGGAAGGTTATTTGCTTCAGATTTTCACAAAACCAGTTGAAGACCGTCCTACCCTATTCTTCGAAATCATCGAAAGACACGGGGCTCAGAGCTTCGGTGCCGGTAATTTCAAAGCATTATTTGAAGCTTTGGAAAGAGAGCAGGAAAAAAGAGGAAATCTTTAAATTTTAAATCAAATAAAGAATTAAGACGTTGAAATTTTAAACCATTAAGAAAATTAATGAGTTAAGATTTTTTAAGGAATATCTAAAGATATTTAGTAAGCGTATCGCTTAATTTTAGATTTATCTAAATCTTAAGAAAACTTAAAGACTAAAATAACTTAATGTTTTAAATTAATTTAAATGTTTTTACATTCAACATTATTAAATCATCAGTTTTGTCAGGACAAACCATCCTGACAAAACTTTTTATAAACACAGGATTATGAACAAAATTTTCAGCGGATTAATGCTTATTGGGGCTAGTTTTTTTGCCAATGCTCAATACGGAAGTATCAATGCTATCCTTACAAAACTGGAGGAAAGAAAAGGCATTAATCAAAATTTAAGCGATGTCAATATTGATGATAAAAAATTTGTCTTGATTAAAGATTTTAAGGATCACACAGAAAGAAATTTCATTGTCATCAAAGGAAAAAATGCAACTTACGTAGAAATGTTTGACGATAAAGCCACCAATCAAAGTACATCGAATGTATTTTCCGGAGATATTGTGAGAAGCAGAAAAAATATTGTTTCTTTAAGAGCCGATATGCTTGAAAACAAAAAAGTTCCGATTCCTGTTACCAAAACGCTTTTGCTGACTAAACTGGATGACATTCTTTACCTCATCGACGTCAACAGCAAAGACCGTTGGATTGATGAAGCATCTTTTTCAAAAGCGAAATCTTCTAAAAATTAGTTAAGCTGTTGGCAAATGGCTTTTAGCTTTTGGCTTGCAGAACTATCCTGCTAATAATTGGGAGCCTATTAAAAAATCATCAAATAATTTACTTAAATTGATTTTTAATAGTTTGATTAATTTAGTCTTCGACAGGCTCAGACTGACAAATCTAATACTAATCACTCAATTTAGCGGTGTCACTCTGAGCTTGTCGAAGAGTTTTTGAGCCATAAAGTTTAATCGTTAAAAATTTAAACAAGCTTTAAAAGTTAAATAGATTTGAAACCATCTAAATAAACATTTAACAAACTGCATAGAAATTTCAAAAAACGATCACACTTAAATTAGTGGAATTCGAAAAAATTTGTGCAATAAAAAATTAAAAAATTATGAAATCATTTGTAGAATATAATTCAGATTCAGACTTTTCGATACACAATATTCCTTTCGGAGTAGCGGTGTTTAATAAAGAATTTATCGCTTGCTGTACAAGAATCGGTGATCAGGTGATTGATCTGGCGACATTGTATGACCTTGATTATTTTGAAAATATTAAAGGTCTTGAAGACAACGTTTTTGAAGCATACTCATTAAACGAATTTATCGAGCTTGAAAAACCTGTAACCAACGCAGTCCGTCTTAAACTTCAGGAATTACTTCTGGAAGGTTCTATTTTGTCTAAAGACGAAAAAACAATTGAAGCTGCGTTCTACGATTTGGATCAGGTGAAAATGATGATGCCGGTTCATGTTCCAAACTATACTGATTTCTACAGCAGCATTGAGCACGCCACCAATGTAGGAAAAATGTTCAGAGATCCTGCCAATGCATTGCTTCCAAACTGGAAACATTTGCCAGTGGGTTATCATGGGAGAGCTTCATCTATCGTCGTTTCAGGTACAGAAATCAACCGTCCGAACGGGCAAACCAAACCTGCAGATGCTGATAAACCAGTTTTCGGACCATCAAAACAATTGGATTTTGAACTGGAAATGGCCTTCATCCTGAATAAAAACACAGAAATGGGTGAAACTATTTCAACTAAAAATGCTGAAGATGCTATCTTCGGAATGGTGGTTTTCAACGATTGGTCGGCGAGAGATATTCAGGCTTGGGAATACGTTCCGCTTGGACCGTTTTTAGCAAAAAATTTCGGCTCGTCAGTTTCTCCGTGGGTGGTTACTCTGGAAGCTTTAGAACCATTCAAAACGACTTCTCCAACTCAGGATCCTGAAGTTTTGGATTATTTAAAATTTGAAGGAGACAAAAATTACGACATCAATCTTGAAGTATATT
Source organism: Chryseobacterium foetidum (assembly GCF_025457425.1). NCBI lineage: Bacteria > Pseudomonadati > Bacteroidota > Flavobacteriia > Flavobacteriales > Weeksellaceae > Chryseobacterium > Chryseobacterium foetidum. The sequence goes on from NZ_JAMXIA010000001.1 coordinate 1,198,962, forward strand.
TACAACCCGAAAACGGCGAAGAAAACCTCATTTCTGAAAGCAATTACAAACACATGTACTGGAATATGACGCAGCAACTTGCTCATCACACAGTAAACGGCTGTAACGTTGAAGTCGGAGATATGTACGCCAGCGGAACCATCTCAGGTAGCGACCCAAAATCTTTCGGCTCTATGCTTGAACTGACTTGGAGAGGACAAAATCCAATCACATTAAGCAACGGCGAAGAAAGAAAATTCATCAACGACAACGATACGGTAACGATGAAAGCTTGGGCTGAAAAAGATGGTGTGAGAGTAGGTTTCGGGGAAGTTTCGGGTAAAATTATTCCTGCTAAATAAATTTTGACTGCGAGATTTAACACATTAGTCACAAAGGAGTTATATTGTTTGCGTAAATTAGATCACATAAGATTGAAAATCAAAGATTTTCGATGTGAATGTTAATAATTATCATGGAAGTAACGAAGAAATACATAAATGAACTTACATACAAAATTGTAGGTGCATGTATTGAAGTTCATAAAATTGTTGGTCCAGGTCTTTACGAGGATGTTTATCATAAGTGTCTGGAAAGAGAATTTGATTTGTTAGGATTAAAATATCGCAGTGAACTACAAATTCCTTTGATCTATAAAGAACTTAGTATCGACTGCAAAGTAAAATGTGATTTTCTAATTGAAGATTTGATTGTTTTGGAAATAAAATCAGCAGATCAATTCCATAAAATCCACAAGGCGCAGACAATGAATTATATGAATCTTTTAAAAGTTCCAAAATCTATATTGGTCAATTTTAATGTCTATAATTTATACCATGAAGGAACTGAAACATTTGTAAGCAAAGATTTTGAAACACTCCCATCCTGAAAATATTTGATTTTCAGACTTATATCTTCTAAGAAATTTTCAGAGATTAAAACTAAAATCGAAGGTGACTTATGTGTCAAATTAATTATTGAAAATGAAAAAAGTGATTCACCTGAAAATCTTTGATTTTCAGACTTATGTGCTCTAAAATATTTTCAAACATATAAACTAAAATCTAATGTGACTCATGTGTCAAATTAATTTTATCTAAAAAATGAAAACAGTAATCCCATCAGAAATAACCGCCGTTCAGCTGCAGACAATAATGCAGACAGCCGTTTCGCCACGACCTATAGCTTTGGCTTCAACTATTGATAAAGACGGCAACAGCAATTTATCGCCTTTCAGCTTTTTTAATATGTTCAGTACGGTGCCGCCGATTTTGATTTTTTCACCTTCGAGAAGAGTTCGGGACAATACAACGAAACACACTTTGGAAAATGTTCTGGAAGTTCCGGAAGTGGTGATTGGGACAGTCAATTTCCCGATTGTGCAGCAGATTTCTTTGGCATCAACCGAATATGGGGATGGTGTAAATGAGTTTATAAAGTCGGGATTGACGATGAAAGATGCTGATTTGGTTCAGCCAAAATTAATTGAAGAATGCCCCGTAAATTTTGAATGTAAAGTTTTGGAAGTAAAATCTTTGGGAGATCAGGGCGGTGCCGGAAATCTTGTGATTTGTGAAGTTCAGAAAATCCACATCAGAGAAGAATATCTGAATGAGGAAGGAAATCCGGATCAGGCAAAACTGGATATGGTAGCCCGTTTGGGTGGAAATTTTTATTCAAGAAGCAATGAGAACAGCCTTTTTGAAGTTCCGAAACCTTTGGTAACGAAAGGAATTGGTTTCGACCTTCTCCCCGACTCCATCAAACTCAGCAAAGTCTTTACAGGAAACGACTTGGGAATGCTTGCGAATGTAGAAGTTTTACCATCAGAAAACTGTCATGACGACGAAAATATTCATCTGGAAGCTCAGAAGTTTTTGCTAGAAAGTAAAATTGATGAGGCCTGGAAGGTTTTAATAAATTAAAAATTTTTATTTATAAGACAATGTTTAAATTTCATCAAAATTAATTTTCCCGACCCTAAAGGGAGTTAATTTCGATGAAATTTTCAAGGCATTTTTCCACCCTTTAGGGTTGGGGGAAAAGAAAAAATGACTTGAAAATTTCTTTTTTAATCATTTTTATAAAGGCTCTAAAAAACTCCTGAAGAAAAATCTTCGGGAGTCTTGCTGTTCATGATCTGCAGGTAAGGATCTTTCACACTTCCTCTTTGGAAATCCATTTCCCAACTGTCGGAGCCTGATAATTTCTCATTTTCTCTAAAAGCTCATCAATATTTTCGCTCACCAATAGCATTTCCTGATTGATTTGTTTTAAAAATCCTTTATTAACCATTGTCTGAACCAGTTTGATCAGATCATCGTAAAATCCGTCAATATTGAGAATGGCGATTGGTTTTTTGTGAAGTCCGAGCTGTGCCCAGGTGATCATTTCAAAAAATTCTTCCAGAGTTCCGTAACCGCCGGGAAGTACGATGACACCGTCGCAGAGGTCATTCATTTTGGTTTTTCTCTCGTGCATGGTTTCCACCAAAATCAGTTCGGTAAGATGCGTGTGTGCAATTTCCTTTGACTGTAAAAAGTGAGGAAGAACGCCGATCGCCTTACCACCTTCAGATAAAACGCCATCAGCGACAGCGCCCATCAATCCTACGTTGGCACCGCCGTAGATGAGTTGAATTTTTTGTTTTGCTAAAGTCTTTCCGAGCAAAACTGCCTGCTCTTTATATTTTTCGTCCGAACCGAAACTCGATCCGCAGAAAACTGTGATACTTTTCATTTGTTTATTTTCATTATTTGCAAACTAAAAATATCCAAAATCAAAAGACTTTGGATATTTAAAAAATGTATTTATAATTTTATTTCAAAGGAATATTCGCTAAAATATCCTTCGTAAAACCCCAGAATTTCTGGGTGGAAGAAATGCTTGCTTTTTCGTCGGGAGAGTGTGCTCCTCTGATGGTCGGGCCGTAGCTTACCATTTCCATTTCGGGATAATTGGCGCCGATGATTCCGCACTCCAAACCTGCATGACAGGCGACAACGTGAGGTTTTTCGCTGAATTTTTCGGTGTAGATTTTTTCCATCATCTGAACGATTTCAGAACCGGGTTTTGGTTTCCAGCCTGGATATGAACCGCTGAATTCTACATTCATTCCTGCCAGTTCGGCAACAGATTTCAACTGTTCGGCAACAGAATCTTTCGATGAATCAACTGACGATCTTGAAAGATTTAAAATCTTCAACCCACCTTCCTTCAACTCAACTCTTGCGACGTTATTTGATGATTCTACCAAATCCTGAACATCCGGACTCATTCTATAAACACCGTTGTGAAGTGATTTCAAAACCAGAATAATTTTCTTTGAATCTTCCTGAGAAAGTGCTTGATCAGAACTTGTAGAATTTTCAATATTGATTTGTAGTCCGGTCTCTATTGAAGCGAATTCTTCTAAAATTTCTTTTTTAATTCCTTCGGTTACATTTTCGATAAACTCAGCTGAATTTCTTACAGAAACCAGAGCCACCGCCTCTCTCGGAATTGCATTTCTAAGACTTCCACCGTCGATAGAAATCAGTTGGATATTCTCATTGGCTACACCTTTGTAAAGAATTCTTCCCAAAATAACGTTAGCGTTCCCAAAACCTTTGTGAATATCCATCCCTGAATGTCCACCCTGCAGACCTTTCACTTCTATTCTTACGATCTGTCCGTCTGCGGCTTCTGTCGGGTAGTTTTGATTAATGGTAACGTCAATTCCACCGGCACATCCGATATCGATTTCGTCATCTTCTTCTGTATCTAAATTTAAGAGAATCTGTCCGGTCAATTGTCCAGGTTTTAAACCTAAAGCACCGGTCATTCCTGTTTCTTCATCGATGGTAAACAAAGCCTCCAAATCAGGATGCGGAATGTCTGAACTTTCCAAAACCGACATAATCGTTGCCACACCCAAACCGTTGTCAGCGCCTAAAGTTGTACCTTTCGCCTTCACCCAGTCGCCTTCAACTTCCATTTGGATTCCCTGAGTTTCAAAATCAAAATTGACATCGTTATTTTTCTGACAAACCATATCCAAATGCGACTGCATTACGATGGATTTACGGTTTTCCATTCCTGAGGTGGCTGGTTTTTTAATAATAACATTTCCAACTTCATCTACAGTTGTTTCCAAGCCTAAATTTTCGCCGAATTCTTTGATGAAAGCGATCACTCTTTCTTCTTTTTTAGACGGTCTCGGAACAGCATTCAATTTGGAAAAATTCTTCCAGATAATCTGCGGTTCTATGTTTGATAGTTCCATAAAATTTATTTTTATCAAAATTACGGATAAAAAAAATGCTCCCGAAATTCAGGCAGGATTTTTTAAAGATGGATGAGGGGTGTTGGGTGCGAAAAGCCAAAAGCTAATCGCAAATGGCCAACAGCCATTTAACAACCACACTCTCCATAAATCGGAATGACAGTTTTAGTTCCATCTGGTTTTTCGATGGTTAAAGTTCCGTCAAAAAGCATGGCTTCTTCGGATTTCAATTTTTTACCTTTTACTGAAATCTTGTAATTTTCATTCTCAATTTCTTTGGTTAAAACATCATCTACTTCCATGTCACTTGACGAAATCAGGGGCAAAGCAAGACGCTTTCCATCAATTTTCATGTAAGCTAAAGTTCCGGCATTATCTGCGTAAATATAATTTTCGTTTTCAAAATCTTTCTTGCTGCGTGCAAAATAGCAGGAACATTCCTTAATTTCCGTTGGAAAAGGAAAAGTTTCCACCGAAATCGCCGAATTCGGTTTTTCGATGATAGAATCTTTCTTCAGAATCTCTGTGCTGTCGGAACCTTTGTTGGTATCAGTTTGAGTTTCTTTTTTGCAGGCTGTCAATAAAAGTGCAGTTGCGAAAACAAAAATATATTTCATTTGAAGTAGTAATTTAAAAAAACCTAAAATTTAAGCCAAAAGCCAGTTACCAGAAGCTAAACGCAACTTACCCTCTTGCTCTTTCCAGCAAAATCATCATTAGCAAAGAAAGGATCACCAAACTTTCGTCTTCATCATCAATATCGATCATTCTATCGAGTTGAAATCTTCTTCCAAACATCGACGGCATTTTTTTCAGTTTAAAATAATCTTTTCCGTCAATCCCTCTTACAGTGTAGGTAGGATTTAGGAAATATCCTGTAAACATACCTATAACAGGAATTTCGCCCACCATGCCATCAAGAAATTTCACCCATGCTTTGTCTTCAGTGATGGTAAATTTCGCTTTGTCATTGGTATCAAGTACATCGTAAGTTGATTTCCAGATCGAACGCATGCCTTTTCTCGCCAATCTTCCGAAGCTTTTTCCGGTCGCAATTTCGGTAAGGGAATACGAAGCATTAAAATCAATCCATTGGTTGGCTTTGATCCTGAAAAGTTCTTTTGTTTTGCTGTCATTTTCAAAAACGACAACATCTTCTTTCAGTTTAAACATTTTCTGACGCACGTACGCTACGGCATTTCCGTTTTTGTCGGTGATGTTGAAATCGCTTGCCAGCGTAGTCAGCTTGAATTTGAAATCCAGCGGATAATTGAGGTTGTTAAGTGCCATAATTTTTTTTCTGTTTATTGTTTGAAATTCAAAGATAAAGTTTTTTGCCGAAGATAAAATGCAAAACATGTACAGTTTTAAACCATCTGAATTAAAAACAGTTCACATCAAAACATCCAAAATGTAAATTCTCATCATTCACAAAACAAAAAGTAAAAAACCTATGAAATTTCATTCCAAACATTATTGAAATCATTACTTTTCTGAATCGAAAATCTTATTTTTGTGCAATGGATTATCCAAGTAAAGTTTTGGCAAAAGCAGTTGAAGAAATTTCGGGATTACCCGGAATTGGTAAGAAAACGGCTTTGCGGCTTGCACTTCATTTACTCAAACAACCCAACTCCAGAGCAACAGGTCTGGGCACTTCGATCATTAGTCTCGTGAATGAAATCAAGTACTGCCGTGAATGCCACAATTTTTCAGATTATGACATTTGCGAAATCTGTAGCAACGAAAAACGCAGCGACGAGCTGATCTGCATTGTGGAAGATGTACGGGATGTGATTGCCATAGAAAACACCGGAAAATACAGAGGAAAATACCTGATTCTCGGCGGGAAAATTTCTCCGATGGACGGCGTTGGACCTCATCAACTCAACATTCCGAGCATTGAAAAGAAGTTACAGCAAGGCTTGGCCAAAGAGTTTATTTTTGCTCTGAGCGCAACGATGGAAGGCGATACAACGGCATACTACATTTATAAAAAATTCAAGAATTCGGGAATACAGTTTTCCAGCATCGCCAGAGGAATCTCCGTGGGTGACGAACTGGAATATGCCGATGAAATTTCTCTCGGAAGGTCAATTATCAACAGGCTTCCATACAACGAAAAAGATTAAAATGACTCCAAAACTTTCAATCATCATCGTTAATTATAATGTGACTCAACTTTTGAGATCTTGTTTAATTTCCATTGACAAATACGCAAAAGATATTGATTACGAAGTGATTGTGGTGGATAACAAATCTACGGACAGCTCGTGGGGAGATTTAATTCCGGAATTTCCTAAAGTACATTTTATTGCTTCGGAAAATAATGAAGGTTTTGCCAAAGCCAATAATAAAGCGGTAAAAACGGCGTCAGGTGAATACATTTTACTTTTAAATCCGGATACCGAACTGGAAGGTTTTTATTTAGATGAAATTTTAAATTTTGCTGATTCTAAAACTGATTTCGGATGCCTCGGCGTAAGAATGCACGATGCCAACGGAAACTTTCTACCGGAAAGCAAAAGAGCCGTTCCGGACATGTTTAATTCTTTTGAAAAACTCTTTACCGGTTTTAAAAAGAACAATTCAAAATCCTATTACCGAAATGATATTAATGAATTTGATGTTGCTGAAGTAGAAGTCATTACCGGCGCATTTTTCCTATGTAAAAAAGAAGTTTACGAAAATTCCGGAGGTCTTGATGAAAGGTATTTTATGTACGGCGAAGATGTAGATCTTTGCTATACTTTTCTTCAGAAAGGATTAAAAAATTATTATTACGGAAAAGTTTCCATCCTTCATCATAAAGGCGAAAGCACGATAAAAGATGAAATTTATTTGGAAAGATTTTACGGGGCAATGCAGATTTTCATTGATAAATACTATAAAATTCAAAAGCCTGTACAATATTCATTTCTGAAAGCGGGATTGAAATTAAGGCATAAAATTGAGCAGATAAAGCTTAAATAAGCCTGACAAAATATTTTCGAAATTTTTTAATACTTAGAGCCTGTTTAAAAAATGATTAAAAATATATTTCAGGTCATTTTTCTTTCCCCCAACTCTAAAGGATGGAAAAATGCCTTGAAAATTTCATCAAAATTAACTCCCTTTAGGGTTGGGGAAATTAATTTTGATGAAATTTAAACAGGCTCTAAGTTTCGGCTGAAGCCATAAAGATTATATTTCTTGTAAAATGGGCTTCCTTCGGCAAGCTCAGGATGACAAGCCCATTCCTATTGATATTAAAATTACATTTATCGAATCAGATAAAATCTTAATTCAAACAAAAAAGCAACTCCGAAATGAAGTTGCCTTAGTTTTATATAAATCGTTCTGATTATTTTGCTGGAGCTACCGGAGTAGTTTGTGCCGGTGCACTTTGTGTAGCCGGTGCAGATTGTGCCGGAGCTGCACCCTGAGATGCCGGAGCTTCTTTTGATGTTGGAAGAGCCGGAGCTTTTGCAGTTGGCTTTCCTGTAATAACTACACTTACCAAAATCAAAATGATGATTACTGCACCCAAAGTCCAGGTTGCTTTTTCCATAAAATCATTGGTTCTCTGTACGCCAAACTGTGCAGATGAAGCACCTCCGAAAGTACTTGAAAGGCCTCCTCCTTTAGGGTTCTGTGCCATGATAACGATTACCAATAAAACGCTGGCAATCATAATAAGAACCATCAATAGTATAAATATAGTCTCCATTAATTTTGATATCTTTTTGAATGGGCAAATTTAATCTTTTTTTGGCGAACGGCAAAATAAAGATTTCCTTTAAAATAAAAAACGGCAACAAAAGTTGCCGTTCAGATTAATTATGTTGATTATTATTTGAAATCAGCATCTTTTGCCTGGTTTACTTCGATAGATTTTACTTCCATCGTCATATCCATTCCCATTTGGTTTACCGTGATGGTGTAAGGCATTTTCACACCAGCAACATCTTTGTAATTTGAAAAAAGCGTAGGAATCGTTAGTTCCTGCCCCTGAGCTTTAACTGTTTTGGTTTCACCTGTTTTAAGACCAGATTTTACACTGTAATAATATGTTGTGTCGCCACCTTTTACTACGTAAGAATCTTCTCCACCCACTTTTTCAATACCTGCAATTTTCAGATCCGCAGATTTTGCGAAACCAAGTTCTTCAAACAGCTCAGTGTTTTTCATTCTGTCTGCAATTTCTTCCTTCGCCATCGGAACTTTCTGTCCCTGCTGCTCAGAATATCCTGTTTTACCGTCAAAGACCTGCTTTTGAAGAGTCATTGCACCCATGCTAATCAAATTAAGCTCTTTACCGCCTTGAGCTTTTACATTTTTGATATCAATGGTTTGTCCCTGCATAGACATAGTCGCATTCACAGAGTAGGAGTTCACTTTTGCAAGATTTGCCTTACCTCCGATTGCAGCGATATATTTATCGGCAACTGTAGCTACGGTTACGCCGGAATCAACTTTTTGGGCGGTTGGTTTAGCAACAGGATTGGCATTACTGTCGTAATATTTTACCGGATAGCCTAATTTCTCAAGACCTTCAGAAATATCAGAAGCTTTACCAGCTATGAAAATTCTGCTCTGGTTAGGATAAACGGTGGCTTTCACAGCATTTGAAACATCTGCAGCAGTAACTTTGTCAATTGATTTTAAGTAATTGGTATAAAAATCTGCCGGAAGATCATTTACTTTCTGGCTCACTGCAAATCTTGCGATAGTAGCAGGCTGCTCAAGAGACATAATGAAACTTCCTTTCAGTTTTGCTTTTGCGTTTGCCAATTCGTCAGCTTTCACAGAAGAAATCCCGTTGATTTCGTTCATGAACTCTTTCACAGCTTTATCTGTAACTTCATTTCTTACGCTCGCATCCGCCGAAAATTCAGGGGAATATTTGCTTGCGCTCATATTTGAATAAGCTCCATAAGTAAAACCGTTTTTCTCACGAAGATTCATGAAAAGTCTTGCTTCACCTCCTCCACCAAGGATGTAGTTGGCTATTGTTGCAGGGAAATAGTTTGCATCTTTCATTTTCAAGCTGTTGATGTTTCCTACGGATACCACAGATTGCACTGCGGTTGGTACATCTACAACATTGATTTCTGTTTTGGCAACATTTGTGGCTGGCTCAAGAGCAGGAAAGGTGGTATTGGCTTTTTTCCAGTTGGCAAAAGCTTTTTCAACCATTGGTTTCACTTTATCAAACTTTACATCACCTACAATTACAAGATATGCGTTGTCTGGAGCGTAATATTTTTTGTAAACATTCTGTACATCAGCCAGCTGAATTTTATTGATTGATTCAATCGTTTCAAATTCTCCTCTTGATGTGTTTTTACCGTAAACCAAAGCGTTGGAAACCCTTGAAGCGATAGATGAAGCATTTTTTTCTTCACTTTTAATGCCTTCAATAGATCTTTCTTTAGATTTCTGAATTTCGTCTGCAGAAAATTTAGGGTTAATGATTGCATCCGCCATTAAATTTAAAACTTCAGGGAAATATTTTGAAAGTGAATTGGAAGAAGCGCCTCCGGAATTGAAACCTAAGTTGGCACCCAGATAATCAATTTTCTTATTAAATTCGTCTTTGCTTAAAGTTGTAGTTCCATTACCCAACTGATCAGCCATGATTTCGCTTACTCCTGTTACAGGTCCTTCATAGTAAGGCTGTCTGTCCATAGAAAGGCTCATGTTTACTCTAGGCAACTTGTTGTTTTCAACCACCATCACAGTTAATCCGTTTTTTAACTGGAATGTTTTTGGCTGAGCAATGTTGATTGTAGGTGTTGGCCCTGCTTTCGGCATTGCATTCAGGTCAATTTTCTGTGCAGTAAGCATTCCTGAGAATAAAAATGCCGCTGCTATATATGTTAATTGCTTTTTCATTTGTAAAAATTTAAGGGGTATAATTATTTAAAAACCAGAAGTCTTTAAATGATTATTTTTTTTCAGGTACGTAGTTAATGATTACTCTTTGGTTAGAATTAAGATACTTCTTCGCAGCATTCTGCAGATCCTGTTTTGTGATCGATCTGTAAATGTCGATCTCTTTATTGATTAAATTAGTATCTCCCATCAAGACGTGGTTTGTAGCCAATGAAGCCGCAATCCCCTGAATGCTTGAATTTGAATTTACAAACTGATTTTCAAATTTATTCTGAAGTTTTTGGTAATCTTCCTGAGAAATCAGAGTCGTCTGAAGCTTCTTGATTTCAGCATCGATGTCTGTCTGCAAGGTTTTTCTTTCTGTAGCTCCCATCGGAATTGCAAAAAATCCAAAAACACCATAATCTTCCATTCCAAGGTTGAATGCCTGTACTTCCAGTGCTTTTTTCTCTTTATCTACAAGTTTTTTGTAAAGTACAGAAGATTTTCCGCTGCTCAAATAAGACGAAAGCATATTCAAAATGTAAGAATCTCTATCTTTGTTTGAAGGGCTTCTGTACGCAAAAATATATGCCGGTAGCTGAATATTCGGGTCAGTAACAGTTTTTTCCGCCTCCTGGGTTATTGGAGATTCTTTTGGGAAGTTTTTGGGAGTTACAGTTCCTTTAGGTATGCTTCCATAGTATTCAGAAATCCATTTTTTAGTCTGCTCAGGCTTGATATCTCCGGCAACAACCAAAGTAGCATTGTTCGGAACATAGAATTTTTTATAGAAATCTCTGAATTCCTGCAATTTAGCAGCATTAAGATCGTCAATCGAGCCAATTACAGATCCGCTGTACGGATGATTTGTGAAAAGATTCTGCTGAATAGCATTCATCAGATTTCCGTAAGGCTGGTTATCCATTCTCAATCTTTTTTCTTCCTTCACAACTTCTCTCTGAGTGTCTACACCAATCTGGTTGATCTCAGCGTGACGAAGTCTTTCAGCTTCCATCCAAAGACCCAACTGCTCGTTGTTTGATGGGAAAGTTTCGTAGTAATACGTTCTGTCCATCGTAGTATTGGCGTTATTCTGACCTCCGTTTGAAGATACAATTTTAAACCAGTCTCCTCTCTTGATATTGGGAGTTCCCTCAAACAAAAGGTGTTCGAAAAAGTGAGCAAAACCTGTTCTGCCTTTTACCTCATCTTTCGCACCCACATGGTACATTACAGCCGTGGTAACCACCGGTGCAGTATTATCCTGATGAAGGATTACGTGCATACCGTTTGGTAAATCATACTCTTCGAATTTGATTTGTTGTGCATTCAGCATTACTCCAAAAAAGGCAGCCGCTGCAGCACTAAGAAGTCGTTTTTTCATATAGATCTTATTGTTTTTTAAATTTTAATTTAAAATCACTGGATTTGTCGCCTCCAAATCATAGTAATTTCATCAAAAAAAATTGCTTTGTCAATTGGTGGCAAATTTAATTGAAATGTTACACTAGTTTTAATATTTTTTTAAGAAATAAGGAAGAGGTTTCAATTTTATCTGATGATTTTGAAACCGAAAAAATTTAATATAAATTCAAAATTATTGAACCAAATACAAATTTGAATTGTCCTTATAATAGCTTAATTTTGTGATCCCAAAATTTTTTGCAGTATGGAGGATTATTTGAAAGGACTGAATGAATCACAATTTGAAGCCGTTACCACACTCGACGGACCGCTGATGGTGCTTGCCGGAGCCGGTTCGGGAAAGACGCGTGTACTTACCATGCGTATCGCCCATCTGATCACAAACGGCGTTGATCCTTTCAATATTCTTGCGTTGACCTTTACCAACAAAGCAGCGAAAGAAATGAAGGAGCGTATCGCAAAAGTGGTCGGACAAAGCAATGCGAGAAGCCTTTGGATGGGAACTTTTCACTCTGTTTTTGCCAGAATTCTGAGAAGTGAAGCGCATTATCTGGGCTATCCTTCCAACTTCACGATTTATGATCAGCAGGATGCCCTGAATGTCATCAGAAAAGTGTTGAAAGACATGAATATCGATGCAGATTTATACAAACCCAAAAAAGTTCAGGCAAGAATATCCAATTACAAAAACAACCTCATCACCGTAAAAGCCTATTTCAACAATCCTGAACTGATGGAGGCTGATGAAAAGGCAAACATGAAACACATCGGGCAGATCTACCAACGCTACGTGGAGCAATGTTACAAAAACGGCTCGATGGATTTTGATGATTTATTGTTGAAAACCAATGAATTGTTAACAAGATTCCCCGAGGTTTTAGCGAAATATCAGGACAGATTCAGATATATTCTGGTGGATGAGTACCAGGATACGAACCACTCTCAGTATTTGATTGTAAAAGCGTTGGCCTCAAAATTTGAAAACATTTGTGTGGTGGGAGACGATGCACAGTCGATTTACTCTTTCCGTGGTGCGAATATTTACAATATTTTAAATTTCAAAAAAGATTATCCCGAAGCCGTAACCGTTTCTCTGGAACAAAATTACCGTTCCACCCAAAACATCGTGAACGCGGCCAATGTGGTAATTTCTAAAAACCTTCAGCAGTTTAAGAAAAATGTTTTCAGTGAGAATGAAGAGGGAGAAAAAATAAAAATCTACCGTTCTCTTTCCGATGCCGATGAAGCCAATTTCGTTGCCGGAAATATCTGGGAACTGCGCAACCGTGAGCAGAAAATGTTCAGCGATTTTGCAATTCTGTACAGAACCAACTCGCAGACCAGAGCGTTTGAAGATGCTTTAAGAAGAAAAAACATTCCTTACAAGGTGTATGGCGGACTTTCGTTTTATCAACGAAAAGAGGTTAAAGATTTAATTGGATACCTGCGTCTTTTGGTGAACGAAAATGATTCCGAAGCGTTGATGAGAGTCATTAATTATCCTACCAGAGGAATTGGTGAAACGACTCAGAACAGATTAATTGTCTTCGCAGATGCTCAAAACATTCCTGTTTCAGCAGTTTTAGACAATCTCGGAATGTATGCACCGCAGTTGAAATTTAACAACGGAGTTTTAACCAAATTGAGCGACTTTTGGGCGATGATTAAAGCATTTCAGGTTTTGCTTAAAACAGAAACAGCATACAGTGTTGCGATGGAAGTGGCGAAACGAAGTGGTTTGATTAAATTTTTAAAAGACGATCAGACTCCCGAAGGCATTTCCCGCGTAGAAAACGTTCAGGAATTGATGAACTCGATGCAGGGTTTCATTGAAGAGCAACAGCAGATTGAAGACGGCGACCCAAGTTTGCCAAATTTCCTTGAGAACATCGCACTTTCCGCAGATACTCAGAAAAAAGACAATGATGAAGATGACATGGTTTCTTTAATGACCATTCACCTTTCAAAAGGTCTTGAATTTCCGGTTGTGCACTTGGTTGGTCTGGAAGAAAACCTTTTCCCGAGTTTTATGAGTTCGGCAACCAGAGAAGATTTGGAGGAAGAAAGACGTTTGTTCTACGTTGCCCTTACCAGAGCCGAAAAGCAGGCATTTTTCTCTTACGCCATCTCAAGATTTCAGTGGGGAAAAATTACCGATGCCGAACCTTCACGATTTTTGAGTGAGATTGACGGCACCTATCTGGAATACCTCAATCCGGCTATCGAAAAGCGATTTATCAATAATTCCGGTGTGACTTCCAATATTTTTGATGAGCATCCTTCGGAAATCAGAAGCTTTAAAAAAATTGAAAAGAAAACCATTTCAAAGTCTGAAAACGACAAACCGATTCCTGAAACTAAAAAACTTAGACCTGTAGCCACCGCCAAAATCATCAATCCAAGCGGCGCTTCTTCGCAGGATATTGAAGTGGGCGACAAAGTGAGACACGACCGTTTCGGCATCGGCGAAGTGAAATTCCTTGATGGTACCGACCCTCAGAATATCAAAGCAAAAGTGGTTTTCCTGCACGAAGGCGAAAAGAATTTGATTTTGAAATATGCTAAGCTGACGAAGATTTAAATATTAATTCCTTCAAGATTACGAGGATTTTCACGGATTATTTTTAAAAAAAGATCTCTGAAAATCCTTTTTTTTAGCATAAACCTGATTCACTTTGCCAAAAGCCACAAAGTGGCGACATCTACCAGCACAAAGTGAAACCTTCTGAAATAAAACACACAAATCAGCGCCCTTGAAAGGGCGACATCAATTTGATTGCACATAGATCTCACGGATTTTTACAGATTTCAATTTTGATAATCAACACCTTTACTTTATATTTCTAAAATCACAGAGAAATTGAATCTCATCATGAAAATCTTCGATTTTCAATCTAATGTGTTCTCTTCAACGCGAATTTTAATCTAAATCTTGTATGACTCATGTGTCAAAATCTTTTAGAGTAATATCAACATCTCATCTTTAGCTGCGATCCAAAATTGGTAAAAATCACAATTCGTATATTTAAAGTTCAAAATTTTAAAAATGAAAAAAATTCTCATTCTTACCTTCGTAATTTTCAATTCCATATTATTATATTCTCAGGAATATCAAACGATCAACAACGTTCATTACTACGACGAAAAAATAAATAAATCTGATGATTACATCAATGAAAGATGTGTTCTCGATGTTTATGTTCCGAAAGATGTAAAGAATTTTTCAACCATCATCTGGTTTCACGGTGGCGGAATTACGGGTGGCGAAAAACACATTCCGGATGAACTGAAAAATAAAGGAGTTGCCATCATTGCGGTCAATTACAGACTTTCACCAAAAGTAAAAGCTCCGAAATATATTGAAGACGCAGCTGCTGCCACGGCTTGGGTTTTCAACAATATTAAAAAATACGGAGGAAGTGAAGATTTGATTTTTATAACAGGACATTCGGCGGGCGGATATCTCGCAACGATGGTTGGTCTGGATAAATCTTATCTGAATAAATATAAAATCGATGCTAACAGGCTAGCCGGAATTATCCCATTCAGCGGACAGATGATTTCCCATTTTACGACAAGAAAAGAAAAAGGAATTGAGGAACTGGATGCAAGAATCGATGAAATGGCACCGCTGCATTTTATCCGCGCTGATGCTCCACCTCTTCTTTTAATTACCGGCGACCGCGAAAAAGAACTGATGGGAAGATACGAGGAAAACGCCTACATGTGGCGAATGATGAAGCTGAAAGGTCACAAAGAAACGGTTTTATACGAACTCGACGGTTTCGATCATGGTGCGATGGCTCATCCTGCTTTTCCTTTGCTTTTGAATGAAATTAAAAGGATAGAGAAAATTAAAAATATCAGAAGATGAAAAGGGGGTTAATTGTAATTTTAATCTCGCTGTTGTCTTGTCAGAGTAATGACAACACGACAATTATCGGCAGTTGGCAACTCAGCGGATCCAAATATGGAACCGGAGCAGACATAATTTCACGTGAAATTGATTCGGAAATTGTAATTAAGTTTGAGAAAAACGGAAATTACAGAGAGTACACAAATGGGAAGCAGATTTCTGATCGATATTTTATTAGCAAAAAAGACTTTCTGGTTTTGCTTAATTCCAAAACGAATGACAGTACCTATTACTCATATTATTTTAAAGGAAGTCAATTAATTTTAGATGAGGTAGACAAAAATGGCAGTTTTATGTGTGACGAAGGATGCTCATCATTCTATAAAAGACTCGAAGAATAAAAACGACTAAAATAAAAGAGACGCAGTAAAACCACGCCCCTCATTCATATATTTTAAGTAAGAAATTTATCTTTCCACCAATTCCTTCACATTTTCTCCATAGAAATCAGTATGTGAAGTTTTTACCTGAAGCAGCTGGTACCATTTTCTGAATGCACCCACAAAAACCACAAGCATTAAAACCATCGCGACAATCGCCAAAGTAGCGAGTAAATATTGTTGTTTTGGAATATAAATATCCATCACCTGAATGTAACCTGCCCAAAATGTAATAATCGCCATGAAAACTCCAGGAATTGCCGAACATAATGCATATTTCCCACGGTTTAATCTAATCAGCATTGTTGTACAGACAATCAATCCACAAGCTGCGAGCAATTGATTACTGATTCCAAAGAGTGGCCAGATGCTGCTTACGTTTCCTGTAAAAACCAGATATCCCCAGGCAAAAGTGAACAATAAACTGCTGATGATAATTCCAGGCGTCCAGTTTTTATCATTGAATTTTGGAATTACGGAGCCCAGCATTTCCTGTAAAAAGAATCTTCCCACCCTGGTTCCTGCGTCAATTGCGGTTAAAATAAATACTGCTTCAAACATAATTGCAAAGTTGTACCAGTATGCCATCAGCTGATCCATGTAAGGGATTTTGTTGAAAATATGCGCCATTCCAACCGCCAGCGAAACCGCACCACCCGTTCTTCCATGGAGATCAATACCGATTCTTTCTGAAAAATAATCAATATCGACACCATGCAAAGCTGGATTCGCAGCCAAGAAAGCATCGTAAGTATCTTTGGGCGTATTGATGGCGAAATAATCTCCCGGCATCAAAGTACAGGCGGCAATTAATGCCATCAATGCTACGAAACCTTCTACCAGCATTGCTCCATAGCCCACAAACAGAATTTCTTTCTCTCTGTTCAGCATTTTTGGAGTCGTTCCTGTTGCAATTACCGCGTGAAATCCTGAAATAGCTCCACAAGCGATGACGATAAAGATAAAAGGTAAAACAGGACCACCGATTACCGGACCGCCACCATTGATAAACTGGCTGAGAGCAGGCATTTGAATCGTCGGATGAATCACAATTACTCCGATCGCCAACATAATAATCGTTCCGATTTTAAGATAGGTTGAAAGGTAATCTCTCGGAACCAAAAGCAACCAAACCGGAAGCACTGACGCTAAAAATCCGTACAATGGAATTGCAATTGAAATTGTTGTAATATCCCATGTGAACATATTGTTCATGGTTTCGTTCTGCATCAAACTGTGTCCACCGATAATTCCTGCAATCAACAGAACTCCACCCAAAATACTGGCGAAAGTCACTGAATTTTTTCTGTAACGCATAATCAATCCCATGATAATCGCAATAGGCATCGTGATCACTACAGTAAATAATGACCAAGAAGCTTCGTGCATCGCATTGATGCAGGCAAGAGAAAGTCCGGCAAGCGTTAAAATTAAAATGAATAAAATCGCAAAACCTGCAACTGTTCCGGTGGTTTTGCCAATTTCTTTGGATGCGATGGTTGCCAAACTCTGGCCTTTATGTCTTACCGATGCGAAAAGCACGACCATATCGTGAACTCCACCTCCCAAAACACAGCCGATCAAAATCCAGATGGCACCGGGAAGATAACCAAACTGAGCTGCCAAAACAGGTCCCACCAATGGTCCGGCCGCTGCAATAGCCGCAAAGTGATGTCCAAATAAAACATTTTTATTGGTGGCAACGTAATCTTTGCCATCAGCAAATTCTACTGCCGGAGTTGTATTTTTGTCATTTAAGCGAAGAACTTTATTAGCTAGGAAAATTCCGTAAAAACGGTAGGCAATTGCAAAAATGAGCAGGGAGGTGAACACCAAAGTAAGTGCATTAATTCCATTTAGAAATTCCATATCATTTCGATTTTATATGAATAAATATTTTAGGGTTTCCGCTTATTCATTAATGATAATGTAAGCATTCAGCCAAGATACTTATTTTCTATATAAAATAAATCAATATGTATATCAATTTAGCAAAGTTATAGATTATACTAAATTAATTTTAATTTAAATAATTGATTTACAGATATTTAAATTATTGCTTCATTTTGAAAAATACTTCTTATAACAGATAGAAATTTTTAGTAAAAAACCTACCTTTTTTGTGAAACAATATAGTCGACCATGGTATTGTTCAGCTCGTCCTGATAGGCTTTGTCGGTATCTTTAAAACCGTGATTTCCCTTTTTAACGATAACCAACTGATGTGGAGTTTGCGTTTTGTTCAACATCTTATTTAACCTTTTTGAATGTCTCACAGGTGCAATTTTATCTTTATTCCCATGTAAAATCAATGTGGGAATGGTATTTTGAGTGTAATAAAGCGGTGAAATGGTTTTGCAGGCTTGAATGACTTTTCTTCTTTCGGTATTTACGTCGTAACCAGTCATTCCTTTCGCAATATTGGTTCTGATATCTATGATTTTTTTTGAGATTAAACCCACAATAAAAAGCAATGGTTTTGGAGCTCTGGTATGCAAAAGCCTGTTCATATCAGTGGGACCGAAATTATCAACAACATAATTCACCCTCCCTGAATACTTCGAAAGTTCCTGATCTCCCACAAATTCATTATCAGGCGTATAAGCAGCCAGAAGCGACAGATGAGCTCCTGCCGAAACACCCCAATAACCAATATTTTCCGCATCAAAACCATATTGGCCGGCATTCTTTCTTACCCATCTCACTGCATCTTTGGAATCCTCAACCGGACCCGGAAAATGAACATCATCACTCACCAAACGGTAATTGACACTTAAAACGGCAAAGTTTTTCTCTGTCAGTTTTAAAATCATCTGTTCGACATAATTGTCCGGAGCTATGACTTTATCTCCCAGCGCCCATGCGCCGCCGTGGAGAAAAATAACCACCGGCAATTTATCCTGACCTGAATTTTTTGGTTTATAGATATCCAACTTTAAATCCTTGCCCTGACCGTCTTTTTTGTAGGTAATATTTTCAGTAACTACAGTCTTCTCCTGAAGCAAAACGCTTTTTTTTGTCTGCGAAATAAGGGATGCCGAAAAAAAGAAAATAAAAAACAGGTTTAGAAAAAACCTGCTCATATTTGTATTATTGATGGAAAAATTCATAAAGTAAATTTGATGAGGTGTATTATTTTACCAACTCCTCAAAAAGTTTACCAAAAGTCTTCTCCAGATCCGCAGATTTTCCGGGATGTGGTCTTGAAGTCTGTACTACAGCACTTCTCACGGCAGTCAGCCATCGGAATCTGTCGGGAATTTCAAGCATAGCAATCGGGCCGCCATCCTTTTTTCCCTCTGCAATGTTTTTAAAGCTTTCCAGATTTTTGATGATATCATCATAGTCCAACTTGCTTCTGATCAGTTTAAACTTATCCGGACAGAGATAAAATTCAACCCTGATAAATTTTTCTCTTTTCGAAAACATGACCAGTCCGATATTGAAAAATTCTTCTCTTTCAACCTTTGGTACCAGACGTATTACGGCATATTCGTATATTTTATCCTCTTGCATTTTTGGCTTCGTTTACAAAGATTTGAGAATTTTCCAGACGTGTTTTCAGGAAGTTAAAATATACATCGCGTATTTCATCCGGACTTTCTTCGGCATCATTCCAGTGAAGCCAGTCCTGAGGAATCAGATCTACAATTTCTCTGAAAAGAGTATCATTTAAAACACTGTGTGCAAACTGATCAGCTTCATCCAATTTTGAAGCCTGCGGAAGCAGAACGTGATCTTTCACATATTTAAAAGGAGTTTTCGCTGCCGTATCAAAATTCTGCCATGAATGATGGAAATAAAATGAAGCTCCGTTATCGATGACCCACAGTTCTTTATGCCACATCAGAAGGTTGGTATTCTTAAAAGTACGGTCGATATTGGTAATAAATGCATCCAGCCAGACAATTTTTGAAGCTAAAAGCGGATCAACTTTTATGCTCGAATCAAATGCGATTGATTCTGATAAATAATGTAATCCTAAATTCAGACCTTCAGAATTTTTCAGCAAATCCTGAATTTCTTCATCGGCCTCCGTTCTTCCGAAATCCACATCAAGATTTGCGAAAACCATTTCGGGAATCGGCAAGCCCAAAGCTTCTGTAATTTTTCCGCCCAGCAGTTCGGAAATCAACATTTTGACACCGTGACCCGCACCACGGAATTTTAAGACATACTTAAAATCATCATCAGCCTCAGCCAAAGCCGGCAGTGAGCCTCCCTCCCGAAGCGGAAGAATGTAACGCATCACCGTGACAGTTCGTAAATTCAACATACGCAAAAATAAGGTTTTCCTTTGTGTTTAAATCTATTTGTGCTATTTTTAGGTTTAAAATTTGTTTAATCATCCTTATTTCGAATCAAGATTATAGTGATTTCTCCTGATCTTTTTTGAATTTAAAATAAATCCGCAACATCTTCTTTAAAAAACAATACTATGAAAGTTATTAAAAAAGAAAACATTCTCCTTTCCAACCCTGATACCAAAGATTTTTTAGCTGACGCGTACTTTCCGGAAACTCAGGAGAAACTTCCTCTCGTCGTTTTCGTGCATGGCTACAAGGGTTACAAAGACTGGGGCGCATGGAATCTGATGGGTGAAAGGTTTGCGGAAGCCGGATTTTATTTCGTGAAATTTAATTTTTCCCACAACGGAACAACAATCGAAAATCCTGCTGAATTTGACGATTTGGAGGCTTTTGGAAATAATAATTATTCAAAAGAACTTTCAGATTTGAGTTTTGTAATCAATCATTTTTCAAAAGAGAATGAAGTAGATGAAAACAAGATCGTACTCATAGGTCACAGCCGTGGCGGCGGAATTTCAATTATTAAAACTGCTGAAGACATTAGAATTCATGGTTTGATAACGTTGGCGAGCGTAGATTCTCTGGAAAGATTTCCTAAAGACGGCGCTTTTGACAACTGGAAAGAGGATGGTGTGTACTTTGTGGAAAACGGACGAACAAAACAGCAGATGCCGCATTACTATCAGTTTTTTGAAGATTTTGAAAGCAATTTCCACCGTTTTGATGTTGAAAGATGCATGGAAATGGCGAAAGCTCATGTTTTGGTTGTTCACGGTACAGCAGATGAATCTGTTTCCTCCAAAAACTCAGATCATCTTCATCTTTTGAATCCAAATTCCGAACTTTTTCTGGTAGAAAATGCCAATCATGTATTTGGTGCAAAAGAACCCTGGGAAGAGAATTTCCTGCCTTACGAACTTGCTTTGGTTACAGAAAAATGTATTGATTTTCTGAATGAAAAAATTGTGAATGAGCAATTTGAGTAACTGACTTAAACGCTAAGGTCGCAAGGATTAATTTTAAACTTTGAAAATATTTTTCGTTCGCAAAGCCATTCTACTCAGCAAAATCTGATATTTATTACAAAGGGTTATTAACGCTGGTAAAAATTGAGATATCAAAACTCCCAAAGAAAAAATCTTCGGGAGTTTCTGTATAATTTAAATAAAATTTTAAGGATAAGGCGCAATTGCCACTTCGAGACCTTCCATTTCCATTGACATGTGCAATTGACAACCCAATCTGCTGTTGCTTTCAACGTGATAAGCTTCACCCAGCATCGCATCTTCTTCATCACCCATGGGTTCCAGTCCAGGATCGCTGATCACGTAAACCTGACATGAAGCACACATGGCCATGCCGCCACAAACCCCGATGGTTCCCTCCTCCGCCAATTCGTAGGAACGGATGATTTCCATTAAGTTCATGGACATATCCGTTGGTGCGACTACATCGTGGGTAACACCTTCTCTGTCGGTAATTTTAATATTGATATCAGACATAATTCCGCAAAATTAGTCAATTTTTTTCACAACCGCTTTCTCTGCTTCTTTTCTTGAACCGTCGAAACCGTCTACTCCACTCACTGTTGTATATTTCAAAACGAATTTTTTACCCGGGTTCAGTCTGTTGTAAACACTCTGGCACATCAAAGTTGCCTCGTGGAAACCGCAGAGAATCAGTTTTAGCTTCCCCGGATAAGTGTTGATATCTCCAATTGCATAGATTCCATCAATATTGGTTTGATAATCCAGAGCATTGTTTACCACGATTGCATTTTTCTCGATATTTAAACCCCATTGAGCAATTTCACCCAGTTTTGGCGTCAATCCGAATAATGGAATGAAATAATCTGTTTCAATATCAAAAGGCTCCTGCCCATCAACCGCTACGGTGATTGCTTCAACTTTTCCGTCACCTTTGATCGCAGTAACTTCTGCAGGTGTGATTAATTTAATTTTACCCTGATTTTTCAGATCCTGAACTTTTTCTACAGAATCCAAAGCTCCACGGAATTCATTTCTTCTGTGAATCAAAGTCACTTCGCTGGCAACATTAGACAGGAAAACACTCCAGTCTAAAGCAGAATCCCCACCTCCGGCAATAACTACCTTTTTATTTCTGAAATGCTCGGGTTCTTTTACGAAATATTCAAGACCTTTTTCTTCATAATCCGCAACATTTTCCATCGTAGGTTTTCTTGGTTCAAAAGTACCCAAACCACCTGCAATGGCGATGGCCTTACATCTGTGAACAGTCCCTTTGTTGGTGACCACTTCAAACCATTCGTCATCTACTTTTGTGTAGGAAACTGCTGTTTCTCCCAAAGTAAAACCAGGCTGAAACTGTTTGATCTGCTCCATTAAATTATCTACCAGTTCACCGGCATTTACAGATGGATAACCCGGTATATCAAAAATCGGTTTCTTGGGATACAACTCTGCCAACTGACCTCCCGGCTGTGGAAGTGCGTCAATGATGTGGCATTTCATTTTTAGCAAACCTGCTTCAAAAACAGCAAACAGCCCTGTTGGTCCCGCTCCGATGATTAATATATCTGTCGTTATCATACGTAAAAATTTAAATGAAAATAATAATACGCAAAAATACAAATTTTAATGCGAAGCATATTTAATTAAGTCTAAATAAAAAACTGAGATTTATCAAACCAAAAAAAGGAAAGATGGTATATTTGGCAATGTTTTTGAACCATAAAACTTTATGAAAAAATTATTCAGCATTATTTCACTTTTTGTTCTGAGTTTTACACAGGCTCAGCTCAGCAATATTGCAGACGGTGAATCCATTACCCTCCGAATTCATTACGGATTTCTGACCGCCGGAAACGCTACACTGACTACGAAAAAAGGCAATTTCCGCGGAGTTCCCCATATGTATGTAAAAGGGGTTGGCTCTACGACGGGAGCTGTAAAGGCATTTTTTAAAGTTGACGATTTATATGAAAGCTACATCAACCTTCAGACAGAATTGCCGACATTTTATGTGAGGAATGTAAAAGAAGGCAGCTACAGACAGCATTTTGAAACCAATTTTAACCATTCCAACAATACCTTACTTTTAACTGATAAAAAAAATCCGGCCAACGGAACAAAAACCATAAAATCTGTAAAGGGCGTTCAGGATATGTTGTCGTGCTTTTATTATCTGAGAAGCAGGTCTGCCAATGATCTTCGTACAGGAGCTGTAATCAATATGAATGTATGGATTGATGACGAAATGTTTGCTTTCCAGCTGAAGGTGATGGGCACAGAGACACTCAGCACCAAATTTGGAAAGATCAATTGCCTGAAAATTATCCCATCTGTGAAAAGCGGAAGAGTGTTTAAAGCTAAAGAAGGCGTAACCATGTGGGTGACCAATGATGCCAATCATATCCCTGTTCTTCTTAAAGCTGAGCTTGCTGTAGGATCTTTAAAAGCGAGTCTGGACAGCTACAAAAATGTGAAATATCCTTTAAAATTTGATTAAACTTCAGGTCAATAAAGTACAAAAGCCTTCAGGAAATTCCTGAGGGCTTTTGATTTATAAAAACTAAACTAAACTGTCGTTGTAATGAAAATAAAAACTAAAAATCGAATATAAAAATTTGATTCCTTTCCTTTTAAAGCACCTATTTACAGAGATAAACTCTGCAAATAGACTACTTTATTAGGTTAATCAATTGTGTTTTTTTATTTATATAAGTTTGTGTTTTTTTATTTTCTAAAAATAGTATCAAACGCAGAGCCTTGTCGGCTCTGCTGGTATGATACTAGGTGTTTCATCATTTGTGTCTATTCACACCAAATCAAAAATTAATATAATGAAATAATTTTCGTTACTCCCGTACTCACCGATAAGATGTGTTTTTAAAACCGAAGTTTTGTAATCACTTAATCTTATCAGGAAACCTTATGTTTACCTTGTTTGTATGAGCAATTTTCTTATGACAAAGATATGGCGGAAAGAGAGTTGTAATCAAAAAAAAGTTGTAGATATTTATCGCAGTACTTGTAGATTTTTTTCTACAAAACGTTCCGTATTTTCACGGTAATTAATGATAAGGGGTAACAAAAAATAATTTACGAGCACACAGGGCGCTAAAAAATCAATCAACTCAGCAAAATAATTATATAGCCACAACGTAAATTACAAATGCAAATTAATGATAAGAAAATGAAATTTCCTAATCAATCCAAGAAGCGATATCAAAATAAAGTGAATAAAAAATTCTAGTATTTTTTGAGCAGCGCTGCCAACTCCACCAAACTGTCGATTCCGAGTTTTTCGAAGACTCTTTTTTTCATTGTACTTACGCTGTTTTGCTTCAGACCAAGCTCATTAGCAATCTCAAGATTTCCCATACCGTCTACATACATTTTCACCACTTCAAGTTCTCTTTTAGTAAGCTTATCCAATGGATTCTGCTGATTGCTTTTCTGTAAAGAGTTCAGCAGTAAACCCTGCGTAACAGATGAGATATACCTTCCTTCCTCAACCACCTTCGTCACTGCACTTTTTATTTCTTCCTCTTCGCTTACTTTGGTCAGGAAACCGTTGGCTCCGGCGTTCAGGAAACGTAAAGCGTAATCACTTTCTTCCAAACCTGAAAAAACCAAAATTTTCAAATCGGGATTATTCAATTTAAGTTTGGGAATAATTTCCAGACTGTTGCCATCCGGAAATGCAGCATCAATTACCAACATTTCAATATTATTCTCTTCGACACAGTCCAAAACCTTCTGCAAAGTTGAGGCATGGAAAACATCACCTTCAAAACCTAAATCCTCAATAAGAATTTCAATACCCTGCCTTATAAGACTGTGATCGTCTGCCAAAAGAAAAGTTATATTTTTATGATCTGTCATTTTTCAATTCTAAATTTAAAGAGAATTCCACTCTGGTTCCTACATTTTTCTCACTTTCTACTTTAATATCACCAGAATACAGCTGGGCAAGCTCTCTGCAGAGACTCAGACCGAGACCTGCGCCCAGATTTTCAACTTTATCTGAAATCACTCCCTGATAGTACGGTTCAAATATTTTCTCCAAATCGGCTGAGGAAATCCCTACTCCTGTGTCTGTAATTACAGTTTTTAAATTCACTGTATTTCCATCTGTCTTCGAAGCTTTCGTTACTACTTTAATTTCGCCATTCTCTGTGAACTTGTTGGCATTCCCCAAAATGTTCATGAAAATCTGGTTGATTTTATTATTATCTGAATACACCTGCAGATTAGGATCAATGTCCTGTTCCACAACAAAACGGTTGTCACGTGTTTCAATATAAGGCTGCACAGAATTTAAAATAGCATCAATCTCATTCTTTAAATTAAACTCCACAGGAATCAATTTATTTTCCGCCTGCTGATTTTTTGTGTAATCTAAAATCTGATTGGCCTGAATCAACAAAGTATTATTGGTAAAACTGATCGATTTTAAGTATTCCTGAATGCTTTCATCGGTAGTTTTCTTTTTGATTCTTTTAATGAAAATATCCATAATTTTTAGTGGTGAACGCAATTCGTGGCTCAGCATTCCTAAAATTCTGTTTCTAAAGTTGAGATTTTCTGTAATCTGAAGATTAGCTTTATTCAGTTTTCTCTCATAAACAAAGGCAATTCTTGTAAGAATCATAATCAGAATTGAAACAATAAACATCAAAATCATCGACCCGAAGACAAGATATTTTCTGATTTCGTTATTTTTAGATTTCTGTTTTTCGTATTCTTTCTCCAAATCAGATTTTGAAGATTTTACAGCAGCCTCATACACATTCATCAGGCCATTGCTGTACACAAACAGATCGTTAAACACACCGTAAAAACTGTCGTTTCCTACCTGATTGTCTTTTACCCTTATTTTTACTTTATTATTTTCTACAGTATAATGATGATTGACCTCTTTAATGATGCGGTCAAAATCAGCTTTAATGCTTTTGGCAGTAGGCATTACTCCTTCTTTTACTGTGATGACAACACTGTCTTTTTCACGTTGACCCTTCCCTGAAATCGCCTCACCAAGCCTACCAAACAGTCCTTTCCTTTTAATTGTATCACTGTAAATTTTAGTATCTAAAACCACATTGAATTTTTCAAAATCATAATTCAGTTTATATTTTTGAAAATCCGGTAATTCATTCAGTTGACTGCGATCTACCTCAGAAGTATATTTTTGAGTTGAGTCAATCATTTTCTTTAAATCTTTCTCGGTAGTAATGCTGGCTTTAGGAGCAGCAATCAACTCTTTTATCTTTGGAAATTTGTTTTCGTAGCGGTTGATGTTGGCTAAATTATCATCAAGAGACTTTAAAGATGCAAAATAAGACTGCAGAAAATTTTCATCTTTTGTAGCCATAAATTTCTGAAGAAATCCCTGTGCATTCAGAATTTCTTTTCGGGACTGGTCTGTGAGATTCTCAAGAGCATGAATTTCATCAAGTTGTTTTTGTACGAAAGTGAGCTTTTTATCTTTTACAAATTCGTTGTAGAAAAATGCAGCAATAATTAACTGTATAAAAAGAATGCAAAAAATTAAGGAATAATGTACGAGTTTTCTGTATCGGAAACCATAAGGTTCTGAAATAACAATATCATTTTTCATACTCAGTCAGATAGCGTTTAGTTTAATGTGTTTTTGGTGTAAACGAAATAAAAGACCGCAAATTTACACTTATTTGTAAAACCTCACTATGGTTTGACCTAAATAAGCGAATTTTATTCTATGTCTAAATAGAACATCATTTCTTAGGTTTACATTTTCACAGAAGTAATTTACAAAAAAAATCCTATGAAAATCATAGGATTCGATATTATTTATGTTAAAATTACAAAGTTTTGAACTGTTCCAGCGTTCTAATGTCGTTTTCGAAGAACATCCTGATGTCGCTCATTTGGTAGAGAAGCATCACGATTCTTTCAATTCCCATTCCGAATGCATAGCCGGAATACTTCTCAGAATCAATGTTCACATTCTTCAGAACTGCAGGATCTACCATTCCGCAACCCATAATTTCAAGCCATCCTGTACCCTTTGTGATTCTGTAATCTGTTTCAGAATTTAAACCCCAGTACACATCAATTTCTGCACTTGGCTCGGTAAAAGGAAAGTATGAAGGCCTTAATCTGATCTTGGATTTTCCGAAAAGTTCTGTTGTAAAGAATTGAATCGTCTGTTTCAGGTCTGCAAAACTTACATTCTCATCTATATATAAACCTTCAATCTGATGGAAAATACAGTGCGAACGTGAAGAAACTGCTTCATTTCTGAACACTCTTCCCGGAGAAAGAATTCTGATCGGCGGCTGATTTTCTTCCATATATCTGATCTGAACCGATGAAGTATGCGTTCTCAATAGAATATCGGGATTCTGCTCGATGAAGAAAGTATCCTGCATATCTCTTGCCGGATGGTATTCAGGAAGATTTAACGCCGTAAAATTGTGCCAGTCGTCTTCAATTTCAGGACCGTCTGCCACGGCAAAACCAATCGATTTAAAGATTTCGATAATTCTGTGTTTCACGATATTGATAGGATGTCTTGAACCTAAATCCAACGGAAAGGCAGGCTTCGTTAAATCATCTTTCTCAAGAATAAGCGAAGATGAAGAAGCATTTTTAAGATCTTCAAGCTTTACAGCAACTGCATTTTTAAGAGTATTGATCTTTTGTCCGAATTCTTTTTTCTGATCATTGGGAACTTCTTTGAATTTTTCAAAAAAATCATTTAAAATTCCTTTTTTTCCACTGTATCTGATACGGAAGTTCTCGATTTCATCCTTCGAAGTCGAATTGAAATCGTTTACTTCCACCAAAAGCTCTTCTATCTTTTCTATCATTATATTACCCTTTCAAAAAATGTTTGTGCAAAAATACGATTTTCAGTTTAAAAAACGTTTTCAATTTATCATAAAAAAATCTGTTTCGGCTGAAACAGATTGGTATATTTTAAACAGGTGAAAATTATTTCTGTTCATTGCCTTTCACTCGAATCTGCAGTGTAACTTCGTTTTTAATCACCCCGTTGGCTGCCGGCGACTGAAATTTCACTCCGTATTCTTCTCTCATAATATCCTTTGGTTCTGTCGCAATGTTGACCTCACTTCCGTTTACAGAAACATTTGCTTTAAACTGCACAGGTTTAGAAATTCCCTTTATCACCAAATTTCCATCAAGTAAAGTATTGTAATCACCATCAGCAGTCGGAGTTACTTTTGTAATTTCGTATGAAGCGGTAGGAAATTTTTCAACCTCAAAAAAATCTGCACTTTTCAGATGACTGTTGAGTTTTTGCTGATCTTCTTTTTTATCTTTTAAATCTTCCGAGCTCAAAGTCGACATATCTGCAACGAATTTCCCGCTTTCCAGTTCGCCATCTTTTATGGTCACGTCGCCGCTTTCAAATTTGATATTTCCAAAATGACTTGTATTTTCAGATTTGAAAATCTTGTAACCCTTCCACTCCACTCTGCTGTTGAGGGTATCTAAAACGAATTTTGCACCGTCTTTGGTTGTGATCACGTCATTGGATTCGCTGTTGAGCGGCTTTTCTTTTCCACATGAAACCGCCAATCCACCAACGGTAAGAGACATCATTAAAGGTAAAAGTATTTTTTTCATCGGTTTAGATATTATTAAGATAAGAATCAACATTAAAATCAATCACCATCAAGGCTGGACGTTAATGTGTCTTCATTTTTAAATTTTAAAAGGCAAAATTACTAAAAAAACACAATTTTTTGGCAAAAACCTTACATTTGTGTTATGCTTTTGGAAATTAACAACCTCTATTTTTCATATTCTGAAGACCAGCCGCTTTTTCAGAATCTCAATCTGAAATTCGATGCCGGAAAAATTATCGCGCTTGCAGGCGAGAGCGGTTGCGGAAAATCTACACTTTTAAGCCTGATTTACGGCCTTCTCAACTGGCAAAGCGGGGAAATTATTTTTGATGGCAAGAAAACTTTCGGACCAAAAGCCAACCTCGTTCCCGGCGAACCTGAAATGAAATATGTTGCTCAGAATTTTGATTTGATGCCTTACGCAACGGTTGCTGAGAACGTAGGAAAATTCCTTTCAAACATCAATCTTTCAAAAAAGAAAGAAACAGTAAATGAACTATTAGAAGTTGTCGGATTGACAGAATTTGCCAATATTTTACCGAAATATCTGAGTGGCGGACAGCAGCAAAGAGTTGCCATTGCGAGAGCACTTTCAGTTTTGCCTAAACTACTGGTTTTGGATGAACCGTTTTCCAATCTTGATTTTTCCCGAAAAATTGAGTTGAGAGAAAGGCTTTTTAAATATGTAAAACAAAATAATATTTCGCTGATTATTTCTACACATGAAATTCAGGATGTGTTGCCGTGGCTGGATCAGATGGTGGTTTTGCAGAAAGGAAGATTGATTCAAAATGAAAGTCCGGAGGAAATTTTTAATAATCCTTACAATGAATATGTTGCTAAACTTTTCGGAGAGGTGAATATTTTTGGTGAAAAAGAACGTGAAGAATTTAAACTGAAAAAATTCTCATACGACCCACGGGCAATAAAAATTTCTGAGGAAGGCTGGGATGCTGAAGTGGTGGAAAGCCGTTTCGCAGGCAGCTATTACTGGAACAAAGTCATTTCAAAAAACAAAGAAATTATTGTTTACACGGATGAAAAAACAGAGGGATCTGTTAATATAAATTTTATTTAAACCTCAGTAAAGCAATAACTTAATGTTAATATGTGGATAAATAAAAATGATGCGGGATTGTAATTTCGTTATCTTCGCAGTCCACAACATAAGGAAATTCTTGGTTAATTCTCTTTCTGCCTTCCAGACCAAAGTTAGCAATCAGCAATCAGGTCTTTGAAAGATTACACTGTCCAATTCTTTCCTTTTTTTATTTGTCGAAGATTCTGATATTTAAATCCGAGAATTTGAGCTGAAATAAATACGATTAATAAACAAACTATTTCCATAGAAAACTCTCTTTCCAAAGAAGCATAGATGAGTATCATCAAAAAAAACAATGTAGCATTTGTAATTACAACCGGTAACAGACCTTTTCTTTTCATTATAAAAAAAAGAATATTTTCTAAAACAGCAGTGTAAAAGAATAACCCTGCAAAAATCATAAAGATGCCAAAACCTGCCAGCAGGATTTCTTCACCCGTTTCAGTATTAAATGCGCTGAACATGATCCAGCAAAATAAAAATCCGGCTCCGGAAGCCAGTATATTTCTCAGAATATTATTTAAATAGATTCTGTTTGAAAGCCCATCTGTTTTTTCCATCTCTACAATTCCGACTCCAAAAATCAGGCCTTCTTTACAAATTCAGATTTTAAAGCCATTGAGCCAAAACCATCAATTTTACAGTCGATATTGTGGTCACTGTCTGGTCTAAGGCGAATATTTTTCACTTTCGTACCGGCCTTCACAGGTTTCGGAGCACCTTTTACAGGTAAGTCTTTTACCACGACTACAGAATCGCCATCTTTCAGTTCATTTCCGTTGGCATCAAGAATTTTATCTGAATCATCAGTTTCCGCAGGATTCCACTCGTTGAAACACTGCGAACAAACCATCAGATCATCCTGTGCATAAGTAAATTCAGACTGACATTTCGGACAAATCACTGCGTCGCTCATTTTTTTAAGTTTTTGCAAAGGTAGGGTTTTGAGATGGAAGATGGAAGAGTGAAGTTGGAAGAGTGTAGTTGGGAGATGGAAGATGGGAGATGGAAATTGGAAGTTATAAAGATTTCGCTCCTACAGAGCTTTTTGAGAATTCTGCATTTCAACTACAAAGGTTTTGCTCCGCTGGTGCATTATTCAGAATGCGATAAATTTAATCTTATGATAAGGATATCTGAATTAGACAATCGTTAAGAAGAATTAAATAAAAACATTGAATTTTAAACATTGAATCTTGAATTAAAAATATTGAATCTTGAATTTCAAACATTGAATCCTGAATTTTGAACCTTAAATATTAAATTTTCAATCTCAAATCTCAAACTTCAAATCTCAAATTTAAAAATTGTATTTTTGCAGATTCAAACAGCTTACAGCAATTTATGGAATTAATTCACAGAAACCTCGCCATCGGTATTCACGATGCTTTGCAGGAAACTTTTTTCGAGAAAAACAAATATGCAGACAAAGTAATAGAAAGACTTCTGAAATCCCACAGACAATGGGGAAGTCAGGATAGAGCTGTTGTTTCTGAGATTTTCTATAATATCATCCGCTGGAAAAAACGCCTTGAATATTATATGGGCGAAGGTGTGAAGCCCAATAATATTTACAAGTTGATCATCGCTTATCTGCTGTGGAGCAAAACCAATTATAAGAGATTTGAAGAATTTGAAGGCATCAAAATAGCCGACATCACTACAAAACTTAAAAAAGGAACTGTTCCTACCAAAGCCATCGAACATTCAATTCCGGAATGGTTAGTTGAAACTCTGGAAAGAGAATTAGGTGAAAAATGGGAAAAGGAAATGATTGCCCTGAACGAAAAAGCACCTACTGTTTTGCGTGCCAATTCGTTGAGAACAACACCGAGAGAACTTATTTCTGATCTTTCAGACGAAAATGTAAATGCCTTTACCGTAAGAAATTATCCTGATGCGGTACAGCTTGAAGAGAAAAAGAATGTATTTCTTACCACAGCTTTCAAAGAAGGTCTGTTTGAAGTACAGGATGCCTCTTCACAAAAAATCGGCTATTTTCTTGATGTAAAAGAAGGCCAGAGAGTGGTTGATGCATGCGCTGGTGCAGGTGGAAAAACCCTTCACTTAGCTGCTTTGATGGGAAATAAAGGACAAATAATCGCTCTTGATATTTTCGAATGGAAATTAGCCGAACTGAAACGCCGTGCGAAAAGAGCCGGAGCCCACAACATCGAAACGAGAGTGATCACCGATACCAAAGTCATCAAAAGACTTCACGATAAAGTAGACAGACTTTTGATTGATGCGCCATGCTCAGGTTTGGGTGTTTTGAAAAGAAACCCCGACAGCAAATGGAAAATCGATCAGGATTTTATCAACAGAATCAAAAAGGAGCAACAGCAGATCATGCAGGATTACTCTAAAATGCTCAAAGTAAACGGCAAAATGGTGTACGCAACCTGTTCGATCTTACCTTCAGAAAACAATTTACAGGTGGAAGAGTTTGTGAAAAACAATCCGAATTTTAAATTAATCAAAGACGAAAAAGTAATGCCAAGCGAAGGCTATGACGGTTTTTATATGGCTTTGATTGAACGAGTTTCGTAAAAAAAATATATTTAAAAGTAAAAAATCCGCTTCACTTTATTTTGAAGCGGATTTTTTATAAAGTTCTACCCACGCTGATCTTTTCTCATTTAAATCTGTTCAATCAGCAAACTCAGCGGGAAATCATTTCAATTACTTCGCCCTGTTCTGATCATCAAATTTCAGTTCTTTCGTGGCGCCTTTCACATCGTTATTTCCGAATTTATACGTCACAGACAAGCTTAAATTCCGGCTGATTCCCTTAAAATAATATTGTGTACTGAAATCCTGATAAAACTCTGTCCCTTTTTCTCTTTCTGTATTTAAAACATCATTCATCAAGAGATTCATGGTGAGTTTCTTATCCATTAAATTTAATTTTAAACCTGAATACACAGAAGTAACACCTTTGAAAGACGTATTTCCTTCTTTGTAAGGAATATTTCCCCACGCACCCAGCATGAACGAAACAGTTTTGGATTTATTCAGGAAAAAAGTATTGTCAAAGTTAAAATCAGAACCATAACTTCCCGGCATCTGAACCGCATCTTCGACAAATGTTTTTGAAGTTACGTAATAGGCATTCACAAAAATATTAGACTCAAGCCAGCTTTTTTTGGTATAATTATAACTTAAACTTATTCCGGTTTGGTTTTGATTATAAAAATTGAAGATGATGGTGTACTTCAATCCATCATTGATACGTTGCAGTCTGTCCCAGTCATTTTTACTGTAGTTATGAAAGGCTGTAAGCGTAAAATTATTCTTTAAAACATAACTGAATTCCACGTTATCTGTAAATGAAGGTCTTAAAAGAGGGTTTCCACTTGAATATTCAAAAGCCGAACTGATGTATCGGAAAGGATTTAAATCTCTGAACGACGGCCGGTTAATTCTCTTTGAATAATTGATCGAAAAAGCATTATTTTCATTCGGTTTATAGCTGATGTAAGCCGTTGGGAAAAATTTTCCATAATGATTTTTGGTGGTTAAATTTTCATTGGGCGAAATTCCTGTAAGCTCTGTAAATTCATATCTCAAACCTGCTTTAGCACTCCATTTATCAGAAATTTCGTAGTTCCCTGAAATATAAGCTGCGTAATTATTTTCGTCATAGAAAAAATTATTGCTTTGGTTGAAATTCATGGTCGGAATTCCGTTATTCAAATCATAATAATTAAAGAAAGAATCATTTTTAATTTTGGTAAATTTTAAGCCGGATTCTGTTTTAAATTTCCTGAAGTTTTTCTCTAAATCTGCCTGTCCTGAATAAATCCGGTACTGATTGATTGGATTGATGTAAGTAGAAATCAGCTGATCAGTTTGTGTATTGTAATAATCGTCTGCATTGGCATTATTTGAAATTAGATTCCCTGAAACACTGAGCTTGCTGCCCAAACTGTCTATTTTAACATCATAAAACAGGGTCGCATAATGATTATTTCTGTGATTAAAAGCCAACGCATCTGAAGAAAAAGACCGCTCACCCGCTTCATCTTTTATAGCG
Source organism: Chryseobacterium foetidum (assembly GCF_025457425.1). Lineage (NCBI taxonomy): Bacteria > Pseudomonadati > Bacteroidota > Flavobacteriia > Flavobacteriales > Weeksellaceae > Chryseobacterium > Chryseobacterium foetidum. The sequence goes on from NZ_JAMXIA010000001.1 coordinate 1,232,853, forward strand.
GAAGTATTTTTCACAGTCTCAACAGGATTGGCAAAAAAATAATTATAGCTCCCGCCAATAGTGCTTTTGTCTGATAATTTATATTCCAGTTTCAGGTTGGTGCTTTTGTTGCGGAGATTATTAAAAAAATAGCTGTCTGTATTCCAATAGCTGTCATTTCCGGAGCTGTATTCATATCCTTTCATTCGCCAGTAGAAATTTCCGTCGGTGAAACCTGCAGATGCAGAGAGTTTTTTGCCCTGATAATTCAACGTTGCGCCATATCTTGTAGAAACTGAAGGCACATTCCAATACAGATTTTTAAGACTTGATTGCAGCGAAACATTCCATCCTAAACCAGTATTTTTTTTGAGGACAATATTGATCAGACCGCTTTTTCCCTGAGCTTCATATTTTGCTGGTGGCGTTGTGATGACTTCAATTTTCTGAATATCATCCGACCTTAAATTTTTAAGATAATTGATGAGTTCTTCTCCCGAAATATTCAACAATCTGTCGTTGATCATCACAGCGACACCACTTTTTCCGGCAATGCTGATGCTTTTATCGGTGGCGCGAAGCATTGGCGTTTTTGCTAAAGCTTCCACCGCATCTAAACCTTGTGAGGCGATCGAATTTTCTACATTGAAGACCAGTCTGTCTACTCTTCTTTCAATAATTTTATTTTTTGCAGTAACCACAACACCTTCAATCTTCTTCTCCTGAATTTTAGACTTGTTTTGATTATTATCAATTTCAAAATTTTTAAAAACATCATCTTCAATTTTTAAAACTTCGGAAAGAACAAGCTCGCCCTCATTAAAAATTTCGAAATTATAATCGCCTTTTTCTTTTACCTGAATTTTAAAATGACCTTTTTCATCAGTGATCGCTGAAAATTTTAACTGATTTTTTTTAAGAATAATTTCGGCATAAGAAACAGGTTTTTTGTCTTTTAGAATAACATTTCCTTCAACAGTTTGTGAAAAAATAAACGATTCGCAAAGCATCATCAACAGTACAAAAAATCTTTGCATTAAATTTGAGTTTGAAAGTAAGACAACAGTATACTAAGTTTTATTACATCTGATAATTTAAATTCAAAATAACTGCTCAGATTATCATAATAGCTATTTTTATAAAATTAATATGATGTAGGTAATTAGTTTTTAACGGTTTGTTTGTCATTCCGTAGGAATCTCAATACACTAAAAATAAAACAGTTTAGATTCCTACGGAACGACAAAATAACTAATGATTTTATTGTCATGAGTGAAAACGGACATTCATAAAATTTAAAAGCAAATCTACTGAAGTGAACTGAAATATTAGACTTAAAAATTATCTTTGTAAAAACCATCTTTACATCATGCAAAAATCAATTCTCCTATTTTGTTTTTTAGTTTTATCCATTTTAAATCATGCTCAGATTTACGAGATCGAATACGAAAGTTCCTACAACGGAAAAGTACAATCTGATCAGTCCAAAACGATAGCCTGGGTGAGTGAAACAGAAAATTATATTTTAAACACAAATATTAAAAATCAAAAGACAGAATTTCCCTTTGAGATAAGTAAAATCGAAAAACCAAGCAACACGATTGTCTCTTTCGGATTTTTAAATTCAAATAAAATCGTTTCAACTTCTGATTCTGAATCTATTGCTAAACAGGAATTTGAAATGACTTCAGAAACCAAAAAAATCCTTGGTTACAACTGTAAAAAAGCAGTCACAAAAATCAATTCAAACACCATCGAAGTTTGGTACACCAATGATTTAAAAATGAAAGGCGGACCATCAAGTCTTGGACAGAATTTGGGATTGGTTCTTCAAATTGAAAGAAACGGAAACTCAGCAACAACTGCAGTTTCCATTAAAAAAATAAAGAAAACAGGCATTGAAAAAATTATTAATAAAGAACCAGCGAAAACCGACCTTTTAAGTTACAGAGATTTGCTGTGGAGAAGTAAATTTACCACAATAAAAGTTTTTGAAAATGAAATAATCAATTTTTCGGAAGAATCAAAATCAAACGACAGTATAAAAAGATTTGCCAATGGAACAATCATTTTAAAGAAAGTAAAGTTCCCTAAAATTTCCGCAGGAGAAAACATCTTTGTGGAGGTAAAACAGCAGTCCAACGGCGATGCTTATGACAGAACCGGAACCGTTTTCTACATTCCTGAAGATAAAAAACAAAGTTTTTTCGACGGTCTTCAAAATGGCGTAAAAACACTTCCGCTTTTTGAGAACGGCAACGGGAAACAATATTACGGCGTAACAGCTACAGAAAATTATCTTCCGGCAGTTGAAATGATGCGTTTTTTCACCTCTTTCGGGATAAATAAATTTAATCATATCCAATTGAAAGATAAGGTTTGGCAAACAGTAAGCCCGTTTCGGCAGGATATCACTGAGTTAAAACCTGCACTTTCCGAAAAAGAAATCTGGATTGGAACATTCATCGGAAATTATGACAAAGGTGGTCATAAAGTAAGTTTAGACATTACAATTCACAAAAGCTCGCAGCAGGTTCACAAAAACAATATGGTAATTCCTGTTTTCAGCACCATCAATATTATGGAAATGGCAGGTCAGGATTATTCGACCATGTTCAGCAGCGAAAAAGGTCTTGAAGTGGAATTCACCCTTGATAGAGAAATTAAAAATATTACCATGCGATACATAACAACCGGACACGGCGGCTGGGAAAACGGCGACGAATTTATCCAAAAATCCAACACGATTCTGGTTGACGGTAAACAGATTTTCTCATTCATTCCCTGGAGGTCAGAATGTGGTTCTTACCGACTTTTCAATCCCGCTTCAGGCAATTTTGCTGATGGACTTTCTTCTTCAGATTTGAGTCGCTCAAACTGGTGTCCCGGAACTGTTACCAATCCTCAGTTTATAGAAATGGGAAATTTAAAAGCAGGGAAACACCGCATTCAGGTTAAGATTCCTCAGGGTGCTTCAGAAGGAAGCAGTTTCAGCGCATGGAATGTTTCGGCTGTTCTTTTGGGTGAGGGCTAAAAAAACAAAACCTCCTTGCAATTGACTTGCAAGAAGGTAAAAACACAAATGATGAAAAAAAATTATTTCGGTTCAAAGTACGGGAATTTTTTTCATATCACCAATACCTAATTACCATTATTTTATAAAAAATTTCAATTTTCCTGATTTTTAAAGCTTTCAATGCTTCTAAGTGAAAAATTTTAACCAAATCAATAAATCCTTATTGATAAAATTAATTTAATTAATCAGATAGAACTATTTAGTTAAAAATATTAGGCAATCTACAAATTAATTTGATAAAATTTAATTATAATTTTACTTTTGTCTTAAATAAATAAAATATGTGCGGAATTGTATGCCTGTTTGATGCTAAACAAAACACAGAAATCCTCAGACCTCAGGTTCTGGAGATGTCAAAAAAAATTCGTCACCGTGGCCCGGACTGGAGCGGAGTCTTTCAAAGCGAAAAAGTAGTTTTCTCTCACGAAAGACTGGCAATTGTAGATCCTACTTCAGGAAAACAACCTTTATTTTCCAAAGACACAAATATTGTGTTGGCAGTCAACGGTGAAATTTACAACCACAGAGAGCTGAAAACAGAATTTCCCGATTACGAATTCCAAACTGAATCAGATTGTGAAGTCATCATCGCTTTATACGAAAAATACGGCAAAGATTTCATCGAAAAACTAAACGGAATTTTCGCTTTCTCTTTATATGATATCAAAAACGACGTTTATCTCATCGCGAGAGACCACATGGGTATCTGCCCGCTCTATCAGGGTTGGGACAAAAACGGAAACTATTATGTAGCTTCCGAACTCAAAGCTTTGGAAGGGGTCTGCAAATCCATCGAAACTTTTTTGCCCGGTCATTATGTTTTCAGCCCTGAAGGTTCAGAACTTCAGCAGTGGTACACAAGAGATTGGGTAGATTTTGATGCAGTAAAAGATAATGAGACAGACATTGCTGCAATCAGAAAAAGCCTTGAAGAGGCGGTTCACAGACAATTAATGAGTAATGTTCCTTATGGCGTTTTGCTTTCCGGCGGTTTAGATTCATCCATTATTTCGGCAGTTACGGCAAAATATGCCAGACAAAGAGTTGAAAGCGGCGATACTCAGGAAGCATGGTACCCGAGATTGCACAGTTTTGCAGTTGGATTGGTTGGCTCACCTGATCTTGAAGCTGCCAGAAAAGCTGCAGATCACATTGGAAGTGTGCATCACGAAGTTCATTTTACTGTTCAAGAAGGAATTGATGCTGTAAGAGACGTTATTTATCATTTGGAAACTTACGATGTGACAACGATCAGAGCTTCTACCCCAATGTATTTGCTTGCAAGAGTGATTAAATCGATGGGAATTAAAATGGTTTTATCAGGCGAAGGTTCTGACGAATTGTTTGGCGGATATTTATACTTCCACAAAGCTCCAAATGCAAAGGAATTCCATGATGAGACGGTGAGAAAATTAGGAAAACTTCATTTATATGACTGTTTGAGAGCGAATAAAGCTTTGATGAGCTGGGGAATTGAAGGAAGAGTTCCGTTTTTGGACAAGGAATTTATGGATGTTGCCATGAATGTAAATCCTGCAGATAAAATGATTAAAAAATCTGAAGGAAAAATCGAAAAATGGGTTCTCAGAAAAGCATTTGAAGATCTTTTACCAGAATCTATCGCATGGAGACAGAAAGAACAGTTCTCAGATGGAGTTGGATATTCATGGATCGACAGTCTGAAAGAAATTGCTGAAAAATATGTGACGGATGAAATGATGACCAATGCGAAATTCAGGTTTCCTCTGAACACTCCGCAAAATAAGGAAGAATACCGTTACAGAACCATTTTTGAAGAACAGTTCCCAAGCGAAACGGCTGCGGCAACTGTCCCGTCTGTTCCTTCAGTGGCTTGCTCCACTCCTATTGCTTTGGAATGGGATGAAGCATTCAAAAAGATGAATGATCCGAGCGGAAGAGCTGTGGTTTCGGTACACGAAGATTCTTATTAATGTTAGATGTTAGATGTTAGATGATGGGCGCTAGATGATGGGTGATGGATGTCTTATAAATATTAAAATCCTGCGAAGTTTTTTCGTGGGATTTTTCTATTGTCTTTTTTTAATCTTAATTTTGTAAAAAAGTTTAAAATGTCAAATATAAAAATAGGCACTGTACAGATGTCCTGCGTTGCAGACAAGCAGGCCAACCTCGATAAAGCCATAGAAAAAGTACGTGAAGCAGCAGCAAAAGGAGCTCAGATTGTTTGCCTTCAGGAATTATTCACCTCACTATACTTTTGCGATGTGGAAGATTACGATAATTTTGATCTTGCCGAAGCTATTCCCGGACCGTCAACAGATGCACTTTCGCAGGTTGCAAAAGAATTAGGCGTAGTAATCATCGCTTCTCTGTTTGAAAAAAGAACTCAGGGATTATACCACAACACAACCGCTGTCATCGACGCAGACGGAACTTACCTTGGCAAATACCGAAAAATGCACATTCCTGATGATCCTGCGTATTATGAAAAATTTTATTTCACGCCTGGAGATTTAGGTTATAAAGTTTTCCAGACCAAATTTGCTAAAATCGGAATTCTGATTTGCTGGGATCAATGGTATCCTGAAGCTTCAAGAATTACTGCTCTGATGGGAGCTGAAATTATGTTTTACCCTACAGCTATCGGCTGGGCAACGGATCAGGATGATGAAACCAATGCAGATCAATACAATTCATGGCAGACAATACAGCGTTCGCACTCGGTAGCCAATGGACTTCCCGTGGTTTCAGTAAACAGGGTTGGTTTTGAGCAGGATGGCGCAATGAAGTTTTGGGGCGGAAGTTTCGTCACAAACGCTCAGGGTAAACTTTTATATCTCGGTTCTCACGATAAGGAAGAGGTTGAAGTTACGGAAGTTGATCTGTCACAAACCGATTACATCCGAAAACACTGGCCTTTCTTAAGAGACAGAAGAATCGACAGCTATCAACCGATTACGAAGAGATTTATTGACGAAGATTAAACTAAATTTTCATCCAATATAAATGATCAACAGCGTTTACCCTCATTTACTGACAGAGATTAAGCAGAGAATTTTAAGTTCTCAGCTAAAGGCTGCCTTATCTGTAAACGCTGAAATGATCACGCTTTACTGGAACATCGGTAATGATATTGCTAAAAAACAGAGCGAAAAGGGCTGGTCAGCAGGAGTAATCCCACAACTTGCTAAAGATCTGAAATCTGAATTTCCAAACCTAAAAGGATTCTCTGAGAGAAATCTCAGTTACATGCTTAAATTTGCCAATGAATACCAAGACGTTACAATTTTGCAACAGCTTGTTGCAAAATTACCATGGGGACATAATATTTTGCTCATTGAGAAAATAAAAGATCAGAATTTAAGATTTTGGTATGCCGAAAAATGTATCGAAAACAACTGGAGCCGTGACGTTCTGGATGTTCAGATTAAAACGAAATTATTAGAAAGACAGGGAAAATCTATTAATAATTTTGAAAATACTTTACCAAAACCTCTATCAGATTTAGCCAATCAAACTTTAAAAGATCCTTATATTTTCAGCTTTTTGAGTTTCGACCAAAATATCAAAGAAAGAGACATTGAAAACCAACTCATACAGCATATTGCCAAATTTCTTCTTGAGCTGGGAAAAGGTTTTGCATTTATTGGTTCGCAATATCATCTGGAAGTTTCAAAAAAAGACTATTATCTCGATCTGCTTTTTTATCATACAAAATTAAAATGCTACATCGTTATCGAGTTGAAAAACACAGCATTTAAACCTGAATTTACGGGAAAGCTCAATTTCTATCTTTCCGCTGTAGACAGCATGGTAAAAGAAACTGAAGACAACCCCACAATCGGAATTCTTCTTTGCAAAGACAAAGATAATATTGAAGCTGAATTTGCTTTGAGAGGAATCACAAATCCCATCGGCATCAGTGAAATAAGTTTTGTAGAAAAACTTCCAGACAATCTGAAAAGCAGTCTTCCAACAATCGAAGAAATTGAAAATGAAATGAAAAAATTTCAGAATTAATAAATTTTCCGCTCAAATAATCAAAAAATGAACAACGAAAACAATCATACAAACACTCCCAAAAATTTAGGCTACAGATTCCCTGCAGAATGGGAGCCACATGAAGCAACCTGGCTGAGCTGGCCTCACAAAGAAGAATCGTGGCCCGGAAAACTGGATGAAATTTATCCTAAATATTCTGAATTCATCAAAATATTATCTCAGGATGAGTTTGTAAGGATCAACGTGAAGGGTGATGAAATGCAGAAATTTGCGATGGACTGTATCATGCAGGCCGGAGCAAATATTGAAAATATTGAGTTTTATCAAAATGAAACCAACGATGCATGGTGCAGAGATCACGGTCCGGCTTTTTTAGTGAATCCAAATGCGGAAGAGCAAAAAGTGATTGTGGACTGGGGTTACAATGCGTGGGGAAACAAGTATCCGCCGTTTGATCTTGATGATGTCATTCCGACCAAAATCGGGGAGGAATTTGAAATTCCTGTTTTTCATCCCGGAATCGTTATGGAAGGCGGAAGCGTGGAATTTAATGGAAAAGGAACTGTTTTGACTTCAAAATCATGTCTTTTAAATAAAAACCGAAATCCTCATCTTTCTCAGGAAGAGATTGAAGAATATCTGAAAAACTATTACGGACAGGAACAAATTCTGTGGGTAGAAGACGGAATTGTAGGCGACGACACCGACGGACACATCGACGATACCATCAGATTCGTTAACGAAAACACTGTTCTAACCGTTGTGGAAGACAATCCTGAAGATGACAATTATGAAATTCTTCAAACCAACCTTCGTCAGCTTAAAGAAATGAAGCTTCCGGACGGAACTCCTTTGAATATTATTGAACTTCCTATGCCTGATCCTGTAATTTGGGAAGATCAGAGACTTCCTGCTTCATATGCTAATTTTTATATTTCAAATCATCACGTGATTGTTCCAACTTACCGTTGCGATAAAGATCCTGTGGCTTTGGAGATTATTCAAAAATGTTTTCCGGAAAGAAAAGTGGTGGGAATAGATTCTACAGAGATAATTTGGGGATTAGGAAGCTTTCATTGTTTGAGCCAACAGGAACCGGCAGTATAATTTGTTTTAATTTTATTTAAAATATTTCAGTTTATATTCTTTCTAAAGTTTTTTTGAATGAAATGAAGAATATTTTGATAATTTAACTAAATATTAAACTTATTATCTAATAAATAATTATATTTGAAAAGTAAAAAATATTTATATCTATAATCTGTGTTTGTAATGAAAAGAAAAGTAAGTGTTTTGTTTGCTTTGTTGGCTGTGGGTATGGCTTTCGGACAGGGTAAATTTGGAAAATTCCTGAATTCAAAGAAACTCGCTCTCCAGTATAAAACTGTAAAAGATAAGGAAAAAGAAGACTATTATCAGCAGTATTACTGGCTGGTAAAGGCAGAGCAGCTTAAAACTTATCCTCACCTTAAAGATGTAAAACCTGTGGTTTTATATGAATTTGTAAAAAAGGTAAATCCTCAGAATCCTACAAAGAAAATCGGTGATCAGGGCAAAGAAATCAGAGATAAGGCAGAACTTTCTTTGGATCAGTACTTCAAAAACAAAAATTTTCAGAACAATCAGGTTTTACTGTATAACCTCGAAAGCTACGTAGACCCTTCAAAAGGAGAATACTGGACTAAAGTTGATCCTGAAAGAATCAAGGAACTTGTACCTAAAGAATTCTTCGGATTTACTTCACTGAACAGAAAAACCGGAGAAGAAAAAAACTACTATTTGTGGATTGACAAGAAGAAAGATGATTTCAAAATTGTTGACATTATCCCGAATGAAAAAGGTAACAAAACATTCTACGCTTCATTAAAACAGTATCTTCCAAAGTATAAATTTGAAACCAAGTTTATGCCGACGATGAAGAAGGGAACAAAATCTGATAAAACAGATAAAGACTTCTACTACATCATGCCGTTTGAGCAAAACAAAGATAATATCGAGTACAAAACCGACGACTTCGAAAACTACACCCTGAGTCAGGTAAAAAGAGAAGGCGAAGACTGGATCGGCGTTGAAAAGGTTAGAAAATAAAATTTAAAAGTCCTGTGAGAAATCGCAGGACTTTTTGCATCTGACAAGTGGATGGTTTTAAAATTGCATCTACAATCATTTTCGAAATATGTCAACAACCACCTCTCCCCGCCAAACCGTAAAAAAAGTTCTTCCCTTAATTTTAGCAACTGCGATTTTCATGCAGATGCTGGATTCTACCATTCTCAACACCTCATTACCATCCATTGCCAGAGATTTAAACGAATCTCCGTTGAATATGCAGAATGCAATTATAAGTTACGTCTTAACACTTGCGGTTTTCATGCCTGCAAGTGGATTTTTGGCAGACCATTTTGGGACGAGAAGAGTTTTTATTTTTGCTTTGGTACTTTTTAGTTTGGGTTCAGTTTTTTGTGCTCTTTCGCAGAATCTTACGCATTTGGTTATTTCAAGAGTGATTCAGGGTGTTGGAGGAAGCCTGATGACACCAGTTGGAAAATTAGCTTTAATTAAAACTTTCAACCGCAATGAATTGCTCAAAGCCATGAATTTTGCAATTGTTCCCGCATTAATCGGTCCGGTTTTAGGTCCGCTGGTTGGTGGTTACATGGTCGATTACCTTTCCTGGCACTGGATTTTTCTCATCAACATTCCGATTGGGGCTTTAGGAATTGTTTTAGGTTTAAAATATATGCCGAATTACAATTCAAGAGATACCGATTTTGATTTAAAAGGTTTTATGATTTTTGCGGCAGCCTCTCTCCTGCTCTCAGTTTCACTGGAATTATTTGGTGATATGCAGAACATCACGCCTGTTCTGCTGGTGTTCATTTTAGGATTTTTATTCCTCTACTATTATTACCGCCACGCAAAAAGAGGGAACAACCCTATTTTCCCTCTGAGTTTATTTCAGGTTCGGACATTTCGTGTTGGAATTATAGGAAATCTTGCCACAAGATTGGGAATCAGCTCGGTTCCTTTGTTACTTCCTTTGATGATTCAGATTGCGTACGGTCAGTCTGCCGTTATTTCCGGCTGGATTATCGCTCCGATGGCACTCACAGCTATGTTTGGTAAATCTTCGGTTATTAAAATTTTAAACAAATTCGGATATAAACGAACTTTAATGGTCAATACTTTCATCATCGGAATGCTGATCTGTTTTCTTGCCATTCCGGATATTCATACTTCAATTTACTGGTTTGTTCCGGTGATCGCCATTTTAGGATTTTTCAATTCGATACAGTTTACATCGATGAATACAATTTCCATTGCAGATTTACGGAATTTCCAGACCAGCAGCGGGAATTCTTTGATTTCGGTAAATCAGCAGCTGGCCATCGGATTTGGGATTGCGTTTGGACTTATTGTTTTAAAGATTTTTGAAAACAGCACTGAACTTATTCGCCACGAAACCCACAACGCTTTCCGCTACACTTTCCTTACTGTGGGAGCTTTAACAATTCTCTCAAGTTTAGTTTTCAGACGACTTCACGTCTCGGATGGCAGAAATATGAATTCAAAAGAGTAAAATTTTATTTAAATTTAAAACTTATCACACATCAACGCCAGATTTCTGAGCAATTCTTAGCTTTGTTTTAATCAAAAATAAAATTTATGAAAGCAGAATTTGAAAACATTGATCTGGTAAAAAATGAAAACAAGAAGAGATTCGAAATCGAATTTAACGGTCACTTCGCATTTATCGATTACAAAGAAACGAGTCATCAAATCGCCCTAATCCACACAGAATCCGAACCCGAACTGGCCGGAACCGGAGCTGCCGCCGCCGTTGTTGAAAAAACATTGATTTACATAGAAGAAAGTGGTAAAAAATTGCTTCCTTTTTGCCCGTACGTTTTTGCTTTCATTAAAAAAAATAATGATTGGAAACGTATTGTGGATGAAAGATTTGAGAGCTACAACAAGCTTTAATTTTTAATTACAATAACAGACTTTTTGTAATGTATGTTGAAAAACAACTATATTTATTTTCAAAACTTCAGTTAAATTTAAACTAAACTCAAATAATATGATGTCAAATATAGGCCTGATTGTAGAAGAAAGAGCTGCAGACATAGGCAATTTTTTAGTAGGCAGACTTTTGCCTTTTCGTGAAAAAAGAGCCGTTGGACCTTTTGTTTTTATTGATCACATGGGACCGGCAGAACTCAAAGATTACCAAAATCTTGACGTTCCTCCACATCCGCACATCGGACTTTCTACATTGACTTATCTTTTCGAAGGTTCGATTTTTCACCGCGACAGCCTTGGTTCTGCAACTGAAATAAAGCCCGGAGCCGTCAACTGGATGACTTCAGGAAAAGGCGTTGTTCATTCAGAAAGAACTCCTGAATATCTGAGAAATTCACCACAGTTTCTACACGGTTTCCAGATCTGGATTGGATTACCTAAAGAAATGGAAGACACCGAACCCTCATTTTTCCACATCGAAGCAGATGAAATACCATCATGGACGGAAGGAGATACAGATTACAAACTGATTGCCGGCGAGGCTTTCGGTAAAAAATCGGCAGTTCCTGTTCACAGTCCGCTCTACTTTGTTGAAATTAAAAGCAAAACAAAACAAAAACTCAATATCGGACAGCATCTTTTCGGCGAAGTCGGAATGTATGTTTTGGAAGGCACTGTGAATATTGAAGGACAGGAATATGGAACAAAGCAGTTGTTAATCGCCAAAAATGCTTCGCTGTGTGAATTTGAAATTAATGAAAATACCACTATTTATCTTTTTGGAGGAGAACCATTTCCTGAAGAAAGACATATTTTCTGGAACTTTGTGCATTCAGACAGGGAAAAAATTGAAGAGGCAAAAGTGAACTGGCAAGATCAGAATTACGATGCATTTCCTTTGGTTCCGGGAGACGACAAGGAATTTGTGCCGCTGCCTAAGGCTATTCTGAACAGAAAATAAAGTTAAAAAAAGCCACTTTTCTGCAAAGTGGCTCAGGATTTTGTTTTGAAATCAAAAGTTATTTTGGCATTTGAGCCTGAGATAGTTTCATTGCGAAATCAGACCATAGCTTTGCATCTTCAGGAGTCATTTTTGACGCCATTTCCGCCTGCTTTGTAGCCCACTCCTGAGTTTTTTTTACTGAATTCCTGCATTTTTGCAGCATCTCCGGATTTAGAAACTTCATGCTTCAGCCATAAATGTAGCATATTCGTCCGCAAATTTTTGTGCCTCAGGATTGCTGAATTTTGGAACCTCAACTCCCATCACAGTTTTTGGAGCATCTGTTGATGCAGTGTTGTCAGTCGCAGTGTCGTTTGTAGAAGCTGTATTTTCTGTCGGTGTGGTGTCCGTTTTTGTAGCTTCTTTCTTTTCACATGATGTCATGCTGATTAGCGCAACAGCACCTAATGATAAAATAATTTTTTTCATAAAATATATTATTTAAAATCGACACAAATATAGAATTAATTATGAATAATTTAATAAAAATGAACAAAAACTATAATAATAGATAATATTTGTATTTATTTTAAATAAAATTGATAATTTATTAATCTTGCATAATTGTATATTATTTTCGAAATTTCAATGAATTATATTTATCACTAATCAGAATTTAAAAATAATGAATTATGGAAATATTTCTTAAAAGCGTAATATTCGTTGGCAGACAACTTTAAATCAATTTTTCTATATTTACGTAATTCAAACAAAAGAATCAAATAAAATAACCAATGAAAATATTAGCATTCGCCGGAAGCAATTCTTCCACATCGATTAACAGGGAGCTTGTGAAGTTTGTTCTGAAAAGTTTTCCTGAGGATGAAATCAATTTAATAGATCTTAATGATTTCGACATGCCCGTTTTTTCGGTAGACCGTGAGAAAAATGGTTTTCCTGAAGAAGCACACAATTTTTTAAAGCAAATTGAAAACTGTGATGTCATAATCTGTTCTCTTGCAGAACACAACCGTTCTTACTCAGCGGCATTTAAAAATATTTTTGACTGGGCTTCGAGAATTAATGTAAAAGTTTTCCAGAATAAACCAATGTTTTTGATGTCAACATCTCCCGGTGGTTATGGTGGTGGAAATGTGATGAATACAGCAAAAACGTTCTTCCCTCAGTTTGCTGCAGACGTGAAAGAAACGTTTTCTCTCCCTAAATTTTACGAAAATTTTGATCTGGAAAGCGGTGTTATCAATCCCGAAATGCTCAAAGATTTGAATGAAAAAATTGAAAGTTTTAAAACGCAGATTGCTTAAAATTTAGACCACAAAAATTTTTGACACATCAGTCACATTAGTTTTAGTTAAAATTCTTTGCGTTAAAAAGACCACATAAGATTGAAAATCAGAGATTTTCCTAAAGAGAGTGAAATTTGTGAAATAATTGTTCTCTGCAGGAAATTTTCATCAATTATCAATCATCATTCATCAATCATAATTACTCATTACCCATAACTCATTACTCATAAACATGTCTGTAACCGTTAAAGCAAGCTTAGGCAAAACAAAATACTACACACAAGTAATTGCGGGTGAAAATACCCTGATCACTGACGAACCCATCGACAAGGGCGGACAAAATAAAGGTTTTAATCCTTTTGAAATTCTCGCAACCTCTTTGGCGAGCTGTACCGCAGCGACTTTGAGAATGTACATCGACAGAAAAGAATGGGACATCGAAAACATAGACGTAGAAGTAGAACTGGAAAATTTTCCGCTTACAAAATTGGCAGTTTTTAAAAGAAACATTAGTTTTGAAGGTAGCAATGTAAACGAAGATCAACTGAAAAGACTTCATGCCATCGCAGATGCCTGTCCGGTACACAAAATATTACTCAACGAAATAGAAATTCAAACCAAATTTTCATAATATGATAGAAGTAAAACAAAACGACGACAAAAAACACGGAAGCTTTGAAGCTTCAATAGATGGACAAAAAGCCGGATTAATGACCTATACATGGGCTGGTGAAGACCGCTTCATCATCGATCATACTGAGGTGGAAGAAGCCTACAATGGAAAAGGCGTTGGAAAGGAAATGCTTATCAAAGCAGTTAAATTCGCAAGAGAAAACAATAAAAAAATCATTCCCCTCTGCCCGTTTGCAAAAGCCACGTTCCAGAAGAATGAGGATTTGCAGGATGTCTTGTAAAGCGGGGTGATGGATGTTGGATGATGGATGTTTTTTGCCCATAGATCACAATGATTTTCACAGATGATTAAGAATAAAAATCTGAGAAAATAAAGTTGAGGCCACGAATGCACGAATTTACTTTCTTAATTCCAGTAAATATTCATGTATTAGTGGCTTTATCAAATGCTCAAAAAAAATCCGCGTGCATCTGTGAAATCTGTGCGAAACCACACACGGTACTCAGCATCATTCGACCTTTTAAACATCTATAAATCCATTAAAACTGTACAGAATAATAAACAACATCCATCATCCATCATCCCACATCCCGCAACATCCCAAAAAAAACTATATTTGCTGAAATTTAATTGTAAGCATGAATCCGGAAACTGTACTTTTACTGTTTGTATTTGTCTATTTTGTAGGGCTTTTGGTGATTTCCTACTTCACCAGCCGTAACTCTGATAACCAGTCTTTTTTCATCGGTAATAAAAAAAGCAAGTGGTGGCTCGTTGCCTTCGGAATGATTGGAACCAGCTTAAGCGGAGTAACATTCATTTCTGTGCCGGGAACAGTCGGAAAAATGAACGGAAGCGAATATATTTTCGGCGGGTTTGAATATTACATGATGGTGATTGGCTTTTTCATAGGGTATTTTATCGTTGCTGCGATTCTTCTCCCACTTTATTATAAAATGAATCTGACCTCGATCTACACTTATTTAGGAAGAAGATTCAATGTGGAAGCACACAAAATCGGTTCGGTATTCTTCATTGTTTCAAGAGCGATTGGGGCAACTGCAAGATTGTATTTAGTGGTAAATGTCTTACAGATATTTTTGCTTGAAGGCCTTGGCGTCCCGTTTTGGGTCACGGCTTTGGTGCTTTTATTAATGGTACTTTTATATACTTTTGAAGGAGGCGTAAAAACCATTGTGATTACAGACACGCTGCAGACTTCGTTTATGATCATCAGTCTGATTGCGTGCATCGTTTATATTTTATCCAATTTAAATCTATCTTTTGGCGAAGCTTACACTATTTTAGAGCAGAAAAATTACACCCATTTCATCAATTTTGATCCCAATTCCAAAACATTCTTCCTGAAAACCATTCTCGGCGGAATCTTCATTACCATCGCTATGACAGGTTTGGATCAGGAAATGATGCAGAAAAACATCTCCGTAGACAACCTGAAAAACTCCAAGAAAAACATGCTGACGTTCGCAGGGACTTTGCTTTTTGTGAATTTGGCGTTCTTATTTTTGGGTGGTTTACTCTACCTTTTCGCTTTGCAGAACGGCGCGGGATATTCTGAAGTTACAAACATTGTCGACGGAAAAGAAGTTGTTTCCAATGTTTTCGGGTTCAAAGATACTGCTGGAAATGTGAAAAACATAATGGGCGACGATCTGTTTCCCGCTCTGTCACTCAACGGATATTTCCCGATGACGATTGCAGTCATTTTCATCATCGGTTTGATTTCAGCTTTATTTCCTTCTGCGGATGGAGCTTTAACTGCAGTAACAAGTTCATATTGTGTTGATTTGCTGAATCTAAATGAAGACAAAACCAGAACCGAAAAACAGAAAAAACACCTCCGCATGAAGATCCATTTGACATTTACGGTGGTTTTCTTTATTCTGATTATGGTTTTCAAGGCTATGAATGACAAGTCGATTGTCTATTTAATCATGGAAATCGCAGGTTACACATACGGACCACTTTTAGGACTATTCGCCTTCGGAATTTTCACTAAATTTAAAATTTCAAGAAAATATTCTATTCTTGCGGTTACCCTTTTAGCACCGGTAATCACCTATCTCATCAACTATTTCGTCACTGAAAATACCGATTACAGAATTGGTGTGGAATTGATTATTTTGAATGGATTGCTGACGTTTATTGGGCTGTGGTTGGTGAAGAATAAGAATTATTTGAAGGTGGTTTAATTATTTGGACAGCTATTTCCGTCCTCCATTCCCGCTTTTTGTGCCTTGGCTTTCTCCCTAGCTTACAAAAAGAGCTACATTCAGGCCGGGCTGCGAAGAAAAATTTAACCCAAATCAATTTGATATAACAAAAACACTATGGGATTATTTAATTTTTTTAAAAAAGAACCGGAAAAAACATTTCAATCAAACATTGGAATATTTAAACTTGTAAAAGGAAAATCTTCAAAAAGAATTTGGCTTAACAATCAAAATCTCATCCTCTTTTCTGTTAACGGAAATGAAAATAATCCAGATTTGAATCACATTAATTTTTTGGATAGTTACTCTACTGAATTAGATAAGATTGATGATAAAATAACAACGAAGTTTATAAATTTATTAAAAGAAGCTGAACTGGAATCTGACTTTAATCATTGGAAAGAAAGATTTAAAATAAATGCAATAACAACTTTCATCATTGAAAGAGAAAACAAATTTTTGGAAATATCATTTCAAGATTTAAAATCTCCTTTTTATCATTTTAATCTTACTGTTGAAAATGAAAATTTAACTGATTTTTCTATTGATTCATAAATACAGTTTTTCATATTCCGGGCTCTGTTTAATTTTTTAAATTTAAATAAACCACCTTACAGCGATCATAGAGAGATCATAGAGCGATGATAGAGCGATGATACATAAAAACAGACAGGGAAAAGTAGTAAAAAACGGAAAAATATTCTTACTGTTTAACTTTTTTCTTCAAAAAAACTAAAAATACTAAATCTAAACAAGGGTAATTTCAAAAGTAAGAATAAACAAAACTTCCTCATTTCACTCAACCTTCAATTTCCGTAAGCCGGCAAAAAATTGTAAATTCGCATACAATCAATTCTAATAATAAATCCTAATATATGAGTAAAAGTATTGAAGAGCTGAAATCTCTTACAACACAAATCAGAAGAGACATTTTGAGAATGGTTCACGCTGTAAATTCAGGACATCCAGGCGGAAGTTTAGGCTGTACAGAATATTTTACGGCACTTTACGGTAAAATTCTGAACTACAAATTACCATTCACAATGGAAGGAAAAAATGAAGACCACTTCTACCTTTCAAACGGACATATTTCTCCGGTTTTCTATTCAACTTTGGCAAGATTTGGCTTCTTTCCGGTTGCAGAGCTGAAGACTTTCAGAAAATTAGATTCGAGATTACAGGGTCACCCAACTACTCATGAAGGTCTGGAAGGAATTAGAATTGCTTCAGGATCTTTGGGACAGGGACTTTCTGTAGCTTTAGGTGTTGCTCAGGGTAAAAAATTAGACGGTGATTCTTCTTTGGTCTACACCCTTCACGGTGACGGTGAATTGCAGGAAGGTCAGGTTTGGGAAGCTCTTATGTATGCTGCTGCCAAAAAAGTAGACAATATCATTTCTACTATTGATTATAACGGACAGCAGATTGACGGAAGCACAGACAATGTCCTTTCTTTAGGAAATCTTCACGCAAAATTAGAAGCTTTCGGCTGGACAGTTCTGGAAGAGAAAAACGGTAACGATTTAGAAACAGTGATCGCCATTCTTGAAAGAGCAAAAACCGAAACAGGAAAAGGAAAACCAGTGGCAATCATCCTTCACACTCAGATGGGTAACGGAGTTGATTACATGATGGGAACTCACGCATGGCACGGTAAAGCTCCGAATGATGAGCAGTTGGATACAGCATTCAAACAATTATATTTAGAGGCTCCGGCGGATTACTAACATGAATGATCAGTGATAATTGATAAATGATTTTTCACTTGTATCAATTATCAGACATCATTTATCAATCATAAATTTAAACTTCACATGAAATATACATATACAGAAAAAAAAGATACACGTTCAGGATTCGGAGCAGGATTGGCTGAATTGGCTGATAAAAACCCGAATGTTGTTGCCCTTTGCGCAGACCTTATTGGTTCGTTGAAAATGGAAAAATTCATCGAAAAAGCTCCTGAAAGATTCTATCAGGTAGGTATCGCTGAAGCAAACATGATGGGCCTTGCTGCAGGATTGAGCATCACCGGAAAAATTCCTTTTACAGGAACTTTTGCCAACTTCTCTACTTCAAGAGTGTACGACCAGATTCGTCAATCGATCGCTTATTCCAATAAAAACGTAAAAATATGTGCTTCTCACGCAGGTCTTACTTTAGGGGAAGACGGAGCAACGCACCAGGTTTTGGAAGACATCGGAATGATGAAAATGCTTCCGGGAATGACCGTTATCAACACTTGTGACTACAACCAGACGAAAGCGGCAACTTTAGCGATTGCTGATTTTGAAGGTCCGGTTTATTTAAGATTCGGAAGACCGGTAGTTCCTGTTTTTATTCCTGAAGACATGCCTTTCGAAATCGGAAAAGGAATTCTTTTGCAGGAAGGAACTGATGTAACAATCGTTGCAACAGGTCACCTGGTTTGGGAATCTCTACTTGCCGCTGAAGAGCTGGAAAAAGAGGGAATTTCTTGCGAGGTAATCAACATCCACACAATCAAACCTTTGGACGAAGAAATCATCTTAAAATCAGTTGAAAAAACTGGTAAGATTGTAACTGCTGAAGAGCACAACTATCTTGGCGGTTTAGGTGAATCTGTAGCCGGAATGCTGGCCAGGAAAAGACCTACAAGACAGGAATTTGTAGCTGTAAACGATACTTTCGGAGAATCTGCAACTCCAGCTGAATTAATGAAAAAATACAAAATCGATTCTGCTGCTGTTATTGAAGCAGTGAAGAGAATTTTAGCTTAATCAAATTTTTGAGCATAATAAAAGGAGGTCATTTTTTTGACCTCCTTTTTGTTTTATTGAAACTTCTTAGTTTACTTTATGCCAGGTCTGCGTTTTCACTGCAATACCCATAATTAAAGCTTTCACTTTCAAAGTGTTACCATCTTTTTCGATTTCAGTTTTGTAGCTTTTACCGTCTTTAGGATTGGTAATCGTTCCGCCTACAAATTCATCATCGTCTTTAGACAGTCCTCTGATGATTTCTAAGCCTAACAACGGCTTATTCTTACGGTCGTCTTTACATTTTACGCAGTTATTGTTTTCAGGTTTAATGAGAAGCTGAACAATTTTCCCGTAATATTTACCGTCATTCTTCTTGAAAATTTCTACGATAGATTTTGGCTTTCCGGTTTCGTCGTCAATGGTTTTCCACTTTCCTTCGATTTGTGCAAAAGACATTACTCCGATAAGAGAAAACGCCAGTGTTAAAAATAATTTTTTCATATTATAAAGTTTAATTTTATTTATAGATTACCGAATTGTTAATTAGTTAAAAATATAAATTAATTTTAAACACACCAACTTTTTTGCTATCCAAAGCATAAATAGTAATATTTTACAGAATTTTCATTTTTAAACACCTCTAAGAAATCAATTGAGTTTACGGTGAATTACCCTATCCATATAATCCTGATACCAGGCTTTTGCGACAAGTTTTCCTTTTTCAACCTCGGGAGTTTTCAGTTGAGCGATTTGGTTGTTTTCAAAACCTAAATCATCTTTAAAGTAAACACCTGTAATATTTTTGCCATCAAATCTGTACATAAAGTTTCCGTAAATAAACTGCTCCGAACTTCCGTCTGAATTTACTATCAAAGGCTGGTATTGCTTTTCGCTCAACAGACTTCTTCCCCAGCTTCTTATTTTTTTATTGTAACCTATCAAATCTGCTAAAGTTGGATAAATATCAATCTGCTGAGCCAATTCATTATTCACACCTTTCAGCTGGTAAGCCGGATTTGGAGAATAAAACAGCAGCGGAACAGCAAAACGGTTCATTAATTTTTCATACTCCGGATAAGCGATCTGATTGGTGTGATCGCCCGTAAACACAAAGATTGTATTGTTAAACCAAGGAAGCTTTCGGGCAGTTTCAAAGTACTTTCTAATCGCATAATCGGTGTACTGCATCGGCTCGTGCATTTCAATTTTTCCTCTTTTAAATTTCCCTTTGTATTTCTCAGGAATTTTAAAAGGATGGTGTGAAGAAGCCGTGAAAACCGTCGACATAAAAGGTTGCTTTCTGCCTGAATTTTTAGCAAAATACTGTAAAAACGGTTCATCCCAAATCGCCCACATGCCGTCGAAATGCTGCTGGTTATTATATTCGTTCAGTCCGTAATAATTTTTAAAGCCTAAAATATTTCCAAAGCCTAAAAATCCCATAGAACCGTTCGGAGCCCCGTGATAGAAGGAAGTTTCGTAACCCAAATCATTGCAGACCGAAACAATGGACTGAATTTTCTGGTTCGAATAGGGCGAACTTGTAAAAGCATCCGTCAGACTCGGAATTCCCGCCAGAATACTGCTCATCCCGTGAATCGACTGCCGTCCGTTGGCAAAAGTATTCGGAAAAATCAGACTTTCATTTGCCAGACTGTCGATAAACGGCGTGTACGAAACGAAATCTTTAATGTTTTTATCTTTATTAAAAGCTCCCGAATATTCCCTTCCAAAAGATTCTACAATGAAAATAACGACGTTTGGTCGATCGGCAACCTTTCTTTCATAAGTTTTGTATGGAAAAATATTATCATCAATAAATTTCTCATCCACGAAATGAACTTCTTTAAAATTATTGCTTCCCAGAGTTCTGAAAAATGAAAAAGTAGAATTCAAGACCAGATTTCCCTGAATCGGAATTTTGACAAATTTATTGGCATCCACAAGATTGATCGGCCGTGTACTATGTTTAAAATCGCCTCTGATTCCGCCAACAATTAATACTGATGAAAGACATAATATTAAAATTGACCATAAAAAATAAGGTATGAGTTTAACAGGTTTTCTGTAATTAACTTTAAATCTTTTGTAAAGAAAAACCCACAGAATCATTAAAATCACAAACCAAACAATCACAAAAGGATGTTCTTTGCTGGAAGTTGTGAAGACTTTGAGAATATTGGTTTCATGCTGAGCCACCTGGAAAGCAGCAACCGTAAGCCTTGTCTGCGAAAATTTATAGTAAATAAAATCACCGAAATTCATCACATACGCAATGCCGTTGGTGATAAAATACAACCAGAAAAGAAACTTCTGATACCCACTTTTTGTATTAATGACAATCGGAATGAGGCTTAAAAAAATAAAAAGCATATTCACATACAGAATCGCTGTGAGATCAAATGCAATCCCATGGAAAGCAAGACTCAGGTAGTCTGAAACGCTGTCTACTTTGATTAAATCTTTATTGAAAAACCAAAACAGAAGCCTTGCGATCTGATAAAAAACAAAGGCCAAAAAAATTCTGTAGCAGAGCACAAGAACCTCATCCTTTCTGAATTCTTTGAAAAATTTCATCTTTAAATAAAACTGTTTTTAAGAGTCAAATATTTTACGGGCGTAAATTTACATTAAATTCACACTATTGTCATTTTTAGTTTACATTAATGAAGTCTGAAATCTTTAAAAAATGTAATTTTGCTGACATGAATTTCATTAAAAACAATCTGGCCAACGCCATCACGCTGGGAAACCTTTTTTCGGGCTGTGTGGGTGCTGTGCATTTGATTTTAGGCGACTACCAAACAACGGCAATCTGCATTATTTTATCCCTCGTTTTAGACTTTTTCGACGGATTTGTGGCAAGAGCTTTAAAGGCTAATTCTAATCTCGGAACGCAGCTTGATTCTTTGGCGGATATGGTAAGCTTTGGCTTAATTCCTGGCTTGGCGATGTTTAAAATGCTGGAGCCTTTCGGCAATGAATTTTTTGGAATGCAGTTGCCTTTTGCCATTAAATATTTTGGATTTCTAATCACTCTTTTTTCATGTCTGAGATTAGCCATTTTCAATCTGGATGAAGACCAGAAATATTATTTTAAGGGTTTGAATACGCCATCAAATACGATTTTGATTTTTGGAATTTATCTTCTCACACAAATTTTATTTTCTAAAAACACATTCATTCCACAGATTATAACGACGGGGGAAATGTATACAATTTATTTTTCTGTTGAAGTTTTGCTCATAATAACAATTTTGAGCTCTTGGCTTTTAATTTCACCCATTAAAATGATCGCAATGAAATTTAAATCGATGAAACTAAAGGATAATTATCCAAAAGTAGCCTTACTGATTGGGGCAATTTTAATTTTAATTATTTTTAAAACAGTCGGAATTCCATTAGTGATTCTCTATTATATTTTCATTTCTTTAGTATTTCAAAAGCAATTGAAATAGCATCAAATCCATTTTCAAATTAACTTATTTTCAAATTTTCAAATTAACATCATGAACCTAAAATTACATAAGCCCCTTTGCGTTTTCGACCTTGAAACTACCGGAACCAATGTTGGAAAAGACCGCATCGTTGAAATCTGCATCCTGAAAGTCAATCCAGATTCCTCAAGAGAAAGCAAAACATGGAAAGTCAATCCTGAAATGCCCATCCCCGCAGAATCGAGTGCTGTACACGGAATTTATGATGAAGATGTAAAGGATGCACCAACTTTCAGAGAAATCGCCTCAAAAGTAGTTGAAATGATTACCGGTGCTGATTTGGGAGGATTTAATTCTAACCGTTTCGACGTTCCTTTATTGGCGGAAGAACTGCTGCGTGCTGATTATGATTTTGATTTAAGCAAATTCAAATTAGTGGATGCACAAACCATTTACCACAAAAAAGAGCCCCGAAATCTAGGTGCAGCCTATCAGTTTTACTGCGGGAAAGTTCTGGAAAATGCCCATTCAGCAGAAGCCGATGTTTTAGCAACGTTTGAAGTTCTGGATGCTCAGGTTGGAAAATATGATGACATTCCAAATGAAATCAATGCGTTGAGTGAATTTACTTTCCACAATAAAAACGCTGACCTCGCCGGTTTTATCGGAATCAATGATAAAGATATTCCTGTTTTCAACTTTGGAAAATACAAGGGTCAGGCGGTGAAAGATGTTTTCAATAAAGATTTAGGATATTACGGATGGCTGCAGAATGCAGATTTCCCTTTGTATACGAAGAAGGTTTTTACTAAAATTCAGCTGACGGGGAAGGTTTGATTTGACCACAAAAGTCACAAAAGTTTTTAAGTTTTAATTTTCCTGCTTTAAAGTTCAAATAAGGTTTGAAAATATTTTGACACATCAGTCACATTAGTTTTAGTTTTAAAGCTTTTTGAAGAATTAGAACACATGAGATTGAAAATCAAAGATTTTCTTTGGGGGGCGAAAACTTTGGATAAGAGTTTTTATATATACTAAAAATTTTGAATCTGTCTCTTTAAAGAGCAAATAAAATTTGAAAATATTTTGACACATGAGTCACATTAGTTTTTTTTAAAATCTTTGTGAAGAATTAGAACACATAAGATTGAAAATCAGAGATTTTCTTTTTGGGAAAAAACTTTGGATACCTGCTTTAAAAGTTCATAGCCACGAATGCACGAATTTTAGTGTAAAGCGTTAAGTAAAGTTATTCGTGCATTCGTGGCAAAGAAATCTGTATAATTCGTGTGAGCAAATTATTCTTGGCATAGAAATCTATCTATTTTCTGAGAAACCTAAAATTCAAAAAATGAGTGATCTAGTTAAATTCAAATTCTACGAAACTGCGTTGGAAGCCAACCGTGATAAGCAGATTCTTGCTGAAAGCGGCATCAACAGTTTTATTGCCAACGAACAGCTGATTCAGTCGGATTGGTTGCTGTCGCAGGCTGTTGGCGGAATTCAGCTGCAGGTTTTTGAAGAAGATCTGGAAAAAGCCGAACAGGTCTTGAAAGACTACAAAGAAAATGATGAATTTGCACTCGAAGTAGATCACACCATCGATAATCCAACTTTCGATTTTGTGTGTCCGGAATGTGGCTCAAATCACCTCTACAAAGACGACAGCTCGACGAGTTTCTTCGGAATATCTGTTTTGTCGAGCGAAAATTATGTTTGCTACCACAGTGGGAATAAGTTTAAGCATTGAGAAGATGGAAGCGGGAAGATAGAAGATGGGAGATGGAAGTTGGAAGTTGGAAGATGGGAGATTAAAAGAGTGAAGATGACAGGCTGTTCTAAAATGGGAAAATTACCCTCCTCTGGAAATTGAGGAACGAGATTCGCCGAAACAAAAAATAAATAAAAAATAATGAGGCGCTGGTGGCGAAAAATCTTTGATTTTTTGACGGGGTGGTTTCTCACGTTTTTTGCTAACATGGCTTGGAATTTCAATTCAAAAAAAAAAATTGAAAAGAATATCCCATCGTAACTAGCCCCGATTGCAGCGGCATCCTTTTGTGTTATTGCGATGGCGGAAAAGTTCAACAGATTGCTTCACTTTGTTCGCAATGACACAAAAGATACAGCGGAAAGCGGGAAATAGCTCCTAAAAAATATAAGTAATGAGCAATTGGTAATAAGTAATTGAAGCAGAATTTGCTTCTTGTAATAACAATAATTTATGAAAATAATCTGCATAGGAAGAAATTACAGCGAGCACGCTAAAGAACTGGGAAATGCAATTCCGGATAAACCTGTAATTTTTATGAAACCCGATACGGCGGTTTTGAAAGGAAATGATTTTTATATTCCCGAGTTTTCGAATGATGTACATTACGAATTGGAAGTAGTGGTGAAAATCTCAAAAGGCGGGAAATACATTCAGAAAGAAGTCGCGCATAAACATTATGAGGACATCAGTTTGGGAATTGATTTTACTGCCAGGGATTTGCAAAGCGACCTGAAATCCAAAGGCCTTCCGTGGGAACTGGCGAAAGGGTTTGATGGCTCTGCTGTGGTTGGAAATTTCTTCAAAAAGGAAAATTACAATCTTGAATCTTTGAATTTTTCACTTTTAAAAAACAAAGAGAAAGTTCAGAATGGAAATTCAAAAGATATGATTTTTACGGTTGATGATATCATTGCATTTGTTTCTCAATATTTCACACTGAGAGTCGGAGACTTGATTTTTACAGGAACTCCGGCTGGCGTGGGTAAGGTTTCTGAGAACGATATTCTGGAAGCTTTTATGGAAGATGAGAAAGTTTTAGATCTCAGAATCCTCTAAAATTTCGTCTTCGGCATTATTTTTTGTATCTTTATAATAACCAAAACCTCAAAATTTAAAGTTATGATCAATATTGTATTGCCGGTAGATTTCGGAGATAAAACAGAACAGTTGGTAGAAGGAGCCATAAAATTTGCCAAACAGATGGGTGCAAAAATCAATCTGATACACGTTGCCCCGATGGAAATTGGTTTTGCAATCGGCGATATGGGCTACCAGTATTTTCCGGAGATTGAAGAAAATGAAATAAGAGAAGAACTGGTACTGCTGAACAAAATAAATCAGAGAATTCTTTCTCAGGATGTGGAATGCGAGCATTTATTAAAACAGGGAGTTGCGAAAGACATTATTCTGGAATATGCTGACAATAAAAACGCCGACTACATTGTAATGGGCTCTCACGGCAGAAGCGGAATCTATGATGTTTTCGTAGGAAGTTTAACCAAAGGGATTACGAGAGATTCTAAAATTCCTGTTTTGGTTCTGCCAATACATGAATAATTATTAATTGTAAAAATGAAGAGATGACTGTGTTAATAGATAAAAATAGTTCTAAGAATATTGCAAAAATACTTTCAGATAAGCTTAAAAAGAGCAAGCAGAAAGGAAATCTTGCAAAGCATTTTGGAAAATTAAAAAGAGATTTGGATGGTTTAAAATATCAAACTGATTTGAGAGAAAATTAAGATTGATTTTATTGCTGATACAAATTTTCTGATTTATATTCACGAAGGACACAAAATGATAGAACCATTTTTAGAGTATAATTTTGGAATTTCATTTATTTCAGAAGTAGAATTGTTAGGCTTCAAAGGAATTTCAAAATCTGAAGAAATGAAACTTAAAAATCTTATCGCTGACTGTTATCTGATTGATTGGAACAGCATAATTAAAGAAAAAACAATCGAACTGAGAAAAAATTACAATATAAAACTACCTGATGCCATCGTTGCGGCAACTTCTTTAAATAACAATACACCACTTGTTACTGCCAACAGAGGATTTGCGAAAATAACAGAACTTGATCTGATTTTAATTGAAATTTAATCTAAGAATGCCATCAATTGTAAAAGTATAAACGTAAAAAGACCGATCAAATAAAATTTGACCGGTCTTTTTCTATATAACCAATTAATTAACCTTCTTTTTTGTAGATCGTAGGATCGTAGTAAGGATGCTTTCCTTCTGTAGGAGAATAATATTCTTTGTCTTTATCGCCACCCAAGGTTACTACCAAAACGTAGCACCAGTACGTGAAAAGCACGCAGCAAACGAAGAACAGAACCCAGTTTAAAACATTTCCGAAGGTGTCGTAAAAACCGAAAGATCCTCTGAAAACTTTACTTAAGAATAGAAAGAAAGACGTCATTATTTTCCTTTTTTAAATTAACTTTGCACAAATTTATAAAAAATGTTTAGATTACTTTCAAAAGAAAGCAATATTTTTTCAATTCCTGTTTACATTGGCTTTCTTCTTTTAATCGTAATCATATTCAATATTCTTGATTTCAGTACTTTAGGTGCTGTCACAACGGCAATTACTTTTTTAGGCGTTGCACTTGCTTATTTCTGCTTCAACAGTATTGCGCTCAATTATCAGACGCATCTGCCCCTTTTGCTGTATACCTTTTTTATTTTCGGACTTTATCCCGATCGTGTGGATCTTGGCGTTGCCGTTGCTTTGCTCACCAATTCCTTCCTTTTGCTGCTGCTGACGAGTACTAATGAAGATCTGAGAAAAAAATCCTACGTGCTGGTAGGCGCCATTATTTCGCTGAACTTTATTTTTCTTCCCACCACGTGGCCAATGGCTGTTTTTGTCCTGATTCACGTTGTTGCAACTTCTGAGCGGATAGGTTTAAATATCTTCAGATTTCTGCTCGGTGTTTTACTGATTTCTTTGAGCTACTTTTCGGTGGCCTATTTCCTAAATATGAGAGAGTGGAATCCTGTTTATTTTCCGTTTGGTAAATTATGGGTGATCAAAAATTTTAAAATACTGATTCCACTGATTCCAATTGCTGTGATGTTGATCTACGCAGTGTATGATCATTTTAAATATTACAATCAGAAGAGCCCGATAAGCCGTTATAAATATACTTTCCTGCTGGTATTTTCACTGGCACAGCTCGTTACTGTAATTCTTTACATGAATAAGAATTATGAATATCTTTTGCTGCTGGCATTTCCGGTAACGATTATTCTGAGCAGAATGCTGAGATTTATGCCTAAATACTGGATGAAAGAAGTGAGTTTGTGGATTATTATTGTCAGTCTCGTTTCATACAGAGCTTTGCTTCATTTTGATTTAATTTAATTTTAAATCTTTAGCGAAAACATCATTTCTGAATAACAAGACTGGTTCTAAACTAGTCAGTCTTCTTTTTTTCAAACGTTTCTTTTGATACTTTTGCAGTAGAAAAGAGCTTTGACTTTTTCACATATACCTAATAAATGATTATGATTCAAATAGATGACAAACTGATTTCTGAAGATATTTTTTCTGAAGAATTCGTCTGCAACCTGAGCAAATGCAAAGGCGCATGTTGTGTGGAAGGCGATGTAGGAGCTCCTTTAGACAAAGATGAGCTTGAGATTTTAGACCGTATTTATGATAAAGTAAAACCCTACCTCACCGCTGAAGGAGTGAAAGCTCTGGACGAACAGGGAACATGGACAACCGACCCGTTGGACGGAATGTACGTAACCCCAATGGTCGAAAACCGCGAATGCGCCTACGTAACTTTCGATGAAAAGGGCATCACCAAATGCGGAATCGAAAAAGCGTATGAGGACGGTGCCGTGGATTGGCAAAAACCTATTTCCTGTCACCTCTACCCTATCAGAATCACAGAATACTCTTCTTTCTCAGCCTTAAATTACCACGAATGGAAAGTATGCAGCGACGCCTGTACTTTGGGCAAAGAACTTCAGGTTCCTGTTTATAAATTTTTGAAAACTCCGCTGACGAGAAAGTATGGAGAAGATTTTTACACTACTTTGAGCGATGTTGCTGATGAGTGGAAAAAGGAGTATGGAGGGTGATTGTGTGGGAGCGTTTTAGGGTTGGAGAGTTTAAGTGGTTTAGTGGTTTGGTGGTAAATTACAGTATTAACCACCTTATAGAAATCTTTGTCATAGAGATGTAAGATTCAAAATCACAGCACATGAAGTCCCAAAGGGACGATTTAATAAAGAATAGGATGCAATCCTATTATCATTTATCAATACCATTACAGATACAATTAACTGTAATAATCAATAGAAAATTTAACAAAAAACAAACCCACCGCAGAAAGTTTCTGCGGTGGGTTTTAATTTAAAAATCAGCCAAAATTATTTTGCTACCGTTGCCTTTACAGCTGCTGGCGCGTCTGCTTTTGGAGCATTTTGCCATCCGTCTTCGGGCATTAGGGTTGCTACAATTCTGTTTTTAGTCAGATATTTTTTTGCAACATCCTGAAGGTCTTTTACAGTAAGTGCTTTTACTTTTTCTGTATAGTTCAGAATTTCGTATTTGTCGGTTCCGTCAAGCTGGTTTTTAGCCAGATTACTCATCCAATATCCATTATCTTTCATATTGGTTTTGTCGTCGTTGTACTCGCCTTCTTTGTATTTATCAAGATCTTTTTGCTCAGGGCCTTTATCTATAAGTTTCTGAAGTTCTGCGATTGCAATTTTAGTCAGTTTATCTGCATTCTCGGGTCCACAAGGGAAGTTTACGCTGAAAGAGTAACTGTTGAATGGCACTTTAGACATGCTTCCACGAGCACCACCACCGTAGATTCCACCTTCATCTTCTCTCAGTTTCTCCACAATTTTTATTGTTGCCACTTCACCTAATGCTTCCAAAGCAATAGCTTCTTTTTCATTGTAAGGCGTTTCACCTGCATAAGCAATCGTTACCATACTTTTAGGGTCTTTACCTTTTTTATATGTTTTAGTAAAGTCTCCGGTAGGTTGTCTGAAGCCGGTATCTTTAAAGTTGGTTTTTTTTCCTGTGGAAGGCAGACTTCCGATATACTGTAAAACTTCAGTTTTTAATTTAGCCTCGTCTACATTTCCTACAAAATAGAAATGGAAGTTTCCTGCATTGGCAAATTTTTCTTTGTAAATATCATACGCTTTCTTATAATCTGTCGCTGCCCATTCTTTCTCCATCGGAATAATTCCTACGAATCTCGGGTTCTTCTGATTCATAAACTTAGCGTGCTCACTTGAGAAATAAAACTGCGGATTAGACATCAGATTATCCAGCATTGCAGACTGTTTCATTTTGTAAGCATTGAATGCTTCCGGGCTGTAATTTAATCCCGTAAAATACGCATAAACCATTTCCATTGCGGTGCTAAGATCTTTCTGAGTGGTTCTGCCATTCACACCATCTGTCAAAGTGCTGATGTAAGGATTTACGCTCACCTGTTTTCCAGCCATATAATTGGTAAGATCAGCTTTTGAAAGTCCGTTTACTCCAGCTTCAGTCAAGGCAGGAAATGCAAATTGAGTTTTAATAAAATCTGCATCATTAACTAAAGAATTTCCGCCTAAACTTCTTGCTGTGAAAACAATTTCATCATCTTTGAAATCGGTTTTTTTGAAAGTAACTTTCGCTCCGTTGCTTAAAGTCCAGGTTGTGGTTCCTAATTTTGCATCGGTTTCAGTTTTGGCAATTTTGCCTTCAGATTTGAAAGGTTTCACTAAATTTTTAATCGCTGCTTTCTCTTCGTAAGGTTTCAGATCAGCCATTTTCACATCATCAAAAGCTTTCAAAATAGCAGCTTCTGTCGGCATTACAACATTATCCTTTTTTGGACCCGTTACTACAATCACACGGCTGTCATCTTTTACCATCTGCTTCATTACATCGTTGGTCTGTGCAAGAGTGACAGTTGGCAAAAATGTTTTGGTATCTTCATATTCCCAGGCAATTCCCGGCATCGGTTCTTTTTCAAGGAAGTTTCTTACGTACTCGTCTACCAGCACATCGCTTTCGGTTTTGTCGCGGTTATTGTACGTTCTTTCCATATTAGACATGATCTGAGCTTTTGCTCTGTCTAATTCTCCCTGAGTAAACCCGAATCTTTTTGCTCTTTCAGTTTCTTCAAGAAGTACTTTCAAAGCATTTACCTGCGTACCTTCTTTTACCATTGCAAAGCCCTGTAAAGCTTCTTTGGTTCTTGCATAAGTTCCGCCATGATAAACAGATCCGAATGTGAAAGGAGGATTATTTGAATTGATTAATTCTCTCAATCTGTTATTCAGCATTGTAGTTGCTAAATTCTCAACAAGACTCTGGTTATACTGCTCTACAGTAACATCCGGCTGATAAGCATCAGAATCTTTCATAATAAACTGAACCATTGAGTTGGTAGCATCAGGATCAGTTTCAATGGCTACCAAAGTTTCTTTATGACTTGGAAGATCAAATACTTTTCTTTCTCTCGGTTTAGAAGGATTTTTATATTTTCCGAAATTATTTTTAATCTTCTTTTCAACCTCATCTACATTGATGTCTCCAACTACAACAATCGCCATCAAATCTGGTCTGTACCAGTCTTTGTGAAACTGTCTGATCACATCCGGTTTGAAGTTTTGCAGAACATCTTTTGTACCGATTGGTAGTCTGTTGGCATACTGTGATTTGTAGAGCATCTTAGGGAGGTACTTGTCAGACATTCTTTTGTCAGCCCCTAAACCAAGTCTCAATTCTTCCAAAACAACACCTCTTTCCTTGTTGATCTGCTCATCGGTAAGCGTTGCATTGAAAGCCCAGTCTTCCATTACTTTAAGACCTGAATCAAGATTCCCTGGCTTATCTAATGGTACCGGAAGCATGTAAACCGTTTCGTCGAAACTTGTGTAAGCATTCAAATGCTGTCCGAATTTTACACCGATAGACTGTAGAAAATCTACTAATTTGTTATCCGGAAAATTTTTGGTTCCGTTGAAGTTCATGTGCTCCATAAAGTGAGCAAGACCTCTCTGGTTCTCGTCTTCAAGAATAGATCCGGCATTGATTGCCAGTCTGAAGTCTACTTTTTTCTCCGGTAACGTGTTTTTTTTGATGTAATACTTCATTCCGTTCGGAAGAGTACCAATTCTTACTG
Organism: Chryseobacterium foetidum; assembly: GCF_025457425.1. Taxonomy (NCBI): domain Bacteria; kingdom Pseudomonadati; phylum Bacteroidota; class Flavobacteriia; order Flavobacteriales; family Weeksellaceae; genus Chryseobacterium; species Chryseobacterium foetidum. The sequence goes on from NZ_JAMXIA010000001.1 coordinate 1,264,148, forward strand.
AGGGATCCGATGGGATGTTCTGAGCAAATGTCATAGAAGACATCAGAACTACCGCCGCTACTGACGATAAAATTTTTCTCATGTTTTGATTTTTTGTTTCCGTTGTATTAACGTGATAAAATTAAAAAAATTATTCACGTCGAAAAGAAATTGCATCAAAAGGGTGAGTTAAATTTTAGTTAAAAAAATAGCCGGAAAATTTCCGACTATTTTATAGGTTTTTGAATGATATTAGATTTTAAAATCTGCATCAGAAACCCCTGAGTTTAAGGTTACTTTTACAGTTTTAATGCTTACTTTCTGCCCGTTTCCTTCAGCTTCAATTAATTCAGGAAATTTTAGACCGTCTACTGTCATATAACTTTTAATAAAAGCTGATCCTTCCTTGGTTTCCGACTTATACAAAAGACCGGTAGCAGCATCGAAGGCAAATTTTCCTTTGTCAGAATTTAGAACGTGATACGTTTTTCCATCGATCTGTTCGGTAGTCACCGACGTGAAATTGGATGCCTGGTAGCTTAATGCTTCAATGGTTTTAGCCTTTTTCAGTTCAGGAATTTTATCTGCCGGAATATCCATTTTCTGACCAGCCTGCTCAAAATATCCTTTTTCACCGTCAAAATACTGAACCATTTTTTGCCCCATTACAGATTGTTCAGATTTGAATTTATTTCCCATCTTTTTTGTTGTCATGCCAATCTCCATCCCTTGTACAGACATGGTATTTTCTATCAATGTAGTTTTTACGGCTTCTAATTTTGCTTTTCCGCCCAAGGCTGCAAGATAGTTATCAATTACAGTCTGCGGAGAAATTTGTGATGCCACAGCTTTAGTTTCCGGTACAGTATCAACAGTCTTTGCCGATAATGGCGATATGAAAGTGGCTGCAATTATAAATGGAAGAATGATTTTTTTCATTTGAATTAATATTTAAGATGTAAAGATAGTGCTTTTGATGCAAATCCCTGACTGAAACATTTCTGCAAATAAATCCTAATACTAAAAACAGTTTCAACTTTCCAGCATCATTTCCATTTTCTAAATAAGTACAGCAGATTATTTCAAAAATTTTTAAGTTCCAACTATACTTTAAAGGACTTTTCCTTACAATTTATTTGAGCATCAGGTTTATTAAAAATATTATTCCGAAAAAATTAATCTTTTTAAAATGTTTAAACTATTCTTTTACAAATTTTTTCGAACTAACATTTCCCTTCTTGTCTATGATTTGTAAAATATATACCCCATTTAAAAGGAAAGAAACATTAAGTTCCACCTTCTTTTCAGCATACTTAGAAGAAAAGACTTTCTGCCCAGATAAATTGAGAACAAAAACTTCTGCAATATCATTTTGAGATGTAATGTAAAGATGATCTTTTACAGGATTTGGATAAATTTTGGAGGCTTCTGGCAATTTTACAGAATCTACACTAAGATTATCTAAAGAACTTAATTTAAGGTAAGCAAAATTTCCGTTTAAAACCGCACCAGTTCCCTGCCAACATGCAGAAAAAAGGGTTCCGTAACCCGCCGCAGTGTTTGTACTCGTCACTGAATGTGTGGAAGCTGAAGCACCATTACTTCCCGTGTGGCGTATTTCAAGTATAAGATTACCTCCGCTGTAGAGATATGGCGTATCAAACATAATGTTGTAACTGAATGCATTGGGATCTCCTCCTGAAGTTAACGACCCAGCCGGTATTACCAAGGCGCCAGACCTTACCATCGTTTGTGTACCGCTAATGTTTGCCGTAAAATTGAGCTGTCGGTTAGCTGGATCTACCCCATCACTAAGATAAATCTGATAACTGCTGAAGGTAGTATCACTAGCCGGCCAAGCCACGGTCGCTGACGCTAAAAGCCTAAATGAAATGGAACTAAGATATTTACCTACAAAGGGCGTGAGCTGCGTGTCATCAATAAGCATTTGATACGTTCTCGCCGAATTTGCCAAAGGCCCTAAAAAAGTACCTGACACATTGCTATCCGGAATCACCTGCGTGGTTTGTGCTTTTGAATAGAAATCAAAATTAAACACTACAGTAAAAATACACATCATCGAAGTCATTCTGATTCTCAAAAAACGAAAAATTTCTGGCTTTGAAAAATGACTTTTGTAAACTAATAAAATTTCTCTCATATCGTAAAAATTTAATACTGAAAAAGTTACAATTTAATTTTCAAACATCAAAATGTTCATCTACTGGCATTTATATCGCAAAAATAAACCATTCATTTGTTTGCATCTCTGCGGAGACACCAGCAAACATTCCTTTCTGCGAGACATTCGACAACGAAAACTGATTGTTATGGGTACAAGAATTTTTAGAACAAGATTCTTCAATTGTCAGTGTGAATAAAAATTTGCCACAATTGTTTATTTGAGTATTTTTATTGAAATTATAGTTTGGGTTGACGCATTGAGTGAAGCCAACGAATGTTAGCAGAAATTTTAAATAAGACTATGGGATTATTCAACATTTTTAAGAAAAAAAAATCAAGTGAAAATATTGAAAAAGCAAGCTTTATTCTGAGAGGAATAGAAGAATTGTTCAAAACGCAATTAGATGAAAGGAATGAGGCTTGGATATTTGAATTTAATTCCTCAATAAAAAATTATTCTTTTGAAGAAACAGTTCCAAACTTTTTTGAAGATAGAATGGGAATGAATTATTTAAACTTATCTATAAATAATCAAAATGGGAATACGATAGATAAATTTATTGAAAAGTGTTTAGAAAAAGGTGTAGGAATTTGCATTAATGGAGTTGATAATAAATACGATTGGTTATTTACCTATGGAGAGCTTTTAGATTATTATTTAAATAAAGAATTCTATTCCAATGAAATTTCAGAACCATTTACAGGCAAGGTTATCGATAAATATCTACATGAAAGGCAAGCCAGAATAGGACAACCTTCTGAGAAATATTTGCCACAAATTGCAAGATTGCAAATTAGAAATTTATTAAGTTTGTTTGGATTAGAAAATATCAAAATTGCATTAATTTGGTGGATAGAAAGTAACAGAATAACACTCTCTTTTGAAATTTTTCCAGAAATGTTTAAAAATTCATCTGATGATTCTTTGCAATCTTTACAGGAATTCATTGGATGGTATTTGCCGAATCATTATGACATTATTTTCATTAAGGGAAATGAGGATTTTGAGATTTTATAAAAACACCGCTGCGCAAAGTCTCACGACTTTGAGCGACATCTTCAAACAATTATGAATACTCCCGAATTATTGCAAAACTAATAAAATTAACAAGCAAGGAGATTGCTTCGTACCTCGCAATGACGCAGCTAAACAACAACCTGCAATAACGAATACAAACAACAAAACCCACCAAAGCGGTGGGTTTTGATATATTTAAAAAGAAAAATTACTTCTTCAATTCTTCCAAAAACTCGTCGTGAGAGATTGCAGTTTCTTTTTTGGTCGCTTTTTCAAGGATTACGTCTTTCAACTTAGCCATAGCAACTTCAGAAGATAACTGTCTTACCTGCTCCTGGTCTTTCAACATTTCAGCAGCATATTTCTGGATTTCCTCATCACCTAAGTGGTGAATTCCGTAGATTGCCAACTGGTTTCTTACCAACTGCTCAGCCTGACCCAAAACGTCTGTGTAATCAATTTTCACATCATTTTCAGACATTAATTTGCCTTCAATGATCTGGTATTTTAACTGACTTTTTTCTGCTTCAAGAATCTCTTTAGCCTGCTCTTCAGACTGGATGTTCTGGTTTGAGAATACCAACCATTTCGTTAAGAAAGCTTCCGGAAGTTTCACTTCTTCTTTTTCTGTAACCTGCTCCAACACTTTGTTTACGAAGTGTACGTCTGCATTCTGCTGGAAATATTCGTCTAATTCAGTTTTTACCTTATCTTTAAGTTCTTCTTCAGATTTAATAGCGTCTGCACCGTAAACTTTATCGAAAAGTTCCTGGTTCAGTTCTGCTAATTTCAAGCTGTAGAAATCTTTTACTTTCACCTCAACTTCTGCGTGGTGCAAGTGCTCAGCTTCTTCTTTTGAGAAACCTAATTCTTTTGCAAGATCTTCGTTTTCAGCTAAAGTTTCTTTAGATACTTTCACAGACTCGTCCATTTTCAAAGACTTGATCAATTTGAAAGCTTCCTTGTTTTCTGCGTTGATCAAAGCACTTTTCGGAGCGTGATTGTGCTCACCTTCTGCACCTTCTTCCACTACCTGAGAAATTTCCAAAGCTACATAAGAATCTTTACCGATTTTCTCCTGAGGCTCCTGCTCTGCGAAACGCTTCTGCATGTTTTCGATGCTTTTGCTGATTTCTTTGTCTGAAGCTTCCACTTTGTAGTGAGGCGCTTCATATTTAGCAAGATCGATAGAGAATTCAGGCTCGAAACCAACTTCAAAAGCCACCTCGATTTTCTCTGCATTGTGGTTGAATTCGTTTACCGGCTGAGGAACTGGCTGACCTACCAATCTCAGTTTGTTTTCGTTTACGTAGTTATTAAGAGCATCAGAAACCTGCTTGTTGATTTCGTCGAAAGCAATTCCTGCTTCATATTGTCTTTTCACCATGCTCAAAGGCACTTTTCCTTTTCTGAATCCAGGAACCTGTGCATTTTTAGCATAGTTCATCAACTGCTTTTCTACTTTATCTTTGTAGTCAGATTTTTCTAATGTAACAGTAAGCAATGCACTTACATCATCATGATTTTGAGCTGTAACGTTCATTATCGATTAAAATTTTAGGTTGCAAAAATATGAATTTTTTATTAAAACAAGCGATTCGTTTTGTTATAATACGTTAAAATAAAAAAGACATTACCGAAATAATGTCTTTTTGTGATATTAAAATAGATGTGAATCAGATTTTAGTGTGCGTCAACCGTGATATCCACATCGCTTTCCCCTCCCTGAGTCTGACCCAACTGGTTGGTAGCTGAAGGATAATTCTGGTTTACCGCTGTTGGCCCGTGAATCAATTTGATGTTCATTTTCCCTGTAGTCTGTTTAGAATTGATTTTCCACTCAGATTTTAAACCTAATTTTTGTCCGTCTGTTCTTACGACATCATTTGAAGCTCTCATCACCACGATGTCAGCATTTGCCGGAGCGAAAGTGATGAAGTGATGATCTTTCTCTTCAATAATTTCTTCGGAAGAATGGTAATGATCGTCGTGTTTGATCTGGAAATCCAGTTCAGCCAGATAAGTGTCTCCTGTGTGTAAATGTAAATGCGCATCAGCAACACCTGAAATTACATTCACTGTCTGTACATCTGCTGCGTCGGCTTTATTCGTCAGTTTTAAAACCACTCTTCCGATTTCGTCGTGCTCATGAACATCTTCAGGAACTGCGTCGTCGTCGTTTCTACAAGAGAAGATGAATAATGCAGCGAATAAAACCAGTGTAATGTTGAATATTTTTTTCATTTTAAATTTAATTTTAAGTTTTAATAATTTGTTTACGCTTCGACAAGCTCAGCGTGACATCTCTAATAAAAGAATGTTTTGTTTTTTAACTGTCAGGCTGAGCCCGTCGAAGCCTTCCTGCTTTTCAAAAACAATCCCAAGATATTTTTTAATAATCAGAAACTGTATTTCAGAGTAACCACAAAATTCCTTCCCGATTCAAACATATAATATCTGAGACGGTTGAGATATTCGCGGTAATCTGTGTTGAAAATATTGTTGATTCTGAAGTTTAAATTCAGATTTTTTGCCACGTCTGCTCCCACCGAAGCATGGAAAAGACTGAAAGCCGCCGGCGTAGAGCTGAAATCAACGATTTCATTTCTTTCCACACCATCTTTTATAAACGTCACCGGAAGATTTCTGATTGGGAAACGGTTTTGCTTAAACGTGTTTTCGTTTTCCAGACTTACATAGAAATTTTTAGGTTGGTTTAAATTGATCTGAATTGAATTTCTCAGTTTCGCAGGCGTCATCAAAATCAGAGGTTCATTATTTGAAAGATCGTCACCTCTCAGAATACTGAATCCTGATTTCCATTTTAACTGATCCGTAATTGCCAGTTCTGCATCGGCATCAACTCCGAAAATCCTCGCTTTGATCTGCTGATAAGACCAGACAGGAAAAACACCTCGGTTGGTATTCAAAATGCCTGTCGGAATTTGGTTTACAAAATTATCAGACACCATCAGATACGGACTGGCTTCGATATGAAGACCTTTCAAAACATTAAATTTCGCAGCTAACGAAAGATTGACATTGTAAACAGTTTCTTTCTGAATGTTTAAATTTCCTTCTTCTATCACAGCCGCAGAATGGTGCAAACCATCTGAGAAAAGCTCTGCCGGATTGGGCGTTCTTTCTGCTCTTGAAAGATTCAGTTTTAATTCTAAATTTTCAAAAGGTCTGTAATCTAAACCAAGGTTTGCCGAAAAATTATGATAATCGAGAATCGGTCTCGTCAAAGTTCTGCTTCCGGATTCACTCACTTCAAACTGAGGGAAAGTGTCTGCATAATTGGCTTCCCATTTGTCTGAATCATAATATTTGTAGGCATCGTATCTGCTGAAATCGTATCTCACAGCTGCTTCGGCATTCAATTTTGAATTAAATCTGTATTTAAAAACCGAAAAGGCTCCTGCGTCATAACGGTAATAATCAGGAATTAAACGTCTCGCCTTAGTTGCCGGATTTGGATAATTATCCTGAAAAGCTCCTGAAATCCCGCTTTCCAGACTCCAGTTTGCTCTTTCCAGAAGATGAACCAGACTTGCAGAATGTGTGATTAATCTTAAATCCATGGCCGGAAGATTGCTCAGTTCGCCTCTTCTGATGTCATACTCTTTTCTTCTGTTCAGCTGAAAACTGTACTGGAAAGTCAGCTTCCCGAAATCAGCAAATCTTCTGTACGCTGAAAGTTTGGCAATGTGATGCGCCACTTCCTGCTTCGGATTGTCGATATCATAAGTAAAGTTGTCTAAATAATAAGACTGTCCGAAATTCACGGCATTGTAGAAATCTTCAGGACTCGCCAAATGCGCACCCGTGTAAATCCCGAATTCCTGATTGATTCCGCTGTACGACACATCAAATCCCTGTAGAAAACTGTGTTTCCCGAAAGAGAAATTAAAAGAATTGAATTCCTGTCCGGTATTCTGCAAAGTATAGTGCGGCATGTACAGATCGCCCGTTTTTCTGTATGAACCGCCCGTTTTTACAAACCATTGGTTCTTCCATGCTTTTGCGACATTGGCACCAATCTCACCTCCTCTACCATTTGAAATTCCTGAAAGTCTGAGGTTTCCCATGATGGTATCTTTTTTTGGTAAAACTGAAGGTTCCAAAACGACAACGCCGCCTACGCCTTCATTTCCATACTTCAACGCAGATGCACCTTTGATGACATCAATGTGCTCGAAATCGTTTACGTCAATGTTTGGAGCGTGCTCTACTCCCCACTCCTGCTCGGCCATTTTCACACCATTGTTGATGATAGAAATACGGCTTCCATAAAGTCCGCGGATAACGGGTTTTGTGATATTATTTCCCGTTTTCAAAGAGGAAACTCCTGAAATTCTGGATAAAAGATTTCCCAGATTTTCCGTGGAATTTCTTTCGATTTCAGACTTATCCAAAGTTGTCATAATTACGGAACCTTTCGTTTTGTGACTTCCGTGAATGGTAACAGTCTGAATTTCACCCGTGTGATGCTCTAATGTAATTGCCAGATGCAAATCTCTGTCGACTCCCACATTTTCAGTATAATCATCGCAGAGCGGATGTTTGGCAACGAGCTGATATTTTCCGGCAGGAATATTCGGAAAAGAGAATTTTCCCTTTTTATCGGTTTTAGTGGTAAAATCTCCTATCTTGACCTCGGCATTTTCGAGCATGTTCTTGTCGTGAAAATCCTGAACCGTTCCTTCAACAGTGTAAGTTTTCTGTGCGTTTGTTATTGCAAATCCAGAAAGAATAAGCAGTAAACTATATATCAATTTCATTGTAAATAGATAGATTATGTATGTTTCAGATCATTCATTATTATAAATGAATAACATGAAAAATACATTTCGTTAAAATTTTGAGTTGGGTTTTTTTTAACTTGAAATATAAACCTGCAGGCTCAATTTTGAACCATTAAGATTTTATTTAAGCAGTTTAGAATAATTAAGTTAAGCTTCGCTTTTTAAGGCATACTTAAAAATCTATCTGATTTTCTTAACAAAGCTTAATCCTTAAATTAAACTTAATGTTTTAAGCACATAAGTTTAACTCAATTTAAATACATCATGCATTTAGAATTATTCAAACTTTGAAAAATTTAAAGCAAAAAAAATCCGAAAAAGAATCTATTGATTATGAAATTGTGGGAGGTCCCCGAAGTTGGAATGTAAATTTAGTTTGTGACCAGATTTTTTCCTGTACAGCTAAAATCTGCTCTGCTTCATGCGTATGTTTGATCAAAGTGAAACTAAATTCCTGCGGTAAAACGGTATTTCCAGTGGCTAAAAAGTGACACGCGAGACAGTCGCCGGCTTTTTCTTTGGCTTCTGTTTTGGAAATAGAATTTTCTGATTTTTTGAAGTTGAAACCTGCAAAAACATCTGAAGAGTCATGACTGTGAAAGCTTGAAGAAAACAAGGCAAAGAAATATATCCCAAACATCAGTTTGGAGATAAAGCTCTTGAGTTGTCTGCTTTCCTTAAAAATCATCGGACAAAAATAAGGATAATATTTTAAAATTAAATTACAATATTATGTTAAATGAGGTTTGTGATGTTGCGGGAAGATTAAATTTGAGCAAATTTCACTTTTTTGTAATTAGTTGATATTTGTAAATCAAATGTGTCGCTTCTACAGAGCTGTAATTTTATAATATCTCTATTTTACAAAGGTGTTCGATCTTCTGGAGCAATCTATATTTCACAAAAAAAGATGAACCGAAGCCCATCTTTTATTATTATTTTTCTTAAATTAATCCAACTGCGTTCCCAAATGCTCCCATTCCTGCAAAGCAAGATCAAGTTCTTCTTTGGTTTTGTTGTATTTTTCTAAAGTTTCTTCTGATGGATTGTCTTTTGTAAAAGAAACTTCGTAGTTTTCGATTGCTGTTTCCAGCTCGGAAATTTTTTCTTCTACTTTTTTCAGTTTGTTCTGAATGCTTTTTTGCTCTTTAGTTACAATTACATTGGACTGAACTTCAATCTTTGGCTCAGACTTGACCTTAACCTCAACCTTAGCCTCATCACCATGAAGTTTTGCTTTTTCTGCAGAAATCTCTCTGATGGATTCTTTCTGCCTGAACTCCAGATATTCGTTGATGTCGCCTAAGAATTCTTTCATTTTACCGTCACGGAATTCGTAGATTTTATCGCAAAGCCCCTGTAAAAATTCTCTGTCGTGAGAAATTACAATCAAAGTACCTTCAAATTTCTGCAAAGCCAGTTTGATAATCTCCTTAGACTGAATATCCAGGTGATTGGTAGGCTCATCCATAATCAACGTGTTGAAAGGACGTAACAACAATTTGCAAAGAGCCAGACGGTTTCTTTCTCCTCCGGAAAGTACTTTTGTCTTTTTATTCACCGCTTCCCCCTGAAAAAGAAACGAACCTAATAAATCTCTTACTCTTGGTCTGGTTTCTTCGGTTGCAGAATCTTCAGCTTCTTCCTGAACGGTTTTATTCGGCGTTAAAACTTCTTCCTGATTCTGAGCAAAATAGCCGATGTTCACGTTGTGCCCCAAGTTCCAGTCTCCGGAATAATCTTTAATATCTCCGGCAAGAATTTTAGCTAAAGTCGTTTTTCCCTGACCGTTTTGTCCGAGAAGGGCAATTCTGTCGCCACGCTGGACGATGAAATCTACATCATCAAAAATCTGTTTCTGGCCGTACGCTTTTCCAAGATTTTCGGCTTCGAAAATAACTTTTCCGGGAACCTGTGACTGCACGAAACGGATATTGAATTTTGAAACGTCTTCATTATCAATTTCAATACGCTCGATTTTATCTAATTTTTTAATCAAAGACTGGGCAAAAGAAGCTTTGGTAGCACTCGCACGGAATTTATTGATGTTATCTTCCATCTGCTTGATCTCCGCATCCTGATTTTTCTTGGCCTGAACCAGTTTTTCACGACGGTCTTCACGCATCACCAAATATTTGGAATAATTGGCCTTGTAATCGTCCACTTTTCTGTTGTTGACATCAAAAGTTCGGTTACAGACTGCCGTCATAAACTGTTTGTCGTGACTCACCAATACAATTCCTCCGGGATAATCCTTCAAAAAGTTTTCGAGCCAGATGATGGATTCCATATCGAGGTGGTTGGTAGGCTCATCGAGAAGCATCAAATCGTTTTTCTGAAGAAGCAATTTTGCAAGTTCGATTCTCATTCTCCAACCTCCGGAAAACTCGTCTGTTATTTTTTGAAAATCATCTGCTTTAAAGCCAAGACCAAACAATACTTTTTCGATATCACCTTCAAGATTATAGGCGTCGTGGTGCATCAAAAGGTCATTCAAATCGGTCATTCTGTTGATGAGATCTGTGTAGGCATCGCTTTCGTAATCGGTTCTTACGGTCAGCTGGTGGTTGATCTCCTCCAGTTCTTCTTTCCACGCATTGATTTGTTCAAAGGCCTGCATGGTTTCGTTCCAGACGGTTCTTCCTTTCACAAAATCAAGATCCTGTTTTAGAAAACCAATGGTGATATTGCCTTCGGGAACAACATTTCCTTCGTAGAAGGTAATTTCTCCGGAAAGCATTTTCAGAAGTGTGGATTTTCCGGCTCCGTTTTTACCGACCAAACCGATTTTATCATCTTTTTTGATGGTAAAATTGACGTTTTGAAACAAATAATTTCCTGAATGATGTAATCCTAAACCCTGAACCGAAAGCATTTGAAATGAGTATTATAAAGTGAATATTAAAGATGAATCTTTTTCGGGTGCAAAAGTACGGAAAAATTTAAGATTTAAAATAAAAGAAGTCTGAACGAAAGAATTGAACGATGTTTTAGAAACATTATGAAAAAATTAAAAGCATTTCATTTTTTAAACGAGAAAAAAAATCACCAAAAAACGAGGCTGTTTTCAACAAAAAATTCCGCAGTGCTACGGAATTATAATCTGATGTCTACAGTAAAAATATCATGAATAATAGCGTAAATCACAATTCCGATTGAGTTTTTTACACCTAATTTTTCTATAATCCTTTGACGGTGACTTTCCACAGTTCTGGGGCTGATAAATAATTTCTCAGCAATTTCTTTATTGGTTAATTCCTGACAAATCAGCTGTACGACGTCTTTCTCACGGTCAGAAAGCTCATCTTCAATTGTAAAAAGTGATTTCTGCTTTACCACATTGTTTTTAAATGTTGCAAGCATTTTCAAATCTTCCTCAGAAAGGTAAACTCCTTTGTTGTGAACATTTTTGATGGCTTCCAGAAATGTTTTCCTGTCTGAATTTTTGGGAAGAAAAGCAGAAACCCCGAGCTTGATCATGTGTCCGAAAACTGAAGTTTTATAATGTGATGAAAGAATAATAATCTTTAAGTCAGGATATTTATTTTTGAGGATTTCCACCAGTTGAAAACCATCCATCGGCAACATCTGAATATCAGACAAAACAATATCCGGAAAATCTTCAGGTGAAGACTCTTCAAGCATCTTCAGAAAACTTTCGCCATCGTTTGCGGTAAAGTTTACTTTGATTTGCTTATCACTTGACAGCAGCATTTTTACACCTTCCAAAATCAGCTGCTCGTCGTCTACCATTACAATTTTGATGATCTCATTCATTATTCAAAGGTATTTTTATAATCAGTCTGGTGCCTTTTCCGATAACGCTTTTCCATTTGAAAACAGCGTCGAGTGACTGTAATCTTGATTCGATATTTTTAATTCCCATTCCCTTTTTTACCAATTCATAATCGAAACCTTTTCCGTTATCCGAAATGACTACAAAAAGAATATTTTCTGAATCTCTCAACAAAATTTTCACGTTTTCAGCTTCAGAATGTTTAATCACATTCGTTGTAAATTCCTGAATAATACGATAGATCTGAACTTCTGTAAAAATATTTTTGGTCTGATAAGGTTTCAGTTCAAAAAGTGATATTTCGATTTTTTTGGAAAGATTAGCAATCAGTTCTTCAACATAAAGAATAAATCCCAACTTTTCCAGATTAACAGGATATAAATTATGCGAAATCTTTCTTGCAGAATCTACCAGTTCTTTAATCTGACCATTGATCACTTCCGAAGCCTTTTCGTCTTCGATTTCGATATTCTGCAACCACAGTGAAAGAATATTTAAGCGGTTTCCAAGGTCGTCGTGCACAGCAACGGCTATTCTTTTCCGTTCTTCTTCCTGAGCTTTCACATTTTCGAGAGCCAAATCTTTTTCATGCTGAATATCTGCAAGATTTTGGGCATCTTTTTCTTTAATGATACGGTCTACAAAGGTTTTATAGGCTACCAAAATAAAGATGAGAATAACTGCGATCATCACAATTATCAAAAAGAAGAGCTTTATATTTAATGTTATTTCTTTAATTTTAAAAATGTATATAAGATTAAACTATATAAAACTGCTGCAAAAAAAGTATTGAAAATACCAATCAAAGCATAATCTTCCTTAGACAGGTCCTGAAGCTGCTGCTGTATCACAAAATTGAATACAGAAACAGAATAATAAAAAAATATCCCCAAGTCTGCAAAGAAAAACCTTTCTATTTTTTTTCCATTTCTGATCTGCATAATTAAAAATATCCCTGCAAGACAGATAATGGTGATGTTTGAAATTACTTTTGCAATATCATGATTGAAATTGATATTGAAACCAAAAATGACAGTCAGAAACGCCAATGCCAAAAAAGCTGATGACGCAACAAATATTTTATTTAGTTTTAATTTACTGCAAAACAAACTGGTGAGCAGAAAAAAATCTCCGGCAATGTAGATTGGGTACATAAATAATGTATTTTTAAACCCTAAACCTGTGCTTAGAAACCAAACTGTCATTTCAATAAAAAAGAGGAAAAGCATATAAAAAATATAAAACTTTTCATTTTTAACAAAATAACTGTATTTTCCGAATCCTAATACTGTATTTATAAAAAGCAAGAGATAGTTTAAATATAAAAAAACTTCGTAAAAAGTATACATTGCTGTTTTCGTTTATCCTAAATCGAAGATCTGCCCATTCGGAGGACAAGGTTTTGCAAAATCAAATGTGTTTGATTCTACTTCTATACTCTGATTACTTAAGTTGTCGGGTGCTGAAATGAAGATCATTGCGGGAAGTTGTTTCTGGTAAATTTCTGAAAATTTCAACCCAAATACCGAGATAAACATAACCCCTTCCTTTACTTCAAATATTTGTTCTTTGGGTACATAGAATTTAGTAAAAATATCCGTTCCTTGATTTCTCTGTTCTGAATAAAACCAGTCGAAAGCATTATTTTGCCATAATTCTATCGCATCCAACGCTTTTTCCTGCTGTAAAACGGGTTTATTGTAAATCGGAAGAAACACATCCGAATCGCTGTCTGCCGTTCTCATTTTGGTGGACAAAACAGACTTTTTCACAACCGTGTACGTCAGTTTTTCTATAAGACAAAGATCCTTATTTAAAGTCTCAAATGATGAATATGAATACTCACTAAGACTTACAGGATATCCTACTTTATCAAGCGGAATAGGAATCATGACCAGTTCGTCATTTTCTGTAATGCCAATTTGAACACAAAAATCATCATTATCATTACGGTTTTTAATGATTTCAATCTGTTCCCTGTAAAGATTAAAAACTGAATTTTGTTTGAAGAGCTGCTCAATTCTGATCATGTCCTGACGACTTTCAGACCATCTGTTGACAGCGTCGGAAAACTGCTGAGGGGTTAATATTCCCATGTATAAAGTTTTTGGTTTGGTTTTTATTCAGTAAAAATACCTAATCTCAACAATCTACACAAACCGCTTATGTAAAAAAGGAAAATTAATAGTTTTTTACCGTCACATGAAAGCAGCTCTGCTGTTTTTCTTTGATGTAATAGATGCGGCCTAAATTGTAATAGTATTTCAAAACCTTTTCCAAAGCTTCCTCCAGTTTGGGATTACTTCTGTGAACGCCATTAAAACGCACGTAGGAAATATCGAAAGAGTTGCCATAATTGTGCGAACTTATCCCGAGACTTGCATTGGTATTTACCTTTCGAAGTCTGCACTGATCTTCGAGCGTTCTTGTAACTGAAGTCACCGTAAAATAAGAGCCGCCTGTATTTTTGCTGAATCTGGAGCCCATTTTTTCAAGACTTTGGTACGCTTTTGAAACGAGCCATGCCCTGCTGTAATCCAACTTCTGAACCCTGAAGCCTTTTCCCGATTTTTTAACCTTGTGAAGCTTTCCGTTGTTCACGTATTTCTGAACAGTGGAAGTGTTTTTCAGAATCTTAATATTAAAACCTTTCGAAGCATCCAAATGAGGTTTGTAAAGCATGGTGGGCTCTACTTTCAGAATTTCGTTCAGGTCGTAACAGGGCAGACTTTCTTTTTTCTTCGCCTGACTGAAAAACAGGGTTGCAGAACTTAAAAAAACGACAAAAGACAATTTCCTCATTACAATAGTTTATCCCGGTGTACGGCAAAAATAATGTTTTTCTTTTTTATGAAATTCCCAGATAGAAATTTGATCATCAAAAAAAGGTATTTCTAAAACTAAAATAATTCTATGAATATTTTAAATTAAATAATAATAAACGATTATCAGTGAAGACAACACCACACAAAAATCATTATGTGAATAAAATCACCAAAACAGATATTAAAAAACATCAAAACAGACATAATTTTACGAATAATTTATTTTTGTACATTCGCTGCCTTAATTAAAAAATACAATACTCGATGATTTCAAACACTTCAAAATTTGTTGCCGAAATGTTCGGCACCATGGTTCTCGTTCTAATGGGTTGCGGAAGCGCCGTTATCGCAGGTGCAGACGGCACAACCGGCGTTGGACTTTTAGGAATTTCATTCGCATTTGGTCTCAGCGTTGTGGCGATGGCTTATGCAATTGGTCACATTTCCGGTTGTCACATCAATCCCGCAATTTCAATCGCAATGGTTGCGGCTGGTAGAATGAAAATGAGTGAGGCATCCCGTTATATCGTTGCCCAAATTATCGGAGCCATCATCGGAGCCGGAATTCTTTATCTGATTTTCACCAATCATCCAGGAGCAGAGATGAAAGAATGGGCTTTAGGGTCTAACGGCTGGGGAGAAGGATATCTTGACGCTTACAATATGACAGCGGCTTTGGTTGCTGAATTTGTTTTCACATTTATTTTCCTGATGGTCATTTTAGGATCAACTTCTACAAAAAACATCAACGGTGGATTTGCCGGTTTAGCAATCGGACTGGCTTTGGTTCTGATTCATATTGTCGGAATTAAAATCACCGGAGTTTCTGTAAATCCTGCAAGAAGCATCGGACCTGCGATTTTTGCAGGTGGTAAAGCACTTTCTCAATTGTGGCTGTTTGTTGCAGCTCCGGTTTTGGGAGGTATCGCTGCGGCGTTTACCTATAATCTACTTATAGAAAGACCTGAAAGAGCTTAAGATTATTCGGTTTTAAAAATCAATTCCTGCTTTACAATGTTAAAGCAGGAATTTTTATTTTGTCTTCTTGATCTCGAAAGGATTTTTAAAGATCAGTTCTTCATGTTTTCCTTTGATTTCCATTTTTCTGTACAAAAGATTTAAAGCCATTTTTCGGATGAACAAATCTTTATCGGTAAGATTCCAATACAGATCTTCATGTACTTTTTTGGGCTGTCGGATGAGATAAAATTCTGTTTCCCACGAATCAACGTTGTGATAAAACTCGATAATTCCGCAGTGTTCCGGAATTGTTGAATGCTCTATCATTCCCATCGGTAACAGAAAACTGAACGAATTGCAAATATAATCGCCGCAGCAGATTTTGTCGTGTTTCAGAAATTTTTCGCCTGTCGAACTGTTGACGTACGATTTTTTAAAATCATTTTTAAAATCACTTTTAGATAGCTTGATTTCAATTTCATGACTGAAACCCTCTGAATTGATGATCAAAATATCTGCTTCCCAATCTGCCTGAAAATGATTGGTCAGCACAATTTCTTTCTCAAAATCGCATTGAGAATGAATGTAGGCGTGAACAAGTTCTTCTATCTTTAATTTCATGGGAATTTAAATTTCAAATATTAAACTGACTTTTTGAAAACAAAGTGCACTATGTTTTTTTTACAACTAACTGTTTTAGTTTCACAAAGC
Source organism: Chryseobacterium foetidum (assembly GCF_025457425.1). Lineage (NCBI taxonomy): Bacteria > Pseudomonadati > Bacteroidota > Flavobacteriia > Flavobacteriales > Weeksellaceae > Chryseobacterium > Chryseobacterium foetidum. The sequence goes on from NZ_JAMXIA010000001.1 coordinate 1,280,429, forward strand.
CGTTTGACTACGTCGAATCTCTGATTTCACTTATATGAGTACAATACTTTTATAAAAACAAAATTTATGTTACTGAAATATTTTGAATCTTGAATCTTGAATCTTAAATTTTAAATCTTAAATCTTGAATCAGGAAACGAGAAGACTGCATCCACGAATATCCGAATGGTCGATTCTTCCCAAAACCTGAAATTTACTTTCGGGAAGTGTTTTACCCAAATCCTGAGTTGCAATAAATGAACATGAATGAATATTCGCCAAATCAATGATATTGATAGCTCCCGTCCTGCCCTCTTTTTCGTAACTGAAAGGATCTTCCACATTTCTTACCAAAACGCGCATCCAGTTGGGGCATTGATAGGTATTTTCTCCCAAAGAATAAGCCTGCGAAAGCAGTTCTGTCATGGAATATTCTGAATAAATTTTATCGGTTTTAAAACCATCCTGCAGAATTTTCAGCAATTCATCTTTTGTCATTTCTTCTTTTCTGCCCTTCATACCACCGGTTTCTATAAGAGTTAAAGTGGAAGAATGGTTTAGTGGTTTAGTGTTAGAATTACAGTAATCCAAAAAGTCTAAAAGGGCAAATGAGACGCCGAAAAGAATCACTTTTTTGTCTTTCAGTTCATTTAGAAGTTGAAATAAATCTTCGTGGTTGTACAGAAAATAGCCGTTCTCAAGCTTGTTTGATTTCTTCATCAAAAAATCAACCATGTAAATCAGAGATGAATTTTGTTTCTCTAAATAACTTGGCAATAAACCTAAAAAAATAAAATCTTCGGGCTTTCCGATAAACTGTTCAAAGCTTTTGTAAATACTTTTCTCGTACAAATCTGTATCGGCGATGAAATGTTTAGACAAATTCATCTGCGTTGTTCCTGAACTTTGAAAAAACAAATCCGCAGACGCATTTTTATCTAAAATCTGATGATTTTTAAACATTTCAATCGGCAAAAACGGAATTTTCGCAACCTCAATTACATTTTCAGGATTAATTTTAAGATAATCCACAAACTTTCTGTAAACCTCAACATTTTCATATTGAAATCTGAAAGTTTCAAGACAGGCAGTCAGAAAATCTTCGTCAGTTTGTATGTCAAAAATATTTTTCAAAAAAATCTAAATTGGTTTTTGATTCAAAATGAATCAATTAATATATTATATTAAAATAATTCACAATTAATTTATGCTTATTCACCAAATTTGGTCAGGTATTTGCAAAACAACCGGCGGAATATGGATTAGGAATAAGGGCTGTAGAACCCTTCATTCGGAAATTACCTCTTTTAGGGGTAATTTTTTTTGTCCGTCCGCTTCAAAAGTTTTCAGTTCAAAATCGTGCTCAAAAACACCATAGGTAAAATAAGAAATCCAGTCTCCCAGATTGACGTATTTTGAGTTTTCATTTAAATTTAAAATCATTGGCAAATGTCTGTGACCGTAAATAAAATAGTCGATTTTCTCAGTTTCCAGTTTCTTTTTGGAATAGATGATTAAAAACTCTTTGTCTTCACCTAAAAAAGCTTTGTCTTCGTCACCGGAAATCATTTTGTTTTTCTGAGACATGTACAGTGCAATTTTCATCGCAATATCCGGATGAAGCCATCTGAAAAACCACTGTGCGATTGGGTTGGTAAAGACTTTTTTCATCCTTTTATAACCTTTATCGCCGGGCCCCAAACCATCGCCGTGAGCAAGCAGAAACTGCTTTCCGCCCATTTCAAAATACTGTTTTTTATAAAAAACGGTGCATCCAATTTCTTCTTCCAGATAATCTTTCATCCACAGATCGTGGTTTCCGACAAAAAAATAAACCTGAATTCCGTGGTCTTTTAATTCTGCAATTTTACCTAAAACCCGCACATATCCTTTGGGAATAACGTGATTCCACTCATGCCAGAAATCAAATAAATCGCCCATCAAAAACAGAACCTGCGCATCTTCCTTAATCTGATTCATCCAACGGATAAATTTTTCCTCACGCAGTTTGCTTTCCTTCGGATTCGGCGCACCGAAATGCTGATCTGAAGCAAAATAAACTTTCTTTCCGGGTTCGATACTGATGGTTGTTTTAAGCACTTTTCAGAATTTAATTTAGCTCAAAAATTATTGATTATCTTCTGCAAACCATTCTCCGTAAGAGTTTTCGGTCTCGTGAAGTTTAAGATAGGCCAAAGAAATTCCTTCCGGAAGTTTTGCTTTTACTTTTGCAGCGATGGCGTACAACATATTTTCGCAGGTTGGTTGAAAATTACAGTAAATCACTTTCTGACCTTTGTTTTCAAGCTCCTCGCCCATTTCTCTGTGCGGAGAAACGCCGTTAATTAAGACCGCATGATCCCAAACATCTACGATTTCAGCTTTCACAATGGTTTTTATATCTCCGAAATCTACGACCATTCCATTCTTTGGATTTTCAAGATCATTGATTGGTTTTCCCTTTACAGTAACGAAAAGTTTGTAAGAATGCCCGTGCATATTTTTACATTTCCCGTCATAATTGTACAAAACATGAGCAGTTTCGAAAGTAAAAATTTTTGTAATACGTATCATGGTGCAAAGATAGGGAAATTCGATATTTAAAAGAATGCCTCTGCAACGACTTTAGTATTTATTCCTGCAAATCAGGATACAGCGAACAAAGCAACCAGCAGAAGAATTGGGAATAAAATAATAAAAATGGGGAGAAAAAGATTGAGGATAGCTTTCCACACTGAAAATTTCTGAACTTCTGAAAGCCCGATGACCATAAAAACAAGCGTTGTAACTGAAAGAATCATTTCGATACATAATGACACCCAAAACACAACAGTTCCGAATATACTTCCAGAATCATAATCTGCATCCCTGAAAACATCGACTCCAAAAACGGCCATTTGAGGAATGAGAAATGCCAATGCAAAGATTGAGGGAATCATTGCATAAGCCATCATTCTATAAATGGATGATGTATTTCCGGCACCATTCAGCCATTTCCCCGTCCAGCTAAGCAGCGCAGCGTAGATGAAAAATGAGATCCACCCCAAAGCACCACCTACGAAAAAGCATGTCAGAATAATATAAGGAAGAGAAGTTTTATCCCCCATATTTTTGGTGGAAGCCTGATCAAAAGCCCTTACAACGCCAGCGAAAAACATGAGAATATAAAAATACTTTTCGTACTTTGTATCGTTTATAAATTTAAAAATCTTTCTGGGTTGAGTCCAGATTTTTGTGAAAATATCTTTATCCGTAAGAGAATCGTACTTTTCAAACTCTTCAAACTGGCTGTTGGTAAAATCGTTTTCCATGGTTTTTTTGTTGCACGAAAGTAAAGATATTTTTCAGAAATCAGATTAATTCCAGCCAATTCTCATCCAGTCTTTTGACCTTTTGGGTTTGTCTGTCGATAAAAACCCAAAGTGTTGAAGAATCTACCACCAAAATATCATTACAGTAGAACTCTACTTTTCTTGGCTGACGAATTCCTTCCGGCGGTTTAGGATAGGTTCTGATGGTAATTATATCTCCCAGATAAACCTGTTTTTTATATTGAATATGATGATCGACCAACATCCAGATATCTTTCGGAAAACCTAATTTGTCTTTTACTGTATCCCAGTGTTCACCTGCAATTTCCTCAACCCACTTCACGTACTGAACGTTGTTGACGTGATTATTCTGGTCAATATGTTCTTCAGTAATCTGTATTTCTTTCTCGAAAATCAAACTCATACTCAAAGATAAAGATTTCTTTTTTTTAATTAAAAATCAGAAATCATTTTTTCATCTTTCGGAGAAAATTATTATTTTAGTTTTATAAAACACACAAATGATTTTAGATGTATTCTTCCCGAATCGATGCATTCACTGCAGCCGTATAATTGATGACAACCAGCTTGTTTGTGAACTTTGTTTTGAACATATTCATTTCACCCACTACAATTATTTTTCATCCAACAACCTTAAAGAAAGATGCAGACTGTTGTTTCCAATAGAAAATGCTTTCGCCCTGATGCAGTTTGAAAAAGAAAATTTAAGCAGAAAAATCATCCACGAACTTAAATACAAAAGCAGGAAAAATGCCGGAAAAGTCTTAGCTGAATGGACGGGTGAACAGTTAGATTTTAAAAATCACAAACCGGATCTTTTGGTTACCGTTCCGCTTCATCCAAAGAAACTAAAGGAAAGAGGTTATAATCAGCTTCATCTTTTTACTGAAACCTTGTCGAAGTTTTATGAAATTCCATTCAGCCATGATTTAATTAAAAGAAATCATTATTCAAAAGCTCAGGCTTTGAAAGACAAACAACACCGTCTGGAAACTTTAAATACTTTTTCAATAACCAGAAAAATTTCAAATCAACATATTTTGCTGATTGACGATGTTTTTACCACCGGAAATACTTTGGCGACCGTCGCGTGGGAAATTTTGAAAGTAGGAAACAATAAAATCAGCGTTTTGGTAATGGCGATGGATGAATAATGCAGGAAGTGGAAGCTGGGTGATGGAAGTTTTCACACAACCAATTCAACTATCTCTGTAGTTTTTCTCCGTAGCTTAAATCTCCGGCGTCGCCTAAGCCTGGTGTGATGTAGCCTTTTGAAGTTAAATTTTCGTCGATTGCTCCGACCCAGATTTTTGCTTGAGGATAAGCTTTTTCGATGGTTTCAACACCTTGTCTGGAGGCGATTGCAGCTACAATGTGAAGTTGAGTCGGTGTTCCGTTGGTTAATAAATCTTTGATGGCTTCAATGAGAGAAGCTCCGGTTGCGAGCATTGGATCTGCAACGATTAATGGTCGTCCGTCGATATTCGGGCACGTCAGATAATCCTGTTTTATTGAAAAATAATCGTTGGCATCGTGTTTTCTGTAAGCTGCCACGAAGCCACAGTCTGCTTTATCGAGATAATTTAAAATCCCTTCAAACAAAGGAACTCCAGCTCTTAAAATGGTAGTGATGACAGGCTGGACGGCAATTTCTTTCACTTTAAGTTTATCCAAAGGAGTCTGAATTTCAACTTCTTTCGTTTCTAAATCTTTAGAAATTTCAAAGGCGGCAATTTCCCCTATTCTTTCCATATTTCTGCGGAATCTCATTCGGTCTTGCTGAACATCGACGTTTCGAAGTTCGTTGATCCAGGAATTAACTAATGAAAACTGTTGTGAAAGGATTATTGTCATCGTTTTAATTAAGATTTAAACAAAATTATAAAATTAAAAACAAAAATCCCTCTTAGAAAATCTAAAAGGGATTGGTAAAATTATTTTTGTCTGAAATAAACTTCAATCGGAACTCCGGTAAACCCGAACTGCTTTCTCAATTGGTTTTCAGTAAATCGCTTGTAAGGCTCTTTCACGTACTGCGGCAGGTTACAGAAGAATACAAACTGCGGCGACGGCGTTGGAAGCTGCACACAATATTTGATTTTGATGTACTTTCCTTTATTTGCCGGCGGTGGCATTGCTTCAAAAATCGGAAGCATTACTTCGTTTAATTTTGAAGTTTTGATTTTCTTCTTACGGTCTTCATAAACAATCATTGCCATTTCTACCGTCTTCAGAATCCTTTGTTTCGTTAAAGCCGAAACAAACAGAATGGGAACATCACTGAACTGTCCGATTTTTTCCTTGATTGAGTTTTCAAAATCTCTCACTGTATTGGTTTTTTTATCTTCCACCAAATCCCATTTGTTCACTACAATTACAATTCCTTTTCTGTTTTTCTGAGCCAAACCGAAAATGTTCATATCCTGAGATTCCCATCCTAAAGTTGCATCAACCATAATGATCACCACGTCAGAATATTCAATTGAACGGATAGAACGCATTACAGAATAGAACTCTAAGTCTTCATTCACTTTGGATTTCCTTCTCATCCCTGCGGTATCAACCAACACAAACTCATGTCCGAATTTATTGTAAAGCGTTTGAATACTGTCTCTTGTAGTTCCTGCAACGTCAGTCACAATATTTCTTTCTGTATCAAGCAAAGCATTCGTCATCGTAGATTTCCCAACATTTGGACGGCCGGCAATGGTGATTTTTGGCAGACCTTCAAAAGGATCTTTGTAATCTGTCGTCGGGAAATCTCTTACGATATCATCCAGAATTTCTCCTGTTCCTGATCCGGTAGCAGATGATAAAGTGTAGTATTTATCGATTCCCAGCTGATAAAATTCTGTAGCATCCACCTCTTCTTTGGCAGAATCTACTTTGTTGATGACGATGTAAGTGGGTTTGTTTGATCTTCTCAGCATTTCGTGGATTTCGTAATCCGTATCTGTAAGACCTTCTTCCACATTTAACATAAAAATGATTGAAGTAGCTTCATCAATCGCTAACTGAACCTGTTTTGAAATTTCTTCCTGAAACACGTCATCGTTATTCACATCATAACCACCTGTATCAATCACGGTAAATTCTACACCATTCCAGTCAGATTTTCCGTAATGACGGTCTCTGGTAACTCCGGCAGTAGAGTCTACAATAGCCTCTCTCCTTTCTAAAAATCGATTAAATAACGTGGATTTTCCTACGTTGGGGCGCCCAACAATAGCAACAATATTTGACATAAAAAATGTTTAATAATCCTTCGGCAAAGCGACAGGACAAGATTATCAATGAGTTACTCCAACTTTTGGAGCTCAATTTTTTGCAAAGGTAAGCTAATTTTATCAAAATGAAGGTTTTAAAAAAAATTCAAATTAATATTGAAATTTAATTCAAAAATAAATTGATTTAAAATAAGCTTAAAATTAAACCTCTGTATTTCAATAATTAAAGAGAATGAAGCATGAAATTTCGTTTTGAAATTTTTATTTTTAAAATAAATTATATAATTTCGCACTCAGATAAAGACCTATAGTGTAACGGTAACACTCCGGTTTTTGGTACCGTCATTCGGGGTTCGAATCCCTGTGGGTCTACACAAAACCATCCTTTTTTAAGGATGGTTTTTCTTTTTTAAACATATCCCTTTTTCAGACTCCTGCATTCTTTGTAGCTTTGTACTTTAAAATTTAGAAAAATGTCTATCACCAACGAGCAGGAACTTCAGGGAATGCAAAACATCAGCAAAGCAGTTGCCCTAACTTTGAAAGCGATGGTTGACTACGCAGCACCAGGCATGACCACAAAAGAGCTTGATGAGTACGGTGGAAAAATTCTTGCTGGGTACGGCGCAAAATCAGCTCCTCACCTTACTTATGGCTTTCCTGGATGGACCTGCATCAGCATTGACAATGAATTTTGCCACGGAATCCCCTCAGAGAACAGAATTCTGAAAGAAGGCGACCTCATCAACATTGATGTTTCAGCCGAACTCGACGGATTTTGGGCTGACAACGGAAGTTCGTTTATTATTGGAAAAGATATTCATCAACATCAAAAACTGGTGGATGCTTCAAAGGAAATTTTAGAAAAAACCATCAGCAACATCAGCGGTGGAAAAAAGATTGCCGAAATCGGACATTTGATGGAAACGGAAGCTAAGAGAAGAGGATTTAAAGTTATTAAAAACCTCGGTGGTCACGGCGTTGGAAGAAGTCTTCACGAAGAACCGGACGAATTATTAAACTACAAAAACAGATTCGACAACAGAAGATTCAAGAAAAATTCTGTAGTAGCCATTGAAACTTTTATTTCAACGGATTCAAGCATTGCCGTGGAACTGAATGACGGATGGACGATGGTGGGAAACCGTGGTGGATACATGGCTCAGCATGAACATACGATTTTAATTACCGACGGAAAACCTGTGATTTTAACGGAAATGAATGGGATCTGGAATTAATTTTACATTCCTTTAATCAAAGCATAAATCCCAACACCAATTCCAACATAAGCCACAACAGTAATAATATCTGCAATAGGTTGCGAAAAGCGTTTTTCTGCGATCTTCTCACTGTCAATCTGATTTTTATGGAATTTCAGGATTGTCTCAGGTCTTTTTACTGGATGTGCGACAAGACTGTCACCTTCCCACTTGTCAACAATGATTTTGTATGAACTTCCACCAGCATTGATTCTGTAATTTTTACCAACTGCAAGTTTTTCCTGAATATTTACGGGAACAGACACTGCACCGCTGTTTACAGGCTGTGATTTCTGCGCCATGGCTTGAGTAGCTTCGGCAGTCATCTCAACAGAAGCAATATTATTGTCAGCACTTTTTTTCGCTGGCTGATTATTATCAACAGGCACCTCAACCGGTTTTTTAACCTGGTAAGTGTAGCAACTCACCAAAGAAAACAACAGAGCTATGAGATAAATATTTTTTTGCATTAGCCAAATTTAAGAATTAAACGGATTATTTTGAGTTTTGTTTTGAAAGTTTTTACTTTTCTGAAAAGCAAAGCCACCAAAACAGAATTTCAGTGGCTTTGATATTTAATTTTAAGAGATTTTATTTCAAATCAAATCTATCGAGATCCATTACTTTTTCCCACGCTTTTACGAAATCTTTTACAAATTTTTCTTTTGAATCTGATGAAGCGTAGATTTCTGCGATCGCTCTCAACTCAGCATTAGAGCCGAAAACCAGATCAGCACGTGTTGCCGTCCATCTATTTTCGCCGGAGTTTCGGTCACTTCCTTCATACAGTTCTCTGTCCTGCGAAGTGGCTTTCCATTGCGTATTCATATCCAGAAGATTAACGAAGAAGTCGTTGCTTAATGTTTCTGAGTTTTGCGTGAAAACCCCATGTTTTGAACCGTCAAAATTGGTATTTAAAGCTCTCATTCCTCCCAACAAAACTGTCATTTCCGGAGCAGTTAAAGTTAAAAGCTGAGCTTTATCAATTAAAAGAGATTCTGTAGAAACATTTCTGTTTCCTCTTCTGTAATTTCTGAAACCATCGGCCAACGGCTCAAGATAACCAACAGATTCTACATCAGTTTGTTCCTGAGAAGCATCCGTTCTTCCTGCATTGAATTTTACTGAAGCGTCAAAACCTCCATTTGATGCAGCTTTTTCAACTGCAGCATTTCCAGCCAGAACAATTAAATCAGCCAATGAAACCTTTTTATTTCCTGTTTGATTTTCATTAAATTTTTTCTGAATGTTTTCCAGAATATCCAAAACTTTCTGAAGCTGTGAAGGGTTATTCACCGCCCAGTATTTCTGTGGAGCCAGACGAATTCTCGCCCCGTTCGCACCACCGCGCTTATCACTTCCTCTAAACGTAGAAGCGGAAGCCCAAGCTGTAGAAACCAGTTCCGAAACACTTAAACCTGAATGTAAAATTTCAGATTTTAAGTTCTGAATATCATTTTCATCAATCAATTCATGATCAACTTCCGGAACAGGATCCTGCCAAATCAACTCTTCTGCCGGAACTTCCGTTCCCAAATATCTGGCTTTTGGCCCCATATCTCTGTGAGTAAGTTTAAACCATGCTCTTGCAAAAGCATCTGCAAACTGATCAGGATTCTCGAAGAACCTTCTTGAAATTTTCTCGTAAGCCGGATCTAATCTTAAAGATAAATCCGTTGTCAACATCGTTGCTCTGTGTTTCTTATTCTCATCAAAAGCATCAGGAATGATTTCTGCACCGCCTTTTGCCACCCACTGATGAGCTCCGGCAGGACTTTTGGTCAGTTCCCATTCATTTTCAAAAAGGTTTTTAAAGAAATGATTGCTCCATTGCGTCGGAGTTTCCGTCCACGTTACTTCAAGTCCGCTGGTGATGGTATCTTTTCCTTTTCCTGTATTGAACGAACTTTCCCATCCGAAGCCTTGGGAAGCCAGATCGGTTGCTTCAGGCTCTTTCCCTACGTGATCTGACGGTCCCGCACCGTGGGTTTTTCCAAAGGTATGTCCGCCGGCAATCAGAGCCACTGTTTCTTCATCATCCATCGCCATTCTTCCGAAAGTATCACGAATGTCTTTTGCTGCAGCAATCGGATCAGGATTTCCATCCGGACCTTCGGGATTTACATAGATTAATCCCATGTGAGCCGCTGCCAAAGGTTTTTCAAGGTCTCTGCTGTGTGTTCCGCCACCGGCATTTTCGTCTGAGGAAACAACGCCGTGAGCATCCAAACCTGCTTTTCCGTCGGAATAACGTTCTTCATTTCCTAGCCAAGTGTGTTCTGAGCCCCAATATACATCCTGATCGGCTTCCCACACATCTTCCCTTCCTCCTGCGAAACCAAAAGTTTTGAAACCCATCGATTCCAAGGCAACATTTCCTGTGAGGATCATCAGATCTGCCCAGGAAATTTTGTTACCGTATTTTTGTTTGATTGGCCAAAGCAGCCTTCTTGCTTTATCTAAACTCACATTATCGGGCCAGCTGTTGAGTGGCGCAAATCTCTGCTGACCTCTAGCTCCGCCACCACGACCGTCAAAAACCCTGTAGGTTCCGGCACTGTGCCAGGCCATCCTCACGAAGAGTGGTCCGTAGTGTCCGAAATCGGCCGGCCACCAATCCTGAGAATCGGTCATTAAAGCGTGAAGGTCATTTTTCAAACCCTGATAGTCCAGAGATCTGAAAGCTTCAGCATAATTAAAATTTTCGTCCATCGGATCCGAAAGTTTTGAATGCTGTCTTAAGATATCAACTCTTAACTGTTTTGGCCACCAGTCGCGGTTGTCTGTTCCGCCGCCTGCTACCGGTTGATTGAGTTGTCCGTTGTGGAAAGGGCACTTGCTGATGTCTCCATTTTGGTTTTCCATATATAATTTTTAATGTTTGATGTAAATTTAGAAAGTTTTAATTATAATTTTAATCTATTGATAAAATTTTTATGATTTATAAAAACTATTATTGAAGATGTTTAGTTTTAAAATTATCAAGTCGTAAGATTTCAAAACCATGCAATTTTTCGCCTGCAGAATTTTTCTTTTATACTTAGAGTCATTCAAGCCTGATTATTCATACTCATTTTTAAAATTAATAAAAAAGAGATAAAAAGACTTCGTAAATTTAAAGTTTAACCAAAATTTAAAGTTTAACCAAAATTTAAATTTAAAAAATGAAATTTAGATTTATTCCAATTTGGAAAATGATTAAATTGAAGTTTTAAAAAAATTGGTAAGAACATTGCAGTTTACACTTCACCTTCTAAAATACCCATTGCTATGCTTAAAAAAATATTCGTTATCGTTTTGGTAGGATTTATTATCATTCAGTTTTTTCCGATTGACAAGACCAATCCGCCACTGGAGCCGGGCATGGACTTTTTAAGGATAAAAGACACACCGCCGGAAATTGCCAAATTAATACGGACATCCTGCTACGACTGCCATTCGAATGAAACGAAATATCCATGGTATGCGAGTATTGCTCCGTCATCCTGGTTTTTGAAAAATCACATCAACGAAGGCCGAAAAGAACTGAATTTTTCAACATTTGCGACTTATGAGCCTTCAAGACAGATTCATAAAATGGAAGAGGCAGCAGAAATGGTGGAGAAGAAAAAAATGCCACTGGATTATTATTTCATAGGGCATCAGGACGCAAAACTTTCGGATGCAGACAGAAAAAAGCTCGCTGATTATTTTAGATTTCAAATCAAAGACACCAAAATTAAAAACAATTAAACCATGGAAAACCGGGAAAACAAACACATTATTTTTTTTGACGGAGACTGCGGTGTATGCAATTTCTGGGTACAGTGGATTTTGCAGAGGGACAAAAAAAATCAGTTTATGTTTGCTTCCCTTCAGTCAGATTTTGGGCAGAAATTTTTGGGTGAAAGAAAATTAGATCAAAAACAGTTCAATACTTTATATCTCTGGAAAGTAGGTTCTTATTATTTAATTAAATCAAAGGCGATTATTAAAGTTTTAAATTTACTTGGAGGAGTTTATAAAGCTGGAGGATTTTTAGGACAAATTATTCCAACAGCGATCAGCGATCAGCTCTACAACGTGATTTCAAAAAACAGAATGAAGATCAGCAATCAGAAATGTTTTTTACCAACATCGGAGGAAAGAAAGAAATTTATTGAAGTCTGAAAGCTTTGAAATTTATTAAATATTTTTAAACTTTAAAGATTTTCTGAACATTTTTTTTATTAATCCATATATTTGCAAACTATGGAATACAACACCCAAAAAACTCAGCTTCTTTTGCCGGAATATGGCAGAATCATACAACAGTTGGTTGAGCGTTGCAAAGAGCTTCCTACAAAAGAAGAACGAAGCGAAATGGCAATGGCAATCATTGATTTTATGGGGCAGAGAAATCCGCATTTGAGAGACGAAGAAAATTATAAACATAAACTCTGGGACCACTTATATATTTTGGCAGATTATGATCTGGATGCCGATTCGCCATATCCTTTCCCAACACGAGAGGAACTTGCTGAAAAGCCCAAAAGAATGGAATACCCAAAACTTCAGGGAGATTTTAAATTTTACGGAAAAAGCATTCTTCAACTGATTGAAAAAGCGATTGAACTTGAGCCGGGCGATGAAAAGGAAGCGCTAATTGAAGTGATTGCCAACAACATGAAGAAGTCTTACAATGTTTATAATAAAGAACACGTAACCGATGATGTGATTTTCCGTCATCTGAAAGAACTTTCATCCAACAGACTTGATTTAACGAACATTGAAGCTCTTGAAAAAAGCAAAATCTATTATGCAACTGCCAATAGAAACAATGCCAACAAGAATAACAATAACAGAAATCAGAGCAACACCAATACTAACGTCAACAAAAGAAGATTCACAAACAACAATAACAACAAGAACAGAAGGTAATGAGCGGGACTTTTCAAATAAGAGGAGGAAAAAGACTACAGGGAGAAATCACTCCACAAGGGGCAAAAAATGAAGCGCTCCAAATTTTATGTGCAGTTTTATTAACAGATGAAGAGGTAAGAATAAACAACATTCCCGACATTCATGATGTAAACAGACTGATTGAAATCTTAGGCGATTTTGGTGTAAAAGTAACGAAAAACGCTCACGGAGATTACACTTTCAAGGCAGACAATGTCAATTTTGACTATATAAAATCCAACGAATTTAAAAAAGACGGTGCCAAATTGAGAGGTTCTATTATGCTTTTAGGACCAATGCTTGCCCGTTACGGAGAAGCGTATATGCCAACTCCGGGTGGAGATAAAATAGGAAGAAGAAGGCTGGACACGCATTTTCAGGGCTTGGTTGAGCTGGGTGCAGAATTTCAGTATGATGAGGAAGAATATTTCTATTCATTAAAAGCAAAAGAACTGAACGGAAAATTTATTCTTTTGGAAGAAGCTTCTGTGACAGGAACAGCAAATATTGTGATGGCGGCGGTTTTAGCTAAAGGAAAAACAAGAATTTACAACGCAGCCTGCGAGCCTTACCTTCAGCAATTGTGCAAAATGCTGAACAGAATGGGTGCCAACATCTCTGGTATCGGTTCAAATTTACTCACGATTGAAGGAGTAACTCATTTGAACGGAACAGAGCATACGATGCTTCCGGATATGGTGGAAATAGGTTCGTGGATTGGCCTTGCAGCCATGACAAAGTCTGAAATTACCATCAAAAACGTCAACTGGAATCAGTTGGGCGTAATTCCAAATACTTTCAGAAAACTGGGAATTCAGTTGGAGCAGAGTGGCGATGACATTTACATTCCGTCTCAGGAACATTATAAAATTCAGAAATTTATTGACGGATCTATTCTTACCGTTTCAGATGCGCCATGGCCGGGCTTTACTCCTGATCTACTTTCCATTATTTTGGTGGTGGCAACTCAGGCAAAAGGAAGTCTTTTGGTTCATCAGAAAATGTTTGAATCGAGACTGTTTTTCGTAGATAAATTAATCGACATGGGTGCTCAGATTATCTTGTGTGATCCGCATAGAGCAACAGTTATCGGTTTAAATCAGGAATCTCCGCTTCGTGGAACAACGATGGTTTCTCCCGACATCAGAGCCGGAAATGCACTTTTGATCGCAGCATTATCTGCGGAAGGAAAATCGATTATTCACAACATTGAGCAAATTGACAGAGGTTACGAAAACATCGACGGCAGACTGAAGGCCATTGGTGCTGACATTGAAAGAATTTAGTAAAGTCAGAAGTGGGAAGATGGAAGTGAGAAGTTTAAAGACCAAATATCACATTACTCATTGCCAATTACTCATTACTTATAAAAAACGCTTAGCCTGTCTGGGCGTTTTTGCATTTAAACAAAACACACAACTATGAAAATCGCTATCATCGGAGCCGGAAATATGGGCTTGTCTTTTTCAAAATCATTTCTGAAGTATGAACTGATTAAACCTGAAAACCTTCATTTGATTACAAGAAATGAAAGTAAGATCCAAAAAATAACCGAAGAATTTCCAAAATCTGAAATTTCAATTTTTGAAAATGTATCTGAATTGGATGCAGATTTAATTATTGTTGCCGTAAAACCACAGGATTTCAAGCACGCAGCGGAAAATTTTAAATTTAAATTAAAAGAAAACCAAATGGTGCTGTCGATTATGGCAGGAATCAAAATTGAGAAAATTCAAACTCTGCTCAATCATAAAATGGTAGTAAGAGCGATGCCCAACTCACCTACTCTTTTGGGAATGGGAATTACGGGTTATACTGCTGCAGATGGAATTTCTTTCAGTCAATTGATTAATATTGAAAGGTTACTCAACTCTACCGGAAGATCTGTCTATTTGGAAAACGAAGAACTCTTGGATGGCGTTACAGCCCTTTCAGGAAGCGGTCCGGCCTACTTTTATTATATTGTTGACGCCATGATCAAAGCAGGAACAGAAATGGGAATTGATGAAAATTTATCTAAACTTTTCGTTAAGCAAACCATGCTCGGAGCGTATCATCTAATTAATAATTCCGATAAAAACCTTGAAGAACTCATTAAAGACGTCGCCTCAAAAGGCGGAACAACTGAAGCAGCTTTGAAAACATTCGAAGAAAAAGATTTAAAAGGAAGTCTGAAAGAAGGAATTCTGAACGCTGAAAAACGCGCTAAAGAACTGAACGGCTAAATTTCTTTTCGATAAGCCTTCGAATCTGATATCCAATAAAAACGCCGAAACTGTTTAAAAGAATATCATCAATCTCGAAAATTCCGAGGCGGGTAAAATACTGCATTCCCTCGACGATTAAGATGGAAGAAATAAAGGTGTACATTAAACTTGTCAAATCGTTCAGTTTCGGAAATACCCAGCCTAAAAAACCGAAAGGAATAAACATCACAACGTTCCCCAAAACAATTCTCACAATATCCCACCAGCGAATGGTATTTTCAATAAATTTCACCGTCGAAAAAACAGGTTCGATTCTGATGATATTTTCTTCAAACTGAAATCTTCCCATGCCCAGAAACATAAGATAAAGCAGAAATAAAGTGTAAGGGAAAATCGTAATTTGGTAAAACTTCTTTAACATCGATAGCAAAGATATTCATTTCAAAAAGACTAAATTTGCGTATTAAAGATTTTTAATGAAACATTTACTTCTCACGCTTATTGCGGCGATGCTGCTCTCGGTTTCATGGCCTACTTACGGCGTTCCTTTTTTCATATTTATTGCGCTCGTTCCGCTTTTGGTGATGGAACATGATATTTCAAAATTTTCTAAATACAGCAGAAAAAGCTGGGTGGTTTTCGGGCTTTCCTACCTTTGTTTTGTGATCTGGAATGCAGTGACCACAGGTTGGCTTTACGGATCAAAAAATCCCGACGGAAGTCACTCGATGATGGCGGTTTTATTTCCGGTTTTGATTAATTCTTTATTATATTCACTCGTTTTCCAATGCTATCACTGGTACAAAAATGCACAGGGAACGTATTGGGGACTGGCTTTTTTCGTCAGCATCTGGATGTGTTTTGAGAAATTCCATCTGAATTGGGAACTCACATGGCCTTGGCTGAATCTTGGAAATTCATTCTCAGAATATCCTAAATTAATTCAGTGGTACGATACAATTGGAGCTACAGGTGGAAGTTTCTGGATTTTAATCATTAATGTTTTTATTTTCTACACCATCAGAATCTGGCAGGCAGGCAGAAAAAGAAAGAGTTTAATCATTAATTCTTCTGTAATTGCTTTACTGATCGGTATTCCCATGATTATTTCCATTGTGAAATACAATAATTTTAATGAAAAACCGATCGGCGAAGTAAATGTATTGATGCTTCAGCCTGAATTGGATCCTTACAACGAAAAATATCAGAAAGACAGCATTACGATTCAAAACGAACTTTTAAGTCTTGCTGAGGAACATTCAACCACAAAAATCGATTATTACATTGCACCGGAAACGGCAATTCCAGGAAGAGGTTCTATTTCTGAAACAGCTTTTGAAAAGAGTGAACTTTTGAATAATGTAAAATCATTTTTAACGAAACATCCGCAATCAATTTTTGCTTCAGGAATTTCTTCTCACAAATATTATTTAAACTCAGAAAATTTACCGAAAGAAGCTTACCAAACCAGTTCGGGGACGTGGGTTGAAAGCTATAATTCTGCCGTGCAGATCATTCCCAATCAAAAAGTAGAAGTTTATCATAAAGGAAAGCTAGTTCCAGGTGTTGAAATTTTCCCTTATATGTCTTATCTGAAACCTATTTTGGGCGATGCAATGATTAATCTTGGAGGAACAGTTGCTTCCCTCGGAATTGATAAAGAACGCGTGGCTTTTTCAAATCCTTACAACAAAGGAAAAATGGCTCCGATCATTTGCTACGAAAGCATTTATGGTGAGTTTGTAACCGATTATGTAAAAAAGGGTGCTAATTTCTTCGCCATTATGACCAATGACTCCTGGTGGGGCGTAACAGAAGGACACAGACAGCTTCTTTCTTACGCAAGAATGCGTTCCATCGAGACCAGAAGAGAAATTGCGAGAGCTGCCAACAGTGGAATTTCAGCACACATCAATGCTTTGGGTGAAATTGAGGAAGACACTTTATACGGCGATAAAACAGCGTTGTTTTCGAAAATTAAATTATATGAAGGCGAAACATTTTATACCAGAACCGGAGATTTTATTTCAAGAATCTGCATGTTTGCATTTGGATTTTTATTGTTTTATTTAATTTTCAATTGGATTAAAACGAAAATCGATTCTAAAAAGGCTTAGGCTAAGATTTAAAGAAAGTTGCAGGAAATAATTAATAAATAATTTTACAAAATATTTGTCTGTCTGAAAATTTATTCGTTATTTTGCAACCTCAAATATTATACAAATAAGAACATCGAGATATGTCAAGAATTTGCCAGATAACAGGAAAGCGTGCAATGGTTGGTAACAACGTTTCCCACGCTAATAACAAAACGAAGCGTCGTTTTGAAATTAACTTATTGGAAAAGAAATTTTACCTTCCAGAGCAAGACAAGCACGTTACGCTGAAAGTTTCAGCTCATGGATTGAGAATCATTAACAAGATTGGAATTGAAGAGGCTATCGAAAGAGGCATCAGAGAAGGATTGATTAAAAAGAACTAAATCATGGCAAAAAAAGGAAACAGAGTTCAAGTAATTCTTGAATGTACAGAGCACAAAGAAAGCGGTATGCCAGGAATGTCAAGATACATTTCTACAAAAAACAAAAAGAACACTACAGAAAGATTGGAATTGAAAAAATACAATCCGGTTCTTAAGAGATCTACCCTTCACAAAGAAATCAAGTAATTTATAAATATAATTTACCATGGCAAAGAAAGTAGTAGCAACCCTACAAAGCGGACAGTCTAAAAAAATGACTAAAGTGGTGAAAATGGTGAAGTCTTCTAAATCAGGAGCTTACGTTTTCGAAGAAAAAGTAATGAACGCAGACGAAGTAGACGGTTATTTGAAAAAATAATTACTTCGTTCTATCGAAATACAAAAACTATCCGGTTTTCGGGTAGTTTTTTTGTTATATTTGCGTGTTGTTGCCGGATGTACGATGCGGACTGATGTATGCTTTCCCTCTTTAAACATCCAACATCCCGCACCCAACATCCCGCATTAAAAATTCATAAAAAATGAGTTGGTTTAAAAATATTTTTAAAAAAGAAGAAAAAGAAACTTTAGACAAAGGTTTGGAAAAATCCAATCAGGGTTTCTTTGAAAAAATGACGAAAGCCGTCGTAGGTAAAAGCAAAGTAGATGATGAAGTTCTTGATGATCTTGAAGAAATACTTATCGCGTCCGATGTCGGAGCTTCCACGACCATCAAAATCATACAGAGAATTGAAGAACGTGTTGCACGAGACAAATATGTTGGCGTAAACGAGCTGGATAAAATCTTACGTGAAGAAATCTCAAGTCTTCTTTTGGAAAACCCTCACGCCACCACCGGAAATGTAGACAGTTCAAAAAAACCTTACGTCATCATGGTTGTAGGCGTAAACGGTGTAGGAAAAACCACAACGATTGGAAAACTCGCACACCAGTTTAAATCTGAAGGTAAAAAAGTTGTTCTTGGAGCAGCTGATACGTTCAGAGCCGCTGCGGTTGATCAGCTGGTCATCTGGAGCGAAAGAGTGGGCGTACCGATCGTAAAACAGGAAATGGGATCTGATCCTGCGTCCGTTGCTTTTGATACCGTGCAAAGTGCCGTGGCACAGGATGCCGACGTTGTAATCATCGATACTGCGGGAAGACTTCACAACAAAATTAATCTGATGAATGAGCTTTCCAAGATCAAAAGAGTGATGCAGAAGGTAATTCCAGATGCGCCACATGAGATTTTATTGGTATTGGATGGTTCTACCGGGCAGAATGCTTTTGAGCAGGCAAAACAGTTTACCGCGGCCACAGAAGTCAACGCTTTGGCAGTCACAAAATTAGACGGAACTGCAAAAGGTGGCGTTGTAATAGGTATTTCAGATCAGTTTCAGATTCCGGTAAAATATATTGGTGTCGGCGAAAAGATGCACGACCTTCAGCTTTTTAATGGTACAGAGTTTGTAGATTCATTTTTCAGAAAGAGATAATTGTTATCTTTTTTAAACAAACACTATTAATAACATTAAAAAAATTATTCTATGGGATTCATTACCTGGATTATCTTCGGGCTTTTAGCCGGAGCAATCGCTAAACTAATCATGCCTGGCAAACAGGGTGGCGGATGGCTAATTACCATTATTTTAGGTATCGTTGGTGCTTTCGTTGGAGGGCTTATAGGTGTTTACGTATTACACTGGGGTGACATCGGAACTTTCTGGGATTTCAGAAGCTGGGCATTGGCTATTGGTGGTGCCATTTTGGTTATCTGGATCTATGAAATGCTTACCAAAAAGCGTTAGAAAAATTTAATTAAAAAAATAAATGCGGCATCTGAAATTCAGATGCCGCATTTTTATGAAACAATATAACTTAGTTAGTCCATTTTTACTTGAAAAGGCATTTCCATTTTCACTTCAGACTTCAGTTTTTTATCTGTCAACTGCATTAGAATCTCATAGTTTGATTTTCCAATCTTATTTTTCAGCACTCTTGCAGAGATATCGTCTTCATTCATGCCTTCAAAGATTTGCTCGAAAGCAGATTTCTCTTCAGGATAAGATTTTACTCTGTAATTTTTAAGATTGGCTTTGGATGCGGCAAATTTCACGGCATCATTTAAAGATCCCAACTCGTCTACAAGCCCGATCTCTTTAGCTCTTGTTCCGCTCCAGACTCTTCCTCCGCCAACAGCATCAATCTGTTCGAAAGATTTCTTTCTGTTTTGAGTTACAAAATATACGAATCTTTTATAAGTACCCTCAACACTTTTTGTAATCATCGCTACACCGTGCGGACTTAAACCATTTAATGATGAGTAATAAGCTGAATTGGCATTGGTAGCAACGATATCCGAACGTACACCATTTTTGCTGGCAATTTCTTTAAAGTAAGGTAAAACTCCGAAAACTCCAATTGAACCTGTTAAAGTATTCGGTTGGGAATAAATTTTGTCTGCTGCCATTGCAATGTAATAACCTCCTGAAGCAGCATAATCACCGAACGAAACAATAAGAGGTTTTTTCTTTTTCAACTGCTGCAATTCAAATAAAATTTCATCAGAAGCATTAGCACTCCCTCCGGGAGAATTAATTCTTAAAACAACCGCTTTTACTTTTTTGTCGTTCTGAAGATCTTTGATGTATTTTAAATATTTTTCAGAATAAATTTCATTGTACTCATCACCACTGTTGATAGATCCTGATGCGTAAAGTACCGCTACCCTGTCACCAGATTTTTCTTCATTTTTAAAAGAATCCACATATTTATTAAGCGAAATTTTTGAAAGTTTATCTTTGTCTTTAAGACTCAATTTCGACTTCAGCATCTGATCATATTCTGTTTTCTGAATAAGCTTGTCAGCAAGTTTAAATTTCACGCTCTCTTCAGGAATCATTCCGTACAGGCTGTCTACAACAGTTTTGAACTGTGGCAGTTCGATCTTTCTTGAAACTGCGATTTTTGAAGAAGTGCTGTTCCAGATATCATTCAAAAGAGTACTCAGCTGTTCTTTATTTTCAGGCGAAATTTCATTTGCAATAAATGGTTCAACGGCAGATTTAAATTTTCCGTGACGGATTACTTCAATTCCGATACCGTACTTTTCTGCAAATTCTTTAAAGAAAGTAACTTCGGTGGCTAAACCTTTCAATTCTATACCACCTGACGGATTAAGATAATACTGATCTGCTACCGAACCTAAATAGTACGAAGACTGCGAAACCGTATTTCCGTAAGCGTAAACAAATTTTCCGCTCTTTTTAAAATCTGCAATCGCTGCCCTTAGATCATCAATCTGAGTGATACCCGCACTTAAATCATCAGCTTCAATGCTGATTCCCTTAATATTTTTATCATCTTTCGCTTTTTTAATTGCTTCTACAGCATCGTAAATAAGAATCTCTTTATTTTTACTGTTAAAAGCAAAAACGTCTTTCTGCACTTCTGTAGGGCTGTCTATAATTTTAGTTTTAAGGTTGATTGTAAGCACAGAATTTTTCTTTACCTCTACAGACGAACTGTCACTGGCAGAGCCCACAGCAATCATTACAATAAAAAAGACAAAAAATAAGCAACATAAAATAGCAACAGCCACTATATTTGCCAGAACATTTTTAAAGAAACTCTTCATAAACAATAACTTTTCCAATATGTCGCAACATAATGCCGTTTTGTTACTGGGAAGTAACATTGGAGATCAAAAAAAAAATCTCGAAACTGCTTTTGAAAGAATCACAGATCAAAACATTCTAATATTATCTAAAAGTAAATTTTTGTATTCTGAACCCGTGGAATTTGTCAGTTCCAATAATTTTTGTAATATTGCACTACGTATTGAAACAGATTTATCACCAATTCAGCTTCTTAAGATTTTGAAAAAAATCGAAAAAAGCATGGGAAGGTCGGTAGATTCGGGGAATACCCGAAGCTATTCAGACAGGGTGATAGATATTGATATTGTAAGTTATGGTAATTTAATTTTCTTTTGTAACAGATTAGAGATCCCTCACCACAGACATCTTTACGAAAGAGAATTTTCGAGGTTATTATTAGATAGTTTATTTTTAAACAGAACATAAAACATATTGTATGAAATTAGGTTTATTATTGTTGGCTGCACTTCCTATAGCTACTTACGCACAGGACAGTATTGCGATTAGTCATTCACACGAATATCCTAACACTTTTTCTTCGGGCTCTGCCAATGTGCAGACGTTCACCAATGCTAATCGTAAATTTAACGATTGGTCTGTTTCAGTTGGTGGAGGTCCTGCCTTTATGACATTTTCAGATGTAAGGTCATTTCACGGAGATAAAGTAAATTGGGGATGGAATGCCTATGCGAGTATTGACAAGCAAATCAGCCATACGTTTGGTATTGATTTACAGTACCAGATGGGTGAGACAAAACAACAGGCAGAACTGGCTACAAATCCAGCTGCAGGTATAGCTAACGCTTGGACTAAGTACAAGCAGATATCATTGTTAGGGGATATCAATTTTTCTAATTTGTTAAGAAGAGTTGATAATAAATCTCCATACAGATGGGCTCTTCACGGATACCTTGGTGGTGGTTTGATGGCTTTCAAAACAGAGCTTATTGACAATGATGCATCAAGATGGAGCACTAATCCTCCAAGAATTCCAATCAAAAACGATCAGAAATTAGAATTATCTTCATTCTTCTGGCAGGCTGCAGTAGGTTTGAAATACAATGTTTCAAAGCTTGTTGATCTTGAAGCCAGAGTAATCTATATCAACAGTATGGATGAAGAATTTGATGGCGGTGGAGAAGGAAGATCGTTAGACACACCATTGGGAGACAGAATTAATTATAACCTTATAAATGACAGCTATTCAGATGGAGCGATGAGTTTCACTTTAGGGCTTTCATTTAAATTAGGTAAACACAATACACATCTTGCATGGCATGATCCTTTACAGGAAGTTTATGGCCGTATTTACGATCTTGAAAACACATCAACTGAATTGGTTGTTTGTGAAAAAGGAGATTTAGATAATGATGGCGTTTGTGACGATTGGGACAGACAGCTTGATACTCCTGCAGGTGCAAGAGTGGACGGCGCTGGTGTTGCTTTGGATTTAGATCTTGACGGCGTTATTGATCTTTACGACAAATGTGTAACTGTACCAGGACCACAGGAGAACAACGGTTGTCCTAAATAAATTATCATTTAGTTAATATAAAATAATAACTGAAATGATTGAATCAAGTAATAACAAAATAAAAAATACACTATGAAATTAAGTTTAGCAATTGTTGCATTTGCTTTAGCGGTCCCTACACTAGGCTTTGCGCAGGACTCTACAGCAGTGAGTAATGAGCAGCAATATCCAAATACATTTTCGTCAGGATCTGCAAATGTTTCAAAATTCACTCAGGAATCTAAAAGATTTAACGACTGGGCAATTTCTGCCGGTGCCGGTGTGCCATTGGTACAGTCTGCCGACCTTACTTCTATTAAGAATGGTAACGGTAAAAACCTTTTTGGATACTCAATGTATGTAAGTGTTGATAAAGCAATCACTCATGCTTTTGGAATTAACTTACAGTACGACAGAGGAGAAACAAGACAGGGATGGTTTAACACTAAAGATGCTGCTCCTTCTGATGCGTCTGTATACCAAAGAGTAGGTGCAAGAACTCAATATGACGCTATCTCTGTTTTAGGAGATCTCAACTTTTCAAACCTTTTAAGAAGAGTAGATAATAAATCTCCTTACAGATGGGCATTACACGGTTATGCGGGTGTCGGTATCATGGGTTACAGAGCTTATCAGAAAGACGAAAATAATCAAAGATTAATGACTGAGCAGAAATTGTTCAAAGGTCAGTCGTTCTTTGCACAGGCTGGTACTGGTCTGAAATATAAAATCAACAGAAGATTAGATATTGAAGCAAGAGCAATGTACGTTTACACTGGTGACGATTCATTCGATGGTGGTGGTGAACAATACAGCAATATCAATAAAAGAGAAGATCAGATTTCTGATAACTTCATTAACGCAACACTTGGTTTATCTTTGAAGTTAGGAAAACATGAGTCTCACTTGATGTGGCATGATCCATTGCAGGAAATTTATTGGAAACTTGACGTATTGGCTGAGAAAAACCAGGAAGTTGAAGTTTGTAAAAAAGGTGATTTAGATAACGATGGTGTTTGTGACGATTGGGATAGAGAATTGAATACTCCTGCTGGTGCAAGAGTTGACGGTGCCGGTGTTGCTTTGGATGCTGACCTTGACGGTGTTATTGATCTTTACGATCAGTGTGTAACAGTTCCTGGTCCTGTAGAAAACAACGGTTGCCCTACAACACCTGTTGACTCGGGTACCGTAACTGCGACTGATACAACTTTGGAAGGAATTGAATTTGACTTAAATTCAGACAGAATTTTACCTTCAAATACTCCAATTCTTAATAATGCTGTCAGCTACATCAACTCTTCAACGGGTACTTATACTGTAATTGGAGCAACTGATACAAGAGCATCAGATGCTTACAACCAGAAACTTTCTGAAAGAAGAGCAAACAGTGTGAAGAACTATCTGATCAAAAACGGTGTTGATGCTTCTAAGCTTAACTCTGTTGGTAGAGGTGAAAAAGATCTTAAATACCCAGAATGTGACCCTGCTGAAAAATGCCCTGAATGGAAAAACAGAGCAAACAGAAGAGTTTACTTCGAAGCTAAATAATAATTTTTCTTATTATAAATTTAAAAGTCACGCATTGCGTGACTTTTTTTGTTTCAATACTTTCCTTACATTTACTTTATGATTTCTCCACAAGATTTTACTGAACTGAAAAGTAAAACCCTAAAACATTTTTGGGGTTATGATAATTTCAGAGAAGGACAAGAGCAGATTATAGATTCTGTAATGAATCGGAAGGATACTTTAGTTTTGCTTCCTACGGGTGCAGGAAAATCGTTATGTTATCAGCTTCCTTCTTTGTTGCAGGAAGGAACTTGTCTGGTAATATCTCCTCTGTTAGCATTGATGAAAGATCAGGTCAATCAGTTAAAATTTCGTGGTATTGAAGCGGAATATTTAAGTTCAGAACTGGATGAGTTTGATGCAGAAGTAATCTACAACCGTTGTAAAGATGGTTTAACAAAACTGCTTTACGTTTCCCCGGAACGTCTCACTAACAGTCTGTTCCTCCAACAGATCGAAGAAATTCAACTGTCATTTATAGCAGTGGATGAAGCACACTGTATTTCTGAATGGGGACAGGATTTCAGACCAAGCTACCAAAACATTAAAGAATTCAGAAAAAACAATCCTGAAATACCATGTCTGGCTCTAACTGCCACAGCAACTCTCAAAGTTTTAGATGAAATAAAAAATAAACTGGAACTTAAAAATCCGCAGGTCTTTCAGAAAAGTTTCAAAAGGGATAATATTAAAATTTTCTCAGAGGAGGTTTCAGATAAATATCAAAAAGTTTTCAATATTCTCAGATACGCAAAAGAGTCAGGAATTATCTACGTCAGAACCCGAAAAGATGCTGAGCAGCTTACCGAATATCTTCACAGGCAAAATATCAAAAATGTCGATTATTTTCATGCAGGCTTAACCACTAAAGAAAAAAATGAGCGTCAAAACTTCTGGAGCAGCAGTGATCAGAATGTTTTAATATCCACCAATGCTTTTGGGATGGGTATTGATAAAGACAATGTAAGATTTGTAATTCACTTCTCCCCTTCCCAATCTATTGAAAATTATTATCAGGAAATCGGCCGTGCTGGAAGAGATGGTAAAAAAAGTTATGCATTTCTCCTCTGGAATCAGCAGGAACTTTCAAATTTCGATGATATCTTAAAAAATCAGATTCCCAACAAAACAGAATTTCTGAAGATTACGAGTTTTATCTATTCAAAATTTCAGGTTGCTGAATTTGAAACACCTGAAAATCAGTTTCAGATAAATATCAACGGTATTCAGAATTTCACAAAATCTTCGACGGCAAAAATCAAAAATGTTCTCCAGTTTCTGCACAATCAGGAAATTGTTTATTACAATCCAAACAAAAGCTTTTCAACACTCCAGCTTTCAGTAAAGCCTGATGAACTGGATCAGCTTCCGGCAAAAGATGCATACTTCATCGAACTTCTTTTAAGATCCATCTCTGGAATTACCACGCATAAAGTAATGTTCAGCGAAATGAAAGTGAGCGATAAAATTGGTGTGAGTGTGCATTTAATTAAAGAGAGAATTAAAGAACTTCAGCAAAAGAATTATCTTGAATATATCGACGGATCTCTGGCAAGCATTAAATTTCTGAAACCACGGGACGAACGTGTAATGTCAAGCATTTACTGGAAACTTTTTGAACACATTCAGAAAAATAAAATCCAGAAATGGGAAGAAATGAAATTCTTTATTGAAGACAATCAATACTGCAAAATGAAATTGATTCTCTCCTATTTTGGTGAAAATAATACTAAAAACTGTGGACAATGCACGGTTTGTGAGAAAAACAAACAATCTATTTTCGGAAAAGATGTTTCATCAGAAATCCTAAAGGTTTTAAGTAAAAAACCTGCAACGATTGAGGAAATTTCTATTCAATTGCAGTTTCAGAGCAAAGAGAACATCCTGGAAAACCTGATTTTTTTATTGGATTCGGGCAAAGTAAAAATGTTGAATTTCCGAACGTACGCTTTGACATGAGTAATGCGTAATGAGCAATCACGATTGATGAATAGTGAATAATTAATGACAAACAATACGGTTGCTATAAAATTCAGTCCTTTCAATTTCTCAATTTTGACTTCATAGTTTTATCTTTGCACAATGAAATCATTGAAAGTCGTTTTTTTAGGTACTCCGGAGTTTGCAAAGACCTCACTGGAAGCCATCCATCAGTCTCATCATGAAGTTGTAGGCGTTGTAACCGTTGCCGATAAAGCCAGCGGTCGCGGACAAAAAATAAATCAATCTCCCGTAAAAATTTTTGCTGCAGAAAATAATATCCCTGTTTTTCAACCTGAAAAATTAAGAAATTCTGAATTTTTAGAGGAATTGCGAAAATTAGATGCTGATGTTTTCGTTGTCGTTGCTTTCAGAATGATGCCTAAAGTTTTGTTTGAAATGCCTAAAATGGGAACTTTCAACCTTCATGCTTCCCTTCTACCCGATTACAGAGGCGCTGCTCCAATCAACTATGCAGTGATTAACGGAGAAGAAAAAACGGGTGCCACGACATTTTTTATCAATGAAAAAATTGATGAAGGAAATATTTTACTGCAGGAAGAAATTCCGGTTTTGGAAGATGAAAATGCGGGAAGTCTTCATGACAGACTGATGGAAATGGGAGCAAAATTAGTAGTAAAAACACTGGACGGACTAGCCGAAAACTCAATCGTTGAAAGACCTCAGCCTGAAGTTGAACATCCGAAAAACGCTTATAAAATCTTTAAAGAAGACACGAGAATTGATTTTTCTAAAACCTCAAAAGAAGTTCATCAGTTTATCTTAGGAATGTCTCCCTATCCAGCTGCCTTCACGACTTTAAAAATTGGAGAAGAAGAAAAAGGATTAAAAATTTATGCTGGAAAATTTGAACTTTCCAATGAGGAAAAGCCTGTCGGAAGTTTACAGATTTCAAAAAATGATTTTAAAATCTTTACCAAAGACGGAATTTATTTCCCGCTGGAACTTCAGTTAGAAGGTAAGAAAAGAATGAATGTGAAAGATTTTCTGAATGGTTTCAGAAATTTCGACGAAATAAAAATGGCTTGATTTACTCAAGCCATTTTTGATTGTGAATTGTGAATAGTCAATTTGCTTCGCAAGTGAATTTGAAAACGATCAAAAATTGACAACGAAGTGAATTCACCATTGACAATTCACTATTTTAAAGCTGAACCATCTCCGTCACCTCAACATCATAACCTCCAACTTGTGGTTTTACGTCAGGATTTTGAGTGATTACTCTGAATTTATTAATTCCTAAATTCTTTAAAATCTGAGTTCCGATACCGTAATCTCTGTAATTGAATGCAGCCGTCGGATGTTTTTGCTGACCGTCCTGATAATTGAGGAACTGCTGTAATTTTCTTAAAGTATTTTCAGAATTCGAAACATTATTGATGAAAATAATCGCTCCTTTTCCGGCTTCGTTAATCATCGAAGTTACTTTTTCCAGCTGAGGTTTTTCACCATTGTTCAGTCTCGTCAAAACGTCAAAATAAGAATCAGAAGACTGAACTCTTACTAAAACAGGCTCATCAACCGTCCAGGATCCTTTCGTTAACGCGAAGTGAATCTGGTCGTTAGACGTTTCCCTGAACGCGCAGAAATGAAAATCTCCGTAAGCCGTTTTCACTTCTCTTTCTTCAATTCTTTCAATTAAATTACCTTTTTTAAGCTGATAATGAATCAAATCTTCAATAGAAACGATTTTCATATCATGCTTTTGTGCGAAGACCTGCAAATCCGGCAAACGTGACATAGAACCGTCTTCGTTCATGATTTCACAGATGACACCACCTTCTTTTAAACCTGCCAGACAAGTTAAATCAATCGCAGCCTCAGTGTGACCGGCTCTTTTCAAAACACCACCTTTTCTAGCACGAAGCGGGAAAATGTGACCCGGACGCATGAAATCTGTCGGCTTGGACTTTTCATCCATCAAAGCTAATATCGTTTTCGCTCTGTCACCTGCCGAAATTCCGGTAGAAGTTCCGTCACCCAAAAGGTCAACAGAAACGGTGAAAGCAGTTTCTTTAGGATCGCTGCTGCGGCTTACCATCACGTCCAATCCTAATTCATCACATCTTTTTTCAGGAAGTGGCATACAGATCAAACCTCTTCCGTGAACTGCCATGAAGTTGATCAAGGCTGGTGTTGTAAGCTCGGCAGCACAAAGAAAGTCACCTTCATTTTCTCTGTCTTCATCGTCTACGACTATGATTATTTTACCATTTTTGAGATCTTCAATCGCCTCTGGAATAGTATTTAATTTAATATCTGACATTTTTACTTTGAATTTTCGCAAAGATACTCAATAAAATAAGCATCAACAATTATTAACGGCGGTTTATAATTTCTTTAATCTACAGTATTGTTTTGACACATGAGTCACATTAGTTTCAGTTGTAAATATTGAAAATATTTTAGAGCACATAAGATTTGAAAATCAAAGATTTTCATTAATGATCAATGCAACGGAGAGGTTCCTAATATTACAGAGAAGAATCATTCTAATTGTGAAATCTCACAAACCGACTTTAAACACTCCCACCCAAAAATCTTTGATTTTTTCTCTGATGTGTTCTAAAATATTTTCAAGCTAAAAAAAACTCTCTGTGACTTATGTGTTATCCAACTAAAGAGTCTGTAGCTTTTTTAATAATATTGTAAGATTCCAAACGTTTTTGGTGATCGTAAATGTGAGAATTAATCATCAGTTCATCCACCTGATATTTTTCCTGAAAGTTTTTGATCTGTTCAGCAACTTCATCCTGATTTCCAATAAAACTGAATTTTAATTTCTGTAAAACCATAGACTTTTCCATGGCTGACCAAATCGCATCCATATCTTCAACCGGCGCCGGAAAAGGCTTTCTGTCGTTTCTGATGATGTTGATGAATGCCTGAAACAATGTCGTAGAAAGAAAATGAGCTTCCTCAGAAGTTTCTGCGGCAACTCCATTCACACAAGCCAAAACAAAAGGTTTATCCAAATATTTCGAAGGCTCGAAGTGTTCTCTGTAAATTTTAAACGCCATATCCATTTGTTCTGGAGCAAAATGTCCGGCAAAAGCGTAAGGCAATCCCAATTCTGCAGCCAGCCACGCGCTGTCTGTACTCGAACCGAGAATATACATTGGAATATCCAAACCTTCACCCGGAATCGCACGAACCAAAGCATTTGAATTTTCTTTGGAAAAATATTTCTGTAATTCCAAAATCTGTCTCGGAAACTGTTCGTTAATAATTGCAGGATTTCGCCCCAATGCCTGAGCCGTCAATCCATCGGTTCCGGGAGCTCTTCCCAGACCCAAATCAATTCTTCCGGGGAAAAGTGATTCTAAAGTTCCGAACTGTTCGGCTATAACGAGCGAACTGTGATTGGGAAGCATAATTCCACCTGAACCGACTCTTATTTTTTTTGTTCCGTTGGCGATAAAACCAATCAGTACTGAAGTTGCAGAACTGGCAATGCTTTCCATATTGTGATGTTCAGCAAGCCAGAATCTTTTATAATCTAAATTTTCAGCGAAGTTGGCCAAAGACAAACTGTCCTGAAAAGTATCGTGAATGGTTTTGCCTTGTTTTACGGGGGCTAAGTCAAGCACGGATATTTCGAAATGTTTCATATTTAAATATTTGTTCTTTAAAAGTGAAATTCAATCTCCTTTAAAAATTGATTATTTTGAATATAAGTTTAAAACTTAAACAAATTTAAAGCTAATAAAATTCATTAGTTACTTTTTGTAATTGAATGAATTGATTGTCGTGTTGTGGAAAAAGCTATTAAAAATAAATTTTCAAGAGAAAACTAAAAACATTTCAGAAATAAATTCCCTTTAAATACAGTTGATAAACACGTGTTTAAGGTACCATATTCCATTTTAACATTCTTTAACTTTATTTTGGCTTCATAATTGAAATTATGCTGGTATAAACATTCAAATGATTTTGAATATAAAATTTGCGTTATGAAAAAGATTATAGTATCAGGTTTGTTATCAGTTTTCTTGTTCACAGCCTGTAAAAAAGACGATAAAATTGCCGAGCAAACTCTTGAACAGCAAAAACTTGAATTTCAGTCAAGACAACTTGAGATTGAAAAACAGAAGTTAGCTATCGAAAAAGAGAGAATGGCTTATGAAGCTCAAAAAAGATCTGACAGCCTTGCTGAAATTGAAAAACAGGAAGCGGCTGTAGCAGCTGCAGCGGCTGCAAAACCTCAGGTAATCCGTGAAACACGAACAATTTATAGAAACAGTCCGTCATCAGGATCTTCTTCAGGAGCAGTTGCAAGTAACGGTTCCGGTACATCATCACAGGGTACAACTCAGAAGAAAGGTATGAGTAAAGCAGCCAAAGGTACAATCATTGGTACCGTAGGTGGAGCCGCAGCGGGTGCCATCATCAGTAAGAAAAACAGAGGTCTCGGTGCAGTAATCGGCGGTGTAGTCGGTGGTGCAACAGGTTATACCATTGGTAGATCAGGAGACAGAAAAGATGGTCGTGTGCAACCAAGATAATCAGCCAACCAAAACACTTTTATATATTTTTTTAACTAAAGATTGCTTATTTTTAAGCAATCTTTTTTTATGCTTTTACTCATTTTATCCCTCATTCTACTTCTACCCACACTGATTGGATGGGGTTTAATTGCCGAAAAATCTTTTCGCTTCAATTTAACAGGAGGTATTTCAGGGAAAATTTTATCGGGAATACTGTTTTTAAGCTTGATTTTAACTGTAACTGCATTTTTTTTCGGCATCAATATTTACATTGAAGCAACCATCTTGTGTATCGGACTGTCATATTTCGTTAAAGAAAAATCTTATCATAAATTATTTACTTTTTTTAAAAATGCAGGTTGGGCTTTTTTTGCATCAGCAATCATCTGTGTCGCCTGTGCAAGCTTCTACCCTTTCATTTTGGATCATTTCGGGTATTACATTCCTACGATCAGGTGGCTATCTGAGTTTGGTATGATCAAAGGAATTTCAAATCTGGATCTTACATTGGGTCAAATGTCTGCGTGGCATATTTTCCAGACGGGATTTTCACATTTTTCCGATCCTTTTTTAAGGATCAATCTGTTAGTTGCTGTCACTTATCTTATTTATATTTTTGAAAATAAAAACTGGGTTCATCTGGCATTTTTCCCGATATTTCTCTTTTTCCTGCAATCTCCAAGTCCGGATTTGCCTGCTTATGTTTTTTCATTGATTGTTGTTCATGAGATATTGACTAAAACACAGATTAATTCCGGATTTCTTGCATTCAGTATTTTTATTTTCACAATTAAACCGACAATGATCTGGCTTCCGGTTTTTGTGTTTCTGATTATGGTTCTGAGAAAGGAAATGTCTTTAAAAATAATACTTTCAGGCACGTTTGTTTTAAGTCTTTTTATCATCAAAAACATTTGGATTTTCGGGTATCCTGTTTTCCCAATCACTGTTTTCGATTTAAATTTTCCATGGAAACCAAATCCTGAAATGATGAGACAAAGCTCTGAATACGCGGTTTTAAAAACCTACGACGCTCAATATTCTTTAGAACAAATCAAAAATTTTAGTTTTAAAGAAAAAATCACCAACTGGCTTTTTATTTCGGGAGTTAAATCAATATTTAATATCGGATTGATTGTTTCTTTATTATTTTATGGAGTTTTTACATTAATAAAAAAAGAGAAAAAACATTATATTTTATTCGGTTCTTTGCTTTTAAAATCAATTCTAATTCTTTCATTTTCTGCACAATACCGCTTTTTTATGGAAGTATATCCTGTAATATTTATTGCAATTTTTTATACTTCAAACATCAGAAAATTCTCAGTTTTTATGTTCTCAGCCGGAAGTTTAGCTACTTTGAGCTTTCTGATTAATCCTGAAATTTTAAAATATCTCGTACCAAGTTTCAGACTCGGAAATACAATGGCAAAGTTTGAAATATCACAACTGTACAAACCTGCAGAATACTTTCACACTGAATATGACAGTTTTAAAGTGGGAAATTTAAATTTTAAAGTTTCAAAAAAATATCCTTTTAATTACGAAACTCCTGCACCAGCCATCTCGGAGGGTTTTATGTTTGATTATCAAAAACTTGGAATATTTCCTCAATTGAAAAATCCTGAGAACATAAGTGAAGGATTTATCTGGAAAAAAATCGACGCAAAAGAACACAATGAATTGGACAACGCTATAAAAGTCATAAAAAACAACTATCAGCAACCCTGATCCGCTTTTTCTTATCTGAATAAATTTCGGTAATTTTGTACTATGTTTAACAGCTTAGGAAATCTTCTCAGCCTCACTTCCTTCGGGGAAAGTCATGGCGCAGCTTACGGTGGAATTATCAATAATTTTCCGGCAGGCGTAGAGATCAGTTTAGAAAAAATTCAGGCAGAACTTGACCGCAGAAAGCCTGGCCAGTCGGCAATTGTAACGCAAAGAAAAGAAAGCGATACCGTACAATTTCTATCAGGAATTTTTGAAGGAAAATCCACAGGAACACCGATTGGTTTCACCATCGAAAATGAAAATCAAAAGTCAAAAGATTACGATCATATCGCCAATTCTTATCGCCCGAGTCATGCTGATTTCACGTATGACCAAAAATTTGGAATCAGAGATTACCGTGGCGGTGGAAAATCTTCTGCTCGTGAAACCATCAACTGGGTTGTAGCAGGAGCTTTGGCAAAACAGCTTTTACCTGAATTTGAAATTGACGCATACGTTTCTTCGGTAGGAGAAATTTTCTGCGAAAAACCTTATCAGGCTTTGGATTTTTCTAAAACCGAAAGCAATGAAGTCCGTTGTCCCGATGCTGAAACTGCCGAAAAAATGATTTCAAAAATTAAAGAAATCAAAAAAGAAGGCAACACCATCGGTGGAACAATCACCTGTGTTATCAAAAATGTTCCTGCAGGAATTGGCGAACCTGTTTTCTCTAAATTACAGGCTGAGCTGGCAAAAGCAATGCTCAACATCAATGCCTGTAAAGGTTTTGAATATGGCAGCGGTTTTTGTGGTGCAAAAATGACAGGCAAAGAGCACAACGATCTCTTTAACGAAGATTTTTCAACAAAATCCAATCTTTCAGGAGGAATTCAGGGTGGAATTTCCAATGGAATGGATATTTATTTCAGAGTCGCTTTTAAACCTGTTGCTACCATTTTAAAGCCTCAGGAAAGTGTGAATAGAAGTGGCGAAAAAGTAATTGTGGAAGGAAAAGGGAGACATGATGCCTGCGTTCTGCCGCGAGCAGTTCCCGTGGTGGAAGCCCTTGCAGCTTTCGTACTTGCCGACCTCTATCTGATTAACAAAACAAGAAACATCAACAATTTTTAATATAAATTAGTAATGAAAAATTACTGGGACAACGCCATTTCTTTCGAAGAATATGTGCAAATCGCAAAACAAAGACTTGAAAATCCTGCAAATGAACAGGAAAAAGAATATAAACAATACTACGAACTCGGGCTTCAACGCATCGATAGAACGTGGAAAAAATATACACCGGATGAAGAGCAGCTTCAAACTTTGGAGTCAAAAAATTTTAAAGGAAAAATTTTAATTATCTCTGAAGCATGGTGCGGCGACGCAAGTGCAACGGTTCCGGCTTTGGTGAAGTTTTTTGAAGGAAAAAATGAGGTAAAAATATTCCTGAGAGACAGCGATAAAAGTCTTATTAATCAGTTTTTGACAAATGGTACAGAATCGATTCCTAAAGTTTTAATTTTAAATGAAGATTTTAGTGTGAAAAATTCGTGGGGACCGCGTCCAAAATTCGGGCATGAGCTTTTACTTAAATTTAAGGCTGATCCCGAAGCGTATCCGAGAGAGACTTTCTACAATGATCTGCAGCTTTATTACGCTAAAAACAGAGGCAAAGATGCTGTTGCAGAAATCCTTGAATTACTGTAAATTACAGAAAAATTAAATATAAAATCGCCTACTTTACAAAACAGCCATCTGATTTAAGACAAAGCGATTGCATATGACCAAAAAAACAATAAATAAGTACATATGAAAAAAAATATTATTTATATCGTCATTCTCGTAATTCTGGGTTGCATCTTTTTTATTCCAGGTCTTCAGCTTAAACTGAAAGAAGCATTTTTTCCGGTGGCTGCAATTGAAAAAGCGGTACACATCGCTCCCGAAGATTATGATGTTGAATTAAAAGGAATTAATGTAGCAAGTACCAATCTTAAAAACTTCAAAGACAAACCGATGTTTCTGAATTTTTGGGGAACGTGGTGTCCGCCGTGTCGTAAAGAATGGCCTTCTATCCAGAAACTGTATGACGGCAGAAAAGGTCATGTGGATTTTGTTTTGATTGCAATGAACGATCAGGAAGATGCTGTAAGAAAATTCTTAAAAGAAAACAACTACACCGTTCCTGTTTACATTGCCCAAAGTCCGATTTCTGAAAAACTTTTACCAAAGGCTTTTCCAACTACATTTTTGCTGGACAAAACAGGAAGAATTATCATTAAAGAAGATGCGGCGACCAACTGGGATGCCGAAACGGTACATCAGTTTATCGACAATATTATCAAATAATCCCAATACAGTTTTTAGTATCTAATAATGTGTATTTTAGACCACAAAATCTTAACACTTTTTATTATTTGCTGGTACAGAATTTGCGAATTGTAAAAGTGTTGAATTAAAACAAACACAAAATGAAATATTCTAAACTTCATCTTGCTAAAGAAGCAATTCGCCACAAAGGCTTTATAAAAAAGATTCCGGATATTTTCCGAATGGTGAAATTCTGGAGAAAGGGAATGTATCCCATGAGATCAATTGATGTAATTTTACCTATGTTGGGTTTACTTTACGTCATTTCTCCGATAGATTTAATTCCTGATTTTATTTTTCCTGTGGTTGGCGTAATGGATGATTTGGCGATTTTGTCGCTCGCGATTCCTAAACTCATTCGGGAAGTAGATAAATTTCTTCTTTGGGAAGCCGAAAGGAGATTGGGCGAAACTAAAATTATCGACGCTGAGATCGTAAAATAATAACTCAGAAAGTCATTTTCTTAAAAAGGGAAATGACTTTTTTAATTTTAAAATAAATGATCGTGAAACGGCTGAGCGGGTCGTCATTTAAAATTCAAATCCTTAAATTTGCAGAATCTAATAAAAAATTAATGGAAAGTAAGAAAGAATTCTTTTTAGAATGCTACAAGCTGGGAATCATCAAATTTGGAAGATTTACTTTGAAAAGCGGTATCGAAAGTCCGTTTTATGTAGATTTAAGACCATTGGCATCAGACCCGAAAATCCTTAAAAACCTCGCCAACTATCTTTTGGAAATGCTTCCGCTGGATAATTTTGATCTGATTTGCGGTGTTCCTTACGCTGCACTTCCTATGGCTACGGCGATGTCTCTTGAAAGTTATATTCCATTAATTATTAAAAGAAAAGAGGCAAAAAATTACGGAACCAAAAAACTGATCGAAGGAATTTACCAGAAAGGACAAAACTGTCTTTTGGTGGAAGACGTAATTACATCAGGCAAATCTTTGATTGAAACCATTGCCGAAGTAGAAAATGAAGACCTGAAGGTTGCCGATATTATTGTGGTTTTAGACCGTGAACAGGGCGGAAAACAGCTTTTGGAAAGCAAAGGATTTAAAGTTCATACCCTTTTCAATATCTCGGAAGTTTGTACTATTCTTCAGGAAGAAGGTGAACTTTCTGATGATGAAGTGAAAAGAATTCAGGACTTTTTGAAAGGAAACCACATTCAGTTTGATGAGAAAAAGAGACTTTCTTATCAGGAAAAATTTGAAAATGCACAGCATTCTGTTTCTAAAAAATTGTTGGAAACAGCTTTGGCAAAAGAATCAAATCTTATCGCATCAGCTGATGTAACAACGACTGACGAACTTTTGGCTTTGGCTGAAAAAGTGGGACCACACGTGATCGCTTTAAAAACACACATCGACATCATTTCAGATTTCGATTACGAAAAAACCATCGTTCCATTAAAAGCTTTGGCGCAAAAACACCGTTTTCTTTTGATGGAAGACCGCAAATTTGCTGACATTGGAAACACACAGGAACTTCAGTTTACAAGCGGGGTTTTCAAAATTACAGATTGGGCAGACTTTGTTACTTCTCAGGTGATTGGCGGTTACGAATCGTTAGATTGCTTTAAAAATGTTGGTGTTGTTGCCATCATCGGAATGTCTTCAAAAGGAACTTTAACTACAAGTGCATACCGTGAAGAAGCTCTGAAAGTGGCGGCTTCGCATCCCAACGTGATTGGTGGAGTTTCTCAAAACCAGTTGCCGGATGAAATATTGCTCTTTACTCCCGGAGTGAATTTAGCAGATTCAGGAGACGGAAAAGGACAGCAGTACAACACGCCGGAGCACGTCTTTAAAACACTTCACACAGATTTCATTATTGTAGGAAGAGGAATTTATAAATCTGAAAACCCTGAAGAAGCAGCGCTTACGTATAAAAACGAAGGCTGGAAAGCATATCAGGATTCTTTGTAACAATACATTGCATATCATAAGCTCCGAAAGAGCGAAATCAACAGCACAGGGTAATGCCCTGTGTTTTTCGTATCATTCAGTTAGAAAAAGCAATGAAAGGGCGACATCAAAATCTCATTTTTATAAAGATGAAACTTTTCGACCTTAAAAAAACAGACTTTTGTGAATAAATAACAGTTCTTTTCAGACTGAAAATTAATTTAAAATATGATTACATTTAAATCTAAAATACGTTATATTTGATGCTTTATCAGCCATTTTGAAAAAGTTCAGCATCGTTATTATTTCGTTTTTAGGGTTTGTACAGATTTCTGCACAGAAAGACAGTATTTTTATCAGTGCTAAACTTTCTGAAGACCGAAAAACACTTGACGTTGAGCAAAGAATTGTGTACCATAATCACTCCGATAAAGATCTCAACAGCCTGAAACTTCTCAACTGGATTGCCGCTTACAACAACCGCAAAACCGCTTTGGTCTACAGAAAACTGGAAGACCGGAACAACAAACTTCATTTTGCAAAACAGGACGAACTCGGAAAATTACTTGAACTGAGCATTACCAAAGATGATCAGAACTTTTTAATTGAAAAAAAAGAAACTGAAAATCTCTATTTACCACTTCAAAATCCTCTAAAAGCCGGAGAAGAAATTGTTTTAAATTTAAAATATAAACTTCAGCTTCCTGATAAAAAATTTACGGGTTACGGGACTTCCGATATTAATACTTCGCTGAAATATTTCTTCATCGTTCCCGATCATTTTGACAAAGAAAATAATCTAAGCCGGAATTATCTCGATATTGAGGAATCTGTTAATTTCAACACCTTTTGGAAGATTGATTTGAATCTGCCAACAGAATTTCATGCGCAGGGAAATCTTGATCAGACCGCCGGTAATTCGTTTGAAGGCTATCTGGATTCTGATCCGGAATTCATTATTTCGAAAGACAAATTTCCTGTTTTAAATATTGGTTCAGACAGTTTTAAAACAGAAATCAAACTCGGTTACAACATCAGTGAGCAGGAAAAACAGAATCTTGAATTTTTCCTTCCGCTGCAACTTAAATTTATAGAAGACAGAATCGGGACTATTCCCGAAAGGCTTTTTATTTCTGAAAAATTCAGGGCTAAAGAAGACTTCTTTGGAAACAATGATATCAAATTCTGGATATTTAATTTTAAACTTTTCACAGACGCTGAAAAAGCAGATCAGGACTATTTTGGAATCGTTTCTAAAAAAGTTTTAGACGAAAAAATCATTGCCGACAAGCAGAATCATCACTGGTTCAAAAACGGACTGAAATCCTATCTTGAAATTCAGTATTTAAAGAAATTTTACCGTGATGCGAAACTTCTGGGAAATCTCACCGAAACTAAAGTTCTGGGAATTAAACCTGTAAAGTTTTTTCATGCTTCAGAAGTAAAACTGCTTGATCGCTATGGTTTGGCATATCAGTACATCATGACGCAGAATCTCGATCAGAAAATTGGTGAAAAGTTTTCGGAGCTGAGCAACTTCAACGATATGGCGATTTCCAATTTTGAAACTGGAAGCCTTTTCAGTTACACTGCCGATAAAATGGGGGAAAATCAGTTTAATGATTTGGTTAAAAATTACATCTCAGAAAATACAGACACTCAGATCAATCCCGAAGATTTTCTGAAAGATCTGGCTGAAAAAGAGAAATCTTCAGCTTATTTCAGTGATTTTTTAAAACAGAAAAACCGTGATAATTTCAGACTGAAAAATTTCAGAGCTAAAAAAGACGAAGCTCTGGAAGTTCGGATTGTAAAAAATACTTCAGAAGCCATTCCTGTAAAACTTGAAACAGAAAACCGTGACGGTTCCAGAAAATCGTATTGGGTGGAAACGGAGAAAAATGAAAGGCTGAAAACCTTCGAAATTCCGGCAGATGATCTTTATAAAATCACGCTGAACAACGGCTACATCTTTCCGGAGCCCAATTACAGAGACAATTATCTTTACACAAAAGGTATATTCTCCAATTCAAAAAAGATCAAATTTAAACTCATCAAAGACATTCCGAATCCTGAGTTTAATGAAATATATTTAAATCCGAGAGTGCGTTTCAGCAATGCTTACGACAAGTTTCTTCTTGGGATGAACTTTAGAAACGAATCTCTTTTCGACCAGAAATTTGCCTATTCCGTAACACCTTATTACAGCACAGGAACCGGAAAAATGGTAGGTTCGGGCGGTGTCTCCTATTCTTTTTTACCTGCTGAAAGTTTTATCAGAGCTTTAACTTTCGGAGTTTCTGCTGCCCATTTCCATTATGATTATGAGCTGGCATATTCCAGAGCCTCGGCATCGGCAGGGATAAGTTTTCAGAAACCTCCGAGAAGTACCGTAAGCAGAGGATTGGCTTTGTCTTACAATTATTATCAAAGAGATTTGAGCCTAAAAATGATTGCCAACCGCGATTACGATAAATATAATTTGTGGAGCGTAGGTTATGGCTATACCGACAACCAGATGATTCACGAAAAAAGCATGAGCATCAGCACGCAGGGGATGGAAGATTTTAACAAAATCACCGCTGAAGCTTTCTATCGCTGGGAATTCGCCCCAAGACAAAAGCTGAGCCTAAGACTTTTTGCCGGATATTTTGCGAGAAACGAAACCAGAAACAACACCTTCAATTACGGGATCTCAAGAGTTTCAGATTACTCATTTTCATACAATCTCTTAGGTCAAAGTGCCACGGAAGGACTGCTTTCCCAACAGTATGTTTTGGCAGACGGAGGTTTTAAGTCATTAATCCCAGGCTCCGTTAATCAATGGATTACTTCTTTTAATCTTGATACGAGTGTATGGAAAATGATACACGTTTACGCTGATGCAGGCGTATATAAAAACAAAAACTTCGATCCAAAATTCATCTGGGATTCGGGTCTGAAAGTACGTGTGATCCCTGATTTTCTTGAAGTATATCTTCCGGTACAGTCGAGTTTAGGCTTTGAACCGGGCTTCAAAGATTATGGCAAAAGAATACGTTATACTTTGATTTTAAATCTTGGAACAATTATAAATGCTGCGAGGAGAGGTTGGTATTAAACCATTTTTGAAAATACAAAAGTCACCTTCATTATTTACTCTGTAAATTTTTGTGCAAATCTCAAGAAAACACCTTACAAGTCTGAAAGTTAGAAAACAACCTTCCGGAAAGCTTCCTGCACCCCTGCAACAGCTTTGCCGGAAACCTTACAAGCCTGTCGCACCCTGGCAACACCCTTGCCGGAACGTGAGAAAGTTTAATGCAGTCGTGTAATAAGCTTTCTCATAAAAAGATCAAACTTTTCCAAGATTGCTATTCTTTTTGTAAGCATAAAAAAACAGCTGCATTTCTGCAGCTGTTTCCTGTTTATATCTTAACTAAAATTAGTCTTTCAAGATTTTCTGAGAAACCGGCTCATTGTTTACAATACCCGTTACGATATAGTTTCCTTTTGCCAGTTCAGCAACGTTTAAAGTAGATCCGTTTTTCACATCACCAGTTTTAACGATAGCTCCGGATAAAGTATACACTTTAAGATCTTTTACATCAGAACCGAAAACGATTTCGTTTTTCACTAAAGTGTTTTTGATGAAGTTTGGATTAACTTTTTTGAAATCTGCTACTGCTAATGAGCCAGGAGCTGTCCAAGAAAAGTTATCTATAGAAACCTGAGCTCCTGTAGCAGCT
Organism: Chryseobacterium foetidum; assembly: GCF_025457425.1. Classification (NCBI taxonomy): domain Bacteria; kingdom Pseudomonadati; phylum Bacteroidota; class Flavobacteriia; order Flavobacteriales; family Weeksellaceae; genus Chryseobacterium; species Chryseobacterium foetidum. The sequence continues at coordinate 1,320,769 of NZ_JAMXIA010000001.1, forward strand.
ACACGTACAACTACGGAAGCACTTGAATTAATTGCGTACGAATAATCATAAACCGTTGGTTGAGATCCCGTTCCAGTACCGAATCCCGGAGTTTCATTAACCATGGCCCCATCTACATAGACCTGAATTGTTCTTGTAGTACCTGATGTAAAACCTTTTCTGTACTGAAAATTAAGGGTTCCAACTCCATTTGGAAAAGTTATAGTTTGACCGCCTGCACCTTGTCTGATTAATGTTGTAACTCCCGAAATAGTTATATCAGCATTACCCGCAGCTACCATACGCCCATCAGCAAGATCCCATGTTGTTCCTGCATCTCCTGAAAATGTTGCAGTAGTATATCCAGTACCGGATGTTGTACTTCGTGAATCAAAGTTTTCAGCTCCTTGAGCCAAAGCTACAGTAGAAAATGCTACTACAGCGAATAAAGAATAGATTTTTTTCATGACTTAAAAATTTAATTATTTTAATTATTAATAATTTACACTACAAAATTAATGCTAAAATTACACATAACACAATAAAGAGATTAATAAATTGTTAATAATGCTAATAAAAGAATTGTACTGATTTTTTAGTTACTTTTACAACTTATTTCTGAGAGGGGTTGCGCAGCTATTATATCACTTTTGTGTTGGTTATTATGGGATTATTTACGGGTAATGCTCAGATATTCACGTGGAAAAACCCCAACCTCCCCAAAGATTCTATAAAATCTGACAGCGCACTGGCCGCGAAAACAGACAGCGTTATTTTTACAAGACTCAGCCGCGATCTTTTTACAAAAGACACGATGGATTTTGTGAAAACCAAAAACAGAATTATCATCGATGAAGCTGTTTTGGCAAAGAATGATAAGTCAAGATTTTTGGGAGAATTAAACTCCAAAGGTTCCATTATTCGAGGGATCACTTTTGGGAATAATCAGGGGCAGTCTGTTCAAAGTTCCATGGATCTGCAGATTTCAGGAAAACTTTCTAAAGATGTGACCATTCTGGCTAGTATTTCAGATCATAATCTTCCCATTCAGGCTGACGGATACACGCAAACGCTTGAAGAATTCGACAAAATCTACATGCAGCTTAATATTAAGGATAAATCTATCCTGAGAGCGGGACATTTGGATTTAGTAGACAACAAAAACTATTTTGCAAAATACCAGCGGCGAAGCATGGGACTTCAGTTTCAGACTGAATTTGGGAAAGAAAATAAAACTTTTACCGACATTTCCATGGGTGTTGCCCGAAGTGAATTTCACAGAATCCGTTTTCAGGGTGCGGAAGGAAATCAGGGGCCATACCGTCTTACCGGAAAAAACGGTGAACAGTTTATTACTTTAATTTCCGGTTCGGAGCAGGTTTTTATCGACGGTATTTTGATGAAGAGAGGTGAAAATCAGGATTATGTGATTAATTATAATACCGGCGAGGTGACGTTTACCAGTTTCAGACCCATCTTCCAGCAGAATTTTATTACCATTTCCTATAACTATACCAACCGAAATTATTCCCGATACCTTTTCACAGGAAAAGTAGAACACAAAAGGGAAAAAATGCGTATCGGGCTGAACTGGTTTATGGAGAATGACAACAAAAATGCTCCTCTAGCTTTAAATTTATCCAAAGAAGACGAGAAAATTCTCGCCGATGCGGGAAATGACCCCAATCTGATGTATGCACCTTCAGCTGTGCAGACAGAATACGACGTTAATAAAATTCTCTACCGTCTGGTGCAGGATCCCAACGGAAACTTCTACCAGTTTTCTACCGATGTAAATGAGGTATTGTTTACACTTTCATTCACTTATTTCGGAGCCAATCTCGGAGATTACAAAATTGCACAAACCACCAACAACGGCCGTGTTTTCCAATATGTAGGTCCGAATATGGGAGATTACCGTGCCGTGAGAAAACTTCCTGCTCCGGAAAAATCTCAGGTCTATACCATGAACTCTGAATTCCTATTAAAAGACGGTAAAATCGGGGCTGACTTTTCTTTAAGCAATTACGATATCAATCTTTTTTCATCAAAAGATGCAGATAAAAATATTGGATATGCGGGAAGAGTTTTCGGGAACAAAACATTTGGTAAAAAAAACTGGAAGGGAACGCCGAGCTTTGAGTATCAGTACATCGATAAGCAGTTCAGAATTTTAGACCGAATCAATGATGTTGAATTCTCGAGAGATTTTAACCTTGCTCAGGAATTCAGCAACAGAACGCAAAACCGTTTTATCTTCAGCTTTTTAAATAAATGGAACAATAAATCTGTTTTAAATTACAGACTCAATTATCTCGACGAGAGAGATTCTTACAAAGGAATTAAAAATGATCTTGATTTCGGATGGATTAAAAATAAATTCTTTACCAAAGGAAGTTTATCGTACCTGAACACAAATGCCATACTGCAGGACACGAAATTTATCCGTGGCGGCGCTTCTTCTGAATACACCGGCAAAAAAGGCAGCTGGACGGTTGGCGGAAGCATGGAACACAACGAAAAATACTACAACAACACCCAGCTGATGGATGTTACGAGTTTCAGTTGGAGAGAAGTTTTTGTTCAGAAAAAAATTGGTGACTCTGCGAGAACAAGACTTTTGACGAAAGCTTATTTAAGAGACAACGACTCGGTGCGTGACAACAGCCTTCAGAATATCAACCGTATTTTAGGTTTTATGGCGGAAAGTCAGTTGATTAAAAACGAGAAAACGACTTTAACGGCATTAGTTCATTACAGAAAGTTTTTCAATTCTGCTGACCTTGCAGACCTGAGCAGAAACAATGATTTTGTGGTTGGAAACATACTGTATAATCAGCAACTTTTTAGAAACGGTGCGAGATTGCAGGCTTTTTACGAATTAGGAAACGGGCAGGAAGCGCAGCGGGAATTTCAGTATATTAAAGTAACAGACGGACAGGGAGTTTACAAATGGACCGATTACAACGGCGACGGCGTGCAGCAGCTCGATGAATTTGAGATTGCCGAATACTCCGATTTGGCTCAATACATCAGGGTTTATACCAATTCCGTGAGGTATTTGCCTTCCAATAAAAACAAACTTCAGTTGGCTTTATTTGTAAATCCGTCAATTGTTTTTGATTCTGAAAATAAGTTTCTGAAGCGCTGGAATTTCAATGTTTCCTTAAATTCCCAAAACTCGTATTTCAAAAGAGAAAAAGTTTTAGTTTTAAATCCATTTGAGAAAAGTGATGACCAGATTTTAAAGAATCAGAATATTTTATCTTCAGTACAGTTTAATCCTACAGATAAATCCGGCTGGAATGGAAACTACCGTTTTATTTCAAATAATAACCTGATCAACGCCAACTTCAGCAACGAAGAAAGAAAGCAGAAATCCCATTTTGTGAATCTCGGCTATTGGTTTAACAAAGAATTCAGAATTGACTGGGAAAACTCTGTGCATGAACTTAAAAATTCTTCCCAGCTTTTTTCAACCCGAGATTATATTTTAAATAATTTTGAAACGAAACCTAAAGCAACCTATAAATTTACCGATGCCGTACAGGCAGAATTCTCATCCGCATACCGTGAAAAGCAGCGTACCGACGGCGAGGAACTCCTGAAAGCTTTCGACATCACAGGAACCGTACAGTGGGAGCGCAAGAAAACTTCCATCAGAGCCAATTTTTCATTTATCAATAATGATTTTACAGGAAACAGCTTCAGCATCGTCGGAAACCAAATGCTGGACGGTCTGAAGCCAGGCAAAAACCAGGTTTGGAGTGTGTTTATTCAACAGTCCTTAAATTCATTTCTTCAGTTAAATTTAAACTACGAAGGCAGAAATTCCGGCGAGCGTACGATTCACATCGGAAGCATGCAGGTGAAGGCGAGTTTTTGAGTTGGAGAGGATTGTGCCTTCCCATGTGTTCTTGAGTTTTTTTTATATAGGCAAATCTATTATTGATAATTTTTGAAATGATTTGTGAGGAATTTAAAAGTGATTTCCGACGAGTTTTGAAATGCTTACTGATGAGTTTAAAATTGCAGGCGTGCATTTTCAAAATGCAGGCGAGGATTTTTGAAATGCAGGCGAGGATTTGCTGAAGTGTACGCCAGCATTTGCTTTAAAGGTCTCGTAGATTATTTTTTTTTCCGAATTTTAGACTTTATTCTTTTCCCATTTACCTTGGTTCTTCCCCATGGGTTTCACCCACGGCTACTAAAATTGAACCACTTCGTGGTTCGCAAAACTTTAATGTATTCTTACCCTTGTATTTAAACTTGGTTCTTTTTCCTTTTACCTTGTTTCTTCCCCATGGGTTTCACCCACGGCTACTGACATTGAACCACTTCGTGGTTCGCAAAACAGCAAAACTTTAATATTTTATTACCCTTATCTTTAAAATTGGGTCATTTTCCTTTGACCTTGGTTCTTCCCCATGGGTTTCACCCACGGCTACTAACATTGAACCACTTCGTGGTTCGCAAAACTGCAAAACTTTAAATATCTTCTTACCCTTATCTTTTACCTTGGCTCTTTTTCCTTTTACCTTGGCTCTTTAAAATCCTTTTCCCTATATTTGTTCAGTAATAAATACACGGGGTGCCGCAAGGCTGAGATCATACCCGATGACCTGATTTGGATAATGCCAACGTAGGGATGTCTGCTTAAAATATTTTCATTTTATGCTTTATTCGTTCGCATGCTTATCTGTGGTCTGAACTGAATAAATCAACATAAAATAAAATGGAAGTAACAAAGTATTCCGGAGAACTTATCCCCCAACAAGACAAAAACTGGCAGGGAAGACCCGAGTGGTTTTTCAACCGAGAACATACCGACACCTACGAACTGTGGTACGAAGGCAGATACAAACGTGCCGAAATCTGGCAGAAAAAAGTAATGGAACAGCTCGTTTCCAAAGATCAGCGGGTCAAAACGCTTTTAGAATTTGGTTGCGGCACTACCCGATTTACCCGTTGGTGGAAAAACATCGGGATTGAAGCTACGGGTGGAGACATTTCGCCATTGATGCTCTCTCAGGCAATTCATCTTTTTGAAGGCGATCTGGTAATGGCAGATTCTCATTTTATGCCTTTTAAAGATCATACTTTCGATTCACTGGCATTTATCACAACATTTGAATATTATAAAGATCCTGTAAAAGTCATTCGGGAAGCAGCGCGTGTTGCGAAGTATGGAATCGCCATGGGAATGATGAACAGAAATTCTCCAAAAGTTGCAAGAAGAAGAGTTCAGCAATTGTTTGGAAAGAATCCTTTCTACGTGACGGCGACTTTCTATACTCCAAAAATGCTGACTGAAATTATCGAAAAGGCTTTGATTGGAAGAAAATATACGATCGAATGGACCTGTACCGGACTGCCAAAATGGTTCCCCGTTCAGCAGTGGAATGTTCCTGTGGGTGATTTTTTTGGGCTTTACATTCAGTTAAATGATGTGGAATGAGGGAGACATTAGGCAAAATAAATCATTCTCAATTTGAAGATTTTCTAAAGCAGCGATGCGGAAAAGAACGTAGTGAAGTGTCCATAGGTCCCAATTTTGGCGTCGATGTTTCGGTTGTAGATCTGCATGACGGAAAAGCAATGGCTATGACGAGCGATCCGCTTTCTCTGATTCCGTCTCTGGGATTGGAAGAATCTGCGTGGCTTTCGGTGCATCTGATGGCGAATGATATCGCGACGACGGGCTTTGCACCGATGTTTGGGCAGTTTGTATTAAATCTTCCGGCACAACTTTCAAAAAACGATTTCGAAATCTACTGGAATTATGTTCATCAGTTTTGTAAAGACATTGGCGTAAGCATTACGGGTGGACATACCGGATTTATTGAAGGTCAAAACTCTACGATTGCAGGTGGAGGAACTTTTGTTACCATTGCTCCAAAAGATAAAATTTTAGTTTCAAAATATGCAAACGCAGGAGACTCAATTTTAGTAACCAAAACCAGTGCACTTTCATCGGCAGCCATTTTAGCGATGAGTTTTCCTGAGACCGTTAAAAATAAAATCGGAAAAGAATTTTACTATTCGGCCTCTGCCTCATTTTTTGAAACATCATCTTTAAAAGACGCTTTGACTGCAGTTCAAACTGAAAACTCAAGAGTCACAGCAATGCATGATGTGACGGAAGGCGGCGTTTTAGGAGCTATTTACGAATTGGCAGTAGCATCAGGAAACGGTGCTGAGATTTTTAATGAAAAACTTCCGATTGGAGAAGTACAGTCGGCGGTTTGCGAACTGCTTTCTTTGGATCCGAGATATTGCATCGGCGCCGGTTCGATGATTATTACCTGTAAAAAAGAGAATGTTTCTGAGATTATTTCAAGATTAGAATTAAATCTAATTCCATGTGTAGAAGTGGGAACGATTACAGAAAAATCAAATGGAATTAAATTAATTGAGAACGAAAAAGAAAGCGATTTAGTTTATTTCGATGAAGATCCATATTGGAAGGCATTTTTTAACGCTTATAAAAAAGGGTGGAAATAATGAGAATAAATACAACCATAGATTCGGGAATTTATCTGATTATTGATCCTTCAATGGACGAGAAAATTCTTTTATCTAAATTGAATTTAATTGTAAAAGAAAAAATAGCAGCAATTCAGATTTGGGACAATTTTAAAGACAATCAGAATATTGAAGAACTGCTTTTAAAGATTTATGAAAAAACTTCTTTAAACAATATTCCTTTAATCATTAATAATCGCTGGGAATATTTAAAGCAAATGCCTTTGAACGGAATTCATTTCGATGAAATTCCTGAAAATTTTAAATCAATTAAAAAAGAAATCAATCGTGATTTTATCATCGGAATCACCTGTAACAATAAGCTTTCAACTGTTAAATATGCTGAAGATCATCATTTCGATTACGTTTCTTTCTGTTCAATGTTTCCCTCTACAACTGCAAACAGTTGCGAACTTGTGAATTTTGAAACCGTACAGCAATCAAAAAGTATTTTCAGTGGGAAAATTTTCTTAGCCGGAGGAATTGATTTAAATAATATTAAAAATTTAAATCAATTAAATTACGACGGAATTGCTGTTGTTTCAGGAATTATGAGCTCAGAAAACCCATCAGAAACCATTAAAGATTACCATCAAAAAATAAAAAAGTAAAACAATGAGAATAAAAACCATAGAAAAATTATGTTGTCCGTTTGACAAGTCAGATTTAAATTTAACCATCATTTCACAAGTTGAAACCGAAAATATTATGGAAGGTTTATTAATTTGTGACAACTGCAAAAGACTCTACCCGATCATCAGCGGAATCCCGATTATGTCACCTGACGAATACCGTGAATTCAAGCTTGAGCAACCCGTTTTAGAACGCTGGGAAAAACATTTAGATGGAAAAAAAGTGGAGAATTTCAGACTGATTTCGTAACGATAACAGCAATAGATAATTTCAAAATGCTGAAAGTTTAGAATTTCGTAAATTTGCGCCATGATAAAAATTGGCAACATAGAACTGCCGGAATTTCCGCTTTTGCTTGCTCCAATGGAGGATGTCAGCGATCCTCCATACAGAAGACTGTGCAAACTGCACGGTGCAGATATGATGTATTCAGAATTTATCTCTTCTGAAGGCTTGATTCGTGATGCGATGAAGAGCAGAAAGAAGCTGGATATTTTCGATTATGAAAGACCCGTAGGAATTCAGATTTTTGGTGGTGATGAAGAAGCGATGGCGATGTCTGCAAGAATTGTGGAGACTGTAAACCCCGATTTGGTGGACATCAATTTTGGTTGTCCGGTAAAAAAAGTGGTTTGTAAAGGAGCCGGAGCGGGAGTTTTGAAAGATGTTGATATGATGGTTCGATTGACGAAGGCTGTGGTAAGCTCAACAAGCCTTCCTGTAACGGTGAAAACCCGTTTGGGATGGGACAGCAACTCAATCAACATTGATGAAGTGGCTGAACGTCTTCAGGAAACCGGCATTAAAGCGTTAACAATTCACGCAAGAACCCGCGGACAGATGTACAAAGGTGAGGCCGATTGGGAACACATCTCAAGAATCAAGCAAAACCCGAATATCGAAATTCCAATTTTTGGAAACGGTGATATCGATTCTCCAGAAAAAGCTTTGGAATATAAAAATAAATATGCCTGCGACGGCATTATGATTGGTCGTGCTGCAATCGGTTATCCGTGGATTTTTAATGAAATCAAACATTTCTTTGCCACCGGAGAACATCTTGCTGCACCAACAATTTCAGACCGACTATTGGCAGTTCGTCAACATGCAGAATGGAGCGCAGAATGGAAAGGCGAAAAATTGGGATTGATCGAAATGAGACAGCATTACAGCAATTACTTCAGAGGAATTCCTCATTTTAAAGATTTCAGAAGGAAGTTTCTTGAGGTTTATTCTTTGGTTGAAATGGATGAAGTGATTAAAGAGACGCAGGATTTTTACGAGGAGTTTCAAGTTAAGGCTGAGGTTTAGATCTAGGTTTAGGTTTAGATTTAAGTAAAATTAAATTAAAAAAGTTTGATAATTAATTGAGTTTCGCTTCAAAAAAATATCTGAACTGAAATTTATTTATTTATCTTTATAATATAGAATCCTGCCAACGTTTTGAACACTGGCAGGGTTAGAGGATCAAAAACAAACCCATCAAGATTTTGATGGGTTTGTGCTTTTCTAAATTGTTTTCAGGAAAATTATTTCTTGATATCAGTTTTTACATCCTGATAGGTTTTTTCTACAGCTTTTGCACCTTTTTTAGCAGTTTTTTCTGTCCAGTTTGCTCCTTGCTTCACTCCTTTTTTAGTTGCATCAGCGCCTTTTTTGGCTGTTTTTTCTGTCCATTTTGCACCTTGCTGAACTCCTTTTTTGGTTGCGTTTGCGCCTTTCTTAGCAGTATTTCCTACAGCCTGAGCATCTTTTTTTACTGTTTCTTTTACAGTTTGTTTTTCCTGTGCACTGGCAGAGAATGTAATCATTAAAACTGCCAGAATTGAAATTAAATTTTTCATCGATTTAAAATTTTTAAATTTTACTGAAGGAAACACAGCATTTTTTAAGCCAAATTTAAAAAATCAACAGTCCTATGATTCGCCGGATAATGAAGTAATATCGGTATTTGGATTGGAAATCTGAATGCTGGTGGGCGTTACAAGATGTACCCCATCTGCATCGAATCGGTCTTTTATTTTTGTTAAAACTTCGTTTTTTACCAAAAGCATATTTGATCCCACCTTCATCCAGAATCTCACCTGCAGATTGAAAACACCCTGTTTTAAATCTGTGTAGACCACATCTACATTTTCAGGGCGGTCGAGTTCTTCGATGTTCTGCACGATTTCTAAAATTCCTTGTTTGGCTTTGCTAATGTCTTCATCTGCCGGAATTTCAAAATTCAAAATAATTCTCCGCTGTGGCGAAGCTGTAATATTATAAAACGGAGCATTAAAAATAACCTGATTGGGTATGAAAACTTTCTTCCCGTCGTCAGTCGTCATTTTTGTAGTAAGAAGTCCGATGTCGAGAACTGTTCCGGAATGATTTCCTATGGTAATATAGTCGCCCACTTTGAAAGCTTTATCGATCCCAATCAGCATTCCGGAAAATATACTTGATACTAAATCTTTCAAGGCCACCCCGGCAATCACCCCTGCAACTCCCAAACTTCCGATGAATTTCCACAGGAAACTGCTGAATCCCATAATTTCAAGCGTAATGAAAATTCCGATGACCAAAATTAAAAATCTAAAAACAGCAACGGTGGTAGTAACCGAAGCTTCCGCAGTACTTTTTGGAAAAAATTTATGAAAAAGTTTAACGGCAATTTTGCTTAAATACTTACTCGTCAAAAGAAAAAATGAAAATACGATTGCGCCGACAATAAGTTTTGGGGTGAGCCGTGCAAAAGCAATATACCAGTTTTCAAGCACTTTGGTGATTGTATCGATGTACCCGTCAGGATTAAATTCCATAGAAATATTTTAATTTAAATTTAAACATATTTTTTTAACAAAAATTTTGCCAGTTGATAAAAGTCTATTAAATTTGTAGACTAATAAAACAAAATATTATGTCAATAAAACTGGGAGACACCGCACCGGATTTTAAAGCAGATTCATCTTTGGGGGAAATTAATTTTTACGAATTTCTTGGAGATTCCTGGGGAATTTTATTCTCGCATCCTGCAGATTTCACACCGGTCTGCACCACAGAATTAGGTTTTACCTCCAAACTGAAATCAGAATTTGAAAAGAGAGATACAAAAGTGATTGCGCTGAGTGTTGACAATGTAGAAGATCATAAAAAATGGATTTCAGATATTAATGAAACTCAAAATACCGATGTACAATTTCCGATTATTGCAGATCACGAAAGAAAAGTGTCAGAACTGTATGATTTTATCCATCCAAATGCTTCTGCCACGGCTACTGTAAGATCTTTACTGATTATTGATCCAGCAAAAAAAGTAAGATTAATTATCACTTATCCTGCTTCTACCGGAAGAAATTTTGATGAAGTTTTAAGAGTTTTAGATTCTCTGCAACTCGTTGATAATTACAAAGTGACTACTCCGGCGAACTGGAAAAATGGTGATGAAGTGATTGTGCCACCAGCAATTTCTACGGAAGATGCTAAAGAATTATACCCTAAAGGTGTGAGAGAAGTGAAGCCCTATCTGCGTTTTACACCTCAACCCAATATTTGATTTTGGATTTTTTATTTATTTATATAGTTTAGTTTAATTGCAAAGAATCCGTCTCACAACAAAATTTGAGGCGGATTTTTTATTTCAGTAAAATGTATATTATTTTGGAAAATAGAAAAAGTTGTCCTCTTTAGGCAACTTTCTTTCTTAGATTGTGTGCTAAAGCGTGTAAACCGAACTCCAATTCTACTTTTTTCAGACCTTTGAGGGTAAACCGCTTAAAATTATTGCAATGTTTGAGATGTGCAAACACAGGTTCTACTTCAACCGAGCGTTGTTTTCTTTTTTTAATGCCTTTTTCACTGTTTAAAAGCTTTCGTATTTTCTCTTTGTAATCTTCCAAATGATGGTTCCGTTCGATGCTTCGGTTTTCTTTGGAACTGTGGCAAACGCCTCTAATTGGGCATCCATAGCAGTTTTTAGCCTGATAATGGGAGAGCTTTTGAGGATAACCGGTCTTGGTTTTGCGCGTGCTTTCGTGCGTTTTTTCCATCTTTTGTCCCATCGGACAGATATAAAAATCGCCTTCCCCGTTGTAATGCAGATTTTCTTTGCTGAAAGTCTTGTGTTTCGCCTGATAATGGGCATTCTGCTCTTTGTCGAAAGTATTGTATTTTACAAATGGTGTAATATTGTTCTGTTCCAATAATTCGTAGTTCTGCTCGCTTCCGTACCCCGCATCGGCAGTGAGTTCTTCCAACTCTTCCATTCTTTTTTTACCAAACAATTTCTCAAAATTTTCCAAATGACGCTCCAAAGTATTGATATCATTGGTTTGCTGATGGATGGTATAATTGACGATGATTTGATTTTGACTTCGTCGAATCTTCGATTTCTGTGGAAATCTGTGCATTATAAGCCGGTTTGAGCTGTCCATTCATCATGTGATCGTCCTTCATTCTCATGAAAGTAGCATCTTCATCGGTCTTGCTGTAGGAATTCCGCTCTGCTAAAATAGCTTCCTGAGCTTCGTATTTATCGAGGTTTTTCTCAAAATTGTTTTTAATGTAATTCAGTTTGGCTTTGGCTTTTTTGTCGGAATCGGTTTTACCCCCGCTGCCTTTTAATTTGGCATTGATATTTTCTGCCGTTTGCCGGATTTTTTCTTTGCTGATCTCTTTGAACTCCGGCGGTTCAGGGTCTTTATCTTCTTCCTTTGCCACACTTTGAGCGTATTTCCAGAGCTCTTCCAGTTGACGAAGCATTTTTTCTTTGTTGGTTTTGATGGAATTTGCCCAGACAAAAGTGTAGCGACCCGCCTGTGCTTCAATTTTGGTTCCGTCTACAAACACCTGTTTCAGGCTCACCAAACCTTCTTCTGCCAAAAGCAAAACCACCTGGGAGAAAATATTTTTGAAGGCGGCTTCAAGTTTATGGGCACGAAAACGGTTCACGGTATTGTGATCTACAATACTCATGTTGGAGAGCCACATGAAGTTGATGTTTTCACGAAGCGCTTTTTCGATTTTCCGCGATGAATAAATATTGTTCATATACGCAAAAACCATCACCTTGAGCATCATCACAGGGTGATAACTGGGATTTCCTTCTTTACTGTAAGCTTTCAGGAGCGGGTCAATGTTTACCTTCTCCAAAATATCATTAACGATCCGAACAGGATGATTTTCGGGAATCAAATCCTCAAAACTATAAGGAAACAAAACCAACTGATTTTGATTATAATGCTTGAAATTCATAAACAACTATCTGATTATCAGATATAAATATACGAAATCCTGCAATAATTACCAAAAAAAACCGCCTCAGTTGTGAGACGGATTCTTTATATTTGTTAAATTGTACAACTTAGTTTTTAACGTCATTGATCACTTCTCTACCTTTTGAAGTTGGTAAGAAAATACTGAAACCTACGTTAAAAGTAATTGCAGAATTCAAGCCTTCGTTCCCGAAACCTGCCTGTCCTTGGTATTTTACTAAACCTTCAAGACCAATATTTGGTGTGATGAAGTAAGAATAACCAGGTCCAACACCGAAGTCAAGACCAGTAGTTGAGTTAGAGTTTTCAACATTTCTACCTCCGATACCTACGTTACCTTCGAAGAACCAACGACCGTGGTTTAACAAATTATCCACTCCTTTTTCACCTGGAGAAAGATAATATCTTCCCAAACCACCTACTCCATAGTCAAATGCTGTAGGACTTCCGTTTGTAACTTTGCTAATTCCTAAATTTACGTATCCACCCACTGCAACATTGTCAGCAACAAAATATGCAGCCTTTGGAGTAAGTTGGATATTGTAACCACCACCAGTATTCAGTCCGAAATTACTTGAAAGTAGACTACTACCTACTAACCAGTTTCCTTCCTGTATTTGCGCATTGGCATTTGATGTAAGACCTGCAACTGCCAACAGTCCTGTAAAGATCAGCTTTTTCATAATATTATATTTAATAGTTAATTTTTGATTATAAATTAGCTATTCCAATAAATATGCCATGAGAAGTTAACATGTTTTATATCATGGTCAGGATAATTGCAATGATCAGGCCTGCAACTGCAAATTTCACTCCCCTTTTAAAAGCTTTTGTCTTTGGATTAAACATCCAGAAACTTGATACCACAAAGAAGAAAAGGCAAAATCCAAAAAAAGTATTTAACGGAGAAAGTGTATCTGCAGATTTTGCCTTATGAAGTTTTGCCATTTTATCTAAGACAAAAGGCAGTTCCATTTTAGAATATTTTGCCACACCCGTGGAAGCATTGTAAGTTCCTTCTTTAAAATGACTTATATTTCCGACCGTTTTTATGATTTCAAAGTTTTTCAGTTTCAGTTCTTTTTCAATTCCTTTTTCGTCGAGATCTTTGGCAATGGTCTTTTCATATTTCTTTTCCTGCTTCAGAAAATCGGTATCTCTGTAAACGAGCAGCATTCCGCTCACGGCATAAACCGCCATGATTCCAGCCATAAAATAGCCTAAATAGCGGTGAATGATTCTCATAAAACTGCGTGTATCTTTGATTTTGTCCATGTAAAAATTATAAAGTGCAAAAATGCGATAAAGCAACAAATTCTGAAAGCTTATTTTTATTAATTCTTAATTAAATTTTTATGTTTTAAATAGAATTAATGACTTACCGAAAGAAAATTTAAATCTTATATTTGATAAAAATTAAATTATGCAACTTGTAAAAGTAGGTTTATGCGCCTTCGGAATGAGCGGAAAAGTATTTCATGCACCTTTTCTGAAGCAACATCTTGGTTTTTTTCTCTCTGCAATTGTAGAAAGATCCAAAGAAGAGTCTAAAGAGAAATATTCTGATGCTGTAATCTATCGCTCAGTAGAAGAAATGCTGCAGAATGCAGAAATTGATTTGGTAGTAGTCAATACTCCGGTTCAGACTCATTTTGAATATGCAAAACTCGCTTTGGAAGCCGGAAAAAATGTTATTGTAGAAAAACCTTTTACTGTGAATGCCACAGAAGCTGAAGACCTTGCAAAACTGGCAGCTGAGAAAAATCTTTTTATAAGTGTCTATCAAAACAGGAGATTCGACAGAGATTATATTCAGGTGCAGAAGATTTTGAATGAAAAAGTTTTAGGAAATATAAAAGAAGTCGAAATTCGTTTTGACAGGTTCAGAACTGAAGCAAGTGCGAAACTTCATAAGGAAGATCCCAATCTTTCAGGTTCAGGCTCAGTACACGATCTTGGTGCACACCTCATCGATCAGGCGGTTCAGCTTTTTGGTCAGCCTGAAAAAGTTTTTGCCGATGTATTTTCGATGAAGGGAAATGATTTTGCCAATGATTATTTTGAAATTCTTTTCTATTACGAAAATGAATTACGACTTCGTTTGAAATCTTCAGTTTTCACAAAAGAAGATCATTATGCCTACAAAATTTTCGGGGACAAAGGTTGTTTTCTACAGCAAAGATCAGATGATCAGGAAAATCAACTCGTTGCAGGAGCAGTCCCTGAATACGGAAAAGAATGGACTGCCCCACTCGGTTCTGCAGACGGAATTTTAAATATTTTTAATGAAAATTTAGAAACAGAAAGGGTTTTGACTTCAAGTGAGGCTGGAAATTATATGAATTACTATCAGAATATTTACGAGCACATTGTTTTCGGATATTACCTGCCATCACCAGCCGAAGAAGTTGTAGTCAACATGAAAATCATCGACGCAGCTATGGAAAGCTCAGAGCAGGGAAAAATTATTTATTTAAATTTTTAATATCTTAAAATTAAAGTATGCAAAAAAGAAGTTCAAGTTTCACAGTGCTCGGTTTACTGTTTGTCATCATCGGAATTACACTGATGGAGGATAATATTTATTTAAAGTATGGATTTTTAGTTCTTGGAATTGCATTTCTTTCATACAGCATTTTTACGATGGTTAAAAAGAAATAACAAGTATAAAAAAGAGCTGTTCATCAAATGTTCAGCTCTTTTATCTTATTTTTTATGAAGCATTCTTAAAGCAAAGCTGATCTTAACCATCCTTCAATACTTATAAGCCTTAATGGTTCAAATTAAAAATTCTGATTATTCTTCCTGAAGCTCAAGCCATCTCATTTCATGATTCTCCAGTTTTTGAGAAACATGTTCCAGATTGGCTGAAAGTTTTGAAATCTTATCGTAATCAGATTCGTTGCTCAGCTCATCCAGAATGGCCGCTCTTTTAGATTCCAGTTCAGGAATTTCTTTTTCGATCGTTTCCAGTTCGCGCTGTTCTTTAAAAGAAAGTTTCTTTTTAACGGGAAGCTGGGAGCCGGGAGCTTGAAGAATCGTCTCAACTTTTTTAGCAGGTTCCTGTTTCTGAACAGCGGCTTCCGTCTTCTTGCTTCCCTCTTCCTGCTTCTTACTTCCCTCTTCCATCTTCTTATTTTCTCTGTATTCTGAAAAGTTTCCAATGAAATCTTTGATTTTACCTTCTCCTTCAAATGCCAGAACATGGTCAACAATTCTGTCCATAAAATACCTGTCGTGAGAAACGATAATTAAACTTCCCTGAAAATTCAAAAGAAAATTCTCCAAAACCGTCAATGTAGGAAGGTCAAGGTCATTAGTAGGCTCATCAAAAATCAAGAAATTAGGATTTTGATATAAAATATACATCAAATGCAGTCTTCTTTTTTCTCCACCTGAAAGTTTAGAGATCGGCGAATACTGCGTCTGATCATCAAATAAGAATAATCTCAAAAACTGAGATGCCGTAATAGTTCTGCCGTTTGCCAAAGGGAAATTCTCTGAAATATCTTTAATGAAATCAATGACACGTTCTTCCTCTTTATATTTTAAACCTTTCTGAGAAAAATATCCGAATTTAATGGTTTCACCAGTTTCAATCTCTCCGGAATCTTTCGGTTCAAAACCTTGGATAATATTTAATAAAGTAGATTTTCCGGCTCCGTTTTTCCCTACAATTCCTACTTTTTCGCCTCTTTGGAAAGAATAACTGAAGTCTTTCAGCAACAATTTATCTCCATAACTTTTAGAAATATCTTTCAGTTCCAGAATTTTATTGCCCAACCTTTTCATTTCAAAATCAAGCTCCAATTTTTCTTTTCGGGTATCGGTTTTTGCGACTTTTTCGGTTTCATAGAAATCTTCCTGTCTGGATTTTGATTTTGTAGTTCTTGCTTTCGGCTGTCTTCTCATCCACTCCAATTCTTTTCTGTAAAGGTTTTGAGCTTTGTCGATCGTAGAGTTCATATTATCCTCACGAATCATTTTATTCTCCAGATAAGTTGCATAAGCACCTTGATGAACGTATAGATTCTGATCTTCCATTTCCCAGATAATTCCGCACACAGCATCGAGGAAATAACGGTCGTGAGTAACGAGAAGAAGTGTGATTTTTGCTTTATTCAAATAGCTTTCAAGCCATTCTACCATTTCCACATCGAGGTGGTTGGTAGGCTCATCCATAATCAAAAGCGTGTGACGGTGCTCGGCTCTGGTTTCTGTTAAAAGTTTTGCCAATGCAACACGTTTGATCTGTCCACCGGAAAGCATTCCCATTTTGGCGGTCAAATCTGTGATTTTAAGCTGAGAAAGAATCTGGCTCATTTCATTTTCAAGATCCCACGCTTTGTGAATTTCCATTTCAGCCAATGCTGTTTCCATTTCATCCGGATCTCCCGAAAGTAAGGCGTGATGGTATTTTTTTAAAGCTAAAATAGGAGCAGAATCTAAAGTCATCATGAATTCCTCAATCGAGAGATCAGATTCAAAATCGATTTCCTGATCAAACAAAACCACCTGAATATCTTTATTGATCACAATATTTCCGCTGTCTGCAATCTCTTTTCCCATCAAAATCTTGAGCAAAGTAGATTTTCCACTGCCGTTTTTGGCAACGATGGCTATTTTGTCACCTTCATTGACGTGAAATGAGACATTTTTAAACAAAGTTTTGATGCCATACGATTTGGTAAGGTTTTCGACAGAAACGTAATTCATTATAATGTGAAGCTTTTGATTGAAGTTGAATCGAGCGGCAAAAGTACAAAATTTAAACCTTAAAAATATGATAGCAAAATTACGGGCTGTTCCCAGAAAAAGATATTGGGATTATTTCATTTTAGTATCAAGATTTCTTTTGGCTTACACGTTTATTCACTATGGTTATAGCAAATTCACAAATGGCGGTCAGTTTGGAATTACAGCTGCAGAAATGAGCAAGCCTCTAAAAGATTTACAACTGTTTCAGGTAATGTGGTATCTTTTTGATCATAATCCATTTAAAATAACTGTAGGAATTCTCCAAATTGTGACAGGGTTGCTGTTGCTTTTTGAATCTACTGCAATCCTTGGCGTTATTTTTTTTATTCCTATAGCAGCAAATATTGTATTAATGGACATCAGCTTTATGAATAGTGCGATGGGAAATGCCTTTACTTTCAGATTTGCATTTTATTTTATTCTCTGTTTTGCTATTTTTTGGAATGATAAAGAACGGATAAAAATCATTTGGACTGCAATGATCAAAAAATTTGCCTGGAAACGCAAATTTCCTTGGATCATGTATGCTTTGGTGCCGGTTTTTGCTATTTTACTTTCGATAGTATCTGCTGTTCCCAACGTGATATATTACTACATTATCTTTCCTGAAGATCTTCTTAAAATTTTTGATTTTTAAAATAAATTCATCTTTAATTTTAAAGTTTTAAATATTCTGATCAAATTTTTCACCGTATAAATTTTTAATGTAGATTTATGCGACAGATTTTTAAAACACAAAACTATGTTGCCAATCAATTTTTTCGCAATTATTACTGCTGCGCTTGTTCCTCTGATAATGGGATTTATCTGGTATCATCCAAAAGTTTTCGGAACAGCTTGGATGAAGATTGCAGGGATCAGTGAAGATAAAATAAAGAAATCGAATATGGGTTTGATCTTTATTCTATCCATATTTCTGTCAATTCTTATCGGAATGTTTCTGCAGTTTGTAACCATTCATCAGTTTGGAGCTTTGGGCATGATCGGTGGTGATGAAACTCTTGCCAAAACTTCTTACACTACATTTATGAATGAATACAGAATGGCCTTCAGATCCTTTGGTCACGGTGCTTTGCATTCTTTTATGACAGGGATTTTCTTCGTTTTTCCGCTTTTCGGAATCAATGCTGCATTTGAAAGAAAATCATGGAAATATGTTTTGTTGAATGCCGGTTACTGGACGATTACAATTACCATCATGGGCGGAATTATCTGCGGCTGGTATGCTGTTGACGGATTTAATCTTACCTCTCCGAAATAATTTACAATTAAAATAAAAGGTTACTTTTGTAGCCTTTTTTTATGGATTACACTTTTAAAATCTATCAGTCAGCAAAAGAGCTTCCCATGGATTGGGAAAACATTATAGCTCAACACAATACACTTCTTTCAAGACCTTATTTTGAAGTGCTTGAAGATGCAAAACCGGAAAATATGGAGTGTTTTTTCGCTGCATTTTTTTCCGGTGAAATTCTGATTGGTGGAGCGTTATTCCAATATTTAAGTTTTACGCATCATCAGACTTTTCAAAAAGGCGAAATCTATTGTGATGTTAAAAATTATTTAGCCAAAAAATTCAGTAAAGACGTTTTATTTGTAGGAAATAATATGCTTACCGGACAGAATGGTTTTTATTTTGACAGCACAAAAATCAGCACAAAACAGGCATCTTTTTTACTGGGCGAAGCGACAGAATATATGCAGAAGACTTACAGAAAGTCGTCTTTGATCATTTATAAAGATTTCCAGAGCAAGTTTATCGAACTTTTTCAGAGTAAAAATCACGACAAATATTTCAGGTTTTCTGTACAGCCGAATATGATGTTGAAACTTAAAGATTCATGGGGAACTTTCGATGATTATTTAAATGATTTTTCAACCAAATACAGAAGCAGAGCCAATACGGCGAGAAAAAAATCAAAGGAAATAGAAAAGAAAGAATTAGATTTAAATGAAATTAAAAAACACAGCGAACGAATCAATTTTCTCTATCAAAATGTAGCTGATAACGCACCCTTCAATACATTTTTTCTTCCTGAAAATCATTTCTACAGACTCAAAGAATCAATGGAAGACAATTTCAGAGTTTTTGGATATTTCCTTCATGGTGAAATGATTGGTTTTTATACTTTAATTCTGAATAATGATGATGTTGATACTTATTTTTTAGGTTACGACAAAAACCTTCAGAAAGAAAAGCAAATCTACCTGAATATGCTTTTGGATATGGTAAAATTCGGGATTGATGAGAAGTTTTCAAGAATTATTTTCGGCAGAACAGCTTTAGAAATAAAATCCACCATCGGCGCCGAACCCTTTGAAATTTTCGGATTGATAAAACACAATAATTTCATGATCAATCCTTTTATGGAAAGAATTTTTCCTTCAATATCTCCAAAAACAGAATGGGTTCAGAGAAAACCATTTAAGTAAAATCAAAATACACGCGCTCACTTTGATGTGATTTTTTAGATTTTATTTAACGAAAACTCCTATAAATTTAATATCGTATTAAGAGCATTTCTAAACTGGAATATTGATTTTTGCATCAAACTTTTATTATGAAGAAACTCAATATTTTAATTCTGCTGTTGTCTGCGTTTTGGCTACAGGCTCAGATCGTTTCCGGAACTGTTTTGTCTAAAGAAGAAAACACTCCGATCCCTTACGTAAAAGTAGGTGTTGAAAAAGAAAACATTGGAATCATCAGTGATGAGAAAGGTCGGTTTTCTATTGATTTTTCAAAGGTAAACCCTTCTGCCAAAGTAAGAATTGATGTTGCAGGTTACGAAACTTATACAGAAAGTGTTGAGAATTTTCTAAAACAAAACGACCGAAAAATTTTTCTGAATGAAAAAATCAAAAATATTCAGGAAGTAAAGATTACACCTAAAAAATTCGTTGATAAAAACTGGGGCGTGAATACGAAAACGAAGAGTGTCATGTATTCTGTAAATCCAGAGTTAAGCAAAGATAATTTTTTAGGTGAAACCGCTCTGGAATTTAAGGCAAGCAAGAAATCCAAGATTAAAAACATTCATCTGAATATCGCAAGCATCACTGCTGACCGTCCCATCATCATGCGCTACACCATTTATAGTGAAAAAAATGGCATGCCGGGAGAAAGTATATTAGATGAAGAAATTACTGTCGAACTGACGAAGGATAAAATTATAGATGATACCTTTACTTTGGATGTCAATGACCAGAATATTTGGGTTCAGGGTAAATTTTTTGTCGGAATTCAGTTTTTAAAAGAATTTGAGGGAAGACTGAATATCAGTGCTGCACTTTTCAGAACCGGTTATCTCAGAAAATTTTACGGCAACTGGGAAAAAATAACTATGGCTGCCCCCGCGATTAACATTGATGTAAAAGTAGACAAAAACGGAAAAAATGAAATGCAGGAATCTGATGAAAATGATGGCCATCTTTCAAATCTTATTCCTGATGTAAGCAAATATCACATGGAAGCAGAACAGTCAATTTACGGGAAAAATACTTCTTCAGGAAAAGTTTTGAAACTGAAAGATGCAGATTTGTACTACGAAACTTATGGTGAAGGCGAGCCTCTGCTTTTGCTCCACGGAAACTCAGGGAGCATCAGGGATTTTTATCAGCAGATTCCTGAACTGTCGAAGTATTTTAAAGTGATAGCCGTTGACACCCGAGCGCAGGGAAAAAGTACGGACAAAACAAAAAAAGACTTTACGTACAAACTTTTCGCTGATGATATGAAGGCTTTGGTGGATGATTTAGGATTAAAAAAAGTAAACATTGCCGGCTGGAGCGATGGTGGAACTACAGGACTTGAGTTTGCGTTGAAATATCCTGAAAATCTGAATAAACTGATTACCATCGGAGCCAACGCCACCGTTGATGGAATCGATGATGAACTGATCACAACATTCAAATTGAATCTTAAAGCAATGCAGTTTGAAAATAATCCCCAGAAATTCAATGAACTGAGATTGCTTAAACTGATGTTGAAAGAGCCGAATATTTCGACCAGGGATTTAAATAAAATTCAATCTGAAGTTCTGGTGATTGCCGGAGAAAGAGATGTGATCAAGCCTGCCCATTCAGAGCTGATTTCAAAGGAAATCCCTAATGCAAAACTGAAAATCTATAAAGATGCCACGCACATGATTCCATTTGAAAATGCCGATGAGCTTAATAAAGATATCATTGAATTTCTGAAGAAATAATTCAATCCAAAGTCAAACTTTTCAGTGACCACAGGCTTCCGTTGTACAGATCCAGATCAACTTTGGTGTTGATGCCGTGCACGATTCCGTTTTCTGTAAATTGCCAGAAATCAAAATGATCATCGGGTGACGGTGTAGGAACATCGTTGTAATTGGCTAACCACAGCGGATAATCATCAAATTCACCTTTCAGAAAATCTTTGTAATAATGATAGTAGGTGTAAATAATGGGCTTTTTGCCGTACGTTTCTTCCACTATTTTACACCAGACTTTCAAATCTTCAACCAATTTTTCCTTAGATTTTTTCCTCGGAATTTTTTCAATATCTAAAATTGGAGGGAGATCGCCTGCTTCAAGTTTCACATTTTCAAGAAAGTTGTTCGCTTGTCTTACAGGATCTTCATCAGCGCGGTAAAAATGGTAAGCCCCACGGATCAGTTCATGCTTTTTAGCCTGCTCCCAAAAATCATTGAAATGTTTATCAGCATTGCGGTTTCCCATCGTAGCTCTCATCACAACAAATTCTAAAGGAATGGTTTTATTGCCAATACTTAAACTGTCCCAAGTAATATCTTCTTTGTTTTGATAGTGCGAAATATCAAGCCCGTAAGTTTTATCTAAATTTTCGCTGATGATTTTCTGAATTCTCGCTGCTTCACGCTCAGAATTTTTAAGTTTTTTGTGAGCCGTTTTATTAAAATACAGAGCATAATAATAAGAGATTTTCTGTTTTAGAAAAAAACCGGTTCCCAAAAGCGTCAACACAAGCACAGCCAGCACCATAATCCTGCGGAGATTGGCTCTTTTTCGGGTATTTTTATGACGTTTTGCGGCAACTTTTCTGGTGTATTTTTTTCTTTTCATCAGAGTACAAAACTAAGTTTTTTTGAAACTGAAACTATGCTTTGCAGTTCTAAAAAGTAACAAGAGTTTTCAAAGTGCAGAAATCTTTTTTTATTATGCAAAGTTATAAACTTGCACAGCGGATTATATTTATTTTTCATCAAGCAACTATGCAATTGAAGAAGGACTATTAATACCTGAATTGGCAGTAGATAAGCAATTTATGAACAAAAAAATCACTCATTCAAATAATTTTATTTGAAGTCTACAAAACTATTATCCCAAAGATCTTTATTAAGATTAAAAAAAAGCATTTTAACTTCCAAATGAAATCTCTTATTATTAGCATCTTTTTCATTCGGGTTGTTAATATTAATAAATCTAATAACGCCGCTATCACATTCTCTATAAATATCAACAACATCAAATTTTCCAAAATGGTAAGTGTATAAGATACCATTTCCTAAATTTATATCTGGTGCTTTATTATTCTTAATCTCTTGTAAAGATGTATTTCTATAATAAAAACCTAATAGATTATTATATATGCTCATATTAGTGTACATAAATAAAAATTGCTCATTAAAAGGTTTGTTAATAGTAGATGTTAGAATTTTATTAATATCTTTTGTTTTAAAATAAATATAATCCTTTTTTACCTTATTATACCTATAATCTCCTGGAGTAATAAATTGTAAATTCTCATTAGAAAATTTCAATTGATAAGCGTAATATTCTCCTTCATGAATGATGGGAGGAGTTTGTTTTAAATAATAATAATTCTTACAGTTTTGCATCAAAAAACAAGAAATAATTATTATTGATTTGATTAGGATTTTAAAAATTCTATTATCGTTCATTGGCGTGTATAATTTTTGTACACTTGTATACATAACACTGCTAATATACAATTTCCACTCATTGTGACCATTTTATTAGAGGAGAAAATTTTGTAAAATCTCATATAAAAAGTTACAAGCAAGTAAAAAAACAGATTGTTAAATTATTGATTTTTCAGCCAAAATCCAAGCTCAAAAAGCAATTAAATCAGTACATTTGTTAGTATGGAAACAAGGGAGAAAATCATCATCATTGGAGGAGGTTTTGCCGGATTGCAATTGGCTAAAACACTGAACAACAAAAACAAAAAGGTCATCGTTCTCGACCGTGTAAACCATCACATGTTTCAGCCGCTCTTTTATCAGGTGGCGTGTGGGAGGATAGAACCTTCCAATATCTCGTTCCCTTTCCGTAAAATTTTTCAGCAGTCGAGAAATACCCAGTTCAGGCTGACTGAAGTGAAAGAAATTATTCCTTCTCAAAATAAAGTGATTACCGACGGAGCAGAATTCAGTTATGATAAACTGATTATTGCTACAGGCTGCAAAACCAATTTTTTCGGCAATAAAGAAATGGAGTCCAGAGCTTTTGGGATGAAAAATACGCAGGAAGCCATCAGCATCAGAAATCATGTTCTGATGACTTTTGAAAGATTAATTCTCGAAAAAAGCCGCAGCGACGATGGTGACTGGAACATCGTTATCGTAGGAAGCGGGCCCACCGGAGTTGAACTGGCAGGCGCTTTTTCTGAAATGAAAAAAGAGATTCTTCCCCGAGATTATCCTTACATGAATTTTGATAATCTTAAAATCATCCTCGTAAGTTCTACCGAAAAACCTTTGGCTGTGATGAGCGAGGAAGCTCAAACCCAATCTGAAAAATACCTCAAAGATCTCGGCGTAGATTTCCTGAGCGGCGAATACGTTACCGATTACGATGGCGACAGGGTTCACATGAAAAGTGGAAAACAGATTGCTTCCAATAACGTCATCTGGGCGGCCGGAGTTACCGGAAATATCATCGACGGATTTGAGCAGGAAAAAATCATCAGAAACAGATACATTACAGATAGATTCAATAAGATCAAAGGCTTTGATAATATTTATGCGATTGGTGATATTGCCTATATGGAAACGCCGAAATATCCGCAGGGGCATCCTCAGGTAGCGAATGTGGCAATCAATCAGGCAAAAAATTTAGGAAAAAATCTTCTGAAAAAAAATCAATCAGAATGGACTGAATATGAATACGATGACAAAGGTTCACTTGCGACAATTGGTAAGCACAGAGCTGTTGTAGATCTTCCGTTTATCAAATTTCAGGGTTTTCTTGCGTGGTATTTTTGGATGTTCCTTCACTTAATGCTAATTTTGAGCGTTAGAAATAAGCTTGCCGTCTTTTTTAACTGGATGTGGAGTTATTTTAACAAAGATTCGTCTCTAAGACTGATCATTTTATCCAATAAGAAAAACGGAACATTACAATGAGAATTGACATTATAAGCGTACTTCCCGAGCTCATGGAAAGTCCATTTCAAACATCTATCCTGAAAAGAGCTGTGGATAAAGGCATTGCCGAAGTTCATTTTCATCAGCTCCGCGACTGGTCAATCAACAAACACCGTCAGATCGACGATGAACCTTATGGCGGCGGTGCAGGAATGGTGATGATGATTGAGCCTATCGACAAATGCATTTCTGAACTGAAAGCTCAGCGTGATTACGACGAAGTAATTTATCTCACTCCGGACGGCGTTACTTTAAACCAAAAAATCGCCAATACACTTTCCATTAAAAACAATCTGATTTTTCTGTGCGGCCATTACAAAGGCATCGATCAGCGCGTGAGAGAACTTCATATCACCAAAGAAATCTCCATCGGTGATTACGTTTTGACGGGAGGGGAACTTGCTGCCTGCGTTTTGGCTGACTCTGTAATAAGACTACTTCCCGGTGTTTTGAATGATGAGCAAAGTGCGTTAACAGATAGTTTTCAGGATAATCTTTTGTCTCCGCCAATTTACACCAGACCCGAAGTTTATAAAGGTCTTGAAGTACCGAAAATTCTGTTGAGCGGGAATTCTAAAATAATTGAAGACTGGCGCTACGATGAGGCTGTACGCATCACCACAGAGAAAAGGCCTGACTTACTGTAGATTGCAAAATTCAAAATTTCAACAAGGTTTTAGTGTGAATTTTTTCATGCATTTATTTTACACCCTATTTTTTTGTGAATCAATGAAATATCATTATGCTTGCAATAGTTAACGTTAAAATATCAATTAAAATGACAATTCATCAAAAAAGTATTTGTATTTTTAACCACACAAATTTTTGAAAGGCTCAATAGAATATTAATTTTTTGCAAACAAATCAATGGAGATTTTTGCATTCTATAACGTTGAAAATTTGTTTTTACCGGATTCTAAGCCCAGCCACAAGTCTGAGAAAACCCAAAGTGGTCTTTTCAACTGGGATTTCAGGAAGTATCAGTATAAACTTAATAAAATTGCACATGCTTTTCGGCTGATCGAAGAGCAACATCATCAATTGCCTTTTATGATTGGTCTGGCCGAAATTTCCGGAGACCGTGTTCTGAAAGATCTGCTTCAGACAGAGCCCTTGCAGGGAAAATACGGAATCCTGCACTACAAATCTCTGGATGAAAGAAATGTAGACGTGGCACTTTTGTACGATCATTCAAAGATTAAAATTTTAGACTCCGAACCCATCACATTTTTCTTTGAAGAATCGGGTCTTGATGAAAAATATTATGATACTACGCGGGATGTGCTTTTCGCCAAAGTAAAATTTGAGGAAGAAATCATCAATGTTTTTGTCCTTCATCTCCCCTCAAAGAGAGAAAAAGACGTCAACAAACCAAAGCGGTCTTACATTTTGCAGGAATTAAAAAACAGAATTGATCAAATTTTTGAAAATTCGGGTGAAAAAGTAATTGTCTGCGGAGATTTCAATGAAAATCCGGATGATGAAGTGCTGGAAATCCTTTCAGGAAAGACCTTTCAGGAGAATGCGCTTACAAATCCTTTTCTGGAATTATTTTTTAACAAAAAATATTCTACCTTTCATTACAAAAGTGGTTTGCTATTTGATCAAATTCTACTATCAGGGAATTTTTTCAATCAGCAGGATCAGCTGCAGTTTGAGATGGCAGAAGTTTTTGATCATCATCAGCTGACAGTGAAATCCAGAACCTTTTCGGGAAGACCATTCAGGACTTTTGCCGGAACACGGTATCTGGGCGGTTACAGCGATCATTTTCCCGTTATAATTAAACTAAAAAACTAAAGTATAAATTAACATCATTTCTTAAAAACATTAAACTAAATCAAAAATGAAGAACGCTAACAATACAGACTACTATCTGGATGCCATCGACAAGCAGATTATTTATATGCTGATGGATAATTCCAAAACGTCGCTTGCACACATCTCGTCAAGAGTTGGGATTTCCACTACCGCAGTTCACCAAAGAATCAAAAAACTGGAGCACGCAGGTGTAATAGAAAGTACGATTTCTTTTTTAAATCCAAAAAAAATCGGTTTTAAAGTAGTTTCCTTCATTGGAATATTTTTGGATCAGCCAAGTCACTACGCAGATGTGGTAAAAGCACTGAAAGAAGTGAACGAAGTTGTGGAAGCACATTACACTACAGGAAATTATGCTGTGTTTATTAAATTGCTGTGCAAGGACAACGATCACCTGATGCAGATTTTAAGTAAACTACAGAAATTCAAGGGAGTAACACGTACTGAAACCTTTATTTCTCTTGAACAAAGCATCGCAAGACAGCTAAAAGTATAATTAATGAATATTGCAGATTTTTTAGATTCCACTTATCTTAAAACACCTCAGCAATCTGGCCTTTCTGAAGAAGAAACTCTTCAAAAAGATCTGGAACTTGCTGCAGAAGCAGTAGATAATGGCATTTTTGCCGTGATGATCAGACCCGAATACGTTTCAGAAATTAAAAAGTTTCTGAGCGATAAAAGTTCTGATGTAAAAGTTGGCACCGTAATCGGCTTTCATGAAGGAACGAATTCAGTTGAAGAAAAACTCGCTGAAGCCCGAAAAGCCATTGAAGATGGTGCCGATGAGCTTGATTTTGTGATCAATTACTCAGAATACATCAAAGCTAATTTTGATTTGGTGAAAACTGAATTTTTAGAATGCACAAAACTTTGCCTTCAACACGGGAAGATTACCAAATGGATTATAGAAATCGCAGCATTATCTGACGAGCAGATTGCAGATCTTACGAAGAGAATTTCAACATGGGCGGACGATAATTTTGACGAAAACAGTCTTTCAGCAATTTTTGTAAAATCTTCTACAGGATTTTTTGAAACCAAAGACGGAAAACCTAACGGCGCCACGTTTGAAGGCATCAAAATCATGCTTGATAATGCGGGAAAACTTCCTGTAAAGGCTGCCGGAGGAGTGAGAACTCATAATGACGCCGAAAAAATGATTAAGCTGGGCGTTCAGAGAATCGGAACCTCTTCAGCTTTGAGTTTGCTTAAAGACGAATCTTCCGAAGAAAATTACTAATGTTTATTTTAAAGATAAAGCTCCGAAGTTTAGATACTTCGGAGCTTTTTTATAGAATTTAGTTTCTATTTTTTGATAATAAATTTCTCTGAAATCTTTTCGCCATCGTCTGAAATCATTGTAAGTAAATAATTTCCATTGGTCAGAGTTTTTACATCAATTTTAGTTTCTCCGGCAAAGTTTCCTTTTAAAATTAATCTTCCTGAAGCATCGTACATTTCGTATTCTGCTTTTTGAGACGTCTTTTTTAAAGAAACATTAATAAAATCTGAAGCCGGATTAGGATAGATTGAATAATTTTTAATCGCAGTTTCAGTTGTAGATAGACCATTTTGGATACTGAAATTGGAAGAGTTCAAAGCATAGTAAATATTATTGTCGGCTTTAACCATAATTCTAGCAGAAGCAACATTTTCGTTAGGAATTGTCACACTCGCCGCTCCATTATTTGGAATGCCTGATGCCAAAACATTATTGAAATTCAAACCGCCATCCTTTGATAGATATATTGTAACAGTTTGGGTATTAATTGCACCAGCGTTTGTTCCTGCAACATTCCACGTTACATTAAGCGGATTTGAGGAACTGTACTGCGTGTTTATCGATTGAGAAGTCACAGTAAACGGCCCGTCGTTAGTCACATTGATGAGCATCGCATCATTTGCAGCCTGATTACCTGTTACTTTATTATCATTCACCAGTAATGAAAAATTAAGTGTTCTTGCAACATTTGGAGTCACTTCCCAGGTAGGCGTTAAATTATTTGCAACTACACTTGCCAAAGCTGGAAAATATCTTACCGGAGAAGCAGAAGGAGTACGTGAACGATATAGTGGTCCAACCGTGGAATTATTTACCGGAGGCTGTGTACTACTTTGATTATCATACTGTTCCCATAGGTACATGATAGGATCGTTATTCGGATCGCTACCTACTCCTGTAAGCATAAATGCTGTACCTTTCGGAATCGTGTAATCCAATCCTGCATTTGAAGTAGGAACACCATTGCCATTTGAAGTTTTTGCAGCACAGTCAGTAGATCTCGTGATCACAGCATACATCTGAACTACACTTGCAGCATGAAAATAAGGATCACTGTTTGCCTGGATATTGTTTGCTCCACAAATCCCCGCATACGCCATAATCGTGGTTCCACTGCCCGGTTCGTAAGCTGTGGGAGTACTTGCATTACCTGAGCAGGCACCGGTAGCTCCTCTGAAGGTATGCCCCGCACCAAACTGATGACCAAGTTCATGTGCTACATAATCAATATCAAAAGGATCTCCGATCGGTGCACCAGATCCTGTAACGCCGCGTGCTTTATTGCCAGCAACACAGACAACGCCTAACCCCGCCAGACCTCCGCTATTTGTACCAAACACATGACCAATATCGTAATTTGCTGAACCGATAACTGTATTTGTATTGGTCTGATTTTCATTAATCATCGTTCCTGGATTTCCGTTTGTAAATGGATCTGTAGATGCGTTGGTGTAAACGATAAGATTATTATTGCCAACCATCGTCATCGTTGTGGAAATTGTTTTTTCATAAATTCCATTTACCCTTGTCATTGTGGTTACCATAGCTGCCATTGCCAAAGGAACCGTTCCGCCATGAAAAGCTGTGTACTCACCTGTTGCTGATATTGCAATTCGGTAATTTCTGAATTGACCGTCAGCGACCAGCGCCGCTTTTTTTTCAGATGGATTGTTTTTTAGATTATCCAGTTCGTCTTCAACATGACATTCAAAAAGTCTGTTGTTGGCCGGAAGATCTGTTCTTTTGTATAAAATAAAGCTTGAAAGATCTTTTGTGTAGGGATCCAGATAGCTCACTTCACTTCCATCAAAATACATGATATTGATTCCTGTAGATGGTGAAACACTGAATCTGATCGAGTTTGACGGATTTTTTTTATCCCAGCCAAGATACGATCTGATTTCCGGAAATTTTGCCTGCAGCTCCGGTTCCATTACAGAAGCTTCCTGCACTATGTAATCTCTGATTTTCCCTTCAGAGTCAGGAAATTTAATGATCAGACTTTCATTTTCTGAAAAGCGTTGAGGTGCAATGGCTAAATCTTTTTTGAGTCGGTCAATATCTAAATTATACAGCTCATAACTCTTGGGCGTAACCCATCTTGGAGAAAGATTTTCTTTCGGAACATTCTCAATCCGTGATTTTGACCAGTAATTCTGCTGTGCGAAAACCGTGGAACCGGCAAAAAGGCACAGATTAAAGATAAATTTTGATTTCATATTTATTCTATAAAAGGTAATTATTAATTTTGAAAGACTAGAAAATAATCACAAAATTAATAAAATTTAACTAAAATTGTTTAAATATTTATAGAAATAGATTAAAATTTCATAATACACAACTCTTTAGATAATAATCTGCTTTTTTTTGATTATTATCACTTGTCTGGAGTTAAATTATTATTACTGAACTCAGAAATCCATAATCGAAATTTACAGTAAAGTCTTAGGTTAAAAAAAGAAAAAAAACCGCTTCAAAAATGAAACGGTTTCTGTTATTTTAAAATTTTAGTATTAAGCTAAAACTTCTTTTACTTTGTTTGCAGCTTCTTCCAAAGTAATTGCAGAGTGAATTGGCAATCCAGCTTCGTCAATTAATTTTTTAGCTTCTACAGCGTTTGTTCCCTGCAATCTTACGATCAATGGAACCGGAAGGCTTCCCATTGCCTTGTAAGCATCTACAACACCCTGAGCAACCCTGTCACATCTTACGATACCACCAAAGATGTTGATCAAAATAGCTTTCACGTTTGGATCTCTTAAAATAATTCCGAAAGCAGTCTGTACTCTCTGTGCATCAGCAGTACCTCCTACGTCAAGGAAGTTTGCAGGGTTACCACCAGATAATTTGATGATATCCATAGTTGCCATTGCAAGACCAGCACCGTTTACCATACATGCAACGTTACCGTCTAATTTTACGAAGTTAAGACCAGCTTCACCAGCCTCAACATCCAAAGGATCTTCTTCTCTTGTATCTCTCAACGCTTCAAGATCTTTGTGACGGAACAGTGAGTTACCATCCAAAGTTACTTTAGCATCTACAGCGATAATTTTGTTATCAGAAGTTTTCAAAACCGGG
Organism: Chryseobacterium foetidum; assembly: GCF_025457425.1. Classification (NCBI taxonomy): domain Bacteria; kingdom Pseudomonadati; phylum Bacteroidota; class Flavobacteriia; order Flavobacteriales; family Weeksellaceae; genus Chryseobacterium; species Chryseobacterium foetidum. Next base: position 1,351,506 of record NZ_JAMXIA010000001.1, read on the forward strand.
TTGATTTCAAAAAGAGAAGCATCAATTCCTACATACGCATTGTATAAAGAAGTGATGAATTTTGTGAATTCCTTGAAAGCATTTCCTTCAAGACCTAAATTGAAAGCAATTTTTCTTGCCTGGAAACCCTGAAGACCCAAAGTAGGATCAATCAATTCGTTGTGGATTAAGTGAGGTGTTACTTCTGCAACGTGCTCAATATCCATACCTCCTTCAGTAGAATATACAATTGTATTTTTCCCTTCAGCTCTGTCTAAAAGAATAGAAACATAAAATTCTTTAGTTTCTGATTCTCCAGGATAATAAACGTCTTCTGCAACCAATACAGAGTTTACCAATTTACCTTCAGCAGAAGTTTGTGGAGTGATCAACTGCATTCCGATGATGTTTCCTGCGTTTTCTTTAAGCTTATCCATGTTTGGAGAGAACTTTACACCACCACCTTTACCACGGCCACCTGCGTGAATCTGCGCTTTTACAACCCAAGCCTGAGCTCCGGTTTCAGCAGTCAATTTTTCTGCAGCTGCTACAGCTTCATCTACGTTGTTTGCAACGAAACCACGTTGGATAGCTACTCCATACTTTGATAAAATCTCTTTTGATTGATACTCGTGAAGATTCATATTATTTTATTATTTTATTTTAATATTTAAAGGTTGACAAATTTAATAAAAATGAACAAGGAAGGAAAATAAATTATGATACTTTTAAATGATTTAATTCCTTTGCCATCAAATTTATCTCATTTTAAAGATAAATCTACGGTTTAAACTGATCTCAAAAATATAAACTTTTCCAAATTAAAAAATTCTAATCATATTTTAATACTATTTTAATGTATAGTAATACTATCATTTAAAATAGTTGTGTATTTTTGTGGCATTAAAAACCGCAAAACATTATACATGAATTTTCAACTGAAATTCAAAGTAAACGACAAACTTTACCTGAAAGATCCCGAGAAGAGCGAGATCGGAAAATCTATTATTAAAAATGCCATTGAGCTTATTTTTGACATGGGCTTTGAACATTTTACATTCAAAAAACTGGCGGTAAAAATCAATTCTACAGAAGCCACGATTTACCGGTATTTTTCATCCAAATACAAACTGCTCACCTACATTCTCAACTGGTACTGGTCTTATCTTGAGTTTATTTCTGAACTTAAAACTTCGGAAATAAAAAAACCGCTGGAAAAACTTGAAAAAATTCTCGAAATCATCACGCATCACAACAACTCGTGCGATGAGGTAGATGATTATGACATTTCCAAACTTCACTCCATCGTTATTTCAGAAAGCAGCAAATCTTACCTTGTAAAAGAAGTAGACGAAATAAGCAAAGAAATGATTTTTAACCCTTTGGAAAGCCTCTGCAAATGCATTTCAAACATCATCATTCAGGCAAAACCGGATTTCCCCTACCCGCTTTCCATGGCAAGCACACTTCTGGAAACCGCCCACGACCAGCATTTTTTCAGTGAACATTTGCCTAATCTGACAGACAATCATCAGAACGCTGAGCATACTAACTACGTTCTCGGATATTTAAAACACATCACATTTAACCTTATTAAATAAGAAAGATGGCATTACGATCAGCAAGCGACCACAGCAAAAAACTGTTTCGCTACATCACGAAAGAAAAAAAAGACGTTTCAAACATATATTTTTACGCCATTCTCAACGGTTTGGTTTCACTGAGTATCCCGTTGGGAATACAGTCGATTATCAGCTTTGTCATGGGAGCCACGATGGCAACTTCCATTTATTTGCTCATCTTTTTTGTGGTTTTGGGAACTTTTCTGGTAGGACATTTCAGACTGAAGGTTTTCCAGATCATTGAAAAAATTCAACAGAAAATCTTCGTTGAATTTTCTATGGCTTTTGCAGAAAAACTGCCGCGAATTAACCTTTCAGAAACCAGAAAGTATTATTTACCTGAACTGGTTAACCGATTTTTTGATGTACAGAATCTTCAGAAAGGAATTTCAAAAATTTTACTGGAAATCCCGACAGCGCTTATCCAGATTGTCTTCGGAATTTTGCTGCTTTCCTTTTACCATCCGTGGTTTTTAGCATTTGGAGCATTGGTCATTATTTTGGTCGTTTTAATTTTCATTTACAGTATGGAAAGCGGAATTAAATCCAGCCTCGAAGAAAGTGACAAAAAATACGAAACCGCCGCGTGGATTGAAGATATTGCCGCATCTGTCAAGACTTTCAAAATGCATTCGGGTAAAAAAACGCATCTTCAGGGTACAGATTCAAGAGTTGTGGAGTATCTGGATCACAGGACTTCTCACTTCAAAATTCTTGTTTTTCAGTATAAAACAATCATCGCCTTCAAAGTGATTATCACGCTGGCAATTCTGGTTATCGGAACTTACCTGATGATTAACCAACAACTGAATATCGGTGCATTTATCGCTGCAGAAATCGTGGTACTTACGATAATGGCAGCAGTTGAAAAACTGATTGTAAGCCTTGAAAGTTATTACGACCTCATCGCCTCATTTGCCAAACTCTCGAAAGTGACAGAACTGAAAGAAGAAACCGACGGCGACATTGTACTTTCCCAAAAAGACAGAGGAATTGAAATTGAATTTAAAGATGTTGATTTCGCATTCAATGACACGCCTGCAATTTTATCAGACATCAATTTCAGGCTTAAAGAAAACAGTCTTACCGTCATCACCGGAAAAATGGGTACAGGGAAATCTTTGCTTCTCAATATGCTCGCAGGTTTTTACAAACCGAGTTCGGGAACGATACTTTTCGACAAAATTCCGCTGAAAAATTTAAATAAAACAGATTTCAGAAGCAATATCGGTCTGTACCTTGAAAACATGAAAGTTATTCAGGGAAGTGTATTAAAGAATATTCTTCTCGGAAATACTGACAGCAATACCGAAAGTATCCTTCAGCTATCGGAAAAACTCGGAATCGAGAGTATTTCAAGCAGCTTCAGCAACGGTTTTACAACGGAAATCAGCGATACAGATTCTGAACTGACCTTCAGTTCCAAAAAGAAAATCTTAATGCTCCGCTCTTTATTGGGCGAAAAACGACTGATCTTACTTGAAAATCCTTTGGCAGGAATGTCTGAAAATTTTCAGGAAAAACTCAGCGCATATCTTCAGGAACTTAAGCAAACCTGCACCATCGTCGTTGTTTCACCGGATAAAAATATGATCTACAATGCCGATCAGCACATTCATCTTGAAGACGGAAGTTTAAGTATTATTTCATAAAATTCAGCACAAAATGAAACTACAGTCATACGAAAAAATATACCACATCAACAGAAAATCACGGGTTAAAAGATGGTTTTTATTTATTCTCATTGCCGGAATCATCACACTTTTTCTACCGTGGACGCAGAATATCAAGGTCAAAGGAAATGTTTCCTCACTCTATCAATCTCAAAGACCTCAGCAACTGAACTCTCCCATCCCTGGAAGAATCATCAAATGGAATGTGAAAAACGGTGATTATGTAAAAAAAGGTGACACGCTTCTTCAACTTTCCGAGATCAAGGAAGATTACATGGATCCGCTTTTAGTACAGAGAACCGAACAGCAGGTGGATGCCAAAAAAGGCGTGCGGGACTATTACGAAGCCAAAGTGGGAACGGCAAAAAACCAATTGGAAGCTTTGAATGCGTCGAGGGATTTAAAATTAAATCAGGTTAAAATTAAAATCATCCAGCTCAACAGCAAATTGGTGGGCGAACAGGCAGAACTGGAGGCAGCCAAAAACGAGCTCAAACTTTCGGAAGACCAGTTTGAAAGACAGAAAAGAATGTACGATGAAGGTTTGGTTTCGCTTACGCAGTTTCAGCAGAGAAGTATCTCATACCAGAATTCGATTGCCAAAAAAACAGCCTCCGAAAATAAAGTTGCCCAGACTCAGCAGGAAATTCTCAATACTCAGATTGAGCAAAATGCTGTTACACAGGATTACAATGAGAAATTAAGCAAAATTGAGGGCGAACGGTTTTCAAGTATGGGACAGATTGAAGGGAGCGACGGTGATATTGCCAAACTTCAGAATCAGGTTGCGAATTATAAGGCAAGACAGGGATTGTATTTCATTCTCGCCTCTCAGGACGGGCAGATTGTTCAGCTCAACAAAGCCGGAATTGGTGAAGTCTTGAAAGACGGTGAAAATATCGGAACTGTAGTTCCAACAACGGTAGATTACGCTGTGGAAATTTACATCAAACCGGTTGATTTGCCTTTGATCAAAGAGGGACAGCGTGTGATGAGTATTTTTGATGGTTTCCCCGCGATTGTTTTCTCAGGCTGGCCTGATTCCAGCTACGGAACTTTCGCAGGAAAAGTGGTTGCCGTGGAAAGTAATATCAGCGCAAACGGAATGTTTAAAGCTTTAATTGTAGAAGATAAAAACGAAAAAAGATGGCCACCAAAAATCAAAATGGGAACGGGAGTTCAGGGCATTGCAATTTTAAATGACGTCCCAATCTGGTATGAATTATGGCGAAACATCAATGGTTTCCCGCCGGATTATTATGAAGTTACGAATGCAAAATCAGCTAAAGATGAAAAGACAAAATAAATTTTTTCTTCTGTTTTTTCTGTTGCTGTTCAGCTTAAATTCTGCTCAGGATTCGTTGAAAATTTCCGCTTCTGAATTTATCAATGTTGTTAAAAACTATCATCCTTTAGCTTTAAAATATCAACTGCAAAACAGATTGGCAGAACAGGAAATCAGAAGGGCACGGGGAAATTTTGACCCCGTTCTTGCAGGAAAATTGGGCGAGAAAAATATTGACGGAACGCAGTATTATCAACAGAAAAATATTGAACTCGGAATTCCTACATGGTACGGAATCGATCTCCACGGAAGTTACAATCATATCGACGGACAGAAACTGAACAACAGCGATACCCGAGGCGGACTCTACCAGTTCGGAATCACGGTTCCTTTGGCGAAAAATCTGTTGTATGACCAAAGAAGAGCAATGCTCGATCAGGCAAAGTTCGGATTGAGAATGACCGAAGCTGAGCAGGCAGTTTTAACCAATGATTTATTGCTCGAAGCCGAAAATACCTATTGGGAATGGGTTCAAAACTATGAAATTTACAAGCTTAAATCTGAGATTGTTGAAATCAATAAAGACCGACTTGAATTCACAAAAAAAACTTTTGAGTATGGAGAAAAACCTGCGATTGATACTATTGAAGCCCTTTCACAGCTCCAAAGTTTCGAACTTCAGCAACGGGATGCTTTTTTAAGTTTCGTAAAAAGTACACAACAGCTGCAACTCTATCTGTGGGAGGATAATCAGCAGTTTTACGAGTTGTCAGAGATGATTTATCCATCAGACAGACTTGCGGATAATCCTGCATATTCAGATTTTGAATTCCTCATCAACGAGGTTGATTCGAGACCGATTAATTCTCATTTATCTGTGTTGTATTACGATCAGAAGCAGAATATTCTGGAGAGCGAAAGGCGTTTAAAATGGCAAAGTTTCCTCCCCAAACTTGATTTTACCTACAATTTTTTCAATAAGGAAAATTACAGTCCGGATTATCTACCGCTTTTCGATAATAATTTTCAGTATGGTTTAAAACTTGAAATTCCTGTTTTTCAGCGGCAGGCAAGAGCAAATTATCAGATGGCGAAGATTAAACTGAATCAAAACCAAATCGACACCAATCTGAAAATAAGGGAACTCGACGTAAAAATTGAAACTTACAAAAACGAAATTCAGAATTATCACACTCAGATTGATTTGTCGAGAGAAAATCTTCAGAATTACAGAAGACTTTTGAGTGCTGAAGAAATGAGGTACAGCAACGGTGAAAGCTCGCTTTTCCTGATCAATTCAAGGGAAAATAAAGTGATTGAAGCTCAGGAGAAATTTATTTCGATCAGAACAAAATTCCTGAAAAGTTTTAATAAACTGAAGTGGATGAAAGAGAATTTCACACTTTAAAATTTTAATTTGAACCATTAAGTTTGGTAAGTTTTTAAGTTCGGTTAAGTTGAGCTTCGCTTTAAGCAGTCTGCTTAAAAATCTGTTTGATTTTCCTTGATCAATCTTACTTTTTTAATAATCTTAATGGTTTACATTTTAATCTCACGCAGATTTGGCAAATTGAGCAGATAGAAATCCGCATAATCACCTAATTCTGCGTGAGATTTTAAAAGCAAAAAGTTCAGGCAAAACCTGAACTTTTCTTATTGTATTAAAATGCGTTTACTCTTCAATTAATTTCTCAGACTGCGAACCGATAAAAGGAATTTTTGGAGCCAAAAAATACCCTGTTAAACTCGCAAAAAGTATCGGAACAAAATATGTAAAACCTGTTAAAGTTCCCAGAATAATAGTCGTGCTCATCGGCGTTCTCGTCACGCAGGCATTGATGGCAGCCATACAGCTCACAATCGCCAAAGTCGTGTCAACCGTTGGAAATAAATGATGAATAATCAATCCCAAAGTCGTACCCACAAAGAAAAGCGGAATAATAAAACCACCTCTCCATCCTGAAGTTACCGTGATGGCAATCGCTAAAATTTTAAATATTAAAATGATGATTAAAAAATTCAAAGTGTAGCTTCCATTGATGAGTTCATTCACTTCATGATGCCCGAAATATCTTGTTAATGGAAAATAAAATGCAATAATTCCCAATAAAATTCCACCTACCAAAGTTTTGATGTAAATCGGGAATTTTCTGTATTCAAAAGCTTTTTTGAAAAATTTAACGATGAAAATAAAAATCCAGCCGAAAAGTGTTCCTACAATTCCAAAAAGAGAAGCGTAAAGGAAATCGTAAACACCGGTGTAACGATAAGCTTTCAAATCCCACGTCGCTCCGATGCCCAAGTGAATAATCAAAGCAAACATCAGATAACTGAAGCAACTCGCCACCAAAGCCGGAATTATCGCTTTGTAATATTCTACAGCGTGTTTGTGATGAAGAATTTCGAGAGAGAATAAACTTCCGCCAAGCGGAGCACCGAAAAGTGCGGTAAAACCTGAAGCCATTCCGGCGATACTCAAGGAACGCAATTCTTCGCCTTTCAGCCTGAATAGTTTTCCTAAATATGTTCCTGTAGAACCCGTTACTTGTACCAAAGGTGCTTCAGGACCTAAGCTTCCTCCGGATGCCACGCAAAAAAGCGATGACAGAATCATAGAAGGATTATTTTTAGGTTCCAGTTTTCCTTTATTGAATCTGATGTTGTTGACGATCAAATGGATTTCTCCTGGATCGCCAATAAAATGAATGACCAAACCCGCCAGAAGTCCGGCAATTGCCATGGTTGGAATAACCATCCACCCGTGAAACTGATGTAAAAATTCTGTGAAATGTTCTAAGACAATCCAGTATAATCCGGCGATAATTCCGCCGACCAAACCAGTGATTGCCCACATAAAAAAAGTACGGCTGAATACGAAAGGATTGAACCTGATGGGTTGATCCAAAAGATTGAAAGTTCGTATCAAGCGGCGTCTTCTGTTGATTTTCATTTTAATTTAGTTTAAAATTACAATCATCATTTGTTGAGAGAGTGTTTTATTTTTGAAGGAAAAGGAATTTCGCCAAACATAAGAATGCTTCGACAGGCTCAGCATGACAACTTTAGTATTAATCGTTATTATTGACGTGTCAGTCTGAGCCTGTCGAAGACTTTTTGTATTTATATTTTATTCTTCACAAAGTAAAAAATCAGCATCATCCAGCTTAGAATCATAAACAATCCTCCAAGTGGTGTGATTGGTCCTAAAAATTTTAGATTTAAACCAAAATGATCCTGTAAGCTCAGACCGTAAATACTGAAAGAGAACAACATTGTTCCTACAATCATTAGGATAGAAATCCATTTTTGAGATGAAGTGTCAAATTTTAAAATATAGCCTGCGATCAATAAAAAGAAGGCGGCATACATTTGATATCTTACGCCTGTCTCAAAACTTTCCAGTCTTTCCACAGATAAAATTTTCTTTAAAGCGTGTGCTCCAAAGGCGCCTAAAATAACGGATAACATTCCGAAGGCGGCTCCGAATACGAGGGTAATTGTTTTCATTTTATATTATAAATTATTTTTAGCCGCTTTAGTCAAGTCCGATCATTACAAGTGGCATCGTGTACATTTCTTTTACTGCTTTACCGTTGGATTCCCTCGGTTTAAACACATCTGCAACCGAATAAAAAGTCAGAAGAACTAAAAGTTTTATTTCTTCATCATCCGTTCCCGTAATTTTAGCCTTTTTTGTCTGACCGTCAGTATCTAAAACAAATGTTAATTTAAGTTTTAAAGTGCTCTCTAAATTTTCAAAAAGTGAATGACCGACTAACCTATCTGATAATTTTCCACGAATGACATCTTGAGAAAAAGCCTCCGGAACCGATAGCATTGTATTTTTTGGTGGTGTATATGCCTTAATATTCTCCTTCTCAACTTTTGCCAGCAGAAGTTTCAATTTTTCGATTCTTATCGGTCTACCTTCATCCAGGCATTCAAGATAAGATTTTTGCAGAGCATCAAACTCCTTTGAATATTCTTCTCGATCCTTCTCTGAAATCTTTTTGTCTGGTGATTTTGAAACTATCACTTCGTACTTTGCAACAAGCAATCTGATGTCTCTACCACATTCAGTTTCTAAGTCCGAATAAATCTTATTAAGTTTTTCCTGTAAAGTAAATCTGGTATTTTGCGCAAATGAAATGGCAAAACTAAAAAAGGCAAAACCAATAAAATATTTTTTGAAATTCATATTTAATTTATTTACTTCTCAATTTCTCCAACTCCGCAATCACCTCATGATGACTCACCGTTTTATCTTTAAAATAAGTCACAAAATGTTGCTTTTCTGCCTCCGTAGCTCCAAATTGATTTAAAATATTAAACAGATGCATTTTCATGTGACCTTTCTGAATTCCTGTGGTTACCAAAGATCTCAAAGCTCCAAAATTCTGAGCCAATCCTGAAACTGCCAAAATACTCATCAGTTCCTGAGCTGAAGGTTTTCCTAAAAGAGCCAAAGAGAATTTTACCAAAGGATGAAGATTCGTTAAACCTCCCACAACACCTACAGAAATTGGAAGATCAATCCAGAATCTGAAAATTCCGTTGTCGATGGTGCAATGGGTTAATGAAGAATATTTTCCGTTTCTCGCTGCGTAGGCGTGTGCACAGGCTTCAGTGGCTCTGAAATCATTTCCGGTAGCGATCACAACGGCATCTACCCCATTCATAATTCCTTTATTGTGGGTTGTCGCACGGAAAGGTTCAATTTCAGCAATCGTAACGGCCTGTTTGAATTTTCTTGCAAATTCTTCGTTTGAAATTCCGCTGTCGTCTTTAAGCTCTTCAATTTTACATGAAACTTCTGCTCTCACGATACAGTCCGGAGTGAAATTGGAAAGAATATTCATCACCACCTGCAGAGAATTCTTTTCTTCCTGAGAAAAATCCTCGCTTACGGCAATTTCCTGTTTCAAAGTTTTACCAAACTGCTCCAGACAGGAATTGATAAAATTCGCTCCCATAGAATCCACTGTATCGAAACTCGCTTTCAGCTGATAATAATTCGGCATTTCCGCAGTCTTGTCGATGAGTTTTATATCTAAAATTCCACCGCCACGATTTCTCATGTTTGCTGTGATACTTTCTGTTGCCTCAAACAATTTTTTCTTTAAATTAAAATTAAAAAAATGCTGAAGCTTATGAGATTCTACATCAATGATAAAATGAGTATGACCCAATTTTTCGGTGTTGATGATGGTCGTTTTAAAACCTCCTTTATCAATCCAGAATTTTGCTGCTTTGGAAGCTGCTGCAACTACCGAACTTTCTTCCACAGCCATCGGAAGGGCAAATAATTTTCCGTCGATCAGGAAATTTGGGGCAATTCCGTAAGGCATATAGAAATTGGAAATTGTGTTTTCAGAAAACTCGTCGTGAAGTTTCTGAAGATCTGCATTTTCGTTCCAGTATTGATTGAGTATATTTTGATAATCGGTATTTCCTTCAAGATATTCGCTAACGAGCCAATCGATTTTCCCTTGTTTTGTCAATTTAGAAAAACCTTCAACGGGTTTATGATTCATAATGTAATTTTTCGATTCTTAAATAGGATAATCGTTGCTTTACGATTTCACGCATAAATTAATGACCGTAAATATAGTAAATTTGTTAGTCTAAAATGTGGATAAGTTGGCTTAAATAACACTGACATTTCTCAATTTTGGACTTACTTTTGGAATACTGAAAAGACTTAACAACAAATGAAAAATTTGGCAGATTAGATTAGCACAAACTTTAATCGACACATAAGTTACAGAGAATTTTCCTTAGTTTGAAAATATTTGAGATCACTCGAGAGTTAAAAAGCAAAGATTTTTTTGAACTGGATTATCAGAGTTATTTCAAAAAAAATTTGAATTTGAATTAAACACATGTTGGAGTATGAATTTTGATCGTGTAAAAGAAAAACTTGAAATACTGGCTGATGCTGCGAAATATGATGTTTCGTGCTCGTCTAGCGGTGGTTCGAGGAAAAATAAGATCGGCGGCCTGGGCGACAGTTCTGCAAGCGGGATTTGTCATACCTATACTGAAGACGGGCGATGTGTTTCTTTGCTAAAAATTCTATTAACCAATCACTGTATTTACGATTGTGCCTACTGCGTTTCCCGTAGTTCGAACGATATCAAAAGAGCCGCTTTTACGGTAGAAGAAGTAGTTGATTTAACCATCAATTTTTACAGAAGAAATTATATTGAAGGCTTATTTTTAAGTTCAGGAATTTTCAAAAATGCCGATACGACGATGGAAAGATTGGTTCGTGTCGCAAAAAAACTTCGGTTGGAAGAAAATTTCAACGGATATATTCATTTAAAATCAATTCCTGGAGCAAGTGACATTCTGATGCAGGAAGCTGCTTTGTACGCCGACCGATTGTCTATTAACATTGAAATTCCGACTGAAAGTGGTTTAAAACTCCTGGCTCCGGAGAAAAACCGTGCTGACATGCTGAATCCGATGAAGTATATTCAAGGTGGAATTACTCAGTATAAAGAAGAGAAGAAAATTTTCAGAAAAGTTCCGAAGTTTGCTCCTGCAGGTCAGTCTACTCAGATGATTGTAGGTGCGACGAATGAAAATGATTTGCAAATTATTAAAGTCGCGGATCATTTTTATAAAAATTACAGTTTAAAAAGAGTGTATTATTCAGGGTACGTTCCCGTTTTGGAGGATAACAGATTGCCGGCTTTGACGACAGCAGTTCCGATGCTCAGAGAAAACCGTCTGTATCAATCGGATTGGCTGATGCGTTTTTATGGTTTTAAAGCTGATGAAATTTTAGATCCACACATGCCGTTTCTTGATTTGGAAGTTGACCCAAAATTGAGCTGGGCGTTGAGACATTTAGATCAATTCCCCGTTAATCTTCAGACTGCAGACTATCAAATGATCCTCAGAATTCCTGGAATTGGGGTTAAAACAGCAAAGAAAATCGTTTCAGCGAGACGTTTTCAGGTTTTGACGATTGAGAATTTACAGAAATTAGGAGCAGCAGTGAACCGTGCTAAATATTTTATAGACTTTAATGCAGGAAATGTTTTTCTGAGACATTTGACGGATTTAAATTTGAAAAAACTTTTAGTAAGCGGAAGCAGTTCTAAATTTCAGGATCAGTTTTCGCAGCAATTGACTTTGTTTTAATTATGAAAATTCAAAAAGCTTCGAACGACGAAGAGCAGAAAAATAGAGAAATTGACAAAGCTGTCGCCGGTTACTCTCAACATTTGATATCAAACTCCAAGTGGATTCGATTAATAAAAGGAATTGTGGAAAACGCTGATGACTTCAAGAAAATTCAATTCAAGAAAATTCAAAATAATAATATTGGACAATTATTCATCAATGAAGATAGTACTTTTGAATTTGATTATTGGCAGAACGGATTTGAAGGAAATAATTCTTTAAGTGGATGGCTTGAATACAGAGAAATTGAATATTTAGTTTTCGCAAAAATTGTCAGTTCTGAAAACGATATTCAAGATTTAAATCAAATAAAATCAATTATCGAAAAAATCGGACAGTTTGATATTGAAATCAATGACGTTGAATTAAAATTGATTTGTTATAAAATTTAAAATAACATGATTTTTTATCACGCATTATTTCTAAACACAGACATCGTCTTTGTTATCCTGAAAGAATCTTAATTTGCAAATAAAATCATTTTTCTAATACTATGCTTAGATGCTTTCAGCATGACAAACTGATGAAATAAACTTTAGATTATTACCATTTTCAAATTATCCCATTTCAAAATTTTCAAATTAAAATAATGACCACCCTCCTCTACGACGGTAGTTTCGACGGACTTTTCACAGCAATATTCGAGGTTTTTGAGTATAAGTTTCGTGATGTGGAAATTGTAAGCAGGGAAAGATTTCATCAGGAAAATATTTTTGCAGAGATTCATGAAGTGATTACCCAGGAAGCAAAATCTGAAAGGGTTTTAAATAAACTGGAAGAAAATATTGGCAAATCTGGAATTCATGAATTGGTGAAAGTTTTTTTGTCGGAAGAGCTGGATTTGGAACAGATTATTTTATCTGCTGTGAGACAGTCGATTCAATATCCAAAGGAAAATATTCTGCAGAATTATGCAAATCAGGATATTCTGAGGATTGCTAAAATCTGCAAATCCGTAAGCCGTGAACGCCACAGGATGACAGCTTTTGTCCGTTTTGAAAAAATGCAGGATGAAGTATTTTTTGCTAAAATAGATCCGGATTTTAATGTTTTGCCATTAATCAGAAAACATTTTAAAAACAGATATCAGGATCAGAAATGGATGATCTATGATTTAAAACGCAATTACGGACTTCTGTATGATCTGGAAACCTGTGATTTCTTTTATCCTGATGAAAAAATAGATTTAAAAAAGTATCAGGAGAAGTTTCATGATGAAGAAAATCAGTATCAGAAGCTGTGGCAACGTTATTTTTTCAAAACTAATATTGTGGAAAGAAAAAATATAAAACTGCATCTTCAGCACGTTCCGAAGAGGTACTGGAAATATTTGACAGAGAAGAGATGAATTTTCCCGCAGATTTTCGCAGATTTATTCTACAGAGTGGATTATGCCGCAGATTTTCGCAGATCTTTTATTAAAATATTAAAAAAAATAATTCAGCTGCGAATAAATCAAATTTGCACAACCTTGTCAGTAATTTAAATCTCCACCATCTTTTTTTTTGTACCTGCCTGCACCAGTTGGCTCTTTTCACTTTAAACTTGGTTCTTCAAAAAAAGCAGGATACTAAAGGATGAAAAGTATTGTGAAGACACTGCCGTTATCTGAACTTGTTTTTGTAAATTTGTGTTTGAAATTTATTATTAAATGAAAGAAAGTGCTGTAAAAAAAATTGCAGTTTTAACCTCAGGAGGAGATTCTCCGGGGATGAACGCAGCATTAAGAGCGGTTGTAAGAACTGCCAATTATTATCATATTGAATGCTATGGAGTGAGAGAAGGCTACAATGGCCTTATCCACGATGATTTCCTGAAAATGGGTCCTCGTTCTGTAAAAAATATAATCAATCAGGGTGGAACTATTCTAAAATCTGCCCGTTCCAAAGAGTTTATGACCAAAGAAGGTCGCCAAAAAGCTTACGACAATTGTGTAAAACACGGAATTGAGGCTTTGGTGTGCATCGGCGGCGACGGAACTTTCACCGGGGCAAAAATCTTCAACGAAGAATTTGGTATAAGAACCATCGGCGTTCCGGGGACAATCGACAATGATATTTTTGGTACAGACAACACGATTGGCTATGATACAGCTTTAAATACCGCAATGGATGCCATCGATAAAATCCGAGATACGGCAACATCTCACAACAGGGTTTTCTTTGTTGAAGTGATGGGTCGCGATGCGGGTTTTATCGCCCTAAACAGCGGTCTTGCAACAGGAGCTTTGGATATTCTTATTCCTGAAAAGAAAGACAGCATGGAAGACCTGTTTGCCAACTTCAGAAAGGCCGAAAAAACAGGAAAAGCATCAAGCATTGTTGTAGTGGCAGAAGGTGAAGAACTGGCCAATATCTATGAGCTTTCAGAGCAAACCAAGAAAGAGTTTCCGGATTATGATATCCGTGTGGCAATTTTGGGGCACATTCAGAGAGGTGGTTCGCCAAGCTGTGCAGACAGAGTTTTAGCCAGCAGACTCGGTTTCGGTGCGGTCGTAGGTTTAATGGAAGGCCAAACCAATGTAATGGCGGGAATGCGTTCCAACGACATTGTGTATACTCCAATCGAGGAAGCTATTAAAAAACACAACGAGATCAATAAAGATCTTCTTTTAATATCAGAAATTTTAGCAATCTAATAAATTATATAATTAATAAATCAAAACAATTATGTCAACAATCAAAGTAGGTATTAACGGGTTTGGTAGAATCGGTCGTCTTGTTTTCAGAGCTATGACTGAAAGAGACAACGTAGAAGTAGTAGGAATCAATGACCTGATTAATGCAGAATACATGGCTTACATGCTGAAGTATGATTCTGTACACGGTATTTTCCCGGGAGAAGTTTCTGTAGACGGAAATGACCTTGTAGTAAACGGTAAAAAAATCAGAGTTACTGCAGAAAAAGACCCAAGCAACCTGAAATGGGACGAAATCGGAGCTGACTACGTAGTAGAATCAACCGGTTTGTTTTTAGATAAAGAAAGTGCTGCGAAACACCTTGCAGCTGGCGCTAAGAAAGTAATTCTTTCCGCTCCTTCAAAAGATGATACGCCAATGTTTGTAATGGGTGTAAACCACAACGAACTAACTGATGATGTGAAAATCTTATCAAATGCATCTTGTACTACAAACTGTTTGGCTCCTTTGGCAAAAGTAATTCACGATAACTTCGGAATTGTTGAAGGTTTAATGACTACTGTACACGCTACAACAGCTACTCAGAAAACGGTTGACGGTCCTTCAATGAAAGACTGGAGAGGTGGTAGAGCTGCATTAAACAACATTATCCCTTCTTCTACAGGTGCTGCAAAAGCAGTAGGAAAAGTAATCCCTTCTTTGAACGGAAAATTAACAGGTATGTCTTTCAGAGTACCAACAGTTGACGTTTCTGTAGTGGATTTAACAGTTAGACTCGAAAAAGGTGCTTCTTACGAAGAAATCTGTGCTGTGATTAAAGCTGCTTCTGAAGGTGAATTGAAAGGTATTCTTGGATACACTGAAGATGCTGTGGTTTCTCAGGATTTCATCGGAGACAAAAGAACTTCAATCTTCGACAAAGACGCTGGTATTTCACTTTCTCCAAACTTTGTAAAACTTGTTTCGTGGTATGACAACGAGATGGGTTATTCAAACAAATTGGTAGATATGTTGATCCACGCTTCAACTTTATCTAAATAATTTAGAATTTAGCTTAAAATATGAAACCTTCCCAATCAGGAAGGTTTTTTTAATGCACAAAAAAACCACTTATCTTTCTGAAAGTGGCTGCTTTAGAGGGTTTCTTTAATTCTTTTTTTCATCACCGGTGCTTTTACCTTCCTGCTTTTAAAGTTTCAGGGGACGCAGTGAAACTTTAAAATTAACTCCAGTTTCGAAGCAGAGTTTTCATGATTATTGTTTCTACAAAAATTGCAAATTATTTAACATAAAAAAATAGCCCTTTTGGGGTATTTTTAACAAAATTTTAAGTATTTTCGTTTCAAATCTAAAGAATGGGAAATCCGGAGGATAAACATTTACTGTCAAAAATATGGGGAAACTTCGCAGGAGAAGACAGATCACGTGCTCTCACCACACCCTCCATCGAGAAGATTATCGGCGAAATGTTTTCCATCGGAAACTTTTATTATTACGTAATAAATCTCGCAGATTCCAGCATTTCGCATCACCATAAAAACATTCTTAAGATTCACGGTCTTCCAGAATACCCTTCACAACTCAACGAAATTTTCAATCTGATTCATCCTGATGATATTCCTTTTGTTGTAAAAGCTGAAAATATTGTCGTCGAAAAAATAAAGCAGATTGGCGTTGAGCATCAGCTTTTACTGAAACCAAGTTATTGTTTCAGGATGAAAACCAAAAAAGGAAAATACGAACTTTTCCATCATCAGGCCATTCACACTTTGATGGACGAAAATAACCGTTTGTTTCAATCAATTAATATTCACACCAATATTCAGCACATCACACCTCAGAATCCTTACACCGTTTTACTTACAGGCATCTCACCAAGAAAGGATTTTCATCAGTTCACCGTGCAGCTAACTGATGACAGGAAAAGCTCTGATTCTCCCAATCTTACCAAAAGGGAAATAGAAATTTTAATTTTGATAGCCAAAGGATATTCCGGTAAAGAAATTTCTGACATGCTCATTCTCTCCGAACACACCATCAGAAGCCACCGCAAAAACATCCTCAAAAAAACCGACTCCCGAAATAGCAAAGAACTGATCAGGAAAGTGTTTGAATGGGGACTTGTTTGATGAGTAATGAGTGATGGGTAATATTAAAAATGATTGATGATTGATGATTGATGATTGATAAAAAAATATTTAATAAAAATTCTAAGTTAATCTCAATCCTAAATTTCGAATCCCGAATCTCGCGCCCCGATTCTCAAATCTCAAATCTCAAACCTCAAATCTCAAATCTCAAATCTCAAATCTCAAACCAACTGACAAATCTCACAGTGGCTTTCATTTAAAATTCCTTAACTTTATCCTTAATGGAAAAGCAGATTTTACAGCCGAGATTCAAAGATTCAAAACATTTCATAGATTTCTGGACGACTGGAAACGGGAAACAGCTGACTGATCTTTCCGGAGCTCAGCTGAATTTTAAAGATTTTGATAAGTTCTCAAAATTCTATTATCACGTTGATGAAATCGGTGACGAAGTGGTAAGAGAAGTTTACTTTAAAAAAAGTTATCCTGAAGCCTCAAGAGAAATTGAAAGTTACATCCGGAATGGTGTTTCGGAAAATGATGAAGTTCCTGAAAGCGTAAAAAAACTTTTCAGTCAGACCCAAACTATACCCGATTGGCTGGATTTACATTTAATAAAAAGTGGTGCCGAGCTTTGCATGAGAAGCAACCTCGACTCTTTAATTTCACTGAGAGATTATTGTCTTATTGGCGGTTACGATTACGCTTTCCTCAACAAACCTCTGATTGCCACCGAAGCCCTGAAAAAAGGCGCCGTAAAAAGACTTTCCGAAACACTGGATTTCTGGGTGAATGTTACCCGTTACGACGCTTTGGAAGTTCATAAAAAAGGTTATGAATTTGCCATAAAAACAAGATTAATTCACTCTTACGCCAGACTATCAATCCGGAAACATTATAAAAACTGGGATACAGAAAACTGGGGCGAACCCATCAATTCATGGGATATGATGGCGACCTACATTGGTTTCAGTCTGGTTTTTATGCACAGTCTTAAAAAATTAGGAAATACCATTTCTGAAGAGGAAGAAAAAGGTCATTTTCATCTTTGGAAATACGTCGGATATCTGTTGGGAATTCCGGTAGAGCTGCTTCCCGACAATAAAAAACAGGCAACGGAATATTTTTATCTGTGGACATCCATTCAGCCTTCTTCAGACAAAGATTCGGTTTTGCTGGCTCACTCTCTTTTAAATGAATCTTTAGAAAATCCTATTCTAAAATATAAATTTCAGAGAAAAAATCTGCGATACCTGCACATTTGCTGTACTTGGTATTTATTGGGTGAAGACGTTTGCAAAAGGCTCAGGATTCCGGAAGTTTCGTTAAGAAAAGGATTTCCGGTAACGAAAAAGATTCTCAACAAAATCTATGATTCTACGGTGAGCCGTGAAGCGAGAATTAAAAAAGGGAATAAAGATCAGATGAAAGTTTTACAGGATTATTTGAACATAACCCAGAATTCAAATTTTCACTAATTTTCTCAGGAGCTTAATCCCGCTTTCTGCTATATCTTTTTCGCCAGTGCATTTTTTCAAAGCCAATCCAGAAAAAGGATGCCGCGACAATCGGGGCTAGTTATCAATGTCTTTTCAGAAACAAAGTATCACACTCAAACAAATGACACCAACATGAAAGATAAGTCAAAAAAATTTTGAAGGGGGTTTACAAATTTTATCATTTTTTTAACGCTAAAAACAATTTTCAGAAACAAAATATATTAGCTTTTGAACTTAAAATTATGTAATTTTGATAAATTATTTTAATACTATATGAGCAACATAGATGATAAGAAAAAAGCACTGGCGCTGGTGCTTGATAAATTAGATAAAACATACGGAAAAGGAACTGTAATGACGTTGGGCGACAGTGCAATCGACACTACCATCGAAGTTATTCCTTCCGGATCTTTAGGATTAGACATCGCTTTGGGCGTTGGCGGATATCCGAGAGGAAGAATTATTGAGATCTACGGACCTGAATCTTCAGGTAAAACAACTTTAACTTTACATGCCATCGCAGAAGCTCAAAAAGCAGGCGGAATTGCAGCATTTATCGATGCTGAGCACGCTTTCGACAGAGGCTACGCAGGGAAACTGGGAATCGATCTTGAAAACCTGATTATTTCTCAACCTGACAACGGTGAGCAGGCTTTGGAAATTGCCGATAACTTAATCCGTTCAGGTGCAATCGACATCGTAGTGATTGACTCCGTGGCTGCATTGACTCCAAAAGCAGAAATTGAGGGCGAAATGGGTGATTCTAAAATGGGTCTTCACGCAAGATTGATGTCTCAGGCTTTGAGAAAATTAACGGCGACAATTTCAAGAACAAAGTGTACGGTAATTTTCATTAACCAGTTGAGAGAAAAAATCGGTGTAATGTTCGGAAACCCTGAAACTACTACTGGTGGTAATGCTTTGAAATTCTACGCTTCGGTAAGAGTTGATATCAGAAAAGCATCCGCACCCATCAAAAATGGCGACGAAGCTGTTGGTAGCCGTGTGAAAGTGAAGATTGTAAAAAATAAAGTTGCTCCACCTTTCAAAATGGCTGAATTTGACATTATGTACGGTGAAGGAGTATCTAAAACCGGAGAAATTTTAGATACTGCAGTGGATATGGGAATCGTGAAGAAAAGCGGTTCATGGTTTAGCTACGGTGAAACTAAGCTTGGTCAGGGTCGTGACGCTGTGAGAGATTTGTTGAAAGACAATCCGGAACTTGCTGAAGAGCTTGAAAACAAAGTAAAAGAAGAGATCATCAACAAGAAAAACTAATTTGTTGATTTGAAATACAGAAGGCAGCTGAGAGGCTGTCTTTTTTTTGTTCAATCCTGAAAAGTACGCAATCAATTTTCCTCATTCTATTGAGTCCCATAAAAAAAACCGCTCCTTTTCAGAAGCGGTTGTGAAATTTCAGGTCAAAATCAGTTTTTATGGTCTCCAAAAAGTCCATTTCTGACCATTAAAAACAATCAGACGGTGCTTTGTAGAATCTGTCGGATGCTGCAAAAACGCCATCATTCCCGGTGATGGATTTGGGATGGCCGTATAATCTGACACAATAGGTAAAACCATCGCTTTATCTGGAGAATCCAAAACCAAAACACCATCGGTGGTTGTCGTCTCATTACCGATTACTGATTTTGAAGCAGCTTGGTCAGTTAAAGGCAAAGCTTGCGTTGGTTTTACAACTGCTTCTACCGCTGATGAATATCCAGACTGGACGCTTAGATCTTTCCATCCTGTATTTTCGTTTTTCACTTTTATTTTATATTCCGTATTTGCTGAAACATCAAAAATAATCGTTCCGCCTTTTGCGGTGTTAACACCCGTAGGTACTGTTTCTACATAGGGAAGAATAATTCCCTTATTATTATCTGTTCCGAATTCCAACAGAACAGACGTATTCGTTACATCTCCTGCGGAATTGGTCGCTCCGATTCTGACTTGCGAAAACGAAAGTACAGAAATGGAAATACTTAATATGATTGCTATTTTTTTCATTTTTTAAGATTTTAAATTAACTCTTCATTAAAACCTTCAGGGATATTAAAACCCTGAAGGTTTAAGATTTAACTGAATAAAATTTATTCCGTTACGGACAACCCTGAGTACTAAAACACTTCCAGCCTTCTGTGGATCCCGGTCCTGTATAAATTTTCAGACATCCGGCTCCTGCATTTTCATCTGTATCAAAAACCATCATTCCCACAACAGGAATAGTAATTGTCGTTTCAGGACTTGAATTTCTAGTCACTACGAAACCTTTAGTTTTAGATTCCAAAACAGTATATGCAGAATTTTTGTTCATAGGCCAGTCGCTCACACCATTTGCAGGTACAGCACTTATTTTCCCCGCTCTTCCGAGTAAAGTAATACCATGTTTCACCGGATAGGTTGCTCCTGCAACTAAAGTAGGATCTTCATAGCACACGCAACTGTTCACCAACGAATTTGCTGAATCACCCACACCCTGTCCTGTTCCGGCAATTGACGGAACTCCATAGCTTGGCGACGTTGGAGTAGTATCCACCGAATTCCCTAAATTCTGTATTACAGGTTGATTGTAGTTTCCGCTGGTCGCTCCGGTGTTCCCGCCCGGCATAGATGAGTTGACTAAATTTGCGTTTGTGATAGTCGTGGAAGAGCCTTCAATAGCGTCAGAACAGCCGTCGTTATCAGAATCTAAATCTAAGTCATTAGGGATCCCATCTCCATCTGTATCGCAAGAAGAAAGGGCAAAGAATGAATATGATATTGAATCTCCTGTGCCCAGGTTTAATCCTGTGATCCGTACCGCTTTCACTAATCTGTTTCCTGCTCCTCTCAGATAAATATCCTCTCCTACAGGATTAGGTAAATCCTGAAACGAAGGTACACCCGTTATAGGATTATATCCAACACCACTGTTGCGTCCCGCTAAGGTCTTCACAAAAGCACCTTGAGGATTTACAAATCCGGATCCAAAATCTACATCTATCTTGTACGTTGCTGAAGGCGAGAAACCAGAACCAACATTCACATCATCAATCATCAATCCTATTTCGCTTGCCGGTACTGGTGTGGAAAAGGTGAGAACGTAGGAAACAGATGTTGAGGCATTTCCAAATCTCTGATCTCCTCCATTTTGGTTGATACTGTAATTCACCTGTGGATCCGTTATTACAAATATTGAATTGGATTGTGTTGTACCAGGATTAGCTGTGACAGTTATATTTGACGCAGTTCTTCCCTTCCAGGGTCCGCTTACATTATTAGCGATAAATCCAATACATTCGTTTTTATTCAGAATACCATCATTGTCATTATCTAAATCCTGCCAATCCGGAATTGTATCACCGTCTGAATCTAAACAATCATTTCTGAAAGCATCCTGAGACTGCCCTATTGGCTGACCAAGCGTGCCTTCTGTAGAACTTCCAGTGTCTGCAGCACCTCCTGAATTCACCAAATTTGGAACTCCATTCGCATCTACACCCCCTGTAATTCTTCCGTTTGAGTCTACATCAGCGGAAGTAACGTTTTCACCACCCTCCACAGCATCAAAACAATTGTCGCCATCAGAATCCGGATCCAAATGATTAGGTATTCCATCAGAATCCGTACTGAATGTACAAGTAATCGGCTTTGGATTTGCTGATGGTTCGTACGCTAATAAATTGTAGACTGCAGTAATTTCCTGAATATTTGCAGTTCCCAAAGTTCCATCAGTTAAATTACCAGCTGCTACAGTTCCTACATATCTTATCTCGTAAAAACGATAAGATGTTGTAGAAGTTACGGCAAATGTAACAGTGGCCGAATTTAAAGCAACTCCGTTAGAAATTGCGGTAAAATTCACCCCGTCATTCGACCCAAATAATCTACCAAATCTGTTTGCAGGTGCCATTCCACTCGCTGCCTGATTGACACTTAATGAAGTCAAACGAATAATAGCTGGGTATGAGATTGTAAAAATAGGACTGCCCGACGTAATGGTTTGTCCTGTAAAATTAAATGGATTGGCATCTGAAGTATTTCCGTTATACAATGTAGCAATAGAATTTCCAGCTGTGGGATCTCCTGCAGCGCCAATAAACGGAGAAGTTATATTTTCAATAACAGAAGACTCTGCGGCTGAATAAAAACAGGGCGGACTTTCTACTGCATCGAGAATGCCATCATTATCATCATCCCAGTCGTCATAATCATTATAAGCATCCCCATCGCTGTTTGGCGACACTCTAAATTTAACTTCGATAAAATTTGCCTCATTAATTAACGTACCTACATCAGGATCAGTATCAACTAATTTATAATAATAAGTGTAAATTCCAGGAGGCACACCGGCAGGTATTGTAAGAGTACCATTATCATTGATAATTGCATTGGAAGGGGTCCATAATTCATAGTCAAAATCTGCGGTTATTGTAGATATATCTGCGATTGCAAGACCATTATAACTGTCATTGGCAAAAATGGAAGGCAACGTACCTCCAACCCCTGCAGTAATCGGTATGCTGGTAAAATCGTTATTTCTACCACAAATAGGAGCAAAAACCACAATTTCTTTCGTTGGAGAATAGCAGTTTGCTACCGAGTCGAAAAATGAAGCGTAGTATTTATTTGTTCCTGTTAAGGCCGTTGGTGCCAATATT
The DNA here is from genome assembly GCF_025457425.1 of Chryseobacterium foetidum. Taxonomy (NCBI): domain Bacteria; kingdom Pseudomonadati; phylum Bacteroidota; class Flavobacteriia; order Flavobacteriales; family Weeksellaceae; genus Chryseobacterium; species Chryseobacterium foetidum. The sequence goes on from NZ_JAMXIA010000001.1 coordinate 1,374,130, forward strand.
TTATTAGCCGTAGTAGCAGGTGTCCCCGTATGCCAGGTTAATGTAACGGTAGCGGGAGTCGGTTTATTACTTGATGTAATTGTACTCAAATTAGCTGTTGTAGATCCACAAGGAATTCTGTAAGCCGAGTTTGTAGCATCATAAAATCCACCCGCAACCAATGTCGGAGGTGCCGTTCCGGCCTGACAAGTCAGTACAGTAAGACTTACTGTTGCAGTTGTACAAAAATTGGTTTGGTCAGTCGGTGAGCATATTCTGTAAGTCAATGTATAATTACCGGGTGTAGCATTAGCAGGAATATTGATCGTCCCATTTGCATTAATAGTTGCACCCGTAAGACCTCCGAGATTAATTAACGTAACGTTTGTATTGGCAGCGGAAGCTGTTACACCTGTTGACGACAAATCGTTTGTAAGAACAGATGAGGCGGTTGCAGTACCAAGCTGTACACTACCAAAACTGTCATTTTGCGCACAAAGGGACGCCCCTGCAATGTTTGCAATAGTGTAAGAACCGCTTGAATTAGTATCATAATACTGCAAAACAAGTCTTGAGACATAAGAGCTGTTAAAATTTATAGCTATTCTTGCAGTCGTATTACTGTTTGATGATGATACATCCACAGCAGCAGATGAAAACTCTTTGTCTGGAGATGCTGTATAGGTGATAACCGTTCCGCTGCTTAATGTAAAATTACTTGTTCCAAAATTTATCAAGTTATTATTCTGATTGTAAGCAAGAATTCTAATTCTGTCCCCCGCATCCAAATCATTAATGTTAAAGTTTAAATTATAAACCGGTTGTGAAAATGTTAGTATTGTTTCCACTCTGTTATTAAATGTGCTTGCAGATCCAGAATGACCAATATTGATACTGCGCTCTGTCTGATGACTGGTATTGATTACATTGGTAAACGATACCGCACTGCTGTTTTCAATTGTCATCTTAGAACTTCCTATTCTGAAGTCTCCATTATTGATTACCGTGGTCGCCACACTTCCATCAGCTGATGCAGGATACACAATACTTGTAGGACATTGCGAATACCCACTCACAGAAATAAAAAGCATAAAAAGAAAGAAAAAATCTCTCGGATAAATATTAAAATATTTAAAAATCATAATTTTAAAGTTTAAAGTTTAAATTTTAGTTACAAAATCAAACTTTAAAAGGAGGAGGACGGGTGTAAAATACGGAATAGAATGTATGTTTATTAAAAAAATCTACACTTAAAATTTTAGTTTTTTGTAACGAAAAATCTTTTAAGCGTAAAGCCAAATGTTGCGTAACCTCTACAACTTTTGACGGATGCTCCGAGGGAAGATTAAAGGTTTTAAAATAATGCTTAGAGCCCATAAACCGGTCAGGATTGTCGAACGGTTTGTAGTGAATAATGCGTTTCTTAGAATTTATTATTTTTTTTGACTGTGACAGTTTTTCTTGTACGGCAACTTGTTTTTTGAAATTAACCGACTTCCGCATTGCAATCTTCGCCTGATGGGGCGTATTTTGTAATTTTTTTACAATTACAAGCTGACCGTAATTCGTAACAGATGCACCCTCAGTTATATAAATCACTGCCGATCGGTTTGCAATAGTTTCTATCTTTTTCTCACCAGTAGAAATATATTCTTTTCCCACCATTTGAGCACTACCGGATACATAAATCTGCGCATTAGATAAAAATAAGAAAAACAATGTAGTCAGAAAAACAACTTTAGACAAAAAATGTAAACTTACAGATTTCAAATCATCTGTAACTCCCTTTTGAGCATTAGTATGGAAAAGTAACTCTCTCAACAGTGTTTTTATTATATAAATGTAATAAAAAATATATAGATACCACAAAAAGAATAATAATAATTAATATATGCAGCTTAATTTTTCAATACTTATTAATGCATGATAAAATATATTGCTATATTCATATTATGAGAAAACAATAAATAAAATCCGTAAAAATATTCTTAAAAATTTTCAAAGAACAGAATACATATATTCATTAAATTTATGATAAGATATCTTGAAAAACTTTAGATACGAAGCGATTAAAATTGTGAAAAAGTTGTAAAACTGAGGAATTTAAACGCAGAGAAACCGCATTTCTGATAAATTGAATTTTCATTTAATGTTTTTTTTATACTAACGAACGAAACTTTATCATTTCTGATGTCCGGCAAAAGCTTCGATTCAAACTCATCATTTATTCATGATAAGCGGATGCAAAAATATAAAAAAATTACTTATTTTAATGATTATTAAGAAAAATATTAATAGGCAAAAAATCCCGAAATTTCCAATACTTAAACTTCAAAACGTCTTAGCCTATTAAGCTATTATTTTTAAACCGTTTACCTGATCAAACACCTGAAAGGCTATCGTTGAAATCCGACATTTTGTCACTTTCGCGGCAATGGTATTTCTTTTGAGAATTAATCATCAAATTTAAAAATCCAAAAAAATGACAAAAGGAAATATCAATGTTTCGGTGGAGAATATTTTTCCGTTGATTAAGAAATTTTTGTACAGCGACCACGAAATATTTTTAAGAGAATTAATTTCAAACGCAACCGATGCCACTTTAAAATTAAAACACCTTACCAACATCGGTGAAGCAAAAGTAGATTACGGAAATCCGAAAATCAAGGTGAAAATCGATAAGGAAAACAAAAAACTTCACATCATCGACCAAGGTTTGGGAATGACTGCCGAAGAAGTTGAAAAATATATCAACCAGGTTGCATTTTCCGGAGCTGAGGAATTCTTAGATAAATACAAAGATTCTGCAAAAGATTCAGGAATTATCGGGCACTTTGGTTTGGGCTTCTACTCGGCTTTTATGGTGGCAGAAAAAGTAGAAATCCTCACTAAATCTTATCGTGATGAAAATCCTGCCGTTCGCTGGATTTGCGACGGAAGTCCCGAGTTTTCATTAGAAGAAACTACTGACAAGACCGATAGAGGAACAGAAATTATCCTTCACATCGCTGAAGATTCATTAGAATTTTTAGAAGAAAGCAGAATTCGTGAACTGTTGACTAAATACAACAAATTCATGCCCGTTCCAATTAAATTCGGAACAAAAACTGAAACGCTTCCTTTGCCTGAAGATGCCGCAGAAGATGCAGTGGCAGAAACAGTTGAGGTAGACAACATTGTCAACAACCCAACTCCGGCATGGACGAAAGCTCCAAGCGAATTAAAAGATGAAGATTACAAATCTTTTTACCACGAGTTGTATCCAATGCAATTCGAGGAGCCTTTGTTTAATATTCATTTAAATGTAGATTATCCTTTCAATCTGACGGGTATTTTATATTTCCCGAAGCTGGCGAATAATTTAAATATCGAAAAAGATAAAATCCAACTCTATCAAAACCAAGTTTTTGTAACTGATGAGGTCAAAGGAATTGTTCCAGACTTTTTAATGTTGCTGAGAGGTGTGATTGATTCTCCGGATATTCCGCTGAACGTTTCGCGTTCGTATTTGCAAGCTGATGGTGCTGTAAAGAAAATTTCTTCGTACATCACCAAAAAAGTAGGCGACAAAATGGTTTCATTAATCAATGAAAACCGCGATGACTACAACAAAAAATGGAACGACATCAAAATCGTTATCGAATACGGAATGATTTCCGAAGACAAATTCTTCGAAAAATCTGACAAATTTGCACTTTATCCAACAACCGATGGAAAATATTTCCTTTGGAATGAATTAGAAGAAAAAATCAAACCAAATCAAACCGACAAAGACGGAAATTTGGTGATTCTTTACGCTACAAATGCCGATGAACAGCACTCTTACATTCAGTCTGCGAAAGATAAAGGGTATGAAGTGATCCTTTTAGATTCTCCGATTGTTCCGCATTTAATCCAGAAATTAGAATCTACAAAAGAGAAAATTTCTTTCGCTCGGGTTGATGCAGACCACATCAATAATTTAATTAAAAAAGACGAACCTGCTATTTCTAAATTAAATGAAACTGAGAAAGAATCATTGAAGAAAAACATTGAAGAGTCAATTAACGACACTAAATTTACAGTTCAATTGGAAGATTTAGACAGCGCTGATGCTCCTTTCACAATCACCCAGCCAGAATTTATGCGTAGAATGAAAGATATGCAGGCAACCGGCGGTGGCGGTATGTTTGGAATGGGCGGCTTCCCTGAAATGTACAATTTGGTAGTCAACTCCAACAGTGAATTTGCTTCAAAAATTTTAGCAAATGAAAACGCAGAAGACAAAAATTCTCAGATTAAGTACGCTTTGGATTTGGCGAAATTATCACAGAATTTACTGAAAGGAAAAGAGCTTACAGACTTCATCCAAAGAAGTTATAAGCAGTTAGAGAAATAGTTTTTCTACCAAACCTAAACCTTTAAGGTTTAAAATACCATAAATTATCGGCGAAGTTTTTAACAACGCCGATTTTTTTTGTTAGAAACCTACTCATCAAAGATTACTCATTACAGATTACTTATTACTCATATTCAGGAGCTTTTTGACTTCGTCGAAAAGCAATTTTTAATTTTTTATTTGAAGCTTTTTCCCGCTATCCACTATATCTTTTTTGCGGTGGTCTCCACTTCGTTGCGTCCACCACAAAAAAGGATGCCGTTCCTATCGGGGCTAGGAAGTCTTCTTGCAAACAACATGGTTCTCAAACGGACAACAATTTCCAATCAAAAACACCAACATCTATTACTGAAAAATTCAAAGCTAGAAGCTAAAAACAAAACGCCATTCGCCATCGGCCGACTGCCGACCGCCATCTAAAGTTCCTCCAAAGGATTCCAAAACAACTCTTTGAAATTCTTAATCCGGAAATTCTCCACTTCAATTCCTTCCGCTTCCAGCCTCTCCTGAAATACCGGAACAGACAAGGTGCCTGAGCTCGAAATCACACGATGCGCCGGAACATCTTTCGGGCAACCGCCCATCGCTTTTCCAACGTGTCTGGAATGATTGGGAAAACCGACCGCTTTTGCAATCGCACCATAAGAAGAAACTCTTCCTTTTGGAATCAGTTTAGAGATTTCCCAGACTTGTTTTTTGAAAATTTCGTTCATTTTTCAGTTTAAAAGTATATCAAATGTATGAAATAATCTTTTTCAGTTTATGAGGGATACAAGACCTTGTCATTTTTAAAACAATTAGGGTTTAAACTCAGAAAAAGTTTTTGAATTACATCTACCGATTTTAACAAAAAATTACCATACAATAATACCACAAAGGCATCATTGTTGTAAATTGAAACATTGAAATAAATAACTTTATAATATGTCAAATTTTAAGGGAAAAGCAGTAATCGTAACCGGTGCCGCAATGGGATTAGGATACGCAGCAGCCGAAGCTCTGGCAGCAAAGGGTGCCAATCTTACACTGGTAGATTTTAACGGCGAAGCTTTAGAAAAAGCAAAATCAGAATTGCAGTCAAAATATCCGGAAAGTAAATTCCTGACTGTCACAGCTGATGTTTCAGTGGAAGAAAATGTAAAAAATTACGTTGACCAAACCGTAAAAGAATTCGGAAAAGTGGACGGACTGTACAACAATGCGGGAATCGAGGGCAAACAGGCTCCTTTGATCGATTATGATATTGAAGTTTTCAAAAAAGTAATCGACATCAATCTTTTGGGCGTTTATTACGGAATGAAATATGCGATTCCTGCAATGCAGAAAAACGGAAGCGGAAGAATCGTCAACGTCGCTTCTGTAGGAGGAATCAGAGGTGTTTTGAATCAGACAGCTTACGTTGCCACCAAACACGCCGTTGCCGGAATGACGAAAAACGCAGCTCTGGAATACGGGAAAGATAATATTTTGACTAATGCCATTGCTCCCGGAGCGATTTTGACACCGATGGTTGCGGAAGCTTTCAATCAGGTAAATCCTGCAGACCCGAAGGCGGCTGAAAAAGAATATGCATCGAGAAATCCCACCAGAAAATTAGGTGACCCGAAAGATGTGGGAAATTTAGTTGCTTATCTTTTAAGTGATGAAAATGGATATGTTTCTGGGCAGGTAATAGCGATTGATGGAGGAGAATCTAATATGTACGGAAACCCATGATCTTCGGTAATGAGTAATGAGTAATCAGCAATTAGCAATTAGCAATTAGCAATTAGCAATTAGCAAAATTAGTTGTTTAAGTATTTAGGCGATTAATTTTATTCTATTTAAAATTGTCTTCATCTCTGAGGACAATTTTGTTTTTTTAAACGCCTATAAATCCCAGCTTCCCTCACCCAGCTTCCAGCATCCCAAAAACTGCACAATTTTTGATTTTATTTGATTAATCTCAAAAGTTTCTACCAATGAAAAAGTCTGTTTTTAAATTTTTAAATAATCTCAACAAGAAAATTTTACCGAAATTGAGTGATAAAGACCCGTTGAAACTGACGAAGTTTCAGAAAGGAATATTGGCATACAGATACTTTGTGCTGATTAATTCTATGGATTGATTTTTTTGCTCACGCAGATTTTGCTGATTTAGCAGATTCAAAGCGTTTGACCTAATAAATATTACCAAAATCAATTTAGTAATTCTTAAAAAAAAGGATGCGAATTTCAACTTAAATTATTCAAAAACTTAATTTTTAAGAAATCTGCGCTTTCGGCCAAATCTGCGAGAAAAGAATTATTAAATTTTCGTAATTCCCTTTCTGCAAAGCTCGTACAATGGTTTTTCAATCAATAGATAGATGATAATCGAGCAAATCCAAAGCAGAACAAAATTTTTATCGGGTAGATAAACGTGAGATTTCAGTTTCATGTTGAAATAACTGAGGTGAATCAGGTAAAAAACAAAGGAAGCATTTCCTAAAAGGATAAAGAATTTGGTAGAAAGAACTTTAGAAACCCATGTTTTCTCCGTCATCAATCCCCAAAAGAAAACTATAATTCCAACCGGTAAAAACAATTCATGTATCACTCTTCCTTCCCAACGTTCAACACCGTGTACAAAATTGTTTCTGGCGAAAAATCTGATGGCGAAAATCATTATTAAAATAGCAAGTCCACCCCAAAGTGTTGGTTTTTTAATCTTATTTAAAAACTGAATTCCATTTTCTTTTTTCATTAAATAAGCGAGCAACATTCCGAAGAAAAACTCCAGGCTTCGTCCGAAAAATGTGCTTCCAGCCATAAATTTTAAAGGGTACAGAAAACCTTTCGGGTTGCCATTAAATTCTTTCAGACCATATCCAATCCCCCATCCCAAAAGAAAAAATCCGAGCAAAAATAAGATGCAGTATTTCCAGCTTTTCTTTAAAAGTAAAAAAAGTAGTGGCGATAACAGATAAAAGAAAAATTCTACCGTCAGAGACCACGCCTGCACAATTCCCGAAACGGAATATTTTTCAAACAGAGAATAGAACAGTGAATATTGTAGAAAATAGGTTTTTACATCTTTGGAATAAGCTGTATCAAGAAAAAAAGCACTCAGCAAAATCCAGTACAAAGGGAAAATTCTGGCAATACGAAGCAGAATATATTTTAAATAAGATTTTCCGGATTCTAAAGGTTTCTCTTCATACCGGTAAGCCAAAAGAAATCCACTCAAAACAAAAAATACGGTAACGCCCACATGCCATTCACTGATGAAACGCATCACTTCAAAAGGAAGATCATTTCGCCAGTATTTTCTGTTGTGATAAACAAAAACCATGATGGCGGCGATGGCGCGCATTCCGGTTAAAGCATCGAACTTATTTTTATGAAGAGTTTCCAAGGTCTTAAAACAATAAAAGGCTTATTGCTAAGCCTTTTAAATATAATTAATTTTTTAACTGTAAAAATTAGTTTTCCAAAATGTACGAGAACATCAATGGTGCACAGATCGTGGCATCACTTTCAACGATGAATTTCGGTGTTGTGATATCCAGTTTCCCCCATGTAATTTTCTCATTCGGAACTGCTCCAGAATACGAACCGTAAGAAGTAGTTGAATCTGAAATCTGACAGAAATAAGACCAGAACGGAATGTCATGCATTTCCATATCCTGATACAACATCGGAACCACACAAATTGGGAAATCTCCTGCAATACCACCGCCAATCTGGAAGAAACCAACACCTTTTCCTGCTGAATTTTTAGTATACCAATCCGCCAGATACGTCATGTATTCGATACCGGATTTCATTGTCGTAGCCGTCAATTCGCCTTTGATACAGTAAGAAGCGAAAATATTACCCATGGTCGAATCTTCCCATCCAGGAACCACGATCGGTAAATTAGCTTCCGCAGCAGCAATCATCCAGGAATTTTCTCTCGGAATTTCGTAATACTGCTCCAGAACACCTGAAAGAATCATTTTGTACATAAATTCATGCGGAAAATATCTCTCACCTTTAGCCTCAGCATCTTTCCAGATTTCTACAATGTGCTTCTGCAGTCTTCTGAAAGCTTCTTCTTCAGGAATACAGGTATCTGTAACTCTGTTTAAGCCTCTTTCCAAAAGATCCCACTCATCCTGAGCCGTCAGATCTCTGTAGTGAGGCACTCTTTCGTAGTGAGAATGCGCCACAAGGTTCATCAGATCTTCTTCAAGATTCGCACCGGTACAGGAGATAAAATCTACTTTACCCTGACGGATCATTTCAGCTAAAATCTTACCTAATTCAGCAGTAGACATTGCTCCAGCCAAAGTAATCATCATTTTTCCACCGTCTTTAAGGTGTGCCACATATCCTTTTGATGCGTCTACCAAAGCCGCAGCATTGAAATGCAGATAATATTTTTCGATAAACTCAGTAATCGGTTTGCTCATTATTTTTAATTTCTGCAAAGATAATGAAAGATGTTGGAACCCAAAAAGCCCAAATTCCATCTTTATCCCTTTTTGCTGCTACATATTTTCCATTACGACTCACTTCCCATCACTTATTACCCATCATTTATTACCCATTACTTATCACCCATCACTTACAGCATGGGCGTATCCCTCGCCAAAGCTTTTCCCACCGCTCGGGTCGGGCTATCCGCTGCAATTCCTCAAGCCAGGCTTTACCCATCGCTTTCTGCGGGATTTCCGCTGCTATCCCTTACGCAAAAGCCGTTGTTCATTCACTTTCAGAATTTAAAACGACGGTTTTCTTTTTTGTCCGAAAGTTTCTTTTTAGTATCAAGTCTCTTCTGAACCTTTGCCTTTGACGGTTTTGTTTTGAATCGGGTCTTGGGAATAACTACAGAATCATTTACAATTTCCAGAATTTTTTCAACCGCAATTTTCCTGTTCTGAAGCTGCATTCGGCTTTCTGAAACCGTTAATTGTAAAATCCCCTCAGAATTAATCCTGTTCCTGAGCTTATTCTGAATTAAATCTTTCTGAAAATCATTGAAAAATTCAGACTCCTCGACATTCCACATTACGGTAACGGAAGTTTCTACTTTATTCACGTTTTGTCCGCCTGCACCGCTGCTGCGGGAAGTTTTAAAGCTGAGTTCTTTGCTGAAGTCTTTCATGAGATGATGGGTGTTGGATGCTGGATGATGCGAGATGGAGTTTTACATTCCGCTGATCAAATTTAATAATTCTTTCCGATTGACCTTTCCGTTGGGCGTTCTGGGTATCTCCTCCACAAATATAATATCTTTCGGCTTATGAAAAGATTTTTCAAATTTGAGATTTGAGATTTGAGATTTGAGTTTTCGACTGCGCTCAGACTGACCATCTTTTGAACAGTCCACATCTTCTATTAAGAGGATGAGCTTTTGACCCAAAACTTCATCCTTCAAACCTAAAAAAACCACTTCATTTGAGATTTCTTTTTTCACCAAAGCCTCCAGTTCTTCAGGAAATATTTTTGCACCACCAGAATTAATCACGTGATCAATCCGCCCCAAAAATCTGAATCTATTCTCATCTCTAATTTCTACCAAATCATTCGTCTGAAGAATCTGATCATTGAGTTTGGGTGCAGAAATTTTGAGACAACCGCGTTCATCAGCAGAAATTTCAATCCCTTCGAAAGCAGTAAACCATTCCTGAGAATTTGGATAAATTTCTTTCAGGGCAATATGGGAAAGTGTTTCAGACATTCCGTAGGTCTCAAAAATTTGAGATTTGAAGTCTGAAATTTGAGATTGCTGACGGAAAACTTCAAATATTTTAGATTTTAAAGATTCTGAAACGGCAGCTCCACCTATGATAAGTTTTTTAATCAAATGAATTTTATCTGAAGAATTTTCAACCTGCAGAGGCGTCATCGCACAGAAATCAATGTATTCATCTAAATCTTCCAAAGGTTTTGTGGATGGATTTTTTATCATCAGCTGTAATTTTCTTTCAATAGCTCTCACCACCATCATTTTTCCCGAAATATATTCTATTGGCAGGCAGTTCAACGCTTTATCGCCCATTTTCAAACCTAAAAAATCACACGTCATTTCTGCGGAGTTCCGCATTTTTTCCTTTTCAATTTCAAAAACTTTGGGAATACCTGTAGAACCGGAAGTCTGTACTTTCACTTTACCATCATCTGAAAACCAATCTTTCAGAAAATAAATTATATTATTTTCATATTCGTTTTCAGGTTGTAAATTATTAATATTGAGATTATTGAAATCCACCGTCATTTTTCCTTGCACTTTAATAGAACTGTAAATTTAAAAAAAAAATTAAAAATGATTTGCAGATAAAGAAAAAAGCTTTAAATTTGCATCACCAAAATAAAACAGACCCATGGTGTAATGGTAACACTCCGGTTTTTGGTACCGTCATTCGGGGTTCGAGTCCCTGTGGGTCTACAAAACCACTCTTTTTAAGGGTGGTTTTTGGTTTTTTACTTAAACTCATGAAGATTCTGTAAAAACTTTACTTTTTATAAAATCCAAATTATTTTTCATCAGTAAGATTCTTTTTCGAAGTAAACTTTTCCGGCACGTAGATATTATTTCGTTCAATATAATTCAGAAGATCCTGATATTTTTCTTCATAATCTTCAGTCCCGCATTTGTGAGAAATTCCACATATTTCTGATGGTCTGATATTTAGAATTTCGGAGATTTTAGTCAGCATTTCAATATTCATTTTCACTTTAGAATTTTCAATATCCGAATAGGCTTTCTGTGAAATACCCATCTCAAAGGCCATATATTCCTGTGTATAATCTTTTTCTCTACGAATTTTTCTGATGGCTTGTCCGCAAATTTTCATCTGTTTTGTTTTAGTAGTTTTCGGTATATTTTAGAAGAATACCGAATAGCTTTACACAAAGGTACTCAATACCTTTGTCAAAACATTATTACTCAACATGATATTTGTAGCCAAAACTTAAAAATTTATGTAAAGATTTAAGTTTTATCAGATATCAGTCTGGTCAATTTTTATAGATATGGAGACGCAAAAATTTAGTTATGACAACGGCATTGTCAAAGCATTTCTCTATGCGACAATTGCATTTGGTTTAGTAGGATTTTTACTGGGATTAACGGCAGCTTTAATGCTGTTTTACCCCGAACTGCCCGAGTTTCTTTTCGGAACAGATGACACAACGATTAAAAGTCTATCCTCCGGCAACATTCAGGGACTAATTAACTCGCAGGGTGCTTTAGGTTTTGGGAGAATCAGGATGTTGCATACAAGTGCTGTAATTTTTGCTTTCGTTTGTAACTCGTTTTTCTGCGGTGCCTACTACAGTATGCAGAGACTTCTGAAAACAAGAATGTATAGCGACACACTTTCTTGGATTCACTTCTGGACCTGGCAAATTATGATCATTAGTGTTGTAATCACATTTTTAATGGGAATCAATACTTCTAAAGAATACGCTGAACACGAATGGCCGATTGATATTCTGATTACAATCTCATGGGTTATTTTCGGTATTAACATGTTTGGAACGATTGCCAAAAGAAGAGTGAGACACCTTTATGTTGCCATCTGGTTTTACATGGGAACGTGGATTGCCGTGGCAATGCTTCACATCTTCAACAACCTTGAAGTACCGCTGTCATTCACTTCATGGAAATCCTACTCTATTTATGCCGGAGCAAAAGATGCTTTAGTACAATGGTGGTACGGGCACAATGCAGTTGCATTTGTTTTAACGACTCCTGTTCTCGGTCTGATGTACTATTTCTTACCAAAAGCCGCAGACAGACCTGTATTTTCATATAAATTATCCATCATTCACTTCTGGTCACTCATCTTCGTTTACCTCTGGGCTGGGCCGCATCACTTACAATATACCGCTCTGCCAGCATGGGCACAAGCTGTAGGAACAGGTTTTTCAATCATGCTGATAGCACCGTCTTGGGGCGGAATGTTGAACGGACTTCTGACTTTAAGAGGTGCCTGGGACAAAGTGCGTGACAATCCTATTCTGAAATTCTTCGTTGTAGCCGTAACCTGTTATGGAATGGCAACTTTTGAAGGCCCTCTTTTAGCAACAAAATCTTTAAATAAAATTGGTCATTATACCGACTGGGTCATTGGTCACGTACATTTAGGAGCTTTAGGATGGAATGGTTTTATGGCATTCGGAGTGGTTTATTACCTGATACCTGTAATGTGGAGAACCGAACTTTGGTCTAAAAAACTCGCTAACTGGCACTTCTGGCTTGGAACTTTAGGAATTATTTTTTATGCTATACCCATGTATATTGCGGGATTTACCCAAGGATTGATGTGGAAACAGTTTAATCCCGACGGAACACTTTTATGGAAAAACTGGCTGGATACCGTAACCGCAATTATTCCTTATTTCCAGTTGAGATTTTTAGGAGGTATCTTCTATCTTTTAGGAGCTGTTTTAATGGTTGTAAATGTTTTTAAAACCGTAAGAAAAGGTTCCTTCCAGAAAAACGTTCCTGCAGAGGCGCCGGGACTAGCCAGCATCACAGATGCCCGAAAGGAGGGTGAAGGCGTTCACTTATGGCTGGAGCGAACTCCAAGACTGATGGCAATTTTAGCATTTATTACTGTCGCAATCGGAGGAGCTGTAGAAATTATTCCAACATTAACGATGAAGCAAAATGTTCCGACTATTTCCGCAGTAAAACCTTACTCTCCGCTTGAACTGGAAGGAAGAGATTTATACATCAGAGAAGGCTGTAACTCGTGTCACTCACAGATGATCAGACCTTTCCGTGACGAAATTGTAAGATTTGAAGGCAAAAACGGACAATATTCTAAAGCAGGAGAATTTATTTACGACAGACCATTCCTTTGGGGATCGAAGCGTACAGGACCGGATCTTCACAGAGAAGGTGGCAGAAATCCGGATTCATGGCACTTTAAGCACATGTACAACCCAAGACTTACTTCCGCAGGATCAATTATGCCACGTTTTCCATGGTTAATTTCAAATAAACTTGACAAATCTCAAATGGTGAATAAAATGAAACTGATGAAAAACTATTTCGATGTGCCTTACTCAAAAGCAGAAATAGATTCAGCAGACCGATGGGCAGACAATCAGGCTAAAGGAATTGTGAAAAGAATTTATTCTGAAGCTAGCGACATCAAAGAGCAAATGGATAGAACCAAAAAACATAAAGGTGCAGATTATATCCCTCTCGAAGACCGCGAAATTATAGCAATGATTGCCTATCTGCAAAGATTGGGAACAGACATCAAAACAACGCAGATGAAAACTGCAAGTGTAGAATAACGCAAAACTGTATTTAAAATGAAAACAAGAACCCCTATTTTTATACATATTCTCGTGACTGTTGGTTTAGCAGTAACAGCGTTTGAAATGTTCGCACAGGATTCATCCTATTTTTCTTCACCTTTTTTCTGGGGACTGATAATCATCGTGGTTATTCTTCTGCTCATCATGAATTCGATTGGTGATTTAATTGAAGATCAGAATTTTAAAAAATTATCAGACGAAGAAAAAGAGAATTATCTGAAAGAAAAAAACACTTCATATTTCCAAAAACTCTGGAATTCGGCTTTCAAAAAACAGTCTGCAACCGAAGAAAAAGACATCATTATCGACCATGGTTTCGACGGAATTACAGAACTGGACAACTCACTTCCCAAATGGTGGATCGGGCTCTTTTATTTCGGTATGGCGTTCTGCGCAATTTATTTGATTGCTTTTGCCTTCACAGATTATGCACATCCTGAAGCTGAATTAAATTCAGAAACAAAAAGAATGCTCGCCTCCATTGAAGAGTTTGAAAAAACTGCACCTCAGATCAATTTAGAATCGGCAAAATACAATGCAGATTACATAGCAGAAGGTCAGGAACTTTTCAAAACCAACTGTGTTTCCTGCCACGCCGACAACGGTAAAGGCGGAATCGGCCCGAATCTTACAGATAAGTACTGGATCAACATTCAGGAAAAAAGCCTTTTTAAAAATGTATTCTGGATGCTCGAGAATGGCTCGCCCAATAACCCAACAATGCGACCTTTCATCAAAGATGGAACCATCAGCGGACGTGATGCTGAGAAAATTGCTGCATACGTTTACCACATCAATCAGGAAAAAGCTCCTATTACCCAAAAAGACGGCGGTGCTGCACCACAGGGAGAAGTTGCTAACTGGACGGTCTCTAACGATTAAAACTTAATATCTCCATATTATTTCTAGCCCTCTTTCAAGCTAACATTTGAATTTTTCATTTTCAGAACCTTTTCAACATCTAAAATGAAAGAAAGAGGGCTTTTTTAAAAACAAAAATGTCCTGACTTTGGTCATCGTACCCCAAACTATTCACTTGACTTCTATCTAAAACAGATACCACATCGATGACCAGGGCAGGATTTACATTTACAATGGCGTAATCATTGCAGTAGGATTTAACATAACATTTTAAGGACTGTTAACCTCCTAAAACGCCACTTTTGACACTAAAAATAAACTATCGAAAGCTCTTCAAGCGTATCGGAATATTCATTATTTCGATCATTTTACTTATCACAATTCTCCTTCTCAGTCTGCGTCTTCCTGCAGTTCAAAACTACATTAAAGACAAACTTATTGTTTATCTTGAGAAAAAAATCAAAACAAAAGTAAGTCTGGATAAAGTTTATGTTGGTTTTCCCAATAGTTTGGTCATTGAAAATCTTTATCTAAAAGGGCAAAACATCGACACCCTTTTAGCAGTAAGAAAATTTGATGTGGGATTGGATATGTGGAAACTGATAAAATCTAAGGCCGATATAACTTCAGTTGATCTCGAGGGTGTCCGCGCAAATGTAGTGAGAGATCCAAAAGGAAATTTTAATTTTGATTACATTATTGATGCTTTTGCGACTTCTGATAAAGAGCAGGAACAGAAACCTTCAAAACCTTTCATTATTTCTTTAGATAAAATCAGACTGAAAGATATTGGCGTCACTTTCAATGATCAGCAGTCTAAAAATGATATCAAAGTTTACTTCAATTCATTTGATACAAGGGTTAAAACGTTTGATCTTCAAAACAATAATTATGCAGTCAACGATATTAATCTGGATGGATTACAATTAAAACTGAAACAGGATCTGGTAGAGGAAGTAGCCAAAAATGTTGAAGAAAAAGTAGATTCCCTGAATCAGAAAAAGCCTATGAAACTGGGCTTGAACGGAATTAAACTGACCAATTTCGATATCGATTATGGCGATGATAATTCCAGGACTTTTGCTAAAGTTTTATTTAAAGAACTTAGTACAAAAGTTAACAGCATCGATCTTGAAAACAATGATTACAATGTTGGAAATGTTTATTTGAGACAGGTAAATATCAACGCCAATTTATTCCTCCCAACAGAAAATGCCAATCCTAAAAAGGATGGGCAACCTGAAGTTTCTAAAGTTTCTGCAAAGGAAAAAGCAATGAAAGTGATTTTAGGAAAACTGCTTCTGGATGATGTAAAAGTGGCGTACAACAATACGGCAGTAGCTCCTACCCGATCAGGAATGGATTTTAATCACCTGAATTTTGCCAAATTAAATCTTGATGTCCGCAATTTCAAAATGGAAAACAATGGTTTTGCCGGATCTGTAAAATCAGCAGAAATTCAGGAAGCGAGAGGTCTGAATGTTCAGAAATTCAACACTGATTTTGTGTACGGTGAAAAACAGGCTTACCTGAAAAACCTTTACTTACAGACTCCAAAAACGATTTTGAGAGATGAAGTTGTTTTAAATTATAATTCAATTGAACAACTTTCTTCCAATTTGGGAGCAGTACAGATTTCAGCCGATATCCGTGATTCTAAAATTGGATTTTCTGATATTTTAAACATCGTTCCGACTTTAAGAAATACCGCTCCATTTAATAAATACCCAAATGCAATTTTAAACGTAAACGCTTTTGTGAGAGGAACCGTTAATGATTTGGCGATTCAGAATTTAAAAGTTTCAGGTTTGGATCAGTTGAAAGTAATTGCTTCAGGAAAAATCAAAAATGCAATGAATCCAGACCAGTTGTATTACGACTTGAATGTCACCGAACTGGCGTCTTCCTCAAAAACGATTTACAATTTAGTTCCGAAAAATACAATTCCGAATAACATTACTTTGCCATCATTCTTCACGATTCGGGGGACAGCAAAGGGCACAACGCAGGTGGTTGACACCAATTTACGTCTGACTTCTACTTTAGGAAATGCTGCGATCATTGCAAAAGCCGATTTACGAAGAAAGAACAGAGAAACATTTGATGTAAAAGCCAATCTTCAAAGTTTACAGATCGGGAAACTTATTCAAAATAAAGATTTAGGTAGCATCACAGCACAAATCAATGCAAAAGGACAAGGCTTTGATCCTAAAACGATGTCTGCAAACCTTTCCGGCGACGTGAGATCGGCGACTTATAACGGTTACACCTACCAGAACATGAATCTGAAAGGAAAAATCAATCGTGGTGTTTACGATATTGATTTAAATTCAAAAGACCCAAATGCCAATTTGCATCTTGCGGCTTCGGGAGTTTTCAATGACAATCCAACGGTGAAAGTGAATGGGAACATCAATAAATTAGATTTAAACAAACTCGGATTTTACAGCTCGCCAATGATTATTGCAGGAGCGATTGACGGTGATTTTAAAACCTTAGATCCTGATAATCTGAATGGATACTTAAATTTAAAAAACTTTGCCATTTCAGATACGAAAGAAGTTTATCCGCTTCAGGAAATTAATTTAAATGCAGTTTCTACGGCAGATTCCACTTTAATTAAATTTAATTCTCAGATTGCAGATGTTGAACTGAACGGAAAATACAAATTAACTCAGATTTTTGGAGCATTAACGCAGACCATCAACCAATATTATCAGTTTCAAAAACCGTCAACCACCCAAAAAGTTGATGCCGGACAGTTTTTCACTTTTAATGCTAAAATTAAAAATGATGATCTGATCAGAAAATTTGTTCCTGAACTGAAAAGTTTTGAAACCATCAACATCAACGGAAATTATAATGCAGATTCTCAGCAAATCCTTTTGGATGCTCAGATCCCGCAGGTTTTGTATGGAACCAATACTTTAGAAAATACAAGTTTAAAAATCACCAACGAAAATCAGGCTTTACAATATGATTTGAGTGTCGCTTCGTTGGCAAGTGAGAGTTTTGCGCTCAAAAAAGTCAACATCAATGGTGATGTTTCTGAAAATGTGATCAATTATAATATTACAACAAAAGATGATGAGGATGCGACACAATTCCTGATTGCCGGAAATGCCAAGTCGATGAATGATATTACGGAAATTTCGCTAAATCCAAACGGTTTGAAACTGAATTACATGGATTGGACGGTTGCCGAAAACAACAAAATCTCGATTTTCACTCAGGGAATTGTGGCCGATAATTTCACGCTTTCCAATTCAGGCGCTGAAATTTCTTTGCAGTCTGAAAGCACTTCTCCGACCAGTCCGCTGAATGTTTCTTTGAAAAATTTTAAAATTGAAACCATCACGGAGATCATTAAAAAAGATTCTCTTTTAGCTAAAGGAACGATCAACGGTACGGCTCAGTTGAGAGATTTAACCAAAAATATGACCTTCACTTCGGATATTGATGTGACCGATCTGTTTGTTTTTGGAAGTCCGGTCGGGAATTTAGATATTAAAGTCAATAACCAGTCTGCGAACCTTCTGAATGCGGATATTGCGCTTTCGGGGAACAGCAATGATGTGAAAATTTTAGGAAATTACAACACTTCGTCGAGCACATTTGATCTGAATTTAGATATGAATCAGCTTCAGATGAAAACGCTGCAGGGCTTCACGGCAAATGCGATTACAAATACCGAAGGTTATCTTTCCGGAGATTTGAAAATTACGGGAACTACCACTGCGCCAAAGATTTTGGGCGATATTAAAATGAATAACGTCGGAATGATGATTTCCCAGACAGGAAGTGATTTCAGAGGAATTAACGATAAAATAGGATTTACCAACAGAGGAATTGAGTTTGATGATTTCAAAATCAAAGATAAGGACGGAAATGCTTTAAATATCGACGGACAGGTTCTAACGAAAACGTATCGTGATTTTGCCTTCAACCTTGATCTGGATGCGAAAGATTTCAAAGTAGTAAATTCAGAAAAATCAAACGACGCTTTGCTGTACGGGATTCTATCGATTGATGCGGCATTGAAAGTGAGAGGAAATTTAGATTTACCAAAAGTAGACGGAAGATTGGCCGTTTCAAAAACGACAGATTTCACTTTCGTACTTCCGCAATCTTCTCCTTCATTGCAGGAAAGAGACGGAATTGTAGAATTTATTGATCAGGATCAGATTGCTTTAAATAAAACCATTTCAGCAGATTCAGTTAAGGCCGAAAGTCCGATAAAAGGTTTGGATGTCAACGTAAATATTGAGCTGAGCAAAGAAGCAAAAATGTCGATTGTGATTGACAAAGCGGCAGGAGATTTTGTAAAACTTCAGGGAGAAGCTGATCTTACAGGCGGAATTGATCCATCAGGAAAAGTGACTTTGGTCGGTGTTTATTCTGTTGAACAAGGTAGCTACGAAATGTCGGTAAGTGTTTTGAAGAGAAAATTTGACATCCAGAAAGGAAGTACAATCACATGGACGGGCGAACCGACAACGGCAAACCTCGACATCACAGCAATTTATAAAACGCAGACTGCACCGATTGATTTGGTTGAACAACAGGTCAATCAGGATGAACTGAATCAGTACAAACAGAGAATTCCATTCAATACTTTGCTGATTTTGAAAGGAGAACTGCTGAAACCCGTGATTTCTTTTGATATTACGACAGACGAAAAAAACAATGCTGTTTCTTCTCAGGTAACCGAAACAATTGATGGAAAATTGGCTCAGTTAAGACAGGATGAAAATGAAATGAACAAGCAGGTTTTTGCTTTGCTTCTCTTGAACAGATTTATCGGTGAAAATCCTTTCCAGAGTAATTCGGGAGTTTCTGCGGAGACGATGGCGAGACAGAGTGTGAGTAAAATACTTTCTCAGCAGCTGAATAATTTAGCGGGAGATTTAATCAAAGGAGTCGATCTGAATTTTGATCTGGAATCAACCGAAGACTACTCTACAGGAACACAAAATACCAGAACCGACCTGAATGTTGGTTTAAGTAAAAGGTTATTGAACGACAGACTGAAAGTTTCTGTAGGAAGTAATTTCGGAGTGGAAGGTGAAGCAAGACCGGATGAAAATACAACCAATATTGCCGGAGATGTGCAGATAGATTACGCTCTTTCAAGAGACGGAAGATATACGCTGCGAGCTTACCGTAAAAACGAATATCAGGTGGCGTTGCAAGGGCAAATCGTGGAAACAGGACTTGGCTTTGTGATTACTTTAGATTATGATAAATTCAGGGATATTTTCAGAAAATCGAGAAATAACCGTAATCGTGAAGGCGTTCAGAATAAAAGAAATAAGGACAAAGAAGTCGTAGAATTCAAATAATTTTTCACTCTGTTGACTTTGGAATGTATTTAAAAGCATTTCATTCAGGACAGAATTTTTAAAATTGAACTTTGAAAAAGACAAGTATTTAAACATGAAAAACAAACTCAATATATACTGTAAATATTTTTTGGTTTCAGGGATGACTGCGACGATTATTTCCTGCAGCAACACCAAATTTCTAAAAGACGGCCAGCTTCTGTACACCGGAGCAGAAGTAAAAGTAGAAAGTGATTCTTTAACCAAGAAAGAAAAATCCGCACTGCAATCAGCTTTGGAAGAAAATCTTACGCCAAAACCGAACTCTTCATTCTTGGGTTTAAGACCAAAACTGTACGCTTACAATGCGACCAAAGAACCGAAGAAAGAAAAAGGTTTGAGATACTGGCTGAAATATAAATTTGGGGAAGAACCTGTTTTGCTCGGCGATGTTGACAGAGAATTCAATAAAGATATCATCGTCAATTATTCTGAAAACAAAGGTTATTTCAATGCTAAAGCGAAATACGATACCATTTCAAAAAATAAAAAAGCGCAGGTTATTTATACATTGAACCCTGGCGGAAGATACTTAATCAGCAATGTAAAATTTCCTGCAGATTCCAGTTTAATCAATCAGGAAATTCAGATTTTAAAGGAGAAATCATTACTGAAAGCCGGAAATCCTTTTGACCTCGACGTGATTAAAGCGGAAAGACAGAGAATTGATGACGGTTTAAAAGATAAAGGTTTCTATTACTTCAACCCCGATAACATCATCGTTCAGGCAGACAGCACCGTCAGCAAAAATCATAAAGTGGAAATGATTGTCAAATTAAAGGACAACACTCCAAAACTGGCGACAGAGCAGTTTACGATTGATAAAGTCGTGGTTTTCCCAAATTATAATCTTCGTGATGCCAAAAACGGACTGTACAATATTCCGATGACTGAAGATTCACTGAAAGGCTATGAATACAACGATATTTACGTCGTGGATCCCAGGAAGAAATTCAAACCGAGAATGTTTGACCGTGCGTTGTATTTTGACAAAGGCGATATTTACAACAGAAAAGACCACAATTTGTCACTGAACAGACTCATCAGTTTAGGCGTTTTTAAATTTGTTAAAAATGAATTTGTGGTTTCGGATTCTTTAAATCATAAATTCGATGCCTACTATATTTTAACGCCACGAGAACTTCAGTCTTTGCGTCTGGAAGCTTTAGGTAGAACCAACTCTGCCAATTACGCGGGAAGTGAATTAAATTTAAACTGGACTCAAAGAAACTTTTTCCGAGGAGCAGAACAGTTTAAAGCCTCTGTTTATGGTGCTTTTGACGTCCAGATTGGAGGCCCTGCAGATGCAGAAAATATTTTCAGAGCGGGAGCGAATGCTCAGCTTTCCATTCCAAGAATTGTGGCGCCGTTCCGTTTTAATTCTTCAAGCGCTTTCGTGCCAAGAACCAATATTAAACTGGGATATGAGTTTCAGAACAGAACGACTTTATACACATTGAATACTTTCAATGCGACATTCGGTTATCAGTGGAAAGAAAATGTAAGAAAAGAGCACGAGCTTAATGTAATTGATGTTTCATTGATCGACCCTGCGAATGTTACCCCAAAATTTGTTGAAAGAGCTAAAAACAATCCATATCTGCAGAGAATCACAGACCAACAGCTAATTTTCGGACCGACTTATTCTTATACCTACTCCACCACAATGCTTCCTCAGAAAAATACATTCTATTATAAAGGGATGCTCGATTTGGCGGGAAACATTACCGGATTAATCACCGGTGCAAACGAGAAGGAAGGAAAACAGAAAAATATTTTCGGAGTTCCTTTCAGCCAATATGCGAAGATTGAAAACGATGTCCGTTTCTATCATAAATTTACCGAGAAAACTTCATTAGCTACGAGACTAATTGCCGGAGTTGCGCTTCCTTACGGAAATTCAAAATACATTCCTTTCTCAAGACAGTTTTTCGTGGGTGGAAGTAACAGTATCAGGGCTTTCAGAGCGAGAACTTTGGGACCCGGCAGCTATGATCCAAGAACACAGGAAAATGGTTTTGTTTTTGATCAGGCAGGTGATGTGAAGCTGGAATTAAATGCAGAATACAGAGCCAATCTATACAAATTTTTAAACGTTGCAGCATTTGTTGACGCAGGAAATATCTGGTTAATCAATGATGAGTTTAATACAGCTGGAGAAAACACAAGACCTGGCGGAAAATTTTCCAAAGAATTTTTAAGTGAAGTTGCTGTTGGAGCCGGTGTTGGTTTAAGACTAGACTTTTCAATTTTAATTTTAAGACTAGATTTAGCAATGCCTTTGAGAGTGCCTTACTACGAAAAAAGTGACAGATGGGTACTGGACAGAATCAATTTTGGAGATTCCAGCTGGAGAAGAGATAATTTAATTTTAAATATTGCGATTGGATATCCATTTTAGGAAGCTTTTGGCCGATGGCAATTGGCTTTTGGCTTTTGATTGTATCATATTTCAATACATTGCAAAATAAAATATTATAGAAACGGGCTTCAGTCCGTTTTTTTTGTTTAAAAATTCCGGAGGCTCTAGCTAAGACTATTTTCTATGTCTATTCGATTTATTCTTAAACATTAATCGAGATAGTGGAATTGCAGGATATTTAATCCTGATTTGCCGGAAGAAATTAATTCAGAGATTCTGTAAAACGATATTTTGGATTTTGCCTTCTATAATTTCTCACTCCTATAAATTATCAAACGAAATTTGTGAGAATTTCCTTTAAGGAATAGTCTTTGCGGTAATTATAACAATCAATTTTTCCTTTCGAAAATAGAGATTTAAACCAAATCACACTTTTAAATATTTCAATTATGCTAAAAGAATTAAAATTTTTCTGGGAAACCGTCAAAGAAACATTTACTGAATACAACAGTTCATCTGCCTCCAATGATTCGGCGAGTCTGGCTTATTATGCTATTTTTTCCATTCCTGGATTGTTGATTATTATCATTTGGCTTGCAGGATATTTCTTTGGTGAAGAAGCAATTCGCGGACAGATAAGCACTCAGATCAGTGGAATGATGGGTGCAGATGCCGCAAAAAGCGTGGAAGAGATGATTGCCGGTGCACTCATTGATAAAGAAAATATTTTTATGAAAATTGTAGGTATCGGATCGTTGGTTTTTGGTGCAACAACATTATTTTTCCAGTTACAGCGATCATTAAATAATCTTTGGGATGTAGAAGCTGCTCCTAAAAAGGCTCTGGTAAAATTTTTACTGGATAGAGCCAACTCCTTGGGAATGATTCTTATTTTAGGGTTTTTGCTTGTGATCACTATGGTTCTGACCTTAGTAATCAGTATCTTAAATGATTTTATTGCCAGAACAATTGGTTTGGAAACGTACTATATTATTGAAATTATCAACTTTGCAGTAGGTTTTGGAGTTACGACACTGTTGTTTGCATTGATGTATAAAGTTTTACCTGACGTAGAAATCAGTTGGAAATCAGTTTGGAAAGGGGCAATGCTGACTTCCGTTTTGTTTACTTTAGGGAAGTTTCTACTGAGTTTATACTTCAGCGAATTTAAACCAACATCAGCATTTGGTACCGCAGGAACCATCATCTTAGTAATGCTTTGGATCAATTATTCCTGTCTAATGATTTTCTTCGGAGCCGAATTTACAAAGGTGTATACTTACAAAAAAGGCTACAGAATAGCGCCATCAAAACACGCCAAATGGAGCAGCGCAAAATTGTATAAAGACAGTCAGGTCAAAAATGAAACTCCGGCAGTGTAAACATAAAAAAGCCTCTTAGAAAAATCTGAGAGGCTTTTGTTTTACATTCTGTTTACCGTTCCTATACCAAGAAGTGACAAAGATTTTTTTATAGTCAGTGCCGTGAGATTGGATAAATTCAAACGGAATTGTTTTAAATTTTCATCTTCAAGCTTTAAAATAACATTGCTCTGATAAAATGAGTTGTACGTTTTTACCAAGTCGTAAAGATAGTTCGCAACCAAAGCCGGACTTAATAATTCAGCTGCTCTTTCAACTACAGATTTGTAGTTTGCCAACTGCATAATTAATTCTTTTTCATGTTGATTCAATTCCACTTCAGTAACTGGTTTGTTCATGTAGTTCGCCTTAATCAACAGCGAATGAATACGGGCGTAAGTATAAAGAATAAATGGTCCTGTATTTCCGTTAAAATCAATACTTTCTTCAGGATTGAAAAGCATTTTCTTTTTAGGGTCAACTTTCAGCATGAAATATTTTAATGCTCCCATTCCAATATTTTCGTAGTTGCTGTTCTTTTCTTCCTCTGTAAAGTTTTCAAGTTTTCCGAGCTCTTCAGATTTCAGTTTGGCAATATCAAACATGTCCTGCATTAATTCATCTGCATCAACTACAGTTCCTTCACGTGATTTCATTTTTCCGTTCGGAAGCTCTACCATTCCGTAAGATAAATGGAATAACTGATCTGCCCATTCGTATCCCAATTTCTTTAAAACCTTAAACAAAACCTGGAAATGGTAATCTTGTTCGTTTCCTACCGTGTAAATCAACTTCTGAAGATTGTTTTCTTTAAAACGTTCCACAGCTGTTCCCAAATCCTGAGTCATGTACACGGAAGTTCCGTCTGAACGAAGTAAAAGTTTTTGGTCTAAACCTTCATTTGTCAGATCACACCAAACCGAACCGTCTTCTTTCTGATAGAGAATACCTTTGTCCAAACCTTCCTGAATAAGGTCTTTTCCTAAAATATAGGTATTACTTTCATATTGAACCTGATCGAAATCAACCCCAAGTCTTTTATAAGTTTCACCAAAACCTTTATAGACCCATGAATTCATTTCATTCCAGAGATTTCTCACTTTTTCGTCTCCATTTTCCCAATCGAGAAGCATCTGTTGAGCTTCTTTTATTAAAGGAGCATCTTTTTTAGCCTGATCTTCGGAAATGCCTTGTTCAACCAATTCAGCAATCTCTTTTTTATATTCCTGATCAAATTTTACGTAGTAATTTCCTACAAACTTATCACCTTTCACATGATTAGTTTCCGGAGTTTCTCCTTTTCCAAATTTCTCCCAAGCCAACATCGATTTACAGATATGAATTCCTCTGTCGTTGATAATCTGACTTTTAATCACATCATAGCCAGCCTCCTCAAGAATCTGAGCCACAGAAAAACCTAATAAATTATTTCTGACATGCCCTAAGTGAAGCGGTTTGTTGGTATTCGGCGAAGAATATTCCACCATTACGGTTTCATTTTTCTTTTCGATAGTTGAAAACTGTTCAGAAACTGTTGTAAACTGATCAACAAAAAACTGATTTTTAACTTTCACATTTAAAAATCCTTTCACCACATTGAAACTTTCCAGTAATTCGGTTTGCTCAGTCAATGCCTGTCCCAATTCTACCCCAATGCTTTCAGGGTTTTTCTTCAACTGTTTCACCAAAGGAAAAGTAACAATGGTAAAATCGCCTTCAAACTCAGTTTTATTCTCCTGAATTTCAAGTTTTATATCTTTCAACTGATAGACGTTAAGAATAATCTCTTCCAGTTTCTCTTCTATAATATTTTTAATATTCATTATTTATCGTTTGAAATACAAATATACGGAAATAAAAAAACCGCCCGAAGGCGGTTTATAGTATAATTTAAGCTTTGCTAAAAATTAGTTCTGATTCCAGAATGGAGTAAACTGATTTTTAACGAATACCTGAGCCTGACTTACATTTGGTACATTTGATGAATTACCAGTATATTCAGAAACAGGATAAATCAATCTGTACGGCTTGTTAGGAAAAATTGCATTATCTGCATTTGGAATTGCCGGATAACCTGTTTTTAAGAAGTTGATATATGTTTCAACCTGTCTCAAATTTGCTAAAGATACAAATCTCTGGTACTGAATAGCAAGAATTTTATTTGATGCACCATTCCAACCTACTGAGGTATTGTTTAATGCATTTAGATAATTTGTTGCTCTTGCTGGTAATAATTTGTAGAAAGCAAATGAATTTTGAACAGCTGTATTATAAGCACCTTGTGCACTAAACGTAAAGATTCCAGGATACAGAGTTGCAGCTTCGGCAAGCAATAACTGATTCTCTGATGCCAAAGCTAAATAACCATCCATAGCACCGCCAACTTCTGCAATATAAGATCCCGCAGAAGTATCACCTTGGAAAACCATCGCATAAATCGCCTGATTGCTGATGTCAGGATTTACTTGTGGTGGAATTTGCGTAGGAGCAGTTTCGTCAAATGTACTTCCGATAAACTTCCATCCAATATATGAATATTGCCACTCAGTGCTACCCGCTGGTTTAACACCACCCTGACGAATACCAACAACGCTGCTTGGTGGTTGTGGAGCAGCAGAAGTTGAAGTTGTTGCTCTTCTAAATATTTGACTTCCACGATAATCACCTGTAGTAGATCCATACAATGTCCCATTAACAGAGTTAGCATAATACTGAGAAGCTTTGTATAATCTCCAGCCATTTGTATTCAAAGAAGATCCCTGAAAGTTAACAGCTCCGTAGTTACTAAACAATGGATTTGGTGTAGCTGAATTTTTATTGCTATAACCGGGGTTAATTACAACATCTCCAACGTAAAAATCTGCTGTAGAAGAAGTAGCTAATGTCTGAAGTTGTGCATCAACATAACTTCTAACCGATGGGGTGGTAACTTTTGATTGTCTTAAAAGTAATTTTAACTTTACGTTTTTAGCAAACTTCTTCCAGTTAGCCATATTACCTCCAAAAATTACATCTTCCTGTGGAGTAACTACTGTATTACCATTAACAACTGTATTATCTATATCTAAAATTGCTTTGTTAATTTCCTCTACTAAAGCTCTATAGATTGTAACGTCATCGTCATATCTCGGTGTTAGGTTATTCTGCCCTTTAAACGCTTCAGAATAAGGTGCATCACCATAAAAATCAACTACATACTGCAACTGATAAGCTTTTAGAATTCTAGCAATTGCCGAATGTAATGGCAAAGCAGATCCCTTATCTATGATACCTTGCAAATTATTAGCAGCATTATAGCTACTAGACCAAATACCTGTACCAAAAGTATTACTAATATCAAGAGAATACTCTCTAGTCAATGGATTTCCAAAGTAATAATAATTACCTGCCCAAGTATTGGTCCATACATTTGAAAGTGAATTCATTGTTCCAGCCTGCGCGGTCATTACTAAATTCTGAGCGGCAGTTAAAGTTTGTCTTGGAGAAATTTCTGAAGGATCAACATTATTTGGAGATATATTATCATCAATCTCTCTACAAGAAGATACAAAAGCAACAAGTGCCAGTGATGAATATAAAAATATTTTTTTCATTTTTTAATTAATTAAAAATTAACATTTACACTAAATCCGTAAGATTTAATAGATGGGTATTGAGATACTCCTGCGTATCCTTGAGCATTACCTGTACCTGTTGAAGTCTCAGGATCTGCAAAATTTCTGTTAGATTTTGCATATTGTACAAATGGATTTCTTGCATGTACTCCTAATGTAATACCACTTAATCCACTGTTTCTAAGCATATCTGCGGAGAATGTGTAGGATAAAGATACTTCTCGAAGTTTAAAATAAGACCCTGAAAATACATGATTTGATCCTACTGTATTAAACTGATTTTGATAGTAATACTCGACACCGTCATATTTAGGATTACCTGTGACACCAGCAATTGTATAAAATACGTCATTGTTGGCAACATACTGCCCATTTACCAAATACGATGAATTTGGCATAATAAATCCTTCTTCTCTGTTAAAGCTTCCACTTTGAGGTAAATTTCCACTAAACGCCATATTTTGCAGAATTTCGGTGGTCATCTTTCCTCCTATTCTCCAGTCAGCAGTTGCTGTAAGTTTAAAACCTTTATAAGTTAAGTTTGTATTGAAGCCCCAAAGATATCTTGGATTTGTAGTACCTAAATTCTTCAAATCTGAAGTAACCGTTGGTCTACCTGTGGAACGATCTACAATAATTCTACCTTGGTCATCACGAACAAAGTCAGAGCCCATAAGCTGCAGACCCTTCATGCCTTTTACTGCGTATACTCCCACTAATGTAGTACCTCCAATAGCCACTCTATCTGTGTCAGGAGTGACTTCAAGAACTTCCATGCTGTAAGTTGTTAAGTTGGCACCCACATCCCATTTGAAATCTTGGCTTTTTAATGGTGTTACAGTAATATCTGCATCAAGACCTCTATTTCTCAGCTTACCAATATTTGTTCTTAATGTTGAAATACCTGAAGAGATTGAAGTATTTGTATCAGTGATCATATCTGTAGTATCGTCTTGATAAACAGCACCATTTAATAAAACTCTATTATTCCAAAATCCTAATGATAAACCAATTTCTTTTTTAGAAACTTTTTCAGCTCTAATATTAGCAGATGTCTGTCCAGTAGGGTTTACGAAACTTAAACCACCGTTAGCTGTAAAAGGAAAACCACTTCCAAGACCAAAGTAATTTCTAATACTATATGCTCCTACTGATGAAGAGTTTGCGGTTCCACTTATGTTTCCGTATACTTTCATATAGCTTAAAGCGTTTCCTCCAAACTCAAACGCCTTTGTAGGAATAAAACTCACACCTACAGAAGGGAAGAAGTAACTTCTTTCATCTTTTGAAAGAACTGAATTCCACTCATTTCTCGCTGTTGCAGTTAAGTATAAGTAATCTTTGTATCCTAAATCTAAATTTCCGAAAACAGCATGGGAGTTGTAAGAACCTCTTTGATTATCAAGACCATAAGGATTTGAAGGATTTGATAAATTCCAAACCTGGTATAAACCTGGAATAATTATTCCACTACCACCTGCACTTGTGGTATTATAAGCAAAATTTTGGAAGTTATGCCCTACATTAAGTTTCATATTGATATCATCGGTAAGATCATAATTAAAATTAACTAATAAATCACCATAATATCTATTTTGACTTGAATTTGACTGAAAATATGAAGATGTGATAGCAGCAGGTGCGGTATTAATCGCACTAGACCAGCCATCATTCCACTGATTGCTAAATGCACCAACATACTGTAAATTTGATCTGTATAGTAAATCAATATTTTTATTTACCTTATATCCCACACTACCGACTAAATTCAATCTGTCAGTTGTCGTGTTAAATCTTTGATGTTTTATAGCCCAATATGGATTTTGGTAGTAGATATTCCATGCATATCCATTATCGGGATAGTCTCTAAATTTAGTGATGGGAACATCAACAGATGACATCAACAAATCTTCATAAAGACCACTATCAGTGGTATTTGTTGTTTGACGTGTATAGTTCACGATTGCATCAAAACTCCATTTTTTAAATTTAGTTCCCGCTTTCATAAAGGCAGATAATCTTTTCAGCTTGTCATCAGCCACAACGAATTCTCGTTGCAAGTGATCCACTGACATCAATAAATAGCTATTTTCATCACCTATATTAGCAGTTACACCATTTTGCATTACTGTACCTGTCTGAAAGAAATCTTTGACGTTATTTCTTCCATAAGGAGCATAGGTTGACATAATTGATGAAGATTCATCTGGTGTTGGCGTATTATCATCAATATTAACTTCAATTAAACCATCTCCATTAACATCAGCCAAAGGAATACCATAGGGTACAGTTTGTCCACCCAAAGGACCATTAAATGGTGCACCCCACGAACCGTTTTCAACATTCACTTTACCTCCATACCAACCTTGTCCGTATAGTCTCTGTCTTTCTGGAGTATTTAACACCGTCTCAAAGTCCAGAGAACCATTGTAAGTCACTCTCATTCGTCCTTTACTCCCCTTCTTCGTATTAACTAGTACAACACCATTCACACCATCAGATCCATACAATGCAGCTGCTTGAGATCCTTTAAGGATATTCATTGATTCAATTAGTTCTGGTGCCAACTGATTTAGTGCAGCAGCGGAAGAAATTACATTATCAATAACAACCAAAGCATTATTGTTACCTGTAAGAGATCTCATTCCTCTAATTTGAATCTTTGGAGTACCAGTTACACTACTGTTAGTATTTGTAATAGTCACACCAGAAACCTTACCCTGAAGAGCCAACACTGCATTCGGGTTAGATGCAGCAGTAATCTGATCACTACTAACAACCTGTACAGCAGCTGTTTGCGCGTCAGCTTTCTTTGTAATACCTAGGGCTCCAGTAATAACTACCTCACCAATCTGTGTTTCTTTTGGAATTGTATCATTGGTCCCTTGCTGAGCGTTAACTAAAGACACGGATGATGACAAAACTACCAGTAGAACACTTGCTGTTAATTTCTTCATATTTAAATTGATTATTTTTTACTAAATGCAAATATGTGAAACTTTCTTAAATTAAACAAATGTTTTGTTAAAAATATTTAACACGACTTGCATATATTATAATAATTACTAATTTTTTACAAATGTAATCGTAATTGTTAATCATTTTTATGATTTCAGTAATGAGAATTTTGCTCTTATATTTGCAAAATATTTGATAAAAATAAATGAATCAATTAATTAAAAAATATTCTGAGTATATCGAGGCCGGTTGTGATGAAGTGGGGCGAGGCTGTCTTTGTGGTCCCGTAGTGGCTGCGGCTGTGATTATTGACGAAACTTTTGAGCAGCATTTAATCGATGATTCTAAAAAACTTAATTTTAAAACAAGAATTGACCTTGACTCCTACATAAAAGATCATGTGAAATGCTACGCTATTCATGAGCTACCCCCATCTTATATTGATGAGCACAATATTCTAAATGCCAGTATTCATGCAATGCACGGAGCTTTAGACAATCTCAGCATCCGACCTGAATTTATTCTTGTGGACGGAAACAGATTTCATCCTTACAATTTTATTCCGCACCAGTGTATTATAAAAGGTGATTCAAAAATATTAGCAATTGCGGCAGCTTCTGTTTTAGCAAAAAATTACAGAGACAAATTAATGATGGAATTGCACCATGAATTTCCGGAATATGGCTGGAATACCAACTTTGGATATGCCACAAAATACCATCAGCAGGCACTTGTAAAATATGGCCCTACTTTGCATCACAGACGGTCTTTCAGGTTGAAATATGATTAAACTAAAAGTTAATTTAAGATTAACATATTATTAAGCCAAAAATTATTATTTGAAATCGATCTAAATAAAAAAGAGAAGCACTTACTATGCTTCTCTTTGTATTTTTCAATGGTTCTAAAACCTTTATTTTCTGTTTGATTTCTGCTGGCCCTGAGCTTTTTGCTGCTCCTGAGCTTTCTCCATCATTTCACGCATTCTCTTCTGGAATTTGCTTTCAGTTTTAGGCTTTTCTTTGTTGGCCTGAATCTGTGCATGAATTTTCTTTTCATCTAAAATCAAATATTTAATCACTAAAATAATTAAAATGTTAATCGCATTAGACACGAAATAATACCATGACAAACCAGAAGCAGACGTGTTTAAGAAGAACAGGAATGTGATAGGGAAAATATACATTAACACCTTCATATTTGGCATTCCTTCCTGCTGTGGCTGCTGCATATTTCCAGAAGTCATTACGGTATAAATTAAAATCACAACTGTACACGCAATTGCAAATACACTTAAATGCTCTCCTAAAAACGGTACATTAAATGGTAATTTAATTAAATCATCGTAAGCTGTCAGATCTTTTGCAAACCAAAAACCTTTACCTCTCAAATCAATAAAGTTCGGGAAGAAACGGAATAATGCGTAGAAAATCGGGATTTGCACCAGCGCCGGAAGACATCCTGCCATTTGATTCACGCCTGCTTTTCTGTAGATTTCCATAGTTGCCTGCTGCTTCTTCATCGGGTCAGCATCTTTTAATTTGGCAGTTGCTTCATCGATTTCCGGACGGATTACTCTCATCATTGCACTCAGCTTGTGCTGTTTGTACATGATTGGTGAAAGAATTAATTTTACAATAATCGTCATCAGGAAAATTACCCAACCTGCGGACAATCCCCATTCTGCGATGAAATTGTACATAGGCATGAAAAAATAACGGTTCATTGCTCCTATGAAAGACCAACCTAATGGTAAAATTTCGTCAAAATTTTTGTCATAAGATTTTAATAATGGCAAATCCAGTGGCATGAAGTACCAGGTGAAGTCCTGATTCAATTCACCACCGCTCATTCCTACGAAACCTTCAAAATTTAATTTTTTCAGGTATTCTCCTTCTTCGATAGTTTCCTGATTACCTTTACTATTGGTGAAACCTGTTTTAGCTTCAATTACAGAAGAGAAAAACTGCTGTTTTACACCAATCCAGTTCAGGGTTTCTTCATCTTCAGACATATCAGTTCTTCCGTCGTAATCATAATCTTTATAATTATTAAATGCGTACGAAAATTCGGAATGAGACTGCTCCTGTGCTCTACCTTTTTCAAGATTTCTCACATTATAATCCCAGATAAAATCTGCTTTGTTGTCGGAAGATACATTAGCTAAACCTTTAGTTCTAACCTTAAAATCAACAGTGTATTTCGGCATCAGCGTGTAAACAAACTGAATAACAGCACCGTTTAGATTAGCCGTCAACGTTGCTGCATTTCCAGCAACTGAAGGGGTAAAAACTAAATCTTTAGTATTGATAGTTTTCCCTGCTTTATCTTTAAACTGAAAACCATAGTTGGAGTTGTTTTTCGTGATTAAATAAAGCGGAAGATCTGCAACATCAGTCTTTTGGTTATAAGCCTTGAATTTAGCAAGCTCAACTTTAGAAACCTGCCCTCCTAAACTTGAGAATTCAATTTTAAGCTCATCATTTGCAAGATTTACATTTTGAATTGCTCCCGGAGTTACATTAGTGTTGATTTGAGCTGTCTGACTCTGCTTTACAGCGCTTTTTGCCTGTTCTGTTTTCTGTTGTTCAGCTTTCAGTTTTTCTTCTTCAGCACTATTTCTCTGGAAATAAAACATGAATCCGAAAAGAACCAAACATAAAACCGCAAAACTAATCATCTGACTTTTATCGAGTCCTTTGTTCTGTTGCATTTTATTTTTATTAAAATTTTTAAATTTTATGAAGTAATGATTTTATTACTTTTTTAAGTCGACAAAAATACTGTTTTTTTATCAGAACTCTATACTATAATATCTTACTATATAATAAACTCAGGCTGAGAAAGATCAGTCTGAGTTTATCTATGACGTTTGTAATTTCAGAAATACTTTATTTTGCCGAACAAGCCTTAATAAAAGCTCTGAATAAAGGATGCGGACTTGCTACTGTACTCTTGTATTCCGGGTGATACTGTACCCCAACATAGAACGGGTGATCCGGCATTTCCAAAGCTTCGACCAATCCGGTTTCAGGGTTTGTACCGGTTGCATTGAAACCGTTGTCTTCAAATTCCGCGATATAATCACTGTTGAATTCGTATCTGTGACGGTGTCTTTCAGAAATATGTTTGCTTCCGTAGATTTCAGATAATTTAGAACCATTTTTAACGGCACATTTCCAGGCTCCAAGACGCATTGTTCCACCTTTATCCACTACATTTTTCTGCTCTTCCATTAAAGAAATTACAGGATGCTCTGTGGAAGTATCAAACTCCATTGAGTTGGCTTTGGAATAACCTAAAACGTTTCTTGCAAATTCAACAGTCATGATCTGCATTCCTAAACAAATTCCCAACATCGGAACTTTATTTTCCCTTGCGTACTGCGCTGTAAGAATTTTACCTTCAATACCTCTGTCACCAAATCCCGGGGCAACCAAAATCCCGGAAACTCCGTCTAATGATTCTTTGATATTTTCTTTGGTTAAATCTCCACTGTAAACCCATCTGATTTTCACTTCGGTTTCAAGATCAGCACCTGCGTGTTTGAAAGCTTCAGCAATAGAAATATAAGAATCCTGAAGTGAAATATATTTTCCAACCAAAGCAATCTCAACGGTTTTCTTAGGATTCTGGAATTTTTTAAGGAAAGTTTTCCAGTCTTTAAGATCGGCTTCTTTGTCGCTCTTTAAATCTAATTCTTTAAGAACTACATCATCAAAGTTTTGTTTCTGAAGGTACATTGGAACTTCGTAAATCGTTTCCAGATCTTTACACTCAATCACATTATCCAAAGGAACATTACAGAACTGAGCCAGTTTTGCTCTCTGGTCTTTTGGAATTTTATGTTCGGTACGGCAAACCAAAACATCAGCCATAATTCCGCTTTCCATCAACTGACGAACGGAATGCTGAGAAGGTTTTGTTTTTAATTCTCCGCTTGAAGCCAGATAAGGCAGTAAAGTCAAGTGAATCACCATAGAATTTTTCTCACCCAGTTCCCATTTCAGCTGACGAACAGTTTCGATGTAAGGTAAAGATTCGATATCCCCTACAGTTCCACCAATTTCAGTGATGATGATATCGTAATTCTGTTTGGATAGAATTTTAATTCTTCGCTTGATTTCGTTGGTGATATGAGGAATTACCTGAACTGTTTTTCCAAGGAAGTCTCCTTTTCTTTCTTTTTCGATTACAGTCTGGTAGATTTTTCCTGTCGTAACGTTGTTGTTTTGAGAAGTTGGCGAGTCAAGATAACGCTCGTAGTGACCTAAATCCAAATCCGTCTCTGCACCATCTTCGGTAACATAGCATTCACCGTGCTCATAAGGATTCAAAGTACCCGGATCGATATTGATATAAGGATCAAGTTTTTGAATTGTTACATTGAAGCCACGTGATTTTAGCAGTAGACCAAGAGAAGCTGAAACGATTCCCTTTCCCAAAGATGAAGTTACACCTCCTGTCACAAAGATGTACTTTGTATTCTTTTTACTCATTAGATTAGGTTTGTGCAAAGTTAGGACAAAAAGAAAAGCAAAGCAATTTTGTTCAGCTTTAAAATCGTATTTGAAATAAAAAAGGTTTCCAATACTGCTATCGAAAACCTTTACCCAAACCAAATTATATAATATGAAAAACTATTATAAACATTTTAAAATTAAAACAATTATTGATTGTTTTAAAACGAAACAAAGATATGAATTTTTAAACAATTAGATATTGATCTATGTTAAGATTTTCCTTTCGAGGAAATTATTTGGTTACCAAAATAGATCAGAAAAAGTACAATCCCAGAATTAAGATACATTAAGAGACTGACCAGAGAATCGTCATCTCTTCCAAAAGGATAGAAACCGGAAATAATTAGACTTGTTAAATAGATAATCTCAAAAAGAACCGCTATTTTTCCTACTGAATCATAGTTTCTTTTAAAAAATAAAACTGTAATAAATGCAATAACGGTCGTAATGCAGCATTCCGCTAATATCAGAAAGGGAAACATTCCGAAAGTTCCTCCAGGCAAATTTAAAACTGATAATGTAACAATGCACAGTAAAAAATTTAGAATTGACATTGAGACAAAAATCTGAGCACTTCTAAGTAAAACATTTTTCATAGCCGAAAATTAAGAAAATTTAAAAAAAATTCTTCAACTTCGCAGTATGGCAAAACTCAAAACAGCATATTTCTGTCAGAACTGCGGATCACAATACCCACAATGGACCGGGCAATGTAAAAACTGTCTGGAATGGAACACTTTGGTAGAAGAAATTGTAGAAAAAACCTCATCAAAAACACCTCCTTTTTCAAAATCAAAACAGCACGTCATCAACATTATTGAAGTTGAAGCTGTGGAAGAACCGAGAATAAAAACGCCTTCCGACGAGCTCAACAGAGTTTTGGGCGGTGGAATTGTT
Source organism: Chryseobacterium foetidum (assembly GCF_025457425.1). Classification (NCBI taxonomy): domain Bacteria; kingdom Pseudomonadati; phylum Bacteroidota; class Flavobacteriia; order Flavobacteriales; family Weeksellaceae; genus Chryseobacterium; species Chryseobacterium foetidum. The sequence continues at coordinate 1,409,729 of NZ_JAMXIA010000001.1, forward strand.
TTAGGATCTGTCACGTTGATTGGTGGCGAGCCCGGAATTGGAAAATCTACTCTTCTTTTACAGCTTGCCTTGAAGATGAAAAAGAAAATTTTCTACGTTTCCGGTGAAGAAAGTGCGTCTCAAATCAAAATGAGAGCCGACCGTTTGGCTGAAATCAAAAATCCAAACTGTTTTCTGTACACCGAAACTTCATTGGAAAAAATACTTCATGAAGCCAAAAAACTGGAGCCCGATTTTGTGATTATTGATTCCATTCAAACCTTGCAGTCTCAGCTGATTGAAAGTTCGCCCGGCACAGTTTCGCAAATCCGTGAATGTTCGAATGAGATTATAAAATATGCCAAAGAAAACAATGTTCCTGTCTTTTTAGTCGGTCACATCACAAAAGATGGACAAATCGCCGGACCAAAAGTTCTGGAACACATGGTGGACGTTGTTTTAAACTTTGACGGCGACAGAAATCACCTTTTCAGATTGTTGAGAGCCAATAAAAACCGTTTCGGATCGACTGCTGAAATCGGGATTTATGAAATGGTTTCACAAGGTTTAAAGGAAATTAAAAATCCATCAGAAATTTTAATTACCAAAAAATCTGAAGAACTTTCAGGAAACTCTGTTGCAGTAACTCTGGAAGGAAACCGACCAATGCTTCTGGAAATACAGGCTTTGGTAAGCACAGCCGTTTACGGAACACCACAAAGAAGCTGCACTGGTTTTGACTCTAAAAGACTAAATATGCTTCTGGCAGTTTTAGAAAAAAGAGCAGGTTTTCAGTTGGGGGCAAAAGACGTTTTCTTAAATATAACGGGAGGGATAAAAACCGATGATCCCGCACTGGATTTGGCGGTTGTTGCCTCAATTTTGTCATCAAATGAAGATATTGCCATCTCGGAACATTACTGTTTTGCGGGAGAAATTGGTTTAAGTGGAGAAATTCGCCCTATCGCTCAAGCTGAGCAGAGAATTACAGAAGCTGAAAAACTGGGTTATGAAAAGATTTTCATATCAAATTTAAATAAACTTCCAAAGAAAAAATTCGGGATTAAAATTGAGGAAGTGAGCAAGGTCGAGGATTTTCATGAGAGGCTGTTTTAAAATTTTAATCGCAGTTAAGATTTTAGCTCTAATAAACAAACAAAACAAAAAGTATGAACTTCCTCGCCCACTCTTTTCTTTCATTTTCCGACGGGCAGATTGTCGGGCAGTTTCTGGAAGATTATATCCGGAATAAAGATCGTTTTTCTTTCCCGAAAGACATCCAAAACGGAATTACGATGCACCGCGCCATTGATACGTTTACAGATTCTCATCCTGCGATTCATGAGGCAAAGAAAGTTTTCAGTCCGCTTGTAAGATTATATTCCGGTGCTTTTGTGGATGTTTCGATGGATTATTTTTTAGCTAATGATCTAACAGTTAATTCATTAAAAGGCTGGAAATCGCACTCGCAGAATGTTTATAAAGTTTTAAATCAACACCTTTATCTATTTCCTGAAAATTTTAAAATAATGCTGTCACGAATGGAATCTGAAGATTGGCTTTACAACTACCGAAGTGACAAAAACATTGGTTTCAGTATGAAGAATGTTTTGAATAAAGCGAAATATTTAGAAAAAGACATTCCCGTTTTTGAGGCGTTCTCAGAAAATAAAAAATTCCTGAAAGAATGCTATGACAACTTCTTTCAGGAACTGTATTTACATGCAAAACAGACCAATGATCTGATGACGCAGTTTTAGATTTAAATGAATGTTTTTCTTTGCCCCGTCCCTAAAGGGTGGAAAAACATCTCGAAAATTCACTATAATTTAGAATCTGTAACCTATCGACAATCCGCTTCTAAAACCGGCCCACGGACCATCTACTTTTATTCTTGCACCTTCGGTATTGGTTTCTACCGTGTAATCAACAAAAGGGATATCAAGATCTTCAATTTCTTTTTTAAGCTGAGCCTGCATTTCCGGAGTAAGAAAAATATCGCTGGTTAAGGCAAAATCTCCTTTTCCTGTTCCGTAATGTGCTCCGGCAATCCAAAAATCGAGAACTAAACTCTGAGCTTTGTTAAGAAAAAACTGAGCTCCAACCATCAGACCTCCGCTGTGACCGCCTGCTTCCCCTTTTCCCATCAGAGGAATTGGGTAGACGACACCATTTACAGGCTGAAAATTGTAGTAAAAATCAAAATCATTAGATTCTACACTGGAGTAACGGTAATATGGGGCAAAATAAAATCCTTTCCCATAGCCATGACCGATGTAAAATCTTGGCTCTAAGGTAAAATTCGTTGCTCTGATTTCTAAGTTCTGAAACTGTTTTTCGTCTTCATCATTCAAAAAAGAATTGATGAAAGGTACTTTTCCTTCAGGCATGGTTCCAAATCCTATTGCCAATGAAAACCATTGATTCAGTGATCTTTCATAGGTTAAGTTAAAATTTCTGAACGCATACGCCGTTACGTTGGTTTTAACGATATTCATTTTCTCAGGAACTTCTGCAGCCGGAGGAATGGGATTTACGATTGGGTTTTCAATCTGAGCCTGCACGAATGATATCATGCTGATGGCCAAAAGCGAGGTAATTTTTCGGATCATAACTGGTGATTTTGGTGTGAAAAATTTATATCAAAAAGCAGGCAAAAAACATATTATTTCTTGATGAGCTTTTTGGTTTCAGATAAAACTCCGTCTTTTTCGGTAGTGATAAAATAAACTCCCGACGGAAGATCAGATACCTGAACAGCTTCTTTGTTCTTATTGATTTGTTTTAAAATCTTCCCTTCTGCATTGTAAATCACAATATTTGCATTGTCGGCATTTTTGAAATGTACTACATCTATCGCAGGGTTAGGATAAAACTCCAGTTTATTTTTCAGCTGAGCATCTTTTATGGCGAGATACACTTCATTTAACGCCTGAGCAACATTGCTGTTTTGCGGAGCGCCATTTCCAATTGTAATGGCTGCATTGGTAGTTGTGAACAGAGGTGCTTTGTGCGTACTATCATAGTATGCATAAGCTGTATTAACTACAGAACCTAACGGTAAAAATCCAAGACTCATATTAAAATTCTGAATAGATTTTACTCTCACCACATTGTTATAAGTTTTTGGACCAACGATTAATGTACCTGCAGCATCAGCCTTAATATTGATTGTGCCTGCAACACTACCACTTATCCCAGAATAATTGAAAACACCTGCAGCGGTATCTGAATATTCATTGTTATATGCCGTAGGGTAATTTAAAAAAGTTCCGTTGTCTGTATTCAGATTGATTGTTGCCTCAGGTGTAATCAGTGCAGTAATTTCTAATTTTGTTGCAGTCTGCTTATAGAAAACCGTAGTTCCGCTATTCACATACTTCAAAGTAGATCCCGGATAGGATGAAATTTCTGCAGAAGTTGGTGTGGAATATACTCCCGGGCTTGCAGCTCCCTGCGTAAGTGATCCATTACTAAATACAACATTATTACCTGTGGCAGAGTGATCAGGCGTGCCATTCAGGCTTACATAATTGTTTACATCACCGGTCGCCGGGTCGTGAAATGCTTTGGTAATGGTAGTTTGGGCATTAGCCAGTGAAACACAAAGTGTTAAAGACAGTAGAGTTTTTTTCATGATGTAAATTTTATCTAAAATTACACAAAAAAACAGATGCCAATTCAAATTAATTTTAAGAAATTTTTAACACACTAATCAATATAGAATATTATAAGGTTATAAAATCGATTAATCCTTTTGTGGATAAAATCACGAATTGCAAATCCGCGAAATCTGTAGCAATTATATACTGATATTTTCTCAGACGATGAGAAGTTTAATTTACAATTTTATAATTTGAATTAAAACCTGCACTGAGCAAATCTCCAATCTTTAAATCGGCTTTTGTGCCGTGGTAGAAAGGACCTAAGTCTAAAATTTTTTCGCTTTTTTTGTCTTGCATGAGAATAATTTTTGAGATGGAAGTAGCAGTAAACTTAGTAATTAGTTTTAAAATGGAAAAACCACTTTGATGTGAGCGTTGTAAAAGATTGTGGGTACGAAAGAGAAGCACAGCATGGGATATTTTTTAAGTAATTGGGTTATTTTTATATACAGGCCAGACGGAGGGATTCTTACGGTAGCGATGAAAGATTAATGATTAAAAATAAGCAGCGTAGGGGTTTCCACAACTTATTCAACTTCATTTTCCGCTTTTGGTTGGGATTTCGGTTGCTGGATATATTTTATCATTTTATCAAAATTTTTATCATAAACTAATGCGTAATCTGGAGCATTTACCTGTTTCAACAAAATTCCGTTGTATGGTGTGGTCACTTTGGTATCTGTATTCATATAAATTTCTTCAGAATAATCTTCGCCATCCGCACTGTATTTCAAATGATCCATTAAAACTTTGTCATAAAAGACTTCATTATAAACAAGATAATATTGCTGAGCTCTTGGCTGGTCTGGAAGTGCGTAGACAAGCAACATGTACCGATCTTCCAGGTTATTCCCGGTATGATTAAGGAGAATGGCCATTTCTTTTTTATTGAGGCCCGTAAGTTCACCAGACCACATCAAATCTCTGCTTGTCTGATTTCCTTTTGTTCTGTAGCGATAATTTTTCCCTTCATCAGAATTGAAAAACTCAATCAATTTTAATTTGATACCACTTGGAAGTGCGCTTATTCCATAATTATCTGATGTTTCGATAAAATAATCGGCATATTTTGTATGGAACTCTTCAGGATCAATAAGACTTTCAAATCGATTTGCTAAAGATGAAATCTTAGGATAAGTTGCTTTTCCGTTCACAGCCAGTTTTAAGTATTTGATAAGATTTTCCTGTTCCCCAGTTCCTTGAAACTTATCTAAATTTGTCGGTGAATTCTCTTGAATCAGCGAAAAAGTCATATCATTGACATCATCAGTTTTATCCATCGCAAAAATTCGGTCATTGAATTCAAGCTGGTATAAAGTGTCTGGTAATTTTTCGTAAATATCCCGGAATTTTTCATCTGTCAGCTTTCCTTTTATTAGATAAGAATCATCTCCAACAAATACGAATTCGTTTGAATTTTGAGAAATCACAGCAACATCATTGATCTGATTATTAGAAGATTCTTCATTGTTTTTAAAGATATTAGTTTTTTTGAAAAGTAGTAAACCTGCGAATGCAAAAATGAGAAATGCAAAGATTGCGAAGATTATTTTTTTTGATTTCATTTCTTAGTGTTTATATTTATTATTAAAACTAAACATTCTTAACCAAGAATGAAAGATTTATTTATTATTTATCATAGCTATTAGAAACTTTAATAGAAAAATATCCTAACGTGTAAACCAGGAATTTGTTTTGATTGGAAAAACAGCATGGGAAAAGTCACGGATTGTAAATCTGCGACGTCGGGACTTTTTCTTTAAAACCTCACGAACAACTCTTCTACGCTTGTCAGCCAGTATAGACATTCGATTTTCATTCTTAAAGACTCAAAAACGAGTATAAATGACTCAAAAATGAGCTTAACAGATTCGTTTTTCAGTGTTAAACACTCGTTTTCCAGTATCAAAGACTGGTTTTTGAGTGTTGAAGACTCTTTATTGAATCTTTATGTGTGGTTTGTGAGTGTTTTCTCTTAGAAATGTGTCAATAGGTACGGTACGAGCGAGACGCTCGCACCAGCGGGGAGAATCATTTATTCTGTATACCCTTCTCCTGTAATAATTGCTGCTTCAAATGAAGCCACAATTTCAGATACCGGTATCGAAAAGACTCCTGCCTCCCCCTTATCAAATTCTTTTTTCCAGAAATCATAACCTTCAATTTTGTTGGGAAGTCTTACTTTTGCGTTTTTTAATTCAGTAATACTTTTATGTAGAGCTTCCTCAGTAATTGGAATATGAGTTATTTCATTTGAAAGATCTTTCTCTCCTTTAGAGCTATCAACATTTAGTCCTCCAATTGAAATATGAATCACCTTTCCCTGTTCCGGGTATTCTTCTATTTTTAAAATTTTAAGAGTAGAGTTTTCCTCTTCGTTTCGGGTATGGTAATTCCACTCCTGACCGACTTTGTATTGTACAACTTCAGAATTTTTGCACTTGGTAAGGAAAATTGTTAAAAGGAGTGCCGTTAAATATTGGATTTTGTTCATAGTGGAGATTTTGTGGTATGACGCAGCTTGAGGATACTTAGTGGAGCGCGCATCGGGTTTATTTACCAGAAAGCACCTCTTCGCTAATATCCGCAACCTGAATGCTTTTAATCGCTGATTTGGTTGAGGATGCTGTACTTCCGCCCATGATGTATAATTTATTGTTATGTATTTCCGCAGCAGCGTGTCGTCTGGGAATCATATTGGATGATAACTTGTGCAGCTTGTTGGTTTCTGTATCAAAATAGGCAAGGAAATTTTGATTATTATAACCGCATGCAATAAAAATCTTAGTACCGGATACCGCTAAAGAATGACCGGATATCGCAGCAGGCATCGTATATTGCTCAGTCCACTCATTTTTGTTGAGATCAAAAACATTGACCAGGCGGGATGATGTACCGTTAAAACCACCAATAACATAGAGCTTATCATTCACAATTTTGCCTCTTGCTTCTCTGGCTGTTGGCATATTCGGTAAAGTGTGCCATGTATCTGAAGCAATGTCGTAATATTGGAATCTGTCAGAAAACACTGTGGTGGCGGCATTGTTGAGCCCACTTCCTCCGAACGTATATATTTTTCCATTATGGATGGCAGAACCTGCATTTCCTGTGTAGGCACGGTTAACAGCTCCTTTCGTTTTTTGATGCGTTTCAAGGTCTATAATTTCAAGATGGCTGTTCCCCCACCCGTTAAAAATATAAACTTTATTACCGTAAGTCTCCGAATTGGCAAATCTTTTAGGAACCAAAGTAGAATTGATAACACTCCAGCGGTTATCCTTAATACTGTATTTTTCAATAAAAACAGCATTACCATCCGAATCTTTATAACCATTGCTCACATAGATATTGTCTCCTGCAATGGTACTGCTTACCGCTCCTCTTCTCACAGACATATCCGAAAGATTTTTAAAATTTAAGGTTTGTGCACTGGCTAAACATAAACCGAAAAGTGAGAGGAGGAATGATTTTGTTTTCAAGGGTGTGGAGGTTTGGATTTATTGATTTTCTGTGTGGAGAAATATGGATTAAATATAGGGAAAAGTCATGGATTGGGAATATAGCACATCAAGCCCTCAATACCCATTAATTGTATTAAAGTTCACATAATATTTTTTGAATTTGAATGTATCTTGATCTATTACTATGGTTTTGGTATCAACTATCTGACATTCTCTTGTATATTGATATATTTTTCTATTATAAAAAGATGTTAATTTAAAAGTATTGCCATTAAGTATATAGGAGTCAGCATTTTTGTATTCTTCAATTAAATCTGATTTTTTCCAACCCAAACGGCCAAATAACACGTCAAAAACCCAACTGTCCTCGTTGCTTGAGCCAGGTATTTGATACATTTCCGCCCCAATTACCCTATTTATAGCTTTACCCTCACTGCTAAACATATAAGTTGATAATCTTGCTGGGTATAATTCAGGAATATCTACTTTTCGAGGATTTAAAGAATCTATTTCTGATATTCTTTTGTAAGAATAATAATATCCATCAAATCTTAAGAGTGACTGAGATTTTTCGTCCTGTGATAGAGGTTTGTATGACATTACAGAGCAACTGATGATAAGCATTAACGAAAAAATATAAACTAAAAATTTCATATAGTAAACTTTAAATAATGTGAAATCAGCTAGCGCAGATTTTTAATCCGTACATAAAATCACGGAAATTAAAAGGAGTAATAATTTTGCTTTCAATAGTGTTGAGGTTCGGGTTAATTGATTTTCTGGGTTGAAAAATATGTTTTAAAAATAGGGAAAAGTGGCGGATTGGAAATCTGGAACAGCTGTGTGTGACATAATTTTTTCTAAACATAACGATTTCAAATGAAAGCGTCAAAAACGACACTTTATTACTCGATATCCAATATTAAAGACTCTTCAGCGAGTATAAAAGACTAAAAAAACAGTGTAAAGAGTCAATTTTCTATATTAAAGACTCAAAGGCGAGTAAAAAAGAATCAAAAAGTAGTATTAAAGACTGGATTTGGAGTGTTGAATAATCAATTTCCAATGTTGAAGACTCGACGATTAGTATTTAAATACATTTCGCTGGCGCAAGCGTCTCGCTTGTGACCGCACTATGACAAACTAGTAGGTACGAGCGAGACGCTCGCACCAGCGGAGGGGTGGGATGCTTGTACAAGCGGAAGTGTTGGCTTTTACTTTATAGAATTTTGTTTTTCCCATTCACTCGCTACATTTTTATTGCCATTCAACCATTTAATATAATTACTAATTATTGTTCCGGACATAAACTCATTTTGTCCTCTTTTAGTTCCAATATTTCTTTCATTAAAATACTTTAGTAATCTTGACCCTCCATTTATTCCCCAATTATTTCTTATCCACATTCCTAATCCTCCCATGTGTCCGTTAAAATCGCTAAACTGCGATGGGTTTTTCAATTCTGATTTACTTTCGTGATTTAAAATTTTATCTAATTCAGACATACATTCTTGCATATTTTTGGGAATGTAAATACCTTCGATTGTTGAGAGAGTTAATCTTTTTTTAAATTCTACTTCTCTTTTAAGTTTTTGTTCTTGAGTAACTTTTTCTGCTAATTTATCATCAACATTTCGATACCCTCCAAAAAAATATTTAAAATAAAACTTGTCTACTTCTTTTGGTAGAAAGTCGGATTTGAATTTTGTCTTTCGAATATAATTTAGGATTTTTTCTTTATCTAAATTTTCATCCATTTTATAATTTTCAATTTCAAAACTACCATCTTGTTTTAAATAACCAGACAGTTCTATTCTGTAAAGATGGTATTTATGGAATTCTTGGCTGTCAACAGATACAAATTTTAAATTGTGTATTTTTTCTATTGTTTTTGATAAGATTTCGCCGTTTATAATGTTTTCGAAATTATTGATATACTTATTTGGTGTTTGAAAGCTGGTAGTAAAACTACTCGGTCTTTTTCGAGTCATTTTTAACTTATCATAAACTTTATTAAAGTCTTCATGATTTGGATTTAAGGTTAAATTATTAAGATCATAAATGCTAACTTTTTTCCTTGAATCGATTACATAGATAGAATCATTTTTATTGAATATGAAATTGTCTAATAAGTAAGCATCACTGTCACTAATGTTGGATTTTAAAGTGATAATATTATTATTACTTTTTTTATAGTCAATAAGTTCTGCTACAGGAAAAAATAGACCACATTTTTCGTTTTTAGAATTACAACTTGTAAACTCTTCAAAGCTGTATTTTCTATGCAGTTTTCCATTTTTATAAATCATCACAGATTTTTCATTATCCTTATCATCATAATATTTAGATGAGGAAAAATAAGCGACTTTTTTTCCATCATTACTTATAAACAAGTAAAAATTTCTGGAAGCATCTTCCAAATCAAAAGACCTTGGTATTGTATAAAGTAAACTATCTTTATCTAAAGAGATGTCAAATACTTCTGAAAAGCCTCTTTCAGTAGGAAACTCATTATCAAATGAATGTGATACGATTTTGTATTGTTGATTTGCGGAAAAAGTTTTAGAATTCGTAAAAGCACTTGAAGAATATTGCCCTTTCACAAAGAATGTAAATAAAAGGATAATTATAAGACCATAAATAAATTTCATCAGTATTTGTTTTTTTGTAAAAATAAAAAAAACCGCTCAGAAAAATCTGAACGGTTGTAAAAAATATTGTCTCGGCGACACGCTACTACATCATTCCTGGCATTCCACCTCCCATTGGCATAGCTGGTTCTGCGCTCTTAATTTCAGTGATAACACATTCTGTTGTCAATAACATTCCTGAAACTGAAGCTGCGTTTTCAAGGGCAACTCTTGTTACTTTCGTAGGGTCGATGATTCCTGCTTCAAGCATGTTTACATACTCGTCAGTTTTAGCGTTGTATCCGAAGTCTCCGCTGCCTTCAGCAACTTTAGCTACGATTACAGAACCTTCACCTCCTGCGTTGGCAACGATTTGTCTCAATGGCTCTTCGATTGCTCTTTTTACGATTTTAATACCTGTAGTTTCGTCAGCATTGATGCCTGTAAGGTTTGCCAAAGCTTCAATAGCTCTTACCAAAGCGACACCACCACCTGCAACGATACCTTCTTCAACAGCTGCTCTCGTAGCGTTTAATGCATCGTCAACTCTGTCTTTTTTCTCTTTCATTTCAACTTCAGAAGCTGCACCTACGTAAAGCACGGCAACACCACCAGCTAATTTAGCCAGTCTCTCCTGTAGTTTTTCTCTGTCGTAGTCAGAAGTAGTCGTTTCCATCTGAGCTTTGATCTGGTTTACTCTGCCTTTGATCTTGCTTTCTTCACCACCACCATTTACAACTGTTGTATTGTCTTTGTCGATCGTTACTTTTTCAGCAGTTCCCAACATATCAATGGTAATGTTTTCCATTGTGAAACCTTGCTCTTCAGAAATTACCTGTCCGCCAGTTAAGATAGCGATATCTTCCAACATTGCTTTTCTTCTGTCACCAAATCCTGGAGCTTTTACAGCAGCAATTTTAAGAGAACCTCTTAATTTGTTAACTACCAAAGTTGCCAAAGCTTCACCTTCCACTTCTTCAGAGATGATCAATAAAGATTTTCCACCCTGTGCGATAGGCTCAAGAACCGGAAGTAATTCTTTCATTGAAGAGATTTTTTTCTCTACTAAAAGGATGTACGGGTTTTCCAATTCAGCTAACATTTTCTCAGGATTCGTCACGAAGTAAGGCGACTGGTATCCTCTGTCAAACTGCATACCTTCTACAACGTCAACTGTTGTATCGATACCTTTAGCTTCTTCTACGGTGATTACACCTTCTTTACCAACTTTTCCGAAAGCTTCAGCGATTAATGAACCGATCGTTTCGTCATTGTTTGCAGAAACTGAAGCAACCTGCTTCACCATTTCTGTAGAATCACCTACTTCTTTAGATTGCTCTTTAAGGTTGGCAACAACGGCTGTTACCGCTTTGTCGATTCCTCTTTTTAAGTCCATTGGGTTTGCACCTGCAGCTACGTTTTTAAGACCTTCTCTTACGATAGCCTGAGCCAAAACAGTAGCGGTAGTAGTACCGTCTCCTGCGATATCATTGGTTTTGGAAGCAACTTCTTTTACCATTTGCGCTCCCATGTTTTCTACTCTGTCTTCAAGTTCGATTTCTTTTGCTACAGAAACACCATCTTTAGTAACGTGAGGTGCACCGAAAGATTTTTCGATTACCACGTTTCTACCTTTTGGTCCTAAAGTTACTTTTACTGCATTAGCCAATGCATCAACTCCTCTTTTCAGAGCGTCTCTTGACTCGATATCGAATTTTATTTCTTTTGCCATGTTATTTTGCTTTTGGCGAATTGCTTTTGGCCTTTGGCTTTAGCGATTCGCTGTATTAATTTATAATTTGATTTTAATTTCCGTTGAGCCTGTTCCAAAGGGCGACAAGCTTCTTTTTTAGTATTGTTAATTCTTCCGAAAGGTTTTGGAAATCTTCTTCTGAAAGGTACTCCAAATCTTTAGAGAGTATTAATTGGTTTTCGGCTTCGTTAGATGATCCTAATGCGATGTTAATGAAATTTGCAAATTCCTTATCTGAATTCCTGCCACTTCCTTCAGAAATGTTGTATCCTATGGAAGCAAAAGATTTTCTGATTTGAGAAGTTACACCAAAAATTTCTTCTTTAGGAAAGCTTTGGCTTGACTTATAAACTTTTAAAGTTAATTTGTGGCTCAGTTGCCAAACTTCAAATTTTTTAAAATCTCTCATTTTCTATTTTCAACGCTGGAAAGCCATCTGCCATAAGCCAATAGCAATTAGCCAATTACTCCTAATAAATCAGACTCCTTAGCGATAATGAAATCTTTTCCGTCTAATTTTAATTCTGAACCTGAATATTTTCCATAAAGAACTTTGTCTCCTACTTTTACAGTGGTAGGCTCGTCTACTTTACCAGGACCTACTGCTACTACTGTACCTTCCTGAGGTTTTTCTTTTGCAGTGTCTGGGATGATAATACCTGAAGCTGTTTTGGTTTCTGCAGCGATAGGCTCGATAAGCACTCTGTCTGCTAGGGGTTTAAAGTTTACTGACATAATATATTTGATTTTTTTAATTATTTCTGTGTTGAAATTGTCTAATTGTATGCCAAGGGAACGAAGCTGGAGATTTGGCAGACTTTTAAATTTTTATGTGAAATTTTGTCAGTCTTTTTTTATTTTAAATCAGTAAACAAAATCGGCGGAGCCCAGAGACACCGCCGAAATACTTATAATTAAATTTAAATTTCTTAAGACAGAGACTGCATATCAATCACAAAACGGTATCTCACGTCGCTTTTCAGCATTCTTTCATATGCTTCGTTGATGTCCTGCATTTTGATCATTTCAATTTCAGAAACAATGTTATGTTCGCCACAGAAATCAAGCATTTCCTGAGTTTCAGCGATTCCACCGATTACAGAACCGGCAACAGACCTTCTTCCCATAATCATTGGCGGTGTGAATAATGCCTCATCCATTTTACCGATAAATCCTACCAAAACCAAGGTTCCGTTTATATTTAAAGTATTTACATAAGGATTGACATCATGGTCGTAAGGAACGGTATCGATAATTAAATCAAATTTTCTCTGAACAGTCGCCATTTGATCTTCGTCAGTTGATATAATAACGTTGTCTGCACCTAAATTTTTAGCATCTTCAGTTTTTCCAGGAGTTCTTGAAAACAGAGTAACCTCAGCGCCCAAACCTTTAGCCAGTTTGATTGCCATATGACCCAAACCACCTAAACCAATTACAGCAACTTTAGAATCTTTACCAACATTCCAGTGTCTTAAAGGTGACCAGGTCGTGATACCAGCACAGAGAAGCGGTGCAACGGCAGCCAGATCAAGATTGGCAGGAACTTTTAATACGTGACCAGCATCTACAACCACTTTCTGAGAATATCCTCCGAAAGTATGACCTCCCAAATGAGTGTCTTTTCCGTTATATGTTCCGGTAAATCCGTTTTCGCAATATTGCTCAAGATCGTGCTTGCAGCTGTCGCAATGTCCGCAGGAATCTACGATACATCCTACTCCGGCAAGATCACCTACCTTAAATTTAGATACATCAGAACCCACTTTTGTGATTTTTCCTACGATTTCGTGACCTGGAACTGACGGATATTTTGTTCCGCCCCAGTCGTTTCTTGCAGTATGCAAATCGGAGTGACAAACCCCGCAGTAAAGAATTTCAATTTCCACATCGTTGGCGGTAATTTCTCTTCTTTCGATATTCATTTCTTTAAGGTCAGCTTCTTTGGATTCTGCTCCAAAAGCTTTTACAGAAAATGTGCTCATAATTTATTGATAATATTAATGTAATCTTTTGTCTTACAAATTTCCGACCTTTTTTCGAAAACCACTTACCATTTCTACAGATTTATTTACCTGAATTACTGTTTTATTTCTTAATTTTCGGTTTTGAACTGGAAGATGAGTACAAATCAGCAACTACACAATCATACTTATGAAACTTCATTCGGAAAAATTTTAGCTTTTAAGGAAAATGGTGTCATTAAAGCTAAAAGCATTCGCTATGCTCAATCTGAAAGGTTTAAAAAACCAATACCATTAGATTTCGCAGAAGATTTCGTTACAGATAAAACTCCGGTTTGTCCGCAGAAAATCAGTCCGCTTTTAGAAAGATTAATTGGTAAAACAGATTTGGAAAAATTTCTACCGGAAGAATCAACTCAATTCTTAACGATCACCAGACCTGAAAATTTAGTTGAAGAAAAACTTCCCGTTATCGTTTGGATTCATGGTGGTTCTTACGAAATTGGCTGTGGAGATTTGCCCACTTCCGATCCTTCAGTTTGGGTAAAAGAACAGAATATCATTGTCGTTTCAGTTTCATACCGTTTAGGATTGTTTGGATTTTTGGGAGGCAATGACGAAAGACCAGCAAACCTAGGATTATTTGACATTATCGAAGCTTTAAAATGGATTAAAAAATACATTTCCGATTTTGGAGGAAACCCTGACAACATCACACTTTTCGGTCAATCATCAGGTGGCGATGCCATTGCACATCTTTTGATTTCAGAAGGTGTGAATAATTTATTTAAAAGGGTAATTATTCAAAGTGCACCGTTAGGCTTCAGGTTGAAACGGGAAAAAATGTATACCGAACTTTTTAGTCAGACCGATTTTCTTAAAACTGAAACTGATGTTATGAAAATGGTTGATTCTTACCAGAATTTTCTTCCATCCAGTTTTAAATATGGTTTGAAAGCAGCCATGCCTTTCTGTCTTAAATACGGTCATGCTCCACTTCCAGAAGAAAAATTTAGTCTTGATATATGGAAACAAAATGCTCCAAAAATTGATGTTCTGATTGGTTTTAATGAAGATGAAACTTCCTTTTATGTAAAAACCGCTCAAGAAGGCCTCTACACTTATCTTCCGGAAAAAATTCTGGACAGAATCGTCAAAACAACTACAAAATCAATCTACGGAAAACCAGCTGAAATTTTCGCTAAAAATTATGCTTCCGGTGGAGGAAATATTCATTTATATAAAATTAAATCGACTTTAAAAAACCACTTTATCGGAGCGTCGCACTGTTTTGATCTTCCCTTAATCTTCGCTAATGAAGAGGCATGGAAAGAAGCCGGACTTTTAAAAGATGTTCCATGGGATTATATTTTTGAGCAAGGAAAAAAGCTGCGAGCCGTCTGGGCAGAATTTGCCCGAAACGGAAAAATTTCAGATCCGAAAGACAGACCTGAAATTTTAGATATTAAAAAAGTTAAAAATTAGATCGTTTTTACCAAAATTTCGTTGCTTCGCACCTTACCTTTTAGCTATGTAAATTTCTACCAACATTTCGCGACTTCGTCGCTGCTTATTGTAAAATACTATTTTTCTACAAGCCAGACACTCACATTGCCAGCCGGAACAGGGAAATTTCCCCAACCGTTTTCGTCAATCACAATTTTATCTTCAGATCTTCCCAAAACATCATAAAATGTTTTTCCGATGTATCTTTCGCCCATTTCCATAGGTTTCTCGTAAGCATCTTTGTTGCTTAAAACTACAGCGCAACCGTCGTGCTCATCATTTCCTTCACGCACCCAGCCGAGGCAGTTGGCATCTTCAAAATAATCTCTCTGCTCACCGTGAGCGTGATTTTTTCTCGCTTTTAAAAGCTCTTCAATACCGTCGACTTTATTGAGGAAAATTTCATACTCGTTGCCGTCATTGCCATTGTCTTTATAGCTTGCTCCAAATAAATCGGGATAAAAAACGCAAGGATAACCATCAACACGCAATAAAATGAGTGCATAGGCCAAAGGTTTAAACCACTCTTCCACCGGTGCCTCCAAATCCTGAAGCGGCTGCGTATCGTGATTATCAACCAGACTCACAGAATGTAAAGGATCGGCCTGTGTAAGCGTCTGCTCAAAAATCTGTCTTAAATCGTAGGAATCTCCCTCCTGCGAAGCTGTGTGAAAATTGTTGTGAAGCGAACTGTCAAAAAGACTCATGCAGCCTTCCGTAGCATCAATATATTTCTGTAAAAGATTGAGTTGTCCCGGAGCCCAGTATTCTCCAACGGCAAAAATGTTTTTTCCTGAATTGGAACGTAACATCGTCAGCCACTCTTTATAAAAATCAAAGGAAATATGCTTTAAAGCATCCAGCCTTACGCCATCAAAATCAGTCTGTTCGAAGTACCAGTTTGCCCATTTATTAAGCTCTTCACGTACATGAGGATTTCTATGCTCCACGTCATTGTACATCAGGTAATCGTAGTTCCCCTTTTCATCGTCGATCATTTCTTCCCAGTCGTCGCCGTATTCAGATTTGATTTTGTAGATGTGAGATTCTTTTCCTTCCGCATAGTCTACACCACTGAAGCAGGTGAAATTCCATTCGAAATCGGAGTATATTTTTCCGCGGCCTGGAAAGGTGAATTTGGTGTAAGATTCTATTTCAATTTCGCGGGAAATTACTTTATCACGGTTATTTTCATCGACTTTTACTACTTTAAATTTTTCCAGTTCATCACCGCCGGCTTTATGGCCTAAAACGATGTCAACAATCACCTGAATATTTTTTTCTTTTAAAGCTTTAATGGCTTTAATGTAGTCTTCTTTGGTTCCGTATTTTGTGGGAATGGAATTTTTCTGGTCAAATTCTCCCAGATCGAAAAGATCGTAGGCATCGTAACCAACGGAATTTCCACCGTTTGTGCTTTTGTAAGCCGGAGGAAACCACACGGCACTGATTCCTAATTCTGAAAGATATTCTGCGTTTTTATTGGCTTCGTTCCACAGTTTTCCGTTGCCTTCGGAATACCAATGGAAGTATTGTATCATTGTTGGGTTTGTCATCTAAAGTTGATTTTGATCAATAAATAGTTTGTTAATTATGGTTTTAAAAATCTTTGTTCTTTGGCCTTGAAGCAAAAGAACCAAAAATTGCCTCCATAAAGCCGGCGAATTTTATTTCAAGACTGGATCTCTCAGCTAAAATCATTAAAAACTTCCTAAAATTTCCAAAACTCGGGCGGAAAGACAAGTTTTATCTTTTAGAGAAAATATTTGCCGCCACTCAAACAGTGGAAATTTTTAACGGAATTTTTTATTGGTTTCTTAACGCTTCGATCTCCTGAGTCAATAAGATTTTCCAACACTTCGAAAAAGAACTAATTTATTCCATCTTGAAATTCCTCAAATGGGATTTTAAGCTGTACAGAAACCTGCTTTTTTTCTTCGGTGTTGAGTTGTGACACAGACAATCCCAATAATCGTACCGCTTTATCATAAGGACGCAGTTCCCAAAGCTTTTTTCCGGTGTTGAAATATTCTTCAACTGATGAATAATATTCTTCTTTTGTGAAACTTCTTGTAAATAATGAGAAATCTTTATACTTGATTTTTAAAGTAAGCGATCTTCCCATGATGTTGTTTTTCTGAAGTCTGCTGTGTAATTCTTCACTCAGACTCTGCAGTTTTTCGTCGATTTGCTGCTGATCAAAAAGGTCTTCAAAAAATGTACGCTCTACCGCCACACTTTTCTGAATCCGGTGAGGCTTCACTTCAGAATTGTGAATTCCCCGCACGACATCGTAATAGTATTTTCCAGACTTACCGAAAAGTCTCGTTAAATCTTCTACCGTTCTTTTCTTTAAATCTATTCCTTTATAGATCGCCAGACTGTACATTTTGTTGGCGGTCACTTTTCCGACGCCGTAGAATTTTTCAACAGGCAGATCTTCCAGAAATTTTTCAACTTTATCGGGATGAATGGTCTTTTGTCCGTTGGGTTTATTGATATCTGAAGCGACTTTGGCTAAAAATTTATTGATAGAAATTCCTGCAGAAGCCGTAAGACCTGTCTGCTCAAAAATTTTCTGACGGATTTCCTTTGCAATCTGATTGGCAGATTCTATTTCTTTTTTGTTTTCAGTAACGTCGAGGTAGGCTTCATCCAGAGAAAGTGGCTCTACCAAATCGGTATATTCATAAAATATCTCACGGATTTTTTTTGAAATTTCCTTGTAACGTGCAAATCTTGGGGGAACAAATATCAAATGTGGACATTTTTCTTTCGCAGTTTTACTGGGCATTGCTGAACGCACGCCATATTTTCTGGCCTCATAACTCGCCGCGGAAACAACACCACGATGACCGCCTCCCACAGCAACCGGCTGACCTCTGAGTGCAGGATTATCATGTTGCTCCACGGAAGCATAGAATGCATCCATATCGACATGAATAATTTTGCGGTTGGAAAAGCTCATCAGTACAAAATTACTGACAATTTTTTGAATTCTGATTTCATTTTCTGACAGCGAATTGCACGCGCCCCGACCTGAGTGGAGCTCTTTTTGTAAGCGAAGGGCTAAGCAAGGCACAAAAAAGCGGGAACGGAGGGCGGAAATTGGCGCCCAAAAAAAATATCCCGATTGTTATAACCGAGATATTTTGTTTAAGATAGTAAACGGATTTTATTTTGAAAGCCTATCAATCGTTTTCTGAATTTCCGGATCTTCGGGAGAAATCGCATAATATTTTGCAATGGCTGACTTCTGATCAATCACTATATATCTCGGAATCCAGTTTAGTTCGATGTAATTATTGAAATCATTTTTCCAGCCTGTAGAAAACCAGTAGTTTTCTTTATCTTTCATCGCATGTTTTTCAAGACTTTTATCAAATCCTTCTTTTGATCTTTCGAGTGAGAAGAAAACAAAATCAATATCGGGATTGCTTTCTTCAAGCTCTTTTGCCTTTGGCATTGCTTTCAGACAGTCTCTGCACCAGCCAGCCCAGAAATCAATCACCAAAATTTTGCCTTTATGCTGATTTAAAATTTCCTGAACGGTAATTGTTTTACCATTTTCATCCTCCAGTTTCTGTTGTAAAGCTTCCCTGGAAAATTTTGTTTTAGAAACGTCCGGCGCTTTTTGTGAGCAACCCAACGTGAAAATACTCAACATCATAAAAGTCAGTAACTGCTTCATATTTATTTTTTTTACAAATCTAAACATTGAAAAGTAATTTATATAATGATACAGTGTGATTTAACATAATTTGAAAGATTGAGAAACTCTATTTTGAACAAAACAAAATCCGCAACAGCTGCTGCGGATTACGGTTTATTTTTTATTCACGAAATTCATAATCTCCTGATTGAATTCTTCCTTTTTATCGATAACCACATTGATTGGCCAGTAATAAACCAAATCTCTCAGATAATCGAAAGTTTTAAGGCGGACGAAATCTTTTTCTGTTGTTAAAATTAATTTGTACTCGCCCAGTTTTTTATATTCTGCGACAATGTTTTTGATGTCAGCATCCGTAAAATTATGATGGTCTCTGAATTTCAAATGCTTTACACGCTGTGAAAATTTAGCCAAATGATTCAGCAATGGTTTCGGATTGGCAATTCCTGTAATCAGAAGAATATCGTAATAATTCAGATTGTTATCAGGTAGCATTTTTTCTCTTCCGTACACGTTTTCATCATAACCGATGGAGGAGAAAAACACTTTTTGTCCACGCTCAGGCCGTATTCTGGAAATGTAATACTGCTTGGTTTCATCCGTCAGTTCATCCGGACATTTGCTTACCATAATGATGTCTGCACGTTTCACTCCGGCGCGTGATTCTCTCAAATCTCCGGCAGGAAGCAGATAATCTTTAAAATAAGGATCATTAAAATCGGTCATCAGAATATTTAATCCCGCTTTTATCGCTCTGTGCTGAAACGCATCATCGAGAATTAAAACATCCAGATCCATATCTTCAATCACTTTTTTTGCTCCGGGAACACGTTCTTCAGAAACTGCAATGACGAATCTGTTTTTAAATCTTTCAAAAAGCTGCATCGCCTCATCGCCAACCGTTTTGTAGTTGCTTTCGTAGTTTGTAATGCCATAACCTTTGGTCAGTCTTCCGTAACCTCTGGACAAAACGCCGGTTCGGTATTGCTTGGAAAGTCTTTTCGCCAGATACATGACCATCGGCGATTTTCCGCTTCCGCCCACAGAAAGATTACCGACGTTGATCACCGGTGTGCGGAATTTCGTAGATTTAAAAATCCCCAGATCATAGAGTGTATTACGCAAACCCGTTACAGCCTTATAACCCAGAGAAAAAGGATAGAGATACCATCTTTTCATACGTTGGCAAAAATAAGAATTTTAAAACCTATAAAAGGATGTTTTTAATCAGTTTTCAAAATAATCTATAAATTTTTATCATCAAATTAAAGTATTTTTGCAGGATGTTTTAGGAGGAAGGTAAATGCAGATTATTTAGAATAAATGATTCTTAATTTGAATTTATTTCAAAATTAAATTTAAAAATTGCTTTGAGATATTTTATTGAATTTTCATACAACGGAAAAAATTATTTTGGTTACCAGATTCAGCCAAAAGATATTTCTGTGCAGGAAGAACTGGAAAAAGCACTCTCCACGATTTTGAGGGAAGAAATTAAAACTACGGGAGCCGGCCGCACCGATACCGGAGTTCACGCAAAAAAAATGTTTGCCCATTTTGAAACCGGGCAGATTTTAAGTGACCAGCTTTCTCACAAACTCAACAGTTTTCTTCCAGCAGATATTTCAATTAAAAGAATTTTTAAAGTTAAAGATGATTTCCATGCCCGTTTTGATGCGACTTTCAGAACTTATGAATATTATATTTCTTTGGAAAAAAATCCTTTCACACAAAATTCTGCGTGGCAACTTTGGAGAAGAAATATTGATGTCGATAAAATGAATGAAGCCTGCAAAATCCTTTTTGAATACGAAGATTTTACCAGTTTTGCCAAACTCCACACCGACAACAAAACCAATCTCTGCAAAATCTACAAAGCGGAATGGGAACAGAACGGAACGGAACTGAAATTTACTGTTTCCGCCAACCGTTTTCTCAGAAATATGGTGAGAGCCATTGTAGGAACGATGATTGAAGTGGGTGCCGGAAAAATACAGCCTGAAGATGTACGGAAAGTCATCGAAAACAAAAACCGAAATTCTGCCGGAACTTCTGCACCTGCGCACGGACTGTATCTGGTGGATGTGGGGTATGAGTTTGAGTGATGGAGTGGTTTAGTGGTTTAGTGGTTTAGTGGTTTAGAAATTTACTGGATTTCTAAATATTATGGTGAGGTTTTTTTTAAAATTTGCCGCTTTTTTGTGGAGTTAAAGATTTGAACTGTTTTTTAATTTACAGTACAATTAGAAATATTCTATTGAATAATAATGATTGAATAAAGACTGTAAAATTTTAAAGCCGTAAATTTGCAGAGAATTTTTCAAAACAATTCTTTACGTCAATTCTATAAATGAAAAAACAAGATACCTGGGCAATTGTAAAAAGGCTTTTCTTCATCGGTATGAAGTTTCGCACCTGGTTTATTTTTACCCTGATTATTTCTATCATACTGTCTATCGTTTCTACTTACAGGCCTTATCTCACAATGCAGATTGTAGATAATGATATCACGAAACTGAAAGACAAAGCGCTGATGATGAAGCATATTTATGGCCTGGTCGGATTGGTTTTTGCGGAAACGATTTTAAATTTCTTTTTGGTTTATTTTTCCAATTATATTTCGCAGAATGTCATCAGAGACATTCGTGAAAGGCTTTATAACAAACTGATTTATTTCAGAACCGCTTTTTTTGATAAGACACCGATCGGTCAGCTCGTAACGCGTGCTGTGGGCGATGTTGAAACGATTGCTACGGTCTACACAGATGGTTTTTTAATGGTTTTCGGGGATGTTTTAAGAATTATTTTCGTCCTGTTTATGATGTTTCAGGTGGATGTGCATTTGAGCTACATTTCTCTGGCGATTTTACCTTTGATGGTCGTTATCACGCGATTTTTCCAGAAAAAACTTAAAAAAGCTTTTGGGGATGAAAGATCATGGACTTCAAATCAAAACTCATTTGTTCAGGAAAGACTTGCAGGAATGCCAATCATTCAGGTTTTCAACAGACAGCAGGCTGAATTTAAAAAGTTTGACGACATCAATATTACCTTGAAAAGTGCATTACTGAGAACGGTATTCATTTTCTCCCTGTTTTTTCCTGTAGTTGAATTGATTTCTTCACTATTCATCGGATTTGTGCTTTTTTATGGAGGTTACATTACAATTAGTGCCGGTGTAGTAATAGCATTTATACAGTTTATTTCAATGTTGATCCGTCCGTTGAGACAGATTGCGGATCGATTTAATAATATCCAAAGAGGAATTGTAGGTGCCGAGAGAGTTTTGGGAATTATGGACGAAGATTATGCGATGCCCAACGACGGTAAAGTTTCCAAAGATCATTTTGAAGGAAAAATTGAATTTAAAGATGTCCGTTTTGCCTATGACGACAAGCAGGAAGTTTTAAAGGGGATTGATTTTAAGGTAAATCCAGGAGAAACCGTAGCGATTGTAGGAGCAACAGGTGCAGGGAAATCTACGATTATCAGTTTAATTACAAGATTGTATGATATTAATTCAGGTGAAATTTTCATTGATGATGTGGAACTGAAAGATTACGAACTGTACAATCTTAGAAGTCACATAGGTGTTGTTTTGCAGGATGTTTTCCTGTTCCACGGAAGTATTTTTGAGAATCTTTCGTTTGGTGACGAAAACGTGACTTTAGAGAAAATAAAAGCCGGCGCAAAGGAAATTGAGGTTGACGACTTTATCGAAAGTCTTCCTGGAGGATATGAATATGTGGTGAGCGAAAGAGGCTCCTCTATTTCACTTGGACAAAGACAGTTGCTTTCGTTTCTGAGAGCTTATTTATCAGATCCAAAAATTTTAATTTTGGATGAAGCAACCTCATCAATCGATCATGAAAGTGAAAAACTGATTCAGAGAGCGACCGAAAAAATTACCAAAAACCGAACATCGATCATTATTGCCCATCGACTTTCCACGATTGAAAAAGCCGATAAAATCATTGTGATGGAGCACGGAAAAATTGTTGAAGAAGGTAAACATCTTGAGCTACTTGATAAAAATGGCTACTACTCTACTTTGTACAAAGCACAACTCAGACATGAATTAGAAATTGATGAAAAACTGTAATACTTGAAAAATATCTGCATCATTTTTTCATATTTTTTTATTTTTTGCATCCTTCCGCGTATTAATTAGCTTAAATAACGTCAAGATCTTAGGAAAGATCTCCGTTTTACCATAGTTTAAAGGATTTTTAATACCACAAAACTCATAAAGTTTAAATCTTTTAAAATTTTTTTTCTGCTTGATTTTGACAATGCCCAGCTCGCCTTACTTAAATGATTCATTCAGAATCATTTGTGCAAAGTCTCATCAATTCAACACTTGTTAACATTCAGTTAATATTAAATTCACTTTTGATTAATAACTATTCACTTAGGTATAGTTTTTGTAATTGAGTTAAAATTTAAATTTTAGACCCAACCCTATGGTTAATTGAAAACAAATTGCTATATTTATTAAAAATTTAGCAAATCGTTGAATTTACAAGGGGCTAAAACTAAAATTACTGACAAATTTTTAACTTAATACAAAATATAAAGATGAATAATATTCAAGACGAATTTCTAGTCTTAAAAGAAGAATTGAAAAAACTGAACATTGATGTAGAGAAAATTGTAAAAGTAGGGAACGGCAGCATGGATTTTCATGAAGTTTTCTACAAATCTCCAAGATACGAGGAGGTAAAAACCGTGTACGTACAGCGTCACAATCTTGACCATCTGATAGAGAAATTCAAGGAGGTTTATCCTTAAACATAAAAAGCGTCGCATTTCAATTGAACTGCGACGCTTTTGTTTATGTATTCACTATCAGAAATTCCCGAACAGATATCGGTTAGGATAATTTAATTTTTCACTCTTCCGGTTTCCGTTGATAATTAAATGAACGATATTAATTTGGTCATCAAAATAGTTGTACAGAAAACTGACAGCGGCTTCCACTTTTTTTGGTTTTTCAACAGGTTCAGTTTCCAGATAGACATTTACCGACTCATGATCTTCTTCATAGCCAACGTAATTTATCTTTAAAAATTTTCCGTCGGATTTCAGTTTTAAATATTCTGCACTGTAATTTTTTAAAGCTTCATCCAATTGAACTTTAAATTTGGGATCATTAAAATGAAAAGGCTTCCCATATTTTTTTCCTAAAGCATTCTCCAGATCATCCATAAAAAACCTTCCGGTAATCTCAAAGGTCTTTGATGTTTTATTGTGATTGATTTCTACAGAACCTACGTGATAAGGGTGCCTAAAAGAGGTAAGAACCAAGGCAAAAGAGCCAAGAAGCAAGTAAAATGCAACAGACAGCAGCGATTTGAAGAGTTTTTTTTTCATTGAAGAAGTTCTAAAATTTTTTGTGGGTCTTGTCGCATATCAAAAAAGAGAAGGATCGTGATTAGATTATCGTTTTCTTTGCGAAAAAACATTCTAACGTGCTTCTTACCAATCAAAGCACTTTTTGTTTTATAAACAGAATTCTGAAAACGATTGTAATTACCATTTTCAAGATTATTGATAACTCCCCTAACGTCTTTTAAAAAATCAGATACTTCTCGATTTGTCCAAACCCGTTTGAGAAATATAATATTCTCGGAAAGTGTCTGCATGGCTATTTTTGAGAATCTAACTTCCATACTTCTTCATCAAGAAATTGATCAAATTCTTTTTTAGAAATCATATCTTCTTCATTTAAAGTTTCACCATACTTTTCTATAGCTTCAAAAACATGAATCGGCAATCCTTCTATTGTTTCGTATTCATTTTCAACAGACACAGATTTCACGCCTTTTATTTTCTCTAAAAGCTGTTTTATAAATGCAAAATCTTCCTTATTTTCTAATTCTATATTGACAATCATGACGCTGAAATTTAGACAAAGTTAAAATAATTTCCGTATAATCGCTTTTTTAAAAACGAAACTGAAATGCAGGATTTTTTATTCTATCTCAATCTCGGCTGGGAACACATTATTTCATTGGATGCACTTGACCATCAATTATTTGTCTTAGCTTTAATCGCAATCTATTCGTATTCCGACTGGAAAAAAATACTGGTTCTGATAACCGCATTCACCATCGGACATTCGGTTACTTTGGCACTCAGTATTTTAGACATTGTGAGATTGCCATCAGACTGGGTGGAATTTCTGATCCCTTTAACCATTGTTTTGACGGCTTTGGGAAATATTTTAATGAAAAATAAAAAACAGTCAGGAAATAAAACCAACTATTATTTAGCCTTATTTTTTGGTCTGATTCACGGTTTGGGGTTTGCCAACACAGCCCGTGTGATGATTGCCAAAAGCCAGAGCATTGCTGTACCTCTTTTCGGCTTTAATGTTGGACTGGAGTTGGGTCAGATCGTGATTGTCGCAGGAATTTTAGTTCTTCTTTTTATACTTTTAAACCTATTTAAAGTCAACAAAAAAGACTGGATTCTCTTTGTTTCATCAGGTGTTTTTGCACTTTCCCTTAAAATGACTCTGGAAAGACTTCCTTTCTGATCGATTTTATTTAATTTACAATTACTTATCATTATATTTACAATTCTTAAACTGTTGATAATGAAATTCAAAATAACCGCATTTGTCCTATTGGTTTTTTCAGCTGCTCAAGCGCAGAATATCCTCAATAATCCGGGAAGCAACCATGGAAATAAATTTGAGCAACTGGGAGGAATTTTACCTACTCCCAATATTTACAGAGCTGCATCAGGCGCACCGGGACATGAATATTGGCAAAACAGGGCAGATTACGACATTACTGCTTATCTGGATGAAGATAAAAAAAATCTGAAAGGTTCAGAAACGGTAACATATTATAATAATTCACCTGACGATCTTGATTACATCTGGCTTCAGCTCGATGAAAACCAGCAGTCGACCGTTAAAAAGGCAGACTATCAGTCGTCTTCAACTTTACCTAAAGCAACTACCGACCAGCAACTGAAAGCTACAGAACTTCCTGCAAAGGATAACGGTTACGGAGTAAATTTAGAGAAAGTAACAGACGCATCAGGAAATCCTTTGAAATACACGGTCAACAAAACAATGATGCGGATTGATCTTCCAAAAATTTTAAAGAAAGGTGAAAAATTTGTCTTTAAAATTGACTGGAATTACAACATCCCCAACCGTATGCAGATGGGCGGACGTGGCGGTTACGAAAACTTCGCTGAAGATGGAAACGACCTTTATACCATCACACAATGGTACCCTAGAATGTGCGTGTACAGCGATTTTCAGGGATGGCAAAACCATCAGTTTACCGGACGGGGAGAATTTGCTCTGGTTTTTGGAGATTTTAAAGTAAAAATGAATGTTCCGGCTGACCATTTGGTGGGTGGAACCGGAGAATGCAAAAACTATAGCGAAGTACTTACTGCCGCACAGTATTCAAGATATCAAAAAGCTGAAAGCGCTTCCGAACCTGTTGAAATTGCCACTTTGGATGAAGCTAAAAAAGCAGAAAAAAATCATTCAAAGCAAAGAAAAACATGGGTTTTTGAAGCAAAAGATGTAAGAGATTTTGCGTGGACTTCCTCAAGAAAATTTGTCTGGGACGGAATGAGAGTTACGATTCCTGAAAACAACAACAAGGTAATGGCCATGAGCTTTTATCCTAAAGAAGCTTACGGTCTATATAGAAAATTTTCCACCAAAGCCGTTGCGCACACCATTAAAACCTATTCAGAATTCACGATTCCCTATCCTTATCCGGTAGCACAATCTATCGAAGCTTCCAATGGGATGGAATATCCGATGATCTGTTTCAATTACGGACGTACTGAAAAAGACGGAACGTATTCTGAAGCCATAAAAAATGGAATGATTGGCGTAATCATTCATGAAGTAGGACACAATTTTTTCCCGATGATCATCAATTCAGACGAAAGACAGTGGAGCTGGATGGATGAGGGTTTAAATACATTCACAGAATACCTTACAGAAGAAAAATGGGACAACAAATTCCCGTCAAGAAGAGGACCGGCATGGACGATTGTGGATTACATGAAACTTCCGAAAGATCAGCTGGAACCGATTATGAGTAATTCTGAAAACATCATTCAGTTTGGTCCGAATGCTTATGCAAAACCGGCTACAGGACTGAATATTCTTCGTGAAACCATTATGGGCAGAGAACTTTTTGATAAAGCTTTTAAAACCTATGCCAAAAGATGGGCTTTCAAACACCCTGAGCCTGCAGATTTCTTCAGAACAATGGAGGATGCATCCGGAGAAGACCTCGACTGGTTCTGGAGAGGATGGTTTTACGGAACTGATCCTGTAGACATTTCTATTGAAAAAGTAACAGTTGCAACTCCCGATTTCGACACTCCGCCGAAGGAATCATCGGAAACCAACTATAAAGTGGATGCGCCCATTCAGAATAAATATGATGATATCTCCAAAATCCGGAACCGTGAAGATAAAACCATTAATTTTGAAGTGGAAAAAGACAAAGATCTTCAGGATTTTTATTACAGATACGACCGCGGACAGGAAAAAGTGAATACCGACAAGGAATATTCATTTAAATCTGACGCCACTTCACCACTCGAAAAATCTGATAAGGAAAGACTGAAAAACATCACTGCCTACCAGATTGACTTTGCCAATAAAGGAGGTTTGGTAATGCCACTGATTTTGGAATTTACATTTGTAGACGGTTCGAAATTAAAAGATAAAGCTTCGGCTCAGATCTGGAGACAAAACGAACAGAAAGTTTCAAAAACCTATTATTTCAGTAAAAAATTAAAATCTATTCAGCTGGATCCTTTGAGAGAAACAGCAGATATTGATACAGATAATAATTTCTGGAGCGCCGACAACACTACAGCGGAAACTTCAAAATTCCAGTTGTTCAAGCAAAATCAGCAGGGACCAACAAGAGGCGCAAGCAACGGAAAGGTAAATCCGATGCAGGCTGCGGGACAGAAAAATTAAGATTGTTTCAATATATAAAATAATTCCGGCGAGCTCTCAGAGTTCGCCGGAATTGTTTCCAACAAATTTAATTTACCAGATAGATTTGCATCTTAGACTTTTAATGTTGTTCCGTTGTGATTTTTTATTTCTTTTCATATTATCCTTCCATTTCTTTAAATGCCCATTCTGCCATTGAGTGAATGACAGGAACTAAACCTTTTCCAGATTCGCTCAAATGATAAGTTACATGTGGAGGAACAACAGGTTTTGCAGTTCTTATAACTAAACCATCGCTTTCCAGCTGTTTTAAATGTTGAATAAGCATCTTTTCTGTTATTGCAGGAATTGCCCGTTTCAGTTCACTATATCTCTTCTCACTCGTTGAAAGATGATATAAAATAATAGGTTTCCAGTAGCCCCCGATTTTTTCCATCACATAAGTGACCGGACAGAGATCTAATGCATAATTTTTATTCTGCTGAATGGTAGAGCTTTCTTTAATCGCTGTCATGATACATACTTTAGGGTAAGTACTTGTATAAAAGTATGTACAAATATACCTTTGTCTCAGGAAATAAAAAAATATTTTATGAAAATTGTAATCACAGGTTCATTAGGAAATGTAGCAAAGCCACTTGCTCAGCATTTAATTGCAGAAGGAAACACCGTTACTATAATCAGTAGTAATGAAAACAGGAAAAACGAAATAGAAACTTTAGGAGCAAAAGCAGCCATTGGATCTATTACAGATTTAGATTTTTTAATTGAAACTTTTGACAAAGCAGATGCAGCATTTTTGATGACACCCCCAAATATGGGCGGAATTAATATTGTTGAAAACACAATTAATGCAGGAAAAAATTATGCAGAAGCCATTAAAAAAACTGGAATAAAGAGTGTTGTAATGTTAAGCAGTATCGGGGTAGAGTCTCCTGTTGAAAACGGACCCATTAAAGGCTTGCATTTCATTGAGCAATTCTACAGTAAGCTGGAAAATACTTCTGTTACCTTTTTGCGAGCTGGGTATTTTTATTTAAACTTTTTTAATGATATTCCTTTAATTAAAAATGCTGGAATTATTGGAGCAAATTTCTCTGAAGATGCTACAGTTCCATTAGTTCATCCTATCGATATTGCTAAAGCGGCAGCCGAAGAACTGCTTAAAAATTCAGAAGGTAAAAATGTAAGATACATTGTAAGTGATGTGCGTAAAGCGTCTGATTTGGCAAAAATCTTTGGAAATGCTATTGGAAAACCTGAGCTTCCATGGGTTACATTTAAAGATGAAGATTCTTTAAATGGTATGCTTCAGGCTGGAGTTCCACAAGAAATGGCAGAATTATATACAGAAATGGGAAGAGGAATCAGAAATGGTGTTGTGCAAAAAGATTTTATTGAACATGGCTCTCCCGTAAATGGAAATGTGACATTGGAAGAATTTGCAAAAGAGTTTGCAGAAAAATTTAATTCTTAAGGAAATTTTAAATTTAATTTAAACTTAAAATTTTAATAAAGCTTTTGGAATTTTAAAATACAATCGGCGAGTGATGCTCTCGCCGATTTTTTTATTTTAATATTACAATTTAAATAACATTGTAATTGATAGGATTGCATCCTATCCTTTGTTATGTCGTCCCGTTGGGACTTTTATCTCATTTCTTTAAAATCGGCTTTAATACTTTTAATTCTCCATCGATTTTTTCTTCGATTTTTAAACCTAAAATTTCAGCAACCAAAGGGTAGACATTTACATTTTCGAATTCATCTATTTTTAGAGCGTTTTTAAATGCAGAACCCCACGCAAAGAATGTTGCTTTCATTTCAGGAACCTGTTTTGGGTCGTAGCCGTGTTTTCCGAGCGAAGTTTTCTGGTTTTTCTCTAAAAAAACTTTCGGAGCTTTCGGTATGAGAAGAATCTGACCGATTCTGTCATACCGATCATCTCTTGTCGCAAAATGCATATATTTTGGAAGTTTTTTATCTAAATACACTTCGTAGTCATCGGTTTTACTGGACTTTAATTCTTTATAAACTTTTTTTACCTCATCAGAATTTTTCACATAAACCCTTAACAGTGTTTGAGAATTATAAAAGTCAAATCTATTCTTATCCAAAAGCATAGACGGAATTTCCAAAGGGTTTCCACCATCCACCTGAATCATTCCATGGTCTGAAACAAAGATAAAATTGACATTTTTTAAACCTAAATCTTTCACTTTCTGAACTAAATCACCAATCGCTGCGTCTACCAACTTAACTGCAACTTCCGTCTCTCCCGCTTCAGGACCAAAATGATGCCCTGCCCCATCCACTTCAGGGAAATACATTGAGATAAAATGCGGCCTTTTATCTTCAGGCAGTTTCAGCCAATTGATGACTTTGCTTACTTTCTCAGAAGGTGTAAATTTTTCGTGATAAGGATAATAATATGTCGGTCTTTTTCCGCCGGCATTACTTGCAGAACCTACCCACTGTATAGAGGCGCTGATAATTCCCTGTTTTTCCGCCAGTGCCCACAAAGGTGTTCCACCGTACCAGCTTCCGTCTTCCACGATGTCTTTTTTGTTCATAGCGTAGTTTTTCTTCAGCTTATAATCATAGAAAAAATTATCTACCAAGCCATGATGTGAAGGATACATTCCGGTAATAAGACTCCAGTGATTTGGGAACGTAATACTTGGATAACTCGGGATCATCGCTTTTGCCTGAACGCCCTCATTTGAAAATTTCAAAAGATTCTGAGCATTGTATTTTTTAGCATAATCATATCTGAAACCGTCTGCGGAAATCATAATCACGTAAGGTTTTGATTTCCCTTCTTCGCTGTTAATTCTGTTAGGAATAACAACCTGCGCCGTATCAATTTTATTCTGCGAAAATGAAATAGTAAATATCAACAGAGATAAAATTGTAAAATATATTCTCATAGGAACAAAAAATTTCTGCAAAAATAACTGTTTCATTTGAAGTGTGCATGAAGAGCGTATCAAGTTTTCTGCAAATACATTTGAGGTATTTTAAATCAATGGTCTGTAAAAATTTCAATTTAAAATGTAGCAGAATGAACTTTCATTCACACATTTTGATATTAAAAAACTGACGATTCGCCAATTGCTGTGATCTGTGATTTTGTTGAATATGGCTTTGATGGATTAAAATTTCTAAAAGCTAAAAATCTCTTTAAGCACTACTTCATCTTATGTTTTGTTAAAAATTAAAATAAACCACTTAGAATACGGCATCACGTAAAGAACTTTCAAAACTAATTCTTAGTTTAGCGAAAAAACTGGAAATACTTTTTTACCTGGACGTGGTTTGTCTGGGTTGAGGAGTAGATTTGTAAAGTAATTTAAACAACAATCTTTATGACAGACTTTAAAAATAAGTATTATTACGTTGACGATAGTCCCAAATTGGATAAACTGGAGCAAACGATGTATGGCAACATCTCCTTATTTGATGAGAAATCTTTTCTTGATGAAATCATAAACAAAAATACTAATTCAGTTACACAAAACATCATTGAGGAAGCATACAAAATACCTGCATTTATAGATTTTTTAGACAAATTAAAAGTCAACAACCCGAAATTGGTTGCTGATATTTCTGAAAATACTCAAAAATTAATAAATGAAGGAAAGCTCACTTTAAAGATCACCAGTAATGGAAATTACTCCGCGATATTAAGAGATGGTAATAAATTTGCTGAACAAATCACTTTGAAAAAGGAGTACTTTTCTCCCTCAATTGCGGTTTCTCTCAATAATATATCAATGCAAAATCAATTGGGCGAAATAATTAAAAATCTTGAGGATATAAAGCAACAAGTAGATCGAGTTTTAGAAGGTCAACAAGACGATAGAATAGCGTTATGCGAAAGTGCAATCCAACAAATGTTATATTCTACACAGATTGATGATCTCAATTTTAAGCAATTATGTATTTCCAATGCATTGAAAACAGCATCAGATGGAAAAATGCAAATATTATTATCAGTAATAAAAAATATTCAATACATAAAAAGTGCTCAAGTAGGATTTATGGGAGAAAGCCAAAAAGATATAGATCTACGAATGGTAGACCTGTCAAAAAACTTGTCTGTTTATATTAAAGCTTCTTGCATTGAATCAATGTTATTTCTAAGTATTTCAGAGCAGAAATCTGCACTACTTCCCCTTAAAAATTGTTTGTATAGTTTAGAAAAATATCTTGATGAGGAGATATGTTTAAAACTAAACAGCAACATTGGAAATGACATTATCAAAAATCATAATTTTAAACAAAATTATTGGGTTGATATGTTTCCAAAAAATGTTGAAAAAATCGCAGAAAAGTTAGAATATCTAAATACTAAAAGATTAGAATTTAACAAAAAAATAATTGATAATGAATAATAGTTGTAAAAAGTGCGGAAAAAAAATCGCAAATAATTCGCAAAAATGCGACGCGTGCAATCGGGAGTTTTGGAATAGAGCGCAAAAAATTATAGGAACTGCTGGAGGTTTAGTAATTGTTGCAGCTCCAATTTTACTTAAAGCAATTTTCAAAAAAAAATAAAAGTTTTTTCTTAATTGAAATAAAGCTCAATAATAGTTTGTATTCTAAACCTAACGGGTTTAAAAACTCGTTAAGTTTTGCTTTTTAACAAATTCTGAATCATGTCCCACCTCGCCTTCTCCCCCTGGATTGGAATTGACTATACCCAATCATCTTACGGTAAACTTCTAATCATCGGAGATTCCCATTACTTTAATAATGGACTTCCTAGCAATTTGCTGGATTTTACAAAGGCACAGATTGCTGAATTTGATGATATTGCGAGCAGTTTTCACAAAACTATCCTTAAGATTTTTGTCATGACAAACACAAAGACTTTTGGGAGAATGTTGCTTTTGCTAATGCAGTTCAGAGTGCTTTTACATTTTCAGACCAAATTCCAACTAAAGCTGAAAAAGATAAAGCTGAACTGGCTTTTAGAGAATATTTGGATATTTTAAAACCTAAAAAAGTGATTGTTTTTTCGAGCCGCTTGTGGGAGCATTTTTTTAATAAAGCTGGCTGGGGAAATCACGTAGGCAGAATTAATAGCAGATGGAATGTTAGAAATCTAGATTATTTGGGAGGAAACTGTAAAGCTATAGGTCTGCATCATCCTTCGACAAGAGGTTTCAATATTCCGGAATTTCAAAATGTTGTTTCTGAATTTCTCAGAAATTATTAATCAGAAATTCAATTTATAAAGGTGTCGCTCCTACGGTGCTTGCCACTCTGATTTTATCATAATCTACATAGGTTTTGCTCTTACAGAGCAAATGATCGAAATGGGTTGTATGTTTTGGAGCGTTTTATTTAAAGCCTATACACAATAGAAACATTCTGCAATCAGCGAATGGGATTTGTTTGCTAACGCCAATAATATACGTTGATTCGTAGTTATAAACCCAAAAAAGCCACTTTTCAGTGGCTTTTCTCTATTGTTTAATCAATTTCTCGTAAGTCAGGCTTCCGTCTTTTAACGTAATTTCAAAATAGTAGCTGCCGGATTTCAGGTCAGAAACATCTAAGGTTTCACCTTCTAAAGTAACTGTTTTTACTTTTCGGCCTGTAGATTCGAAAATTTCGATAGATTTGATCTGATCTGCATTTTTAAAATTTACGGTTTCCTTCGCAGGATTTGGGTAGAGAGTGACTTTTTTACTTTCAGCTAACAAATCTTTTGTGCTTAAGGTAGCTCCCATCGTTAAAGATGCGTAGCCACGGCTTCCGCCATGATAAGCGATTCCTGTTCCGCCACCCGTTCTTGCGTAGAAAATATTGATTGTTCCCGCAGCATTGGGGATGGCAAAATCGCCCGCTCCGCCTGTCAGTGATCTTGTTGCTACAACGGTTCTTGTGCTTCCAGAAACTGTATTTGAAGTTTGAGTCCAGTCTTGCACCGGGTCTGCCGACGGAGTATTAAATCCTCCAAAAGTAAAGTCGCGATTCGTCGATGAGTTGTAAATGAAACCATCTGATCCGCTTGCCATACCAGAAGATCCAAAGCCAATTCCCATCATAGAATTGCTGTCGCCAATTAGAGTGATCGTGGCTGTAGTTGCATTTGTATCTAATTTGACTGTCATAGCCGCTGCAGTTAAATTAACTGTCCCTGACGAAAACTGAGCCTGTGCAAAACCTGCAAAAGCCAAACTTGAAATGAGTAGAAGTTTTTTCATATATTTTAATTTTTCAGTAGTTTAATAATTTCTTTATTGTCTGCTTTTAAAGCATATTCAAAAGGAGTCATTCCCATTGAATCTTTCTTTGTTCTGTCGGCTTTATATTGAAGTAGAAGCCCGACCAATTCTTTGTTTCCGGATTTTACTGCCCAAAATAAAGGTGTCGTTCCTGTGCTGTCTGCGATATTTGGGTTTGCATTTTTCTTCAGTAAATGCTCGACCAAATTTTTGTTGTAACGTACTGAAAGTCCAGCCAATGCCGTACCATCTTGACTTTTGTAATCGAGATCTTTTACGTTGTCTATTAAAAAATCTGCGACCTCAGTGTTTCCGCGGTAGCACGCTAAGATTAAGGGTGAAAATCCGTTTTCATTGGTTTGATTGATGATATCCGGATTTGTTTTCATTAAATCTTTCAATTCTGCAACGGTTCCACTTCTGGCAATATCAAATACTGATTTTGCTTTTTCCTGAGCTGTGATCAATGATAAACTCAGAAAAAAAACTGCGAAGATCATTAATTTTCTCATTGCTTAACAAGGGTATATTTATATTCCACGTTCACATTTTCAGCAACTTTTTTCATCACCATTTTCGGGATGGTTACTTTGAAATCTGCTGATTTTGCAACAAAATTTCCTTTCAGATAAATCTTTCCGTCTTTTGCTGAAATGGTCGCAGAGGAAGAAACATTTCTGTCAACACCGTGAAAGTTTAATACGCCCTGAACAGTAACTTTCTGAGGGTTTGCAGTCAGTTTTGTTTTATCAAAACCTACCACTTTTCCTTTGAATGTTGCCTTTGGATATTTTGCAGTTTCAGCATAGCTTTCATTAAAATGTTCTTCCATCAGTTTCACTTTAAATTTAAAGTTTTTCACTACTGAAACCGACGCCATTTCTCCGTTATCGGCGTTGAGAACCACGACATTACTGTCATCCTGCGCAAAAACATCTTCAAACATCGGAACGGATGCTTCAATGGTTACTTTTCCCGTCTTTGTAATGTATTTTTGGGCTAAAGCAAGATTGCTCAGCAGTAAAGAAGTCAATATTAAAAGTAGATTTTTCATTTTAAATAATTTTTAGTTTTCAATAAGACCGTCAGCTTTCCATTTGATGAAAAGATTGATCTGAGTGGTTGACAAAGATCCACCCTGAGGCATTTTTAAAGGATCTCCGCTCGGTCTTTGAATCCGGTTAATAATAATATCGATGTTTGCTTTTACCAGATTGTAATTATTCAGAGGTTTAAAACCTGACGCAGAATGACAACTGGTACAATTGCTTTCCATAATAGGCTTTAAATCTGATTCATATTTTACCACACTGGTAATCGGCGTGTTGTCTGAAATTTCTTCATAAGTTCTGCTTTCACAGGATGTAATGAAAAGAATCAGCGCTGCTGTGTACAATATTTTTTTCATTTTAAAATACTCTGTAAAGGTTAAACCCAAAGAAAATCTGTCCTTTTTCCCACTTTCCGGTAGCATTTGTCAGGTAACCGATATCCGAATTCAGTTGTGAATTGCTGAACAAAAGCTGAAAAACGTGACCTCCGGTTTCAATATCCATTCCTAAAGACAATGGATTTTTGTAGAAACTGTTTTTATCAAAATTCACAAAATATTCTGCGTTGATGGAGATTCTTTTGGAAATTTTGTAGCGTCCGCCCAATCCTGTCAGGAATTGATTGTCGTTTTCAATCGTTGGTTCGTAGAGATTTTTGTGAACGTAAGACGGCGATAACTGCAGCGAAAAGTTTTCATTAAATCTTCTGGAAATCAAAGCCTGCGTGAGATAAGAAAGTCTGTCGCCGAACTTCAGATGCGGATAGGTGTCTTTATCCAGATCGGTGTTGAGCGCCATCACATTGTAACCGACAAGATCTACCGGCATGTTTTCGCTTTGTTTTAGAAGCCTGTACTTTGCTCCGAACTCAAAGGTTTTCATGTTGGTTTCTCTGGATAGGCTTAAAGAAATTCCGTCGGTCAAACCATAAATCGCTCCAAGTTTGGTGGAAGCGTCGTCTAATCCGAAAAAGTTTTTGAAACCATCGCTCACATCTCCAAAACGGTGTGCGACTACAAAATACCACTCATTTTTTGCAGTGAGCTTGGTAGATTGTCCGGTAACGATTTGAAGAGCTTTAAAAGCGGGTGGCGAGGTTGTCCTGTTGGTTGAAATGGTGTCGATATCTTTGAGCAGATCTTCCTGCGAAAAAGCAAGAACTGAAGAAAACATCGACAAAAATAAGAGAGTTTTTGTCATATAAATTTAGTTAGAAATTCGTACGACAAACTTAGAGACTTCTCTTTCTAAAAGTTGGTGATAAAAGTCACCGATGATATTGTTTTTATCAATCGCATTTATAAAAGTATTAAAACAAATTTATTAGACTACGCTAACATTTTCAGATTCAGGAATTCTGATACCTTCTCTGCTCTGGGAAATCTCGCCTTCATTTTCAATTTTTTTCATTACCCTGCTCACCACTTCTCTGGATGTACCGAGGTTGATGGCAATTTCACGATGGGTCAGTTTGATGGGATGATTTCCTGTGATGGCAATCTGCTGTTTGATGTAACTGAGAATTCTCTTGTCAAGTTTATGAAACACGGCTTCGTTGACCATATTCATAACGTCTGTAAAGCGTTTGTCATATTCCTGAAAAAAGAGTTTGCTGATGGCAGGAAAACGGAGTAGCCAATCATGCATCACAGAAACGGGAATGAGCAAAACTTCTGAATCTTCTTCTGCTACAGCATAAATCCGGCTGATGTAATCTGAAAAAATAGAGGAAAACGTCATCATACAGCTGTCGTTTTCTCTTACGTAATAATAGATAAGTTCGCGGCCGTCATTCAGTGTGAAAACTCTGACGGAACCTTTGATAAGAAAAGGTACGAATTTATTTTTCTGACCTTCCCTTACGATTTCAGTTTTGGCTTTTACGGTAGAGCTGACAGCATGTTTACTGATTTCTTTTAAAAATTCTGAGCCTAAAAACCCAAATTTCTCAACAATAAACTGATTATCTAACATATTTTTCAAATAATTACGAAATCAAAGGTATAAAATTGAAAATTATGGATGTTAATTATTTTTAATGTGGTGTAATTTTGAGTTATTCTAAATAGTTGATAGTGGGAAGATGGGAGAAGGGAGATGGGTGATGGAAGATGGAAGATGGAAGATGGAAGATTGTTGAACCCTTCGGGTTCTTTTGTAGTGCGTATTATTTTATTACCATAGGTTTCACCTACGGCTATTAAAATTTAACCCTGCGGTTTTTTTGTGATGTGAATAATTTTGCGTCCACAGGTTCACGTACAGCTATTCGAATTTAATCCTGCGGTTTTTTTGTGATGTGAATAATTTTGCGTCCACAGGTTCACGTAAAGCTATTCGAATTTGACTCTGCGGGCTTTTTGTGATGTATATAATTTTGCGTCCACAGATTCGCGTAAAGTTATTCAAATTAATCCTGCGGGTTTTTTGTGATGTGAATAATTTTGCGTCCACAGGTTCACGTAAAGCTATTCGAATTAATCCTGCGGGTTTTTTGTGATGTGAATGATTCTACGAACACAGGTTCACGTACAGCTATTCGAATTTGACTCTGCGGGCTTTTTGTGATGTATATAATTTTGCGTCCACAGATTCGCGTAAAGTTATTCAAATTAATCCTACGGTTTTTTATGAGATGTTGAGAAAAGCGGAATTTTGCGCCCCGACCTGAACGGAGCTCTTTTTGTAAGCGAGGGGAAATGCGGTGGCACAAAAAAGCGGGAGTGGAGGGCGGATAAAGGCGCCCAAATAAAAAATACTAAAGTTGTAAGCATAAAAAAATACCCCAACTTTCGCCGGGGTATTCTTTTATATCTGATAAGAAGAATCTTATGCCTGTACGTTGTTTCCTCCCAATACGAAAGGCTCAACTTCCTTGATTTCTCCGAACTGCTGCTCGTAGTTGGTGATGTTTTGCTGAAGTGCAGCTAAAACTCTCTTCGCGTGAAGAGGAGCCAGGATTACTCTTGATCTTACGTTTGCCTGCTGTACACCTGGCATCATTTGGATGAAGTCTACTACAAACTCAGATGGAGAGTGGTTTACTAAAGCAAGGTTACAGTAAACTCCTGAAGCTACCATTTCGTTTAACTGGATGTTGATGTTTCCGTCCTGTGGATTTTGATTGTTGTCCATTTTTTTATTTAAAATTTAAGGTTTAATGTTCAAGGCTCAAAAATATAAAAAAGTTTCAACCTTGAATATTATATTTCAATTTATTTTTGAGATGCGTGATCCGGGATACGAAACACGCATCCCGAAACACGAAACTCATTTATTAGTTAAGATCTTCGAATTCTTTTCTTGAACCTACGATCACGTTCTGATACTCTTTAAGACCCGTACCTGCAGGAATTCTGTGTCCTACAATTACATTTTCTTTAAGACCATTCAGGCTGTCTACTTTACCTGCAACCGCGGCTTCGTTAAGAACCTTGGTTGTTTCCTGGAACGATGCTGCAGACATGAACGATTTGGTTTGAAGAGCTGCTCTTGTAATCCCCTGCAATACAGGCGTTGCTGTAGCCGGAAGAGCTTCTCTTACTTCTACCAAAGCCTGATCTTCACGCTTCAGTTTAGAGTTTTCGTCTCTCAGTTCTCTTGCAGTAATCATCTGTCCTGGCTGGAAAGTTTTTGAATCACCAGCTTCGGTTACTACCTTAAGACCAAATACTCTGTTGTTCTCCTCAAGGAAGTCGTATTTGTGCTCAAGTGCAC
The DNA here is from genome assembly GCF_025457425.1 of Chryseobacterium foetidum. Classification (NCBI taxonomy): domain Bacteria; kingdom Pseudomonadati; phylum Bacteroidota; class Flavobacteriia; order Flavobacteriales; family Weeksellaceae; genus Chryseobacterium; species Chryseobacterium foetidum. The sequence continues at coordinate 1,448,330 of NZ_JAMXIA010000001.1, forward strand.
CTTCAAGGAACTGAGTGTCACCTCCGTCAACGATAGATACTTTTGTCATCATCTGTCTTACGATGATTTCGAAGTGCTTGTCGTCGATTTTTACCCCCTGAAGACGGTAAACTTCCTGAATTTCGTTTACTAAATATTCCTGAACCGCAGTTGGTCCCTTGATTTTCAGGATGTCGTCCGGAGTAACTGAACCGTCAGAAAGTGGCGAACCAGCTCTCACGAAGTCATTCTCCTGTACCAAAATCTGGTTGGATAATTTAACCAAATAAATTTTTCTTTCACCAGTTTTAGCTTCAACGATCAATTCTCGGTTACCTCTTTTGATTTTTCCGTAAGAAACAACACCGTCAATTTCTGTAACTACAGCCGGGTTAGATGGGTTTCTCGCTTCGAATAATTCGGTAACTCTCGGAAGACCCCCGGTAATATCCCCGGTCTTAGCAGCTTTTCTCGGGATTTTGATTAAGACTTTACCAGCCTTAATTTTTTCACCGTCGTTTACCATTAAGTGGGCTCCTACAGGTAAGTTGTAGCCTTTCTGCTCAACACCTTTGGAATCTACTACCTTCAATGTAGGTACAGCTTTCTTATTTCTTGATTCAGAGATTACTTTCTCTTCGAATCCTGTCTGTTCATCAATCTCCAACTGGAATGAGATACCCTGGATAATATCCTCATACTCTACCTTACCAGCGTTTTCTGCAATGATTACCGCGTTGTAAGGATCCCATTTTGCAATGATATCGCCTTTCTTCACTTTATCACCGGATTTAACGAGTAACTGAGAACCGTAAGGTACGTTGGCAATCATTAACGGTGTTCTGGTTTCGTTATCAGCCACCAATCTGAATTCAGTTGTACGGGATACCACTACTTCTGCAGTGTTTCCGTTTTCGTCTTCGGAAGTAATTGTTCTTACCTCATCCAACTCAACGATACCGTCTCTTCTTGCAGAGATTGAAGGGTTTTCTGATACGTTTGTAGATACACCACCCTGGTGGAAGGTTCTCAACGTAAGCTGAGTTCCAGGTTCCCCGATGGATTGTGCAGCAATTACCCCTACAGCTTCACCCATGTGGATGGTTTTCCCTGTAGCAAGGTTTCTACCGTAACATTTAGCACAGATACCTTTTTTAGCTTCACAAGTTAATGGAGAGCGTACTTCAACAGCTTCCAGACCAATCTCCTCGATTTGCTTGGCTAATGCTTCGTTGATTACTTCGTCTGCATTCACGATGATTTCGTCTGTTTCAGGATCATATACATTGTGTAATGATACTCTACCTAAAATTCTTTCAGAGATTTTTTCAACGATCTCGTCATTTTTCTTGAGTGCAGTAACTTCTGTACCTCTTAATGTTCCGCAATCTGTTTCTGTAACGATAACATCCTGTGCAACGTCTACCAGTCTTCTCGTTAAGTAACCTGCATCGGCAGTCTTAAGAGCGGTATCCGCAAGACCTTTACGGGCACCGTGGGTAGAGATAAAGTACTCAAGGATGGAAAGACCTTCCTTAAAGTTTGCAAGAATCGGGTTTTCGATAATTTCCGCACCGGTAGAACCAGCTTTCTGCGGTTTTGCCATCAAACCTCTCATCCCTGATAACTGACGGATCTGTTCCTTAGAACCCCTCGCACCAGAATCAAGCATCATGTATACAGAGTTGAATCCTCCCTGGTCGGTTTTCATTCTGCTCATGATCATTTCAGTTAATCCGGCGTTGGTGTTTGTCCAAACGTCAATTACCTGGTTATATCTTTCTGTATCTGTAATAAGACCCATGTTGTAATTGGCTCTGATTTCGTCTACAGTTTCAATAGATGTTGCGATCATTTTCTTTTTCTCAACAGGAACTACGATGTCACCCAATGAGAAAGAAAGACCTCCTTTGAATGCGTTTGAATAACCTAAGTCTTTCATTGCATCAAGGAATTTTACGGTAGTAGGGAAATCTGTATCGGCAAGTACTTTACCAATTACATTTCTTAATGATTTCTTCGTTAAAAGTTCATTAATATATCCTGATTCTTTAGGAACGATCTGGTTGAATAAGATTCTACCAACAGAAGTTTCGGTTAGTTTCACAGTGATTTCACCGTTTTCCTTGATAGGAAGTCTACATCTTACTTTAGCGTTCAATGAAACTCTGCCTTCAGCATAAGCGATTTCCGCTTCTTCCGGAGAGTAGAATGCAAGACCTTCACCCAAAACTTTCATATCTTCAGTAGAGCTTAATTCTTTGGTCATGAAATAAAGACCAAGAACCATGTCCTGAGAAGGTACCGTGATTGGAGAACCGTTTGCAGGGTTCAGGATATTTTGAGAACCTAACATCAACAACTGAGCTTCCAAAATCGCCTCAGGGCCTAACGGTAAGTGTACCGCCATCTGGTCACCATCGAAATCGGCGTTGAATGCTGTCGTCACCAACGGGTGAAGCTGAATCGCTTTACCTTCGATCATTTTAGGCTGGAATGCCTGAATACCCAATCTGTGAAGCGTAGGTGCTCTGTTTAATAAAACAGGGTGACCTTTCATCACGTTTTCAAGGATATCATATACTACAGGTTCTTTTCTGTCGATGATTCTCTTTGCAGATTTTACAGTTTTTACAATTCCTCTCTCAATCAGTTTTCTGATGATGAACGGTTTGTAAAGTTCAGCTGCCATATCTTTAGGAATACCACATTCGTGAAGCTGCAAGTTTGGACCTACAACAATTACCGAACGTGCAGAGTAATCTACCCTTTTCCCTAATAAGTTCTGACGGAAACGACCTTGCTTACCTTTCAATGAATCTGAAAGTGATTTCAATGGTCTGTTTGATTCAGATTTTACAGCAGAAGATTTTCTTGTGTTATCGAATAATGAATCTACAGATTCCTGAAGCATACGCTTCTCGTTTCTCAAGATTACTTCAGGAGCTTTGATCTCCAATAATCTCTTCAAACGGTTGTTTCTGATGATCACTCTTCTGTAAAGGTCATTTAAGTCAGAAGTTGCGAAACGTCCTCCATCCAATGGAACCAATGGTCTCAATTCTGGTGGTATTACAGGAAGCACACGCATAATCATCCACTCCGGTCTGTTGATCATTCTTGTATTGGCACCTCTCAACGCTTCTACAACGTTCAATCTTTTCAGAGCTTCAGTTCTTCTTTGTTTTGAACCTTCGTTGTGAGCTTTGTGTCTCAAGTCGAAAGACAATGCATCAAGATCGATTCTTTTTAATAATTCCTCAACAGCTTCAGCACCCATTTTGGCGATGAATTTGTTTGGATCTGAATCGTCAAGATACTGGTTTTCTACAGGAAGAGTTTCCATGATATCAAGGTATTCTTCTTCTGTAAGGAATTCTTTATTATCAAAATCAGAACCATCTAATTTCTTAGCGATACCCTGCTGAATAACAACATATCTCTCGTAATAGATGATCATATCCAATTTCTTGGAAGGAATACCCAAAAGGTAACCGATTTTGTTTGGTAAAGAACGGAAATACCAAATGTGCGCGATAGGAACAACCAAACCGATGTGCCCGATTCTTTCTCTACGTACTTTTTTCTCCGTAACCTCTACACCACAACGGTCACAAACGATCCCTTTGTAACGAATTCTCTTGTATTTACCACAAGCACATTCGTAATCTTTGATAGGACCGAAGATTTTTTCACAGAACAAACCGTCTCTTTCAGGCTTGTGCGTTCTGTAGTTAATGGTTTCCGGCTTTAAAACCTCCCCTCTGGAATCCTGTAAAATGGATTCCGGAGAAGCTAAACCGATGGTTATTTTATTAAATCTACTTGATTTATTTTTATTTGACATTTTTTTTGAATTTGAGATTTGAGATTTGAGATTTGAGATTAATGAATCTCTACAATTTATTTTGAATCTTATTTGAAACCTGCGGACAGAATTTCAAATTTCAAACAAATTAATTTCAAATCGAATTTATTCCTCAAGTCTTACGTCTAATCCAAGACCCTGTAACTCGTGAAGTAATACATTGAAAGATTCAGGAATACCTGGTTCAGGCATTGCTTCTCCTTTCGCAATCGCTTCATAAGTTTTTGCTCTACCAATCACGTCATCCGACTTCACAGTAAGGATTTCTCTCAGGATATTTGATGCACCGAATGCTTCAAGTGCCCAAACCTCCATCTCTCCGAAACGCTGTCCACCGAACTGAGCTTTACCTCCTAAAGGCTGCTGAGTAATCAATGAATAAGGTCCGATAGAACGTGCGTGCATTTTGTCGTCTACCATGTGTCCTAATTTCAACATGTAGATGATACCAACCGTTGCTGCCTGAGTAAATCTCTCTCCGGTACCACCATCGTAAAGGTGAGTGTGACCGAATTTAGGAACTCCTGCTTTCTCTGTGTACTCAGTGATCTGATCAAGAGTAGCACCGTCGAAGATTGGTGTAGCGAACTTCATTCCCAGTTTCTGACCAGCCCATCCAAGAACTGTCTCATAAATCTGTCCGATGTTCATACGTGAAGGCACCCCAAGTGGATTCAATACGATATCAACCGGTGTTCCGTCTTCAAGGAATGGCATATCTTCCTGACGGACGATTCTCGAAACGATACCTTTGTTACCGTGACGACCTGCCATTTTATCTCCAACGTTCAGTTTACGTTTTTTAGCGATATAAACCTTAGCCAACTTCATGATACCTGCCGGAAGCTCATCACCGATAGAAATTGCGAATTTCTCACGGTTTTTAACTCCCTGAATATCGTTGAATTTGATTTTGTAGTTGTGAATCAACTGTTTGATCAATTCATTCTTATCGTTATCAACCGTCCAGTCTGAACCGCTAACGTTTACATAATCTTCAACAGACTGAAGAAGTTTTAAGGTAAATTTGGTTCCTTTACCGATGATTTCTTCGTCTAAATCGTTGGTTACTCCCTGAGAAGTTTTACCTCCAACAAGTGTATTTAATTTTTCAATTAAAGTATTTCTCAACTCGTCAAACTTCGCTTTGTAAGTATTTTCAATCTCTTCAAGCTTCAGTTTTTCTTCAGTTCTCTTCTTTTTGTCTTTGATGTTTCTTGAGAACAGTTTTTTGTTGATTACAACACCTCTCAATGATGAATCTGCTTTCAATGAAGCATCTTTCACATCACCGGCTTTGTCACCAAAGATTGCTCTAAGAAGTTTCTCTTCCGGAGTAGGATCTGATTCTCCTTTTGGAGTAATCTTACCAATCATGATATCACCAGGCTTCACTTCAGCACCGATTCTGATCATACCGTTCTCATCAAGATCTTTTGTAGCTTCTTCAGATACGTTTGGAATATCTGCTGTCAATTCTTCCATACCTAATTTGGTATCACGAACTTCAAGAGAATACTCATCCACGTGGATTGAAGTAAACCAGTCTTCACGCACAACTTTTTCGTTGATTACGATTGCATCCTCGAAGTTGTACCCTTTCCAAGGCATGAAGGCTACCACCAGGTTTCTACCTAAAGCCAATTCTCCGTCTTCAGTTGCATAACCGTCGCAAAGAACCTGGCCTTTTTGTACCACATCACCTACTCTTACGTTTGGTCTCAATGTAATGGTAGTACTTTGGTTGGTTTTTCTAAATTTAGTAAGGTTATATGTTTTAGTAGCAGACTCGAATTGTACCAAATCTTCGTCTTCGCTTCTGTCATATTTAATTACGATTCTGTCAGCATCCACATACTCTACAGTACCTGTACCTTCAGCATTGATCAAAATTCTTGAATCTCTTGCAACCTGCTGCTCAAGCCCTGTACCAACGATTGGAGCCTGTGGCTTCAACAATGGAACTGCCTGACGCATCATGTTTGATCCCATCAATGCACGGTTTGCATCATCATGCTCCAGGAACGGAATCAATGAAGCTGAAATACCGGAAATCTGGTTTGGCGCAACGTCGATCAAATTAACTTCAGAAGGCTCTACTACAGGATAATCACCATCTAATCTGGCAATAATTCTGTCTGTTAAGAACGCTCCGTTATCATCTAACTCAACGTTTGCCTGAGCAATTACTTTGTCTTCTTCGTCCTCTGCATTCAAGTAAACCGGCGCATCGTTTAGTGCAACTTTACCTGATTCTACTTTTCTGTATGGAGTTTCGATGAAACCAAGTCTGTTGATCTTAGCATAGATACCTAGTGAAGATATCAAACCAATGTTTGGTCCTTCAGGAGTTTCGATAGGACAAATTCTACCATAGTGCGTATGGTGAACGTCACGTACCTCGAAACCTGCTCTTTCTCTTGATAAACCACCAGGTCCCAGGGCAGAAAGTCTACGCTTGTGCGTGATTTCTGATAGTGGGTTTGTTTGGTCCATGAACTGAGAAAGCTGGTTGGTACCAAAGAATGAGTTGATTACTGATGTTAAAGTTTTCGCATTAACAAGGTCAAGCGGAGTAAAGATTTCGTTATCTCTAACGTTCATTCTCTCCTTAATTGTTCTTGCAATTCTCGAAAGACCTACACCAAACTGTCCTGCCAACTGCTCACCCACAGTTTTAATTCTTCTGTTTGATAAGTGGTCAATATCATCAACCTCAGCTTTGGAGTTTACCAATTCGATTAAGTGTCTTACAATCGCGATGATATCTTCTTTTGTAAGAACTTCAGTAGTGGTAGGAATATTAAGACCTAACTTTTTGTTTAGTCTGTAACGTCCAACTTCACCTAATGAATATCTCTGCTCAGAGAAGAATAATTTTTCGATAATTCCTCTTGCAGTTTCCTCATCTGGTGGATCTGCATTTCTAAGCTGACGGTAAATATATTCTACTGCTTCTTTTTCAGAGTTGGTAGGGTCTTTCTGTAAAGTATTCTGAATGATAGAGAATTCGTTTGAATTTTCTTTGTGAATCAAAATAGATTTCACACCTGCATCCAAAATAAGATCTAAATGTTCTTTTTCAAGAATCGTTTCTCTGTCTAAGATGATTTCGTTTCTTTCGATAGAAACCACTTCACCGGTGTCTTCGTCTACGAAATCTTCGAACCATGTGTTCAATACTCTGGCAGCCAAAGTTCTGCCTTCCACTTTCTTAAGGGCAGCTTTAGAAACTTTCACTTCTTCTGCAAGGTCAAAAATCTGAAGAATATCTTTATCAGATTCATAGCCGATAGCTCTTAATAACGTAGTTAAAGGTAATTTTTTCTTACGGTCGATATATGCGTACATTACGCTGTTGATATCGGTCGTAAATTCCATCCAGGATCCTTTGAAAGGGATAATTCTTGAATAGTATAATTTTGTTCCGTTTGCGTGGTAAGTCTGCCCGAAGAATACACCAGGTGAACGGTGAAGCTGCGTAACGATAACCCTTTCAGCACCATTGATGATGAAAGAACCACTCGGAGTCATGTAAGGAACCGGACCTAAATAAACATCCTGCACAACAGTCTGGAAATCTTCGTGTTCCGGGTCTGTACAGTACAATTTAAGTCTTGCTTTTAAAGGCACTGAATACGTCAGCCCTCTTTCCACACACTCATCGATTGAGTAACGTGGTGAATCTACCAGATAATCAATAAATTCTAAAACGAACTGATTTCTGGAATCGGTGATAGGAAAATTTTCCTGGAAAGTCTTATACAAACCTTCGTCTGTTCTGTCTTCAGGAAGTGTGTCTAGCTGGAAAAACTCTGTAAACGACTCAATCTGGATATCCAGAAAGTCCGGCGTTACGATTTTTCCTTTCGCTGACGAGAAATTAATTCTTTTCTCCTGAGTTGTAGCTGTTGTTTTACTCATAAAACTTTTAAGAAAGGTTAAAAAATATTTTGATTAAAAAAAATATCAGAAAAAGAAGAAACAAGATAAAAGTAAAAAGGTAAAAGTGTTTTTGGCGCACAGAGAACCTTAATATTAACATATTGATTTCTAATTATTTCTAACTGCAACGCTGGTATATCTTTTCACAGCGTAATGCAAAATACTTTTAAGGTCTTTTGAGGCAGAACTGCCAAATATTTTTAAAATAAACACAGCAAAATCTCTTTCAAAAAATATGAAAGAGCTGATATTGAGTATTTTAGAAATTTTTATACAAATTTTTGCGCCAAAAGAGACTGCAAAAATACAATTTTATTTCCTAATACACAAAAATTCATTAAAAATCAACCACTTAAAAAGTTTCGCTAAACTAAAAAGGACATTACAACCTGATAACTGAAAAAAACCATTAAAAATAATAGTACTCATTATAATATCCAAAAATTAAATACATACCAAACAAATTTTGATATTAAAATTTAAATTATTAAAATATTATTAAAAAACATTATTAATTAATTTTAATAAAAATATTAATATTATTTGGTTTTGTATTACGAAAAGTGTTTATATTTGCATCAAGTTAAAAAAATACACTAATAGTATTTTAAAACTTAAAAACATCATACCAATGAAAAATTTAAAAGAAAAATTAGCTGCTATTAACATCGAGCAGTTAGAAGAGAGAAAAGAGTTCACATTCTACACAATTAAGAATTGCAACCCACAGCCACCTTGCAATCCACAACCACCAGTAACTCCTCCTGTTAATCCAGGAAACGGTGGTGGAACTGGCGGTGGAGGTTGGTAAGAAACTTTCATAAGCTAAAGAAAAAGCGAGCTTTCCAGCTCGTTTTTTCTATTTCTAACCAAATATCTCTGCAATACGATGAAAAAAGAAAACAGTATAGGTTTTTACCTGTTTCAAAATCTCCTCCTCATCATATCTACAGGCTATAAGATAAATGATAAAAATATATTTTCTGCATTCCAGCATGGCGTGAAAGAATACAGAGACTTCGTTTTTCTGCAGGATGGAGTAATTGACAACGATATTGACTGGGTTTCTCAAGTGGAAAACAGCGCAAATATTTTAGCCCAAACCAACCAACATTACAAAAATGCAATCTTTTCTTTACTGAAAGTTTTCCCTGCTGATCATCAGTTTTGGGAATACCTCGCTGTGGAAGAAAAACTCTACTATTCTTACATCACCAAAGAAAAATACAACAACATCAAAAAACCGGTTCTGGAAATTTCTGATTTTGAGGAGATGTCTTACAACAAGCACAATCTTGCGCTGGTTCCCATCAAAGGAATGGACTGGCTTTTCGAAGCTAAAGCCGGCTATGATGACATTCGAAATATTTTCACCTGTGTTTTTAACGGAATGCAGATGATGGATGATATTGATGACTTTGCAAAAGACTTAGCTTCCGGACAGTGGAATCTGCTCCACAGCGACGTAAGAAAAATAATTACGGGCGAAAATTTAATAAATGATGAAAATCTTGATCGTTTTGAAGAACGCATTTTTTATGCTTCGGGATTATGTGAGAAATACAGCCTTTACACTTTGGAGCAATACAACAATGCCTTGATTAATTCTGAAAAATTTGATTTTCCTGAACTTAAAATCTGGCTTACCCAAATTATTGAAGAAGTAAAAGAGAGCATCACACTCGTGCATAAAATTACTCAGTAACGCAACCACAGAAAATTCAAAACTTATTTGATGATGAATCTGCTTGGCGCCCAACCCGTTTTTACCCAAAAGAAAAATGGTAATTATGTAATGGAAATCAACAACAACTTTTTCGATATCGACGAAGAAGTAAAGACAGTAATGCTCGCTCTCTCAAAGGCCGAAAATTATTCTCAGGCCTCTAATCTATACAATGAATACACTCAGGAGATTCATTCTGAGGAAGATTTCACCTTTTACAGTACCGAACTTTTAAAGAAATTTGATTTAGATAATAAAAAGAAGAGCTTTCTTCTATTTGAGCAAATCCTCATTCCTGAAAAAAATGCAGGAAAAATATCCCAACTTATTGGTTTTTTATTTTATCCTCCTTTATTCTGGATTGCATTTACTTCATTGATATTATTTTCGGTTTACACTATTTTTTTTGATGTGAACACACACCGCAACGGAAATTTTTCAGTTTCAATTATTTACACATCTGCACTGTATTTTGTAACCATTATTTTTCACGAGTTTGGTCACGTAGCTGCCTGCAGAAGGTTTACTGGCAAGAACGGAGGTATCGGTTTTGGAATTTACATCCTCTATCCGGTTTTCTACTCAAATATCAGCGCAGTGTGGCACTCTACAAAACAGCAGAAAATAATCGCAAATCTTGCAGGAATCTACATGCAGCTTTGGTTTGTATTGGCATTTTACCTACTTGGCAGTTATACTGGCAATGGTTTCTTTGTAGCTTTTAGCAAAGTAATGGTTTTCATGTGCTTCATCCAGATAATCCCTTTTATAAGATCTGATGGCTACTGGCTTCTGAGCGACTTGACCGGAGTAGCTAACTTACTTGAAAAATCAGGCAAGAAAGTAAATGACTTTATGAAGAATCCAATTGCGTTTTTCACCACTAAAGACTACGTTCATTATTACCTTTTCGCTTATGGTATTTTTAATCTGTTCTTTGTTTTTTCATTTACTTATTATGAAGTCAGATACAACTATGCTGCAATTTTGGATTACCCATTCTACTTTTGGGGATTAATCAGACAATTTATTAATGGTGATTGGCATAAAATACAATTTGATTTAAAATATTTTTCTGTAACGTTATTTTACTATATAATTTACAGTTACGGAAAACAGCTTTTTGAGAAAATTTTTAGGAAATCAGGGGGATAAAAAGCTAAAATTTAGCACAGACGACCGAAAATTTTACAATTTCTACAAATGTTTAGCGCAAAATTACAAATAATTTAAAATATTACTATTATTTAACTATTATATTAATAAAATAAGTTTATTGTTGATTTTTATTAAAAAATATAGTTATATTTGTGTCGCACTATTGAAAAAATTTAAAAAACTAATAACCTTGGCTAATTCCCTTTGCCTTCCGATGGTTTTTACCTCAAAGCGTTTCCCATTCTGGGTAGTGCTGTTTTTCATTTTTTCTCTTTTCAGCAAGCTTAACGCGCAGGTAGGTTTCGGAACAGCAGCACCAGAACATGTAGGAATATTTTTAAAAGGAAGTGCTACTGTTCATTCATCAGACGAATTATTCAATGCCCAGGTTGCATCTCGGAAGATAAAGATTCGCAATGATCCACAGAGTTTACTGAGTATAAAGAAGGTAGGTTCAAAAATTGTCATTAAAAACCAAGCAAGAACGATAACTTTTGTTGAAGAGGCAAAAATTGCTCAGAAAAAGAAGACTGAAGAGGTAAAGAAATCTGTTGACAAAAATATAAACGCAACACTTTCAAAGGTAAGGTATAGTCTGAAAGACAATATAAAAACTCATTCTTCGGAGCAGTTTGCTTATTTGGGAGGGTCTCTGAAGCCGAATTTTATTACTCCTTATCCTACACAAGATTTCCAAAAAGGAATTTCAGAAAAACAATATGCAATCCTGATCAGACCATTCAATTATTTTCAGGAGAAAAAAATACTCGATTACAATAGCCAAAGCAAGAAATTTGGATTTACAAAAGTCTTATCCGTAAGACCCCCACCAGTTTTATGTTAAACATCAATTTTATTTTTTTTAAATAAAAATTTTAACGTAAAAACTTAACTAAAATGAATTTTAAATTTATACTTAAGTGTAGCAAAAAGCTTCACAAAGGACTTTTATTGCCTTTATTGCTTATTCCTACCTTATATTATTCCCAGACATATCCCGATTTGGAAATGGGGAATGTAACACCTAGTATCAATACAGCTACCAGTGTTACAGTAGCATTACAAAAAGACAATACCAATAATACCACCACCACATTAGTCAATTACAGCACTCCTAGTGCATTTACCACCAATTTCACTGTAAACGCTACAGAGTATACTAATGCCGTAAGATTTGGCGCATCCGGCGCCGCACCATACTACACCTTAATGAATATTTTAGGTAATGCCGGAAGCGACAATGGAGAATACACAAGTAATACGGTACCTACAAATGGCACAGGCCTAGATATAGCTGTAAATCACGCAATGCGTGTTGAAGCCTCATTTGCAGGTGCTGGAAGCCAACCCGGAAACGGAAGAATAAAACTAGGTGAGATCACTATCACACTTGGAAGAGGAACCAATAATCCTCATCTTCATTTCAAAGGTTTAGGTGGAACTGCAGTTGACGGTAATGTGTCGACAGGCATAACAGCAGAATTTACAGTAAAGTCTGTTCTTAATTCAGCAGGAGCAGAGATTGCTCCCGGAACGATTTTAAATCTGTTATCAGGAACTAATCTTTCTATAAACCCCACACTAAGACAAATAAACAACGACTACACCAGTGCTGCAAACGCTGCAACGTCCAGCTCTGGGAGAGGCACGGTTCGTTTTGAGAATCGTGACATAAAAACCATTATTCTGGAAGTATTTGGAAATAGAAATGGAGGTTCCGCTACAGCAGTAACATGGAGCGGTTTAGATGCGTTTTATATTGGTCTATCAGCTGCAGAATCTGATTTAGAAGTAACCAAATTTGTAAGTCCAAGCGCTGTAAGTGCAGGTGATCAGGTTGTTTTCACAGTAAATGCAAAAAACAACGGTGCCTCACACAATACCAATGTGATTGTTGACGACATACTTCCGTCAGGATATACTTATATTTCACACAGTGCAAGTCCGGGCACCTATCTTCCTTCTTCGGGAGTCTGGAATATAGGAACTTTAAATGATCAGGTAACTGCAACGCTTACGGTAACTGCGAGAGCAAAATCGTTAGGTATGTATAACAATGAAGCCGCCATTACAACATCAAGTGCTCTTAGCGATCCGGATCTTACAAATAACTCATTCTCAGTAGCCGCATTAGTAGACAGCGACAGAGACGGTGTTGCAGATTCTGAGGATCTTGATGATGATAACGACGGAATACCAGATACTCTTGAAGGTTTCTGTGCATCTACTCCTACCCTTCTGAAAACGGGAACATTTTCTGCCATCGGAGCAGGAGCTGCGGGAAGACCTACAATAAATTTTGAAGTTCCAACAACAGGTTCAGGAAGACGAACAGTTCTTCTATTAGTTACCGTAGAGCGTGATCACACCCCATCTCTGGGAGGCAATTGGGAATCAACTGTTTACACAGCAGCCAACAACACATCTCTGATGCCTGATGTTACTTTTGGTACTTCAGCCATGGAAAAACGAAACTATAACTTTGCATTTGACGCCGCCGCTAACCAACTACCAAACCAAGCGCGTTTAAGCAGAACACAATATGTTTACGCATTATCCGACAGCAATGCCGGTGGAATTCCTAATGGTACGCAAAATATCAACTTAACCAATTTTGTTTCCGGATTAAATGCAGGTGATGAGTTTACTGTACAGATTTTAGTTTATGACCAGGTAAGAAGTATTGAACTTGGCGGTTCTAACGTAGCATTTGCCAATACCAGTGGATTCCCTTCTTCAATAACGGTAAGCAACAATACCAACGCTTCCCAATCCTCTCCGCTTTCAGCAAATGATGTATTGCTGGCATTCGGAGGTAATTCGAACGGAAACGGAATGACATTAAGCTCAGCATGGACACCAATATTCAATTCTAAGATAACAAACGGAGCAGGAACTTATACAACTTTTTCAGGTATCCCTACCGGAAGTTCAGAAAATGATGGTTTATCTACTGCAATAGCAACGATTACCGGTGTTACAGGTACCCAATCTGTTACTTTTAACTTTAATACGAATAATGCATTATTAGGAAATGCAACGATGTACAGATTAAATGGATATGGTTCAAGCTGTACAGTACGAGATACCGACGGAGACGGAATTTCTGATTTTCTGGATTTAGATTCTGATAATGATGGTTGTGTAGATGCTTTAGAAGGTGCAGCCACTATTACAAGTTCGCAACTTGCCGCTGCTCTTGGATCTTTAAGCGTGGGAACAGGTTCTGCAGCAGCAAATCAAAATTTACCTGCGCCAGTAGGAAACACACCGACAACCAAAGGTATTCCGCAGGTGGCAGGAACAGGACAGGCTATAGGAACTGCAATAATAGCAAACCTCAGCCCTTGCTACATCGATGCAAAAAATGACATCAACCAAACGCCATTGAATACCGCTGTTGCAGGTTTCTTACTTACAAATGATGTGAGCGGAGAAGGTGCCGTGACATTATCATCAGCACAGGTTTATAATGCATCGGGAGTTCTAGTAGCGTTACCAGTAATTGCTACAGCACCGGGAACAGGCACTGCAACGTCGGTTTACACAGCCACAGGCACATTGGCAGGTACTATCCGTCTGTACTCTACGGGAGAATACCGTTTCGTTCCAGCTACAGGATTTGTTGGTACAGTGCCTGTAAATTATACGGCTGCCAATGCGGTTGGAGGCAGCGATACTGCTCAGCTTGAAATTCAGGTTATTCCGGTTACAAATCCGGCAGCGAATGACGCTCCTGTAGCCCTTAACGACACAGGAGTTACCAAAACCGGAATTACATTAAACTCTAATGTTTTAGGAAATGACAGTGACCCGGATACTGGAAATACCCTTACTGTAACAGGGGCTACTCAAGGGGCTACTGTTATTGGTAACGGAGGAACTGCTGTAAATGTAACAGGAGTGAATGCAGCAGGCGCAACAGTTACTGCCGGTACTTTTGCCTTAACATCAACAGGAAACTACGCCTTTACACCAGAAACAGGATTTGTAGGAACTGTAAACCCTATTACGTATACAATAAGTGACGGAAACGGAGGAACAGATACTGCAACCGTAAATATCGAAGTAAAACCAGCAAATGCTCCACCAGTAGTTTTTGCTAATGATGATGCAAAAGCAACAGTGAAAGGAGTTTCAGCAAGTGGAAATATGCTTACAAACGACTCATCAACAGCTACCGGAACATTATCGGTGACCAGTGTTACCATTAGCGGAACCGCTGCCGCACCTTCAGGTGCCGGGATACTGATTTCGGGCGTTGGTACGGTGACTATCAGTTCTACAGGAGCTTACACATTCTTACCGCTTCCTACATTTGTCGGAACATACGTGATTCCTTATACTACATGTAATAATGCGACTCCTACACCATTCTGCTCTACAGCATCGTTATACCTTACCTCACTTGATCTTCCAGGATATTGTTACAAAGAACCAATCACTACAGCTACCAGAAATCAGCCAGTGAAACACGGTATCACAGCACTCAACAGAGCGGGATCAGGAAGCACGGAATGGCCTACAGTTAGACAGGGAGCATGGACGGTGCTTGAAGCTAAAACTAAAGGTTTCGTTATCAACAGAACAACTTTTGTTGACGAAGATAGCAACCCTGCTACACCACCTACTCCACCTACATCTGCTATTCCTGCAGCCAACTATGTAGAAGGAATGATCATGTATGACAACGGTGTCCATTGTCTGAAAGTGTATACTGGAGCAGCAAACGGATGGCAGTGCTACAACACACAGGCTTGTCCGGACTTTTAATAATTTAAGTTTAATACTAATTTAAATTCAACAACATGAAAAAATCAATCAGTATATTAATGATCTGTGCAACGCAATTTGCCTTTGCACAGATCGCCATCGGAAAAGCGTCTGTAACGACTCTGCCGGCATCTACAACTCCAAACCCATCTATTTCGTTAGAGTTTGGTGATTATGCCGGCGCGCAACTGGGAAAAGGCATTATACTTCCTTATGTAAACTCTGCGTCTGCCGTAGTGAATGCTGTAGAAGGAACTTTCTTCTATGACGTAAGCGATAAGATTGTGAAGTTGAAAAACGGCACCAACTCTTATTTCAATTTATCAAAAAACGAAACTACAACGGTAGGTCTTAATCCTAATTTTGATACTACAGGTGTTGTTTCTACAGCTTTACAGGACGCTCCAAACATCAATGAATTTCCAGATGCGAAAGTAAACATTGGCCTTTCAACCTCATCTACTCCCCCGGGAATTTTGGTTTTGGAGAATGCCAATCAGGCAATGATTCTTCCGAAAGTTGCCAGCCCGCATCTTAACATTATTAACCCGGAACCCGGAACTATGGCTTACGATACCGTGACCAAACAGCTTGCTGTTTATAATGGTAAAGTGTGGTCTTTCTGGAAACCTTAGGTTTATTTTTTTCACACCAAAGCGAGGGTTGCCGGATTTATTTTCGGCAACCCTTTTTTATAAAGATCATCTGGCTTCATGTGACCAAGATTATTATACTAAACTTCTGTTTAGAGAATAATAAAAATCTCTATTTTAGCATCTAAACTAAACATGGTAATCTACCAGTAATAATTTTAAAATGAAACAAAATATTTTTCTGCTCTTATTTTTAATTTCCATCGGTCTTTCTGCACAGAACGCAACCGTCTGCAATCTTCAGAAATCTGATGCATCCAATGCCTTGAAAGTCGATCAGAATGATTTGATCTGTATCGCAAAAAATTCTGATAGACCTTACACTGTATTTTATACCTTAGCTTCGTGGTGTGCCCCATGCAGAATGCATTTTCCCGACGCTGTAGAACTGGAAAAAACGGGAAAAGTAAATCTCTTTGTTGTACTGGTAGAATCTGAACAGGATAAAAGATTGGGCAATGCCATTAACTTCATTAAATCTACATTTGAAAATGTGAAATTTGGAGTCTTAAAAGATGAAATATATGGTACGAAAACCGGGAAAAGAAATAAAAAGATTGCCAAGGAAATCACACCAACACATAATGAAATGATTGCCGATTACGGAAAATTCATTCTGGTTGACCAAGGAGGAACAGTTCTTTACGTCACCAATTGGAAAGATTACAACAAAGACTGGCAGAATTCTAAGAAAATGCTTGAGAATAAGATTTTGCCTTTAATCAAGTAAATTCATTCAAGTTAAATTACGTATTTATACTGAATGGAATTTTAATTAAACCCTGTACATTTGTAGAGAAGAAAAAAAGAAAAAAAAGTTAGTTCGCTTAATTTTTATGTCCTGCCATTGGCGGGACTTTTTTTTGTCTCTCTTGAATTAATATTTGATTACAATTACAATCTTAGATAAAGTGCATATCTATCGAAGAATTGAAATTTTGGACATCAGTTTTCAACACCCTAAAATTTTTACCTGTAGCGCTTTACTCCAAATTTGGGAGACTTTGCAGAGCGATGTTCTCATAGCCAGTACCTATCAAACTGCATTAAACATTCAAATTTTAACTAAAAAAAACCAATAATTACATTTTCACTAAAATGATATTATTGAATTTCGTCAATATCAGCAAAATCTCTGCTGATACGACTTCAAAACGGAGAATAATTTATATTTAACAAAGTGAAAATTAGAAAACACATAAAAATTCTTAAAAAGATATCTGAAAATTCATTTTGAAATAATACTTTTATCGCACAAAAAACTATGATTATTCTCTATGAAAAGACAATTACTTACACTCGCCTGCATTACCGTAATGTCCGGCATTTCCCATGCACAACATTTCGAGTGCGGAACGGAGCACGTGAGCTACGAGCAGTTCCTTACGCAGCGTGAACTTGCCAATAAGATTTTAGCTAAAAATGGCTACTCAAAAAACACTGCAGCCATCACTTATGTTGCTGTTCAGGCGCATTTGATTGGGATGGATAATGGTACAGGTTACGTTTCTGCCAATAATTTAAATAACGCCTTATCTGAACTCAACAGAAAATTTGCCGAATTTAATGTGCAGTTTTACTTTAAGGGAACAGACTTCCTATATTATCCCAATTCTCTTTATCACAGCGGAAATCAATCAGATTCTGAAACTTTAACTTTCAGCCAGCAAAACAGCTCAAATAATTCTATGAATCTTTTTCTTGCAAACAGCGTAAAGAGAAGCGGCTCAGGAGTTGGAGGATGGTCTTATGTAGCGCCACCCCATCAAATGTACAACATTACATGGGTGGTAAACGGACAGCTGGATGACGATAAAACGACACCACACGAATTCGGGCATTACTTTGGGCTTTCCCATACTTTTAATAATTCTACCAATGCAACTGTAAGCAACCGTGAACTCGTAACAAGAAATTTTAACGAAACTCTGCCAAGACTTTCTGCGAACTGCGAAACAAGAGGCGATTTTATCTGCGACACCCCTTCAGATCCACGTGGTGCTGCAAATGCAACAACCAGCAACTGTGCTTATACAGGAACAGCGGTTGATGCAAACAGTGATCTCTTTGCTCCGCTGATGAATAATATGATGGATTACAATTTCTGTCCACCCTATTTCTTCACTCCCGGACAATACGGCAGAATGCAGAATGTGGGACTTCCGATTGTGACCAATTCCAGCACATTTACCTTAAACGCACCAGAAACACCTCAGCCTGTTCCTACCAACATTACATCTTCTGCGGCAGCTTATACCAATCAGTTTGCTTTGAACTGGGCAGACAATTCTACTGTAGAAACGGGATATCTTATTGAGGCAAAAGCAGAGGGAAGCTCTGTTTATATTCCTGTAAAAGGGGTGATGAGAGATGCAGTAACAGCAAATAATTTTTCAAAACTAACTGCAGGACTTAAATACAATTTCAGAATAAAAGCTTCAAATACCAAAACAAATTATTCTGTAGAATCGCCCCTCATCCAATTTCCGGCACTTTGTGGAAACAACAATATTACTTCCTGCTCGCCCCACAACGGTGTAGATGCGAGTTGGAATATAGAAAATGTGAAGCTTACACAAAACAACGTTACACTCATTCAAAACCTGAACAGTAATTGTTCGGGAAGTTCTATCGGCAATTATTTTGCTACCCACATCGCTAATGTAGCAGCCGGCACCAATGTAACACTGGAAGCTAATGCAAAAGCAGACTCCAATTCAGGAAGCGCCTATTCACCCTACGTAAAAGTGTATGTAGACTGGAATCAAGACAGCATTTTCGATGAGGTTACAGAAAAAGTAATTGAAAACACAGGCTTCAACGGGATTACACAAAATTTCCTAATTCCATCAACTACCCCATCAGGATCTTACCGTATGAGAATAGCCTTCACTGTTTCCACTGCTGGATATTCTGCCGCAACCCCTTGTAGAGTTTCATTTGGGGAAATTGAAGATTATCAATTGGCAGTAACCAACGGAAATTTAAGTATCAAAGAAAACGAACTTGAAAAAACAGGGATTTATCCTAATCCAGTGGATGATATTCTTCACATTAAATCTAATCAGAAATACAGAAAATTCAACCTTTATTCTGCTGAGGGGAGATTGGTACTGAAAGGTGAAGTAGAAAACAGTCAGATCAATGTTTCAAGTCTTGAAAAAGGATATTATATTGTTGAAATTTTTGATAATAAAGCAAATTCAGTAAAACATAAAATTCTGAAAAAGTAATATTTTAAGTTTTAAACTGAAGAATATTCAAATAAAATTCCGCCCCTTTTCAGAGGCGGAATTGTTATTAAAAGCATGTCTTGTTAAGTTACGGTTTGGTCCAAAACGCCCATTCTCTTCCGTTATATACAGCAAGTTGATTGGTAGAAGTTACATAAACCATCATTCCTGCACTTGGAGAAGGAATATCTGCATGTGAGTTTACTCTGGGTAAAACCATTGCTTTCGTAGTATCGCTCAACACGAGAATTCCAGGCGTTGTATCTGTAGGAGGTGTACTTGCTAAGGTTCCGATAACCGCTTTAGCAGCAGTACTTTCCTGATTGGTATCCGGAATGTTTGGAGTCACTGGCGCATAAGCTCCTGCTGAAAGATCTTCCCAGATTGTAGCTACGGCCGGCGTAGTAACCGTTCTGCGGTATTTTACTTTCTGATCTGCAGAATCAAAGACAAATGTTCCCAAAGCTATAGTTGTAGGGTTGGCTGAAACAACAGCCGCGGCAGAAGTTACCCAAGGTAAAACAATGCCTTTATTTCCACCAGTAGCATTACCAAACTCAACCGAAACGGAAGCATTAGCGGGATTTGAGTTTGGTGTATTTTTCCCAATGGTCACCTGAGCAAAACTCAATATGGCAACCAAAGTCAGTGATAGTGTGATATATTTTTTCATTGATTTAATTAATTTTAAATTATTGATCGCAAGTTTGCTTAGTATAACAAGACCAGCCTGCACCATCATAAATCCTCAAGCAATTAAGATCCGTATCATAAGCAGCCATTCCTACTACCGGAACCAACTGACCAATCTGCGCTGAGGTGAGTCTGTTGATTACAAAACCCAAAGTTTTAGCATCTAATACTGTATAGGCACTTTTAATCTTCATTGGCCAGTTTCCATTATTTGCACCTGCTCTGTTCAACGAGGTAAATCCATGAGCTACATCAATCCCCGCAGCAGTATTTGCCGGCTTAAAACATCTCAAACAATCCGGATCTTGAACGCCTGTATTTTGAGAACTTCCAATACCTTGCCCAACATCCGCTGTCCCATCTGTATTGTCCGAAATACCAGCTGTATTGGCAGGTGATGTATTAGGATTGTTGACTGCATTATTGACCAATTGAGGAACACCGTTTGCTGCAGCACCAGTACTTACTATTTGAGCAGGCGTTCCGGGAGTTACCCCATCATGCGTAACTCTGATTTGGCCTCTTAAAGGAACAGTGGTAAAATTAAGCGGATATACTTGAGTGATCCTAACATTTTCGCTACCTTCAAGCGCATCCGGACAGCCGTCGTTGTCTGAATCTACATCAAGGTAATTTGGAGTTCCGTCTCCATCTGTATCTGTGGAGAAACAATATGAGATTGAGTCCAGATGTCCAAAATCACTTACAAACATCCTTATTCTGTAAGTTCCAACAGGTAAAGCTATATTCGAAACAGCACTGCGATACCATCCCTCATCACCCACAGCTAAAGTAAATGATAATTGATTTCCCTGAGCAACCGCTGTATTTGTAGCAGTATTTATTATTTCAATTCTTGTAGTATATGGTACATAGCCTGCAACACCAGTAGCTCTGTTTGCAAACCAAGCAGACGCGGAAACTACAGTGGGTGTAGTAAAAGTAAAATCCTGATATACATAAGCATTCGCACCGTTGATGTCTACATATTGCGAACCTGATTGCGCAAAATCCGGTCCTAAAGCATATCCGGTTCCGTCTACCCTAATAATATTAAATGCTGTAGCCGGGAGTAAAGCTCCTGTAGTAGGATTTGCAGCAGACCATCCATTAAATGGATTTGTTGTCTGGATATTATTTCCATTTATTGTTACAGGGTTATTTGTTAGCGTTGTATCGAAACCATCTCTTGTAACTAAAGAAGTTGTGGCGCATAGCCCTTCTGCACTATCTAAAATACCATCATTATCATCATCAAGATCTAAAAGGTCAGAAATTCCGTCACCATCGGTATCTACGTTATTGGCTATAACTGTTATAGAAATGTTAGCAGAATTCGAAGTGGATGGGTTGCTGATACCATCTAAAGAATAATTATCTTTAATCGTATATGGAATGGTAGCAACTCCTGTAAATGTTGGCACAGGCGTGAAAGTTACAACACCACCTGCAACAGACCACAATCCCTGACTGGTAGTTACTGAAGTATCAATGCCAGGAGTTGAAGGATCTAAATCTATTGAATTTGGATTAACGAGTCCATCAGGATCAGAATCGTTTGCAGCTACGTTAAAAGATACCGGAACTCCCTGCAGTGTCTGCGTATTATCTGCAACAGCTATTGGAACAGTATTAATTGCATTTAACGACAGCGACAAATTCACACTTTCAAAAGCTCCAGTACCTCCCCCATTCTCGCCTGGAAAGAAACGAATTGTACGGCTTGCATTAGTAGCAACAAACCTCAATCTACTTGTCGCCCATGAATTTTGAGTGATTGTAGGTATTGTAACACGTGCCGTTTGCCCCTCCAGTAAATATTGAAATCGATCATTGAAAACCGGACTATAATTACCGCTGGTTCTAAAAGTTGAAGTATAAATCAATAATTCATACTCCCTTCCAACAACCAAATTCGTCATAGTTGTCTCTATAATTTCTTCAGCGCCAGCACCCCCTAGATCACGCATCGTTATCCAACGCTCATGGTTATTTGGTGGCAAAGGTAAGGGACCACCTATCCAAGACTGGCCAGTACCTTGGCTACTTGTAGCTGCTGCAATAGTTGCACTTGAAACATCCGGAGTACCCAGTGGCTTTATCCAACCACTGTTAGGCACACAATCCCAACAATTTGTATTGGGAGTTCGAAGTGAAGAAGGAACATTCTGTGCAAAAGTAAGAGAACTTGCACAGAATAACAAAGCAAGAAAACACCTGCTAAAATATTTAAGATTAAAATTCATAAAAAACGTTTTAGTTATTCTCATTACGACTAATGAAAACTGTATTAATAAAAACTGATCTATTTTATTAACTTAATAATGGTGGCGGGCGTAATGAATAGGTTTTAGAATATCCAAACGTTTTTGAACGTGTGTTGAAATAGAATTTATTATGCTCAAAAAATAAATTCAAAACATCAGCAACTTCTGCCGATTGTGTTAAAAAGCTATTATGGGCAAAATTATGAAAGTCAGGAACAATAAAATTGATGTATGAAGCGCTTCCGCTTCTAAAAAATTCATCAGATGAGTAGCTGTTAATAAAGATTCTGTTTAAAGCCGCTTTTTCTTCAATCTTTTCCAGCGTATCTGAAACAGATTTATCGAGATGTAACTGAGATTTGCCCGTTGCAATCTTTGCCTCTTCAGATAAAGATCTGGGTTTCCCTACCGATCTAATTACAATGGAATTATCTTCAGGATTGTGTTCAACAACCGCAGCGACGTGTACTTTTCGGCTGGCAACAGTCCTGTTGAATGACTGATCTGAAGAATAAATCTGCGCTTTCCCAATTACGGTGATCTGCGTTTCCGATGAAATTTTAGCCAAAAGACTATCCTGTGCAGGAAAGAATGAAAACAGTAAGAAAAACACTAAAATAAAAAGTCCCCGAAGCATCGGCCGATTTTTGAAATCTGCCAAAAATTGATATTTGAAACCCTCGAAAATCCCTTTCAATACTACATTTATTGCTTTTGCAAAAGTAGCAATAAGGAATAACACAACAATAAATCGTTATTTTTTACAACAATTGCTTTTTTTTATATTATTATTTTAAAATCAGAAATCAATTCAATTTAAAATTTAAATTAAATCACACACTTAATAGAAAAATAATTATCTGAAAACACGATGAATAAAGAGTTTTCAATCCTTTTTTACTTTAAATCTTGTTAATATTCGCACTATTTCACAGTAAAAAACATGGTCTTTGCTTAAAAATGAATAAATAATCATTCATCATATATTTCAGACCGAAAATTTGATTTCATGTAACCAAAAAAAGCGACAGTCTCAGACCATCGCTTTGTTTCTAAAATAACATGTTTACAGATTCCAAAGGAAGCAGATTCCATCACCGTAAGATGCAGGCTGATGATTAGTTTATTACAAAAAAATCACTCCTCGCCTGAGGTCTCACAGCAGTCGTTTACAGCCAGATTTTGAAAATCCTTGCAACCGTGCGCAACTGAGCGACAACTCTTCTTTTTTTTCTATTTCCGGATTATTTTTTAATAACCTTCAAAACTCTATTGACAAAAAAGGATAATTGAAAATTTCCACAAAAAAAGCGGTAAACTTTCGTCTACCGCTTTTTTATATTTTAAAACTGAAAATTATTTCAATTCTACTTCAGCACCAGCTTCTTCTAATTGCTTCTTAAGAGCTTCAGCTTCGTCTTTAGAGATACCTTCTTTGATAGCTGAAGGAGCTCCGTCTACGATGTCTTTAGCTTCTTTAAGACCAGCACCAGTTAAATCTTTTACCAATTTAACGATAGCTAATTTAGAAGCACCTGCAGACTTAAGAATTACGTCGAATTCTGTCTTTTCTTCAGCAGCCTCACCAGCACCAGGACCAGCCATTACTACTGCAGCAGCAGCAGGCTCGATTCCGTACTCGTCTTTAAGGATAGTTGCTAATTCGTTTACGTCTTTTACTGTTAAGTTTACTAGCGTTTCAGCTAAATTTTTTAAATCTGACATTGTTGTAATGTTTTTGTTGATTATTGATTGATTTTTTTGAGAGTCTAATTATTCTGCAGCTGGAGCTTCTCCTTCTGCAGCAGCTTCTGGAGTTTCAGTAGCCGGAGTTTCTTCCACTGCCGGAGCAGCAACTTCTTCAGTTGCAGTTTCAGCAGTTTCAGCTTTGTTTTGAAGAGCAGAAACAACTCTTTGGATTGGAGACTGAAGTAATCCGATGATTTCACCGATCATTTCTTCTCTAGACTTGATGTTTACTAAAGCATCAAGGTTGTTGTCACCAACATAGAATGTTTCCTGTACGAAAGCCGATTTCAAAGCTGGCTTTTCGTCTTTCTTTCTGAAATCTTTGATTAATTTTGCCGGAGCGTTAGCCGTTTCAGCAACCATTAATGCAGAGTTTCCTTTGAAAGTTGAGAACATTTCAGAGTAATCTACTCCTTCAATCTGTTCCATTGCTTTTTGTAAAAGGGTATTTTTCACCACTTTTACTTTGATATTCTGCTTGAAAGCCTGTCTTCTGAAGTCAGAAGATTTACCAGCGTTCAAACCGTCAAGATCAGCTACATAAACTACTTTAGCATCCTGAAGCAAATCTTTGATCTCTTGTATTGCTACAACTTTTTGGTCTTTTGTCATTGTCTTAAGGATTATAATTAGTTAACAGCTTTTGTATCAATTGCAATACCCGGGCTCATTGTAGAAGACAAATAAATGCTCTTCACATAAGTACCTTTAGCAGCAGTTGGTTTCATTTTGATCAAAGTAGAGATCAATTCCTGAGCATTCTCCTTGATTTTAGCAGCATCGAAAGATACTTTACCAATACCAGCGTGGATAATACCGTATTTGTCTACTTTAAAGTCAATTTTACCTGCTTTTACTTCAGTTACTGCTTTACCAATTTCCATAGTTACAGTACCTGATTTTGGGTTAGGCATCAAACCTCTTGGTCCTAATACTCTACCCAAAGGTCCTAATTTACCCATAACAGCCGGCATAGTAACGATAACGTCAACATCTGTCCAACCTTCTTTTATTTTCTGTAAATATTCGTCAAGACCTACATAGTCAGCACCAGCTTCTTTAGCTTCAGCTTCTTTATCCGGAGTTACCAAAGCCAAAACTTTAACATCTTTACCGGTACCGTGAGGAAGAGATACTACACCTCTTACCATTTGGTTTGCTTTTCTTGGATCTACACCCAATCTTACAGCGATATCTACAGAAGCATCAAACTTCGTAGTGTTTACTTCTTTCACAAGAGCAGAACCTTCTTCAAGGTTATAGATTCTTCCTTTTTCTACTTTGCTTAAAGCTTCTTTTTGCTTTTTAGTCAATTTTGCCATTTCTCTTAGTTTTAAGCGTTAGTTGGTTTAGTTCCTGTTACTCTTAATCCCATAGATCTGGCAGTACCTGCAACCATAGAAAGAGCAGAATCCAAAGTGAAACAGTTAAGATCTGTCATTTTATCTTCTGCAATCTTTTGAACCTGAGCCCAAGATACAGCACCTACTTTGTTTCTGTTTGGTTCTCCGGAACCACCTTTGATTTTAGCCGCCTCCATTAACTGGATTGCTGCAGGAGGAGTTTTGATTACGAATTCAAAAGATTTGTCTTCGTACACTGTAATTACTACAGGTAAAACTTGTCCTGGCTTATCTTGGGTTCTTCCGTTAAATTGCTTACAAAACTCCATGATGTTCACACCTGCAGAACCTAATGCCGGACCTACTGGTGGAGATGGGTTTGCTGCTCCTCCTTTTACCTGGAGCTTAACCATTTTAAAGACTTTTTTAGCCATTGTTTGTTTTTTAAAAATTGAATAATTAATGAGTTTGGAAGCATTTATTATTCAGCAGGTTACCGCACTCACATAAAGTAAACCTACTTTTCGGACTGCAAAATTATGAAATTATTTTTAATTAACAAATACTTAGCGTATTAAAGTTTGGAAATAAAATTAAATTATTTTAATACAGTCGTTATAATTAAATGTTTACTTTTATCGCAAATCTCCACACCATGAAAAAATTACGACTTCTTGCTCTTCTCGCAAGTCTTTCCCTGTTACAGTCCTGCTGGCTGTTTAATTTTGAGGACGATCCCATCGCTGAACCTCAGACTATTTACGAGCCTGTGTATGCTACCAGAGCAGAGCTCGTAGACATTAAGGTGCAAAACCCCAAACCAACCACCAAAAATGCCAAGATTTATCTGAAAGATCAATTCATTTTTGTGAATGATAGCCGTGACGGTTTTCATATTGTTGATAATTCTGATCCGGCAAATCCTAAAAAATTAAAATATCTGAAAGCGTTAGGTTCCACAGATGTTGCGATAAGAAACAATATTCTTTACCTCAATCAGGCGACAGATTTGGTTGCATTAAAAATTAATACAAGTACGAATGAAGTTCAGGTTTTAAAAAGAATTGAAAACGTATTTCCTGCCATTCAGTCTCCGGATGGTTTTGACGGTGCACCAATGACTGATAAAATAATTGTTGACTGGAAACTTAAATAAAAACACCATGAAAAATTTATCATTTATATTTCTTCTTGTCTTTCTCTTCAGCTGTAATAATGATTCTTCGGACAAACAGAGCAGTGACGGAAAAGAAGGCTCCACAGCTACATTTATTCTTAAAAACAATAATATGTATGTGGTAGATCATTCAAATCTGAACGTTTTCAGCATTACCAATCCCGAAAATCCTGTGAAAGTAAGAACAGTAAACGTTGGTTTTGATATTGAGACACTTTTTTCCAACGGCGATTACCTATTTATAGGATCCAGAAATGGCATGTTTATCTATAACATTACTGCGGAACCGGAAAATCCGAAATTTATATCACAGGCTTTACACCTCAGAGCGTGTGATCCGGTAGTTGCCAACAGTACCCATGCTTTCGTTACTTTACATGCCAATACGGTTTGTGGTGGCGCAAATAATGTTCTGATGGTTTACAACACCACCAATATTCAGCAGCCACAACTCATAGCACAACGTGATCTTTCTGAACCAAAAGGTTTAGCCTTAAATGGAAATTACCTTTACATCTGCGACAAAAATGATATTGTGATTTTCGATATCAGCAATCCTCAAAATCCAAGTGTGGTAAAAACCATTGCCAATGTTCCTGCACGTGATTTGATTATCGACAATAATCATTTGTTTGCTTTTACCAATTCGGACGTAAAGCAATACAGTATTGATCCTGCAAATATTCAGAATATCAGTTTAATCAGTTCTTATACTTTATAATTATTAAAAGAATTTCGGAGTCAGTTTCTTTAATGGAAGCTGCACTCCGATTCTTACCTGCTCGTAAGGAAAATATCTTATTCCATGCTGGAACTAAAGAAATAAGACCGTTTCGTTACCGATAGTGATATTTAGTTTTGATGCTAAAATCACGGGTCTGTCACCATAATCCTCTACTCTTGTTATCCAGCCATTGTATCCGGATAGTGTATTTTCCCAACTGATATTTTTGTGTTTTAAAATCAGTTTAGCTCCGTACATAATGCATCATCCTGAACATTGAGATTGGGCGTCTGAACGTCCCATAAATAAAATCCGAAATCCGTAACCACTCTCACTTCATCAATAAAACTTTCCATTCTGAAAGACTTCGCCATTTCAACATCAAAATAATATCCTGCGGTATTAAAGAAAACGTCGGTTTTTAAAATCATTTCCCGAAGCTGTTTTTAAAGTAGAATTTAAAACTAAATCAGGCTTAAACTTTCCTTCCGACAATAATTTAATTCTTGTCTGAACGTAAAAATCACCGGTTGCAAACCCTTCTCTTTTCTGCATTTGTCTTCGGAGAAAAACTTCATCCGAAACTTTATAATGCTCAATAAGAGTTTTCCAAACCTTTACAGAAACTTTTTCAGCAATTACCGGAACTTCAATTTTAAAAAGATTCGAAAAAGTTTCGTCATCATGACCGAAATAGTAGTCCCCCGTGAGGGTGAACTGCGTAAATGCCGGAATCGTGGCATTGGTAAATTCGGGAACGGTATTGGCATTCGGACCGAAATAATTGGTGGTATGGTGAATGAGATTTTGTGCAAGACAAAACTGGGCTGAAACGAGTATCAGCAATGGAATCTTTTTCACAGTTATTAGTAAGTTTAGTTTCAACAAATGTAGAAAAAGCAAAAGAACAAAAGCGGAAAATACCAAAAATTAATTTTCAAATTATCATTAAATAAAAAGACCAACCCTTGCGGATTGGTCTTTACAATATTTTAAAAAAGAGATTAAACTTTCTCAACCTGCATGAAGCTAAGCTCCATCGGTGTTTTTCTTCCGAAGATCAATACAGAAACTTCAATTTTCTTTTTGTCTTCAAGAATTTTTTCTACTGTACCGTTGAATCCGTTGAAAGGACCATCGATTACTTTTACATTCTCTCCTACGATAAAAGGAATTTCAAGATCAGTAGCGAATTCTGAAAGTTCATCCATTCTTCCGAGCATTCTGTTGATTTCAGATTTTCTCATCGGAACAGGATCACCTCCTTTTGTTAAGCTTAAGAAAGAAATTACTCCCGGAATGTTTTTAATGACATGGGGAATCTCACCCATCAAATCTGCCTCCACCATTAGGTAACCAGGATAATATGGTTTTTCTTTAGGAACTTTTTTACCGTTTCTCATCACGATAACTTTTTCCATAGGAATCACCACTTGAGTAACATACTGCTCAAACCCTAAACGTTTGATTTCTGTCTCAATGTAGTTTTTTACTTTATTTTCCTGTCCGCTGATGGCTTTCAGCACATACCATTTCAATTCACTCATTATGGGAAAATCCTTTTTTAGTTGAACATATTGATTAGCATTCCGATGATGTTGCTGATTGCTTTAGAGAAAAGCTCATCAACTCCAAAGGTAAACAATGCAAGAATCACAGTAGCTATAGTCACTACGATTGTAGAAGACTGAAGATCTGACCATTTCGGCCATTCAACTTTATGTCTGAATTCGTTATAAGAACCTTTTATAAAATCAACAAATGAACTCATAAATTATATTTGCACGGGCACAAGGATTCGAACCCTGATCAACGGTGTTGGAGACCGGTATCCTACCATTGGACGATGCCCGTAGATTAAAAAAGTTCCGTAAGTTTCCTTACGGAACTTTATTTTATTTTAGATGATTAGTCGATAATCTCAGTAACCTGACCTGAACCAACTGTTCTACCTCCCTCTCTGATCGCAAATCTAAGACCTACGTTAAGAGCAATTGGCTGAAGCAATTCTACAGTGATCTCTAAGTTATCACCAGGCATTACCATTTCTACACCTTCTGGCAAGAAGATCTCTCCTGTAACGTCAGTAGTTCTTACGTAGAACTGAGGACGGTACTTGTTGTGGAATGGAGTGTGACGTCCACCTTCTTCCTTAGAAAGGATATAAACAGATGCTTTGAATTTTTTGTGTGGCTTCACAGAGTCTTTCTTAGCGATTACCATACCTCTCTTGATGTCAGTTTTTTCAATACCTCTCAACAATAGACCTACGTTATCACCAGCTTCACCTCTGTCAAGGATTTTTCTGAACATCTCAACTCCTGTAATAGTAGAAGTTAATTTCTCATCACCCATACCTACGATATCAACTGGATCTCCAGTGTTGATAACACCAGCTTCGATTCTACCAGTTGCTACAGTACCTCTACCTGTAATAGAGAATACATCTTCGATTGGCATCAAGAATGGCTTTTCAGTATCTCTTGGTGGTTGCTCGATCCAAGTATCAACAGCGTCCATCAATTCTTCAACTGATTTGAACCATTTGTCTTCAGTATCAGGAGTAGCAGCAGTAGCAGCAGTAAGAGCTCCTAATGCAGAACCTTGAATTACCGGTGAGTTATCTCCGTCAAACTCGTAAGTAGACAATAGATCTCTAAGTTCCATTTCAACTAGCTCTAATAATTCAGCATCGTCTACCATGTCAACTTTGTTCATGAATACAACGATTCTAGGTACGTTTACCTGACGACAAAGAAGGATATGCTCTCTGGTTTGAGGCATTGGTCCGTCTGTAGCAGCACATACAACGATAGCACCGTCCATCTGAGCAGCACCAGTTACCATGTTCTTTACGTAATCCGCGTGACCTGGACAGTCAACGTGAGCGTAGTGTCTTTTTTCAGTTTCGTACTCGATGTGAGCAGTATTGATCGTGATACCTCTTTCTTTTTCTTCAGGAGCAGAGTCAATAGCAGAGAAATCTTTTTTCTCAGCAAGACCTTTGCTCGCTAATACAGCAGAAATTGCTGCAGTAAGTGTAGTTTTACCATGGTCAACGTGACCAATAGTACCAATGTTCAAGTGTGGTTTGTTACGATTAAACGTTTCCTTTGCCATGATTTAAATTATTTATTTATTGTTATTCAAATTTTCGGTGTGCAAATATAACGATTTTTTAAATATCAAAAACTTTTTATTGAAAAAACTTTTCGAAACAAACCAAAATACCCGCGAACCGTATTTTTTTCCGCAATGGAATTGCAAATTTAAACAAAATATTGAATTAAAAAAATCTGTTTGTAAATCCAATTTCAATTTTGTCTCGTATATAGCTGTATTATTAAATCAAATATTAAACATTATGAACAAACTATTCTCTCTGCTCCTGTCTGGAGCTATGGTAGCAACAGTACTATCATGTAACGACGACGACGTAAACGGAATGGATCCCATGGTACAGGGGCCTGACCTTATGGTATATGGCCTTACGGACAATAATGAAATCACTTCATTCAATGCCAAAAATACCGGAACTTTCATTTCTAAAACTGCAATAACCGGTATCACAGGCAGCGAAAAACTGATGAGCATCGATTTCAGACCTGCAACCGGTGAACTCTACGCATTATCCAATGCCAGTAAACTGTATGTTATTAATACTGCGAACGCATCGGCACGAGTGGTAAGCACAACAGCTTTTACTCCGGCAATTTCCGGAACAATTGCTTCAATTGATTTCAATCCTACAGTAGACAGAATCCGCTTGGTAACCAGTACCGGACAAAACTTGAGATTACATCCTGAAACGGGAGCAACTGCCGCAACCGACGGAGCTATTGCAACAACATCATCGATTACAGGAATTGCATATACCAAC
Source organism: Chryseobacterium foetidum (assembly GCF_025457425.1). NCBI lineage: Bacteria > Pseudomonadati > Bacteroidota > Flavobacteriia > Flavobacteriales > Weeksellaceae > Chryseobacterium > Chryseobacterium foetidum. The sequence goes on from NZ_JAMXIA010000001.1 coordinate 1,479,498, forward strand.
AGCACGTCAGGAGCTTCAACTACTGCTTTATATGATATTGATGTAACTTCAGGAAAATTATTTAAGCAAGACCCACCAAACAACGGTACTTTGGCAGAAGTAGGAAATTTAGGTTTCACTTTTACAGGTCAGGCTGCTTTTGACATCAGCCCAGATAATAAAAATGCACTGATGGCAGTAACAAGCGGCGGACAAAATGCTTTATACAGTGTAGATCTTGCTACAGGAAAAGCTTCGAGCATTGGTGCTTTACCTTCAAAAATAGTTGATATCGCAATCCCCACCAATCCGGTAGCCTACGCTATTAATAATGCCAATGAGTTACAAATCTTTAATCCTAATGATCCTTCACAAGGAATGGTTTCTAAGACTGTTGGAGGTTTACAAACAGGTGAAGGCATTTTAGGAATTGATTTCAGACCGCTTAACGGGCAACTTTATGCTTTAGGAAGCACAAGCAGAATCTACACAATTAATCTTGGTACCGGTGCTGCAACTCAGGTTGGTACAGGTACACTTACAACTCCTTTAGTTGGAACTGAATTCGGATTTGATTTTAATCCTACAGTTGATAAAATAAGAGTTGTGAGCAATACAGGACAAAACTTAAGACTTGATCCTGTTACCGGTGCTGTTACAGCAGCTGATACTGCATTGAATCCGGGAACACCTACAATTAGTTCTGCAGCGTACACCAACAATTTCGCTGGAGCAACCGCTACAGAGCTTTATGTAATTGATCATAATACAGATAAACTTTATCTTCAAAACCCACCAAACATGGGTACTTTAGTTGAAAAAGGTGCTTTAGGAATTAACATTACATCAGCGAACGGTTTCGATATCGGTGCAATGTCTCAGAAAGCTTATCTTTTGGCATCTGTTGGTACTGAAAATAAAATCTATGTTGTAAATCTTACAACGGGAGCTGCTGCATCATCAGTAACATTCCCGAATCCTGTAAAAGGATTTACAGTTGGTTTAGGATTCTAATTCAATTCAAAAATAATTCAAAAAAAATCTCACGGATTAATTTCCGTGAGATTTTTGATTTTTAGACTAAACTTAAATTAAATTGTTGTCAGTCTTAAAGTATTGGTTTTGCCTCCTTCAAAAGATGGTGTAGCATTGATGTTGATTACAAAATCACCAGACTCGATATAACCGTAATTATGCGTCAGCATATTGACCTGAATAATGGTTTCATCTGTCGGTTTGTTCATATCGTAATAATAAGCCCTTACTCCCCAAAGAAGATTCAGCATATTGATTACTCTTCTGTTTCCGCTGTAAACGATGATGTGAGAATTTGGTCTGTGTGCAGAAAGCTGGAAAGCAGTGTAACCGGAGTTCGTTAAAGTTACAATCGCAGAAACATTTGTTGTTTTAGCAATTCTTACTGCAGCAAGACACACACGGTTGGTGATAAATCTCTCGTCGATACAGTTGTAATCTTTTTCAATCGGCTCGTTTTTGTGTTGGTAGAAATGAGTCATTTCAATATTCTTCACAATTTTAGCCATGTTTTCAACTACCTGAACAGGATATCTTCCTACTGAAGTTTCACCTGAAAGCATTACTGCATCAGCGCCATCCAATACAGAATTGGCAACGTCATTCACCTCTGCTCTTGTTGGTGTAAGGCTGTTGATCATCGTTTCCATCATTTGGGTCGCAATGATTACCGGTTTTGAAAAGAATCTCGCTCTCTCAACAAGATTTTTCTGAATGGCCGGAACTTCTTCCATCGGAACTTCTACACCGAGGTCACCACGGGCAACCATTAATCCGTCACATTCCAATAAAATTTCGTCGATATTTTTTACACCTTCAGGCTTTTCAATCTTAGCAATAATTGGCGTTTTAAACTTACCGTTAGGGTGATTCGCAATCAATTGTTTTAAATCAATAATATCCTGAGCATGACGTACGAATGAAAGTGCGATCCAATCTACTTCCATATCCATCATAAAGTTGGCATCCTGAATATCTTTCTCCGTTAAAGCCGGAAGAGAAACATTGGTATTCGGAAGGTTTACCCCTTTTTTAGAACTTAAAGGTCCACCCTGAATCGTTTTTGCTTTTACAGTATCAATCTGGTTGGTCTCAAGAACTTCCAACATCAGTTTACCGTCATCGATCAGAATTCTTTCCCCGACTTTTACGTCCATCGGAAACTGCTGATACGTCATGTAAACTCTCGTAGAATCTCCTTCAATTTTTTCGTTGGTAAAGGTCAATACATCACCAGGGTTAAGGTAGGAACCTTCTTTTACCACCCCAACTCTCAGTTTCGGACCCTGAAGATCTCCAAGAATCCCAACTGAATATCCATATTCTGCATTAAGTTCTCTGATAATATTGATATTAGTTCGAACCAGGTCGTAATCTGCGTGTGAAAAATTTATTCTGAAAATATCAACACCTGCCTTCATCAATCCCAACATAACTTCTTTTGATGACGAAGCCGGTCCCAGGGTTGCAATAATTTTTGTCTTCTTTAAATACTTATTCATAATACTGTATTATTTGATAAAGTTCTTCTTCAGAACTCAATATATAATCCTGTATTGGAAATACAAGATTTTCAGGGAGCAAAATTACGGAAAAATCAGCATACTGTTCCGAACTGTGCAGAATATATTCCACATCGGGCTGATTATTTAATAAAAATTTAATGTTATCTTCTTCCGCAAAGAGTTCGGTCTGAATTTTTTTTTGCCTACTTTCAGATGATCTGTTTGAGATGAAAGTGTAGCATGTTTTTGTAAATTTGTGATATGCTTCAAAACGGGGAAAGCAGTAATCGTAGTAGGAACCGTGAAATACGAGATCCTTTATTCTGGAGAAACTAAGATGAGAATTCCGGTTGATTTTAAAGAAAAACTCATGATCGTGCATAGACTTTACCAACCTCACCAAACCAATGGTGATATCTTCGGATTCTATTTCATCAAAATCATAAAGTTTTTGTACTTCCAAGAATATTTTCCTTTTTGTTTAAAATATAAAATGCCCGCTGCGCTGCTTTCTCTTCGGCTTTCTTTTTTGAAGTTTCTGTGGCATTGGCAATTTTTTCATCACCAAAGCAAACATGACATCTGAAAACCACCGCCTTATTAGGCTGAATTTCTTCGCAGGTTTCGTATTTTATATTGAGTTTCTTCTTTTGAGCCCATTCTAAAAGAAGACCTTTATAGCTTACAATTTTATTTTCAAGCTTGATAATTTCTGATGGCGTTAAAAGTCTTTCCAATACAATTCTTTTGCAGGTATCATACTGAAAATCAAGATAAACCGCACCCACCAAAGCTTCAAACAAATTTCCGCAGATATTTTCTCCTAAAGCCATTACAACGCTTTGCTTTTGCAGCAAATGCGTAAGTTTCAGGTCTTCTCCCAGCTTGTTAAGGTTCTTACGGTTAACGATTTTAGATTTCATCTGCGTAAGATATCCTTCATTGGCCTGAGGATAGGTTTGAAATAAATGACACGAAATTATGGTTCCCAAAACAGAATCACCTAAAAACTCGAGTCTTTCGTAGTTTCTTTCACCGTTTTTGGAAGAACTTTTCAGCGAAAAAGCCTCACGGTAAAGGTCAACATTATTTACCTCAGCACCTAAAATTTTGTATAATTCTGTACTGAGGAAAAAGTCTCTCTCGGTGAGTTTTCTTTTTCTTTGTTTGAGTAGGAATTTAGAAAAATATTTCTGTAACTCCATCAGTAAATTTAGATTTTCTTAAAAAGAACGCAAGCGTTGTGACCACCGAATCCGAAGGTATTGCTCATGGCAACCTTCACATCTTTCTTCGCAGCTTCGTTAAAAGTAAAGTTCAGTCTGCTGTCAATTCTTTCATCATCTGTAAAATGATTAATCGTAGGTGGAACAATACCGTGAATGATAGTTCCCAAAGCAGCGATCGCTTCAATAACACCCGCTGCACCCAAAAGGTGACCGGTCATAGATTTTGTAGAATTGATCTGAATGTCGTAGGCATGCTCGCCCAGTAATCTTGAAATCGCATTGGATTCTGCAACATCTCCTAATGGAGTAGACGTCCCATGCATATTGATGTGATCTACTTCATCAGCAGTTAATCCTGCATCTTCCAGACAATTTTTCATTACAAGATAAGCTCCCAGACCTTCAGGATGTGGTGCAGTCATGTGATGTGCATCAGCACTCATACCTCCACCCAGTAATTCTGCATAAATTGTTGCTCCACGCTTCACCGCATGCTCATATTCTTCAAGAATAATACATCCCGCGCCCTCACCTAAAACAAAACCATCTCTGTCTTTGTCAAAAGGTCTTGAAGCCGTTGTAGGATCTTCATTTCTTGTAGAAAGTGCCATCATGGCATTAAAGCCTCCCACTCCACTTGCTGTAACTGCAGCTTCAGAACCTCCGCACACGATTACATCTGCTTTTCCTAACTGGATCAGCATTTTAGAATCGATTAATGCATTGGCAGAAGAAGCACAAGCTGAAACCGTAGTATAATTGGGACCGTGGAAACCATATTCAATAGAAATATGTCCCGGTGTGATGTCCGCAATCATTTTAGGAATAAAAAAAGGATTAAATCTTGGAATATCTGTATTTGCCCAGCCCAGAACTTCTGTTTCAAAAGTTTCAAGACCGCCAATACCGGAACCCCAGATTACCCCAACTCTTAGTTTATCTACGTTGTCTTCAATAATTCTTGAATGCGCTACAGCTTCTCTTGCTGCAACCATCCCGAACTGAGTGTTTCTATCCATTTTTTTAGCTTCCTTCTTATCGAAGTGGTCTAAAGGATCGAAGTTTTTTACCTCGCAGGCAAATTTTGTTTTAAAATTTGTGGCATCAAAAAGAGTAATCGGAGCGGCACCGCTCTCACCTTTTACAAGATTTTCCCAGTATTCCTGTGCATTATTCCCGATAGGCGTTAATGCTCCGAACCCTGTTACAACTACTCTTTTTAATTCCATAAATTTTCTTTAAAGTTCTTTGTTGAAGAATATTATTTATTTACTACTTCTTCGATATAAGCGATAGCGTGACCTACAGTAGTAATTTTCTCAGCCTGATCATCAGGGATTTGAATATTAAATTCTTTTTCAAACTCCATGATTAACTCAACTGTATCTAGTGAGTCTGCTCCTAAATCGTTTGTGAAGCTAGCCTCAGGAGTCACTTCTGTTTCTTCAACGTCAAGCTTATCAGCGATGATAGCTTTTACTCTTGATGCAATGTCTGACATAGTAAATATTTTTTTTATTGTTAGATGGTGCAAATATATAAAATTCTTTAGGATAAAACATTTTTTTAGTCTTTTTTGTCGGTAGACTATGGTTATTTTATGACGATGGGTTTTAGTGTTTTCTTAATCAGGGGATTAGAATATTATTATTTTATGGCAATATAAAATTGAGGTATAGTTTTAAAGCAACAAAATATTACACCTTCTTTTCATTTCCATTTTTTGTTAAGTAAAGAATTCGAGCTTTTCTTATTAAAATGATTAATACCAAAATAATTTCAAATTAATTCATTAAATATGGATTCCCGTATTTTTTATTGAAAATTCAATAGTAGCTTTACACATTGTATTGATTATGTTTTTTTCATTGTATTTAAGATTGTAATTTTGCACACGAAATATTTGTATTTTCTAAAAAATAGTTATATTAAAAACTTTTTTTGTTTGAAAGGAAAACAACAAAAATTATTTGGCTAGTGTTATGAATAGTGATGCAAAATTGAAAGCAATAGATTTCTTTTGTTCTGGCGGAGGAATGAGTTATGGAATGCAAGATGCAGGAATACAAATACTTGCAGGGATTGATTTTGATGAAAATTGTAAGGAGACATACGAAGCAAATATAAATGGTGCAGAATTTATTCACGCTGATGTATTTGATTTGAAAGAAAAGGAATTACAAAAGAAATTATCTTTAAAAAAAAATGATGATGAACTTATTATGATAGGATGTAGTCCTTGTCAGTTTTGGAGTATTATTAATACAAATAAAACAAAGTCGTCAAAATCAAAAAATCTTTTAGTAGAGTTTTCTCGGTTTGTTAAATATTTTCGACCAGGTTATGTAGTAGTTGAAAATGTACCAGGTGTTTTGAGAAGAAAAGATGAAAGTGGTTTAAATGAATTTATAGAATGGCTTAAAAATAACGGTTATGCAAATCCCCATTTTAAAATTCATAATGTAAATGACTTTGGAGTTCCTCAGAGTCGAAAGAGATTTACTCTGATAGCTACTCGTATTTCGGATGAAGAAATAAAGCCTTTAGAATTAGAAGGAAAAAAAACAGTTGTAAAAGATGTTTTAGGTATCGATAAAGGTTTTCCTAAAATTGAACCTGGACATAGGGATAAATCAGAATTCCTTCATACGACTTCTAATCTTAGTAACATTAATAAAACAAGACTTACAAAAGTAGAAAAAGACGGTGGGAACAGACTTGGATTTGCAAACGATCCAGAATTACAGCTAAAATGTTTTGAAGGAAAAGACGACTCTTTCAAAGACACATTTGGGAGATTATGGTGGAATAAACCTGCACCAACAATTACAACAAAATTTTTTAGTATTTCTAATGGTAGATTTGTGCATCCAGAAGAAGATCGTGCATTGTCAATTAGAGAAGGTGCGACATTGCAATCTTTTCCATTAGCATATAAATTTAAAGGAACAAGCATTGCAAATATTGCTAGAATGATTGGCAATGCAGTGCCTCCAAAATATGCAACCTCAATAGCAAAAGCTATAATTAAAAATCACACAAATGGCTAATTTTAGAGCAAAAGCGAGAGCAATTGAACTTCTCGGTAAAGGTCAAATTGCCGATTTACCGACAGCAATTTCTGAATTATGGAAAAATGGTTATGATGCTTATGCTAAAAATTTAGAGTGTAAATTATACCTTGATTCCTATAAAGATAATCATAAACCAATTTTTGTTTTAAGTGATAATGGATTTGGTATGTCTGAAGAAGACATATTAAATAAATGGTTTGTTTTAGGAACCGATTCAAAAGCAAGAAACCAAAAAATTCAACCAGAATTTGATTTAAAAAGAAGAACTCCCATGGGTGAAAAAGGAATAGGTCGTTTGTCTGTTTCTTATCTCGGTTCACAAATGCTAATGATTTCTAAAAAAGCAGATGAAAAAGCAAATGCTTTATTAATGGATTGGAGAGTTTTAGATAATTATGATTTTTTTCTTGAAGATCTAAATGTACCAATGCTTTCATTCGAAACCCAACAAGAATTTAAGACAAATATTGCCAAGGCAAATGTAGAATTCGAATTGAATCTGGATGAAACTAAATGGGAAGAACAAAAAAATTATAGAAATACAATTCTACAAGATTGGGAATCATTTAATATTCCAGGGTTTATTTATGAAGAAATAATTGCTAAATTTTGCGAAAACAAATTTCACGGAACATTCTTTATAATATTAACCCCTCACGAACAATTATTAGAACTTTCGGAAAAAGATAGAGTCTCTTTAAAAAAAGATAATTCTTTTACATATTTGAGAGCTTCTTTAAGTGGATTGCACAATGATTTAAAAAATAAAAGTAAAGATTTTACAACAAGTTTTTTAATCTATGATGCATCTGGAAAATATGATGTCATTGATGACTTTTTCACAACGGAAGAAATGCAAAACTCAGATCACTGGCTGAGTGGTGAATTTGATGAGAGTGGCTTTTTTTCAGGAGAAATTAAAGTATTCAATAAGAGAGAAAAATATTTTTTTAAACCAAATAGACCTCCAGGAAAAACCCCATATGGTCCTTTCTCTATTCAATGGGGCTCATTTGAAGGCGAACTAAAAAGTTCCTTGCTGAATCCAGAAGAATTTGTTAATATCAATAAAAAACTTGATGCGTTCGGTGGTTTATATGTATACCGGGATGATTTTAGAGTTTTGCCATATGGTAGAACCGAACACGATTTTTTAGAATTTGAAAAAAGAAGAAGTTTAAGTGCTGGAACCTATTTTTTTAGTCATAGAAGGTTTATTGGTTATATTGATTTGACCAGAGAGAAAAATCCTAGTCTTACGGACAAGGCAGGAAGAGAAGGCTTCATTCAGAACAAAGCATATAGAGAATTTAAGGATGATTTGATTGAGTTTTTTGTTGATATTGCTAAAAGATATCTGCGTGCTGGAAAAGACGATAAATTCGACACATATAGGGAAAATCAGCTTACTGAAATAAACGCAAAACATCAACAACAACTTGATGCTGCAAAAAAGAAAAATTCAAAAACAAAAAAATCTTTTTTAGAAGATTTAAAAGAATATAATACTAAAATTGATAGTTTAGAAAAAGAGATAGATGATATTGGTGATGAACTTTCTAGAGAAGTTAATCAATTGGAAATTAATTATAATAATTATAATAATATACTTGAAAAACTCGAGAGTAAGAAAAATGAATTAAGATCAATAAAGATTCAAAAACCACCAGGTATAAAAATTACAACAAGACAGGAGCAAGAATATGTGAATTATCAAAGTAAGTATTATACTGCTAATAATAGCGTTCGAAACTGTCAAGCTATAGTTGATAAAACTCGAGAAAGAATTAATGTTGAAAACCTAAAACTGGAATACAACGAAAAATTTCGCTCACATATTAGATACTTAGATCGACAATTTTCTGCTTTCAATGATATTTCGAAAGAGTCATTTAATCGAATAGAAAAACAGTTAACTGAAGAAAAAAACTTTCAAGTGGAATCTTTCATAAAGCAATGTGAATCCTATAATCTTTTAGATTCTGACGAAAAGGATAAAATTTCGTCGAAAATTATTGCTCTGGAAAATTTAACGGAAGAACATAAAAAAGAAATTGAAAATTCATTCAAAGGTTTTACCAAACATATTTCTAATTTACAAATTGATGTTGATGATGACTTTTTAAGAGGTTGGTATCAAGAACAAAATGAAAAGCTCGCAGAAAAAGTTGAGGACTATGAAGAATTAGCGCAATTAGGAATGGCGATTGAAATTATTGATCATCAATTTAATGTTATGTATTCTCAAATGCAAGATTCTGTTAACGAAATTGAGAGTTATTCAAAGAAAAATACAGAAATAGCATATAGTTTTAATCAGTTAAAAAATGCTTTCCAACACTTAGAAGGAAATTATAAACTGTTAAAACCATTGTATAGAACATCTAGAAGAACAAGAGAAATTATTTCTGGAAGTCAAATTGAAAAATATATCAAAGATTTTTTTGAAAATGAATTTAAAAAATATCGAATAGATTTTGATGTAAATGATTCTTTTAGAGAATATGAGTTTTTTTCTTATGACTCCATAATAAAACCCACATTTCTTAATATTATAAACAATGCTAACTACTGGTTAATTCCTTCAAGTGAAAGGAAAATTAAAATTGAATTAATCGACGATGAAATTAGAATAATGAATTCTGGAGAAAGAATTGATGATTCACAAATTAAAGATATTTTTAATCTTTTTTATACTAGAAAAAGAGATGGTAGAGGCATTGGATTATATTTAGCAAAGAAAAATTTAAATGCCGTCGGCTATGACATTTATGCAACAAATAAAACAGATTATAATAAGCTTAAAGGAGCGTGTTTCGTCATACATAAAACCAAAAAAAACTAATACTATAATAATGGATGAGCAAAAAATGTCTGTAGAAATATCTAAACCGCTTCAAGAGATAAAAAGCTTTCAAGATGTTGCAAAAGCAATAATAAGAGATTCTATACGAAATGCAATATGTATCGACGACAATTATTTAGCACCATATTCTGATTCTACAGAGGGCTTAAATACTAATGATCCTAAAAAGTTATATTATTCTTTTCGTAAACAAGGTCATTGTGATTTAGATATTTATCAATTTAAAACATTTGATGAATGGCTAGAAAATAATTATATGATTCACAATAAGGATTTGATGGTTTTAGATTGGGAATTAGATGATGGCGAAGAAAAATTTAAAAATACACTTTTAATACTTAATGATATAATTTTTGAGAAGAGAATTCCTTTTGTAGTAATCTATACTAATACGGAGGATTTAGATTCAGTATCTCAAGTCTTATGTGAAAATTATAATTTATACAATTCAACAACTTTTGATGAGTTCGTAAATTTTCTAAAAGAAAAAATTTCGAGATTATCTGATAAAAGTGAAGATGTTGAACTTTTTTTTGAAGAAAATAGAAAGTTATTTTTTGAACTTATCAAATTTTTTGATAAACGAGAAGAATTATCACAAGAGATAATTCAAAAATTTGGAACATTTCTCGATTATAATGATTTGGTAAAATTGTCAAAAAAAATTGTAAGCACAACTAAAGAAAAATTTTTATCTAAAGAAAACATTGTTGAATCTCTTCTAGTTATAGCTAATCTTATCTTTAGTGTAAATTTGCAAGATGATGCAAAAAAAACAATCAACAAAAGAATTGAAATTGTTAAAGATTGCTACTTAATTAACGGCATAATAGTTCTTATTTTGCACAAAAGCGGAAACGAAGATGGTGTTGAGCCAGAAAATCTTTTTAACGTCTTTAGTGAAGCAATTTATACAAATCCTCATAGTATAATTAATTTAGTTTCTTTAGAATTGAAAGACAAGTTAAGAGAAGATTTTTCAAAAATTGGTACAAAATTTAATTTGATTGATGAACGGGCATTTCTATATCACGCAAATAATTATTCTATCCAAAATGGTGAAAATAAAGAATTTGACAAAACCTCCTTCGTTAATTTTATAATTCAATATTGGATGAATGAGCTAGCGCAATATAATTTAGACTTAGATTTAAAATCTATTCTCATTCTAGAAGAGAGATTACAAGATATATATGTCGATAATGATTTACATGATAAGCTTAGTCAGTATGCTCATATGGTGTCAAGTGTAAATATTGAAAACAGGAGAAATAAAAAACTAACTTTTGGTGATATTTTTAAGTCTGATGATAAATATTTTTTATGTATAACACCACTTTGTGATTGTTTAAATCCTAGTAAAATTGATTTTCAGTTTTATTTTATTACAGGAAAAAAAATAAATAATAAATCAGCTTTAGAAAATGCGGAACAAGGATTTTATTCTTTTGTTAATTTTAATGATGAATTTATTGCAATAGAATGGAAATGTAAACCCTTTACATCATACATATCAGAGTCTGATAATAATGTTAAATCTCTAAATTTAACGTATGCAAACGTACCATTAGAATTAAAGCATGTAACTATTTTAAAGGAAAACTATGCACAAAGAATCGCAAACAATTCTTTTGGATATGGTTATAGGGTTGGTGTCGATTTTCCTCATATAAAATCTTAAAATAAAAGGGAAGTCAAATAAATTGAATTCCCTTTAGTTTTAAATGTGGAGTTGGAGGGATTCGAACCCTCGTCCAAACAAGCAATACATAAGATTTCTACATGCTTATTTTACTATTGGTTTTCGACTGGAGGCAGAGAGCAAACACCCAACTTCCAGCTTATCTTCTGAGGTTTTCGAGTCTCGGCCGAAGCTTCCGAAACCTTATTTCTGCATTACTATATCTCAGAATCAAACGCCGCAGAACAGAGCATTTGTGAGACATCTTGCTTCCTTACTGTCTTCGGGAAAGCGCTTGAAATCTTACTTTATTCGGATTAAGCTGCAAGAGCGAACTCTTCGTTGCCAGTTAAAATTGTGTAGCAAGGGATTTAAGAGATCGCGCTACGGTTCTCTGCATGCTTACTTACCCATTGACCTTGCTGTCGAAACCAGTCAACCCCATGTTTAAGTGAAGACAAAGATACAATTTTTTGTTTACATTTTATTCATATTAAATAAAGCTTGGAGAATTGCTAAAAAGAATTGATTTGTAGAGAACTTTTTAAGCCTTATTATTCCTACCCTAAACCTAAGGGCCTGTTTAAATTTTTATCAAATCAATAATAATGGTGTAATAACTCTTCGACAGGCTCAGAGTGACACCGTTAAATTGAGCGGTTAGCATTAGATTTGTCAGTCTGAGCCTATCGAAGACTCAATTAATCAAAACAGTAAAAATCAATATAATCTAACTTTTTTAATAATATATAAATAGGCTCTAATGTTGAAAATGTCTTGAAAACTTTATCAGATTATACCGATTAAGGGCTAATGGAAAGGTAAATTAATCTACATCTGAAACGAATTTAAAATAAAATCAATTTTTAATTAGAAATTCTTTGGTAATCAATAATAAATTTCTATTTTTGCAATCCAAAATGAGATGTAATTTATGTTAATAATTCCAGTAAAAGACGGAGAGTCTATCGACAGAGCACTTAAAAAATATAAGAGAAAATTTGACAAAACAGGTACTGTTCGTCAATTGAGATCAAGACAGGCTTTTATTAAGCCGTCTGTAACTTTAAGACAGGCAAGACTTAAAGCTGCTCACAAGCAAGTAAATCTTAGCAAAGAAGAGCAGGCTTAAGAAATTTTCTTAACTCGCATACTAAATTCACTCTTTAAATAGTTATATTTATTGAGTGAATTTTTTGTTTTCACACTTTTTTATGATTGACAAATTCCTTCAATACATATCGTTCGAAAAACGTTATTCTCCACACACCGTAACGAGCTACAAAAAAGATTTGGAAGATTTTTATGAATTCTACCTTCGTACTGAAGGTTCAGAAAATCTTTTAAAAGCAGACAAAAAAATTATCCGCAACTTCATCGTAGAACTCAGCGAAAAAAATATCGCCAAAAGAAGCATCAACAGGAAAGTTTCTACCCTACGCAGTTTCTATAAATTTTTACTGAAGATTCAGGAGATTAAAGTTTCACCTGTGGAAAATATCAGTTCAATTAAGTTTTACGCCGAAAAGCAAATTCCAATTTCCAGTGATGAAATGAAAAATCTTGATGAGAAAATTTCTTTGGAAACAGACAACCTGCTGGAACACTGTATCATTGAAACACTTTACCAGACCGGCATCCGGAAAGCCGAACTTTGTGGCTTGATATTTGAAAATGTAAACCTAGGAGCACAGGAGCTGAAGATCATAGGAAAAGGAAACAAGGAACGCTACATCCCCATTTCGGAGAAACTTACCCAACTTTTATCTGACTATTTAAATATCAGAAAACCAAAGGAAAACTTTGGTGCTTATTTTTTCGTCAATAAAAACGGTAAAAAACTCACCGAAAAATTTGTTTACCTAACCGTTAATAAGTATCTTAGTCTTGTAACTTCTAAGGAAAAAAAGAGCCCGCATATTTTAAGACACAGCTTTGCTACACATGTTTTAGATAACGGGGCAGAAATTTCCAAAGTAAAAAAGATATTAGGACATTCAAGTCTTGCCAGTACTCAAGTCTATACGAATGCCAATATAGAGCAATTGAAAAAAGTGTTTAATCTGGCTCATCCACGAGCCGCAAAAAAAGAAGAATTATGAAGATCACAGTACAGTCAATTGGTTTAACGCCACACGCACCATTAGAAGATCACATTGAAAAAAAAGTAAACAAACTTGCTACGTTTTACGACAAAATTCAGGATTGTAAAGTTTTCCTGAAAGTAGAAAACACTTCAGACAGAGAAAACAAAACAACCGAGCTTATTTTAGCCGTTCCGGGTGACGATATCGTTGTAAAAAAGACCTGCACAAGCTTTGAAGAAAGCCTTGATCAGTGTGTGGATACAGCTAAGAAGCTATTAATCAAGAAAAAAGAATTAGCTTAGTAAAAAAGTTAAAAAAAACATACTAAAAATTTGAGAATTCAAAAAATCCGTTCTATATTTGCACACGCAAAAAAGGAACAGCGATCTTTTGAATTCTTTTTTATTATGCTTCCATAGCTCAGCTGGCCAGAGCACGTGATTTGTAATCTCGGGGTCGTGGGTTCGAATCCCTCTGGAAGCTCATTTTAATATAAACTCGGGGAGATTCCAGAGTGGCTAAATGGGACTGACTGTAACTCAGTTGCTTCGGCTTCGTAGGTTCGAATCCTGCTCTCCCCACTGTTTATATTGATAAAAAAACTTGCAGGTTTAGAATGAAATTCCTAAGTTTGCAGACCGTTACCAATGATTTTGGAAACAAAATTGCGGAAGTAGCTCAGTTGGTAGAGCGTCAGCCTTCCAAGCTGAATGTCGCGAGTTCGACCCTCGTCTTCCGCTCAAAGATCACACCTCATCAGGGTGATTTTTTTTTCACTGCTGAATTGTTGCAGAGTAGCTTTTCTCTCAGCCTTCAGTTTAGAATTATTAAAACGCTTCCATAGCTCAGCTGGCCAGAGCACGTGATTTGTAATCTCGGGGTCGTGGGTTCGAATCCCTCTGGAAGCTCATTTTAATATAAACTCGGGGAGATTCCAGAGTGGCTAAATGGGACTGACTGTAACTCAGTTGCTTCGGCTTCGTAGGTTCGAATCCTGCTCTCCCCACGGTTTATATTACAAATAAAACTTGCAGATTCAAAGGGTTTTCCTTAAGTTTGCAAAGCGTTTACCAATAATTTTGGAAACAAAATTGCGGAAGTAGCTCAGTTGGTAGAGCGTCAGCCTTCCAAGCTGAATGTCGCGAGTTCGACCCTCGTCTTCCGCTCAACAAAAATCACGCTTCTGGTGTGATTTTTTGTTTAAGGCCGACTTAGCTCAGCGGTAGAGTGCTTCCTTGGTAAGGAAGAGGTCACGGGTTCAAGTCCCGTAGTTGGCTCACAGCAAATCCCGATTCTGTCGGGATTTTTTTTTGTTTCTTGTAGTTTATATGCAACATTATACTTTTGATAAAGCCGATTTAACAAAAAATAACACTGAGATTTTCACAAAGAGCACAATGATTGTGAACCTCGTGAAAAACTTTGTGCTCCTTGTGCTTAAATTAAACAGAGGATTTTTAAATTATCTTAGATTGTGGACAGTCAAATTAAAATTTAATTAAACCTTCCTCTCAAATCCCATTTTCAATCCACATCAAAAATTTTTTTTCTACTTTAGTAAAAAATTAGTTCCTGATGAATATTCTTTTACTGGAAGATGACCTTATTCTTTCCGCAGAGTTGTGCAAATTTTTAGAGTCCAATCAAATTAGCTGTTCGAAGGTTTTTGATGGGGAGACTTTTCTGAGAGAAATTAAAAATAATTCCTACGACCTTTATCTTCTGGACATCAACGTCCCGAAAATGAATGGCCTAGATGTGTGCCAGACTTTAAGAACGTTTGATAAAACCACGCCTATCATTATTCTGTCGGCTTACGGTGATCTTTCAGATAAAAAAGATGCGTTCACGAGACTTGCTGATGATTATCTGGTAAAACCTTTTCAGTTTGAAGAGCTATTATTAAGAATCAACTCGCTTCTCCGCAGAAAAACACAGTCTGAAAACATCGAGTCTGATGTAATAAAAGTAGATGACCTCATCATCAATAAAACCGAACAGAAGGTTTTCAGAGGCGGAAACGAAATCGCGCTGACTTTGAAAGAGTTTCAATTGCTGGTTTACCTTGCCGAAGCTCAGGGCAGAACGGTTTCAAAACAACAGATTACAGAGCATGTCTGGGAACATAATTTTAATACCAATACCAATACCGTCGAGGTTTACATCAATTTCTTAAGGAAGAAACTTGATAAGGATTTTCCTGTAAAACTCATTCATACAAGATCCGGTTTTGGGTATTATTTAAGTCCATTATAAAATGTCTTTAAAACGGAAAATTGCCCTTACGCTGTCAATCTCGTTTTCGATTCTTCTTGGGATCGTGATGGTGATTATTTACATCCTATTTAATGATTTCCGAAGAGAAGAGTTTAAGGCAAGATTTGTTCAGAGACTGGAATTTACTTCACATTTTATTTTAAAATCAAAGGATTTTGAGGAAGAGGCACCTGTTTTTTTTAATGAAAATTCAGACAACGTACTGTTGAACGAAAAAATTCTCATCTTCAATGCCAGTAAAGAATTGATTTATTCAACCATAAAAGATCAGAAAGTAACATGGGACGCCAAACTTCTCAGCGAACTCGACAGGAAAAAAGCGGTCTACACCGAAAAAACCTTCCCGGAAATCTATGCCGCCAAAAGAAATATTAATGGTGAAAACTATTATATCATCACCAGCGCTTACGACACCAACGGAAAGTCAAAACTTGCCTATCTGAAATATCTTCTCATCACGGCCTATATCGCAAGTACGCTGCTGATTGGTTTTTTCAGTTATTACTTTATGGGGAAATTTCTTCACCCTCTGGAGCAGCTCAATCAGGAAGTTTCTGAGATTACAGCACACAAGCTCACCACCCAAATTCCGGTGAACAATTCTAAAGATGAAATCAGCATTCTGGCGCAGTCTTTCAACACGATGATTGTTCGGCTGAACGATGTTTTCCAGTCACAGAAAGACTTTACGGCAAGTGCTTCCCACGAAATCCGTACTCCTATTACGCGAATCGCTTTTCAGATTGAAAACCTGATCAAGCTTGAAGAGCACTCTCCCACTACCCTTATGGGACTTCAGCAGATGTTGAGGGATGTGTTTCTGCTTTCAGATCTCACCAATTCACTCCTGCTGCTGACGAAATTTGATAAAGAAAATATTCAGACCATTTACGAAGAAGTGCGCATCGATGAAGTGATTTTTGAATCTTTCGACCGTTTAAAAAAGAGTTTCCCCAATCTGAAAATGGATTTTAACATTTCTGAAAAATCCACTGAAGACGCATTGCTGACTATCGGCGGTGTACAGTCTCTGCTGGTGATCGTATTTGTAAACCTCCTGAAAAATGCAGCAATTTATTCAGATAACGAAGAAGTGGATATTCTGCTCGATGAAGACAACAGTAATATCACCATAGACGTGATCTCATTTGGAAATACCATTCCCGAAAAAGAACAGTCCCGTCTATTTGATGCTTTTACGAGGGGCAATAATTCACAAAACATCTCCGGTTCCGGCTTGGGTTTACGCATCGTAAAAAGAATTCTGGAATACCACGGAGCGGATATTCTATATTCCTCACCCTCCGAAAAATCAAATAAATTCACCGTTATTTTCGCCAAATAAAGTATCCAGTATCCATGGGGCTTTTGAAGTACCTGAAAATTCATGCGCATGAATTGATAAACTCATGCGCATGAATTGACAAACTCATGCGCATGAATTGACAAACTCATGCGGATGAATTGATAAACTGATGCGGGTGAATTTAAGGACAACTAAAAAATAAGATTGGAAAATTTAAGAGCCTGTATAAATTTCATCAAAATTAATTTCCCCGACCCTAAAGGAAGTTAATTCTGATGAAATTTTCAAGGCATTTTTCCACCCTTTAGGGTTGGGGAAAAGAAAAATGACTTGAAAATTTATTTTTAATCATTTTGAAACAGGCTCTAAATATTAACCATTCAAATTAAATCAATTTTAGTTGAAACATAAAAATCCAAACCCTTCAGAGATTTCATTTTCTTTCAAACAAATTCACAATTTAATTTTTTTTTAAGCCTCCTTTAAGTTCCTTTTAATCGGGTAGCCGCACTTTTGTCATCAAAATAATGATAATGAACAAATTTGCAGGGCTGTTGATTGTTGTCTCGTCTTTCCTGACCGCACAGCAGCAAATGTCGCTTCAGGATTGCGAAAATGCCTTTCAGCAGAATAATCTTCAGCTGCTAGCTGAGCAGTACAGCATCAGCATGGCAGATGCCGATATTCTGCAGGCGAAAATCTGGGAGCTTCCGCAAATGAGCGGCTACATCAATGCCTATAACCCCGAGGATAAAAGATTTCTGGATGCCGGCAGAGCCAAAGGTTTCGAAGTGACCCAGCTGATCTACATGGGCGGAAAAAAGAAAAATGAAATCGCATTTGCAAAATCCAATAAAGAACTGGCACAACTGCAGTTTTCACAGCTTTTGGTGGAACTGAGAACGCAGCTTCACACCAATTACTACAATCTGTATTACGAAAAACTCAAGCTTGAAAACATAGACAAGCAGCTGGGTTACATGAATGATCTTCTGAAAGCCTACAAGGTGCAGTCTGCCAAAGGAAATGTATCCCTGAAAGATGAAGTGAGACTTCAGAGCATCGTTATTCAGCTGAAAAATGACAAAGTAGGCATCAACAAAAATCTTCTGGAATTTGAGCAGAATCTGAAAGTGCTCACAGGAATTACAGAAAATATCGAACCCGAAATCTCCGCAGACGAGGCAAAACAGCTTCTGAAAGAGCAACCTTTCGGTGACAGCGAAGATTTAAAAAGAAAAGCTTTGGAAAACAATGCAGATTATCTCTTCATCCTGAAGATGATTGACAATTCCAAACTTTATGCGCAGTGGCAGAAATCCCTGAATGTTCCCGATCTGAACATCGGTGCCGAGTACGATCAGGCATCAGGAACTTTTAACAACGAAATAAACCTGAAGGTCGGCATTCCGATTCCTTTGTGGAAAAGCAACCGCGGGAACGTGGCCAGAGCAAAATTTGCCATCAGCCAGAATGAGAAAAACGCCGAATTTCAGAAACTGAATCTGGAAACAAAGGTGGAATCTGCTTTTCAGATCTGGAAAACGCAGTTTGAACAGTTATCGGAAATCAGAACTGCCGATCTTAACAATCTTGATCTGGTATACGAAGGAATGCTGAAGAATTTCAGAAACGGAAACGTCAGCCTCATCGAATTCACCGATTTTATGGAAAGCTACCGCCAGACCGCCTTACAGATCTACGACATGAAAAATGAGCTGATGGAATCTGCCATCAGACTCAATCAATTGGTACAAACTAAAATCTTCTATTAAACAATACAATGAAAAAATTAATCATACCCCTGTTTTCAGCCTTGCTTTTATGGTCTTGCTCCAAGCCTGAAGCTCCAAAAAACACCGAGCCTAAAGGTTTTGAACTGAGCAATACCATGCTTGAATCTATTTCTACAGCAAAAGTGGAAAGCAGAAACATAGAGGATTTTTACAGTTTTTACGGCAAAATTTCCGCCGACAGAAACTCATACATCGACGTTTTCCCATTGGTAGGCGGAAATGTAATGAGCGTAAATGTGGAACTGGGAGATTACGTGAGAAAAGGTCAGGTTTTGGCGACCATCAGAAGTACCGAGCTTGCTGAAGTGCAGCGTGATGTAAGTGATGCAAGAACAGATTTGCAGGTAGCAAAAAACAATCTCCGTGTTGCCAGAGAAATGTACGAAGGCAAACTGAATACAGAACGTGATGTTCTGGAAGCGAAGAGCCAGCTTCAGAAAGCAGAAGACCAGATGCAGAGAGCCTCGGCGGTGAGCACCGTGTATAATGTTAAGAACGGCAATATCTACAGCGTTCTCGCACCCATCAGTGGTTATATTGTTCACAAGGACATCAACAAAGACATGCAACTGCGAAGCGACAGAAGCGAGAATATATTTGATGTTGCCAATACCACCAACGTCTGGGCGATTATGAACATCAACGAAGCTGATATCGATAAAATAAGCCTCGGGATGCCGGCTCAGGTTTCTACCCTTTCTTATCCCGACAAGATTTTCAACGGAAAGATTGATAAGATATTTAAAATTATCGACCCTGAAACCAATGCAATGCAGGCAAGAGTGGTTCTCGACAATGCCAACGGGTTGCTGATTCCTGACAGTAAAGCGACGATAAAAGTTTCGAAATCTGAAAATAAAAATGCACTGTCTATACCTTCGAAAGCAGTCATTTTTGATGATGACAAAAGCTATGTTGTGGTTTTCAAATCAAGAAATGATGTGAAGATAAAAGAAATTCAGGTCTTAAAACAGGTGGGTGAATTCACCTACATTTCTGAAGGTTTAAAGGAAGGTGAAAACGTGATTACCAACAATCAGCTGCTCATCTACCGTTCTCTGAACAATTGATTTCAACAGACCATTGAGGCATTTTACAGTAATTGAGTTTTATAGGTATTTCTCTTTTCATTTAATCATTCTCATAGTTTCGATGCTGCTTATTTAATTTAAATACACCTGTTCTCAATGGTTTGAAATCATTCAGATTTTATCAAACATTTAGTTATTCATTCAATATCTAAAGTCTAACCTTTAATTTCCATCATGAATAAATTCATAAAAAATATAATCTCATTTTCACTTAAAAACAAGGCGTTCACCTTCATCTGGGTCGCTGTTTTGGCAGTGGCGGGATTTATCAGTTTTAAAAATATGCCGATTGAGGCTTTCCCTGATGTCACCAATACCCAAATCGTTATCATTACACAGTGGGATGGCCGAAGCGCTGAAGAAGTTGAGCGTTTTGTAACTACACCGATTGAGCTGTCGATGAGTCCGGTGCAGAAGAAAACGAGTGTGAGAAGTACCACGATGTTTGGTCTTTCCATTGTAAAAATTCTTTTTGATGACGGTGTAGACGATATGTTTGCCCGAAATATGGTCAACAATCAGCTTAGAAACATTAGCCTTCCCGAAGGCATCGACCCTGAAGTACAGCCTCCGTACGGACCAACCGGAGAAATTTTCAGATATACGTTAGAAAGTAAAAAGAAAGATTCCCGTGAACTTCTCACACTGCAGAACTGGGTGATCGACAGAGCACTTCGCGGTGTTCCCGGAGTGGCAGATATCAATGTCTTCGGTGGTCAGGACAAGGTTTTTGAGCTTAGTATCGACCCGAGAGCTTTGGATAAATACAATCTGACGCCGCTGCAGGTTTATGAAGCAGTGACCAAAAGTAATTTAAATGTCGGTGGAGACGTGATCGAAAAAAACGGACAGGCCTACGTCGTCCGCGGAATCGGCTTGGTGCAGTCGACGGATGATATCGCCAATATCACAATTCATAATGACAACGGAAACCCGATTCTCGTAAAAAATGTTGCTGAAGTTCACGAAAGTTCGAGACCAAGAGTTGGACAGGCTGGATTGAATAATCACGACGACACTGTTGAAGGAATTGTAGTGATGCGTAAAGGCGAGAATCCCCGAGAAGTTTTGGTTGGGGTAAAAGCTAAAATTGCCGAACTGAACGAAAAAATTCTTCCGAAAGATGTAAAAATGGTGACGTTCTACGACCGTGACCACCTGATGGATTTTACCACAGAAACCGTAATGCACAATTTGCTCGAAGGAATCATCCTTGTGACGGTAATTGTTTTAATATTCATGGCCGACTGGCGAACGACGCTTACCGTTTCCATCATTATTCCGCTTTCATTGCTGTTTGCTTTCCTTTGTTTAAAGCTTTGCGGAATGAGCGCCAATTTACTGTCACTCGGAGCAGTGGATTTCGGGATTATCATTGACGGAGCCGTGGTAATGGTGGAAGGAATTTTCGTAATGCTCGACCATAAAGCCAAAAAATACGGTCCCGAAAAGTTTAATAAAATGGCAAAAGCAGGCTGGATTAAACAGACAGGAACCGGTTTGGGAAAAGCAATTTTCTTCTCCAAATTAATCATCATCACTTCACTGATCCCGATTTTTGCGTTTCAGAAAGTGGAAGGTAAAATGTTCTCACCATTGGCATTCACCCTTGGTTTTGCGTTGATGGGAGCTTTGATTTTCACCCTTACTTTGGTTCCGGTGCTGACGCATTTGCTTTTAAATAAAAATGTACGAGAGAAAAATAATCCGTTTGTGAATTTCTGGGACAGAATTGTTTTGAGAGGCTTCAGATTTACATTTAAAAACAAGAAAATCAGTTTAATTGTTTCGATTTCGATTGTAGCTGTTACTTTATTTTCAGGAAAATTTTTAGGCACAGAATTTTTACCTCAACTCAATGAAGGTTCCCTTTGGATTACCGCCGAAATGCCGATGAGTTCGTCTTTGAAAGAATCTCTGAAGACAGCCGATATTTTGAAGAAAGACATTATGAGCGTACCGGAAGTGACAGATGTTTTGGCTCAAACCGGCCGGAGCAACGACGGAACTGACCCGAATGGATTTGGATTTGTGCAGTTTGCCGTCAACCTCAAACCCAAAGATGAATGGACGCGAAAAATCACCTACGACGAATTGATTGAAGACATCGACAAAAAACTGAGCAATTATCAGGGTATTACTTTCAATTATTCCCAGCCGATTTCTGATAACGTTGCTGAGGCTGTTGCCGGATTTAAAGCTGAAAACGGGATTAAAATCTACGGTGACAACCTTCAGACTCTGGATGAACTGGCAGATAAAGTTTTGAAATCGATAAAAGATGTGAATGGCGTTCGTGATGCCGGAATTATTAAAAATATCGGTCAGCCGGAAGTCAATGTGGTTTGGGACAGAAATAAAATGGCTGCTTACGGCGTGATGCCCGAAGACGCGCAAACCGTTCTGGAAATGGCTTTCGGTGGGAAAACTGCTTCGGAAATGTATGACGGTGAAAGAAAATTCCCGATCCGTTTGAGATACTCTCACGAATACAGAAAAGATGAAAACGATATGGCTTCCCTAATGATTCCTACGCAGGACGGAACGATGATTCCCCTGAAAGAAGTGGCAACCATCGAAAAAAATAACGGTGCAGCATTTATTTACAGGGACGATATCAAGCGGTATATCGGGATTAAATTCTCGATTCGTGACCGTGATTTGGGAGGAACAATTGCCGATGCACAGAAAGAAGTAGCAAAAATCGATCTTCCGGAAGGCTACAAAGTGGGCTGGACCGGCCAGTTTGAAAACCAGCAGCGGGCAACGGCGAGATTAACGCAGGTGGTTCCGATCAGTATTTTGGGAATTTTCTTCCTTCTGTTTATTCTTTTCGGAAATATGAAAGATTCATTTTTGGTCTTAGCTAATGTACCTTTTGCCCTGATCGGCGGTATTATCGCACTGCATCTTACGGGAATGAATTTCGGAATTTCCGCCGGTGTCGGAATGATTGCCCTGCTCGGAATTTGTATTCAAAACGGTGTAATTCTGATCACCGAATTTCATCAGAACATAAAAGACGGACTGGGATTGGATGACGCCGTTCTGAGCGGTGTAAAATCCCGAACAAGACCCGTAATTATGACCGCTTTGATGGCATCCATCGGATTGTTGCCTGCAGCATTATCCACAGGAATTGGTTCGGAATCTCAAAAACCGTTAGCCATCGTCATCATCGGAGGTTTGATTACGGCGACCGTTCTTACTTTACTTATCTTTCCGATTATATTCTGGATTTTTAACCGCAGTAAAAAATCACAGGAAATTATATAATTGTTTTTTAACCTAAAGAAATCTCCCGAAATTTTCGGGAGATTTTGATTTTATGATTAGACTCTGAACTATTATTTGAACCATTAAGAGTATTAATTTGTTAAGGAATTTATGATGTAGATTTATTAAGTTTTACCTAGGTAAATCATTAAGCTGTGTGCTTAAATCAATTCATTGATTCTTAACCAATCTTATTCACTTAAAAATCTTAATGGTTTAAAATTCAATTGAATAAGTTTATTTCCCTATAATCGTTTTAATATTGACAAATTCTTTCAAAGCGTGTAAAGAAAGTTCGGTTCCGTAGCCTGAAGTTTTCGTTCCGCCGAATGGAAAACGGGGATCTGAACTCGTCATTCTGTTGATGTTGACCGTTCCGGATTCTAAACCTTCGATGAAAAACTGCTGTCTCTTTTTATCATTTGTCCAGACTGAATTTGACAAACCAAACGGAATATTATTAGCCATTTCAAGGGCTTCATCATCATTTTCAGCAATCATAATCATTCCCAAAGGACCGAATAATTCTTCCTGCAAAATCGGATTGCCTTCCTCCACTCTGATAAGCCCAGGATTAAATTCGTTTTCAGAAATTCTTTCTAACGGAATAATTGCTTCAGCTCCGTTATCCAAAGCTTTTTGATATTGTTTTTCCAAATCATCAGCCAAATCAGGTCTTGCCATTCCGCCTAATTTTGTTTCCTTTAATTTCGGATCTGCGGGAACATATTTCTTATACTCTTCGATGAATTTTGGTAGAAAATCAAATTCAACAGCTCTCTGGATAATAAATCTTTTGGCTGCGACACAGGTTTGTCCACAATTTTGAAGTCTTGCCAATGCGCCCACTTTCGCTGCTTCGTCGAGATCAGCATCATCCAAGACTATGAAAGCATCACTTCCTCCTAATTCCAATAAAGATTTTTTAATATTTTTTCCGGCGATGGCGGCAACTTCTGCTCCTGCTTTTTCGCTTCCGGTAAGACTTACACCCTGAATGGTTTTATGTTCCAAAACTTCCTCAACTTCTTTATGACCAATCTCAAGATTCTGGAAAACTCCTTCCGGAAATCCGGCTTCAACAAAAACTTTTTCAATTGCATTTCCGCTACCGAAACAAATTGAGGCATGTTTTAAAACTACTGTATTTCCCGCCAGAATTGCCGGAGTTGCAAATCGTAAAACCTGCCAGAATGGAAAATTCCACGGCATCACACCCAGAATTACACCTTTCGGAACGTAGTGAATTTCTGAAATACTGTATTCGGACTCAATTTTTTCCGTACTTAAAATATTTTCTGCTTCCGCATAATAATTCATCATTAATGCACACTTTTCAACCTCTGCAACAGATTGTGAAATGGGTTTATTCATTTCACTAGTAATGATTTCGCCAAAAGTTTCAGAGTTTGATTTAAAAATATCTGCAGCTTTTGCAATGAGTTTCTGCTTTTCTTCAAACGGAACTTTTTTCCATTCCTGAAAGGCTTTGTCAGCTTTTAGAAGCTTGTTTTCTATTAAATTTTCCATGTTAGATTTCCATTTTTAAAGATTCGCTTCAGAATCTTCTGCTTTTGGATAAAGCATTTTTAAGGCAACAAATTTTGTTCCTTATAACTTTTATTATTACTGATAAATTCTATGAATTGTATTTATTAAGGCTAAAACTTTTTATATATTAAATGAAATTAATCCATAAGATTTAGTTCAAAAAATTCTCACGCAGATTACGGTAATTTAGCAGATTTCCTATGACTGGAAATCTTCTCAATCAGCAATCGAAAATTTCATCAAATCATAAACCATTCATTAGCCAAACTAGCTGCCAGTCTTGCCGTTCTCTCCTGAATATCAAAATGTGGATTCACTTCTGCGATATCGAGCGCAACCAGCTTTTTATCTTTCAGAATGTGTCTGTATACATTCATAAAAGCAGCATCAGCAAAGATGCCGTTGTATGCTGCTGCAGAAACTCCAGGCGCAATTGAAGCATTGAAAACATCCATGCAAATTGTTACATACAAAACGTCTACAGAATCCGTCAGTTCATTAATTCTCTCAAGTACCGACGGAATATTTTCAAAAAATATTTCATCTGCAAGAATGTATTTCATTCCAAACTGATGTGCGGTATCGAAAAGTTTTAATGTATTTGAATTTCTCTGTATGCCGATATGAAGAGAATTGATTTCTCCTTCCTGTGCAATTTGCCAAAATCCTGTGCCGGAGCTTGCTCCCACTCCATTTTCGGGCTGTCTGTTATCAAAATGGGCATCAAAATTAATGATTCCGATTTTCTGTTCCTGATAAGCCGTTTTTACCCCGCGGTAATGGGCAAAAGTTACTTCATGACCGCCACCGATAACCAAAGATTTGCCGCCTTTCAATAACACTTTTGAAACACCTTTTGCCAGCTCGTTCTGTGTATTTTCGAGATTTCCGTTTTCACAGGTAATATTTCCAAAATTCAGCAGTGAAAAATCCGGACGGATCACCGGAAAATTACACATGTTTTTTCGGATGACATCCGGCGCATCTTTCGCACCCTGTCTTCCTTTATTTCTGCGAACGCCCTCATCAACGGCGAATCCGTGTAAAACGAAATCATTAGCTGAAACAGAATCGTAATTATGTTCCTCTCTTACTCTCTGAAATATTCTGTGATGCAATAATTCATCACCGTCATTCCTTCCCTGCCAAATCATTTTATTTAATTTTGATTTACATTATAGCGTTCAAAACTCTGCCAGTATTTATCCTTATATATTTCGAGTGACATTTTGTATTCAGGATGGTTTTTTATGATGTTTTGCAAAACCTTTGATACTTTTCTGAAATCTTTGCTTGCAAAATAAATCTCTCTTACATTATTGGCACTTTCTCTCCCGATGTAAACGCTTCCACCTTCATTTTTCAGACTTTGATAAGCAGTTTCCTCGATACTGTCCAGCTTCTCATAATCGCTGCTTTCGGGAAGACCGTTGTTTTCATTTCCGTTATATTTAATTTTCAGGGCAGAAATCCAGGGATAGGATGCTTTGGATTCGTAGTTCAGTGCAGTGGTATTTACAGTGGCAATCAACGGTAATCCGTTATTCAGCACAGCTTCCAAAACCGAATAAGCGTCTTCGTCACCCATATCTTTGAGGTTTTTATATTTTTCAATAAATTCTCTCTCCCTCCACGATAAAAAGTCTTTTAATTTGGAAACAGGCACAAGCTCAGCTTCAGCCTCATCTTTACCGATGACATTAAATGTGTCGATTTGCGTTGCAAAATTGAGTTCCCCCAGAAAATTATCCAGAAAAATACAGACTCCGGTTACGCAGTCGTTTTTGTTTTCTTCAGTTAAGCCATCGTAAACAAAAGTTACATCAATCTCGTCGGGATATCCTTCGATTTCATTGGAGTAGAAAAAAATATTATCCTGTGAAAAATCTTTTCCATCCATTTTAATTCCGTGGTCGAGATTCATTTCGGGCTTCAGTGCTGTGAATTTCCAGTGTTCCAGCTTTGGTGCTTCGGCGATAATTTCCTCTGCAAAAACAATGTTTTTGATATCTCCATCTGCTGTAATTATTAATTCTGCGACTGCATCATCACTCATTCCGCACAGAAAATAATAACCTTCACTAAGCTGTTTCAGTTTAGGTGAAATTTCATCAAAAAAATCTTTCTCTATGTTTTTATGATTTTTAATAACTTCATAAAAATGTTTTTCTTTCGTTAAAAACCAATCCCAGAAATCTTTATAATTCCTGATCTCGACACCCCCGTTTTTCTCTTTCTTTCCGAAAACTTTATTAAAAATTCCCATTTTATTTTATTTTTTCACCGTCAATAAAAACATTTTCTGTCTTCAGACTCCCCTGATTGTACAGTACATTCTGGAAATTATCTGTTTTAAAGGTAACAAAATCAGCTTTCATTTCTTCTTTCAATATTCCTCTGTCTTCCAAACTCAATGCAAAAGCTGAGCGGAAAGTCATTCCGCCCAAAACTTCAGCTGTCGTCAGTTTTTCAAATGTGGCTAAGATGGAAGCCTGTGTAATCAGATTTCCCATCGGCGCTGAACCGGGATTCCAGTCGCTTGCAATGGCGACGATTGCTCCGGCATCCAGTAATTTTCTGGCAGGAGTAAATTTTTCTCCTAAACCTAAACTTGCGCCAGGTAAAGCTGTTGCAACTGTATCTGAGTTTGCCAAAAACTCAATATCCTCATCGATTGTAGCCTCCAAATGATCTGCAGATTTTGCTCCAACTTCCACAGCGATTCTCGAACTTCCCGGTGTAAATTGGTCGGCATGAACGGTAATTTCAAAACCTAAATCTTTAGTTTTAAGTAAAAACTCTTTACTCTCTTCAGGCTGAAATGCTGATTTTTCGATAAAAATATCGACGCGGTCTGCGAGTTTTTCTTCTTTTACTTTTGGCAAAATTTCGGTTAAAATATAATTTAAATATTCTTCGTTCGTTCCCTCAAAATCTCTCGGTTTTAAATGAGCTGAAAGACAGGTTGGAACTAAAGTCGCTTTTGTCTGCTGCTGTGCTTTTTTAATGATCCGAAGCATTTTTAGTTCATTTTCTACATCTAAACCGTAACCGCTTTTTACTTCAATCGTTGTAATTCCAAGAGAAATTAAAAAATCAATTCTCTCCAAAAGCGTTCTGAGTAATTCTTCTTCAGAAGCCTGTCTTGTATGTTGAACAGAGCTCCAGATTCCTCCTCCACTTTCGGCGATTTCGAGATATGTTTTACCGGCATTTCTCATGGCAAAATCATTGGCGCGGTTTCCGCCGAAGCAGATGTGCGTGTGCGAATCAACGAAAGCGGGAAGCGCGATTTGTACGCCTTCGACAGCTTCAATTTCTATATTTTGATTTTCAGATTTTAATGTTTCAAAATTTCCTACCTGCCGGATCTTATTGTTTTGAATTAAAATTCCGCCATCAGCAATAATTTCGAGCTGCTCGTCTGAAAGTTTTCCTCTTAACGGAAGATTGGCAAGTGTAACAACCTGCCTGAAAGGGCCAATTAGTTTCATTAAAAATTAGGTTAAGGTTGACGTTGAGGCTGAAAAGCACAACTCATCAATTTTCATTTCAAAAATACTTAAAATATATCAATTGTTTTAATGTAAAACATTCCGGATTCCAAACTTTGAATTTGACGAAAATTTATACCATCTCAACCTTTGCCTAAACCTAAAATTGTTATCTTTACGGTAAATGAAACTGAATTAATGCCCGATTTTTTACATCCAGACAAAGACAATTACTCCAATGAGGAGCTGATGCAGGAAGAACAGATTCGCCCGCAGAGCTTTAAAGATTTTGCAGGACAGCGGAAAACACTGGAGAATCTTGAAGTTTTCGTTAGTGCTGCCAAGAGACGTGGCGGTGCACTCGACCATGTATTGTTGCACGGCCCGCCCGGTTTGGGGAAAACCACTTTGGCGAATATTATTGCCAATGAACTGGGAGTTGGCTGCAAAATTACTTCAGGTCCTGTTTTGGATAAGCCCGGAAGTTTAGCCGGCTTGCTGACGAATCTTGAGGAAAACGATGTACTCTT
Organism: Chryseobacterium foetidum; assembly: GCF_025457425.1. Classification (NCBI taxonomy): domain Bacteria; kingdom Pseudomonadati; phylum Bacteroidota; class Flavobacteriia; order Flavobacteriales; family Weeksellaceae; genus Chryseobacterium; species Chryseobacterium foetidum. The sequence goes on from NZ_JAMXIA010000001.1 coordinate 1,508,275, forward strand.
CATCGATGAAATTCACAGACTTTCACCTGTTGTAGAAGAATATCTCTATTCTGCGATGGAAGATTATAAAATCGACATCATGCTGGAAAGCGGCCCGAATGCGAGAAGTGTTCAGATTGGTCTGAATCCTTTTACCTTAGTGGGAGCAACCACCAGAAGCGGAATGCTGACCAAGCCGATGCTGGCAAGATTCGGTATTCAAAGCAGACTGGAATATTATACGATTGAACTGTTGTCAATGATTATCATCAGAAGTGCACGAGTTTTAGGTGTGAAAATTTATGAAGATGCTGCAATTGAAATTGCCAGAAGAAGCCGCGGAACACCGAGAATTGCCAACGCTTTACTGCGGAGAGTTCGTGATTTCGCCGAAATCAAAGGTGACGGTGAAATTGAAATTGAAATCACAAAATATGCCTTGAATTCTCTGAATGTCGATGAATTTGGTTTGGATGAAATGGATAATAAAATCATGCGTGTGATGATTGAAAACTTCAGAGGGAAGCCTGTGGGAATTTCAGCTTTGGCAACATCCATCGCAGAAAATCCAGAAACGCTGGAAGAAGTGTATGAACCGTTTTTGATTCAGGAAGGTTTTATCATCAGAACTCCACGGGGAAGAGAGGTGACGGAGAAAGCTTATAAACATTTGAATATTGCTGTGCCGAGAAATCCGGGGGAACTTTTTTAAAGGAAAAAGATTTTGATGTGCTCATTCTTTTAACTTAAAAAATTGGAAATTCATTCTATATTACTTCTGCCCAATAATTTAAAATCAATAACATAAAATAATAAACTTATATGAAACTATATCCAATTCAATGCGGGAAATTTAAGCTCGACGGCGGAGCGATGTTTGGGGTCGTCCCAAAAAGTCTGTGGGAGAAAAGCAATCCTGCAGACGAAAGAAATTTAATTGAACTCGGAACAAGATCTCTGCTTGTGGAAGACGGCAAAAAATTAATTTTAATTGATTGCGGTCTGGGAAATAAGCAGGACGATAAATTCTTTGGTCACTATTCTCTTTGGGGCGACGACACTTTAGATAAAAATTTGAAGAAGTACGGTTTCGTGAAGGAAGACATTACTGATGTTTTTCTTACCCATCTTCACTTCGATCACTGCGGTGGTGCCATTGAATGGAATGACGACCGATCAGGCTATAGACCGGCCTTTAAAAATGCACAGTTCTGGACGAATGAAAATCACTGGCAATGGGCTACTGAACCCAACCCAAGAGAGAAAGCCAGTTTTTTAAAGGAAAATATTTTACCTATTCAGGAAAGTGGACAGTTGAATTTTCTACCACTTCCAACCAACGGAAATTATGGTTTCGCACCGGATTTGAAAATGGATGTTATTTTTGTGGATGGTCACACCGAAAAACAGATGCTTCCTGTCATTCAATATCAGGAAAAAACAATTGTTTTTGCAGCTGATTTAATTCCGACGACAGGACACATTCCACAAGTTTATGTGATGGGATATGATACAAGACCACTTTTGACAGTGGAAGAAAAAGCTAAATTTCTAAAGCAATGCGTAGACAATGACTATTTATTGTTTTTTGAACATGATGCACACCACGAACTGGCAAGTTTAAAAATGACTGAAAAAGGAGTTCGCCTGGATGAGACTTTCAGTTTTAATGATGTTTTTGGATATTAATTTGAGCTATGGAAGAAGTAAATTCAGAAAATCAGAAAAGCGAACCCGATCCCTTATCTGCGCCGAAAATAATTGGCTTGACAGGAGGCATTGGTTCAGGAAAAACCACGGTGGCAAAATTCATTGAAGAGTGTGGATTTCCTGTCTATTATTCAGATGACCGTGCTAAAGAGATTGTGAACGATAATGAAGAATTAAAATTAAAAATCAAAGCACTTCTGGGTCCGCAAGCCTATAATGAAAAAGGACTGTACGACCGCAAGTTTGTATCAGAAATGGTTTTTAATGACAGTGAGCTGCTTCAGGCTCTTAATGAAATTATTCATCCTGCAGTACGCATCGATTTTGAAGATTGGGTAAAGAAGCAGGAAAAATATCTGGTATTCAAAGAGACGGCTTTGCTGTTTGAGTTGAAATTAAATAAGCAATGTTACCGCTCGATTTTAGTAACTGCCGAAGACAACATCCGAATCAAAAGGGTAATGGATAGGGACGGAAAAACGTATCGTGAAGTACAATCGGTTATGGAAAAACAAATGCCTGAAAAAGAAAAAATAAAACTCGCTAATTGTGTCATTTATAACAATACCAATTTGGATGACCTAAAAGATCAAACTGAAAAAGTTATTTTTGAAATTGAATAAAGAGAAATCCCGCTGAAAATTTTCGGCGGGATTTCTCTTATATTGATTCAAATTACAGATACAATTTTCAATGTTTGTATTATAAGGATTGCATCCTATCCTTTATTAAGGCGTCTCGCTGGGACTCTAAATTATAATCTTACATTTTACAAAAAAAATAAGCTCTCATTTCTGAGAGCTTATTCTATGTAAATCTAATTTATTATTCTTTAATAAATTTCTTCTGAACTGTTTTGTCGCCGTCCACCAGTTCAATCACGTACAATCCGTTGATTAATCTGCTTACGTCGATCTTGTTGTTCAGGATCAATCCGTCTGATACCAGCTGACCAGCTGCACTGTAAATTTTGTAATTGGCTTTTTTGCTGATATTTTTTACATTCAGTACAGTAGCTACCGGGTTAGGGTAAATCATGATGTCGGTTTGGTTAAGAGGGTTTACAACAGCCTGCTTAACGATTCTTACAAGATAATCTTCAACCTCACCATTGGCAAAACTCGTACAGTTTACAGGAATACCATCTTTCTGCATCGCTACTCTCATCATTACATATTTGTAATCTGTAAGGCTCACGAAAGCGTCATCAGGAACTGTAAATGAAGCACTTGCATTGTCTGCGGTGTTCGGTCCGTTTGAAAGGATTTTTTCGTTGATATCGAAGTATCCGTTTCTGTTGAAGTCAATCCATACTGCCACTCCGGTATTGGAACCGGTAGATGAAGTTTTATCAACTCTGATCACGTTACCCTGACTTCCCTGAACCAAAACAATCTGCTTACCGTCTGTATTGGTTTCATAATAATGATATCCCGGAGCACCTCCTGTAGTCTCATTAACATAGGCCTGACCCTGATAAGGTGTAACAGTAACCTTGTTGATGTACTCACTTCCTGCATTGCTTCCTCCCATCTGACAGTAGGTTACAGTTGGAGTTGTGAAATAGTACAGTGGCGTAAAGTTACCCGGAGTACCGGTACATACGTTCGCAATCTGCATTTCGTATTTGGTAAGCTCAAGCAAACCTGTGATTAAGTGAGTATTGGTATTGTTCACCGTAACCGTAGTCCAGCTCGGAATTCCCACTTTTCTGTATCTTAAGATATAGCTGTTTGTAGCACCGGTTCCTGTATAAGGTTCCCATGTAACTTCAGCACTTGTAGGATTCAGTTGAGTAATCGTCAATCCCGGAGGCGGAATAGAACAGACTCTGATTGTAGTAAACACTACCGGGTTTGACCATGGGTTTGGAGTGGTTTCTCCCACACAGATATTGGCAATCTGAACCTCATAAGTCACATAAGAACTTAACCCCTGAAGAATATAAGTATTCGTTGGAGGAACAGGTAATGTAATTGTAGGCTCCCAGTTGGTCGCACCAACAACTCTGTATCTCAGGATATAAGTTGCACTAGGTACAATCGGGTTCCATGTAACGGTTGCAGAACCTGAAGTTACACTTGAGATCGTAACGTTTGGAGGCGTAGGATCACATCGTGTAGTGAATGTTCTGATCGCTCCCGGAGTTCCGGCGATACCGTTACAAACCGCAGAGATCTGAACTTCATACGTTGTAGCCGGGGTCAAACCGTTTAACGTCAATGGTGGGTTATTAGTGATGGTAGAAGCGTTCACGTTAGTCCACGGAGAAGCTGGTGTAGTTACCGGTCTGTACTGCACGATAAAGTTTAGGTTACCGGATGTATTCACCCAGTTTACTACAGCAGAATTATGAGTAACCGTAGTAAATGTAGGTGGTGTCGGAGCAACATTGTTACAAGGTCTCAGTTTTACATAATAATCTTCAACTTCACCGTTTGCAGGGCTCGTACACATCGTTGGAGCAGCACCACGATTTAATACAACTCTCATGGTAGTATTAAATGGTCCTGTATAAACAGTTTGCGGAACATCGAAAGTTGCAGTTACCGGTGTTGTAGTACTTGATGCAGAGATCAATATTCTCTCATCATTAGCAAAAGTACCGTCTCTGTTATAATCAATCCAGGCTGTCACTGCATCAGCAGATGTAGAACCTGTCCATCCCTTGGCAACCGAAATTTGGTTATTGGTAGAACCAATTTCCAGATTGATTAAAGTTGCAGGAGTATTATATAAAGTATAACCGTTCTGAGTTGAGGTATTGCTCATCACAGCCTGACCTGTAGGGCTCACTGTAACGTTGGCAATATGATCGTTTGTTCCACCTCCAGTCATAGGACAGTAAGTAAGCGGCGGAGTAGTGAAAGGCACTGAAGCACCAAACGCTCCCCATGTAGTTCCACATTTAGCTTGGATCTGTACCTGATAAGCAGTCTGCTCAGTTAATCCTGTAATTGTATGCCAGCTTTGCCCGGCAGGTAACTCAAGATAACCTAATGGTGTAGGCAACCATGCACCAGTTGTTCCCTGTCTCCATCTGATTCTATAGGTAGCGTTTGCTGTCGGTAACCATGAAACATATGCTGTCGTAGCTGTAAGATTCGTTACAGTAGGTACCGGAGCAGTTGTACTGCATGGCTGAAGATCGATCAGTCTTACATTATAATCCTCAACCTCACCCCATGTGAATGTTCCACAAGGATTAGGTGTGGCACCTTCTACAAGCACTACTCTCATTCGTACCGGAAGTGTACCTGCATAAGCACCTTGCGCAACTGTAGGAACAGTAAAGTTTGTATTATTTACAACAGATACAGTGTTAGACGGAGAGTCTAAAACAAGTTCATTGGCAACATCACCAAAAATGCCGTTTCTGTTAAAATCGATCCAGGCTCTGGTTCCAGAAGCATAGGTTGAGTTGGGCCAGATTTTAGTTGCTGAAATAGCATTATTCGAAGTTCCTCTGATAAGAGTAATCTGACGTGTAGTATCAGCAGTATAATCTGAATAGAATGGCGGGGGTGTCGCAGAATTACTTACCATTGCTGCAAACCCAGTGGGAGTTACAGTAACATTAGAAAGATATTCGTACACAGTTGTACTTGTAGGGTTTGAAGTACAATATGTTAATGCTGGTGTACTGAATGGAACACTTGCAGAAAATGCACCGGTAACACCACCACAGATTGTTGCCACCTGTACTTCGTATGCCGTAGATTCTGCTAGACCAGGAATATTATAAACACTTGTTGGGGGTGTGGTTGTAGGTAATGTAACCGTAGTCCATGCACCTGTTGTTCCAACTCTGTATCTGATAATATATGTAGCATTTGCTGTGGCAACCCAAGAAACTGTGGCTGAAGAAACGGTAATGTTAGCTACCGAAATATTTGTTGGCGGAGCTGTAGTACAAGGCTGTAGATCAACAAATCTGACATTATAATCTTCTACCTCACCCCATGTAAAACTTCCACATGCAGTCGCTGAGGCTGATTCTGTCATTACTACCCTCATACGGGTTGGAAGTGTACCGTTGTATGCTGTTGCCGGTATCGTAAATCCTGCACTTACCACAGGTGTAGTTGTATTACTAGGAGAGTTTAAAACCTGCTCATTAGTCTCAAAGATACCATTTCTGTTAAAATCAATCCAAACACCTGTTCCGAAAGAATACTGAAAACTTCCTACGAATGTTTTGCTTACGGAAACTGTGTTGTTTGTAGAATTTCTTACAAATGTAATCAGTTTGGAAGGATCAGTTCCATAATTGGTATAGAATGCTGCACCTGAATTATTACTCATCACATAAGAATTCGTTGCGTTTGCTGTTACATTAGATATATAACCGTCGGCATTACTGGTTGATGTTGCTGTACAATAAGAAATGCCTGGTGTGGTGAAAGGAACAGCTGTTCCAAATGCGCCAGTGACACCTCCACAAACTGTAGCGATCTCAACTTCATATTGTGTAACTTCGGTAAGACCATTTATAGTATAATTCGTTGTAAGCGGAGTATTAAGATTCACAGTTGTCCACGTTCCACCCGGAAGCGTTCGGTATCTTAAAATATAAGTTGCACCTGCTGTCGGAGACCAGGAAACAGTAGCTGATGTAGCAGTTAAATTACCTACCGTATAAGTAGGGGCTGCCGTTGTACAAGGAGGTACGGGAGCATACACAAACTGCACTCTCGGTATATCCGCATATCTGTTACTGGCAGTAGGGGGAGATGCAGGATTAGGATTTGCAGTATCCTCATAATAAAGAATTCCTCTGTTTGTTCCTGCATTATACGTTCCCCAAGCCTGGCCTGGATATCCTGAGTATTGAGGTGCATTTTCGTTAACAGCGATAACGACATTGCTCGTACCATCCCATATAAAAGGTGTTGAAAGAGGAAGTTCTACCCAGGAACCATTGGTCATATTGGGTAACGTCGCAGAATATACTTCCTGTAAATTCGCAATAGGAACCCAGCTGGTGGTCGTGGCAAAGTTAGCCTGCGTAGAATTTCCCATAAAGACTTTCCAGCTGTTAAAGCTAGTCTGAGGTGACGACGTCGTATCGACATAAAATCTTACAGCAGTAATCAGGTTATTGGCACCAACTGCCGCAGTCATTTCTGCTGCAGTATAAATCTGCTGAGAATAATTATAGCCATAATAGCTATATATTGGCAGATAAACGGATGTTCCCGTACCTGTACCAATCTGACCTGTCTGCCCCGATACACGAGGTAGAAAAGCAAAGAGAAAGGCAAAAAAAAGTAATATTTTTTTCATATTTTAAATATTATATCCAAATGGATCACAAGAATTGTACATAGTTTTGATGATAAAATTGTTTTGAATGTCTTAAAACAGAGAACCTGCTTTAAAAATTTTAATTGGTTGAAAAGAATAAATTGTAAAGAATTTCTTCATATGCTATAAAATTGTATATTAAATACAAATCTAAACATTTTAAATGATTATCATTAAGACTGCATATATTTTTTTACGGAAATTTTAGCAAAAGCAAGAAATACCATTTGAATAATAAACAATAATTTTATTCAATTAAAAATACTCAAGTATTTCAAGCGGTTTGATCAAAATATTTCAAAATAAAAAACCTCAGAAATTTCTGAGGTTTTGATTGAATTTAGACAAATATTACTTTTTAATGAACTTAACCGTCTCTTTAAGATCTTTATCTCTAATTGTAATCAAATATGTACCTTTTACCAATTCGGCCACTCTTACCTGATTATCATTAATTGATCCTGATTTCACCAATTGTCCCACTGCACTGTGAATCTCATATTTTGCATTTGAAGAAACTTTTGTGATATTTAGAACATCAGTTGCAGGGTTAGGATAAATCTGAATATTGTTTTTAACCAGAGAAGTTTCGCTGGTACTTAAAGATGGAATTAATAAATTATAGTCCTCTACTTCACCATAGCCAAATGTGCCGCAGCCCGCAAAGGTGCCGCCTAAAGACAATCCAGCGTTTGCGGCTCCTGCGTAATACAGGATGACTCTCATTCTAAGTGGAACACCTATTACAGCAGAGGCCGGAACTGTAAATGATCCAGTAATAGGCGCAGTAGGAACTGCGGTTGGATAATTTAACACTCTTTCCGTACTTTCAAAAATACCGTTCGCATTAAAATCAACAAAGACTGCCGAGGTATCCCAATCCGGAGTTCCTACAGTGATTGACAACCCGTAGGTATTTCCTGCTGCTACCGTAGTCTGAAGCGCAGTATTGGTTGTGTAATTTGTGTAATTTGAAGGTCCTGAAGTATTATTCAACAAAGGCGTGCCATTGTATGACAATGTAACATTTGAAATGTATTCAAACTGCGTAGCATTAGTTGCCGTGATTGTACAATACGAAATTGTAGCAGTGGTAAAGTTTGTGCTTGCAGAGAAAGGCCCTTGTGTTCCACATACTGCAGCGACCTGAACTTCATAGGCAGTATTATCAGAAAGACCTGAAATATTAACCGTGCTTGTTGTAGAAGTTGTTTGTTGCCATGTAGTTACCGACGTTTTCTTGTATTGGATAACATACGAAGTGGCACCAGAAACTGCAGGCCAGCTTACAGTAGCACCTGATGGGCCTATATTTGACACAACAACACCTGTAATTGCTGTGCCACAAGCAACCTGTGCCGCAACCGTCATTTTCTTTAAAGCGTAAAATACATTTCCTATAGAAGAAATTCTCAGAGCAACAGTCTGTCCATTTAGTGCCGCAGGCAAAGCAGCGATGGATTCTGTCCCGTCATTAGATGTTGATGCCAAAACAACTGTCCATGTAACACCATTATCTGTAGAATAATCAATCTTTACATTTGGAGAGTTATAAGCTCCGGCTGCTGTGTTAACAACGTCCCATGTAATTACATTGGCAGCATTGCTGAATAAAAATCCACCGGTTGTTAATTTAAAAGGTCCGTCAGCTCCTACATTGATGGTCTGTATCGCAGATTGTGTCTGCTGCTGCGTAGGTATAGGATGATTATCTCTTACCGTAATAGCAAAATTGGATTCTCTTGCTACATTAGAGACAGACTCCCATCCGCTGTTTGAATTGTTTAGAACACCGTTTAATACTGAAGAAAGTTTTGGAAAATAACGTGTAGGACTTGTAACAGGAGCAAATGATCTGAAAGAAGCACCGAATGTGGTTGTTCCTAAATTACTTGCAGTAATCGGATCGTCATTTACATTCGCTAACACATCTGCTGCATCAAACTGCTCCCATGTATAGGTAAGTGGATCATTTTCCGAATCTGTAACCGGGGCTGTAAGTACATAAGCAGTTCCTTTAGGTATAGTGTAAGTAGGCAACGTTCCAATGACCGGTGCATTATTGGCAATTGTAGTTTCTATATCACAAGTTTTAGCGATAAGATTGTTCTGAATCTGTACAATACTTGCTACATGAAAGTAAGGATCAGAATTCATCTGAACATCGGTATTCGGGCCGCCGGTAATACCTGCATACCCCATAATAGTTGACCCGGAACCCGGCTCCATGTTTACTCCTGCCCCTTCTAGAGAATGAGCAAAAGTATGATTCGCTCCAAGCTGATGCCCCATTTCGTGAGCAACAAAATCAATATCAAAAGTATCTCCTACCGGACTTGTGCTTTGCGTAAAGGCAGAACCTTTCCCTCTTGGAACAGCAGTTGTAGGTGCGATACATACACAGCCAATACATCCTGCATTGCCATTGTTACCAGCGGCATTAAAGACGTGTCCTATGTCATAATTTGCGTTACCCACATTTGCTGTCAAAACAGACTGCAACTGAAGATTAAGATTTCCTGTATACGGATCAGATGCAGCATCTGTATAAATAATTCCAGGATAATTCTGGATATTTAAATGCAATGCAAGATCTTTTTCAAAAACGAAGTTCACCCTCGTCATTGTAGCATTAATTGCAGCCAGTGCACTTGCCACAGTACCGCCATGGAAGGCAGTATATTCTCCCGTAGCAGAGATTGCAAGTCTCATTGTTCTGTATTTCTTATCAGACATCTTGGAAAAATCACCAGGCTGATGAGAGAAAGACTGACCAGGAAGTTTAAGTTTTTCAAGTTGTGCAACAGCTACCGGGCTTTCTGATGTACTACACTGGAACACCTTATCTGAGCCAGCAGATTTAGGATGAACTAAATAAACCGTCTTTGCAGTATCCTGTGGATCGATAAATTCATAACTGCCATTGTGACTTATCATCGACTGGAAATCATTGGGAGAAAGAGAGAATCTCACCAATTTGGTTGGATCATCCAAACCTACACCAGAATAAGATCCCAACTGATATTGGTCTGCAAGCTCCTTCACCATTACAGGAAAGCTGTAAACAGCAAATCTTTCCATCTTTCCGTGCAAGGTAGGGATTAAAATTTCTACAGGCTTAGCATTGGGGCCAGAGTCCTGTGCGTTTTTTAATTTTGATCTTAGTAAGTTCAGATCCAGTTTGTAGTATTCACCTATTGTTGCAGCTTCTACAGTAGACGATCTTTTGCCAGCCACTGACGCTGCAGAGGTCTTCGTCCATTGCGCAGAAGCTGTAACTCCCAGCACGCTACAAAACAAAACAGTAATCAATTTTTTCATAGAATGAACTATTTTTGAATTATTTGTAAATTTTTTTTGAATCTCAAATGTAAGCATTATCTCACAATTGATAATACGATTTGTTTGATTTAACATAATAATTAAATTATAACTATCAATAACACAAAAAAACCTCCGAAATTCGGAGGTTAATTAACTATAATAAATTAAAATTTATTAATTATTTTTTGATAAACTTCAATGTTTCTGAAATTCCTTTATCTCTCACGGTAATAATGTAGGTTCCTTTTACCAATTCGGCTACTCTTACCTGATTGTTACTGATATTACCAGCTCTGACCAACTGACCTGCTGCATTGTGAATTTCATACTTGGCTTTATCTGAAACTTTAGTTACATTTAAAACTTCTGTAGCAGGATTAGGATATATTTGGATTTTACTATTTACCACACCATTTGCCTCTTTGGTATCCAAAACCAGCACTTTAAATGATTTAGATTGTGTAAATCCAAAATCTGTTGCACCTTCTGAAATCAATATATTATTTGCTGCATCTTTCACATAATAATAACCGTAAACTACAATGCCATCTCCTTCTGTATCATTAATTGTAAAGACGTAGCAATCTGGAACTAAATTCCACGTTTGCGTTACTAAAGCTGGCATAGAAACTATCTGATTTCCATTAGCAACACCATCTGAATAATTACCACCAGAGTACAAAGTTGCTCCAGCACTGTTTTTTAATGTCCACGAAGTTTCAGAACCGTAAAAATCTGGCTGGAAAGTAAAAGTAACAGCAGTAGAAGCAGCAATTGGTGTAGTTGTATAACCACCAGCTACAGCAAATGCATTATTATTACCAGCTCTCGCATCTGTGGTCCCATTAACAGAAATTATTTGTGCAGTTACAGTTGAACCTTGTGTAGCTGGCAGAGAAACAATAGCATATCTGTTTTGAGCAAGATTTCCTGTCCAGTTAAAAGTCTGAGCAGCACCACCATTTACGCTGTAAGAAATTACAGCCGATGTAAGTGCTGATGTACCTCTATTATATAAACTGAATGGAATAGAGACAGCAGCCGAAGCTCCGCAAGATGTAGCAGTGCTGCAAAATTTCTCTGCTTTTAACTCCGCATCATTAGCAAATAGTGGTATCGCAACATCTTTTGTGGATGTTTTAAGCGTTGATCTTCGCGGCGAATTATTCATCACTGTAATCATTCTAGCGGTTTGATCCACTGTAAAAATATTCATACAAAGATCATATGTATAGTTCATATAATTTCTCACCATATCTAACCCTGGCTGTGTTGGACATGAGTCCTGATTTGGATTGCAGATATAATGAGCATTTCCTGCATTGGATGAGAACGGTGTATCATTACAGTAATCTGTTGCACATGGCCCATCACCCCATAAATGTCTTAATCCTAAGAAGTGACCTACCTCGTGCGTCATTGTACGGCCTAAATCAACGTCGTCTGCCAATGAAAATGTTCCATCATCGTAATCTGCACTACCAAAACACCAGTAACCTGCCACTACTCCATCAGTTGTAGCCACACCACCATTTGGATCCAAACCTGCCAAAGTTGAATTTGAAGGAAACTGTGCATAGCCCAGCAACTGAGTGTTGGAGAAATTCACACTCCACATATTCATATACTGTGTAGGATCCCAAATTGTGCTTGGCTTCACTATATTATTAATATCATCCATTGACCAAGACGCCCGGCACATGTTGATTCTTTCAATACCATGAGTAGGATTTCCATTCGGATCCACTTTTGCTAAAGCAAACTGGATTTTTGTATCAGCACCTACCGCCACAGTATTAAATCCACGGGTACCAGACATTCTTCTGAAGTCTTCATTCATTACGGTAATTTGTGAAGTCACCTGACCGTCAGGAATATTGGGAGCTGTACCATAAGCCTGACCAGAGTGAATTACGTGCACTACCACCGGAATAGTAATGATATCTCCATTTTGTGATTTTGCAGCAGAATTTTTAATCAATGGTGCAAGCCATGCTTCGAATTCAGTATCGGACATTCTTTCAGGATATTTAGCCTGAAGGTCTTTCTCATACTCGGTGGAAGAACAGCGTATAAGACCATTCATGTCTCTCAGCTGATCTACTGTATACACTTTTCCAAGCTCTAATTTATTATTCTTACTATCCTTTTGTCCATAAACTGTGGCAAAAACGATAAATGAGAATAAAAAAACTACTCTTGAAATTGTAGAATTATTCATCATAACAAATATTATTTTACTTTCGCAAATATAATTTATTTTCCATTTAGATTAAAATTTTTAATACTTTATTTAAAAAAAATGAGAAAACCATCCTATATTTACAATAATTTTCACAAAATAAAATATTATGAAGAATTACGTCGCTTTAGCTTTTAGCTTATTATTAACAGTAAGTTGTAATACGAGCAAAGAAGTTGGAGGAAAAACGAATAACGATAAAACTGTGGCAGGCAAAGCTTTAATTCAAAGTATTTCGCTGTCTGAAAGTACCAGAGGAACACAGCGCCTTTTTACTATTACTCCTGGCAAAGTGGAAACAAATAAGAATGGTGCTGTTGAAAGCAAAATCTTATCCGATTTGGAATGGAAGTCTGTTTCTGAGCAAACTGCTGAATTAAATCTTGCAGAAATCAGCACTTACCCTTCACCTACAACCAAAAGATACAGCGATGCTGCTATGGCTTCAGTGATCACAATTGAGAAAGACGGTAAAACCTACAGCTCTGCAGAATTTGACTCAGGGAATCCTCCGCAGCAGCTGAGAGATTTATATATGAGCATCCAAAATGCTGTGGGAATGAAAAAGGGCGGAAAATAATTCCACCCTTTTTTTATTTTAAAATTTGTAAGCCAGACTCCAGGAAAATCCCATATTAAAACTGTTAGAACTCTTTCCGAAACCGGGAACAATCATAGGTTCTACGTCATCCTGCTTTGACGTGGCAATCAAATATTTTGGCTGCATCGTGACATCAATAAAGAAATTGGTTTCAAAAAGCTGCACTCTTCCGCCCAAAACACCTTCCAGCCAAAATGAAGACTGTGATGATGCAGGCATAGAAACACTTGCGCTGCTTCCACCGAAACCTCTCACCGGAATTGCTTTGTATTCCTGATTATAAAATGATCCCGCTACTTTTCCACCGGCATAAAATCCGTTGAATTCATTTTCACGGTCTTTTGCAAGCATATAAAAAGCACCAATTTTCGCAAACGGTCCGTTGGCAGTTGCATCATAACCATTCTTCTGATACACGTTTTTCTCAAAACCTGCTTCAATCAGGGCATGCGTATTTCCCTTCACTTTTGATGAAATAAAACCCTGAAAAAGCTGACGGTCTGAGAAAAACGAAACCGTAATATTCAGAACGTCTACCCCAACCATAAAGTTGGGTTCATATTTCCATTTTTCTTTTACTACTTCTTCCTTTTTATTCTGAGCAGAAAACTGCAGTGCGAACGCACTAAAAAGTAAGGAAAAGATTAGTCTTGTCTTCATTTTCAATAAAGTTTTGTCCGTTTGCTACTGAAAGCACCTTCCCGGGAGTTACCAACTGTGAATTTACATTCTGATACGTTTTTTTTACGCCACATCCGGGAGAAACGTAGGTCGCAGTCGTGGTATAATTTACTCTGACCTTTGATTCAGTTTCGGCTCTTCTGGTCTTGAAATACATATCCGTGTATGCTGCATCGTCTACTCTTAAAGGAATTAAAAGCGAATCTGCGTTTGTTGTTCTGCCGAAATCCACCACGCGCGTTCCGTAGTCTACTCTCAGATAAAGAGAGTCAACTGTTCTGAGCTGCCCTCCAGCGTTTCTGAACCGCACTTTCATTCTGGGAGTACCTTCACCGCTTTCACAGATATCGTCGTCACCACCGCAACTTACAGCAGTTCCGAGACAAAAAATTAAGAAAGTATATTTAAAAAACTGCTTCATTTTATTTTGGGTCTAAAGCTTTTTCTATTCTGAAAACCAAATCTTCGTAATGGTATTTATTTACCGTATTTGAATCTGTTTTTGCTGCCAATTCTTTTTTAATTGAATTTAAATTTCCTCTTGCAATCGCCGAAACATCAGTTTTATCGAAAGATTTTGAATCTGCCAGTTTAATCTGCTGATCTATGTAGCTTCTCTGGAGATTTCTCACGTAAACATCAGGATTATCTTTTCTGATAATTGAAGTATTTAAATCTGAAAACAATTCGATCAAAGTATAGGTTTTTGGATCAACTGTTTCCATCTGAGCCATTTTCTGTAAAACCATCGGGCTTAAAATTCTCGAAAGCACCCCGTTTTGTACATCAGAAACTGTTCCTGCAGGGGTTTTTCCTGTTTTCTCGAAAATTTCTTTTTTAATCAACCAGTTTGGCGTCGTGAAAATGTTTTCATCTAAAAACTTCATCGCTTCCTTTTGGTCTTTTTTAGTAACCGGCTCGTAAACAGCTCCCGACTGCTCTACATTTTTAGGAGTTTCCATTTCACCGCCAATGTATTTTGAAACGTGACCGGAATATCTCTTCAGCTGAGTCACCACCTGATCATACATCATTCCGAGGTTATCGTAATCTTCGTTTGGTTTTTCAGTCCATTTTTCAAGATTGTCTACAATTCTTTTCAGGTTTTTAATTCCATAAGTGCTTGCAATCATGGCGTTGTCACCCACCTGCTCGCTCTGAGATCTCGGGTCGAAAGGATTAGTTTCCGTTCCGAACCAAAGTCTATCATTTTTAAGGTTTTTAATGACCCATTTATTTAAAAATTCCTTTTCAGCTTCAGGACTTTTGTATTCATTAAATCTTCTGTAACCCCATTCAATAGCCCAGTCGTCGTAGTCACCAATTCTCGGCATGATTCCAGCATCGCTGATGTTGTCTTCCGGTTGTGCAACATAATTAAATCTTGCATAATCCATGATTGATGGTGTGTGACCGTTTTTTTCAACCCATTTTTTATCTCTCAGTTTTTCAACTGGAACAGTCGAACTTGAACCATAATTATGTCTCAAACCTAAAGTGTGACCAACTTCGTGAGAAGAAACAAATCGAATCAGTTCTCCCATCAGTTTATCATCGAAATCCACCATTCTCGCTCTTGGATCGTTCGGAGAAGCCTGTACGAAATACCAGTTTCTCAACAACAGCATGACGTTGTGATACCAGTTGATATGACTTTCCAGAATTTCACCGGTTCTCGGATCTGAAATTGAAGGTCCGGAAGCATTGGGAACATCTGACGGTTTGTAAACGATCGCAGAGAATCTTGCATCTTCCAAGCTCCAGTCCGGATTTGTTTTTAAATCAGGAACTTTTGCGATGATGGCATTTTTGAAACCTGCTTTTTCGAACGCTTTCTGCCAGTCATTCACACCCTGAATTAAATAAGGAACCCATTTTTTCGGAGTTGCCGGATCGATGTAGAAAACAATTGGTTTTGCGGGTTCTACCAGTTCACCTTTCTTATATTTTTCCAAATCCTGAGGCTTAGGCTCAAGTCTCCATCTTTTAACTAAAGAAACTTTCTTTACACCTTGAGGATCCAAATCGAAATCTGTGTATCCGACAGCAAAATATCCAACTCTAGGGTCGAAGTATCTTGCCTGCATTTTGTTTTCAGGAAGTAAAACGAATGAAGAATTTACTTCAACAGTATAATTTCCACTGATTTTAGGAGCATCTTTTGCCATTTCAGGAGAAAGTTTACCTAAAGTTCTGGCGAAAGTTTTAGTTGTATTAATTTCAATATTGGTCGGATAAGATTTCACAAAATTGACGAAAGACATATCTTTCTGGAAAGCTCCAACACGGAAAGCATCTTTTGCCCAAACGGAAAATGAAGTAAGTTCGGTGTCAGCATTCAAAACATCCGTCACCTCAATGACAGTGGTCTTTTTGTTGACTCCATACGTTTTTACATCAAAAGATTTGATGATACTCTGAACATTGTTTCTCGTGACCGAATTGTACATATCTGAAGTAGAATCTTTCGCATAATCTACGAACGAAATTGATCTTAAAAGAATTTTGTCTTTCGGACCTTTTTCGAAAGCGACAACCTGCTGCCCGATTTGGTCACCTGCATAACCCGACATTCCGGAACGCATTCCTGCAGCGGCTTTGGTTAGTCTTGTTACGAGAAGAAACTCTTTTTTCAATACAGAATCCGGAATTTCGAAGTAATATTTATCATCCACTTTATGAACCGTGAAAACGCCGTCGTCTGAAACCGCTTTATCTGTAATGATTTCTTTATAAGGCTTTATAGGAGATTTCTTTTTATCATCTTCCTTTTTCGCACCAGCAGCAGCCGGTTCTTTCTTTGTAGTGGCAGAATCTTTTTCCTGAGCAAATAAAGTCTGCGTTGACAACATCATGGCAGCGGCAGCCATTGCTAAGCTTATGTTTTTCACATTTTTCATTCAGTTCTATGATTTAAATTATTTTCCGTTTTTACAAATTAAATAATTATCCGAATTCGTTAACCTCTTTTAGAGTCTGTTTAAAAATAATTAAAAAACAAATTTTCAAGTCCATTTTCTTTTCTCCAACCCTAAAGGGTGGAAAAATGCCCTGAAAATTTCATCAAAATTAACTCCCTTTAGGGTCGGGGAAATTAATTTTGATGAAATTTAAACATGCTTTTAAATTAAAGAAAATCATTTACTTAATTTAAAACGGATATTATCTGTTTAAAATTCAAATTTAGCTTTTATTTTTTGATAAGTAATGCAATATTCTCTACGTGATGGGTCTGGGGGAACATGTCGACAGGAAGAATTTTTACTACGTCATAATCATCTTTCATCAAAGCTAAATCTCTTGCCTGAGTGGCAGAATTACAGCTTACGTACACCACTTTCTTAGGAGCTAATTTCAGGATCTGCTCAACAACTTTCTGGTGCATTCCGTCTCTTGGCGGATCGGTAATCAAAACATCTGCCGGTGGATGATTTTCTAAAAACTCGTCGTTGAAAACGTTTTTCATATCACCACAGTAGAACGTTGTGTTGGTTAAACCATTCAGTTCAGCGTGCTCGATGGCTGCATCGATTGCTTCCTGTACAGATTCAATTCCGATAACGTGTTTTGCATTTCTGGCAACATACTGAGCGATGGTTCCGGTTCCGGTGTATAAATCGTAAACGACTTCATCACCTTTTAAATCAGCAAATTCGAGTGTCTTTCTATATAATTCTAAGGCTTGCTTATAATTCGTCTGGAAGAATGATTTGGGTCCGATTTTAAACTTCAGTCCATCCATTTCTTCCATTAAGAAACCTTCCCCGAAATAGGTTTTAACATCTAAATCATAAATGGAATCGTTCTGTTTTGGATTGATGGCGTAAACCAAAGTTTTGATCTGTGGAAACTGCTCCAAAAGAAAATCAAAGAGTTCGGTGCGGTTTTCTTTTTCTTCTCTGTGAAGCTGGAATAAAACCATCCATTCTCCTTTAGAGTTTTGTCTCATCATCAAAGTTCTCAGGAAACCTTTCTGAATTTTAACATCGAAAAAATCCAGTCCTTTGTTCTCAGCAAATTTCTTTACCGCCAAACGAATTGCATTGGACGGATCTTCCTGCAGCCAGCATTCCTTTAAATCCAAAATCTTGCTCCACATGCCCGGAATATGAAATCCCAAAGCATCTCTGCTTCCAAAGTTTTCTTCAGAACTGATCTCGTACTGCGTCAGCCATCGTGCGTTTGAAAATGAGAATTCCATTTTGTTTCTGTAGAAATACTGCTCTTCAGCACCTAAAATAGGAACGGTTTCAAAATTTTCTATGCCGCCGATTCTTTTAATATTGTTGTAAACCTCTTCCTGTTTAATTTCAAGCTGCTTTTCGTAGCTCATGTTCTGCCATTTGCAACCGCCACACACACCGAAGTGAATGCATTTTGGCTCAACTCTGAACGGAGATTTCTCAACGAGTTCCTTCACTTCAGCCTCATAATATTTTGACTTTGATTTTTTAACTCTGGCATTCACCACATCGCCCGGAATCGCTCCTGAAACCAAAACGGTTTTGCCTTCTTCCGTTTTCCCTATGGCAACCCCTTTTGCGCCTGCAGCAAATAATTTTATATTTTCAAGAATGACGTCTTTCTTCTTTCTCATAACTAACTCTATCGCTACGGATCTAACTTTCTATTTTTATCTCCGTAAAATTTCTATTTTTTCTAATAAACTTTCAGAAACTTTTCAGTTTCAGTCTGCAAAAGTACAAATAAAAAAAACCTTATCCGAAGACAAGGTTTTGATCTGTTTTTAAATTTACATTATTTTGTCTGAGCAGGTTGTTGCTGTTGTTGCTCCTGTTGTGCTGCCACTTCCTGCATCTGCTGCATTTGCTCTGGTGTCAACATTTGCTGTTGCTGAGGATTTGGTGCAGTCATTGGTGCAGACAATCCGGTCTGCTTATCAAGAATTGAAACCAACTCCTGCTCGCCTAAGTTCATGTAAGGTCTGCTTGCCACTTTTCCTGCTTTGTCTATTACGATGTAGCAAGGTAATTTGAACCCGTAGATTCCGAATTTTTTTGCTGCATCAGAATTAAGACCGCCATCTCCGTAAACATTGGTACCAGCTACTCCGCTGAACATTGCTTTGCTTGTTTTTGTGAACTGATCTTTTGTATCATCAAGATTTACGAATACGAAATTCATTTTAGACTTGTAGAAATTTACCACTTCTTTCACTACAGGAACGGTTCCTTCAGCAATATAAGGATTCCATGAAGCGTAGAACATTACCACTGTTGGTTTTCCTGCATTATCTGAAAGTTTGAAAGTGCTTCCGTCCTGCTTAGTTAATTTAACATCAGGAGCAACTTCACCGATTTTAACACCATTTACTGCAAACTGCATTTTCTTAAGATCTTCTTTTACTGAAGAATCTTTAATATCTTTTTCAATAATTTCTGAGATTTTAGCTGATGCTTTTGCAGGAGTTCCCAAATGCATATCAGACTGAGCAATCACAAAAGCCAAAAGATAATCTTTGGTAGTTTGAGAAAGATCTTTCTTTGTTTTAAGGAAATCACTGAAAAGTTCTGAAGTGGTAACATCAGTTTTTCCTTTCGCTTTAGCCTCAGCAAACTTTTGGAAATCTATGCTCACTTTTTGTAGAAGATACTGTCTGAAATACGGACTTGAAGCCACCATTTTTTCTTTATCTTCCTGAAGTTTGTTTTCATAATCTGTAAACGCCTTAGAAACTTTGAATGAAGGATTTGCCATATTCTGCTGTTTCTTAGACATTTCGTAACCTGCCATTACATTAAGAATTGCAGTATTTACATCATTCTTTTTCCATTCAATAACCTCTTTTCCAGGATTGAATTTCTTTACATTTTCTTCAACGTTTTTATTTAAATCTGATGCGATTTTTTGAATTCCTTTTAAGAAATTAGCTTCAGTTCCGCTGCTAAGCGTCTGAATATCTATCGTCTGGCTGTAAGTCATTAAGAATTTCTGACAAGCCTGATAAAATTCGTTATCAGCTTTACCATCTCCGGTAAGCGTGAATTCGTTTGGAAAAGTAGCCGAATTTCCTGAAAGATTAATATTCTGGCCACCTTTTAAGAAAATAAGGTTAGACTTTCCTGCATAATTCATCAGGTACATTCCGTCTTTAGGAGCTTCAAAAGTTCCTGTAAAATTTCCGTCTTTATCTAACCCGATGTTGGTTAACGGTAAAGTAGCTACACCGGAAGCTTCTACAAACTCAATTCTTTCAAGAGGCGAACTTCCTGCGATCTTTCCTTTGATCTCAACTTTTTTTGAACAAGACATCACAAATATTGCAATGACAAATAACAAAAGATATTTCTTCATTTTTGATTTTAAATAATTAGGCAAAAATAAGTTTTTCAAATCAACTGAGAATACTGTTTAAACTTATTTTATGAAAGATTTAACTAAAAAATCGTCTTCGAAAGAGAAGACGATTTTATAAAATTTATTTCAAAACAGATTATCCTCTGTCTGCATAAGCAGCCATGTACTCTCTGTTCATTCTTGCGATATTTTCAAGAGAAATTCCTTTAGGACATTCCACTTCACAAGCTCCTGTATTTGAACAGTTTCCGAATCCTTCTTCGTCCATTGCTTTCACCATGTTCAGAACTCTTCTCTTCGCTTCTACTCTACCTTGAGGTAAAAGAGCGTACTGAGAAACTTTAGCTCCAACGAACAACATTGCAGAACCGTTTTTACAGGAAGCTACGCAAGCACCACAAGCGATACATGCCGCTGCATCCATTGCTTTGTCTGCATCTTCTTTAGGAACAGGAATTGCGTTGGCATCCAAAGTATTTCCTGAAGTGTTTACCGAGATAAATCCACCTGCAGCCATTACTCTGTCGAATGCGCTTCTGTCTACCATCAAATCCTTGATCACAGGGAACGCTGCACTTCTCCAAGGCTCAATAACGATGGTTTCACCGTCTTTGAACATTCTCATGTGAAGCTGACATGTTGTAATTCCTGTATCCGGACCGTGAGCTCTACCATTGATGTAAAGTGAACACATTCCGCAGATTCCTTCACGACAGTCGTGGTCGAAAGCGATAGGTTCTCTTCCTTCGTTGATCAACTGTTCGTTCAGGATGTCCAACATTTCTAAAAATGAAGAATCTGTAGAAACATCCGATATTTTATAGGTCTCAAACTGACCTTTGGTTTTAGTATTTTTTTGTCTCCAAATTTTCAGCGTAAGATGAAGGCCTTTTTTTGCACTCATAATTTTATATTTATAGGTTGGAGATTATTTGTAACTTCTTGCTTTAACTTCGATGTTTTCGTAAACAAGATCTTCCTTGTGCAGAACTTCCTGTTTGATATCATCTCCCTGATATTCCCAGGCTGCTACATATTTGAAGTTGTCGTCATCTCTTTCTGCCTCACCTTCCGGAGTTGCATGATCTTCTCTGAAATGTCCGCCACAAGATTCGTTTCTGTGCAACGCGTCGATAGCCATCAGCTGTCCTAATTCGATGAAATCTGCAACTCTGAACGCTTTTTCAAGCTCTGTGTTCATCCCTTCAGTTTCACCCATTACTTTTACATTTTGCCAGAAATCCTTTTTTACCTGATCGATTTCAGCAATTGCCTCTCTCAAGCCTTCCGGAGTTCTTCCCATTCCAACCTTATTCCACATGATGTGTCCTAACTGTTTGTGGAAATGATCTACAGAATGTGTTCCTTTATTGTTTACGAAGAAGTTTACTTTGTCTTTAATTTCTTTTTCGGCTGCATCAAACTCAGCAGTATTCGTAGGAATTGCCCCTGTTCTGATGTCTGCAGAAAGATAATCTGCAATTGTGTACGGAAGAACGAAATATCCGTCTGCCAAACCTTGCATCAACGCTGAAGCTCCCAATCTGTTGGCTCCGTGGTCTGAGAAGTTAGCTTCACCAACAACGAAACATCCAGGGATTGTAGACTGTAAGTTATAATCAACCCAAACACCACCCATTGTGTAGTGAACAGCAGGATAAATCTTCATTGGAGTTTTGTAAGGATCATCCGCAGTAATCTTTTCATACATTACGAATAAGTTACCGTATTTCTCCTCGATCCAGGCCTTTCCAAGATCATAAATCTGCTGATCTGTAGGATTGTGAATATGCTTTTCAATAGCGGCTTCTTTACCTTTTTTGATAATTTCTGTAGAGAAATCCAGGTAAACACCTTCTTTAGTATCGTTATTTTCAATTCCGAAACCGGCATCACATCTTTCCTTACCCGCTCTTGACGCAACGTCACGAGGTACAAGGTTTCCGAATGCAGGATATCTTCTTTCCAAATAATAATCTCTGTCTTCTTCTTTGATATTTTCAGGTCTCAGTTTACCTTCTCTGATGGCTACTGAATCTTCAATTTTCTTAGGAACCCAGATTCTTCCGGAGTTTCTCAATGATTCAGACATCAAAGTCAGTTTAGACTGCTGCGTTCCGTGAACCGGAATACATGTCGGGTGAATCTGAACATAACAAGGATTTGCGAAGTACGCTCCTTTTTTATGTATTTTCCACGCCGCAGAAACGTTTGAACCCATTGCATTGGTAGATAGGAAATATACGTTTCCGTAACCTCCAGAAGCTATAACAACAGCATGAGCAGAATGTCTTTCGATTTCACCAGTCACAAGGTTTCTTGCGATAATTCCTCTTGCTTTTCCGTCTACGATTACCAATTCAAGCATTTCGTGACGGTTGTACATTTTCACTCTTCCTTTTCCGATCTGACGGCTTAATGAAGAATATGCACCTAATAATAACTGCTGACCAGTCTGTCCTTTTGCGTAAAAAGTTCTTTTAACCTGAACCCCACCAAATGAACGGTTATCTAACTGTCCGCCGTAATCTCTACCAAACGGTACACCTTGTGCTACACACTGGTCGATAATATTTGCAGAAACTTCAGCTAATCTGTAAACGTTTGCTTCTCTCGCTCTGTAATCACCACCTTTAATGGTATCGTAGAACAGTCTGTATGTTGAGTCACCATCACCCTGATAATTTTTAGCAGCGTTGATACCACCCTGAGCTGCAATCGAGTGCGCTCTTCTCGGTGAATCCTGATAACAAAATGCCTTTACATTATATCCCTGCTCAGCTAAAGTAGCTGCTGCAGAGCCTCCTGCCAAACCTGTGCCTACAACAATAATATCAATTTTATCACGGTTGTTAGGCGCAACAAGGTTCATATGGTCTTTATGATTTTTCCATTTATCCTTAAGTGGACCAGCTGGAATTTTTGAATCTAATTTACTCATATTAGTATATTGAAATTATTGAGTTACGTAATGAAAAACTGCGATGATAATGAATCCTAGCGGAACAATTACCGAAAACCAAAAACCAACAGCTTTGATTACCGGCGTGTACTTTGGATGTCTTGCACCAACAGACTGAAATGAAGACTGGAAACCGTGAGCTAAGTGCATTCCTAAAAGAACGAATGAAATCACATAAAGCACCACTCTCCAGATGTCGTGAAATTTATGGTGAAGCTCGTCCCAATATCTTGTTTCGTCAGGTGTATTGGCCTGAATAAATTTATAATCCAGTTCCGGAAACCAGAAATCGTAAAAGTGTAAAGCAAAAAATGCCAGAATCACAGCACCTGAAATAATCATATTTCTGGAAACCCATGTAGAATTTGCCGAACCGTTGTTGTTGGCATATTTTATCGGACGCGCTTTGTTGTTTTTGATTTCAAGGATGAATCCCATAATGAAATGGAAAAGAATCCCGATGGTAAGCACAGGCTGCAAAGCATACTGAACCAAAGGATTGTAACCCATAAAATGAGCTACTTCATTATAAACATCAACACTGAAAATCGATGTGATGTTTGACGACACGTGTATCACCAAGAAACTCAGCAGAAACATTGCCGAAAGTGCCATTGCATACTTCCTACCTATAGTAGAACTTGTTAAACCTGCCATAATTAGCTTTTAATTTGAATTTCCACAAAATTAAGAAATGTTAACAAGACTAAAAACTGATGAATCTCACTATTAGACAGTTTGTAATCTTTCTAAATAAGATTGATCACAGCCTTTCCACAATAAGATTTCAGGATTTCACAGTTTATTTTAACGGATATGTTTTTCCCTTGAAAACAACCATTTTGGAAGAACGAGGAATTGTCTTGATTTCAAATTCTTCGATTCTGCGGTTTGACAGGTAGGGATTGATAAGATACTGTTGGATTTTATCTTTTTCATTTTCAGAATTCAGCCAAAATTGAACACGGTTTCCCGTTTTTACCGAGACGATTATTTCTTTTTTGTAATGATGCACCAGCAGTTCATCTCTATGATTTTCAATAATATTGAATGAAATTCGGATTATAAAAAATAAGGATACAGCGAGAATCAGATTTGAAATATTTTTCAGGTTAAATTTATCGAGTGTAAATTTCAGCAGATAGACAATTCCGAACAAAACAAAAACCTCAGCCAGATTCATCGGGATGTTTTCAAAAAAGACAGAATCGAAACCGGCAAACCAGTGAATGATTTTAAGTAAAATCTGAATAACAAAATCGTAAATCAGATTTATAAAGTCGAAATCTAAGTTTAAACCAATCAACGCAGTCATCAGAAAAGAAAAAACAATAATCACTTCTGAAAAAGGAACGATGAAAAAATTTGCCAGAATTGAAATCAAAGAAAACTGGTGAAAATAATATAAAACCAAGGGCAAAGTTGCTAACTGCGCCGAGATGGAAATTGAAATGGTATTAAAAATGAGCTTTTTAAAGTAATGATCCTGCCGTGGAAGATATTTTAAAATCGGCTGATTCAACCAATAAATTCCTAAAACTGCGAGAAAACTCAGCTGAAATCCTACATCAAAAATCTGCTGCGTATCGATGATTAAAATAATAAACGCAGAAAGTGCCAAAGAATGAAGTAAATCCGGTTTTCTCTGGAGCAAAACATAAATAAAATATACCGAAATCATAATGCAGGAGCGCACTACGGAATTTCCGAATCCGATGAAGACAGCAAAAATCCAGATAAACAGTAAACTGATGACTATCGCGTATTTTTTAAATTGAACAGACGAAAACCTCATCATCAGAAAGTAAAACATTCCGAAAATAACAACGATATGCGTTCCGGAAATTGCCAGAAAATGCACCAAACCCGAACGGTTAAAATCCTGAACAGTTTCGGAATCAATTTCTGTGCGGTCTGCGAGAATAATTCCCTTTAAAAATTCACGGCTGCGGAAATTCATTTCAGAACGATCAATTTCCTGTAAAGTTTCAAGCCTTTTCTGACGGATTTTTTCTGTTAAGTTCAAATCATTTCTTGGAGCAAAAGAAATTTCATCATTAACAAAACACTGATAATGAATATTTTTCCGTTTTAAATATTTCGAATAATCAAACTGAAAATCGTGCTCGGGAGATTTTGGCTTAACAATGTATGCTTTTGCCCTATAATAATGATTAAAATCCAATTCTTTCTGATCTTTTCCAATACTTACAATTGCGTCAAACGACCTTTCTCCTACCCGAGCCGAAACTTCATATTTTTTATACTTTTCGTTTGAATTTAATTTTTTGGAAACTTTAAAAACAATGGTTTCGTTTGTCTTTAAATTTAAATTTCCAGCATGCAAACTATTGTAAAAGTGAAACGAAATCCCTATTCCGAAAAACAAAGTGGTGAGAAAAACATTCCTGGACTTAAATACAAAATGGTTTTTCAGGAAAAATAATGCTGAAGTTATTAATGAGAAAATTAAAATGAGATAAACAGAATTCTGTTCAAAAGAAAAATAATCCTGAAAGAAAATCCCGAGGATAAAAGAAAGAACCAGAATCAAAAGAGGCTGTCTGTTCAAAATCATTTGTGTTTGAACAAACTAAGTTAAAAAATTTTAGAATATGAAGGTGAAAATACTTCTACTTTTTAAGATTTAAAATAATGTCCGCTGCATTTTCACTTGCTCCTTTTCCTCCTAATTTTTCTCTCAAAAGCTTAAAGTTAATGAGCATCTCACTTCTTTTTTCTCCTTCAGTAACAGAATTCAGTTCACTGACAAGATTTTTTGTTGTAAGTTCACTTTGAATCAATTCCTTCACCACTTCCCTGTCCATAATTAAATTCACAAGCGAAATATATTTGATGTTTTTGACTAATCTTTTGGCGATGGCATAAGAAATTTTGCTTCCACGGTAGCAAACCACTTCGGGAATATTCAGCAAGGCAGTTTCCAAAGTTGCGGTTCCGGAAGTGACCAAAGCGGCTTTCGAACACCTCAGCAAATCGTAGGTTTTATTCGAAACGAAATGCACATTTTCATCCACATATTTCTGGTAAAAAGATTTATCCAAACTGGGTGCACCGGCAATTACAAACTGATAATTCTGAAAATGCGGACGAACAGATAGCATGATTTCCAGCATTTTTTCCACTTCCTGCTTTCGGGAGCCGGGCAAGAGAGCGATGATTTCCTTTTCATTTAAACCATTTTCAGATTTAAAATCATCAACATTAATTTCATCTAAATTTGAAATGGCATCCAAAAGCGGATGGCCAACAAAATGAGATTTTACGTTATGCTTTTGGTAAAATTCTTCTTCAAAAGGCAATATAACCATCATTTCATCCACATATTTTCTGATGATTTCCACGCGGCCTTCTTTCCACGCCCAAAGTTGGGGAGAAATGTAATAAACCACTTTAATTCCCAGTTCCTTGGCAAATTTTGCAATTCTAAGATTGAAGCCTGGATAATCTACCAAAATTAAAACATCTGGTTTATTCTTTTTGATATCTTCTTTGCAAATTTTAATATTATTCAAAATCGTTCTCAGATTCATCGCAACTTCAAGAAAACCCATGAATGCGAGGTCGCGGTAGTGTTTCACCAAAGTTCCGCCCTGTTTCTGCATCAGATCTCCACCCCAAAATCTGAATTCTGCGTTGGCGTCTTTTTCCTTTAAAGCTTTCATTAAATTGCTTCCGTGCAAATCTCCGGAAGCTTCACCTGCGATGATGTAATATTTCATAAATAATGAGTACTGAGCGATGATTGATTTTCTAAATTTCAAATATCAAACCTCAAATTTCAAATTATAATTGAGTAAATTTGCTTCAAAGATAATGATTAAAAATGTCAGAAGAATTTGAAATAAAAAATAAAGTAGCCGCCAGCGGACTAATCAATTTTGACCTTACCGATCTGGTTCCGAAAGGCGCAAGAAAAGGGATTGACCTGAAAGATTTTCTTTTCATGGAAATGGTTTTAAAGGAAAAAGATTTTCGCGAAAAAGTGGCTGCCATCAACGTTGAAGATTACAGAGATTCATTTGTTTATGTTTACAATTCTGCCGATGCGATCGTTCCCCTTTGGGCGTACTTTTTAATTACAGCCAAACTGACTGATGTTACCAGAAAAATCGTTTTCGGAAACCTTGAAAATTTAGAAATAATTTTAATGCACGACGCCATCACCAATCATGATTTTTCTGAAATGGAAGGAAAACGAGTTTTGGTGAAAGGCTGTTCAGATAAATTAATTCCTGAAAATGCGTATGTAGAACTGGTGGAAAAAATTCAACCCATCGTGAAATCGCTGATGTTTGGAGAGGCATGCTCAAATGTTCCTATATTGAAGAATTGATTGATGAATAAGTATTTTACGGGTCTTTTATTATTCTTAATTTTTCTTGGGATTTACACGTGGGGCAGCTTCGCCCGAATTCCCTTTGCCGACTGCGTTGGTTTTGTACTGACAGCTGAGCAGGGTGAATTTACGACTACGGCAACCGCTACATCGCATTTTCTGTACGTAAACACCGCAATTGTAATTAAAGATATTTTTGGTCTTAACGGGATTGATGCTAACAGAGTTCTCGTGAATGTGTCAGCAGCTTTATCTGTGGTTTTTGTGTATTTCAGTGTTCTTTCTTTGAAGGCAAACCATTTAACAAGTGCTGCAGCAGCCGTTATTTTTGGTTTCAGTTTCAGCTTCTGGAGAAATGCTGAAATTCCGGAAGTGTACACGTACAACTGCCTCTGGATTTCTCTTTTTTTTCTATGCACAATCAGAAGTTTTTATACGGATAAAAGATACTACATCGTCCTCAGTGGTTTGTTTTTAGGCATTTCTTTATGGGTTCACATTCAAAATGTTCTTTTAATACCCGGATTTCTGGTTTTCATCTTTTTCTTCAGAAAGTACAGAAAACAAGCTATATTGTCTTTATTGCTTTTCTTGGTTTTGTTTGCTTCTCTTTTTGTTTTGAATTACTTTCAGGGATTATCATTAAATTCTCCCTACTCATCAGAACAAGGGAGATGGGTGGAAGACTCCTTCAAAAAAACACTCAGTCAATATCTTACAGATTTTATAAAATCTATTTTTTATCTTCTTTATAATTATACAGTTTTTATTTTTTTCGGGATTATTGGCATTATTACGCTGTATAAAAATAACAGAGAAATGTTTTTTGTTTTCCTTACCTCGTCGTTTTTCGTGTACGGATTTTCAACATTCTATGCAGTTACCGATAACTATGTGTTTTTTCTGCCTTTCAACATTATTTTCGCAATTGCCATTGGCTATGGGCTGATGCACAGACAGAATTTATTCCCAAAAATTTCTTTTGCCGTACTTGTGATCCCAGCATTTTACATTTTATCTTATTGGATTGCAGCACAAACGGATAAGGGAAAAGAGTTTGATGATTTTAAAAGCTATAAAGGCGGTTTAGCTTATTATTTATTACCATGGATGAATGATAATGCAGGAATTATGGAATTTGTTATCGATAAAAAAACCGCGCCTGAAGCAGTGAACTGGATGACGGCCTCAGCAGAAGAATACGCAGAACTTTTGAGATCTAAAGGGTACACTGATAAGGAAATCAGGAAATTGTAGATTCTTCAAAGAATAATACCACAAATCATTATTTTTACTAAATTTGACATCTAACAATAAAATTTAAACACAATATGAGTTTATTAGACCTTTTAACAGGAAACACAGGAAATCAGGTTGCCGAGCAGGCAGAAAACAAATTCGGAGTAAGCAAAACTCAGATTTTAGCACTTCTTGCAGTGGCTGCGCCATTAGTAATTTCTTATCTCAGAAACAAATCTCAGGATGCGAAGGAAGCAGAATCTCTAAACAACGCTTTAGATAAAGATCACGACGGAAGTATCTTGGATGACGTTTCGCAGGCAGATGCAAGACAGGGTGAAGGCGGTTCTATTCTTTCGCACATTTTCGGAAACGATAAAAATACCGTAGAAAATAATCTCTCGCAAAATACAGGGATTTCTATGGATAAAATAGGACCAATTTTAGCAATGCTTGCTCCGGTAATCATGGGCTATATTGGTAAAGAAAAACAACAAAACAATGTTGGAGCCGGCGGTCTTGGTGATCTTTTGGGAGGAATTTTGGGTAATGCTCAGAACCAGTCGCAGGCATCAAGCGATCCTTTAAGTAATATCTTAGGAAGCGTTCTTGGTGGCGGTGGCGCACAATCTTCAGGAGGCGGACTTGGCGATATCCTTGGAAGCGTTCTTGGCGGAGGCGGAAATAATAACAAGCAAGGAGGCGGATTGGGAGATATCTTAGGAGGTTTCCTTGGTGGAAAGTAAGAACGATTAAAACCAAATACAGAATACCGGAGATTTTTTCTTCGGTATTTTTTTTGTTCTAAATATTTTAAATTTTAATAAATAATTATTTTTTTACGATAATTAATTATATATTTGCAATAATAAAATATTAAAACAATGAAATTAATCGGACCAAAATCTATCTCCACAGGATTATCCTATCTTTTTTTATCAGTATTTATATTTCTTTTATTATATACCATTTACAAGAGTTTTTTGTTAAGCATAGGTTGGTATAATTACACTTACTCTGAAAATCTACTACCAAATTTGGTTAAGACGGGAAAAGCTCCGGCGGACAACCCCACTGATCTTCAAACCTATTTAAAATTTAGATTTCCATTTTTTAAAGAATTTGTGCATACGTATCTCAATGGCAAAATTTCTTTTGTCTCTGTGTTTACAAATGTGTTCTCCACTTTGTTTTTTTTCTTTGCCTATAAAATATTTAGAGAACTAAACAAACCAACACTTTTTAATAAGAAAATTATTAAAAAGCTAAAGGCTTTTTCAATAATCAATTTCATTTATGCGCCAGTTTATATTCTATCTATAAAAATATTGTTCAAAACAGGTCTTGAAAGTTCAATGATAATCTCTTGTTTTGCTTTTACATTTTTAGGGCTAATCTCCTATTTCATAATGGTATTTTTTCAAAACGCATATCAATTACAATCTGAAAATGATTTAACCATTTAAAATTATTTACCAATATTTCATAAAATTAAAATCATGAAACTTTTAGGAAAAAACTCCCTGCTCTATTGGCTGAAATATCCATTTGGAATCTATACACTAGGATTTACACTCATTTCAATCTGGATTTTAGGTTTAATGTCAGTCTACGCTTTTACCTACTCTACCAACCAATTCATATCACTTGACAGTTGGACTAATGGAAACCACAATAAGCAAATCAAATCTGAAATAGTGCAGTTTCATTATCCGTTTACAAAAATGGTTCTGGCAACAGAAAATTCAGTTGAAGGAGTTTCTTTAGCATTTTTAGGATTGGCGTCTCTCTGCTTTATTTTAATTGTTGTTTTTAAAATTTTAAATGAACTTTCCAAAGACAATTTTTTCACAGAAAGCGCGGTGAAGAATTTTAAAATCCTGGGATTCGGGCTCATTGCTTTTGGAAGCATTCATCTTGCTATCGATTTACTGACCTCATCACAAAGATTTGATTATACGCCACCATTTCTATTCATCATCACCGGATTGATTTTTATTTTCCTGAAAGAAATTTTTGCAAAAGGGAGAAAAATTCAGGAAGAAAACGACTTAACCATTTAAATTATGCCAATCATCATCAATGTAGACGTCATGTTGGCGAAAAGAAAAATGCAGTCTCAGGAACTCGCAGAAAAAATAGGAATCACACAGGCAAATCTTTCCATTTTAAAAACAGGAAAAGCAAAAGCCGTAAAACTGTCAACTCTGGAAGCCATCTGCAAAGCACTCGACTGCCAACCCGGAGATATTTTAGAATTTAAACCTTAAAATAATTTTATATAATGAAAAAACTATTATTTACGCTTGTTGCTATAGCAGCATTCAGCATTATATCAGCTCAGGAATTATCTGATGAGCATAAAAAAATGATCAGCTATGATGATACCGAAGACTTCGCCAAACTTGTTAATAAAGAAAACATCAACCTTTGCTATAAAACCAAAGATGCATCGTATTCACTTTTAGCATTGGCGATAAAAGCTGACCGTCCAAAAATGTTCCAAAAACTACTCGACAATAATGCCGATCTTGAAAAAGTATGTGACGGAAAAACGCCGCTAATGTTTGCGGCAAAATATGGAAATACAGAATTTGCTAAAAAATTAATTGAAAAAGGCGCCAACAAATCTGCTAAGACGGAAAGAGGTTACACCGCTCTGGACTATGCAAAAAAGTATGAAAAACCGCAGATCATCAAACTTTTGGAATAAAAAATTCCTGAGAAAATTACATTTATGCT
The DNA here is from genome assembly GCF_025457425.1 of Chryseobacterium foetidum. Lineage (NCBI taxonomy): Bacteria > Pseudomonadati > Bacteroidota > Flavobacteriia > Flavobacteriales > Weeksellaceae > Chryseobacterium > Chryseobacterium foetidum. Next base: position 1,539,740 of record NZ_JAMXIA010000001.1, read on the forward strand.
TTGTCTCTTTGTAAGTTGCATCAAATTTTATCAAAAAAAATCTTTAGATTTGTAAATAATAAAGAAAATAAATGATTTATGAAAAATATAGTCTTTACCCTTTTTGCTGTTGCAGTATTTTTTGTTTCAAATCTTGCTCATGCACAACAACTTACCGATAACCAAAAGCAAATTTTCAATAATGATAATGTTGAAGAATTTATAAAAGTATTTTCTTCAGATTACAACAAATGCATTACCGTCAAAGACGAATCTTTTACACCACTTGCATACAGTACCAGACATCATAAAACTAAAATTTTCAATTTTCTTGTTAAAAACGGCGCGAATGTAAGTTTAGCATGTAATGGCAATACCCCTTTGATGGAAGCTGTGAAATTTAACGCTCCAGACCTTGCAAAAACACTTTTGGAAAAGGGCGCTGACAAAAGCATTAAAGACAGCAGAGGCAAGACTGCTAAAGATTACGCTGCAGAATATAAAAGAACTGAAATTTTTGATCTTTTAAAATAAAACTCATCAATAATCTATATTTAAAAACTTCCTTCGGGGAGTTTTTTTTTGTTTAAAAAGCCCTCGAAAATCTTATCTTTGCACACGAAAATTCAAAGTTCAAAGTTCAATCATTCAAAGTTGATATACTGAACTTTAAGCCCTGTAATTTGAACCTTGAATTTTAAATATTGAATTTTAAATCAAATAAAGCATGTTTCGATCGCACACAAACGGAGAATTGTCTCTGAAAAATCTTAATGAAGAAGTTACACTTTCGGGATGGGTACAGACCATTCGTGATAAAGGATTTATGATTTGGATAGATCTTCGGGACCGTTACGGAATTACGCAGTTGGTTTTCGATCAGGGCCGTTCTACAGCAGAGCTGATGGAAAATGCAAAGAAACTGGGACGTGAATTTGTCATTCAGGTTTCAGGAAAAGTGATTGAAAGAGTCAGCAAAAACCCAAATATTCCAACAGGAGAAATTGAAATTTTAGTTGAAAAATTATCTGTTCTGAATGAATCTCAACTTCCGCCTTTTACCATTGAAGATGAAACGGATGGTGGTGAAGAATTAAGAATGAAATACAGATATCTCGACATCAGAAGAGCTCCGGTAAGAGATAAACTGATCTTCCGTCACAAAATGGCGCAGAAAGTGAGAAATTATCTTTCAGACGAAGGTTTTATCGAGGTTGAAACGCCCGTTTTAATTAAATCTACTCCGGAAGGAGCGAGAGATTTCGTTGTACCAAGCAGGATGAATCCGGGACAGTTTTATGCATTACCACAGTCACCACAAACTTTTAAACAATTGTTGATGGTCGGTGGAATGGACAGATATTTCCAAATCGTGAAATGTTTCCGTGATGAGGATTTGAGAGCTGACAGACAGCCGGAATTCACCCAAATCGATTGCGAAATGGCATTTGTAGAGCAGGAAGATATTATGAATGTTTTTGAAGGAATGACGAAAGTTCTTTTGAAAGACATCACCGGAAACGAATTCGGAGATTTTCCGAGAATGACTTTCGCCGATGCGATGCAGAAATACGGAAACGACAAACCGGATATCCGTTTCGGAATGGAATTCCACGAGCTGAACGATTTAACAAAAGGAAAAGATTTTAAAATATTTGATGATGCAGAATTGGTTGTCGGAATCAATGTTGAAGGTATTGCAGATTACACCAGAAAACAAATCGACGAATTGGTGGATTGGGTAAAACGCCCACAAATCGGTGCAACAGGATTGGTTTGGATTAAATTCCAAAATGATGGTGTTGTGACTTCTTCGGTAAATAAATTTTATAACGAGGAAGACTTAAAGAAAATCACAGAAGAATTCGGAGCAAAAGCGGGAGATCTAATGTTCGTAATGAGCGGAAACGCAGACAAGGTAAGAACGCAACTTTCCGCTTTGAGAATGGAACTTGGAAACCGTCTTGGTTTAAGAAAAGGAAACGAATTCGCCCCACTTTGGGTGGTAGATTTCCCATTATTGGAATTTGATGAAGAATCCGGAAGATACCACGCAATGCACCACCCTTTTACCTCACCTAAAACCGAAGATTTCCACCTTTTGGAAACCGACCCAGGAAAAGCAAGAGCCAACGCTTACGATTTGGTCTTGAACGGAAACGAAATTGGTGGCGGTTCTATCAGAATTTTTGATAAAGATTTACAGTCAAAAATGTTTGACTTGTTAGGATTCTCAAAAGAAGAAGCAGAAGCGCAGTTCGGATTCTTAATGAACGCCTTCAAATATGGCGCTCCGCCTCACGGAGGTTTGGCTTTTGGATTCGATAGGTTGGTCGCGATTCTGGATGGAAATGAAGTGATTCGAGATTACATAGCTTTCCCGAAAAATAATTCCGGACGTGATGTGATGATTGATGCACCGGCTTCGATTGCTGTTGAACAGCTCGATGAACTTGAACTGAAATTAAATTTAAAAGCATAAATTAGAAGCGGAGATTATTCTTCGCTTTTTTAATAATTCCAAATGAAAAAACTACTACTCAAACTAAATTTCATATTCTTTCTCATAGGATATTTCAGTTCCGCTCAGGATTATATCGTTGAAAATGATAAATTAAAAGGAAAAATAAAGTCGATAAATTTATTTATTATTGAATATGGTAATAAAGAAAAACCTGTAGAGCAACAGACTTTTGACGCAAAAGGAAGACCACTTATCACAAAAAAATACAGTGAAGGATATTTGCGCAGCGAAGAAAGAAATCAGTATAATCCCAACCAAATTATTACCACACTCTGCGAATCTTGTGGAGAAAATCTAGACCGTTACTTTTCTGAATTTTCTATTAAAGGAAATGACAAAGATCCTTACGCGGGCTATGGTACAAACGATCCCAGTGCAAGAACAAAAACTTTCAAAACTCCGGATAAGAAAGGAAATATCGTTTTAGAGAAGTTCTACAATTCTGAAGGATATCTTATTTCTACTTCAAAGTCTGTTTTTAATCTTGCTTCAAAGAAACTTTCAACAGAAAATTACAGTTCTGAAAACGAATTGCGTTCAAGCGAAAAAAATGTGTACAATAAAAGTAATTTAATTACGGAAACAATCAGTAAGAGTGAAAACAAATCTGAGTTGAAAATGAATTATTCATACGACAACCAAGGTAGAATAATACTTGAAAAACAAAATTACAACAACAGTATCTCTGAAACTTCCTATCGATATCTGAAAGAAAAAGATACCACTAAAATTTTGAAATATTCTTCAAATTCATCAGGAGAGAAAAGGCTGCATCATATTGAGAAAAGCTATCCTCAGCTTCAAGGTAAAATAGTAGAAAAGCAGAATGTATTCGATAATAAATTGGGTAACAAAAGGGTGTACGAATATGACGAAACCAAAAAGTTGACTGCACTGAAATATTTTAATGAACAAAATGAGGCGATTAAGGAATTGCATTACACGTATGATAAAACCGGAAATTGGAATGAAATCAATATTTCGGAAACAATCAACGTAACTTATGATAAGGAAGAACCCAGAAAAGAAATTCAGAAAACCAAATATATCAGAAGGATTGAATATTATTAAGTAAAAATCTTAATCATAAATTTTTCAATGATATTTTAAAAGATTTTACGCAATGTCGATGGATGATATTTATAAAAGTTCCAATATACTTATGCTTTATAAATCTAACTTTTCAAATATCAGATTTAAAGGGGTTCATGGAAAAAAGGTAACAAAGTAAAAATAGCCGCTTCTGTAGTGCAAGAAATTTAAAATCACCTTTTTCGATTTCAAAAAAATAATAAACCTCATATTTTAAAAAATTATGAGGTTTTTAAACTTTTAAATTTAACCAAATTTGATTAATTTTACTCAAACACAAAATTTTAATTGATGAAAACTCCCCTCCAAATCTTACAGCAATATTTCGGCTACGAAAACTTCCGCCTCGAACAGTCCAACGCAGTTGAAAATGTAATTGCGAAAAAAGACACTTTTGTTTTAATGCCAACCGGCGGTGGAAAATCACTTTGCTATCAGGTTCCGGCTTTGGTTTTGGAAGGAGCCGCCATCGTGATTTCTCCGTTGATTGCGTTGATGAAAGATCAGGTTGATGCCCTGCGCGTGAACGGAATTTCTGCGTCGTACATCAATTCTTCGATGTCTTCTTTTGAGCAAAATGAAACTATAAATCAATTAAAAAACGGCCAGCTCAAACTTTTGTATGTCGCACCCGAAAAACTGAGTGCAGATAATGGTGCGTTTCTAAAATTGTTGAATGATGTCGACATTTCCCTGTTCGCGGTAGATGAAGCGCACTGTGTTTCGCATTGGGGTCACGATTTCCGTCCGGATTATTTGTTTTTAAATGGTTTAAAAAAACAGTTTCCAGAAATTCCAATCATCGCTTTGACGGCAAGTGCAGACGAAATCACGAGGAAAGACATCATCAAACAACTGAATTTACAACAGCCTTTGGTTTTGATTTCTTCCTTTGACAGAGCCAATATCAAATATTTTGTCCAGCCGAAAAAGTCTGTTCTTCAAAATATCATTCAGTACCTCAATGAACATCCGGACGACTCGGGAATTATCTACTGTTTATCAAGAAAAGGAACTGAAGAAATGTCGAATAATCTGAGAGAAAACGGTATCAACTCGGCTTTTTATCACGCCGGACTTTCTTCTTTAGAAAGAGCAAAAGTGCAGGAAGATTTTTTGAAGGACAAAACCCGTGTAATGGTGGCTACAATTGCTTTTGGGATGGGAATCGATAAGAGTAATGTCCGTTTTGTGATGCACGCAGATTTGCCTAAAAATATAGAAAGTTACTATCAGGAAACGGGAAGAGCCGGAAGAGATGGCTTGCCGAGTGAAGCGATTTTATTTTATTCGAATGCCGACGTGATAAAATTGAAACGATTTGCAATGATAGAAGGCAATGAGGAGCAATCTGAACTGATGCTGCGAAAGCTGAAACAGATGTCCGACTTTGCCGAAATGCAAAAATGCAGACGACAGTATCTTATGGAATATTTCGGCGAAAAACACGATGGAAACTGCAATTCCTGCGATTATTGTCTGAGTGATTTTGATACCTTTGATGCAACGGTTGATGCTCAGAAATTATTGAGTGCAGTCTACAGATTGAAAGAACGTTATGGCAAAACAATGATTATTGACTTTCTGCGGGGTTCCCAAAGTGCGAAAATCACAGATTACATGCGCAATTTACCGACCTACGGCGTTGGAAATAATCAGGATAAAAACTACTGGCAAAACTTAATAACTCAGTTGCTCATCAAAGGTTTTCTGTATGAATCGAATGAGGAATTTTCTGTTTTAAAACTGAATGAAGAAAGCAAATCAGTTTTATTTAGAGATAAAAAAGTAATCTTCCAGAAAGTAAAAGAACGGGCAAAAGCTGTCACCGTTGCAGAAATAGAAACGGATTATTCCGCGCCCGACATCGATGCAAATGAAGAACTTTTTGCAGAACTGAAAACTTTAAGAAGGGAAATTGCCGAGCGTGAAAATGTTCCGCCTTACGTCATCTTTTCTGATGCGACTTTGCTGGAATTATCATCTTATCTCCCCAATTCAAAAGCAGAACTGAATCAGATCAGTGGGTTCGGAGCTTTTAAAATTGAGAAGTACGGCGAAATATTTCTTCCTACAATCATTGAGTTTTGTATTAAGAATAATTTGAGCAGCAAAATTACGGAGAAGAGGCCTAAAAAAGCACGTGAGCCAAAGAAAGCAGCTAAAAGTACATCAGGAACTTTCGCCACCACTTTTGAACTGTATAAACAAAATCACAGTGTTGAGGAGATCGCCAAACTGAGAAGTCTGTCGGTAACTACAATTCAAAATCATCTGTCGAAATTTGTTGAATCCGGAGAAATCGAAGCCAGTACTTTAATAGACGTCAACAAAATTGCACCGATTATTGAAATCGCAAAAGGCCAAACCGTTCAATCTCTGAAAGTGATTAAAGAACAGTTAGGCGATGACTTTTCATACTTTGAAATTCATGTTGCAATTGCTTACCATAAATTGCTGCAGAAAGATGTTACTTAATTGTCTGATGCATTAGATTATTTAAAATATATTTTAAAAACCTGCCAGAACGGAGTGATCCCATCCTTAAAATAACAAATTAGATCAGAAATATGAATCCCACAATTCTAAAATATAACACACCCACTTCCGGGGAAATCACCAAGACCATTTATCAATATGAATTCAAAAGGCTTTGGAAAAAAAATCTGGATGGAAATAATAAAAATTTATTCTTTGCAGTTGCCTGTTTAATTCTTGGTTCATACACTTTTATTTCTGATGATTTCGTTTTAACAAGTTTCTTTGCAGGAGCAGGACTGATTGTATTTTCAAATTATTTAACCCATGCCCTTTCCTACAGAAAATCCAAAAAAAAATTAAAGGAAATAATTGATAAGGACATTTCGGATTTGAAATTAAATTCTAACGACGTGATCTGGGAGTTTACACCTGATCATTTTATGTTTAAAAATTATAAATCTGAGTTAAAATTTATTTGGAGTGAAATGACCTATTGTGTTGTAGATGATCAGTTTCTCTACATTACAGCATCTTCACGACTCAATTTTATTTTAGACAAAGCCAACGTAGACGAAGAAAACTTAAATAAAACCATTCAGTATCTGGAAGAAAAAGCTCAGTTTAAAGAAATATAATAAACTTCTTCCTAAAAATGTACTAAATCACACGGCACAATCATTGTAAGTTTTACAGAAAAGAAAGACAATGAAAGCAATTTGGAACGGTGCCATTGGTTTTGGCTTAGTCAATATTCCTGTGAAGATTTATTCTGCTACAGAAACCAGCAAACTGGATCTCGATATGCTGGATAAATCTGATTTTTCTAATATTAAATTTAAAAGAGTTAATGAAAAAACGGGCAAGGAAGTCAAGTGGGCAAACATTGTAAAAGGTTTTCTGATCGACGATAAATATGTTGTTCTCGAAGATGAAGATTATGAAGCCGCCAGTCCGGAAAAAACAAAAATTCTGGGCATCGAACATTTCGTTAAAGAGGCGGAGGTTGATTCTGTCTACTTTGAAACTCCTTATTTTCTCGAGCCACAAAAGAATGGTGAAAACGCCTACAGACTCTTAATTAAAGCATTGCAGCAAACTAAAATGGTCGGTATCGGAACTTTCGTTTTGCGTGATACTGAGGCAATCGGGTTGATTCGTCCATACAATGATGATGTTTTGGTTTTAAACCGTTTGAGATTTGATCAGGAAATAAGGGATTACAAACAGCTGAAAATTCCCGCCAAGAAAGCGCCGAAACCAGCCGAACTGAAAATGGCAAAAAATCTGATCGAGCAACTTTCTGAGCCTTTTGATCCGACTTTTTATAAAAATACCTATTCCGAATCACTGCTTAAAATCATTAAGAAAAAAGCGAAAGGAAAATCAGTTAAAGTGAAAAAATCTGAACCTGCAAAACAGGGTAAAGTAATTGATTTAATGGCACAGCTGAAAGCCAGTTTACAAACTCCAAAATCTAAAAACGCTTCCTGACCATGGCTCTTAAAGACTACAACGATAAACGGAAATTCGATAAAACCACCGAACCCAAAGGAAAGACAAAAAAGAGTGATGACAAACTTATTTTTGTAATTCAACGTCATGCTGCGTCACGGCTTCATTACGATTTCCGTCTGGAGATGGAAGGTGTTCTGAAAAGCTGGGCTGTTCCGAAAGGACCATCACTGAATCCTGAAGACAAGCGTCTGGCGATGATGGTGGAAGATCATCCGTACGATTACAAAGATTTTGAAGGAAATATTCCCGAAGGAAATTATGGTGCCGGACAGGTAGAAATCTGGGACAGCGGGACATACGAGCCTTTGGACGATACGAGCAGACTTTCAGATGAAAAAGAACTTTTGAAAGAATTAAAAGGCGGTTCGCTTAAATTTATTCTTCACGGTAAAAAACTGAAAGGAGAATTTGCTTTGGTTAAAATGAAAAATGCCGAAAACAATTCATGGCTTTTAATTAAACATAAAGACAAATTTGCCAAAGATGAATATGATGCTGAAGAAAACGTATCACCTAAATCGTTAGTTTCAAAATTCATCGAGGAAAAAAAAAACCTAAAAAGCAGCAAAAAAGAGAAGTAATCACTTCGGAGACAAAACCAAAATTCCAGCGCTTCAATTCTTTGGTGGATGAGAAAAAACTGGAAAAATTCATTAAACCAATGCTTGCAAAATCTTCTGATGATGCGTTTGACGATGAGGACTGGATTTTTGAAATTAAATGGGACGGATACCGTGCCGTAGCCGATCTCAGTAAAAAACAGCCGTTATTTTATTCCCGAAACGGAATATCATTTATATCTAAATTCAATTCTATCACCGAAGATTTTAGTCAGCAGAAACATCACATGATTTTGGATGGTGAGATTATAGCTTATGACGAAAACGGAAAACCCAGCTTTCAGCTTTTACAGCAGATTGGCGACAATCCGGATTTGGCTTTAACCTATCAGGTTTTTGATCTTTTGTGGCTGAATGGTCATTCTACCGAAGAACTTCCTTTAATTCAACGAAAAGAGCTTCTGAAAGACGCGTTAATTGAAACGAATCTGATTAAATTCTGCGATCACGTTCCTGAAAAAGGAATTGAGTTTTTTAATCAAATGAAAAAAATGGAGCTTGAAGGCATGATTGCCAAAAGAGCCGACAGCGTTTACACCGAAAATTCCCGAAGCACAGACTGGCTCAAAATAAAATTCACAAACACCGAAGAAGCGATCATTTGCGGTTTTACCGAGCCCAAGGGTTCAAGGCAAGGCTTTGGTGCTTTGATTTTAGGGAAATATATAAACGGAAAACTGATCTATTCCGGACATACGGGAACAGGCTTTAATAATGAATTGTTGAAGTCTCTTTATGCGCGGTTGAAAAAATTAGTGGTAAAAACTTCCCCGTTTGACACGATTCCCAAAACCAATATGCCCGTGACATGGACAAAACCTGAATTGGTCTGTGAAATTAAATTTTCGGAAATCACCAAAGACGGAATGTTCCGCCATCCTGTTTTCGTGGCACTTCGTGAAGATAAGGAAGCGAAGGAAATCAGCAATTCAGTTAAAAAACCTGCTCAGAAAACTTCAAAATCCAAAACTATGACGACAAAGAAAGCATCCGAAAAGTCAGAAGATGAAAACGAAAAAGACAGTGAAATTACACTGAACCGACATAAAATAAAACTCACCAATCAGGATAAAATCTATTTTCCGAAAGATAAAATAAGCAAAGGAGATGTCGTGGATTATTACCAATCGGTAGCGGATTATATTTTACCGCATCTGAAGAACCGACCGCTTTCCCTCAACCGTTTTCCCAGCGGAATCGATCATTCCGGATTTTACCAGAAAGACGCGGGAGATTCTTTTCCGGACTGGATTAAAACGACCAAAGTTCACTCTGAATCCACCGATAAATACATTGATTACGCCATCTGCAATGACAAAGCAACGTTGGCTTATCTGAACAATTTGGGCTGCATCGATTTTAATCCGTGGAACTCATCACTTCCCGATCTGGATCATCCCGATTATCTGGTTTTAGATCTCGATCCGTCAAAGAAAAATACTTTTGACCATGTGATCGAAACAGCACAGCAAGTGAAGGAAATTTTAGATTTAATTAAAATAAAAGGCTACTGCAAAACTTCCGGAAGCACGGGAATTCACATCTATATTCCGATGGGCGGCGGTTACGATTACGATCAGGTGAAAGATTTTGCACTAATTCTGATGCAACAGGTTCATGAAAAACTTCCAAAAATTACAACGCTGGAACGCAGTCTGCAAAAAAGAGACAACAAAAAAATCTATCTCGACTACCTTCAAAACCGACAGGGACAAACTCTAGCCAGCGTCTACAGCCTAAGACCGAAAGAAGGCGCAGCTGTTTCAATGCCGATTGAGTGGGATGAACTGAAAAAAGGTTTGAAACCCACAGACTTTAATATTGAAAATGCTTTGGAAAGAATTAAGGCAAAAGGTGATTTGTTTAAACCCGTATTAGGGAAGGGAATTGATATGATGAAGGCGTTGGAGTTGTTGCAGGATGTTGAGTAAATTATTCCTCTAATTCAGCAATAATTTTCAAACAATAATTAATAGATGATTCATCCCTGAGACTATTCATTAATAGATATAGATTATTAACAATACCATCAATCGACAAAACTAAACCATTTTTAAAAAATTTTCTTTGCATTACCTGTATTGCTAAATCATGATATAAATATTCCAAATATTCCGCATTATCAATTTTGGCAAAGCATTCACAGAAGACATACGATGATTCGTATTTCCCCTGCAATTCATATTCTGTAAAATTTAAACAATCTGCTACGAAATGTAATTCGTGATCATCCCATGTAAAAACTTCTTCTACAAAATCATCTTGTTGTTTTGGCGTTAAAGTATCTAAAAACTTCACAATAAATGGGAAATGATCATACTCATAGTATTCTTGAGGTTGATCCAGACTGATTGCGTTGATGTAGTTTTTGATTTCTAAATAGTGATTATCCATAATTTAAGGCAATTTCGCCACCAAGCCTTCCGGCAGAATTTTTAAAATAAAATAAATCATTTTCCACTTAAAATTGGGAACGATGGTGAAAGAATTTCCGGCATCAACGACATGTCTTGCCACATAATCAGGTTCCATCAGAAGATTTTTATTCAATTCTAAACCCGCATTGATTTTAGTATTGATGTATCCGCTGACCAAAACGTTCACTGTAATATCTCGTTGAGCCAACTCCTGTCTTAAACCTGCCAGATAAGTCGTGAACGCAGCCTTTGTACTTCCGTAAACAAAATTACTTTTCCTTCCACGAACACCCGAAAGTGAAGATAGCCCGATGATTCTTTCTAAATTTTTATTAGACAAATCCATTGCAACAATATTCAGAATAGAAACACCGCCAATGTAATTGACCTGCATCATTTGTTGAGTTCCTTTAAAATCTTTTAAAGCATCAGTGTTTTCAACTAAAAATCCTGCAGCGTAAACCACAATGTGAGGTTTGACCAAAAGTTCATTATAAAATTTTTGGTGTGAATCAAAATCTGCTGCGTCAAAATATAAAACCGTGACCTTTTCTGATAAATTATTTTTCGCAACAAAATCTTTCAGAGAATCTGTACTTCTGGAAGCGGCGGCAATCGCAAAACCTTTTTCAGCATATTGCAAAATACACTGCTTTGCCACATCGGAATTGGCACCAAGAATGAGAACGGTTTTGGTTGTGTTTTGATTCATTGGGCAAAGATATTTTTTAAAATATGGTTTTACAAATAGTTGTTTGCATTAAACACAAATTTCAGAAATAAGCGCAAATCTAATTCATCATTTGAACAATCTGCATTTGAAAAATTTTAAGCAAAATTCAAATTATTTATACTTATTAAAACGATTGAAATATCTAAAAAACAGTGATCATCACTTAGAAACCGACAGGAAATCTTCCGAAGACCTGTTTTATTTGTCCGAAGCTTAAAAGCAGCGTTCCGTAGCATTAAAGTAGCATTCCGTAGACTCAAAGCAGCGTTCCGTAGCATTGAAGTAGCATTCCGTAGACTCAAAGTAGCGTTCCGTAGACTCCGGGAAGGCTACTTTCAGGCTTCGGAAGAGGGATTTTTCTTTACGGACTATTTTTCAGGTTTTTATGATAATGCAACTGAAAATAATTACGGATACAGCTGATTTGCAGTGACGAATCCGATGATTTATAAAGATACTTTCAGGAGTTGTTTTTTCGTTCCTTTTCTTCCGATGAAGAACGTAGAATTTCCTGACAGAGCGCCATTGGAGACCATAAATGGAACTTCATTTTCTTTGTCATCCAAAATTTCCTGATAATCAAAATCGCCGTTTTCGCTGATTTTGATTACATTAAGATTGGATCTTTTAACGCCCGTCTGCCCAAACTGAATTCTGTCGTTGCTTAATTTTTTCACTTTTTCACCTGTATTGATAAAAAAGTAGGCATCGTTTCCGACAGCGGTGGATGTGTAGGAAATATAAGCTTCATCATCGCCGGTTTTCTGTCTTTTATTAATATTCCTTGCCCACACAATTTCGCCGTTTGAATTGATTCTTGCGCTTACAATATCATCATAATGATAAATCATCTGCGTAGAACCGCCACCGTAGGGCGATGCGTAATAATACGAAGTGATATAAAATTCTTCTGCATTAAAAATGATATCTCCATTTGGAGTCGTAATTATTTTTCTGAAGAAAAGATTTTTCAGTTCTTTATCTTTGTCTGTACCGTATTTATCGATCATAAACTGCTCGGTAAAAGGATTGAATTTTACTTTTTTCACCTCTAAATCTGTTGGGTTCAGTTCATAATAACAGATTCCTTTGAACCTCGTATCTTTTCTGTCTGAATAGAAACCAAGACAAATCAGGCGGTTATCCAGAACAATGGTTTTTAGAGAGGCGGCAAAATGTTCGTTGGAATCAAAAACCTGTGTTTTCACATTTTCTCCGGTGATGCTGGTCAGTTCGTACTGGTATTTTCCTCCTTCTTTTTTCTTCTTCTGTTCATCGGTGTATACTTTTCCGAGAACGTAGATTGTTTTTCCGTCTTTGGAAACATCGATATTTTCGTAAACGAATTTCCGGTCTTTAATATCTCTTTTAAAGGTATGATCAATATTTTTGTTAAGAGACTGATCAAAAACAAACATCTTGTGTGTTTCCACATTTCTGTCTTTAATATCGACAGTTACAGCAAACGCAGTTCTGTCTTCATTTACAATCATTCTTGCGCCCGAATCTCGGTCAAAAACTCCGAAACCGAGAAAAGCAAACTGCTTAATCTCATCACTGTTCACACGGAACAGTTCATTTTTTTTGAAATTAAAGTCGTTGATGTTGGCAGTCATCGAGGAGCAGATATAGGCTTTCTGATCTTTCTCGTACATAAAATCGATGATATTTACATTTTCGCCATCCATAATAATTCCTAGAACAGAGCTTTGTCTCACAGCTTTTGAGTATTTTAATTCATATTCAAATTCCTTGATCAGTTTTAGATTGGCGTCGTAATGTTCGAAATAATAACCCAAACCTGTTGAGAATGCACCGCCAACATACGAGCGGACAACAACTACTCCACCTTTTCCGTCATCTTCCACCAAGGCGATTGACGAATGTTTGTATTCATCTTTAAAAACAGAACTTTTTTTAATATCAAACGGAATTTTCTGTGCAAAAGAAATGAAGCTTACGAAAGCCAAAACAAAGCAGAGGAGATTTTTTTTCATGGAAAAATAGTTTATCAGCAGCAAAGATATTTTTTTAACCTATATATCCATCATATTTTAATTAAAATTGCAATATTTATCAGTATTAATTAAATATTGTTCAAAAGATTAGTCATCTTACTTTACGAATCGGTAATTCTAATAAAACAAAAACGGCGATGAAACACTTGGTTCCATCGCCGTTTTGATTTTATTTTAAATCTGAAAATTATTTCTTTTCAGTATCTATCGCCTCTTTTTTATCAGCTTCTTTCGTTGCTTTTTCACCGAAACGGGCATCTGTAAACTCTCTTGAGATCGCTGCCTTTTCGAATTTCAATTTTCCTGAAAGGGTTTCGATTACGATTCCGTCATCATGGATTTGAGCAATTCTTCCGTGAAGACCAGATGTAAGCACTACTCTGCTTCCTACTTTCAGCTCTTCCTGAAATTTTTTCTCCTGCTTCTGCTTTTTCATCTGAGGTCTGATCATCAGGAAATAAAACCCTACGAACATTACGCCCATCATAATCAGCATCATTGAAGAATTACCTCCCTGTGGTGCCTGTAAAAATACTGTTAACATAATTAGTTCTGGATATTAGCTGTGAATGTAAGTTTGATAGGTGCTTTCTCAACGTTGGCAAAAACATCAGCATATTTATTCACCATTCCTGCATCGAAGGAAGAAGAATCAAAACTTAAAGTAATCTGTCCTTTTTTACCAGGCAAGATTGGGTCTTTCGTAAACTCAGGAGCTGTACATCCGCATCCAGGCTTTACTTCAGAAATAACCAAAGGATTTTTCCCTGTGTTGGTGATTTCGTAAACGTGGTTTACTTTATCTCCCTTTTTAATTTTTCCAAAATCAAAATTGCTTTCAGAAAGGGCAACTGATGTGGTTGGCTGATTAGAAACCGGTGCTCCCGCAGTGGCAGAATCTCCTGAAACAGCCGGAGCCGTAAGAGAATCCTGAGTTGGTGCTGCAGTGGAATCTGCGCTTATACCTGATGAATTTGTAGTTTCTGTAGTTTCTTTTTTACACGAAACCAAACCAAAACCTATAACCGACAATGCGATGATTGATAATGTCTTTTTCATATTAGATTTATTATTTATATTCTGTTCAAATCTTTGCAATATTTATCTAAAATTCCGTTGATGAAAATGTTTGAACGGTCTGTAGCAAACACTTTGGCAATCTCGATATATTCGTTGATGATTACTCTTGAAGGTGTAAGAGGAAATTTATCGATTTCAGAAATTGCGCATGATAAAATCACTTTATCCATTACAGCAACTCTTTCCAAATCCCAGTTTTCAAGCCTTTCGGTAAGCACTTTTTCGGTGTTTTCCCATGCATTAAGTGTTTCGCGGAGCAATTTTCCGGCAAAAGCTTTGTCATCCTGATCTTTGATCATTTTTATCAGCGTTTTGCTTTCCTGATCTTCCTTTAAAAAACCGATTGTTTTCTGCACCATAGAATTGGCGATGTGTACATCATCAGACCATGACAGTTCCTTGTCTGAAATATAGTCCTGAAAATCTTCATTTTCTGCCATATATCTTAGGAAAAGCTTACCGATAAATTTCTGATCAGCTTCGAAAGAATATCCTTCCTCTTTCATAAAATCCTGATATCTTTTTCCGGCAGTCATTCTCTGGAATGTTTTCTTTAAAAGATCGTCATGCAAATCCCATTTGAGTTCTTTGTGCTGACCTGTGAAAAACAGTCTCTCCGGATTTTCTTCCAGCTTTTTAAGAACCTGATTGTTGATGAATTTCTGATTAGGATTGGTGTCTGAATCAGTCTTCAGATATTTGTTTTTACTGATTTCGATCTGGTTTTCTGCCAAATCTTTCAGGGCTACCAAAAAATTCAGTTCATAGATATACAGATGGTAGATCTTTTCGATTGAGGAGAACATATTTTTCTCCAAAACATCAAATTTGATCGGGTTTTGACAGTACGAGTACACCGATTCTACAACTTTCTCACGGATTTGTCTTCTTCCTAACATTCAAAGAGCTTTTTATGGGTGCAAAGATATGAAATTTAAAATTATTGAAATTCGTAGTCTGAACCTATTTTCGTAATTTTGTAAAACTTTATGAAAGCGCTTAAAACCTTAAATCCATATTTCTGGAAACACAAAATACTCTTATTTTGGGGATTACTTTTCATCATTGCAAGTAATTTTTTCAACATTTACAAAGTACAGTTTATCGGAAAATCTGTGGATGAGCTTACCAAAAGCGGGCATCTGGGATTCAACAGACAGGTATTGATTTATGTTGCAATTATTGTCGGTTGTTCACTTCTCACAGGTATTTTCACTTTTATGATGAGACAGACGATTATTGTCGCATCCCGAAGAATTGAATACGAACTGAAAAATAAAATCTACAGTCATTATCAGGAACTTTCTCTGACGGATTATAAACAGACAACGATTGGTGATTTGATGAACAGACTCAGTGAGGACGTTGTGGCTGTAAGAATGTATCTCGGCCCAGGTGTGATGTATGTGGTGAATCTTTTGATTTTGCTCATTATCACGAGTATTTATATGCTGACCACTGATGTTTCGATGACGTTGTGGACCTTGCTGCCATTGCCCGTTTTGTCGTATGTGATTTTTAAGGTGAGCTCAATTATCAATCAGAAATCGAAGATTATGCAGAAAAGCCAGTCGGGGATTTCTACATTTGTTCAGGACAGTTTTTCAGGAATCAGGGTGGTGAAATTTTTTGCCAAGGAAAATTATATTAAGAAAAATTATGGTGCAAAGGTTTCCGATTATCAGGATAAGGCACTGGATTTAGCTAAAACCGAGGCGTATTTTTTCACTATTATTCTTTTCGTCATCGGACTTCTGAATGTTTTGGTAATCCTTGTTGGTGGACAGAAATACATCAACGGAGAATTGAGTATCGGAAAGATTGCAGATTTCTTTATGTACATCAATATTCTGATCTGGCCATTTTCGATGGTGGGATGGGTAACTTCTATCAACCAACGTGCAGAAGCATCGATGCAAAGAATTAATGAATTTTTAGATAAAAAATCAGATATCGTTAATACTAATTTTGAAGATTATCCGATAAAAGGTGATATTGAATTCAGGAATGTGTCTTACGTTTATCCAAACACAGGAATTCGGGCTTTAGATAAATTAAATTTTAAAATAAATGCCGGCGAATCGCTCGCTATCATGGGGAAAACCGGAAGCGGAAAATCTACGATCGCATTGCTTTTATGCCGACTCATCGATCCTACAGAAGGTGAAATTCTGATTGACGGGAAAAATCTCAAAGAGCACAATTTAGAAAACTACAGAAAATTCATCGGATATATTCCGCAGGAAAGTTATCTTTTTTCGGATACTATTGAACATAACATCGGTTTCTCTATCGAAAATCCTACCCATGAAAAAGTGGTTGAATATGCCAAAATCGCTGATGTTCATAAAAATATTGTTGGCTTTAAAGATCAGTATGAAACAACAGTCGGCGAGCGCGGCGTAATGCTGTCTGGTGGACAGAAACAGAGGATTTGTATTGCCCGTGCTTTAATTAAAAATCCGAACATTATCATTTTTGATGACTCATTATCTGCTTTGGATACAGAGACAGAACAGAATATTCTTGAGAATATCGAGCGAAAAATCAAAAATGCAACTTCAATTATCATTACTCACCGAGAATCGAGTGCACAACGCGCAAATATGATAATCAACCTCTCGGAAATTAACAATTCTGTAACTCCTTAACAGTTTCTTTCACAATTGTTAAATAAATCATAAAAAAAATTTCGTGGTTAAAAGAAAACTTTTATATTTGTTCTAAACAAGATTTAAAATTTATCTAACAATGAGTGATTATAAGGAACGCCATGAAAATGAAATTTTCACCAAGGTGTTAAAGGCAGGAAGAAGGACGTATTTCTTTGATGTGCGCGAGACAAAAGCAGGAGATTATTATCTTACAATTACCGAAAGCAAAAAGAATTTCGGAGACAATGGAGAGGCTACTTTTGAGAAGCACAAAATCTATCTTTACAAAGAAGATTTCAAAAATTTTCAGGATATGTTTAATGAATCTACAGATTTTATCATCAACGAAAAAGGTGAAGATGTAATCTCTGAAAAGCATGATAAAGATTTTAAAAGCAGAACTTTCACGATCGATTCTGACGACGAAGTTTAATATTTGAAAAATAAAAAAATATACAGCATCTTTTTGAGATGCTTTTTTTGTGTGCAAAACTATGGTTTTGGAAATCCCTGAGAATACAAAATAAAAAAAGTACACTGTAAAAGTGTACTTTTCTGGGGTGAATGAGGGGTCTCGAACCCCCGACCTTCGGAACCACAATCCGACGCTCTAACCAACTGAGCTACAATCACCGTTTTTGGTGGTGCAAATATAGGAAAGATTTTTTAATTACAAAATTATTCCGTCAAAATTTTGCAAAGCCATCAACTTTTCTGTTGTAAAGCCCTCTGCATAGGTTACTCCGGATAATCTTCCCAAATCCTGTGCACGGTAAGTTAAACTTTCATAGAAATCTTTTGAGGTAATCGGAGTTTCCGGTTCTGTAGATTTTGGATCGTAAAACTGAGTTTTAAATGCCATACATGCTTCAATCTTCTTATCAAGGTGTTCTGAGATATCAATCACAAAATCCGGCTTTACATCTTTCCATTGAATATAATGGTAAATTTGCTTTGGTCTCCATACTTCCTGAGCTTCTCCATCCAAAACTGTCTCTATCTTTCTTAAACCCGCTAAAAAGCAAGCATCAGATTCTAATTTTGCCGCTTTCGCATGATCTGGATGTCTGTCATCAATTGCATTGGCTAAAACGATTTCCGGTTTGTATTTGCGGATCATTTTCACCAATTCTATTTGATATTCTTCAGAATTCACTAAAAACCCGTCTTTCAGACCTAAATTTTCTCTTGCTGCTACTCCTAAAATCTTTGCAGCTTCAGTAGCTTCTTCTTTTCTGGTTTGATCTGTCCCTCGTGTGCCCAACTCTCCTTTAGTTAAATCAACTATAACACAGGTTTTCCCTTCTGAAATTAATTTAGCTATCGTTCCGCCACAGCCCAATTCCACATCATCGGGATGGGCTCCAAAAGCGAGTATATCTGTTTTCATAAATCAAAGATAATCAGTTTCAATTAATTTAAAAAAATAGAGACTGCTAAAAAACAGTCTCTACATTTACGTGTTGTGAAAATTATTTAGACATACTTTCTTTCAATGATACAGCCTCCGGAGTAGAGAAAGTTTCGATTGATTTGTTGATATATTCTAAACTTTTAACTTTATCACCTTTGGTAAGATTCGCAAGATTGTAATATACTGTTGCTAATGTTTCCTTACCTTTTTCCTTTTCAGCCGGAGTTTTTGTAGCCAATGTAGAAACAAATCTCTCGTATGAAGCTATTGCATTTTCAGCATCACCCGCTTTTTGGAATGCGTAACCTAAACCATAATACCCTGATTCCCAAGTAGGAAGAACATCAGTAAGTCTCTGCCATGCGTACGCAGCACCTTTCCAGTTTTCTACGTTCTGATATTCGGTTGCGAGTTTGTAAAGTGCATCAGAATCTTTAGGATCAGCTGCTAACTGTTTGTTCAAAGCATCAATTGCTGCACTTGTTGGTCCATCTCCAGGGCCGGCAACAGTAGTGATTGATTTTTTGCTTCCACTTGCAACTTCGAATTCTTCGTCCCAGTTGAACGTTTCATCTTTAGCCGCTTTTGCAACTGCTATTTTTGCCTTTGCGTCTGCGATTGCTGCCTGATCATTATTTGCCTTTCCTAAACCTGCCTGAATAAGTCCCTGCAATCCTGTATCACTTGGCTGAATTCTTGATTTTTCAGCTTGTGCAATAAATGTTTCAATATTTGTTTTTGCAGAAGCATAATCTTTTTTCTGATAATCAAGATATGCTTTGATTCTATATTTAATAGGATCCTGAACTTTATCAAAAACAGAATTCAGCGATGTGCCGGCACCTTCAAAATCTTTAGAAAGGAAAGCCAGTTTTGCATAATCCAAAACAGTGTTTGGATCATTATCTGCTAATGAAAGGTATTTCTTGTAGTTTGCCGAAGCCTGTGCCCAGTCCTGATACATACTGAAGAAAGTACCCAAATACTTGTATGCCGGAGCATAGCTAGGATCCGCTTTCACAGCCTGATCAAGATTTGTCTTAGCTTTATCCCAAGCTTTAGCATTCATCCAAAGAGCTCCCATTCTTGTATAAACTACAGCTTTTGATTTTGCTGATGGCAACGCTTTTTCAAACGCCGTCATTGCATTTCCGTAATCTACCCCACTCTTGGTCTGAACACCTAAAGCACTGTAAGCATCACCTAATGAATAAAGATACCATGCAGGAGTGCCGTTCTTCTCAGATTTTGCTATTGCAAGATTAAGAAGTTCAATTGCATATCTCGGATCATTGTTTTTCTCGTATTTTACTAAAGTTTTTCCGGCTTCCGCCAAAAGATCTGTGTCTTTCTCACGGGAATCTTTCACAATAGTTTTGATATCTGCAACTGCACCAGCCTTATCACCTTTACCTAATTTTACTGAGGCAAGACCAAGTCTGCTGTAGAACGATTTTTTAGCGTCAAGAGCTACTCCTTTATTAAATGCTTCAGTCGCTTTTGCGAAATCCGGTTCCGGCTGCGACAGATAGGTGTTTCCTAAATAGAAAAAGTTTTTATCTGTAGCTTCTTTTGCAACTAATTGTGAAAATACCTCTTTAGCCTGACCAAATTTATAGCTTTCAACAAGATTCATTCCCTGCTCAGCAGTCTGTGCATAAGCAACACCCGCAAATGAGAATGCTGCAACTCCTACCATTGCTAATTTTTTTGATATTCCAACTCTTACTTCCATTGACATATTTTTGAAATTATAATTGTTTTTTTTTAATTTTTTGACCGTTTATATTTATCAATTATCAGACCAATAATCTATTATTCAGTGATTTTGACTTCTCTCGGAATAATATAGAAAGGCTGTAATCCCTGTTTTTTCACGATAATCTGACCCGGCTGCGAACATGAAAATCTGATGAATCCATTTCCCAAACCGAAGTATGCCTCGTTTGTAATGAAATACAAAACCCTTGTAAAAGGATACGTATTATTTTTCATAGTCTGTGGTGAGATAGAAATGCTTTTACCTTTAGCATCTACTACCGGCAAAATCTTTACAGATTCACGAAACATTTTAGATTCCGTGTTATGTGGTCTGCTTAAAGCATTAAAACCGACGACACCGATACTGTTTGGATATTTATTGATCTGAGTAATAATATCTTCATTGGATGCCAGCGTAGAATATTTTAAATCATTTGGTGCAATTCCGAGTCTTTTTGCAATAAAACTTGTATTTGCAGAATTGGATCCGTCAAAAATCAATGAATTTTTACCGTCAAGCAATCTTCTTTTGATCTCATCAACAGATACATTCTCAACTGCTGAACCTTTAGAAACAATGAATACAAGTCCATCAGCCGCGAATCTTGCTGGTTCAACATCAGAGTTAAATTTCTGTTTAAATGCTGTTTTTTCATTTGCCGTAAGATCCCTCGACATTACAATCACCCTAGCTTTACCTTTAAGCAGATCCTGCAAAGCTTCATTTTCTTTCTTAATCTTTAAATTGATCTTCGTCTTAGGATAAAAGAGCATATACCGATCTTTAAGTACTCTCGTTACATTCTCGAAAGATTCATCGGCTACCACTGTGATATCACCAGTCTGTGGTGAATCTGTTGTATCTTTAGAACATGACAGAAAAACTGTCAAAATAAAAAAGACGTTAAGAATACTCTTACTCATCCTGATCAGATTTTTTTATTTGATAAAAGCCGCGCGTAATTCTGAAAACTCCATATCCTATAAGAACAGCACCTAAGGCATACGCAATTAACTGTTCCAGAGGAAAAACGATAAAAGCTTTGTAAATAATGGTAAAAACACCTACAAGAATGTAGCATAAACCTACCAGGATTGATAAATATTTAAAGACCATATAGCAAAAATACTAAAATAATATCAGTCTGAAAGTTAAAAAAAGTTAATAAAAAAGAGCAACAATATAAATTGCTGCTCTTTTAGTATTTAATTATAAATCAGATTATTCGAATGCCATTTTTAATGGAAGTCTGAATCTGGATCTTACTGATTCTCCCTGCATTTTACCTGGAGACCATTTTCCTCTGATTCCTCTGATCGTTCTTTCTGCCTCTTTATTGAAAGCCGAATTAGGACCAGTTGCTTTTACATCTGAAATAGTACCATCTCTTTCAACTACGAAACTGATGCTTGTACTTACAGTCTCACCAAGACCTTCAAAATCAGACTGATCGAAGTTTTCACCTACCAATCTTCTGAATTTCTCGATACCTCCGATGAAATCAGCCTGTTGCTCAAGACCTCCTTCAACGATCTTATTAGGATCTACTTTTGGAGTTTCCATCACTTTACCCTGACCTGTTTCTTTCGGCATTTCAGGAGCTTTCCAAACTACTTTTTTCTCACCTTCCTGATCTTTGGTACCAATGTTTGTATCTTTGGTTTCCTCCATTTTCTTAGGCGGCTCCTCGATTTTCGGGTTTGGTTTAGGCTCAGGAATCATATCCTTCACGATTTCCACTTTAGGCGGTTCAACCGGTGGTGGTGGAGGTGGTGGAGGCGGTGCCTTTTCTTCTATAGGTGGCGGAGGTATATCTTTTATTTCATCTAAATTTACTTCCACAATTTTCTCCTCTTTCACTTCTTCCTGAGTCATTTTTAAATATAAAAACGGCCCTACAACCAAAAGAACAAAAATAAGAGTTCCTAAAAGAAATGCCCTTGTTAACAATGGTCTGTACGCCTGTCTCAGATCATACGCACCATATTCTTTATTTCTGCGTTCAAATACCACCTCATCAAGAGTAGGACTTGTAGCATTATAATTATCTGTTGACATACTTTTTTAATTTAATTATTAATCAACTTATTTATTACCAACTTTTTGGTCATAAACAGCTTTTTCCCAAGGCTTTACTTCACCGATACCGTAGTGATCAGTCTTTGTAATCGCCATTTCATCAAGAATATCTACAAAATTCTCATAATTTGAGTCATCAGTAGGTTTAATGATTACCGTGAAGATATCCGGTCTCTTTGCTCTTGCTTTCGCAGTAGCAATTACTTTTGCAATATCTTCTGAATCAAGTGTAGATTCTGTAAGTTTGCTAGGATCTGTAAGACCATTCTGATCCAACTGATGGTAATACATTTTATCATCCTTACCTAAAAGAAATGTAACTGCATTAGATAGGTCAATCTCAGGTATATCCGTAATTAGCTGATCCTCTGGTGGTTTAGCCGGCAACTTCATATCCATAATATTGGGTTTACTGAAAGTTGTGGTAAACATAAAGAATGTGATCAAAAGGAAACCTAAATCCACCATCGGAGTCATGTCTACTCTGGCGTTATGTTTTTTTGAGCGGACCTTTCCGCCTTTCCCGCCTTTTTCCTGTACTTGTACTTCTGCCATTGTTCTCTATTTAAATCCGATTACTCAGACGATGTAATCAGTACAAATTTATAAAACTCAATCTCTTTCAATCCATCAAACAATGCCTTGAACTGCGGATACTGTGCTTTAGCATCACCTTTAATTGCCAGTCTGGCTTCAGGATTTGCCTGCAAAGAATATTTTACCCAACTGGTCAATTCTTTATTCACAGAATCCATAGGAATTGAAACTCCTTTGATCTGTTGTCTTACATCTTCCGGCTTATCAAGATAAGAAGGAAGCTGCTTCATTGGAACTCCGATGGCGCTTGCATTTCTGAAAGCTTTTTTCTGAGCTTCTGTAAAACCGATTCTGTACTCACCAGCCATATTATCAAGAATTTCATCTCTCTCGGTTGGTGTAACAGTAGGTGTAAAGAAGAATCTTCCGTCCGGAGTTACACTTATCGTCATCAAGTTGGTATCATCCAACTTTTGTGTTGAAACTGAAGATGGCGTAGTAATCTGCTCTGCATCCGGCTTTTTAAACTGCGTTGTAAGGATGAAGAACGTAAGGAGCAGGAAAGCAACGTCGCACATTGCCGTCATATCCGTAACTACCCCGTGTCTTTTTGGTTTGACTCTCGCCATATTAAATATTTATAAAATTTAACAAAATAAGATTATGTCTGTTTGCAGACCCTATTCAACTCTTAGTTGAATTCTGCAAAAGATTGCTGAATGCTTAATCCGATTTCGTCTATTTTATAAGTTAATCCATCAATTTTAGATGTAAAATAGTTGTAAAGGATAATTGCAATCGCAGAAGTACCAATACCTAACGCCGTGTTGATCAAGGCTTCAGAGATACCTGTTGATAATGCAGCAGCATCCGGAGATCCTCCACCTGCACCTAGAGCAGCAAATGCTTTAATCATACCAAGTACTGTTCCTAAAAGCGCGATTAACGTTGCTACAGTACCTAAAGTAGAAAGAATCATCATGTTTTTTTCAAGCATAGGCATTTCCAAAGTAGTAGCTTCTTCCAAAGACTTGCTTAATGCAACCAATTTCTGCTCTTTGTTTAGTGTAGCATCTTTCTCAAGAATTTTGTAAGTCGTAAGACCTTCTTTTACAACGTTCCCTACAGAACCCTGCTGTCTGTCGCACTCTTCCAAAGCTTCGTTGATTTGGTTTTTGTTAAGATGCGTTCTGATTGTGGTAACGAAGTTATCCAGATTGTTTTTACCGCTTGCTCTACCTAATACCAAAGCTCTCTCGATTGAGAACACCAATACCGTGATCATAAATGTAAGCAAGATTGGAACTACAGGACCTCCTTTGTAAACGATACCCATCATTGATCCTTCAGCAGGTTCAATTTTCTTTCCTTCAACGTCAGATAAAGCAACAGAAGCTGCACCTTTAAACTGATCAGGATGTTGGAAGTTTGAAGGATTACCCAATACAAACATATAAATTGCAACCCCGATAAGGAATAATACTGGAATTACAATTGCAGGGTTAAGACCACCCTTCTTTTTAGCAACTACTTGCTCATCATTTTTTGAAACATTCATTTCCATATTTAACTAAATTATATTGTTTAAAAATTTCAGATTGTAAAATAAAGATAAAATAAATTAACATGCAAGAGACATAAATAAACATTTTGTATTTTTAGAATAACAATTTATTAATCTGTTCCACTTTCACCAAAAATAAAAATTTATATTATCAATCTCATACTAATAATTAAAAAAACATTGAATATTCAAAAAAATTGATTGTGTATTTTTTTGAATATTCCAATGTTAACTTTTTTTTAAATTACGATGTTCACGATTCTTTTCGGTACAACTATGATTTTTTTAGGAGTTTTACCCTCCAAAATTTGTTCCATTTTGTCATTTTGAAGCACTAAATCTTCCACTTCTTTTGCAGAAAGCTGTGCGGACAGTGAAATTTTGAATTTCGTCTTGCCGTTTACGCTGACCGGATATTCAATCTCATCTTCCTCAAGGTACGTTTCTTCCAGTTTTGGAAACTCTACATATTCAATTGAATCTTGTTTACCCATCAAGCTCCAAAGTTCTTCGCAGATATGTGGTGCATACGGAGAGATTACAACGGCTAAAGGTTCTAAAATATTGCGTTTGTTACATTTTAATTTCTGCAGTTCGTTCACAGCAATCATAAATGACGAAACTGAAGTATTGAAAGAGAAATTTTCGATGTCATACACGACCTTTTTTATTAAGGTGTGCAAAACCTTGTATTCTGCTTTCGTTGGCTCTTCGTCTGATACTTCAAAAACCTCTCCATTAAAATATAAATTCCAGAATTTCTTGAGAAAACCGTAAACTCCGCTTAAACCCTGTGTATTCCACGGCTTCGATTGCTCCAATGGACCCAAGAACATTTCATACAATCTCAAACCGTCTGCTCCGTATTCTTCACAGATATCGTCAGGATTTACAACATTATATTTTGATTTGGACATTTTTTCTACCTCACGGCCTGTGATGTATTTTCCATCTTCCAAAATAAATTCTGC
Source organism: Chryseobacterium foetidum (assembly GCF_025457425.1). Lineage (NCBI taxonomy): Bacteria > Pseudomonadati > Bacteroidota > Flavobacteriia > Flavobacteriales > Weeksellaceae > Chryseobacterium > Chryseobacterium foetidum. The sequence goes on from NZ_JAMXIA010000001.1 coordinate 1,565,180, forward strand.
GTCTGCATAATCCGGTCTCCAGGTTTTGAAAGCTTCTGTATCCAATTCGTCGGTTGTTCCCTTTAATAATGATACATCAACGTGAATTGCCTGAGTTTGATAATCTTTAGACAAATTTTTAGAAACGTATTGATTTGTTCCTTCAACTCTGTAGACAAAAGCACTCATCCCCAAAATCATCCCCTGATTGATCAACTTTTGGAAAGGCTCATCATTATTAATATATCCTCTGTCTTTTAAGAACATATTCCAGAAACGGGAATACAATAAGTGACCGGTTGCATGCTCGCTTCCACCGATGTATAAATCTACCTGTCCCCAATAATCTGAAGCCTCTGATGAGGCAAACATTTTATCATTTTCAGTATCCATATATCTCAGGAAATACCATGAACTACCTGCCCAACCCGGCATTGTGGATAATTCTAAAGGAAAAACAGTTTCTTCGTCGATTAAATCTGTATCAACAATTTTTTGATTCGCTTCATCCCATGCAAAAGTTTTGGCATTTCCTAATGGCGGATCTCCGTCTTCTGTCGGTAAATATTTTTCTACTTCAGGAAGTTCCAAAGGCAAAGCGGAAGTTGGCAAAGTGTATGGCATTCCATCTTTATAATAGATTGGCACCGGCTCGCCCCAGTATCTCTGTCTTGAGAAAATCGCATCACGCTGCCTGTAGTTTGTAGTGCCGTGACCAATTCCTTTGTTTTCGATTTCAGCAAGTATTTTTGATTTTGCATCATTATAATTTAAACCATCTAAAAAATCAGAGTTTACACAGACAGAATCTTTAGAATCAAAAGATTTTTCCTGAATATCTCCATCGGTTTCTACAACCTTTATAATTTCTAAATTAAATTTCTTCGCAAATCTGTGGTCACGCTCATCGTGTGCGGGAACAGCCATTACAGCTCCCGTTCCGTAACCCATCAACACATAATCTGAAATATAAACCGGCATCTTTTTTCCGCTGAACGGATTGATTGCATAACTTCCCGTGAAAGCACCTGAAACATTCTTCACATCTGCCATTCTATCACGTTCGGTTTTCTTTGAAGTTTCTTCGATATAGTTTTCAATTTCAGATTTCTGTTCTGCTGTGGTAATATTTTCTACTAAAGGATTTTCAGGAGCTAAAACCATAAAAGTCGCTCCGAAAATGGTGTCAGGACGGGTGGTGAAGACGCTGATCCCCCTTTCCCCCGAAGGGGGGAACATCTCTAATGCATTCTGTTGAGATTCGCCTTCTGAAATGTTATTTTGGGAAGCTAATTTTTCTGAAATAGTATTTAATACCTGATCAATATTTCCGATGACCTCTTCGTTTTTAAATCTTAGGACTTCAAAACCTTGGCTTTCTAAGATATCGGTTCTTTCAGCATCAGAAATGATCTGTTCTTCGGCATTGTGGTAACCACCGTCAACTTCAATGATTAATCTTTTGGAAAGACAAACGAAATCTACAATAAAATCACTGATCAAATGTTGCTGTCTGAATTTATGATCCAGTTTTTTTGATTTCAAATTTTCCCAAAGTACAGCTTCAGCTTCCGTAGGATTATCGCGATTTTCCTGCGCTTTTTTAACCAGCAAAGCAGAATTATTTCCCCCTGTTAAATAATTAAACTTTTCCTTTTTGTTTTCACCAGCATCACTTTTTAGCTCTCCATTATTAGAGACGCTCTCCCCTTCGGGGGAAAGGGGGAACCACACCTGCGCACCCTGAGACTTTCCGATCCAGTACTCCTGAGAATCTTTCAACGGCTGAGGCCAGTCTAAAGTTTTTAAACCTTGTAAAAGTCTTTCAGAATAAGCAGAAATTCTCATGCTCCACTGCATCATTTTCTTTTGGAAAACAGGGAAACCTCCTCTTTCCGATTTTCCATCTTTCACTTCGTCGTTCGCCAAAACAGTTCCCAATGCAGGGCACCAGTTTACTGTAGTTTCAGCTCTGTACGCTAAACGATAATTTAATAAAATATCTTCTTTATCAATTTCAGAAGCAGCTTTCCATTCTTCTGACGTGAAATTTAATTCTTCGTTTTGATTGGCATTTATACCTTCCGTTCCTTTTTCTTCAAAATGTTGAATTAGTGTCTGAATAGATTCAGCCTTATCTGTGTTTTTATTATACCATGAATGAAACAATTCGATGAAAATCCACTGGGTCCATTTATAATAAGATGCGTCTGAAGTTCTTACTTCTCTGCTCCAGTCGAAAGAGAAACCAATTTTTCTTAACTGCTCTTCGTATCTCGTAATATTTTGCTCAGTAGTTACCGCTGGATGTTGTCCTGTTTGAATAGCATATTGCTCAGCCGGAAGTCCGAAAGAATCGTATCCCACGGGATGGAGAACATTGAAACCCTGATGTCTTTTGTATCTCGCATAAATATCAGACGCAATATAACCCAGCGGATGCCCCACGTGAAGCCCTGCTCCCGATGGATACGGAAACATATCGAGTACATAAAATTTCGGTTTGTCTTTTTTATCGGAAGTTTTATAAGTCTGATTGTCTTCCCAGTATTTCTGCCACTTTTTTTCTATCTGCTGATGATCGTAAAACACGTTTCGTAATTGTTATATGTTAAAAGATGGATGTAAAATCGATGTAATTTTTAATCCTGATTCACAAAAATAATGATTTTAAAAGAAATAATACTTATAATAAACAATGCTTAAAACAAAAAATCTCATCCTAAGATGAGACTTTATATGGTAATTGAATATATTCAAAAAATTATTGCGGAATTCTTTTGAAAGAATAAGTCACTGTTTTAAAAACTGTAGGATCTGTTTTATCTTCAATCATCAGGTTCATAGCATCAGCATCCAGCCTTGTAATTTTACCTTTATCTGAAACAACAGTTCCCTGGTATTTAATTTCTATGGTTTTGGCACCTTTATCATAAATATACGAAAAAGTACGGTTTGACGTCTGTGTACACGTTACAGGAAGTCCTGATTCTTCAAATGTAGTACGGGTTCCAGACGAATTTTCTTTAAAAACCCATCTGCCTTGCTGCTGACAAGTGCTGTAAACAATCTGATCACTTACACCGTCGCCATTTGTATCAACCTCCGTTCTCACTTCGGTTAACGGTTGCCAGGTTCCTACTAAGGGAACTTCAGGAGCTGTATTTTCGTCGTCTTTACAAGCTGTTGTAGTAGTTGCAAACAGAGCTAATCCCGCAAATAATAATGCTAATTTCTTCATAGATCATTTTTTCAAGGCCTAAAATTATGATTTTTTTTAAATACTTTGTTATTTTTTTTCATACTTGGAATCATATTTTACATTTTCTTATCATTTTGGTTTAATTAAACACATTTTAAAAAGTTTATATTTGCAAAAAGTCGCAAATGCCCGAAATTTCCATCATTACTCCGTGTTATAATTCTTCAAAATTTTTGAGAGAAACGATAGACTCGGTACTTAACCAAACCTTTACAGATTGGGAATGGTTGATTACAGATGACTGTTCCAAAGACAATTCGGTAGAAATTATTCAAAGTATTTCTGATCCCAGGATTAAACTTACTGTTGCTGAAAAAAACGGTGGCGCAGGGCATGCAAGAAATATTTCTTTAAAAAATGCTTCGGGAAGATTTATTACGTTTTTAGACGCTGATGATTGCTGGAATCCTGAATTTTTAGAAGAGATGGTGACTTTTATGAAAAATGAAAATGCTGAGCTCGCCTACTCTAATTATGCAAGATGTGACGAAAATTTAAATCCACAAATTGAAGATTTTAAAGCAGACAAAACGGTAACTTTTCAAAACTTACTTAAAACCTGCAGACTTTCGCTTCTTTCATCAATGTATGATTCTGAAAGGGTTGGAAAGGAATATTTTCCGGAAGGAAGTAAACGGGAAGATCATGTGATGTGGCTCAATTTATTAAAGAAAATCCCTGAGGGAAAAGCTTTGCCGAAAACGATGGCAAAGTACCGCATGCACGCTACAAGCATTTCCAGAAAAAAACAGAATATTATAAAGGATCAATATTTGGTGTACAAGGATTTTATGAATTTTTCGACCGCTAAATCTCTGTATTATACTTTGAATTGGGCATTTAACGGATTTAAGAAATATTCAAAATTATTTAACTGATGGAATATTCTAAAGAATTTAAAGCTGCACTGAGCGAACTGAAACCAATAGAAAAAGACCGCTTAATTTTCAGATTACTGAAAAAAGATAAAATCTTATCGAAAAAATTATATTTTGAACTGATTGATACTGAAAATGCAGATCAGAAGCGTGATGCGATGGAAGAGCACATCAAAGAAAAAGTAGAATTTGCTTCTAAATACATCAGCAATCAAAAGTATTTTGTGGTTCTCATCAGAAAAATCAGTGCTGAGATTACGGAGCATGTGAAAGTTACTACCGATAAATTTGGTGATGTTTCTTTAAATCTTTTTCTCATCAATCAGATTTTAGAATCCAATGATAAATTGAGCCGACAAAGGTTCAATGACATTTATAAACTTTACCTGTATCTTATTAATAAAGTGGTAAAATCTCTTCTTCTCATCAAAAAACTGGACGAAGATTACTGGATGGAACTGGATGAAATTTTAAATGAACTTCACGATAAAATCACCTCAAATGTTTATCTTGAAAAACTTTTCATCAACAACGGAATAGATTTTAACTGGCTTACCATCGAAAAAATTCCCGATCATTTTGATTTAATTATTAAAGATATCAAGAATCACGGATTTTTAAAGTGAGAGAATTTTCTGAATAATCAATTCTGAAGAGTGTGGTTTTTCACTGACGAATTTTGATGCATTTCCTGACATTTCGCTCAACAAATTTTCATTCTTAACGAGTTTTAAAATAAAATCTGCCGCTTCTTTTTCTGTTTCAAAAGATTTTCCGCCATTTGCTTTGATCAAATCATCAGCTTCAGGATTTTTCCGATACTGATTTCCGAAAATTACAGGAACACCGAAAGTTGCTGCTTCAAGAATATTGTGAAGTCCGGAATCATGAAAACCACCGCCAACAACGGCGAAGTCGGCATACGAATATAATTTTGAAAGCAGGCCGATGCTGTCAATGATTAAAATGCTGGGTGATGGATGCTGGATGAAGGGTGTTTGCAATTCGATTGATGAAATGTTGGATGAGGAATTCTGGATGCGGGATGTCTGCAATTTGCTGTATAGAATTGCGGTTGGAAAAATTTCTTTTAAATTTTGAACCCTTTTTAAATCGTGTGGAGCGATAATGAGTTTTAAATTTTTATTTTTTTCTGAAATGATTCTCGCTATTTTCTCTTCTGCCTGCCACGAACTTCCGAAAACAATTGTCTTTCCGCCTGAAATAAACTCTGCTATAAAATCAACGTGGTTATCCTTGTTTTTAATCTGTTTTACACGGTCAAATCTTGTATCTCCGGTCACAGAAGATTTTTCGAGGCCGATACTTTTTGCCAAAACATAAGAATGTCTGGTCTGATGAAAAAACCAATCAACATTTTCTTTCAGTTGTTTCACAAACCATTTTCCGTAAGATTTAAAAAAACTCTGTCTTTCATAAAAGAGTGCCGAAACTACAAATATTTTCGCATCGTTTTCTTTTAACTGTCGCAGTAAATTATACCAGAAATCATATTTTACCGTAAAAAAAAGTCTGGGTTTAAAAGCTTTCAAAAATTCTTTTATATCTGAATTTCTGTCAAACGGAAGATAGCAAATAGCATCTGCAACCGTGTTTTTTTTAATTACATTTTCATAACCCGACGGTGAAAAAAATGTGACTAATATTTTATAATCCGGAAACTTTTCTTTGAGCTTTTCCAGAACCGGAAGACCCTGTTCGCATTCTCCAAGACTTGCGGCGTGCATCCACAACACCTCATCATCAGGAGAAAATTTAGATTTTATGATATCCAAAGACTGTTTTCTTCCTTCAACGCCTTTTTTAGTTTTAGCATTGAAAAGAGCGAAAATCTTCATTCCGAAGATCATCAGACCGACAAAAATGGTATATAAAAAACTCAATTTTTCAGATTTAAAGTTTCTCTCCGTGCTTCTTTTATCATTTTAAAAATATGAAATCCTATGGTAAAAAAAAGCAATACCAACAGGAAAAATACTGCGTTGGACATTTCAGTTAACTTGCTTTGTGCGATAAGGATGCTTTCCACAACCGTATCAGCAAGCAAAAGAAGGATGACGAAAAGTAAACTGTAAGCAAAAACCTTTAGCTTTTCTTTATTTCTGAAGCTTTGCGGAACATTCAGCATCGGTGATTCCGGATTTCTTGGGATTCCTGCCAAAAGCAAAAAAAGGAATGATCCGATTACAGGAAGAAACCAAATGGTATTTTTGTGATTTTCCCCGTTAACCGTCCCATTGACTGCAAAGTGTGTAGGCACAATTTCCGGCAGATTTGAATAGGAAAAAATGGTGAAGCCCCAAATAAAGCTCAACAAAAGGATGCTCGCAATAAAAAAGACTGTGGACAATTTCATTTTTAGATCAGTTTCTTGATGACACGAAGTTTGTGCGTATGCTGATTGAGTTCTTTATTAAAAATCCCTGAAGAATCCAAAGTATCAATTCGCACTTTTCCTGATGCGTGGATGATTTTCTGGTTGTCAAGCATAATTCCGACGTGAATAATTTTTCCTTCGGCATTCTCAAAAAATGCCAGATCGCCCATCTCACTTTCTTCCACAAAAGTAAGCGACTCGCCCACTTCCACCTGTTGTGAAGCATCACGGGGAAGTTTTATATCATGAATTTTAAACACCAACTGCGTAAAACCTGAACAGTCGACTGCAAAAAAGCTTTTTCCACCCCACAAATAGGGAACATTAATGAATTCTTTCGCCGTGAGAGCAATACTTTCCCTCAAATTATGACTTCGCTTGGAGGCTACCACAGGAAATTCAACCTCAGAGCCCATTGAAAGTAGTGTTTTGCCGTCTTTCATCAGTACAGAAGAAAAATCTTCGGTAACTACTGTAACTTTTCTGTTGGCTAAATATTCATCAGAAACCGTTTTGATTTGCTTGGTATCCATCCAGCCTTCATAGCCGTCGTAGTGCATTTTTATTTTGGTCCAGTTTTTATTGACCTCCAAAATATCGGCACTTTCACCGAAGAGAATCTCGGTTACAATCTCTGCTCTATCTGAATTTTCTGCCCGCACCGGCGCCACAGTTACTGTACAAACTCCTTTGTTCATCATTGAAAGGTTAAAATTTTAAGGTCGGGATTTCTCTTTCTGAAATTATTTTCTTCTCAGAAAATTTACTCCGTCACGCAAAGGTAAAATAAGATTATCAAAATCTTCGTCCTCCGCTACCAAATCATTCAGTTCTTTGATGATTTGGGTAGATTTCTGCTTAGGATTTTCATCTAAAACTTTTCCGTACCACAAGACATTATCAAAAAGAACTACAGATCCTGATTTTGTTTTTGGTTTTATCAGCCTGAAATATTCTGCGTAATTTTCTTTATCGGCATCAATAAAAACAAGGTCAAACACCTCATCAGTTTCTTTTAAAAATTCTTTGGCATCCTGAATTCTAAAATCGATTTGAGACGAAAATTCACTTTCAGCAAAATACTTTTTCGGGAGATAGGCCAAATCTTCGTTCACGTCTAAAGTTGTAATTTTTCCACCTTCTGAAAGTCCGTCTGCTAAGCACAACGTTGCGTAGCCTGTGAAAGTTCCTATTTCCAGAACATTTTTCGGATTGATCATTTTTGAGATAATGCTTAAAAGCCTTCCCTGCTGATAGCCGGAAATCATGTGAGGCTGTGTGGTCTTCTGATATGTTTCTCTTCTCAGTTTTTTCAGAATTTCAGGCTCCAGAGATGCGTGATCTTCCAGATACCTGTCCATTTCAGGGTGTTTTTCTTCGAAATAACTCATGTTAAAATTTTAATAATCTAAGTTCTTAAAATCTCTTTACGAAATTTTTTTTATTTAAAATACCGTAAAAATACGGATTGTATATGTAAAATAAGGCTTGTACTTTTGACACATCAATGATATAGGTAAAAATACTGTATTAAAGGTGATGAAAAAAAATAGACAAGGGTTCACAAACCTGCAAAATTTCCTCGATTACATTTTCAGCTTGATTGAAAGAGAAAATGTGGTTTAACTAAATTAAAAAAAGATCCCGACAAAATCGAGATCTTTTATTTTTTTTAAGCTGTAAGCAGTTATTTTTTTGGAGTAATATCCATCAGTTTCATAAACTCATCCAGCTTCGGCATGATGATAATTTCCGTTCTTCTGTTTTCAGCTCTTCCGGAAACGCTCATATTGGTCGCTTTAGGATTGTACTCAGAACGTCCACCAGCCGTGATTCTTGCAGGATCAACACCAAATTGTGTCTGCAGAACTTTAGCAATTGAAGTACCTCTCAATGCAGAAAGATCCCAGTTGTCTCTCGGTAAGCTTGAAGAATTCAGAGCCACATTATCTGTGTTACCTTCGATCAGTACAGAATATTTGTCGTAGTCGTTGATTACTTTAGCCACTTTACCCAAAACTTCCTGAGCTGCAGGCAACACGTTGTAATCCCCTGTTTTGTACAACATTTTGTCTGATAATGAAATCATTACCACGCCTTTAAGAACTTTCACCTGAACATCCTGATCAGTTACGTTATCCAAAGATCTTTTCAGTTTGTTTGATAAAGCTAAATTTAAACTGTCGTTTTTAGCATTTGAAGCGATCAGCTGCTTGATGTAAGCATTTGAAGAATTGATTTCTCCCACCAATTTGTCAATATTTGCAGAACTTTTACCTGAATTTGAAAGACAAGCATCCAAAGAAGACTTCAAAGCATCATGCTGACTTTTCAATAAATTGTTTTCGCTAGACAGGCTTGCATTTTGAGATTTCAGATCCTGAATTTCTCTTTGTCTCTCTCCGATGTTTTCGATACACTGCTTGTAATTTGAACTTAAAGCTTCGTACTGTTTTTTACTCACACACGAAGTCATTCCCAAAACTACAGCAGAAGCTGCTAAGATTTTAAAAATTTTCATAACCAATTTTTTTTAATTTTTAAGATAGCTCCAAAGGTAGAAAAATTCAATTAAATGGTAAATGCTATCTTTGTTAAGCCAAAACTTTCTGCAAATGCTGAGCCTAAAATCGGTGCAATCTAAAATTTTAAACCTCATTCCGGAATTTAAAACTAAAAAATATCTCTTAGCAGTGAGCGGAGGTTCCGATTCTATGGTTCTGGCGCATATTTTCAGAGATTTGCAGCTTTCATTTGAAGTTGCACACATCAATTATAAACTTCGGGGAAACGATTCAGATTTGGATCAGAAAACTGTAGAAGACTTCTGTAAAAATTTTAATATTAAATTTCATTTATACAAAGTTTCAGAGGAAAATCAGAAGCCAGAAAACTCTGTTCAGCTTTGGGCAAGGGATTTGAGGTATAATTATTTAAGAAAAATCCAGAAAGAAGAAAACATTGACTTTCTGGTAACAGCGCATCATCTGAATGACCAGCTTGAAACATTTATTATCAATCTTTCAAAAGCTTCAGGTGTAAAAGGTTTGAGTGGAATTCCATCGAATGAAAATCAAATTCTGAGACCACTTTTAGACTTTAGCAAACAGGAAATCTATGATTTTGCGAAAAAAAACAAAATTGAATTTCGTGAAGACCTTTCCAATCAGAAAAATGATTATTTACGGAACAGAATCCGAAATGAAATCACTCCGAAATTGCTGGAAACGAACGAACATTTTCTTCATAATTTCGGTAAAAGTTTAGATTATTTAAATCAAACCAAAAATTTTGTCGAGGAAAAAATCACTGAAATTGAATCTAAAATCATTATTTCAAATCCAAATCATCAAATTTTATCCAAAGAAAAACTGGCGAAAGAATCTGATTTTGTGAAATTTGAGATTTTGAAAAAGTATGGTTTCAATAAACCTGAAGAAATTGCTAAAATGTTCTCAGCTGAAAACGGAAGCTCTTTTTTCTCCAAAACCCATCAGATTACTATTCACAGAAACGATTTAATTCTCCAAAAAACAGTTGAAAATCAAAACAAGAATAAAGAGGAATTGATTTTAATTGAAAATTTTGACTTTACTGAAAACCATTTCACTTTAAATCTCGAAGATAAAATTGAAAACAAAAATGACTTGTCAAATAGATTCAGTTGGAGCTTCGATGCTGAAAAATTAAAATTTCCTCTGAAACTCAGAAAGCAAAAAGATGGCGACGAATTTTTCCCTGTGGGATTTTCGGGCAAAAAGAAGATTTCTAAGTTTCTCAGGGACGAAAAATTGTCTAATTTAGCGAGGCAAAAAATCTGGCTGCTCTGCGATGCCGAAAATTCGGTTTTGGGAGTGATTCCAATTCGACAGGACAGAAGATTTGCCACAAATGAGGATACGAAAAATATTCTCACAATCGATAATAAGTAAAAAGAAGAGAAAGATTTGAAACAGTAAGTTGCTTCAGTGTTCAGGATTTTAAGATTAATGTATATCGAATAGAATTTTAACAAATTTAAATTTCAGACATCTTAAAAAGCATTGAAACACGAAACGCAACTTATCAGTTTTAATTGTTTCAAAATATTTTCTCTCAAAAAATCAGAAGTAAAAATGAAATTCAGAAGTTGGTTTTTATTCACGCTGTTATTCCTTGCAACAGCGATCAACGCACAGATTAAAGATCCTGTAAAATTTAAATTTTCCATCAACGAACTTGGCAACAACGAGTACGAAGCTGTACTGAACGGAACCATTGAAAAAGGCTGGCATATTTACTCAAGAGACATTCCTGAAGACACGGGAATTCCGACAGAGTACAAAGTTTCAGGGAAAAACATTGAGCTGATCGGTAAATTTATTGAAACCGGAAAGAAACATTCAGAATTTTCTGAAGCTTTCGGCGGAACGATCGTGTATTACTCTGATGCTGCCGGATTTAAACAAAAATTCAAACTTAAAGACGGTACGAAACCGGCTGATGTGGTCGCTGAAATTATGTATCAGACTTGTGATGACAGGGTTTGTCTGGCTCCGAATACATTAGAATTTACCAAAAAAGTTACACCAAAAGGAGCGACGGAAGTAGTTACTGATGAAAAAACTGTTGCAAAAGACTCTTTAAGTCCAGTCGTAGACACTTTAGAAGAAAACGCGACTGCAACAAAAACTACTGTTGCCGCTGCTTCAAAACTTGATCCTAAACAGCTGAAAATTCCATCAATCGATATCGCAAAACCTTTAACAGACTGCGGAATCGGCACCAAACTGGAAACAAATTACTGGAAAATTTTAATTTTAGGTTTCATCGGTGGATTGATCGCTTTATTGACACCATGCGTGTTCCCAATGATTCCGTTAACGGTATCTTTCTTTACAAAAGGAAATAAAAATCCTGCAAAAGGGAAAAGAGACGCTTTTGTTTATGGATTTTTTATCTTACTGATATTTGTTTTATTAAGCGTTCCATTTCATTTAATTGATGGAATTGCAGGAAATATTTTCAATGAAATTTCTACCAACGTCTGGCTGAATATTTTATTCTTTGTCGTATTCATATTTTTTGCAGGAAGCTTTTTCGGGTACTACGATATCACTTTGCCAAGTTCCATCGCCAACAAATCTTCGAAAGCTGAGGAAGTAGGCGGAATGATTGGTATTTTCTTTATGGCTCTTACCTTGGTGATCGTTTCTTTCTCCTGTACAGGACCTATTTTGGGAAGTATTTTGGGAAGTATTTTAAGCGACAATTCGGTAGATATTCCTACGGTTCTTACCTTTGCTTTGGCAGGTTTCGGTTTGGCTTGGGCGATTGTGTTTGGTCTTTTGGCATTGTTTCCTCAGGCTTTACAAAGTCTTCCAAAATCCGGTGGATGGATGAATACGGTAAAAGTTGTCTTAGGATTTATTGAACTGGCATTAGCCTTAAAATTCCTTTCAAAAGCAGATTTGGTTTCAAAAACATTCTTTATCAAAAGAGAATTGTTCATTGCTATCTGGATCATCATCGCAATCGGTTTGGTAATCTATTTATTTGGTTTAATAAGATTTCCACATGATGATAAAAAACCGAAAATTTCACTTGGAAGAAAAATTCTTGGGGTTTTAGGAATTGGGTTTGTAGTTTATTTAATTCAGGGATTAATTCCTGCCGAGCGACCAAAACTTCAGCTTTTAAGCGGAATTTTGCCTCCTCTGAATGTAAGTTATTTCCACGACGAAAAAGACGGAATTTTAGGAATGCATCCTGAACACGATTTCTTTAACGCAATCGAACTGGCAAAAAAAGAAAACAAACCAATTTTAATTGACTTCACAGGTTATGGTTGTGAAAACTGCCGTAAAATGGAAGAATTCGTATGGAGCGAACCGGATATTTTACCGATTCTTCAGAACGATATTGTGCTTGCTTCTCTTTATGTGGACGACAAGGAAGAACTTCCTGAAGATCAAAAAACCAAGATTGAAATGGGAGACGGACAGGTGAAAAAAGTAAAAACCATCGGAGACAGATGGAGTTTATTTCAATCCGTGAATTTCAATAACAATTCTCAACCTCATTATGTTTTGATTACACCTGAAGGAAAGGTCATTAACACACCGGTTTCAGGATATATGGATAAAAAAGATTTTAAAAAATTCCTTGAATGCGGAGTGAATTTTTATAAGAATAATAAGTAATATTTTCTAAATATTTTATTGAAACTCATGTCGAAAGGCGTGAGTTTTTTGTTTTCTAATCTGAAAATATAAGGCGAATTTCATATTAATAAAAATTTACTAAATTTGGTAATCAACACAAATTCAAGCGTATGAAATTTAAAATCTCTACTTTTTTATTCATTTTATTTTTCTTAACAGCCAAAAGTCAGGCTCCGAATATTCAGTGGCAAAAGGCTTTCGGAGGTTCTCTTAACGATGCTGCCTACTCTGTAGCCCAAACTCCCGACGGAGGCTACATTATAGCAGGCACAACAAATTCTACTCAGGGAAATATAACTGTAAGTCATGGAAATGATGATTTTTGGGTAGTAAAAACTGATGGGTCGGGAAATTTACAGTGGCAAAAATCATTCGGCGGAACAGGTAGCGAACAGGCAAGATCTGTAATAACAACTGCAGACGGTGGATACATTGTTGCCGGGTTTACCAGCTCAAATAATGGGCATATTACATACAACCGGGGATCAAATGATTACTGGGTGATAAAACTGGATTCCACAGGAAATTTACAATGGCAAAAAACCTACGGCGGAGGTGGTAATGATATGGCAAACTCTATCTGCCAGACCTCTGACGGAGGCTATATTATTGCAGGGGCTTCTAATTCAGTTTCGGGAGACATTACCAATCCTAAAGGTGATAATGACTATTGGATTGTAAAAACAGACGCACTGGGAAATCTTTTATGGCAGAAATCTTTAGGCGGAGACAATAATGATAAAGCAACAGAAATAAAGCAAACCAAAGATGGCGGTTATATCGTAGCAGGAGACAGCAGTTCATCAATTGGAGACTATTCTACACCAACTTTTGGCTTTAGTGACTTTTGGATTGTAAAAATCTCGTCAACAGGAAACATTATTTGGGAAAAAAGATATGGTGGCTCCCAAAATGATTTCGCACACTCAGTAAAACCTACTTCAGATGATGGTTTTATTGTGGCGGGAAATACATTTTCTGTAAACGGGCATATTTCAGGGAGCATTGGGCCAAGTGATGCCTGGCTGATCAAGTTGGATCAATCAGGAAATTTGCAATGGGAAAAATCTTTGGGAGGACAGACTTATGATGCTGCAAAATCAGTTATTCAAACTTCAGACGGAGGTTATCTCATCGCAGGAGACTCTGCAGCAACAAACGGAATCCCATCGGGTAATAATGGTACAATAGATTTTTATGTTGTAAAACTTAACAGTACAGGAAATGTTATGTGGCATAAGTGTCTTGGTGGTGACAATACAGATTTTGGAATGCAGATTATTCAAACCAGCGACGGCGGAGCTGTAATTGTGGGGGAAGCCCACACTTTCAACAACGGGCAGGTAACCGGAAGTTTTGGCGGGAAGGACTTTTGGATGGTAAAATTAACAACAGTTCTCAGTACAGCCGAGGTTTCAGATAAAAGCAAAATTTCAGTTTATCCAAATCCCGTGAAAGACTTTTTACATCTTGAAAACCTGCCAAAAAAATCACTAATCACAATCTCAGATATTTCCGGAAGAAAAACAATGTCTGAAAAAAGTGCTGATTCAAAAACTGTTATTGATGTTTCAGATTACAGTTCTGGAATTTATATGTTACAAATTGAGAATGGTGGAAAACCTCTTTTCAGCGAGAAAATTTTCATCACAAAATAAAGATAATAAGACAAAAATTTAATTTCACTAATAAATCTACAAAAATTACAATATTTAGGTATAAACTTTGCATTCAGCTCTACTATATTCCACATTTTTATTAACATTAAATATCTGAAATTATGGCTGAAGTGATTACACCTGAAAAACACGGAAAACGCAGACCCAGACAAACTTCTATCAGAGTTGATATGACACCAATGGTTGATTTGGGTTTTCTTTTAATTACATTTTTTATGTTTACCACCAATTTTACCAAACCCAATACGATGGATGTAAAATTGCCGGCAAAAAGTACTGACGGAAAGACAACGGAAATCAATGAGAAGAACCAGATTACTTTTATTTTAGGTAAAAACAACCGCGTTTTCTACCATCAGAGCAGTGACGGAAAATTGAATTCAGGCAACCTGAAAGAAGCTGAGATCAGCGACACCAGCATCGGAAACCTTATTGACACAGCACACAAAAATGCGCCGGCTAAGGAGAATTTCACTGTGATCATCGAGCCTACAGACGATGCTAATTATAAAAACTTCGTAGATATTCTGGATAATGTATCTTCAACTCAAAAGTACCGTTACGGAATTTCAAACATGAAATCCTGGGAAAAGAAAGTCTATGATGAGATTCATAATTAAAAAATTCTAAATATTATTCTGCCGTAATGCCCTTTGCATTGCGGTTTTTTTATTTAATTTTGAGAAACTGATCAATGAAAGCACCGACTGCGTAAACACATAAACGGTTTAAGTTTTGATGCTAAAATGAGATAAATTAAACACTATGCTGCACTTCGAAAAAACAGGGAACGGAAAAGAAACTTTGGTTCTTCTCCACGGTTTCATGGAAAACACAACCATTTGGAATGAAATGGAAACATCGTTATCAGACCAATTTTCTCTTTTAAAAATCGATCTTCCGGGTCATGGAAAATCTGAGATTCTTGATGAAGTTCAGACCATGGAAATGATGGCAGAAGAAGTGAATAAGGTATTGGAAGATCAAAATTTAGGTAAGATCCATTTGCTTGGTCATTCGATGGGAGGCTACATTTCTCTTGCTTTTGCTGAAAAATTTGCTGAAAAATTAAAAACTTTGACCTTGTTTTTCTCAACATTTCTGGAGGACGATGCAGAAAAAAAAGAACAGCGTATTAAAAGCTACAGAATCATCAAAGATGCCTTTCCACATTACGCAAGAGCCGGAATCCCCAATCTTTTCAACCCAAATGAACGAGATGTTTTAGAAGGCAAAATAGAAACCGCTTTAGAGATTGCACTTTCCACCAACAACCTCGGAGCTCTGGCTTCTGTGAAAGGTATGGTGGCAAGAACCGATAAAAAACATATTCTTGAAAATTCAGATATCAAAATCCTAATTCTCGCCGGAAAACACGACAACGCCGTAAAAACAGAAGCATTACTTAAAAATCTTCCGGACCGAACCAATATAAAATCATACATCCTTGACTGCGGACACAACGGCCATTGGGAAAAACCATCAATATGTGCCGAAATTATCAATACAGAACTGCTTCATCATTTGCCTAAAAATTTAGTTTTATGAGATTAACTGTTTTGACTATTGCAGTTGCACTGTTTTTTACTGCCTGCAAAAAAGAGGTTTCATCAACACAGAATTCTTCAGCAAGCAAGACTGCACAGAAGGATTCAACTGTCATGGCTTCCAAAGAACATGATTCAGCAAGCAGTAATGAAGCAAAAATTGAGACATTTGATTTTGTGACAGAACTCTGTACCAACAAAGGATATTTTGATTCCAATACATATTCACGAAAAGAAATTGAAGGCACTTACCAACTGTGGTTTAACAGCACCGCTTTTGATGTCAGCACACCTTCGGTATTCAAACCGGATGATCTTTATAAAGTAAGACGTGAAAAAGATCTGATTTTGGCGAAATTAGATTCAGATTATTCTAAAAATAAGATCGCACTTGAAAATTTAATTGTTGTCAATACACCTTACTGGCAAAACATCAAAAAAGCACATCTCGCAGAGCTGAAACAGGATTACGAAAAAAACAAACTTCAGATTACAGCATACAGCAACCCTTCAGTTCTTTTGAATAATTTTTTCACAAAAAACTGTCAGAACTTTGCCAAAGCCCTAAATGGTTCCAACGAAGAAATCATGGCGGAATGGCGGAAACTTCGTGAAACGATGAGTAAAAGAAATGGAAATCCGCAGAAGGTCATGGCTGACTTTGAAAGAAATTCGCAATCTATAGACTGGAAAGATTTTGCCATTGCAGATCTAATCACTTTCGGCTGGGGAAACTGCGCAAATGATGATGTAAAAAGACCTTCGCACGATGAAAAGATGAATAAAGAATTTGATGCTTTATTTACAAAAATTGATTCCGAATGTGATGAACCGTAAAAATCTGTATCTTAGTTACTCTTAAATTTATTCATGGGATTTTTTTCTATCAAAAAAAAGAAACCGGTTATCGGTCTTACTTTATCCGGCGGAGGAATGCGCGGAATTGCCCACATCGCCGTCCTGAAAGCACTTGAAGAATACAATCTGAAACCGGATATTATTTCAGGAACCAGCGCCGGCTCTATCATCGCAGCGTTTTACTCCTACGGCAAAACTCCGGACGAAATGATGGAAATTGTAAGAAAAACCACTTTTTTTTCACGGTCATTCTTAAGACTTTCCAAAAACGGAATTTTCAGTTCAAATTTTATCCTTAAACTTTTCACCGATTATTTTCCTGAAGATGATTTTAAAATTTTAAAAATCCCTGTCTATGTTGCCACCACAGAACTTACGCACGGCATTGTAGACTTTTTTTCTGAAGGTGAACTTTTCGGACCTTTGCTGGCCTCCTCAAGCGTTCCCTTTGTACTTCCTCCCGTGAAAATGAACGACAGAATCTACGTGGATGGAGGTGTTTTGGATAATTTACCGATTGAACCCATCGTTGATAAATGTGATTTTCTAATAGCCTCCCACGTCAATTCTATCAGCTACGACAGTCTTGAAAACATGAGTTTAATGAAAGAATTCGACAGAATTTTACACCTCGCCATCGCCAAATCGGTGTATGCTAAAGTGAATTCATGCGACATATTTTTAGACCCTCCGAAGATGACGAAGTTTAGTCTTTTCAATAAAAAATCTCTTGATATCATGTTTGAAGAGGTGTATGAATATACATGTAAAGAGCTGGAAGAAAAGGGGTATAGGAAGATTTAGGTTGAGGTTAAGGTTGAGGTTAAAAACCCACCTTTCTCCGGAGAACGAAAAAACTTGTAGCTAAATAAAATCAATTCCAGCGAAGCTCTGTAGGAGCGACACCTTCTTTTATTTCAACAAATTTTTAATTGATTTAAATAATTAGGTTTTGTATTAAAAACCTTCCTCTCCCACTCTTTCTTTGAAAGTTTCAATCGTATCCTGCAAGGTTTGAAGAGATTTACCTCCGGCTGCATTGATGTGCCCGCCACCATTGAAATATTTTCTCGAAAACTGATTCACATCAATTGCATCTTTACTTCGGAAAGAAATTTTAATGAAATCTTCATACAGATCTTCCATGAAAAATGCTGCCATTTTTACACCGAGAATACTGAGTCCGTAATTTACAAAACCTTCGGTATCACCTTTCTGGAAGCCATATTCTTTCAACTCATTTCTTGTGAGATACAAAACGGCAACGGTATCATTTACCACTTCAATTCTTCCTAAAATTAAAGCCAAAAGCTGCAGACGTGTAATCGTATTCGTATCCCACGTATTTGAAGTGATCAACGCAGGATCTGCTCCTTTTTCAATTAAATTCGCAACAATTCTATGCGTCGTCGCACTTGTAGAGCGAAATCTGAAACCTCCTGTATCAGTCATTATTCCAGTATAAAGACAATCGGCAACTTCTTTATTCACCAGATTTTCATCACCCATCGCCTCAATAAAATGATAAATCATCTGGCAGGTTGCAGGAATAATGGTATCTGAATATACAAAATCAAAATTTTCCGGTTGCTGATGATGATCAATCAGAATCTTTTTAGCCGTCGCTTTCGTCAGCCAATCGCCCAAAATACCGATTCTTGAAGGAGAATTGAAATCAAGACAAAAAATTACATCAGCCTCAAAAACCAAATCTGCCGCTGCTTTCCTTTTATACTCGGCGATAACATTTTTCTTAGCATCGGGCATCCACTTTAGAAATTTAGGAAAATCGTTTGGTACCACAACCTCAGCAGAAATTCCTTTCGCAGCAAGGTAATGCTTCAGCCCTAAACTTGAACCGATTGCGTCACCATCCGGATTGTAATGGGTAAGAATAACGATTTTGTTTTCAGGGGTTAAAAGATTTTTGATTTCTAAAAGCTCTGCAGGTGTAAACATTTTCTAAAAATTTGAGTTTCCAAAGATATGTTTAATTTGTCAATTAACTTCCGGTGGTTTTGTGTTTTGGTTCATAAATCAACCTGAGAAATGAGCTGAATCTCTGATCTTCGCGGTTAAGCGGAATGCCCGTAACGATTCCCACCATCGTGTTGTCTGTAATACCTACCCGCATCTGCGGTCTGATGGTCATATCAAAATCACCGTTATGTATAGATTTATTGAATTCCACACCAATAAAATTTCGGGTACCGGCAATCATGTAATGAAAATTTGAATTAATTTCCCACGATGTATGTGACGGCGAACTTTCAAAACTCTGATGCACAACGGGACCCGTGTATAGAAGCGTATGGAAATTATTCCCCCAGCGTTTTGCAGCAACGAAAAACGGATTAAAAATATTTCCAGTGAAAAACTTTCCTTTTCCGTAATTTTTAAATTCAGTCATCTCGAATTCATGAATATAACCCACCGCCATACTTGTACTGGAAGCTTCTGAAACAAGAAAAGTATACTGTGCGGCCAGTTTGAGACCATTAAGTTTTGTGCCTGGGCTGTCTGCCGAAGAATAGATACTGAACGGCAATTCCACCTCAAGACCCAGACGGTTGATGGGTGCCCACTCATACTCTACCAAAGCTTCGTATTTATCAAATTTATTGTTGTCGATAAGACCGAATCCCAAATTCCACTCCCGCTCCCCTTTTCTTGCCCCTAAATCACGAATAAGGTCGATGTAGAGCGGCTCCGCGTGTAACACTTTAAACGGTTTATGGCTGTCTTCCACCTCATTGATATAAATACTGTCTTTGTACTCATTCTCATTTTCTGTCTGAGCTGAAAAACAGACAGAGTGAAAAGCCAAAATTAAAAAAGCAATTCTTCTGATCATTGTGTTGAAATTTTTAAAAAAGTTTATAATCTGTGGCAAATATAATAAAATGCAGATTTTTGGGTTTGTCTGATCTTAAAAACGAGGAATTTTTCATATTAAATATTTCAAAAAAAAAAGCACATTAGTTTGTTAGATATAAAAATTTATATATCTTTGCAACCTGAAAAATAATAGATAATTACGCTTTAAACATATAGTAATGAGTAAAAGAACATTCCAGCCATCAGAAAGAAAGAAAAGAAACAAACACGGTTTCAGAGAAAGAATGTCTACGCCAAACGGTAGAAGAGTTTTGGCTGCGAGAAGAGCTAAGGGCAGAAAGAGTTTAACTGTAAGTGCTGCACGCGCTAAGAGATAATTCTTTATTATCATATACAAAACATGCTTGAAAATTATCTTTTCAGGCATTTTTTGTTGTTAAATTTTACTAAAATTCTGCAAAGTAAAATTTCTTTTTATTATTTTTAAAATCTCAAAACTGAAACATGCCACATAGCAACATAACGGGAGAAGACATCATCAATCTGCAGCACGCAAAGATTGCGCAGAAGAACTTTACGGTTTTATCTGATGTAAATTTAAATATTAAAAAAGGAAGATTCTGCTACCTTATCGGAAAAACAGGTTCGGGAAAAAGCTCTTTGCTGAAGACGCTTTATGGGCACATCCCTTTGGTAGGCGGCCATGGTGCCGTTGTAGGATTTGATCTTGCAAAACTCAGAGCTTCAGAAATTCCCAATCTGAGAAGAAAACTGGGAATTGTATTTCAGGATTTCCAGCTGCTGTCTGACAGAACAGTTGAAAAAAACCTGAAATTCGTACTCGAAGCTACCGGCTGGAGTGATAAAGCAAAAATGGACGAACGCATCAACGAAGTATTGAACAGCGTAAATATGAAGAGTAAAAAGCACAAAATGCCTCACGAGCTTTCCGGTGGAGAACAACAGCGTGTTGCGATTGCCAGAGCTCTTTTGAATCACCCTGACCTGATTTTAGCAGATGAGCCAACAGGAAATTTAGATCCTGAAACATCGAACGAAATCATGACGCTCCTGAAAAAGGTAGCTGAAGACAATCACGCTGCTGTTGTAATGGCAACACATGACTATCACATGATTCAGAACTTCCCTGGAGAAGCAATCAGATGTGAAGACGGAAAAGTTTCTGTGCTGGATACCGCAGAATTATTCGAATAAGAAATTATTTATTCTTAAAAACATGAAACTCTTTTGTGAGTTCAAGATATTGGTCCGAGTATTTTCTCGGACTTTTTTCTATCACAAAATCTGATTCCACAAATTCAGTTTGATTTAAAGAAAATTCAAGAATCAATCTTTTTGTTTTAGAATTTTCTATTCCCTTGATGTTGATTTTTCGGTTTAGGAATAGATTATTTTCTTGAGAAATTTCAACAAAATAATCTCCAGTTTCAGCCGGAATTATGACTGAAAAAATACCATTTTCCGAAAGCAGTTCTCGTGATTTTGAAATTAACTGATCGAAATTTAGTTCTACAGTCTGTCGTGCAATTTTGTCTTTTTGAGAATCAGATTCTTCAAAATAAGGAGGATTTGAGACAATTAAATCAAATTTATCTTCGCTTTCAAAACTTTTTAAATCCTGATGAATATTTTTTAATCTTGAATGAAAGGGAGAGTTTTTAAAATTAACCTGAGTGAGATGAACAGCTTCTGCATTAATGTCAATACCTAGAAATTCTGCCCGTGAATTTCGTTGAGCCAACATTAACGAAACCAAGCCCGTTCCTGTCCCAACTTCCAATACTTTTGAAGCACACTCTACATCGGCCAAAGCGCCCAGCAAAACACCGTCTGTCCCCACACGGAATACGTCTTCTGACTGTTGAATTTTAAAAAGTTTAAAACGAAAGGGTTTCACTAAAGATTGGTAGGTAAAGTAATAATGAATGTTGCGCCTTTTCCGACTTCAGATTTTACGGTGATTTCTCCTTTATAATCTTCAATCATTTTTCTCACCATCGCTAGTCCAAGACCCATACCGCTGTTTTTTGAAGTAAAATTTGGCTCAAATATTTTTTCAAACATTGCAGGACTAATTCCTACCCCGTTATCCTGTACCGAAATAACCACACGGCGCTGGTATTGCTCAATATCAATATTAATCATCATTTCCCGCTCATCACTTCTTGCCTGCGTGGCATTCGTAACGAGATTGGTAATGATTCTGGAAAGGTAAACCCTGTCCATATTAATCATAATATTATTTTTATTGGCGTGCAGATAAATAAGATCATCATTGAAGACGCCTAGTATATCGTTGATTTCAGAGTTAAGGTTGATGACCTCATTATTTTTCTCCGGAAGCTTGGCAAATTCCGAAAATGCTGAAGCGACAGTTGCGATTACGTCGATCTGATCGACCATTGTTTTGCTGAGCTGCTTTACTTTTTCTGTAATATTTGGATCTTGTGGGTCAAATTTCCTTTCAAAATTCTGAATAGTCAGCTTCATTGGTGTTAAAGGATTTTTAACCTCATGTGCCACCTGTTTTGCCATCTCCCTCCACGCTTCTTCAGATGCCTTAAATCTAAGCCGCTCTTTCTGATCCTGAATCTGTAGAATCATCCGATTGTAAGCTTTTGCCAAGGCATTAAGCTCATCATTTTTGTAGTATTTGATTGGACGCATTTCGTTCTCAAACAAGGTGATGCGCGTAATCATATCTGTAAATTTGGTGATGTTTTTCGCAAGATTATTAGACATCACCCAGCTGAACCAGATGCTGAAAACAATCAGGATTAAATCTACGATTACCATGTACAGTAAAAACTGATGCAGAACATCAAGATAAGCAGATTCATTGTGATACAAAGGAATATACATGATCCCGACCGGCTGCAGATTATTGTTGTTTAACAGCAGATAAGAAGAGGTGTAGACAGCATCTTTTCCTGCATCATAACCCCGAACATCATATCTTGTTTTATCAGCCAGCATCTTATTGACGATAGCCAAAGGAATTTTTTTCTGCTCCACAAGACTTGAATCACGGCTGGAAAGAAGATAATTTCCTTTTAAATCGTAAATAATTACATCATGTTTATTGATATCCGCAATTTCAAAAGTTCTGTTACCTAAAACCCGTTTTAGATCATCGGTATTTACATTTTCCAGACTCAGTGCATAGTCAAAATAAGCCATTACGGTATTGGTCTTATTCTGCATATCTGTACGGCTTTGCTTCAAAGCATTATTCCGCAAAACAAAGTAAGGCACCAGAGACGATGCTGCAACGCTGAGAAGACAGACAAAAAGAAATCCGAAGAAAAACCGGTTCCTGAGGCTGTATCCTTTGTACTTATTTAATGGCATTCTTTTGTAGAAGTTTAGCTATATATTTACCTATAATATCAAATTCCAGATTGACTTTATCACCTGTTTTTAAAGAATTCATATTGGTAAATTCCCATGTGTATGGGATAATAGCCACCGAAAATTCGAGATCATCGCTTTTTGCAACCGTTAAACTGATTCCGTTTAAAGTGATTGATCCCTGAGGCACAGTAACAAAGTTACCTTCTGAATTATATCTTACTGTAACAAAATAACTGCCATCCTTGTTTTCAATTCCGGTAATTTCGCCCGTTTTATCCACATGTCCCTGCACAATATGCCCGTCTAGACGGCCATTCATCACCGTACAGCGCTCCAGATTAACCACAGAGCCCACTTCCCACATTCCTAAATTTGTTTTTTCTAAAGTTTCATTAATAGCAGTAACCACATATTTTTCACCTTCTGTTTTCACTACCGTGAGACAACATCCGTTATGCGCAAGGCTTTGGTCGATTTTCAATTCGTGAGTAAAAGGACAAGATAATGTAAAATCAATATTGCCGCCGTTCCTTTCTATTTTCTCTACAACGCCTACTGCTTCAATAATTCCTGTGAACATATTATTTTTTGCTAAATTTGTAAAATTATAATCTTCAAAGATAATCAAAATGACCCCACAAAACCATAAAGTGCGAGTAGGAATTTCAATAGGTGATTTTAACGGTATCGGGCCGGAAATCATCATGAAATCTCTGAAAGACAAAACCATCACAGACTTTTTTACGCCAATTATTTTTGGTTCGGGGAAGCTTTTCACTTATCAGAAGAATATTTTTAAATTAAATTTAAATTTCAACTACATCACAGAAGCCTCTCAGGCTCAGGCCGGAAAGCTGAATATGGTGAATCTTGTGAAAGACAATTCCAATGTAGAACTCGGAAAACCTACGGAAGAATCTACGAAAATGGCAATAGATTCTCTTGAAGCAGCTACAGAAGCGTTAATGAAGGGCGAAATTGACGTTTTGGTAACTGCACCGATCAACAAAGACGAGATGGTGAAGATGGGATTCAAACATGCAGGTCATACAGGTTATTTTGAAGAAAAATTCAATAAAAAAGGGCTGATGTTTCTGGTAACTGAAGATTTGAAAGTAGCAGTTTCCACACACCACATTCCTATTTCTCAGGTTGCTGAAAATATTTCAAAGGAAAAAATAAAAAAACAAATCAAAGCACTGAACCAAACCCTTATCGAAGATTTTGCGGTTACAAGACCGAAAATTGCAGTTTTAGGTTTAAATCCACATTCCGGTGACGGAGGCGTGATCGGTACCGAAGAAATTGAAATTATTTCCCCAGCCATAAAAGAACTTTCAGACAACGGAATTCTGGCATTTGGCCCTTATCCCGCCGACAGCTTTTTCCAGCCTGAAAAATACAGAAGTTTTGATGCCGTTTTGGCGATGTACCACGATCAGGGGCTTGCTCCGTTTAAAACAATTGCATACGAGGAAGGTGTAAATTATACCGCAGGATTGCCTTTCATCAGAACTTCTCCCGATCATGGAACGGCATACGATATCGCGGGGAAAAATGTGGCTGATGAGCATAGTTTCAGCGAAGCGATTTTCACAGCTATCAAAATTTTCAATCACCGTGCAGACCATAAAGATTTAATGGAAAACCGTCTTAAACCTAAAAGAATGCCGTCTGATAACGGAATTGATGAAGATTTGCCTGTAGGAAACGATTTATAGATTCTGCAAAAGAATAAAAATTAATTTGTTATGAAAATTATTTGTAATATTAAAAAAATTGCATATTTTTGCACACTCATTTTATGGACAAGTTAAGAAACTATGATGTAAGCTTTTCCGGACTGAAAACCGGCAAGCACGAGTTTAAATTTGATATAGATAAGGAGTTCTTTCAATTATTTGACACTGAACAGGAGTTTACAAATCCCAAGATTGAAGTGGATGTTTTGCTTGATAAACACACTACTTTTTTAGAATTTGAAATTAAAACTGAAGGTACAGTAGAATTGGTTTGTGACATTACAAACGAAAATTTTACACATCCTGTAGAAAATCAGATCGGTATTCTGGTGAAATTTGGAGAAGAATATGATGACAGCGAAGAAGATGTAATCACGATTCCTGCAAATGATCACGCTTTTAATATTTCGCAATTGATCTATGAAAACGTAGCACTCGCAATACCAATGAAAAAAGTATCACCCAATGTAAGTGATGAAGATCTGGAAATTCTGGAGAAGTTCAGCCCGAAAGACAGTGTAGAAGACAAAGAACACGAGAGTGACCCGAGATGGGATGCTCTGAAAAATTTAAAAAATAAAAATTAAATAATTTAATGATGAGATGATGAATCTCATCGCTCATCACTAAAAAAAGTTATTACAAAATGGCACATCCAAAGAGAAGACAGTCGTCTACAAGAAGAGATAAGAGAAGAACTCATTACAAAGCTGTAGTTCCTCAGTTGGCTAAAGATGCAACATCTGGTGAGATGCACCTTTACCACAGAGCTCACTGGCACGAAGGAAAACTTTACTACAGAGGTAAAGTAGTAATGGAAAAAGAAGTAGCATCTACTGAAGAAAACTAAGAGCCGTTTTCACCCGAAAACACTCGTTTTAATACAAAAACCGCCCGATTTTGATAAAATTTGGCGGTTTTTTGTTGTTTTTTATGTTTTTTTGGTATCTTTGACCCAAATCAAATATCAATTTTTATGGACATTAAAGACATACAGAATCTTATCAAGTTTGTATCTAAAGCTGAAGTTTCAGAAGTAAAATATAAAACCAAAGATTTCGAAATCACCATTAAAACACCACTTGGAGGTAATGAGGTAAGCTATGTTGCTCAACCGCAAATGTATCAGCAGGCTCCACAGCAACAAGTTCCGGGACACGCTCCTGCTGCGGTTTCTGCAACTCCTGAAAAAACTGAAGCTGCTTCTGACGACAGCAAATTTATCACTATCAAATCTCCAATGATCGGAACTTTCTACAGAAAACCATCTCCGGATAAGGATGTTTTTGCTAATGTAGGCGACGAAGTTTCTGTTGGAAAAGTAGTTTGCGTAATTGAAGCAATGAAGTTATTCAACCAAATTGAGTCTGAAGTAAGCGGTAAAATCGTTAAAATTTTAGTTGACGATGCTACTCCTGTAGAATACGACCAACCTTTATTCTTAGTAGATCCATCTTAATTATAATTGATTAATGATGATTGATAATTGAAGAAAAAATCAATTTCAAATTTCAAACTTTCAAATTTCAAATTAAATTAAGATGTTCAAAAAAATATTAATTGCCAATCGTGGCGAAATTGCAATGCGTATTTTACGTACTTGTAAAGAAATGGGAATCAAAACTGTTGCGGTATATTCTACTGCCGACAAAGACAGTCTTCATGTAAGATTTGCTGACGAGGCTGTTTGTATCGGCCCTGCAATGAGCAAAGATTCTTACCTGAAAATCCCAAACATTATTGCTGCTGCAGAGATTACCAATGCAGACGCCATTCACCCGGGTTACGGTTTCTTATCTGAAAATGCTAACTTCTCAAGAATCTGCGCTAAAAACGGTATCAAATTTATTGGTGCAAGTCCTGAGCAGATCGAGAGAATGGGAGACAAAGCCAATGCCAAAGCGACCATGAAAGCGGCAAACGTACCTTGCGTACCGGGTTCTGAAGGTTTGATAGAATCTTACGAACACGCTGTGAAAATCGCCAAGGAAACAGGCTATCCCGTAATGATCAAAGCTACTGCCGGTGGTGGTGGTAAAGGGATGAGGGCTGTATGGAAAGAAGAAGACCTTAAAGAACACTGGGAATCTGCCATTCAGGAAGCTGTGGCTGCCTTCGGGAACGGAGGAATGTATATGGAAAAACTGATTGAAGAGCCAAGACATATCGAAATTCAGGTTGCAGGTGACCAGTTTGGTAAAGCCTGTCACCTTTCTGAAAGAGACTGTTCTGTACAGAGAAGAAACCAGAAATTAACCGAAGAAACGCCTTCTCCATTCATGACTGACGAGCTTCGTGAGAAAATGGGTGAAGCAGCAGTGAAAGCAGCAGAATTTATAGGTTACGAAGGTGTGGGAACAATTGAATTCCTTGTGGACAAGCACAGAAATTTCTATTTCATGGAAATGAATACGAGAATTCAGGTAGAGCACCCGATCACGGAGCAGGTTATTGATTACGATTTGATCAGAGAACAGATTCTTTTGGCAGCAGGAACTCCTATTTCAGGAATCAACCACTATCCGAAGCTGCACTCTATCGAATGCAGAATCAACGCTGAAGATCCTTACGCAGATTTCAGACCTTCACCGGGAAAAATCACTGGATTAAATATTCCGGGAGGACACGGTATCAGAGTGGATACTCACGTTTATTCAGGTTATACCATTCCATCTAACTACGATTCAATGATTGCAAAACTGATTACTACGGCGCAAACCCGTGAAGAGGCGATTGCTAAAATGAAACGTGCTTTGGAAGAGTTCTACGTGGAAGGTGTAAAAACCACAATTCCTTTCCACAGACAGTTGATGGAAGATGAACGATATCTGTCCGGAAACTACACCACAAAATTCATGGAAGATTTTGTAATGGACAGAAAATATGATAATCATTAAGATTATTTTATTATAAATATAAACCGCCTCTTTTGGGGCGGTTTTTTTTCATAATTACTTCAAGCCTTTCTTCATCCTAATTCAAACAGTTTGTTATTCTCCGTTTTAAGTCTGATAATTTATGTAAAGTTTCAGTTACAGCCGTGAATCCATTTTTGAACTTTAGATATTGATCCCGTGATTTAATTATTTTAGCTACTTTTGAATCTCTTGTTATCTCAAATTTTTCAGTATACAGTTACGTTCCCCCGCTTCCGTGGCTTTTTCTTTTAAAAAATCAATTTCTAAAATTGTAATATTTTTTATCTTTATAAAAACATACAACGATGCGTAGACGACAAATTTTCTATTGAGATGGATCAGAGTGAATTTGTTTTCAGCAAAGACAAAAAATCTTTCAACATCGCACATGGCGGTAACGATGTGAAGTTTACTAAAGAATGAGCTCAATTATCAGATAACATAAAAGTCCGTTTCAATTAATGTGAAACGGACTTTTTTATTGTTTTTATGCCATTGCGAGGAGGAAAGGCTGCCTTTTTCCGAAGGTCTGGACAGGCTGTACTTCACAATAACCTTTCAAAGCTATCACAATGAAATATAAAAATCATCGAGACCTTTTATCCAAATCGTCAGGAAGTTTTGCTGAAGTCCCCGAGAGCATTTACCAAACTCCCCGTTATCTTTTTTAAAATCGTTACTGAGCATTTTTAAACTCCCCGTTATCTTTTTAAAAATGCTCACTGTCTATTTTTAAAACTGCAGGAAGTATTTCTTGATTATATTAAAATAAGCTTATTAAATTTTGCTAAGGCTCATTCGCACATCTTTGTTTTAGGGGTTGAAATTTCAGAGTTTGTCAGAAAAATTAATGTTTAAATAATTATTTTAAAACTTAAAATTGCTTCTGAAATTATATTTTTGTTTTAAATTTAAGATATGAAGAAATTAATAATACTGTTCTCTGTTCTGAGCTTTTCAATATCATTTTCTCAGGATTTAAAAGTAATGTCATTCAACATCAGACTTAATGTAGAATCTGATCAGGACAATGCCTGGCCGAAAAGAAAAGAGGAAGCACTTGCACTTTTAGAATATTATCATCCTGATGTTTTGGGCGTGCAGGAAGCTTTGCCGGAGCAGATGAAAGATATGAAGTCAGGACTGAAAAACTACGATTTTGTAGGCGTAGGACGTGACGATGGAAAAGAAAAAGGTGAGTTTTCAGCGATTTTTTTTGATACCCAAAAACTTCAGATTATCAAATCCGGTACATTCTGGCTTTCTGAAACACCGGAGAAACCTTCGAAAGGATGGGATGCTGCGCTCAACAGAATCTGTACTTATGCCATCTTTAAAGATTTAAAATCAAAAAAAGAATTTCTGGCAATGAACATTCATTTTGATCATGTAGGAAATGTGGCGAGAGTAAAATCTTCAGAATTAATACTTAAAAAGGCTAAAGAATTAAATCCTAAAAATCTTCCTTTGGTTCTGACCGGAGATTTTAATTTAACCGAAGACACAGAACCTGTGAAAATACTGTCTCAAAATCTGAAAGACACTTTTTATCATTCAGAAAAGAAACATTACGGTCCGAAAGGAACGTTTACCGGTTTTAATGTAAACGAAGTTCCGAAAGACAGAATTGATTATATTTTTGTGAAAGGTTTTAAAATTAAATCTCAAAGACACATCAATGACAGACGTGAAAATCTGCTTTATCCGTCAGATCATTTTCCGGTTTTTTCTGAACTGAGTTTTTAAAATAAAAAAGTTGCTCTCTGGAAGCAACTTTTTTTATGTTTCTGCAAAACCGTTTTTTATAGCGAATATTGCGAGTCCTACGCGGGTTTTCAGATCAAATTTGGCACAAAGTGAATCGCGGTAGCTTTCTACAGTTCGCGGACTACAGCCCATCTCCAGCGCAATTTCCTTATAGCTAAGTTCCGTGGCGGTGAAGCTCAGAAATTCTTTTTCGCGGTCTGAAATTTTTGTCCCTTCGATAACTTTTGGTTTGCTTTTAATATTTGAAAAGATAATTTTTGAAGCCCAATCCGGATAGTAAAAACCTTCAGCTGTAAGCTGGGAAAGTGCATTTTCAAGATCTTTCGGATGGGAATTTTTCAGAAGATAGCCTTTGGCTCCATTTTTTATCATTTTAATAACGCTGTTGTCGTCATCCTGCATGCTGAGCGCCATTACTTTTATTTCCGGATGGTTTTCTGTAAGCCAGAGAACGGTCTCAAAGCCATCCATCACAGGCATACTGATATCAAGCAGAATGATTTCGGGAATTCTGCGGTTGACTGCAAATTTATCGATAAGATCCTGCCCGTTTTCTGCACAGTAAATGACTTCAAAATCTGTGAAATTATCGATAATTCCTTCCAGCGCTTTTGCGATCAGAATATGATCGTCTACAAGAACAATTGTTTTTTTCATGGTTATTTGTTTAAAACAATTTTAAGCGAAGTTCCAATATTTTTTTCACTTGTCAAAGTAAAATGAGCACCAATGATCTTTGCGCGGTTCTTCATGTTGGTAAGCCCTATTCCGTTTGATTTAATCTCGTTGGCATCAAAACCTTTTCCGTCATCGTTTATTGAAAGTTTCCATTCTGTCTCAGCGTCAGATTTTAGATTGATAAAAACATTTTTGCATTCAGAATGCTTCATGCTGTTTTGGATAAACTCCTGAATAATTCTCAGTACAACACTTTTATGTTCAAAATTCAAATCTGAATCCTCAAAATTATGTTCAAATGAAACCTCACATTTTTTCAAAGCATTGGCTACGTTTACCTCATCCTGAATCAACTCTGTAATTGGGATTCTGCTGATTTTATTGTCGGTAAGTGATTTGGAAAGGCTGCGGAGCTCATCAATTGAATGGTTGATAATTTCTGAAACCTGTTCGATTTTTTCATTGATATCCGGAAATTTATTTTCGTGAAGAAGCTGTTGTGTGTAAAGACTTACAAGAGTAAGTTTCTGCCCGATGTTGTCATGAAGTTCTCTCCCGATTTGCTTCATCGTAGATTCCTGTATTTCAAGCTGTGTGGCGAGAAGTTCTTTCTGATGAATTTCGTTTTTAATCTGAATTTCGGATAGATATTCTTTCTTTCTCTGCTTGTACTTTCTGATGTAAATCGTTATGGCTACAATAAATCCCAAGAAGAAAATATTGAAGAGTATAACGGTAATTAAGAGCTCTGTTTTTTCCATACCTCAGCATTTTCTTTTCCTAAAATAAACGAAATCGCAAACAAAGTGTACATTACGATCCCTGAAATCTGAAAGTAAATATAGTAAATACTGAATAAATCTTTAAGCTGAGCAAAGACGCTCCAGAAAGAAAAAAGAGGTAATGTTCCGATATAAAAGACCGTAACTCCCCAGTTGATATAAAAGAACCGGTTATCACTGAAATTCAGAATGTTTGACGAATTCACCTGTCTGTAATATTCGAGAACGACGAGATATAGCAAAAACAGTGAGCCTAAAGTATAATTTAGCGAAAAGACAATTTTCTTTGAATTGAAAAGCATTTCATGTGGTATAAATGACAGAAGATATACCACTGAAAATATGTAAAAAAGTTTCGGCCTGTTAAATGATTTTGCAGCATAAAGCCAGTAGAAAAATATAAATTGCGCAGGAATCACAAGATAATTGTAAAAGTAAACTTTGCCATCTCTGGAAAATATATTTTGTCCGGCTAGCGTTTCGCTTAGGAAGATAAAAACAAGGTAAATTGCAAAATATTTCCAATAAGTACTTTTCACCTGTGGCAGATACAGCAATGCTACCAAAGCTGCCAAGCCCTCGCTTCCGTAGAAAACGTAATCTAAGATATGCCGAAATAACTCCATTTACTATTTAATTTTAATATGATTCTCCATCACAGTTATCTGGTGGTGCAAGCGTACCGTGATTTTGAGCCATTGCATTTACTGTAGCCAAAGCTAGTCTTCTGTCGTCAGTGCTTTCCAATGGATTAAAATCTCTGTGGATTGTCTGCCCGGATGAACTGTCTTTTTTTGTAGGAATCATGATGAGGGTATGACATTTGTGATATTCTTTTTTCACATTCGAATTTTCGAAATTCTCCGGATAGGCCGCGTAATACATTCTTATTCCCAAATCTTCATCCGTTACCGATGAATCTGAACTTCCTGCCAGATTTTCTATATCAGCTATAAATTTTTTAAGCTTTGGCAAATCAAACCAAATCGAGTGAGCATCTTTTACTCCCAGATTATCTGCCGTGCATTGCAGCTGATTGGTTCTGTACTGCTCTACTGCGGCTTTAATAAATTCTACACTCAGGCTGTTTGCGCCTTCTCTTTCTCTTGAATCAAATTCTTGTCCCATGATGTTAATTAGTTTTCTACAAAAATGAAGAAAATTCAGTTACCAAAAAACAGTATTTTCCCTATTTCGCTACCGTATTTTTACGGATACTTTTTTTGAGACTAAAATCAGACAAAGAAAAACCCCGAAAAGATAAATTTTCGGGGTTTGAAATATTTTAATTTACGATTTAAGCTTTAGTATCCGGCACAAATTTTCTTGTTGCCAGCTCCTGATCAAAAAGATATAAAGCCGAAGGGTTATCACAAACCATTTTGATTTTAGTTACATATTGCGAAGCACTTGCCTCCTCTTCTACCTGCTCGTTGATAAACCACTGCAGGAAAGAAGTTGTTGCAAAATCTCCTTCATCGTTTGCATTTTTCACAATGTTGAAAATACTTCTTGTTACTTTCTTTTCGTGCTCAAGTGCTTTTTCAAAGATATCTGTGGCATTCAGAAATTCATGAGGTGGTTTTGCTATTTCTCCGATGATGATTTCTCCGCCTACGTCATTTAAGTAATCAAACATTTTGTCGGCGTGCATCAGTTCTTCTTTGCTCTGAACTCTGAAGTAATTGGCAATTCCGTCCAGATCTCTTGCAGAAAACCAAGCCGACATTGAAAGATAATATTGAGCAGCATATTGCTCGTGCGCTATTTGTTCGTTTATAAGTGTTGCAATTTTTTCGCTTACCATAATTTTTAATTTATGATCAAATTTACGGAATATAAGGCGGTTGGTAAAACGATGAAAGAAATTTAATTTTAGATTAGATAAAAATTAAGACTTAATTTCACATCTAAAATAACCGTTAAATCAAATGAAAAAGAGCGGAAAACAAATTTTCCGCTCCTAACCACACATTAAAAAATCTAAACTATGAACTCACTATTTGGTAGGCTCCACAGCCGTTCTCATTGGCTTGTGGTGAGGTCTGTCGCCTTTGTGTTTTCTGTCTTTCATCGCCATTTTTCGCTGTTCCATTTTTGCGTTTCTGTCGGCTTCCCATTTTTTGTACTGTTCAGGATTCAGAATGCTTTTCATTTCATTATCCATTTGTACTCTTTTGTCTTTCATCTCCTTCATTTTGGCCATTCTTACATCTTTATTTCTGTCGAATTCTGCTTTTCTTTCTGCTCTTTTTCTGTCTTGAAGTGCCTGTACTTTGGCTACCTGATCTTTTGATAAATTTAAGTCTTTCTGCATTTTATCTAAATGATCCTTTTGCTTCTGCTGCATTTTTTGCTGCATTTCAGCTCTTTTAGCTTCTCTCTGTTCAGGCGTATGATTTTGTTGAGCCATTGCTAAACTTCCGAATCCTACTAATGCGATTGATAATATTAATTTTTTCATTTTATTAAAGGTTTAATTAATTGTTTTCTATTGGTTTGATGTAGAATTAATTCAAAAGTTAAAAATTAAATTCATAAAAAATGTTAAATTTTATTGACGATAATTCATGAAAATTTGAAAATAAAAAGAGAGTAGATAAAAAATCTACTCTCTACACCACTCAAATATAATATATGAAAACTAATTTCCTGCTAATCGGGTTCTGAACCCTCCGCTTCTTTCTCCACCACCGGAATTTCCCCTTCCAGACGGACTTTCACTGCGTTGTGGTTTAGATTCTCCTCCATTTCTGAAGCCTCCACCCGATCTTGGTGTACTACTCTCGTTTCTCGGAGCACGTGTTTCATTTCTGAATCCTCCACCTCTTGGCGCACTGCTTTCAGTTCTCGGCTGACTGCTTTCATTTCTGAAACCGCCACTTCTCGGCTGACTGTTCTCTGATCTCGGCTGACTGCTTTCGTTTCTAAAACCGCCATTGCTGCGAGGTTGAGAATTGCTGTTGTCTCTAAAACCTCCATTTGAAGGTCTTGTTCCCGAGTTATTATTATCTCTGAAACCACCGTTCGGATTTCTAGTTCCACTGTTTCCTGCATTTCCTCTGAAACCTGATTCGGAATTATTTCTGAAGCCTGAACCTCTCACCACATTTAAAGTTGGGTTTTCTGTTCTTCTGAAATCTACCCGGTTTACTTTATAAACATTAATGTTCACATTTCGGTATCTCGGAGTAACTCTGAATCTTGGTGTGTAATAACTTCTTCTGTAATTCTGGAAGTAGACAATCGGAGCGTTTCCTCTGTAATAGTTATTCTGAAAAACCACAAATACTCTTGGTCCCATAATTCTTTCCAAAGCATAGAATCTGTCATAATACCATCTGTCCGGATTGTAGCTGTAGAAATTATTCCACGTTGCAAAATTACTGTAGAGGCTGTTCAGATATAAAATCTGATCGATCTGCCATCTCGTTAACCTGTTTTGTCTGAAAAACACATTCCAGTTGATATTGGTAACTGAGTTTCTGTAATCATTGTAGTAGCTCTGATAATAATCCTGCGGATAATAATCCTGTGGATAATTGTAGTAATAGTCGTCAGGGAAATAATTCTGATCATCTTCATCACTGTAATATCCGTCGGAGTAGCCATTATCTCCGTATCCGTAATTTGGATATTGCTGAGCAAACGACAAAGTCGACAAAGTCAAAGCAAATCCCAAAAGTATTTTTTTCATTTCTATAATCATTAATTGGTTAAATGTTTGGAATCTCTCAATTCTATCTTTTGGATATAGATAAAAAAAAGAAGTTAAATCTTTCGATAAAACTTCTTTTAAATTTAAACTAACTAATTGATAATCAATTGTTAAATTTATAATCTTCCGCTGTCTTCAATCCAGTTTCTGATCTTTCCGTTAAAGTTTTCAGCTTTATTCAGTTCTTCAAGCCCCAAATGCATTCTGTATCTCCAGTAGTGTGGGAAAACGGCAGGATTATTAATTCTCTCATTATCAATATTCGGATTTGAAAGTTTCTCATCCGTCGCTAAAAATTCCTGAATCGGGAATATTGACAGCATCGCATCATTGTACAAATGCTGCTTCATAATCATCTCAGCAAAATAGGGCTCAAGATTTTCGGGAGCTTTGCCATGTTGATGAAGCTGTTGATTAAAATATTTCTGAGTAAGATTCGAATCTTCTTTCCACCATTGTCTCAGGGTCGAACTGTCGTGAGAAGAAGCCGTCACAACATTTAAGTATTCGGCTTTTTTTGGATTGTAAAAAGGAATATTATCTGAAGGCATTCTCTGGACTTTCAAAGCTATAATTGCCAATTCATCCATCACTACAGGAACACAATCCGGTACAAGACCAAGGTCTTCCCCACAAATCAACATTTCTGTAGCATTGAGGATCACCGGAAGTTTTTCCATTGCTTTTTCGTACCATAAACCATCCTGTCTTTTGAAGAAATAGTCATGATATAAATTGTAAATCGTGCGTCTCTCCCAGTCTGAAAGAAACTGATAAGATTCCGTTTTGTAAACATTAAATCTTGGATGATAAACGGTTTCGCCATCTTTTTCTTCCGTTAAAAACAAAACATTAGCTGCCAAAGAAATCAATTGTTCAGCCAATTCTTCTTCGTTCTTGTTTTTCTTAAAATGATCTGAAAGTTTTCTCTGAGTATCAAATTCAGGCTTAAAAGAATAAGTTTCATTCTGATTCTTATTTAAATACGCTAAAGCTTTTTCCTGATTTTCGCCAAAGTATTTATTTAAAATCTGATCGTTGATAAACGGTTTGCAGTAACGGTCAAAATCAAATGGAAGATGAAGTTTTCTGAATTCCTCATCCGTAACAGGAACGGCAGGATAAAAATATCCCAAAATCCCTTGTGTAGCCGAGATCGGCATTCGCCAGATCCTGAAAAATCCAAGAATATGGTCAATTCGCATCGCATCAAAATACTGTTCCAAAGCTTTGAATCTGTTTTTCCACCATTGGTAGCCGTCATTTTTCATCGCTTCCCAATTGTAAGTGGGAAATTCCCAGTTTTGCCCTAAATCAGTAAACTGATCTGGTGGTGCACCGGCTTGAAAATCCATCCCGAACAGTTCAGGTTCCGTCCATGCTTCTACAGAATAACGGTAAATTCCGATAGGCAAATCTCCTTTGATTGAAATTCCTAAACCATGCATGTAATCAACCGCATCCTTTAACTGCTTATGAAGCTGAAACTGCACCCAAGAATGCAGCATTACCGCCTCATAATCTTTATTTTTAACTGTAAAAAGCTGAGAAATTTTTCCGGCAATGTATTTTTTATGGGTTTTCCATTCGCCGAAATTTGGAGTTTTGTATTTGTCTCTTAAAACACAAAAGGCAGCATAAGGTGTAAGCCAGCTTTCATTATCTTTTAAAAACTTTTTAAAGTTTCTGTCTTTAAAAATCTTTTCCTTTTGTTCCTCAAAAACGGCTTTTATAAACTTCCATTTTCCGGAGATCATTTTTTCGTAATCGATGAGTTCCAGAGAATTCAATTCTTCTTTCTGAGCATTGTATTCTTTAACTAAATCCTTCGGCAAAGCATAATCTAACTTTGTCAGAGAAAGATATTGTGGATGCAGAGCGTAAACGGAAACCGCTGCATAAGGATAAGAATCTGTCCATGTATAATTGGCAGTCGTGTCGTTGATCGGCAAAATCTGAATTATTCCCAGGCCAGTTTCCCTGTTCCAGTCTGCCATTTTTTTCAGATCAGGAAATTCACCTACACCGAAACCATCTTCCGTTCTTAAAGAAAATACAGGCACCGCGACTCCGGCATCGTGATATATCTGATAAGCTTTAAACTTAAAATAATGATCAGCAACAATATGAAGAACGTCTTTATTAGAATTCGGATAAGCCAGCCTGTTGGCTCCGGATTCTACGTCAATCACCTTCTTTTGAACCGTATCGTAAATGCAGTATTTATATTCTACCGGATAATGCTCAGGAATTTCAACTGAAGCTTCCCAAATACCAAAATCAGTCTGAGAGAAAACAATTGCTCTGTTATAATCCCAATTCCCAAGCGATTCCGAACTTCCGAAAAGCGCAATTTTCCACTCGGGATGATAAACCGGTGCAGAAATTTTGAAAAGGTGGGTATGTTTTTTCAGGATGATGTTTTTTTCAGGTTTAAAACCTGTCAGCTTATTTTTTAAAATCTTGTTGGTAAGATAATTTTCAGGAAAATTTTTCTTGTTCCAGACATCTGTAATGGCAAATTCCTTGTACGTGTGCGGGAAAGACAACTGGTGATTTACACCTTCTTCAGAGACAGTTTTGCCCTGCTCATCTTTTACACAGTATTTGTACGAAATTTCTTTGGAAAAATAATCAACTTCTGTTTTCCACACGCCAAAGTCAGCTGCCTGCATCTGGTGATCCTGCTTTTCCTGCTCGTCAGAATTAATTGTAATAAATAAATTTTCTCCCTGTTTTGCAATATATCTTATACTAAAATATAATTTCATCTATATATTTTTGGATAAAAATAGTGTTTTATAAGTTAAAATAAATGCTTTCTGCATCAATTATTCATTAAAAAAGCCTTCCAAAAAGAATTCGGAAGGCTAACACATAAATGGCAAAATTTAACTTATTTTGTTTTTAGAACTTTTTTCGTGGCAATTACCTTTCCTGAGGCATCAAAAATACTTACTAAATAAGCACCCTGAGAAAGATTTGACAATTCAATTCTTTCATTAAGATTTCCGTCTTTTACTGATATTTTTTTGCTTAAAACATTCTTACCGGAAAGATCAAAAATTTCAACTTTTATATTTCCTTTTATTTTAGTCTGATTTAAATTTACATAAATGAAGTTTTCATCCACTCTGGTCGGATAGATTTCTGCGTTGATTACCGGAGTCGTTTCCACCGCTTTTCTGTCGTTCAGAAAATATTTACTCGCCAAATCATAAATATGAAGATTTGTTTCTCCCGCCAGTTGTTTAGCTTCAAGACTTTCGAAATTCACTTCAAATAGAGCGTTTCCTTTTGCACTTCCCACAACAATTTTACCTTTAGAATTCACCGCTGCACCGTTCACAGAATAATTTTCCGGAAGACCAGAGATTTTACCTAAAAAGTATGCTTCCAGATTTTTAGGAGATACTTTAAACACATTTCCTGAAGCAGCAAAAACATAGAAATTACCTTCTGCATCAGAAATCATATCACCTCCAAAGCCTGTTTCCATCGCAGTAAATGAGTTTTTACCGTTGGAAGCAGCGTCTTTCACAATCCCAAGATCCGCAACAGAATACTGTCCGTTTTTCTTTGAGATCTTCAGAAGCTGAGTTCCTGCGTTATTTAGAGCATAGATTGCTCCGTCATGACCCAAAGTCATTCTCGTAATGTGAGAATTGATGTCGCAGGAAGTTACCTTTGCCACATTATTTTCAACCAAGGTTATCTGCTTTGTTTTTTGATTTAAAACATAGATATTGGAAGAAAACATCGGCATATAAACCAAATTTTCCTGTGACAAATCTGTTGCCAGCGCCGCCAGATTCATCGCCTGAGAATTTCCGTAAGATGCTTTATCTTCAGCAACTTTTGCTCTTGAATTTTGCGAAAATACTTCAGATTGCGAAACTGAAGTAAAAATCTGTGTTACAGAACTACCATCCGCATTCATCGAGCGGATATCACTGAACTCAATTCTTGGAGTATCTTTACCTGCCAGTGCGAAAATATCCTGCTGTGCATTGACTGTATTTCCAAGTACCAGTAAGACAATAGGGAATAAAAGTTTTTTCATATTATAAAATTTTAAGTGTAATTGTTTTAGTCTTACTAAGTTAAACATTTTTTGAATTGGAAAGAATTTTTTTTTCGAGGTTGAGGTTAAGGCTAAGGCAAAGGTTAAGGTTAAGGTTGAGACCATGATTGAGAATATTTCATTTGTTCATGGCACAAAAAATCCCGCAGGTTTTGAGGATTGAGAAGATGATTTAGTAAAATCTGCTTAATCTTTAAAATCTGCGAGAGATATATTAAAATGAATCTCTTAATTTAAAACATAGGAAGTTCCGTCTCTTCCGTCTTTCAGTTCAATACCTTCAGCCAAAAGTTTGTCTCTAATTTGGTCTGAAAGTTCGAAATTCTTTGATTTTCTTGCCTGATTTCTCAGTTCAATTAAAACCTGTAAAGTTTGGTCGAGTTTTTCATTATTATTTTCTTCAATATTCTGAAGTCCCAAAACATCAAATATCAGAGCATTTAAAGTTGATTTTAAATCTGCTAAATCTTCAGTGGAAACTGTTTCTTTTTCGTCTTTTAGAGCAAAAATAAATTTTACGGCTTCAAATAAATGTGCAATCAAAACCGGTGAATTGAAATCATCTGTTAAAGCATCATAAGCCTTGGTTTTCCATTCTTTAAGATTAAAACCAGATTCTTTTTGATCATTTGGTGTGATGGAATTCAAAACTTTTACAGCTTCCATCAATCTTGTAAAACCTTTTTCACTTGCCAACATCGCATCATTGGAAATATCCAAAACACTTCTGTAATGTGCCTGTAAAAAGCAGAAACGAACGATCGTGGGATGAAATGGCTTTTCAAAGAAGTCATTTTCTCCGGAAACCAATTGTTTGGGTAAAATATAATTTCCGGTCGACTTGCTCATACGCTGGGAATTCATCGTCAGCATGTTGGCGTGCATCCAGTAGTTTACAGGTTCCACTTCATTACAGGCTTTTCCCTGTGCAATTTCACATTCGTGGTGCGGGAATTTAAGATCCATTCCACCTCCGTGGATGTCGAATTTGTCGCCCAGATATTTTGTACTCATTGCAGTACATTCAAGGTGCCATCCCGGGAAACCTTCTCCCCAAGGGGAATTCCAACGCATAATGTGAGCCTGAGAAGCTTTTTTCCAAAGCGCAAAATCCTGTGGGTTTTTCTTTTCGCCCTGTCCGTCAAGATCTCTGGTGTTGGCAAAAAGTTCTTCGACATTACGTTTTGAAAGCTCGCCGTAATTTAATCCTCTTTTATTGTATTCAAGAACATCAAAATAAACCGAACCGTTGCTTTCATAGGCAAAACCTTTCTCAATTAATTTTTGAGTCAGTTCAATTTGTTCAACGATATGCCCTGTTGCTGTAGGCTCAATATTCGGAGGCAGAAGATTGAACATTTCAAGGACTTTATGAAAATCAACTGTATATTTTTGAACGATTTCCATTGGCTCGAGCTTCTCAAGACGGGTTTGCTTCACGAAACGGTCGTTGTTCACGTCTCCATCGTCGGTAAGGTGCCCTGCATCAGTAATATTTCTTACGTATCTTACTTTATAACCCAAATGCATTAAGCTTCTGTAGATAAAATCGAAAGAAAGGAAAGTTCGCACATTTCCCAGGTGCACATTGCTGTAAACCGTCGGTCCACAAACGTACATCCCGACGTTATTTTCGTGGATTGGTGTGAATATTTCTTTTTCCGCTGTGAGCGAATTGTATATTTTTAGTTGCATTATTTGATTTGAAATTTGACGTTTGAAATTTAAAATTGATTCACGAAAATGTGCCACAACAAATAATGGTTGCGATAAAAATTTGGTTTGAAACTTTTTTAAACTTTATCATTGTTTATATTTATTACATTAGATTTTGAAGCGCCAATGTCGTCTCTTAAAATTAAAATATCTTGATAAAGTTCTGTTAAAACTCTATTTCCACCAATATCAGAATAATTAACTTCTGAATTTATAAGGGATATAAGTTTTTCTTCGAATTTACTTAAACATCCAAATTCTTCTTCAAGATCATTTAGATTTAAAGGATCCATTGGATTTAAACTTATTTTTTCTAATTCTTTTCTTCGGAAAATTTTGATTAACAATTCATAAATTTCAAAATCCTGAATTTCAATCTCTAAAGTTCCCTTTTCAAAATTATATTTTACTTCAATATAATCTTTGACTTGAGAGAAAATTTCAATGAAATTCTTTTCATTTTTTATCACAATTACATTTTTGAAATAAGATATTTCATGTCCATATCTTTCGGAAAGTAATCTAATATTTCTTTTTATAATCTGACTAATCATCACATTTAATAATCCAGTTTCGCATGGCTTCCTACGTAATGAAGGAATTCCTGTCTTGTAATAGGATTGGTTCTGAAAATTCCGCTTAATTCTGCTGTGATTGTTGAACTTGCAGTATCTTTTATTCCTCTGCAGTTTACACAAAGGTGTTTTGCATCGATAATGCAGGCAACATTCTGAGTTCCTAAAGCATCTTTCAAAGCATCAACAATCTGCATCGTCAATCTTTCCTGCACCTGTGGTCTTTTTGCGTAATAATCAACAATTCTGTTGATTTTTGAGAGTCCGATCACGTCGCCGTTTGAAATGTAGGCAACGTGTGCTCTTCCGATGATGGGCAAAAAGTGATGTTCGCAGAATGAGTAAACTGTGATGTCTTTTTCCACCAACATCTGGCGGTATTTGTATTTGTTTGAAAATGTAGAAATTCCCGGTTTGTTTTCCGGAAGAAGTCCGCCAAAAATTTCGTTGACATACATTTTTGCAACCCTTTTAGGAGAATCTTTTAATGAATCATCAGTCATATCAAGACCTAAAGTTTCCATGATTTCTCCGAAGAGTTGGGTAATTTTTTCTATTTTTTCCTGTGGCGATTTCTCAAAGGCATCTTCACGAATCGGCGTATGCTCTTTCCCTGTGAAAATATCATCATCGTTATCGGTAAAATCAACCATTTTTATTTATTTTGCAACAAAAATACGGATAAAATTAATTCTATATTTTAATTTGCCCCAAATTTGAATTACCTTTCACCTCATATTAGCCTGAAAAATTATGATCATTGCAGAAGAAGTACTGAGTAGCGCACAAAAAAAGGAATTTCTGGAGTTTCCAGCGAGACTTTATAAAGATGACAAAGCGTATATCCGGCCTTTAGACAAAGACATTGAAAGCGTTTTTGACAACAGCAAGAACAAGTGTTTTACAACTGGTGAAAGCAAAAGATTTTTGTTTAAAAAAGATCATAAAACAGTTGGAAAAGTTGCCGTTTTTATCAATAAACAATACATCGAAAAACAGCCAACCGGCGGGATCGGATTTTTCGACTGCATCAAAGATCAGGAGACTGCCAATTTCATATTTGACCACTGCAAAAACTGGCTTCAGGAAAGGGGGATGGAAGCGATGGACGGCTCAATAAATTTCGGGGAACGCGACAGATTCTGGGGTGTTTTGATTGAAGGTTTTTCTGAACCTCTGTACGGGATGAATTATAATTTCCCTTACTACAAAGATCTTTTTGAAAATTACGGTTTTCAGATTTACTACAATCAATTGTGTTTCAGCAGAAAAGCTCATGCTCCTACCTCACGGATTTTTAATATTATGCACGCCAAACATTCTAAAAACGAAAATTTTTCTTCAAAGCGCGTAACGAAAGGCAATATTGATAAGTTTGCAAAAGATTTTTATACAATTTACAATAAATCATGGGAGAGCCACGGTGGTGGAAAGCAGATGTCTCTGGACGATGTGAAGAAGCTTTTCAACACCATGAAGCCTGTGATGAATGAACATATTGCATGGTTCGCTTATGAAAATGAAAATCCGATTGCGATGTGGATCAATATTCCTGATCTGAATCAATGGTTTAAATATTTAAATGGAAAATTTGGATTTTTTGATAAACTGAAGTTTCTTTATTATAAAACATTTAAACATAATTCAAAGTTTGTTGGTTTAATTTTTGGTGTTCTTCCGGAATGGCAAAATAAAGGTGTTGAAGGCTACCTGATTGTGGAAGCTGCCAATCATTTCCGTGTCGCAACAAAATTTGAAGATTTTGAGATGCAGTGGATTGGTGATTTTAATCCAAAAATGCTCGGTTTAGCTAAACATTTAGAGACTGAAGTAACAAGAAAGCTGGCAACCTACCGATATTTGTTTGACCGAACAAAGGAGTTTGAGAAACATCCTGCAGTTTAATTTTAAATGACAGATCATGGATTCACTAATTTTTTTCTTTATCGCAATTATATTTTTCATCCTGTTAATTCCGGTAATTATTCTTTTGATAGCCTATTTTGCGGCACAGAGCAGAAAAAAGAAACAAAAAATTCTTCTTGACGAGGTTGGAACAACTGAATTTCACGCTTTTGTAAGGTATAATCTGGGGAACGCGCAAAGTGAGTTTTTTAAACTGAAAGCATTTCAGGGAAGTGGGATTATTTATATTGAAGACCGAAAAATAGTTTTCAGGGATACATTAAATCAACATCCGCACACGTTCAATTTAGATGAAGCTTCAATAAAATGGGAAGACATCAATCTTTTAAATGGTCTGTTGAAATGGTTTTCAGTAAGCGATGAAACCAAGAAATATTATTTTAATATCGACAGTGGAATGTTTATTTTTAATACCAATTCTTCCAAACCAACGACGAAAAGTGTTTTTGATAAACTGATTCAATACCAAACAGATTACAAACAATAAGGCTTCGGAAAAATTCCCGAAGCCTTATCTTTTCACTTTTACTGACTATTTAGAATAGCTCTCCGGCTACTTTTTTAATATTATCACTCTTACCCATCGAGTAAAAATGCAGTACAGGAACGCCGAAATCGAGCAATTCCCTGCATTGGCTGATGGCCCATTCCACGCCGATCTGTTTCACAGCTTCATTGTTTTTTGCGCTTTCTACAGCGTTGATTAAGTCTTCAGGCAGATCAATTTTGAAAACCTGCGGCAGTAATTTTAAATGTTTTTTAGTGGCAATCGGTTTTATACCTGGAATGATTGGAACGGTGATTCCCATTTCACGGGCTTTTGTTACAAATTCGATGTATTTTTTATTGTCAAAAAACATTTGGGTTACGATGTAATCTGCTCCTGCATCTACTTTCTGCTTGAGCCATTTCAAATCGTAATTCATTGACGGAGCTTCCATGTGTTTTTCGGGATAACCGGCAACTCCGATGCAGAATTTGTTGTTATCATCGCAAGCCTGATCATCGTGAAGATATTTTCCTCTTCCCAAATTATTGATTTGATTCACCAAATCCATTGCACTGGCGTGACCGCCGGGAGTGGCTTCAAAATACTGATGCCCTTTCATCGCATCGCCTCGCAATGCCATAATATTATCAATCCCCAAATACATACAGTCTACCAAAAGATATTCTGTTTCTTCTTTGGTGAAACCTCCGCAAAGCAGGTGAGGAACGGTATCTACTCCATATTTATGTTGAATTGCCGCACAAATTCCCAAAGTTCCGGGACGCATC
Organism: Chryseobacterium foetidum; assembly: GCF_025457425.1. Classification (NCBI taxonomy): domain Bacteria; kingdom Pseudomonadati; phylum Bacteroidota; class Flavobacteriia; order Flavobacteriales; family Weeksellaceae; genus Chryseobacterium; species Chryseobacterium foetidum. The sequence continues at coordinate 1,609,381 of NZ_JAMXIA010000001.1, forward strand.
CTTGTAATTCGGCGTTCCATTAAACCGTTTCCTTTGTCGATGTAGATGTATTCTTCTCTTGAAGTCGTCACGTCGATGAATGGAGGTTTAAATTCCATCAAAGGATCGATGTTGGTATATAAATCTTCAATTCCGATTCCTTTTTGAGGGGGAACAACTTCGAGGGAGAAAAGCGTTTTGCCGTTGGCGTTTTTTATATGGTCTGTAATTTTCATTTATAAGTTATTCTTCTGTATTTATAATACCATGAATCTTAATGATATTAATTAAGTAGTAAATCACTGATGGTGTTATTTCTTCATAAACAATTTTGGCATTTTCACTATAAAAAAAATCTCGTTCAAAAATTAAAACATCTTCATTATCAACTAATTGATATCTTATTGATTTCTTATTTAATAGTATTTTCAAATCAAAGTTTATTTCAAGTTCTTTTTTAACCAAACCATTTAAAATAAAATAAAATCTATATAAAATATTTCCATATTCAATTTGGTTATTATACATCAAATCTAAATTCATATCACTAAGTGAATGATATTTCGGATCTTGTAAGGGGATTTTTTCAATTAATATAATTTTATATTCTTGAAAAAGCTCCCCAATCTTACTGACTTTAGGTATCAGATATTGCAAAAAATCTTTTACATAGTTGGTTAGTAAGAAATCTTTATCTTTTTCAAAGTCTACAGTTTTAATATTTTGAACCTGCATTTGTTTGGTGAACAACTCAATCTCCTTATCTAAATCATCTGCTTCATTGATATTTTCTCCGTTAATTGCTTTTTGCATAATATCCAGACTGAAGCCAATATTTTCTGCAAATAGCCTTATCAAATCGTCGTAGATTCCATTATCAGCAATATTTAACGCTGAGTAATATTGAATTTTATCCTTATTTTTAATTACAATAACTGGATATTGATGTTTAAGCAAGATAAAATTGCTCAGAATTCTGGCTAATCTTCCGTTTCCATCATCAAATGGATGAATTGAAGTAAACTTATGATGGAAAATAGCAGAAATAATAATTGGATGCAGATTTTCTTCCTCAGTATTCCTGTACCATTCCAAAAGATTGTTCATCTCAAAAGGAACTTCTTCGGGATTGGTGTAATAATGAATGTCCCCGGAAACTGTTTTCACATGATTGGGCGAAATTTTATATTGTCCGATTTTAATTTCTTTTTGAAACTCAATCCCTTCAGGTGAAATCGTTTGTGAAAAATAAGGTTCAACTAAAATTATTTTATGTAAATCCTTAATGTCACTTTCTGAAAGCGGACGATCTTCTTTAATTAATTGCAGCATGAAACCTATTGCTTCGTTATGCCCTTTAATATCTAAATGATCTTTGAAAGGTTTTCCTTTAGCGGTCAAGCCAAAGTTTAAAAAAGCGATTGTTTCGCCGTAACTCAACTGATTACCTTCGATTGCATTTGAATTATAATTCCAGTCTAATTTTAGTTTCTGAAAAATTTTAGTTTCCAATTCTTTAGAAAACGGACGGTAAGAATCGATTGACTTTTTTTGCTCATCAATCGTTCTTATTTCATCTAAATTTTCTAATATTTTGATATTTTTCATAATTGTTTTTATTTACAAAAATAGAATTTAATCCCTCAAATTCATATAATTCCAAATCTGTCTTCTCATCTAAAATCCATCTGCTAAATTCGGATTCAGCCATTTTCTCGCTTCCTTTAAAGAAATTCCTTTCCTTACTGAATATTCTTTCAACTGGTCTTCTGAAATTTTTCCTAAACCGAAATATTTGGCGTGCGGACTTCCAAAATAATATCCGGAAACAGCTGCTGTCGGGAACATCGCTAAACTTTCAGTAAGATAAACGCCGATTTCTTCTTCCACATTTAAAAGATCCCAAATTGCGTGTTTTTCCAAATGGTCAGGACACGCGGGATAGCCGGGAGCAGGACGAATTCCTTTGTATTTTTCGGCAATTAACTCTTCGTTGCTTAAATTTTCCTGATTGGCATAGCCCCAATATTCTGTACGGACTTTTTTGTGTAAAAATTCGGCGTAAGCTTCTGCAAAACGGTCGGCAATCGCTTTTACCATGATGGCGTTGTAGTCGTCATTGTCTTTTTCATACTGATCTGAGAGTTCATCAGTTCCGAAACCTGTGCAAACACAGAAAGCGCCCATGTAATCGGTCTTTCCTGAACTTTTTGGTGCGATAAAATCACTTAATGCGATATAATCTTTCCCTTTTGATTTCTGAACCTGCTGTCTTAAAGTCAAAAACTTAACTTTTTCCTGATCATTTTCATCATAAATTAAAATGTCATCGGTTTCGTTTGAATTGGCTTTAAAAATTCCGAAGACTGCTTTGGCAACCAACAGTTTTTCGTCAACTATTTTCTTTAAAATTTTCTGTCCGTCTGCAAACAGCTCTTTTGCCTGTTCACCGACAACTTTATCATCAAAAATATTCGGATATTTCCCATGCAGATCCCAGCTTCTGAAAAACGGCGACCAATCGATAAACGGAATCAGTTCTTCCAAATCCTGATTTTCAAAAACCTGAATTCCTAAATTATTTGGAGTGAAAATTTCTTCGTTTTCCCAATCGATTTTGAACTTATCTTTTCTTGCGTCTTCCAGTGAAACATAGTTTTTATCAACCTGTCTGTTCAAAAACTTTTCACGGAAATCTGAATAGTCATTTTTCAGATCGTCAACATATTCTTTATTACGATCTCCCAACAATGAACTTACCACATTAACCGCTCTGGATGCATCATTTACGTGAACGACGGCGTTTTTATATTTTAAATCAATCTTTACAGCTGTGTGAGCCTTTGAAGTTGTTGCACCACCGATCAGCAAAGGGAAATTTAAATTCTGCCTCTCTAGTTCTGAAGCGATGTACACCATTTCATCCAAACTTGGTGTAATTAATCCGCTCAGACCGATGACATCGACGTTATGATCAATCGCTGCCTGAATAATTTTCTCGGCAGGAACCATCACGCCCAAATCCACAATATCATAATTATTACAACCCAAAACCACACTCACAATATTTTTTCCGATATCGTGAACGTCACCTTTTACGGTTGCCATTAGAATTTTTCCGTTGGGTTTCTGAGCGACGTCTTTTTCAGCTTCAATAAATGGCTGCAGATAAGCAACCGCTTTTTTCATCACACGGGCAGATTTCACTACCTGCGGAAGGAACATTTTTCCTGCACCGAAAAGATCTCCTACAACACCCATTCCGGTCATCAGATTGACTTCGATGACGTGAAGAGGGCGGTCAGCAAGCAATCTGGCCTCTTCCACATCTTCTTCTATGAAACGGTCAATTCCTTTTACGAGAGAATGCGTGATTCTTTCCTGCAAAGAATGAGTACGCCATTCGAGCTCCTCAACTTTTTCTTTTTTAACCGATTTATTTCGTTCAGAATAATCCAAAAGCCTTTCAGTAGCATCTTCTCTTTTGTCGAGAATAACATCTTCAACGAGCTCGAGAAGTTCTTTATTAATTTCATCATAAACCTCAAGCAACGCAGGATTTACGATTCCCATGTTCATGCCCGCCTGAATCGCGTGGTACAGAAAAACCGAGTGCATCGCTTCACGTACCGTATCATTTCCACGAAACGAGAACGAAACATTGGAAACTCCTCCACTGACTGAAGCATAAGGAAGATTCTGTCTTACCCATCTCGTAGCTTCGATGAAATCGATTGCGTTCCGACGGTGCTCATCCATCCCAGTGGCTACGGGGAAAATATTTAAATCGAAAATAATGTCTTCAGCAGGAAAACGAACAATTTCGGTTAAAATTTTATAGCTTCTTTCGCAGATTTCGAGCCTTCTGTCATACGTATCGGCCTGCCCTACTTCATCAAAAGCCATAACAATCACGGCTGCTCCATATCTTTTGATGGTTTTTGCCTGTTTTATGAATTCTTCTTCACCACCTTTCAAACTGATGGAATTCACCACGCATTTTCCCTGAACAACCTGCAAACCGGCTTCCAGAATTTCCCATTTGGAAGAATCGACCATAATTGGGATTTTGGAAATATCCGGTTCGGAGCCAATCAAATTCAGGAATTTAATCATGGAAGCTTTTCCGTCGATCAAACCGTCGTCAAAATTCACATCAAGAATCTGAGCACCGCCATCCACCTGATCTCTTGCGATATCTAAGGCTTCAGAAAATTTCTCTTCTTTTATTAATCTTAAAAACTTTTTAGATCCGGCAACGTTGGTTCTTTCGCCCACGTTGATAAAATTTGATTCCGGAGTAATAATCAGAGGTTCCAGCCCTGATAATTTTAAATATTTCATTTTTATTTATGTAACAATTTATCAATTTAACAGTACACCAATGTTTGGAATCGCTAAACTGATTTGTTTTTAATTTAAATTTTTAATCATCATTTTAAATACTAAGTACACTAAGTTTTTTAATGCTTATTGTTTTAAGTTTTACGAACCGTTAAACCTGTAAAAGCAAGCTAAGTTCTTTATCTTAAACAGTACTCAATATTCATCTTTTTTTATTTTAAACCATTTATTCTTCTAAAATAAAATAAGCGTTGTTCGCATTTTGCTTCAGCAAATCGACGTGTTTGCCCAAAGCGGTAAACATTGGAAAGCGTTTGTAACCCAAATTGTTTTCTTTGGCAAACTGCTCAATTTCCTCTGTAATTTCGTTGTAATACATATAGCTGTAGTTTGGGAAAAGATGATGGGCAACGTGAAAGTTGAAATTTCCCAACACATTTCTCACAAACCAGTTGTTTTCTTTTAAATCATTCGTCACTTCGAGCTGATGACGGATCCAGCTGAACGGGAGTCCGTTTTTTTCATCTAATTTCGGAAAGGCATTGTCTGGCAGCGGATGTAGTGGCAACAGTACAAAAAGCGCAAAAATGCTCGCTGCAATTACCTGTAAAAACCATGCACCCAAAGCCAACCCCAAAGAAACCTTTAAAAATAAAACCGGCACGGCGATTTGGTAGAAGAAGTAAAATAATTTAAAGCAAATCATCTTAATTTTCTCTGAAACCGGAATTTTGCCCTGCGTTTTTAAAATCACTCTGTCGTTATCAAAAAAATCTCTGAAATCCCTGATAAACATCCAGTTGAACAGATATAAAGGATACACCAGAAAGAAAAAGAAGTGTTGGTATTTCTGAATTCCTTTAGCCTTGATCCATGGCACAATCAGTAAAAGACCGCTCTGCTCGATGTCGGTATCCCAGCCGTCCACATTCGGATAGGCGTGGTGCGCTGCGATATGTCTTTTTTTCCAGATGTAGGAATTGGCTCCCACAAAATCGAAAATCTGCAGCACAAAACTGTTGAGTTTTTTATTTTTAAAAATATTGTTGTGAGCCGCCTCGTGAATCAGATTTAAATAGATTAAAACCAGAGAAATTCCCATCAGAACAAAACTGGAAATGTAAATCCAAGGTCTGTCTGCATTAAAAAGTGCAAACACATACAAACCAAAATAGACCAAAGGCAAAATAATGGCTTTGATCTGGATGTAAATATCTCTGTTTTTGGGAAGTTTTTCTACGCGCTCGTTCACTCTTTTTCTCAGTTCATTAAACAGTTTTGTATCGTCGGAATTTTTAAGGTAAAGTGGCTTGTCCATAAGATTGTTGATTTGATTTTAAAAAAGTTTTTACACTCGTTCTAAACTTTCAACAATCAAAAATCATACAAAATCCTTTACTTTTCTCGGTTCGTATTTGTCGACCAGTTCGGCAATCGCTTTGATGTGTTCAGGCGTTGTACCACAGCATCCACCGATGATATTGATCAATCCTTTTTCCACATATTCTCTGATCTGAGCAGCCATCTGATCCGGCGATTCATCATACTGCCCGAACGCATTCGGAAGACCCGCATTCGGATAAGCCGAAACATGGAATTCTGAATTGTGCGCCAGTGTTTCCAGATAAGGCGTCAGCTGATTGGCTCCCAAGGCACAGTTGAAACCTACGCTCAGTAAATTTAAATGAGAAACTGAAATTAAAAACGCTTCGGCTGTCTGCCCGCTCAACGTTCTTCCTGAGGCATCGGTAATCGTTCCCGAAACCATAATCGGAATCTGAATTCCTCTTTCCTCCTGAATTTCGTCAATGGCAAACAATGCCGCTTTTGCATTTAGTGTATCGAAAATAGTTTCTACCAAAAGAATGTCTGAACCTCCATCCAACAAAGCTTCTGACTGTTGTTTGTAAGCCAGTCTCAAGTCTTCAAAAGTAATTGCGCGGTAGCCCGGATCGTTCACATCCGGACTTAAGCTTGCCGTTCTGTTGGTTGGTCCGATGGAGCCTGCAACGAATCTCGGTTTATCAGGATTTTGAGCTGTGAACTCATCACAAACTTTTCTTGCGATTTTAGCTGACTCAAAGTTAAGTTCGTACACCAGATCTTCCATGTGGTAATCTGCCATTGCGATGGTCGTTCCGGAAAAAGTGTTGGTTTCCAGAATATCTGCTCCTGCTTCCAGATATTTCCTGTGAACTTCTTCAATTGCGTGAGGTTGAGTTAAAGAAAGCAGGTCATTATTTCCTTTTACCGGATGTTCCCAGTCTTTGAAACGCTCACCACGGTAATCTTCTTCTTCGAATTTATATCGCTGAAGCATGGTTCCCATTGCTCCGTCGAGAATAAGGATTCTTTCGGAAAGGGCTTTGTATAGTTGTTCTGAATTTTTCATTTTTATTTAATACTAATTACACGAATTATATTCGAATTTTTCAAATTTTTGCGCTGAATCTCTCTTGCAGCCCGACTTGAACGGAGCTCTTTTTGCCGCAGCGCAGCGGAGGCAAAAAAGCGGGAGTGGAAGGCGGATACAGCTGCCCAAATCATTCTACTCCAATGCCTGCTTCAAATCGGCAATAATATCATCCACATTTTCCAGACCTACCGAGCAGCGAACCAATCCTGCAGTGATTCCTACTTCATTTCTCTCTTCATCAGAAAGTTTGGAATGCGTTGTAGATGCCGGATGAGTGACAATGGTTCTGGTATCGCCCAAGTTTGCAGACAGTGAACACATTTTTATTTTATCTAAAAAGTTTCTTCCTCCTTCAATTCCGCCTTTGATTTCAAAAGCAACGACGTTTCCGCCTAACTTCATTTGCTTTTTGGCAATTTCATAGCTCGGATGCGATTTTAAAAACGGGTACTTTACCAATTCCACATTTGGATGATTTTCTAAAAACTCTGCTACTTTCAAAGCATTTTCGCAGTGTCTTTCTACACGAATCGCCAAAGTCTCTAAACTTTTCGACAAAACCCATGCATTAAAAGGTGACATTGCTGGACCCGTATTTCGTGCAAAAAGATAAATTTCTCTGATTAAATCTTCTCTTCCAACGGCTACTCCGCCCAAAACACGACCCTGACCGTCAATCAGTTTTGTGGCTGAATGCACCACCAAATCGGCTCCGTATTTTATCGGCTGCTGAAGGTAAGGCGTCGCAAAACAGTTGTCTACAATGAAAATCAAATTATGTTTTTTGGCAATTCGTACAAAAAATTCTAAATCTAAGACTTCAATCGCTGGATTGGTCGGCGTTTCTAAGTATAAAATTTTTGTGTTGGGTTGAATATATTTTTCTACGTTTTCAGCATCTTCGGCTTTGAAATAAGTCGTTTCAATATTCCATTTCGGGAAATATTTTGTGAACAATGTGTGCGTGGAGCCGAAAACCGACTGACAGCTTACGATGTGGTCTCCAGCATTCAACAAAGTTGCAAAGGTAGAGTAAATTGCGGCCATTCCTGTGGCAAAAGCGTAACCTGCCTCAGCACCTTCCATTTTGACGATTTTATCTGTAAATTCTGTAACGTTCGGATTTGAAAACCGGCTGTACAGATTTTTAGATTTCTCTTCGGCAAAACTCGCTCTCATATCTTCTGCATCCTCAAAAACAAAGCTTGAAGTAAGATATAAAGGCGTAGAATGCTCGTCAAACTGAGTTCTTTCGGTTTGTGTTCTTATCGCGAGGGTTTCGAAATTTTCGTTTTCCATTTTTTATATGAATTTGATTGATAGGATTGCATCCTATCCTTTATTAAATCGTCCCGTTGGGACTTTTTACATTTCTACTTTATACTTTTTACAAAACCTACTTCGTTTCACTTAATCTTAAAATATCTCCAAAAACACCGCGGGCAGTTACTTTTGCGCCGGCACCAGCTCCCATGATAACGATTGGGTTTTCGCCGTAACTTTCGGTATAGATTTCGAAAATTGAATCTGAACCTTTTAACTGTCCCAAAGCGGAAGTTGCGGGAACGGAAATTAATTTCACATCCAGTTCACCTCTTTCTTTCTGTAAATCTCCGTGCAGATCGCCAACGTATCTTAAAACATGATTCGATTCCTGATTTTTCTTGATTTGATCGTATTCCTCGTCTAATTCTTCCAATCGTGAAAGAAATTCCTGTTTTGAAACTGAAAGCAAAGCTTCAGGAACCAAATTCTGAATGTTGATATCACTAAATTCATTAATTAAATCCAGTTCTCTCGCTAAAATCAAAAGTTTTCTTGCGACGTCGTTTCCGGACAAATCCTCTCTCGGATCTGGTTCGGTAAAACCTTTTTCTAAAGCTTCATTAACGATCGTGGAAAATTTATCATCGCGCAAAGAAAAATTATTGAAAACATAGCTCAGTGTTCCGGAAAACACACCTTTGATTCTCGTAATATTCTCTCCGGAAAGGTGAAGAAGCTTTATCGTATCGATTAGAGGCAAACCTGCACCTACGTTTGTTTCATAAAGATAACGTTTGTTATTTTTGTTCAACGTATATCTTAGTTTACGATATTCTTCAATCGGAAGCGTGTTGAAAATTTTGTTGGAAGAAACCAGATCAAAACCATTTTCTGCCAAAGCCTGATAATTTTTCACGAAGTCAACACTTGCTGTGTTATCTACAACAATCAGGTTTTCAAGTTGATTTTCCTTTGAGAAATTAATGAGTTCAGAAACATCAGAAGATTTTTCGGCCGCAAAAACTTCGTCACTCCAAGTATTGTCAAAACCTTTTTTATTGAAGGCAATCTTTCTGGAATTGGCCACTGCCACAACTTTCAGGTGTATATTTTTTCTTCTTTTAATTTCTTCTGAAGAATGTAAAACCTGCTCAATTAATGTCTTTCCAACATTTCCATGACCGATAATTGCCAAATGAACCGTTTTTGGTTTTTTAAAAATTTCCGATTCAATGATATTTTTAGTTTTCTCATCCTGAGAAGACGTCACCACAATATTGATTCGCTTTTCGCTTGAATTTTGATTTAAAAGCAACGGAAAAACATTGTTTCTCGCCAGTTCAGAAAGTATTTTATTTAAATCATCCGCCACAAAACCTATGACAGAAACATTATTGATGCTGTAAATCTGAGAAACCTTACCTGATTTTCTTTCTTCGGCAAATTCCTCGATCAGACAGGTTACTGCTTTTTCAGAATCATCTTCGTGTACCAGAATTGACAAACCGTTCTCAACGGCTTGCTGAGAAATTACGCCCACGCTGATTCTCGCTAAAGTAAGCGCTTTAAAAACCCTTCCATCAATCCCTATTTCACCAAGGAAATCTGCTCCTTCAAATTTGATAATTGATCTGTTTTTTAAAAATTTTATTTCGTTTGCATTAATCTTACTCATCTCTACAAAATATTTTTTATGATATAATTTAACTGTTGATATTCCATTAAAAAGGCGTCGTGCCCATGAATTGATTTGATCTCGTGATAGAAAACATCCTCTTTTTCCTTTCTCAGCTTTTCAAAACACATTCGGATTTCAGAAGCAGGGAAAAACAAATCGGTATCTACGGAGATCATGTGCATTCGTGCTTTGATTTTATTTAAATCTTTATCGTTTGCATTGATGTTCATCAGTAAGTGATTCATCAGCTTATAGGATTCTAAACTAAATCTATCGTTTAAAGAATTTCCGTGATAAACAAGCCAATCTTCAGATTCTAACTTCTGCTTTTCCTGATTGAATTTATTCTGAAACCTGTCATTTAGAGACTGTGGTGTTCTGTAGCACAACATCGCATGAATTCTTGCTTTCTGAAGTGGCTCATCATTTCCGTTCAGTAAAAATTTCTGAACAAGACATTGAGCGTGCAGCCAGTCATGAGTTTTGGAATCACAGGCGATCGGAATGAATAGCTCAGCCAGATCTGGATTTTTAGCCAGCATTTCCCAGCCAATTCCACCTCCGAGCGATCCTCCGATAATCGCGTAAACGTTTTTAATATTTAAAATTTCTAAACCTTTCAGAAAAATATTGGCTATGTCTGAAGGCGTAAAATCTGCGTAGTCATCAACAAAAAAATCATCATATCCGTTTCCGGGAATATTGAAACAAAGCATTGTATATTTATTGGTATCAATTACCTGATCTTCACCAATCAACTGTTTCCACCAACCTTTTTCTCCGGAAACGTTTGAATTTCCGGTTAAGGCATGATTAACTAAAATGATGGGTGCAGAAAACAGGTCTTTCCCAAAAAGCTGGTAGCTCAATGAGATATGGTATTCCTTTTGGGAATCGGTTTGATACGGAAAATTAATATATTGCAGTTCTGTTTTCAATTCTATTATACTTTTTGATAATACAATTTGAAAATGCCATGAGAAATGGCTGAAAAGAACTTCAGTAAGTTATCTGTCCAAAAAATAAAAACTTTTGGTAGAACGTAGCACCTTCTTCGCTTGCGCAAAGGGTTGCTAAGGTTTCACAGGGTCTGTCCCTCAACCTTTCTTGATAACATTTTCAATATGTGAATGATCGAATGGTGCAAAGATATATCATTATTTTTAAATATTAAAATAATTTAATTTAACATTGAAAAATACCTCTAATAAAGCAGAAAAGGGCTCTGTTAATAATAATTCAGATACTAAAAATTGGTTTTCTGTCAATAAAAAATTAAATTCGTAAAGAAAAAGGAGCTTTATGAGTGTAGAAAAAGAAAGACTGAACAGCCACGACTGGCAAAACTGGGGACCATACGTAAGCAACAGGCAATGGGGAAATGTGCGGGAAGACTACAGCCCAAACGGTAATGCATGGAATTTCACCAATCACGACAGTGCTGAAAGCTACACCTACCGCTGGGGTGAAGAAGGCATCGCCGGAATCTCCGATCACAAACAGCTTCTTTGTTTTGCGCTGTCTTTCTGGAACGGGAAGGACAAAATGGTGAAAGAGCGTTTGTTCGGTCTCAGCAATCCGCAAGGGAATCATGGTGAAGATGTGAAAGAACTTTTTTACTACCTTGACAACACGCCTACTCACAGCTATATGAAGATGCTGTATAAATATCCCATCAATGAATTTCCTTACGATGATATCCTGAATGAAAACGCAAGCCGCAGCAAAAGGGAGCGTGAATACGAGATTATAGACACCGGAATTTTTGATAACGACGAATATTTTGATATTTTCATTGAATACTGCAAGGCAGATAAAAACGATATTTTAGTCCGAGTGACCGTTCATAACAGAAGCAAAGTGGATGCACCACTTACGGTATTGCCTACGCTTTGGTTCAGAAACAACTGGAAATGGGGTTACAATGAATATAAAGGACAGCTCAACTCTTATTCAAACAATCACATCAACATTTACCACGACAGTATTGGAATTAAAAAACTTTATACTAAATCTTTAGGCGAAACACTTTTCTGCGAAAACGAAACCAACAGACCAAAAATCTACGGCTGCCCTGAAAAGGAAAACACTTACTACAAAGACGGAATTAATAATTATATCACCAAAAACGAAGCAACCGTAAATCCTGAAAAACGTGGTTCCAAGGCTGCGATCTCAATCAATAAGGTGATAAAAGCAGGTGATTCTGAAGTTTTTGAGTTTAATCTCTCTTCGGAAGAAACGGACAGCCCGTTTGAAAATTTTGATCAGATTTTTGCACAGAGAATAAATGAGGCTGATGAATTTTATAAAAACATTCAGGAAGAAATTTTAAATGAAGATGAAAGAAATGTTCAGAGACAGGCTTTTGCAGGTCTTCTCTGGAACAAACAGTTCTATCACTATAACGTTGGAAAATGGCTGAAAGGAGATCCTAATTTTGAAGCTCCCAGAAATTTCAATGATTATGTAAGAAATGTAGAATGGGATCATCTTCACAACAAGGATATTATCTCAATGCCCGACAAATGGGAATATCCCTGGTATGCGACGTGGGATCTGGCATTCCATTGTGTTCCGTTTGCCATCATTGACGCAGATTTTGCAAAAAACCAGTTGCTTCTATTGACCAAAGAATGGTACATGCATCCAAACGGACAAATGCCTGCCTATGAATGGAATCTGAGTGATGTGAATCCGCCTGTACATGCGTGGTCGTGCTTCAGGGTTTTTAAAATTGATGAAAAACACAACGGGAAACCGGATCTTCTTTTTTTGGAAAAAGTGTTCCAGAAGCTGCTTCTTAATTTCACGTGGTGGGTCAACAGAAAAGATAAAAACGGGCAGAATATCTTCGGTGGAGGTTTTCTTGGTTTGGATAACATTGGTGCCTTTGACCGTAATATGGAACTGAGAGACGGTGAACATCTGGAACAGGCCGATGGTACCAGCTGGATGGCAATGTATGCACTCAACATGATGAGAATTGCCATGGAACTGGCTCAGTATTATCAGGTTTATGAAGACATGGCAATCAAGTTCTTTGAACATTATCTTTACATCGCCGAGGCCATGGAAAATCTTGGTGAAGGCACAAAAGGTCTTTGGAATGAAGAAGATGGCTTTTTCTATGACGTTTTACAATTGCAAAGCGGTGATGCGGTTTCGTTGAGACTGAGAAGTATTGTCGGATTAATACCGTTGTTTGCGGTAGAAATTATCGATCATCATTTGCTTGAAAAGATGCCGAATTTTCAGGGAAGAATGGAATGGATTCTTAAAAACAAGCCCGAGCTCGCCAAACTAGTTTCCCATTGGGATGAAGAAGGACAGGGGCGTAAGCATTTAATGAGCATCGTAAGAAGAACGCGGTTAACCAAAGTGCTGACAAGAATGCTTGATGAAAAAGAATTTCTGAGTCAGTATGGAATTCGTGCCATGTCTAAAGTGTATGAAGAAAACCCATTTATTTTTTCGATAGACGGCGTTGAGAATATTGTTTACTATACTCCTGCAGAAAGTGACAGCCGGATGTTTGGAGGAAACAGCAACTGGCGCGGCCCGATTTGGTTTCCTATAAATTTTCTGATTGTGGAAAGTCTTCAGCGTTTCCATTTTTATTACGGAAACAGTTTTAAGGTAGAATTTCCTACGGGAAGCGGCGAAAAGAAAAATCTTGATGAAGTAGCACAGGACATCAGCCACAGACTTTGCTCAATATTTTTGAAGGATGAAAACGGCAGAAGAGCTTTCAACGGCGAATATGATAAATTTAATTTCGACGAGAACTTCAAGGATTATATCACATTTTTTGAGTATTTCCATGGCGACAATGGTCGTGGTGTAGGAGCTTCTCACCAAACCGGCTGGACGGCTACTGTTGCTAAACTTTTGAAACCGAGAATGAATTTTTAATACATCATCTGAATTAATTTTAAAATTAAATTCGTAAAAAATCCTCTTTCTAATTTGAGAGAGGATTCTTTTATATCTGAAGTATAATTAAAAACTAAAAAGGCAAAAAATTACGGTTTTATCAAATTCCTGGTTTCGAACATTCACAAAAATATATGACAAAATCACAATTTTAAATTAACAACAACAATAAGTGAATCATATTGCTGAAAAATTAAAATAATTGCGAAACAATTATTATATTAGCAGTTCAAATCAAATTATTAATTTATGAAAACAAAACTACTGTCTGTAGCTGGGGTTGTTCTGTCCAGCATTTTAGTCAATTCATTAAATGCTCAGGAATACCAGCCGATTTCGTTATCAGGCTTTAATGCCGATGTAATTGCAAATGGCGTTGGAACTTCGGCAACGTCTACAAATAATGATGTGGATGGGGTAAGCTATAATTTTATATCAAGAGACTTTCAGCTTACAGCAACCAGCACTCCACTCACATACGGCTTACCTACAAACGGAATTATCAGTACTGCTGTGGCTTCAACATCTGGACTCCAGTATCAACTTGCTCCTTACAGTTCTAATAATTCTCTAAGGTTAGAAACTGCTGGTACTTCAGGGACATTAACATTATCCACTCCTGTTGCAGCATTAAGTTTATATATGCTGGCCACTGGCGGAAGCGGCGCCTGTACAGTAGATGTAACCGTAAATTTCTCTGATAATACGACACAGGTTTTCGCAGGACAAAGTATTTCAGACTGGTATGGAGGCACCAATTACGCCATTCAGGGGATTGGTAGAATCAACAGAAACAATGATAATTTGGAATCCGGCGGTGGTACCAATCCAAGACTTTATCAGATTCCAATGGCAATTTCTGCAGCCAATCAGTCAAAACTTATTCAAAGTATTACGGTAACTAAGACAGGAACAGGCGGAATACCTAATATTTTTGCTTTCTCAGGTGATTTATACACCAGCTGCCCGGCTCCTACCAATTTCACATCTACTACAACGATGAATAGTGCAACCGTAAACTGGACAGCTCCTACAACAGCCCCTACAGCTGGCTATCAGTATTATCTTACAACATCATCTACTCCACCTACAGCTACTACCACTCCATCCGGAAGTGTAGCTGCCGGTACAACAACGCTTAATTTACCAGGACTTCAGACCGGGCAGACATACAATCTCTGGATCCGTTCAAACTGTGGAGCGTCACTGGGATTCTGGAAAATGACCAGCTTTACGACAGGACAGATTTCAGTAACTTATTCAGCCGGCGATATTAATACAGAATTTAATAGCTCTGTAAGTGCAACAAGCACAACCAACTGCCCTGGAACTATGTCTGTTACAATTCCTGCCGGATACAAAATTAATTCAACAAGCGTTTCTTACAATATGACCACCGCAGATAACGGATGGATGTCGGAACAAAGAAGTATTTTGGTATGTTCGACTAATGGAAATACAGAGTCTGCCATATCCTCAGGAAGTGGTAGTAACGCAGGAACATTTTCCTATAACAGAACAGGCCTGGCGCTTGCTAATGATCTGACAGGCACTGTAAATTTTGAACTTCGTGCATGGAGAACGTATGGCGGATCTGCATGTTCTGCAACGCACAATAAAGTAGACAACAATACATGGAAAGTGACTGTTACCCTGGAAGCCCTTCCTCAACTGGCAACGGCCGAAACTCAAAACAAAACAAAAGAGATCTCTGCATATCCTAATCCTTTTCAGGATGTGTTGAACATTAAAAATCATGGAGATATCAGAAAAATAACGATCACAGATTTCTCTGGAATTAATTTAAAAACAATTGAAAAGCCATCAGCTACAATTCAGTTATCTGATTTAAAATCTGGCGTTTATATTCTTACTTCTATTATGAATGACGGTTCTGTAAAGAGCATGAAAATTATCAAAAAATAGATTCTTATAAAAGATAAAATCCGTTCTGCAAAACAGAGCGGATTTTTTTATGCTTAAAATTTTTCTAAATTTTATAAAACTACTTTTTCTCCATTGACAAAAACTTCGTAGCTGATTTCTACATTCGGTTCCAAAGTTTTTGAGACGGAACAGTATTTTTCAAAAGATAATTCTGAAGCTTTTAATGCTTTTTTTGGATCGATATTCCCTTCCAGGAAGAATTTTACAATCATTGATTTAAATGGTTTTGCATCATCAACGGGAATTCTTTCGCCTTCCACTTCAGCTTTGAAACCTGTGATTTCCTGTCTTTGTTTTTTCAAAATTGAAACGACGTCAATTCCGCTGCATCCTGCTACCGCCATCATGACGCTTTCCATGGGAGAAACGCCTTTTGCTCCAGGTTGCGAAGTGTTATCTAAAAGAATTGAATTTCCCTGTGCGTTGGTGCATTCAAATAAAAAATCGTCATTGATTCGGTTGAGGGTTATTTTCATGAGTAATGAGTAATGAGTAATGAGTGTAAAATTACAAAATCAATTTTGAAATTTTATAAGTACAGAAAATCTCTTTAGATTAAAATATATCATCATCAGAATAATTCATAGAAAATACAGATAAATTATTAAGGTAGGAATCAGATTATTCAAAATATGCACAGACAAACAATATAAAAAGCCATATTTTATTCTTATGAAACCTGCAGTAAGTCCAAAAATCAGTTGAGGCAGTATTATCAAGGGATATACTAAATATTTATCTAAACTTATTTGAAAATTTGATATATGTAAAAAAGCAAAAATTAGTGATGAAATATAAAATACAGTTCGGAAATTATTCTCAAAAAAATAAGCAAGCATTCCTTCATATTTCTTATAAGCAAAATAAAAGATGATTCCAATAAGAATTGAAATCATTAGTGAGGATATGATTCTTATCAAATAATAATTTTCGCCGATAAATATGTCCCGAGTTTTAAGGAAGTTATTAATAATTAAAAAAAATAATCCAGCAGTAGTAAAGGACAAGTTACATCTTGAGTAAATTAGCGATAATCTAAATACTATTTCTTCTATCAATGGTAAAAAGAAACATGATAAAAAAATATAACCAAAATTCAGATCAATATGTTCAGCTTTTCTTTGAGGTGTATCAATAAAATAATAAACAGCAATTGAAATAGAAGTACTTAATATTAAACAAAATAAGTAAATAAAAAATGTTTCAGAAATTTTCCTGTATAAAGGCCTATGCGACGTTATTAAAAGTGGCGTAAAAATAAATTTAAAATAATCAGCGAAAAAAGCAAACTTAATGAGATATGACATTATTAGAGATAGGGATAAAGAGCTGTTTAATTCTATCTTAATTTACAAAATTCCTCTTGCTTTAATCTCAAGATATTTATTAATCACCTCAATATTCAGATTTTCGGGAAGGGTGTAGACAGAAAAAATTCCGTATTTTCGGAGTTCCTGAATGATGAGTTTCTTTTCAAATTCAAATTTCTCGGCGATGATCTGGTCATAGACTTCCTGAGTGTTCTCAGGTTTTTTGCCGATAAGCTGATGCAGTTCAGAATTTTTGAAGAAAACCACGACGAGTAAATGATTTTTGGCAATTCCTCGAAGGTATTTCATTTGGCGGTTGAGCCCGTCTAAAGTTTCAAAATTGGTAAAAAGCAAAACCAGACTTCTCTGATTCAATGAAAATTTTACGTCCTGATACAATCTGTTGAAATCACTCTCAAAAAAATCGGTTTTCACATTGTATAAAGCTTCGGAAATCTTTTTCAGTTGGCCAGATTTATTGTCTGCAGCTACTTTGTTTTCTGCTTTTTTAGAGAAAGTCATCATTCCGGCTCGGTCGCTTTTCTTCAAAATAATATGTGATAAAGCCATGGACGCATTGATGGAATAATCCAGTAAACTCAATCCTTTGAAAGGCATTTTCATTGTTCTGCCTTTGTCAATAATCATGAAAATACGCTGCGATTTTTCGTCCTGAAACTGATTTACCATCAACCTGTTGGTTTTGGAAGTCGCTTTCCAGTTCACCGTACGGATGTCATCGCCAGGAACGTATTCTTTAATCTGCTCAAATTCCATCGTGTGTCCCAGCTTTCTGATTTTTTTGATGCCGCCCAAAAGGACTTCATTCTGCAAAGCCATTAATTCATATTTCCTTAAATGAATAAACGAAGGATACGTTGCCAGCATCGCATCTTTCTGAAATCTGAATCTTTTTGCCACAAATCCCAATGGCGAAGATGCGTAAACATTTAAAGCTCCAAAACTGTATTCACCACGCTCTTTTGGCTCTAAAATATATTGGAAATAGGCGTTTTTTCCACTTTCAATCTGCTTTTTAATTAAAAAATTCCTCTTCTGAAACTGAAATGGTATTTCATCAATCACATTGACATTGACTTTAAAACTGTAATTATTTCTAAGGTCAATCTTCACTGGATTTTCGTCACCGTTTGAAAGTTTTTCAGGTAAAATTCTCTGTGCCGAAATGTTTTCTTTTCTGCTGAATAAAAACAGGGATTCCACCATTGCCGCAAGAAAAACCAGCAGCAGTAAAACATGCGCCACGACCATCATCCACGGAAAGAAGAATGCAAAAACATACACAATTCCCACTATGATGAGCGCCAGAAAAAAACGGGTATGGATGTAGAGATTTTTCATTGATTTTAAAGTTAAAAGTCTTCAGACTTACTTATTGTGAAAGGATGTAGTATATTTCTTTTTCATTCTTATTTTTTAAGATGAAAAATCTTTCTACCTTAATAATTTCAAGATTTGTTTTATCCATCATTTCCAAATTAAGAAACCAATTGGGTTTATTTTTACTGTTATTTCGCATTTCATTCTCAAATAATTCTACATTAATTTCCTGATTTTTTGAAAAAATTGAGTCATATAATTCTGAGTTTTTGTAGCTAAATTTCCCAAATGCATTTTGGGAATCTAAATAAGAGATGTTTCTTAATTTAGTAGCGTCAGAATAAATAATTGGCGGAAACCAGCCCTTATTTCTTTGATTCATTTGATTAAACTCATCAAACGTTTTGTAATTCTGCTCATACCCATTACTACAACTCAAAATACAAGTCATTATAATAGACATTATCAAAATTCTCAGTTTGCTCATACAACTCAAATATTCAGATTCTACCTCGGAATTTCAATTCCTTCTAAAATCTGTCTGATAATTTCGTCGGCGGTAAGACCTTCCATTTCACGCTCAGGAGATACGATTACACGGTGTCTTAAAACAGCAAAACTCGCTTCCTTGATGTCTTCAGGAGTTACAAAATCTCTTCCTCTCAATGCAGCAAAAGCTTTTGATGCTGTAAGCAATGCCAAACTTGCTCTCGGAGACGCACCCAAATATAAAAACTGATTTTCTCTTGTATTGGAAATGATTTTAGCGATATATTCAATCAGCTGAGATTCTACAACGATTTCTTTTACTAAATTCTGATAGGTTTTCAGCTGACTTGCTGTAATTACTTTGTTGATACCTTCAGTCTTATCTTCAACACGGCTTTCGTGCTGGTTTTTGATAATGGCAATTTCCTGTTCTAAATTTGGATAGCCAACATTGATTTTAAATAAAAATCTATCCAGCTGAGCTTCCGGAAGACGGTATGTTCCTTCGTGCTCGATTGGGTTTTGGGTGGCGATGACGATGAAAGGTTCATCCATCTGATAACGGATTCCGTCCATCGTGATTTGTCTTTCCTCCATCACTTCAAATAACGCGGATTGCGTTTTCGCAGGTGAACGGTTGATTTCATCAATCAAAACAAAGCTTGAAAAGATAGGACCTTTTTTAAATTCAAATTCAGAATTTTTGACGTTAAAAACTGATGTTCCCAAAATGTCCGAAGGCATCAAATCCGGTGTAAACTGAATTCTGCTGAAATCGACCTCGATCGTTTTTGCCAAAAGCTTTGCCGTGATGGTTTTTGCCACTCCCGGAACGCCTTCAATCAGAACATGACCGTTGGAAAGTAATGCTGCGAGCAAATGCTCAATCATATCTTCCTGACCTACAATCACTTTTGCCAGTTCAGATTTTACTTTTTGCAGACTGTTTTTCAGATCGATCATGTCGATTCTCAATTCGAAGTTATTGTCTTCTTTCTGCAGATTGATTCCTTTGTTTTCTGTATTTTGATTTTCAATGTTTTCCATTGTTTGTTTTTTTAATGTTTTAAATTAGATCGAAGAATTTTAACCTGTGATTTAATTTTATAATTATTTCAATATTTCATCCAGCAATTCATTCATTCTCACTAAATCTTCCTTCATTACCGATGCATACGGATCCTGAGCTTTTTTGATTAAAACGATTGCTTCATTTATTTTTTCTTCGCTTCTTCCTGTTTTCAGCTGAAGTTTTTTAGCAAAATCATCATCTATATTTTGGGTATCGATTAATAGATCAAGTCTCACCTTATGAAGAAAATACTGTGCTTTTTTAGCCATCATTTCATGGAAATCGCCTTCCTGCATGTAGAGATTTCCAATACTTTTCACAAAATCCACAGAAGAATTTTTTAACGGATCGATAATGGGAACAATTCTCTGTTTTCTTTTTGCGTTGAAGAAAATGAACAAAATCATTCCGGCTAGCAAAAGCCACCACGCATATTTCAGCGCTGGATTGCTCAGAATAAACCTCATAAAAAACTGCGAGTTTTCACTTTTCTTATCCGTAAACCAAAGCGTTTCCCTGTCCGGTAGATACGAAAGAACATCCTGTGCGTACTGCGTATTCCCTTTTTTCAGAAGATAATAATTGGTGAGAAATAGCGGTTCTGAATGTACGTAAAAATGACCTTTCCCAAAATTGGCTTTTATAAAACCTGCCTGATCATCCGATTCTTCCGAGATAATTTTACCCAAAATTTCTATTTCAGGTTTAACAAATGTGAAACCCCGTCCTCCCGGAAATTTTTCAATTTTCACATAGCTGTTGGAGAACTTTTTATCTGTGAGTTTCAGTACATTGCTTTCAGAATAAGAAAAGTTTGAAGTATAAAAACCGATACTGTCTGAAATATCCTTCGGAACGTGCTGATTGATGATCATTGCATCTGAACCTTTGGCAACTTCATCCATGATTTTCTTCCACGATTCCAGATCAAGCTCAGTTTCCAGAACAAAAATATTGTGTGGTTTCCGGTCTGAACTTTCGTAATAATCGTATGGGTTTTCTGAGATTTTTTTGAGTTTATCTTTAAATAAAAATTTTGCCTCATGATCAAAAATATAAAGACCAAAGGGTGATTTTTTGGAAGTCTGAAAATTTTTGCGCCAGTCTGTAACCTCAGTTTTATTGAGTTCAAGCAACGCTATGACCGCCAGAATGATGGCGAAAATTACAGCATATATTTTGAAGGTTCTGTTCATTTTTTTTAAATCTGATTTACGGTTTGAATGACTGAAACTGCTCTTTAAACTTAAGGTAAGAATTGTGATCTACACCAAACTCGCCATACCAGATGTAATCGAAAATCAAAGCCAGATCTGAGAATTTATTTTTCAGATTTTCGTCTTTTATTTCGTAGCTGTAATCTTTATTTGTTTTCTCGGGATTCCATGAAATTATTTTTTTATCACTGAGTTTTTTTAGAATTAAAAGGAACTGATAGCGTACCGCCAGACGGTATTCTGCAGAGTTTTCAAACTTTGCGATGGTATCTGAAAAATTAATTTCATGAATATTTTCGTGCAGATCTTCATCTTTAATATCGATAGTTGAATTTTTCTTTCCGAAGAAACCGATGTTTTTACCGATCAGAAATCTTATTAGAAAATAGATGATAAATCCTGCCAGAATGATCACAAATATTCTCAACAGAATTTTTCCCAAACTGAAAGATGAGTTTAAATTGTTACCGAAAATACTGTTTAAAAAACGGTCGACCTTCCGCATCAGTCTGTCCCAGAAAGATTCACGGGGTTTTATCGTTTCGTAATTAAATTCCTCATCTTTGTATCGGGACGGAATATCTTCTTTAAATTTTCTGCTGTAAACTTCATTTTCAGTCTGAGGCCTTCCTTTCAGCAATGAGTCTGATGCCACCATCCCGTCAAACGGACTTTCTTCCGAAACCATCTGCTCAACAGAATCAATTTCCACGTATGCGGAATCATAATCCTGTGCAGTGGCAGGATTAGTGAGAGAAAAAATGCTTAAAATTATAATCAGCTTACGCATTCAGACCGATGGTATCAATTTCTTCCATTTCCAGCTTCTGGTGTAAATCTCGCCGGCTGTCGAAGTACAGCAAACCTGCATTTACGTAAAGAATATTCATCAGTAGAGAAGACATGATGATTGAAATTCCGTAAATAATCATAATGACTGCACCAAAACCTCCTCCGAACGGATTCTGCTCAAATCCATTATCTGAAGTAGTCGTAGCAAGTCTCATCATTAAAATAATCATCGGAATCGCTGTGAAAACAGATGTGATGACGTAATACAAAACAAAAAGAATGATGGTGGAGCCCCAATATTTCCAGTAAGGCGTTTTTTCTCTCCCGTTTGAATAGGAAAACTGAGATCTGATCGCATAACTCAGGCTTTCAAAGAAACCACGGTCTGTATAAACAAAATCGTAAACCAAAAATGTAATTGCGTTGAAAAGTGTAGGCACCACGAAAATCAGTACAGGAATTCCTATCAGTATCAAAACCATCGCATACGAAATCGCAAAAAGCACGAATGCCGCAGGAATCACCAGAAGTATTAAACCAAAATACAGTTGAATAAGCTTTCTGGAATTGCTTTTCAGATCAGAAATAATATCTTCAACGCTCACCTGCTTTTGTCCATTGGCGATTCGTCTGACATAAAATACAGGATACAGAAAATTGAGCATCATCAGAAAAGAATAAATCAACATGATGATAATTCCCGTGATGATCGTTAGCCCGAGATTATCTTCAAAATATCTTTCAAAAAAATAACTTTGCCCTTCCAAGTTTCCGTTAAAAAACTGCCCTAACAATTCTCTGAAACCGAAATACATTACCAAAACCAAAAGAATCAGCACCATCTCGTTGATGAGAATAAAATTTTTAAAATAATTCTTTCCGTTGGATTTGAAGAATGCAAAACTGTCGGTGATAAATGTTCCGAAGTCGCGCTTTTTATAAAATGTGATCATTCGCTAAGAGTTTTTGCTGTTTTGCAACATAGTTGGGATAAATAATATAGTAGCCGCCGATTAAAAAGAGCGAACCTAAAATAATAATAAAGTTGAGTACCAAAGGCATATTTAGAGCATGTCTCGTCACATATCCTTCAATAATTCCGGCACAGATGGTAAACGGAACGGTACTTAAAAATATTTTAAATGAATCTTTGAAACCTTTTTTAAGAGAGTTGAATCGCGAAAGCGTTTTTGGAAAGAGGATGGACGCTCCTAAAATCAATCCGCACATCGCTTCGATAATCATAGAAAAGATTTCGAAAGTTCCGTGAAGCCAGATTCCTTTGGCACTGTCTGCCAACGCTCCGTAATCGTAGAAAAAATACTGGAAAGAACCCAGCATCACACAGTTTGAAAGGTAAACAAACAGAGTTCCGACACCTGCAAAGAGACCAAACAGATACAGTTTTGCACCCACCTGAATATTATTAAACACAATCCCAATCGTACTTCCCCACGTAGAACCGCTCTGGTAAACACCCACCGCATTTTTGTTTTTGATATTTTCAACGGTCATATTTACGTAATCTTCACCCAGAATGATATTGACAAATTCTTTATCATAAACCGCAGAAATTAACCCAATGCAGGTGAACAGTAGAAAAAAAGCAAAAGCATATCCCAAATACCTTCTGTACTGGTGCACCAGCAGCGGAACTTCAACAGCAAAAAAATGGAAAAGCCTGTTCTGCTCTACCCTTTTGGTCTTATAAATCTTTTGATAGATCTGCGAAGAAAGATGATTGAGATAAACCACCGTATTGCTTTTCGGGTAATAAGTCTGGGCAAAAGAAAGGTCGTTGATCAGGTTGATGTAGAGAGATGAGAGCTCATCAGGATTTTTTTTCAATTTACCCTGAATAACCTCCTCTATTCCCAACCATTTTTCTTTATTTTGTTTGATGAAATAAACTTCTCTCATAATTGTAAAGCTAAAATAATAAAAATTATGTCTCAAATTGCGATAAATACATCACAAAATGTTAATATTAATTTTAACATATCCAATATTGGTGAAAGATTTCTGGCATTTTTGATCGACGGCGCAATCCGGATTGCTTACCTTCTCCTGATCTACTATGTTTTTTTTGATTTTTTTAATCTGAACAGGTATCTGATGGGCATGGATCAGTGGTCGCAGAGAGCCATTTCGATCGCTATCGCATTTCCGGCCTCTATTTATCCATTGGTAATGGAAAGTCTGATGGAAGGGCAAACCCCAGGAAAAAGAATTATGAAAATAAGGGTGGTGAAAATCGACGGATATCAGGCAAGTTTCGGAGATTATCTTATCCGTTGGGTGTTTAGAATTATTGATGTAACTTTTTTGGGAATAGTGGGTCTTGTCTCTGCCATCGCCACTAAAAACAATCAAAGATTAGGCGATATCGCTGCCGGAACTGCTGTGATTTCATTAAAAAATAACATCAACATTTCGCATACGATTCTTGAGAAACTACAGGATGATTATATTCCGACATTCCCACAAGTGATTGCTTTGAGCGACAATGATATGAGAATTATTAAAGACAATTTTCTTAAAGCATTAAAAATTGACGACAGACAGGTGATTACCAAACTTTCAGACAAAATAAAAAGTATCCTCAAACTTGAAATTGATCCTCAGCAAATGACCGAAAGACAATTCATTGGCGTGGTCATCAAGGATTATAATTTTTATACCGGAAGAGAAAGTTAGTAAGATTTAAAACCAGGATTTAAATTTAAAATCAATTTGAGGAAATTGTGATTGAATTTCTTACTCTGTTAATCGGTTCAGTTTTTGTAAGATTTTATTTAAATTAAGCTTATGACATTCACTAATAATAAAAGCGGAAACGGCGGCGTGATTACCTTGAACAACGAGATCAGCGAGGTCGGAAGATTGACTTATACCATTTTCCCTGAAGACGAAAAGCTGATTATTTCATTCGTTTTGGTTCACGGTCAGTTTGAAGGCCGTGGAATGGGGAAATTTTTGGTAGAAGAAGCCATCAGATTTTCAAGGGATAACAATTGGAAAGTTTATCCTCACTGTTCATACGCCAGAGCCGTGATGCGCAGAATGAATGACGTGGAAGACATTTTACTTGAAAGGTAAAACTTCTGTTACCAGAATATCTTCAATATTATCGGGATAATTTACCCTCAAATGTTGTCTGGAATTGACCCAGTTTTCAATTTCTTCTTTTCTGAGGGTTTTCGAATTGGGAATTCCCAGTAAATCTAAAGCAGCAGCGTTGCATTCCTGTTCGTACTGGTTATGAATAGGAATGACAAATAGTTTTTTATCCAAAAATAAAGCCTCTGCCGGAGTTTCAAAACCTGCGTTGCATAAAATACCTTCACAGCTTTCGAATGCCTTTAAATATTCAGTTTGGTCGATTAGGAAAATCTCAACATTTTTTTCTTTAAAATAAAGTTTGGAATATTTTGAAAAGACTTTCCATTCAACAGCAATCTGACTTAAAATTTTAATAATATTTTCATCCGAAAAACTCGGTAAATACACAAGATAAAATCCTTTTTTTGAAGCGTTAAGTTCTCGGATTTTCTTTCTTATTACCGGCGTTTTGATTTGATCATGATAGGATTCAAAATGAAAACCAATACGGTGTTCGCTCGGAACATAATACTTCAGAATCTGCTCACCAAAAAAATCTTTTCTCGCTGGTTTAGGAGTTTCCTTAAAACTCATAGAAGCCTGATGGCTCAGTTCCAGAAAACGGATTCCCTTTGTTTTGCAGGCCCATCCGGTCAAAGGCTCGTAATCGTTAATGATCAGATCATATTTAGAAAGATCAAGAGATTTGATGGTATTAAAAGCCTTGAGATAATTATTTTCAAACAGAATTTTAGAATATGAAATCCCTCCTGAATTATTGTACAGAAGCGAAATTCCTTTATGCTGAAAATCAAGCTGAAAATCTGCTTTCAGCTGTGACTGATGCCCGCTGATGAGCGTTTCTACATGACCATATTTCTTAAGCAAAGGAACAATTTCCTGTGCTCTTGCCATGTGGCCGTTTCCTGTTCCCTGAAAAGCGTAAAGAATTTGCATATCACGAAAATTGAGTTACAATTTGCATCAGCTGATCGCTGTTGATGTCCTGAATTTCATCCGTCTCATCGTCTTTCAGATTATGTTTATGATCATCATAATTAAATATGGACCACTTTCCTTCATTGTATTCCAATGCCGACAGATTTTCAATCCAATCCCCTGAATTTAAATATAAACAGGAACCTTTTTTATTCTGAACTTCTCTCATTTGAGGCTGATGAATATGGCCACAAAGCACGTAATCGTAACCATTGTCGATGGCTAATTCTGAAGCTGTCAGCTCAAAATCACCGATATATTTCACGGCTTTTTTTACGTTGTTTTTAATCTTTTTTGAAAATGAATATTTCTCACGACCCATTTTCTCCAAAAACCAGTTAACCATATTATTAATGACAATCAGAAGGTCATAGCCTTTTCCGCCGAGTTTGGCAATCCATTTCGAATGTTGAACGGAAGCATCAAAAACGTCGCCGTGGAAGATCCATGTCTTTTTCCCGTCAAGAGTAAGGTGAAGTTTGTTGCAGACTTTAAGTTTACCGAGCTCAAAATCTGTGAATTTCCGAAACATCTCGTCGTGATTTCCGGTGATGTAGAATACATCGGTATTTTTTGTGGCCAAGGAAAGAAATTTCTTGATGACCTTTAGGTGGGGTTTAGGAAAATAAGACTTTTTAAACTGCCAGATATCGATAATATCTCCGTTTAAAACTAATGTTTTAGGTTGAATAGAATTCAGGTATCTGAGCAACTCTTTGGCTTTACATCCATAAGTTCCCAAATGCACATCTGAAATGACAACCAGCTCAACGTTTCTTTTCATTTGCCGAGATTTTTTTCTCTCAGATCAAATGTGATCGCCATAACCGTAAGTATTTTGATTAACCAATGATGGCGATGTCACAATTGATTCTTATGCAAAGAAAGTGATTGAAAATGAACTGTGTATGAATGCAATATTATTTTTCCTGCTGTCTGAAATTTGAGTCATAAAATAGCCACGAATTCACGATTTATTCAGTTTTCTTTGAAAAAGATTTTAAATAAATTCGCGAATTCGTGGCAAAATATTTTAGCCGTTGAAAAACTGTTTGACTTATAAAGATTCTAACAATTCGTCAGTAATTTCCATGTTGTGATAAACGTTTTGTACGTCATCATCTTCTTCAAAACGGTCAAGCATTTTCATATTTGCCTTAAACTGTTCCGCCGTTACTTCTTTTATATTGTTTGGAATTCTCTGCAGCTCTGCACTTTTAGCTTCGATTTTCAGTTCATCTAACTTGTGTGATAACGATCCGAAATCTTCAAACGCAGTCGTAATCATTACCTCTTCATCGTCTTTTTCAACATCTTCTGCACCACCGTCGATCATTTCCATTTCAAAATCATCCCAATCCATTTTGATTTGAGATAAATCTATCGTGAAAATTCCTTTTCTGTCGAAGATAAATGCCAACTCACCGTTCTTACCTAGGTTTCCGTCGAACTTATTGAAAATCGCTCTTACGTTAGCCACCGTTCTGGTTGTATTATTCGTTGTACATTCTACGAAAAATGCAACACCACCCTGCCCGTAACCTTCGTAATTGATTTCTTCATAGTTTTCGGCATCAGCACCGCTGGCTTTTTTTATAGCTCTCTCCACATTGTCTTTTGGCATGTTGGCACCTTTTGCATTCAGAATACATCTTCTCAATGCAGGGTTGGCTTCCGGATCGGTTCCTCCGGCTTTTACCGCTAAAGCAATGTCTTTACCAATTTTTGAAAAGGTCTTGGCCATTTTATCCCAACGAGCCATTTTCGAGGCTTTTCTATATTCAAACGCTCTTCCCATTTTATGTATTATATTTTGACAAAAATAATTAAAATCAACCACAAAAAAAATACCCCCAGATATCTGGAGGTATTTATTATTTAGAAAAATTAATTATTTTCTTTTTTTAGCCGGAGCTTTTTTCTTAGCCGGAGCTTTTTTAGCAGGAGCAACTACATCTTCGTAGTCTTTCTTCTTGATAGAGTTCCACTCATTCATATCTGAAACCGCTCTTACTTTTACAACTCTGTCTTTTTGTCTCTCAGCATCAGAAGCTTTCTCAGAAACTGTTGCTTTAGATTCACCAACACCTATAGATTTAAGGGCGTCAGCATCTACACCTCTTGCATCTAAAGCAGCAACTACAGAAGCAGCTCTTTCTCTAGATAATTTCAAGTTGTAAGCCTCAGATCCTTTAGCATCAGTTCTACCTTCTAATAAGAAGTGAGCACCTGTTGCACCTTTGATGATAGTTGCAGCTCTGTCTAATGCAGGAGCAGACTCAGCTTTAATTGTAGCTTTGTTGAAGTCGAAGTAAACATTGTTAAATTCTTTTTCAACTTCTATACCTACTACCTCAGCTGGTTTAGGACATCCGTTGTATTCAGGAAGACCTGGAACTGTAGGACAAGCATCATCTTTATCTAAGATACCGTCATTATCCTGATCTGGCCAAGGACAACCGTTGTTTTCAACCGGACCTGGTACTGAAGGACAAGCATCATCTTTGTCGATTACACCGTCACCATCTGTATCTGGCCATGGACATCCACCGTTTTCAACCGGACCAGGTACATCTGGACACTGATCGTCTTTATCTGGAACGCCGTCACCGTCTGTATCAGGACATCCCTGGAATTCTGGTAAACCTGGTGTATCAGGACATAAATCGTCTTTATCTAAGATACCATCCTTATCTCTGTCTCTGTTTCCGAATCTGAACAATAGGGAAGCAGAAGCCTGCCAAAAGTTAGCATAATCCGGCTTGTCAATTGGAGTTCCAACATAATCTCCCTGAACACCTACACCGAAGTTTTTAGTTACCCAGAAGTTTGCACCTGCACCGGCAGATACTGTAAAGAAGTTAGCTTTACCGTTAAGGTCACCATCATTGTCATGAGTATACCCTAATCTGTCTGTTCTTGGGAATGTAAGACCAGTGTAGTCTTGTCTTAAATAGTTAGCACCTACTCTCAAGTAAGGATCAAACCAAGATTCTTCGTCCCAAAGAAGACCTGCTGCTTTAGCCTGTAAACCAAGACCTGTCATCAACATAAACTCTTTCCCTGTGTTGAATCTTTGATTTTCAACATTACCTACAGTAGTAGACCAATCGATAACGAAACCTTTGGTGATGTTTCTTGCTACCATTAGCTTTGAAAGCGGTGGCGTGATCGAAAAATTGTTCATATTGAACATAGTTTTCGTTAAGTTTCTAGCCGAAAAAGTTTGGCTGAACTCTCCACGTACTGCTTTATGATTTTCACCATGAGCACCAACTCCGATTAACCACGGATTGTTGGTAGTCTGTGCGAAAACAGTAGAAGCGACAGTAAGTGCCAATACTGAAATTCCTAATTTTAGATTTTTCATAGAATTAAATGATTAAATAATTGATATTGCAAAATAAATATAATTTTTCTTTATAAACAAAGTTTTCCAGATGATTTTTAACTTTTCTTTAATATTCTGTCGAGGTTTCGTTTGCTTTCTCTATCCTTTATTGACTCTCTTTTGTCAAACAGTTTCTTACCTCTCGCCAGTGCAATCCTCACTTTAGCTTTGCCTCTATCATTGATATACAACTTTAAAGGAACTATTGTATTCCCCGCATCTTTAAGTTTTTTCTCCAGCTTTGCCAATTCTTTTTTGTGCAACAGCAATTTCCGTTCCCTTTTTGTTTTGTGGTTATAAAACGTTCCCAGCTTATATTCATCAATCATCATATTGATGATATATAATTCACCATTAATAAACTGACAGAAAGACTCTGCTATCGATGCTTTGGACGAACGCAGAGATTTGATTTCAGTACCTGTAAGTACCATCCCCGCTTCCAGCTCATCAAGAATTTCATATTCAAATCTTGCTTTCCTGTTTAATATATTGACTGTCTTTTCAATTTTCATTCTTCAAACTTTTCAAATGAATATACAAAATTGATGCACTTGCCCCAACTTGTATACTATAATATTAGAGTATACCGAAATTCTTTTTGTATTTTTGTGCCCAAATTTACAAACTTATATGTTAACAGTATCTAACTTATCTTTACAATTCGGGAAGAGAGTGCTTTTCGACGAAGTGAACATCATGTTTACGAAAGGTAACTGCTACGGAATCATTGGAGCGAATGGCGCAGGAAAATCTACATTTCTAAAAATACTTACAGGAAAACAGGATCCTACTACAGGACACGTATCTCTGGAGCCCGGAAAAAGAATGTCGGTTCTTGAGCAGGATCACTTTGCATACGATCAATACAATGTTCTTGAGGCCGTTTTAAGAGGAAACAAAAAATTATTCGAAATAAAAGAAGAGATGGACGCCCTTTATGCTAAGGAAGACTTCTCGGACGAAGATGGAATCAAAGCAGGCGAACTTGGCGTTGTTTACGACGAAATGGGTGGATGGAATTCAGAATCTGATGCACAGACCATGCTTTCAAACGTAGGTATCAAAGATGATATGCACTGGCAGATGATGAGTGAACTTGAGAACAAGGACAAAGTAAAAGTTCTTTTAGCTCAGGCACTTTTCGGAAATCCTGATGTTTTGATTCTGGATGAACCTACGAATGACCTGGATATCGACACCATTGCGTGGCTGGAAGATTTCCTTGCTGATTACGAAAATACAGTAATCGTTGTATCTCACGACCGTCACTTCTTAGACACCGTGTGTACGCACATCGGAGATTTGGATTATGCTAAACTAAACCTGTATACAGGTAACTACTCTTTCTGGTATCAGGCATCTCAATTGGCGACAAGACAGAGAGCTCAGGCCAACAAAAAAGCGGAAGAAAAGAAGAAAGAACTTCAGGATTTCATTGCACGATTCAGTTCAAACGTTGCAAAAGCGAAACAGGCTACCGCAAGAAAGAAAATGATCGATAAACTGAACATCGATGACATTAAGCCTTCATCAAGAAGATATCCAGCCATTATTTTCGAAATGGAAAGAGAGGTTGGAGATCAGATTTTAGACATCAAAGGTTTAGAAAAAACAAAAGACGGAGAATTATTATTTTCCAATATTGATTTAAATCTTAAAAAAGGAGATAAAGTAGCTGTAATTTCTAAAAACTCTTTGGCAATCACAGAATTTTTTGAAATATTAGCAGGAAATAATCAGGCAGATAAAGGAACTGTGGCTTGGGGAGTTACTACGAATCAGTCTCATATGCCTTTAGACAATACAGATTTCTTCCAGGAAGATATTAATCTGGTTGACTGGTTGAGACAGTTTACTAAAAATGATGAAGAACGTCACGAAGAATTCATGAGAGGTTTCTTAGGAAGAATGCTATTTTCAGGAGACGAAGCTTTAAAATCATGTAAAGTACTTTCAGGAGGTGAAAAAATGAGATGTATGTTCAGCAGAATGATGCTTCAGAAAGCGAATGTACTTTTATTGGATGAGCCTACAAATCACTTAGACCTTGAAAGTATTACAACTTTGAACAACTCTTTGTCTAACTTTAAAGGCAATCTTTTACTGTCATCTCATGACCACGAAATGCTTCAAACCGTTTGTAACAGAATCATCGAACTGACTCCAAAAGGAATCATCGACAGAGAAACTACTTACGACGAATATCTTGCAGATAAAAAGATTAAAGAATCAAGAGAGAAAATGTACTCTTAATCTGAAATCATTTCAATATATAAAAGTCTTCAAATTCAGTTTTGAAGGCTTTTTTTATTTAACTTAGATTTCCAAATTATATGAAATGACACAAAAATATTTTTCTCTAGTCCTCTTATTATTTTTTCTGAATGTATTTTCTCAAAACAAAGATTTGAGATATGTTTCTAAGCCTTATGTTGAACTTCAGCATCCTGAATGGTCGAGGAATGCAACAATCTATGAAGTGAATATCAGACAATATTCAAAAGAAGGAACTTTCAAGGCTTTTGAAAAGGATTTGCCGCGAATAAAGAAGCTGGGAATCGACATTATCTGGCTTATGCCGATTCATCCGATTGGTTTAGAAAAGAGAAAAGGAAGTTTGGGAAGCTATTATTCCGTAAAAGATTTTCGGGGAGTCAATCCTGAATTTGGAAATATGCAGGATTTTAAAAGACTGGTAGACAAAATCCACTCGATGGGAATGTACATCATTATCGATTGGGTGGGAAATCACTCTGCATGGGACAATCCTTTAGCAAAACAGCATCCCGACTGGTACACCAAAACCAAAGAAGGTAATTTTCAGCCAACTCCCTGGTACGACTGGGATGATGTGATCGACTTTGATTATGAAAATCCCCAACTTCGGGAATACATGACAGAATCTTTGAAATTCTGGGTAAAGGAAGCGAATATCGACGGTTACCGCGCAGATACAGCAGGATTTATACCTGTGGATTTTTGGGATGAAGCCAGAAAGCAATTGGACGAAATAAAGCCTGTCTTCATGCTGGGCGAATGGGAATCCCGCGACTTGCTGAAAAAAGCATTTGATATGGAATACTCATGGAGCTTATTTGAAAAAATGAAAGACGCCACGACCAGAAACAAAGGCATTGGCAATTTGGTTGAATATCTCGCACACGATGTTAACACATTCCCGCGAAACGCCTACAGAATGACGTTTGTAGACAATCACGACATGAATTCGTGGAACGGAACACCGCAGAAAAATTTCGGAGCAGGCCTCGAAACATCCATGGTTTTTGCAGCGGTCATCAACGGAATGCCACTTGTATACAACGGTCAGGAAGCAGGTCTGGATCGAAGTTTAAACTTTTTTGAAAAAGACCCGATTGTCTGGAAGGAAAGTCCATATTTCGCAATGTATCAGAAATTATTTAAATTAAAGCACGAAAACCATGCACTCTGGAACGGAAAATGGGGCGGCGAAATGATCCGTGTGGTCAATAACAAACAGGATAAAGTGATTTCCTTCTACCGCGAAAGTTCGGGCGATGCAGTTTTGCCTATTTTTAATTTTAGCGGAGAAGAAACTCCTGTGAATATCGACACGAAGTATTACAAGGGAAAATATGTAGAATTGTTTTCCGGAAAAGTATTCATTTTAAATGACCAGACTTCCCTGAAAATGAAGCCATGGGAATATCTGGTTTTAGTTAAATCCAAATAAAAAACCGGTCTGCATGCAGGCCGGTTTTCGTTTATTTAGTAAGTTTTGTTTTCGGTAATGAAACAGTTCCTGGATCTTTCCAAAGACCGTCTTTCTCAGCTTTTTTCTTAATTGCTTCTGCTCTTTTGTTGCTGTCGGGATGCGAATTAAACATTTTTTGAAATTTAGACTGAGCCGTTCCGCCTTCTGAAAGCAAAGCCAATTTTTTAAATGCTGTATAGGCTCCCACAACATTGTATTTATTAGACTTCATAAAATCATAAGAATAATCATCAGCCTGATTTTCCTGCTTTTTGCTGTGTGAAGCATCAAGAAAAGCGTTCGCCATCTTTCCTACCTGACTTTCGCTTAAAGTTGCGACTGCGTTTGACGCAGAAGATGCCGCTTCCATTGCTGCTGCTTTAAGATAAGCAGATTTCATGGCATCTTTTGTATCTTCATTTTTCACATGACCGATTTCGTGACCGATCACCGCTAACAACTCATCATCAGTCATAATATCCATCAAACCTGAAAACACTCTCACACTTCCGTCAGCACAGGCAAAAGCATTGACATCTGTAACTTTATACACTTTGTAATTTAAGTTTAAACCGTCCTGAGATTTATGCTTAGCGAATAGTTTGTTTAATCTCACGGTGTAAGGATCTTTCGGGCCGGCAACAGGATTGTTTTTATCCATGTAATCAACCGATTCTTTGGAAAGTCTGATTGCATCTGCATTGGAAAAAGTCAGTGCCTGAGCACCTTTGGTAACTACACCAGCCGCTTTTCCGAGATTGATTTTCTGCGCATTTACCGCAGATACCGCGCCTAAGAGTGCGAGGCATAAAGTAATTTTTTTCATGTGGTTTATTTTTTGTCTGACCAAGATAAGCATTTTTAAAAAACCTGAACAATATTTTTTTTCGTTTCTGAAAGCTAATATTTTTCCCTATTTTTGTGAAATGAGTCATAAATGGATTTTTAAACCCGAACCCGATGAAGAAATTGTAGACGGATTGAGCTCGTCGCTTGGTTTTGGAACTTTTGAATCTAAAATCCTCGTTATGAGAGGAATTGACAATTATCAAAAGGCGAGAGAGTTTTTTAAGCCAAATCTGAACGACATCCACAACCCATTTTTGATGGCAGATATGCAAAAAGCGGTAGAACGCATTGCAACTGCAATTGAAAACGGTGAAAAAATAATGGTTTACGGAGATTACGACGTAGACGGAACCACGGCGGTTGCGCTGATGTACCTTTACCTCCGAAAAATCGTTCACAAAAGCTATCTCGATTACTATATTCCAGACAGAAATTCTGAAGGCTACGGAATCTCAACCGAAGGAATCGATTTTGCCAAAGAAAACGGTTTTTCCCTGATTATCGCTTTAGACTGCGGAATCAAGGCTTTGGATATGATTGATTATGCCTCTGGCAAAAATATCGATTTTATTATCTGTGATCATCACCTTCCGGGCGACGAAATCCCGAATGCTGTAGCTGTTTTGGATCCTAAAAGAGCAGATTGCCGTTATCCTTACAAAGAACTTTCAGGATGTGGTGTTGGGTTTAAATTATGTCAGGGTTTAAATACAATTTATAAAATTCCCGAAGCAGAACTGTTTGAACTGACCGACCTTTTAGCCATTTCTATCGCTGCAGATATCGTTGCAATGAATGGTGAAAACAGAGTTTTGGCAAAACAGGGCTTAAAGGTTCTGAGAAAAACCCGAAATATGGGCTTAAGACTTTTGATTCCCGAAGAAAAGTTATCCCATTTTGAAATTTCGAATATTGTTTTTGAAATTGCTCCGAAAATAAATGCTGCCGGCAGAATCTCACAGGGAAAGGCAGCTGTAGAATTGATGGTTTCAGACAATCTGAAGCACGCTCATCAAATCGTTTCGGATATTATGAATCTGAATGACGAAAGACGCGAACTTGATATGCACTCCACGGAATCTGCTTTGAAACAAATTGTAGAATCCCAGCAGGAAACAAAATACACGACCATTGTTTACCATCCTGAATGGAACAAGGGCGTGATCGGAATTGTAGCTTCAAGATTAATTGAGACCTATTACAAACCGACTTTGGTTTTCACAGACGGTAACAACGGCGAAATGGTAGCTTCCGCAAGGTCAGTTTCTGATTTTGATGTTCACGAAGCTTTGGATATCTGTTCGGAATATTTTCTGAAATTCGGAGGACATCACGCTGCGGCAGGACTTTCGATGGAAAAAGACCGGTTTGAAGAATTTAAAATTAAATTTGAAAAGACGGTTGCGGAAAAAATTAAGGAACACCAAAAAGAACCTTCGATCACGATAGATTCTGTAATGGAAATTGACGAGATCAACCGTGAATTTATCAACTTCCACAGAAAACTGGCTCCGTTCGGACCTCACAATATGAAACCAAATTTGGTTTTGCAAAATCAAAAAATTGCAGGTTACGTAAAAACGATGGGGAAAGACAACAGCCACCTGAAATTTTACATCAGACAGGAATCAACTGGAAGAAATATAGAATGTGTCGGCTTTAAACTTGGTCAGTACGCTGATGATTTCAGAACTAAAAACTTCGATATAGCTTTCACGCTTGAAGAAAACCACTGGAAAGGCAATGTGACGCATTATCTGAATATCAGGGATGTGAAGTTTCATGACAGTGAATAGGTGAATTTTTCCTTCGGAAATGAATGGTGAATTCCAAAAATCACATTCAAATTAATATTTTAAAGATTGACAAACGTAGTGAATTGACTTGCGAAGTTAAATTGACAATTGACTTTTAACAATGAAAAAAATCGGTCTCTTTTTCGGATCTTTTAATCCCATTCATATTGGGCATTTGATTTTGGCAAATTATATTCTGGAAAATTCGGATATGGATGAGCTTTGGTTTGTCGTTAGTCCGCAGAATCCATTTAAAGATAAAAAATCGCTTTTAAAAGACCACAACCGTTTGGATATGGTCGAAATGGCGATAAAAAACTATCCAAAAATGCGGGCATCCAACGTGGAATTTTCTCTGCCAACGCCGAGTTACACCATTGATACTTTAACGTATTTGAAAGAAAAGCACGCCGAATACTCTTTTAGTTTAATCATGGGCGAAGACAATCTGAAAAGCCTTCACAAATGGAAAAACTACGAAAATTTAATTAAAAATCATCACATCATCGTCTATCCGAGAGTTTTTGAAGGCGACAAAAAAGATTCCGAATACCTTCAGCACGAAAATATTTCGATGATTGAAGCTCCTGTTATTGAATTGTCTGCCACAGAGATCAGAAACATGATCAAGAATGGAAAAAACGTAAGGCCGATGCTTCCGCCGGAGGTTTTTGAGTATTTGGATGGAAGTAGTTTCTATAAAAGTTAGAAGTTGGAAGATGGAAGATGGAAGATGGAAGATGGAAGATGGAAGATGGAAGATGGAAGATGGAAGATGGAAGATATGCAAAATTAATTATTATATTTAAAAATGGAATTTCTCGAACAATTCTTCTCAAAATATCCACAGGAAAAAGTGATCAGATGGTTTAAACAAATCTGTCTGGCAGAAGCCGTTTCATGGTTTTTCCTGTTCACTGCCATGATTTGGATCCGTATGGAACCGGAAAATGTTTTGGCTATTATTTACATTAGTACCATCGGAAGTATTCACGGTTTATTTTTCACTTTGTATCTTCTGTTTTTACCTTCCATCAGAAAAATTTTTAACTGGGATGATGAGGATTCTGTTTTTGCCCTCATCTCTGCATTTTTCCCTTTTGCCACCATTTGGATTGATAAAAAACTGGCAAGATTCGACAGGGAATAAACAGATTTATTTCAATATTTTTCATTTTTCATGTAACAAAATTGAAGTTGCGGTTGTCTAATCATTATAAATATTGGCAACCGCAGTTATTTTTTACACTGGTTTACAACACTTTAAAACTTTAAAAACATTTAATTTACTACTTTGTATTGCATAATACTAATTAATTGATATATCTTTGCAATGTTAGATAATAACAAATACATACAACCTAAACCAACCAATTATGAAAACCTCAATTTTAATCGCAGCAATATTTTTTTCAGGATTAAGTTTTGCACAGCAGAAAAAGACAGATTCTACCAAAACCAAAGACATTGAAGGGGTAGTTCTTACCAAACAGGTTTTTAAAAAGCAGTCAGACCGTTTTGTGTACGACGTTGCCGCATCGCCGGTTACTAAAGGAAATACCACTTTCGACCTTTTGAGACAAACCCCTCTCCTTTCTACAACTGATGACAAAACCCTGAAGATTGCCGGAAAAAATAACGCCCTCATCTACATCAACGGCAGAAAATCAAATATGGACGCAGAGTCTCTGGCTCAGTTTCTTAAGAATACGCCAGCGGAAAACATCCAGAAAATTGAAGTAATCACGATGCCGGGAAGTGAGTTTCAGGTAGAATCTTCAGACGGAATCATCAACATTGTTTTGAAAAAGAAAATGAGCGACGGCCTGAACGGAAACATGAGAATGTCTAACTCTCAGAACAAATACAACGGAAGCTCTGCAAGTTTCTCAGCCAACTACAGAAAGGATAAACTGGGAATCAGTGCGAATCTTTATGGTGGTGAAAATATTCAGGCTCAGGATTATGTTTTGAAAAACGGTACATCACTTTTGCAGAATGAATCGGTGGGATCTGTAGACGATCCTAACCAATACATCGGTGGATATTTAAATTTTGATTATCAGCTGAACGATAAAAGCAACCTCGCACTGTCATGGAATACCAATGCCACAAAAAGCTACGGTTCTTCTGTAAATCTTCTCAACACACTGAGAACTTTTGACACAGGCGGATCTCTTCTCGACACCAAATACAACAAATCAGACAATCTGGAAAATGCCAGAAACTACAACAATTCTGTGAACCTGAATTACGAACTTAAAACAGATTCTCTGGGCAGCAAACTCAACCTCAACGCGGCTTACCTGAATTTCAGAAGATTTCAGAATTCAGATAACAGGACATTGGTACCCGCAGCTGACGGCAGCTTTACCCAGCTCAGACAGCAGGTTTTACAGGATATTCCGCAGGTCATCAATAATTTTTCGGCAATGGCAGATTATATTCAGAAGTTTAAAAAAGATCTTACTGTTTCCGTTGGGGGAAATTTTAACAAAACGAAAACCGACAACGATACCAAAAACTTTTTCTATTTCTATGACACTTCAGGTAATTTCAATAATCTGAGACCAGACCTCAACCATTTTATTTACGATGAGAATATTTATGGTTTTTACCTTACTGCCGAGAAAAAGTTTTCAGATAAATTTTCAGGAAAAATCGGTACAAGACATGAAATCACCAAAAGCATGGGAACTTCTGAAATTCCTGATAAGCCGATGCAGGTTTTTGAGCGTGATTACAACAATCTCCTTCCTTATTTGAGTTTCAATTATGCCATAAATGATAAAAATAATGTTTCCTACTCATTTTCCAGCCGGATGAGAAGACCAAGCTTCTGGGAACTGAATCCTGTAAAAAATATACTTACAGAAGACAACTACACACAGAACAATCCGTTTGTAAAAGCTTCAACAACGTACAATCAGGAACTGACGTATATGTACAAAAACTCTTATTTCCTGATTTTGAATCACTCCCTTTTCAAAGATGTGATCACGCAGGTTCCTTTGCAGAGAAATATTGAAAGAGATGGAAAGACCTATCGCCAGCTTGCGTACATCAGAACCAATTTTGGTGACAAACAGGAAATGTCTGCCATGCTCGGAATGCAGAAAACGTTTTTCAAAAAAGCCCTGACGACCAATTTTAACATCGGTATTCAGCACAACATCAACGACGGAATGCTGAGCACAGATCCGACTACAGGAATTGTTTTTGACACGTACATTAATAAAAACAAATCGTCAAGCCTAATCATCCAGACCAACAACACACTGGCATTAGACAAAAAGAAAACATGGTTTCTGGGTATAAATTATTTCTACGTAGACAAACAGCAAATTGAGCTCGGAATGCTGAAAGACCTGATGAGTTTGGACCTGAGCCTTAAGAAAAACTGGAATGACTGGACTTTTGCTTTAAACGTAACCGATGTTCTCAGAACCAATGTTGTTGAAATTGAAGACTATCAGGCGAACGGAAATTACAACTATGTGAAAAACGACCAGTTCAGAAGAGGAGGAACGCTGAGCATCACTTATAATTTCGGAAACCAGAAGGTAAAGAAAGTAAGAGACATCGAAGGTGCGTCTGATGCCATCAAAAGCAGAACAAGATAAAATTTCATTACTTCATATTTCAATTATTATTGTTACAAGCTTGCCGTAAAAGGCAGGCTTTTTATGTAAAAAAAACGCCCTGAAATATTTCAAAGCGCTCCTATTAAGTCCTCATTTTCTCATTCCGCAGGAATCTCAGCAATGTAAAATTCTCTGTTTAGGTTCCTACGGAATGACAAATTTGGTGTTGACAAGTAAAAAATCATTCAGACTTCACCACCTCCGTTCTTTCCGAAATACCATTTGCATTGAACGCTTCAATCTGGAAATAATAAGAATCTACCCTGTCGGCTCCGGTGAAGAAATATTCGTTTTTGCCATACACCATAATGCTTCCATAGAGTTTATCTGGAGATTTCCCCCAATAAATCACGTAACCATCGGCGTCTGAATTCTGTTGCCATTTCATCCAGATGCTTCTTCTTTCGCCATACTTTTTCGGATCAGCTCTTAACGGAACAAAATTCTGAACTTTCGCAGGCTTTACTCCCGCACCTTTCCCGAATACTCTGAAACCGCTTAAGGCAAATTTTCCTGTCGGCATTTTCAGGTTTTCCATTTTTAAAAATCTTGCTGACGCCGGTTTTTCCAGTTCGATATAATCGTGAGGAACGTCTTTGGTATTTTTGCTTTTATCGACAATCACTTTCCATTTTTTACCGTCATTGGAACCGTAGATTTTATACTGATGCATTTTGCCTTCGGTCTTTCCCATGAACTCCACATCCTGATCCGCATAATTGACCTGAATTGCATTGACCGTTGAAACTTCACCTAAATCCGTCTGAAACCATTCTCCGGAATTTCCTGTTTTGGCACTCCAATAGGTTTTAATGTCTTCATCTACCGCAAAATTTGAATGGTAGCCACCTAAAGTTGAAGAAACCTGAACAGGTTTATTGTAATTCAGCAACATCCAATTCGTGAACAGTCCTTTTGAAAAATCTTTTCCCTGTGCGAATTGCGGAAGTAAAGTCGGGTAGTCACCGTAAGCGGTATTCGTGTACATCACATCATCTTTGTCAAAACCTGCAGGCCAGATTCCCAGACGTCTTTCAAAATTGTTTTTAGTGGAAATAAAAATCGTTGAAATGTGCCACCAGTTTTTAAAGTTATCCTCAAACGTCGCACCGTGCCCCGCTCCTCTCGCAAAACCGCCAGGCTTGTAAGAAAACGGATTGTGCTGTTGGTATTCATACCCCTGCAATGGGTCTTTAGAAACATAAACTCCGTCAGAATATCCGCTGAATTCTGTTGCCGGAGCTCCGTACTGCATGTAATATTTGTCTTTATACTTCGTCACCCAAGCCCCTTCCACAAAAGGCTGCAGGAAAACATTATCATTGTATTCCCCGAATCTTTCCCAACCGTGATCTTCAGGCTTGAGTCTTAAAATAGGTTTTACAAAACCTTCAGACTGCAGATTTTTTACTTTTACTTCTGTTCCCAAAAGTGGCCATTCGTTGCTTGAGCCCCAATAGAGATAGAGTTTGTTTTTATCTTCATCATAATGGAAAGCAGGATCCCACGCACCAACTTTCAAAGTATCGACAGCAATTTTCCAGTCGTCTACGGTTGGATTGGTAGATTTCCAAATCGGGAAATCAGATTCCCATGTTGAGCCGTAAACGTATAAAGTATCTTTCATTGCCCAGACTGCTGGAGCATTCAGATCGTGCGTGTATTTGTTGTCTCTGAGGAATTTTCTTTTCACGAATTTCCAGTCGAGCATATTGTCGCTGTGCCAATAGCCTTCCTGATTTGTAGAAAAAAGAAACAGTTTTTTCTGAAAATTAACGATCACCGGATCGGCCGTGGCGCGGTGTTTTCCCTGTTTTGAAAAAACTTCAAAAGGCGTGTAACCATAATCAATATTGATCGGGTTACAAAACGTTTTTTGCTGAGCATTGATAGAAAACCCTAATAGAACCGCTAAAAAAAGGATGTGTTTTTGCATTGGAATAATTTCTTGAAGACAAATTTAATTAAAGTTTTTTGGGTAGGTCTCATTTTGAGAAATTAATGCTTTAAAGAAAAAGCCGCACGAAGAGATTCGGGTAGAAAAAGGTGGGTTTTGATGCTAAGCTGCTCAAAGTCGGGAGACTTTGAGCAGCGGTTTTTATGATAAATTAATGTAATTTTAGAAAATACTATTCCACAGCAGTTAACGTAAAAATTTGCACAGCCTCAAATTGAAACATACCAAAACTTAATTATGGTTAGAATTATATATTTGCTACTTTTCTCAGTTTCGCTTTTGTCGTGCAGTAAAAACACGATAGATAAAGTTGATACCTTTGGTTATTCCGGTTTACAAAACAGCTTTGACTCTGAGTCGGGAGTTTATACAAGAAGATATTGGGGGAAAACTAAAGAAATCAAGATTTCTTTAACAGCTGATGAAAAGGTGTGTATTATTAAACATTTGAAAGAGCTGAATATGAAAGATACTATAGATTGCTCAGATGGCACTAAGCCCCAAATGTATCTCAAAATAACAATTAATGGCAAGCATTTCACCTGCATAACAAGTCCCAGTGAAAGCCTTTTTTGTCCGGGTCGCAAATCCTTTAATAAAGCTTATAATTATATGCGTCATGTTGTAGAAAGCAAAAAATCTGTAAAAGATATGCCTGACTCAAATATTTATTATGAATAATAAAGTTCTGGAAGATTTTTGAACCATTAATTAGGAATAATAAAAAGCTACAACCTCCTTTACAACTACACCGAATATGTCATATAAGTATTTCTAGCCCCTTAATAACAGTATTCAGCCCCTTGATTAACTGCCCTACCCCCCTTCGGAACGGGGGTATCCACCCTTGGCAATCCCCTGCATCCCGTTATGAAACCGACCCGACCCCGTTATACAACAGGATCGGGACAGTGTTATAAGGCCTACAGTTGTCTGAAAGGCCATTTTTTAATTTTTATTTTAAATTTAAAACTAAAATCTTCTGCTCATAAAGTAGGAACTGAGAATGTGTTTTTGCATTGGAATAATTTCTTAAAGACAAATTTAATTAAAGTTTTTGGGTAGGTCTCATTTTGAGAAATGAATGTCTTGAAAAAGAAAAAGCCGCATGAATGGGATTTGTGCGGTGGCGTTAGGTTTTGATTCTAAGTTGCTCATAGTCGGGAGACTTTGCCCAGCGGTGCAGCGGTGTGATGTCTTCCCAAAAAATCTTAGATATACTTAAGTTTTCAGCATAGAAAAACTTCTGACTTAAAATCAGAAGTTATATTTTGTTAAAATGAAAACTTATTATTTTTTCGGAAGGAAAACCTCAGCAAGCATACATCTTGCGCTTCCGCCACCGTTCACTTCAATAGTATTTAAATCTGAATAGATAATCTCACAATATTTTTCAATATTTGAAACCTGTTCAGCATTTAATGACTGATAAGCGGTTTGGCTCATCACCAGAAACTTTTCACCATCTACATTCTGAACCTGAAGCATATTTCCTGCGAACTGCTGCATCTGCGCTTCAGATATTTCAATGATTTCTTTTCCTGAATTTTTAATGGTTTCAGCCACTTTATTTCTTTCAGCTTCATCATCGATACAGTCGAGGCAAATCACCACAAACTGATCTGCCACACACATCATGACGTTGGTGTGATATATCGGAAGTCTCTCTTCGCCCACTGTTTGAAAAGAATGAAAAACGACAGGCGTAAAATTATATTTAGCGCAGAATTCTCTGAATAAATTTTCATCTAATCTTAAAGAAACCGAGCCGTACGCGATCTTTTTATCGTGATCGAAAATCATACTTCCCGTACCCTCCAGGTAATGTCCCTGAAATTCCGGCAAAGACCAATCATCAATTTCTGTGACTTCAAAACCTTGATTTTTGATGCTTTCGATGATATCTTCACGACGTTCCACTCTTCTGTTCGCAGCGAACATTGGATATAAAACCACTTTTCCGTCTTTATGAAAGCTTACCCAATTGTTGGGGAAAATAGAATCCGGCGTGTGTGGGTCCAAGGTATCTTTAATGGATATAACATTGATGCCTTTGCTTTTCAGTTTTTCAACAAAAATTTTGAATTCTGCCAAAGCTTTAGACTGAATATCTGCACCTTTCTGCTCTACCTGAAAGTAGTTGTTTTCTGCCGTTTCTGCGTTGTAACCGAATGCAATCGGCTCTATCATTAATACTGTATCTGTTGTCTGCATTGTTTAAAATTTAAAATTCAAGATTTAAGGTTCTATGTTTCAGATTTAATTTACTCCAATCTAAAAATTAATCTCTAACCAACGGCATCGTGGAGCATCGTAAAAGCCCTCCCATTTTCGAAATTTCCCTGTACGGAATTTCTTCCACGGTCATTCCCCAAACATCTCTCAAATGATTGTTCATTCTTGTAAAAGCTTTATCTGAAACCACAACTTCGGGAGAAATTGAGAATACATTGGGTACCATTTCAAACATTTCCTCATCGGTAACATGGAAACAGTTTTCTTCCCCGAAAATATCGATGATTAAATTATAATCGCTTTCATCTACAAATCCGTTTTTGTAAATAATACATTTGTCTTTTCCGATCGGATTAAAGGTACAGTCTAAATGTAAAATACCTTTGTATGGCTCTCTATCGTTTTTCTTCAGTTCAAGATCGATGATTCTTTTTTTCGGAAAATATTCTTTCAGAATCTCAATAGCGTACTCGTTGGTTCTCGCCGTTTTATAA
This sequence comes from Chryseobacterium foetidum, assembly GCF_025457425.1. Classification (NCBI taxonomy): domain Bacteria; kingdom Pseudomonadati; phylum Bacteroidota; class Flavobacteriia; order Flavobacteriales; family Weeksellaceae; genus Chryseobacterium; species Chryseobacterium foetidum. The sequence continues at coordinate 1,653,371 of NZ_JAMXIA010000001.1, forward strand.
CTTCTGTAATCTTCACTGAAACATGTTCCGATGAAGAGGAAGTCGTTCCAGACGATCACGTCGCCACCTTCGATGTGAGCCGTTTCGGGAAGGTTGATGATTTTTCTCCAGGCTACTTCTTCGAAAACGGTTTTGTAAGCTTCCTGTTCGTCTGCTCTGTCGGCAATGACGTTGGAAATGATCATTTTATCATCAATTACAAAAGCAACATCTCTGGCAAACACCTGATTGTAATCTTCAATAATATCAGGACGGAAAACCTGTACACCGTATTTTTTCAGAACCTCTTCAAAAGCGTTCATTTCGCTGATGATATCTTCTTCAGTTGGGTAAATGTCGTGCTCTATCGTGTGGTAAGATTTGGCATCGTAGCTTTCTTCTAAAGTAGGAACTGCTCCCATCGATTTGGGCTGTCCCAATACTACAGACCTGAGCCTTCCTGTTTCGTTTTTGATGTTTAGTTTCATAAATAATACTTATGGTATGAATGCTTTTAAATAAAGCATTTTCCGCATAGCGTTTGCCACAAATATAATCAAACGGCTGTGATGTGGAAAGGATTTTATTGATACAGTACACTGATGTGCCAAATGAATTTTGCAGAATTTGTATATTCCAATAAAAACATCTTGCAAATCGATATTTATCAGATGAAAATTATCTTGTACCCAAGAATTTCAAGCGTAATATCTTTGTTAAATTTTGAACATACTTATTTATTAGGTCTGCTGACGCTCCTGCAGTACAATTCTACGCCAACCATGTAAATGTTAAAAACATTAATCATCCCTAGACAGTATCACAAGCAGTCGCTATCTATATGTAGTCGTTTTTAAAAGCTATAATCGTTCAATATACTCAGTGGGTGTAAGCCCTGTATGTTCCTTAAATATTCTGTTGAAGGTAGACTGAGAGGAAAATCCGGCATTGGTATAAATGTGCTCCAGTGTAAATTTGTAATGTACATTTTCTTTCATCAATATCTTTACCTGCTCGATTCTATACTCGTTTACCAGTTGATTAAATTTTTTATTCCCCATTTTATTGAGTGCTGCAGAGACGTATGATGTATTGGAATTCACTTTGTCTGCAAGAGTTCTGATATTAAACTCTGGGTATTGAAATGGTTTTTCTTCTTCAAACAAGATAATAATTCTGTTATAAAGATGCTGAAGTCTTTCCACTCTACTGTCCTCCTCACGAAGTGGCGATGCATCTGCAACATTGAGACTAAATGCAGGAATTTCGACAGATGGATCAGTTTCACCTTCTGTTGAAGTTTTATTTTTAATTTCTATAAACTTCACCATATAGTAAAGAATAAAAAAAGTATAAAATGTAGATATGGTTACTACCTCATATTCTTTAAACTTCAAAGCTTGATGATTTCCTTCAAACACACTTTTATCCAAAGAAATCCCTAAGCTTAGGGATATTTTTGGTAATACGTAACAAAGCACCATTATAGCAAGAGTGAACAGTAATGTCTTTTTGAAATCAGTAAGCATTAAAAATAGAGCAACAACAGGAAAATAATAAAGGAAAATAACTTCCGAAATATTACTGAGTATCAAGCTGAGATATGTAAACAAAATAAAGAATACACAGAGTACAATAATAAATACAGCCCTAAAATTGTATTTCACTTTGTATAATAATAAACCTGTATATATAGCCAAAATGCACAGTATTACAAAAAGATAAGTAGGAACTACATACAATGTGTATCCTACATAATTAGACCATACAGATAACAACATGTTTAAAAACAACACTCCTAATATTGAGTAGAAAAACCTCTTACTAAATTCATTTTCTTTTTTCTGAAGTTCCTTACTTCTTTCCATATATCATCAGTGCTTACAAAACAAAACGTGAACCTAATTCTTTTCTTGCATCAGGAGGTTCTGGTAAACCATAAGGAAGCATCAAGAGTGGTTCAAGCAAAAAAAGTGATCCGTTTACTCTTCTCCCCCCTTATTTTTTAAAGAATGTACCAGATTCCTGATGGAGAGTATAAGCGTTAGCTACTACAAATTTTATCAGAATATACAATATTTAGACAAAATACTTTTGCAAATATTTAAAATAATTCTGGCTGCAAAGATATAAAATATGTTTTCACATTACCCAAACCATAAAAAAAATGTAATCAAAACAAATAAGTAGCAGCCAAAACATAAATTATGTATTTAAGTAAAAACTAAGACCAAGACTAAAACCCCTTACGAACACTATAAATCAACAAGTTACATTAAAGATAAAATCAATTGAAAATTTGATTGGTTGTCTTCTAAATTCTCTTTAAAAAAAAGACAACATTTGTAACAGAAAACACACACTCAAATCAAGAATAAAAACAGCTCTTCAAAATAGAGTTTTTTTTATGCGAGTATTTTTATCTTAAAACCAAATGATGACTAAAACCATACAGCGAAAATTATTTCGTCAGCTTTTTCCGGCTACAAACAGAGTTTTTTTCTGTTTGGGCTTACTGGTTCATCTCTGTACCTTGCATTTTGCCAATACACCTGCAAAAGAAAAAAATCTCGTAAAAACCGATTCTATAACTATAACAACTTCCGGCATTACAGGAAAAATCTTCCTACAAGGTGGTGCTTATATTTGGAAGTCAAAAAAAACATCGTCCCTAACTTCTTCGTACAAAAAAGAGCAGAAAAAAGAATCTCTAGCGCTATCAAAAAAAACGAGGTCTACAAACCAAACAGAAACTCCTAAAAGGCAAAACGACACCATTGCAAAAGGCGATGAAAAAGTACTTGTTCCCTCAAGGTCTTCGGGAGTTTCATTTTCTGAAAAAGCACAAACTGAAAGCCTGGTATTACAGGACAACTCTTCAAATGTGCTTTTAACCAGTGTAAACACAAACTTTTCATTTATCTATACTTTTTTAACAGAAAGAAAAGCCGGTTTTGAGCTTCCTATAGATCCTGAGCTGGCACCTTTTGCACATATTTTCTGTGTGCGACCTCCACCGGGGTTGAGTAAGAGGGTTTGAGTCCTTCGACAGGCTCAGACAATGGGTTAGAGAGGTGAGTGCAGAGAGGTAAACTTCTCACAGTTAGGTTCTACTGCATAAGTTTCTTACCTCCGATTCTACTTTTAGATTCTCATTCTTCTCTAAAGGAAGAGTGCAGAATAAGAAACCGAAATTTTATAAAAAAGAAAGCATAAAAAACGGCTTTCCGGCTTTTGGCCTTCTTCAGATGAAGAGGGTAAGGAAAGGGCTGGTTTTAAATTAATAAAAAGGGCTGGGCAGGCTGGAAATTACAAGCCGGTACAGCATCTAAGAATAGCAATAATTATATACGATGAAGAAAAACAAAACAATTGAAAATCTCGCAAAATGCTGCTTTTCCCTTGCACTTTTTGTCTTGACGCACAGCATGGGATTTGCACAATGCACTAATAACGGCATACGTCCTGATGATGGTTTCACGGTACTACCATGGAATTCAGCTTGTAATGGCAGCAACAATGGCTACTTGCAATTAACAGGTATTACAAGTTCGTCAAATGTACAACCTACTGCAAACAGACCATATTCTGTAAGAATTTTAACTGCAATAGGAGGCGGAATTCATCCGAGCTATCCTACACCTTTTACGATTCCGGGGAATGCTACCAACTTTGACATTACCAATTTACCGGCAGGAAATTACGTAATAGACATTGTGGATGCTTGCGGAAATACAAGTGCCGACAAAGCAGTAACCATCGGACAACCTGCAAATCCGGAATTTTCTATAAGTACGGTAGATATTATCCGGAGAACCACTTCTCCGGGCGGAACCTGCGGAGATACCTTCCTTATCAAAACACGAGTGGACAGAGCTGCAAACGGGCAAACTTTATCCTTAAATTTTACCAACGGAATTGGCGGAACATTTACACCAACTCCAAGCACTGTTACTATCCCAAGAACATTTAATACCAGTACTAATTTCAGCGATTTTATTTCGGAAGTGCCTGTTGCTTTTTTTAACAGCGGAGCTATAACTGCAAATGTGAGTAGTGATTTTTGTGGTAGACCTGTGCAACATAGAAATATTTCATATCCACCGAATTTTCAAGTAACAGGAACAGGAGCGCAAGGAACTGTTCAATCTACAGTAAATCCATGTTTGCAGGGTTATAACATTAGCAGATATCTTCGATATGGTACTGAGCCGGTTTCTGTTTCAATTTCAGAAAACGGAAATCCGGGAGCTGCTTTGGATATTAACGGAAATATTTTAACTTTTACCTATCCTTTAGGAAGTAACTGGCAAGATCCTATTTCTATTTTTAGTGGATTAAAATATGATGTCACTTACACCATTACTTACACAGATGCTTGTGGTTTAACACAAACTGAAACATTAATGGTTTCTTCTCCAGCAGTTGCTACTGCAGGTTTCACAGGTTGCGCAGGATCTGCTCCTTTTGCACCATTCATTGATGATGCAGGCTCATTACATGTCAATTTAAGCAATGCTCTTACAAAGTCTTTCCCGATAACATTCACAATCAATAGCGGACCATCTACCTGGACTTCTACTTTGGGAGATACTATTGTAAATGTTCCTCTCACATATCCTCAGGTTTATAGTTTTGATGCTCAAAGTTCAAACGGAACTTACCAATTGGGAACCAATATCAACATTGGAAATCCTTTAAGTGATAACGCCGCAACCAGAGCAAAACAATTTGCACCGGGAACATACAACATCACTTACACCGATGCTTGTGGAAGAACAAATACCTTTTCTACAACGATAAGCAATACCTCAAGTTGTATCATAAACAGCAGTACAAGCTATAAAATCAGCAACTGTAATTACACCAACGGAAATGTGGATTTAACTTATACTATTGCGCCAAACAACAACGTAAGAAGAGCCCTTTATAAAATAAACAGCGATGCCACTGAAACTTTCATAGCAACATTGAATGGCTCTGCTATCCTCCCACAAATTTTCACAAATGTAGAACCGGGAACTTATAAAGTGCGGTTTGGTGGTGTAAGCGGAAACAACAAAGCAGATTATCCCGGAATTGGTGGTTTAAATGGAATCCCAAGACTTGCCGGAACCAATTATATTTACGAAGAGACCATCGTAGTTGCACCTGTCACTACACTTACTTTGAGCAGTCTTGCTTCTTGCAACGGTTCTGTAAACGGAATTGCAGCAGGTGGTCAAGCTCCTTACACTTACACGCTTTACAATGCTGCAGGAACAACCGTGGTTCGTCCAACTCAATCAACAGGTTTATTTACAGGGCTTACTGTGGGTACAACCTATCAAATTCAGGCGACAGACGAGTGTGGGAGAACATTTAATCAGTCAATCACCATAATAAATGACTTACCAACCCCCCAAATTGGAACTGTTGTTCAAACTTCTTGTTCAGGAGCAAATAGTGTTGAAGTCATAAATCTACCATCAGGAACATGGACATTAGTTGACAGTTTTAATAATTCTGAGATTACGGCGAGTGGTATAACATATATGCTTATAAATCTGCCTCAAGGAATACATACATTTCATTTAAAGAATAATGTAGGATGTACTTCTGCTGCATCTGCATCTGTTACTATTAATGCCCCATCTACTGTTGCAAATTTAGTAATTACTAACCCAGCTGCCGTTTGTAGTCCCGCTACTATTGATTTGACAACTTCAAGCATAACTGTAGGAAGCCAAACGGGACTTACATTTACTTATTATACAGACGTAGCTGCGACAATGCCTTTGGCAAATCCAAATGCAGTTTCTGTTTCGGGCACTTATTATATTAAAGGAGAAAGCGGAGCGTGTAGCTCAATAAAGCCTTTGGTGGTGACTGTTAACAACTGCTTCTGCTACGAAAACCCAGGAACTTCAACAACATCTTCGCCTGTGAAACATGGTATCACGGTACTTGGAAGAGCAGGAGCAGAAAACGGAAACTGGCCGATGCTTAGAAATTCTGCCTACACCGCATTAGAAAGTAAAACGAAAGGTTTTGTGATTACAAGAAATGCAAACCCTGAAACCTCTATCACACAACCTGAAGTTGGTATGATGGTTTTTGATATTGATGCCGATGCAGGTAAAGGATGTCTGAAGATCTACATGGGATCAGGAGCCGGAGAAGGATGGAAATGTTTCAACACCCAAACTTGTCCTTAATTTTAAACTAAACCTTCACTATTCCCTCTTCTATATGAAGGAGAAAGTGAAAAATGAATTACTACAATGAAAAAAATATTAATTACAATAACACTGGGTGCTTCTCTTATAACTTATTCTCAAATCAGAATCGGAGGCACTAACTCTATTACCGGACTAACGAATGACACATCTGTTCTTCTGGAATTCGGCACAGACAACAACAAGGGAATAATTTTACCTTATGTAGAAACAGTTCCTACGGGAGCAAACAACTCTAAAGGCGGAACAATGATTTTTGATGTTTCTGCAAATGGACAATACAAAGTAAAGGTCAAAAACGAAAATTCCGGATGGACAGATCTAAGCGGACAATCCGGATATTCTACCGCTGTTGCCAATATTGTAAAAACACCGCAAGCATTATTGACAGATAATCCAGAAGCGAAGGCAATAATCGGTAATTCCAGTACAACCACAGAAGGGGTTTTGGTTTTAGATTCGCCAGATAAGGCAATGATTTTACCAATTGTGTCTGACTACACAGCCATAAAAGATCCTTCCCCAGGAATGATTGCTTTTCTAAAAGGTACCACTTCAGATAAGCACCGCCTAATTGTTTTCAACGGGGTACAATGGAGTTTTTGGAAACCATAAACAAATAACCAATTCAGTTAACCTTCGGCATATGCGCTTTTGGAGTGTAATACAATATTCAACCGCCGAAGGTTTTTTAAACGGATAAAATAATCAAGAGAATAATTTCAAAGTTATAGCCACTTTTTTCATAACATTTCTGATACTTATTCGATAGACGTGTTTATAAATTGTGTTTTTATAAAACAAAGGCAGAGAAGCGCAGCGATCTTACATTAAACTACGGCTATAACTAATTATTTAATATCTGCCTAAGTTTTCATCTTAGGTGTCTTCGGCTGGATCATCAGCCGAAGTTTTTTTTTTGAAAACAACGAATCTGTTTTACGTAAAAGTTGATTACAAAATGATTTACCAGTCTTTTTTATCACAATATTATTCTGGAATTTAAAGCATTTTCAAAAATCTGTTAAATCACAAGGATGTGCTTCTTTGTATTTTTTTTGATATCAGCAGATTAGTCAAGTAGAACAGTATTCTCTTTATATGTGTTTATCCTTTCAGCAGTTCAGTGTAGCGATGATCTCAGATACTATATTGCTTTAATGTGATGCACAGTAAAGAGTGATATCTTCATTCAAAAACAAAAACATTAAAACATTAAAATCCGGAAATCGCAGATCTCTGCATAATAAGTTTGTTTTATCAAACAAAAAAAGATATTTTTGCACCCAAACACAATCAAAAATTAATATTAAAAACCAGGAATATACCACTGGTACTATAAAATATTAATTACGAACACAATTGATGCGAAAAGTTAGTTCAGACATCCTATTCTTCGATGTTAGTGACGATCTGCTACATAAGACCTGGTTTTATGTTGTTTTATTTGTGTGTATCTGTTCGCCTACGGTATTATCAGCTGAATTTTCTTCTTACACCTCAAAAAATATTGCTGCAAGTGATTCTTTACAGACTTCTTCGTCAAGTAAAGGCATCATTACTTTGCAGGGGGCTGTTACATTAGTCGATTATACGGTTCCAGTTACTGAAAAGACTTATTTTTCGAAAACACGCATTGATAAGACTCCTACCACCAGGAAAAGGCAGAAATTTACTGTAGAAAAGATAAAAATTAACGGTAGTCAAAATCTAAAAGTAAAAAATTCTTTTAAGGATAAATACAAAAGTTCTCCATCTACATTTCTATACTCTTCCCCAATTTTCAAAAACGCAATTTCAGTAGCGCAACAGGTTAGATTGGCACTGGAACCTCTTGATAAAATTTCTATTTATATATACTCCATCTTCAAAGAAAAAAATAAATATAAATCTATTGATGGCGAAAAATACCAGGTAAACTTCAATACATTTTATACGCGGCCACCTCCTTTTTTTGGAAAATATGTATGACTGCACACACATCTCCTTAATCAAATAAAAATCTTATCACTTTTATAGTTTTGCTACAGGAAATTTGTGATAGTGACATCTTTTGAACCTGGTTAAACTACACATACTGCGATACAAGAATTGATCCTGCTGCACTTTTAACTAAAGACAGGTATCGGAGAATTGTATTAAAAGGTTTGCGAGGTCTAAATTTCTCACAATTTAAACTATTCATTTGGTTTTTTTAACAGAGGTGGGGAACAATCTTAATTCTGCTCATAATGATGAAAGTGAAGGCATTACATATTTGAAAATGATTACAAATGATTAAAAAAATACTAAAATAAAAAATACAAATACACAATGAGGAAATCAATAATTTGGTTTGCAGCCTGTCTCTTCCTGCTATTCTCGGAATATGCGAATGCGCAATGCGATACAGCTGGAAACGGAAATTTAAGCACGGTGACTACCGCCAATACATGTAATGGAAACGGATCCATTACGGCTACATTTACCAATAGTACAAACGCTGCAATACAGCTAATAAAGGGAGGTTCAATACTTCAGTCGGTAGTGGCTCCTACGAGCCCTTATACTTTTACAAATTTACAGGCAGGATCTGACTATGAAATAAAGATAGTCTGCTCTGAGAATAATTCTGTAGTTTATTCTGCCAACTCAGGCGTAACCATAGCACAGAATTATAATCCTATATCAAATGCTGACATCAACATTTCAAATGTCTGCACTAGCTTTAGTACTGGAGGAAGGTTTACAATCAGCAACGTTACAGGAGGTAATGCGCCCTACCAATATTCAGTTGTTTTAAATAATGAAGCAAATTATGCTGATGCATTAAGTTCATATTCAGCCAGCAATGCGAAAGATGTTACGGAGTTTGGAACTTACCAGATACGTATAAAAGACGCATGTAACAATTACTCTACGTTTACTCGTACTATTTCGCCAAATCTTCCCGCTTACAGTTTTAACTGGAGACCTAAGAAAATTTGTGGAACCAATACTGCGGAGGGCTACTTCTGGTATGCCAATACAACAGGCGCCAGCTCAACGACTCTTACGGACGGAAACATCACATCCTCGGGAGGAGTAAAACTTTTGATTAAAGCTGACAATGCCTCAGGTGCAGTTCTGTTTAACGGAACGTATACTGGCGCTCCCTTTGTATATACTGAAAGTCCAACCCATGTCTACTATGTGGAGGCCACAAATTCATGTGGTTTGGTAAGCACTTATACACATAATCTCAATGGAGGAGATTATCCCGAATTTGATAAAATTAAGGCTGTGGCATCCAATGCTGGATGCGGAGCTTCATCAACAATGATAATTTCTGCAGATACTAATATTTCTTATTGGAGATATCCCATCACGGTATCAGTAAGAAGCCAGCCCTCAGACACAGAAGTTTACATTAATTCTTCTGTTGCAGAATGGTCTTCCTGGTCAACTCCTGGTTTACCTTTAGGTAACTATTCAGTTACATATACAGATCAGTGCGGAGAAAGTTTTACAGAATATGTTACAAACCCTTCATCGGCTGGCACAGCGGTACTAAGTGTACATGATTTCAGAAAATATCACTGCGGCTCTATCGGACCGCTTACACAAACAGGAACAACTCAGCTCCTGGTGAAAATTGAAGGATATCTTCCGGACAGAGCTAATGCTGTTGTAACCATTACAGCAGGACCTTCAAATGTGGGGGTGAATGCAAATATGATAGATAACCTGTATTGGGGGTGGACAAATATGTCACCGGGTAACTATACTATATCCTATACATCATGCGGAGTTACGAACACTGCAAATGTCAATATTCCTTCCTCTGGTGGACACTTACTGACGCAAAGCCTCAGTTCTACAGCTAAGTCTTTCTGTACACAGGGTGGAACGATAAATTCTAATAAAATTTACACGGGAGCATATTCAAATTCTGTACAGCTTTTAAATGCTTCCGGGACGGTAATCGATACAAATGCTACCGGTATTTTTAACAATATTCCTGCAGGAACTTACAGTACAAGGCTTCGCGTGAGCTCATGTAATGGTAACGTGTATTATGTTGCAGGAAATACAGTCACTATTACCAACCAAACCACAGGACCAATGATTTCTGCCTCGGTAGGAGTGATTTGCGAAGACGTCAATAGTAACCCTTTGGCTACGGGTACTGCATACATTGATCTTAGTGGTGTTGCACCTTATACCTTACAATACAGACCACAAGGCGGCACTGCTTGGACAACCATTTCCAATGCGCCGTCATTCAATGAAATATCCGGCCTTACCGCCAATACCATTTATGATTTTCTTCTTTCTGACGGTTGTGGTGGAAGCTACAGCACAAGCATTCAGATTAAGACTATGGGTGCCCTCAGTACAGTTACTAATGCTCAGCCTTGTAATAATGCGCCATATGAACTTTCGATGCCTTACTATGCAGGAGCAATATACAGATGGACTAACAGTGCAGGGACAGTAGTTTCAAACAGCCGATTTTATTCGATTGCAAACTATACCAACGCTTACAATGGTTCGTATACCTGTCGAATTACCTGGTCAGACTGTGTGACCAGATATGCAACTGTAATCTTAAACAGTATGCAATGCGGACAGCCACTCAACAATTGTGGTTTAACAGATACTGACGGTGACGGTATAGGCGATCTATGCGACGCCGATGATGATAATGACGGTATTTTAGATACAGACGAATGCACTGTGGATTTGGTTGCCACCTTTGCGCCAAATAACTTTACAAGTGTAGATTCTTCGGTACCAGGCTCAACATCAAACAGCAACAAGTTTTTAACCATAAGACCTTCTGATTTCGGATTTACAACCTTGGGAGCAACAAATGTAAGCGGAACACATGATTACAGCAGCTTCTTCGGATTGCCTACGGGCTCTGTAATCGTAGAAGTTACCCACGGAAATGTGCATCCAACAGCTAATACCTTTTACACAACAGCCCTCACAGATAAAACGAATATTAAATTTAGAGGTTCAGTAGGACAATTCGTAACGTTTAATCATGGTATGCAGTATATAGGTTTGCAGGAAAGAGGTTTTGAATTTGTAGGACAAACCATCAACGGTATTACTCCCTTCACTGTACAGCCAACAGGGGGGAATTGGGTAAGTGGAAGTACTGGACAGTATTATTATGTGAGACATACAGTAAATTCAACGGAAAACGCACCGCTTTTCATGGCAACGGCTAACAGCCAGATAATGAACAAAGAAGTTATTGTTTCTACCAATAATATGGAAGTAACAAACTACAGCACCTATTTTATCTCTATTTTTCCTGAGTGTGATACAGATAAAGACGGCATTCCAAACAGATTAGATCTAGACAGTGACGGAGACGGCTGTTCTGACGCGATGGAAGGAGGTGCCGCAATTAACAGTACTCATCTGGTAACTGCCGGAGGTATAACTGCCGGAGGGAGTACTGGTGTAGACGAAAATCTTTGTGCAGGCGGAACTTGTGTGGATGTAAATGGTATCCCTCAACTATCTCCAGTGCCTGCAGGATACAGTAATACAGCAGGTCAATCTGCAGGTGATTCGCAAAATGCAACGGTAAACAGCTGCTTCTGCTACGAAAACCCAGGAACTTCAACTATATCTTCACCAGTAAAACACGGTATAACGGTGATGGGAAGAGCTGGTGTTGACAGCGGAAACTGGCCCATGCTCAGAAATTCCGCTTACACTGCACTGGAAAGTAAAACCAAAGGTTTCGTAATAACAAGAAACGCAAACCCTGAAACCACTATCACAATGCCTGTAGTAGGTATGATGGTTTTTGATACTGATGCTGATTCCGGAAAAGGATGTCTGAAAATATACATGGGATCAGGTGCGGGAGAAGGATGGAAATGCTTTAATACACAGACCTGTCCTTAATTATAAATTAATTCTTCGCCTTCCCACAAATCTATTGGGAGGGCGAAATAAAAATTATTAAAATGAAAAAAATATTAATTACATTAACACTTTGTCTTGCTGCAGTATCCTATTCTCAAATCAGAATCGGAGGCAACAACGCTGTAAACGGACTAACTAACGATACGTCTGTTCTCTTGGAATTTGGCACTGATAATAATAAAGGAATCATTTTACCATATGTAGAAACAGTTCCCACCGGAGCAAACAGTTCTAAGGGTGGAACAATGATTTTTGATGTTTCTTCCAACGGACAGTACAAAGTAAAAGTTAAAAACGAAAACTCAGGTTGGACAGATCTTAGCAAAGAATCCGGATATTCCGTATCTGTAGCAAATACAGTAAAAACACCTCAGGCGCTCCTAACAGATAACCTTGATGCAAAGGCAATCATTGGCAACTCCAGCACTACTACAGAGGGAGTTCTGGTTTTAGATTCGCCAGATAAGGCTATGGTTTTACCTATTGTTTCTGACTTTACAGCCATAAAAGATCCATCACCAGGAATGATTGCTTTTCTAAAAGGTTCTACTTCAGATAAACACCGTCTTATTGTTTTCAATGGGACTAAGTGGACCTTCTGGAAACCTTAAAAAGTCGCTAAATTAATAGATCTTAGGCATGTCTATTTTATGATAATATATTCATTTCCCGAAGGTTATAATAAAAATTTAAAAATTGATTTTAAAGGTACAGTTATCTCTATACGACATTTTACTTTTCTATCTGACGAAAGTATTTAAATTATATTTAAAAGTCAGATGATCAAAAGCGTAGAGAGCTTAAATAATAAAACCTGAGCAGGACAATAAATCCTTCTTTATGCTCATCTTAAAATTACTTCGGGCAGTTAATTTGTCCGAAGTTTTTTCTGAAAGATACCTCATATTACAATTTTGATTATTAATCTATTTTTTTTAAAAAAAAATGGAAAAAAAAGGTTTCACATCAAATAGACTCAATGAACTGGTACAGTAGAATTTGAATATTTAAAATCAAAAAATCCCAAAGCAAAAACTTTGGGATTTTAAATGTATTTGATAAAACAATATTATCTGTTTGAAATATCGATGTAATCTCTTTTTTGAGCTCCTTGGTAAACCTGTCTTGGTCTCCCGATTGGGTCTCCTTTTAATCTCATTTCTTTCCACTGAGCGATCCATCCTGGAAGTCTTCCCAATGCAAACATTACGGTAAACATTTCTGTAGGAACTCCCAATGCTCTGTAAATTATACCCGAATAGAAATCTACGTTTGGATATAATTTTCTTTCGATGAAATATTCGTCTTCAAGAGCTACTTTTTCTAACTGCATTGCAATATCCAAAGCTTTGTCTTCAATTCCTAGTGCGGCTAACAAATCGTCAGCAGCTTTTTTGATGATTTTTGCTCTTGGATCGAAGTTTTTGTAAACTCTGTGACCAAAGCCCATCAAACGGAAGCTGTCGTTTTTATCTTTCGCTTTAGCAACCCATTTGTTGACGTCTCCACCATCTTTTTCGATCAATTCAAGCATTTCGATAACGGCTTGGTTTGCGCCACCGTGAAGTGGACCCCAAAGTGCCGAAATACCGGCAGAAACTGATGCAAAAAGACCTGTGTGAGCAGAACCCACCATTCTTACAGTAGATGTAGAACAGTTTTGCTCGTGGTCAGCGTGAAGGATTAATAATTTATCTAAAGCTTCAGTTACTACAGGATTGATTTCAAACTCCTCGTTTGGTAGTCTGAAAGCCATTTTGTAGAAATTCTCTACATAGTTTAAGCTATTATCTCCGTGGTTTAATGGTAAACCTAAAGTTTTTCTGTAAGTCCACGCACAAAGGTGAGCGAATTTAGCAATAAGCAATTCAGCAGCAAGATCCATCTCTTCTTTAGACTGTACGTTAACCGCTTTAGGGTTAAACGCAGTTAAAGCAGATGTCAATGTAGATAAAACTCCCATTGGATGAGCAGAACGAGGGAAAGCATCGATGATTTTTTTCATCTCCTCTGCTACGAAGTTATATTTTTTGATGTTACCGTTGAAGGTATTGAACTGCTCTTCAGTTGGCAACTCACCGTGTAACAACAGGTACATTACTTCTGTAAAGTTTGACTTCTCAGCGATTTGCTCGATAGGATATCCTCTGTAGAACAACTCTCCCTGATCTCCGTCAAGATACGTGATGTCACTTAATGTAGCACCTGTATTTTTGTATCCTAAATCTAAGGTAATAAGACCCGTTTGGTCTCTTAATTTTGAAATATCTATTCCTCTGTCTCCGATTGTACTATCTACGATAGGAAATTCATACGAATTACCGTCGTAATTCAATATAACTTTGTTGTCTGACATTATTATAATATTTTATTTTAAATTTCTTAAAAATACACAAAAAAACAGCAACCAAAAAATAGTATGCTGTTTTTTTTAGATTTTATTATCTGTTAATCTTAAATGCGTCTAATCCAGGGAAATAAGCTGTATCGCCCAAAGCTTCCTCAATTCTTAGTAATTGGTTATATTTCGCCATTCTATCTGATCTTGAAGCTGAACCTGTTTTAATCTGACCGCAATTCATTGCAACCGCTAAATCAGCAATTGTAGAATCTTCAGTTTCACCCGATCTGTGAGACATTACTGATGTAAACTTGTTGTGCTGAGCCATTTGTACAGCAGCCATAGTTTCAGAAAGAGAACCGATCTGGTTTACTTTAACCAAAATTGAATTTGCAATTCCTTCTTTCACACCTCTTGCCAGTCTTTCAACATTGGTTACGAACAAATCATCACCAACCAACTGTACTCTGTCGCCGATTTTATCAGTTAACATTTTCCAGCCTTCCCAATCATTTTCCTGCATACCGTCTTCGATAGAGATAATCGGATATTTGTTTGCCAATTCAGCTAAGTAAGAAACCTGCTCGCTGCTTGAGAACTGAGGCGCATCAGCAGTCTGGAATTTTCTGTAATCGTAAACTCCGTCTTTGTAGAATTCTGAAGCTGCGCAATCCAATGCAATCATTACATCGTCACCCGGCTTATAACCAGCTTTTTCAATTGCCTGAAGCAGAGTATCCAAAGCATCTTCAGTTCCTGCAAAAGTCGGTGCAAAACCACCTTCGTCACCTACCGCAGTAGAAAGACCTCTTGAGTGAAGAATAGATTTCAGGTTGTGGAAAATTTCAGTACCTTTTCTCAACGCGTGAGAGAAAGAATCTGCTTTTACCGGCATTACCATAAATTCCTGGAAAGCAATCGGCGCATCTGAGTGAGAACCACCGTTGATTACATTCATCATCGGTACAGGAAGTGTATTGGCATTTACACCACCAACATATTTGTATAACGGCATTTTTAACTCAGCAGCAGCAGCTTTTGCAGCAGCCAAAGAAACACCGAGAATAGCATTTGCTCCTAAGCTTCCTTTATTGCTTGTACCGTCTAACTCAATCATAATCTTGTCGATTAAATTCTGATCATACACAGGAAGCCCAACTAATTCCGGAGAAATAACGTCCATTACATTTTCTACAGCCTTAGAAACACCTTTCCCCATCCATTCAGAACCACCGTCACGCAATTCCACTGCTTCATGTTCTCCTGTAGATGCTCCGGAAGGAACGGCAGCACGGCCCATTGCCCCACTTTCCGTATATACATCAACTTCAACTGTTGGATTTCCTCTTGAATCTAAGATCTGCCTTGCGTCTATGTAAGAAATGTAACTCATAATTATTTATTATTTTTTATAGTTCAGACAAATTTACTGAAATTTTAAATCTTTGAGTTACGGGAGTGTTATTTTGTGGTGGTTTTTTGAGTTAAATTTTAGTTAATATTCTCTTGCTCCAGAATACATGTTAAAGAGTTGTGCTGTACTTATTTTAAAGAATTCCTGGATGTAAGAACTATCAAATTAACACAAAAGAGTAATTGAAAAATATTATTTGAAACTAAAACCAGATACATTCCATATCTATCGTCATTTCCGGTTACTAAGTTCTTCACAATCGTTTTGATCATTGGTTTATTTCCAATATGATTTAAAACTTTTCTGGCAATTGAGAAACTTCATCGGGACACCGCCGTTGTAGACATCACGGATTGAACTGAGAATCTTATCCATGCTTTCGCCTTTTATGAGATAGCAAGTGGCTCCTGATTTAAGAGAGTTGAAGACTTTTTCGTCATCTTCAAAACTGGTACACATAATGAATTGGGTTTTCGGAAGATCTTTTTTGATTTTTGAAATGACATCGATGCCGAGCATATCCTAAAGCTGAATATCACTCATTACAGCGTCTGGTCGGTGAAACGAAAGTTCTTCCAAAGCATTTTTGCCATTGAAAAACTGGGCAACCACCTTCATGTCATCCTGGTAATCGATAACTTTCTTCAACGCATTGTTGTAGTTTTTTTCGTCTTCTACTATGGCTATGGAAATACTCATGCTGCTAATATTTAAAGACAAAATTCGACAGAATTAGAAACAGAATCAATTACACCTTTGGGTAATTTTAAAGTTTTTGAGTTTCCGTGGAATGGTTTAGTTTTTGTTTCTTAAATTTAGTTAAATTTTAAACACAAAAAAGAGATTTAATGTAAATTTTTTAACAAAATTATGAACTATGAAAAATATAGCTTTAGTCCTACTTTTCTTCTCGGCAGCACTTTCCAGCTGTAGTAAGGAAGGGAATAAAAATGTGATAAAAACCGATGGCGACGGAACTGTTTTGGCAGACAATGGAAAAGTGGACGAAAATATTTCTTATAACACTGATGTCAACGGAAAAAAAATGGTCAGAACAAATTATGTGTACAAGGCCACCGACGGTTCTCAGGTAAAAGTTATCTTCGATTATGAACCTGGAACAAGTGATGTAGAAATCAGCAGTAACGGCAAAACTTTTAAATTAGATAAAATCAAATCAGACGGACAAGTGACCACCTACAAAAAAGGCGATATGAAAGCCACTGTAAAAGGCGACAGTCTGATTCTGCACCAGGGGAAGAACATTATTGAACTTGTAAAATCGAAATTGTAAAACACAAAAAAACCGCTCAGAAATCTGAACGGTTTTTTTTATTTATCTGTAAGAATATTATTCTCCAGCTTTCTCTTCAGTAGAATCTGCTGATTCAGCCTTAGGCTCTTCAACTTTCTCTTCAACTGCTGGTGCAGCTTCAACAGCTACTTTTGCAGTATTTGATCTTCTACTTCTTCTTGTTGTCTTTTTCTCCTCAGCATTAGGATTGTAAAGTTCGTTGAAATCAACAAGCTCGATAAGAGCCATGTCAGCAGCATCACCTTTTCTGAAACCAGTTTTGATGATTCTTGTGTAACCTCCGTTTCTTTCTGCGATTTTAGGAGCTACTGATCTGAAAAGTTCAGTAACAGCCTCTTTACTTTGAAGATATGAAAAAACAATTCTTCTATTGTGTGTAGTATCTTCTTTTGCCTTTGTTAATAGAGGCTCAACATATACTCTTAAAGCTTTCGCTTTAGCTACAGTAGTGTTGATTCTCTTATGCTCAATTAGAGAACAAGCCATATTAGAAAGTAAAGCGCTTCTGTGTGAAGACGTTCTTCCTAAGTGATTGAATTTTTTACCGTGTCTCATTATTATTTAATTATCAGCGTCTAATTTATATTTTGCAACGTCAAAACCGAAGTTAAGACCTTTTGAATGCACCAATTCTTCTAGTTCTGTCAAAGATTTTTTACCAAAATTTCTGAATTTCATCAAATCAGACTTACTGTAAGAAACCAATTCTCCAAGAGTTTCTACTTCAGCTGCTTTCAGACAGTTTAGGGCTCTTACAGAAAGATCCATATCTGCTAATTTAGACTTAAGTAACTGTCTTGTGTGAAGTGTTTCTTCATCGTACTGAATAGATGCTTTTACAGCTTCAGTCTCCAGAGTGATTCTCTCATCAGAGAACAACATGAAGTGATAAATTAATATCTTAGAAGCTTCAGTTAAAGCATTCTGAGGGCTGATAGAGCCATCAGTTTCTATATCTAGTACAAGTTTTTCGTAGTCTGTTTTTTGCTCTACACGGTAATTTTCAATACTATACTGTACTTTTTTGATTGGCGTAAAGATAGAATCAATAGCAATAGTACCAATTGGTGCATTGTTTGATTTGTTTTGCTCTGAAGGAACATAACCTCTACCTTTATCAACATTGAAAGTAATTTCGAAAGAAACATCAGCGTTTAAGTTACAAATTACCAATTCCGGGTTTAAAACCTCGAAACCGCTCATTGATTTACCTAAATCTCCTGCTGTAATAACCGTTTGCCCCGAAACTTTAGCAACTACCTGCTCATTAGCCTGGCCATCTGCTGAAGCTTTCAATCTTACCTGCTTAAGGTTAAGAATAATTTCGGTAACATCTTCGATTACTCCCGGAATAGTTGAAAATTCGTGCTCTACACCTTCTATTTTGATAGATGAAATAGCGTATCCTTCCAGAGAAGAAAGCAACACTCTTCTCAAAGCATTACCGATTGTAAGCCCGAAACCTGGTTCTAAAGGACGAAATTCGAATTGACCTTTAAATTCATCAGAGTTTAGTAGGATTACTTTATCGGGTTTTATGAATTGTAAAATTGCCATATTGTTGGGTTGAGCAAAAATTTGATTAAAAAATTATTTAGAGTAAAGTTCGACGATAAGCTGTTCCTTGATGTCTTCCGGAATCTGGATTCTTTCAGGAGCAGCGATGAAGGTACCTTCTTTCTTCTCATCGTTGAATTGTAACCACTCGTAGTTTGATTTAGCTGCCAAAGCGTCAGCTACAACTTCAAGAGATTTAGATTTTTCTCTAATAGCGATTACATCACCAGCTTTTACCAAATAAGATGGAATGTTTAAGATTTCACCATTCACAGTTACGTGTCTGTGTGAAGTCAATTGTCTTGCACCAGATCTTGTTTTAGCAAAACCTAATCTGTAAACAACGTTATCCAGTCTTGATTCGCAAAGTTGCAATAGAACTTCACCTGTTACACCTTTACTTCTGTGTGCTTTTTCGAAAAGGTTAGCAAATTGTCTTTCTAAAATACCGTAAGTATATTTAGCTTTTTGCTTTTCCATTAACTGAACAGCATATTCAGATTTTTTTGCGCCTCTTCTTTTGTTAGGACCGTGTTGTCCTGGCGGTTGGTTTTTTCTTTTCTCGAAGTTTTTATCATCTCCGTAGATTGCAGCACCAAACTTTCTAGCAATCTTAGTTTTAGGTCCAATATATCTTGCCATAATGGGTAAATTCTAAAAATTAAACTCTTCTTCTTTTTGGTGGTCTGCATCCGTTGTGTGGCATAGGCGTCACATCAACGATTTCTGAAACTTCAATTCCTGAATTGTGAATAGATCTGATAGCAGATTCTCTACCTGCACCCGGACCTTTCACAAACACCTTTACTCTTCTTAAACCAGCTTCGTGAGCTACAGCAGAGCAATTTTCAGCTGCCATCTGAGCAGCAAAAGGAGTATTCTTTTTAGAACCTCTGAAACCCATTTTACCGGCAGAAGCCCAAGAGATTACCTCTCCGTTTTTATTTGTTAAAGAAATGATGATGTTATTGAAAGACGCCTGAATGTGCGCTTCACCAATAGCCTCAACTTTTACTTTTCTTTTTTTAACTACTTTAGTTTGTTTTGCCATAATTCCTAACGATTATTTACTAGCTTTTTTCTTGTTAGCAACAGTTTTTCTCTTTCCTTTACGTGTTCTAGAGTTGTTTTTCGTTCTCTGGCCTCTTAAAGGTAATCCAAGTCTGTGACGTATTCCTCGTTGGCATCCTATGTCCATTAATCGCTTAATGTTCAATTGCACTTCAGATCTTAGCTCTCCCTCCACTTTGATGTTTTCTGAGATATAATTTCTGATTGCAGCCAATTCATCGTCATTCCATTCGTTGACTTTTTTGTCTTCGCTGATACCGGCGTTCTTAAGGATTTCAGAAGATGTACTTCTTCCCACTCCGTAGATGTAAGTTAAACCGATAACTCCTCTTTTGTTTTTTGGTAAATCAATACCGGAAATTCTCGCCATAATTTAATGTTAACCTTGTCTTTGTTTAAATTTTGGGTTTTTCTTGTTGATTACAAACAGTACACCTTTTCTGCGTACTATTTTGCAATCAGCACTTCTTTTTTTAATTGATGCTCTAACTTTCATTTTGAAAATTTTTGTTTTTCTTTATTACCAAACGAAATCAACGACTTCACTTGTATATCTATTCTTTAACAATAGCCAAACGGAGTATTGCATCCGTCTGGCGTTTGTTTTAGTATCTAAATGTAATTCTCCCTTTCGAAAGATCGTAAGGAGACATTTCAAGTTTTACCTTATCACCAGGTAACAGTTTAATATAATGCATTCTCATCTTCCCTGAAATATGAGCGATAAGCATATGCCCGTTTTCCAGTTCTACACGAAACTGTGCGTTGGAAAGCGCTTCTGTAATCACGCCGTCCTGTTCAATATGTTTTTGTTTTGCCATAAATTAATATCCGGTTGTTCTTGACAATTTTGACTGCATCAAGCCATCATAATGATGATTTAGCAGATAAGTATTGATCTGTTGAACAGTATCTAATATTACTCCCACCATGATCAACAGCGATGTACCACCGAAAAACAGGGCAAAAGCATCTGTCTGAACAAAGCTTCCATGCACAATTGCCGGAAGGACTGCAAAGATAGCTAAAAATATTGAACCTGGCAAAGTAATTTTTGACAATATATCATCCAGATAATCAGCAGTCTCTTTCCCTGGTCTTACCTTTGGTACCAAACCACCTTGTCTCTTAAGGTCATCGGCCATTTGGTTTACAGGAATAGTGATTGCTGTATAAAAGAATGAAAAGATAATAATCAATAAGGCAAACAAAACATTGTACTGCCAGCTGAATACATTTTTAAAACCTGCAAGGAACGTGTTAGATTCGTCTACTTTTGTAAGCAAGCCAGGTACGAACATCAATGCCTGAGCAAAGATAATCGGCATTACACCAGCTGCGTTTACTTTCAACGGAATCCACTGTCTTGCACCCTGCATTAGATTTTTATTTACACCTCCTCTTGCCTGAGCTCTGCTTACATACTGAATAGGAATTTTTCTTACAGCCACCGATAATACAACAGCTAAAAGAACTACTACCATCCAGAATAGAACTTCAACCATGATCATGATAGAACCTAAACCTCCTTTACCATTCTGAACTGCGATTTCCTGTACGAATGCTTCCGGTAATCTTGAAAGGATTCCCACCATAATAAGGATAGAAATACCGTTCCCGATACCTTTGTCGGTGATCTTCTCACCCAGCCACATTGCGAATACGGAACCGCCTACCAGGATTACAATACTTGGTAACCAGAACATAATTGAATTAGGATCTACGAAATACGCAGACTGGAACTGAGCGTAAGGTAAGAACAGCTGAGTGATCGAAGTTAAATAAGAAGGTGCCTGTACAAGACAAACCCCAATTGTTAACCATCTTGTGATCTGATTCAGTGTGTTTCTACCAGACTCTCCGTCTTTCTGTAGTTTCTGAAGATAAGGAATTGCCATCCCCATCAGCTGAACAATGATTGATGCAGAAATATAAGGCATGATACCTAACGCCATCACAGAAGCGTGGCTGAACGCCCCTCCCGTAAATGACGAAAGCAAGCCAAGGAGTCCTGCTCCCTGCTTGTTTCCGCCTTGATTTTTATAATGCTCTAAGAGATCTCCCACTTCTGCAAGGTTAATCGCAGGGAGAGAGATGAAAGATGCGAATCTATACACAAGGATGATAAATAAAGTAAAGAGAATTTTTTCTCTCAGCTCTTTTAAGCTCCAAATATTTTTGAGGGTCTGTATAAATTCTTTCATTAGTATTATTATAAGGTAATTGCTTTTCCTCCTGCTTTAGAGATCAACTCTTCAGCAGATTTAGTAAACTTATCAGCAGAGATTGAAACCGCAGATTTCAATTCTCCTCTACCCATAATTTTCACTAATTCGTTTTTAGTAATCAAACCGTTCTCAATCAATACTTCTCTCGTGATCTCTCCAGTGATAGATTTGTTCTCGATTAAAGTCTGAATAGTATCAAGGTTGATTCCTCTAAACTCTTTTCTGTTTACATTTTTGAAACCGAATTTCGGTAATCTTCTTTGTAAAGGCATCTGTCCACCTTCGAAACCGATTTTCTGAGAATAACCAGCTCTAGCTTTCTGACCTTTGTGACCTTTTGTAGAAGTACCTCCTTTTCCAGTACCCTGACCTCTACCAATTCTTTTTGAATTGAAAGTAGATCCTGCAGCTGGTTTTATGTTGTTTAAATTCATTGTATTAAAATTTGATATTTGAAATTTGATATTTGAAATTTTAAAATTTCAAGTGAAAATAAGAAATTTGAAAAGAGATTACGAATCTCAAATTTCAAACTTCTAATTTCAAATCAATTTATTTTTGAACTTCAAGTAAGTGACTTACAGCAGCGATCATTCCTAAGATAGAAGGCGTAGCTTCGTGCTCTACAACTTGGTGAAGTTTCTTAAATCCTAATGCTTCAAGCGTTCTCTTTTGGGTTTTTGTTCTGCCAATAGCGCTTCTTACTTGCTTTACTTTAATTGTTGCCATTGTTTATTTATTAACCGTTAAACACTTTAGTTAGAGAAACTCCTCTCATTCTTGCGATTTCTTCTGGTCTTCTGATGTCTAACAATGCTTTGAAAGTTGCCTTTACCACATTGTGAGGGTTTGAAGATCCTTTAGATTTTGAAAGGATATCATGAATACCAGCAGACTCCAATACCGCTCTTACCGCACCACCGGCGATAAGTCCTGTACCGTGAGAAGCAGGTCTCATGAAGATATCAGCACCACCGTATCTTGCAGAAGTCTGGTGAGGGATTGTGTGATTCATTACAGGAACTTTTACCAAGTTTTTCTTAGCATCTTCTACCGCCTTAGCGATAGCAGAAGCAACTTCCTTAGATTTTCCTAAACCAAAACCGATAGTTCCAGCTTCGTCACCTACTACAACAATTGCAGAAAATCCGAAAGCTCTACCTCCTTTGGTTACTTTTGTTACTCTATTTACAGCAACGAGACGATCTTTAAGTTCTAATCCTCCCGGTTTTACTCTTTCTATATTATCTAGTCCTAACATATTTCCGAAATTTAATGATTAGAATTTAAGTCCTCCTTCTCTCGCACCGTCAGCCAGAGCTTTCACTCTACCGTGGTATACGAAACCGTTTCTGTCAAATACAATATTTTCAATTCCTGCAGCGATTGCTTTAGCAGCGATAGCTTTACCTACAGCAGCAGAAATTTCACTTTTTGTTCCGGTAGCAGCGCCCTTCTCTCTTGAAGAGGCAGATGCTAAAGTTTTTCCGTCTTTATCGTCGATTAACTGTGCGTAAATTTCCTTATTACTTTTGTATACAGATAATCTTGGCAAATCAGCAGATCCAGAGATTTTTCCTCTTACTCTTCTTTTGATTCTTATTCTTTTTTCTAATTTACTTAGTGCCATTTTCTTAATTTTTATTAAGCAGATTTACCAGCTTTACGTCTAACAATTTCTCCTACGAATCTTACACCTTTTCCTTTGTACGGTTCAGGTTTTCTGAAAGATCTGATCTTTGCAGCAACCATTCCTAAAAGTTGATTGTCGTGAGACGTTAAAGTAATAATTGGGTTTTTACCTTTTTCAGTCAATGTATCGATGATTACTTCCTTTGGAACTTCTAAAACGATACCGTGAGAGAATCCTAAAGCTAACTCAAGTTTTTGACCTGCGTGTGAAGCTCTGTATCCTACCCCTACCAGTTCTAATTTTTTTGTGAAACCTTCTGTAGTTCCCACAACCATGTTGTTGATCAACGCGCGGTACAAACCGTGTAGCGCTCTGTGTTGTTTAGCATCAGATGGTCTGCTTACAGTAAGCTGACCGTCGTTTTGCTCAATACTAACTCCACCAGTAAGCTCCTGAGAAAGTTCTCCCTTTGGACCTTTTACAGTTACTACACCTTCTTTTTCAGTGATTGTAACTCCTGCTGGAACTGTTATAATTGCTTTACCAATTCTTGACATTTTCCTTTGATTAAAAATTAATAAACATAGCAGATTACTTCACCGCCTACTTTCTCTTCTCTAGCTTTCTTATCTGTCATTACTCCTTTAGAAGTAGAGATGATAGAAATACCCAAACCGTTTAGTACCCTTGGAAGTTCACCTGAACCTTTGTACTGTCTCAAACCTGGTCTTGAAGCTCTTTGAATGCTCTTGATTGCCGGTTTGCTGGTTTGCTTGTCGTACTTCAAAGCGATTTTGATCGTACCCTGAACAGCGCTCTCCTCAAACTTGTAGTTTAAGATATAACCCTGATCAAATAAGATCTTAGTAATCTCCTTTTTGATTTTCGATGCAGGAATTTCCACCACTTTGTGGCCTGCGCTTTGTGCGTTCCTTACTCTAGTCAGGAAATCTGAAATTGGATCTGTTACCATTTCTTTGTTTTAAATTATTGGTTAATGACAGTCAGTATTGAAAAGACTTGAAGATTAAAGAATATATGGTTCCGAATGTTTCTTCACCTAATCTCTTTACCTTCAGTATCTCAACAACTTAATTGTCACTTTGATTTTTTTAATTTCATTTTATTCTAATAAACACAGACAAAATGAAGATTAGTCTCCCAGGGAAATAATAATTTTCCTGAGCGGGTGCAAAAGTACAAAAAAAATTTTAATAATATTATTTTTTTCTCTGTCTATGAGCTGACCTAATTCTGTGCTCTATTTATTAAAATACAGCTGACTTATAAAAATATAGAAGTCAGCTGTAAAAAAAAATTATTGCTTACCAACTCGCTTTTTTAACGCCTGGGATAAGACCGTTGTTTGCCATTTCTCTGAAAGTTACTCTGGAAATACCGAACGTTCTCATGTATCCTCTTGGTCTGCCTGTCAGTTTACATCTGTTGTGTAATCTTACAGGAGAAGCATTTTTAGGCAATTTCTGAAGTCCTTCGTAATCACCAGCTTCTTTAAGAGCTTTTCTCTTTTCAGCGTATTTAGCTACAGTAGCTTCTCTTTTGCGCTCACGCGCTTTCATTGATTCTTTAGCCATTTCTTAGTTCTTTTTGAACGGTAAACCGAAGTGAGTTAATAATGCTTTAGCTTCTTTATCTGTTTTCGCTGTAGTAACGAAAGTGATGTCCATCCCCTGGATTTTTTTCACTTTGTCGATTACGATTTCAGGGAAGATAATTTGCTCAGTGATTCCTAAGTTATAGTTTCCTCTACCATCGAAACCTTCAGCTTTGATACCAGAGAAATCTCTGATACGTGGCAAAGCAGAAGAAGTAAGTCTGTCTAAGAATTCGTACATTCTTGTAGCTCTAAGAGTAACCTTAGCACCTACAGGCATCCCTTTTCTTAATTTGAAAGCAGCCTCATCTTTCTTAGAGATAGTGCCAACAGCTTTCTGACCTGTGATGTTTGTAAGTTCTTCCACAGCATAATCGATAATTTTCTTATCTGCTGTAGCATCACCTAAACCTTGAGAGATAACAATTTTCTCTAATTTAGGTACCTGCATTACTGATTTGTAGCCAAATTCTTCCATCATTGCAGGAACAATTTTCTCTTTATAAGCTACTATGGGTCTTGCTATATATTCCATGTGTTATTTAAAATTATAAAGTTTCACCCGTTTGCTTGTTGATTCTCACTTTCTTATCTCCTTCGATTTTGTAACCGATTTTGATAGCTTTACCGTCTTTACCAACTAAAGCTACGTTTGAGATATGAATAGAAGCTTCTTTCTCAGTAATTCCTCCTTGCGGATTAGAAGCTGAAGGCTTAACGTGTTTTTTAACGATGTTAAGACCTGCAACGATAACTCTAGGGTCTCTTCCTTCTTTTTTGATCACTTCAATAACTTCACCTGTCTTACCTTTAAGATCTTTCTTACCGGTAGTTACGATTACGTTATCTCCTCTTTTTATTTTTAACTTTGACATTTTTTTTAAAAATTTTAAATATTAAAGTACTTCAGGAGCTAATGAAATGATTTTCATATATTCTTTGTCTCTCAACTCACGGGCAACCGGTCCGAAAACACGTGTACCTCTCATTTCTCCTGCTGCGTTTAGCAATACACAAGCATTGTCGTCGAATTTGATGTATGAACCATCTTTTCTTCTTACTGCTTTTTTAGTTCTTACTACTACAGCTTTAGATACCTGACCTTTCTTTGCGTTTCCTGATGGTGTAGAATCTTTGATTGTAACAACGATTTTATCACCAACTGAAGCATATCTTCTTCTGGTTCCTCCCAGAACTCTGATAACGAGTACTTCTTTTGCACCTGTGTTATCAGCAACTTTTAATCTTGATTCTGTTTGTAACATTATTACTTAGCTTTTTCAATGATTCTTACTAATCTCCATCTCTTGCTCTTGCTTAAAGGTCTAGTTTCAGAAATTAGAACTGTATCTCCTTCGTTGCATTCGTTGTTTTCGTCGTGTGCAGTATATTTTTTCGTCTTAAGAACGAATTTACCGTACATCGGGTGCTTTACTCTTGTAGTTTCGCTAACAACAATAGTTTTTTCCATTTTATTGCTGGAAACCACTCCGATTCTTTCTTTTCTTAAATTTCTATCCATTGTAAAAAGGATTATTGTTTGTTAGTTAACTCAGTATTTAGTCTGGCGATTGTCTTTCTCAAATCTTTGATTTGAATCGGGTTTTCAATCGGGCTGATAGCATGAGCCAATTTCAGTTTTGAATATTGAGCTTTTGCTTCAGTTAATTGATTTTGAAGATCACCCGCGCTTAAATTTTTAATATCAGCTTTTTTCATTGTATACAAAGATTAAAGAGGTTTAACAAAATCGTTAGCAACGATAAATTTAGTAACGATAGGTAATTTCTGAGCTGCAAGTCTAAGAGCTTCCTTAGCGATATCGTAAGGTACACCTCCAACTTCGAACATAATTTTACCTGGTTTTACTACAGCTACCCAATATTCCACGGCACCTTTACCTTTACCCATACGTACTTCGGCTGGTTTTTTGGTAATTGGTTTATCCGGGAAGATTTTGATCCATAGTTGACCTTCTCTCTTCATATATCTTGTAGCAGCGATACGCGCAGCTTCAATCTGTCTTGCCGTGATCCAAGCGCCTTCTGTAGCCTTGATCCCGAAAGTTCCATAAGCAAGTTGATTACCTCTCTGAGCAATCCCCTTCATTTTCATCTTATGTACTCTACGGAACTTGGTTCTTTTTGGTTGTAACATAATTTCTAAATTTTAGATTTTAGATTTTAGATTTTAGATGTTTTTTATTTTAAAAAAGTAACGGTAATTTAAAATGCAAAATTTCTAATCTAAAATTTTAATTATTATTGTTATTATTATTGTTCTTTCTAGGTCCTCTGTTGTTGTCTCTTCTGTCTCCTCCTCTATTATCTCTTCTATCTCTGTCTCCAGAAGGTCCTCCTTTTTTCTGCTGTCCTACTAATGGCATCAAGTCACGTTTTCCGTAAACTTCACCTTTCATAATCCAAACTTTCACACCTAATTTTCCGTACTGAGTCAATGCTTCACCGATGTGGTAATCGATATCTGCTCTGAAAGTAGACAATGGAATTCTTCCGTCTTTGAAAGATTCTGATCTTGCCATTTCAGCACCGTTCAATCTACCAGAGATCTGAACTTTGATACCTTCTGCACCCATTCTCATTGTACCTGCGATAGCCATCTTAACTGCTCTTCTGTAAGAGATTCTGTTTTCGATCTGCTTTGCAATGCTGTCTGCAACTAATACTGCGTCAAGCTCAGGTCTTTTGATTTCGAAGATGTTGATTTGAATATCCTTTTTAGTCAATTTCTTCAACTCTTCTTTCAGTTTATCAACCTCCTGTCCGCCTTTCCCGATAATTAAACCTGGTCTTGCAGTAGTGATTGTAACTGTAACTAACTTTAATGTTCTTTCAATATAAATTCTTGAAATACCACCTTTAGATAATCTAGCTTCAAGGTATCTTCTGATTTTGTAATCTTCAGCGATTCTGTCACCGTAGTTTTTACCACCAAACCAGTTAGAATCCCATCCTCTGATGATACCTAATCTGTTACCAATTGGATTTGTCTTCTGTCCCATACCTTGAATTAATTTTCTTTTGTACCTAAGATTAGCGTAATGTGGTTTGATCTCTTTCTGATTCTGTAACCTCTACCTTGTGGTGCCGGTCTCAGTCTCTTCAATTGTCTTGCACTGTCTACAAAAATTTCTTTAACGATAAGGTTTGCCTCTTCAATATCAGCACCTTCGTTTTTAGACTGCCAGTTTGCCATTGCAGAAAGAAGAACTTTCTCCAATTTATTAGATGCGTCTTTTTTAGAATATTTTAGAATGCTTAAAGCTTTTTCAACTTCTACTCCTCTGATGATATCAGCTACTAATCTCATTTTTCTTGGAGAAGAAGGGCAATCGTTGTGTAACGCTTTCGCTACATCCTGATTAGTTAATTTACGTGCTAATGCACTTTCTCTTTTTCTTGATCCCATGATTATCTGCTACCTTTGTTTTTGTTACCACCATGACCTCTGAAAGATCTTGTTGGAGAAAATTCGCCTAACTTGTGACCTACCATGTTTTCTGTAACGTAAACCGGGATAAATGCTTTCCCGTTGTGCACAGCGATAGTCTGTCCTACGAAGTCCGGAGAGATCATCGATGCTCTAGACCAAGTTTTGATAACTGTTTTCTTATTAGCTTCTATATTTGCCTGAACCTTCTTATCTAAAGTATGATGAATGAACGGTCCTTTTTTAAGTGATCTTGCCATAATTATTTTCTTTTAGATACGATGTAACGGTTAGACACTTTGTTTTTCTTTCTGGTTTTGTAACCTTTAGCAGGCATACCGTTTCTAGATCTTGGGTGACCTCCAGAAGAACGTCCTTCACCACCTCCCATTGGGTGATCTACTGGGTTCATTACTACCGGTCTTGTTCTTGGTCTTCTACCTAACCATCTGCTTCTACCAGCCTTACCTGATACAGTTAACTGATGATCTCCGTTTGAAACAGATCCAACCATTGCATAACATTCAGTAAGGATCATTCTGGATTCTCCTGAAGGCAATTTTACGATGGCGTATTTACCGTCTCTTGAAGTTAATTGAGCTGAAGAACCAGCACTTCTTGCCAAAATTGCACCTTGGCCAGGCTTCATCTCGATACAAGAAATCACAGTTCCCAAAGGAATGTTTTTCAGTTTCATTGCGTTACCGATGTTTGGTTCAACGCTTTCTCCTGATATGATTTTCTGATCTACTTTGATCCCGTTTGGAGCGATGATATATCTCTTCTCTCCGTCTGCATATTCAACTAAAGCGATGAAAGCAGTTCTGTTTGGATCGTACTCTACAGTTTTTACCGTTGCTTCAACATCATGTTTGTTTCTTTTGAAGTCGATAATTCTGTATTTCTTTTTGTGTCCACCTCCGGTGTAACGCATGGTCATTTTACCAGTTTGGTTACGTCCACCTGACTTACTAATACCAACTGTAAGAGATTTCTCTGGTTTGTTGGTAGTAATTTCCTCAAAATTGTTTACAACTCTGAATCTCTGTCCTGGGGTGATAGGTTTTAATTTTCTAACAGACATTACTATTATTTATAATTAATAATTAATTTACAGCGAAAATATCGATAACGTCACCTTCTACAAGTTTGATTACCGCTTTTTTCAATTTGTTGGTCTTTCCTACTTGAAGACCTTTTTTAGTGTATTTCGAAGAAACCTTCGGAGCATAAATCATTGTATTAATGTCTGCTACTTTTACACCGTAAGCCGCTTCCACAGCTTTTTTTATCTGGATCTTATTCGCCTTAGGATTAACCAAGAAAGAATAAGTACCTCTTAAATCTGTAAGGTAATTAGCCTTTTCTGAGATAACTGGTTTAATAATTAGTGACATGATTTATTTCTTTAAATTTTCCTGGAATTTTTCTACTGCACCTTCTAAGAAAACAATCTCACCTGCGTTGATAAGGTCATAAGAAGAAATTTCGTTGAATTTCATCACCTTAGTCTTAGGCAAGTTTCTTGAAGATAAATACACATTCTTGTTTGTATCAGGAAGAATGAATAAAGATTTTGTATCGTTTAATGACAATGCATTTAAGATTGTAACGAAATCTTTAGTTTTAGGAGCTGAAATGCTCAATCCTTCAACAATTTTGATGCTGTTGTCTCTCATTTTCTGAGAAAGAACAGATTTTTTAGCCAATCTCTTAAGAGCTTTGTTCAATTTGAATCTGTAGTCTCTTGGTTTAGGACCGAATACTCTACCCCCACCTCTGAAAGTTGGAGATTTAATATCACCGTATCTTGCAGAACCAGATCCTTTTTGCTTCTTAAGTTTCTTGGTAGAAGCAGTAATTTCGCTTCTTTCCTTTGATTTATGAGTACCTTGACGCTGTGCAGCAAGATATTGTTTCACTTCTAAGTAAACCGCGTGCTTGTTTGGCTCAATTCCGAATACTGTTTCGTCTAGAGTTACTTTCTTTCCGGTTTCTTTTCCTGATGTATTTAATACTACTAGTTCCATTTTCTGATAATTACATAAGAATTTTTAGCTCCCGGAACAGCACCTTTTACTACTAAAAGATTTTGTTCTTGATCCACTTTTAATACCTGAAGGTTTTGTACAGTTACCTGCTTACCTCCCATTCTTCCAGCCATTCTCATCCCTTTGAATACTCTTGAAGGATCTGATCCGGCACCGATAGAACCTGGAGCTCTAAGTCTGTTGTGCTGACCATGAGTTGCCTGCATTACACCTCCAAAGCCATGTCTTTTAACAACACCCTGGAAACCTTTACCTTTTGAAGTTCCTGTTACGTCAACAAATTCACCTTCTGTGAACAAATCAACTTTTACTTCTTCTCCTACTTTTACTTCGTCTACGAATTCTCTGTAGAATTCTACCAACTTAGCTTTAGGAGCAGAACCAGCCTTTTTAAAATGGCCAGCTAACGCTTTACCAACGTTCTTCTCACTCTTGTCATCGAAACCTAACTGAACAGATTTGTATCCGTCCTTTTCAATGGTTCTGACCTGTAAAACCGAGCATGGACCTGCCTGAATAACTGTACAAGGAATATTTTTCCCTGCTTCGTCAAACAAAGACGTCATACCGATTTTTTTACCAATAATACCTGACATTGTTTATGTTATAATAAAATTTATCCTTTGTTTATGCTCATTTTCGGGAAGTCTGAAGTAATTTCTACGTTTGATATAGGCATACTACGCTCCTAAAATGAGTGTGCAAATTTAGGAATATTTTTCAAATCACCAAACATTTACTACAAAATATTTTGATTTTTAGTGATTTACGGAATTTTGGGGGAAATCAGAAAGTAAACAACCTGACCGGTACGAATGATTCTAACAATTACTTTAGAAAAAATTCTTAAAAGTAAACCAGTTTTGTCCAGATATATTTTACCAAACTTCGAATAAACTTTGTGCATTATGTTAAGTAATAATGTCAGATTTAAAAATAAAAAAAACACTTACCCGGGAACGAATAAGTGCTGCAATTTCCATCATTTGTATTAGTAGAATCTACATGCGTAAAAAATAAACGTGGTTACTAGTTCATTATTTTTAGCAGGATTAACATCTTTTATTAAATTAAATTTCGTAAAATTAAATTTTAAAAGAAAGATATTCTACTCCTTTAAGCTGTTCCAAAATTATGTTAACTTTGCCACGAGCGCAAAAGTAGCGGGTGGACAAATGGGTGGACATTTTTTACAACATTGATTTTCACAATATTATAGATTTAAAATTTTAAAAATATTTTATTCTAAAACTTTAACCAGCGATATAAAACGACATCAGTAGATAAAATAATGGCATGAGTAAACTTGTAACTGTTCTGTTTTTTGTTTTTATTGGAATTTTTGCCAGCGCAGGCGTAACCGCGCGCAATAATTATTCGCTTTCAGACAAAAAAGCGATAGAGAAAATTGCAGAAAACAAGACAGCTTTTACAGATAAAACTACAAAGGAGTTTAAACTTTATCTCCATTCAGCAATAAAGAGAAACCGGTTTTCAAACAAAAACACCGAAATTGTAGTCAGTAATGTTTTTTCTGCTCT
Organism: Chryseobacterium foetidum; assembly: GCF_025457425.1. Lineage (NCBI taxonomy): Bacteria > Pseudomonadati > Bacteroidota > Flavobacteriia > Flavobacteriales > Weeksellaceae > Chryseobacterium > Chryseobacterium foetidum. The sequence goes on from NZ_JAMXIA010000001.1 coordinate 1,685,697, forward strand.
GAAATATGCACAGGAAAAAGATATGCTAAATAATACAAGTACAAAACTTTTTGAAAACGCACTCACTATTTCCAAAGCCGAAAAAAGATCAGACCTCACCATCTGGGTTTCTCTTAACTATGCATTTTATTTTTACACATACAGAAGATATGAGAAATGCTTTCCACTGTTTATGTACTGCATCGAAGCTCTGGATGAAAATACTGATGAACAGATCATTCAAATCAGCGAGACCTACAAGAAGATTGCTTACTTTCTGACTACTACAAATGACAATGCCAAAGCAGAAGAGTTCCTGAAAAAAGCTTTTCATTACGCCAATCCCAAAGCAAATGATGCTGCCGGCATTCTTAATAATCTTGGATTCTGCAGTCTGGAAAAGAAAAATTATGCAGAAGCTGAAATGTATTTTAAAAAAGCTCTTTCAACCGCTCTGAAATCCGGCGACCATGTGCGCTATGCCAAAGCATTGGGAAGTCTTGCAGATCTTGAACTGAGGAAGAAAAATTACGATAAAGCGATCTCCCTGCTTCAGAAGGATATTGAAATCTCCGAAAAACAGGAAAGTGATCAGAATACAATGTTTGCCTTAAACTTATTGAGTAATGTTTACTTTGAAAAAGGAGATCTTCAAAGTGCAGAAAAGTATCTTGAGGAAGCGAAAAAATATGCAAAATCAAAAAGTCATTTCAGAAGTTTTGAATATCAGATCATGGAAACAGTTCTGAAAATTGCCAAAATGAAAGGTGACGATCAGCAGGAACTCACCGCGAGACGAAGACTTGAAAAACTGAAAGATTCCCTGATGGATTTTGATGCGAAAGAAACTGTACTGCGCGTCGGATGGGAAGCGCAGAAAAAACAGCTCCAGCTGAAACTTGCCAAAGACAAAGCCGAACTTGAAAAAGAATCATATTTAAAAATCTCTGCAATCATCGTGGCTTGCATGCTTCTTATTCTGATGGTATTTATCATTCGGTCTTACCGTCATAAAATGCGGAGTAAAAAAGGTGAATACGACAAAAAAGTGCTCACGCTGATGATTGAAAAAATAAAATCTGAAAGCAAACTTAATAATACACACAAAACCCTTCAGTCTTATCAAACTTATCTTTCAGAAAAAAACAGACAGATCGAGGAACTTGAAATGGAAATGCAGAAGGTCAAAAACTCTTCGTTTTCTGAACTGGAGGAAAAAGCAGGCGACTTACAGAAACTGCTGGAATCTCATTTGATGACAGACGAAAACTGGAAAAACTTTAGAAATGCTTTCATCCAGAAATATCCAACACATTATAAAGAGCTGACCAGTCAGTTTCCTGACCTTACGGATTCAAACCTCAGAATTATTATTCTTACCAAATTAAATATGAATAATACCGAAATTTCGCGCCTTCTCGGTGTTACGATTGATGCTGTGAAAAAAGCCAAGCACAGACTGAGGAAAAAATACGAAAACGACCACGAAAGTCTTTTCGAACAGATTTAAAAAGACGATTTTTTACTTTGAGAAAAGTTTACAAAAAAACCCGAGGAAAATTCTTCGGGTTTGAGTTTTTATTTTCGGGTATAAATTAATCTTAAAAAATCTCCGTAAGAACTTTCGAGACCAACGATGTCTCCGGATTTTAAATTCAAACCGCCCACTCCCGATTCATCGGCTTTCACTTTTGAGGATGATGCCTGAAAATAATAGGATGAGCTTTGATCTTTCACCTGAAATTTCAAAGTGGAACCTAACAGTTTTTTAGTGGAGATTGTATAAACTTCCGCAGCGATCGCAGGAATTGTGAGATAGGATCTCGGTTCCAAAATATAATCTTTTCTGTTTACACTGATCTTCTGGTCTTTTTCTGAAGATGCAAATATGAAAATCGACCCATCCTTTTTTGGAAGGCTTGTTTTATTTACATAATATAAATTCAGTCTGTAATGCGCAGCATCAAATTTTGAAGGCGAACCGTCAACGGTTTCAAAAGGCTTTAATGAAAAACTGTTGGCACCGATTTCTTTTGCTTTTCTGTAGACAGAAGAAAATACAGCTGCATCATCATTAGAAAAACCTCTGACTTCCAGTTCGCCCAAATACTCGGCTTTTTCACTGTTTTCTGACAGAAATACAAGTGACTTGTCCGTATTGTCATTAACCTTTTCAACCTTGTTCAGAAGAACATCCTGTGAAAAGATGATTTGTGAAATCAAAACGAAAATCAGAATATGAATTTTATTCATTTATTGGAATTAATTTTTAAGAATTGTAACTGCATCCTGAAGACTGTTTTCCCAATGTTTAGGTTCGATCTTATATACTTTTTCGATTTTGTCTAAATTCATGGTGCTTCTTTTTGGTCTTTTTGCCGGAGTTGGATATTGCTCGGTTGTTAAAGGGTTCAATTTTACTGAAGATCCTGAAAATTCAGCAATTTTTTTGGCAAACTCAAACCATGTCGTTTCGGGATAGTTCGAAAAATGGAAAATTCCAAAGGTTTTTGGTTCGGTATCAATGATTTTTAAAATTGCCTCTGCCAAATCGTTTGCATTGGTTGGCTGGCCAAACTGATCGCCCACAATTCCCAATTCATCTTTTTGTGAAAACAGGTTAAGCATCGTTTTCACAAAATTCTTATTGAACTCAGAGTAAAGCCATGAAGTCCTGAGAATAACTGTTTTTGGATTATTCTCCAATGCCAGCTCCTCACCTTCTCTTTTAGAAGCTCCGTAAACTCCAATCGGGCTTGTGAAATCGTCTTCGGAATAATCTAAATTGGTTTCACCATCAAAAACGTAATCTGTAGAAACGTGAATTAATGTTGTTTTGTATTCTTTACAGACTTCTGCCAGATTTCCAACTGCAACAGCATTTACAGCAAATGCTTTCTCTTCTTCTTTTTCGGCCAGATCAACTGCGGTGTAGGCCGATGCGTTGATGCAGAATTCCGGTTTATTGTCGTAGAAAAAATCATCAATCTGATCTTTGTCTGTAATATCTAAAGTTTTTGAATCTGTAAAAATAAATTCATATCTGCTTTCAAAATCGAAAGCAAGTTTTCTGATACAGTTTCCTAACTGTCCGTTTCCGCCAATAACTGCGATTTTTTTCATATTAAGAATTTTTTGCGTTTTGTGATCTTAAAAATTTTACTCTCGACTGGAAATCTTTCTGCTCAAGGTCAACAAAGAATTTACCGAAAGTTTCGATGATTTCCGGAGGATGCGTTTCTGATCTTCTGGTTTTCATATTAAAATAAATAACGGTAACCCACATCACGGCGTGAATGGTTTTTTCGTCAGGACTTTTCATCAGAATCTCAACTTTTGCAGTACGCTCATTGATCTCTATGGTTTTACTGCTGATCACCACCTCATGATTGTAACGGACTTCTCTGAGATAAGCAATTTCGTTCTGAACCGTAATCCATGTACATCCTGTTTTTTTGGTATATTCTTCATAGGTAAAGCCATAGTAGGTTTCTACATGATCTTCTCTGGCATTGAACATATAATCCAGATATTTCACATTATTCAGATGACCTATCGGATCACAGTCACTGAATCTGACTTTTACCGTTGTTGCAACTTCTTTTTCCATGGCACAAAAATAAAAAAACCACCTTTAATAAAGAATAAAGGTGGTGATTATTATTTGGAATTAAAAAATTATTTAATAGCCAGTTCTTTTTTTACAGCATCTGTAATGTCCGGTCCGTTTTTATAAACCAGTGAAGTAGAGTTACCATCCATTACAAATTCGTAACCTCCAGCTTTAGAAACTTTTTCAATTGCAGCGTTTAGTTTTGCTTCAATTGGGTTGAAAGCTGCATTTTGTTTTGTATCAAGATCTTTTCTAGCTTTCTCTTGCATAGCAGTGATTTCGTCCTGAAGCTTCTTCATTTCGTCACCTCTCGCTTTGTTTTCAGCTTCAGTCTTAGTTTGAGCTTCCTTCATGTAAAGGTCATACTTTGTTTGAGCTGCTTCCATTTTTTTCTTGATTTCAGCTTCTTTAGTATCTGCAAAAGCTTTAAGATCTGTATCCGCCTTCTTTTTTTCCGGCATTGCATTCAATACTCCGAATACATCCAAAGTAGCAACTTTTTGCGCTTTAGCCATTCCGAAAGAGGCCATCATCAATATCGCTGCAAATAATACACTTAATTTTTTCATAATAGGTAAATAGATAATTTTGTTTTTTCTTTGATTGCAAAAATAGTAAAAAGTTAATTACTGCAACCGGAATTTATTTTTTGCTCTTTTTTTCTTTGTCTGTTCCTTTTAAAAGTATGTCTAAAACCTTATCGGTGTAATCATATCTCTTCTGAAGGAAAATTACATTGTTGTCTGTTTTATCAAGAACCATGCCCAGCCCGTTTTTTTCAGACATCCTTTGGATTGCTGCCCAGATCTGATCCTGAAAAGGCGTCATCAAATTGGCTCTAAGCTTACTGATTTCTCCGGTAGAACCAAATCTTAAACTTGTTGTGGTCTTGATATTTTTTTCTAAATCCAAAACTTCCTTTTCGCGAAGTCTCAGCTGATCGCCAATCAATAAAACTTTTTCGTTTTCAAAAGCTGCTCTTTTCCTTTCATATTCAGACTGCTGGTTTTGCAGGTCATTCTGCCAGGTATCAATCTGAGAATTCAATCTTGCCTCGGCTTCTTTGTATTGAGGAAGCATTCCCAAAATATATTCTGTATCAACGACACCTATTTTCTGAGCATTCACAAATGAAAATGCGGAAAATACGAATAGAAAAATAAAAGCTTTTAAAGTTTGCATAATTATAAAGATTGGTTCATTAAGAAGTGCGTCTTCCAACCTGCAGGTTCTGTTCCTAATACTGTTTTGTCGAAACCGTATGCGAAGTCGAAACCAATTAAACCAAAGGCTCCCATGTATACTCTAACACCCACACCTACTGATCTTTTCAGTGTAAACGGATTATAATTTGACCATGAGTTCCAAACGTTACCACCTTCTGCAAAAGTTAATGCATAAATTTTGGCCGTCTGATTCATTGAGATTGGATATCTTAACTCTAACGTAAATCTGTTGTAAATAGTACCTCCACCTGTAGGAGTAATATCATCTAACTGTCCGCCGTAAGTGGAAGCATTTTCATAACCTCTTAACGGAATAAGCTCTCTACCGTCAAATCTACCTCCGAAAAGACCGGTTCCACCAACGTAGAATCTTTCAAATGGCGGAGCTCCCAATGCTTTGTCATATCCATCCATAAAACCCATTTCTGCGGAAGATCTTAAGACAAGTTTGCCTAAAACTTCGTTGTAAACATCAGCTTTAAATTTAATTTTATAAAATTCCATCCACTTATATTTCTCTACAGGTGTCATAGAAGAATAGTTTCTGGACTTAAACAATGAATATGGAGGAGTAAATTTACCTGACAATTCAATATTTGAACCCATTGTAGGGAAGATAGGATCGATTCCGGCCGAGTTTCTGCTTAAACCTATATTTAAACTTAAGTTATTTGCCGTACCGTACAATTCTGTAGACGTACCAAATTCAAAAGGATAATTGCTGAAATTATACTTCTGGAACTGAAGACCTGTGTACAGTGAGAAATAATCATCCGGCCATCTTAAAAGTCTGTTAAGACCTACTGATGCCGAGAAAATATTCAATCTCTGATCCGGACCGTTGAACTGGCTGTAATTTACTCTTGAGTTGTTTAGACTTACAGAAAGTGCTGTAGGTTTTGTACCGAACAACCATGGCTCTGTAAATGAAATCCCGTAATTCTGGAAATACTGCCCCGCCTGAGCCTGAATAGACAAGGTCTGCCCATCACCCTGAGGTACAGGTCTAAAGTCTTTAAATTTAAGGAAATTTCTCAGTGAGAAGTTATTGAATGTAAGACCTAAAGTACCGATAAAACTGTTACCACCGTAACCTGCCTGAAGCTGAACCTGTGAAGATCCTTTTTCAACAAGCTTCCAGTTTAAGTCTACTGTATTGTCCTGCTGATTTGGGTTGATATCCTGCCCGATCTGCTGAGGATCGAAGAATGACATCCCTGCCAAATCGAAATAGGTTCTTTTGATTTCAGATTTTTTGAATAGCTCACCCGGTTTTGTTCTCAACGAACGGAGAATTACGTGGTCATGAGTGGTGGTGTTTCCTTCCCATGTAACACGGTTCCAGGTAGCCTGCTCTCCTTCATTAATACGGATTTCCAGGTTTACGGCATCTCCGCTTACTGATTTTTCTACCGGCGTAACGTTTGAGAAAAGGTAACCGTTATTCATGTACATCGATTTGATGTCTGAATCATCTTCTTTACCTCCGTCTTCACCAACTTTTTTGTTGAAACCTACCGCATCGTAGATATCACCTTTCTTGTACCCCAGAATTCTCTGAAGATATTCTGTAGGATACACTGTATTTCCGGTAAAAGTAATATCACCGATGTAATATTTTTTACCTTCAGACAATTTTACGTTGATTTCGTAATTATTCTTTTTATTTCTCCAGACAGAATCTGAAACAATTTTAGCATCTCTGTACCCCAAAGAATTGTAATAGTTCACAAGGCTCTGTTTGTCTTCAGTATACTTTTCTTCAATGAATTTAGACGATTTCAAAATTCCTCCAATCCCGAATCTCTTCTGTTTGGTTTCTTTGAATGCTTTTTTTCTAAGTTTAGCATCGGTCACGTTTTCGTTCCCTTCAAACTCGATATGGCTTATTTTGATTCTTTTGCCTTTGTCTACATTGATCGTCCAGTCTACCATATTCGGATCATTGGCATTCACCTTATCCTGAATGCTGATGCTGGCGTCTGCAAAACCTTTCTTCACATAATCTTTGGGAAGATTGGTTTTAAGACTTGAAACAAGGTTCTGAGTAATCTTCGTTCCAGGCTTCAGATTATTATCTTTTGCCAGTTTTTCGTTTTTAGATTTCCCGATACCCTTTCCTGTAAATTTAACTTCTCCAAGTTCCTTAAGATCCTGAAGATAAAATTTTAAAACTACAGTTTGTCCTTCAATGCTCTCTACATACACTTCAACTTCAGAAAAAGACTGCGTGTCCCAAAGCTTTTTGATCCCATTACTGATCTTCTGCCCCGGAATATCTACAATCTCTCCTTTCGACAGACCTGTGAATCTCAGAACCTGAGCAGGTGTGTATTTTTTTACCCCATCCACAACAATATCTTTAAGGGTGTAAGTTCCCGCTTGATTTTCTGCCAGTATGCTTGTATTCACAGCGGTACTGTCTTGTGGTGTTACTTGTCCATAAAAATGTGCAGAAGCTGCAAACATGATGATGGGTAATAATCTAAACTTCATTTTATCGTAGTCTTTCTTTTCTAAAAAATTTACTGGATTTTGATTTGCTCTCCCGTGAGGCCATATCTTCTTTCTTTGTTCTGATAATCTACAATACATTGAAAGAAAACATCTTTTGTAAAATCTGGCCAAAGAATATCGAGAAACTGCAGCTCGGCATACGCAATCTGCCAAAGCAGAAAATTGCTGATGCGTACTTCACCGCTTGTTCTTATCAACAGATCTACAGGAGGGAAATTTTTTGTATATAAGTAATTTTCGAATAGTTGTTCGTTAATATTTTCAACTTCAATTTTTCCTTCTTTCACATCGGTACCGATTTTCTTCACCGCATTCAGGATTTCTTCCTGAGAACCGTAGCTGATTGCCAGAATCAGGTTGCCTTTGGTATTATCTTTGGTAAGATCTACTACATGCAGCAATTGATCTCTTACCAATGATGAAAGCTTATCTACGTTTCCAATAACATGCAGACGCAGGCCTTTGGTGAAAATCTCTTCAGCTTCCAGAAGCAGTGTTTCGGTAAGCAGATTCATCAGTGTGCTAACTTCCTCTTCAGGACGCTTCCAGTTTTCTGATGAAAATGTGTACAGAGTAAGGTAAGGAATCTGAACTTCATTACATGCGTTAATAGCATTTCTTACAGCATCAATGGCATTTTTGTGGCCAAACGTTCTTTCTTCACCCCTCGATTTTGCCCATCTACCATTACCATCCATGATGATTGCAACGTGCTGTGGTAATTTTTCGGGGTCTATTTTATCTTTAATCAACGACATAATAATTAATCACAATAACAAGGCGGTCTTCCGAATGAATAGGTAAGACCAAGGCTGAAGGTATTCAACCAATCTCTTGATTCACCGTCACCTACATTTCTGTTTCTGATAAATTCTGCTTCTCTTTCTTTAGAAACAATAAAATAATTTCCTGTTTCAAGTAATGAACCTCCGGTGGAAGGACTCAAAATTTCTGCATTATAGCTTGAGTTTACATCTGTTCTAAGAACTTTACTGTGATCCAGCTGATCTGTAACTGCAAGTCTGAAAGTTGCTTCTGCAAAAACTGCCCATCCGTGGTTGAATTTATATTTCAAACCTACACCAAAAGGTACAACAGGTGCTATTTTTTTTCCTAAAGAATAATCTACAGTCGTTACAAAATCAAGTTCATCAATCGGTGCCTGAGCCACTCCGTTGGCATCTCTTCTGTAATCGTGTCTTACCGTAGCTTTTGGAGCATCAAACATAATCCCTCCGAAACCTGCAAATACATAGGGACTTAACATACTCATCTGCTCGTTGTTTACAGGGAAAAGATTGTATTCGAATAGTAAACTTGCTTCGTAGATATCATTTTTCCCGAAAGAATTACGGTTTCTTCTGTATTCTTCTTTTGCAGCCTTATCGCTGAACTGTACCTGGTTGTAACCAACGTCTAATCGGATAGTTTGATAAGGATTAAAATTAAATCTGTATAATAAACCACCGTAAAAAGGAAATCCCCATTCAGAAGCTCTGTCTAAATCCAAAGGTTTTTGCAGGATATAATTTGTTTTACCAATATCGCCAACAAGATTACTCATCCCCAATCGAATTCCCAATTCGTTTCTTTGAGCTTTCACTGATACCATTACACTAAAAATGGCAAGGAAGCTAAACAATAATTTTTTATTCATAAAAGAATACGGATTTATGGTTATTTTAAAATTTAATTTTTGCAAATATAAAACATTTTTATATTAATGATAATCTTAATGATTAGTTAAAAATAAACAAAAAAACATAATTAATATGTAACTAAACGGCAAAATGTTAAAAATATTCTTTTTCTGCTATTTTACACGGTTTTTTAAAAATTTTGCAGGGCTTTTTTATTTTCCTTAAAGATGATAAAAAAATAATTTTTTATTTAAAATCTTTTCATAATAAAACCCGCCCAGATCTACGACCAAAAGAGAAAACCCTCAAAAAAGAGGGTTCACATCTATTTTTTGTTAAAAAACTCACGCAGTTTATTCCTTACTCTTATTAACAGAGGCTCTTTGTAGTTTTTGTCTTCATCAAAATATCCGTAACCATAGCCATAACCGTAGCCATAACCATAGCCGTAACCCTGTTTGGTATTGTAATCATTATAAACAATTCCCAAATGCTTAATTTCGTTGTCGTTGTATTTTTCAGCAATCATTTTAAGCATATACTTTTCGGTATACTCGTGTCTTACCACATATAAATTGGCATCAGAATGCTTCATCAGTTCAAATGAATCTGCTACCAGACCTACCGGCGGCGAGTCGATTACAATAAAATCATACATTGTACGAAGCTCATCAATGAACTGCATATTCTTTTCGCTCATCAGCAATTCAGACGGATTCGGAGGAATAGGTCCGGATGTCGCTACGTCCAGATTCGGGATTCTTGTCTTATTGATGATCTTATCGATCCCTACTTCACCAGTGAGGTAATTTGAGATACCAAATTTATTATCGATGTTAAAATCATTGAAAATTTTCGGTTTTCTTAAATCCATTCCCAGCAAAATTGTTTTCTTATCACTTAATCCCAATACTGAAGAGAGGTTGATAGAAACATAGGTTTTACCTTCTCCACCGACAGATGATGTTATAAGAATAACTTTACTCTTATCGCTCTCACCAGACAGGAATCTCATATTCGCCCTGATTCCCCTGAAGGATTCTGATACAGAAGATTTCGGCTGCTCCAGCACAGTAAGCATATTGTCTCCACTGGCATTATTTCCGATAACTCCCAAAAGCGGAATTTTGGTAACACTAAGAAGCTCCTTTATATTTCTGATTTTTGTATCCAGGAATGCTCCGATACCAATGAAAAATAGAGGTAGCAACAGCAGCCCACCCATAATCATCGACTTAGTTCCTTTCACATTCGGTCCGATAGGTCCCTGACCAAGATTTTTTGCAGGGTCAATTACCGAAATATCAGATTTATTGGTCGCAAGTCTCAGCTGGCTCTCATTCTGTCTTGATAAAATGCTGTTGTATGTAGCTTCAATCATATTGTAGCCACGCTCAGCATCCAGATATTTTCTCTGTTTTTCAGGGTAAGTATCAAGATCCATGTTGGCATTGCCGATTTGCTGATCGATTTTTGAAATTTCTGTTGTGTAAACTGTATGGTAATTTCTCAAAGCACCGTTGGAATTCACTCTGGCCTCACTGATGAGTCTGTTGATTTCCTTCATCGGTTCAGAATTGGGTGTGTAAATCGCTGCCATCTCCCTTCTTTTGGCGTAAAGCGCCTTCATCTCAGAAATTGAAGCCTGAAAAAGCCCGTCTTCAAAACCTGCAGCAGTGGTGCTGATCATTTTCTCAAAATTCTGCCCGTCTACACTGTTTCTAATCGTGTTGAGGGAAGTAAGTTTGCTTAAAAGATCTGCTTTCTTGGTTTCAAGTTCTTTTATTCTTTCTAAAGATTTCTCATCTCTGTTTTTGATATCGTAGAGTTTCTCTGATGTCTTCAGATAGTTCATTACCTGAGCACTCGAATCCAGTTTTTTTCTGATTGCTTTCAGATTTTCTTCAAGATATTCTTTGGTATTTTCATCCAAAATATTTTTATCTGCAAACCTTTTCTTCTGAAGTTCAGCAACAGATTTATTCAGAAAATTCACCGTACTGTTAAGATTATAACCTGTTTTGGTAATAATCATTATGGTATTGATTTCTTTATCAAAATCTACCGCCATTGTCCCGATAATGTTATTTACAGCATCGTTTACGGTGGAAAGTTCTACAATTATATTATCCAGTTTTATCGCCAGAGTTTTAGGATTTGGTACCAATCTGAATCTGAGATTTGGCGTGGTGTACCATTCATTAACTTTAACAGTTTTGTTTGCAGGTCTCGTAAAGGCATCAACATTATGATAACCTTCATACTCGTAATTGTAGAGATTTGTAGATTCCCCTTCTTCCGGTAGTCGAACTTCGTAAGTGCCATTAGCTTTTGGCAGTAGAGTGATGGGATAGTTGACCTGCTGAAGATGCTTTTTGTCAATTTCTATAAAGACAGGTGAATCTTCCTTATCCAGATACGTTGCTTTAATGATACCTTTTGTTCTGTAATTCACGAAAAGCCCCAACTCCTTTACTAAAAATTCGTTGTGAGTACGCGAAAGCAACATTTTCTTCAGATAAATCCCGTCCTGATTTCCACCCTGTCCCCAAATGAAATTGATGGATTGATTAGGTGTAAAATAACTTGCTGTATTGTTTGAAACACTTAAGGATAAATTTGACGCATAAATATTCTGAGCGTAGTACTTTCCGTAAACATAGGCAATTCCGTAGCCCAACATCAGCATCAGCACAAACCAGTACCAGTTTCTGATTACTCTTCTTATAAAATGCTCAATATCAAAAATCGCAAATGAACCCGTTTTCTCCTTAGGCTGAATTTTATCTGTCTTATTTTCTCTTTCCGGAATCATATTATAGATTTTTGATAAGTAGATACACTGATAAAGCCGTAGTAAATACAGAAACTCCGCTTATAATTGTCTGTACCGGATCCTTTCCGAATCCGTTAAGACTTCTGCCTCTTGTGGTAAGATAAATTTCGTCCCCGTTTTGAACGTAAAAATATGGTGAATTCATTACATCTTCTCTGGTAAGGTCAATTTTTGCTCTTTTAATTCCCTCAGGTAATTTTCTAAGAATAACAATGTTTTTTCTGTCGATTGTTCTGTTTAAACCACCGTTGATCGAAATTGCTTCCGATAAAGTGAGCGTATTTTTCATCACGACTTTTTCACCTGTCATACCTGTAGTTTCTACATCACCTAAAACATAGTATGTGATTCCTGCAGTATTTAAACGAACCTCAGATTTGCCTTCCTGAAAATTTTCGTTTACTTTGTCCTGAATATCTTTAGCAATATCTTCAATGGTTCTTCCCTCTGCTTTTACAAAGCCAATCCCGAAAATATTGATATCTCCGTTGGAATCAACTTTTAATCCCGTAAAATATATCATCGCATTTCCACCTGTTCCTGCGCCTCCAGCAACACTGATGTTGTTTACAGTAGATCCAGGTGCATTCATGCTGCTGTAAAACTGCGCTGCATCTCCTTTAGGTGTAGTTACAATATCCAATTTCAGGATATCATTTTTAGTAACTCTATATATAGGGATATTATATGGTATGAGTCCTTCTTCATTGATTACCAGACTTTCGCTGGGCTGCATATACTTTACATCTTTCGGTGCTATGCAAGATGAAAGAAAGAATGGTAAAAGTAGAAACAGGTAATAATTCAAATTTTTCATTACTGAATAAAATTAATTTGCAAAAATAGAAATTTAAAGTTAAGATTGTGTTTTTAGTTTTTGAACCTTTGTGACAATATCCGGCAGGTATGCTCCTAAAAAGCCAAGAGACAAGACAACAAGCAGCAGAAGATTCACATCAATATGCCTCAGAAAATATGCAACAACGATAATAAAAAGATAATAACACATGATATAAAAGCTTGATCTCCGGTGCGTAAGATTCATCCTGATCAGTTTGTGATGAATATGATTCTTATCTGCCTCAAAAGGTGATTTTTTGTTGATGCATCTTATGATGATCACATTAAGCGTATCTACAATAGGCAAAATTAATATCGCCACAGCAATTGCCGGCGCAGATTTCAGATGATAACGAGGCATATTTGGAATCTCTCGATCAATAAAAATATCAATAAAACAAACTGCTGTAAATGCAAGCAAAAAGCCTAATAGCATAGAGCCTGTATCACCCATAAATATTTTGGTAGAGCGGTAATGTGAAAGATTATAATATAAAAAAGCCAAAACAGATCCTATAATACACACCGAAAGAATTACCAACGGATAGTTATATTCTCCTAAACGATAATAACTCATACCAAAAAGCGCACTGCAGAGAAGCGAATACCCTCCGGCCAAACCGTCGATGCCATCAATCAAGTTAAAAGCATTAATTAAAATAATAAAGGTAACCACAGTAAAAATAACGCTGATAAAATAATTGAGCTCATAAACACCAAAAATCCCGAAAAGACTTCTGATGCGCACGTCTGAACCCATCACCAATACCACCGAAACCAAAATCTGGGCAATCAGTTTTTTGTAGGCTCTCATCACCATAATATCGTCCATTACGCCTACGTAAAGGAGAATAACCAATGAGGCAAAAAGAAATTTATAAAGATCAAAAATCTCGTGGGCAAAAATCGAAGCGCAAATTCCTATAGAATAAAAAATAGCGATACCGCCAAGATTGGGTATTTTCCTGAGATGAGAACTTCGCTGTCCCGGCTCATCCATCAGGTTTTTTCTACGGGAAATTTTAATGATTGTAGGTACTGAAAAATAGGTAATGACGAATGAGAGCACTAAAGCCAAGCCTACTTTCAGATAAAAAAAGGGAAGTCCTGTTTGCAATAAGAACAATTCAAAATTCTTCATTCTTGTTTGTGTACAGCTTTTAAATCAGCAGAAGATCTTACAGTAATCTCTTTAAAACTCCGTAAAGACCGCTGAAATAAAGCAGATAATAAATTTTTTTTTTCAACGGCAAAGATAACAGATAATTTCTATCAAAACGATTGTAAATCAATATATCTTTAAATTTAACATTCCGTTCCTGCATAAAATCCCTAAGTTTTTTGCTCATTATTTTAAACAAATTCTCATCCTTTACAAATGCGAGATAGGCTAAAAAAGTATAAACCCCTTCAAGAATCTGAAAGTTCTTAAGTTCATTTAATTTGTTTGAATAGGAAGATTTTTGAAATTCAGTTTCTACATCTTCCACAGCCTTCAAAATATCCAAACCTTTTTCGGTATGGGTTTTTGAAATAGAATTGGTGCGCTCCAGATATTGATAGTGAAAATTCTGGGTCTGAGCCAGTGTTTTACATTCCAGTAATAGCTGCGGAATAAGCTGAATATCTTCAAAATGAACTCCTTTTTTAAATCTTTTAGTCTGAAAAAGTTCTCTTCTAAACAATTTATTACACGCAAAATAACTTAAATCTGAAAAAACGGAAAAATTCTTTTCCAAATCAATTTTCTCAGGCATATTCGGAATTTGGGTGAGTTTTTGAGTGACGTTTCCATGCTCATCCACTTTCTGAATATTGCAGATCACCATTTCGGCATTATGTTTTACAGCCAGATTCAGCATTTCTTCAAACATTTTGTCAGAAACATAATCATCACTGTCTACAAAACCTAGATAATCTCCGGAGGCGTGGTCTATCCCGAAATTTCGGGCGTCGCTTAAACCTCCGTTTTCTTTGGTGAAAGCTTTTATTTTTGAAGGAAATTCAGCAGAAAAACCATCGATAATTGTTTGTGAACCATCGGTGCTTCCGTCATTTACCACAATGATTTCAATATCCTGTAAAGTTTGATTCACCAAAGACAACAGGCATTTTTCCAGATATAATTCCACATTATAAACCGGAACAATGATCGAAACCGTGTTTGTCTTTGATTGATCTGTCATTATTTTAATTTGTCTACCAGCATTTCGCAGCTTCGCAGCTCAAAATTGTTTGTATATTCACTTTACTCTACCAATATTCCGCGACCTCGTCGCTTCGCTTTATATAATATACTTTAGCCCTTTGTAAATCTCGGACTCAACCAACCTTTTTTGGCATCGTCAAAATCTTTTCTTGAGCAGGGAATACAGTTTTCAATATTTTCATCATCGCCAAAATACCACAGACTGCTGAAGGTATCGCGTTTAAAAGCATACTGCCTGTCGTTGATCAGTACATAAAAAAGTTCATACTGTCTTTCTTTCGGATGAGATTTTTGGATATTGATTCCTTCAATCAAATACCAAATCATTTGAGCTAAAAGCTGATGATTGAGTTGATTTTCAGTGTAAATATTATAATTGAAGATTCCGACTGATTTTAAATTTTCACTTAAACCAATTTCTTTCATGTACGCACAAATTTCTCTTCTGTTTAAACCATTCACCTGCGGATTTACCGAAAAAGCATCACTAAAACTTTCAACAGCATCACAATTAACGGTTACCAAATCTGCTTTTCTGAAAAAAGGTTCAGTTTTCTCAGTAGAATTCATCATTTCAGCCAAACGGACGATATCGAACTCTACTTCCTTGATAAGTTTTACAGAATCTGCCTCATTTAAATGTTTCTGATAACCCAGATGATGATAATTTTTAATTGAAAAATTTTTAGAGCCGAAAATCTTTCCTAAAAAAGTATGTTCGTTGATTTCCTCGCCTTGTTTTAAGGAAATGATATTGCTGATCTGCGTATAATTAATATTTTGCTGATGAAAATTTAATCCTGAAAAGAGAGAAAAAGCAAAGTCGTTGGATCCGCCGATAATCACAGGAATTGCCCTGTTGTGATGGCAAGCCGACAACACTTCCTGAAGAATATAGTGTGAATCTTCCACAGATTTTCCGGAAACCAAATCTCCCAAATCCACAATCGGGATATCAAAATCCAGTTGAGACAGTCGGTAAAACTCTTTACGAATGGCTGTAAAATCCTGAACTTCAGTTTCGCCGCCCGCACCACGGTAATCTGAAATGAAAAGCAAAACAATACTGTCTTCCTTAATTTCTTTGGTAATTCTGTTTCCTATCTGCCAGTTTTCTGTTCTGAAATTGCGTGGCGAAATGATAAAATCTTCAAAATTCATGCTTCAAGCTCCTTTAATAGCCTCAAAAATATTAAAATAAAATGATTTTTACGATTAAAAAACCATCAACAAAACTTCGTTGATGGTTCTACAGTAATAAATATTAAGAATTAAGTATGATAAAATTTAATGTTTCAATATCTCAAAAACAAAAGTGGTAGAAGTTTCAAATTTCCCGCCTTGAGTAGCACCGAAAAGAAATTGTGGCTTTTCACCCGCTTTATCCATCAAAATCATCGGCCTTTCCAGTCTTCCGAATCTTTTCAGATGTTTCGGTGGTTCTGGCTCGGTAACGTATTTTTTTAAATCCAGATAGCCAACTTCAGGTTTCGTCCATTTGACACCATCTTTTGAGCTTAAGTGCAAACCATATTCATGATTAAAAAATCCCATATCTCTTGCAATCATATGGAATTTTCCTTTCTGCTTCCAGACAAAAGCATCTTCCAGTTGTGCATTATCCGGTAGATTTGAAAAATCAATCACTGGATTTTCGGAAACTTTTACATAAGGTCCTTCGGGTTTCAAGGCTTTTGCCAAGCCATATTTCCGGTTTCCGCGGACGGTTCCTTTTTGGTTTTCATATTCTTTGGTATTCCATGATTTGTAAAACAGCCAGTATTTTCCGTCGTTTCCTTTTACAAAAGCCGGATTGGTTGTGCAGTGATCATCCCAATCACCTTCTCTTCCATTGGGAAGCAGCGGCTGATCGGGTCTTATCCATTCGCCGTCCAGACTTTTTGCAGTAGCCAAACCAATTTTCTTTGTATTCGTTTTCCCATTGGAATTTCCCATGAAAAACAAATAATACTGATCATCAACCTTTTTAATTAAAGGATTATGACAGGTAGTGGCATCCCAAAAGCCTTTTCCTCTCGGACTTAAAATCACTTCCTTATGTTCAAACCTTTCAAAAGGAGAGTTGGCTTCTGCACGACAGATTTCAGAACCGTTGAGCCAGCCACCCATCCCTTTTTCTTTTTTCCATCGGGAATAAAAAAGATGTACTTTTCCATCTTCGCCCCAGATCGGAGACGAGCACCAAATATAATAACCCTCGAGTTCCAGCGAACGTCCGATAGGTTTTAATTTAAAATAAGGCTGATCTGAAAAAGAAAATGTTTTGGTAAAAGATGAACCTAAAAATGCCGCCGCCAGACTTAAGCCTGAAAGCTGTATAAATTCTTTGCGGGTAAGATTTTTAGATTGGCTCATATCATCAATATCGTCAGAGCCAATTTAGGAGGATTCATCTGGCAGAGCATCCTGCACTTTAGGGTGGCTTTAAAATAGAACTAAATTGATTTTAGAATTCGAAAATTATCTCTGAATTACCAACGCCGCTCAACAGTATCTTTGTCATTCAGTATGAATCTCAAAAAACTAAAAATATATCAGTGTAGATTCCTACGGAATGACAAAATGAATGCTTGTCTTCTATGATGGCTAAAAATGAAAAATCATACATTTTAATCTCAACATCAATTTTAAACCTCAAAATATTACCTTTTGGTCTGCGTCACAGCATAAAAAAACCGCTCCACAGAATACATCGAAAGCTGACCCGCAGGACCATTCAGGTTATACTCAAAACCATGCGTTCCCCAGGGAATTGTGAGTAAATAATTTTTCACATGATGTTTATCTAGTTCTTTTTTCAACATTTCACTTTGAATATGCCAAACGTGAGCATCAAGACAGCCGTGAGCCAACAATGTAGGAGTCGTATTGGCATTGACATGAAAAATTGGTGATTCGGCAATATATTTTTCAGGAACTTCTTCGGGTGTTCCTCCTAAGAAATCTCTCTGCACTTCTCTGGAATCCATGATCAAAGGATTGTCGGGATTTTTATAGCTCCATGGCATATCGATCGCTCCATAAAATGCCGCAACCCCTTTTACCCCGCTTTCGTGTCCGGTGTAAGCCATCGTTAAAACAATGGATGCGCCTGCCGATCTTCCCATCAGAACAATATTCGTGGTGTCAATTTTCAATTCTTCAGCGTGTTGACGAATCCATTTAAATGCAGAATGGAGATCTTCCTGCTGAGCCGGACTTGGGAATTTTGGAGCTAATCGATAATTGATCGTTGCTACCTGATAACCTGCATTGGCAAAATAATTATTGGCTGCAGCGATCTCACTGTTATCACCACGTTTCCACGATCCGCCATGCACAACGATCAGACACGGACGAACACCGGGAACGGCTGAAGGTGTGAAATTTAAAGTCAGATCAACGCCATCGGTTTTTGCATAATGATAGGTTTTAAAAGGAATATCTTTCGCCCCATTTCCGGTAAACATCTGTAAAAAGCTATATGGTTTCTTTTGATGAAAACCTTTCATATCTGCATCTTTTACTCCAAATGATTTTTCAAGATCTTCACTTAAGTGACTGCCAACATTATAAGCCCGCACAATGGGCGAACCGAGGATCACAAAAGTAATTATGCCTAAAATAAGCGACAGTTTTCTGAATCTTTTTGAATACCAACTCCAAACCAGCAATGCCAATGCAACCAGCATAAATACCCATGGAAATTCGGGAACGGCAATGCCAACATACCATGTGCTTTGACTTGGTACGGGGAAAAAATTCACTAAAGAAAGGATGAACAAAATGATAATCAGGATGAGACGGATCATAGTTATGGTTTGAAATAAGATACGATTTAATTTAAGGTTTAGATTTATTTAAAATTTTTGTGTCTTTAAATAAATTTCCTTCATAAAATCCAAGAAAACCAGTCGAATGCTCCCGCTATAAAAAAAATATAACCAGATAGTGTAATTTAGTTTTATAAACGGGAACGAGCGGGACGCTCGCACCAGCGAAAAAGAATGTTTTAAATATATGAGTATTATTTATATTTGATTAAAAATAAATAATGCTGGTCGAATAACTTTAAAAGTTTACGCTTAAACGCTAGCGCGAGCGTCACGCTCGTGCACGCACACTAAAACATAAAAAACATGAGCAGAAAATATAAGTTCCATGATAAAGAAGGCGCTTACTTCATCAGCTTTGCGACCGTATTTTGGATAGACCTCTTCAGAAGAATGGAGTATTTTGACATCATAATTAATTCTTTAGATTATTGCCGTAAAAATAAAGGAATGATTATTTTTGGATATTGTATAATGCCAAGTCACATACACTGATTGTTCCGTTCGGCGGATGGTAAGCCATCTGAACTCATTAGAGACTTTAAAGGCTTTACTTCAAAAAATTGATTGAAGCAATTAAGGAAAACAACAAGGAGAGCAGAAAAGAATGGATATTATGGATGTTTAATAAAGCTGGAGCAAGAAATTCAAACATTAAAAATCATCAGTTGTGGCAACAGAACAATCAGCCAATTGAGATTTGGTCTTTAAAAGTGTTTGAACAAAAATTAGATTACATTCATCAAAATCCTGTAGAAAGTGGTTTCGTTATAGAACCATGGGAGTGGAAATACAGCAGCGCAAGAAATTACTGTGATGATTTTGATGATGTTTTGAAAATTGATATTAATACTTGATGTTATTGGTGCGGACACGAGCGGGACGCTCGCGCCAGCGAGGAATTACAGCGTAGACAAGAAAATTGGTTAAATTATCTTAGAAAAAATAACCTAGGACTAATAAAAGCTTTTGAAATCAAATGAGAAAAATATTCACTACATCTATTGTATTAGTGTCATTTTTAAACTGTTACGGTCAATTAAAAAACGAAAAAGTTTATATAAATATTATTTCTATTTTAAACAGACCTGATAAAAAATATGATAAAAGGGTGTATTATGAAATAGTAAATTTAAATGATGAAGATATAAAAATTATTCTCGATCCCAATATTTTGAAAGGCAATAAAGATTATCAACTTTTCGGATCTGATGTGGATGAAAAGTTAAAAGTTAATCAAGTAAAAGCAATGATTTATGATTCAGAAAACAAATTGATTATAACTCAACATGCTGCTCTACCAAGCAGAATGAATGATGCTTTAGTTGAAAATGATCCGAAGAGATACGTTAGAGAAAATACCTTAACTATCAAAGCATGCTCAAAAGTTCAATTATCTGTGACAATTCCAATTGCAGATAATTGCTCACATTGCAAACTAAAGTTAGTATTTGCTGATTCCTATATTATTAAGCCAAATGAATTTTACAAATTACAAATATCTATTAATCCTAAAGAAATTTTGGAAAAATATCCTGATGCGATAGATCATGTAGACCGTTACTACTGGTCACAAATAGATTCCGAACTATTTGTTTTCAAAAATCAGATCAGATCTGACAATGATGGCTATGATATTGATGAGTACATCTTTTAAATCAATTATGAGTTATTTAATTAAATGATACACTGTAAAAGCAAATATTTAAAAACATCCTATGTATAACAAAAGACAACATCTAATGTATAAATAAGTTCAGTTTTTTTCAGCAATACTTTAATATGGTATTGATTGTCCCAGATAAAATGAGATTTTTTTTGCATTTCAAATGCAAAACGACACCATCCCAACGCTGGTGCGAGCGTCCCGCTCGTACCCACTGCACACAAATACAAGCAACCAACAAAAAAGCACAGACCAAAAAATCTGTGCTTTAATATTTTATAAAAGAGAATACTATTTCTTCGCCGCCGGCTTCTTCACCGCAGGTTTTTTAGCAGCAGTCGTTGCCTTTTTCGCAGGAGCTTTCTTGGCTGCAGGTTTTTTCTTTTCTGCAAAAGCTTTTGGATCCTGAGCGGTAATCCATTTTTTAACCTCATCGATGGAGACTTCTTTCAGGTCATCTGCTTCGTATTTGGTATCGTCTTTTTTCCTTGGAATTTTGTAGATGTTTTTTCCGTGTTTTACGATTGGGCCCCATCTCGCATTTTCAATAGAGATCTTTTCTGATTCCCAATGCTGGATGTAACGGTTCGCTTCTTTCTCTAATTTAGCTTCCACCAATTCGTTGATGTCACTCTGAGAAAGATTTTCGAAGTTATAACGTTTCGGAACGTTGATGAAAATACTTTGGTATTTAATGAAAGGACCGAACCTTCCCGTTCCTTTTGTGATCGGCTCGCCTTTGTAAGACGCAATTGGCGCATCTGCCAGTTTCTTTTCTGCAATGATTTCTTCTGCACGCTCCTGCTTAATAGCAAGCGGATCTTCTCCTTTCGGAATGCTGATGTACGTTTCGCCCCATTTCACATAAGGACCGAATCTTCCGACACCAATAGAAACTGGTAAACCATCGACTTCATTTAAATCAAATGGAAGCTTGAACAGTTCCAAAGCATCTTCTAAAGTAATCGTAGCAATGTTCTGTCCGGATAAAAGTGATGCAAAAACCGGTTTTTCTTCATCATCCTGCTCGCCAATCTGAATCATCGGACCAAATCTTCCGATTCTTGTGGTTACATTCTTTCCGGTTTTTGGATCTACACCCAAAAGTCTTTCTCCGTTGGCACGGTCGGCATTTTCTTCTACATCTTCTATTCTCGGATGGAATTTTGAGTAGAAATCAGTCATCATTTCTTTCCACTTCTGTCCGCCATTGGCGATTTCGTCGAAACTTTCTTCTACTCTTGCGGTAAACCCGAAGTCAAGAATTTCGCTGAAATTATCGGTTAGGAAGTCATTTACCACTTCACCGATGTCTGTAGGAACGAATTTATTTTTGTCGCCCCCGAATTTTTCGTCGAGAACTTCTTTTTTGATTTTGTCTTTTACAAGAGACATTTTCAAGATCTCACGAACCTGAGCGTCAATCTCTCTCTTATCAACATATTCACGGTTCTGAATGGTCTGAATAGTCGGTGCATACGTAGACGGACGACCGATTCCCAGCTCTTCAAGCTTTCTTACCAAACCTGCTTCGGTATATCTCGCACTCGGTCTTGTGAATTTTTCTGTTGCTGTAATTTTTTTATAGTCTAATACTTCGCCTACAGTTACTTTCGGCAATAGTTTTTCGTTGTTTTCTTCGTCGTCGTCTTCTGTTTTTACAATTCCGTAAGCTTTCAGGAAACCATCGAAAATGATAACTTCACCTTGCGCTTCAAAATGCTGAGGAAGTTTGGCATTACCAATTTCGATGACCGTTTTTTCGATTTTAGCATTTGCCATTTGCGAAGCCAGTGTTCTTCTGTAAATTAATTGATACAGTTTGCTCAACTGAACGTCACCAATAGTTTTTACAGAGAAATCTGTCGGACGAATTGCTTCGTGAGCTTCCTGTGCAGAAGATGATTTGGTAGTATAGTTTCTTGGAGAAGAATATTCTGCTCCGTATTCTGATAATATTTGCTTTTTTGCACCTTCAATTGCTTCCTGAGAAAGGTTGACAGAGTCGGTTCTCATATAAGTGATGTGACCTTCTTCGTACAGTCTTTGTGCAAGACGCATCGTGTTGGTAACATTGTAACCTAATCTTGAAGACGCTTCCTGCTGAAGTGTAGAAGTGGTAAAAGGTGCAGATGCAGAACGGCTTCCTGGTTTAGTTTCTACATTGAGAACTTTAAATTCAACCGTTTTTGCCAGTTCAAGGAATTTTTCTGCCTCTTCTTCTTTATCGAAATCTTTTTTGAGTTTTGCAGCGATTTCCTGAGAGGTTTTGTTTAAAAAGATTCCATCTAATTTAAAGCTTGCTTTCGGTACAAAAGCACGGATTTCTTTTTCTCTTTCCACCACCAAACGTACAGCTACCGATTGCACTCTTCCTGCAGACAATCCCGGTTTTACCTTCTTCCAAAGTACGGGAGACATTTCGAAACCTACGATTCTGTCGAGAACTCTTCTTGCCTGTTGAGCGTTGACTAAGTTCTGATCAATATCTCTCGGATTGTCGATGGCTTTTAGAATCGCATTTTTGGTAATTTCGTGGAAGACAATTCTCTTTCTGTTGTCGGGTTTCAGTTTCAATTCTTCTGCCAAATGCCATGCGATGGCTTCCCCTTCACGGTCTTCATCGGAAGCAAGCCACACCATTTCGGCTTTCTTTACGGCAGACTTTAATTCTGTTACCAATTTCTTTTTGTCGGCAGAAACTTCGTAATCCGGACTGAAGGTGGCCAGATCTATTCCCATTCCTTTTTTAGGCAGATCACGGATGTGCCCAAAGCTGGACTTCACCTCAAAATCGCTACCTAAATATTTCTGAATAGTTTTTGCTTTGGCCGGAGACTCGACGATTACTAAATTTTTCGACATTCCTGAAATTTTTGCAAAAGTAAGCCTTTTTTTATTAAAGCAGATTTACAGCATTTTATTTAACAGTTCCACGGGCGAAATAAAGACTCTGTACAGCAAACCTTCCCATGTAAAACCTCTTCCGGACATTTCAACTCTGTACATTAAAGAAAAAATGATAAATGAAACTATAATTCCGTTTTTTAAATTTAAACTAAAACCTTCTGCAACCTCATCATAATTGCGTTTTGGAAGCATTAAAGTGAAAAGAATGATCAGAAAAATCATGTGGATGTACAGCCATCTTCCCCAATCGATTGCGAGGTAAAAAAGAGGCAATGAAAACAGAAATGCGGGAATCAATAAAATAGACAGAAACTTTTGTGCCTTTTGAAATTTTAAATAAAAACCAACATGAAGAAGACTGATTAAGAAACTTAAAAAATACAATCTGTAGTCATTGAAATGATCTGAAATGTATCTTCTTTCATCAAAATTCCAGAAAAATATTCCTTTGGTTAGAATTACTCCACGGTTTTTCAGAATTTCCAATGATTGTCCTTCGTTGATTTCCTTTCCGAGGAGAAAAATTAATATCGCAGGGATCAGCGTGACAAGAATATATTTAATGTACTTTTTAGTTTCGAACTTTCCGCTTTTTAGATACAATCCAATCAAAAAATAGGGCATGAAAAAAAGTGTGATCTCATGGAAAAACATAGCGATCAGCAATCCGAAGCAGATTAAATATTCCTTTGAACGGTCGAGTTTTTCCTGATCTAAAAGATTGATGAAAACGGCGAAGATGAAAAAGACAATAAATTCTTTCTTTCCGACATAATCGACGCAGTTAAATATTCCTGTAAAACCGATGGAGGAAAGTAAAAGCGACAGATAAAGCAGATCAGGTTGCTTTCTCTGAATAATTTTAAAATACGTATAAAAAAATCCACAAATAATGATGACTTGGAAAAAATAGACAGCCAAATTTAATTTTAAACCTGTAAAATCCTGAATAATAAAAAAGAAGCTTCCGGAAAGCCCTCTTCTTTTAAAACCGCCATCCTGATAGTTGATGAGCCAGTCGCCAAGAATATATCCGTCAGAATTTTTGTTATGAATAAAGGTAAAAACCAATGCAAAAACTGCTGTTGCCACAATTAATAAATTGATCAGCAATCTTACGGTAAAAAGTTCTGCAGGTTTTTTCAAATGTGTAATTTTTTCCAAAATAAAAGAACCGAAATTGTTTTGAATTTGCTCTTCTTAAATTTGATTGTCAAAAATAGGAATTAAAGCGTATTCAAAAAACAATTTCGGTTCTGTTTTATGATGATTTAATTTTAAAGCAGTTACTTCTTCATAATTTTCACAACTACTTCCGCATCATTGATTCTTACAAGATAAAAACCTTGAGTTAAATCTGAAATATTGGTTTGATTATTTTCAAACTTCCCTTTTCTAACCATTTGCCCTGAAGCATTGTAAATTTGGTAATAATAATCTTTTCTCACATCCGCTTTGATATAAAGAATATCCTGCACCGGATTTGGGAATAATGAGATTTGATTTTTAACTTTTTTGTCCTCGATTTGTTTTTGCGTAAACACGTTGGTAGCCTTGAAAGCGCCCGCCTGCGTCACAGGAATTGCCGGAATTGGTCCCGCCTGATCGCCGGCTGCATTGGTGTTCACTTTTACACAGCGGCAGTTCATCCCGAAATAAGGATCATTATTATCATGGAAGGCAATCATTCTGTTGGAACTTGAGGCAGCATCAAAAAGAATGTTTACAGGTCTTCCGATGTAGTTTGAATTCAAAGCTCCTGTCCAGACTCCCGGATACTGATAATTGTTTACATTAAAAGTTCCTGAAGCCGTTTGATTTGCCGTCACACTTCTGAAACCTCTCGATCCTGAGTTCGGGAAATTGCCGACGTTGTACGCAGGATTGTTGTAGATATACCCGATTGTCGTCGTTGTGCTGTTTCTCACTCTAGTTCCCAGATAATCCGAAATTACGCTGTAACTTGTTGCTACTTTTTTATCTTTTTTGTACCATGGTGAAATTCCGAAATCTTTGTTGGAAATAATTGCAGTGCTCGTTAGATCCGGAATTCTCCAGCCTTCAGGACATGGATCGTAAACGGATTTTTCGCCACCTCTACCCCATCTGTCTGCAGCTAAATTGGGTTCATCTGAAATCCAGTCTGTACCGTTGGTATAGTTCGGAACTGCTGAATTGTAAGGTGCAAAAGTGCTTGGAATCATGTACACCAAAGGATTTCTCACCGAATAAGATAAAATTTTAGCTAATTTTTCCGGAACCGTGTCATTAGACAACAAGTTTGCATTGGTGGCGTTTGAATATGTGTTGTAAGGAACAATATAATTTCCTGATAAATTATTATAATTCGCATAACTCAATGCTGTGTAGGAAACGGATCCATTAGCAGCTACATTTCCTAAATAAATACTGTAGGAAGCTCTGTTATCGGCATGCTGAAACGGTGGGATAGGATCTTTTCTTCCCCACTGGTACTGCATTCCCGTAGAAGCTCTGATTTGCGCAAGCTCGGCAGCATTCGGAGTTAACGGATTTGCAACGACAGGAAAAGCATCGGTTGCACCAATGTTTCTGTCCATAAATTCTGTTTTTAATACATCACCTTTCTGAACATAATTAACATAGTTAGGCGCGTTTGAATTTGGCGTTTCCGTAGCATAAGTGAAAGATGAAATTGCGCTATCGGTCACCCAAATATGCCATGACCAATACACTGGACTTGTGATACTTCCGTTGTGAAGTGTGATCACTGCATTTCCACTTTGGTTTGGATTGATGTTGACCTGAATTTTTGTATTCGAAAGATCAGCCATGCTTGACGGAGACGGATTCGATAACGCCACAGAACCAATCAGCGACGTGTTGGTAGACCAAAGAACATTAGCCTTAAGACTGTTGAAACTTGCCGCATTTAAAATTGTCTTGTTATTCAACAACTGACTTTGAACCGAAAACGCCTTGGATACGGGGATTTCTACCAAAGTTGAAGTGGTATTTTTTACAATCTGATAGGTATTTGGATTTTTTAAACCATCTGTGTAATCGGTAGGCTCATCATAATATTCTGTTGGATAATTATAATTATGAACAATATATCCCGGATCCTGAATACATCTGCATGCATTGGCATCCGAAGTTTTCGCAGTGGATGTCGGCATGTACCAGTATCTACCTTTCACGGTAGCATCGCCCGGATTGGGTGTGTCACCCTGATATTTGTCCGGAACCATAAATAATGCTCTCGCAGAAACCGCTGGTGTTGTGTCTGATAACCTTGTCATTGTTGCTGTCCACAATCCCACCTGATGCTGGTCGGTGTACTGACCCTGTTGCGAATTGATTGCCAATTGACCTGTTCCAGGAAAAGTTCCCATATTGAAACCTCCGACAGAAGTCATATCGAAACCTACATTGGGATATATTTTAAAACCTGTCATAAATGAAGGAACTCCAGCATCGGATGGTTTGATAATATGATTTCCTGCACTTTCAAATGCTGTTTTTCCAAGATTAGTACGAACACCAAACGGAGAAAAATCTATTCTCACATCATCCACATACGTTGGCGAAGCTAAATTGGCAACCAACATCGATGGCAAACGCCATCCATTTGGGCACGGATCAAAAGGAGATTTTCTTCTATAGGGCTGCGCAGCATCGTCCGTATTATAATCTATACCGATATAACCTTCAGCATTATCAGACCAGAGATTCAGTTTAGGCAAATCCTGACCAAGAATATCCGAAGATGCTCCAAACCAATTGTACATCAGGTTGACATTGTTATTATAATAAGCCGGACCGGAAAGATCATCTTTGTAAACATAAATCGGGCTCAACGGATTGTTGATTGAAAGAGCCATATTGTTTTCCACAGTTGCTGTAGAAACAGGTGTGAAAAGTCTTAAATTATCAAAATTAGTAGCATTGGTGAAATTTTTTGAACCTCTGTGACGTACTCTGCCGACACTTCCGGAAACTTCATAAAAATCATCACCTCTCAAAACCAATGGCGGAATAGGATCTTTTCTTCCCCACTGATACAAAAGCCCGCCGCTTCTGTTCCATTCTCCGGCAGTGTTTGATGATGAAATCGCACCTAAGTTTCTGTCCATCCATTTCCATTCTCCTGCAGGAATAACTTCAGTGCTTCCGCTTGCAGTTTCTCTTTTGACATTATCAAAACTGCGGTATGTAGAACCGTCGGTAGGATCATCTGTCACCCAGATATGCCATGACCATGCGATTTTGCCATCAACTTTAAAGGCAATAACTGCATTTCCTTTTTTGCCTTTATTTACAGGAACTACAATCTTGCCCTCTTCTTTATTTCCCGTTAGCCGAAGCCTGAAACCTCCGCTCGTCTTAATTAAACCATGATTATCTTCCCAAAGAAGTTCTGCAGAAGTTTTCCCATCGTAGTTAAAATTGTCTTTATTTAAATATTTATAAAAAGTCCAAACTGCATAAGCCTTTTTAACTGGAATGTAGATTCCATCATTTGCGGTGGAAGGATCAAAAATATAACTGTTTGGGGCAAGAAGCCAAGGGTATGTGTAAACCCTTGAAGCGATCACATCAGAATCCATCGGTATTCTTGACGCGTTGACCACTGTTTTGGTGTCGTTCTCTGTTTTTGCAAGAATCTGCTGTGCATCTGTGCTGCAAAAACTTAACAGTACAAGACCTGCTGACATAAGGCCTTGAGAAATAGATTTTTGTTTCATAATAATACTTGGATACAAATTTTAGTCAATAGTTATTGGATTTCAATTGATTATATCAAAATAAGTTATAATAATGGTTTATGATTACAGACATAAATACAAATTATGATTATATATGATAATAATTCAACGATCGCAAAAATATGTATTTAAATTCACAATTTAGAAAACTGTGAATAATTTTTCATTATGAATCAAAGAATTTTTGTAAAATAGAGGATTTTAAGGTAATAAATAGTTATTATACCGCTCTATTGTGAAGTTTCCGTTAACAATGTTTTTAAAGCTTGAGAATAGAACAAAGTTGAAAATGAAAAGTGAGATGATAAAAGTATAGATTAACCTTTTGGTAGAATCATTCACCACGTACATAGAATTGATGATAATAATATAAGAAAAACCAATAAATGCACCCGCCAGACGAGATGCGAAAATAGGATTGTTTCTGAATATAAAATAGGAGCAAACACCTATAACAGCATAGTTTCTGTGGTATTCGTAGTAAGGAAACTTCTCTTTCATCTGATTATCAAAAAAGAAAAGGAAAAAAGTAAGAATAGCCATCAAACCTTCGGGCACACCAAAACCACCGTTCAGACGAGTTACAGATTCATCTACATATCCGTTGAATCCCTCTACAAGAACATTATCCGAAGCAACGCCCTCCAAAAAGCTTCCAAAAACACGGTAAACTTCAAAAGGAGAAAGGAAGATTGAAGTAATAATGAACCCCAGCATCACCGCCTTATTGATTGGAATTCTCGCAACCCAATACATTGGAAGAAAAACATAACAGACATTATGAATTCCCGCCCCAATCCAGATAAACAGGATATACATAAAAAGCTGTCTTGTTTTTATATATTTAATTGCATAATAGACTATAAACGATGCCAAACACTGCCTGATTTGTCCACTTTCTCCGATAAAAAAACCCGGAATGAACATAAACAGTATAAATGTAAAAGGATAAAATGTGTTTTCTTCGATATATTCTATCTTAAAATACATGGTAATTGCTGCAATCACCAAAGTAAGAATATAAAACGGCGCATTGAAAACATTCAGAATTATCTTATTGATGAGTATAAAAAGCCACTCCAGTTCAAAGGGTGTGGGAGGCTCCAGATACAAGGCCTTGCAAATAATGCTTACGTAATCTATCTGATCTGAATACACATATATACCTACATAACTTCCGTAATCGGGACCAACAAACTTTCTAAGCCCCGCAATTAAAATCAGAAAAATTGCCAGGTACCAAAGGTATTTTTTCTCTACCCTTCGGCCAAAAACTTCCTGCGCACTGAAAACCAGCAACACAACAAAAACAATCAGGTAATAGGGGTGAAATAAACTCATCTATGCTCTATGAAAATTTATGTTTTGTGAAGAAATCACCAAAACTCCCAGTAAAAGCGGAAGAAAAAGTCTCGTTTCCCAAAACAGCCCGACAAAAGTAATCATTCCAAGATAAGGAACGGAAAGTATCATAAAATTTTTGAAAATATTGCGTTCTGCAACACCACAAAGTTGGTAAATGAAGTATAAAAATACAAGTCCGAAAACCAGACCCGCAAGATTAAACGGACTGCTGAAATTCTGAACCAAATAAAAACCTTCCGCAAGCGAAGCCTCCTGAGGGATCATCAAACGTAAACCAATGTAAGGAACAACAAATGCCAAAACGGCCATCAGAATTTCTTTACAGAAAGCAAAATCTTTAATCTTAAAACTTCGGTAATCAAAAAATAACGCTCCAAAAAAAGCAATATTTAGGCAGGCAGTTTCCCGTACGAATGTTGAAATAAAAATAATTCCGCATAGAAAAAGCAAATCTTTATTCTGTCTTAATTTTGCAAATTTTAAACTGAAAAATATTCCGCCAAGAAAAAAGAATATTGCAATTGAGTCACAGTTTGTGGGCACATACTGAACGATAACCATCAGAAAAACTCCAAAAATATACAGCAGCTTTCTCAGTCTTGGATCTGAAGCAAAAAGGTTAGGATTAAATTTTAAAATTTTGTCCAAAACCAATGTTGAAGCCAAAAAAAAGATAACATTAATTAAAAAAATACTGTGATAAAAAACTGTTCCGCTTTTTAGAATGAAGGGTTTTAGCGAAACTAAATTTGAATTGATAAAATCAGT
This sequence comes from Chryseobacterium foetidum, assembly GCF_025457425.1. NCBI lineage: Bacteria > Pseudomonadati > Bacteroidota > Flavobacteriia > Flavobacteriales > Weeksellaceae > Chryseobacterium > Chryseobacterium foetidum. The sequence continues at coordinate 1,715,847 of NZ_JAMXIA010000001.1, forward strand.
AAGAAAATCAGTGACATGAACCGTAAGGAAATTTGGAATTACCCTATACGCATACACTGAAGAAAACATAAAATCCGGAGCCTTCTCCATAGTTTTCAGCTTCACATAAGAAGATTCAAAACCATAATATGCCATGAAAAACAGCAAAAAGGGAAGTATTGCTGTAAAGAGAACCGAATTTATTTTTCCATCGCTGTTTTGAAACATACCCAGTAGAATGTCATGTTTTCGCCAAAGCCAATCGCTAAAGCGTTGCAAAAGTAGATTATTTTAATGATTATCCGCAAAACTTCACTTATAAAGTTTTGACCTTGAGTCTAAAAAATTAAATTTGCAACTTGATTTAACAGGGTAATGCATCGCTTTTTCATCCAATTATATTATCTGATTTCTAAAAACCGGATTCTTTCTATCGCTATAGCTTTGGGAATTCTTCTTGTTTGCGGATTTTTTGCTTCTAAAATTAATTTTGAGGAAGACATTAATCAAATTATTCCTAAAAACGAAAAATCAGATCTGACAGCGAAAGTTCTGAAGCAGCTCAATTTTTCAGATAAAATTATCGTCATCATCGAAAAAAAATCGAAGGACGAAAATTTTCAGCTTTCAGAAACGGCCGATGCCTTCTTAAATAAAATTGAGCCTCTTCAAAAATATATCGGTTCGGTTCAGGGGAAAGTTAATGATAATGAAATCTCCGAAACATTTGATTTTGTCAACCAGAATTTACCTTTGTTTTTAGATGATAATGATTATTCTGAAATTGAAAGAAAACTCAGTAAAGACAGCATTGCAAAGCAGGTTGAGAACAATTACGTTTCTTTGGTTTCGCCAACAAGTCTGGTGACCAAAGAATTTATTAAAAAAGATCCGCTGGGAATTACTTTTCTCGGCATTAAAAAACTGAACGCTTTAAACATCAGCAAAGATTTTAAGCTTGAAGACAATTACATCGTTTCAAAAGACGGCAAAAACCTACTTCTTTTCATCGATCCAAAAAATAAAAGCAACGACACCAAAAACAATGAAGTTTTCGTCGACAGTTTGAATAAAATTAAAGACGAAATCAACAAAAATTTTAAAGGAAAAACCGAAATCAGCTATTTTGGATCGCCTGTAATTGCGGTTGCCAATGCTCAACAAATTAAAAAAGACATTCAGAATACGGTGATTATTTCAATGACGGTTCTGTTGATTCTGCTGATTTATTATTTCCGGAATTTTTTCACGCCGTTGATTGTTTTTCTTCCAACCGTTTTTGCAGTTTTCATTTCGCTAATGATTTTGTATTTCATAAAAGATAAAATTTCAGCGATTTCACTCAGCGTCGGAGCGATTTTAATTGGAATTACAATTGATTATGCCCTTCATATTCTCACGCATTACAAGCACAACAACAATATTGAAGAGCTTTACAAAGAAATCACACAACCGATTATCCTGAGCAGTGCGACAACGGCAGTTTCTTTTTTATGCTTAGTTTTCGTTCGTTCTGAGGCGTTGAAAGATCTCGGACTTTTTGCAGCAATTACAGTTTTTCTTTCTTCATTTGCAGCATTGATTATTGTTCCGCAACTTTATTTTCCGAAAGAAAAATCAGGAAAAGTAAGCACGAATTTCATAGATAAGATTGGAAATTATCCTTACGAAAAGAACAAACCTTTGATTATTGGTTGTTCAATTATGATTGTTGCCTGTCTTTTTGGGTTCCGTCACGTTGGTTTTAATGAAAATATCGGTGATCTAAATTACATTCCGAAAGATTTAAAAATAAGTGAAGCCAAGCTGGAAAAACTGTCTGACATTACTTCAAAATCAATTTACACCATTTCTTACGGAAATTCTGAGAGTGAAGCATTGGCGAGAAATTCAAGATTGAGTAACTTTTTGGAAAAAGAAAAGCAGGAAGGCAAAATTTTAAGTTACAATTCGATTGGAAACGTCATTTTGTCTGAAAAAGACCAGCAGAAAAAAGTTGAAAAATGGAATCAGTTTTGGAATCAGAATAAAAAAAATCAGACGATTGCCGAATTGGTCAAAAACGGAAACGAGTTTGGATTTAATGCTTCGGCTTTTGATCAGTTTAATGAGAATTTAAATAAAACCTATTCCAGTTTAAGCTTAAAAGATTATGAAAAAATAAAAGCTCTTCAGATTTCCGAATTTCTAAGCAACGAAAACGGGTTTTTCACAGTTTCGAATGTTGTAAAAGTGGATGAAACGAAAAGAGACGCCTTCATCAAAGATGTTGAAAAAAGCCACGAAGCTTTGGCAATCGACCGTCAACAGATGAATGAAAACTTTTTAGGCTTACTGAAAAGAGATTTCAATACTTTGATTAACTATTCTCTTCTGGCAATTATTTTAACGATTATTGTTTTCTTCAGAAATTTCGAATTGTCTTTGCTGACGATGTTTCCGATTGTTCTGACGGGAGTTGTGACTGCAGGAATTCTTTATTTTTTAGGTTTAGAATTAAATATTTTCAGTACCGTTGTCTGCACTTTGGTTTTTGGCGTCGGCGATGATTTCAGCATTTTCCTGACGAAAGCAATGCAAAAAGAACATACGACAGGAAAAAACGAACTTCCAACGTATAGAATTTCTATTATTTTGGCAGTTTTCACAACGATTTTATCCATCGGATCTCTGATTTTCGCCAAACATCCTGCTTTACATTCATTAGCTTTGGTCGCCTTGATTGGAATGTTTTCAGTGATTGTTATTACATCAACTTTATATCCGTTCTGGTTTAGATTTTTAATCATCAACAGAGCAAAAAAAGGTTTGTCGCCAATTACTTTAAGACTGTTTTTAAACTCAGTATTTTCCTTTATTTATTATGGTTTAGGCGGATTGATTTTCTCTGCCATCGGAAGTATTTTCGTGAAAAAATCGAAAGGAAAAACTTTGGATTTCATTAAATTAATTTTAGCAAAATTTCTGGTATCGGTTTTATACACCAATCCTTTTGTCAGAAAAAAAATTATTGCAAATCCTAATGAAAACTTTACAGAACCTGCTGTAATCATTGCCAATCACACGTCTTTTCTTGATACATTGGTTATGGGAATGGTCAGCCATAAAATTGTTTATCTGGTCAATGATTGGGTTTATCATTCTCCGTTTTTCGGGAAAATCGTGCGGGCTTTGGGCTTCTATCCGGTTTCACAGGGCATCGAAAATGGGATGGAGCAATTGAGAGAAAAAGTTGCGCAAGGATATTCATTGGTTGTCTTTCCTGAATCTGAGCGTTCTTATAATAACAATGTCAAGAGATTTCACAAAGGCGCTTTTTATATCGCCGAACAGTTTAATTTAGACATTCTTCCTATTTACATTCACGGAAATTCTGAGGTGCAGCCGAAAGGAGATTTCATTATTTATGACGGAAGTATCACGGTAAAAGTCGGCGACAGAATTCTTAAAGAAGATTTAAGTTTCGGTGAAGATTATTCCGAAAGAACAAAGAAAATCAATGCCTATTTCCGAGACGAGTTTGCGAAACTGAGAAATGAAATTGAAGATGAAAATTATTTTAAAAAGAAATTATTTCTCAGCTTTTTATATAAAGAAAACGAAGTCGTAAAACCGGTAAAAGAAGATTTTAATCAAAACAAATCGGTCTATTTTGAGCTGAACAGACACATTGAGAATGACGCAACAATTTTCCACATCGCCGATGATTTTGGGCAAAAAGATATTTTATTGACGCTTCAGCAGGCCGGACGTAGAATTTTCAGTTTAATCAATGATTCAGAAAAAAGATCTGTGGCAAAAAACAGCTATCTTGTTCAGAAAAGAAAATTGAATTACATTGATAATCAGACACAAATCAATAAAAAGATTGATGTACTTTTAATTTCTGACGAAAATTTTCATCTTACTGATATCAAAGATTTTCCGGAGACCATTATTCTGCTGAATATTAAAAATCAGACTTTTGAAAACGCAAATTATAAACAATTGTTTAATTCAGAATCAATAAAAGTTTTTAGGCACGAATAATAAATATAGAAATCTTATTTTTGTAAACCATAAAATAGATTAATGCAAAAAAATATACTTGTCTTATACTACACTCAGACCGGACAGCTGGAGGATGTTGTGAAAAATATCGCCCAACCGTTTGAAGATAAAAAAGACGAATATAAAGTAACTTACTACAACATTCAGCTGAAAAAAGATTTTCCTTTTCCGTGGCCGTCTGATGTTTTTTTCAACACCTTTCCGGAATCTTATCTTCAGATTCCGAGTGAAATTCTGCCACCGCCTCAGGAAGTTTTAAATACAAAATTTGACCTCATTCTTTTCGGCTATCAGGTTTGGTATTTAACGCCATCAATTCCTATTATTTCATTTTTAAAGAGTGGATTTGCCGAAAATATCATGAAAGGCACGCCAATTGTTACAATAAGCGCGACCAGAAATATGTGGATGCTTTCACAGGAAAAACTCAAGGTTTATCTGAAAAATTTAGACGCAAAACTGGTCGGGAACATTGCATTGGTAGACAGGAGAGACAATTACACAAGCGTTTTAACGATTCTCCGCTGGATGACAACCGGACAAAAAGAAAAATCCGGAATTCTTCCTGCAGCCGGAGTTTCAGACGAAGAAATCAACGGAGCCGGAAAATACGGGAAGATTATTGAAAAGCATTTCAGTAATAATGATTTTACCAATCTACAACCCGAACTGGTAAAAAACGGAGCCGTAGAAATCAGAGCTTTTCTTGTGAGAGTGGAAAAAGTGGGCAACAAAATCTTCACGGTGTGGTCTAAGCTGATCATGAAGAACAAAGAAAAACGCCCGATGCTGATTAAGTTCTTTAAAGTATATTTAATGGCAGCAATCTGGATCATTTCACCCATTGTTTTGATTTTTCATATATTGCTTGCACCTATTTTATGGAACAAGAGACAAAAACAGAAAAAATATTTACAAGGAATTAATTTAAAATAGAAATGTACGACGTATTCATAACAAAAGCTTCAACATACTTGCCAAATGAGCCGGTTTCTAATGATGAAATGGAAAGCTATCTTGGCTTAGTCAACAATACTCCTTCTAAGGCGAGAGCTTTAATTCTGAGGAATAATAAAATTACAACCAGATATTATGCTTTAGACAAAAACGGAAAACCTACACATACGAATGCGCAAATTACTGCAAATGCTGTGGAAGGGCTTTTTGACGGGCATTTCAAAAAAGAAGATATGGAGCTGCTTTCCTGTGGAACCACTTCGGCAGATCAGATTCAGCCTTCTCACGCTTCTATGGTGCATGGAGAATTGAATATAGGAAAATCTGTTGAAATCAATACTTCGACAGGTCTGTGCAATTCCGGAATGAATGCTTTCAACTACGCTTTTCTTAATGTGAAAGCCGGTGTAAAAAACAATGCTGTCTGTGTAGGTTCTGAAAGATTTTCTGCATGGATGACAGCCGATAAATTCAATCACGAGGCAGAAAACCTTAAACTTCTGGAAGAAAAACCCATCGTTGCTTTTAAAAGAGAATTTTTAAGATGGATGCTTTCAGACGGTGCCGGAGCTTTTCTATTGGAAAACAAACCGAGAGAAAACGAAATTTCATTAAGAGTTGAGTGGATGGATTTCTATTCTTATGCGCACGAAATCGAAGCCTGTATGTACTCTGGTTGCGAAAAGCAGGAAGACGGAAGCCTGAAATCATGGGCAGAATATCCTGCTGAAGAATGGCTGAACCAGTCTATTTTTGCCTTAAAACAAGATACAAAACTTTTAGATAAATATATTTTAGTAAAAGGTGCTGAAAGTTTAAGAGCATCATTTACCAAACACGACCTAGACCCTGATTCTATTGATCACGTTCTGGCACACATTTCATCAGGCTATTTTAAAGAAGGTCTGAAGGAAGAATTTGCAAAAGTTGGTCTTGATTTCCCTTGGGAAAAATGGTTTTACAACCTTTCTGAAGTTGGAAACATCGGAGCAGGATCTATTTTTATTGCTGTAGAACAGCTTATGAATTCTGGTAAACTGAAAAAAGGCGAGAGAATCATGCTTTGTATCCCTGAAAGTGGAAGATTTGCTTACTCATGTTGCCTGCTAACGGTATGCTAATGAAAGATTCTTTACCAACAAACGATAAAAATTTTGTTGAAAGTTTAATTCCGCAGAAGTTTCCTTTTGTAATGGTGAGCGGGATTTCAGAATATTCTGAAGAACATTTGGTTTCAGGATTTGAAATTAAAGAAGACAATATTTTCGTTCACGACGGAGTTTTTCAGGCTTCCGGTTTAATTGAACATCAGGCGCAAAGCGTTGCACTTCATACCGGATACAAATTTTATCTTTTAGGAAAAGAAGCTCCGACAGGTTACATCGGCGCCATCAAAACTTTTGAAGCTGAAACATTGCCGAAACTAGGTGACCATTTGGTTTCTGAAGTGAAGATTATTAATGAAATGATGGGCGTGACTTTGGTTGAAATTATCACTAAAATTGAAGGTAAGGTCATTGCTAAATCTGAGATGAAAACGGTAGTTAAATAAGAGCCAGGGAAAAAGTAAAAAGAGCCAAGTGGAATAGTTGAAATACCATAATAAGCTATTTTGGCAAACGATATTTTCTGCCAAAACTTAAAACAACATAAAGATTTTAACATCGCAAGACAAACCTAACGGGTTTTTGAAACCCGTTAGGTTTTAAATATAAATCATGAATTTAAAAGAAGAAAACCTCATCAACATTCATCATTTTCTGCCTCATCGTGCACCAATGCTGATGACGGATTATATTCTGGAACTTACTCCGGAAAAGGTGGTGACTTCTTTTGAGATTAAATCCGACAATATTTTTCTTGAAAACAATCATTTTGTGGAAGCAGGTTTGATTGAACATTCTGCGCAGACTTCTTCTTCAATTCTTGGTCAAAGCTTTTTTAAAGGTCCTGATGTAGAAACAAAAGTGATTGGTTTTATTACCAATATCAAAAAAATTGAAATCTTTGATTTGCCGGCTATTGGTGATACCATTATTTCCAAGGCGACTTTGATTTCTCAATACGAAAACATCTGCCAGATTTTCTGTGAAACTTTTCTGGGTGAAAAACTGCTGATTCGTACGGAGATTTCTTTGTTTATTCAGGAAGTAGAATCATAAATCCATTAATTACAAAATGTGAAACCTTCAAATAATTTGATTTTTTCAGTGACAAAATTCTCAATATATTTGGTAAAAATAAAAGTATGAATGTAAAAGTTAGATTCTATTCCTACGATATCGAATTCAAGTTTGAAAACTTTGTGGAATTTCCGGTAGCGCCCGCAGTGGGCGATGAGGTCAATCTGATTTCATTTTTCAAACACAAAACTTCAGAAAGACAGGACTATACCAAACGTATGGAAGATCATTACCTCTACGAAAACGCTGTGGTAGTGGAACGTACATGGTGCAACGATTTGGAAAATAATGAAGTCTATCTTTTGGTTCAGCTGAAATACAAAAAGAAGAAGTAACTTTTTCTGAAATTCATTTTATAAAACGAAGCTATTCAAATTTCTGAGCAGCTTTTGTTTTTTTAAAACCTTTTAAAGAATTCAGTTTTATGTAAACATTTACTCTGGGGAGTAAACTTTCACCAATCATTTCAAAAATCTGCGCGCCATCATTTACCTCATTTATATTTTCAGTATTTTAGCACCTTGATTACGCTAAACTGGTTTTCGCAATGAAAAAACAAGACATTCCACAGGACGAAAGTAATTTGCAGTCAGCAAATATGACAGAAATGTTATACGTGACTGATGAAAATAACAACTACACCACCGCACAAAGCATTGGTTGGGAAGCAAAAAAAGCGGCTCTCGATGAATCGATGCAGCTCATCAATGAAAGAATTGAAGAAGCAAAACAGAATGTGGCGAATAATATAGTGAGTCCAATCGTCTATTTTATGGAATTCAATAAAATGGATCTGCAGGTTTTGGCAGCTTACGTCGATAAATGGCAATGGACGGTAAAAAGACATTCCAAACCACATGTTTTCAAAAAACTCAGTGATTCTACTTTGAAAAAATATGCCGACGCCTTCGGAATTTCAGTAGATGAATTAAAAAATTTCGACGGTAAATAAACCTTTCATCTTTCAATAATTTAAGGTTTAATAAAATCCAGAATCATCATGAAGATCAACTTTGAACACCACCAGACAGCCCACTGCGAAAACGGTGTTGCCTCCAACTTACTTTTAAATAAAGGACTAAAACTCAGCGAACCCATGATTTTCGGAATCGGTTCAGGATTGTTTTTCGTGTATCTGCCTTTTCTAAAAGTGAATTTTGCGCCGGGTTTCAGCTACCGTCCGATGCCGGGAGCTATTTTCAGCAAGGCCGCAAAACGATTAGGAATTAAAATCAAAAGAATAAAATTTTCAAATCCTAAAGAGGCTCAGGCAGCTTTGGAGAAAAATTTAGAACAAAATATACCGACAGGTTTACAGGTAGGCGTTTTCAACCTGACTTATTTTCCTGAAGAATATAAATTCCATTTCAACGCACACAATCTCGTAGTTTATGGAAAAGAAAACGGTAAATTCCTCATCAGCGACCCTGTAATGGATTTTGCAACCACTTTGACCGAAGCTGAGCTTGAAAAAGTTCGTTACGCAAAAGGTGCACTCGCTCCAAAAGGCCACATGTATTTCCCAACACACATTCCGGAAAATGTACATCTGGAAGAAGCCATCAAAAAAGGAATCAAAGACACCTGTAAAAACATGCTCGCTCCCGTTCCATTAATTGGTGTAAAAGCAATGCGTTGGGTGGCGAAAAGCATCCCGAAATGGACTGAGAAAAAAGGAACAAAAGTAACCAATCATTACCTTGGACAATTGATCAGAATGCAGGAAGAAATCGGAACCGGCGGTGGCGGATTCAGATTTATTTACGGTGCTTTTTTACAGGAGGCGTCTGTTATTCTTAAAAATGACGAGTTGAAAGAATTATCCAAAGAAATTACCGCTATTGGTGACCTTTGGAGAGATTTTGCCGTGGATATTGCACGAGTTTACAAAAACAGAAATTCGAAAAGCGATATTTACAATCAGCTTTCAAAATCGATGTTGCATATTGCTGATTTGGAGGAGGCTTTTTATAAGAAACTGAGGAAGGCGATTTAACTGTCAGCAGAATAATTTATCTAAATTTATACTTAAACACAATGACTTATGACAACATTCAGTTTCAAAATAGATTCCAGCGAGAGTAAAAAAATCAAAGCTATTCTCAAAGCTTTGGGCGTTACCGAATTGAAAATCAAAGAAGAAGAAATTCCTTCTAAAAAGTTTGCTGAAAAAGTAGAAAGAGCCAGAAAGGAATATTCTGAAGGAAAAACGGTTGCCGTAAATACAAAAAATATATGGGAAGGTATCAAATAGTCCGCACCAAGGAAGCGGAAAAAGACCTTGCTAAAATTTTAAAATCAGGTAACTAATCTGACATCAAAAAAGTGGAAATTTTCTTCACCGAAATCGAAGAACATCCCAGAACCGGCACAGGTTTACCAGAGCAATTAAAATACTTTGAAGGAGAAATCTGGAGCAGAAGGATTAATAAAAAAGACAGATTTGTTTATGAAATTTATGAAGAAGATAAAAATGTCATTGTTGTAAGTTCCTTGGGACATTACAGCGACAACTAAATTTTTCTTGAGCTATTTTCATTTATAAATCCTCAAAAACAAACAATGTCAAACCCCATCATCGAAATAAAAAACCTCTACAAGAAATACAAAAACTCGGAAGACTTTTCGGTTAATGATATTTCTTTGAATATCGATAAAAACGAAATCTATGGAATTCTCGGCCCGAACGGAGCAGGAAAAACCACGTTGATTTCTATGCTTTCAGGGTTAATTAAACCAACCTCAGGAAGTTTTACCATCAATGGATTGTCACCTAAAAAAGATAATTCAAAAATCAAACAAATCATCGGCGTTGTCCCCCAAGAATATGCGCTTTACCCGACTTTGACGGCGAAAGAAAACCTTTTGTTCTTCGGAAGTTTGTATGGTTTGAAGAAAGATTATCTCCACAAAGCCATCGATGAAGCTTTGGAATTAATGGGTTTAACTAAATTTGCCAACAAAAAAGTGGACCAGTTTTCAGGCGGAATGAAACGCCGTTGCAACCTGATTGCCGGTACACTTCACAATCCGAAAGTTCTGTTTCTGGATGAGCCGACGGTTGGAGTTGACGTTCAATCGAAAAAAGCGATCATCGATTATCTTTTAGATTTAAATAAAAAAGGTACGTGCATTATTTATACTTCGCACCATTTATCGGAAGCAGAAGAATTCTGTACAAAAATCGCCATCATCGACCACGGAAAAATCCACGCAACAGGAACACCGCAGGAATTGGTGGAAAAAGTTGCCAATGCCGAAAACCTTGAAGATGTTTTCATTTCATTAACCGGAAAAGAATTGAGAGATGTTGTATAAATTGTGGAGAAGTTTCATCAAGGAAATTCAGTTATTGAAGCGTGATTCGGGCGGAATTGTCATCATTTTCCTGATGCCGTTGCTGTTGATTATTACCATCACTTTAATTCAGGATTCGACATTCAAAAATCTGGAAGGCTCAAAAATCCCGATTATTTTTATTGATAACGACAAATCTGAAGTTTCCACAGTCATCAAAAAAGAACTGGAAACCAGCAAAACATTTGAGCTCGTCACAGATTACAATGAAAAATCGGCTGAGAAAGCGGTGTTCACGGGAGATTATCAAATGGCAATCGTCATTCCGGAAAATTTAACGAAAGATTTAAATTCGAATATTGATTCTAAAGTTCAGACCGTCGTAAGTTCGTTTGGCTTAGAAACCGATTCGACAGCGACAAAAGCTGTAGCTTCAAAAACGAAAGACATTCATCTTTATTTCGACCCAGCAACCAACGCTGGTTTCAAAAATTCTGTGATGAACGCCATCAACAAAATGGTTTTTGAAATCGAAAATAAAAAAATCTACAAAGCCTTCCAGGACCAACTCGGAACGACGGAAGACCTTGAAAATAAAAGCCTGATTACCTTCAAAGAAATCACCCCGAACAAAGGCGACAAAGAACTGATGCCAAATTCCGTTCAGCACAATGTTCCCGCTTGGGCATTGTTTGCAATCTTTTTTATTGTGGTGCCATTATCTATAAATTTAGTCAAAGAAAAAAGTCAGGGAACGAGCGTGAGAGTCCGCGTGAGTCCGACGCCCTATTACATTCATATTTTAGGAAAAACATTCACGTATCTCATCATCTGCGTCATCCAGTTTTTGCTGATGGTTGCGGTGGGAATCTGGCTTTTTCCGCTGATGGATTTGCCACAGTTTGATGTTTCCGGAAAAATGTTCCACCTTCTGATTGTAACTCTTTTTGCAGGATTGGCAGCGATTGGATTTGGGGTTTTAATTGGAACGATGTCTAATACTCAGGAACAGTCGGCGCCGTTTGGAGCAACTTCCGTAGTTGTTTTGGCGGCAATTGGCGGAATTTGGGTTCCGGTTTTTTTAATGCCCGAATTTATGCAGAAAATAGCGCAGTTTTCCCCGATGAACTGGGGACTAAACGCATATTACGATATTATTTTAAGAAACAGCGGCATTGGCGAAATTGCCAAAGAACTGATTTTCCTATTTTTATTTTATATTGCGATGGTAACGATTTCTTTATTGTATGATAGGAAACAGAACAGTGTTTGATTTGTTTAACCACAAGGGGCACTAAGGTTTTTCACAGAGAGCACAAGGATGAATCGAATAGTTTTAATTTGTGTCCCTTGTGAAAACCATTGTGATCTTTGTGGTAAAAAACAGAAAGATAACTTTAAACACAAATAATATGAATGAAAATGAGATTTCAAAAATTGTATTTGATGCAGGATTGAAAGTTCATCGTCAGCTGGGAGCAGGACTTTTGGAAAGTGCTTATGAAGAATGTCTGCACTTTGAGCTGAAGAAAACAGGATTACTGATAGAAAAACAGAAACCAATGCCTTTAATTTATGAAGATATAAAATTGGACATTGGTTACAGACTCGATTTTTTAATTGAAAGAAAAGTTGTTGTTGAAATAAAATCTGTAGAATCATTGAATGACATTCATATTGCTCAAATCTTAACCTACTTGAAACTAAGCAACTGTAAATTGGGTTTACTAATTAATTTTAACTCGGTTTTATTTAAAAATGGTGTCAAGAGATTAATCAACGGAAACATTTGATTCGCAATATTTAAAAAAAAGAGCAATTAAAAAAAATTGTGCCCTTTGTGAAAACCATTGTGCCCTTTGTGGTTAAAAAAAGAAAACAAAATGCAGTCTAAAAATTTAACCTGTACCGAAGAAGTACGCGTCCGCTTCAACGAGACCGACCCGCTGGGAATCGTGTGGCACGGCCATTACATCGTCTATTTTGAGGATGGAAGAGAAGCTTTCGGAAGACAGCACGGTTTGACCTATCTCGATATTCAGAAAGCCGGATTTACCACGCCGATTGTGAAAAGCACGTGTGAACATTTTCTGCCTTTAAAATATGGAGAAACATTCAATATTGTAACGACTTTCGTGAATTCTGTTTCGGCGAAACTGATTTACAAATACGAGATTTTTAATCAGCAAAATCAATTGGTTTGCAGCGGAGAAACCATTCAGGTTTTTCTGGATTCTGAAAATAATTTATGCCTCTACAATCCCGAGTTTTTTCAGGTCTGGAAAGATAAAATGGAATTGTAGTTGCCTTTTGGCTTTCCAAAAAAAGATTCAAAAATTTTAGTAACTAATGAACAAAGAAATTTACATTACAGATTACAACTGCGTCACACCTTTGGGTTTTGACGTAGAATCAAACTGGAAAACACTTCTGGAAGGAAAATCTGGTGTGGCTTTACATAAAGTCATCGACAGTCACGAAGCTTTTTTTGTTTCTAAAATTGATTCTGAAAAACTAGAAGAAGAATTTAGAAAACTCTTCTACTCCGCTCAGAGTGACAATCAAAATTTCACAAGACTTGAAAAAATGTTTTTGTTGAGTTTAAAACCTTTAGTAGAAAGATATCAGATTTCAGATGAAACGGCTTTTATTCTTTCAACAACGAAAGGAAATATCAGTTTATTAAAAAACGAAAACACTTTACCGGAAGGCGTTTACCTTTCAAAATTAGCTCAGAAACTCGCCGATTTTTTAGGATTTAAAACAAAACCGATTGTCGTTTCCAACGCCTGTGTTTCCGGAGTGATGGCAATTTCAGTGGCGAAAAATATGATTCAGGCAGGAAAATTTAAAGATGCTTTTGTCGTTGCCGGAGACGAGATTTCTGAATTTGTGATTTCGGGTTTCAATTCTTTTCAGGCAATCGAAAGTGAACCTTGCAAACCTTATGACAAAAACCGAAACGGAATTAATCTGGGTGAAGCAACAGCTAGTGTTTACATAACTTCAGAATTAAATCAGAACGAAAAATTCAAGTTTAAAGTTCTGGGCGACTCCGCAATCAACGATGCCAATCATATTTCCGGACCATCAAGAACCGGCGACGGATTATTTGCCAGCATTCAAAATGCAATGAAAGAAGCGAAAGTTTCTTCAGAACAAATCGATTTTATTTCCGCTCACGGAACGGCAACCCTTTACAACGACGAGATGGAAGCCATCGCCTTCAACCGAATGAATTTGCAAAATGTTCCCCTCAACAGTATGAAAGGTTTTTACGGACATTGTCTCGGAGCGTCAGGACTTTTGGAAAGCATTATTTCTATGGAATCTGCTTTGAAAAATACTTTAATTCCATCTAAAAACTTTAAAGAAATGGGCGTTTCTCAGGATTTGAACATTATTAAAGAAAATCAACCTGCAGAAATTAAATATATTTTGAAAACAGCTTCCGGTTTTGGAGGATGTAATGCAGCGATAGTTTTGGAGAAAAACGTTTAGAAAAATATCATTAAATTTGTTTATTGTCCTAAACTCAGAAAAAATGGAAAATTTTATCACAGACATTAACGATTTAGATTTAAACAAAAAGTATTCGTATGCCGACTATATTTTGTGGAAATTTAAAGAAAGAGTAGAATTGATAAAGGGTAAAATTTTTAAAATGAGTCCTGCTCCGAATGTATCACATCAGGAAATTTCACGTAATATCAACAGAGTTCTCGATTACTATTTTTTAGACAAACCCTGTAAAGTTTTTTACGCTCCTTTCGACGTTTTGCTTACAGACAAAAAAAAATCTTCCGCCGACAACGATATCCAAACCGTAGTACAGCCAGATCTCTGCGTGATTTCTGATCTGGAAAAAATCGCAGATGGCAAAAAATGTGTGGGAGCACCGGATTTAGTTATTGAAATTCTTTCACCAGGAAATTCAAAAAAGGAAATGGACTATAAATTTGATTTGTATCAGGAAGCCGGTGTTTCAGAATATTGGCTTGTTTATCCCGAAGAGAAATCAGTCAATATTTTTGTTTTAAAAGAAGGTCAGTACATTGGTTTAAAACCTGCATCTGAGGGACAAATTTTCAACTCCCACCACTTTCCTGAGCTTACAGCTGATGTTGATAAAATATTCATTTAGGTAATAGTTTCAAATGACAAATTCGTAATATTATACACTAAAAGTTTTAGAAAATGGAATCTGTTTTAGATATAAGAAAAAGAATTCACGAGTATATTGATATCGCTGACGAAAGAATCCTGCGTATTTTTTCAGGTATTATTGATGCAAAAGAAAAGGAAAATGATGATCCTTCTATTTTAGATTATGTAGATCAGCAGATTGACGAAGAACGACAAAAACAATTAAATGGTGAATCTGATTCTCAATCCTGGGAGGAGGTTAAAGAAAGATTAATGCAGAAGTTTAATCAATGACGAAAACAGACATCTGCACAATAGAACACTCAAAAATAATTCTCAACCAACAAATTATTTTTGAATCCAAAACCGAAAATTTCTCAGACTTCGCGAAAGAAGCTTATAAAACTTTAGAACTGAATTATCCAAAGTTTCATAAAATGGATAATCTCAGCAAACTGGCTTTTTTAGCATCCGAAATGATTTTGAAAAACGATGACCACAGCAAAACTGCATTGGTTTTTGCCAACAAATCCTCAAGCCTCGACACCGATTTTAAATATCAGGAAAGCATCAATTCTCAGGAAAATTATTTCCCGAGTCCCGCTGTTTTTGTCTATACTCTACCCAACATTTGCGTCGGCGAAATCAGTATTAAACATAAAATGCAGACTGAAAACGCGTTTTTCGTCTTGGATGAATTTGATGAAGAATTTTTAAACTCATACGCGGCACAGATTCTGCAATCAGGGAAAGCTGAAAAAGTCTTGTGTGGCTGGGTCGAACTATATCAGGAAAGTTATAAAGCTTTTGTATATTTGCTAAGTTTGTGAAAACTATGAGATTCAGTAAATAAAAATCAGCTATTAAAAGTTCGAATGGCAAAAATTAGTGTAGAAAATTCAGAAATAACGATAGTATCCGTCGGGAATATAGATTTCATCTCGCTTACTGATATGGCTAACGCAAAAGAAAGCGAAAGCCGTGCTGCGGATATTATTAAAAACTGGATTAGAACACGATATGCACTGGAATTTTTAAGTACTTGGGAACTCATCAATAATCCAAACTTTAAAGTGGTCGAATCTGACCACTTTAAAATGCAGGCAGGATTGCCTAGTTTCACGCTGAGTATTTCGGAGTGGATTGAAAAAACAGACGCAATAGGAATTATTGTAAAAAAAGGAAAATACGGTGGAACTTTTGCTCATAAAGACATTGCTTTTGAATTTGGTTCGGCAATAAGTGTTTCGTTTAAATTATATTTGATAACCGAATTTCAAAGGTTAAAAGAAGAAGAGCAAAGGCAATTTGGATGGTCTGCAAAACGGGAATTGGCAAAAATAAATTATAGAATTCATACAGATGCCATCCAACAAAATCTGATTCCTAAAGAATTATCTTCAAAAGAAATATCTATTATTTATGCAAATGAAGCAGATGTCCTTAATGTGGCATTATTTGGAATTTCAGCACGTCAATGGCGAGATTTCAATCCGGAGAAGAAAGGAAACATTCGTGATTATGCAACTTTGAATCAACTGATTTGTCTTTCAAATCTGGAAAACATCAATGCTATATTCATTCAAGAGAATCTAAGCCAAAGTGAACGTTTGCAAAAACTTAATAAAATTGCAATTCATCAAATGAAAGTGCTTGAAAATATCGAAGAAAAACATTTTTTGAAATAGAAACAACTTAAAAAATATTACTTTAAAAAGTAATTTACATATTAGAATAAAATTATGGAAGATTTAAAATTAGAATTAAAAAACAAAATCATAGAAGTTCTTAATCTTGAGGACGTTGCAGTAGAAGAAATCAAAGATACAGACCCACTTTTCGGTGGCGGTCTTGGTTTGGATTCTATCGACGCACTGGAGTTAATCGTGCTTTTGGATAAAGACTACGGAATCAAATTATCTGACCCGAAAAAAGGAAAAGAAATCTTCCAGTCCATCGAAGTGATGGCAAAATACATCGAAGAAAACAGAACAAAATAATTCAATCTAAAAATGTATCAATCTAGCAATGTACCAATATTATTACACTGTTAAATTGATAAATTGGTATATTATTAAAAGATGGGTCAAAAAATTGCCATTACTGGAATGGGCATCATTTCCTCCATTGGTAACAATGTTGAGGAAAATTTTATTTCGCTGACGACCGGTAAACACGGCATTTCAGACATCGAACTGTTTGAAACGCGCCACGCCGGAAGCATCAAAACGGGTGAGATAAAATTGTCTAATGAAGAGCTTGTGCAGAAACTTCAGCTAAATGAAGACAATAACGTCACAAGAACCGCTTTGTTGGGAATGGTTGCCGCAAAAGAAGCTGTAGAAAGTGCCGGAATTTCGGATATTAATGAATATAAAACCGGACTCATTTCCTCCACCAGCGTGGGCGGAATGGATATTACCGAAAAATATTTCTACACCTACGAAGATTTTCCTGAAAAGCAAAAATACATTGACGCTCACGATGCCGGAAATTCATCTTTAGCAATTGCAGAATTGTTGGGTCTGAAAGGAATGGTTTCTACCATCAGCACCGCCTGTTCGTCTGCTGCCAATGCGATTATGATGGGTGCAAAACTCATCAAAAACGGCGTTCTTGACCGCGTGATTGTCGGCGGAACAGATTCGCTTTCAAAGTTTACTTTGAATGGATTTAATACGTTGATGATTCTGACGGATTCTTACAACACGCCTTTCGACAACGACAGAAAAGGCCTAAACTTGGGCGAAGCTGCCGCTTACCTCGTTTTGGAATCTGACGAAATTGTGAAAAAAGAAAATAAAAAAGTCCTCGCCTATCTTTCAGGTTATGGAAATGCGAATGATGCACATCACCAGACCGCTTCTTCGGAAAACGGACAAGGTGCATTTTTGGCAATGGAAAAAGCTTTGAAAGTTTCAGGTTTAAATAAAGAAAACATCGATTACATCAACGTTCACGGTACCGCAACTCCTAATAATGATTTATCTGAAGGCATTGCAATGATTCGGATTTTTGGTGAAAATCAGGTGCCGGAATTCAGTTCTACGAAAGCATTTACGGGTCACACTTTGGCGGCGGCAGCGGGAATTGAAGCGGTTTATTCGATTTTGGCGATGCAGAACAATGTGATTTTTCCAAATTTAAATTTCAAAAATAAAATGGAAGAATTTGATTTGACGCCGGTTACCGAACTGAAAGAAAAAAGCATCAATCACGTACTTTCCAACTCATTTGGATTTGGCGGAAACTGTTCAACTTTAATTTTTTCCAAATAATGAGTGCAGTTTACATCAACAGTGCCGCCTGCATCTCGGTTCAGGACACTTTAAACGAAAATTTCTCCGAAACTTTAAAGCCCGAAAATTCGGTTCATATTTTAAAAGCCATTGAGCCGAATTACAAAGAATTCATTCCGCCAGCGATGAGCCGAAGAATGTCTAAAACGGTAAAAATGAGTTCCGTAGCTTCCACAAAAGCGTTGAAAGAAGCAGGAATTGAAAAACCCGATGCCATCATCGTCGGAACCGGAATGGGTTGCTCTCAGGATTCGGAAAAGTTTCTGAAAAATGTATTGGAAAATAATGAAGAGTTTTTGACGCCAACATTTTTCATTCAATCGACACACAATACAGTTTCCGGACAAATTGCTTTAGGATTGCAATGTCACGGTTATAATTTCACTTATGTAAATTCTTCTTCGTCTTTGGAATTTTCAATGCTGGATGCGAAACTTCAGATTTTAGATGGCGAAGCTGATAATGTTTTGGTGGGTTCAACAGACGAGCAAACCGAACGAACAATGGAGCTTTACAAATTGAGCAATTCCATTAAAAAAGAAGAAAATCTGCCTGTTGATTACTTGAATTCAACAACGGAAGGTGTAATTTGGGGTGAGGGTTCGAGCTTTTTTGTTTTGGGAAAAGATAAAACAGAAAATTCTTACGCTCAACTGAAAGATATTCAAATTATTAACTCATTAGAATTAGACGAAATCACAAAATTTATTGAAGATTTTTTAGCTAAAAATAATTTAAAAAATGAAGATATCGATGCTGTTATTTTAGGTTTCAGCGGAGATTCAAAATCGGATACTTATTATCAAAAGGCTTCAGCACTATTTCAAAATTCGTCGTTATTATATTACAAACACTTAAGTGGAGAATTCAATACAGCAAGTGGTTTTTCAACATTTATCGCTTGTCAGATTTTGAAAAATCAGCAGATTCCCGCGATGATGAAGATTAATGAAGTTGAAAAAGAAAGTATCAAAAATATTCTTCTTTACAATCATCTTGGTGGAAATGACCATAGTTTGCTTTTGCTGGAAAAAGCATAAAAACGACAGATACAACTCTTCAAATAAAAACACAAATAAAGGTGAGATGTCACACAGAATTTACATTTACAACGCACAAAATCATTCTGAGGAAAGTGAAAGCGATGTGATGATGGTAGAATGGGGCTACGAGGTTCCTCTGCTTCTTCAAAGTCTCTTTACCGGCGAAGGTTTTGTTGCAGGAAACATTTACAATGACCATACAGAGCCTGATAATTTCGGGCTTTATTTTGACGCACAAGCCGGCGTCGCAAATTTTAAAAAATTCTATCAGTTTTTAGAAAATTCAAATCTGATTGATGATTTAGAAAAATTTTCCGAAGCCAAAGAGAAACTTTTTAATTATCTTGATAAACTGAAACATCGTTATTTCCACATCGATGCCTGGGATGTTTTCAATATGGATGATGTTTCGCACGAGGAACAGGCAAAAGAGCTTTTAAAAGACATTCAGCAAAACAATCAGGTTTTCCAACAAGCAATGGAAGCTAATGATGCAGGTTTGCTGGACTCTAAAAATTTTACCAGTGACTCTCTTTTAGGTTTTACCAGTTTTAAAGAATTGTTGAATTATGTGGACTATGATTATGGCTGGGAACATATCTGGCAGGAATATATCGAGCCTAATCAAGTAGAAATTTTCGAAGAAAATGAACTTTGGGGACTTAAAGATGAAAATGGCAACGTATTAATTAAGCCGGTTTACGAAGCATTTTATGCTTTTGATTACTATTCAGACCTTGCCGTTGTTGTGAAAAATGAAAAGTTCGGCTATGTAAATAAACAGGGTGAAGAGATTATTCCTCTGATTTTCGACGATGCCTATGATTTTGAAACTTCACAAACAGCCATTGTAAAGACCGGCGAAAAATTTGGACTGATAAATTTGAAAGGTGAAATTATTTTGGAAGCATTGTATGAAGAAATGATTTTTTTGCAAAATGACGGTAACAACGAACTGTTCACTGCAAAACTCAACGACAAATACGGCCTGATTACATCTGACGGCGAAGTGAAAATTGATTTTATTTCCGACAATCCGTTTGAATCGAAAACGGGTTATTTTGATACAAAAGTAAACGGTCAAAAGGCGCATAATATCTTCACCAGAAATTTCGTCTACGTGGGCGATTATCCTGAAAATGCACTTGAAGGATTGAGCCATAATCATATTTTGGTAAAGCCACACAAAAATCAGCAAAAACACAAAATATATAATTCAAACGGAAATCTTTTGGTGGATGACTTTGACAAAATCATCAGAACAGATTATCTTCACGAAGCTTTGGTCATTCTTAAGAACAAAAAGAAAGCTCTTTTACATCTTGCGACAAGTGACTTACGCTTAGATTTTGAATATGACCAGATTGCGGAAATGGTAATCCTGAACAATAGTTTTGACTCAGATAAAATCCTTAAAGTTGAAAAAAATGGTTTGCTTGGTGTAATCGATTCTGGCGTTCCTCAAGGGTGGATTATTGAATTGGGAAATTATGATGACGCTCTGTTTTTATCTAAAAATATTTATGCTTTAAGAAGAGGCGATTTCTGGGCTCTAAAATATTTGAACGAAGATGAGCCATTAACTTTTGAATACGATTTAATTTACAGAAAGCCTCTATATCAGAGCGTTGCATACGCATTTTTTGGCAATGATGTGTATGTCGTAAAGGAAGATGGTTTGGAGTTTGCAAATGCTTACGAGGTTTTGGAGGATGTGAAAGACGATTATTCAATATATTATTTTGATGCGTATGCAAAAAAGAAATTGTCTGATTACGTGAAAAGAGAACTTGGCGAACAGCCAGATTAACTGACAATTAAAATATGAAACACTACCCATTCATCATCTTCTATCTTTTCCTGAACGCTGTTGTTTACGCATTCCAGGGAACAGTTTGGGTTTACATCTTCTGTTTCATTCTTTTTTCTTCAGTTGTCATTTGGGGTTCTTTTGATATTCAGTTGGGCTATTTCGTAAAAAGTTTTACACACAAACGAACAAAAATTAAAGAAATCGCTTTGACTTTTGATGACGGACCGACTGAGTTTACACCGAAGTTTTTA
The DNA here is from genome assembly GCF_025457425.1 of Chryseobacterium foetidum. Taxonomy (NCBI): domain Bacteria; kingdom Pseudomonadati; phylum Bacteroidota; class Flavobacteriia; order Flavobacteriales; family Weeksellaceae; genus Chryseobacterium; species Chryseobacterium foetidum. Next base: position 1,736,865 of record NZ_JAMXIA010000001.1, read on the forward strand.
GATATATTAAAAGAAAACAACATCAAAGCCACATTTTTCTGTATCGGAAAACAGATTGAAAAACATCCCGAAACTTTCCAAAGAATCATTGCGGAAGGTCATTCAGTTGGTAATCATACCTATTCACATTCCAACAACACAGGATTTTTGTCGACTTCAAAAATGATTGAGGAAATTGAAAAATGTGACGAAGTGATGCTGAAAATTGGCAGTATTAAAACCAATTTATACCGTCCACCTTTTGGTGTAACCAATCCGAATATTGCCAAAGCCATCAGGAAAACCGCGAAAAAAAGCATCGGCTGGAATGTCCGTTCGCTTGACACAGTGATTGATGACGAGAAAAAAATCTACAAACGCATTACCAAAGATTTAAGAAAAGGTAGCATCATCCTGCTTCACGACACTTCCGGGAAAACCTACAATGTTTTGGTAGATTTATTGCTATTTTTGGAGCGTGAAAAATATTCAACTTTTGTTTTAACCACAAATCAAAGATTCGACGAAGTCAAAAGGCACAAAAGTTTTTTGCACTAAGTTCGTTGAAGGTAGAGATTCAATGTTATGAGAGAACAAAAAAGGTTTTTGAAAATTTAAAATTTGCCTTATTTGAACTTTTATTTTCAAAGACAATAAACTTTAAAATGGAACTTATCTTTTGTGACTTTTGTGGTCAGAATTTAAACAGTTAACAATGATTAAAAATATAGTTTTAGTAACATTTTTATTAATTTCAGGTTTTCTTTTCGCCCAAAATACGGCAATGACAAGCGCGGAATCAAAAGCATTTGTCACAAAAATTTCTGCAGAAACAAAGGAAATCAAAACCTTGCAAAGCGATTTTGTTCAGACAAAAAAAATGGATTTTTTAGACAAAAACATTGTCACTCAAGGCAGAATGTCCTTAAAATCTCCAAATGTGCTAAGCTGGAAATACACAAAACCTTATCAATACAGCATCATTTTCAAAGACAACAAAATTTTCATCAACGACCAGGGAAAAAAATCTTCGGTAGATGCGAAAAGTAAAACGTTTGAAAAAATCAATAAACTGATTGTTGGAAGCTCGAACGGAAAAATGTTCAGCGACCCTGAATTCTCTGTAGTTTATATGAAAAATTCAAGTTCGAACATTGCGAAATTCACTCCGAAATCTGCACAGTTGCTGAAGTACATTAAGCAAATCGAACTTCATTTTCCAAAAAATCAGACGACAGTTTCGCAGGTAAATATGACGGAAGCTTCGGGAGATACAACAAATATTGTTTTCAAAAACACCAAAATCAATGCGCCGATTCCTGTTGCAGAGTTTACTTTATAGTTCGGTTTTTCTGCTGTTGATTTCTTGCAAAACGTATCAACTGAAAGATGCTCAACCAGTTTCAAACTCCAAAACAGAAGTTGAAAATTTGTACTTTTCTTCAAACGAAGATTACGTCTACAAATGCCAGATGGAAGTTTACGGCAACGACATCAGCGGAATTCTTATCATCAAAAAAACCTCAGAAAACACACACAGAGTTGTGATGACCTCAGATTTTGGGAATAAAATGATTGACTTTGAAATTTCTGAAAACGATTTTAAACTCAATTACGTATTAGCAGATTTAGATAAAAAAATAGTCATCAATTTTCTGAAAAATGATTTTCAGGAATTACTAAGACAGAAATATGCTGTCGCCGAAAGTTTTGAAGATGAAAAATTCAGAATTTTCCGCTCTAAAGTTGGCAAGAAAGACTACTTCCTGTATTTTAACAAAGAAAATGCGCTGCTTCAACAAATGGTTTACACCAAAAAAAGGAAAGAAAAAATCAATTTTACTTTTGAAGCTAAAAAACCTACTTTTGCAGAGACGATTCATCTTGAACATAAAGATTTCAAGATAAACATCAAACTTTTTAAAATAACAGAAACTGAATAAAATGCAGACTATACTGACAGACTTTTACACATTGGAAGGCTACGAAAAATCAGAAAACGGGAGCTTCTCGGCTTGCATCACGCTGAATCAGAACCACGAAATTTTCAAAGGCCATTTCCCTGGAAATCCGGTGACGCCAGGCGTTTGTATGATGCAGATTGTAAAAGAACTCACAGAAGAATTTACAGGAAATAAATTATTCCTGAAATCTGCCTCCAACGTAAAATTCATGGCCATCATCAACCCTTTTGAAACGCCAAATCTGACGATGCAGCTTGATATTAAGGAAGTCGAAAACGAAGTGAAGGTAAAAAACACAACAGCTTTTGGCGAGACTATTGCATTAAAAATGTCTGTTAATTATACAAAGATTTAAATATGAAATTTTTATTTTCATTCATAACAGTATTATTTTTATTTTTCCAAAGTGGCGATTTGGATGCTTTGAGAAACGCTTACTCCAAAGCCAACGCCTCCAACGAAGGCGCAAAAAACTTCATTGAACTGGCCGATAAAAATTCCTCTTCAGACGCATTAGTCAAAGGCTACAAAGCAGCTGCAGAAATTCTGGAAGCCAAGGTGACGACCGAGAAAAACAAAAGAAAATCTTTCGTAAAATCCGGTGCAACACAACTGGAAAGCGTGATAAAATCAAATCCAAATAACGTAGAATTACGTTTAATCAGAATGAGCGTTCAGGAGAATATCCCGAAAATTGTGGGCTATTCTAAAAACCTGAAAGAAGATAAAGCATTCATTATCACTAACTATTCAAAGCAGAATGCCGCACTGAAAACGTACATCAAAAAATTCTCAATGCAGTCTAAAACAATGACCGCAACCGAGAAAAATTCGTTGAAATAAATGACACTTTCTGAAGTACAGAATGCAATTGACGAAAGGAAAATCTGCGTTTTAATACCAACTTATAACAATGCAAAGACGTTAAGAAGAGTCATTGACGGCGTTTTGGACTACACCCAAGACATTATCATTGTCAACGACGGTTCCACAGATTCTACTTCAGAAATTTTAAAAACCTATCCGCAACTCACCGCCATCCACCTTCCCGAAAACAAAGGAAAGGGAAACGGACTGAAAATCGGTTTCAGGAAAGCAAAAGAACTTGGCTACCATCACGCCATCACGATTGATTCTGACGGACAACACTATCCCAACGATATTCCCGTTTTTGTGAATGCTTTACTTGAAGAAAACGAAGATGTTTTACTGATTGGCAACCGAAATATGTCGCAGGACGGCATTCCCAAAAAAAGCAGTTTCGGAAACCGCTTTTCCAACTTTTGGTTTTGGTTCGAGACCGGAATTAAGCTTGAAGACACACAATCCGGCTATCGTTTATATCCTCTACACAAAATTCCGAAGAAATATTTCACACCAAAATTCGAGTTTGAAATTGAAATCATTGTTCGAACCGCCTGGCGTCATATTCCCGTAAAAAATGTTCCCATAAAAGTGCTGTATGACCCTGCAGAACGGGTTTCCCACTTCAGACCGTTCAAAGATTTTACGAGAATCAGCATTCTCAATACGATTTTGGTCACCATCACGCTCCTCTACATCATTCCGCGGAATTTCATCAATAATTTCAGAAAAAAAAGCTTTAAAAAATTCATCAAAGAAGATGTTCTGGAAAGCGACGGCAGCAACCGCACCAAGGCCTTTTCCATTGCGCTGGGCGTGTTCGTGGGCTTCTCGCCGTTTTGGGGATTTCACACGCTGCTGGTGATTTCGCTGTCCGTGCTTTTTAAGCTCAACAAAGTGCTCGCATTCATCGCATCCAACGTGAGTCTGCCGCCGTTTATTCCTTTCATCATCGTGGCTTCCCTGTTTTTGGGTTCACCTTTCGTAGAAGGAGACAGCGACATTTTCAATCAGGAATGGAATTTTGAACTGGTAAAAAATCACTTTTTACAATACATCATCGGAAGCATGATTTTGGCAATTTCAATGTCAGCCATTTTGTGGATTGCCACGTTTCTGTTCTTAAATAAAGTCAGTCCAGAAAATAATTAAAATAATTTGGGCAGCTGTATCCGCCTTCCGTTCCCGCTTTTTTTCTGTCATTGCGAAGAAATGGTAACCTAAAAAAAACTTTTCGTCCACGCAATGCCAGAAAAAAGAGCTCCACTCAAGTCGGGCTGCGAAGACGTTTCGTCTTTTTTTTCAATATTTCGAACAACTATAACTCAATAAAATATCTCAATTTTTCGTCCCCGCACCCTTCCACGAAGTGGCTGAATAGGAATAGCCGTGGCTAAAACCATGGAAACAACAGTAAAGCAATCGAACCACAAACTCTTTAAATTTAAATAGCTCTTGGTTAAATCGAGCAACCAGATTAGGCGAAGACAATCTAAGGATAACAAATAATACAACAACAGAACCACGAAGTGGTTCAATTTGAATAGCCGTGGGTGAAACCCATGGATGAAAACAACACAGAAACTGAACCACGAAGTGGTTCAACTAATCATTTCAATCTCTTCCCCGTTTTCTTCAAAAATTTCTCAACATTTTTTCTATCCGGCACTGTTGTAATCTCCTTCGTCAACGCTTTTTCAAATTCAAACTTAGCTTTTGAATATTCTTTTTGTTGAAAATAATATCTGCCCGCCTGATAGTAGACTACCCAAAAATCAGGATTCAAAGAATGATAATGCGGAATAAAACCGTCTGACAAAACAACGTCATTGCCATCAATTGCATTTTGAACTTCACCGTTCGCAAATTTAAATTCTTCATAATCTTCAAACGCCTGAGAATCTAAAAATGAATCTTTCGCAATATTCAGTTCCGGTTTTGAAAAATCACCATCTTTCAATCTTTCATTCGAAAAAATTTCATTCAAATCATAACAGACAAATTCTCCCAGCTGATACGGACTTGAAGACACCCAAACCAATCTCTTCTCGGGCGAAAAAATCACGGCATGATGTGCCAGCAACTGATTGATTGCTTTTTCATTCCCATAACCGATACTTTTATCTTTCAAACCAGACTTATCTCTGAGAATGGAAGCCATTTTCTCAGGATTAAGCTTTTTATTCTCTTGCAAAAGCTCCTGAAGCTTTTCGTATCGGTATGCGGAATGGCTTTCTACAATATGTTTTTGATTTCTTTTATCATTTTTATACGCATCCGACTGAAAATGATTCGTACAGAAAACCCTGCTTGAATTAGCGACATCATAAACACCGAAATTTTTAGGTGAAACTTCAATGATGACTGCTTTTTTATCATTTGCACTTCCAACCAAAATAGATTCAGAGACAAAAACCTTCCGCTTCTTTGCAATTTCAACTGCCTCATCAATGTTCTTTGCATATTGCAAAATCTCTCTCGTCACCAAAGAAATCGGCGTTTTTGCCGTTAAGGGAATTTTAGATTTTCCTGCGTTAATCGTTACTGTAATTCCTTCCTTATTCATTCCGGAAACGACGCCAATCATTCCGGGCCAGCTCACCGACAGGTATGGAATTCCATTTTCCGGTTCAACAAATTCAATCAATTTATTTTTTGCAAAATCATCGCCGACGTAAAAATCGAAATTTCTTCCGATTAATAAATCTCCATCTTCCGTATTTTCATTCCAGACTGCGAGAGAAGTACAGCCAACGACCATCAAATCCTGCATGGCGTGACCGATGTCGTGAGCACCGTGCAGATACATCGCTCTTCTGAATTTCGGTGCGATATAATCATATCTGTCTGATGAATATTGAGATAATCCGTACAATTCTGCCTGAAAATCATCTCTCACATTGAGATACATTTTCCTGTTGTACCATTTAAGAAAACCTCGCAACAGATTTTGTTTAAATTTCGATGGAACAAATGTTTCTACTTTTGAAAAGAAAATTTCTTCCTGCTTCTGCATCAGGTTTTGAGTTAGTGCTCCATTGTTATAACCGAGTTGTAAAGGATTTCCTTTGATGTACAATTCCCAAAGCTGCTGCTTATTTTTGGTTAAATAATTTTGTTTAAATGAAAAAGTAGAATCATTCATCTTCTGAACTTTCGGAATTTCCAAAGCATATTGTTTAATTTCCGGAATGTGTTTTACAGACTTTCTTGTTCCGCATGAAAGAAGACTTAAAATACAAAATATATAAACTAAAATTCTATTTTTCATCAGTTTGATTTAAAACCTGAGTCAAACGTTCGTCAATTAATTCCTTCCCTAAAATCTCAGCGCAAGTGTTAAACGCACCAATGGTACAGCCCAAAATCCCATGCATATTTACAGATTGGCCAGTCAGGAAGAGATTATCAATTTTAGTTCTTGGTGAAACCATCGTTTTTAAAGGATTTTCTGAGCTTTTGATGTAACCGTACATATTTCCCTCGAAACTGCCGATGTAATCGCGATACGACAAAGGTGAAGATGTGTAAATACTTTTTATTGAATCTCTCAGATTTGGGATTTTCTTTTCTAAGGCCTGAATCATTTTTCCAGCTTTTTCCAGTTTGAATTTTTCGTATAATTCATCTCTTTCCTGCTGATTTGCGATTGTGTTGAATGTATTTTCCCATTCTTTTACTTCCTCAAAATCCATGTAGGAAATGGCTGTCAGACTTTCTGCAAATTCGGGCTGATGCTTCGAAGGTGTGGAAGACAGCATATACGTTTCCGGCCAGTTTTCTTTTTTATATTGAGAAGCTTTCCAAACTAAATCTTTAGATGAAAAGTGGTACACATTGTAATCAAAATTTGAAATAGCACTTGGTTTTAAAACCAGATACACGCTAAAACATGATGAAACCGGCTCCCAGCTTAATATTCTGTTGAGGAAAGACTTTTTCAGTCGGTTTTCTCCAATCAGTTTTATGGCAGAGCGGATTTCAATATTTGAAATAAACTGTTGGGCAAAATATTCTTCCCCATCTTTGGTTTTAGCAGACTTTAACACATTGTCTTCATCAAAATTAAACTCAGTCACTTCAGAATGTTTGAAGACATCCGCTCCGTATTCCCGTAATTTTTTGATGAGTAGTTTTGAAATCTGGCTTCCACCTTTCACACATTTGTAAGCACTTTGAACATAAGAATTGATGGTCAGCGCATGAACGTAAAACGGTGTATTCTCAGAATCTCCGGCATAGAGAAAATTTGAACCCAACAAAACCGCTTGAAGTTTTTCGTTTGAGGTAATTGATTCAATGAATCTTTTGGTGTTGAGATGCAGAATTTCTTCACTGTAACTGTTTTGTCCGACCACATTATATCTTGGAAAATAGTTGCAAACCCGCTGGATTTCCTCACAATAATTTTCCAGATTTTCTTTTTCGTCAGGAAAATATACTGAAAGCTGTTTTACAAAATTGTCGTAACCCTGAGCGTGAGGATACTCAATCTCATCGTCTTCAAAAGTGATTTTATCGTAACCGTCTTCATCCATTTTCTGGAGCTGGAGGTCATCCATAATTTCTAAATACGAAAAGAACTGATGCAGATTTTGCCCTTGTGACAGTCCGCCAAGATAATGGACGCCTGTATCAAAAATGAGTTTGTCACGTGAAAATGTCTGAAGGTTTCCGCCATATTGATTGTTTTTTTCGAGAACGCAGACTTTCAGACCATCTTTCGCCAAAATAAGCGCCGAAACAAGACCGCCGAGACCGCTGCCAATGACCAATATGTCGTAGTTTTTTTTCAAATTCTGATTACAGTTTTTAAGGGGAAAAGGTACAAAAGTTTATCAAATTGTTTAGAATAAATGTGCTTATTTAAACAAAGGTTTGCAAAGATTTCTGCGAAGAAAGCGTTAAAAGATTTCCCACAGATAGCACAGATTTTCACAGATGAGAAACTGTCTCTTTTTACTTTTTATTTGGCTCTTTTAAAACATAGAATTGCCCGCAGCCCGACTTGAACGGAGCTCTTTTTGTGAGGAGGTACGACGAGCAAAAAAGCGGGAGTGGAAGGCGGAAAAGCTGCCCAAATAAAAATTATGAACTCAGTATCAAATAAGAAATCAATCTACATCGTCCCAAAAGTCGAAGTAATTGAACCATTGGAGTGGATATTTTCTGACCATCGATTCGAGATTTTGGGTGTAGGAATTGAGAAGTCCCTGTGCATCGCGTTTTTTAACCTGCTGAGCGACTCTTGCGTACAAATGATAATGTAGATTTTTCTCCTTCATCACATAAACATAAACCACGGGAACGCCCAATCTTGAGGCAATGAGAAAAGGACCCGCCGGAAATTTTGCGGATTTCCCAAGCAAATCGGCTTCAAGGAATTTTGAACCTTCGAAGTAACGGTCGCCGGTGAAACAGATGAGTTCGTTTTTTGACAGCGCTTCGTTGATGTCGAAAATGTGCGACATATCGTCTTTTACGTAGATGAATTTGATGTTGCTCTGCTTCACAGAAACGCTTTCGAGGTATTCTTTGATGACGGTAACCTCTTGGTCTGTCGTCACTAAGTTAATCTGACAATCGAAATCAATGTCGGCGAAAAAATGTTCGGCAATTTCGAAATTTCCGATGTGGGCGCTGATGAGAACGCCGCCTTTTTTCTCGGCAAGAAGGTTACGAAGGTTTTCGATTCCATCGAATTCGTAAGTATATTTTTCACGTAAACCTGCTGAGATGGCGGTTTTGTCGATTAAAGTCTGACCGAATGTGAAGTAGCTCTTATAAACCGAAATTCTCGTTTTCCAGGAACTGAAGTTGAGCCTTTTTTTGAAGTAATATGAAATGTATTGGTTGCTCTTTTTTTCGAATAAAAAGTAGTAGGAAGCAACAAAATAAAGTACAAAATACGAACTGCGGATTCCAATATTCCTAATGCACCAGACGAAAATTCTGTACCCTAAGATGGTGCCTTTAGACTTGCCTTTCCACTTGTTCATAGTTTCAATTTAACAATGTATCAATGTAACAGTGTAACAATTTTTGTGCATTGGTACATCGCTATATTGTTATATTGCTACATTTTTAAGGAGATTTTGTTTTCGATTGTTGAGTAAAAATCGTCGAAAGTGATGATGTCTTTGAAATCGGCTTCGCCTAATTTCACACCAAAATTGGATTCGATGACCACCACCAAATCGATATAATCTAAACTGTCTAAGCCCAAAGTTTTCTTGAAGTGGGCGTCATTGCTGATTTCGTCGGCATCTACCTCAAATTCATTGATTAAAAAATCATTAGCAACGGCAACAATTTTTTCTCTTTCCATGTTTTTTTATTCAAATTTTTTAACGATTAATGCGGAATTGGTTCCCCCAAATCCGAAAGAATTCGACAAAAATACGTCAATTTTTTGATTTTTAGTTTCGGAGATTAAATTTATCTTTTTTGCGTCTTCATCGGGATTTTCCAAATTGATGTTGGGAGCCACAAAACCGTTCTGCATCATCAGAATGGAGTAAATCACTTCACTCGCACCTGCCATCCAGCATTCGTGACCGGTCATTGATTTGGTTGAGCTTACCGGAACTTCACTTCCGAAAATTTCGTGAATTGCTTTTGCCTCGTTGGCATCGCCGATGGGTGTGGAAGTCGCATGAGCATTGATATAATCGACATCTTTCACTTCAAGACCGGATTGTTTCAAAGCCCGGTTCATTGCTAAAGCCGGCCCGTCGATATTCGGAGTGGAAATATGTCCGCCATTGGAAGAAAAGCCGTAACCAACGATTTCTGCAATGATATTGGCACCTCTTTTTTGGGCTGATTCCAAACTTTCAACAATTAAAGTTGCGGCACCACCGCTTGGAATTAAGCCGTCTCTGTCTGAATCGAAAGGTCTTGAAGCTTTGGTTGGTTCATTTTCTCTTGTTGAAAAAACGCCCAGTCCATCGAAGCTCGCCATTGAATATTTGTTGGTTTCCTGCGCACCACCGCAAACGATGATGTCCTGAAAACCGTTTTTAATCATCATATACGCCAATCCCAGAGAGTGCGAACCGCTTGCACAGGCTGCGCTGATGGTTAAATTGATTCCTCTTAATTTAAAAATGGTGGAAAGATTCATCGTTACTGTGGAGTTCATCGATTTGAAAATCGCTCCTGAACCCATCAAAGTGGTGTCTTTTTTTTCTCTTGCGATGTCGATTGATTCTACGACTGCTTTGGAAACGCTGTCGTTTCCATATAAAATTCCGACTTCATTCTGGTCGAGAAAATCCTGATTGATATTGGCTTGTTGTAAAGCATCAAGTGTTGCGATGTAGGCATACTCGCTTTCTTCGCCCATGCTTACACGTTGTCTACGATTCAAAAGATTCTTCAAATCCGGCTTGGGAACAACGCCGCTAAGGCCGGACCTGAAGCCGAATTCTTTTCTCTCATCGACCAAAACAATTCCGGATTTACCTTGATACAGGGATTCTTTCACTTCCTCCAAAGAAGTGCCGATGCAAGAATAAATTCCCATTCCGGTAATGACTACCCTATTTTCCATTCTATAAATTCAAGATTTAAAATTCAAAGTTCAAAATTACTGCTCTAAATTTTAAGAATAAATTCCTCCGTTAATATTAATAATTTCTCCTGTGATGTAGGAAGATTTTTTTGAGGCTAAAAATGCGACCAAATCTGCCACTTCTTCTGCTTCCCCGAAACGGTTGGCCGGAATCATCGCTTTCAGTTCGTCTTCATTGAAATCCTGTGTCATATCGGTTTTGATGAAGCCTGGCGCCACAGCATTTACTGTGATATTCCTTTTGGCAACTTCCTGAGCCAACGCTTTTGTAACGCCAACCAAAGCACCTTTTGCTGCTGAATAATTTGTCTGTCCGGCCGTTCCTTTCACTCCGGAAACGGAAACCATATTGATTATTCTGCCGTATTTGTTTCTTAATAATTTCTGAATGAAAAAATTGGTTACGTTATAAAAACCGTTTAAGCTCGTGTTAATCACCGAGTTCCAGTCTTCGCTTGGCATCCACATAAATAATCCGTCTCTTGTGATTCCGGCATTGTTGACAATCACCTCAACGATAGATTTTGGATTATTTTCCTGCCATTCATTTAAAACTTTTTGAGTTTCTTCAGCATTTCCTACATCGAATTTAAGAATTTCTCCGGTAGAACCCAACTCTTCAACTTTGGTTAAAGTTTCCTTTGCTGCGACTTCATTTGAAGTGTAGTTGATGAGAATATGGTAATTTTTTTCTTCAGCCAGTTTGATACAGATTGCTCTTCCGATACCTCGGGAACCACCTGTTATGATTGCACATTTCATGTGTAGTTTTTATATTTTATTGTTGAACCCTTTCAGGGTTCGGATTGTATTTTTCCTATTTATTTCCATAGGTTTCACCTACGGCTATTCATATTGAACCCTTCGGGTTTTGATTGCATCTTCCAGTTTCCTTGCCCTAGGTTTGGCTTCGCCGAAGTTTGTATCAAAATTTTATCTACGACTGTTTATATTGAAACCTTCGGGTTTTCTGATTTCCAAATTAGTTTTTCAGATATTCTTTTACTTTCTCTACAAACGGATACATAATCAAATCTTCTTTGAAAGCTGGAACAATTGCCCGAACTTCATCGTATAATTTTTTTGTATTTGATGAAATTTCGTTCTGACATTCTAAAAACTCTATCGCCTGAACAACCGTAATCAATTCGATTGCCAAAACCTCGAAAGCATTGTTAATAACCTTGCTACAAATCACCGCAGAATTGGTTCCCATACTCACGATATCCTGATTATCATTGTTATTCGGAATACTGTGAACATACATCGGATTCGACAGCATCTGACTTTCTGCTGTTGTGGAAGTTGCAGTGAACTGAACGCCTTGCATTCCGAAATTCAATCCTAATTTTCCGAGATTGACAAATGGTGGGAAAATCTCGTTGATTTTTGCATTGAGAAGATAATTCAACTGTCTTTCTGCAAGCATCGTCAGTTTTGTAATCACGATTTTCAGCTTGTCCATTTCCAGAGAAATATAATCGCCGTGGAAGTTTCCGCCGTGGTAAACGTGTTGGTCTTCGGGAATGATAATCGGATTATCATTGGCAGAATTAATTTCATCTTCCAGGATTTTTTCCGTGAATTCCAAAGTATCTAAAACCGGCCCTAAAATCTGAGGAACACAACGTAATGAATAATACTCCTGAACTTTATCTTTGAAGATTTCCTCTTTATTTTCTTTGTTATAGAGATGATCTTCTCTTTTTCTGATTAATTTGCTGTCAGAAAGACTTTCGCGCATTCTGGACGCGATTTTTTGTTGGCCTTCATGTCTTTTTGTCGAGTTCAAAGCTTCAGAAAAATGGTCATCGTAGGCTTTAACAATTTCATTGATTGCACACGAAAGTTTCACTGAAATATCGACTAACTTTCTTGAATAATAGGCGTTGATAATTCCAATTCCCGTCATTGTGGAAGTTCCGTTCATCAATCCTAGACCTTCACGGATGTGAACTTTTATCGGTTCAAGATTTAATTCGGCAAAAACATCTTTGGTTGCGCGTCTTTTATTATTATAGAAAACTTCTCCTTCTCCAATTAAAACCAAAGCCAAATGCGCCAACTGAACTAAATCGCCACTTGCGCCAACGCCACCGTGTTCGAAAATCAACGGCGTAACATCTTTGTTAATCAATTCTTTAAGTAAAAAAACAACAGAAGGATGAATACCGGATTTTCCTAAACTTAATGTGTTCAATCTCGCCAACATTACCGCTTTTGCAGATTGAGGCGAAAGTGGATTTCCCACACCTGAAGAGTGGCTTCTAATTAAATTATACTGAAGCTGATTTCTGTTTTCTTCACTGATTCTATACTGCGCCATTGGCCCAAAACCAGTGTTTACGCCATAAATAACTTTATCTTTGGAAAATTCTTCTAAAAAACTGAAACCGTTTTCTACTTTGGAAATCAGTGTTTCACTTAATTCAAGCGTTTCTTTATCAAAAATAATTTTATAAAAATCCTCTAATTGGAGGTTAGCCGTTAATATCATCTATCAATATTTAAAAAAAGAAAAAAAACTGATTTGGAATCAATTTTTTGTGATTAATTTTGTGACGCAAATATAGATAGAATATCACACAAAATGAAAGAATTTGTAGATGTCCTTGTGATTGGCGCCGGACCTTCCGGTTGTGTCTCTTCCGCATATCTTCATAACAACGGCGTAAAGGTGAAAGTGGTGGAAAAAACCATGTTCCCAAGATTAGTTGTTGGTGAAAGCCTGATTCCGCGGGTGATGGATCATTTTGAAGAAGCCGGATTATTTCCGGCATTAGATAAAATGGGCTTCGAAAAGAAACTTGGTGCACGTTTTATGCGGGGTGATGAAGTCTGCATTTTCGATTTCAGCAATAAATTCGGCGAAGGCTGGGACTGGACGTGGCAGGTTCCAAGAGCTGATTTCGACAATACTTTGGCTCAGGAAGTGATTAACAAAGGAGTTGATCTTGAATTTGAAACTGAAGTAATCGGCATTGAATTTAACGGAACAGATTCTATAACAACTGTAAAAAGCAAAGACGGAAAAACCAAGGAAATCCATGCAAAATTTGTGATTGATTCCAGCGGTTACGGAAGAGTTTTACCGAGACTTTTAGATTTAGAAAAGCCTTCAAAACTTTCTCCGCATTCGGCAATTTTTGCTCACGTGGAAGACATTAACAGAGAAGAAGGTGAAGAAGGAACTTTAATTTCTTTTGATATTATTGAAACGGAAGTTTGGCTTTGGGTAATCCCATTTTCGAATGGAAACACAAGTGTCGGAATTGTTGGTCCGACTGAATATATTGAAAAACTATCTGAAAAAGGCGATACTGCTGAAGCTTTGAGAAAAGCAATTTCACTTTCCGATTATTATGTAAAACGTTTCGGAGATGTAGATTTTCTTTTTGAACCAAAACATCTGAAAGATTATTCCTGTTCCGTTAAAAAATTATTCGGAGACGGATTTGCTTTAACAGGGAACGCTTCAGAATTTCTTGATCCTGTTTTTTCTTCAGGAATGGCATTTGCAACAGAAGGAGGGATGACTGCCGCAAAACTGGCAATAAGACAGTTAAACGGTGAAAAAGTCGATTGGCAGACAGAATTTGCAGATTATATTTTATATGGCGTTAACGTTTTTACAACATACGTAAAAGAATGGTACACGGGAAATCTTCAGGAATTATTTTTCCATCAGCCGGAAAATCCTGATGTGAAAAGAAAAATCTGTGCAGTTTTGGCCGGATATGTTTGGAACAAAAAAAATACATTTGTAAGAATTCACGACACGGCAATTGTTAATTTAGCCAATTTCATTAAAACAGAAAAAATGCAATCATAAAAAACGGTCTGAGAATTTCAGACCGTTTTTGTTCTATTTTAAGGCTTTTTTCAGTTCTTTTCCGAATTCTTTTCCTGTTTTTTCGTAGGCTGCAGAGATTCTTCCGTATTCCATTCCGTAATCGACTTTACTTCCCGTACCTTCAATTTTATCGCCTTTTATTGTTGCTAAAATGTTTGAGGGATTTGCTGTTTCAACAATCGTAATATCAGCAGATAATTTTGCGGGCTGCGTGATAAAACCCGTCCATCCTGCGTACGTCCATTTTGGATGAATGATTAAAGTGTATTTCGTCTCAACATTCTGACTGAATTTTATTTTCTTTGATTTGTTGAGACCCTCGATGAATTTTTCTGTCCAAACAGTTTCCACGTGCTGTTCCCAAAAATCAATCCAGGTTTTCCATGCTGCTTCGCCTTTTTTAGCTACAGTTTCTTTATGTCTTCTGTCTAAATATTCAGTTTCCGTGAAATTTTCAGCCTGGAAAAGCGGACTTCCGTAATTCCGTTCAACATTCACTTCGGTCTGACCTTTCAGAAAACTCAGGTTTCCCAATTCGACAGATAATTTGTCTTGAGCGAAAATTGTCGTGATCATTGCAACGAACAAAAAGAGAAATATTTTTTTCATAGTATAAAATTTAGATCGTAAAAAATAATATCACCAAAGAAAATTAACTTTAACTGAACGATAATATTTCTAACTTATTTGAATAACATTTAAATTTATCTTAAATCTAAAAAATTAATCGGCTTTCTGCTGTTCGGATTAAATACCGTTTTCGACAAAACATCAAAATCTACCATTTCAATTTTCGGACTTACCCTTAATTTTGCTCTGAAATGGTCACGTACTTCGCCTTCAAAACTTTCGTCATCCCGTTCTGTGCTGAGTTTAATGATAATTTCATCCAAACCAATCTCATTCGACTGAATCACAATCTGGTAACATAAAATTCCGTCAAAATCATTCAGAATATCGTTCATTGCCGGGGGATACAATGTCGTTCCTTTATATTTTATCATTTGCTGTTTTCTGCCCACAACCGGGCCTAATCTCATCGTATTTCTTCCGCATTTACAAGGTTCATAATGAGCTTTAACTAAATCTCCCGTTTTGAATCTTAACAATGGTAAAGCTTCAACTCCCAACGTCGTAATCGTCAGTTCGCCGCTTTCTCCATCTTTCACAGGATTTTCTTCATCATCGAGAATTTCGGTAATAATTAATTCCGGATGCTGATGTCCGCCAATCTGAAATTCACATTCAGTGAACGCCGTGCTCATTTCCGTAGACGCATAAGTTGAATACAGTTGAATATCCCATTTTTCTTTAATTTTCTGCGAAAGAATATTGTCGGAAAAATCCTGATTTTTGATACTTTCACCAATGCAAACCGCTCCGTAAACGCTTGAATTTTTATAATCAATCCCGTTTTTCTCAGCGTAATCGATCATTTTTAAAAGAAAAGATGGAACTGTAATTAAATATTTCGGTTTATATCTGAAAATAGAATCCCATTGAAGTTCCGGAATCCCCGGTCCCATTCTGATGACACTTGCTCCCATTTTTCTCAAACCTAAAAGATAAGCAAGTCCTGCAATAAATCTTTTGTCAATGGTTGTAATCATCTGTACGACGTCGCCCTTCTGAATTCCTGCGCAGGCGAGCGAGATTGCTTCGTTGTAAGCAATTCGTTCCATATCATTTTCAGACAGACCGAAAGTCACAGGATCGCCCAATGTACCGGAAGTTGTGCTGTAATCAACGATTTGAGATTGTTGAACACAGAAAAATTCATCATTATTCTGCTGGATATCATTCTTCGAAGTCGTTGGAATTTTTTTCAAATCTTCCAAAGTCTGGATATCAGAAACGTGAATATTATTTTCTTTAAATAATTTCTGATAAAAAGGTGAATTTGCTTCCAGATATTTCAAAAGATCCCGAAGTTTTTCTTCCTGAAACTTTTTGATGTCCTGAATGTCTGATTTCTCGATGAGCGGGAAGAGTTCCAATAGTTTAAATTTAGATGACAAATTTATTTAAATTAAAATTAAAAGTTGGATGGAAAGTTTTGTTCCCACAGATCGCACAGATTTTCACAGATAATTGTTTTAAACTAATTTGAAATCTGCTTAATTTGTAAAATCCGCGAGAGAAATAAGTTTTGGCTAAAGCCAATTTCATTTGGTAATTGTGAAAGTAGGTTAAAGTCCGCTCCTATTGATATAATAGAAAAGTTGATATAGTAAACTGTGAAAATTCACATTTGACCATTCACAATTCACAGCTTAAACCTTCTTTATTTTCCAAACTTTTCAATAAACCCAATCAAAATAAAACATATATTATAAACCAACAAAAATCACTAATTTTGCCAACTTGATTAATCAACGAAATTGAGAAATTACAATGAGCCAGTTTAAAGAATATAAAAACCTCAACCTGATAGACGTAGCCGAGAATGTTGCGGAATTTTGGAAAGCCAATAAAACCTTTGAAAAAAGCGTTGAAACCCGTGAAGGAAATCCTGAGTTTGTGTTTTATGAAGGTCCGCCTTCCGCAAATGGGATGCCTGGAATTCACCACGTTATGGCAAGAGCGTTGAAAGATATTTTCTGTCGTTACCAAACTCAAAACGGAAAACAGGTTTTTCGTAAAGCGGGCTGGGATACGCACGGACTTCCTGTGGAATTAGGAGTTGAAAAAGAACTCGGAATCACGAAAGAAGATATTGGCAAAAAAATTTCGATTGAAGATTACAACAAAGCCTGTCGTGAAGCGGTAATGCGCTACACGGATGTCTGGAATCAACTGACCGAAAAAATCGGGTATTGGGTTGATCTTGAAGATCCGTACATCACGTACAAATCAAAATACATGGAAACCGTTTGGTGGTTGTTGAAGCAGTTGTACAGCAAAGATTTGTTGTATAAAGGCTACACGATCCAGCCTTACTCTCCGAAAGCGGGAACCGGACTTTCTTCACACGAAGTTAATCAGCCGGGAGCCTACCGTGATGTGACCGATACAACGATTGTTGCACAGTTCAAAACACTTCCTGAAACATTGCCTTCGTTTTTACAGGGATTTGGAGATGTACATTTCTTAGCATGGACGACCACTCCATGGACATTGCCTTCAAATACTGCCTTGACTGTTGGGCCGAAAATCGATTATGTTTTAGTAAAAACATTTAACCAATATACTTTTGAGCCGATCAATATTGTTTTGGCTAAAGCTTTAACCGGAAAACAGTTCGGTAAAAAATTCGTTGAGGGAACTGACGAAGATTTTGCCAATTACACTTCATCAAGCAAAACCATCCCTTTCCAAATTCTTGGAGAGTTCAAAGGTTCTGATTTGGTTGGAATTAAATATGAGCAGTTATTGCCATACACTCTACCTTACCAAAATCCGGAAAATGCGTTCAGAGTAATTTCAGGAGACTTCGTGACGACTGAAGACGGTACAGGAATCGTTCACACGGCGCCAACTTTCGGTGCTGACGATGCTAAGGTTGCTAAAGAAGCAACTCCTGAGGTTCCGCCGATGTTGGTTTTAAATGAATTTGGAAATCCGGTTCCGTTGGTAGATTTGCAGGGGAAATTCACTTCTCATATGGGAGATTTTTCCGGTAAATATGTGAAAAATGAATATTATGACGCAGGAACAGCACCGGAAAAATCTGTTGATGTAGAAATCGCTATCCGTTTAAAAGAGGAAAATAAAGCTTTTAAAGTTGAAAAATACGTTCACAGTTACCCACACAGCTGGAGAACTGAAGAACCGCTTTTATATTATCCGCTGGATTCATGGTTTGTGAAAATGACCGCAGTAAAAGACCGTTTGGTAGATTTAAACAAAGAAATCAACTGGAAACCAAAATCAACCGGCGAAGGACGTTTCGGCAACTGGCTTGAAAATGTCAACGACTGGAATTTATCGCGTTCAAGATACTGGGGAATTCCGTTGCCAATCTGGAGAACAGATCCTTCGACAGGTTCAGCTCAGGAAGAAATCATCATTGGTTCTGTTGAAGAATTATACAATGAGGTCGAAAAATCTATCGCAGCCGGATTGATGACAGAAAATCCGTTTAAAGGATTTGAAATCGGAAATATGTCTGAAGAAAACTATTCTTTGGTTGATCTTCACAAAAATATCGTTGACAAGATTGTCTTGGTTTCAGAATCTGGAAAAGCGATGCACCGTGAGAGCGACCTGATCGACGTTTGGTTTGACTCAGGTTCTATGCCTTACGCTCAGCTACATTATCCGTTTGAAAACAAAGAATTAATCGATAATAATAAAGCATTCCCTGCAGATTTTATCGCAGAAGGAGTTGACCAGACCCGTGGATGGTTCTACACACTTCACGCAATCGGAACAGCAGTTTTTGATTCAGTTGCTTATAAAAATGTGATGAGTAATGGACTTGTTTTGGATAAAAACGGTCTGAAAATGTCAAAATCTAAAGGAAATGCGGTTGACCCGTTTGAAACTTTAGCGGTTTACGGACCGGATGCTACACGCTGGTACATGGTTTCGAATGCAAACCCTTGGGAAAACCTGAAATTTGACATTGAAGGAATTGACGAAGTAAGAAGAAAATTCTTCGGAACTTTATACAACACGTATTCATTCTTTACTTTATATGCAAATGTTGATGGATTTAAATATTCTGAAAAAGATATTGAAAACCGTCCTGAAATTGACAGATGGATTTTATCTGAATTGAACCTTTTAATTAAAGAAGTAAAAGCTTTCTACGAAGATTACGAACCGACAAGAGTGGCAAGATCGATCAGTAATTTCGTGAATGACAATTTGAGTAACTGGTACGTAAGGCTTTGTAGAAGACGTTTCTGGAAAGGAGATTATTCTGATGACAAAATCTCTGCTTACCAGACTTTGTACACTTGCCTTGAAACTGTTGCCAAATTATCTGCGCCAATTGCTCCGTTCTTCATGGATCAGTTATATCAGGATCTGAATGCAGCCACTGGAAAAGAAACATTTGAATCTGTTCACCTGAGTGATTTCCCTGTTGCCGATGAAAGTTTAATTGATCAGGATTTGGTTGAGAAGACGCATTTAGCTCAGAATATTACGAGTATGGTTTTCTCATTGAGAAAGAAAGAGAACGTAAAAGTGCGTCAGCCATTACAGAAAGTTTTGATTCCTGTTTTGGATAAGAAAACGGAAGAGCAAATCTTAGCGGTTTCAGAATTAATTAAACAGGAAGTTAATGTTAAAGAATTGCAGTTAATCAACGCTGAAGAAGCTTCACATTTAATTATAAAACAAATCAAGCCGAACTTTAAAACTTTGGGTTCAAGACTTGGAAAAGACATGAAAGTTGTTGGTAATGAGATTTCTAATTTCACACCGGAGCAAATCTCATCTTTAGAAAAGGAAGGAAAAGCAAACGTTCAGGGATATGAAATTACAACAGCGGATGTGGAAATTTCAACGAAAGATATTCCGGGATGGACGGTAACTTCTGATGGGAAAACAACTGTGGCATTAGATTTGACATTGACAGAAGAATTAAAATCAGAAGGTGTTGCGAGGGAGCTTATCAACAGGATCCAGAACATCAGAAAAGAAAAAGATTTTGAGTTAACAGACAGAATCAGAATTTCTGTAGAAGAAAGTTCGATATTTATCAATGACATACGCAAAAATGAAGCTTATATTTCAGACGAAGTATTGTCGGATAAACTAGAAGTTGTATCTTCACTGTTAAATTTTAACGAAATCGAAATAGATGACGTTAAATTTAAGATAAATGTTGAAAAAATTTAACGTTTAGTTATTGTTTTTCAAATTCCATTTCATAATTTTATTAAAAAAGAAAAAGAACCATGTCAGACGAAAGAGTACGTTACAGCGATGCTGATTTACAGGAATTTAAGGCAATTATCAAAGATAAAATAGAGAAAGCTGAGAATGATTTAAAACTGATTAGAGAAAGTTTCATCAACGACCAGAATAATGGAACTGATGATACATCTCCTACTTTTAAAGCATTTGAAGAAGGAGCAGAAACTTTGAGCAAAGAGCAAAACTCAATTTTAGCAGGAAGACAGGAGAAATTTGTCCGTGACCTGAAAAATGCCTTGATAAGAATTGAAAACAAAACTTACGGTGTTTGCAGAGTGACAGGAAAATTGATTCCTAAGCCAAGACTTTTGGCAGTTCCTCACGCTACACTGAGCATTGAAGCTAAAAATATGCAGAAATAATATTTTTTATCTTATTTTTGTAAATAATTAATTGGGTTTATATGATGTTTTTAAAACATTATGTAAACCTATTTTTTAATTATATCTATGAGTGAATATCTGATTTTAGGAATCATCCTTGTGGCAGTTTTGTGGTATTTTAACCGAGACAGAATCAAAAACAGATTCCATCCGGATAAGCCTAAAAATCTCACAATCGATCAGCAATTCAACTCAGATAAACGGGACAGAGAAAAGGAAATCGACAGACTTCTCAGTAAAATAGGAAAGAATGGCATCAACGATTTGTCCGCCAAAGACAGAAAACGGTTAGACGAACTGTCGAAGCATTAATATTAAAACAGAAACGTTGTAAAAGACTTTAGTTAAGACTTAAACACGACGCAAACAAAGAAAAATGGAAGCATTAATTGTACACCCAAAAAACCAGATGGAGCTGAATGCACTGAAAAGTGTAATGAAAGACATGGGAATCCGATACGAAAAATTTCACACCAGAGGTGCAAAAACTCAGAATTTTGAGCCAAGAACCCCAGCAGTAAAGAAGGAAAAGCCTGCAAGAAATTTTAAAGACAAACCAAAGACTGACCAATAATGAAGAAGATAGCACTTATCACTTTTCTTATATTGTTGATTGATCAGGCATCAAAAATTTATATTAAAACTCACTTTCCACTAAATGGTTACGAAGATGTCTTTCCAGGATTTAAATTAACCTTCGTTGAAAATCCCGGGATGGCGTATGGCTTTCATTTTGGCGGAATGCTCGGGAAATATTTTCTGGTCATCGTCCGCGTTTTTCTGATTGGCGGAATGATTTATCTGTTTAGCAAATGGCTTAAAAGAGGTGAATCAAACTATCTGATCATCCCAATGTCAATGATTTTTGCCGGTGCCATCGGAAATTTAATTGACGGAATGTTTTACGGATTGATTTTCGACAGCGGAATGGTTTACGACGAAAACATCAAACAATGGATTGGCTACGGCGGAGTTTCGAAACTCGTTCCTTTTGGTCAGGGTTATTCCACATTTATGAAAGGCTGCGTGGTCGACATGCTACACTTCCCGTTGGTAGATTGGAACGTTCCAGAAAGCTGGCCTTTAATCGGAGGAAGACATCTTGAATTCTTCAAATACATTTTTAATGTTGCAGATTCTGCCATTACTGTTGGCGGTGCACTTTTGATAATTTTCAGAAAAAAAGCTTTCCCGAACGGGCTTGAGTTTTAAGATATTTGATATGTCGATCTTTATTGTCTTTCAAAGGACATATTTGATCCAATAATTTTTTACCGGGTTTTGTGTTTCAAACTCATGGGAATTTCATACTTTTATGGAACCTTCAAAGGTTCAAACTGTATGAAAAAATTGATAAAAAATACAATCAAAATATTCCTGCTGCTTTTTGTGGTGGGAATTGTTTTTGTGATCTGGTCCAACTTTACCATCAAAGATCAGTCGGAAAATTTCGTCACTTCAGACATTTCAAAACTTCCTTCCGAAAAAACCGGATTGCTTCTGGGAACGAGTAAAACCTTATCCAACGGAAATCCAAACGCTTACTTTTTTAATAGAATAAGAGCTGCAGCAGAGCTATTTAAATCAGGAAAGATTCAAAACATTATCGTAAGCGGGGATAATTCTCAAAAAGACTACAACGAGCCTGAAGAAATGAAAAACGAACTCATCAAAGCCGGAGTTCCCGCAGATAAAATTTTTGAGGATTTCGCAGGCTTCCGAACTTTGGATTCTGTGCTGAGAGCGAAAGAAATTTTTGGACAAAATTCCTACATCATTATTTCTCAGAAATTCCACAACGAAAGAGCGGTTTATTTAGCAAGAAAAAACGGCATTCAGGCATTTGGCTACAACGCTGAAGATGTCAATAAATATGCAGGTTTTAAAACCAATGCAAGAGAAAAACTGGCAAGAGCAAAGGTATTCTGGGACTTTGTGTTTGGTGTGGAACCGAAGTTTGGCGGGGAGAAGATTTTGATTCCCTAGTTTTATAATTAAATTTAAAACTGAAAATGAGCATCTTCACCTATCATTTAGTAAAAACAAATTACTTTTCTGCACTTAAAATTCTTTTGTTTCCACCAAAATCAAAGCGAATTTCAGGGTTGATCCATGCAGAAATAATGACGGCGATGACGCTCGGCTCTCCTATTTTTTCGCCATCCCGAATGCTGATCAGACAAATCGCAGTGTTTGCCCAATGGGAAAATGAAAGTGACATAGATTATTTTTTAGCTGAAAATAATTTAGGAAAAATACTTTCGAAAGGCTGGCACACGAGATTGTTTTTTCTGCGAAAGTGGGGTAAATTCAACAAATTTGAAATTCCGGACGAAACTTTAGAATTTGAAAATCCCGATTCTCCTGTTGTCGCAGTAACAATTGCCCGAATGAAATTTCCGGAAATTCCAAGATTTATCCGTTGGGGAAGACCTGTTGAGAAATTGGTTCGCGACCATCCTGCAACGACTTTGTCTCTGGCTTCCATTAAATTTCCAAACACCGTTTCTACATTTTCAATCTGGAAAACTCAGAAAGAAATGACCGATATGTTGCATGGTCACGGTAATGTTCCGAAACCTGAAAGACATAAAAATGCAATGAAAGAAAGAGACCGGAAAGATTTTCATTTTGAATTTACAACGTTGCGTTTCAAGCCGATTTCGGAATCTGGAGAATGGAACGGACGACAAGACTTCATTCCCAATCTAAAAAACAATTAAATGAGATTCGCTTATCCGATGCAGAAATTTCAGGATTGGGTGACTCAGCAATGGGTGATTCTGCGGGGAAGAAAAATCAAGCCGGAAGATTACCCTTGGCTGATAGGACCGTTTGGAAATCTGGATGCAATTGGCGAAGAATTTATTCATCAGTTTGCAGAAAAGGAAAATTTAATTGTTGAAAAAGATTCAAAATCAAAAGGAATCATCCCGTCAATGTCTAAATTGAATTTATCCGAAGCAGAATTCATCAATTTATCTAAAAAAGTTATTGGATTTTATGAAAACACAGCCAATCACAATTTGGATTTTTCTGTAAAATGGAATCCTTTTTTTAAATTTTTTGGAATTTTAATCAACAAATTATTCAGCAACAGAATCAATCAGCTGAATATTCCTACCAAAAATATTTACAATTCCGAATCGTTAAAAAGCGAGATTATCAATCTTATCGATCCAAAAACCAATGAAATCAAATATACATTTTGGTTTCGCTCAATTGAATCTACCGGACAGGTAATCTATTCCGGCGTTTATGGAATCTGTCAGTTGCCTTCCGGAAAAACCTGTGTGAAAGCTGTTTTCCCTTTACCGAATGGGAATGCAACGGTTCTAATGAATCCAAATGTTGGAAAAAATGGCGAATTGATTTTAGATTCTTCAGGCAAAAAATTTGGTGACGCCGGATTTTATTTTCTATTAAAAGATTCGAAGGGCGACTATTGGTCGCAATTCATCAGTTCGTTTCGGGATAAATTAATTATTGGTTCTGAAAAAGATTTGATTCTTGCAGAACAAACTTTGACGCTTTGGCATTTGAAGGTTCTGACTTTTAATTATAGCATTGAATTAAAAAATAATTAATAAGTTTTTCTAAACTCATTCGGCGTTTCAGAAGTCTGCTTTTTAAAGAAATTCACAAAGTGCGAAGATTCTTTGAAATTCAATTTGAAAGCAATTTCTTTTATCGAAAAATCGGTCTGCTGCAATAAGGTTTTTGCGTTGTGAATCAGTTTTGCGTCTATGTGTTCCTTGGCCGTTTTTCCTGTTTCGGTTTTTAATTTTGAACTGAGATAATTGGGATGAACTGCCAGTTTTGAAGCGAAATACGAAATGTTATAATTTATATTTTCTTCGTGCTGCGAATCTTCGTGAAGCAAGGTCAGGAAACGGTTGCTCAGAGAATCTATTTTTTTCGATTCACTATTTTCTTCCTCATTTTCTAAAGAGTACTGATTGTACAGACGCTTTATTTTCATAAAAAAAATAAGAATTGCCGATGCCATTATTTCCAGCGAGTCTTCTTTTTTCTCCATTTGAAACTCATCATAAATGTAATCGAACACTTTTACCAAGTCTGTCATCTCATCATCGGCAATTACGATAGGCGTTGACTTATCTGCCTGAAAATATTCAAATACCGAAATAAAATGTTTTAATTTCAGATGTTTGTCAATAAAATAATCATTAATAATTACGGTATATTCCAAAATATCGTCATCAACCATTTCGCAGGAAACAATCTGATTGGGTGGCGAGATAAAGATTGCAGGGGCTTTCAGATTCTCTTTCCACTGGCCAATTCTCATCACACCTTCACCCCTCAAAAGCAATTTGATGGCATACGAATTATGTTTAAACGGTGGAACAGTGAGTGACGGATGCGTCCAAAGTCTATCCATCATATCCACATAAAGGCCTTCATACTTAGACGGGGGCATATTGACAGCACTGAAAAACTCTTCAAATGTTTTGAAATACGGAACCTCATTTTCCATAATAATAGTTTTTGGTAAATTTAAAAAATATTAATAAAACAGAAATATGAGCGACAATTCATCACTCATATTTCAAAAAAAACACATTTACACTTATTTAGACAATACTTTCTCTATTCTATTCAATCTGGTTTTCAGCTCCTCAAGTTCCAATTTCTGTTGTTTAATTGTTTCATCCTGTTCAAAAACGTACAGATACAGTTCCTCCAATTTTTCGAGATTAATCTCCAAAGACCTGTTGAGAATAATCCCGCCTTGCTCATCGATATCTGCAGCAGAGGGAACACCGGGAAGATGCTTATTAATTTTAATAAAATCTTTTACTTCAGTAAGCTCCATCCTTTGATAATCGGGCTTCAAAGCAGAATATCCATCAAAATATTTTTGAAAAACATAGTCTGGCGTGATGGTTCCCGATGCCAGAATATTCCCGATAACGTGCAGTTTTTGCGATGGATTATTTGTGCCAATACCCAAATTCCCTGTGTCTTTTGCAAACCTGGCCCATTCTGTATAATTTGTTGGCGAAGTATATTTCCCAAAAGAAATATGACCGGGAACACCAGATTTTCCCGATGTGTAAATCCTTGTACCTGGGGAACTTGCCGATCCTGAAGTCGGAAAATATCCACTTTGTGTTAATCCGTACTTCTCCCCATTGGTATCATCGAAAACCTTACCCACTCCATAATGAGAATCAGGCTGAAACTGTATAAAGCCATCCACATTTAATTTTGCCAGCTCATCTACTCCGCCAATGCCCACGTGTGCAGAGCCTTCAAAATTCAGATATTTGTCGCCCATAGTTACCGTTCGATCATCAGTGAGAGTTCCGTCGTTAGTATAAATATTAGTGTTGTTAAGCGAAATCGCATTACTGTTCACACCATTGATTGTAGTCGTCAATTGATTGGATGCAGAAAGGGCGTGACTCACAGATTTTACAAGATTGATGCTGTTGCCACTGACACCATTTACCGTCGTCGTCAAAGTATTGCTGTTTGTTGCGGAAGTATTGGAAACCGTATTCACAGCATTGGTTGTGGAAGAAATCCCGTTGACTGTAGATGTAATAGTGTTGATGGGATTTGAAATTACATTCGTTGTCGTTCCAGCCCCAGTTGAAGATTGGAAGGCAACCCATTTTCCTAAAACCGCATCGTAATAATAGTATCCCGCTTTGGTGACCTCTGCTGTTTTTGCCGTTGTGGGAGAAGCTGCGGAAGTAGCAAATACAAAAGTCGCATTTTGGGCACTTCCGTAAATATTATCTTTAGCTTTTAACTCATTTCCGGTTAATCTTGGTGCGATAATTCCGTCAACCTTTAGGAGATCGGAAGGTTTTGCGACCACATCTAACGTTGCTTTGGGCTCGGATGTATCAATTCCCACCTGTGAAAATAGGATAATGAAGTTTAGACTTAGTACAGTAATAAATATTTTTTTCATAATTTTGTTTAAGTCGCAAATTTCCTACAATCAACCGCTCAGAACGTTGCAATAATCATATTGAAAATTGCAAATTTTAAAGATTTAGAATTGCACTTCAGAACATCAGTGTTCTAAATTTTCCCTATTTTTGTGAAAATATATTTCTATTAAATGTCAAGAATTCTTACCGGCATACAAGCCACCGGAACGCCGCACCTTGGTAATCTTTTAGGTGCTATTATTCCTGCAATTGAGCTTTCAAAGCAAGCAGGAAACGAGTCATTTTTATTTATTGCGAATCTTCATTCGCTGACGCAGATTAAAGATGCAAAAGAATTAAAAAACAACACCTACGAAATTGCCGCAGCGTGGCTTGCCTGCGGATTGGATACTGAAAAAACATTCTTTTACAGACAGAGCGACATCCCTGAAACCTGTGAACTTTCCTGGCATTTATCCTGTTTTTTTCCTTATCAGAGATTAACGTTAGCACATTCATTTAAAGATAAAGCAGACCGTTTGCAGGATGTAAATGCAGGTTTGTTTACCTATCCGATTCTGATGGCTGCAGATATTTTACTTTACAACGCGGAAATTGTTCCTGTAGGAAAAGATCAGCTTCAACATTTGGAAATTGCCCGTGATGTGGCTTCAAGATTCAACAATCAGATGGGTGAAGTTTTGGTTTTGCCTCAGGCTGAACTGCAGGAAGACACCAAATACGTTCCAGGAGTTGACGGACACAAAATGTCTAAATCCAGAGGGAACATCATCAATATTTTCTTACCTGAAAAAGAACTGAAAAAACAGGTGATGAGCATCGAAAGTGATTCTAAATCTTTAGAAGAACCAAAAGATCCGTCTACAGATAAAACTTTTGCGATTTATGAATTAATCGCAACGCCTGAACAAACCGAAGAATTAAGAGCTAAATATCTAGCCGGAAATTTTGGTTATGGTCATGCTAAAAAAGAGCTTTTGGATTTAATTTTAACAAGATTTGAAAAAGAAAGAGAGTTATTTTCTTACTACATGAACAATCTTGATGAACTGGAAGCCAAACTTCAGGAAGGAGCGGCAAAAACGAGAGTGATTGCTACTGAAACGATTAAAAGAGTGAGAGAGAGTTTGGGAATTTAATTCCAAAACATTTCTATTGAATACAGTTTCGGCGACAACTTAATGTCGCCGAATTTTTTATAAATAATCCTTTATCTGTAAAAGATGTTCAATAACTTTCAAATTTTCCTGCTGTGGATTTTCCTTTAAAACATCAAAGAAAATAACGTCCATACCAAATTGCTGAGCTCCAACTACATCAGCAATCCAGTCGTCGCCAATCAGAATACTTTCTTCGGTTTTAGCATTGGCAAGTCCGAGAGAATATTCAAAAATCTCACGGTTGGGTTTTCTTACGCCCACAGAATCTGCGCTGGTAATGGTTTGAAAATAATGATCAATTCCGGAAAGAATACATTTTCTCTCAGTCACTTCCTGAAAGCCGTTTGAAATGATGTGAAGGGTGTAATTTTTAGCTTTTAAATATTCCAAAATAACATCGGCACTTTCTACAAGATGATTGAAATTTAAAATTTTATCTAAAAAATGTTCTTCAAAGTACATTGATAATTCCAAATCATCAATTCCGAAATGATTGAATGTATCGTAAAATCTGTGCTTTCTCAAATATTCCTTATCAATTTCACCATCTCTGATCTGCTCCCAAAGTCTTTCGTTGATTTCATGATAGACAGAATGAAATGCTTCAAAATCAATGTCATATTTCAAAGTGATTTCTTCTTTTTCGAAAAGGCTTTTGATGGTTAAATAAGCGTTTTTGCGGTGATCCCAAAGGGTATTGTCGAGGTCAAAAAAAATGTGCTGAATTTTCATACAGCACAAATTTACTAATTTTAATTTTTTGAAAGGTGGATGTGTGCATCCTTCACTTTAATTACTTCAAGACTTTTTGAGAAATTAAGCAAAAAATCAACAGTTTGCTTTTTTGGTTTCAAACTTTTGGATTTTAAAGAATCGTTATTTTTCATAGGCGAAAATTATTGTTTCCTTAAAAACGAAAATTGTTCCAAAATATTATCTTGTAAGAATAATATTCTTTTCTTCCATTATTTTTCTGAGATTAATCAACGCATAACGCACTCTTCCAAGTGTTGTATTGATGCTCATATTGGTATGTTCAGCGATTTCTTTGAAGCTTAAACCATCAAAAAATCTCAGTTTAATCACTTCCTGCTGATTCTCCGGCAGAAACTGTAGCATTTTAATCAAATCTTGCTGAATCTGAAGGCTTACCAACTGATCTTCAATATTTTCTGAAGGTTCTCTGATAAGATCAAATATTGAAAATTCATCATTATCAAAAGTGGTTTCAGATACTTTTACATTTTTTGCTCTTGCACGAAAATGGTCGATAATTAAATTCTGTGCAATTCTTTTTGCCCAAAGAATGAATTTTCCTTCTTCATTGTAACGCCCTTCCTTCAGCATCACAATAATTTTCATAAAAGTATCCTGAAAGATATCGTTGGCAAGATCTTCATCATTAATCTTGTAAAGAATAAATGTGAAAAGATCACGCTGATGTCTGTAGATAAGGGTAGATAATGCTTCTTCGTTGCCGGTCTGATAAAGGGTAATCAGGTTGCTATCTGTAGGTTTCATAACTTTTCTCTTCTCTATAATTATTATTCTGCAAAACAGCTTTCGCCAGAAAAAATCTGGTTTTGTATACGGATGTTTTGCAATTTCAGAGTAAAGTCTTTTCTATAGCATTGAATTATGCTGTAAATATAAATAAATTTTTAATAAATGTTAAACTTTTAACAATTAACATTAAAAAAAATTAAACATATCTACTTAAACATATCATAAATAGCCACCGTTGGTATATTTAGTGTGAAATTAATATTTAAACCCTTCAATTCTTTGCCGTTCAGTTTAGAATCTGCAACCGGAAAAGCATAACCTCCCGTCAAATCAACAATTCCAAATAAACTGAATCCTACTTTCGGAGCAACATATTTATTGGTTCCTTCTGCTCCTAAAATAAAGTAATAAGAATGATAAAAATCTACATCTTTCTGGAAATTTAAAAGTACATCAGCCTGCAGTTTCGGCATTATGGCAAACTGAGAATTGGTCGATCCCATCAATGCAGAAGCGCCCAGTCTGTAAATCACATCATCAGTCTTAAGAAACATCAGCTTCCCTCCTACTTCCCCAAAACTTTGATTCTGATAGACATACCCCACACTGACAACTTTATGAACAGTATACTGTGCCTGAGCGAAAATTCCGGTAAAGAAAACAAAAAGGATAGTGATTGCAGATCGCATGTTCATCATAAAATATTTAAGTGTAAAAATAAAAAAAACTGCTTTAGCATTTTCATGTTAAAGCAGTTTCTATACCGAAAAGAAGAATTATAAACCGAAAGCCGATTTAATCTCTTCTACTTTGTCTAATTTTTCCCATGTGAAGAATTCCAGACCTTCAAGAGTCAACTCATTTTTATGACCTTTATTGAACGTTTTATCAGCAACAAAATGCTCTCTTCCCATGTGACCGTAAGAAGCAGTTTCCTGATAAATAGGATTTCTCAACTTCAAATTCTGCTCGATTGCATAAGGTCTAAGATCGAAAACCGTAGATACTTTTTTAGCAATTTCACCGTCTGTCAAATCTACTTTTGATGTACCATAAGTTGTGATAAAAAGACCACAAGGCTCAGCAACACCAATTGCGTAAGAAACCTGTACCAAAACCTCATCTGCAACACCAGCTGCAACTAAGTTTTTAGCAATGTGTCTTGTAGCATACGCAGCACTTCTGTCTACTTTTGAAGGATCTTTTCCAGAGAATGCACCCCCACCGTGAGCACCTTTCCCACCGTACGTATCAACAATGATTTTTCTTCCTGTCAAACCTGTATCTCCGTGAGGACCACCGATTACAAATTTTCCTGTTGGGTTGATGTGATATTTAATCTGCTCGTTGAATAAAGCTTTGATTTCTTCAGTCTGCAAAGCAACCACTCTTGGAATCAGAATATTTTTGATATCTTCTCTGATTTTAGTCAGCATTTCTTCTTCAGCCCCGAAATCGTCGTGCTGAGTAGAAACTACGATAGAATCGATTCTTACCGGCTTGTGATCGTCAGAATATTCAATAGTAACCTGAGATTTTGCATCAGGACGAAGGTATTTAATTTCAGAATCTTCTCTTCTTAAAGCAGAAAGTTCTTTCAGAATTGTATGAGCTAAATCTAAAGCCAAAGGCATATAATTAGCGGTTTCGTTGGTTGCATAACCAAACATCATCCCCTGATCACCCGCTCCCTGCGCGTTTGCTTTTGCTTCAAAAGACTCGTCATTTACCGCTCTGTCAACACCCTGGTTGATATCCGGAGACTGCTCGTGAATTGCAGAAATAACCCCACAAGAATCACCGTTGAACATGTACTCACCTTTTGTATAACCAATTCCGTTGATCACCTCTCTTGCGATAGTCTGTACATCAAGATAAGCATCAGATTTTACTTCTCCAGCCAAAACAACCTGTCCTGTTGTAACCAAAGTCTCACAAGCAACCTTGGAGGTTTTGTCGTAAGCTAAAAAGTTATCGATTAATGCGTCGGAAATCTGATCTGCGATTTTATCCGGATGGCCTTCTGAAACTGATTCAGATGTAAATAAATAAGACATATTCTTCTTTTGTTTTTTTAATTTAAAACTAAGAGGATAAAAAATGAATAATTGCCGGAAATAGCTGAAATAGAATACTGTTTTAGCATATTTTTAGAGAGGTTGCAATCAGGTCAAATTTTTCCTCGTTATCAAACGTCTGCAAATGTAAGCACTATTTTTCTAATACTCAAAACTTTTGACTTTGAAAATAAATGAAAAAAATCAGACTTTCATCTGATTTCTAATTCTATTGCGGCTTAATACTCACATAATCTTTCGGATTTTCGTAGTAATTAAGTTTGTCTTTCAGTGATTTTTTGATTGAATTCCCCAACTCATCAATGATTTTTTGTTTGAAGGTCGGCTTATAATAGATAATACTGATTTCACGATACGGGAAAGGCTTTTTGAATTTAAAAACCTTCGTTTTCTGCTCATCTGAAAGTTGGTTTAGGGCAAGCTCAGGCAAAATACTGATTCCTCCCACTTTATCCACCATGTGCACCAAAGTCTGAATATTTGAAGCAAGGAAATCCAGATTTTTAGGCTTTAAAGTATTTTCCTTTAAATGACAGATGTTTTCAAACTGATTTCTCAAACAGTTACCTTCCTCCAGAAGCCATACTTTTTCGGTATTCATTTCTTCGGGAACAATAAAGGTATTTTTCTTATTCGCTTCTGTATCTGAGCTGTAAATCATCAACTCTTCATTGAAAAGAAAATCTTTGTAAAACTCATTGGCATTGTCGTAAGGTGTGGAAATAATTCCCGCATCAAGCTCACCGGATTTTAATGCTTTGATGATATTTTCCGTCGTCATTTCCTTCACATTCATCTGAATCTTAGGATTTTCCTGTAAGAAATTAAAGATCTCAGTCGGCAAAATAAAAGATGAAACGGTAGGAATAATTCCTAAATTTATGGTACCTCCTAAAATATTATTTAATAAATTCGCTTTGTTTTTAAGCTCATTTACACCCTCAATAACTGTCTTGGCTTGGTCTATAATTTGCAGTCCAACGTCGGTTGTGCGGATGGGATGTGTGGTTCGGTCGAAGACTTTTACATCCAGTTCATCCTCAAACTTCTGAATCATAGCGCTTAAGGTCGGTTGGGTAATAAAGCAGGCCTGTGCAGCTTTACCAAAATGTTTGTACTTATCTACAGCGATAAGATATTCCAATTGCTGAATGTTCATTCGATTAATATTATCTATTACAAAGATATGACGTTTTTGGTTTAGTAAATTAAAAATTCATCTAAATTTGAATCTAAAAAATGAAATTATAACTACAAATCATAAATAAATGGATACTAAAAAGTTAACCACAGGAAGTGGAGCTCCTTATTTCGAGCACCAGGATTCACAAACTGTAGGAGCAAGAGGTCCTGTTTTGCTTCAGGATTTTATTTTGCAGGAGAACCTTGCTCATTTCGTACGAGAAAGAATTCCTGAAAGAATTGTGCACGCCAAAGGCAGCGGTGCGTACGGAAAATTCACAGTGACTCACGATATTTCAAAATATACAAAAGCGAAACTTTTTTCTCAGGTTGGCAATTCATGTAAAATGTTTGCAAGATTTTCTACAGTAGGTGGTGAGAAAGGTAGTGCCGATACAGCAAGAGACCCAAGAGGTTTTGCCTTAAAATTTTATACTGAAGACGGCAACTGGGATCTGGTTGGAAACAATACACCCGTTTTCTTCATCAAAGATGCCAAAAAATTTCCGGATTTCATCCATACTCAAAAGAGAGTGCCTAAAACCAATCTGAAAAGTGCTACGATGATGTGGGACTTCTGGAGCTTAAATCCTGAATCTCTGCATCAGGTTTTAATTTTAATGTCAGACCGTGGTACACCCTACGGTTTCAGACACATGCACGGTTTTGGATCACATACTTTCTCAATGATTAATGCCGGCAACGAAAGAACATGGGTTAAATTCCATCTTCTTACAAAACAGGGAATTAAAAACTTCTCTAATGAAGAAGCGGTGAAAATGGCAGGCGAAAATCCTGATTTTGCTCAGGAAGATCTTTGTAATGCAATTGACAACGGCGATTTCCCGAAATGGACGATGTATATTCAAACGATGACCGAAGCTCAGGCCAACGAGTTCCGCTGGAATCCTTTCGACATCACAAAAGTTTGGTCACATGACGATTTCCCTCTAATTGAAGTCGGAGAAATGGAATTAAATGAAATTCCTGTCAATTATTTTGCCCACGTTGAACAGTCAATATTCTCACCAAGTAATTTAATAAACGGAATCAGTTTCTCACCTGACAAAATGCTTCAGGGAAGACTTTTCTCTTATCCTGATGCCCACCGTTACAGAGTTGGGGTAAATGCACATCATCTTGAAGTCAACCGTTGTCCGTTTGCCGTAAACAATTACCAGCGCGACGGTTTTATGGCAGATTCAAGTCATTATCAGGACAAACCGAATTATCATCCCAACAGTTTCGATGACATCAAACCAGATTCAAACTATAAAAACTTTGAGTACGAACTGGACAGCAATCACGTTGCGAATTACAACCGAAACGAAAATGATGATGATCACTACACTCAGCCCGGCTTACTTTACACCAAAGCAATGAAGCAGGAAGACCGTGACAAACTCATTCATAATATCATCGAAAGCATGAAAGGAATCGATGGACCGAAGAAAGACGAGATCATCAACAGGCAGTTATGTCACTTTTTCAGAGCCAATATTGAGCTCGGAATGAAGGTAGCATCGGGACTTCAGGTAAGCATTGATGCCAACATGATGAATCACAATAAATAGTTTACGTTTCAAAATAAACTGTTAAAAGTGGAAAAAAATTACATTTTTCCACTTTTTTATTAAAAAAATTTATAATTTGCGTATTCTTAAATGATTAAGCCAAAATGACGTTCGAAAACATTATTGTAGACAGAGAAGATAAAATTTCAGTAATTACAATCAACAGACCCGCGAGCCTTAACGCCCTGAATGCCAAGACAATTCAGGAACTAAGTGAGGCATTTGACAGTCTTGACAAAGATGCTGATGTACGCGTAATTATTATTACAGGAAGTGGTGAAAAGTCTTTTGTAGCTGGAGCTGACATTAAAGAATTCACAGATTTTAGACAAAAAGAAGCAGAAGAATTAGCGAGAAACGGTCACAATTCTCTTTTCAATAAAATCGAAAACCTTTCAAAACCTGTAATCGCTGCGGTGAATGGTTTTGCACTCGGAGGTGGCTTGGAACTTGCAATGGCCTGCCACATCAGATATGCATCAGAAAATGCAAAACTTGGGCTGCCTGAGGTGACTTTAGGTTTAATTCCCGGTTATGGAGGAACGCAGAGACTTCCGAAACTGGTAGGAAAAGGTCTGGCTAACGAAATGATCTTTTCAGCGAAAATGATCACGGCGCAGAGAGCCAAAGAAATCGGCCTTGTGAATGAGGTTTACACAATAGAAGAATTATTAAATAAAACGAAAGAACTTGCAAAAACTATTGCCAACAACTCGCCAATGGCGATTGCAAAAGCGATAAGTGCGGTAAATCTTTCAGATACAGACAGAGGATTTGATACCGAAATTCAATATTTCGGAGAGGTTTTTGAGTTGGACGACAAAAAAGAAGGGGTAGCTGCCTTTCTTGAAAAAAGAAAACCCAACTTTTAAACTTAGGATTACCTAATTATTTCAAAAAACGATGAAGATGTACAGTAAGTTTGATAAAGCTTATCTAAAAATGGCTCAGGAATGGGCAAAACTATCTTACTGTAAAAGAAAACAGGTAGGAGCAATCATTGTGAAAGACAGAATGATCATTTCGGATGGCTACAACGGTACACCATCAGGATTTGAAAACTGCTGCGAAGACGGGAACGGGAAAACGCACTGGTATGTTCTGCATGCCGAAGCCAATGCCATCCTTAAACTTGCAGGGTCTACACAATCTGCAAAGGGCTCTACACTTTATCTCACACTTTCGCCATGTAAAGAATGCAGCAAGCTGATTTTACAGGCCGGAATTGAGAAACTGGTGTACATCGACGCATACTCAGATGATGAGGGAATTGCGTTTTTAAGAAATCATAATATTGAAATAATACAGGTAAGTGAAGATGATTTAAATTAAAAAAAACAATTAAAAAACACACAAATGACTTGGGAAGAAAAAATTAAGGATTTTGAAATATTTCTTCGTTTTGAAAGAAATTTTTCAGAAAACACACTCGACGCCTACGTACGCGACATCAAAAAACTAAAAGATTATTCTGAAGAATCTTTGGAAAATACGGGACCTGACAGAATCAGCTATGAAAATCTGCAGGAATATATTTTCAGACTCAGCAAACAGAAATTCAGCGAAAGATCACAGGCAAGATGGATCTCATCGATAAAAGCATTTTTCAGATATTTACTGGAAGATGAAGTGAGAGATGACAACCCTTCCGCTTTACTTGAAGGCCCAAAACTGGGACTTTATCTGCCTGACACTTTAAGTCTTACAGACATCAATAAAATTATCGAGGCAATTGAAATTTCTTCCAAAACAGGGAAAAGAAATCACTGCATTATTGAAGTACTGTACGGATGCGGACTTCGTGTATCTGAACTGATTGATATTAAAATTTCCAATATCAATTTTAAAGAAAACTACATTAAAATAAATGGTAAGGGAGACAAAACGAGATTCGTCCCGTTGGCTCATTACACTGCAGATCTTATCAAAGATTATATTCACGAAGTAAGATCTGAATATAAAGTAGCTAAAAAACATGAAGACACGCTGTTTCTGAACAGCCGCGGTACTTCAATGTCGAGAGTAATTGTATTTTTAATTATTAAAGAACTGACAGATAAAGCGGGAGTGAGCAAGAAAATTTCACCGCATACTTTCAGGCATTCTTTTGCTACACATTTGCTTCAGAATGGTGCTGATCTCAGGTTTATTCAGGAAATGCTGGGACATTCAAGCATCACGACTACTGAAGTGTATACGCATTTGAAAAATGAAGAATTGAGGGATGTAATTTTGAATTATCACCCGAGAAATGCTAATATTGCACAATGAAAAATCTAACTTTCTGCCCAGGTTGTGGCAACGAAACACTTATCTGGGATCAGGAAAAAAAATGGAGCTGCAAAAACTGCAGCTTCGTTCTTTACAATAATGTAGCAGGTGCCGTTGCGGTCGTAATCCGTTGTGGCGATGAAATATTTCTTACCAAAAGAAATCAGGATCCAAAGAAAGGAAAACTGGACATGGCCGGCGGATTTATCGACCCTAAAGAATCTGCCGAAAACACATGCAAAAGAGAATTGTACGAGGAACTGAAACTCAATATCGATGTTTCAAAACTAAAATATCTGGCGAGTCTTCCAAACGTTTATCAATACAAAGAAATTGACTACAACACAATTGATCTTTTCTTTGAATACAGTGTAACCGAAAAGTTTGCCGTAGATCTTGAAATCTCTGAAATTTCTGACACAGTATGGATTCCTTTAAATGAAATCAATCCCGATGATATCGCTTTTGATTCTCAGAAAAAGTTTCTTGAAACGTA
Organism: Chryseobacterium foetidum; assembly: GCF_025457425.1. NCBI lineage: Bacteria > Pseudomonadati > Bacteroidota > Flavobacteriia > Flavobacteriales > Weeksellaceae > Chryseobacterium > Chryseobacterium foetidum. The sequence continues at coordinate 1,773,555 of NZ_JAMXIA010000001.1, forward strand.
CATCAAAAACTTTTAATTAAAACTTACCGGCTTTTAAAACAGACTCAAAATAATTTTTGAGTATTGTCTGCTGTGCTGGTGTAAGGTTGGCTTCATCATGATAAACACTGTATCCCGGAAGGGGCATGGTTTTGTTTTGAATGGTTTGAACGGATTTTTGCAACATACTTTTTTTAAGGTCGGAATTATAAGATTTCCAGACTGAAAAATTGAGATGTCTTCTGCCGTCGTTCACGTGAGATTTTATTGACCATGAAACAGGCGCAATCTGTGCATATTTTGGGTAAACTGTTTCATCTGAATGACAGTCGTAGCAGGCATTTTTTATCAGCACAGCCACTTCAGCAGGTGTGTTTTGCACAGTCACAAAATTAAGCTTTTGATCTACCGGTTTATTAACCTTATCGATCGGAATAAACTGAATCAGAGCAAAACCTACCAAAATCCAAAAGAATACTTTTTTAGCTGTTTTCATTATCTTCTGTCTTGAAGATTCAGGTTAGTATCATTCTGCAAACGTCCTCCGGTACCGGTACGGTTCAGCGGATTAACCGTCTGTTCTTTTTCCACTGGAGCTGCCGGTTTTATCGCTTCTAAATCCAATGTCTTTGTATCTTTCAAATCCCAGTTTTCAATGGAATCCCAAAGCGGACGTGAAAGAGCCAGTTTGTAATAAGCATAGGCATCTTCGGCAAACGTTTCATTCCTAAAATCAGCAGGATCCCAGAATTTATTTCCGTTGTTATCTACCAGAATTCTTACGATGTATTCGCCGGGTTTCACAATATCAAACTTGACTTCAGAGCCTGATGTGTATTTCGAGTATGTAACTTTTTCACCGGAATCTAAGAGCTGAATCCAGTAGCTGGTTGCCGGAGCATTGACAAGTTTAAAGGTCAGACTTCCGTAGTTTTCTATTTTATCTGCTTCAAAGTCAAACCTTTTTGAATCTGCATTTTTCTCATAATACGATAAAACAGTGGTTTTAGGAACGGTAAGAGAATATTTTTTACCTTCTTTAAAATCAGAATTAATCAGAATTTCATAAGGATTGGTTTCGGAGATTCTGGCTGTGAAATTCTGCGAAATACTATCCGATTTCAAGGTCCACTTTTCAGGCTGAATTTTATCTACAATATAATTGGAAATAATCTTAAAATCTGATTTTGGAGCCAGTAGATTACCACCGATACCGTTTTCCACAGACATTTTATTCTTCGTATTATACTTGTAGAAAAGCGATGCGTTAAAAAGCGAATCTTTAATCACACCCGCATCATAGGTAAACTTCAGATTTTCTGTAATTCCCTGCCCGATTTCATTTTTTACGGCATCAAACCAGATTTTTACCGTATCAGATTTTGGCTTGTGGGTTATTTTGAAATCTTTCATTTTTTCGCTCAGCGGGTTTACTTTTACCGAATCCGGATTGCCTTCAAAAGTCATCAGAATTCCGCCCGGCATTTCTTTCATTTCAAGATATTTCACAGGCTTTTTGGAAGGATACATTCTTAAATTTAAACCTGAAATAGATTTCTCTATAACAACTTCTTCTTTCTGGAAAGCAATTTTCTCCTTTCCGGGATCATAGACAGAATTGGTGTTTTCATCTTCAAAGGCGATGATTTTGTATCTGCCGGGAGAGAGATAATTCAGTTCGTAATAGCCATCATCGTCTACTCTTGAAATGTAGTAAGGTTTTTCGCGGTAGTTTATGGTGTCTGAAACTTTATACAGACCCACTACTTTTTTGTTTTCAGAAGTGGCCGTTTTCCTGATGGCCATTCCATCTTTCACTTCACCGGAAATGTAGAGATCATCCAGCTTTTCGCCTGTTGAGAAAGCGAAATTGTAGTACCTTAGAATATTGGATTCGTTGTTATCTGCAATGGAGTTTCCGAAGTTGAAATTGTAGGTGGTATTGGCCTGTAAAGTATCTGTCCACTGAATCAGAAGCGATGTATTGGCAATATTGGAAGGCAGAATTCTCTTGATACTTTTGATGGGCGGAGAGATAATCAGATTTTTATTGATGTCTTTCAGCGTGATGTATTCATCAAAATCTATCCTTAATTCTTTAATATTTCTTGAAACATTAACTCTTGTCGTATCGATATTTGAACCGATAACGTTCGGCGCCAATGTATCTTTAGAACCACCGATTGGCGAGCCCACTCTTGCACAGGAATGCAACAGAAAAAGCACCGTTAAAAATAAAAAAATTCTTTTCATGAATATATTTGCGCAAAAATACTCATTATTCTCCTAAAATTTCAGTTCCATTTTTCAGAGAGTCCTGATTTTCATTCATTATGTGGTGCAGCTTGTCTTTCTGAGGTGGAAAATCTTCGAAAAGACCAGCTAAAGCGAGCGCAGTATACACTCTTCCAGAATACTTATTTCCGATAGCGACAATCGTTACTTTGGATTTCAGTAAATGGGCAAAAACTGAGTTTGTTCCGTGCCACCAGCCGTTGTGGTAGGTCAGTTTTTCACCGTTATCAAAAATTTTCATTCTGAAACCTAAACCGTAATTATTCTGTCCGGCCTTTTCGTTGCTGTACGGTTCAAAAATCATGTTTTTCAATTCAGGTTTAAGGAAATCTTTTGAGAATAATGCTTTTGAAAAATTATAAAGATCTCTCGGCGTGGTGTAGACATTTTTATCTCCATAAATGAGATCCAGACGGTCCAAAGGATACAGCCTGTTTCCGCCAAAATAGAAAGATTGTGAAGCGGTAGGAATATCTTTTTCCTCAAAAATATAGGAATGCTGCATTTTTAAAGGTGCGAAAACCATTTCTTTCATCGCTTTCGGGAAAGGAGTTTTGGTCACTTTCTCAATGATCAAAGCCAAAAGTGCGTAGTTGGTATTGCAATACATAAATCCGGTGTCGGTATCTCTTGCCAGCTCGGGTTTGTATTTTATGAGCATGTTGAGCACATCCTGATTCGTGATGTAATTTTTGGAAAGCTCTGCGGGTGCAGGTTTAATTTTATCGATGAAATATTCGTATTTGGGAAGCCCGCTTCTTTGATCCAGCAATGTTTGTATGGTCACATTGGGGTAAGGGAAACCGGGGAAATGATCTGTTAAATGATCCGTCAGCTTTAGTTTTCCGGCTTCAATTAATTTTAAAACCGCCATCGCCGTCATGGTTTTTGAAACAGAAGCCACATGAAGCGGAGTATCTTTATTGATGGGATTCTGATTTCCTTCTCTTGCAAAACCTCTGTAGCCTTCGAAGAGAATTTCATCACCTTTGGCGACCAGAATTCCACCACTCAGGTTGCCTCTGTCCCAAACCTTGTCGTAATATCCTTTGATGTATTGAATCGTAGCATCTTTACCGGAAAGGTAAGAATCTTCTTTGCTGAAAACCTCATCTAAATTGACATTTCCATAATTGGGAAGTTCGGAAGAGTATGCCTGTGCCTCCTTCTTTTCGGATTTATTTTTACATGAAATATTCAACAAAAAGACGGTTGCCGCCAGTAGCAATTTAAACTTCCTCATACCCAAATTAAAAAATGAACGGCAATTTAATAAAACTGAAAAGAATGACTGAATGCGGTTTGTAAATTATGAATTATTTAACATAATTGAAAAGGAAATCCGCTTCCACCTGAAAGCCCACGTTTCCCAAAAAAACTCCCTACTATGAGCAAGATTTTCAAAAATGTGGTAAAACATGCCGAAACACAGTAATTGATCAATTACGTAAGAGCGAATTGGTGGTGAGTGTAGTTGTCAAATTTTCAGTATCTTTATAATAGAGCAGTAACTGTCTCAAAGTCGGGATACTTTGCGAAGCCAATTAATATTATAAATGATGCATCAAAAATAACTCTTATACGGTTATATGAAATACAAAAAAGAATACTGACAACTACAAAAATCCAGGTAAATGAAAATAAATAATTCACATCCTTTTCAAATGAATCATTATAAGTTAAGTTATTTTTTATCCCTATTATTTTTATTTTTTGTTTTTTGTAAATCCCAAGGTATTGAGTATGTTTATGAAAACAGAAATATAGTTTTAAACGAAATGGAAAAGAGATTTGATATAAAAGAAAAGTTAAATATATTTTTTGAATCAGGCTTTAAAGATGAAAATATAAGAATTTCCGTAGATTCCAGGGAAAAATATAATGATAATGTAATAACAGATAATGTTATCGGATTGGCAAAACATTATTCTATCAAGCAACCGAAAAAAGATATAGAAATTACTTTACCAGACGCAGTTATTAATTTACAAGTAGTAAATTTAAAAGATTACAAATATATTTATATAAATAAAAAAGAAAAAAAATATTCTGTTCTAATCTCTAATAAACCGCACTTTTATTATTAACAAGACTGGTAATGTATCAAAATTTGTGGTGCCGCATTTTTAAAATGTAAATCATTGATTTTCACCCCGCTGCTCAAAGCCTCCTGACTTTGCGCAAGGTTTTCACAGAAGACAATATACTGCTAAGATTTCTTCGTCATTTTAACTACCTTCCCAGAGGATGAGTCTGTTTGCAAATAAAAAAAATGATGTGCGAATCAATTTATAAACTCAGCCACAATCTTATCCACAATCACCTGCGCCAGCTTTTCCTTGCTTTGGTGCGTCCATCCGGCAATGTGAGGCGTTACGATGGCTTTTTCAGAGTTTAAAAGGTAATCTAAATCATCATTTTCAGATTCTAATTTTTCAAAAGAAGCCTTTTCGTATTCCAAAACATCGAGGCAGGCACCTTTTACTTTACCTGATTTTAAAGCTTCAACTAAATATTTCGTTTCAACGTTTTTACCTCTGGCTGTATTGACAAAATAAAAACTGTTTCGCATTTCTGCAATGAAGTTTTCATCAATCAAATAATGCGTTTCGTTATTTAAAGGAATGTGAAGACTCAACACCTCAGCTCTTTCTTTCAGTTCTTTCAGACTGACTTGAGTGGCAAACTCATCTGAAAGATTGGGAAGAATATCATGAAAGATTACCTTACAGCCAAACCCTGAAAGTCTTTTGGCAGTGGCTTTCCCCATATTTCCATAGCCAATTAATCCCACGGTTTTACCAAGCAGTTCGTCGCCACGGTTTTCTTCACGCAGCCAGATTCCTTTTTTCACTTCGGTGGAGGCGATGAAAAGGCGGTTCATTAAAATCAACAGCATTCCAACCACATGCTCGGCAACAGAATCACGGTTCCCTTCGGGTGAGTTAATGAGTTGAATTCCCAGTTTTTCAGCAACAGGAATATCAATATTTTCCATCCCCGCTCCTACTCTTGCGATGAATTTGAGATTTTTACCGTGCTCAAGAAAGTTTTTATCCAAAGGAATTCTGCTGCGGATAATGACCCCGTCGTAGTTTTTAATTTTAGCACAGACCTCATCGTAGGAAGAAGTGAAATCTTCTTCGAGAATACAGTTTTTGGCTAAAAGCTGCTCGGTAATCAGGGGATGGTTTTTGTCTAAAAGTAAGATTCTCATGATCTCAGATTGCATTTAAAAATAAACGGAAGAAAAATTCTTCCGTTGTTATTTATGATTCGATTTCTCCAGAAAACAATTTCTTCAGTTCCACAGAATCTGTTGGTTTCATTCTTCCTGAAAGAATCAGCGAAAGCTCTTTTCTTCGCAAAGCGGCAGCGTGTCTTTCTATTTCAATTTCGGTTTCAGGTTCCATGTCCGGAATTGGGATGGGTCTGTTGAATTCATCCACTGCCACAAAAGTGTAAATCCCTTTGTTGGTTTGAATTTTTTTGTGATTAATCGGATCATCCAACCAAACATCCACATAAATTTCCATTGAAGTTGAGAATGCGCGGGAAACTTTAGATTCCATGACCACAATTCCGCCTTCTGGAATTGGATGGTCGAAAGAAACGTGATTTACAGATGCCGTTACTACTCTTCTTTCGCAGTGTCTTGTTGCGGAGATGGATGCACATCTGTCCATTCTTGCCAATAATTCACCACCGAAAAGGTTTCTCAGTTGGTTGGTGTCGTTAGGAAGAACGATATTCGTCATCACCGTAAGAGATTCTGACGCTTTTTTTATTTTTGCCATTTAGATTTTCTTTTTTTAGGATACCATTTTCTTGGTGTATGTTTGCGGACAGAGTCCTTTCTGATAGAATCTATTTTCAGAGAATCTGCTTTGAAAGCGGCTCTTTTAATAGAATCCGAGATTTTCAGTTGAGCGGAATCCAGTTTTGTGGGAACTGTTTTTTCTATTCTTCGGGTTTTGGTCTGTGCGGAAAGACTGTCGAAAGATTTATTACCGAAGATCAGTTCCTTTTGTGTAATTCCCAGATAAATCAATCCTGCAACAGGAATTGCGATAAGGAAAATCCACAGAATAGATTTGCTGAATTGATAATCTTTTTCTTTTGTGCTGGCTTCAATTAATTTTTCACCATCGCTGATATCTGAAAAACGGATCTCTTCCAAACCATAAAAATCCGGATGATCTGAGGCTAATCTTTTACCGAAAAACGCAATCCCGTTGTCGCCCTGCTCGATCTGTCCGAAGTTTTGGATTTCAAGAGAATGGTCTGCCTGAAGTTTTTTCTTCCAGAAATCAGTCTGAATCTGGAGTTCGTTTTTTGCTGCCTCAAAAGTAATTCCTTTTTGGGAGGCAATATAATTGATAAGCTCATCAGACTCCGCCAGATAATCTACTTTAAAAGCAATCTGGCTGGATGGCGGAAGGATGCTGCCGTTTTCAGGATCTAGTTTTGCCTTGGAATTTTCGAGGTAAAAAACGCCAAATCCCGCTACGGTAACGCTTCCGTGCTTCTTCAGATATTCTAAAATGTATGCTGAAATATTCATTTGGCGACAAATTTATGACTTTTTCGTGACTTTTTTAAGTTTTAAATGAAATGAAAAAGACTGCCGAAACAGTCTCTCAAATTAATTCTAAATTACTTAGAAAGGTATAAAAAATGATTTGGTGTTTTATTGAATTTTCCAGCTTATGCCAAACATAAAGTTGGTGCCCGCTTGAGAAAAGTAAACCGGACCGTTGTAAACATAGCCATTGTTAACGTATTTCTGATTTAAAATATTATTAACTAAAAGCTTCAAAGCAACTTCTTGTTTTTTGATCTTAAAATCATATTGTGCATTAAAATCTGTCAGCAAATAATCGTTAAGCTGTAAATCCTGAGTTTGGGTATTGTCTAAATATTGCTTTCCGACATATTGATTCGTCAGGATAAACTGGAAATTTTTTACCGGACTGTATTTCAGAGTTAAATTGGCAATTAAGTTCGGAGAAAAAGAAATTTTCGTATCTCCCAGATTCTGAATCCCCGATGTGTTTTCAATCTTAAAATCCAAATTCTGATTCTGGCTTGCACTCACATTCGCAGAAATTTCAAACTGTTTTGAAACTTTCGCCAAAGCCCCAACCTCAATCCCACGTCTGTAACTTTTACCGGAATTGGTTCTGATAAACTCTCCGATATTGCTGATCTGTCCGTTTAAAACCAACTGATTCAGATAATACATATAATAAAGATTGGCCGTAAAAGCAACTTTACCAAACTGCTTTTCAAATCCTGCTTCAAAGTCGTGAAGTTTTTCAGATTTCACATCGTTGTCTGAAATTAAATCATCACGATTCGGTTCGCGCTGAGCGTGGGCGTAAGAAATAAATACTTTTCCGCCACCGATTTTATAATTTACACCGGCTTTAGGATTAAAAAACAGCCAGTTTTTGTTTAAATCAGCACCTTCAAAATCGCCTGCCTGAAGAATTTTTGTGTCGTAATCTATATTTCTCAGTTGAAGATCTCCGAAGAATTCAAAATTATTGACAGTAACTAAAGCTTTTGCAAAACCTGCCACTTCATTCTTCACCGAACGGTTTCGGTAATATTCAGATTCTACAATCTGAGGATTGAAAACATCAGTTACATTTCCGTAATGTCTTCCGTAATATTGATTTCCGACAACACCAAAATTCAGATCTAAATTTTCAAATTTTCCATACAATGTAGAAACAACGCCGTAGAAATCATTATTCAGCCATTTTTTTCTGATAAAATCTGAATACTCTTCGCCATTAATATCCGGAAGATTGTATCTCGCAAAAGGATCGCCCTGTTTGTAATTTTCATAGTAACCACGGCCTTTCGTGTAGTGAAGTGTCGTCTCAAGACTCCAGTTTTCATTTAAACCCTGTTCCCAAAGTAACTGATAGTGGTTCTGTCGGTAGTTATCTGTTTCGTTATCGTAAAATCCAACAATATTTTCCCAGTTGGCATCATAAATTGCACCTGAAAAATTATATCTCGGATTGGTTTCCCATGTTTTTCTGTCTACCCCATTCCATGCCTGATAGGTTTTTTCCTTTCCTCCAAAAGTCATCAGACGGAGTTTTGTCATTCCTTCTTCAAATAAAGCTGTAAAATTATAGGAATGTAAATCAGATGAAGCGCGGTCGATAAATCCATCGGAATGAATGTGAGAATAGCGTCCCATCACAGAAAGACGGTCTTTCCAGAATTTGCCCGAACCTATTTCCGCTGAATATTTATACGTATTAAATGAACCGTAACTGTCATCAGTTTTAAAATAAAACTTCTCTTCAGGCTCTTTTGAAATGATATTAATACTCGCCCCAAACGCTGAAACTCCATTGTTTGAAGTTCCCACACCCCGCTGAATAACAACCTGCGACGCCGAGCTCGTAAGATCCGGAACATTCACAAAAAAAGTTCCCTGACTTTCAGAATCGTTAAACGGAACACCGTTCATCATCACATTAATTCCTCTTCCGGCAACCCCACGAATCCTGAAACCCGTGTATCCAACGCCATTTCCGGCATCTGAAGTAGAAATTACTGAAGTCTGGTTTTTCAGCAACATCGGAAGATCCTGTCCGAGATTTTTGCTGTCGAGATCCCGCTGTACACTGATAATTTCTTTTGCAACGGGAAGTCGTCTGGTAAAGCTTACTGCTTCGATTTCTCTTACAGCAACGGTGTCTGCAGTCTGAGCATTTAGAAAATTGGCGGCTACGGTAAGCCCTAAAAAAACAAATCCTTTCATTCTTATAAATTTTTAAAATTTAACTGAATAAAAGGGGCGATTATCGAGTATAAATGATGTTTGATTATTGATAAATGATTTTCCTCAAAAATGTTATCAATTATCGCTTATCATTCATCAATCATAATGAATGTTTCCCTAAACAGCATTACCTGTTCCAGGTTCATTGGGTATAATCTCAGCTCCGGTTGGGGCACCCCTTAAATTTCATCGGCAAAAGTAATACTTTTTCAGATAATACTGAAAACTATTTTTTATCTGTACGATTTGTTGTGAATATCGATGTAGTAATAGTTGACATCATCCTTGGTTACTTCAAACATATTCCCGAGTTTCCAGCTGTAATTTCTTTTGATATCTCTGTATTCAAAAGGGATTACAATTTGGTTTTTGGTATCAATAATTCCGAATTTATCGTTATTGGCGGCGATAATCATTGGGTTTGCCACGTCATTGGTTTCCATTACAAACAGAAAATCGTAGGCAGGATAGATCGTGAACTGTTTTTTATCAGCAGGATTTACAAACCGACCGTCTTCTATTAAACCGTACTTTCCATTCAGGCGGTAGGCATGGAATCGGGCTTTTTTATATTCTGCCCTGCAAACTCCCAAATCTGCAGGTTTGTAGGTGTACACAATTTTTCCGGACATATTAATTCGGTAAGAAACCCCACCTTTGTCGACGGTTGCATAGTTTTTTGAACCAAACTTTTTTACTTTTTCGTTGGGCGAATACAAAAGATTGCAGTCTTCACCAAAAAATAGGGCAATGTGGTATTCCGGCTGAATGATGAATTTCCCGTTTTGATTTACATAACCATATTTCCCGTCTTTTTTCTGCGGAATAAGCAGAGGAACTTCCTCATCAAGGGCTACAACACCCTTTGGTAAAAAATTGTCGGGTACAGATTTCTGAACTGCAGTTTTTTTCGCCACAGACTTTGTCACAGGCTTGGATTTTAGAGCTTTAGATTGAGAACTGATGAGTAAACTCAACAGAGTAAATGCCATTAAGGTCATCTTAGTAGAAATTTTTAGAGTCATCATGTTAGTTTTTGTGTTCCAAAAATACTAAAATAGAATTTATAAAAAGTGTATTTATAAAGAATCTAAATAACGATGCTTTAAAAAAATATTTAAAATTCGTAAATTTGAGCACATTTTTAAATGTTTGATAATTTTATGCAAAACATTTTACGGAAAGCCTCCTGAGTATCTGCAATACTGAAAAGGATATCCAAAACCTGTCTGAAGAAATTAAAGTGAATTCATTTTCTTTAGTTTAAATTAACATTATCTCACATCACAACTGTTTGAATACGAAACAGATTCAGCAGTATAAAAATTCACAGGAAATAGTTTCAGTATCAAAAACTGTAAACATCTAAATAAAAGATTGAAAAGACTTCTAGAATTATGAATATTTATCAGGATTACATCCAGGAAATCGAGGAAAGAAAAACACAGGGGCTTCACCCCAAACCAATTGACGGCGCAGACTTACTGAGCGCAATTATTGAGCAGATCAAAGATACAGCAAACGAGTACAGGGCTGATTCTCTTAAATTTTTCATCTACAACACTTTGCCCGGTACAACAAGTGCAGCAGGTGTAAAAGCTAAATTTTTAAAGGAAATTATTCTTGGTGAATCTGCAGTCGCAGAAATTACTCCAACTTACGCTTTTGAATTGTTGTCTCACATGAAAGGTGGACCTTCAATAGGTGTTTTGCTTGATCTGGCTCTGGGAAATGACGAAACTGTTGCAAAGCAGGCCGCTGAAGTTCTTAAAACTCAGGTTTATCTGTACGATGCTGATACAGCCCGTTTGAAAGAAGCTTACGAAGCAGGAAATGTAATCGCTAAAGATATTTTGGAAAGCTATGCAAAAGCAGAATTTTTCACTAAACTTCCTGAAGTTGCAGAAGAAATTAAAGTGGTAACATTTATCGCTGGTGAAGGTGATATCTCTACCGATTTATTGTCTCCGGGAAATCAGGCTCACTCGCGTTCAGACAGAGAATTGCACGGAAAATGTATGATTACGCCTGAAGCTCAGGAAGAAATCAAGGCTTTACAGGCTCAACATCCGGATGCAAGTGTAATGCTTATCGCTGAAAAGGGAACAATGGGAGTTGGTTCTTCCCGTATGTCCGGTGTAAATAACGTTGCACTCTGGACGGGGAAACAGGCAAGTCCTTACGTACCTTTCGTGAACATTGCTCCAATCGTAGCAGGAACAAACGGTATTTCTCCAATTTTCTTAACAACAGTTGACGTAACCGGAGGTATCGGAATCGACCTTCAGAACTGGGTGAAGAAAACTGACGAAAACGGAAATCCTGTGCGTAATGAAAACGGCGATATCGTTTTGGAAGAAAAATATTCTGTGGCTACAGGAACTGTTCTTACCATCAATACCAAAGAAAAGAAATTATACAACGGAGAAACTGAACTGAAAGATATTTCAAAATCATTTACTCCTCAAAAATTAGAATTCATCAAAGCGGGCGGATCATACGCTATCGTTTTTGGTAAGAAAATCCAGACTTTTGCTGCAAAAACTTTAGGAATTACAGCTCCAACGGTTTTCGCTCCTTCAAAAGAAATTTCTATCGAAGGACAAGGCTTAACTGCCGTTGAAAAGATCTTCAACAGAAATGCAGTAGGAGTTACCGATGGCAAATTATTACACGCAGGTTCAGACGTACGTGTAGAAGTAAACATTGTAGGTTCTCAGGACACAACAGGTCTGATGACCGCACAGGAACTTGAATCTATGGCTGCAACCGTGATTTCTCCAATTGTTGACGGAGCTTATCAATCAGGTTGTCACACTGCTTCAGTTTGGGATAAAAAAGCGCAGGCCAATATTCCTAAATTAATGAAATTTATGAACGAATTCGGTGTGATCACAGCACGTGACCCGAAAGGTGAATACCACGCAATGACAGATGTTATTCACAAAGTTCTAAACGATATTACGGTTGACGAATGGGCAATCATCATCGGTGGAGACTCTCACACAAGAATGTCTAAAGGTGTTGCTTTCGGAGCTGACTCCGGAACGGTAGCGCTTGCTTTGGCAACAGGTGAAGCTTCAATGCCGATTCCTGAATCTGTGAAAGTGACTTTCAAAGGAGACATGAAAGAGCACATGGATTTCCGTGATGTTGTGCACGCAACTCAGGCTCAGATGTTGAAACAATTTGACGGTGAAAACGTTTTTCAGGGAAGAATTATTGAGGTCCATATCGGAACACTTCCTGCTGACCAGGCCTTTACATTCACAGACTGGACTGCAGAAATGAAGGCAAAAGCTTCTATCTGTATTTCTGAAGATGATACTTTAATCGAATCACTGGAAATTGCAAAAAGCAGAATCCAGATTATGATCGACAAAGGAATGGATAATCACAACCAAGTTCTTCAGGGCTTAATCAATAAAGCAAACAAAAGAATCGAGGAAATCAGAACGGGTGAGAAGCCAGCGTTGACTCCAGATTCCAATGCAAAATATTATGCAGAAGTAGTCGTTGACCTTGACATCATCGTTGAGCCAATGATTGCCGATCCGGATGTAAACAACGACGACGTTTCTAAAAGATACACGCACGACACTATCAGAGATCTTACGTTCTACGGTGGTGAGAAAAAAGTTGACCTTGGTTTTGTCGGTTCCTGTATGGTTCACAAAGGCGATTTGAAAATCGTTTCTCAGATGTTGAAAAATATCGAAAAGAAAAATGGTAAAGTAGAATTCAACGCTCCATTGGTTGTGGCGGCTCCTACTTACAATATCATCGACGAGCTGAAAGCTGAAGGAGACTGGGAATTTTTAGAGAAATATTCAGGTTTTGAATTCAATGACAACGCTCCTAAAGGTGAAGCACGTACTCAATATGAAAACATGATGTATCTTGAGCGTCCAGGTTGTAACCTTTGTATGGGTAACCAGGAAAAAGCTGAAAAAGGAGATACTGTTTTGGCTACTTCTACAAGACTTTTCCAGGGAAGAGTAGTTGAAGATTCTGAGCGTAAAAAAGGTGAATCTTTGTTGGCATCAACTCCTGTTGTAGTTTTATCGGCAATTATCGGAAGAATTCCAAGCATCGAAGAGTACAAAGCTGCTGTAGAAGGTATTGATTTGACTACTTTTGTTCCGTCTATTAAAGAATTGGTAACTGTTGGTCATTAAGGTGTCACACTGAGCTTGTCGAAGTGTTAAATATAAAAGGAAGATTTCTTGCGAAGTCTTCCTTTTTTTGATTTTATATTAAATCTACTTGTAGCTAATCAAAAAGTATTTTCAACAGAATTAAAATGAAGTGATATTTTTAGGTTTTTAGAATCAGTACCTTTTAAAACTAAATTATTAGAATCAAAAGTACTTTTTACACCATATCTTTTGAGTAGTTCTTTTTGAAATCTTTTAGCAATTACTTCCTCTTTTTGCATAGCGCCATTCAATAACTCCAAATAAATTTCAACTGAAACAAGCTCAGAATCTGTTGCTAAAAATGTTTTAGAATTCTTTCTAAAATTCATATTAACTTTTCTTACAATAAAATCATTAATATGAGATATTGAAACCGAATCGGTATCCTCTATTAACAAATCTGGATTATTTTCTTCCCCAGATACAATCTGAATAAGTTCTCCGTGAGCACTTCCAAGTTTTAGATTATTTAAATTTTTATCCTCAACAACCTCTAATAACTTTTTATTTTTATATAATCCAAAAAGACCTAATTTATTAGACCGATTAAAAAACTGCTCTATCAATTTGGTGGAATCATAAAAATCTCTTTCAACAAAATCAAAATTACCTCTATACAAACCATTAAATTCTAAAATTGTATTAAATGCTGTTGGGAATGTTTTAGTGAATTGCGGAGTAATAATATATTTACCTTTATCATTTATAAAACCAACCTTTCCTCCAATTTTTACAGCAGCTAAATTTGAAAAAAAATCGCCGGCATTTTCAAATTGAGGATTAATTATAAAATTTCCTGCAGTATTAATATAACCAAAATTTTTATCTGACCTAACGGAAGCTAAAGATTGATTGAAGCTACCAGAATCATTGTACTGAGGATTAATTACAACATTTCCTTTTTTGTCTAAAAAACCTCTATTATTACTTTCTCCCCCATCTTGTGATAGATTGAACGCTGCCAAATCATTTTTATATGGAAGTATACATCCATATTTGGGGCTAAAAATATATTTTCCTTTTTTATCAATTACACCATATTTATTATCTGCTATCGAAACTGTTGCTAATCCTTCACTAAAACTTTCAGCAGATTTAAATTGATAATTTATCACTAATTGTCCATTCTTATCAATAAACCCATAAAGCATATTAGGACTATCATAGCCAGTTTTCTCATTATTCTTTCCAACTATTGCCAAACCTTCTTTAAAACTCGCAGCGTAGTCAAATTGTGGCTTTATAACAAATTTACCCATCTTATCAATAAAACCGAATTTACCAGAAACATTTACTAAGGAGAGGTTTTCTGAAAATTCACTAGCTGACTCGATTTCTTTCAATATGAATTGTTCCTTACCCTGATTATTAATACATATAATAAATCCATTTTTATGAGTTACAAAGGCTAATCCATCGCTAAAATTAGTTGCCCAAAGAAATGTAGGTTTAATAATATAGTTACCTTTTTTATTAATATATCCAAGAAGACTGTCTTCATTTGCAACAACAGCCAAATCCTCCTTAAACAACTGTGCTATTGTGAATTGAGGATTTATAATATATTCTCCACTCTCATCAATATATCCCCATTTACCATCAACCTCTACAGGAATAAGATCATAAGAAAAATCGTTATTACTTGATAATTTTGAACAACTAACAGTAAGCAGAAACAAAATTAGTAACAAAAAAAATTTAGACATAATTACTTATTTTTCAAGAATTTCAAAATCCAAATCTTCAAGATAATTTTTAGCTTGAATAGAATTAAAATCATTCGCATCATGCAATAGAAAAAAACCATCAGAATAAAAACTTGCAATACAAATTACATAAATTATAGGATATTCTAGCTTTCCGATTTTTAGAAAGTATTTCTTTCCTTGCTTTTTAACTGGGCATCCAAAGTTATCTATATGAATTGCAGCTTGTAAAACATGACATCTTTTAATATTCCCTGAGATAGGCATAACTCACTATTTTTTCTCAAAAATACCTTGATAAAGCCACAACAAAAAGTCCAAACGTGTCCAATTTGAAAAATAAAATCAAGCAGAATATTTAGAAAAATCAGAATCTAAATTTTGTAAAAGGTGATATATTTGAGAATAGTTTGTGTTTTCAACCAGCGGTTGTAATTCCTGAAAAAGAAAATTTTTCTTAGCCAATCCGTTTTCGGATAAGATGCACTTTGCGAGATACATTATTTTGATATAATCATTGTAAAGCAAACCCGTAATATCATTAAAATCAGAATCTGTCAATTCAAAATCTTCTGTATTTGAATCATTATTTGCAGCCCATGCTAAAGCAAAAGTTGTTTTTACAAAAGCCATATTAATTCCAAAAAAATGCATAGCCTTTTCTTTCTCTTTTATTTTTGGAAAATACTTCAAAAAAGATTTTGCTTTCTTTAAATATTGATAAGCTAAGTCATATTCCTGTAACCATAAAAGCGTATTGCAATAGAAAATGAGCATTTCCTGCTGATGAATTTCCTGTAAACCGGAGTTTTCAAGTCCTTCCAGATACTGTTTTGAAATTTTTTGAAATTCCTCAACATCATTAATCTTCTTCGCAAAAATCAACTTAATTGTATGGTACCGCATTTCATGATATGGCATATACTGAAAGTTTTCACGGTACTTTTTGTATGTTTTGTCGAGTGTTTTAATTTCCGGTAGAAATACACAATCATCATTGGAGAGAAATAATCCTAAAACTAAAAAATTATTGAGAGCCAAATTAACAAGAACATTTTTTGTCTTAGCTATTCTATCATTTAAAATTTCCCTGAGCCAATCCTGTCCGAAATAATTATAATTTGGAAGCCAGGCCAGGAAATAATCAGAACTCCAATTATTATTTTGATAGAGACTATAAAAAAATTGAAAATTTTCTATACTGCTGTAGATCACCTTTGCATAATCATTCAAGGTATCAACAATCATCGTATTTTGATGATAATCTATGTTATACCGATTACCATTTTCAAAAAACGCCGACATACTTTCAATGTAGTTTTTGTCTTTATCTGCAATGCCGTCAAGCTGTGTAATATATGATGAGAACGCTTGCCAATCTTCAAAACCAACATATTTACAAAGCAATGACAATGAAGTTAATCCAACTTTTTTGTCTAAATCTATTTTCCCAAAAAAACGTCTTAAAGTTTGAACACTGAGACGGGTATTTACAGCCAATTCTTCAAAACTTTTTACAGAATTTAATGGCTTTCCAAATCTATCTTTGACGGCGAGTTTAAGTTTGTCTTTAATTGGATCAGTTAACATCCCTTTTTACAATTTTTTGGAAGACTAAAATATAATCACGAAGATAAGAAAATTGAATTTTCAAGTTTAAATGAGGTTTAAATGCTGGCTTACCGAATGAAATTTGTTTAGAATCTTTCCATTTAAGAGCCGTTGTGATTATTTTAACTTATGTCAACATCACAATTTTCAATTTTTCCTTAAATTGATAGGTATAAAAAATATTGATTATTCATCTTATTCATACCGCTTATTATTGGTCGGAATGGTATTTGATAAAATAACACAGTTAAAATAATCTGTTTTAAAATTTAATAATGATGGTTAAACGATATTTTTTAACCTCATTTATTGAATTATTATTTAACAGATATCAGACTGAAAGATTCTTGTTCAGATTAAATACTGTATTTAGATTGATATAAGTTTTTAATTTAAAACAGAAAATTCACCAACAGAAAAAATTAAAATAGATATGACTTTCGACATTGACATGATTAAAAAAGTGTACGAACGCTATCCTGAACGCATTGCAGCAGCAAGAGAAATTACAGGAAAACCGTTGACACTTTCAGAAAAAATTCTTTACACCCATTTATGGGAAGGAAACGCAACAAAGGAACATGAAAGAGGAAATTCCTACGTGGATTTCGCTCCGGACAGAGTTGCCATGCAGGATGCAACGGCTCAGATGGCACTTTTACAGTTTATGCAGGCAGGAAAACCTAAAGTTGCTGTTCCGTCGACCGCTCACGCTGATCACCTGATTCAGGCAAGAGTAGGTGCAGAATCGGATTTACAGGAAGGAATCAACAAGAACTCTGAGGTTTTCAACTTCTTAGGTTCTGTTTGTGACAAATACGGAATCGGTTTCTGGAAACCAGGAGCCGGAATTATCCACCAGGTAGTTTTAGAAAATTATGCATTCCCTGGAGGAATGATGATTGGAACAGATTCTCACACGGTAAACGCCGGAGGTTTAGGAATGGTTGCCATCGGTGTCGGTGGTGCTGATGCCGTTGACGTAATGGCCGGAATGGCTTGGGAACTGAAAATGCCAAAATTAATCGGTGTAAAACTGACCGGAAAAATGTCTGGCTGGACTTCAGCAAAAGACGTTATCCTAAAAGTTGCCGGAATTCTTACCGTAAAAGGAGGAACAGGCTGCATTGTCGAATACTTTGGCGAAGGTGCTGAGTCTTTTTCCGCAACCGGAAAAGGTACAATCTGCAACATGGGTGCTGAGATTGGTGCGACTACCTCTACATTTGGTTATGATGATTCGATGAGAAGGTATCTGGCGGCCACTGGAAGACAGGATGTAGTGGATGCCGCAGATCAGATTGCAGAACATTTAACAGGTGATGCCGAAGTTTACACAAATCCTGAACAGTATTTTGATCAGGTGATTGAAATTAACCTTTCAGAATTGGCTCCTCATTTGAACGGGCCTTTCACACCGGACTTGGCGACTCCAGTTTCTGAATTTAAAGCAAAAGCAGAAGCGAACGGATGGCCAATTGAAGTGGAATGGGCATTGATCGGTTCCTGTACCAATTCTTCGTACGAAGATCTGTCGAGAGCGGCTTCGATTGTTGAAGATGCCGTTGCAAAAGGTGTAAAACCAAAAGCTATTTTAGGAATCAATCCAGGTTCTGAGCAGGTAAAATTTACTGCTGAAAGAGACGGATTCTTAGATTCTTTCAGAAAATTTGAAAACGCAAGAATCTTTACCAATGCTTGTGGCCCTTGTATCGGGCAATGGGACAGAGAAGGTGCTGATAAAGGCGAGAAAAACTCGATCATCCACTCTTTCAACAGAAACTTTGCAAAAAGAGCTGATGGAAATCCTAATACCCATGCATTCGTAGCTTCACCTGAAATGGTTGCTGCGATTGCGATTTCAGGAAGGTTAGATTTCAATCCAATTACAGACACTTTGACCGCTGAAAATGGTGAGCAGATAAAATTAAACGAACCAAGTGGCTCAGAATTACCATCAAAAGGTTTTGCTGTGGATGACAACGGTTACCAAGCGCCATCAGAAGACGGTTCGTCAGTTGAAGTAAAGGTAAGTCCGACTTCAGACAGACTTCAGTTGCTTGAAGAATTCCCTGCTTGGGACGGTAAAAATATTACCGGAGCGAGAGTTTTAATTAAAGCTTTCGGAAAATGTACTACTGACCACATCTCTATGGCTGGACCATGGTTGAAATACAGAGGTCATTTGGATAATATCTCCAACAACATGTTGATTGGAGCCGTAAATGCTTACAACATGGAAACCAACAAAGTAAAAAACCAGCTGGATGGTGCTTACGGCGAAGTTCCTGCTGTACAGAGAGCTTACAAAGCTGCAGGAATTCCTTCGATTGTTGTGGGAGATCAGAACTACGGTGAAGGTTCTTCAAGAGAGCACGCTGCGATGGAGCCGAGACATTTAGGTGTAAAAGCGGTTTTGGTAAAATCATTTGCAAGAATTCACGAAACTAACCTTAAGAAACAGGGAATGTTGGGATTAACTTTTGCAGATGAAGCAGATTACGATAAAATTCAGGAGGATGATGTGGTGAACTTCTTGGATTTGGATCAGTTTGCTCCAAATAAGCAACTGACTTTGGAATTCATCCACACAGACGGAAGCAAAGACATTGTAATGGCAAACCACACCTACAATGATCAGCAGATTGATTGGTTTAAAGCAGGTTCCGCTTTGAATTTGATCAAGCAACAGGAAAATTAAAATCTTTTTTATAATTACTGAAAGCAACTTCATCTTTGGAGTTGCTTTTTTATTTAAGTTTTTCCAGAAGATTTGATTTGTACATATCTCCGATGGGAACTTCATGTCCTGAATTGAGAATGACTTTTTTTGAACCTAAACTTTTAATTTCATTTAAATTTAAAATAAACGACTTATGAACTCTTGTAAAATTTTCAGGAAGTTGATTTTCCATTGATTTTAAAGTATCCAAAACGATATATTCATGAGCTGCGGTTTTGATATTGACGTAATCTTTGATGCTTTCTACATAAAGAATTTCATTAAAATGAATCCGATGCTGCTGACCCGAAGATTTTACGAAAAAATGATGAGGCTCATTGGTTTCATTAAAAGAAAAACGCTCCTGAACTTTTTGAATACTTTTATTAAAACGGTCGAAAGAAATCGGTTTTAAAAGATAGTCGATTACATTGTGTTCATAGCCCTCCAGAGCATATTCGGAGTACGCGGTTGTGAGAATATATTTCATTTTATCGCCGACTATTTTCATGAAATTAATTCCGGATAATTCGGGCATCTGAATATCCAGAAAAGCAAGACTGACTTCATTTTTCTGAATAAATTCCAAAGCCTCAACAGGATTTTCTGACGAGAAAACAAGTTCGAGAAACGGAATTTTTTCGACGTAATTTCTTAGGAGCGAAACGGCAAGCGGCTCGTCGTCCACAATCATGCATTTAATTTTCTTCATTCAAATCAATCTTTAAATCTACCGTGAAATCGGTTTCGGTTTCAACAATATTCAGTTGGTACTTTTCAGGATATAAAATCTCCAGACGCTTTCGCACATTTTCAATTCCGATTCCGGAAACAGTATCTTTCGTTCGTTCTTTTTTAAAATTTAAAAAATAAAACTGAAGCATTTTATTTTCATCTGAAATCTTCATTTCAAAACCTTTATTTCTGAAATCACCGTGTTTGAAGGCATTTTCGACAAACGGAACTAAAATCATCGGTGAGATACTGAGTTTTGGATGATCTATCTTTTTCTCAACAATCAACAATTCAGGATTATTAATTCTGAGTTTTTCCAAAGAGATTAAACTGTCGAGATAACCGATTTCTTTATCCAAAGTAATAAAATCTTTTTCCAAATCTTTCGTACTGTATCTTAATAACCGCCCCAATTCTTCGATGGCAGGCAGCGCTTTTTCGGAATTCTGATAAACCAGCGCATAAATATTATTTAAAGAATTAAAAATAAAATGAGGATTTATCTGAGTTTTCAAGGCCTGCAAATCTGCATTTTTTTTCGCTTCAATCAGTTGTGATTTTTCTTTTTCAGCATTAATGAAATATTTAAAAAACCAAAACGCCGTACTGATGAAGATGGTCGTGCTGCTGTAAAAGACATTGTCGAAAAAATAGTAGAAAATATTGGTGTCTTCAGGATAATTTCTAATGTTAAAAGCTATTGGAAAAAGCCACTGCTCAATACAGTAGCGAATCATTACAAAGCAGCTTACACTCAGGAAAAATGCAAAAATGGAGCGGTAAATTTTATCTGCATGAAAAAAGACAGGCACCACAAGGAAATAGTTTACATAAAAACATATAAAACTTGCCACGAAAAAAGTCAGATCAAGAATCACAGCACTGAAACCGTACGCAATTGTAGGAAGGATGACGGAGCCGATAAGGTAAATCACCCAGAAAAAAATATGCAGATAAAAGAATTTTTCAATTTTCATAGTGAATGAATCATGTTCAAATGGTAAAGATTTGAAATACAAAATTAAACTGTTGACGAACTTTACAAACTTCATTTCGACAAACCTACCGATATTCCGGATGAAATTTATTTTAACTGAATAAAATTACCCTTTGTCTAAAAGCTGTTTTTTAAAAAAGATAATGACTGATACTTTTGAGCATCATTTAAAATTAAAACTCATGAACATCAACAGACTTCTTATTCCGTTATTGCTTTTGTTAGCTGCAAAAATATATGCCCAAAAAATCCCGTATGACAAACTTAGCATTTATAAAACAAAATTTGATGATGCTGTTCCCGTTCTGAATGTCGCCACTTTCCACATGGGCAAGACTTCAGATGCCAACAGTACAGAATTTAATGAACATGACTTGAAAAACCAGCTTGAAGTAAAGAAAGTAGCAAAACTTTTAGCAGAATTTAAACCTACAATTATTGTGATTGAAGACTTACCGCAAAATGACAGTTTGAGAAATCTAAGTTATCAGAAATACATCAAAAATCCTGAATTCAAATTTGAAAATCCCGATGAAAGAGAACTTTTAGCTTACGAAGTCGGGAGATTGAGTAATTCCAAAAAGATTTACGGCATTGATTTTAAAGAAAAATACAACTACAAAATCGGATATTTCGTTCCCAATAAAACTGATCGAAAAACGAATGATGCTTACTGGAAACTGTTGGAAGACAATGAGCAAAAGAATCATGAGGACGGAATACCGTTTTATGATTTGTTTAAACTTAATAATCATCCGCAGTATTTGGAAAGTTTAATCAACATCAATGCAGATATGCTGACGTATATTTCAACCAAAGGTAAATCTGAAGGTGCTGATGAAGCCGCAAAATTTTATCATCGAAATCTTGTGATGTTTTCAAATTTAAACCAAATTCCAACCGATAAAAATGACAGAATATTTGTTTTAATGGGCGGCGCTCACACAGCATTTTTTATGGATTTCCTGAGAAGAAGTCCGAAATATCGAGTGGAAAATGTTTTTGATTATTTGAAGTGAAAATTCAATCCAGTCCGTCAAATAAAGTATTCAGAGATTCAGAGTATGTGGGATGGGAGAAAATAAATGTTGCTAAATCTTTGGCAGGAATCTTTCCTTTCATCGCCATTTGAATGATTGAAGCTATCTCACCACCTTCGCTGCCAATAATTGCAGCACCTAAAATTAAACCTGAATCTTTATCTACAATCGCCTTCCACAAACCTTGAGTTTCTGCAGATTCCAGACCGCGGGTGATTCGTTTCCCAGCTATTTTTACAACCGAAAAATTTAGTTTTTTATCTTTGGCTTCCTTTTCAGACAGGCCTACTCTGCCAACCTGCGGATCTGTAAAGACTGTGTATGGAATAATTCTTCCCTCTGTAGAACCTTCTTTTTCATCTACAATATTATCGCTTACGATAACATAATCGTTGTATGCAATATGCGTGAACTGCGGACCACCTTTGATGTCTCCCAGCGCGTAGACACCGTCAACATTGGTTTCCAGTTTAGAATTTACCTTAATGTATTCTTTATCGTCGGTTTTGATCCCTGCCTTTTCCAAATGCAGACTGTCAGCGTTGGATTTTCTTCCGGTCACAATTAAAAGATGCGTCCCTTCGATCCGATGCTGTTTCTTTTCTTTGGTAAAATTTAAGGTAATTTTATTATCCTTCTCCTCTACTTTTTCAATTTCTGCATTCAGGTGGAATTTCAATCCTTCTTCTTCTAATATTTTCTGGAGATCGTTCGCAACATCCGGATCCTCATTAGACATGATCTGACAGGCTTTTTCCACAATTGTTACTTCACTACCGAACCGGCTGTACATTTGACCCAGTTCCAGACCGATGTAGCCGCTTCCAATCACGATTAACTTTTTGGGAATCTCGGTCAGTTCGAGTATTCTGTTGAATTGTACCATTTTACATCATCAAGTCCGTCGGTTTTTAGACGTGCAGGTCTGCATCCGGCGTTAATGAAAATGTAAGGTGCTGTAAATTCTAGAGTTTCCCCGTTTTCTTTTTGAACAGAAATTGTTTTTTCTCCACTGAATGATGCTGTTCCAAATATCAACTCAAGGTTTTCGGCTTCACTTAGATTTTTCTTCACCCCTTTTCTCGAATCTTCTACAATTTTGTTTTTCCTATCCTGAGTAATTTCAAAATCTATCAACTCCGGAGCCGAAATCCCATGTTTCCCGGAAGTTTTTATCCTGTGCATGACTTTGGCCGAAGCTATCAGTGTTTTACTTGGCGTACAACCGACGTTTACGCAGACGCCGCCAAGCATATCTTCAGATTTTTCGATAAGCACAGTTTTCCAGCCGGCACCGGATAATTTTAAAGCGAGTGGATTTCCTGCCTGTCCGGAACCGATAATGATGGCGTCTTTTTTTATCATTTTATAATTTTAAGGGTGGACGTTTATTTATCGGTTTCAATTTTTATTCCTTTATTAATATGTTGATAAAATTTTGAGTAAATACTGATGATAAGATTTGGAAAAACTTTTATTAATAGTACGAAATTACCACTTAACATTACTCATTAAAATTTAAACAATCAAATTTAGATAATCACTCAAAAATTCTGATCTGAAACAAAGATCCTGTAACAATTCCCAAAAATCTGCGTCTAACCCAATATTAGAAAAACATCCATGAAAAAAACACTTATTACCCTCTCATTTTTAGGAAGTATTTTTGCATTCGCACAGGAAAAACCGACTGAAGCTCCCAAAGAAAAACAAATTGATGGCGTAACCATCACGAAAACCAAAAAGGCAATCGAGCAGAAAGCCGACCGTACGATTTTTGATTTTTCTGAACAGGCACACCTCAACAACGGTTCTGTAATGGAAGGCGTGAAAAAACTCCCAGGTCTTGTAGCCTCTGAAATGGTGGGAATGATGTATCAGGGAAAACCACTCGAAGTCTACATGGACGGCCGCCCTCTGAATATTTCAAGCAACGAACTTACTGCTTTTCTTGAAGGAATGCCTGCCAATTCTGTGGACAGAATCGAGGTAATCACTCAGCCTGGCGCGGAATTTCCGGCTACTTCGGGAGGTGCGATTATGAATATTATCACCAGCAAATCTGCGAAAAATTATCTCACTGCCGTTTACAACGGAGGTTACCGTTTTTCAAATTATGACAAATACAGAAGCAGATTTAATAATTCTATTTCATTAAATTCGAGAAATAAATGGTTTGGATGGCAGGTAAATTTAGGACAGTATTACCGTGAAAGCCTTTCTGATTCTCAGTTTGATCTTTTAACAAAGAACCATTCCAGCTCTGTGGGAAGAACATATTATGTAAATTCCGCATTTACTTTTGAGCTTGGGAAAGACAGATTACTGGTAAACTATGACGTGAGCCACAACAACAATAATTCTGATATTACAACAGATATTTTCCTGAACGGCAGAAGCACAACAGATTACCTGAGTAACTCTGAAGGTCTGAGACAGGAAGTTTCGGCAACATATCAGAAAAAATTTGATGATAAAAACAAAAAGCTTGATTTCAAATTTACTTTCAACGACAGCGATTCTGAATTCAGCCAAAAAAACGCTGCCAATTTATCGTTTTTCGATCTTGAAAATTCATCAAAATTCAACCTTTATAATTTTAAAGTAGATTATTCCCAACCATTGAAGATTTTAAATGAAGGGAAAATGAGCTTTGGTGCACTTTACGATCAGCAGGATTTTCAGGCTTTGAACAGAAGTACCGTAAATCTTGATTACTCAAGACAGACACTTGCCGGATATTTGGAATTTCAGGCTACATTGAAAAAATTTGATTTCATTGCCGGAGCAAGAGCCGAAAACTACGATATTTCAGGAATTACGAGAGCTTTAGACAATACGGGAACTTTAGTACAGAAAGATTTGATTCCGTTTAAAAAGTTTAAAGTATTTCCGAATGCGAGTATTCAGTACAATTTGATGAAGCAGCTTTTTGCTAATTTAAACTATAATAAAAAAATCACGTTACCTAGTATTTCTGTCTTAAACCCAAACAACACGACTTTGGGAACAAGCGTTGTAACATCAAGCGGAAACCCAAATCTTCAGCCTACGATTTATGACAATGCAGAATTTAAAATCAGTGCTTTTGATTATGCATTCATCAGCTACAACACAAGTTGGGTGAAAGACCAGATTGTGCAGAGAATCACCAGAAACAATAACCTCATCAGCAATGAACAGGTGCAGGTGAACAGGTTGAGAACGCATAATTTTAATTTCGGTTTGCCGATTCCGTTTATGTTGTTTAATACGCCTTTCAGTGAGCTGATGAAGTTTAATGTAAATCCTGATAAAATGAATTTGCTTTATCTTTATGCAGGATACCAACTTCAGGAATTGCCGGATATCAAAACCAAAGGTTTTTGGGTGTACAGCATTATGGGACAGTTTATTCTTCCGAAAGATATTAGATTGCAGGCAAATTACAATATTTTAACTCCAAAAGGTAATTATTTCTATTTTGAAATCGACAAACCTTTGAACAATGCTTTAGACATCACGGTTTCAAAGAAATTTATGAGTGACCGGCTGAATCTTTCACTTTATGCGAGAGATATTTTTAATCAGAACAAAAGTGTGCTCCTCGCCCGTTCAGTCGGTGGAACCGTTTTTACTTCAAACAAATTTGACAGCCGCAGCTTCGGAGTTTCAGTAAATTATAAAATCCCGACCAAAAACAAGTTGGCAAAAGAGGATCCGAATATGATCAAATCTACCAACCAGGGCGAAAGCAATGGTGGAATTTTGCAGCAGGGACAGTAAATATGAGTGATGAGTGATGAGTGATG
This sequence comes from Chryseobacterium foetidum, assembly GCF_025457425.1. Taxonomy (NCBI): domain Bacteria; kingdom Pseudomonadati; phylum Bacteroidota; class Flavobacteriia; order Flavobacteriales; family Weeksellaceae; genus Chryseobacterium; species Chryseobacterium foetidum. Next base: position 1,799,441 of record NZ_JAMXIA010000001.1, read on the forward strand.
AGTGATGAGTGATGAGCAAAATTATTCAACACACTTATATTAACTTATTAAAAAAACGGTTTTGCAATACAAAACCGTTTTTCTTTTTAATATCAATTTACTATTAAACTTATTCGTCACAAGCCCGCCAAATCGCATCATTCTGCGGAACAGGAGCAATTATTTCTACCTCTTCTTTTGTAACAGGGTGAATAAAGTTTAGTTTCCTTGCATGAAGATTAATTCCACCATCTGGATTTGAACGTGGCGCTCCATACTTTAAATCACCTTTTATCGGAACTCCCGTTTTTGATAATTGTGCCCGGATTTGATGATGTCTTCCTGTTTCCAAATCGATTTCCAGCAGAAGATAATTATCTAAAGTTTTGATGACGTTGTAAGTAAGAATCGATTCCTTAGCTCCTTCGGTAGCTTTTGGGAAAACAATGGCTTTATTATTTTTTTCGTTTTTCTGTAGATAATGAACCAACCTTTGGCTTTGCGGAATCATCTCTTTAGCCACAACAGCCCAATAAGTCTTCTTTACCTCTCGGTTTTTGACCATTTGAGTCAATCTTGACAAAGCTTTGGAAGTTTTAGCATAAATAACCAATCCCGAAGTCGGCCTGTCGATACGGTGAACCAAACCCAAAAAAACATTTCCGGGTTTGTTGTCTCTTTTTTTGATAAAATCTTTGATCAATTCCAATAAAGACAAATCACCTGTTTTATCACCCTGCACAAGCTGTCCCACTTTTTTATTGATGACTAAAAGATGGTTGTCCTCATAAACAATCTGCTCTTCCATAAACTATCTTCCCTGATATGACCTGTTTGAAAAACTGATGATAATTCCTGCCAACAAACCTATTGTTTTGATATAATTGAAAGAGGAATCATAAGGCAAAAATGCACCAATAATACATAATCCTGCAGCAGCATACATCGGGTAAACAAAATTTCTGTTACCTACAGAAGGAGCCTGCAGAATGAAACTGATTCCTACCAAAACGTAGAAAAGTCTTTTGGAAAGAAAATCATTAATATCTTGCGGAAAAATATGAAACCAACCTACTACAAGGCAAAGTAAAGCGACAATAGACAAGACTCCCTGAGCTGTCTGAAGATTATTTCCTCTCATTAATAACTTTCATTTTGATTAGGAAAATCAGCCGACTTCACATCTTTGACATATTGTGAAACCGCACCGGTAATTTCAGTATATAAATCTAAATATCTTCTCAAAAATTTCGGAGAGAAACCTTTATTCATACCAACCATATCGTGATACACCAAAACCTGTCCATCGCAATAAGGACCAGCTCCAATTCCGATCGTTGGAATTGATATACTTTCCGTCACCCTTTTAGCCAAATCTGCAGGGATTTTTTCTAAAACCACACCGAAACAGCCTAATTCCTCAAGCAATTTTGCATCACTAATCAGTTTTTCAGCTTCAGCTTCTTCTTTAGCTCGTACTTTATAGGTTCCGAACTGATAAATCGACTGAGGAGTCAATCCCAAATGCCCCATAATAGGAATTCCGGCATTGATGATTTTCTTGATTGATTTTGAAATTTCTTTTCCACCTTCAATTTTGATAGCATGAGCACCACCTTCTTTCATCATTCGTACGGCAGATTCCAAAGCCAGATCGGGATTACTCTGATAGGTTCCGAACGGTAAATCGGCAATTACCAAAGCTCTCTCTACTCCTCTCACCACACTCTGAGTATGATAAATCATGTGATCCAAAGTAATTGGAAGGGTGGTTTCAAAACCCGCCATCACATTTGCTGCCGAGTCGCCGATAAGGACGGTATCTACTCCACCGGCATCAACCATTTTTGCAGTGGTAAAATCGTAAGCGGTAAGCATGGTGATTTTCTCTTTGTCGAATTTCATTTTTCGCAAAGTTTCGGTCGTAACTCTCTTAATTTCAGAATGTACAGACATAATATGTTTCGGATTTAATGTTTAAGGTTTAAAGTTTAGCAGTCAACTTAAATAAATAAAAGTTCCAGAATCTGGAACTTTAAGCTTTAATTGTAAGATTTACAGAACGACATGTCCTAATTTCATGAGTTTGTCGTGATTGAGAATTTTGATATTCCTGCCGTCCACTTCGATGAGCTGATCACCTTTAAATTCAGAAATCAGTCTGATAGCACTTTCGGTTGCTGTACCAATGATATTGGCAATTTCTTCTCTTGTCAAGGAAATTTTGATGAAACCTTCAGGATCTGTTCCTAATTTCTGTTCCAGCAAAATTAAAATCTCCGCAAGTCTCTCTCTGACAGTTTTCTGTGCTAAAAAAGTAATGGTATTTGAAGATTCTCCCAATTCGTAAGAAATTTTCTGAAGCATCACGAAAGAAAGCTGAGAGTCAACCTCCAAAAGATGCATGAAAATATCTGAAGGAAGAAAAGTACATTCGATATCGGTCATTGCTTCTGCTTTTGCCTGAAAATTTTCACCGCAAAGAAGAGCACGGTAACCGATGAGGTCACCTTCTTTTATAAATCTTAAAATCTGATCTTTACCGAAAGCTCCGGATTTTGATAATTTTGCGGCACCACTTTCGATGACGTAAATACCTTTAGGAATTTCTCCGTCCTCAAAAATGATATCGTGTTTTTGAAATGTAAATTTCTTTTTGGCATTGAAATATTTTTCGTAATCTTTCTCTGAAAGCCTTTCTTTAAAAGACTGATCATTAAAAACTTTAGCAAATCTTTCTTCAATGACAACTTGTTGTTCCTGCGACATTCTAATATGACATTTATCACAAAAATAGAACTTTTTAAATCGATAAACAAAAAAAAATGTTATAATTTTGTAAGCCAATAATTTATGAAGGTGAGCGAGAACTGTTTTCATTGTGGTCAGGAGATAGAAAAAGAGCGTATTTTATTTGATGAAAAGCTCTTTTGCTGTGCAGGATGTAAGTCTGTTTTTGAAATTCTGAACACCAACAATCTCGGTAATTTTTACGAACTCAACAAAAAAGCAGGGATCAGACCTGATGAAAATTCATCACAATTCGATTACCTCGACACCCCTGAAATTTTTGACCGTGTTGCCGATTTTTCTGAAGGAAACACCAGTCTTGTCACTTTCAGAATTCCTGTTATTCACTGCTCATCTTGCATTTGGCTTCTGGAAAGTCTGCATACCCTCAACAAAGACATTCATTATTCTCAGGTCAATTTTACAAGAAAGACCCTGCAGGTTTCATTCAACCATAACGAATTAAAATTAAGTGATTTAGCTAAATTTTTAACGAATCTTGGATATAAACCCGCCATCAATCTCGAAACTGCCGAGAAAAATGAAGATCATTTAGATAAATCTTTACTGGTAAAACTGGCCATCGCAGGTTTCGCCTTCGGAAACGGAATGTTTTTAGCCTTCCCCGAGTACATCGGTGGTGAAGATTACTGGATGGATCATTACAAGGGATTATTCAGATTTCTGATGTTTCTGCTTTCCGTTCCTGTTGTATTTTATTCAGCTTCAGACTATTACAAATCCGCATGGTATGGTTTAAAAAATAAAATCGTCAATATCGATGTTCCGATTGTGCTGGGAATTTTTGTATTGTTCGGACGAAGTATCTACGAAGTGGCAACCGATTACGGACCTGGATATTTTGACACCCTGTGCGGACTTTTATTCTTCATGCTTTTAGGGAAAATCTTCCAGAAAAGAACCTACAGCTCTCTTTCTTACGACAGAGATTACAAATCTTTCTATCCGATTGCTGTTACCAAAGTTGATTTTCATGGAAAACAGGAAAATATTTTACTTTCTGAAATTAAAATCGGCGACAGAATTTTAGTTAGAAATCATGAAATTATTCCTGTTGATGCCATCTTAATCAGCGGAAACGGAAATATCGACAACAGCTTTATCACTGGAGAAAGTGAAAGCATCAGCAAAAAAGCGGGCGACAAAATTTTTGCCGGAGGAAAACAAATCGGTTCTTCCCTTGAGCTTGAAGTGATTAAAAACGTCGATCAAAGTTACCTTACCCAACTTTGGAACAAAGAAGCCTTCAAAAAACACGAAACCGGACTTGATACTTTAATCAACAACATCAGTAAATATTTCACTTTCATTATTTTAGGAATTGCACTGGTGGCCGGAATTTATTGGTATTTCATTGATTTGGAAACCATGTTTCAGGTGATTTCAGCGGTTTTAATTATTGCCTGTCCTTGTGCCTTAGCCTTGTCTTCTCCGTTTACTTTTGGCCATATCATGAGAATTTTAGGCAGAAATAAATTCTATGTAAAAGACACATTAACGATTGAGAAAATTGCGAAAGTCAACACTTTGGTTTTTGATAAAACAGGAACCATAACGCACAGAAAAAAATCCAACATCAGATACGAAGGCTCTGAAATTCAGGAATTTGATCTGCTGAACATTAAAAGTTTGCTTAAAAATTCAAATCACCCGCTGTCGAAATCACTATATGAATTCTTAGACATCAAAGATGATTATTTTCCGGTAGACAATTTTGAAGAAATTTCAGGTAAGGGTTACGAAGCAAGTGTAAGAAGCAATGTTTACAAAATTGGTTCTGCAAAATACAATAATCAAGAATCTAAAAATCTTGAAACCGCAGTTTACATCAGCAGGAACGATCAGTTCATCGGAAAATTTATTTTTAAAAATGAATACCGTGAAAACCTTAAAAATCTCTTTAGAAAACTTACCAGTTATAAGATTTTTATTCTGAGCGGAGACAATTCTTCCGAGGAAAATCAGCTTCAGGAAATCATCCCGAATTACAGTTCGATGGCCTTCAATCAAAATCCGGAAGACAAACTCAATTACATTAAAAATCTTCAGGATCAGGGCTTGAAAGTAATCATGTTGGGCGACGGATTAAACGATGCCGGAGCTTTAAAACAAAGCAACGTCGGAATTGCGATTTCTGACGACAGTAACAGCTTTACACCCTCTTCCGATGTGATTATGAACGGTGAAAAAGTTTCACAGTTAGACAATTATTTACAAGTCTGCAAAGGTTCAATTATGATTGTAAAACTCACCTTCCTGATCAGCTTTCTGTATAATGTCGTGGGTCTTACCTTTGCCGTAACCGGAAATATGAGTCCGCTTTTTGCGGCTTTGATTATGCCGGCGAGTTCGATCACCGTAATTTCGTTTACCACAATTTCAACTTGGATTTTGGGACGGAAATATTTCCGTAAACAAGCTTAAAAAGCCTTATTTAGATTGGTTTTAAATTAGAGAAAGCCCGTATTTCGTGATAATTCTCATTATTTTTCCTTAATTTTGAACCCCGAAAAAGGGTTAATTTTGTAGCAAATGGATATTCTGTATTTAATGATCCTTTGCAGTGTTTCTTTAGCTGCAGTTTTTCTGGTAGTTTTTATCATCTATGCCAGAAAAGGACAGTTTGAAGATGACGAATCGCCCGCTGTAAGAATTCTTTTTGACTCTGGTGAAATCAAGGATAAAAAGAAAACACAGGACGAAGAAAAAGAGAAAGAGGAGATTAAAAATAAATTTGAAGATAAAAGTGAATAGTTAATATGGAGACACAAAAGTTTAGTTATGACAACAATATTGTCCGTGCATTCCTTTACGCTACCATAATTTTTGGAATTATTGGTTTTACGTTTGGATTAACGGCAGCATTGATGCTTTTCTATCCTGAGCTTCCTGAGTTTTTGTTTGGTACTGATGATACAACCATCAACAGTCTGGCGTCAGGAAATATTCAGGGTTTAATGAATACGCAGGGCGCATTTGGTTTTGGAAGAATCAGAATGCTGCACACCACCACGGTGATCTTTGCCTTTGTCTGTAACATTGTTTACGTAGGGGTTTATTACTCTACACAGAGATTATTAAAGACAAGAATGTACAGCGATACGCTATCATGGATTCATTTCTGGACATGGCAGCTGATGATTGTAGCAGCTTTTATCACATTCTTTATGGGGATCAACACTTCAAAAGAATATGCTGAACACGAGTGGCCAATTGACATTCTTACAGGAGTTTCATGGCTGATCTTTGGGATCAACATGATAATGACCATTAAAAAAAGGAGAGTACGTCACCTTTATGTAGCAATTTGGTTCTATCTGGGAACATGGATTGCTGTTCTTATGCTTCACATCTTCAATAATCTTGAGGTTCCTTTATCTTTTTCAGGATGGAAATCCTACTCTGCTTACGCAGGGGTAAAAGATGCTATCGTACAATGGTGGTATGGTCACAATGCCGTTGCATTTATCCTTACAACTCCTGTACTTGGTTTGATGTACTATTTCTTACCAAAAGCAGCAGACAGACCGGTATTCTCGTATAAACTTTCAATTATTCACTTCTGGTCACTGATCTTCGTATACATCTGGGCTGGTCCTCACCACCTTCAGTATACAGCATTACCGGCTTGGGCACAGGCAGTGGGAACTGGTTTCTCAATCATGCTAATCGCACCATCTTGGGGAGGAATGCTGAACGGGCTTCTTACATTAAGAGGTGCCTGGGATAAAGTAAGAGAAAATCCAATCTTGAAATTCTTCGTAGTGGCAGTTACCTGTTATGGTATGGCGACTTTCGAAGGACCTTTACTGGCAACAAAAAATATCAACAAAATCGGTCACTTTACCGACTGGGTAATTGGTCACGTTCACTTAGGTGCATTAGGATGGAATGGTTTCATGGCATTCGGTGTAATCTACTATTTGGTACCAATTCTATGGAGAACTAAAATGTACTCAGTAAAACTAGCCAACTGGCATTTCTGGTTGGGTACTTTAGGTATTATTTTCTATGCTGTACCAATGTATATCGCAGGATTTACGCAAGGTTTGATGTGGAAGCAATTTAATCCGGACGGAACGTTATTGTGGAAAAACTGGTTAGATACCGTTACTGCAATTATCCCTTACTACAAATTAAGATTTTTAGGAGGTTTATTCTATCTATCAGGAGGCTTACTTATGGTTGTGAATGTTTACATGACAGTAAGAAAAGGATCATTCCAGAAAGAAGTTCCTGCAGAAGCTCCGGCTTTGGCCAATATCAGCAACAAAAGAAAAGAAGGAGAAGGTTTCCACCTTTGGTTGGAAAGAATGCCGATGTTACTTACAGTATTGTCATTGGTTACCATTTCAATCGGAAGTATGATCGAAATTATTCCTACTTTATCACTTAAGAAAAGTGTACCTACAATTTCTGCAGTGAAACCATATTCACCACTGGAACTTGAAGGTAGAGATTTATATATCCGTGAAGGCTGTAACGCCTGTCACTCTCAGATGGTAAGACCATTCCGAGATGAGATTGTAAGATTTAACGGTAAAAACGGACAGTACTCTAAAGCTGGGGAATTTGTTTACGACAGACCTTTCCTCTGGGGATCAAAAAGAACCGGACCGGATTTGCACAGAGAAGGTGGTAAAAACCCGAGCTCATGGCATTACAAACACATGTACAACCCAAGATCTACATCAGCAGGTTCTATCATGCCGCGTTACCCATGGTTGATTTCAAACAATTTAGACAGATCTAAAATGGTTGATAAAATCAGATTTATGAAAGGTACTTATGACGTTCCTTACACAAAAGCTCAGATTGACTCTGCAGATAAATGGGCAGATAATCAAGCAGCAAAAATTGTAAGCGATATCTTTGTAGAAGCTCCGGATTTGAAGGATGCCTATGCAAAAAGACCTAAAGGTGAGCTTGAGAAAAAAGAAATCATTGCTTTAATTTCTTACTTACAGAGATTGGGTACTGATATCAAAACGACAGAAGTAAAAACAGCAAGTAATAACTAAACATTAAAATTAAAGATGATTCCTCAGAATTTTAAAGACATCTTATCCAACACGGACAACGTGGGGCTTTACCAGACATTGGCTTTGATCCTTTTTATTCTGTTTTTTGTATCTCTGATTATTTACGTTTTCAGTAAACCTAAAAAATACTACAGAGAAGAAGAGCATGCACCGCTTGAGGATGACGAAGATGATTTTAATCTAAAAAATTAAACAATTTATTATGAAACAAAGAACGCCAGTTTTTGTAAATATTGCTATAATAATCGGCCTGCTTATTATTTTCTATTATCTGTTCGTTCAGAGTTATGCTTTCTTCAAGTCGCCGTATTTCTGGGGTACTGTAGTGATCGGATCGATCATGGCTTATATTCACAGTGCACTTGGTGATTTGGTAGAGAACAATAAGTTTAAAAAACTTTCAGACGAAGAAAAGGCGGCTTACCTTGCTGAGAAAAAAGTTCCTTATTTCCAGAGATTATATGCTGCAGCATTCAAAAAGCAGTCTGACACTCAGGAAAAAGATATATTGATTGACCATGGTTTTGACGGAATTATGGAGCTGGACAATCAGTTACCTAAATGGTGGGTAGGTTTATTCTGGTTTGGAACGGCATTTATGGTGCTTTACATTTCAGCATATGCATTCACTGACTTCGCAAGCCCATTGAAAGAATATGAAGTTGAATACAGAGAGCAGGAAGCAAGCGTGGCTAAATTTTTAGCAGATCAGCCACCGGTGACGATCGAAAGTGCAGAATTTTCTGAAGATAACATTGCAGCAGGTGAAGAAGTTTTCAAAACCAACTGTGTATCTTGTCACTCAGAAGGTGGTAAAGGAGGTATCGGACCAAACTTAACAGATAACTTCTGGCACAACCAGCCTGAAAAGACTTTGTTTAAAAACGTATTCCACATTGTAGAAAACGGTGTTACCGGAACTGCAATGCAGGCATGGGGTAAAAACGGTGTCCTTACAGGAAACGATATTCAGAACGTTGCAGCTTACGTATACTCTATTAACCAAATGAAGAAGCCAATTACTCCGGCAGAAGGTGGTGCACCTCCTTACGGTGATGAAGCTAAATGGGAAAAGAAATAGAAGTAGAAACTAACTGAAAAATATACAATGAAACATAATTTGTTATTAATTTAAAATCTTAAATCAAATAGCAAATTATGTTTTTCTTTTTTTAAATACAAAGCAAATGTCAGACACAGAAGATATAGACGTACGCGGCGGGCAGGGGCAGGTAGTTGATCCCGAAACTTACAGAGATTCCATTGGAACAATGGAACAGTCTGGTAAGAGAAAATGGGTCTTTCCCAGAAAACCAAAAGGAAAATATACCAATTACAGAAATATCGTCAGCTATCTTTTACTGGTGATCTATTTTGCAGTTCCGTTTATCAAAATCAATGGAAATCCTTTTCTGCTTTTTAATGTCATCGACAGAGAATTCTACATTGTTGGACAGCCATTCTTTCCTCAGGATTTTTTCATCCTTACGCTTGGCGCTATAGTTTCACTTATTTTCATCATCATTTTTACGATTGCATTCGGAAGAATTTTCTGCGGGTGGATTTGCCCTCAGACAATTTTTATGGAATCGGTTTTCCGTAAAATTGAGTATTGGATTGAAGGAGACAGAAACAAGCAGATGAAACTCGACAGGCAGGAGTGGAACAGCGAAAAAATAATGAAGCGAAGCCTAAAGTGGTCGGTTTACGTTATTATTTCTCTTATTATCACCCACATCATGTTTATGTACATTGTGGGATATGAAGAAGTTTTAGACATCGTCTCGCAGGGACCATTTGCCAATCTTACCAATTTTTTAGTGATGATTCTCTTCACAGCAGCCTTTTACTTTGTTTTTGCATGGTTCAGAGAGCAGGTTTGTACATTGGTTTGTCCTTACGGAAGATTGCAGGGAGTTTTAATAGATAAAGATACCATCAACGTTTTCTATGATTTTAAAAGAGGTGAAAACCGTTCTTCATGGAGAAAAGGTGAAGACAGAAAAGCGGCAGGAAAAGGCGACTGTATCGACTGTCATCAGTGCGTTGTCGTTTGTCCGACCGGAATCGACATCCGTGACGGGCAGCAGCTGGAATGTGTAAACTGTACAGCCTGCATCGACGCCTGCGACGAGGTCATGGAAAAAGTGGGGCTTCCAAAAGGTCTCATCCGTTATGCTTCAGAAAACGAAATCGAAAACAATACGGAATTCAAATTTACAGGAAGGATGAAAGGTTTAGCTGTAGTTTTGGTACTTTTGGTAGGGTTCTTAGGTTTTCTTTTATACAACCGCGGTGAGATGGAAGCAAAATTTATCAAGCCTGCAGGAAGCACTTACTTTGTAAGAGACGGCAAAATCAGCAATACGTATAACTATACTTTCCTCAACAAAACAAATGATAAAAAGATTGTTACCATTAAAGTAATTGATCCTGCGCATGCCGAAGTAAACTTCAGTGTGACGCAGAAAATTACAGTTGAAAGAGACAAAATTTCAAAAGGTACCATCAGCATCAGTTTCCCCGAAAATGATATGAAACTTTCAAAACAGAACATCACCATCGGTGTTTATGATATGAAAGGAAATTTAATTGATTCTTATCAGACTTATTTCGAGGGACCATTTAAATTACAGTTTTAAAAAATTAACAATGAAAAATCTTAGTTGGGGACACGGCGTAATGCTCGCACTTCTCGCATTTATAATATTCATACTTTCCATGCTCTTCTTATTTCCAAACGGACAGCAAAATTCCGAAATGGTTTCAGACAACTACTACGAAGAAGAACTGCTGTATCAGCAGGTGATTGATGCCAAAGGAAGAGCAGACAAACTCGTCAACAAGCCGGTTTACAGCCAAAACTCAAGTGGAATTACGATCAAATTTCCTGCAGACTACAACAACGGAAATGCAAGAATAAAATATGTTCTGAACAGAACCGACGATAAAAATCTTGACGTAAAAAAAGATGCGGTTCTGGATGAGAACAAATCATTTACAATTCCTGCGAATCTGATGAAATTCGGAAGTTACACCCTGCGTCTTACATGGGTGAAAAATAACACAGAATACAGAATAGATTACGATGTAGCATGGAAATAGCATTAATCATATCGGCTTTGGGACTCGGCTTTGCGTCGGGCTTTCACTGCCTCGGTATGTGCGGCCCTATTGCCCTGTCGATGGGACTTACAAGAAAACAGGCAACCAACTATTATCTCCAGAATCTTACTTATCAATTCGGGAGAATATTCACCTATTCACTTTTGGGAGCATTTTTAGGAATCATCGGTCAGGGATTTGAATTTGCCGGATTCCAAAAATATCTCACAATTGGAGTTGGAATTTTGCTGATTATCATGGCACTGTTTTCTTTTGGTGGAAAAGATTTTGCCTCAAAAGTTCCATTTTTCTCTAAATTTCTATATAAAGTTAAATACAACTTAGGAAAGCTTCTCCAAAAAGCAGATTACAGATCAAGATTTACGACCGGCTTACTTAACGGACTTTTACCTTGCGGAATGGTTTACATGGCCCTCACAGCAAGTCTTGCCAGCGGAGGGATCTGGCAGAGTGCAACCTTTATGGCAATTTTTGGATTGGGTACACTTCCATTTATGTTCACCGTAGTTTTGGTTGGAAATTTAATGAATCAGAGTTTCAGAATTAAAGTTTTAAAACTGATTCCTATTGTAATGATTGTTTTGGGCGGTTTATTTATCTTAAGAGGTTTGGAACTCGGAATTCCTTATATCTCTCCAAATTCAGCAGCAATGAAAGTCTCTCCAGAGCATGACGTGAACTGTCACAATACAGATCCCAACCATAAGCATAATCCGGAGACCTGTCATTAAACTTTAAAATTGTTGACAAGTTTTTCTGATGTGACCTAAAATTACTAAGTCATTTCCAAAACAGGTTTACTATCTCTTTTGAGATGATGAACCATAAGACATGACAAACTTTATGGATTGAAAAATTAAGAATTTATACAAACAAAAATGCCGTTTCAGTTTTTCCGAAACGGCATTTTTTAGTTTAAATGACTTAGTAGAATTTCTTAAAAACCAGCGTTGCATTATGCCCGCCAAAACCAAAGGCATTGCTTAAAGCAAAATTAATATCTTTCTCCTTCGCTTCCCCGAAAACAATATTTACATCTGTCGGAATATTTTCATCGATTTTATGAAGATTAATCGTTGGCGGAATAATTCCTTTCTCAATTGCTTTTATAGTAAGAATTGCTTCTGCAGCCCCTGCCGCTCCCAGCAAGTGACCGGTCATTGATTTTGTTGCGCTGATATCTAAATTTTTACTTCCTTTAAACAGTTTGCTGATGCCTTTCAGTTCCACCAAATCTCCCATCGGAGTAGATGTCGCGTGAGGATTCAGGTAATCAATATCTTCAACATTGGCTCCTGCTTCATTTAATGCCAACTGCATCGCTTTTATGGCTCCTACTCCATCCGGATGTGGTGCAGTCATATGATACGCATCGGCTGTCATTGCAGCTCCTGCTAATTCTGCATAAATTTTCGCGCCTCTCGCTTTGGCATGCTCATATTCTTCCAAAACCAAAGCTCCGGCACCTTCTCCCATCACAAAACCATCGCGGTCTGCGTCATACGGTCGGCTTGCAGTGGCGAAATCATCATTTCTGGTAGACATTGCTTTCATAATCGAAAAACCACCTACCGATGCAGGCGTAATCGCTGCTTCTGATCCACCGCTGATGATCACTTTTGCTTTTCCCAAACGGATGTAGTTGAAAGCATCCATAATTGCAGTATTTCCTGTCGCACATGCTGAAATAGTTGTGTAATTAATTCCCTGAAGCCCAAATTTCATTGAAATCATTCCCGAAGCCATATTGGCAATAAATTTCGGAACAAAAAACGGATTGAAGCGTGGCGTTCCGTCGCCTTTTGTAAATTCCATTACTTCACTTTCGAAAGTCCACATTCCGCCCTGTCCGGTCCCCCAGATGACGCCGGTGTCAAAAGGATCCATTGTATCCAGTTCCAAACCAGAATCTTTAATGGCTTCCGCTGACGAATACATGGCGTATTGTGAAAAAAGATCGCTTCTTTTTATTTCGTTGTGATTCAAATAAACTTTAGGATCAAAGTTTTTCACTTCACAGGCAAAGTTGAGTTTAAATTTTTCGGTATCGAAGTGAGTGATTCTGTTGGCTCCGCTCACGCCGTTGATGCTGTTTTGCCAGAATTCTTCTACATTATTTCCCAATGGCGTCACGGCGCCCAATCCTGTAATGACAACTCTTTTCATATATTGAATAGTAAATTTTAATGTTTCAAAAATATCAGTTTTATTTTAAATTGATATTTAGCCTAAGCTTGTTTTTCAGCTATTAATTTTAAATAAATTAGAAGTTCCTCTTGCAATCAATCTTGTTTTGTCGGCATTCCAGACTTCGCATTCTGCGTTGACAAACTGTTTTCCACGTTTGATGATTTTCGTTTCGGCCACAATCTTTTCATTCAGTTTTGCCGTTGAAAAATAATCGATGCTGTTGTTGATGGTGACGATAAAATTATTTTCATTCAAAGAAAACATTGTAGCTCCGATGATGTCGTCAATGATTGCCGCAGTAATTCCACCGTGCATATTTCCCATTGGATTCAGCCACTCTTCTCTCACGGTGTACTGAAATTCAATCCTGCCTTCTTCCGCAGAAACAACCATTGGATTCAGCCATTTCATAAAAGGAGACGGCGAATCTGTAAATTCTTTTCCTGTAAATGATTGTAATGCCTTTAATTTATCCATATTTAATTTTTATGAAGGATTCTCTTTGATTTCTTTGTCGGTGAGTTCAAGAATTTTATCTAAAGCGAGCTTCAAATGTTTTTCATTTCCTGTGGTTTTAGACAACAAAATTCCGCCTTCGAGCAGGATAATGAAAAGTGATGCATAATCATCCGGATTGATTTCTATTCGAAACTCGCCGCTTTCCTGTCCGGTTGTGATGATATCGGAAATAGTTTTTATCCAAACCTCAAATGATCGTTTTACCTGATTTTTCAGTTCCGGAAAAGTATCATCAGATTCTGTTGCAGCATTCATTAAAGGACATCCGCCACTTTGAAAAACAAATTTCCAGTTTTTCCTGTAGAAGGAAACGAACGCGTAAAGCTTATCAGTCATCGTTGGAAATTCATCGCTGAATGATCTTGAAAGATTTTTTCTAAGCACACCGGAATTGTATTTATAAACCTCAATCGCAACCTCATTTTTATTTTCAAAATTACCGTAAATGCTGCCTTTGGTTAAACCTGTAGCTTCGGTAATATCTGACAGAGACGTAGAGAAATACCCTTTAGTATTAAATAAAGTAGCTGTTTTCTCGATGATAAACTGTCGGGTTTTCTCTGCTTTTGACATGATTTAAATCAAATTCTGGAGCAAAGATAGTGAAAAAATATACCGATTGGTATATTTTATTTTTGTGAAATGGAAAAATACGCTTTATACCTTTAACTCTTTTATTCAAGCCTCCAATTACTCAGGACTAATGTGATAATCACATCATTCCACATCTCAAAATTCATTAGTTTTGGTTTTATTGGGATTATAGTGGTGCTCAACCAATCTTTTTGACCAACAACGTACATCATTGCATCATAATTCAAACTTTTGTTAAAAGGATTTTTGATCTCCAATATCATTTGCTGGTGCTCTCGTCCTTCGAAATCCTGATAAAAACTAATTTCTATTGTTTTTGCAGGATTTCTATTGTTTTTAACAACCTTCATTGACGTAAACTTAGTCCCGTCGTCTTCTGTCTCAACAAAAAGTTTTTCACCTGGATATATCTGCAGAACTCCCTCCTGAACAAAATACTTTGATTTCTTTACATCTTGCTGATAAAAATGGACAGAATCAACAGGTAGTTTTAATGTAAATTCATCCCGAAACTCATTATCGATCTGTGCAAAAAATAACATTGGAAAAAAAATTATAAAAAATACAAAGAAGTTAATTTTCATGTTATTGGTTATTCAGTTTTGGTGGTAACAAAGATAGCACTCCAACGGAATGCTATCAATTATTGTTATAATTTTTCTAAATTAATCGCTTCTTGTGAGCAAATATTTGGTCAAATATCAATTTGCTAAAGTCGCAGTCAAACTGATCTCAAAACTAAAAGCCTGACTTACAGGGCAACCTTCTTCTGCGATTTTTGCATATTTCTGAAAATCTTCTTCCGAAATTCCCGGCACTTTTGCTGTTAAAGTCAATTCAGATTTTGTGATTTTTCCTGCTGCAGGATCCAGAGTGATCACTGATTTTGTAGTCAGCTCGTCTGGTGTAAAACCTGCCTGCGTTAATTCTGCACTGAGCTTCATCGTGAAACATCCTGCGTGAGCGGCTGCCAGTAATTCTTCAGGGTTGGTTCCCACACCTTCCTCAAAACGGCTTCCGAAAGAATATTGAGTTTGGTTTAAAGTGGTGCTTTGTGTCGTGATGTGACCTTTTCCTTCTTTTACGGTACCGTTCCAAACGGCTGTTGCGTTTCGTTTCATATTAAAATATTTGATGTTTAAATTTCACATAAAGATACAAAATTGAAACCATGAATTTGGCATTGACTTTAAAAGTAAAAAAAGTTTTTTGAAAATCTTTTTCTATAAATGAATATGATTTTTAACCACAATGAACACGAAAGATTTCACAAGGCACACAAGGCATAGTGGCCTTAGTGAAAAATCTTTGTGCTCTTAGTGGTAAAAATTAGTACCTCTATATAATTAAAAAAGCAGGTAATCAGAAATTACCCGCTTTCATTTTTATATTTAGATCAATTAGAAGCTTACATCAAGACCTACATAAATATTTGCTTTCATGATGGGTGCGTAAACCATTCCTCCGTCAAAATAATTACCGAAAGGATTTCTGAAATCTACAATCGCATTTTTCTGGTGATAGGAAGTCAGATTTTCTCCGCCCAGATACGCCCGTATTCTTTTATTGAAATTTCTGGAAATCTGCGCATTTAAAATCGCATAAGATTCTGAAAATCGACGAATCTGAAACTCGGCTGGATTGGATGATGTATCCGGAAGTCTTTGTTTACCAACCAGGTTCAGCGTTGTATCAAAACTCCAGAAACCTTCATTTTTATTTTTGTTGGTGGCGTACGCAAGATTTACAAAACCTCTGTGCTTCGCCATAAACGGAACCTGTCTCCTTCCGTCAAGGTAATCTGCCTGAACGTCGTAATATTTGTAAGCCAGTCTCACATCAAAATTTTTGAAAGGCGTAAAATCCCACTGCGTCTGGAATGAATTGGCGAAAGATTTTCCATTTAAATTATAGAAAACCAGTTGCTGAGGCGAGCGATCCAAATCTACCAAAACCTGATCCTGGAAATCTGTTCTGAAAAAATCAGCAACGATCGTCGATTTTTTACCGAAAAGTTTGAATTCCTGCTGAAGGCTTGCTCCGTAATTCCATGCGATTTCAGGTTTTAAACCATAAATATTTCCGCCATTCTGGATGATCTGAACATTTCTGTTGGAAGCAAAATACTGTTGGTTTTCCGCAAAAACGGAAGCTGTTCTGAAACCTCGTCCTGCCGATAATCGCAAAATCGTTTTTGGAGTAAAATCATATTTAAAATTCAATCTCGGTGTGAACTGCGTTCCTGCCAGATTGTGAAAATCAACGCGAGCTCCGGTAACCAAAGTATATTTTGCACCTGTCAATGTATATTCGGCGAAAGCTCCGGGTACAATTTCGTTTCTTTTAAAATCATCGGTCAGATAATTTTCTTTGTAACCATCGTACATAAAACTTGCACCAACTTTGTACTTGTGATTGGTATTTCCGATAATGCTTTCAAAGATTAAGTTTGAATAATAAGTCTGTTGCTGCCCGGAATAATTTCTAAGACCAAAAAAACTGTCCTGCTGGTGGTAAACATATTGGTTCATCCATCCTAAGCTTTGGTAAGGTTTTCCTTTAAAAACATAACCTGTCTTATTCCAAACCTGAAATCTTGAGATGTCTATTCCTACTCCGTAAAGTGCCTGTTGATTTTGCGGAAGTTTCTTATCAAAACCGATTTGTCCTGCAGTTCTTTCGTCTTTCACAAAATTAATTCCGAAGTGTGAACCGAATCCCGAATGCTCTAAATCATTGAAATTCAACAAATAAGCTGCATTAATCTGCGTTCCTTTCGGACGATCCAGAAATGTATCTTCATTCATATCGGTATCTCCAAAAGTTCCGTTCCCGTGAAGAAGAAAAGTCTGTGTCCAGTGATCATTGATAGGTTCTACATGCGTGATATTTGCTTCTGCTCTTCCGTTAAAATCAGCAAAAAGATTTAACGCCGTTTCCGATTTTTCAGAATGCTTGATGAGTTCTGTATTGATTTGTCCTGTAATGCTTTCATAGCCGTTCGTAACAGTACTTCCACCTTTGGTCAGTTGAATACTTTCAATCCACCTTCCCGGAATAAGATTTAATCCGTAAGCTGACGCAATTCCGCGAATTTCAGGTAATAATTCTTTGGTTAAACTGGTATATTTTTGATCTAAACCCAGCATTTTAAGCTGTTTAGTCCCAGTGACAGCATTGCTAAAAGATACATCAACAGTAGCATTGGTTTCAAAACTTTCGGATAGATTACAACAAGCCGCCTTCAAAAGTTCTTTGGAATCGATATTAAAAACCAAACCAGCCTCCTTTTTACTTAAAGAAGTTGCTGCTTTTGTCGCTGTAACGGTAACGCCGGCAATACTTTTTTCATTGTGAGCGTGATCATCGTGATCTCCGTTTCCTGCTTCTGTGTGCTCACTTTTCTTTTCGTCTTCATCTGAATGCACTTTTGGATTGGCTTCACCGAAAGGAATTTCACGATCGTAAAGACAACAAGACGGCAATTTACTGTACACTGCGTCTGTCGTTTTGTACTTTTCATTATCATGTCCAACTTCTGCAATTTTCATTAAAATTTTATCTGCAGAAGTCTTTTTATCATCAAACTGAAGCTGAACAGTTTGCTTTTCAGCATTCCATTCTGCAGAATCTGCGCCTGCATCTTTTGCTGCTTTTTCAATTCTCGCCTTACAAGATCCGCAGTTTCCTTTTACGAAAAATTCATTTTCACCCTTAGAATGATCGTGATCTTCTGCCGATACAGAAGGTGACTGTGAATCTCTCTGGTAATGACAGCAACCCGGTAGATTTTTGTAGGAATCATCGGTGGCTTTGTATTTCTCATTATCATGACCGGCTTCTGCGATTTTAAGCAAAATTTGATCTGGTGAAACATTTTCTTTGGTTTCAAAAGTCAACGTCTGAGAGTCGATTGAGTAAACCGCACTTTTTGCACCCGCTTTTCTGGCTGTAGACTCAATTCTTTCTTTGCACATTTCGCAGTTTCCTTTGACCTTAAACTGGTTTTTGGAAAGATTCTGAGCGGATAGAAAAGTTGTAAATAGTATGAATGCGCCAAGAATAATCTTGGTAATATATAATTTCATTTTGTTTAAAATTTTGAATAATTGAATTAATGTAATTGATTAGAATGGCACAGCATAACATTCATTGGTAAATTGTTATACTGATACATTGCTACATTGATAATTATCCAAGCTTTGGCGGTTGCCAAATTTCTTCTAAACTGTTTGAAATAAAAGGATCAGCATATTGAAACTGAATTTTTTGAATTGTGGAAAATGCCGGAATTTCCCAGAAATTGATTTTCGCAAAAGAATTTTCAACGAAAGTGTGACAGGTCATGCAGAACGAACAACAGTCGTCATTGCATGACTGATTGGATTTTTTTCCATCTTTAGAATCGTGATCTGCGTGATTTTTTTCGCAACATGATTCTGTTTTAGATTCTGTTTTGCAACAGTTTTCCTGTGAAGCCTGCGCATAGAAATTATCTTTAGGAATCAGAAAAATTCCTAAGCAGAAGATAATTAATAAAAGCTGGATTGGTTTCACAGGGCAAATCTACAAAAATAATTACAAAGGTGCACCCACAGCTTTCGCACAATCATGCCAAGGCTGTCCGTGTGCCGGATTCGTCGCCGGTTTAGATCCTGTATTCGCAACTACTGGTTGTGGAGCCGGAGTTGGTTGCGGTGCCTGAACCGGGACATTATTTTGAGCAGGTTGAGCTGCCGGTTTTGAACTTAATGGTTCTCCAACAGGGATATCGCATCTGTGACCAGGCTGACCGTGGGGAGGGTTCATTCCAGGAGCAGTTTTCACAGCTTTTCCACTGTTGTCGATTGCAATCTTTCCTGGACTTACCGAATTCGGATCGATATTGATGGTCTGTCCTCCGTTGACATTGATATTTTGATTTGAAGGAGCTGCACCTGGAGCCGGAGCCGAATTTAAAGGCTGACCAACAGGGATTTCACAACGGTGACCAGGTTGACCGTGAGCAGGATTCAACATTCCCGCAGGTGCAGAAACTTGCTGTACACCCTGTGGCATTGCAGTATTGGTTGCTACACCTGCCTGATTCATCAAAGAAGCTTTTGGAGCATTACTAAGTCCCGCAGTAGGTTGCGGATTTCCATTTTCGTCTTTAAGATAAGTTGGTTTTTCATCTTTTTTACAGGATACTGCCAAAAATGTTGCTGAAAATAATGCTAAAAATATATTTTTCATAGGTTGATATCTGTTGTTTAAAGATTCAGTTTCAAATCCTTTGGAAACAAAATTAGCAAAACATTTCGAAATGCTTTGCCAATTTATATTTAAAATTCTTTAAAAAACCTTTAGTTTTTCACTAAAAGTCTGAAACCTTCCCCGTGAACATTGATAATTTCTAAACCATCGTCGTCTTTCAGCAGTTTACGAAGTTTGGCAATGTATACATCCATACTTCTAGCGGTAAAGTAGTTTTCTTTTTTCCAGATTTTTCTCAGTGCCAAATCTCTTGGCATAAAGTCGTTTCTGTGAAGACAAAGCAATTTCAGAAGCTCGTTTTCCTTTGGAGAAAGCTTATATTCGTTATCGCCCACTCTTAACTGTCTCAACATAGAGTCGAAGAAGATATTGCTGATTTTAAATTGCTCCTGCTCTTCATTTTCCAGCGTGGAACTTCTCTGAAGAATCGCTTTAATTTTATACAAAAGCAACTCAGTATCAAATGGTTTTGTGATATAATCGTCTGCACCCAACTGGTAGCCTTTCAAAATATCTTCACGCATATTTCTTGCAGTAAGGAAAATAATCGGCGTGTTTTTATCAATCTTTTTAACGTCTTCAGCTAATGAAAAACCGTCTTTTTTAGGCATCATTACATCAAAAATACAGATATCAAATTCGTTTTCTGTAAATTCTTTCAGTCCCTGCTCTCCATCGATTGCCAAAGTTACCTCGAAGTTGTTGATGGTAAGATAATCTTTCAGTACAGCGCCAAAACTCTGGTCGTCTTCTACTAATAATATTCTGTTGCTCATATTTTATTTTTTTTGTTTATTTTAAATTTTACTGATTGCTTTTATATTTTAAGCCATTGGAAGTTTGATGATAAACGTACTTCCTTCACCTTTATTTGAATCTACAATGACCTGACCTTTGTGCAGTTCTACAATCTTTTTCACATAAGAAAGACCAAGCCCCTGCCCTTTTACGTTATGAATATTTCCGGTTTCTTCACGGAAGAATTTCTCGAAAATTTTCATTTTGTTCTGGGTTTCCATACCCATCCCTTTGTCGGAAATTTCAATCACATAAAAATTGCCTTCGTTTCGGGTTTTCACAAAGATATCAGGCGTATCCGGCGAATATTTATTGGCATTATCTAAAAGATTGACCAGCATATTCGAGATGTGGAATTCATCAATTTTGAAGGTATATTTTGTGGCATTAAATTCCTGTCTCAAACTCCCGTTCCGCTGTGCTACAATAAGATTGAATGATTCTGTAGTTGCTTTGATCAGTTCCCGTACGTTGGTTTCTTTGAGGAAAAGTTTGACTTCATTCCGTTCCAGTTTAGACATATTCAGAACGTTTTCTACCTGCTTTTTCATCCTTAAATTTTCCTGCTTAATCAATGCAGAATAATACCTCACTTTCTCAGGGTTGGTGGCTATTTTATCGTTCGCCAAAGAATCAGTAGCCACAGAAATGGTTGCCAGAGGCGTTTTAAACTCATGTGACATATTATTGATGAAATCGGTCTTTACTTCTGCCAGTTTCTTCTGACGCATCATGTAATTGATTGAGATAATGTAAATCCCTAAGATCGTAAGTAGCGAAAGAAAAGTTCCGAGAAGCATCGGCCAGTTATTCATTGCCAGAGAATATTCTTTTTTAGGGAAAACCAAAGCTAAAGTGTAAAGCGTTCGGTCGTCGTTATCTGTAAATAAAGGATAGGAATAGCTGCTGCTTTCTTTTTTATCTTTAAAAATCTTCGTTTCAAGCTTGGTTGGCTTGCTGTTTTTATCTATCACTCCGAAACCGTACTCCGCCGTAATTCCTTTCATTCGCAACTCTTTGGAAATGACGGAATCAAGTGTTTTCTGATCTACTCTTTTGTTGATTGGGAGATTGTTTCCGTTTACCTTCACAAACTCTTTCATTGTATAATCGCCATTCTGAATATCCTGATTGATTTCAGCTGTGAGAGCTTCACGCTGCGAAGTATCCCGTTTTATCCTGTAAGCCGCATCATCACTGTATAATTTAGTAAGATTTAAAGTATCTCCCTTTTTTGAAAGAGGAAACTGAACTTTTTCTACCAAACTTTTAGAATAAACAATCTGTCTTTGACTTCCTGAATCCTCAACCTGCTGAATGGTCGTCAGAGTCGGCTGGTCTTTATTGGCTAAAATATTATCTCTGAAACCTTTATAATCTTCATTAAGATATTTTTTCACTTCCAGATCAGAAACTGTCTTAGCGGAATTTTCTAAAACTGAATATACTTTATTTGAAAAATCTTGTTCTAAGGCAGTATAATAACGCTTCAGCCAATAAAACTGGAGGGTGACAAAAACGATAAGAGAAATGGTCATGAAGACCGAAATTATAGGAATAAATTTATTATTCATTACATAGCAGCGTTAAGAATGTTAAAAGTAAACATTTTAAGACTTTATAAACAAAATACAAGCCAATATATTATGTAATTTATCTTAAAATTATGGATTTTAACATTTATTTATAAATTAAAGATTAAAATAAGATTAAAATTTGGTAAGAAAATTGGTGTTTTATTCTGATTAAAAAGCAGGAACGATGAGTAATGATATTATTTTCAACAAAGATTTTGACGAGAACACAGTGTATGTGTCTAAAATCTACGATGCAGATGTTAAAAAAGTTTGGGATCATTTCACAAAAGCTGAATTACTCGATCTATGGTGGGCTCCCAAACCGTGGAAATGCGAAACAGAGAGCATGGACTTTAAAGAAGGCGGAACGTGGCTCTACTCGATGTTTGGTCCGGAAGGCGAAAGACATTATTCTCAGGTAAAATACGGAGAAATCACAGAAAACCGCAGCTTCGACGGGCTCGATTCTTTCTGCGATGAAAACGGAAATCTCAATCCCGATTTTCCCGAAGCAAAATGGCTCATAGGTTTTACCGGAGTGGAAGAAGGAACGAAAGTGACCGTCAATATCCACTTTCCATCAGAAGAAGATATGAGAAAACAGATAGAAATGGGTTTTGAGGAAGGTTTTAAAACCGGTTTGAATCAACTGGAGGAAATTCTTTCAATTTGAAAATTTGATAATGTACCAATTTGAAAATTGAGAGAGACTTTATAAAAAATGGAAAGTAGTTTTTACTCTCCATTTCTTATTGTCAAATGAGCTCATTTCTTATTTTCAAATTATCTCATTTTCAAATTTTCAAATTAATTCCTCATCCTGAAAATACTGAATGATAGCCTTCTTCATCAAAAGCTGCTGCTCATTGGCTCTCAGTTCCGGAAGCCGCTCCAGTTCTTCCCAGTGTGGATATCCATCATCGTCGTAATGCGAAAATTTATAGTATCCGAAAGGTTCCAGCAATCTGCAGACTGCAATATGAATAAGATTCACCTTATCATCTTTGGTGTATTTCTGTTGCCCGCTTCCCAGCTCCTGCAGACCAATAAGAAATAAATAAGTTTCTATGGGTGCATCTTTTTCGGTATCAAAAGTTTCTACAAAAAACTGCTGTATTTTTGCCCAATATTCTGCTTCGTTAACCATTTTATCTGCTTTCTAATTTTAAAATAAATGCATACTCCAGTGCATCTTCCTTCAATGATTCAAATCTTCCGCTGGCACCGCCGTGGCCGGCACTCATATCGGTTTTAAAGATCAGAATATTGTCATCTATTTTAAGTTCTCTCAGTTTTGCTGTCCATTTTGCAGGTTCCCAGTACTGAACCTGAGAATCGTGAAAACCTGTCGTAATCAGCATATTCGGATAAGATTTCGCTTCTACATTATCGTACGGCGAATAGTCTTTCATATAATGATAATATTCTTCGTCATTAGGATTTCCCCATTCGTCATATTCTCCGGTCGTTAAAGGAATCGTTTCATCCAGCATCGTTGTAACCACGTCTACAAAAGGTACCTGAGCAACAATCCCGTTGAATAAAGCCGGTTCGTAATTAATGACAGCACCTACTAAAAGTCCGCCTGCACTTCCTCCCATCGCATATAGATGTTGAGAAGAAGTGTAATTTTCTTTAACCAAATGCTTCGCAGCATCAATAAAATCAAAGAAAGTGTTTTTCTTTTCGAGCATTTTGCCTTCCTCATACCATTCTCTACCCAAATATTCTCCTCCACGGATGTGGGCGATGGCATAAATAAATCCACGGTCTAAAATCGACAGTCTTACATTTGAAAAACTTGCATCAACAGTATGACCATAACTTCCGTAACCGTACATCAAAACGGGTGTTTCAGCAGATTTTACTGTATCTTTATGATAAACCAACGAAATCGGAATTCCCGTTTCGCCATCTCTTGAATCTGCCCAAATTCTTTCTGAAACATAATTTTCAGGATTAAATTTTCCGCCTAAAACCTCCTGTTGCTTTAAAAGAACAGTGGTTTTTTCCTTCATATTGAATTCATAGGTCGAACCAGGCTGAGTAAGAGATGTATAGCCATAACGTAAAACTTCAGTTTCAAATTCCAGATTTGTCCCGATGTACGCAGTATAAGTCGGATCTGAAAATGGCAGATAATAAGATTCCTGCGTCTTTTCGTCGATAATTTTAATCTGCAAAAGTCCCTCCTCCCTTTCTTCGATGACAAGATAGTTTTTAAAAATCTCAAAACCTTCCAACAAGACTTCGGGACGGTGAGGGATGACATCTACCCAGTTTTCCATTCCGCAATTGTCAATTTTTGTTTTTACAATTTTGAAATTGGTAGCATCGTCTGCGTTGGTAATAATGTAAAATTCATCTTCGTAATGCTCTACAGAATATTCCAGATCATCAATTCTTGGCTGAATGATTTTCCAGTCTGCAAAAACATCGCTTGCCGGAATAAATCTGTGCTCATCCGAAATCGTACTCGAGCTTGCAAGGAAAATATATTCTAAAGATTTCGTTTTAAAAACATTGACATCAAAAGTTTCATCTTCTTCATGAAAAATCAGAACATCTTCTGAAGAATCGGTTCCCAATTCATGTCTGTACACCTGAAAAGCCCTTAAGCTTTCATCTTTTCTGATGTAAAAAATATGTTTATTATCATTTGCCCAAACCGCTTTTCCTGTGGTATTTTCAATTTTATCAGGAAGAGTTTCACCTGTTTTTAAATTTTTAAAATTGATGGTGTAAATTCTTCTGCTCACATTATCACTTGAGAAAGAAGTCAATTCGTTATTGGGAGAAACCGCAACGCTTCCGACTTCAAAATAATCCTGACCTTCTGCCAGAATATTGACATCCAAAAGAATTTCTTCCGGACTTTCTAACGTTTTATATTTTCTGCAGAAAATAGGATATTCTTTTCCTTCTTCATAGCGCACGATGTACCAGTATTCATTGAAAAGGTAGGGCAAAGACTCATCATCTTTCTTGTATCTGGCTTTCATTTCTTCGAAAAGCTCCTCCTGAAAGGCTTCAGTATCTTTCATTATGAAATCGGCGTAAGCATTTTCTTCGTTAAGATACTGTACAACCTCGGGATTTTCTCTTTCATTCATCCAGAAATAACTGTCAGTTCTTTTATCACCGTGTATTTCAAGGATTTTTTCTATTTTTTTTGCCTGTGGAGCTTTCATTTTGATTTTTTAAATGTGATTTAATATGAAAATGTTCAGTATTAAATTTCGTTCAAATTTAATTAAAAAAAAGCCATCTTTCCTTTGCTTGAAAGACGGCTGTAATATTTTTTAATACTTCGCTTCTTATTTGTGAAGTGCCTTGATGTATTTTTCAAGTGCCATCGTCATGGATGGAGTTTCTTTTGTAGGCGCCATCAGATCAACTTTCAGTCCTGCTTCCTCAGCTGCTGCGGAAGTTGTGGGACCAAAAACACCTATTTTAGTTTCGTTCTGTACAAAATCAGGAAAATTCTGCTGTAGAGATTTTATTCCCTGTGGGCTGAAGAAAATCAACATATCATAATCCTTGATTTTAATATCTGTAAGATCACTGCAAACAGTTCTGTACATGATAGCTCTCGTCCACTGTATATTGGCTGCATCTAAAGTTTTTGGGATTTCCGGCCCTAAAACATCCGAAGACGGCAACAAATATTTCTCTGAAGGGAATTTTTTGAATAGAGGTGCAAGATCTGCAAAGTTTTTTTCGCCGAAGCTGATCTTTCTTTTTCTGTAGACAATATGCTTCTGAAGATAATTGGCAATTGCCTCAGACTGGCAGATGTAACGCATTGTATCCGGCACAGTAAATCTTAATTCTTCTGCTAATCTGAAATAATGATCAACCGCATTTTTACTGGTGAAAATAATCCCCGTATACTGTGTAAGATCAATCTTCTGCGTTCTTAATTCTTTGTTATCTACTCCTTCGACGTGGATAAACGGACGGAAATCAATCTTAATCTTTTCCTTTTTCGCAATTTCCAGATATGGAGAAGACTCACTCGGAGCTGGTTGAGAAACCAATATAGACTTTATTCTCATCTTGTAGTTTTATTAGAAAAATAAAAGTTTCCATAGCATCAAAAGAGGTGCTATTTGAAGGGTGCAAATATACAAAAATTTATAATACCATTTCTGTGGAAGTATATTATTTTTATGAAACATATAAAACAACACCTTGAAAATGAACACAAAAGAAAATGCTACCACATAAATTTCAAACGCCTTATTCTTCTCAATGGGAAAATAATAATGCGCAACACACAGCATCATCAGGAGAATACTGATTACAAACTGCATTTTGGTAGAAGTAAAATAGAAAATATTCCATTTTTTTCCGTCGCCAATGCTGTGATAAAGCAGGAAACCAAGGCTTGTGCGTATAAAATAAAACAGCGAGATCACCGCAAGAGTGTATCCAAACTTATTCAGATGAAAACCGAAAACCTGATTCTCTGTAATAAATCTGGGAAGCACTGGTACATACTGCGAAATCAGAACAGACAGCACCAAAACAAAAACCACAGAAGTAATGATCCAGTTGGGAAGATTGTTGCTGGAATCGAAATATTTCTGAAAAAGAAAATCTTTCAGATTAGCCTGCCTTTCAATAACATTCATCATAAATATATAAAGAAAGATACATCCTAACAATATAGAAATCACCCAATCAGTATTTTCGGGGATTCTTACAGGGTCTACAAAAGTCTGTGATAATGGCAAACGAATTTTTTTGCAAAATTATAGATTATTTTGTAGAAAATAGAAAGTCTAAAAAACTATCTTTGCAAACTGAAATGAAAAAACTCGTTATCATCCCCACGTACAACGAAAAGGAAAATATTAAACAGATAATTTCCGCTGTTTTTGCATTGGAGGAGGAGTTTCACATTCTCGTGGTAGACGATTCTTCACCCGATGGCACGGCAGATATTGTGAGAGATTTACAGAAAGAATTTCCACACACACTTCATATTTCCGTCAGAAAAGTGAAAGACGGCTTAGGGAAAGCCTATATCCATGGTTTCAAATGGGCGATTCAGAATCAGTACGATTATATTTTTGAGATGGATGCCGATTTTTCTCATAATCCTGAAGATTTACCTAAACTTTTTGAAGCCTGCAAAAATGCCGACATGGCCATCGGTTCGCGTTATTCAAAAGGTGTAAACGTGGTCAATTGGCCGATGGGAAGGGTATTGCTTTCCTATTTCGCTTCAAAATATGTGCGTTTTGTTTTAGGTTTGCCTATTCATGATACAACAGCAGGATTTGTATGCTTTTCAAGAAAAGTTTTGGAAGAAATCGGTTTGGACAATGTTAAATTAAAAGGATACGGCTTTCAGATTGAAATGAAATTCAGAACTTTGAAGAAAGGTTTTAAAATCGTTGAAGTTCCTATCATCTTCACCAACAGAATTTTGGGAGAAAGCAAAATGAACGGCGGAATCATTCACGAAGCTGTTTTTGGAGTCTTAAATTTAAAATGGAAATCTATAATCGGTAGGTTATGAAGAAGATATTTTGTTTTTTTATTTTTCTGATATTATTTTCATGTAAAAAATACATCGATAAACCAAAAAATCTTATCGACAAGGAAACAATGGCCGAATTAATGGCAGAAATGGCCATCAACGATCAGGTAAGTTTCATGTATCAGGGAAAAAATCTTGAGAGCGGAACCCGTTTTATCCTTAAAAATTACAATATAAAAGCTGATGATTTTGTTGAAAGCTACAAATATTACGTAGTTAACCAAAAAATGAAAGACATTGTAGAAGATGCCCAGAAAATCCTGCTTGAAAAAGATCCAAAAGCCGAAAAACATGTAAAGGCCAAACTGAAAAGCAATCAGAACGTCCCTAATTTCGCAAGATAATTTCACGGAGTTTTAAATTTCATCTTTCAAAAATTATTTAGATTTAAAAAATATAAATGAGTTTCTTTAGTATAGAAAAAACCTCTCAGGGCAAAGCAAGAGCCGGCGAACTGACTACTGCACACGGAAAAGTTCAGGCTCCCATTTTTATGCCTGTAGGAACTGTTGCCAGCGTAAAAACAGTGCACCAGAGAGAGTTAAAAGAAGATATAAAAGCACAGATCATCCTCGGAAATACGTATCACCTATACCTACGTCCCGGAATGGAAGTGATGCAGGCAGCAGGCGGTCTTCATAAATTTATGAACTGGGACCTTCCTATTCTTACAGACTCAGGCGGTTTTCAGGTTTTTTCGCTTTCTGGGACGAGAAAAATGTCTGAAGAAGGCGTGAAATTCAAATCCCATATCGACGGTAGCGTTCATTTATTCACTCCTGAAAAATCTATGGAAATTCAGAGACAGATCGGAGCTGATATTTTCATGGCTTTCGATGAATGCGTTGCCTATCCTGAAGAATACAATCAGGTAAAACAATCTATGGAAATGACGCACCGCTGGCTGAAAAGATGCATGAACTGGAATGAACAAAATCCTGAACTCTACGGCCACAAGCAAACATTTTTCCCGATTGTACAGGGTTCCACTTTTTCAGACTTAAGAAAAATTTCTGCGGAAGTTATTTCTGAAGCCGGAGCTGAAGGAAATGCGATTGGAGGACTCTCAGTTGGCGAACCTGAAGAAGAAATGTACAGAATTACCGACGAGGTGACAGACATTCTCCCAAAAGAAAAACCAAGATATTTAATGGGAGTAGGAACTCCATGGAATATTTTGGAATCCATCGGACTTGGAATTGACATGATGGACTGCGTAATG
Organism: Chryseobacterium foetidum; assembly: GCF_025457425.1. Lineage (NCBI taxonomy): Bacteria > Pseudomonadati > Bacteroidota > Flavobacteriia > Flavobacteriales > Weeksellaceae > Chryseobacterium > Chryseobacterium foetidum. Next base: position 1,828,106 of record NZ_JAMXIA010000001.1, read on the forward strand.
CCAACCAGAAATGCCAGAAACGCAATGCTTTTCACATGGCAGGGCGTTATGAACATGAAAAATGAAAAATGGAAGCAGGATTTTTCTCCGCTGGACGAGTTTGGGACAAGTTTTGTTGACCGTGAATATTCCAAAGCTTATGTAAGACATTTATTTGTTTCAAAAGAATATCTTGCAAAGCAGATTGCATCTGTTCATAACCTTGCGTTCTATTTAGATTTGGTAAAAGTGGCAAGAGAACATATTTTGGCAGGAGATTTCTACGAGTGGAAAAACTCTGTAATGCCTGTTTTAAGACAAAGACTTTAAAAATATCATCAATGCTGAAAATTGTAGACAGATATATCGTCAGAAAATACCTTGGGACATTCAGTTTCATGCTTATTTTGCTGTCTATTGTGGTTTTGGTAATTGATGTACAGCAGAAAATCCCAAGAATTGAAAATGCCACAGCGGTAGATCCAAAACTGAATCTTACATATTTTTTGATTCACTTTTACCCATTCTGGATTATCAATCTTGTGGTGACTTTCCTCGCGATTCTTGTTTTTATTTCGGTAATTTACTTCACTTCGAGAATGGCCAACAATACGGAAATTGTAGCCATTATCAGCAGCGGCGCAAGTTTTCACAGGTTTGCAAAGCCATATCTTCTCACATCCTTATTTATTGCTCTGATTTCGCTTACGGTAAATCACCTCGTATTACCCTGGGCCAACATGAAGAAAAATGAGCTGGAAGCATACACCTACAATGCGGCGAAAAAAGATAAAATTCTCGGCACCGCGCCAGTTTCGGCACAATTAAGCAAAACTGAATATATTTTTGTGAATTCATGGAACAAAAAAGAAAACAGCGGTTATGGATTTGCCTATCAGAAGTTTGATAAAAACCGAAAACTTGTCTACGAATTAAAGGCCAATGATGTTCTCTGGGATGTAAAAAAGAAACAGTTTGTTCTGAACAGTTACATGGAAAAAACCGTTAATAAAAACGACACTCAAAAACTTGCCAATGGCTATGAAATAAGAAAAAGTTACGGTCAGGCTCCTGAAGAACTTTTCCCAAATCAGCTTCTAGGACAGAATAAACCGACACCTGAACTTTTAGATTTCATCAACCGTGAAAAACAGAAAGGAAACAGCAATTTAAATTCACATCTCAATGAGCTTCATCAGAGAACTGCGATGCCGGTTGCCATTGTTTTACTTACTTTTTTAGCGCTTTCTTTAGCCTCACAAAAGAAAAGAGGTGGCTTGGGTGTAAATCTTGCCATCGGAATCTCACTCGCTTTCGTTTTCGTATTTTCATTTGAAGCATTAAAAGTAGTTTCAGAAAACAAGGCAATTTCTCCGGCACTGGCGATGTGGTTACCCAACATTGCTTTTTTTCCTTTAACGCTTTATCTTTATCTGAAAAGAGCCAATCAGTAAAGAAGTTTTATCTCTTTATGATAAAATTTCTGCATTCCGCCCTCAAATTCGATATGAATTTCACCATTTGCATCAGCACAACGGATGATGCCATTTTGTCTGATTCCATCCTTTTCAAAAACAGAGATTTCATCTTTTTTAAATAAGTTTTCATTAAACCTACTTAAAATATCAGTTTCAGATGGAATTGATTTTAAATTTTCAACCATAAATTCATGGAAATTTTCAGAAAATTCTTTGAGATCGAATGTTTTGGAAGTCTGCGTTAAAACAGATCCTGCCGTGCTTATATCATCAAAATCCTCCTGCAGAACATTAATTCCGATACCGATGATGAAATATTGGTTTCCATTAATTTTTTTCTTTTCCAAAAGAATTCCGCACACTTTTTTATTCTGAATGATCACATCGTTAGGCCATTTAATTTTCACAGATTTATCCGTCAGATTGGCAAGAAAATGTCTAACTAAAACTGCGGTATAATAATTGAACAAGAAATCGGAGACTTTTACAGACTCACAGTTCACTGCGATACTGTAAGCCAGATTTTTACCTGCCACTGATTTCCATGAATTTCCGTACTGCCCGCGACCTTTCGTTTGATTAAAACTACAGACGGCAATAAAATTTGAATCCGGATAAAGTAAAAATGAAGCTGCTTCGTCATTAGTAGAAGAGCAGTGATCAAGATAAATGAGGCCTTCCATTTAAGAAAAATTTATGACTAATTGGACGGCTAAAGTAAGTCTAAAGTAAAAGAAAAACAATAAATTTGCAGATTATAGTACTTTTTAATGAGCAACACGACAGAAAAACAACAATTAATAGATAAAATAGTAGAAGCTATTCAGGATGTAAAAGGAGAAGATGTAATGATCTTTGATTTAACAAAAATCGAAAACTCGGTAGCCGAAACTTTTATTATATGCAGCGGAAATTCCAACACTCAGGTATCTGCTTTGGCAGGATCCATCGAGAAAAAGGTTCGTAACGACCTACAGGACAGACCATGGCACGTAGAAGGTACAGAAAACGCGATGTGGGTTTTGGTAGACTACGTAAGCGTGGTTGTACATATTTTCCAGAAAGAAACACGTGAATATTACGATATCGAAGAACTTTGGGGAGACGCTGTGATTACGAGAATCGAAAACGCAATCTAAATTTTTAAAAGCAATAAATGAATAATAAAGGATTTAACTGGTTTTTTCCTATAGCCATTATCGCGCTTTTGCTGTTCTTTGCTTCCAATTTTTTATCGGAAGGAAACAGCAAAACCATCAATGAAGACACCTTCTTCAGAGAGATGCAGGCAGGGAAAGTTCAGAAAGTTGAAATTAACAAGCAGACTGAGAAGGCTGATGTATTTTTAACCAAAGAAGCAAAAACACAGACGGTAGAAAAGAAAGACAACAATCCATTCTCAGGTTCTTTGGGAATGTCTGCAAAGCCGGATTATGTTGTAAAATATGGTGACTTAAAGCTTTTTCTTGAAAAATTTGACGCTTTAAAAGGTCAGAATCCGGCATTAAAAACAACGAAAGATTACGCTGAAGGCGAAAGCCCGTTTGCGGGAATTCTGATCAATGTTTTAATTTGGGTAACTGTTTTAGGACTATTCTATTTCATCCTTTTCAGAAAGATGGGTGGCGGAGGCGGCCCTGGCGGACAGATATTCTCAATCGGGAAATCAAGAGCCAAGCTTTTTGACGAAAAAGAAAAAATTCAGACTACATTTAAAGATGTGGCAGGTCTTGAAGGAGCTAAGGAAGAAGTACAGGAAGTAGTAGATTTTCTTAAAAATTCTGAAAAATATACAAAACTGGGAGGTAAAATTCCTAAAGGTGTTCTTCTGGTAGGTCCTCCGGGAACAGGTAAAACATTATTGGCAAAAGCCGTTGCAGGTGAAGCTAAAGTACCTTTCTTCTCACTTTCAGGTTCAGACTTTGTGGAGATGTTTGTAGGGGTTGGAGCTTCAAGGGTGAGAGATCTTTTTGCTCAGGCTAAAGCCAAATCTCCGGCAATCATCTTCATTGATGAGATTGATGCCATCGGTAGAGCAAGAGGTAAAAACAACTTCTCCGGCGGAAACGACGAAAGAGAAAACACGTTGAACCAGCTTTTAACTGAAATGGACGGTTTCGGAACAGACGTTAACGTGATCGTGATGGCTGCAACTAACAGAGCTGATATTTTAGATAAAGCCTTGATGAGAGCAGGACGTTTCGACCGTTCGGTTTATGTAGATCTTCCGGAACTGCACGAAAGAAAAGAAATTTTCGAGGTTCATTTAAGTAAAATTAAACTGGATGATACTGTAGACCGTGAATTCCTTGCCAAGCAAACTCCTGGATTCAGTGGTGCTGATATTGCCAATGTTTGTAATGAAGCAGCATTGATCGCAGCGAGAAACAGCCATACTTCAGTTACAAAACAGGATTTCCTTGACGCTGTAGACAGAATCATCGGTGGTCTTGAAAAGAAAAACATGGCGATCAAGCCATCAGAAAAAAGAAGAGTAGCTTATCATGAAGCAGGTCACGCAACCATCTCATGGTTGGTTGAGCACGCGTCACCACTTTTAAAAGTAACCATTGTTCCGAGAGGAAGATCTTTGGGAGCTGCCTGGTATTTACCTGAAGAAAGACAGCTGACAACTACTGAGCAGATGCTTGACGAAATGTGTGCTACATTGGGAGGTAGAGCAGCTGAGCAGGTTATTTTCAATAACATCTCAACGGGCGCACTTTCTGATCTTGAAACAGTGACGAAAAGAGCTCAGGCGATGGTAACCATCTACGGATTGAGTCCTAACATCGGTAATATTTCTTACTACGACAGTACGGGACAGTCTGAATACAACTTTGGAAAACCATATTCTGAACAAACTGCAAGTAAAATTGACCTTGAGATAAAATCTATAATCGAGAATCAATATGACAGAGCGGTGCAGATTTTGACTGAAAACAAGGACAAACTGGATGCTTTGGCCAACAAACTTCTGGAGAAAGAAGTGATTTTCAGAGAAGATCTGGAGGATGTTTTTGGAAAAAGAGCATGGGATCCGGAACTTACTGAGAAACCGGTGACGAATACCATCGCAAATGCGAAAGAACCTTCAGAGGAAATTCTAATCAAAGATAAAGAACAAGACAGTGAAACTCAGGCACCTGAAAGCCCGGCACAACTGTAGAATTCTTTTAAATAAATTTTATGAAAACCCGGCAGCGCAAAACTGTTGGGTTTTTTAACATTTATGCGTATATTTCTCATTAGTTCTATATTAATTTTTTACTTTTGTATTAAGTTGACTAAAAATAAATTAAGTTGAGTTTATTCAAGAAAATTGTAAGCAAACTTACCAATCAGCCTGAAAATGATGAAAAGCAGAGTTTGGAAAAGCTGGGAGATTCGCTGAAAAACGCAGATCTCGACTATAAATTCGCACAGCTTTTCACACACTCAGGTGGATTTTTTAATTATTGCGCAGACGAAGCCGAAGCATTACAGACTCTTAATCAGATTGTGAAGATTGAGGGAGTCAACAATATTTTCTGTTGTGACAAAGACCTGCAAAACTTCCTTAACGTTGTAAAGACCAACTTTACTCCTGAATTGCAGCATGCCAACGATGCCGCTTTTATCACCTGCGAATATCTGATTGCCTTCGATGGCAGAATTATGCTTTCAGCCAACAATATTCTACATTATCATTCTTCCAAACTTCCGGAGAAAATCATTATCATGGCCAATGTATCCCAAATCGTGAGCAATCTGAATGACGCCATGGGAAAAATCAAAAGAAACGGAAACATAAAAAACCTTACCTCCATCAGCGGCGGTCAGAATAAACTGGATGCAACTGCTCCGAACAATAAACTTTTCCTGCTTCTCCTTGAAGACTAAAGCAGAACTGTAAACTCAGAAAATTTTGGACAAAAATCTTATTCAGAGAACCCTCTCGGGGATTATTTACATCGCAATTATTATCTTGTGTACCACACCCTTCGGTGCACAGCTTATCAACAACATTTCGCCAGACCTGGCAAAACAGCAGTATCTTTATTACGGTTTAATTACTTTGCTGTTAACCGTTGGAACCTGGGAATGCATCAAAATCATGAAGTTTGGAAACGGCTACGAAAAATGGATCGTTTTCCCCATAGTGGCCATCATCTATTATATTTTCTCCAAAAGATATTTTCAGCACGGCTTTTATTTTGATTTCAGACTTCCTGATATTCTTGCGATTGCTTTGGTGGGGATCGCGGCAATTACTTTATTTAAATTTGCATCCGAACTGTATTTTGACAGCGGGAAACTCATCTTCACGGTCATTTACGTGGCACTTCCCTTTTGCTTTGCGCTGGGACTTCCCAAATATTCATCATACGAACAGACTTTTTCGCTGGAAGTGATCTTTCTCTTCATTCTCATCTGGAGCAGCGATACTTTTGCGTACATCGCAGGAAGGCTTTTCGGGAAACATAAAATGGCACCCAAAATTTCACCTAAGAAAACGTGGGAAGGTTATATCGGAGGAGTAGTTTTAACTTTAATTTTATCCTATTTCGTTGAAAAATATCAGCCTCAACTGAGAGGAAACTGGATGGTTGTAGGGTTTTTGGTAGCTTTATTTGCTCCCCTCGGAGATTTGGTGGAGAGCCAGCTTAAAAGAACCTTCGGTGTGAAAGACAGCGGAAATATCATCCCGGGACATGGCGGCGTATTAGACAGACTCGACAGTTTTTTAATCTGCGCGCCTGTCGTATATTTGTACTTTATTATTGAAAAATTTATTTAAACTCTAAACTGTCGTCATCTATCTTATATTTGACGATGCTTTAAACCCTTAAAAGAAAAAATCTGATTATGAAATTACACAAGGAATCCAAAGGCACCATCGCTGTTGCCAGCATTGTATTTATTGCTGTTGCAGGTGTTTCGATATATTTTCTTGAAATGTGGTCTTTGCTGATCATCGTTCCTGTTCTGATTATTTACGGACTGGTTTTTTGGTTTTTCAGGGTTCCAAACCGTGACATTCAGGATCATGTGGAAAATGTAATCGCTCCCGTTGACGGAAAAGTGGTGATGATCAAAGAAGTGGTAGAAACAGAGTTTATAAAAGAAGCCTGTATACAGATTTCTATTTTTATGTCACCTTTAAATGTGCATATCTGCCGTTTCCCGGTTTCAGGAAATGTGATTTATAAAAAGTATCATCCCGGAAAATATTTGGTGGCATGGCACGAAAAATCTTCTACAGAAAACGAAAGAACAACCGTTGCCGTGGAAAGTTTAACCAAACATAAAGTCGTATTCAGGCAGATTGCGGGATATGTTGCAAGAAGAATTGTATTCTACTGTAGCGAAGGCGATCAGGCTAAAGCAGGACACGAATTCGGTTTCATCAAGTTCGGTTCAAGAATGGATATTTTTCTCCCAATGGATACCGAAATCATCTGTAAAATTGGTGATAAAACCAAAGGCGGTCTTGATGTGATTGCGAAGATGAGGGATTAGAGAGATGGAAGATGGAAGCGGGGAGATGGAAGATGATTGATGAATGATCATTGATGATTGATAAATAATTCAGTATATATAAAAAAGATCAGGGTTTACGGGCTCTGATTTTTTTTTGCTTTAATGTTGATTAGGGTTTCAAATTAAATATAATTTAAACTAAGGTTTTAATTAAATAATTATTTAGAAATTATTAAACATTTTTTTAAATATGTTGCAATTTTAATACTCATTAAATACTTTTTTCAGCAATTATCACATTTAAAATCGTAGTTTTGATTTCAAATCAAAAATCTAATAATTAATGAAAAGACTTCTACTCGCTTTTCTGGCTTTCGCCGGAATTTCTCAGACTCATGCCCAAACTACCATCAACGTTTATTCTGCAATAGTTTTTTATGACGGCTACGCTACCAACGTATCAAACCCAGTTCCTGCAAATGTCATTCGGCTTGCCAATTACAGATATGCAAAAAAACTGACGGATGCTGAACTGAACACCTTTCAGAATAAAATTCAGATGAATGTGAGCATCGGTGCTCTATGTGATAACTACGACAGAATCGGAGGTGTGCATATTGCTTTCGTTCCTAAAAATCAGGCTACTTACACTTTGAGCGATCCGGGAGTAAAACGCATCGAAATCGGCAGATACATTACGCCGTTTATGAATAAAAACATAAATCCTACCTCTGTACCTTATACTTATGAGGTTAATAATCTCTACAATATTTTCAGCAATACTGTTTTAAGAGCGGCTTACGACATTTATGTGGAACTCGATGTCTTTGGCGTTCCTTATGCTGCCAATACGCAGGTTGCAGGATGTGCTAACAGAAATGATGTTTTTGCAGGCACCTTAAACTTTGTAACATCTAACGACCCAACGGTGGTTAATACTTTTAATAATCTACTTCCACTACTTGATTCCAACGAACTGAACAATTACAACAATACAGATCAGCCAGGGCAAACCGTAAGACTTATCAATTTTAATTTAAGTCAAAGCACTGATAATGCTAAGTTTTTCATCATTACTTCTCCGCACGGTGCCGGTACAAATGGTGAAGAATATGTAAGAAGGCAGAATTTTGTTTCTCTGGATAATGCGCAGGTACTCACATTTACTCCCGGAGGGAAATCATGTGAACCATACAGACAATACAACACCCAAGGCAATGGAATCTATGGACCATATGTACAGACTACCCAGTGGTGGACTGCGTGGAACAATTGGTGTCCGGGAGATGCTGTTCCCATCAGAACTTTTACAGCCGCTACTATCTCGGCAGGAAGTCATACGATAAAATATGAAGTTCCAACCGCCGTTTTCTATGGCCAGGATGGCAGAATCGTGCTTTCAATTTATATGCAAAGCACCAATCAGGCATTGTCTGTAAAAGAAGTTTCTACAGTGGACGTTTCTATCTACCCTAATCCTACAGCTGATTATGTTAATTTAAAATCAGATAAAAAAGTACAGAACATCATCATCTATTCTTTAGACGGAAGAAAGATCGATGAAGTGAGAGATTCAAAAATAGACCTCACCTCTTATCCATCAGGAACATATTTACTGGATATTTCTCTTGAAGGCGGAACGCAGTTTAAGCATAAGGTGATCAGGAAGTAAGTGTTGGATGATTGATGATTGATGATTGATGTTTGATGCGGGAGGCGGAAAATAAATACTTAAACAAAAAATCAGAGTTTTTAGGCTCTGATTTTTTGTTTTTGCTTGACGCGTGCTATTTTAGCTTTATGGCTTCTGGAAATCAATACTTTTTTATCCAGGTTAACATTTATATTACAATACAATCTTGATTTACAATCGCAATAACAAATTCTTACTTACTTTTCTTCACAAACTTATAGGCATGTTGAGCTGTTTTCAGGATATAAAGACCATCCGAAAGAGCAGTAATATCAACACCTTTATTCTGATCATAAACCTGTTTTAGAACCAACTTCCCCTGTAAGTCATAAATAGAGCACACTTCATTTGCTTTGAAATTACTAAGTCTGATGAAATCTGCAGATGGATTCGGATAGAGCTGAATTTTATGACTATCTGCATTCACCTCATGGGTCGATAATGTTGCCGATGTGATGTTAAAAGTAGTTGAAAAATTATTCAGATTGCTGTAGTTACCGTTCTGAAAAGCAATGGATGCAGGCTGATTGCTGGCTGCAGCAGAAGGATTCATCACGTTTTTAATGACCACCTTGATGGCAGTACCTTGTGGTAAAGCCTGCTCAATATCGATTTTAAGTTCGCTCCCAAAATCCCTGAGATATGCTGCGGTTTCAGTATTCGATCCGTTCAGGAATACATCTACATTGGCTACATTCGCAGGTGAAGCATTTGCAGTAAATGCCGGAAGTGTAGAACCTGGAACAACGTAGGCAGAAACAGCATTCCACGTCTCTCCTCCTGCACCGGCAACAAGATTGAAAGTGTAAGTAGTTGCAGTACCCGCAACGGTAGATGTAGATGAAATTGAATTTTGAGCATTTGCAATCGCCGCAAAGGATAAGAAAGATCCAATAAGTAGTTTTTTAATCATAATATTTTTTATAGAATTTCCGGCAAAAGTAAATGATTAAATGGAAGATCTGTAATTATCATATACCCAAGTGTAATGATAAAAAACAGATGATTTTACTTGTTTTAAATGGTCGGTTAAAGATGCAGAACCGGACTTTAATGAAACTGCGAAAATTACAGAATTAATTTTTGTGACTTTGACAAAGCAGCTAAAATTTGACTGTATGTTATTAGCTTTTCCTGTCTTGAAATTAGGGCAGATTTTGTTTTGTGGAGCATATATTCAGGATTTTCAGAAAACACGGAGAGAAGACTCGGACAAAATTCAAAATTTTATTTAGATGTTATAGAACAGTAGTCTATGTAAAGAAGCAGAAAAACAGAGCCAACAGTGAAAATATACCGAAAAGATGTTGGATAAGACAGGTGAAAATTCCCGAGAATTACATATCCAGGGGACTTTGAATTTTTCTGATCTTTAAATCTGTGATATGAGTGTAAATTTGGGTGGTAATTACGCTGTTATGACCCAAAAGCTCCTGAATATATCTGATATCTGTCCCGTTTTCTATTAGATGCGTCGCAAAACTATGGCGAAGAATATGAGGAGTCACTAATTTTTGAATTTTAGCTCTCACAGCGCTTTGTTTAACAATTTGCTGAACACTTCTGGGAGAATATTTCTCATTAGCATTTCCTTCAAAAAGATAGGTTTTTGGCGAATATTTTTTGAAATATTCTCTTAGCAAAGGCAAAACTGATTGTGGAAGCATTACGTATCGATCTTTCTTTCCTTTAGACTGAATAATCGATATTCTGCCAGATTTTGAATCTATATCTGTAATTTTCATATTAATCAATTCACTTACCCGAAGACCGCAGCCATACAAAAGACTGATCATCGATTTATGCTTCAGATTCTCAGTGAGACTGATCATTTTTAATATCTCTTCTTTGCTGAGATATTTTGGCAGGGTATGTTCTACTCTTTTAGGATAAAGATGTGATAGAGACAGTTTTTTATTAAAAATCATTTCGTAAAATAATTTTATGCTTCCTAAAATGTGTTTCTGAAATGATTGTGAAATACTTTTCTCTTTAATTTCGTTGTGTAGATATTTCTCTATTATAACTTCATCAACATCCTCTATAGCAACATGATTAATTGCATTAAAAAATGTAGCCAAAGTAGAAATATAAGTTTTGATTGTGGAATCGCTATATCTGGCGACTTCGAGTTTCTGTCTGAAAATTTGAGAGTATTTCATTACTGTGTGTTTTGGTCAAAAATACTAAACATTCGCCAATCCAAAAAATATTTTTTTAAATTGTTTTTGCAAATTATTAAAAATCAATCAACAAAAGCAACATCTTTTTAAAACAGAAAAATAGCTTTACGAAAGTTATATACATTGGATTGACGCAATGCGTAAATTTGGAAGTTACCAGCAAGCATAAACGACAGAACCAATAACAAACAAAACTACAAATATGAACTTCGACTTTGCAGAGCTAATAAATTCCGACCTTGAAAATCTTGACTTTGGTAAAGCCATAAATACTGCGCAAAAAGAACTTGAAAAAATCACTAAAACAGAATTTCACGACATTGTTGGTAAAACATTTACAAATCCAATCGACGATTTAGTAAATTGGATTGACAGTTTTTACAAAGAAATTTCAAAGAAAATTCAAATCAAAACAATGTACTTTGAAATGAACGAATTTGACATAAATACAGACGTTTGGTATATAGACGGGATAGCTTATAAAGAAGACGGCGGACTTGACCTTGAAGATATGGAATGGCTTTCAGACTGCAAAAGAGATGTAATGACAACCAAAGAATTTGTGTTAAGTGGTTACGAGAAATTTCAAACGTTATTTGAAACGATTGAAGAAAAGGAAGAAAATGGCGAATGGACAGATGAAATGCAAGATGCAAGAGATTGGTGTGAACAAATTATAATTTCAAGATTTATGGAATTAATGAAGAAAGCTCACGAAACTGCGAAACAACGAAAACTAGCTTGGGGAAATATATCAATTTATTTTACCGAACACGCCTATGACTTTATAGTTAAATCAGACGTATAAAAAATGCCAGCTGGTAACAAGGGTTTTGCAATAGTGGGGCGAAACTGCAAAGTTCAACGGTAGTTCTTCGGTTCAACTTTTGTACAAAATTGAAGATTTTCGCTTCGATTGCCCCACCATCGCAAAGCCCCGAGAAGTTAGCTGATATTTTCACAAACTGAATTCTAATGTTAGAAGAAGAACTAAAAGACCAAATATTAAACACTAAAGTCAATTATCTCAATGGTTATCTTGCTGCGTTGGGTTTGTTGAATTCTTATTCAATTATTGGGGTAAACTGCAAATTATACATTTTCAATTTTTCAGCTGGAGATATCAAAAAATGTATCCAAAATAATGCCTATCAGCTTTTTGGTGTTTATCCAAATGATTGGGTTGTTGAAATTGAGAAGATAAATGATTGGGAAATCAAACTTAAAAATGAATTAAACGCGTCTACAAAACGTAGAATACCAATTGAAGCTGATAAACTCATAGCAAATCAACTAAATTATTCTGAAAATGATTTAACCCGAGATTTAATTTATCAAACAAAATATGTAAACGAATATTTTGTTCTTATGTTAAAGAATGAATTTGTTATTAATGATATTGATGTTTATGAAGTTTTTGTGAAAAATGTTGGTGCATCATACAAAATTATCGGTATCGATTTAATATTTGAAATAGAGCCAACTAAAATATTATATCTTCAAATTACAGGAACCGCCTAATAAAAACATCAGCTAACATAGTATTGCCAAAAGCGGGGCTGAAAGTCCAAACTTCAACATTTGTACTTCTGTTCCGCAAAAACCATTTTTTTTTTGCTTTGAAAAATGTAAATTAGCAAAAAAAAATGGTTTTGCTAACTGCGGTGCGAATTTCAGCTTTTGTGCTTCGATTTCCCCGCCTTCGGCAATACTTTTTCCGTTGTCTGCAATATTTTTTTTCAAATCTACCCTATCGAATTTTCTGAAATTGAATTTAACTGAAGTTCCGAAAATGAATATTCTAAATTTTGAAAATCAAAATCGAGAAGTCTAAATTGAAAATTCTTGAGAACTGACAATTTGAATTTAACGAAAAAAGAAAAAACTGAAAACTGAAAATTAACAAGGAATTGATGGACAAAAAACTTGACTGAAAAATAACTTTGAAACAACAAACTGACGAAAAACGAAATTTAACAGAAAAATAAACCGCTGAATTTCTGCTTCTTTAAATCGAAATGAACGCACGAAATTTCCGATTCGACTGAATAAAAAATACTACAGATAACATGAACTGTGTAAAAAACCAAACATTTTAGGCACTTTTTACAATAAAATTATCCAGGTACGCTGTTTTGTTTTTTACTACCCCAAATACAATCTTGAGCAGCTTGTTGCACACTGCAATTACAGCTGCTTTTTTGTTTTTTCCTTTCTCTACCAGTCGGTCAAAAAGGGTCCTACATTGAGCATTGGTCTTCTTCGCATTTAGGGCACACATGTACAGAATATGGCGCAACTGTTTTCCGCCCTGTTTGCAGATACGGATCCGTCCACGGATGCTGCTTCCGCTCCGATATTCTGTGGGACTTAGCCCCGCATAAGAGATCAGTTGTTTATACGAATTCATGTCTTTAAAACCTTGGGTATAGATGATCAGTTCTGCTGCAGCTCTTCTTCCAATACCCTTTACGCTGGTAACCAATTTCAACATTTCTGCTTCCCAGGCAATGAGTTTCTGTTGCAGAATTATCTCTAAATTCTGCTTCTCTTCCCGAAGTTTTTTGATGATTTTCTCAAAGCTTTTTTCAATCGTTTTTGTGTCAAAAGGACACTTTTTAATGCTGTGAATCTGATTGCTGAACTTGGTAATTTCTTTCGTCAGATCATGGATCGCATTATTTAAAGAACGGCACTCAAAGTACTCTGTATCGGGCATTGCGTAAATTTCCGGTCGGCGTTCAACACCGTATTCATAGATTCGTTTCGCATCTTTTTTGTCTGATTTATTGCGTTCCAAATGCATCTGGATGTAGCGCTTGATCTGCAGCGCATTCACAACACTGAAAGCAATATTCTGTTCCTTTAAAAAGAAAATCAAATGCAGGTGATAAACTCCCGTAGCTTCCATCACAAAGTGAGTTTCCCGGCCTGCTGATCGGATCATTTTCCGAAATCCGGTAACCGTATTTGTGACCTGTAAATGTTGAAGAACTCCTTCTTTATTTTTAAAATAAAGATCTAACGTCTCGCTGGAAACATCAATACCGCAGTAGTTGTTTTTTTCTTCCATTTTTTATACTTTTATTCTTTCTTGAGAGAACAATTCTTGACTGCAACCAACGATCCTAACACGAACTTTATGTTCAAATAAACTGTACGGTTTCGAGCAAGAAAATGAGCAGGGATAATCATGTTAGTGAAGCTTAAATGCTTAAAGGGTTTGCCTATCTTATTCTGCTCATTTGTTCTTTCTTTTTTATAGTTTAATATTTAATAAATTTAAGGAATTGCAAACATAGGAAGGGTTTTGCAATAGTGGGGCGAAACTGCAAAGTTCAACGGCAATTCTTCAGTTCAACATTTGTACAAAATTGAAGATTTGTGCTTCGATTGCCCCACCATCGCAAAGCCCCGAAACGTTGTGCGTCAGCATTTCCGACCACTACCTAAAGTTTGACATCAGACTAAAATTATATCTTCATAACTTTTTGACGTAAAATACTTGTTTCCTAAATAAGAAACTTTTATCTTTGCTTAAAAATTAACATTGAATGGACGAATATAAATTTCGGGTTCAGTTTTTAGAAGAAGCGAAAGGCTTTTTGGATGAACTTGACGAAAAAGCGAGGGATAAAATTGTTTACAATATTTGGAAAGCCCGAAGCACAAACGACAAGGAACTTTTCAAAAAATTGCAAGACGAAATTTGGGAATTTAGAACAAAATTCAACAAAACTTATTATCGGCTTTTTGCATTTTGGGACAAGACCGACAAAACTGATACATTTGTAATTTCAACGCACGGACTGATTAAGAAAACAGACAAAATTCCAAAAAGCGAAATTGAAAAAGCAGAAAAATTAAGAGAAAAGTATTTTAACGAGAAAAATAAAAAGTAATGAAGACATATAATTTAGAAGACTTGACCGACAAATATATCGGTAAAAAAGGAACAAAAAAGCGTGACGAATTTGAAAACGAACTACGTCTTGACTTATTAGGACAAGCTATCAAACAAGCTCGACAAGAACGAAACTTGACACAAGAAGAATTGGGCGAACTTGTTGGCGTGAAAAAAGCACAAATTTCTAAAATTGAGAACAGTACAACTGACGCAAGATTTACAACAATTTTGAAAGTTTTTGAAGCTCTGGGAGCGAAAGTGAATTTTAACGTAGAACTAAACAACCGTAAATTGGCATACTAAAAAACTATGCCGAACGCACAACATAAACTGTGTAAAAAACCAAACACTTTAGGCACTTTCACAATAGCAAATCAATCACTTCACAAACTTCTTTACCTCATCAATCAATCCCAAAATCAAATCAACAGGCAAATCTTCTTCCATATCCAAAAGCAGAATTTTAAACTTTTTTCTGCCTTCACTGATGAGAAGAGGATGATCTAATCTGTCGCCATGATAGAAACTTACATAATGTTGCTGATGCTTCTTGCTGAAATAAAAGTAGCAGAGCATTTTCTTTTTAAATTTAAAGAAAGGCAAACCGAAGCTGAGGGTTTCGGTGATTTTTTCGCTATCTGAAGCGAGAATTTTCTGGCGCAAAAAAAGAAGAGCACTACGTTCAGGCTCATCGATTCTGAAATAGTACTCTTCTAATGGATTCATTGTGGCTGTTGGCTTTTGGCTGTTAGCTATTGGCTTTTCAATTACGCATTATAATGTAAAGTATGCTTAATGAATATCTTCAGATGTTTCCTTAAAAAAGCTTAACAACTTATACATCTTAATGTTTCAAATCAATTACTCAAAATTCTGCAGTTCAACCAGCTTGTTGTACATTCCTTTTTTGGCGATAAGATCGTGGTGATTTCCCTGTTCTACGATTTTCCCTTTCTCCATAACGACGATCCAGTCGGCTTTTTGGATGGTGGAAAGACGGTGGGCGATCACCAGTGAAGTTCGGTTCTGCATCATATTTTCTAAGGCAATCTGTACAAATCTTTCAGATTCTGTATCTAAAGCTGAAGTTGCTTCATCCAAAATCATAATTGGTGGATTTTTAAGAACCGCTCTTGCAATTGAAATCCTTTGCTTCTGTCCGCCTGAAAGTTTTCCTCCTGCTTCACCGATGCTCGTTTCATACTGCTTCGGAAGATCCATAATGAAATCATGGGCATTGGCAATCTTTGCCGCTTCCTGAATTTCCTCTAAGGTTGCATCAGGTTTACCTAAAGAAATATTATTTCTGATGGAGTCGTTAAAGAGAATATTATCCTGTGTAACGAGTCCGAAAAGCTTTCTGTAGTTGGAAAGTTTAATGTTTTTAATGTTTTCTCCATCCAAAAGAACTTCACCGTTATCTACGTCGTAAAATCTTGTTATCAGATTGGCAAGTGTGCTTTTTCCACTACCACTCTGCCCTACGAGAGCAACAGTTTTACCTTTCGGAATTGACAATGAGAAGTCCTTCAGAACATCTCTGTCTTCATATCCGAAAGTGATGTTTTTAAACTCTACATTTTGCTTGAAATCATTAATTTCTTTAGCATCTTTTTCTTCTTTGATGTCATAAGTTGCATCAAGAATATCAAAAATTCTCTTTGCAGAAACTTCCCCTTTCTGCATATTTGAAATAGCAGAAGAAAGTGATTTTAATGGCTGTAAAATGGTATAAAATAGACCAATATAAACGATAAATTCACTTCCGGAAAGCCCCTCTCCTTTTATGGCAAGACGACCTCCGAAATATACAATCATACCAATCGTGATGGCTCCCAAAAGTTCACTGACAGGCGATGCCAATGCTTTCTTTTTAAATAATCTCAGTGACAGAAAACGTATTTTATTGAGTACATCATCAAATCTTTTTTTGATTTGAGGCGATGCATCAAAAATTTTAATAATCTTTAAACCTACCAAAGTTTCATCAACGAAAGAGTACATTTTACCCAATTCGTTCTGAGCTTCTCCTGTGTCTTTTTTCAAACTTTTACCAATGATCGAAATTAATGTTCCCATGATCGGAAAAACTATTAAAGTAAAAATCGTGAGCTGAAAATTGGAATAAAGCAAATACGCCATTGTAATGATAATGACGATAGGCGAACGGATCAAATCAATTAAACTGTTCAGGATATTAGATTCAACTTCTCCTACATCTGAGGTAATTCTTGCAAAAACATCCCCTTTTCTGGAGTTTGTAAAAAATGAAACAGGAAGATCTAAAATCTTATCATGCAGCTGAATTCTGAAGTCTCTCGAAACACCGGTTCTTGAAAATGTAAGATAAAATTCTGAAAAATAGCTGAAAATATTCCTTAAAAAGAACATCGTAATAAACATGATGCAGGTAATCAGAAGAATATATTCCGCTCCCTTTTCTATTTCAAGCTGTTGAATAAAATAATTAAAACTCTCCGAGAGGAAACTTCCCACAGACTCAATCCCTTCATACACAGGCTTACTGTCTATCTTTTTTCCATCTTTTTTAAAAAGGATGTTCAGCACAGGCATGAAAAAAAGCATGGCAACAATGTTGAAGATCGCATAGAGAACGTTGAAGAAAATACCTGCTGCAATAGATTTTTTATACGGAAGTATATTGTCGATTGCCCGTTTATAATAATTCATTAAATATTAAAATTAATCCACAAAAATAGGGAATTTAAAAAGAAGACGTTTTAATTCAGTTTTACTTTACTGTTGTATTTTGGTGCAAACGTTTTTGGGGTGAGCTTTTCTATTGTTTTGGCAAAATTATTAATGATATTGGTCATGTTGTCTACATCAACGATAGAAAAATCGTCATTCACCTGATGGTAGTGTTTAATTTTAGACATATCTGCTGTAGAAAACGAATGGGCAATAATTTTCTTTTTAGCATAGCTTACATTGTCACTTCTGTAAAACAACTGTTGTTTAGCGTAAGGATCCGGATAAATTTTAATCATTCCGTCTGCGTGATGATTAAACAAATCTGCAAGGTCTGAAAACTCATCTCCTGTCATAAACATTGCGTTTTTACCAAATTCAGATTCTGTAGCAATCATTTCAAAATTGAAAAGTGCTGCCAGATTTTTATTGATTTTCTCCATTCCTTTATCTGCCGCAAGTGCTGTTGAACCTAAAAGTCCTGCTTCCTCTCCGTTAAAAGCCATGAAAACCATGGAGAATTCCGGTTTTTTATCTTTAAAATATTCAGAAATACTCACCAATGCTGCAATTCCGCTGGCGTCGTCGTCTGCACCATTGTAGATATTATCGCCTTTATCATCATTGGTTCCTATGTGATCGAAGTGACCGGAGAATCCCAGCATTTTTTCAGATGTACCTTTCTTAATTCCACAGACATTATAAACCGTTTGCCCTTTGTACTGAAAAGGAACGAGGTAAGAATCGCCAAAACAGTAATCAAGCTTATTTTCTTTAAATAATTTTGAAATATAATTGGCTGCCTGCTCATTTTCGGGAGTTCCTATGAGACGGCCTTTCATCTCGTCGGAAGCCAACCTTGTAACAATGGTTTTTACAGTTCCCTGGCTCACGGCCTGTGCAAAACTTAAAACTGAAAAGAATGATAGTGCTAATACTGATAACTTTTTCATAATACTGTTTTATTGGAATATTAGACGCAAGATAAAATGTTTTGTTTCAATTTTAACAATCTTTCTACAATTTGATCAAAAATTTAGCATAAAAAAACAGCCTTCCAATAAGGAAAGCTGTTCTCACTCAAAAAATCATTGTCTGGCTAACGCAGTCTGTCTACAGATTTCACGAGCCTCTCGTCTTTTTTGATGTAAATGTTGGCAATAGCCAGACAGATTACAGCAATAAACGGGAAAATCGGCTCAATACCCTTCTCAGGAAAATCTATTCCTCCGGGTAAGTTTAGCAGCCAGTACAGCAATACACCAATCAACAAAGCGTTTATAACGATGCTGATGTTATTCAGCATGATTTGTCTTGTTCTGTTTTTAAAGCTGAAAATACTCAAAGCACCGACAATTACTAAAATTGCAGATACAATTTTTATCAATGGAAACGTTCCGAAAACTTCTGCATCCTGACCTGTAATAAACAGGAAAACAGGTGCTAAAGTAGCAAGTAATATCCAGATGGTCTGTATTCTTTGTAGCATAAACTTTAAAATCAGGACAAAAATAGCATAAATTTTGCACAATTCAAAAATAAGTGTAGATTTGCATCATACAATTACCCTTGAAAACAAAAGTCACCGGACTTACTTTTCTTACTTACAATAAATTACATTTTTTACATTAAATATGTTTAACATAGAAACGTTAAGGTCAAAATCCGTAACGGAGTTGACTAAAATCCTGAGAGATTTGGGCGTTAAAGTTGCAAGAAACAGCACAGATAATGATAAAATCTTTGCCGTACTTGACTTTCAGGCGTCTAATCCTAAAGTGGCAAAAGATTACTTCAACACCACAGAAACTACAGCAGACAGTACTCCAGCTTCAACTACTGAAGAAACCACCGCGGAAAAACCTGCGAAAGCTCCTGCCAAAAAGCCTGCAGCCAAAAAAGCACCTGCGAAACCAAAAACTCCTGCAGCTGCAAAAGCAGAACCTCAGGAAGTGAAAGCAGAAGAACCTACAGCACAAACTGATCAAAAAACAGAAACGGCACAGCCTGAAATTTCAGCAGCAGAAGTATCCGAAAACGATCAGGCAAATAGGAAAAAAAGAAGAAGGCTGCCTTCGGAAAACAGCCAGCCTCAAAATACCGAGAGCAACACGGAAGAAAACACAGAATCTTCTGAACCAAAAGCTCCTCAACAAAATACGCCACAAGAGGAAAGACCTAGAAAACCTGTACATCCTCAACATTCTAAAGGGCAAAATCAACAACGGAACCAAAATCCAAATCAAAACCCTAATCAGAATCAAAACCAGCATCAACAGCAACAGCAAAATCAAAATCAGAATAATCAGCACCAAAACAGAAATCAGGACAGACCTGAGGAAGTGGAGCAGAAAAAAGAGTTTAGTTTTGACGGCCTGGTAAGCATTGAAGGTGTTCTTGAAATTTTACCGGATAACTACGGATTCCTGCGTTCATCAGACTTCTCTTACATTTCTTCACCGGACGATGTGTATGTTTCAACTGCACAGATCAGAAATTTCGGACTGAAAACCGGAGATAACGTAAAAGGAATCGTAAGACTGCCTAAAGAAGGTGAAAAATATTTTTCTCTGTTAAAACCTACAGAAGTTAACGGACGTGATTTGGCATTTATCAAAGACCGTGTTGCTTTTGAATACCTTACACCCCTTTTCCCTGAAGAGAAATTTAATCTTGCAGGAAAAGGAGCAACGATCTCCACAAGAATTGTAGATCTTTTTGCCCCAATCGGAAAAGGCCAGAGAGCGATGATTGTTGCCCAGCCAAAAACGGGTAAAACGATGCTTTTGAAAGATATTGCGAATTCTATCGCAAGCAACCACCCGGAAGTTTACATGATGGTACTTTTGATCGACGAACGTCCTGAAGAAGTTACCGATATGGAAAGAAGTGTAAATGCGGAAGTAATCGCTTCTACATTTGACGAAGCTGCAGACAAACACGTAAAAGTAGCCAATCTGGTTTTAGCCAAAGCCCAAAGAATGGTAGAATGTGGACATGATGTTGTGATTCTTTTAGATTCCATTACAAGATTGGCAAGAGCTTACAACACAGTAACTCCGGCATCAGGAAAAGTACTTTCCGGAGGTGTGGATGCCAACGCACTTCACAAACCGAAAAGATTCTTCGGAGCTGCAAGAAAGATTGAAGGCGGAGGATCTTTAACGATTATCGCTACAGCTTTAATTGACACAGGTTCTAAAATGGACGAGGTAATCTTTGAAGAATTTAAAGGTACCGGAAACATGGAACTTCAACTGGACAGAAAAATTGCCAACAGAAGAATTTATCCTGCGATTGATTTGGTTGCATCAAGCACCCGTCGTGATGATCTTCTTTTAGATGAAAACACCTCGCAGAGAATGTGGATTTTCAGAAAATTCCTTTCTGAAATGAATCCTGTGGAAGCCATGGATTTTGTGAATAAAAACATCAAAGGAACGATCAGCAATGAAGAATTCCTGATGTCGATGAACAGATAATTTTCAGTTAAAAAAATATTTAAGGCACATACTCAAAAAGTTTGTGCTTTTTTTATTTCAGCAAGTCGAATCATCAATGTTAAAGATTTATTAAAATAATCCGTAATTTTTGATAATGGCTTAAATATTGGCTAAATTTGGGTAATAACATTAAAAAATATAATTATGTCATTTGAATTACCACAACTAGGTTATGCTTACGATGCTTTAGAGCCGACTATTGATGCAAAAACAATGGAGATTCACCACTCGAAGCACCACCAGGCGTATATCGACAATTTAAATAAAGCAATTGAAGGTACTGAGCTTGCAGACAAATCTATCGAAGAAATCTGCAAAACAGGAACTGACAAACCTGCAGTAAGAAATAACGGAGGCGGACACTTTAACCACTCATTATTTTGGGAAATTCTTACTCCTGGTGGTAGCAATGAGCCTGTAGGATTGGTTAGAAACGCTATCGAAAATTATGGTGGATTAGAAAAATTCAAGACTGATTTTTCTGAAGCTGCTAAAACAAGATTCGGATCTGGATGGGCCTGGTTGGTTAAGAATGAAGATGGTTCTGTTTCTGTAACTTCTACGCCAAATCAGGACAACCCTTTGATGCCTGTTGCAGACATTAAAGGAACTCCGGTTTTAGGATTGGATGTTTGGGAGCACGCTTATTACTTAAACTACCAAAACAGAAGACCTGATTATGTTTCAGCGTTTTTCTCTGTTGTAAACTGGGATAAAGTGGAGGAATTATTCAACAAATAATCTTCAACAATTCATAAAAAAGGTTCAGAATTAATTTTCTGAACCTTTTTTTATTTTAGTATTTACATTTAATCATTAAACAAAATTCAACAATTAAATAAGAGTTTACTTTTCAGCCAAAAGCCAACTGCCAGAAGCCTCCTAAGCTTTATTCAGCCACTCCGATTTTGAAAGATAATTCTGATCCGGATAATAAATAAAAAGAAGATTTCTTCCTTTGATTGTATTGATGATCGGCTGAGTCAAATCTCTAGGAACCGCCGGACAGCCCCAGCTTCTTCCTATTCTTTTATGCGTTGCGGCAAAATCTTCGCTCACGTAATCTGCACCATGCATCACGATGGCTCTTCTGTAAGCCGCATCATTAAAACCTTTGTCCATCCCAAGAAGTTTTAAGGAATATCCGTTTCCACCGTTGTAGGTGGCATCAGTGATATAAAAACCCATGCTGCTTTGTAAAGAACTGTCGGTATTCGAAAAATTGGTGGCAAATTCTTCACCCGTGTTTTTTCCGTGGGCTACAAGAGAATTAAACAGCACTTTCTTATCGTTCAGATCAATCACCCAAAGCCTTTTCGTATTGGATGACATAGAAAAATCGCAAACAGTAAGCAAATGTGAATTTTCATTAAGTAGACCCGCCTTTTTCATATTTTCAAAACCAGTCAGCGCTTTGGAGAACACTTCAAAATTCAATTCATGTTCAGGCGCGAAAGCAATAGATTTGTAAAGTTCTTCGGAAGTTGATGTTTCAGATTTTTCTGATGATTTCAGATTAACAATCTTTTCAGATTTTTTTTCTTCACTCATTTTAAAATTTTCTTTTTTATCTGCTGGAGAAAGATAAAACGAGGTCGTCACTACATACACTACACTTAATACACTATACAATAACTTCATTCAATATTATGTTAAATTAAAATTGCGGAGACAAATTTATAAAAACATAATTATCAAATACTTAACATTGGAATAGTTTAACTCAATTTAAGAAACATTAACAACCGGAAAAAGTGAATTATTTCCCTGATTCTGAATCCCCTACAAACTCCAGACTTATAGAATTCATGCAGTATCGCGTGCCTGTGGGAGCCGGCCCGTCATTGAAAACATGACCCAAATGAGAATCACAACGTTTGCAAACAACTTCTATTCTTTCCATACCGTGAGAAGAATCCCGATTATATTTTACTCCGTTTTTATCAGCTTCAAAAAAACTTGGCCATCCGCAGCTGCTCATAAATTTCTGGTTGGAACGGAAGAGATGATTCCCACAAACGGCACAGTAATATTCTCCGGGCTCATCAAACTCATTGTATTTTCCTGTAAAAGGTCTTTCTGTGGCGGCTTCACGTGAAATCGCATACAATTCTGGTGAAAGAATTTTTCTCCATTCGTCATTGGAAATATTCAGTTTTTCAGTTTCTGTTCTTGAGTAATATGGATTGTTTTTTGCTTGGTCTTGCATAAGATTTAATTTAAAAATTGATTTTATTAACGCAAATATTTAACCACAAATCGAAGATTCGACGAAGTCAAAAGGCACAAAAGTCATTTTCTCTGTTTAGTGCTGTCGTAATTCAGTTTTTAAAGTTCACAAAATGTAATAGTTAAAATTAGATAACGCTGATAAACTTATCACCTAAAAACTTAGTGCGAAATGTTAAGATTTAAACATTAAATAATGCAAAAGACTTATTTGATCTTTTCACCGTTCACTTATAAACTTAAATTTCAACTATACCTTTTGTGACTTTTGTGGTAAAATACAATACCAAATTTACTAAATTTGAGGATATGAATGATGAACTGAAAAGAAAACAACTCAATAAATACAAGGCTTTTGCTACGGGACTCTTTGTTTTGATGGCAATTATCTTCGTTGTTACCACTATTTTACAGAAGACCCACGATTCTCATTGGATCGGCTACGTCCGTGCTTTTTCTGAAGCAGCAATGGTAGGCGCTTTGGCAGATTGGTTTGCGGTGACAGCACTTTTCCGTCATCCGCTCGGGTTGCCGATTCCGCATACAAATCTGATTGAAAACAGTAAAGAAAAACTGGGAGATAATCTGGGAAGTTTCGTGGTTTCTAATTTCCTTTCGCCTCAAACCATCCGTCCTTATATTCAGAAAATCAAAATATCCAACTTTGTGGGAGAATGGCTGACGAAAGAAAGAAATCAGGAAGTTTTGATTAAAAATCTTTCGGATATAATCTTGGATATTCTGAATAAACTGGATGATGCTGAAGTCAGCCGTTTTATCAGTAAAAAAGTGAGCGAAATGACCGATGATATTCAGCTGAATAAAATTTTAGGCAACGGAATCATATATCTTTTAGACAAAAACGACCATCAGAAAATCGTAACCAATCTTTCAAAACAAATCAAAGAATATTTGATTGAAAATGATGAGATGATTAAAGAAAGGGTGAAAAAAGGAAGTTATTCTTTCATTCCATCTTTTGTAGACAAAAAAATTGCTGAGAAAATTGCAAGCGGGCTATCTGATTTCTTCCGCGAAATAGAGGAAGATACCAACCACGAAATCAGAACTTTAATTACAGAAAAAATTTATGAGTTTTCAAATGATTTAAAAGAAGATCCAAAGTGGATTGATGAGTTTAAAAGCATTAAGAACGATTTTTTAAACAATCAAAAGCTTGATGAATACGCAAATGACATCTGGGTTTCAATTAAAAAAACATTGAGTACCGAACTTCAGGAAGAAGAATCTTCATTGAAAAAATACATTACCAAAAACCTCAACGAGTTTTCTGAAAACTTAAAAACCGACGAAAAACTTCAGAATAAAATCGACAACTGGGTGAGAGTAACGGCCTACAAATACATTCTGAAAAATACGCACCAAGCCGGAAACCTCATCAGTTCCACCGTCGGAAACTGGCAGGGCAAAGAACTGAGTGAAAAACTTGAATTAGAAGTCGGTAAAGACCTGCAGTTCATTCGTGTGAACGGAACTTTGGTTGGCGGTTTGGTGGGATTGATTATTTATACTATTTCGCATTTTTTTATTTAAAATTCTCACGCAGATTGAGCAGATTTTTACAGATCATTTAATTTTACGATCTGTTAAGTCAATCTGGAGACTTTAAAAACAAAAAATCAAAACCTCATCGATTTTGCTTTTTTATCTTGTCTTTAAGTTTTTATATTTCGTTTATCCACAGGTAAATATCCTGTTCAGAAGGAATATTGATTTTTTTTCTCAGTCTGCTTTTTCGGGTTTGCACGGTTCTTACCGTGACGAAAGTATAATCAGCAATATCTTTTGTAGAAAAATTGAGTTTTAGTAAAGCACAAAACCGCAAATCTTCACTGTTGATTTCGGGATATAATTCTTTTAAATTTTCGGTAAATTCGGGGTAAACTTCCTGGAAACGGGTTAGAAATTCGGGTTTGTTTTCTTTGGCCAATTGCACAATTTCTTCGAAGGATTCATTCACTTTTTGTTTTAAATCTTGGTTTTCTATTTCTTTTTCTTGAATTATGATTTCTTTATCTTTTGCCTCTTCAACATATTTCTTGCGAGTGAGAAGCCATGTAATAAAAAATAAAATGAGGGATATCAAAAAGATAATATAGAGGCTTGTTTTAGATTCTTCTTCGGCCATTTTATTTTCCTTCAGAACTTTTTTTAAAGGAATTTCTTGATTTCTCTTTTTTATCACTTCTATACTGTCATTGATGAAAGTATATTTTTCCAGATATTCTTTTTCCTTTTTCCCGTCGCCAATTGCTTTGTAGGCTTCGTAGAGCAGTTTGTAATCTTCTTTAATTTCGCTGGGGTTATTAATTTTTTTATAGATTTTAAGAGATTCATTGTAAAAAGAAATGGCTTTTTCATAATCCTTTTGATAAAAATGATATCTACCGTTCATTCTTTCCACCAACGCTTTTTGGAACTCCCGAAATGAGCCTTCATCATACAGCTTTTCTCCTAAGTCAAGATAATATCTTGCTGAATCTGATTTTTTCTCATACAGTATAAAATATTTTGCAAGCCGCACCGACGTATAAGGACTCCGATAATAGTAGTGGGCTTTTTGCGCATCTTTATAATACGACTTGTACATGTTTTTCTTTTCATAAAGAAACCCTCTTGAACTATACATATATTCAAGATCTTTATTTTCACCTTTTATGACTTCTAAAATTGAAATGGCTTTGCCATAATTTTCCAATGCAAGCGATTCATAATCTAAATAATCATAATTTCTTGCATATTGGGCATAGATTTTTGCCTCTATAAGTGGATTTTTAAAGCTTTTATTGGTAGCTTCTGCAAGCTCAAGATATTCAAAACTTTCTTTTATTCTGTAAAGCGTCATGCAAATATTTGCGGCAACTACATAAGCTTCACTTTTTCCTTTTTTATCATTTAAAGATTCATAATTTTTAATGACTTTTTTACATAAAAGTAAAGATTTTTCCACCTCTGCCGAACCTCTTAATCTTGGAATTTCTTTTTGCAATAAAGAATCTGTTTCTTTTTTTGAAATTTGGGAAAAGCAAAAATTGACAACAAAAAGCAGTACAAAAATGAATTTGAACCTTGATGGTATGAAAGAAGTTGGTGCTTTTTTAGAAAACATAAGTCTCAAAATTACTAAAATAGGATATAAATTAAAAAAAACCGACCAATTTTAATGGCCGGTTGATAACATTTTTTTATGTTTTTATTAAATTAAGGCTTCCAAAACGTCCATTTTTGCCCGTTAAAAACAATCAATCGGTGTTTATCCGATGTTGCTCCTTTCAAAAAAGCCATCATTCCCGGAGAAGGATTTTTGATGGTCGCATAACTGGAAACTATTGGCAAAACCATTGCTTTGTCGGAGGATTCCAACACCAAAACGCCTTCTGTAGATGTAGTTGCATTTCCGATAATGGCTTTTGCTCCCGCTATATCTGCAAGTGGGGCAGCTTGCGGATCTTTTACCAAAGCTTCTACCGCAGAAGAATATCCAGATTCTACGCTGAGGTCGCTCCAACCTGTGTTTTCGTTTTTTACTTTTACTTTGTACTGCCCTGTCGCAGAAACATCAAAAATTAAAGTTCCGCCTTTGGCATCGTTGGCGCCTGTGGGTACGGTTTCTACATAAGGAAGAATAATTCCCTTATCGTCATCTGTCCCGAATTCCAATAAAACGGAAGTGCTGCTGACATTTCCTGCTGAATTTGTTGCCCCAATTCTTACCTGCGAAAAAGCAAGTGCAGATATGGATAGCGTGAGTGTAATTACTATTTTTTTCATAATTTTTTCTTTTTTAAGTAACCTTTTGAAAGTTGGAATTTAGTTTTGATTAAATTATCCGTCATTATTAAGGGCAACCTTGAGTGTTGAAGCATTTCCAACCTTCACCTGTCCCCGGTCCTGTATAGATTTTCAGACAGCCTTTGCCACTATCTGCAAAAGTATCAAATACCATCATTCCCACAACTGGATTGGTAATCTTGTTTATGTGGTTGATTGCAGAACTTTGTGCAGGATCGCTCGTCATTCGGGTAATCACAAAACCTTTACTTTTACTTTCCAAAACGGTGAAAGCAGAGTTTTTGTTCATTGGCCAATCGCTTGCTGTATTATTTGTTCCTGAACTTGTTTTTCCTGCTCTTCCAAGAGTTGTGATACCGTGTTTCACCGGGTACGTTGCTCCTGTAACCAAGGTTGGGTCTTCATAACAAACTGCGCAATATTCGCCGGCAATTTTGGAAATGGTGTACGCTCCCTGCATCGCATCATCAGTGAATTCAAATACAACACGTGATACTTTTTTTCCGTGAAAATTAACATTCACAGTTCCTTCGCGTGTTCCAGAGGCAGCTTCAAAAACAACAGGATATTGAGCATCATAAAAACTGTTGCCAGAAACGCCAATATTTGCAGGGTTATAAATAGAGTAATTTGCAGGTGTTAAGGTAATGAGGCTGTTGTTTTCATCATAAGCATTTACCTTTACCCTATCGCCATAGTCTATATCGCTTAATGTGAATGATAACAAACTAATTGGTGTATTAAAAGACAGCGTACTCACAATTTTTTGTGATTCCGGAAGCCCAGATGATTGATTATGTCCTATTTGAATACCGGTTTCGCCATTATAATGATCATCCGAAATTCTATTGGGAGTAAACAAAGATGCAGCCAAGGTAGTTGTATGGGTAAGACTCAATCTGTTATTTCCGATGCTGATATTGTTGTTGGCAAATACAGCTTCGGATTTTGCAGTTCCGTTATTGTATGGGGTTAAATTTGCCATTACTACAGGACAGCCATTTGCGTTTGTAATGGTAATTCTTCCATCTTCTACCTCACCTCCAAATACAGAACCTGTTGGGAGTATGATATCTGCATTGTTTTTAGCAATTCTTAATCTGTAATAGGTTTCCCCAGCAGAAAGTCCAGATAATCCTGACCAGCTTAGAATGGCATTTGTTGCACCATTTGGTACAGCCACTGATACAGCTTCGGAAGCATCGAAAGTTCCGTTTCTATTAAAATCGATCCAACCTCTCAATGTTGCGCCAGTTCCTGTAGAATTTACTACCGGTACCGTGATTGTATAAGTGTTAGTAGCTGTAGTAAGTGCGGGAAATACCATACTGTTTTCATCATTTATATTATTATTGTCATCACCGTTTGCATCGGCATTAGGATAAGCGTCGAATTCTAAATCTATTGTGCTGCCAATCATTAGTGATGCGGTATTGTTTGTAGCATCATACTGAGAAGCGGTGTGACGAGGTCCGTTTGAAGAAAGCAAGGTTTTATAGCTATCGGGTGCATCTCCGAAATCAGATATTGCAAAAGGATTCAGTGGGTAAGCACAACTTGCCAAATCTCCTTGCCCTCCCATTGGAGATATATTTCCTATTTCTGAAACGGTAAAATTGTTATTCATACGGAACAATTTCGTTCCGTTAGAAATATATAATTCTCCTGCCGAATTGAAAGAAATACCATTTGGATTTTCCCCCATATTTTGCTTCAGAACCTGCTCTAATACCAAAGGTGTAGACCCCATACTTGTTTGCGGAACTGCACTTTTTACTCTAAACACATACGCTGTTGGTGAACCGTTGCCACCTGCTAAAATCCATAAGTTGCCATTTCCATCCATTGCAATATCACCACCGGCATTGTCATTCAAAAGGGTATTAAGGCTAACTCCGTTTTGATTGACATAGTTACTAGCTATGGTTGCCCATGTATTATTGGTAATGCTATAATATTTCAAAACATTGGTCGAAGTTATTGCATAATATCCCAGTCCATCATTGGTTGCCGTACCTCTAAAAATTGTTCCGGTAGTTCCTGCTAAAGTTGCGTACGTATTGGTAGTAGGATCATAACTTACAAATGTATTATTTGTGGAAGCGGTTCCTTGAACCTGAACGTAATAAAATTTACCCGTTGCATTGCTATATCCTAAAGCATTCGGGCCGTTTGTACCTGTTGGTGTTGCCGGATGTGGTGTGGTATTGATGACTGTGCCTAATGCGGCAGAAGTTAGCGGATTACTAAATGCTCTTATCTCCCCAGTTGTAGCACTTAAACTATAAGTTTTCCCTTCGCAATCAAATTGAGCATGTCCGAGATTAAAACTGATTAACTGAAAAATCAGTATCAAAAAAAAATTTGTTTTCATTAAAAATTGTATAATTATTTGTGTATTTTATTGTAAAATTGATTGCTTATTGCCTTACTTTTTATTAATAGATCTTTCTTTTCTACAACAATTTGTTTTTCCAAAATCAATAATGCTTGGAAACTATATTTAGAGAGTTAACTAAGAATAAATCTCAAACTAAATACATCTCAAAAATTTATCTTCTTTACTAACAGAAAAAAATTAAGTGAAGTATTAAAAAAATATCAAAGAATTTACGAAAGAGATGGCGGCGGTCTTACCGGGAAAGCAGATTTATTCTGAACCGTAAGAATTCCTGCTCTTTTAAAATGTTCCGATGCCAACTTAATCTCTCTAAAAGAAAAAGAAGTTTTGTAACCTTCGGAACGATTGATTTGTTTCGCATAGGTTGGCTGAAAATGCTCAGTAAAAGTAGAAATTTTCCCTATGAAAGTAAAGCGTTTTTCTAGTTTAGAAGTAGAAAATGTAAGTTTGTAGAAAGAAGGATTATCTTTTTTAGGAGCAATTTTTTCCTGAACCTTTTTTGCCGATTGCTTTTGGGCAATATGTAAAACGGATTGTTTTTTCGGCTCGGGCTTTATATTTTTTGAAGGAAGAATTTCTACAATTTCATAATTTTCAGAAGATTCGAGATTAGAAATTTTAACCCCCGAAGAAATGTAAATTTTACTTTTTGGGGAAGATACAGCTAAAGAATCTGGTTTCGAAACCAAAATCTCTTTTTCACCATAAACAGAAGTTCCGGCAGAAATAAAAATCTGAGCTTGAAAACTCTGAACAAGAAAAAACAAAAAGACATAGAACAATTTACTCGTAAAAAGTAAACTGTGCCAATATTTGCCATCATTTGTGTTTTTGCTCATATTGTGTTTTTCGTAAAGCAAAGAGAATAAAAACCTATAGAAAATACAAAAAAACACCTACGACACAGATACGCAAAAGTTACAGATATTTAAAATTCAATCTGTTACAAAAAAAAATGAGCACCTCATCAGATAAGGTGCTCTATTCAATTTACCAGATAAATTTATTAGAAGACAGTATTTCTATCTGGAGATCCTACCCGCTCTCGTCAAAATTTCTTTATTAATACCGTTAATCAACTGTGGACCTTCGTAGATAAAACCTGTATACAGCTGAACCAAAGTCGCCCCTGCATTCAGTTTTTCAATCGCATCTTTTGCAGAGTGAATTCCACCGACTCCAATGATTGGGAACGCACGGTTGCTTTTATCCGAAAGATATTTAATCATTTTTGTACTGCGCTCACGGATAGGTTTTCCACTCAAACCACCGTTTCCGATTTGCTCTAAAGTTTCTGCAGAAGTTTTCAGGTTTTCTCTGTTGACTGATGTATTTGAAACTACAATTCCATCGATTTTTGTATCGGCAATAAGTTCAATAATCTCGTCTAATTGCTGATTGTTTAAGTCCGGAGCGATTTTTAGAAGGATCGGTTTTGGATTTACTTTAGTTTGATTAATTCCTTTCACGGCTGTTATCAACTCTCTCAGGTATTCGACATCTTCCAGTTTTGCGTGGCTGCCAACGTTGGGACAACTTACATTCAGTACAAAATAATCTACGTAAGGATGCAGACCTTCAAAACAGTCAAGATAATCCTGTGTATAGTTTTCCGGCGTTGTATCGGTGTTTTTTCCGATGTTTCCACCGATGATGATTTTTCCTTTGTTGCCTTTCAGTTTTTGAATCGCTGCCTGCAAACCATCATTGTTGAAACCCATTCTGTTGATGATTCCACCATCTTCGATGAGACGGAATAGTCTTTTCTTAGGATTTCCGGCCTGAGCTTTTGGCGTTACCGTTCCTATTTCTACAAATCCAAATCCTAGATCACCTAATTCATTGAATAAAACTGCATTTTTATCAAAACCAGCTGCCAACCCAACCGGATTTTTAAATTTCAATCCGAAAACTTCTCTCTCAAGACGTTTATCTTCAATAGGTTTCGGAAGGAATAATTTGGTAAGAAACCCGAAATTTTTGAGCATCGAAAAAGTAAAGTGGTGTACTTCTTCAGGATCAAATTTGAAAAGAATTGGGCGAATGAGCGATTTGTACATTGAAAAAAAGTTTTACAAAAATAATCATTTTAAAATTAACGGATTATTGATGTAGGATACTTTTTCTCGAATATGAATTTTACGAATTCTTTTACGAGTTATGGAAATCTGCACGATCTGTAAAATTTGCATGAGAATTTATCGCAAAGTTTATTAGCAAACTTTTTATTTTAAGAGACAAAGGCAAATAAAATTTGCTTCACGAAGCGTGAACGTTAGCTTACTGATCAACTTGCTGATCATTCTTTATTCCTTGAGGTTGTAAAAATGAATATAAAACTTTGCGTTAAAAAAGCTACTGCTGAAAATTCGTCACTTCGAGTAACGCAGCAAAGCGGAGTGTATCGAGAAGTTTGCGCGATGTTCTCGATACATTTTTCTCCATTTCATTACGAAAAACACTCGAACTGACGGAAATTTTGTTACAATTACAGATATACACTCAAATCGAGTTTCAGAATATCCCCTACTCTTTTGAAATCTTCATCAACCGTTGCGTTCAAGGTAATTTTTTCATTTGAAATAGGATGATTGAAAGCCAATTGATGCGCGTGCAGTGTCATTTTTGAAATGCCAAAAGTTTCAAGCCACAATTTGTTTTGCTTGTTGCAGCCGTGTTTTCTACAGCCTAAAATGGGATGCAGAATATGTTTAAAATGTTTTCTCAACTGATGAAACCGTCCTGTCTCTGGAATCGCTTCTACCAGACAATATCTTGAAGTCTGATGTTTTAAAAAAGGCAAATCTATTTCTGAAGTCTGTAACCGACGATAATATGTAACCGCGTTCTGCTTAATTTCATTTTCATTCACCAAATCGTAATCGATGGTTTCTTCATCTTTCGCCCAGCCACGAAGAATGGCGATGTATCGCTTTTCAACCTTTTTCTCTTCAAACTGAGTGCTCATAAGTCGCAAAGTGTCTTTATCTAAAGTGAAAAGCAGAACGCCTGAAGTTTTTCTGTCTAATCGGTGAACAGGATACACTTTTTGTCCGATCTGTTTTCTCAGTTCCTGAATTGCGTAAGTGTCTGCCTCTCCGGAATAGAAAGATTTATGAACCAGGAGTCCGCTGGGTTTGTTGATGGCAATAAGATGTTCGTCGCGATACAGAATTTCTAACATTCCGCAAAACTAAGGATAAATTAGTTTTACAACTCTCTTTTAAAAGTATAAATAACACCGTAAAAGGTTCCTCCGTAATCCCTGCTTTCTGCGACCACCAATTCCCAGCCTTCACTTCCGTGTTGATTTAAAATCTTATCAATTTCAACAGGATCATATTTGGTTCCCCAAAATCCTTTCGGTTCAATAATAACTGTTTTATACTCGAATCTTTTTTTCATAATACATTTCTATTCAGCTTTAAATTTAAAATAATTAATTGAAATTTAGACGTAAACCTAACGGGTTTCAGAAACCCGTTAAGTTTTGTATTTTTATTCATAAGTTTAAAAGTGCAACTACTTATTTAGTTGAGTCCTCCTTTTCTTTAAACACTTCTCAGATTCTACAGTAGAAGCTTTTTCATGCCTAAAAAAAAAAGAATTACAAATCTCCTTCAGATGAAAAAATTAACATTTTATCCTTACTGATAATTGATTATTTTATTTATCATTGCAAAAAATAAAATTATGAAAAACTTCAGTTTAATATTACTCACATTGCTGTTGTCATCGAATCTTTTTTCGCAAACGACTGATACTTTGAGTTTAGGCAAAACAGGCAGAGAATTTTTCATCAAGGGAAACCAGAAATATAAGGCATCTGAATACAAAAGCGTTTTTACCAATCAGGAAGCTTTGGCTTACATGAAAAAATCACGTACCAACAATGCTGTTTCTCAGGTTTTTGGGATAATGGGCGGCGGATTGGTCGGATGGGGACTGGCTTCTGCAATCAGCGGAAAAAAAACAGTGCAAAATGGTGTGGTAATTAAAGAACAGGCAAAAGGTGGCTGGGGATTAGTTGGTGCCGGCGTTGGATTAATCGGTATCGCAATTCCTTTTGCAATTGGTTCTTCTAAAAACCTTAAAAATGCTGTTAAAACCCAGAATGAAGCTGACAGAAGAGGCAACGAATCTCAAAAGACTCATGCCAACAGATTTTACAAACTTGAAATTGGCGGAAACGGAGTTGGATTAAGTTATAATTTCTAAAAATAATGTAAAGCGGTTTTTTTAAACTGCTTTTTTATTCCTTATTAAAATATTGCATGATCTAAACCTAACGGGTTTTCGAAACCCGTTAGGTTTGGAAGTATGCTTTTGTAAAATTGGGATTTTAATTTTTGAGCTGTCGCTAAACCTCATAGATTTTTGAAACCTATGAGGTTTTCTTTGGAAAAATTACAGTTGTTCATAAACGTAATTTTCTCCATAGCCCTGATGGGAACGGCATCCTTTTTTGTGGCGGATGCAACGAAGTGGAGACCGCCACAAAAAAGATACAGTGGACAGCAGGTTCCCGGCTCCTAAAAATCTGCAATGCAAAAACTTCCGTCATCCCGCTTCCCACTTCCCGCTTTTTCACTATTTTTGCACGTAAGACGAAAAATTTATGGCAAAGCAAGACGATGTTTTCAAGAAAGTGATTTCTCACGCTAAAGAATATGGGTTTATTTTCCCTTCAAGTGAAATTTACGATGGTTTATCTGCAGTTTATGACTACGGACAAAACGGTGCAGAACTGAAAAACAATATCAAACAATACTGGTGGAAAGCGATGGTACAGTTGAACGAAAATATTGTGGGTATTGATTCGGCGATCCTGATGCACCCGACCACCTGGAAAGCCTCGGGCCACGTTGATGCTTTTAATGATCCTTTGATTGACAATAAAGATTCTAAAAAACGTTTCAGAGCGGATGTTTTGGTGGAAGATTACTGTGCGAAGATCGAGGATAAAGAAAATAAAGAGATTGAAAAAGCTGCCAAAAGATTTGGTGAGTCCTTCGATAAAGCTCAGTTTGAAGCGACGAATCCTAAAATTTTGGAATACCGTGCGAAGAGAGCTGAAATTCTTTCAAGATTGGCGAAATCTTTAGAAAATGAAGACCTTGCCGATGTAAAATCTTTAATTGAAGAACTGGAAATTGCTGATCCGGACACCGGTTCAAGAAACTGGACTGAGGTAAGACAATTTAATCTGATGTTTGGAACCAAACTGGGTGCTTCTGCAGATTCTGCGATGGATCTTTATTTGAGACCGGAAACTGCTCAGGGAATTTTTGTTAATTTTTTGAATGTACAGAAAACTTCGCGTCACAGACTTCCGTTTGGTATTGCTCAGATTGGTAAGGCGTTTAGAAATGAAATCGTTGCGAGACAGTTTATCTTCAGAATGCGTGAATTTGAACAGATGGAAATGCAGTTTTTTGTTGCTCCGGGAACTGAAATTGAATTCTACGAACAGTGGAAAACAAAACGTCTGAACTGGCACAGAGCGCTTGGTTTGGGTGATGAAAATTACAGATTCCACGACCATGAGAAACTGGCGCATTATGCAAATGCTGCGGCGGATATTGAATTTAATTTCCCGTTTGGATTTAAGGAACTGGAAGGTATTCACTCAAGAACCGATTTCGATTTGAAGGCGCATGAGAAATTCTCCGGAAGAAAATTACAGTTTTTCGATCCTGAGAGAAATGAAAATTATGTTCCTTATGTGGTGGAAACTTCTGTTGGTTTAGACAGATTATTCCTTTCTATATTCTCGCATTGCTTAAAAGATGAAGTACTGGAGGACGGTTCGGAAAGAACAGTTTTATCGTTACCTCCAGCGTTGGCTCCGGTAAAAGCAGCGATTCTTCCTTTGATGAAGAAAGATGGTTTGGCAGAATATGCTGAAAACATCTTCAATGATTTGAAATACGATTTTAATTTATTCTACGAAGAAAAAGATGCGATCGGAAAGCGTTACAGAAGACAGGATGCCATCGGAACGCCTTACTGTATCACAATTGACCACGATTCGTTAACCGATCACACAGTGACCATCAGAGACAGAGACACAATGCAGCAGGAAAGAGTTCCGGTTTCTGAACTGAGAAGAATTATCGATGAGAAAACGAATTTCAGAAATTTACTTTCTAAAATATAAATTGAAAGCCTTGAGAAATCAGGGCTTTTTTGATGCCTGATTCTAAAAATATTCTAAATTTGTTGAAGACCCAATTCTTATGATTATTCTTTTTTATATTACTTTATTTCTGGTAGCTGTCGTGATTTTATTCTATATTTTCGGATATGCTTACCTCTTTAACGGTATTTCTAAAACCTATCTGCGTGGGAAATCCAGCGCTAATATTGACGATGGTAAATTCTTCAGCAAAAACGTCATTGAAACGAAATCTCCTAAACCTTGGGTTAAAGCTGATAATTACAACAAAGAAGACTTACCTAAAAATATAGTTGATGATTTAAATCTTGGTAACACCGCTTCATTTTTAGTCATAAAGGACGGAAAACTGTTACACGAACAGTATTGGAAAGGGTACAACAAAAATTCGCTAACCAACTCTTTTTCTATGGCGAAGGCAGTAACTGTGATGCTTTTGGGAAAAGCTTTGGAGGAAGGAAAAATTAAAGATATCAATGATAAATTTTCTGATTATTTTGATGAATTTAAAACCAAACCATCTGCAGAAAATTTAACTTTAAAAAATCTGGCTCAGATGGAATCCGGTTTGGATTGGGATGAAGATTATAAAAATCCTTTCCGGCCGAATGCCAAGGCTTATTATGGGAAAAGCCTTATTGATGCTACATTTAAAAGAAGATTTAAAGAAAAATCCGGCGAAAGATTCGAGTATCAAAGCGGATCGACTCAGCTTTTGGGTTTTGCCATAAAGAAAGCTGCTGGACAAACGCTGGCAAGTTATCTATCTGAAAAATTCTGGATTCCGCTCGGTATGGAGCAAAATGCCATTTGGAGCACGGATAAAAGTGGTATGGAGAAAACGTATTGCTGCATTCACGCCACTTCCAGAGATTTTGCAAAGCTCGGACAGCTATTTTTAAATGACGGTGAATTTGATGGTCAGCAGTTATTGAATCTTGATTTCATCAATGAAATGAAAAATCCGACCAAAAAATCAAGCGAAATTTATGGAATGGGTTTTTGGATTAATAACGATAACCCTATTAAACATTATTATTTCCTCGGACTTCAGGGGCAATATATTATTATGATTCCTGAATATAAAATGGTAATCGTGAGAACAGGAAGTTATAATAATCTGCCTAAAACAGACAGAGGAAGACCAAATCAGGTGAGGTTTTTGGTGAATGAAACAGTGAAGCATTTTTCTTAAGGTTAAGGTTGAAGTTGAAGTTGATACTTAGGGAACAAAGATTAATTTAGATTTGTCTGAAACTTAAATAGACTTAAAAGCTAAAACACCTATTGTTTCAAATTCTTTTAAACAGAAAATTATGAAAAATTACAACCCGAAAGTGGATGAGTACATTGAAAAAGCTCCGGAGTTTGCACAACCGATTTTAAACATAATTCGTGACGTTGTTCATGAATGTTATCCTGAAATCGAAGAAGCGATCAAATGGAAGTTCCCGACTTTTATGTACAAAGGGAAAATTCTCTGCTCGATGGTGTCGTTTAAACAATATTGCAGCATGGGGTTTTGGCTTCACGGTGAAATGCAGACCATAAAAAATCTCAAAACCGATGCCGAACAAACCAACATGTTCAGTCTCGGGAAGATTACGAAAATGGAAGAACTTCCGAAAAGACCTCAGCTCAAAAAAATCATCTTTGAAGCCATGGAACTGACCGATATGGGCGTTAAGCTAAAGAAATCAGCACCTTCAAAAACCGAAATTGAAGTTCCTGACTATTTTCAAAATGCTTTAAATCAAAATCAAAAAGCTTTGGAAGTTTTTCAAAAAGCATCACCTTCTTTCAGAAAAGAATATGTCAATTGGATTGTTGAAGCCAAAACCGAAACTACCCGGAACAAAAGAATGGAGCAGGCTATAGAATGGATTTCTGAAGGAAAAGGCAGGAACTGGAAATATGAGAAGAAATAGAGATGGAAGCAGGAAGATGGGAGCCGGAAGTTTAGCGGCTTGAAATATTTTTTTTTAACTGAAAGTTTTTTTTTAAAAAAGGTCAACTTTCACATTAAATTGATCATTTTTCATAGGTGATGGACGCTGAAAAAGTAAAAAATTTTGAAGTTGATTTCTTTCAAGAAACAGCTTACAAAATTGATGTCCAAAGCTTATTTGAACTTGCCTGCCGCTCATATTCAACTTTAAATTCACCATTGATCTTTTGTGCCTTTTCTGGTTGATATAATTATTTGACAAGCTGTAAAACATTAAGCATGATCAACTAAATTTCTGTCTTGGCAAACCAATTTCGTGTTCCTGCGGATAAGGCTTTCTTGAAGTCATGCTTACATCTTCCTTTACCTGCTGATGAATGTCATAACGCTTTTTACTGTCGTAAGCATATCTGGGATCTGGAATCATCGGCATTTTTGCCATTTTGTGAATAGTTATCGTAGGAAAATGATAATCTACTTCCACTGTTCCGAGCAAAAGATAGCAGCCGCCACCCTGGAAATCGTATTCTTTCAGACTGTCGGGGAAATGTGCCGTGTCGAAATAATCGCCGTTGACGTCAATCCATGTTCCAAAATACATCGTTCCTTTTTTAGTAGGAACATGCTTTCTTGAAATGAGATAGGCGAGCATTTTGACCTGTTTTTTGTGGTTTTTCAAAAGATCTTTCACGAAAACCGAGCCTCTGTATTTGGTTTCAAGTAAATCAAAAGGTGTAGAAGAAACAGGAAATCCTATAATCTCAAGCTCATCAAATGCGTCTTCGAAAGGATCTCTTTTCAGTTCGGGAAGTCTGTATTCCTGTGGAGGTTCTTCAATCAACATCAGGCCTCTGTTTTCAGGTTTAAAATTAATGAGCAGCAATCTGGCTTCCACCAGAAGTTCGTTTTTTCCTTTTCCCGTAAACCGAAATGCGCCAATGAAAATAAGCGTCTGTACAGATTCTATTCCAATCGCAACTCTTCGGATGAAGTCTTCAAGCGATCTGTAATTTCCGTTCTGTTGGCGTTCCAAAACAATTTCGTGAGCGACTTTTGTTTCAAGATTCTGGAGTAACATTAACCCTAAATAAATGTTTTTTTCATGTAAACTGGTTTCAAAATCACTTGAATTCACACAAGGTGGCTGAATATTTCCACCGGACATTTTGGCTTCGTGAATATAGACTTCAGTACGGTAAAACCCACCCTGATTATTGATCACAGAAACCATAAATTCTAATGGATAATACACTTTCAGATATAAACTCTGATAGCTTTCCACCGCATAAGAAGCCGAATGTGCCTTGCAGAAAGAATATCCTGCAAACGATTCAATTTGTCGGTAAGCCTCAGTCGTAAGTTCAATGGAATGACCTTTTGCTATACAAGATTTGAAGAAATGCGTTTTTACTTTCTGGAGTGCAGACAGCGATCTTCCCTTCCCACTCATCGCTCTCCGCAGAATATCGCCATCGCCTAAGCTTAATCCACCAAAATATTGTGCAATTTTTAGAACGTCTTCCTGATATACCATAATTCCATATGTGTCGCTGAGATGTTTTTCAAAAATAGGATGGAAATATTCAAACTGATCAGGATGATTGTGCCGGAAAATATACTCCCGCATCATTCCGCTTTGTGCAACGCCGGGACGGATAATAGATGATGCCGCAACCAGTGTGATATAATCTTCACATTTTAATCTTCGCAAAAGTCCACGCATGGCGGGAGATTCTATGTAAAAACAGCCAATCGTTTTCCCGACGGCTAAATATTCATTGCATACCGGTTCATTTTTAGAGAGCGTTGTATCCCGAATATCAAC
This sequence comes from Chryseobacterium foetidum, assembly GCF_025457425.1. NCBI lineage: Bacteria > Pseudomonadati > Bacteroidota > Flavobacteriia > Flavobacteriales > Weeksellaceae > Chryseobacterium > Chryseobacterium foetidum. Next base: position 1,867,418 of record NZ_JAMXIA010000001.1, read on the forward strand.
ATCAATTCCCTGTGTTTTCTTGATGAGTTTTACCGTGTCATTAATTGTTCCCAGACCTCTTTGGGAAAGAATATCAAATTTTTCCAGACCAATATCTTCTGCCACATACATATCAAACTGAACGATTGGAAATCCTTTTGGCGGCATTTCAAGAGCGGTGTAGTTGGTGATGGGTTCTTCAGAAATCAAAATCCCACAGGCGTGCATACTTCGTTGATTCGGGAATTTCTCCAACAGTTTTCCATATTGATGAACCAGTTTCACAACGGAATTCATCTCGTGCGTTTCCATTGATTTACCTGCTAAATTGTCCAATTCTTCTTTTGGTAAACCGAAAGCTTTTCCAACTTCACGAAAAATTGATTTGTATTTGAATTCCACGTTGGTTCCACAAAAAGCCACGTATTCTTTACCATACTTTTTAAAAATATATTCGAGCATTGCATCACGATCCTGCCAACTCCAGTCGAGGTCGAAATCGGGAGGTGCCGTACGGTTAAGATTTAAAAAACGCTCAAAATATAAATCCAGTTCCAAAGGACAAATGTCTGTAATTCCAAGGCAATAACTTACAATGGAATTAGCACCGCTTCCTCTTCCCACATGCATAAAACCCATTTCATTGCTGTGTTGAACAATGTCCCAGGTGATAAGAAAATAGGCTGAGAAATTAAGATCTCCAATGACTTTAAGTTCTTTTTCAACTCTTTTTTTTGCGGTTTCATCATCACCATATCGCTTTTTCAGGCCCTCAAAAGCGAGCTTATTTAAAAGTACTATATCTTCTTCGCGGGATTTTAAATAATATTTTTTATTCTTATTTTCGGTACTTCCGCGTTCTTTATAGGTAAAATCAAAACGACATTCTGCTAAAATTTCTGTTGTATTATTAATGATTTCCGGATAGTGTACGAATGATTTTATTAAATTTAATTCGGTAGTAAAATACTCAGATTTTCGGCAGATATCGTCTTCATTGAGTTTCGAAAGAATTGTATTGTTGTCGATCGCCCGCAAAATTCTGTGCAGATTGTACTCTTTTTTGGTGCTGAAAGTTACCGGATGCAAAACCACCATTTTATGGGTTTTATCTTTAAATTTCTGACGGATCAAAAAGTTTAACTCTTCTTCTCTGATGCCTATAAATTCATTTTCTTTTAAGCTTTCCGGAATGTTGTTTAATGGGTAAATGATGAAAACCTTTTCAAATTCCGGAGCTGTTTCAGAAAGTTCAACGCCGTCACAATTATGAGCGGTCAGCATTTTATTCACTTCTCCAATTCCACTGAATTCTTTGGCAATGGCGATGTACAGAAGTCTGTTCTCTTTTCTTACTTCAATTCCGGCGATGGGTTTAATGCCAAATTTCTCGCATTCTTTTTTAAAATCGTAAATAGCGGTTACTGTATTGATGTCTGTTAAAACCAGTTCTTTAATGCCCAATTCGTCAGCCTGCCTCACCAGTTCCTGTACCGATAAAGTGCCGTAGCGAAGACTGTGAAAAGAATGACAGTTGAGAAACATTTTATTTACATTTTAATTATTGACCAAAATCAAAACCTGAAGCTCTGCCTACAGCATCGGTTCCAAAACGGTTTTTGAGGTAATCCATCGTTTGGTAAAGATTCATTTGCTCTTCGGTATCTTCAAAAAGATTCATCTGATGATTCCCGTGAACGAGATCGGTAAACCGCAATCCGATAAGGCGAATTCTCATCCTCCGCGTGTACAGTTTGTCGAAAAGTTCCAGCGCAACCCTTGATAAAGTGTGGTCTGCAGCCGTGTAAGCCACGCGGCTTTGTTTGGTTTCCGTATCAAAATTGGCATAGCGGATTTTCACCATGATCGTTGAGGTGATCCATTTTTCCTGTCTGAGCTGAAATGCAAGTTTTTCAGCCATTCCGCTGAGGATTCTTTTTAATTCCAAAACATCAATCGTATCGGTCGCAAAAGTTCTTTCTGTGGAAACAGATTTCCTTTCAGAGTAGGGAACCACGGGATTTTCGTCGATGCCATTGGCTTTTTTCCAGAGTTCTTTTCCGTTTTTCCCGATCATTTGCTGGAGGACTAAAACGGGCATTTCTGAAAGGGTATGAATGGTCCGGATGCCAATTCGTGACAAAAGCTGAAACGTTTTATCGCCGACCATCGGGATTTTCTTTACTGAAAGAGGATTTAAAAAAGATTTCACCTCCATTTCTTTAATTTCCAGTCTTCCGACGGGTTTAGATTCTCCGGTTCCGATTTTAGATACCGTTTTATTGGTTGAAAGGGCAAAACTTATGGGTAGTCCGGCTTCTTTGTTGACGGCTTCGGCAATTTCTTTCGTCCATTGGTAGCAGCCGTAGAATTTATCCATCCCCGAGAGATCAAGATAAAATTCATCAATACTCGCTTTTTCCATGACGGGAACTCTTTCCTGAATAATTTCTGTAACCTTATGCGATAGATTTGAATACAGTTCATAATCTCCTTTAATGATCTTCGCATCGGGGCAAAGTCTCAGAGCCATGCGGATCGGCATTGCAGAGCGTACGCCAAATTTTCTGGCTTCATAAGAGCAGGAGGCAACAACGCCACGGTCGCCACCCCCGATAATCAAAGGAATTCCGTCGAGTTTGGAGTTGCCCAATCTTTCGCATGACACGAAAAACGTATCCATATCCATATGTACAATCGCACGATTCATGGTGTAAAATTAGTTACGTTTTTAAACAAAAAGCGTATATTTGTTGTTACAAATTATAACAATGTCAATTTTTTCAGATAACATCAAGGTTTTGAGAGGTAAAAAAATGATCACCCAGCAGGAGTTGGCAGAAACATTAATTATTACCAGATCACGATACGTTTCTTACGAGGACGGTCGTTCTGAGCCGCCGTATGAGGTCTTAATTAAAATTTCCAAATATTTTCACATCAGTATTGATCTGTTGCTTACGGTAGATATCCGAAAATATCCTTTAGAAGAAATGCTGAAACTTCCTGACAACCGTATCGTGCTTCCGGTGGTGGTGGATAAAATTGGAAACGGCAGCATTGAAATTATTCCTCAAAAGGCTTCAATGGGTTACCTGAACGGATACAGCGACCCGGAATATATTGAAAGTCTGCAAAGGATTTCTTTACCGTTTCTGACCAACGGAAAGTACAGGGCTTTTCCTGCCGATGGGGATTCTATGCCTCCTTTTAAAGATGGTTCTTTTATTATTGGAAAGTACGTTGAAAATATTGAAGATTTAAAACCTAACAAAAGTTATATTTTCATCACACTGGACGATGGAATTACCTATAAACGATGCAAGGCTAAAAAAGAAAATTCGATCACGGTAAGTGCCGACAACGATTTTTATGAACCTTATGATATTGATTTGAAAAATATTGTTGAAATCTGGCAGTATGCATCAGGAATTTTCCCTGAAGAATTTGAAGCAGATCATCCTCAGCATTATAACGTGAAAGATCTTTTCATGGAACTGAGAAAAGATATCAAAAATCTTGAAAGTAAAATTGAACAGCAGAAGTAAAACTTCACAAAAAAAGCTTCCAAAAAATTCGGAAGCTCAGTTTATATTCGAAAGAAAATTTTAATAATTATCTTCTTCTCCTTTCATTTTTTCTGCGTTTTCTGCCATAATTACGGCATCGATCATCTCAGAAATATCGCCATTCATATAGGCATCGAGATTGTACATCGATTTACCGATTCTGTGATCTGTAACTCTTCCCTGAGGATAGTTGTACGTTTTAATTTTTGCCGAACGGTCTCCGGTAGAAACCATCGATTTACGCTGTGCAGCAATATCTCCAACAGATTTCTGAACTTCAATATCGTACAATTTGGTACGAAGCATTTCCATTGCCAGCTCACGGTTGGCCAGCTGAGAACGCGCCTGCTGGCAAACCACCACCATTCCTGAAGGCTTGTGTGTCAACTGTACTTTGGTTTCAACCTTATTTACGTTTTGTCCACCTGCTCCACCTGAACGTGAAGTCTGCATTTCGATGTCAGCAGGATTTAATTCAAAATCAATTTCTTCAGCTTCAGGTAAAACCGCAACTGTGATGGCTGAAGTGTGAACTCTACCCTGAGATTCTGTTTCAGGAACACGCTGTACACGGTGAACTCCGGATTCAAATTTCATTATTCCGTAAACGCCGTCGCCTTCAATCTTTAGGATCAATTCTTTATAACCTTTTGCAGCTTCACTGGAGTCTGTAATTTCATGCTTCCAGCCTTTGGTTTTAAAGAACATGGTATAAGCTCTGTAAACGTCCTCCACGAAAATCGCAGCTTCATCACCACCGGTTCCGGCACGAAGTTCCACGATAACGTTTTTGTCGTCTGTAGGATCTTTAGGAATCAAAAGAACTTTTAATTCTTCTTCCAAACCAGGAAGTTTCTGCTGAGCTTCCACTTTTTCTTCTTTAGCCATATCAACAAGGTCTCTGTCTGAACCATCAGCGATGATCTCTTCAGATTCTGCGATATTGTCTAAAGCATTTTTATATTGGTTGTAAACGTGTACTATTTTTCCTAAATCGCTGTATTCTTTATTTAAAGAAGAATATTTTTTCTGATCCGAAATTACGTCTGGCTGTATAATAAGGTCTGCCACCTCATTATATCTCTGTTTTATCGCTTCTAATTTTGGAATTAATGACTTAGACATATTAAAAATTTAGTTTGCAAAGATACGGAATTGACAATGAAGAACAAAAGACCATTTTGAATGAGCTTAAAGTTTGTTGCTAACCACAAAAGTCACAAAAGATTTAGAGAATTTTTTTTATTCATTAAAGTTCAAAAAAGAAATATGCATTTACTCTTAAATGTTATTTTTTAAAAAGCCCTGCCAGCATTTCAAACGCTGGCAGGGCTGATGTGAGGATATTTTTAATAAACTCAATCTTACTTCACAATCATTTTTTCAATAGAAACTCCTGTGTTTGATTTTAAATGAACCAGATAAGTTCCTGAAGGATAATTGGTATTGATTTCCAAAATTCCGTTTTCAGTTTTAAGCTTATAAGAGTCCATTTTTTTACCTGTCAGGTCGTATATTGTGATTTCTCCATTTTTTACTTTGTGATACATCAGTTTTGCCATTTTATTTTTCACCGGATTATCGGCAATCTGAAGCGAAAGTCTGTTTTCTAAATTCTGCTCCGATGTTGACAAAGTTCCCGCTGCACTTCCGTAGATTCTAAATTCACCCGGCTCCAGACTGATTGGTGCTGTTGTAGATGCCACAGTGTAGGAAGAGTTATCCATCAAATTCTGCCACTGACCGACGTATGGGAAGTAAGGAACTACATTTCTCGTTGTAAGTCCGTAGTTTGCCAGCACCACAACGTTTTTCATTCCTGCAACAGTGTTATCCTGAAGATAAATTCGAGTAACCAAACCATCAACATCATTCGTCAAATTGTTTGACTCCACGGTATATGTTTTTGTTTTAAATACAGGATGAATATTTCTTAAATTAATAATCTGCGACCATGTACTGTAAATAGAATTTCTGTTCGGATTGGTATCATAACCCAAAGTGAAGGCTACAGGTTTTTCGTCAGTACGGCAGGCGTTGTTGATGCTTCCGTCCGGACATCTGTTGATGCTGAATTCATAGCCCAGCTCCCCAAACTGCCAGATCATTTTTGGTCCTGGAATGGTAAAGAAAGTTGCTCCAAAGGTTTTCATTCTGTTTAAAGCTGTATTTAAAGTAGTCACATTATAGCCACCGTTGCTCGCGCCATAAGCCAGATTTTTAAACATTAATCTTTCCTCGTCATGACTTTCACCAAATCCTACAGTGTAATTGTTGGTAAAACCGTGCGACTCGTGATCCATACGGTCAAAACTGCTGTTGTCTTTGTAACCCATTGTGTTTTGGTTGTATGGGCCATTTTGGTTGTTCCAAAGCATTACACCTTTACCTTCTGCCACTCTGTAGTTTGCCCACTGCTGCTCTTCGGCGTCAGTCCCAAGGTGCTCGAAAATCATGTAAGAATTGGGATCGATAGCCCATTGCTTGTCTGCATAATATTTCAGAACATCTACTCTGTCCTGCTGATAGGCATTGGTACAGGTTTCATCGTTTTCAGTACAGTTTTGAGTAAATCCTTTGGTTAAATCCCAACGGAAACCATCAACTTTATACTCTGTAAGCCACTGCTGAAGACATCTTTCAACATAATATCTCGTTGCAGCTGTGCTGTGGTTGAAATCATTAAAAACATTGTAAGAATGCTTCGGAACTGTATTAAAATAAGGATTATTGGCAGCAATATCGCCATAACCGTCACCATCAGGATCTACATTCCAAAGTCTTGCCAGCGGATTTCTTCCTGTTGCGTGGTTGAAGGCAACATCAAGAATAACAGCGATTCCCTGCTGATGACAAAGGTCTACGAATTCTTTAAATTTCGCCGGAGTTCCGTACGCTTTATCAATTGCATAATGAAATGATGTGTTGTATCCCCAAGAAAGATTTCCTTCAAATTCCATGATGGGCATCAACTCAATTGCATTGACATTTAAATTTTTTAAATATGAAATTTTATTAATCAGCGACTGCCAGTTTTTCTCTGCCGTGAAGTCTCTCAAAAGCAATTCATAAATGATAAGATTTTCTTTATTCGGTCTTGTGAAATTGGTTACCTGCCATGGATAAGCTGTTTCACCAGTTTTAAACATGGAAACCTCGAATCCTTGACCTGCAGGAAAAGCAGGTAAATTAGGATAGGTTGTTGCTGAAATATACTGATCGTCATAAGACGAAAGAATCTGAGGAGAAAACGGATCTGCCACTTTCTTCAAATCATTGGTTCTGTACTGGAAAGTGTACAGCTGCTGAGGCGTAAGTCCTGACAGCTCAATCCAATATAAATCCGGATTTGTGGTGTCACGCTTCATTAAATAAGTATCATTGACTGCCCAGCTGTTAAAACTTCCGATCACATGAACAAAATTCTTAAACGGAGCATATAAGGCCAGTCCTACTTTTGTCTGGTCTGTAGGGTGATAACTAATTCCCTGCTTCATCCATGTTGGAATTGCCTGCGAAACTACATTTCTCGGAGTCTGAAGAACGAAAGTTCTGTTTTTTATCGTGTTGTTGGCGTCTGTGGCAATCAGTTCCATATCCGCATCGGCAACCATTGTGTAGTTGTAAGAATATGAAGTTGACGCTGAAGAAGTGGAGCTCACAACAACACCGTTAGCCTTTAGCTGATAAGTTGCCGGCGTAGTTGCTGTAGCAGTAATGTTGATGGAACTTCCTGCAGCAACACTGGTAATGCTGTTGGCTGCGGGGCTGGTCATATTTAAAGTCAGAGTACCGACATTTACCAAAACATCTGATGTCTGACTGCTGCCTGTTTTTGTTTTCAAAAGAAAACCGATTCTTCCGATATTGGTTCTGTTGTAAAAAGTTGTTGGCGTGAATGTAAGCGAATAAGAATCTGTTCCCGAATTATAAGCCAAACGGTTTGTTTCATTAGAGTTTCCCCATGTGCCATTAGTCGGGCAATCCTGACTGTTGGCATAGTTCTGATCTAAAGACCAAGTCCAGATGTAAATTGCATTATTCGCAACACCCCATGCTGTCTCGTCAATTTGGTTTCCCGGCACCGTGAGTGTAATCTGCTGTGTTTCATTAAAAGGATTGGGCGAAATCGTGTAGGAAATCTGACCAAAAACATTAGCGATAATCAGCAGAAAAAAGGATATAAATATTTTTTTCATAAAGCTCTATTTTTAGCGAATCTACAATAAATTTTAAAACGAAAATTACTCTCATTAATATTTTATCATTTAGAGAAAATAAAAAGCCCATCCGGAGATGAGCTTCATGTAAAAATTAATGATTAAAACAGTGACTGGTGTTTATTATAAAATTTGTGTTTAGTTTTTGATGATTTTTTTTGAAACTTTCTGCCCGTTTTTAAACTGAACTTCTACGATGTAAATTCCTTTAGAAAAAGAAGTCATGTCAATTTGATTATTTCGCAATTCAACTGGCATTCTATGTCCGACAAGACTTGTTACATATACATTTTGAATTGACGAATCTGTCTTGATATTTAAAATTCCATCAGTCGGATTAGGAAAAATTCCAAATGAAATATTTTTAGAAACATCAGAAACACTTAAAGCTGAATTCGGCTTTAAACATCTTACGGAAGAGCCCTGACCTCTTGGAGCTCCTGCTGAAGGATTTCCGATGGTTGTTCCTATGTATAAATATTTCGCGCCCAAACCTGTGGGAGTTGAACTCCAGAAATACCCTCTCTGACCAACAAACCCAAAAGAACCGTCTGTAAAAGATCTGTTTCCGCCCGCGGGAAGTTTGAGTTTACTTTCATAAGCCGTTGCAGGATTATTGATTCCTTCAGCATTTTTAGCATCAGTCCAGTCGGCTTGTGAGGGCATTTGCCAGTTGGGTCCTATTGCTTTGCAAGGATCTGCCGCGTTTACAGCACTGACAGAATTTGGTGATGCTGTCCATTGATCATTCAGATCATTTCCTCCCCACCACGAACCGAGAATGAAAGACGAGGAATTACTTAGTCCATCAGGAGAATTGGGCGAAGGAACATTGGATGTTGCTGAATTTCTGGTCTGATGGCCATCATCCCATCTTCCCCACTGGAAAAGATCTCCGTACGAATCGGCATCAGAAACTGAAGTCGCCACCTGCGAACTTCCCAAATTCTGCTGAAGCCAGATTTTACCGTCTGCACCTCTTACAGTTGTATAAGTTACGGGTTGCCCTTTATAATTAAATGTTACACATCCCAGGTCGCCTACATTTGTTCCCGGATCTGTATTGTTGCATGAATTGTTTGATGATGTTGATGGAATTGTAATCCGCTTCACTTTTGTATTTCCTTCCGAATACGCCAAAACGAGATAATTATTCGCATTGTCTACAGCCAGATCATTATAAGTTGCCTCACCATCAGAGATAAAATCCCCTCCGAAAGTTGACCACGTATTTGTCGCTGTATTTAATTGATAGACTGTATTTTTCAAAAAGTTATCATTTTCCCAACGGCTTGCCACAACATAAGGTTTCCCTGCTGAAGTTACCGCCAAAGCAACGTGCTGTACTCCGCCTGAAGAAAAATAAGCGTTTCCGACCTGTTCCCATGAGGTTCCGTTAAATTTTTTAACATTAACTTTTCTGGAATTTGATGAGTTTGAAACATAAGCAACATACAGATTATTATTGGCATCAATTGCAATGTCAGAAGTATATTGCTCGCCGGAAGATGCTGCATCTACAATGCTACCACCAACTAAACTCCAGTTGTCTGAAGATGTTGCAGTAGTTGAGTTTTCGTAAACCCGTACTCCGCTTGCCACATTGGCTGTATAGACTTTATTGTTGGTTCCGATTACCATTTCTGCGAAGGCCGCACCGTTTGAAAAGCCGGCATTTCCTACCTGTTCCCATGCTCCGTTCACTAATCTTTTTACCGTTCCTGAACCCAGCGTGCTGTAAGTGAACAAAACCCCTGAAGGAGCAACCGCCGAAGCATGATAATTGATTGTAGAGGTCGCAGCACTTGGTAATTGTGTCCACGAAGTTCCGTTAAAATGACGGACTTCCAGACCGCTTCCCTGATTGGTGTAATAAAGATCGGTTCCTGCTGCGTTGATTGAAAGTGAGTTGTAAGTTGCGTAACTGTTGGTAATTCCTGCGCTTCCTCCAACGTAAGACCACGAAGTTCCGTTAAATTTCTGAACCGAACCTTTTTGAACCGAAACGTCATAATAAGAAAGATAATAATTCCCTGCGATATCAATTACTAAATTATTAAAACTGCTTCCACCCGCAGAAACACTGGCAGATGAACCAACATTTTGCCATTGCTGGGCTTTGACAAAACTATTTCCTGCAAACGATAGCAACAAAGCCGTAAAGCTCAATTTTGATACTGACGAGTATAAACTTCCAAACATAATAATCTTATTTTTATTTATTCTAAATTGACTTAATTTTTCTGCAAATTTAGATTTTGTAAATAAAAAAGACTTATCATTTCCGAAGTTTATGTTATCATACCCTGAAAATATTTTGTTTTAAATTTAAATTATTAAGAATCAGAAATTTAATCTTTTTCTTCGAAGGTAATATTCTTTGAAATTTTGTATTTTCTTTTCTTTTTGTCCGGTTTTCTGTCTTCACCCAAAAGTTTTCCCCACGCCTGAAGGCCTTCCACTCTTTCAAAAATAATCTTTATAATCGCAATTGCAGGAATGCAGAGCAGCATCCCTGAAATTCCCCAAAGATGTTCACCGATAATGATTCCGATAAAAGAAAAGAGTGCATTAATTTTGACTTTTGACCCAACTACAAACGGAAGTACAATATTCCCGTCTATCGCATGAATAATAATGTAGCCAATTGCCGTGTAAACACAGTCTGAAACTGTACCTGTAGCAAATGCGATAAAGCATGAAATTATAAGAGAGATGCAAATTCCGATGTATGGGATTACATTTAAAAGTCCTGTAAGGACACCAAGAAGGATCGCATATTTTACCCCAAGAATACTGAGCAAAGTTGTTGTAAGTACAGATACAATTATGATCTGAATAAACAACCCGATGATATACTGCTTGGTCATTACTCTTACTTCAAAAACCGCATCCATCACACTGCTCTGGTGCTTTTCATTAAAAACACTGATGATAAAACGGTTTAAAAGTCTTCTGTAATTCAATATAAAAATGAAAAACAGGATAAAGAAAGCTAAAAAGCCAAGCCCGCTGGAGAAAATTCCGAATGTAAAGCCTAAAATCAGTCCTGATGACGACAGTATTTTGCCCACACCCTGATCGATATAATCAAACTGCTCCTTGATTTTCACATTGAAAGTTCTCGAAACCCATTGCTGCAAATCTTCAAAAACATTGGTAAACTGAGCCCTCAACTTGGGAATATCATTGGTGAAGCCTGCAATCTGTGTCGAAAAGAAATAAATGAGTCCCGCCAGAAAAATCATCAGTAAAAAAACCGACGCCAAAGTGGAAAACGACCTTGGAAATCTCAGCCTTCTTTCCAAAAAAGTAGCAAACGGTAAAAAAAGCATCGCCATGAGGAATGCCAGAAAAAACGGAGCCAGAATGCTCTGCCCAAGACAGATAAGATAGCCAATTCCGATGATTGAAATGACTGCAAGTGCAAGTTTCTGCAGAAAAGGAAGTCGAAGTAGATTCATTTGGAAAGTTGTGTTTAAAATAAGGGAACACGCTGAGGCATAAACAAAAAACACGCCTTTCAGCGTGCCTGATGTAATTTAAATTATGTTTTAATTTTAAAACCAAATCTCAACTGCCTGCGTTTTGCGTAAGGGATAGAAGCGGCATCCTTTTGTGAGGAGGAACGACGAGCAAAAGATATAGCTGATAGCCCGACCCGCTTGCATGTTGCGTTGGGGAACGCTGGCAGGGTTCAAAACCCTGCCAGCGTTGAGCGTTGGCCATGCAAAGGGATACGCCCAAAATTTTATTACAAAAAACTTTGGCTATTTTTCCAATGCAATATCGATGACCTCCTCCATTCTGTTGACATAATGCACTTTCATGTTTTTGATGTAATCCTGTTTTATTTCGTTCACATCTTTGCGGTTGGCTTCGCAGAGAATCACTTCCCTGATTCCCGCTCTGGTTGCTGCGAGAAGTTTTTCTTTAATACCACCCACCGGAAGTACTTTTCCACGAAGTGTAATTTCTCCGGTCATAGCAAGGTGAGGCCGAAGTTTTTTATTGGTAAACGAAGAAATCATCGACGAAAGCATTGCAATTCCCGCAGACGGACCGTCTTTTGGCGTGGCACCTTCCGGAACGTGTACGTGAACGTTTTTCTTTTCTATTAAATCTTCATCAATTCCCAGTTCTTCATGTTTTGCTTTGATATATTCCAATGCAATGGTCGCAGATTCTTTCATTACTGTTCCCAGATTTCCGGTCATGGTCAACGTACCTTTTCCGTTGCTGAGAATACTTTCAATGAAAAGGATGTCTCCGCCAACGCTCGTCCACGCCAAACCTGTTACAACTCCCGGCGAATCTGTGATTTCAGAAATATTTTTAGGTCTTGGAACACCCAAAATCTCATCCACTTTATCAATGGAAATTTTGGGGTCATATTCTTTCACAAGAGCAGTCTGCAAAGCTACCCAACGGGCAATTCCTGCAATTCTTTTTTCCAAAGAACGCACGCCGCTTTCTGAGGTATGAGCTTCTACAATATGCTTCAGTTCGGCATTTCCGAGTTTGAATGATTTTCCATCCAAACCATTTTCGTCCTGTTGTTTTTTTATCAAATGTCTTTTGGCGATCTCAATTTTCTCTTCTAAAGTATAGCCGGCAATCTGAATGATCTCAGTTCTGTCTAAAAGCGGCGTCTGAATGGTTGACAGTGAATTTGCCGTTGCGATGAACATCACTTTAGACAAATCATAACCCAACTCAAGGAAATTGTCGTAGAAAGAATTGTTCTGTTCTGGGTCTAAAACTTCAAGCAAGGCCGAGCTAGGATCGCCGTGAAGACCTTGTGCAATTTTATCCATTTCATCCAAAACGATCACCGGATTTGAAGTTCCTGCCTTTTTGATAGACTGAAGAATTCTCCCAGCCATCGCACCGATGTAGGTTTTTCTGTGACCTCTGATTTCGCTCTCATCGTGAAGTCCGCCCAAAGAAAGGCGTACATATTTTCTGCCTAAAGCATCTGCAATCGACTTTCCTAACGAAGTTTTACCAACTCCCGGAGGTCCGACTAACAAAAGAATCGGCGATTTCATATTGTTTTTAAGTTTCAGAACCGCCATGTGTTCTAAAATTCTTTTCTTAATATCTTCAAGACCAAAGTGGGCTTTGTCTAAAATTTTCTCAGCTTTCGCGATATCGAAAACGTCTTTGGTGTAGCTTTCCCACGGAAGTTCTACGAAAAAATCAAGATAATTTCTCTGAACATTATAGTCAGGCGAATTTGGATTCTGCCTTTGAAGCCTTGAAATTTCTTTTTGAAAATGCTCCTCAACTTCAGGACTCCACTTTTTGTCGTTAGCCTTTTTTAAAAGTTCTTCAACATCACTTTCAGGCCCGCCGCCCAGTTCATCCTGGATAGTTCTGATCTGCTGATTCAGAAAGTACTCTCTCTGTTGTTTATCCAAATCTTTCGAAGTTTTCTGATGAATCTGATTTCTGAGCTCCAGTTTTCTGAAGTCTTCATGCATCATCTCGTAGCACTTTTTTGCACGTTCCGACAGGCTTTTCTCCTCAAGAAGTTTCTGTTTTTCTTCAGACCTGAAACTTGCATTGGTACATACAAAATTCAGAAGATCTTCATTGTTGCTGATGTTTTTTATTGCAAAATTGGCAGCGTTGGGAATATTTGGATCCAGCTCAATAATTTTAAGGGCTAAGTCTTTAATATTTTCAAGTAAAGCCTCATACTCTTCTTTATTTTTTGGTTTTGAATCCTTTAATTTGCTAACTTCAGCTTTAAAATAAGGCTGAGATTCCACAAAATTTTTAATTTTAAACCTGTGAAAACCTTTTGTAATTGCTGTGATATTACCTTCAGGAAGCTTGATGATTTTGATAATCTTCGCCAAAGTTCCCGTTGTATAAAGATCTTTTTCTACTGGCTGCTCAATATCTGAATGTTTTTGGCTTAAAATCCCTATCAGTTCGCCATTTTTCTGAGCTTCTTCCAATAGTTGAATAGAGTTTTTTCTACCTGCAGTAATCGGAATAACCACTTGCGGAAACATCACCATATTTCTAACAGGAAGAATAGGAAAAACCTTCTGCTCTGCATTTTTTTCTGTTTCGGAAAAGTCTGAAACATTGATTCCTTCAGTTACAATATCGAAACTTCCACCTAAGATTTCGTCAAAATCTATTTCTTCAAATTCTGTCATAGTATTTTCAATGACAATTTGTCATTATAATTTATTTGTTAATCGCAGGAATCTGAGAAAAGCTTTTGTCAAAAGCCTTGAGATTCCAGAAAGTTTAAATGGTCAATTGATATGCCATTTGATTTTAATTAAAAAATGTGGTCAAAATTTCCTTTTTACATAAAATTAAATTTAAAAACCTAAAAAAGCAACTTAGATTATGCTAATTTCTTAAAAATGTGTATTTTCGCAGACTATATAAAACTATATTATAAAATGGCAATTTTAGGACAGATTAGGAGTAAACCTTGGCTATTGATGGGGATTATTGCACTTGCACTTTTAGCATTTTTAGTAAACCCAGAAAGCATCGAGAAGGTTTTTGGTAAAAATCCTGATGTTTTAGGAAAGGTTAATGGCGAGAAAATAACCCGTGAAGAGTTTAATGACCAGCTATTTGTATTGCAGGAGCAGGCAAAAAATCAGGGTCAGCCACAAAACGGTCTTGAAGAGCAGGCTTGGCAACTATTGGTACAGTCTAAACTGATCAAGCAACAATTTGAAAAAATGGGATTTGAAATGACAGATGATCTTTTCTGGAATCAACTTCAGTATGATCAAATGTTTTCTCAAAACCAACAGCTTTTTGACGAAAAAGGAAACTTTAAACTTCAGGAGCTGAAAAAAGAAATTGAAACGCTTCAGAATACGAATCCTCAAGGGTACAGCCAATGGCTGAAAACCAGAAAATCTATTGAATACAGAATCATGGCAAGACAGGTATTTGCCAATATTTCCACAGGACTTACAACCGGAAAAAAAGAGGCTGAAGAACTGATGAGACAGAGAGATCAGTTGGCTGATATTGATTTCGTAAAAGTAGATTACACTTCTTATCTTGCAAAAAATAAGATTAAAGTTACTACTGAAGATTTAAAAAACTATATCGATCAGCATTCTGTAATGTTCAAAACTGAACCTAGCAGAAATCTTGGCGTGGTATATTTCCCTGCAAAACCAAGTGCTGCCGATGACGCTGCTGCATTAAAAGAAATCAACAGACTGTACACAGGAACTGAAAGCGGTGAAAACTTCACCAATACAGCAAGTGATTCTCTGTTTGTTTTGGCTAATTCTGATGTGCCTTTCAATAATCAGTATGTTCAGGCAAATCAGGTTCCACAAGCTCTTCAAGGCAAAGTTGAGACCGCTGCAATCGGGCAGGCTTTCGGGCCTTACAAAGAACAGGATCTTTATGTAGTTTCTAAAGTTTTAGATAAAAAACCTTCAGATTCTACCCTTTCTAAGCACATCTTAATTGCTTACAAAGGTGCTGAAAGATCTACTGCAACAAGAACTAAGGAAGCTGCAAAGAAAATTGCAGACAGCTTACTTGCAGCAATTAAAGGTAACCCTGCAAAATTTGCAGAAGGTCTTAAATTATCAGACGAACCAAATGCAGTAGAAAGAAACGGTAGCGTGGGCTGGACTACACCTCAAAGCCAATTTGCTCCTGGATATTTAAGCTTCCTTGCAAATAATGCGAAAGGCTCTACAGGTCTTGCAGAAACAGAATTTGGTTATCACATCATCAATGTTGAAGACAAAAAAGCGGGAACAATGGGCTATAAAATTGCTCACCTGGTAAAAGCTATAAAGCCATCGGACGCTACAGAAAATACAATTGATAAAAACTCAAGAAGATTTATTCAGCAGGTTGAAGGGAAATCTTTCAATGATTTTGTAAATATTGCTAAAAAAGGAAATTTTCAGTATACCAACGCTGCACAAGCCAAAAGATTTGACGGACAGATTCAAGGTTTAGGGACAGAGGCAGATTCTGAAATTCTTAAATGGGCATTTGATAAGAAAAGAGAAAAAGGAGATACTGAGCTATTTCCTGTAGAAGGAACCGGCGATAAAATTGTAGTTTACCTAAACGGAAAACAGGAAAAAGGTCTTGCTGATCCTGAATCTGTGAGAAGCCAGATCGAAACAATAGTTAAGAACAAATTGGCTGCTAAAAAGATTGCTGAGAAAATCGGTAAAGCATCAAGTCTTGATCAAGTCGCTAAAATGTTTGCTACAACAAAACAGTCTGCTCAGGTAAATATTCTTCAGCCTTCAGTGGCAGGAGCTATGGAGCCTAAAGTTGCCGGTGCTGCTTTCGGAATTCAGAAAGGTAAAGTTTCAAATCCTATCGAAGGAGGAACTGGAGTTTACGTTTTGGTGAAAAAATCTGAGACCGTAAACAAGCAGGGAGGTGATCTAAAACAGTTTACAGAATCTATCACTCAGAGAAATGCCGGTATGTTCGGACAGGCTTGGATGAAGAGCTTACAGGACAATGCAGACATCGATGATTACAGAATCGAGATCTGGGATAAGTTGGGATCGCAACAACAATAAAAATTAATTTTATCATAATATTGAAAGCGGCAAAGTTTTTGTCGCTTTCTTTGTACTTAACACCGAGCAATAGTTTAATACACTCAAAATGTATTATATTTGCTCATTAGAAAAAATTTAAAAAGTGAAATTCAGCAAAGAATTAAAAGCCGGTCTCATTGCGTTATTGGCTATAGTCAGTTTTGTGTTTTTATTCCAGTTTATGAAGGGCAAAAGCCTTTTTACAACGGATAATATTTTTTACGCTAAATACGAAAATGTAGAAGGTCTTACGCAGTCTGCGCCCGTTTCTATTAATGGTCTGAAGGTTGGTCAGGTTGATAAAATCATTCCTATTACCGGTAAAGACGGACAAATCAGTTTTGTTGTAAAAGTTACCGTAGACGACGAGTTTGAATTTTCAAAAAATTCCAGTATTGAAATTTTTGAACCAGGTTTGATGTCTGGTAAGGAAATGAAACTGAACCTTAAATATGGTGGTGCTACAGCTAAAGACGGCGATACTTTACAGGGAGCTTACAAACTTGGAATGCTGAACAGTCTTTCTTCTCAGGTTGGGCCGGTAAAAGATCAGTTACAGACCGTGCTTCACCGAGTTGATTCTTTGATGATGAATGCCAATCAGGTGATGAATGCTCAAAACAGAGAAGAAATCAAAGTTTTACTTCACAACTTAAACAGAACTGTAGGCGCTTTAGAAAACACAGCAGGAAGCGTGAACAAATTAGTTGGAAACAATGATCCTA
Source organism: Chryseobacterium foetidum (assembly GCF_025457425.1). Classification (NCBI taxonomy): domain Bacteria; kingdom Pseudomonadati; phylum Bacteroidota; class Flavobacteriia; order Flavobacteriales; family Weeksellaceae; genus Chryseobacterium; species Chryseobacterium foetidum. The sequence continues at coordinate 1,884,496 of NZ_JAMXIA010000001.1, forward strand.
AACTTCAGAGGGTTTTGGATGAGGCAAGCCTTACAATGCAGAGCGGTAAAACAACTTTAGACAAATACGGAAATCTTGCTGAAAGCATCGACACGCAAAAACTAAATGCCACGATTGCAAATCTTGACGCAACGGTAGGCCAATTAAATAAAGTAATCGGAGGTATTGACCGTGGAGAAGGAAGTTTAGGTAAGATCATGAAAGACGAGCAGCTTTACAACAACCTTAATACTGCATCCACGAATCTGAATGCTCTTCTTGAAGACTTTAAAGCCAATCCTAAGAGATATGTAAACTTCTCAGTGTTTGGTAAAAACGCAAATAAAGAATAACTTTTAACCTTCTTTGGTATGCAATATATCGACAATATCCTATTTGTGATTTTATTGGTTGCGGGATTTGGTCTTTTCGCAAAAAGTCTACAAAAAATTTACAGAAACATCCAACTCGGGAGAGCAATCAACCGCAGTGACAGAAAAGCCGAGCGATGGGAGACCATGGCTCGTGTTGCCTTAGGGCAGAGCAGAATGGTGAAGCGCCCTATATCCGGGATTCTTCACATTTTCGTTTATGTAGGTTTCGTAATCATCAATATCGAAGTTCTTGAAATTATTATTGATGGGGTTTTTGGTACGCACAGGTATTTAGCAACGCTGTTTGGCTCTACTTTTTACTCTGTTTTCACAGCAATTTTAGAGGTACTTGCTGTTTTGGTAGTTCTTGGCGTAACAGTTTTCTTTATCAGAAGAAATTTTTACGGTGTTAAAAGACTGACGATGAAAGAACTTTTCGGATGGCCGAAAAATGACGCCAACTGGATTCTGATTATTGAATTTGTCTTAATGGTTGCATTTTTCACGATGAACGGTGCAGATTATTATGCAGATCAACTGGCTCCTTCTCAACATCTAGCGGGAAGCTTTCCTATCTCAAGATATCTGTTTCCGTTTTTTGAAAATTTTAGCCTCGAAACTTTACATCTTACAGAAAGAATTGCGTGGTGGTTTCACTTCATCGGAATTCTTTTCTTTGCCAACTATCTTTATTATTCAAAACACTTACATATCATTTTAGCCTTTCCAAGCACCTGGTATGCAAATCTTGATCTTTATGGAAAGTTTAATAATTTAGATTCCGTCACAAAAGAAATCAAATTAATGATGGATCCGAATGCTGATCCTTACGCAGCTCCGGCTGAAGGCGTAGAAGAAGCTCCCTCGAAATTTGGTGCAGAAGATGTTTTTGATTTAAATCAGGTTCAGCTTTTGAACGCCTATTCCTGTACAGAATGCGGAAGATGTACTTCGGTTTGTCCGGCAAATATTACGGGTAAAAAATTATCTCCAAGGTTAATTTTAATGAAAACGAGAGACCGTCTGGAAGAAGTGGGAAGAAACATCGATAAAAACGGTAAGTTTGAAGACGATGGCAAAAAACTGCTGAACGACTACATCACGAAGGAAGAACTTTGGGCTTGTACAACTTGTAATGCCTGTACACAGGCTTGTCCGGTACTTTTAGATCCGCTATCTATCATTTTTGAAATGAGAAGATTTTTGGTAATGGAACAGTCTGCTGCTCCACAGGAATTAAATCTGATGATGACCAACGTTGAAAACAATGCAGCTCCTTGGCAGTACAATCAGGCGGACAGACTAAATTGGGCAAAAGACTAATTAGATAATTTAATTAATTTGGAAATTTGAAAATCCGACGTTCAGTTTATTTTCAAATTCTCAAATTGGCACATTTTCAAATTGAATAAAATGGATTTCACTATAAAAACAATGGCCGATTACGCAATGGAAGGCAAATCTCCGGAAGTTCTCTTCTGGGTAGGATGTGCCGGAAGTTTTGACGACAGAGCCAAAAAAATAACTAGAGCATTCTGCAAAATTTTAAATAATATCGGCGTTGAATTTGCCGTTCTCGGTCAGGAAGAAAGCTGTACTGGCGATCCTGCAAAACGTGCCGGAAACGAATTCGTTTTCCAGATGATGGCGTTAACGAATATCGAAGTTTTAAATGCTTACGAAGTAAAAAAAATCGTAACGGCTTGCCCGCACTGTTTTAATACTTTAAAAAACGAATATCCTGCCTTAGGCGGAAATTACGAGGTAATTCACCACACTCAATTCCTTAAAAGCCTTATGGAAGAAGGCCGTCTGAAAATTGAAGGCGGAAAATTTAAAGGTAAAAAAATCACTTTCCACGATCCATGCTATCTCGGAAGAGCCAACGGCGAATACGAAGCTCCAAGAATTCTCCTCGAAAAGCTGGATGCCGAACTGGTAGAAATGAAGCGTTGCAAAACCAATGGTCTTTGTTGCGGTGCCGGTGGTGCACAGATGTTCAAAGAACCTGAAAAAGGAAATAAAGACGTCAACATTGAGCGTACTGAAGAAGCGCTTTCTACAGAACCGAAAGTCATTGCTACAGGCTGCCCTTTCTGCAATACGATGATGACCGATGGCGTGAAGCATTTCAACAAAAACACCGAAGTAGAAGTAAAAGATATTGTAGAACTTTTGGCGGAGGCTGAGGATCTGTAATAAAATAATTAATTTTACAAAAATTTTATCATGAAAATTGGTGACAGAGCAAAAGTAGATCCTAAATTCACAGGTCTTGAGACTTGGGTAGAAGGAACTGTGATAGACACTGAAAAAAATCCTTTCAAAGGAATTGTCATTGCAATAAAGGATGCTTTAGGTCGATTTTTTTTGGTGAAGAAAAATTTTTTAAGCTTCTGAAATAGATGTTTGCTATTGCTTTTGATATGACAATTGGTGATCTAAAAGAGAATTTTGGCGATCCATACAATAATGCGTATTATGAAATTGGCAGAATTTTACGCAAATATGACTTTCACAGCACTCAGGGAAGTGTCTACCTTACTCAAAATGAAGATATGTCAAAATTGCTTCGTGCAATGGTCTGATTTTACAACATTTATGAAAGAGTAATCAAACTATTTTTCTGTAAGCATATAAGATTTAAACTGTTAATTTGGAGGAAACAAAATCATTCGAAAATCTGAAATCTCAGTGGAAATTTTCTTTCCTCATCACACTTATTCTGATGCTTGTCTTAAGCATCTGGAACTTCAAAAACAGAATGTACGACTGGGATATGCCTGGCTACATGGGTTGTTTTTACACCATTTTGGAGCCTGATAAACCTAAAGAAATTCATGCAAGAATTTATCAGGAAATTAAAAAGGAAGCTCCCAAAAAAGAATATCTTGATATTATTGGAGTGGACTTTTATGATGAAACCCGTCAATGGTTTGCAAAAGAAACCCAGTCCTTTTCTGAGCAACTACCTTATTTTCAAATAAAAGTTGGATACAATCTGACGCTGCTGGCATTGTACAAAATTGGTTTTACGGGACCAATGTCTGTCACAATTCTAAGCATCATTTCTTATTTTATTTCCGGAATTCTCATGTTCTTTGTTTTAAAAACAATCTTTCCGGGAAATCCGTGGCTAAGTGTTTTGCTTTCTGTCGGCATTTGTTTACTCGATCCGATGACACACATGGCACAAATCTCAACGCCGGATATGTTTATTTTTCAGTTTATGATGCTGTTTATGATTGCTTTTCTACGAAAATGGAATCAGTGGACGATGTTTTTAATTCAATTTTCGATTGTCATTGTAAGGCCGGATTACATCACATTTTCACTTACGTTTTACGCAACCCAGTTTATTTTTGAATATATTTCTTCAAAAAAACTGAATTATTTGATTGTTGTTCAATCGGTTTTTTTAATTATTATTTATGTTTCCATACTCCATTATTACAACTATCCTGGTTGGAAAGCCCTGTTCTACGATACATTTATCTACAGACGTCCTTTTATCAGTAAGCAGCCAGCGGAATTCACAATGTCTGAATATTTTAATTTTCTGCTTTCAAAACTGCTCTTTTTCAAGAAAGTAACTGTCTCATGTATTGCAATGATGATCGGCATTTTTTGTTTTACGAAAGATAAGTACACACGATTATTTGCAATTTGTTTTGCTATTAACATATACATAAAGTTTGTCTTATTCCCACAGTCGGCGGCTATCAGATTTTTCTTTCCGTTTATTGCGCTTCTTCTGATGACTTTTTTCTATAGTTTAAGTAAAAGATTTCCTAATCTTAAAATCGGGAAAATTGCTTAATTTTACATTTTAAAAATCTATTTAAATCAAAATTGCTGATTTTGTTTTACAGATAAATATAAGCCTATGAAAATTGAAGAATCTGATATTGTAGAAGCCAACGACTACAGAGTCATTATCTATCCTGCATCAAGACCTTTTGCAACCGTTGAAGCAAAGAAAATCACAGAAAAACTGTACGATTTTCTCGCAACTTGGGCTGCTCACGGCAAACCGCTTTCGTCTTCATTTAAAATCGAAAAAAATCAGTTTATTGTGATTTGTGTAGATGAGGAAAAAGAAATGGCGTCCGGCTGCAGCATTGATGCACTTGGGAAAATCATGCGTGAAATTGACGATGAATATCAGCTGGGACTATTCGACAGAATGAAAGCCAGTTTCGTAGAAAACGGCGAAGTGAAAACTTTAAAACTGATCGATTTCAAATCAAAAGTGAGAAGCGGAGAAATCTCTAAAGACATTGATGTTTTCGACTTTTCAAAAAATACGTACCTCGAGTTTTTAGGAAATTTCCTTCTGCCTTTCGAGAGAAGCTGGGCTTCAGTAATTAAATAATTTTCAATTAAATATTTCAAATTTCCTTTGCGGTTTCCAATTTATTTTGAGACTTCAGAGGAAATTTTGTTATTTTGATAGTTCTAAATGCAAAAAGTGCTTTTTTTAACAACAGCGCATCATCCGAAAGATGACCGCATCTATTATCATCAGGCAAAATCGCTTGCTGAAAACGGCTTTGAAGTTAAGGTCACGAGCCTCTGCGAAAATTTAATTGAAATAATAGATACAATTCAAATTGAATCCTTTTCTATTCTAAATCATTCGTCTAAAGATAAGATTGAAGCCTTTTTTAAAGTCTGCAAATCCTTTCAGCCCGATACAATTATTTGTTCAGAACCGCTGGCAGTTTTTGCAGCAAACAAATTTCAAAAAATCAAAAAAACTTCTGTCATTTACGACGTTACAGAATGGTATCCTGCTATGTCGATGCTCAGCCCCATTGCTTATCCTGCTAAATTTTTTTACGCTCTGAAATTTTATCTGATCAATCTTTACGCGGGATTTTTAAGCTCAGATTTTATCTTCGGTGAAGAAACCAAGAAATTTCCTTTAGCTTACTTTTTCCCGTTCAAAAGAAACCTCACGCTTCCCTACTATCCGGATCCTGAGTTTGTTTTTTCAAATATTAACAGTTTAAAACCAAACGAAATTACACTTTGTTACACCGGACAGATTTCTAAGGATAAAGGAATTGGTAACTTTTTTAAAGCGATTGATTGGGTTAGAAAAAAAAATTCAGAGGTCAACATCAAAATACTCATCATCGGATCTGCAAGAAATGAAGAAGATAAAATGTATTTTGAAAAACTATTATCTGAATTTGAGTTTGAAGATATCAAAATAAAACAGCCGACAACATTTGAAAGATTCACAGAAAGCTTTGCCGAAGCTGACCTTTGTTTTGACCTGCGTGAACTGAATTTTGAAAACAATCACTCTCTTCCCATAAAACTTTTTTACTACATCGGAGCCGGAAAACCTGTCATTTATTCAAATTTAAAAGGTATTCGGCAGCACATGGACGTATCAGACTTTGGTTTTTTAGTTAAGCCTGATGATTCTGAAAAAATTGCAGATATCATTTTAAATTATATCAAAAATCCTGAACTTTATCACAATAACGCACAAAAAGCATCGGAAGTTTTTAGAGAAAAATACAACTGGAATGTGATCAAGGATTCTTTCATTCAATTTATAAAAACCGGCGAAAACTAAAATGCTCACAATTCTCAAAACTTTTGTGTCCCGCTTTCTTATTCTCATTTTGAGTTTCGGGCTGGTCATTTTTTCCACACAGTTTTGGGGGAGCGAAGGCAAAGGAACCATCTCGATTGTGATTGCCAACGCCGCAATTGTAAGTTTTTTCAGCAGCATTTTTGCGGGTAGCAGCACCTCTTATTTCGCATCAAAGTTTAAGACCGAACAGATTTTAATTTACTCTTATTTGTGGTCTGTTTTAACGGGAATTACTGTACCGCTTCTGTTTTCTTTCTCGGAAATACAGTCAACATACATTTTTCATTTGATTGGAATTTCAGTATTTTCCGCATTTTTATCCGTCAATGTCAACGTTTTTATTGGGATGCGTAATCTCAAAATGTTCAACATTTACACGGTTTTACAGCAACTTCTACACGTCATTTTTTTATTTGGATTTATTTTTATTTTAAATTTAAAAGCCGTTTCAAGCTATTTTACGGCACAGATTTTTTGTCTTGCCACTTTATTTTCACTCAGTTTTTTTCAGATTATTAAAAAATGTAAAACTTCAAATTTTAAATTTTCATCTGAGGTTTTCAAAAATATGTTCGATTATGGCTGGAAAAACCAACTCAGTGCATTGATTCAGTTTCTGAACTACAGACTTTCATTTTATTTCCTTGAACATTACGATGGAATTTCTGCGGTCGGAATTTTTTCTGTTGGGATTACCTTTGCTGAAGCCATCTGGACGATTACCCGTAGCATTGCTGTCGTCTTGTATTCGGAAGTAATTAACAGCAAAAGCAAGGCAGAATCTATTCTAAAAACAAAGCATTCACTAAAACTTTCGTTCAGCCTGATGTTGATTTTTCTTTTAGGTATCATTGTTATTCCAGGTTCAGTTTATGAACTTATTTTCGGCAGCGCCTTCCGTGGAACTAAAGAAATTATACTGATTTTATCGCCAGGAATTTTCGCCATTGCGGTCAGTGATATGGTTGGCTACTATTTTTCAGGAATTAAAGAACTGAAAATACTAAACATCAAATCAATAGCAGGTTTAATTGTAACTGTCATCTTATCAATTATCCTCATTCCAAAATATGGAATTTATGGAGCCGGAATTTCAACGGTTGCTTCCTATTGCCTTTCAGCATTGATTTTATTCTATCATTTTTACCGTTCGACGACATTTAATTTTAAAGATTTCTTGATTTCAAAAACAGACTTTGATGAAATTAAATTTAAATTTCTGAAAAAGTAAAATCTCTTTAGAACCTGCACTTTTCTTATTTTTACATCACAATATCAAAATTATGTGCGGAATCTGCGGTTATTATTCATTTAAAAAAGAAATTTCTACGAAGAATATTCTGGAAATGAATAAAGCAATTCAGCATCGTGGTCCTGATGATGAAGGATTCTGGCTTTTAAATCAAAACGAAGGAAAATCTTTTTCAGGATTGGATTCTACAGAAAAAATCAAGTCAACTTTTCCGATTCTTAAAGATGAAAAATCTCAGCTGGCATTGGGTTTCCGGAGACTTTCAATCGTTGATCTTTCGGAAAACGGGCATCAGCCTATGACTTCAACGGATGAAAATTTAGTCATCACATTTAACGGAGAGATTTATAATTTTAAAGAACTACGCACTGAACTTGAACATTTTAATTATCACTTTAAAAGCAGTTCCGACACAGAAGTCATTCTGAAAGCCTACGAAAACTGGGGAAATTCAATGTTTGAAAAGCTGGACGGAATGTTTGCGATCTGCATTGTAGATTTAAATCAAAAAAAAATCATTTTCGGTCGTGACAGAATGGGTTTGAAGCCATTATTTTATATCAAAAATCAGGATGGATTGTTTTGGGCTTCAGAAATAAAATCTTTATTAAAAAACGAATTTGTACAACCCGAAATCAACTGGAACGGCGTTTACACCAACTTTCTATTCCAGACCACTTTGGCTCCGGCAACCTGTTTTAAAGATATTTTTTCTCTGGAATCCGGCAGTTTAATGATTTTAGATTTAGAAAACCACTCCATTAAAAAAGAAAAATTCTGGACTTTAAATTCAAAAATAAACTCTGAAATTTCTGAGGAGGAAGCGGTCAAAAAAATCGACGAATTGCTTGCTAAAAGTGTTTCCGAACAGCTTTACGCCGACGTTCTAGTCACAAGTATGATGAGTGGCGGAATTGATTCTACTTTAATCACTTCCAAAGCAAAGCCTTTTAAAAATGACGTAAACGCATTTACTATTCAATACAAATTTGCTGAAGATGAAGTGAAAAATGCATCTTTGGTCGCTGAAAATCTTGAAATTAAACATCATATAAAAACCGTGAGCGATGATGAAGTATTAGCAGATTTGAAGGAAAATATTCAGCATTTTGAAGAACCTTATTCAAGTCTGGAAGTTTTGATGAATGCTGCGGAATACGCAAAAAAACTGGGTTTCAAAGTGGTTTTAAGCGGAAATGGTGCAGATGAACTTTTTGGCGGTTACAGTCATGCTTTAAAACTTAAAAAGTGGCTTTTGCTGAAGAACTTTAATTTCGTAAGAAACTTTATCGTGACAAAAGACCCGTTTTCTGAAAGAGTCAAAAACTATTTCTCACAAGATTCGGTGTTTGATTTTTTCCGTCAGAGTCAGGTCGGCATGAAACCTTTAGAGGCTGAAAATATTTTTAAATCTGATATTTTTAAAACAATCAATACAGATTTGACAAGATTTCATTTAACTGAAACCAAAAACTATGCAGGTTATTTTGAATATGATATGAAATATTCACTTTCGTCGCATCACGTTTTCAGAGATGATCTCAGCGCAATGAAATATGGTGTGGAATTCCGGTATCCATATCTGAGCAATGAGTTAATTGATTTCGTCTCAACCTTGCCGGAGAAATTCAGATTTAATGGTATTCAAAACAAACCTTTGCTGAGAAAAGTATCTGAAAATTATCTTCCCAAAGAAGTTTTGACCATGCCAAAACGTGGATTTTCTTTTCCATTGAATCATTTCATTAAAAACGAAGAGAAAGTTCAGAATTTTATTATTGAAAATCTCGAAAGCCTGAAAAAACGGAATTTCTTTACATCTGAAACTATCGATACGTGGTGGAAAAACCAAAACAACTTTTACGATTGCGTGAAAATCTGGCAGCTCGTGACATTTGAGCTTTGGTATCAGAAATATTTTGAAAATCTCTAACGGCTCTACAAATTAATATTTTAACTTTGTAAAATGAAGAAATATCTTTGGGGAATAGCGCTGTCGCTACTGGCACTTCTGAGCTGTAGAAGTGATGAAGAAAGCCTGCAAAACATCGATCAGATCATGACTTTTTACATGAAAAATGCGGCAGGACAAGATCTTCTGAATCCTACAGCAGTCGGCTCATACTCGAATATCAAAATGAACGACGTCTTTGGCGAAAATGACAATTCGCCAGTCAATTTTTCCGGCCCTACGATGCAGGCAGACTCAACTTATTCCATTGAATATACTGCAGGAGCTACACGAAGACTGCTGTCACCTGATGCCGGCGCCGAAAACCGGGTTTATTACTCAAGAATTGCTCTTAATCTAAGCCGGAAGGTGAATGACACTCTGTTTCAGACGGTTTTAGACACGATGGAAATTCAGTACCGGTGGTCGCCTGCACTTTTTGAGGTGTCGAAGGTTTTGTACAATAAAAATGAAGTTTTCAACAAAACTCCAACCTCAGGGAATACATTTACCATTACAAAATAATTTAATTTTCATAAATTGCAGGATGTAAGATATTGGATGGTGGAAGTTTAAAAAAATTCCGTCACCAAAAATTGATTTTACAACCATCTTCAAACACCCAACAACTCATTTATGTTACAGGTTCAATTTTTGCGCGACAATAAGGAACGCGTTTTAGAAGGTCTTAAAAAAAGAAATTTTAAGAATCCTGAGTTAGTAGATCAGGCAATTGCTACTGACGAAGAAAGAAAAAAAGTTCAGTTCGAATTGGATTCTCAACTTGCCGAAATGAATAAAATCGCCAAAGAAATTGGGATTTTAATGAAAGAAGGCAAAAAAGAAGAGGCAGAATCATCGAAATCTAAAACTGCACAATATAAAGAGTCGAGCAAAGAACTGGAGACAAAACTGGGCAGTTTAGAAGTAGATTTGACCAACATTTTATACCAAATTCCGAATATTCCGAATGAGCAGGTAAAAGCTGGCTCATCTGCGGATGACAACGAAATTATCTATCAGTCTCACGACGTAGAAGGTTTGGGCGAAGGTGCAATTCCGCATTGGGAACTCGCAAAAAAATACAACCTGATCGATTTTGAATTGGGTGTGAAAATCGCCGGTGCAGGCTTCCCGGTTTATCTTGGAAAAGGTGCGAGATTACAGAGAGCTTTGGTTCAGTATTTTTTAGATAAAAATGTTGAAAAAGGTTACATGGAAGTAAACCCTCCTCACGTTGTAAACGAAGCTTCAGGTTTCGGAACAGGGCAATTGCCTGATAAAGAAGGACAAATGTATGAAATTGCGAATAACACAACTGTAGAAAAACTATTTTTGATTCCTACAGCTGAAGTTCCGGTGACGAATCTTTACCGTGATGTTTTGTTTCAGGAGAAGGATCTTCCGGTTAAAAATACAGCATTCTCCCAATGTTACAGAAGAGAAGCAGGAAGTTACGGTGCTCATGTAAGAGGTCTGAACCGTCTTCATCAGTTTGAAAAAGTGGAAATTGTAAGAATCGAAAAGCCGGAAAATTCTTATGCTGTTTTGGAAGAAATGGTAGAACACATCAAAGAAATTTTGGTTGACCTTGAACTTCCGTACAGAGTTTTAAGACTTTGTGGCGGTGATACAGGCTTTGCTTCTGCGATGACTTACGATTTTGAAGTGTGGAGTGCTGCTCAGGAAAAATGGCTTGAGGTAAGCTCAGTTTCGAATTTTGAAACATTTCAGGCTAACAGATTGAAGTGCCGTTATAAAGCGGACGGAAAGTCTCAGTTGGTGCATACTTTAAATGGATCTGCGATGGCTTTGCCAAGAATTATGGCGGCTTTGCTTGAAAATAATCAGACTGAGGAAGGAATTAAACTACCGAAGAAAGTTGCTGAATATGCAAAATTTGATTTGATTAATTAAATGCTTAAATATTTAAACGCAAAGTTTGCAAAGGCGTAAACTTAGCAGAGAACAAAAAGTCAATTCATTTGCTTAAAATACAATAAAGACCACCAATCCGGTGGTTTTTTTATGCATTTTTGTCAATGATAATTTTGTGATGAAGCAATAAACCCGAGAGATTTGAAGGAGAAAATTTCGCTGCTTTCATTTTATTATTGTCGGGATTAAAAGCGAAACTGTAAGCCGTTCTGAAATCTGTCTGTTCAAGATTTGTACGGTCAAAAGTTGCACCGGAAAGATCACAGTTTAGAAAAGCTGCATTTCTGAGATCAGCTTCTGAAAAGTCGGTTTCATGTAAAATACAGTCTTTGAAAACGGTTTTTCTGAGTGACAGTTTATAGAATATAGAATTGCTGAGAATGCAGTTTTCAAATTTGAAGGAAAGTCCAAAATCATTGCAGGAATCAAAGGCAAGCCCAAGCATTTTTGAATTTTTGAAAATGACATCTCGGAAAGCAGTGGAATTTAATTTGACCATACTTAGATTACAGTCTACAAATTCACAGTCATTAAATTTAAAACCTGAAAAATCGGCGTATTCAAAATTACAGTTTTGAAAAATGCAGTTTTCGTATTCAGCTGATTGTAAAGGAGATTCAGTGCAATTTACCTGATTGTAATTTTGATATGAAATATAATTTGAATTCATGGAAATTGGTTGTGATTTGAATATAAAAATGTCCCACAGATTACACAAATATGCACAGATGCTTGCTAAATTTTGATTGAACAAATGATTGTTGAAGCTAAATTAGTTCATCAAACTTCGGAGGCATTGTCTATGATAAACTTCCAGCTCCCAGCTCCCATCTTCCAGCTTCCTTCTCCTACACCAAGCTATTCTTATCGGCGTAATTTAATTTAAAGAAAATAAAAGTCATAATCGAGAATGCTAAAAGCGAACTTCCACCGTAACTGAAGTACGGCAAAGGAATACCCACCGTCGGAAACAAGCCCATAACCATCCCTAAATTGATAGAAAAGTGCATTAAGAGAATCGAAGCAAAGCAATACCCGAAAACCCTATTAAAGCTAGATTTTTGCTTCTCTGCGAGGTAATAAATCCGTCCGATGAAAACCATGTAACATAATACTAAAACAGCACTGCCTACAAATCCCCATTCTTCGCCCACGGTACAGAAAATATAATCTGTTTCCTGCTCAGGAACAAATTTTCCCTGCGTAACAGATCCTTCACGGTAGCCTTTGCCAAACATTCCGCCAGAGCCGATAGCTGTTTTTGAATAAAGCAAATTATAGCCTGAAGTATCTCTGAAAGCCTTTTCACCTTTGTAAAGAACTTCAATTCTTTCTCTTTGGTGTTTCGGAAGCTTTTCAAGCACGTAAGGTGTCCCGAATGCCAATCCACAGAGCAAAATCAGTGATCCCGTAATTCCTGCAACAGAAATCACATCCCATGACATTCTGTGGTAATTTAAAAATATGGCGACTGCGTAAATCAGCACGATTGCAATGACAACGTAGAGCGGATTTATTGCGAGAGAAATTAAAAATACTCCGGCAAACAAACCTCCGATACCAAACAGTAAACCACTCAATCCTTCACGATACAATGCAATGAAAAATGCAAGAAAAACCAACAATGAACCAACATCAGGAATCATTAAAACGACCACGGCGGGAATTGCAATAATTGCCAAAGTAGTGAGTAAAGATTTTCTGTTTTTTAAATTAAATTCAGCTCCGGAAACGTAGCTCGCCAACATCAAAGCTGTCCCGATCTTTGAAAATTCCACAGGTTGCATGGTTATACTCCCGAATTTATACCAGTTTTTCTGTCCTAAAATTTCGGTTCCGAAAGGGAAAAGTCCGATCAAAAGCAACACACCGCCGATGTAAAATATCGCTGAAAGATTTTCAAAAAACTTACTTCTGCTGAAGAAAATTACAAGACCTACAAAAATTGAAATTCCGAAGAAAATCAATTGTTTTTCTCCTAATTTCTGATCTACACTGTAAATATTGGCAATCGCAAAAATGCAAAGCAAAAAATACAATCCGAGTCCGAGTTTGTCTATTCCTTCCGTCCACTTCATAGTTTCGGGTTTTTAGAAGTTTTTGCTTTTTCTTTTTCCTGAAGTTTGGCTTTTTGTTTTTTAACCAATTCAAGACTGTCCTGTATTTTTTTCAGTTTGATAGAATCCGGTTTTGGCTCTTTATAGAGACCTTTCCTTTTTAAATCAGCAATCCATTGGCGTTTGTATTCAGGCATAAAGCTTGAAGTGATCATTTTTTTGTAGAGATGCTCACGCTTCAAATCTCCGGTAATGTATTTTTCAGCAATTACAGTACAGGCGGGGCCTGCCCACGTTGCACCAAAACCGGCGTGTTCCATTACTGCAACCACAACAATTTTGGGCTTATCTGCAGGAGCAATCAAAACAAAAATAGAGTTATCTTTCCCTTGTGGAACCTGCGCCGTCCCTGTCTTGGCTAACTGTGTAAACTCACTTGATTTCAAACCTCTGGCAGTTCCGGCAAGCACTACGGCTTCCATACCTTTTAAAACCGGTTCAAAATGTTTGGCATCAACCAAAGTCTGATGTTTCTTTTTAAAGCGTGGGTCGGGATTGGGTTTTCCGTCAATAGATTTCACGATGTGAGGCGTAATGTACCAACCCCGGTTAGCGATTGCCGCAACATAATTGGCAAGCTGAATTGGTGTAACCAAAACATCGCCCTGCCCCATCCCGTTGTAGATGGCACCTGTAGACATTTCGTCCCAGTTTTTGAAGTCAGTTCGGTTTGATCCGTTGGCTTTGATAATTGCTTTAAATCTTCTTTCATAAAAATCGCCTGAAGGAATTCTTCCTTTTGCACCAACGGCAAAATCGTTATTTAAAAATTCTCCAACGCCGAAGCTGCTCATAATTTTTTTCCATTCATCAACACCTTTTGACGGATTTCCGGGATATTTTTTGATGATGGCAATAAATGCATACGTAAAGAAACAGTTACTCGAAACCTGAATCGAAGGAATCAGCGGATCTGCACCCCCATGACCTTTAATTCTTTTTCCTTTATAGAAAAATCCGCCTCCGCAAGGGAAAATCGTTTTTTCGTCCATCACTCCCATCTGCATTGCTGCAAGAGCTGTCAATAATTTAAATGTGGAACCAGGGGGATAACCTGCCTGCAAAGACCTGTCGAAGGTGGGTTTATTTTCGTAAATGGTATCTTTTGAAAGTCTGTAAAGATTTCTTGATTTGTTTGGTCCTGTAAAAAGGTTAGGGTCTATGTCCGGACCTGTCGCTGCAACCAGAACTTCACCGTTGTTGGGGTCGATGGCAACTACGGCTCCATGCTTGTCTACCAACATTTCTTCCGCCATTCTCTGAAGATCGTAATCGATAGTCAACGTAATATCTTTTCCGGTAACTACTTCTTTATCTAAAGTTCCGTTTTTGTAGGGGCCGACATTTCTGAGTTTAATATCTTTTTGGATGTATTTTATACCCTTGATTCCGCGAAGTTCTTTCTCGTAAGCCTTTTCAACACCACTTTTACCAATGAAATCTCCTGGAAGATAATAGGTAGAATCTTTTTTGATTTCACTGTCATTCACTTCATTCGTATACCCCAAAAGATTTCCGGAAGTGGAAACTTCATATTGCCTCTGAGGCCTTGAAACAATGTTAAATGCAGGATATTTAAATATAATTTCCTGAACCCTTGCAATGTCTTCCCTGCTTAAATCCTTAAAGAAAGTCATTGGTGTGAGTTTGGAAAAATATTTTTCTTTTTTGATGTTATTGACTCTTTTAATGAAATCCTGCTTTGAGATTTTCATTAAATTACAGAAAGCGATGGTGTCAAAGTCCGGTTTCATCAGAGCCTGAGTAAAAGAAATCTCGTAAGCCGGCTGGTTTCCCACCAGAATCTTTCCGTTTCGGTCGAAAATTACGCCTCTTTGGGGAATAATGTATTCTGTTTTTATGGAAGTATTAGCAGCATTCAGTGCATATCTGTCTGTAAACAACTGTAAATACGAGAGTCTTGCTATAAAAATTAAAGCAATGACAACAAGAATGGAAAAGATTTTTAAATAGCGTGTATTCAAACTTTTTGTTTGATTTTAAAGATTAATGCGTAAACGATTATAAATATAAACGAAATTATACTTGTTACCAACACATTAAGCAGAATTTCAAAAATCCTTGTGAATTTAAAAAACTCGATGTACTGCACAAACAGCTGATGTAGAAAGATACTTGAGAATAAAAAAAGTAAAAACTGACTCCACTGTAAAGACTGAAATGAGAAAAAATCTGTGGAGGTATCTGTGGATGTTCTGAAAATTAAAGTACGGAAATACGCGATAAGCGTTGTCGCAAATGCATTATTACCTCCGGAATGCAGAAAAATATCAATCGCAAGACCAATGAGAAAACTTAATCCAAGGAACTGAAATTTATTTCTGAAAAAAGGATAAAACATGACAAACACAGGATAAACAACAGGTGTGTAAATCCCGAAAGGCGTAATTCTGTTGAGCACAAAAATCTGTAATGCCACCAGAAATGCCATGATCAATAAATCAGTAAATATCGTTCTGCTAATCATGTTCTTTATTGATTACGGCCTGCATGGTATCCTGAATTCTCTGCACTTCTGCTTTTTTCAGGTTTTTAACCACATAAATTTTACTTAAAGCACCCATTTTTTCGCTAAGCTCCACCGAAATATCCCAAAAACCGGTTTGGTTATCTACAGAATATCCTGCCACTTTTCCAACCATTATTCCCTGAGGGAAAATAGCTGATTTACCATCAGTTACAATGGTATCTCCAACTCGTATCGATACATATTTTGGAATATCAGAAAGATGCATTGTTCGGGAATTATCACCTTTCCACGTCAGCGTTCCAAAATAGCCCGATTTTTTCAGGGCAGCATTGATTCTGATTTTGTTGACACTTAAAACCGACTGTACTAAAGCATAAGATTCTGTGGAATTGATGACGATGCCGGCAATTCCTTTAGGTGCCATAACGCCCATTTGCGGAAATACCCCGTCTCTTTTACCACGGTTGATGGTGAAGTAATTATTTCTTCTGTTGATGCTGTTGAAAACAATATCTCCGTCTACAAAAGTGTAGATTTGACCGCCACCCAAAGTATCGTGTACCTTTCTGAACATCGGATTTTTGTTGTAGCCTTTACCATATAGCTGCGTCATCAGCATTTTATTCTGAGCCACAAGATCTTCATTGGTCTGCTTAAGTTTCAGATAAGAAACCCCTTCGTCAATATAGCCGGAAACCCACGCATTAAAGGCTGCACTTTGACCTGCGAGCCACGATTTCTGCATTGCGTTTTTAGAAAATATCAGAACAAGAGCAATGATCTGCAGAAAAATAAAGAAGATAAACAAAGAGTTCTTCGAAAAAATTCTCAGCAAAAATCCCATTCAGATAAAAGGTCGTAAAAGGTTAAAATTATTTAATTAAGAAATTGAATTTATCCATATTCTTAAGTGCGATACCCGTACCTCTTACAACAGCTCTCAAAGGATCTTCTGCTACAAAAACCGGAAGACCTGTTTTCTTGTGAAGTCTGTCTGCCAAACCTCTCAGCAAAGCACCACCACCGGCAAGATAAATACCTGTTTTGTAGATATCAGCCGCCAGTTCCGGAGGAGTAAGCGATAAAGTTTCCATTACAGAATCTTCAATTCTGATGATTGATTTATCCAAAGCGCGGGCAATTTCTTTGTAGCCCACCATAATTTCTTTTGGTTTACCTGTAATAAGGTCTCTTCCCTGCACCGGAATATCATCGATATCCACATCCAAATCTTCAACCGCAGAACCCACTTCAATTTTAACTCTTTCAGCAGTTCTTTCTCCGATATATAAATTATGATGCGTTCTTAAAAAATATGCGATATCATTTGTAAATACGTCTCCTGCAATTTTCACAGATTTATCGCAGACAATACCTCCCAAAGCAACGACAGCAATTTCTGTTGTACCACCACCGATGTCGATAATCATGTTACCTTCCGGTTTCTGAACATCAATACCAACTCCTATTGCAGCTGCCATTGGTTCATAAATCAAACGTACTTCTTTTGCATTAACCTTTTGGGCAGAATCTCTTACCGCTCTTTTTTCAACCTCCGTAATTCCTGAAGGGATACAGATTACAATTCTTAAAGCAGGCTGAATAAATTTCCCTTTAATACCAGGAATTTTCTTAATAAACTCCTTAATCATGTGCTCCGAAGCATGAAAATCTGCAATTACACCGTCTTTCAAAGGACGGATGGTCTTGATATCTTCGTGCGTCTTACCCTGCATATGTTTTGCCTGCTCCCCCACTGCAATTGGCTTTCCTGTGGAACGCTCAATGGCAACAATAGAAGGTTGGTCAATAACAATTTTATTATTATGTATGATAAGAGTATTTGCGGTTCCCAAGTCTATCGCAATCTCTTGCGTAAACATATCGAATAAGCCCATAAGTTTCTGCTGATTTAAGTTTACAAAGATATAAATTTAACATTAGTCATAAAGTCTCATTTTAAATAATTTGGTTAAAATTTTATTAAATTTTTAAGCTTCTCTTAACAGTCTGCCCAATTCCATTCAATACAATTTTCTTTGTTTATCATCATTATAAATAGCTTTAGACGATATTTATCATTTATCAAATCACAAAAAGCTTTGATAAAAAAACTTTAAATTTGCACCTGTTTATGATACAGTATTCTAAAGTACATCAGACATCCAATTTTGCCGTGCTGTCAATCAGTTATGAGAAAGCGGATGTCGAGACCAGAGGAAAATTTGCTTTTTTTGATGAAAACATCAAAAGTTTCGTTACCAAAGTTCACGAGCAGGATCTTGGTGACGCATTCGTTGTGTCTACCTGCAACCGCACAGAAATTTATACGACGACCAACAATTACCTTCTCATAGCCGAAGAGTACTGCAAAACCATTGATGTACAGCTTACCGATTTTTTACATTTTGCCAATATTTTAACTAAGGAAGAAGCTCTGAAGCATCTTTTCAGAGTGGCAGCAGGCTTGGAAAGTCAGATTATTGGTGACTTTGAAATTATCGGACAAATCAAAAAAGCGTATGCCCGTTTTAAGAAAGAAAGAAAAAATTCAAATCCTTTTTTAGAAAGATCAATAAATTCTGCGATTCAGATCTCAAAAAGGATAAAAAATGAAACGGCAATTTCCAACGGAGCAGCTTCAGTTTCTTACGCTGCCGTACATTACATTTTAAACAATCAAAAAAGAATTACCGAAAAAAATATTCTTCTTCTCGGCGTTGGAGAAATTGGTCAAAACACAGTTGAAAATTTAGTAAAACACGTTTATCAGCCCAAAATAAAAATCGCTAACCGAACTCAGGAAAAAGCAGCAAAGATTTCTGAAAAATACAATATTCCAAATATTGACTACGCTGATTTTGATAAAGAACTGGAAAACACAGATATTCTGATCGTTGCCACCGGTGCAAAAATTCCGATTATCAACAAATCTCATTTGACTAACGGAAAAGAAACACTGATTATCGACCTTTCGATTCCACATAATGTTGATAAAAACGTTTCTGAACTTGAAAATGTAACATTGATCGATGTTGACGAACTTTCAAAACAGATTCAGGAAACCATTCAGCAGAGGGAAAAGGAAATCCCGAAAGCGGAAGTCATCATTAAAGAAATGACCAAAGATTTTCTTGAATGGGAAAAAAAGAGAAAACTGGCACCGAACATTCATCATTTCAAAGCCGTTCTGAAAAATATGGAACGCAATGAAATGCACAACTTTTACAGAAAAAACAAATACATCGACATCAATGATATGGAACTTTCTGAAAAAATGATTCAGAAAATTACCAACCGTTTTGCAAAATACATCATCGATAATCCTCTGAAAGCGGAAGAAATCAGCAAACTGATGCACGAAATTTTAGTTGAACAACCCAACAATGAATTCAATGAAAAACATTAGAATAGGAACAAGAAAATCTGCGCTCGCCCTGTGGCAGGCAGAGGAAGTGGCAGAAAAACTGCAGGAATTAAATTACACAACCGAAATTGTTCCGATTGTTTCTTCAGGCGACAAAAATCTTACCCAACCGCTTTATTCATTGGGAATTACGGGTGTTTTCACGAGAGATTTAGATATTGCTTTACTGAATGACGAAATTGACATTGCTGTACATTCATTGAAAGATGTTCCCACAAAACTTCCAGAAAACATAGAAATCGTGGCCTGTCTGGCGAGAGATTTCCCACAGGATGTTTTAATCAGAAGAAAATCTGCTGTTAATAAAGAATTGCACGAACTTAAATTAGCCACAAGCAGTTTAAGAAGACGAGCTTTTTGGTTAAAACAATATCCGGAAACGGAATTTTTCGACATCAGAGGAAACATTCAGACCCGGCTTCAGAAACTGGAGGAACAGGATTTTGATGCGACAATTTTATCACTTGCCGGAATCAAAAGAATGAAAATGGATATCGATTACGAATTCCTTCCAATGATGATTCCTGCTGCGTCTCAGGGTGTTGTGGCTGTTGCCGGACATTCGGAGAAGAAAGAGATCAACGAAATTTTAGCTCAAATCAATCACAGAGAAACCCAAATCTGCGTGGAAATTGAAAGAAATTTCCTGACTACTCTTGAAGGTGGCTGTACCGCTCCAATTGGTGCTTTTGCAGAAAGATTTGAAGATAAAATCAGATTAAAAGCGGCACTCTGCTCGCTCGATGGTAGAAATTATATCGCCACCGACGAAAGTTTTGAATTTAATGAGGAAGAAAATTTCGGAGCTAAGTTTGCGAATATCGTTTTGGAAAACGGCGGAAAAGAGCTGATGGCGGAGATTAAAAATCAGATCTAAAAATTCAAGATTTAAAATTTAAGATTCAAAGTTGCTATTGAAACGTTAAAGTTTTTTAAAGGAAATTTCTAACAAAATAGATTTGGAAGACTGCTTAATTTCGATTTGATTTAAATCTTAACATTTCTTTATATTTCAGATTCTTTATTGTTTGGATTTAATTTTTGAACTTTACAGAAAGTCTATCTTCAAATTTCTAAATAATGAAAAAATATTTTTCCATACTCATTCTTCTGTTTTTTGTTTTTGCAGCCAACGCGCAGAATCAGTTTGCCCAAAAACTGTCTGACGCTGCTTTGAGTCTGACAAAAGACCGTGTAGTTTACGATCCTGCCTATTTTTCAATCAAATATCCGAACGGCGATGTTCCCGCTGACAAAGGCGTTTGCACAGATGTGGTCATACGTGCATACAGAAAACTGGGAATTGATCTTCAGAAGGAAGTGCATGAAGATATGAAGAAAAACTTCTCAAAATATCCGAAAAACTGGGGTTTAAAAAGACCGGACACCAACATTGACCACAGAAGAGTTCCCAATCTGAGGGTTTTCTTTGCCAAATTCGGGAAATCAAAATCTATTGAAACCAATCCTGCACTCTACGCTCCCGGAGATATCGTGACGTGGCTTCTTCCCGGAAATTTAACTCACATCGGAATTGTAGTCAACAAAAAATCAGCGGACGGAAAAAGATATTTAATTGTTCACAACATCGGTGGCGGACAGGTCATTGAGGATTGTCTTTTTAAATTTACGATTACGGGACATTACCAATATTCAAAATAATCAGGCATGAAAAAGGTAATTTTCCTTCTTTTTTTATTCATTTTACATTTCAGTTCTGCACAGAATTCAGGTTTAAAAATTATTGAAAAACCTATTAATTATTCTTCAGAAAGAGTCCGTTTGAGTCTGGAATATCTCAAAGACCATCACGGTTTAATCCAGAAAACGCCAACCATTGTTCCTAAAATGATTGTTTTGCATTACACGGCTGGCGGAACGGTGGAAAGTAATTTTAAATATTTTAACAACACACATCTCGAAAGTGCCAGAAATACATTAAAAAAACAAAGCACGCTTAATGTTTCATCACAATTCATCGTTGATCGTGACGGCACGGTTTATCAACTGATGGAACCCAATCAGTTTGCGAGACACACGATTGGTTTAAATTACTGTGCAATAGGAGTTGAAAATATAGGAAGTAAAACTCAGTCACTCACCGAAAAACAAATCGAAGCCAACGCACAATTAGTCAGACACTTAACTCAAAAATATAAAATTGAATACCTCATCGGCCATTCGGAATACGGAGTTTTCAGGAATTCAAAACTGTGGAAAGAATCTGACCCGAAATATTTTACAGGAAAGGAAGATCCCGGAAAAGATTTTATGAACAAAGTACGACAGAAAGTTTCTGATTTAAAATTAAAAGAGAAACCTTAAAACTAATCTTTCATCTAAAATAAACTTTAGGTTTTTAGCAGTATTTTTGTCATTCTGAAAGAATCTCAATGCGCTAATATAAAACCGTTTAGATCCCTACGGAATGACAAAATGACTATTGTTATTGAGAATTATAACAAAACGAACATTCAAATCTAATTAAAAAACTTCGTTATTTCAATTTAATAGTAGGACTTTGCGATTTTAAAACAGATAGTAGTCCAAAACATTTTCTTTTATAAAATGAACATTTTATTTACCAAAAATTTAAAAAAAGAATATATCTCCGAGAAATTGGGAAGTGATATTTCGTTTGAAACAATTGAGGTCATCAAAATAAAATCCCTTCCAGTAAAAAGTTTTGATTTAAAAGACAATTCATTGATTTTCACAAGCGCAAACGGTGTAAAATCCTTTTTCGAAAACGGTTTTAAGCCTGATGAAGATTTTACGTCAAAAAACTACAACAAAATCTACTGCGTTGGCGAAAAAACCAAGAGAGAACTTCGGAAAAACGGTTTCGGAACCTTTAAAGTTTTAAAAAATGCCGAAACGCTTTTAAAGTTTATTATTGAAAAATGTTCGCAACAAAAATTCATTCATTTCTGTGGAAATTTGGCGCTTGACGTTTTGGATAAAAAACTTCCGCTGCAAAATATTCAGTATAAAAAAGTAGTGGTTTATGAGACTGAAGAGCTCAATCCGACAATTACTGAGAAATATCACGCCATAGTTTTTTTTAGCCCAAGCGGAGTTCGTAGTTTTGCGAAAAATAATCCTCTGGAAAACACACTCCTTTTTTCGATTGGCGAAACCACTTCCAAAGAATTAAAAAAATTTACTGATAATAAAATTTTTACCAGTAGAAAAAACAATTTAGAAGATTTATTAAAAATGCTGTCTGCAAACCTGAGCTTTTAAAGCCATGAGCCAGAAGCCAAAAGCTAAGTTATGATAAAAAACGACCTATATTTAAAAGCACTTCGTGGCGAAACTGTAGAAAGACCGCCGGTTTGGATGATGAGACAGGCAGGAAGATATTTGCCGGAATTCATTGCCCTTCGTGACAAATACGACTTCTTCACAAGATGCCAGACTCCGGAACTGGCCTCTGAAATCACTGTTCAGCCCATCAGAAGATTTCCGTTGGATGCTGCGATTTTGTTTTCAGACATTCTGGTAGTTCCTCAAGCGATGGGAATTGATTTCAAAATGAAAGAATCAGTTGGTCCGTGGTTGGAGGAGCCCATCAGAACTGCAGAACAGGTGGATAACATCGTTGTTCCTGATGTGAACGACACTTTAGGATACGTTTTCGACGCGATAGAAATGACTTTGGAAAAGCTGGATAACGAAATTCCTTTGATTGGATTCGCAGGTTCTCCTTGGACAATTTTGTGTTACTGCATCGAAGGAAGAGGTTCGAAAGATTTTAATATTGCTAAATCTTTCTGTTTCCTGCAAACCGAAGCGGCGCATAAATTATTACAAAAAATCACAGATACAACGATTGCTTATCTGAAAAGAAAAGTTGAAAAAGGTGTTTCTGCAGTTCAGGTTTTCGATTCTTGGGGCGGAATGCTGTCTCCGGCAGATTATCAGGAGTTTTCATATCAGTACATCAACCAGATTGTTGAAGCTTTGGCACCGTTGACTCATGTTGTGGTTTTCGGAAAAGGCTGCTGGTTTGCTTTGGAAGATATGACGAAATCAAAAGCCTCTGCACTGGGCGTTGACTGGACGATCACTCCGGAATTAGCAAGAAAATTCACCAATAATTCTGTGACTTTACAGGGGAATTTTGACCCATCGAGATTGCATTCAACTCCTGAAACAATCAGAAAAATGGTTCATGAGATGATTAACCGTTTTGGAAAGGATCAATATATTGTCAATTTAGGACACGGGATTTTACCGAATATTCCTGTGGAGAATGCTGAAGCGTTTATCAGAGCCGTTGTGGATTGGAAGCCAAATAATTAATGAACTCCAATATTGATCTATCTGAATTGAAGCACATTCTTGATTTTGAATATTTTGAAACCTATTCTTTACAACGTGGTTCGGATTTTGAAAAAATCATAATTGAAAAAGGAGAAGTGTGTGATCTGCTATCAGAAAAATATAAATCTGAAGATTTGAGTGTTGAAGAAAATCAAAAACTTATTGATCTGAATTTACAATTGCATAATGTTCAATTTTTAGTTGATGAAGATCAAAAACTTCATTACTCCGCTGAAAAACTGAAGAGATTTTATTCGAACGATTATGAAGCAACAGAGTTAACAAAGATACTTAAAACTAAAACGGAAAACGTTCCAGCTTGGATGTGTGCTCCAGTTTATCGTGATGCTATCGTATTTTATGATAGAAATGATACGATTATTGAGGTTTTAAACATTTGTTTTTCCTGTGAATTTATTCAAAATTCAAATAAACATTTCATAGATGCTGATATAAGTGTTTATCAAAGTCTAAAAAATCTTTTTATACGGTTTGGACATAAAATTGAATCCGATTAATAAAACAAAAATCCCTTTCAAAATAATTTGAAAGGGATTTTCTATGAAAAAAACTTAGCTCTTAATTTAATTCTGTAATAAAATCTTCTTTGGATTTTCTCACTTTAGTCAGGTTCACCAACCAGTCATTTTCAGAATCTCTGTAACCGATTGGTAGAAGAAGAACGCTTTTCAGACCTTTCTCTTTTAGATTTAAAATTTTATCCACAGCTTCAGGCGAAAAACCTTCCATCGGTGTAGAATCCACGCCTTCAAAAGCTGCAGCAATAATCGCCGCACTGAAAGGAATGTAAGCCTGTTTCGCCGCATGATTAAAGTTTTCTTCAGCAGTTCTCGGTGGATACATTGCTAAAAGCTGCTGTCTGTAATTTTCCCAGCCCTCGTTTTTAAAACCTCTGATTTCATTGGTCAGATCAAACATTTTGTTGATTCTCTCTTCGGTGTAATTATCCCAAGCTGCAAAAACCAAAAGGTGCGAACAATCCGTAATCTGCGGTTGATTCCAGGCGTGAGGTTTTATCTGTTCCTTAATTTCCTGATTGCTGATGACAATAATTTCTACAGGCTGCAAACCGCTTGATGTGGGAGCCAGCCTTGCCGCTTCTAATATTTTATCTAATTTTTCCTGAGACACTTTCTGTCCGTTCATTGCTTTTGTAGCAAATCTCCAGTTTAGTTTTTCTAATAATTCCATGTGTTGAATAAATTTTACGGAACAAAATTAGAAGAAAATTCAATAAAAAAGCCCATCAACAGGCTATTTGTGCTATTGCTAAAATCTATAATGTAACAAAAAAGGTTACAATTGGTTAAAAGGGAAAATATTTAGCCACAAAAAAATCTCTTCCATAATAAAAGAGATTTAATTTAAATTTTAAAAATATTATTTTGTTTTTGCTGAAACAATATAGTCGTAAACCCATTGGTGTTGCTCGTCTGTCAACCTTGCTTTAGGAGCCATGGAATTCATAATTCCTACCCACTCCACAGAAGTAAAATCATCTGGTTTTGGCAGACCGTGACATTTTTTGCAAGAATTTTCGAAAATTGTTTTCCCTTGAGCCAGTTGTTCAGAAGTACTTGTAGCTGCTGCAGGAGCTGTAGTTGTTGCAACAACCGCTTTTGGTGTGCACGACGCGAAAAGCAATGCTGCTAAAAGAGAAGTTCCTATGAGTTTTTTCATTTTATAAAAGTTTGATAAACAAAATTAGTGTTTCAGATTTTATTTTGTGTTCTCAAAACTTAATTTAGAAGCATTAAAATTAAGACTTTCATTAAACGCTTTTTCCTTTAAATTTTTATATTTTTGAATCGATGAAAATCTCTACACAGGAACTTTTCGAGGGAGTACGTTCAGGCAACAAACGCCTGATTGGCAAAGCTATTACTTTGGTTGAAAGCAAAAAAGCCGAACACAGAAAGCAGGCTGAAGATTTGCTGAAACAGATTATGCCATTTACTGGAAAATCCATTCGTGTAGGAATTACAGGCGTTCCGGGAGCAGGAAAATCAACTTTTATAGAAAATTTTGGACTTCTGGCAATTTCAAAAGGTAAAAAAGTGGCTGTTTTGGCAATCGATCCAAGCTCTGCCATCAACAAAGGAAGTATTTTGGGCGACAAAACCAGAATGGAGGAACTGACTAAAGAAGAAAACGCTTTCATCAGACCTTCCCCGAGTTCTGGATTTTTGGGAGGCGTTGCCAATGCTACGTTTGAAACAATGCTTATCTGTGAAGCTGCGGGTTACGACTATATTTTAATTGAAACCGTTGGTGTAGGGCAATCTGAAACTTTAGTAGCCGACATTACGGATGTTTTTTTATTTTTAAAAATTATTGGTGGCGGAGACGAGCTTCAGGGAATCAAAAGAGGGATTATGGAGATGACTGATGTGATTTTCATTAATAAAGTAGATGACGACAACCTTCAGAAAGCTAAAAACACAAGACTTGAACTGAAACGTGCTTTGGATTTTATTCCACCGAAGG
The DNA here is from genome assembly GCF_025457425.1 of Chryseobacterium foetidum. Classification (NCBI taxonomy): domain Bacteria; kingdom Pseudomonadati; phylum Bacteroidota; class Flavobacteriia; order Flavobacteriales; family Weeksellaceae; genus Chryseobacterium; species Chryseobacterium foetidum. The sequence goes on from NZ_JAMXIA010000001.1 coordinate 1,910,476, forward strand.
AGAAGGACTGGAAAGTTCAGATTTTATTAGGTTCAGCTTTACATAATAAAGGTCTGGAAGATGTTTTTGATAAAATTGATGATTTCATTTCATTAAAAAAGAAATCCGGAAGATTTGAGCTGATAAGAAAACAGCAGTCAGAAAAACGCTTTGAGTACTGGGTTCAGGAATATATTTTAGCTTCGCTGAAAAAAAATAATCTGTTTGAAGAAGCTTATTTTGAGCACAAAAAAAATGCTTCAGAACAGGTTTCAAATCCAAGTTCTGAAGCAAAATTATTTGTTGACAAATTCCTTAATAATGAAGATTAAAGTTTATCTTTTTTAGTCTGAATTTCTGTTTTAGAAATATATCCGTCGTAAGAAATCGGCTGTCTGTCGTTGCTTTTGATTGAAACCAAAGCTTTTCCGTTCTTAAAAATTTCAATGAAAATATCAGATACATTCGTAACGTCTTTCGGCTGGATTTTATAAATCCATTTTCCTTTTTTCTTCTGAGATTTTTCTATGGTAAAGTCTTTTGAAGTAAATCTATAACTATTACCATCGGGATTATTATAGCTTGGGTTAAAAGATCTTCCGAAATATGGCAAAACGACTTCGAGCTCGTTCTTATTTATACTGAAACCATATCCGTCACCCTGTAACTGAAACATTCGTACGGCAGGCGCATTCGGCATTGAGTTGGCGATGTTGATGACATCATAATTGGTTGGGTTGGCTCTTTCTGCATGAAAGCTGAATTCATCAGAATTAACCAGAGCATTTGTTTCTGCCGGTGACATTTCCTGCGCTGAAATATTCTGGAAATTCAGGATAAACCCGAACATAAGAATAAATACAATATATTTTTTCATAATTTAATTAAATAAGATTAGCATTATACATAACAAATTTTGTGCTAATATAATATTTTGTTTTCCGTTTGGAACAAAAATTGTAAGACAGCCAATATTAACACGCGAAACAATGAAAACTAAATTCTTTTTAGGGTTAGGCGCAGCTTTACTAACTGCTGCAGCATGTACAACCAACCCAATTACCGGCAGATCTTCACTTCAGATTGCAAATAATTCTGAGATCCTTACCATGGCATCTCAGGAATACAAAACTACACTTACTGGATCAAAAGTGGTAAAAGGAACGGCAGACGCCAACCGGGTGGTAAATGTAGGGAATAAAATAAAGAATGCAGCAGAAAAATATTATGCAAACATCGGCAGGCAGGCTGATCTGGCCAATTATGCATGGGAGTTTAATTTAATTCAGGACAAACAGATTAACGCATGGTGTATGCCTGGCGGAAAAGTTGCAGTTTATACCGGAATTTTGCCAATTACTAAAGACGAGACAGGTTTAGCTGTTGTGATGGGACACGAAGTTTCTCACGCTCTTGCAGGTCACGGAAACGAGAGAATTTCTCAGTCTATGGTTGCGCAATATGGCGGACAGATCTTGGGTGGTTCAATATCCAATGCACAATGGGCAAAAGTATTTCAGGCGGCTTACCCTATCGGATCGCAGGTAGCTTTATTAAAATATGGGCGAAATCAGGAATCTGAAGCAGATCAGATGGGATTATATTTAATGTCGATGGCCGGATACGATCCAAGACAGTCAATCCCTTTCTGGCAGAGAATGGAATCGGCTTCTACAGGAGCAAGACAACCGGAATTCCTTTCTACACACCCGAATCCTGAGACCAGAATTTCAGGTTTAAACAAAAATCTACCTCAGGCTTTAGAATATTATAAAGCAGCTGGAGGAAGACTTTAAATATAAAATATTGCCTGATTCCATTATAAATCAGGCTTTTTTTTAATCTTATTTAAATTTAAAACTATGAAAAATCTATCGATAACGGGAATCGTACTTTTAGCAATAGCAATTTTGCTTTTCTACCTTACAACTGATGGTTTCACAACAGAGGAAATTGGTCTTCCTCACGTAATGGGAATCATGGGTGGCGTAGGAATTGGTTTAATCATCGGAGGAATCGTTGGTTATTCAAGCAAAGGTTCTGCAATTAAAGAAGAACAACGACGAAAAGAATATAAACAGCTTCAGCAGGAAAAAGCTGAAATGGAACTTAAAGCCCAGCAAATTGCCCAAAGGGAAGCAGAGCTCAACAGAGAACAAAACAGAAATCCTCAAATTTAATTTGAGGATTTTTTGTATTAAGACAGAATCTGATTTAGAATTTGTATCCGACACCGACCATGAAAAGATTAGCTCTGTTGTCATAACGGATGGTTTCTGTATTTCCCGCACCTCCTACTCTTCTCACAAAGTCTCTTTGATCTTTCGTTAAAGCACCCTCATATTTTGCATTCAATACAAGACTCTTCAATTCTACCTGTGCACCAAACTGATAACCTACTGTAAATTGGTTTTTAGAATTTTCTACAAAATCATTGTACGTGTCTTCCTTAGCGAGATTGTAGCTCATTACAGGGCCAATAAATACTCCAAGTGTGTTACCTAAAACTTTATGTCCAACCAAAAGCGGAACATCCAATCTGTTGTTTTTCACATCAAAAGTGGTGTTCGAAACAGGATCTGTGAATTCGTTTTTAAATGTTGTGTAGTACACCTCAGGCATTGCAAAAAATCCTAAGGGTAAATCAACTTTTACAGAAAGACCAACGTTGAAACCAACGTTATTACTTCCTTTGTTTTCAAACGCAGCGGTGGCAGAATTTGAAATGTTTTTCCAGGATGGCGAACCTGTCGGAAAGATTAAATTGGCCTTTCCGGCTAATGAAATCTGTGCAGTTGCTCCCATTGAAATTCCTATTAAAGCGATGCTAAGAACTTTTTTCATTTTCGTCAATATTAGTGATTGTATTTTCAATCGTTTTATTATTTTCAAGTAAATATTCCCTCAATTCTTTGAATAATTCTGATGAATAAACGAAATCAATCAGATTTTTATTGCCCGCAGTGATGAGGATATCTTTGTCGCCTTCCCATTCTTTAATACCCAATCTCAGATAAACGATTTTTTGGCCTATCGTCATTACCGAGTTCATATCGTGGGTGTTGATAATGGTTGTGGTGTCGTACTCCTGCGTAATTTCCACCAAAAGATCGTCAATAACATTTGATGTGTAGGGATCTAATCCTGAATTCGGCTCATCACAGAACAGATATTTCGGATGGTTTACAATCGCCCTGGCAATCGCCACACGTTTCTGCATTCCTCCTGAGATTTCAGACGGAAACTTTCTGTTGGCTTTATCCAAATGCACTCTTCCGATTACCTCAAAAACCCTTCTTTTTTTCTCTCTGAAAGTAAGATTGGTAAACATATCCAGCGGAAACATAATATTTTCTTCCACTGTCATCGAATCAAAAAGTGCACTGCCCTGAAATAATGTTCCAATTTCTGAACGGAGTTGCTGCTTTTCTTCACGGTTCATAATGTTGATATCTCTTCCATCAAACAGAATTTCCCCTGATGATGGCTGGAAAACATTCAGTAAACTTTTCAGAAAAACGGTTTTTCCCGAACCGCTCTGCCCGATAATCAGGTTAGTTTTACCTTTTTCGAAGGTGGTTGAAATTCCTTTTAGCACTTCAACATCACCAAAACTCTTTTTAAGATTTTTTACCTCAATCATCAGCTTAATATTAATTGTGTTAAAAGCAATTCGGAAATAATGATGAAAACCATCGTCCAAACTACCGCCTGTGTACTTGCTCTACCCACTTCCAGTGAGCCACCTTTCACATTGTACCCGAAATAGGAAGGAACTGAAGCAATCACAAAAGCAAAAACAATAGTTTTGGCAAAAGCATAGTAGATGAAAAGATTAGGCATATACATCTGGATCCCGCTTATATAATCCGCGGTTGTCCAGCTACCAGTGATCATTCCGGCAATATAACCTCCTAAAATACCGAAAACAATACTTATCGCTATTAAAATAGGATTGAAAATCAGACAGGCAAGTATCTTAGGTAGGATCAAAAAATTGGGTGAATTAACTCCCATAATATCTAAAGCATCAATCTGTTCTGAAACACGCATGGTTCCTATTGTTGACGCAATGTAAGACCCCACTTTTCCGGCTAAAATCAAACTGATAATCGTAGGTGCAAACTCAAGTACCAAAACAGCTTTGGTAGCGTACCCAACAAACGCAGGAGGAATTGGGAATGAAGATGCATCAAAATTATTAAACATCTGGATGGCAACTACCGCTCCCACAAATATGGATGTGAAGATAACCAACCCGAACGAATTAACACCCAAATCATTAATTTCCCGCATAAACAGCTTCCAGAAAACCCTCATTTTCTGGGGCTTCTGTAGAGATTTACCGATCAGGATCATGTATTCTCCTATGGCTGTAAAAAACTTTTTTAACATTCTGCTAAATTATACTATTTTTATTTAAATAAATTGAACATGAAATGAAGATTAAATCTCAAATATTAACCTTTCAAATGGGTTTTCAACCCGCTTTTTTATCTCCTGTAAAAATGAGAAAAACGGTTTTCAGGATAATTACAAGATCCAGTACAAAACTCCAGTTTCTCACATAAAAAGCATCCGCCAAAACTCTTTTATTCATTTCAACTTCTACATTTCCATCGTCACCACGAAGACCGTTGACCTGAGCAAGACCTGTAATTCCAGGATTGACCATGCTCCGAAGACTGTATCTTCCAATTTTCTGCCTGTAATGGTTGTCAACCGCAAGCATGTGTGGCCTTGGCCCTACTACAGACATCTCGCCTTTCAAAACATTGATAAATTGAGGCAACTCATCAAGGCTTGATTTTCTCAGAAACTTTCCAATTTTTGTAATTCTTTTGTCATTCTTTTCAGTCGTTTTGGTGGATGAATCTTCATTTACCACCATCGTTCTGAATTTCAGGCAACAAAAAACCCCTTCATGAAAACCATATCTCTTTTGGATAAAAAAAACCGGACCATTTGAGGAAATTTTAATTAAAATGGCTATTAGAGGAAACATCCACGAACAGATGAATAGCAAAACAAAGACCGAAAAAACAATATCGAAAATCCGTTTGAGAATAAAATTTGAAAAATAGTCTAAAGGATATTTTGTCTGCTTTAAAACAGGCTGTGTTTTGATGTATTCGAGGTCGTAGAGAAAAAACTCATTCTGAGAAATTGAAGGTACCATTGTAACATTCACCTTATTTTCTTCGGCGAGTTTAAAAACAGCCTCTTCTGTCTTCTTATCTATTGAGTTTTGAGTGGGAATAAAGACTGTATGAATTCCGTTTTTTTTCCAAAATGAAGTAATTTCATGAGGAACTAAAGATGGTTTAAAATCAAAAATCCTGTATCCAAAATCTTTTCTTTCTTTCAAAAAGTTTTTCAAGACCTCAGTTGATGCATTTTCTTCTAAAAACATGATGTTTCTGTTGTTTACACCACGAGACCTTAAATATTTAATCCCAAAATAAATTATTGATTTTGAAATCATTACGAAGACAAACAAATACAGTGAAAGCCATGCCAACTCACTGCTAAAGAACTGATTGTCACTCACTTTCCGGATCAGAACCAAACCTATGACAAATAGAATAAATTGTGCAATAATTCGCTCTGTAAATAAGGTATAAGTTAAATTTCGGGGAATATTGTAAATTTTTGTTCGTCCGCTTAAAAGTAGCCAAAACGAAATAAGCAGCAACAGCGGAAAAGAATTTTCATACCAAAGGTGTGCATTGTGAATCAGCTCTGAATTCCGGCTTACATAAAAAAAAATGAACACCGAAGCCAGAACCAAAAGGTCTAGCAAAACAATGATCATTTTTAAATATCTGGAGTACCGTATTCTCTGCATCTCGTACTGAAAACTTATCGGCTAAGATAACGATTTTTAAGGGATATTCAAGTATTTATGCGTCTGAACAGATGCCTGCCAACGGGGATTTGCAAGAATAAAACCTGTGATTTTAGGATAGATTTCCTCACGCTTGCTCCATTCGCTTTGAAGATATAATCTGCAGTTTTCAGAAACTTTCGCAGCCTGCTCCTCGGCAAATTTCAAATCATTATTATTGAAAACAATCACTTTCAATTCATGGGCTTTCTGATAAATCTCCTCTTTTGGAAGGCCGGTTTTCTTTGGCGAAAGGGTAATCCAATCCAATTGTCCACTCATGGGATAAGCTCCGGAAGTTTCGATGTGAACGGTGCAGCCCAATTCTTTAAGCTTTCCGGTTAACACATCCAGATTCCACATCAATGGTTCGCCACCTGTCAAAACAATAATTTTACAGTGGCTGGCAGCAGTTTCTGCAATTTCCTCAGCATTCATTAAAGGGTGAAGCGCAGGATCCCAGCTTTCTTTCACATCACACCAATGGCAACCGACATCGCAACCGCCCAGCCTGATGAAGTACGCCGCCTTTCCGGTATGCGCACCTTCCCCCTGAATAGTGTAAAAATGCTCCATCACCGGGAGCATTTTACCTTCTTTTAATAATATATCTTCTACTAAATCCATTTTTCTATTCCAAACCTTGAAGGTTTTTGAAACCTTCAAGGTTTAATTAATTAATCGTTGTAAACCGAAGTTTTGTAGGCAATGATGGTGTTTTTCATCAACATTGCTCTTGTCATTGGCCCGACTCCTCCCGGAACCGGCGTGATCCAGCTTGCTTTTTCTGCACAGCTGTCAAAATCAACGTCACCTGCCAGGTAATACCCTTTTGGAGAATCGTCATCCACTCTTGTAATTCCCACGTCAACGATTACGGCTCCGTCTTTGATCATTTCACCTTTCAAAAAATGAGGGTCGCCTAAAGCTGTAATCACTATGTCTGCTTTTTTCGTGTATTCTTCGATGTCTTTTGTGTAAGAGTGCGTCAAAGTAACCGTAGAATTTCCAGGGAAATCTTTTCTTCCCATTAAAATACTCATTGGTCTTCCTACTATCTTACTTCTACCGATGATTACACAGTCTTTACCTTTCGTTTCGATATTGTATCTTTCCAATAAAGTTAAAATTCCGAATGGAGTTGCAGGAAGAAAAGTATCCATTTCCAAGGCCATTTTCCCGAAATTTGTAGGGTGGAAACCATCAACATCTTTTCTTGGGTCAATTGCATTGATAATCTTTTCCTGATCGATCTGATCCGGCAATGGCAATTGAACGATGAAACCGTCAACCGCTTTGGATTTATTTAACTCATCAATTTTCTCCAGCAATTCAGATTCTGAAACTGTGCTCGAAAATTTAATTAAACTTGATTGAAAACCAACTTCCTCGCAATCTTTCACTTTTGCGTTTACATAAGCTTTGCTCGCACCGTTGTTCCCGACTAAAATTGCCACCAAATGCGGAGCTCTTCTTTTGCTTGCGAGAATTTTCTCTACTTCAACCTTTATTTCTGCTTTTATTTCTTTGGAAACTTTTAATCCGTCAAGAATTTCTGCCATTTTTACTTTTATTTTTTACTTTTATTAGATTTTAGGATATTTTTCCGGATTTTGATGGGTGCAAAAAACGGAAAGGATATAAATCATTTTTTCTGTCTCGTCGACTTCATAGAAAATGATGTAGGGAAATTTTCGCAACGGTAAAGCTGTGACATCTTTATATCGTTTTTGAAAATATGGATTAATTAAAATTCTGCTGATGGAAAGATCTAACTGTTTATTAAAACTTTTCAAAACCTTCATTGAAATCCCAGCATAATAATCTGTAGCAACCTCAATATTTTCTTCTGCAATAGGGAGAAATTTAAAGCTAAATTCTATATTTAGCTCTGATTCTTTTCAAAGACTCTCTGCCATCGACAGCTGTAGATTTATCTTGCTGTAAGCCTCTCTCAATGGCTTCAATCATTTCCTCAGTCAAATCAAAATCATCTTCCTCTTTCTCAAAACTGATTTTCATTTTCTGTAAAAGATTTTGAATTAGAGTTTCCTCTTCTTTATCCTTAAGATGTATTGTAATTGTACTCATGATCTTATTTTTATTCAAAATTAATGAAAATCCGTAATAGTTCAGTTATAGCTATAATTCAAAATATTAACACACCGAATTTAAAGCCAATAGCAATAAGCTGGATGCCAAAAGCTACTTATTTATTTGATTTATAATAATTAATCAACCCATTCGTAGAACTGTCGTGAGAATTAATTGCTTCACTATTTTCCAATTCAGGTAAGATTTTATTCGCTAAAACTTTCCCTAATTCCACTCCAAACTGATCAAAACTGAAAATATTCCAAATGACACCTTGTACAAATATCTTATGTTCATACAATGCGATCAGCTGACCCAAAGAAAAAGGGGTTAATTCTTTAATTAATAATGAGTTCGTAGGGGTATTTCCGTGGAAGACTTTATAATTTAACAAGAAGTCAATTTCTTCCTGAGATTTCCCTGAAGCTTTTAATTCTGCTTCAACTTCTTCTTCATTTTTACCAAAAGCCAAAGCTTCAGTCTGGGCAAAAAAGTTTGCTAATAATTTATCCTGATGATCAGAAACTTCATTTGGACTTTTCGCATACGCAATAAAATCGGCAGGAATCAATTCTGTTCCCTGATGAATCAGCTGATAGAAAGCATGCTGCCCATTTGTTCCAGGCTCACCCCAAATGATTGGACCTGTCTCATACTCAACAAATTCTCCGTTTCTGTCAACACATTTTCCGTTGCTTTCCATATCTCCCTGCTGAAGATAGGCTGCAAAACGGTCAAGGTATTGTGAGTAAGGCAAAATAGCATGAGTGGTTGCTGCATAAAAATTGCGGTACCAGATTCCTAAAAGTCCCATTAAAACAGGAACGTTTTCAGAAAAATCAGCTGTCTGGAAATGCTGATCTGTATTTTCAGCACCCTTTAATAATTGCTCAAAATTGTCATATCCTACGGCAAGTACAATGCTTAAACCAATAGCACTCCACAGAGAATATCTTCCGCCAACCCAATCCCAGAATTCGAAGATGTTTTCTTCTGCAATTCCAAAGTCTTTAACTGACTGAACGTTAGTTGATAAAGCCACAAAATGCTTTGCTACATCTTCCTGTTTTCCAGCTTTTAAAAACCAGTCTTTAGCAGAATTAGCATTCGTCATTGTCTCCTGCGTCGTAAATGTTTTTGAAGCAATGATGAATAAAGTTGTTTCAGGATTTAAGTTTTTTACTACTTCAGCGATATGATTTCCGTCTACATTCGAAACAAAATGAACGTTTAATCTTGTTTTAAAATGCTTCAAAGCCGAAACTACCATCACGGGCCCCAAATCTGAACCACCAATTCCGATATTTACCACATCGGTAATTTCTTTTCCGCTGAAACCTTTGTGATTTCCTGAAATTACGTTTTCAGAAAAAGATTTCATGTGATCCAAAACTCTTTTGATTTGAGGTTTAATATTTTCCCCGTCTACCAAAATTTCTTTATCCGAAAAATCCCTCAAAGCCGTGTGAAGAACCGCTCTACCTTCTGTTTCGTTGATTCTGTCACCCGAAAACATCTTGTTAATAGCATCACGCAACTGACATTCTACCGCAAGATTTAATAATAATTCTTTCGTTCTTGAATCAATTAGATTTTTAGAGTAATCGAAAATATAATTTTCCTTTTTGATAGAAAACTCTTCAAAACGGTTCGAATTGTACTGAAAAAGACTTCTCAACTCGAAGTCGTTATCGCCAAAATGTTCATCAAGAGATATCCAGCTGTTGGTTTGTGTAGGATTTATTTTAGATAGCATAGTGTAAGTTTAAAATTAAATTTAAATGATTTTGCGAAGAAAATTCCTTTAAATTCTTTCTGATAAATTTTGATTTGCAAATTTACGGAATTTCGGGCAATGATGTTTATTGTGGATTAAAAATCAGTCCTTAAGTTTTGTAATAAGATGTGAAATCAGTTGCTTATGATAGATTTTAAAAGTGTTGATTGAATAAAAAATGTTAGATTTGAAAATGATAACTTTAATTGACTCATAATGCTAAGCAGAAGAACATTCATCAAAAAATCATCTCTCGGATTAGGCTTATTTGCAATACCAAATTCTGCAACTTTTTTATTTGATAACGATTTTATATCGAAAAGACCAAAAGTAAGTGAAAGAAAGTTCACATCAACTACCGTTGAAAACACAATTAAAACCATCAAAAAATCTATCGCTGATCCTGAATTGTCTTGGATGTTTGAGAATTGCTTCCCTAACACTTTAGATACAACGGTAAAATTTTATCAGAAAAAAAATAGACCTTTTACATATGTGATCACCGGAGACATCGATGCGATGTGGCTTCGGGATTCTTCGGCGCAGGTTTATCCCTATTTAAGTTTAGCTAATGAGGATGAAAAACTCAAAAATTTATTGAAAGGTGTTATTAATAAACAGATTGAATGTGTTCTGCTGGATCCTTACGCTAATGCATTTTTTGATGATGCAAGTAAGATCAGCGAATGGAAAGATGATTTAACGGAAATGAAAGCCGGAATTCACGAGCGGAAATGGGAAGTCGACTCTCTCTGTTATGTGATCCGACTTTCTTACAATTACTGGAAAACGACGGGCGATTCATCTGTTTTTGATGATGAATGGAAAAAAGCAATGCTTTTAATTCTGAAAACATTTAAAGAACAGCAAAGAAAAGATTCGAAAGGACCATATAAATTTCAGCGGGTGAATGGAAATCCTTTAGATACACAATTTGCAGGTGGCTACGGAAATCCGACAAAGAAAATCGGTCTGATACATTCAATGGTCCGACCTTCGGACGATGCTGTTTTTTATCCGTTTTTGGTTTCATCAAATATGTTTGCGGTGGTTTCTCTAAGGGAGACGGCAGAGATTTTCTCTAAGATATTAAAGGATGAAAATTCTTCCATTCAATTTAAAAATTTAGCAAAGGAAGTAGATGAAGCCATTCAGAAATATGCGGTTTTAAACCATCCCACCGCAGGAAAAATTTATGCTTTAGAAATCGACGGCTTCGGAAATGCTCTGTTTATGGATGATGCGAATGTTCCGAATCTTTTATCAATTCCTTATTTGGGTTATGCTTCAAAAGATGACGAGGTTTATAGAAATACGAGGAAATTTTCTTTAAGCGTAGCCAATCCGTGGTTCAGTGAAGGGAAATTTGCGAAAGGAATTGGCGGTCCGCACATTGGCGAACACAAAATCTGGCCTTTGGGTTTGATTATGCAGGCTTTGACAACTGATGATGACGAAGAAATCATTTCAGTTTTAAAAATGCTGAAAGCCACTCACGCAGGAACCGGATTTATCCACGAATCTTTCGATGTAGACAATCCAAAAGATTTTACGAGATCGTGGTTTGCATGGGCCAACACGCTTTTTGGTGAATTGATTCTTCACCTTCACAAAACAAAACCCGAAATCCTGAAACGAAAGTTTTAAAACAAAAAAACCTCCGCAAATGCGAAGGCTCAGAAAAATCTATGTTGATAACCTAAAGGTTAGGATGCCGAATTATGTTCTTTTGTCTGCTGAATTCTATTGTTAGATTTGTTTTTTCGGTAAAAGTAAAATCCGATTCCTGCAATTAATATAATTGGCCAAATGGTTACAAGCCCCACCAACAGTTTTTGAATCAGATAAAAGCCTTCTACAAAAGCATTTTTCACATCATAAAGGAAATTAAATTTATATTTATTGTCGATGCTCTTTGTGTTGGTCACTACGATTTCTGCGATGCGAAGTTTAGGTTCTTTGATGTAAATATCAACTGTGCTGTACTTCAAATTATCCGAAACATCCATGTTAGCGAGCTGCTGCAGATTTCCGTCGGACATATTTTCGTTATCTAAAGTAACCTTGTCTTTATTTGCCTTGAGTTTTGAAATATTTTCTTCTGTTTTCTTGATTCTTTTGCCTTCCATTTCCGCATATTTTATGTTGGCGGTCACGTCTTCTGCATTGATTATTCTTGAATTAAGGAACAGTTTTTTGTTGTTGATTAAAGTCAAAAATTCACCCAGATTTTCTGTAGGCACGCGAACCTGCATTTTGTTTTCGGTCTGGTATTTTTTTACCAGCATAGCCTCTTCGTTTGAGGTGTTAAAAGTCTCTTCAGAAACCACATTGCTCTGAAGATTGCTGTGCGTAACGAATCCGCCAAGTTCCTGAACCGATTTTTCCATTGAGGTTGTGGCTTCATAAACATCTTTAACTTCCATGTTGACTTCAGCAGTTTTGATGAACTGTTTGTCTTTCACTTTCATGGTTGCTACAGAGGAAATATCTTTAGCAATAGCAGCAGAATCTGCATTTGCGGAAACTTCATAGTCACTTACCGTTGCTTCTCCTTTTTTGCATGAATAAATTCCCAGTAAAAGGGCAGTTGCGAAGCTTAATTTAATGTAAGTCGTTTTCATATTCTATATTTTTTGATGTTAGCTGCATGAAGTATTACTTTTTCTATTTAAATAAAACAAACCGTAATGATTTCGAAGTGCTATACGTTGCCGGATTGCTTATTTCAAAGTTGGGGCAGAAACCTTTGTAATGTTTGAAAAACCTGAGTAAAAACTTTGTAAATAAATATTTAATCTAAAATTTTGATAATCAATAATTTGTAAAACACTACATCTCTTCTGTGTGGTATTTCGGATTGATTTTTGCTTAAATTTTACAAATCAAAACAGAAATCAATATGTCTAAAACTTTTTCCAAAATCAGAAACGCCATAGAATTGTTTAAATCGATTGATTTTGACCAGCTCAGCGAAATTTCACAAAAAGTAAATCTTCCAAAACTCATGGAAAATTTTTCCAAACTGGATGACAAACAGCTCAGCGGAATGATGAAAATGCTTGACCCGAATAAAAAAACCAGAGAGCTTCCTCCCATCAATGGCGATTTCTACGACGTTTACCATACATTAACTCCCGAACAGCGCGAAGTTCAGCAGAAAGTGAGAGATTTTATGGAAAAAGAAGTCAAACCTTTAGTGAATCATTACTGGCTTCGGGACGAATTTCCGCACGAATTGATTCCAAAATTTCAGAAACTTGATATCTGCGGCGTAACCTACGAAGGCTACGGATGTAAAGGAATGCCGTTTTTAATGGAAGGTGTCATCGCGATGGAAATGGCAAGAATTGATGCTTCGATCGCCACATTCTTTGGAGTGCAGTCTGGTCTTTCGATGGGCTCAATTTATATTTGCGGTTCGGAAGAGCAGAAACAGAAATGGCTTCCTCAAATGCAGAAATTTGAAAAAATCGGAGCGTTTGGCTTGACTGAACCTGAAGTAGGTTCCGGAGCGGCGGGTGGTTTAACAGTTACCTGCAAGAAAACTCCGGAAGGCTGGATTTTAAACGGACAGAAAAAATGGATCGGGAACGCCACTTTTGCAGACATCATTATTATTTGGGCCAGAGATTTAGATGACGGTGAGGTGAAAGGTTTTATTGTAGAAAAAGATAATCCAGGTTACTCGGTCGAAAAAATAAGAGGAAAAATGGCTTTGAGAATTGTTCAAAATGGTTTGATTACATTGAAAGATTGTGTTGTCACTGAAGAAAACCGTTTACAGAATGCCAATTCGTTCAAAGACACCGCAAAAGTTTTGAGAATGACACGAGCCGGCGTTGCCTGGATGGCGACAGGATGTGCAAGAGGTGCTTACGAAAGTGCTTTGGACTATACAAGAACCAGAGAACAGTTCGGAAAACCTATTGCTTCATTCCAAATGATTCAGGGACATCTGGTGGAGATGCTTTCTAACCTTACCGCTATGCAGACGATGGTTTTCAGGCTTTCTGAAATGCAGGATGAAGGTACTTTAAAAGATGAGCACGCTTCCCTCGCAAAAGTTTTCTGTACATTAAGAACAAGAGATGTCGTTTCCAGAGCTCGTGAAGTGATGGGCGGAAACGGAATTCTGCTTGAATACGATGTCGCAAGATTCGTAGCAGACGCAGAAGCGATCTATTCTTACGAAGGAACAAAAGAAATCAACTCACTGATTGTGGGCCGTTCAATTACAGGTTTCAGCGCATTTGTGTAAAGGTCAATAGTGAATTGTGAGTTTTGCTCGCAAGTGAATTAAATATTGACGAGCCAAGCGAATTCACAATTCACAATTCACATTCCTATTTCAGCAAAGCTTTATATTTCTCTTTGTTATCAGCAATCATCCAAAGATTGATTAAAAACAAAACTCCGGCAATTGACATTCCTGTCGTTGATTTGTCGATAGTGAAAACGTGAAGAATAATTCCGACCATTACCGGAAAGATCACAATAGCACCCAAAGCCCGTGTTTTTGGGAAGATGAACAGTAATCCGCCAATAATTTCTACTGCTCCTACCAAAGGCATCAGCCAGTGCAATTTGTTGAACGCATCAAAAATCTTCATCTGTTCCGGAGTGATTTCCGGCATCGGCATGTAGTGTAGGAACTTGTCTAAGCCGGCGTTGACAAACATAAGCCCGAAAAGCAGGCAGATAATAAATTTTACGATTTTCATGATTGATCATTTTAATCAAATTTAAACAAAATTTTAATCCAAAAATTCATAACAAAACTCATATTTTAATTTTTATTATTTTTAATTATTCTAATTAAATTTGTGGTAGATTTCACAGAAAAGAAAATGCCATCAGAAACTAATCTACCTTTTTTCAAAAACGAAAACATCTCCGTAAACATTGGTGGATTAGATAATGAATACCAAATCGAAACCGAAAACTGCTTCAATCTTGTGTTTTTTCTGAGCTCCAATATAAGTCTTGAAGCAGATGATATTCATTCTGAAATTTCGATTAAAAAAAATTCTTATATTCTTCATTACAGTTTCTCTAAAAAAACCGCGAAACTGATTTCAACAAGCAGTTCTGCAATGGAATTTCTACATATTCAGTTTGAATATTCCTATATTTCAAATCTTTTGGATCCTCAAGAAAGTAAAGAAAACAAAAGTATTTTGGACAGGATGATTAAAAATCAGTTTATATTATTAAATCATTCAGAACCTCCAAAAATCACTGTTGAAATGCACATGATTATTAAGGAAATCACAGAAAGTTCTAAGAAAGGGGTTTTACAGAAACTCTTAATTGAAGCCAAAATTATAAAACTTCTCATGCTTATTTTTGAGCAATTCAGCGAATATAAAAACATTCCTACTACTGAAAATACTGCTCAGATAACAAAAAGTTTTATTGATAAATATTACGCACAGCAGATCAGCACACTTGATATTGCACTACAATTGGGTTTAAATGAAACTAAAATAAGGTCTGAATTTAAATCTGAATATAAACTTACAATTTCAGAATACATCAATGAACTCAGAATGTTGAAAGCCAGAAAAATGATTGTTAACAGAGAATTTCTCATTAAAGAAATAGCATCGGAATGCGGCTATGAGTACGTACCCAATTTCAGCCGTGCATTTAAAAAGAAATATGGAATTTCACCTGATAAACTGAGGAATATTTAAATAAAAAGAAAAACCACCGTAAAAAACAGTGGTTTTAAATATATGTTGTTTTGCTTTGATAGTCCTTTCTCCGAATTCAGGGGAAAAAGAACTGACAATCAATTAATGATGTCCGTGACTTCCGTGGCTATCGTGAACAAAAGGACCGTGACCTTTAGGTGAGTTGTAAACAACTTCTACACCTTCCTGCTCATAAAGCATTTTGCTTCTGATTTTCTCAGGGTCGAAAGGCTTTACTTTTCCGAAATATTCTTTCAAACCTTCAGTTAACCAAAGGGGAATAATAAAACCGAAAAACATTATAATACACCAAAACCCGACAAGCAACATACAAACGAAGTAAACTGTCCAGATGAATTGGTAAAACGGCCAAAATGCTGATAACATCATGATTCTTTTCTTAAAGATTTACGCAAAAATAGAACATTTTTACCTCTTAGGCAAAACATGAAAGCTGATTTTTGCTATTTATTTTAAATTTAAACTAATTAATGTGCCAAATCTGCGAAGAAGTCATTGCCTTTATCGTCAGTTATGATGAACGCAGGGAAGTCTTTCACCTCAATTTTTCTTACTGCTTCCATTCCTAATTCCGGGAAATCAACAACCTCAACAGACAAAATATTGTCTTTCGCCAAAATTGCAGCCGGTCCGCCGATTGAACCGATGTAGAAACCGCCGTATTTATTACAAGCATTGGTTACATCAGCAGTTCTGTTTCCTTTTGCCAACATCACCATACTTCCTCCGTGACTCTGGAATTCGTCTACGTAAACATCCATTCTTCCCGCAGTTGTCGGTCCGAAACTTCCTGAAGCCATTCCTTCCGGTGTTTTCGCAGGACCCGCGTAGTAAATTGGGTGGTTTTTGAAGTATTCAGGCATCGGCTTTCCTGCATCCAATAATTCTTTGATTTTTGCATGAGCAATATCTCTGGCAACAATTAAAGTTCCGTTTAATTTTAATCTTGTTTTGATAGGATATTTTGAAAGTTCAGCTAAAATTTCAGGCATTGGCTTGTTCAGATCGATTTCTACGGCTTCTTCCAAATGTGGCGGCGTTGCAGGTAAAAATCTTTTCGGATCCTGCTCCAATTGCTCTAAGAAAATTCCGTCTTTGGTAATTTTCCCTTTGATATTTCTGTCTGCTGAACAGGAAACTCCCATTCCTACCGGACAAGAAGCTGCGTGACGAGGCAATCTGATTACTCTCACGTCGTGCGTTAAATATTTTCCGCCAAACTGAGCACCAATAGCACTTTCCTGACAGATTTTCTGAACTTTTGCTTCCCACTCCAAATCTCTGAATGCCTGTCCGGCCTCATTTCCTTCTGTCGGAAGATTGTCATAATATTTTGCAGAAGCTTTTTTCACTGCAGCCAAATTCGCTTCAGCTGAAGTTCCACCAATTACCAAAGCCAGGTGATAAGGCGGGCAGGCAGCTGTTCCCAAATCTGAAATTCTTTCTTTCACAAAAGCTTCCAAAGACTTTTCGTTCAATAAAGATTTCGTTTTCTGATAAAGGAAAGTTTTGTTGGCAGAACCTCCACCTTTCGTCAGGAATAAAAATTCGTAGTAATTTCCTTTTTTAGCATAGATATCAATCTGCGCCGGAAGATTGGAACCTGAATTTTTCTCATCAAACATCGTTAGAGGAACAACCTGAGAATATCTTAGGTTTCTTTTTTGGTAAGTATTGTAAATTCCTTTGCTTAAATATTCGCCGTCTTCAACGCCAGTGTACACATTTTCACCTTTTTTTCCCATCACGATCGCCGTTCCGGTATCTTGGCAAGAAGGTAAAGCACCTTCCACAGCAACTGCTGCATTTTGAAGTAAGTTGTAAGCAACAAATCTGTCGTTATCGGTTGCTTCAGGATCATCAATAATTCTTCTTAAACTTTCCAAATGTGAAGAACGAAGCATGAAAGAAACATCTGCCATAGCTTCTTCAGCAAGAAGTTCCAGACCTTTCGGGTCGATGGTTAAAATTTCTCTTTCGCCATGCTGCTCCACTTTCACATAGTCTGAAGTCAATTTTTTATAAACCGTATCATCTTTCAAAATTGGATACGGATCCTGATATCTAAAATCCATTTACTTTCTATTTTCGGTGCAAAAATAAAACATCGTGAAAAAAGCATGAGTAAAATCAATGATTTAGATACGTATTTATAATGATTATAAATTGCGGGGTTGTTTTACATTGTTTAACTTTATAGAAACTTTAAAGTCACAAAAGTTTTTGATGCTGTTTATTTAAGTTTAATAAAGATCTTGTATAAGATCACAATAGTTTTAAAAATCTAAGATTTTTACTTTGCGAACTTTAAATTTTATTATTACATCTTTAAATTAAAGCACTAGCCTTTTGTAGTTAACTAAATTTTTCAATCACAATGAATTACAGAATAGAAAAAGACACCATGGGTGAAGTGCAGGTTCCTGCAGACAAATTTTGGGGCGCACAGACAGAACGTTCAAGAAACAATTTCAAAATCGGCCCCGAAGGTTCAATGCCTCATGAAATTATCGAAGCATTTGCTTATTTAAAAAAAGCTGCGGCATTTACGAACACCGACTTGGGAGTTCTTCCCGCAGAAAAAAGAGATATGATCGGCAAGGTTTGCGACGAAATTTTAGAGGGCAAATTGAATGATCAGTTTCCTTTGGTCATCTGGCAAACAGGCTCGGGAACACAGTCAAATATGAATGTGAATGAAGTGATTGCCAACCGTTCTCACTTTAATGCTGGCGGAAACTTAGGCGACAAAACTGAAGTTCACCCTAATGACGATGTGAATAAATCTCAGTCGTCCAACGACACCTATCCAACCGCGATGCACATCGCTGCTTACAAAAAAGTAGTTGAAGTTACAATTCCTGCAGTTGAGAAACTAAAAAATACGTTGAACGAAAAAGCAGTTCAGTTTAAAGACATTGTAAAAATCGGGAGAACGCATTTGATGGATGCTACGCCACTGACTTTAGGTCAGGAGTTTTCAGGATATGTTGCCCAGTTGAACTACGGAATTAAAGCTTTAAAAAACACATTACCCCATCTTTCTGAGTTGGCTTTGGGCGGAACAGCTGTGGGAACAGGTTTAAATACACCCCAAGGCTATGATGTGAAAGTAGCTGAATATATTGCAAAATTCACCAATCTCCCTTTTGTAACGGCAGAAAATAAATTTGAAGCTTTGGCTGCTCATGATGCAATCGTAGAATCTCACGGCGCGTTGAAGCAATTGGCGGTTTCTTTATACAAGATTGCTCAGGATATCAGGTTAATGGCTTCGGGACCACGTTCAGGAATTGGTGAAATTCATATTCCGGAAAACGAGCCTGGTTCTTCGATTATGCCTGGAAAAGTAAATCCTACACAGAATGAAGCTTTAACGATGGTTTGTGCTCAGGTTTTAGGTAATGACACCACAATTTCTTTTGCGGGAACTCAAGGGAATTATGAACTGAATGTTTTCAAACCGGTCATGGCTTACAATTTCTTACAGTCCGCACAACTGATTGCTGATGCCTGCATTTCATTTAATGATCATTGTGCTGTTGGCATTGAACCGAATCATGAGAGAATTAAAGAGTTAGTTGATAAATCTTTGATGCTGGTCACGGCTTTGAACACGCATATCGGTTATGAAAATGCTGCAAAAATTGCAAAAACCGCTCACAAAAACGGAACGACTTTAAAAGAAGAAGCAATTAACCTTGGTTTTGTCACTTCTGAACAGTTTGATGAGTGGGTAAAACCTGAGGATATGGTGGGAAGTTTGAAATAGAATATCGCTCACGAATTACATGGAATATTGCCCACAGATCGCACAGATTTTCACAGATTTTAGATCTGCTCAATTTGCATAATCTGCGTGAGATGAAAGCATTATATATTCAAATATTCAATAGATTTTTCTACCTACACCTCTGTGCAAATCTGTGAAATCTGTGGGAGATAAAAATTTAAATAATTGATAAAAACTCCGTGGAAAATAAATTTCTACGGAGTTTTCTGTTAAATATAAATGTGAAAAATCTTACCAACCTAAAGCAATTCCGAAAACCAAAGCTTTGTCGTTTTCAAAATAAGAATCTTTGAAGAAATTGCTGAAATCTCTTTTAACGAAAACACTTAAGTTATCATAAGAAACCGTGAACTGAGCGCCATAAACAAATGGATTGACCTGATAATTGGAACGGTCTCTGAAACTTTGAGAATCTCCTTTAACGATATTATTAGTTGACATTCTTACACCGCCATAAACGTTCGCAGTCATTCTCAAACCGTCTGAATAAGGTCTGTACTGAACATCCATTCCGGCATTTTTAATTTTAGAAAAATTATACTGAAATCCGAAAGGAACCATCAAATAACCTGTTCTTAATTTAGACTTATCTAAACTTCCTTCATATTTTGCCAACATCACATCGCTGTTTTGTTTCGCAAAAATCATATTATTGTCCGGACGAACTGTTCTCCATGAAAACCCCAGACCTGAAATCAATCCCCAAGGGCTCGTTCTGCTGAACTGGTAATTGAATTTTAAACCAAACTCCAGATTGTTGGCGTAGCCTAAATTTTTATCTAAATCATTATCCGGTTTATCATTCGTCAGCGTCATGATTCCGTAAGCAAAATAGCCTTCAAGGTTTTTTGTCGGACGGTATTTTTTGAGCAATTGTGATTTTAATTCTTCGTTTGAGGTTACGTCAGAATTTAAAAGAGAATATCTCACCTGCTTTTGGATGACCTGATCCAAATCAAAACCCAAAGCTTCAATTTTTGTATCTATTTTATCCGAATAGCTGTCGGCAATTTGCGCTTTCTGTCTGTCGAATTCAGCTTTATCTAAATTTTTTGCCTGAAGAACTAATAATTCGCTTTCCATCAGCTTCTTTTCTTCCTGAATAATTGCGTTGATCTTTACTGCGTATTCTTCTACTTTCTCTTTAACAATCGGGCTTACAGTGGTGTCTTCTTTAGACTGAAGGTTGATTCCCAACGCTTTTTTCTGTGCACTAACCGTCGTTGCAACAAGGCACAACATTCCTGTGATGATAAATTTCTTAATCATGATATTATTATTTTTTAGTTTAAAATTGAATTATTTATTGTTCAGATCGATGGTTGCGACATTGCTGCCGTCTTTGGATTTTTCGATAACATCTTTATGCTCGATTGAGAAAAGTAAGGTTGAAGAATCAACGAATTTCTTTTTCTTTTTCACCTGTACAGAATCGGATTTTGCCATGATTTTCGCAGGCTGATTCTGAATAATGATTTGAGAAGCAACTTCCGAAGGATTTTCTTTGATAAGTGGCAGATTGCTTTGAGTCTGAATTTCCTGCACTGTTTTTTCCTGCGAAGGAATATTTTTAGTCTCAGCCAATTTTTCTTCTTCTTTTTCAGAAATAATTTCATTTGAATTAATTTCCTCTGATTCTACCGGATTATCCTGTTTTTGAGAAGGTATATTTACCGTATCAGCCAGTTGTGATTTTGGATCTGCATCATTATTAAAAAATAAAACCGCTCCCAAACCAAAGATTACAACAAAACACGCAGCCAGATAAACCCAGTTCAATTTAGATTTTCCGGAAACAGAATTTTCAGTCTGAGCCTGAATTTCTGCCCACAAATCTCTTGAAGGAGTAAGCTCTCTTTCGTCGATTTGTTTTTTGAATTGTTTTTCAAAATTATTATTAAACGAGTTCATTTTTCAGTTGTTTTTGTTGTTGAAAGTAAATCTTTCTTAATTTTTCTTTTGCTCTGAAGAGTTGGGTTTTGCTCACTGCCAGTGAAATATTCAGTGTATCTGCAATTTCCTGATGCGAATAATCTTCAATCACATAAAGGTTGAAAACCATTCTGTACGCATCCGGAAGCTGATCTAAAAGTTCCTGAGCATTAAAGTCAAAATCAAAAGTCTCTTCCTGCAAATCTTCCAGAACAGAAGCATGAACGTCGTCGAGGTAAAAAACCGTTTTGCGGCTTTTAATGAAATTGAGGCATTCGTTGACCACAATTTTTCTCGCCCAACCTTCGAAGTTTCCTTCACCACGGAAGCTTTCGATGTGTTTAAAAATTTTGCAGAATGCTTTGATCACGCAATCTTCCGCCTGATAGATATCGCTGACGTAGCTTTTTGCCACACTCAGAAATTTCTTTACACTCTGATCATAAAAGATTTTCTGCGCAGCCGGATCCTGCCTTTTGAGGCGGCTCAGCAAATCATCTTTTTTATTTCCAAACAAAAGCTTCATGGTTTATTCTGTTTATATACTAAAGACAGCAAAAGTTTAAAATGGTTACAGATTTTTTCAAATTTTATCTACATTTTTCGTAAGCTACTGAAAATGAATGTTGTATTTTATTTAATTACTTTAAAAAACATTAATCGGATGCGATTCTAATGATGTTGCCCTTTCAGGGCTTTGTGATAATGTCAAATGTAAAATATCGGGCTGCACCCGATGCTAATGTTGTCGCCCCTTCAAGGCCTGTAATTTTACCGTCGATTATCCTTTAGATTTAATCAAAACGTCCCGCTTGTATTTTCTGTTGGCAAATCCTTTGTCACTACAGGCTCTTCAGAAATCACTTCCTGCTTTCCTGAGTTGACCTGATCTTCAAAATACTTTTCAAGGTCGCGTAAAGTTTCGGGCGTGGTTTGGATATCACGTACGACTTCGCCTTTATTCACAACCACAATTCTGTTGCAAACCTCGGTTGTGTGGGCAAGATCATGACTTGAAATTAAAAACGTCACCCCATTTTCTTTTGCAAAATCACGAATCATATTTTTCAGTTTGATCTGTGTGGAAGGATCGAGATTGGCAAAAGGCTCATCCAGAATAATAATTTCAGGCTTTCCAATTAATGCTCCAACAATTCCTACCTTTTTCTGATTTCCTTTGGATAGATCTCTTACGTATTTTCCTGCATTGACGATTTCTCCGTTAAACAAATCATGAAACTGCTTTATAAACTCATCTACAGAAGCTTTATTTTGACCTCTTAATTCTCCGATAAAATAAAAATATTCTTCAGGCGTAAGGTATCCAATAAGAAAAGTTTCGTCGATGAAAGCTGAAACTTTATTTTTCCATGCTTCAGATTCATTTACTTTAACATCTTCAACACTTACATAACCCGTTGTAGGCTGGATCAAATCAAGCATTAAACTGAAAAGCGTGGTTTTTCCCGCACCGTTGTTTCCGACCAAGCCGAAAGTTTCGCCTTTTGTAATTTCCAAATTTTCTATATTGAGAACGGTTGCAGTGCCGTAGGTTTTCGTGAGGTTTTGAATTGTAATCATTTTCTTTATTTTGTTGGGTGATGGATGTGGGATGATGGGTGTTTGGTTTTGCTAATAACACGACTTTCGATCTTGACGGTTATAACGTGAGCTTTCCAGTTTGAACCCGAATTACTTTACTTGAGTCTTTGTACTTGTTACTTGGCTCTTTCTACTTGGTTCTTTCAACTTAATCTTTTTTAAAAGCCTCAATCGTACTGTATTTCTCGGTTTTATAGACTTTAATAATGATATCGAAGATTTTTTCGCGGAAAATAAATCCTAAAAGACCCAAAACTGCGATGCTGGTTACCGCTGCAGTAATTCCGAAGAAGTAGAAGAAAATCCCGTAAACAGCCATTGGCAAAAGCATTTTGGGCACCATCAGAATAATCGTTTTAAAGGTGAATGTATTTTTTTGCCCAACTCTCTTTTCTTTTGAATTTAAATCGATGAGGTTTTTATTATAAGCGCCCGACAAGAGGGTAAACTGTGAGTTGACACCGATATTGTAGATTCCCGCCGCAAAAAATGCAAGGTAGACATCCCAACCGAAGTATACGTAGAATAAGGCCAAGACAATAGAAAAGACTGTTACAATATTCATAAGCCACCATTTGGCTTTAATATATTCTTTGTACGGCACGTTGAGCGTCATCATCAGAGGATAATAGGCACTGTCGAAAGCGGGAACTCTTCCACCGAAAGTAAACTGAAAGCCTCCGGTTACAAAAAGCCCCATAAACATTAATGCTGCAGGTGTCTGGTAGTATTTATTTGAAAACATCAGCAAGCCGTAAAACACAAAAAGGAAACTGCCTATTACAACACCTTTGGTTACCTTATTTCGCTTCAGCATTTTGATGTCATTGTTGATAAATGTTCCGATAGCTCCGTATTTATTAAGGAAAGCGATGTTTTCGGTTTTTCCGATTTCTTTTTTAGCTTCAAGACCTTCATCAAGATAAAAACCTTTTCGGATGTAATTGAAGGTAATTTTCCACAGACCAAGGAAAAGCATAGCAGGAACTACCGCAAAATAAGGTCGTTCGTACAAATTATAAAAAATCTTTTCTGAGTAAGATAAAACAGGGACAATTTCGTAATAATTTAAAGCCGCAAAAACTGCAATCAAAATTCCAACACCGATCGCCACATTTTCTTTATCATTAAATAAAAGATTGAGAAAATTATTCAGATAAAACAGAGAAGAAACTCCGATAAACCAAGTGAAAATTCCGACAAATCCGTAACCGTTGAAAGCTAAGATTCCACAAAAAGTAACCAAAAAAATAGAATTAAACCAACTCAGCGGCGTAAGAAAAGTTTTAATTAAAGTATAATTGACAACAATTTTTTTAGGAATATTCTGAGTAAGAAAAGGTTTGATATTCTGCGTAGGAATCTGCTGAACCATATATTTGAAAACCAAATCTATCAGCCAGCCAATTATCAGAAAACGTGAAATTACTTTTAATGGATCTTCATCCATTTCTTCCTGTGCAAAGAAATAAGCAATGAAAGACATCATTGCGAGCCACAAAACAAAGAAACAAATCCCAATAATCCTGAAAATCTTCATCGCCAGATTAATCCCGACCGACGAACCTCTGAAAAAACTCTTCCACTCGAGCTTCAGAAACCTTTTAAACATAGTTTACTTTTTAATATTAGTAAAAATAGTGTAGTTTTTGTTACAGTTTTAACAGGATTGACAAAAGAATAAACAATTAATATCTTCTGTAACGATAGCTAATAAATAAATATTGTACTTTATTCCGATCTTCCTTTTTGGGAATAAGATAGGACAAACTAAAATATCTTACTGCAACATCATCTTTAATGGTTAATGTAGTATTAATTTCCTTCCCTTCACTTTCATTCTCATTTTCATTTTCAGGAGATTCACTCATAATATTTGAAGCATAGGCTTCAAATTTATTGTAAATATTATTATACTCAACAATTACAGATTCATAATTTGGAAGCGCTATTTTTTGAGAAATGGTGTGCCGACCAAGCTTCTTTTCGTAATCTCTTTGCTCTACCCAAACTTCTGCTTCCAATATCTTTGATTTGATCATGACATTTTTGTCATATTTTGAATAGTACATTGTAATCGGTTCTCCGGTATCTTCCTGTTTTCTGGAAAATTTTTCAAATTTCAGGTTAGTTCCTGAAATTATTTCTTCAGGTTTACGATCCACATTTAATCCAACAAATAATTTTTGAAGATCTTTCTCGAAATGATCTTGTGCAAAAATAACATTGCCAAACAAAGAAATAAGAATTGTAAATAAAATTTTCATATCTAAATAATATCTGATTGTCCTATCAACTCCTTCGCCTGCGCCAAAGCCGCCTCCGTGATCTTGCTTCCGGAAAGCAATTGGGCAATCTCATTCAGTTTATCTTCGTCAGAAAGAGCAACGATGTTGGATTGTGTTTTACCGTTCACATCCTGCTTTACCACTTTGTAATTGTCGTTACCTTTTGCAGCAACCTGTGCCAAGTGAGAAATAACGATCAACTGCATATCTTCAGACATTTCACGCATCAGATTTCCGATTTCTTCGGCAACTTTTCCGGAAACTCCGGTGTCGATTTCGTCTAAAATTAATGTTGGAAGTTCATCACTTTCGGCAATAATTTTCTTTACTGCGAGCATCACTCTTGATCTTTCACCGCCGGAAACTGCCGTTTGAATCGGTCTTAGAGGAAAACCTGAGTTGGCCTGAAATAATAACTGAATATTTTCTTTCCCGAAACTGTTGAATTCCTGAGAATCCTGAAGATCGATTTCAACTTTTGCTTTTTCAAGACCTAATTTTTTAAGCAAACCTTCAGCTTTAGAAATAAATGACGGGGTGCTTTTCTTCCTTTTATCTGAAAGTTTTTTTGAAAGATCAGCCAGTGCTTTTTCTTTTAAAACAATGTTTTTCTCAATCTGAACAATCAGCTCCTCAAGTTCGGAAGCACCCTTCTGTTCGCCTGCCAACTGATCTCTGATTTCTCTCAAGCCTTCAACATCAGAAACATTATGTTTGATGAAAAGTGTGTTGAGTTTGTTATTAAGAAGACTTAAAAGTGCTAAATTTTCAGGATTGATCTCAATTTTTTCTGCTTCATTTTCAAGTTCAGAAATAATGTCTTTTATTTCCACGAAAGAAGTTTCAAGTCTACTGTCGAGCTCGGCAAATCCCTGTGAAACCTCGGCAATTTTAGAAAGTTTATTTTTAGCTTCATTAAAAAATGAAAAAATCCCCACTTCCTCCTGATGAAACCTCGACAGAATCTGAGCGAGATTTTCTGAAATCATTTCGGCGTTTGCCTGTACAGAAAGCTGGTTCTGAAGCTCTTCAAAATCAATATGATCGAGTTCTATTTCTTCCAGTTCATTTAAAAGAAAGGTTTTGTAATCACTTTCTTTATTGTTTTCTGTAAGCTGGGTTTTATATTTTTTAAGCTGAAGCTGCAGACTTTGGAAATTTGAAAATTCTTTCTGATATTCTTCAAGAATTGTTTTATTTCCTGAAATTCCGTCTATAATTTTAAACTGATATTCTGAGGTGAACAGATTGGAAGTTTCAAACTGAGAATGAATGTCTACTAACTGAGAGGTCAGCTCTTTAAGAATATCCAAAGTCACCGGAACATCATTTATAAACGCTCTTGACTTTCCTGAAGGAAGAATTTCACGACGGATAATCGTTTGATGCTCATAATCGAGATCGTTTTCAATAAAGAATTTTTTAAACTGATTATTTAATGAAAATTCAGTTTCTACAATGCTTTTTTCTTCCGCTTTAGAAATAGATTTTAGGTCTGCCCTTTCACCCAAAATCAAGCGCAATGCACCGAGGATAATAGATTTTCCTGCACCGGTTTCGCCGGTAATCACCTGTAAACCTTTGTTTAGATTAACTTCGAGCACATCGATGAGCGCAAAGTTTTTGATGTAAATTCTGGAAAGCATATTACGAAGTCTGCATTTTGTAATGCAAATATAAAATTTTAAACAGCGGTATTCAATATCAAACGTCTACTTCCACTTATTCCATTTGGTTTCGGCAAATTTTGGTGCGAAGACAGTCATCAGCTGTTTCAGATCTGCAACATTAACGCCACCGTTATTGCTTGAATTGAAAATATTGTAAATTTCGTCGCTTTTATTATCGATAAAAAGATTGAAGAAATAATTCTGCTGGAAATTGTTTTCATACATTTTCAGCTGCATCAGTGCATCAGAAAGAATTTTCTTACCCTGACTCTGATCCTGATTGAAAAGATTATCCAAACCCGCTCTGTGATACGTATACATCGTCGCACGAAGCTGATTCATATTTGGATTTAAAATTTCGCTGATTAAAATCGTGCGGCTTCTCGGCTCATTAATCGGATTCCAGCCTTCGTAGCCCCGGTTTTGCGAATTCTGGGCAATCTGCTGGGCCTTTGAAAACCATTGCGTACCGGCGTTGGACTGGAAACTGTCTGCATCGTAACCTAAAATTACGTACACATAAAAACTGATCACATCAATCAGATTTTTGCCGGAAAACTGTCTTTCGTTGAAGATTAGGTTTTCGTTTTCCACATATTCGAATGCAAATTTGGTATCCTGAACATTGATGAGCGGCGACTCGTAGGTCGTGTTATAAACCGGTCTTACGGCCTGCACTACGATACTGCCACGGTATCTGTTGCCGTCTCTTTCATTTAAAACCAATGAGAAATTTGATTTAATCTTTTCGAAATTCTGTAATTTCTTTCCGGTCCAGCTTGTATTGTTGATGAAGTCTCTTAAACTTTTCTCCAAAGCTTTAAATGCCTGTTGATTACTTCCCTGAATCTGTTGTGTATTAACGTTTACAGTCGCCAGAATTTCCTGAGCTGAAGAAAACTGAGAAATTAAAAGCAGAAAAAGTATGATGATTGATTTTTTCATTTCTAATATTAAAATTGAGAACGGAAATTTATTAAATTTATTTTAAATATTGATTTTCAACGAAATCGAGAATGTCTTTTGCTACAGAGTCTTTAGGTTTTAGATCAAATTCTTTCTTCTCTGTCTCTGTGAAAATTTTAATTTTATTGGTATCGTTTTTAAATCCTGCCCCGGCATCGCGGAGAGAATTCAAAACAATCATGTCGAGATTTTTCTTGTGAAGTTTTCCCATGGCATTTTCTTCCTCATTCTGAGTTTCAAGAGCAAAACCAACCAAAAACTGTTGCTTTTTCTTTTCGCCCATTGTCTTCAGGATGTCAGGATTTTTAATTAATTCAATGGTGAAACTGTCGTCATTTTTTTTGATTTTTTCTGAAGCCACTACTTTGGGAGTGTAGTCTGCGACGGCAGCGCTTGCAATTCCAATATCAACAGTATCGTAAAACTCAAAAACTTTGTCAAACATTTCTTTCGCCGAAGTAACTTTGTGAAGCTCAATATTTTGCTCTGAAACCTTCTCTGAACTCGGCCCGGAAATCAGAATCACTTTTGCACCCCGTTTTGCCGCTTCATCCGCTAATGAGTAACCCATTTTTCCTGAAGAATGATTTCCGATAAATCTCACAGGATCGATTGCTTCATAGGTAGGACCAGCTGTAATTAAAACTGTTTTTCCCTCAAAAGCCTTATTTTGATTTAAATTAAAAAAATCATCGATGATTTTGACAATTGTTTCAGGTTCGGCCATTCTTCCCTGACCGACCAATCCGCTTGCCAATTCACCACTTTCTGCCGGAATAATGATGTGCCCGAAATCTTCGGCAAGATCAAGATTATTCTGCGTGGAAGAATGTCTGTACATATCCAAATCCATAGCCGGAGCGATAACGACAGGGCATTTTGCCGACATATAGGTTGCAATCAGCAGATTATCACAAATCCCATTGACCATTTTGGCCAAAGTATTTGCTGTGCAGGGCGCTACGATCATCAAATCACTCCAAAGTCCCAAATCTACATGGCTGTTCCACGAACCGTTTTCTCCATAAAAATCGCTGTACACTGGTTTTTTAGATAAAACTGAAAGACTTAGCTTGGTAACAAACTGCTCTGCATCAGCGGTCATAATCACCTGCACGTCTGCACCTTTTTTAATCAGATCCCTAATCAGAAAATGAATTTTGTAAGCCGCGATACCGCCGGAAACTGCAAGAAGGATTTTTTTCCCTGAGATTGCCATCAGAATATTTTTAAAGTACTAAAATACTTATTTTTTAGCGAACATTGCTGTTGCAAAACACAAAGGTCATAAAAGAAAATTCTCTTATGACCTTTGCTTATAAAAAACACATATTGTTATTTTCTGTCTTCAGTTTTTTTGAAGTAAACATCGTCGTTCAACCATTCTTCAATCGCAATAGAAGTAGGTTTCGGAAGTTTTTCGTAATGCTTTGAGATCTCAATCTGCTCTCTGTTTTCGAAAACTTCTTCAAGGGTAGAATTGTGTACTGCAAATTCATCCAGTTTATTGTGAAGTTCTGTACGGATTTCTGCATTGATCTGCTCAGCTCTTTTGCCCATGATAACAATCGCCTCGTAGATTGATCCTACTTTGTCTTCAATCTTGTCTTTGTTGTAAGTAATGGTATTTACTTCTGCTTTTGTATCTTTTACGCTCATTTTGAGAAAATTAATTTATTTTTAAGATGGCAAATGTACGATTTATCTTTGGATTTTGAAAGTGGCTGCCGGAGGAGGTGTCTGCAACACTGCACTGTCTCTTCTCATTTGGTTTGCCTGCTTTTCGTTTTCCATCTGATCTTTCATCTGTTCTTCAGTTTTCACCTTTTTCGCTTCCTGATCAGCGATTTTTTTCTGTCTTTCGTTCAGCAAAGCAATTCTTTCTTCATTCTGCTTTTTCACAACAACAAAATCCTTCTTCTCTCTTTCAAGTTTTCCCCTTAAATCTAAAGCTGTCTTAGAGTATTCTGTATTCGGAAGTTCTTTTTCAACCTGTCTTGTAAAGGCTAAAGCACTTTCAATACGCTCATCTTTCAATTCGTAGTTGGATCCCATTGCCAGTAAATAGCGGGCATTCAGCATATAATCGTAGATTTTCGGACGAAGTTTTGTACTTGGGAAATCTTCCAAAACGTTTTCAAATGCTACACCGGTAGATTTGTAATCTCCCATTTTGTAATAGTGTTTCGCATTTTCGTATGCTTTGAATTCGAGTTTGTATGTAAGCTCATCAATCATGGTGTTGATGTTTTTTCCTCTTTCAGAATCAGGGTAGTTCGTAAGGAAATCCTGAAGCTCATTGATCGCTAACTCTGTACTCGACTGATCTAAGTTATAATCCATAGATCCGTTGTAGTAGCAGAGTGCAGACATGTAGGCAGCTTCTTCTTTTCTTGGATCCTGCGGAAAGCTTACGGAGAAGTTTTTAAACTGGTGCCCTGCAAGTTTATAATTTTTGTCGTAATAATTGGCATACGCCGAATTAAAAACCACATTCGGAGCATCATCTGTTCCTGCAACAAGATTAGGAAGTCTATCGTATAATGCCAATGCATTTTTCCATTTCTTTTTAGCAAAATTTTCGTTGGCAGTTTTCAGGATAAACGTTTTATCCGCACTGGTTAATGCTTTTTGCTGAGTGCTTTTACAGGCAGCAAGTACCGCTACAGCGAAAATACCTAAAATATACTTTTTCATAAGGAATTCAACAGATTCGGTATTTTTCCGAACTTTTAATTTGCAAAAATAAAACTTTTTTTACAAAAGACTTTTTTTTATGATTATTTAACGTAAAATTAGTCTGTAGCGTATCCCAGAATAGCAAAAACCGACATTAAAGTATTCACTCTTACCTTTTTTTCGGCTTCTCTGTCGTATGCATCAGAGTCTTTGTGTGGAACATAGAGCTCGTAGAAATTTTTATTTCTAATTACGAAAAGTGTTGCTCCGATAATTACGGTAAGTAAATCTTCCGGTTTTGGGGCAAAAGTAAAAACGCCTGATGCAACTCCTTTTTTCGTGACTTCATCAATTTTTCGAACAAACAACTGGTAGCAATCTAGAAGTTCGTTTTTTACCTGATCGGAGTGTCTTAATTCCTGAGTAACAAAGCCATGAAAGTAATTGTATTTAAAAAGTTGGGCGATAATAAACTTCACCATTTCCTTCATTTGCATTTCCGGCTTTCCGTCTTTGATGGTGTCTGCAAATTCAGAAAAATTCTCCCTTGTTTTTAAAACTCTGTACTGGTAGAGATAAGACATCATTTTTTCTTTGGAGCCAAAGTAATACGAAATCATCGCAACGTTGATATTCGCTTTTGAGCAAATATCCCTTACAGAAGTACCTTCATACCCTTTTTTAGCAATAAGTTCTTCAGCAATATCTAAAATATGGATTTGTTTCTCGGTAAACTTTTTCTTCATAGAAAATGACTTTGCCTTAAAGTTAAGAAATTTTTAACAAAATCAATAAACAGTCGTTTAAGAATCTAAAACATTATTTGATTATTTTTGAATATGCCTTATTTTGATTTTCACCATCACAAAATAAATATTTCAAATGGTATTTATAATCTTGAACTGTTTCAAACGGTTCCGGAGGTTTTGTTTTCTGTTGGAATTCATCCGAAAGATATCGATGAAAATAATTTCATACAGCAAATTGAGTGGTTAAAAGCAAGTATAAATGAAAACTGCTTTGCGATTGGAGAGTGTGGTTTGGATTCGATGGTTGCGGTGACTGCTGAAATTCAGAACGAAGTATTTTTAGAACAAATCAATATTGCCAATGAATTTAAAAAGCCTTTGATTATTCACTGTGTTAAAAGATTTTCTGAACTGATTCCATTTAGAAAAAAATCTGACTTTCCAATGATTCTGCATGGTTTTAATAAAAAACAGACCGTGGCAGACAGCCTTCTTTCAAATAATTTTTATCTGAGTTTTGGAAAAGCGGTTTTGTATAATCTATCTTTGCAAAATACTTTAAAAAGCGCTCCTTTAGATAAGATATTTTTAGAAACCGACGATGCAGATTTTAATATTGAAGAACTGTATCGCAAAGTTGCAGAAATAAAAAAAATATCATTAGAAAATCTTCAGGATCAAATTTCTGTTAATTTAGAAACGATAAAAAATGGATAAAAACTGGCTGGAAAGAACAGAACTTCTCATCAAAGAAACAGGTTTGGAAAATCTTCACAATTCCAACGTTTTAGTTGTAGGACTTGGCGGTGTAGGATCTTTTGCTGCGGAATTTTTGGCCAGAGCAGGTGTGGGAAGCATGACGATTGTAGATGGTGACACCGTGGATATTACGAATATCAACAGACAGTTGCCGGCACTTCATTCTACCATCGGAAAACACAAAGTTGAAATTGTAGGCGACAGACTTTTAGACATCAACCCGAAACTGAATCTTATCAGAATAAACGAATTTCTTAATCCTGACCGTATGGATGAAGTTTTTGAAGGAAAAAATTTCGATTATGTTTTAGACTGCATCGACAGCATTACCCCAAAACTTGCTTTGATCGTCGCCGCAAAACGAAGAAAAATAAAAGTCGTGAGCTGCATGGGAGCCGGTGGAAAAACAGATCCTGCAAAAGTTTTGGTACGCGACATCAGCAAAACCCAGCACTGTCACTTGGCAAGACAAATCAGAAAGAGGCTGAAAAAAGTAAAAATCGACAAAGGTGTCCGCTGTGTTTTTTCTGACGATATTCAGGATGAAGAAAGTTTGAAAATGACCGACGGAAGCAATTACAAAAGATCTTTTTACGGTACAATAAGCTACATGCCTGCGATTTTCGGACTGTATGCCGCTTCGGAAGTGATTAATTATCTGGTTAAAAAGACAGATTCTCCCGATGCAGAACTTTAAATATCCTTCTGCTGAAAAGCTGAAAGGTAAAAACGACATCAAATTACTTTTCGAAAAAGGGAAATGGAGAACTTTTGGAAATCTGCGGATTATTATTTTAAAAAATAAAGAAAACACTCCCATTTCTGAACTGAAATTCGGAGTTTCAGTTTCTAAAAGATATTTCAAAAAAGCGGTTGACAGAAACCGTTTCAAGAGACTTTTGCGTGAATGTTTCCGTTTAAACAAAGAGCTGTATAAAGAATCTTTCGGCGATTTGTCGCATGCCATGCTGTTCTGGGCTTCTTCGGAAAAAGCGGCTGGTTACAAAGAAGTTGAGGTACAGTTTGTAAAGCTGTGTCAGGCTCAGCGCAAAAAATAATTCTTCTGCAAAAGATTTTCGGAGAAAGCATTTAAAATTTCATTAATTTTAAACTTCACAAATCTGAAAATAAAATGCTGGACAATATTCCTTACTTTCCATATATCGTGAGTGCCTTTTTTGGCATCGGTCTCTCTGCCGCAACCGGTTTCAGAGTTTTTCTGCCGCTGTTTGCCGTAAGTCTTTCTTCCTATCTGGGCTGGATTCCCATGAGCGACAGTTTTGAGTGGCTTGCAGGTCTTCCTACTTTAATTATGACCGGAATTGCTACTGTTGCAGAGATTCTCGCCTATTATTTACCATTTGTTGACAATCTTTTGGATTCTGCCGCAATTCCGCTTTCTACAATTGCAGGCTCGGTCTTGTTTGCGAGTCAGTTTGCAGATCTCGGGACTTTTCCGCAGTGGGCATTGGCCATTATTGCAGGCGGAGGAACGGCAGCAACCATCAGTTCAGGTTTTGCGGGCTTGCGGGCGGCTTCCACAGCAACTACAGGCGGAACCGGAAATTTTATTGTTGGCAGTACAGAAACTGCGGGTGCAGGATTTATGACGGTCGTTTCGATGCTTACACCCGTCATCGCTTTTATTTTAAGTATTATTTTAATTGTACTGATTGTAATTGGAGGAAAAAAACTGATGAAAAAGTTTTTAGCTAAAAAGAATGCAAATCCCAAATTAGAATAAAAAAAAAACAGATCGAAAATGATCTGTTTTTTATTTTTTATCTGCCTCGGATGTCTTTTACTTCCTGAATTCTTTCTTCAAAATAAGATTTCTTTTCAGGATGTTTTCCAATTAAAATCTGGTAAGCCTGAATTGCTTTTGAGTATAGTTTCTGTTCCGTATAAAGCTTTGCAAGCGTCTCTGTCATCAGATGTGAAATATCGTCGTTGCGTTCTTTGATTACAAAACTGCTTTCGTCTTTCAACTGACTTATTTTAGGATTATTTTCGATGAAAGCTTCAATTGCTTTCTCTTTAATCTCCACTTTTTCCTTTTCTACTTCTGCCGAACGGTCAATTTTCAGCCAGCTTTGCCAGGTGTTGATAAAAACAGGAACATTGCTGTCTAAAATAGAAGGAATCTGACGCTGATCAGGCTTAACTTTGGGCTGAGCAGGGGCTTCAGCTTTAATTTCAGGCTGGGCTTCCTCTTCAATTTTCTGATTTGATTTGATAAAAGACGAAATATCATTCCCAAAAAAGGAAACGTTAAATGCCGGAGCGTTTTTTTCTTCTTCTTCTTCTAAATCTTCCTCAATATTTTTCGAAGTTTCTGCAGTTTCTGTTTCGGACTCATTCTCTTCTTCAGCAACCATTTCTTCAATCACAGCAGCTTCAACTGCCTGTTCTGTAATTTCAGGTTCTGGCATTTCTGCAGGTTTCTGTTCGGTAACTTCAACCTTTTTGCCAATAGAATAATCTAATGTATTTGTTTCGAAAGACATGGGCTTCCATGAAGTTGAATGTGCAGTTTCCGCCTCAGTTTCTGTTTCTGTTAACTGAGAATTTGTTTCTGTCTGACTGGAGATTTCTACATCATCCGCGGAACTTTCCTCATTCTTTACTTCCGTTTTCTCTTCATTTTCAACCACTTCAGGCGACTGAGTTTCAACCTCAAAAGACTGTGTTTCTGCAAAACTTATTTCAGAACCTGCATTTTCCTGTTCTTGTTCGGTTGTTTTTTCGTTGCCCGCAGAATCTTTTTTAGCTTCCTTCATTTTAAGCTCCACCTGCTCAATCAGACGGCGCATTTCCTCTTCGTATTTATTTTTTGAAGGTGAATTCTGTACCGGAATTTCCTGCTGAACGGGAGTTTTTGACTCAATTTTAACTTCAGGAAGGAAAGATTCAGTTCCGTGGAAACTTAGCTGAGAATCGTCTTCCACCTTTTGTTTCTCGTCTTCAGATTCAATTTTATCTTCAGAAATAATAGTTTCAGAGCTAAAATCTGTCTGATTTTGAACTTCCTCCGTAGAAACAGGTTCTTCTTTTGTAGCTTTCTCTTTAATTTCAGTTTCGAGAGGCGCAATTTCCTGAAAACTAATAGCTTTATCTTCCGCAATTGCTTCAACAGCTTCTTCTAAATTTTGTTCCGGCGAAACTCGGATTTCAGACTGATTAAAATTGATTTCCGTCTCTTCAACCTCATCTTTTTCAGTATTGGAAGCCGGTTTATCCTGATTTTTCATCTCTGATTCAGCCGCAAACCCTTCAGTTTGATCTCCTGAAATTGCGGTTTCTGAGCTGAAATCTTTTGGAGTTTCAACTTCGTCCTGAGAAACAGTTTCTTCTTTAGTTTCCTCTTTAATTTCAGTTTCAAGAGGCGTGATTTCCTGAAAACTAACTGCTTTGTCATGCGCAATTACTTCTTCAGCATGCTCTGAATTTTCGTCAGGTGAAACTTTGATTTCAGACTGATTAAAATTAATTTTTTCAGTTTGAGTATCACCTTTTTCAGTTTCCGAAACAGGAATTTCCTGATTTTGTATCTCTGATTCAGCGGCCACAGTTTCCGTTTTCCCGGATATTTGTTCAGACTCAGATTCTTTTATTTCAGAATTTACATCTTCAATTCTGTTTTCAGGTTTGCTGACTTCTGATTTAATTTCGCTTCCAATCCCAACAGATTCCGTATTATTTTCAGATCCGGTATTCAGTTTTTCTGTAACTAAATTTCCTGATTCTTTGCTGGATTCAAGATCAATTTTAACGGTATTCTCTTCATTGAGGAAGTTTTCTTCGCCTTCAAAAAGAATTCTGTTTCTCTGCCCTTCAACTTCCACCGGCTGGTTTGAAACTTCCGGCAGAGGCTGTACCGCTGTGTATGGAGATTCTTCAGCAGAGATTTCCAGCTTTTCGTCAGGGCGTCTCAACGGAAAACCTCCATTCTTTGGAACATAAGCCGGATAAGGCTTTTTATTTTCAATAACTGGTGAAACCTTTGGTAAAACAACTTCTGCTTCTTTCGTTTCCAGCTTTCCGTTGATGAGATGGTACAGATTTTTTTTGTCTGTGGTGTAGGCCGCAGTTTTAGAAAGTTCCTTTTGATAATTCTCAGATTCATAAAGATGCACGCCATACAGATGCAGGGCACGCACATTTTGAAGATACGGAAATTCCTGTATCTGATCTTTCAGAATCTGAAGATCTTCTTTCTGAATATTTTTGGGCTCTTTTAAAAGCTCTAAAACTCTAGTTTTCATCTTACCAGTTTGCTACAATGTCATTAAAAATCTTGTTGATGATTCTCTCTGTCACCAATCTCACCTGCGAAGCTTCAATATCTGCCTGAGAAAGGTCGCTGTTGAAGGCCGCTTCATCCATATACGTTCTGTCAAAACTCAAATCAGGATGCAGTTTGTTTTCGTAATGTACTTTTACCGTAATCGTCAGTTTATTCTGCGACTGCTGTATGGTACCGGCCGATGTCTGCTGTGTATTTGAGCTGATGTTGGTAGGCGTAATCGAGTAATCTGTAATCTCACCTTCAATTAAAATATCGGGGTTTGATTTTGTTCCTTTTAAGGTAGTTCTCTGTAAAAATCTGTTTTGAATATCTGTGGAAAACTGTTGCGAAAGTGTAGGATTTACCAACGGAGCATTATTCGGAAACTCATTGATCTGTACCGTTTTTTCATCCTTAAGAGATGATCCTGTGAAACTGTAGCAGGAATTCAACAAGCCCACAGCTATGAATAGTAAAAATAGATTTTTAAGAGAATTCATTTAATTTAAATTTAAAAAGTTCCTTTGGTCCCGATTTCGGCAATTTCGTCGTGACCGATCTGCTGAAGGGCATCTTCGTAAGCGAAATAGTTGGCAACGTAGGCGAAAGGCATCGTTAAGATAAGTCCGATACCACATGCAATAATTCCCAGCGAACCGATGATTCCTGCGATAATTACAAACAAAAGAATATTGAAAAAATTGTTTTTGGTCATTACCAAAGACATTTTCCATGCAGTTTTGATATCTTTAATTCCTTTGAGTGAAATAAGAGCAGGCAGATAAAACGCTTTAACGATAATAAAAAATAATGCCACGTAGAACACCATCATATACAGATAGAAGAATACAGGTAATCCTGTTCTTCCCATATCAGGATCCATGTATGATACCGTCGGAATCATAACAATTATCGGAATATAAAGTGCTATGATACCCGCCGTTAAAATCAACTGTATTATAAAGTAAGGCATGAAGTCGTCAAAATTGAAGATGTCACCAGCACTTGCAGGTATGCCTTTTGATTTGTTTCTCAGGAATTTATAGAAATTTCCCATTGCCAGATAACCGCAGAATGGAATAAAAGACATCAGCATCGTTACCAGGAAGCCTCCCAGGATACCTCCAAAATCTTTCTTTAGTAGTTCAAAACCTTTGTTCAGATAATCACCTAATTTAAAATTGATTGGCTTTGCGGTAAAATTTACGTTCATATTTTTTGATTTAATGTTTACAGTTTATTCTTCTAAGTTATATTGTTTTATTTTTCTGTACAAAGTCCTCTGCGAAATGCCCAGTTCATCTGCCGCGCGGTTTCTTCTGCCGTTGTGTTTTTCCAGAGCTTTTACAATTAAATCTTTCTCATTGTTTTGCAGAGAGAGAGATTCGGGTTTATTTTCTTCAATTTCAATGTCTTCAAAATCTTCGTAAGAATCATCTGAATTAGAGATGATCGTAGGATTCTGTACATTCTGACTGTTATTATTATTATTTTCAAAATACAGCAAAGAATTCGGGCTTGCCGCCTGTGGCGTAGATTCGGGAGTGTAAATTCTGTTGATCAGGTTTTTCTCCTGATTGCTGAGATCTCCGGTCCCGCGATTCTTTATGAGTTCCGAAGTTAAGGATTTTAAATCATTTATGTCGCTCCGCATATCGAAGAGAATTTTGTACATGATTTCTCTTTCGTTCCCAAAATCGGTCTGCTTCTGGCCGGCCGGCTGATTCACCACCATCGGCAAATGGGCATCCATAGGAATATATTCTGTAAGTTTTGCTACAGAAACCTTGCGGTCGCGCTCCACAACTGTCATTTGCTCAACGAGATTTCTCAACTGACGCACGTTTCCAGGGAAAGTATAGTTTTCGATGTAATGAACTGCGCCTGGATCCAGTTCCAGCTCAGGCATTCTGTATTTTTCGGCAAAATCGATAGCAAATTTCCTGAAAAGCAGATGGATGTCGCCTTTTCTTTCCCTCAACGCAGGCATATCAATCTGCACGGTGTTCAGACGGTAAAATAAATCTTCACGGAAACGCCCGTCCTGAATGGCTTTCATCATATTCACATTGGTCGCGGCAACGATTCTCACATTGGTTTTCTGAATTTGGGAAGATCCCACTTTCATAAACTCTCCGCTTTCCAGAACTCTTAACAAACGAACTTGTGTTTGCAAGGGCAATTCGCCCACCTCATCAAGAAAAATGGTTCCGCCATCTGCAACTTCAAAATACCCTTTTCTGGTTGCCGTTGCTCCCGTAAACGCTCCTTTTTCATGCCCGAAAAGCTCGGAATCGATGGTTCCTTCAGGAATTGCACCACAGTTGACAACGATGTAAGGCTGGTGTTTTCTTTTGGATTCTGAATGGATGATTTTTGGGATAAATTCTTTCCCCACACCACTTTCGCCGACTACCAAAACGGAAATATCGGTAGGTGCCACCTGTATAGATTTTTCTAATGCTCGGTTTAAAGCCGGAAAATTTCCGATGATGCCGAAGCGGTTTTTTATATTTTGAAGTTCGTTCATTTTTTAGATTTTTAAATTTAATTTATTTACAGTTCTTCAATTTGAGCTCTATAAACTTTATTGAAGTGATGGGTATAATCATCTTTCATGGTTTTACCCTCGTCATAGCTTTTTAAAGCCTTCATTTTTAAATCTAAATAATCTTTGTTTCTTATTTTGGCAACTTTACTTTTAAAATAAATATTTTCAGCAAAATTGTTGTGTTTACTTTGTTTTTCGAAATTCTCTAAAGCTTTATCATATTTTCCGAGTTCAAAATAAGTGACCCCTAATTGGTAATGATCGAATAAACCTACGTTATGATCTTTTTTCGCAAGCTGATTTTCGATAATGGAAATCGCCTTTTCTTTTTGACCTAAAGCTGAATAGCAAATCGCTTTAGCAATATGCAATTCGTAATCTCCATTTGAAGAATATCCTAAATAGCCTGTTGGATAAATATTTTCTAAAGCTTCAATATCCTGAATTGCGCCTTTGTAATCTCTTAAAAATTGATATTTGCACCATCCTCTGTATCCTAAATTCATTTTAGGATCAAGCTCAACAGCTTTATCGATTAATGTTTTCCACGTGATAAAATCTCCTCTTTTTAAATAAGGAACAGATTTTTCCCTGTAAAGGTGTGAAAAATTTGGGCAAAGTTTAATTGCAAAATCAAATGCTTCCTGTGACTCTCTGTAACCCTGAAAATCAGAAGCTTCATTGTAAATCTGACAAGCCCGTTTACATTCCTCGCCCTCTACAGCGTTACAGTTTACCTGCCCATGTAGGTTTGAATAAATAACCAGTATTAAAAGGCTAAGGTAGTATTTCTGAAACTTTTCCATGCTCAATTTTATAGGTTAAATATTGGTAATGATCAGCTTTTTCGCCATTTATTTTTATAGGCATCCAGCCTTTCAGGTTTTTTGTAAAATTAAGAAGTTGATTTGATAATTCTTCATTAAAATCATAGGCCTTATACTCCGAATCCATCTGTTGCATCCTGAATATTCCCGATTTTCCTTCACAATTAACTACAAAACGAATGGTAATGTATCCATTTGATTTTTTATCTTCAGTAAAATTTAATTTTTGAAGTTCATTGATAATCTTAATTTTTTCGCCGTCAATCTGAAATCCATTATCATTATAATATTGATAGCTTGTTTCTTGAGAACATTTCTTAAACTTGCCATCCAGCTTTGCATCAAACTCTATATTTCCTACGTGAGCTGGGTATTTTGAAGTTGCATTTTTCTCTGTCTGACAACTTATCGACAAAGGAATTAACAACAATATAAATATTAGATTTTTCATTTTTGTATGTGTTTTGTTTGAGATTTCGCTTTCTGCTAAAATTTTAATAAAATCTTAAGCTCCAGTTGTTTTTAAAGCTCTCGATTTCGTAGAATTTTCTTTCATTAATATTACTGATTCTCATTAATTTGAGATAATGAGACCATGAAAGATTGAATTTTTCAGGTAAAGATTTTCTTATTTCGAAAAGGTCAGACAGTGTCTGTCTTTTTTGATCATTTTCATTTTCAGATTTCGCAGACAGTGTCTGCGGAATTGAATAAGACAAATAAAATTGTCTCATCTGCTCTAAATTTCGTTGAGAAAATCCCTTTCCAAATTTTTCAGTTAGGTGAATAGACAAATCTTTTAACAACGCTTTTCCGTACTCTGCACGACTTTCACCATTTTGTTCGTCTTCCACAATCATCCTCCCAATCTCAAAATAGGTGAGCACCATTGTCTGATTTACAGCCACAGCCACTTTCTTTCTTGCATTATCCAATAATGCAGAAATTTGTGTCAAAAGATGATTGTTGGCTATGTTTTTCATATTTTAATTCTAAAATATTTCCTCTAAAAAACCAAAAGCATAAGGTTTGCTATGATGTTCGGTTTCAAAAACGTAAAATCTTTTCGTGGTTTTTGATAATTTTTCATCAACCAACAAAACCCAGCCGTTGTTCATGCATTTATCAAGACCGGTTTCGAGTATTTCTTCGGCTATCAAAGAATTTACACCTTCTTCTACGGGATAAATATCTTTCAGATTTTTAGCAATTTTCCAAACTCCGGAGCATTCTAAATCGGGATAATTGACAGAAAAAGTATGGTCTGAATTTTTGCTTAATTCAATTTTCCAAGATTCGTTAGTGCCTTTTTGGAAGCCAACTCCAACATAATTTTCTGTTTTATTTTGAGAAAAATAAAAGCTTGAAAAAAATAATATTAAAAAGGAAATGTGTTTTTTCATCAGATACATTGTTGTACAGCTATTTTAAAAGTCCCCTTGGGGGATTTAGGGGATTATACCGTTTCCCCTAAAAGCGTTCCCTGCGTATTCCCATGAACAAAAACAGACACAATGTCTCCCAATTTCTGACCTTCCATCATATCGAAAACACAAACAGCGTTCTGGGAATTTCTGCCTTTCCACTGATTTTTATTTTTCTTGGAAATTCCTTCGATCAAAATTTCGTGAACTCTTCCGACGTAACCCTGCATTCTTTTTCGGGAAAGTTCGCCTTGTAAAGCGATTACTTCTGCCAGACGTCTCTGTTTCACATCTGCCGGAATATTGTCTTCCATCTTTTTGTGAGCAGGCGTTCCGGGTCTTTCTGAGTAGGCAAACATGTAGCCGTAGTCGTATTCAACCTCTCTCATCAGGCTTAATGTGTCCTGATGATCTTCTTCGGTTTCGTTGCAGAAACCAATAATCATATCCTGCGAAAAAGAAATATCAGGCACAATTTCTTTTGCTTTTCTGATTAAATCCAAATATTCTTCGCGGGTATGCTGTCTGTTCATCGCTTCGAGCATTCTGTTGCTTCCGCTTTGAACCGGTAAGTGCACATATTTGCAGATGTTATCATGCTTTGCCATCATTCTGAATACATCAAGACTCATATCCTGAGGGTTTGATGTGGAAAATCTGATTCGCATTTCGGGTACGGCTTTCGCTACTGAATCAAGCAACTGTGCAAAATTCACAGCGTTCAGTTTCTGCATTTCAGATGCTTTGGCAAAGTCTTTTTTCGGGCCGCCACCGTACCACAGGTAAGAATCGACGTTTTGTCCCAAAAGGGTAATTTCTTTATATCCGCTTTCCCAAAGACCTTTACATTCCTCAAGAATTGAATGCGGATCACGGCTTCTTTCACGGCCTCTTGTAAAAGGTACAACGCAGAAAGTACACATGTTGTCGCAGCCTCTGGTGATGGTAACGTAGGCTGTAACGCCATTTCCGCCCAAACGAACCGGGTTGATGTCTGCATACGTTTCTTCCTTTGAGAGAATAACGTTGATGGCATCCCGCCCGTCTTCGGTTTCTTTCAGAAGATTAGGAAGATCTCTGTACGCATCCGGACCTACTACAAGATCCACAAGCTGTTCCTCCTCTAAAAATTTAGTTTTAAGCCTTTCAGCCATACAACCCAATACCCCAACAGTCATATTTGGGCGTTCTTTTTTAAGGTTTTTAAACTGGGAAAGACGCATTCTCACGGTCTGCTCAGCTTTTTCACGGATAGAACAGGTGTTTAATAAAATTAAATCTGCCTCTTCTACCTTCAAAGTAGTGTTGTAGCCC
The DNA here is from genome assembly GCF_025457425.1 of Chryseobacterium foetidum. Classification (NCBI taxonomy): domain Bacteria; kingdom Pseudomonadati; phylum Bacteroidota; class Flavobacteriia; order Flavobacteriales; family Weeksellaceae; genus Chryseobacterium; species Chryseobacterium foetidum. The sequence continues at coordinate 1,952,775 of NZ_JAMXIA010000001.1, forward strand.
TGTTCGTTAAGAATTGACGCAACGATTTCAGAATCAGAGAAATTCATCTGACAGCCGTAACTTTCCAAAAACAACTTTTTGGAATTTCCGTCTTTCTCAGCGATGGCGAAAGCTTCGCCCTGTTTTGTTTCGTCTATATATTTTTCCTGCACGGTTTTTAAATTTGAGATTTGAGATTTGAGATTTGAGATTTAAACTGCAGTGCAATTTCGAATTTCAAACATCAAATTTCAAATGAATTCAGTTTGCAAAGATACAAAATATTGTGACAGAATGGCAGGAGTGAAATTTGAGATTTTGCCTGAAAAATTTATTCGGGTGCACCAAAGCGTAATGGCAATCTAAATCTGGTTTTAACGGGAACTCCGTCAATTTTTCCTGGAGTCCATTTGTGTTTTTTTCCTGTGACGCTTTTTATTCCACGCATAACTCTTTGGTCAAATTCAGGTAATCCTGAGGATTGTAAGACCTTAAGATCTTCAATTCCGCCTTCTGTATTTACCACAAAAGTTACTATCATTGTAAAAGCCCTTGACCAGTTATAACCACGGGTGTCGATTCGGTCAGCAACCAGTTTCCGGAACGCATTTATTCCGCCTCCTGATTGATTATTGTAATTGGCCGCCACGCCGGAAGGAATATAGCCATTCTTATAGTTTTCAAAGAGATGATCCGTGATGATGTAAAACTGCGCTACGGACTGTTTTTTTTCTCCGTCTATAACTACAGGTTTCCACTTGTCCATCAGGGAAACGACCTTAAGACCTAAATCATAAGTACACTTGTATTTTTCTGCTGCATCTTTATTGGTTTCATCCTTTAAGTATTTTATAGGACCAGTTTCCGGAATAATGACTTTCAGGTTGTAGACTTCTTCTTTATTTTCACAGGGCTGAAATCCGTTTTTTGTAACAATGTCATGAAAATCTTTATAGAAAGCAGCTTCGCCACCCTTATAAGGATATTGCCCTGCAGGATACTGATTGTATTCATTAAAATCATCCTGCGCTTTTAAAGTAAGCGATGCAAATACAAAAACTGGAAATAAAATATTCTTCATCATGAAAAACTCCGAATTAATCAGAGCTTTTGCGAAAATAAAATATCTAATTCAATTAGGCGGAGAATAAAAATTAAGAATATGTGAATTTAATATGGTGTAAAGTATAAGCTTTGTATTAAATCATCTGTGCGACAGCTTATCCATATTGAAAAAGAGCATGAGATTTTCAGCAAATTTAAATATCTGTTGCTACTGAATTAAAATTCATCTTAATCTTAATTTCGCTGCTCACAGCTTTTCCGTTGCAGGTGGCTGGCGTCCATGTATTCTTTATTCTTCTCATGATATACTTCATATCATCGAAAAAGACTTCACTGTTGTCAACTTTTGGGCTTCCTTCAATTTTTGTGATTTTGCCCATCTCATTTACTGTAAGTGTAAAAGTGAAATCTCCGTTTAAAACATAAAATTCAGAGTTCAGATAATTGAACATATATCTTCGAAGGGTCTCCGTGTAAGCGGCAACTCCTCCCTGCACATTGGCTGATTTAAAATCTTTACAATCCTTCACAGCAATCTGCAGAGGTTCACTGATAGCGATTTTCAGAATATTTTTATTGGTTTCTGAAATAATCACATTACTTTCCTGATCTTCTAAATCATATTGCTGTGCAAACAGTAAATTTGAAAATGCTAAACCTAATAGTAAAAGGGTTGATTTCATAAGGGTTGAATTTGTCTAAGCTCAATCAAATTTCCCACCAAATTTATCTAAAAAATTTTGATTTTTCTAAATTTCAACTGATTTTCTACCCGTCTCTTTTAATAATAATGAAATTAAAATCGCCAGCACAATTCCTCCGATCCAGAAAAATAATGAGCTTTGAAAATGACTGTCAGCATCAGAAAAACCAAGCGTTTTACCAAAAAAATGACTGAAAACCGGACTTAATAATGTTGTCACGCCAAAAGTGATAAAATTAATGGCTCCAGTGGAACTTCCTTTCACAAAATCAGGGTTGGCTTCTTTAATAACAGAATACGGAATCATTGCTGCTCCTGAACCGACTCCCAAAATAAACATCGTGAGTTTTGCTGAAAATAATTCCGGAAAAAATGCGAGTTGCAGGAGACTTAAAATCATCACAATTGCTCCACCTGCCAAAACAGGTTTTCTTCTTCCAATTTTATCGGTAATAAATCCCAATAACGGACAACCGAAAACCCATCCAAAGGCAACCATTCCGCTGGTAACGGCAGCATCATGAAAAGCAAACTGCTTATCTGTTTCGAAGAATGCAACTGCCCAGGTCATTGCAAAGATTGTGGTCGGTGCAAACAGCAGTCCTGAAATCAAACCGCAGAGCCACGACTGAGGATTTGTAAAAACAATTTTGTACGTTTCAAGATAGCCTAACTTTTTAGAATGATTGTCATCTTCCGTTTCCGCATCTTCTTTCGGTGTGACAAAATAAAGTGCAAAAGCAGTAATGATTGTAAAGATTCCCGACCAAAGCCAGAATGTATTAATATCCATTCCCGATTCTACCCACGGACCAACCAAAAACTGTCCCGAAGCGCCTCCCAGCATTCCAAGACATTGCGTAAAACCGATGGCTGTTGCCAAAGATTTAGATGAAAAACCTTTACTCGCCAGATAAACACAACCTGGAAATGCAAATGCACAACCCGCTCCCTGCAAAAGCCTGCCGGAAATTCCAGCAAACTGGCTTGAAATTAAAAATAACAATGCACCAATTCCTAAGATTAAAGTTCCTACAAATAGAGATTTTTTACCTCCAAACTTGTCCAAAGCAATCCCGGCAAGCAGACTGCAGGTGGAATAAGTGTAATAATAAGTTCCAATCATCCAGACCAAATCGAGATTATTGGTATTAAAATGACTGGTTAATTGTGGCAACATCACTGCGGGAGCAGATCTGATGGCATAGTCTAAAAAATAAAAAACGAGCCCAAAAACCCAGGCGATGACATAAAATTTCTTCAAAGAACTACTCATTACAATAATTCCTTGATGTGTTTATAATTACTTTTTACGGTATCTAAAGCTTCTTCCATTTTTCCGCCCAACATAAGTTGCGCCATAGATTTTGTCATACCAATTACCTGCTCCAATTCAATTTTAGGCGGCAGTGCCAAAGCATTTGGATTTGTGAATATATTGAGAAGATAGGGTCCGTCGTGGTTTAAACATTCTGTAATTGCTCCCACTACTTCTTCCGGTTTGTGAACATTTTTTCCGGGATAACCCATTGCCTGTGCGATCATTGCAAAATCAGGATTGATCATATCGGTTTCGTTGTCGGGCATTCCTCCAACTTCCATTTCCAGTTTTACCATCCCAAGACTTCTGTTATTGAAAACAATCAGTTTTACCGGAAGTTTATATTGAAAAATGGTTGCCATATCTCCCAAAAGCATAGACAATCCGCCGTCGCCACACATCGCAATCACCTGTCTTCCGGGATAAGCTAACGAAGCACCAATTGCCATCGGCATTGCATTGGCCATTGAGCCGTGGTTAAACGAACCCAGCATTTTTCGCTCGCCGGTTCCTGTAATAAATCTTGCGCCCCAGACACAACACATGCCCGTATCTACTGTAAAAATCGCATCATTTTTCGCCAACTGATCCAAAGTATGGGCAACATATTCTGGTTGAATATTATCTTCTGTCCCAAATTCCTTCACGTACATCAACTGATTTTCTTTTACTTTTTCATAAAATTCCAGTTGCTGATTAAGGAAATTGACATCTGTTTTTTCTTTTAATAATGGAAGTAAAGCTTTGATGGTTTCTTTTATATCACCCGTGAGACCTAACTCCAGTTTTGCTCTTCTGCCCAATCGTTCCGGACTTTCGTCGATCTGAACGATTTTATTTTTTACGGGCATAAATTTCTCGTAAGGAAAATCAGTTCCCAGCAACAAAACTAAATCAGCTTCGTGCATGGCATGATAAGCCGAAGGCAAACCTAGAAGTCCGGTCAGCCCTACTTCATTTGGATTGTTTGGCTGAATGGACATCTTTCCACGGAAAGAGTATCCAACGGGAGCTTTCAAAAATTTAGCAAGTTCCACAACCTCAACATTCGATTTTTCAGCTCCGATACCACAGTAAATGGTAACTTTTTCACTGTCATTAATCAAACCCGCCAAATGATTCAGTTCTTCATCTGATGGACGAACCACTGGATTGGTTCTAAAAATCTGATTGGAGGTAGTCGCTTCTTCCGCATCCAATTCAGAAACATCGCCCGGAAGCCCGATCACTGCAACGCCTTTTTTGGAAATCGCATGCTGAATCGCTGTCTGCAAAGTTCGTTGAACCTGTTCAGGTCTTGTGATCATCTGGTTGTAATAACTGCAGTCATCAAATAATTTAATCGTGTTGGTTTCCTGGAAATAATCCATTCCCATTTCATTACTTGGAATGGTGGACGCGATCACCAGCATCGGAACGTGAGAACGGTGTGCTTCGTACACTCCATTAATTAAGTGAACGTGACCTGGGCCACAACTACCTGCACATACTGCAAAACCGTCAAGTTCTGCTTCCGCAGCAGCTGCATAGGCACCGACTTCTTCGTGCCTTACATGAATCCACTCGATGCTGCTTTTTTTAACAGCAATATTTAAATGATTTAAACTGTCGCCCGTAACGGCGTATATTCTTTTGACATTGGCACTTTCGAGCATTTCTACAATCTGCTCTGCAATATTTTTAGCCATAATTATGATGTTTAGATTAGTTTCTACTTTGAAAATAGAATTTGAATCAAATTTTTTCTGTCCGAAAATCCGGAAAAAATAAAAATCAAATTTAGCAATTTAAAGTTTCTTAATGAAGCAATAAAGAAACTTTTATTTTCTGTTTACATCATAGCAAAAAAAACTCCGCAATTGCTTGCGGAGTCGTTTTGGTTTATTTTAAATATTTTTTAGTCAAAAAATTTAATCGCATTATCGTAAATTCTGTCGGCTGTAAAAACTTTAAATTTTATTAAGGTCAATCTACTCAATACAACTTAAATCAAAAAATTTTATTTATAAAATTATTATAGACTGATTGTAAGCGGCAATCTGAATTGACTTCTGACAGGTCTTCCGTGAATGTTGGCCGGAGTCCATTTATTTTTAACTTTAGCAACACTCTCTATAATCATGTCATCAAATTCTTTCAATCCTGATGATTCCTCAAGTTTTATATCACTCATTTCACCATCTGTATTAATAATGAATTTCACATGAATCCTAACTGTACTTTTAAAATTAAACTTCGACAGGTCAACGCTTTTCGCCACTTTTTTTCTGAAGTTATTGATTCCGCCTTCATATTCAGTTATTTTATAGTCCTTTGCAGGGTCATAACCTTCCGGTAATTCTTTAAAAAGCTCATCGGGAATAATCCAAAAACTGGTTTGAGAGGCCACTTTCTGCCCGTCAACTTCAGCCGGCTTCCAACCTTTCAAATGTTTTGCAACCTCTCTCGAAAGATCGTGAGTACATTTGTTTTTTTCCAGAGCCTCTTCATTTTCTTCCTTTACATATTTTATCGTACTATCCGGATAAACAACCAATTTAAAAGAATACATTTCATTTTTATCCTCACAGGGTTTCAGATTTTTTTCTGTTAAAACTCTATGAAAATCCTTGTAAAACTGTATGTTTCCACCCTCATAATCTTCCTGATCTTTTGGATATTTTTCTAAAATCTGTGCATTAAAAAAGCCACCGGTCAAAACAAAAAACAACACTATTTTTTTCATCTGTATTTTTTCCAAATTTAAAAAAAATCAAATTTTAAATTTTGGTGTTTTACTATTTAACAGAATTATAATATTTCAATCTGATTTCTCAGCAAATCTTCAAACTCATCTCTCTTTCTGATCAAATGCGCTTTCCCGTCTAAGAAAAGAACTTCAGCTGGCTTTAATCTTGAATTAAAGTTTGAACTCATCTCAAAACCATAGGCTCCTGCATTGTGGAAAGCCAAAATATCGCCTTCTCTTACTTCATTCAGTTTTCTGTCCCAGGCGAAAGTATCCGTTTCACAAATATTACCTACAACCGTATAAATTCTCTCCGCACCTTTAGGGTTTGATAAATTTTCAATCTGATGATAAGAATCGTAGAACATCGGACGAATTAAATGATTAAATCCAGAATTTACACCTACAAAAACTGTCGCAGTTGTTTGTTTAATGACATTGGCTTTTACTAAAAGATATCCACTTTTTCCAACTAAAAACTTTCCGGGTTCAAACCAAAGCTCGAATTTCTTTCCAGTAGATTTTGAAAATTCCGCAATTACTTTTTCTACTTTTTTACCCAAAGTTTTCACATCCGTCTCTTCCTCGCTGTCCTGATAAGGGATTTTGAAACCGCTTCCCATATCGAGATATTTCAGATTCGGGAAATGTTCGGATAACTCATGCATAATATCAAGAGCCTGAAGAAAAACATCGGGATCTTTAATTTCGCTTCCCGTGTGCATGTGAAGCCCTTCCACATTTAGATTCGTAGACTTCATCACACGTTCTATGTGACGAACCTGATGAATTGAAATACCGAATTTAGAATCGATGTGACCAGTAGAAATTTTATAGTTCCCACCAGCAAAAATATGCGGATTGATTCTTACTAAAATAGGATATGTATTTCCGTATTTGTTGCCGAACTGCTCAAGAATAGAGATATTATCGATGTTGATGTGAACTCCGAAAGTCATCGCTTCCTCTATTTCAGCCAGGTCAACACAGTTGGGAGTGAATAGAATTTTTTCTTTTGGGAAGCCCGCTTTCAGACCTAATTTAACCTCATTGATGGAAACGCAATCCAGAGACGCACCGAGGTTTTTGACGTATTTCAGAATATTGATGTTGGTCAGCGCTTTGGCTGCGTAGAAAAACTTAGTGTGTTTCAAAAAAGAAGATGTCAGTTTTTCGTACTGTATTTTTATGGATTCTGCATCGTAAACGTACACCGGTGTGCCAAATTCATTGGCGATTTTCAATAATTCTTTTGAGGTCATATTTTAAAATTTTACATAAAAAAAGACAGATTCTTCGAAAAGAGTCTGCCGCAATATTATTTTTTATGCAACGCAACTCTTAGGTATTCCAAACCTTTGAAAACTTTACAGCTCCCTTTTTTCCGGTTTGTTTTTGTTTAAAATTCTGCATTGCTATTTTTATTCTGGTGCAAAAATACTATTTATTTTGAGAAATTAAAGTTGAATCTTCTTTAATGCTGATAAAATTATATTTGAACCTCTGATTTTTCCTCTATTTCGGTAAAGGCAAGGTTTCAAAATCACCTCTGAGCAAAGCAATCTGAAGATCATTGATTAAATCTGATGACTGAAAACATGTCTCTATTTTTAACTTTGATAATTTACTTAAAGTCTGGATTTGCGTAAAAAGTTCGTAGAATCCATAAGAAGTCACTTTCCCATTTTCGATGATGATGAAAAGTTTTTCACCTAATTTTCTGCCTGCTCCCAGCCAAAGCTCATTTCTTTTTTTAAATTCAATGGTATTCTGGAGAATTTCTGCAAATTCAAATTCGGGTTTTGTGGCTAAAAATTTAATCGCTTTTGCGCCCTGAGTATAGGATTTAAATTTAATGATGGGCTTTTCGGTTTTATTCAGTTTTGTTTTTTCAACTAAATACTGATTATTTCTGAAATACAATCCATACGGGAAAATATCTCTTTTTCTGATATTCTTGGAATTCAGAATCAGCTTTGCGATAATATCATTTCCGGTCAGTTCAAAGTGAATCTGCTCAACAGCATTTTGGATGGGTTCCCATTTTTTAGATTTGGAATTAAAAATCTTTTTCGAAAATTTGTTGATATCTTGAGCGTGCTCCGAAAAAATAATTTTCCCGTTATCATCCTGAAAATAAACAAATCCTTTCTCATTGGGTAAATCCTGAGTCAGCAACTTGATTTTGTTGATATAATTCTTGGCATTAGTTTCCTCATGCTGTTTCTGAATTATTTCATTTTCTGTATCCTTTGAAATCAACAGTTTGAAGAGTTCTAAAGTTGCCCTCGCATCGCCGTCAGCTCTGTGCGCATTCGCCAAAGGAATTCCCAAAGACTTTACCAGTTTTTGTAAGGAATAACTTACTTCATCCGGAATGAGTTTTTTAGCCAAAGGAATGGTATCTAAAGTGTTGATTTTGAAATCATAACCCAACCTTTGAAACGACTGGCGAAGCATTCTGTAATCAAAATCAATATTGTGACCGACCAAAGTTGTTCCTTCTGTAATTTCAACCACTCTTTTTGCCAGTTCATGGAATTTTGGAGCGGTTTTGACCATTTTAGGGCTGATGTTGGTTAGTTTTTGCACAAAAGGCGTGATGTCGCTTTCGGGATTGACCAGCGAAATAAACTGGTCCACAATTTTGTGACCGTCATATTTATATATGGCGATATCGATAATGCATTCTTTCCTGAACCCTGCACCATTGCTTTCTATATCTATAATCGAATACATTATAATTATTATCTAAATTAAAATAAAAGCCGAGCTTTTGAAACCATAATATTTAAAACATTAAGAAAATTAAATTTGTAAGTTTTCTTTAGAGGAAATGTAAACATTTCTTAAGCATTCCGCTTACATTTGTCTGTAAATTCTTAATAATTCTTCATCTTCTTGAAAAGATCTTAATGGTTAAAAATTCATTTAACTGTATTTTAAATCTTGGCTAATCTGCTAAAATAATAAAATTAATCAGAAAGACTAATCTGCGTCGTTATCTTCTGCGTTTTCCCAGTCCCAGCATTCCTAAAATCGCTTTGGCACCTTCACGCATCAAAGTGTTGGCAAATGTTCTTCCTGCACTGCTTTTCAGAACCTGCTCAAACATTCCAGGTTCTTCTTTTACAGGTTTTGTTTTTTGAGTTGGAGCTGAATTTTCAACCGCCTGCTCCATTCTTTTTACTAAAATTTCATACGCAGACTCACTGTCGATTGGTTTTTCATATTTTGAAACCAGTGCTGATCTGGAAGTTAAGTCAGAAACTTCAGCATCATTCAGAACATCCATTCTTGACTCAGGAGAAATGAGATATGTGTGAACCAGAGGCGTTGGAATTCCTTTTTCGTCCAATGCAGTGACAAAAGCTTCACCAATTCCTAAGTTTTGAATTAATTCAGAAGCATTGTAAAATTCCGTTGTAGGATAGTTTTCAACGGCTTTTGAAATTTCCTTTTTATCTTTTGCAGTAAATCCTCTTAAAGCGTGCTGTATTTTCAAACCCAATTGCGAAAGCACATTTTCAGGAACGTCGCCCGGAATCTGAGTAATAAAATAAATTCCAACTCCTTTTGAACGGATCAGTTTTACCATCGTTTCAATTTGTGAAACTAAAGCTTTGGAGGATTCATCAAAAATTAAATGTGCTTCATCAATGAACAATACCAATTTCGGTTTTCCGCTGTCGCCTTCTTCAGGGAAAGTCATATAAATTTCAGCAAAAAGCGAAAGCATAAATGTGGAGAAAAGCTGTGGCTTATTCTGAATATCAGCCACCCTTAAAATATTGACAACGCCTTTTCCATCGCGAGTTTCAAGTAAGTCGTGAACATCAAAACTTAATTCCCCAAAGAAATCTGCGGCACCCTGTTGTTCCAATGCAACAATTGATCTTAAAATAGCTCCTAAAGATGCTGAAGCGATTGAACCGTAATTCGCCGACAATTCAGCCTTGCCTTGCGGATTGTCGGTTACATATTGTAAAACTTTTTTTAAATCATTTAAATCAATCAAAGGCAAACCTTTGTCGTCGCAGTATTTGAAAACAATCGACATGATGCTTTGTTGGGTGTCATTCAGTTCCAAAATTTTACTTAATAAAACAGGACCAAATTCAGTAACAGTTGCTCTCAATTTCACACCTTTTCCACCGGAAATGCTCATCAATTCGACTGGAAACGCCTGCGGATTGTACGGAAGTTGAGTTTTTGCATAACGATCTTCAATGATAGAATTCATCTGCCCCGATTCTGCAATTCCCGAAAAATCTCCTTTAATATCTAAAACCAAAGAAGGAATTCCTGCGTGGGAAAGTTGTTCGGCGAAAACCTGAAGTGTTTTTGTTTTTCCGGTTCCGGTGGCTCCGGCAATAAGACCATGACGGTTAATGGTTTTTAAAGGAATCGTGACGTTGACTTCTGTGACAACATCACCATCCAGCATTCCTTTTCCTAAAATTATATGTTCTCCTTTTGGAGTGTATCTTCTTGAAAGTTCGTCAATAAATTTTGTTTTGTCTGCCATTTGATTTTTTTAACATCTAAAGGTAATTATTTTTGCAAAAACAGCAGTTTCAATTTTATGAATTTCTTAAAAATCTAAATTTAAAATGACTATTGTGAAATATGATATAAAACAGTCTACAAATTTTATCTACTTCTATATTGTGCTTAATGTCTGGAATTTAGCAAGTTCCACACAAATTGAAAATATTAAAATTTTACAATTGAAAGAAACTATCATTCACAGTTATCATTTCTTTATAATTAATTCATTACTTTGTAGCTTCATAATTATATTAAATCGGAATCAATGAAAATTGAACAAATATATACAGGTTGCCTCGCTCAGGGCGCATATTACATCGTATCAGAAAACGAAGCTGCAATTATAGACCCGCTGAGAGAAGTTAAACCTTACCTTGACCGCCTTGAAAAAGACAACGTCACCTTAAAATATATATTTGAAACTCATTTTCACGCAGATTTTGTCTCCGGACATTTGGATTTAAGCAAAAAAACAGACGCGCCAATTGTGTACGGACCCACTGCAGAACCGGATTTTGAAGCCATTATTGCTGAAGACAACCAGATTTTCGAAGTAGGAAAAATCAAAATAAAGGCTCTTCACACGCCTGGTCACACGATGGAAAGTACAACTTACCTTCTGATCGATGAAAACGGTGTTGAAACTGCTATTTTCACAGGAGACACCTTATTTTTAGGAGATGTGGGCCGCCCCGATCTGGCTCAGAAAGCAGGAACGATGACTCAGGAAGATCTTGCCGGAATTTTATACGAAAGCTTACACAGCAAAATTTTGCCTTTAGATGACAGCATTACCGTTTATCCTGCTCACGGCGCGGGTTCGGCCTGCGGTAAAAATATGCAGAAAGAAACAGTTGATATTCTTGGAAATCAAAGAAAAACCAATTATGCGCTGAATCAGCCTGATAAAGAGTCTTTTATTAAAGAAGTTCTTGATGGATTAACGGCTCCACCAAAATATTTCGGGATGAACGTCGCCATGAACAAAGGTGGTTACGAAAGTCTTGATGATGTGATGACCAAAGGTTTAAACCCCGTTTCAGTGGAAGATTTTGAAAGTTTTGCAGAAGAAACCGGAGCTTTGATTTTAGATACACGCGGACCCGCAGATTTTCATAAAGGGTTTATTCCCAACTCTGTCAATATCGGTTTAAAAGGAGATTTTGCACCTTGGGTTGGAAGTTTGATTGTTGATGTAAAGCATCCTTTGCTTTTGGTAGCCGATGAGGGAACCGAAGAGGAAGTAATCACAAGACTGAGCAGAGTTGGTTTTGATAATGTTTTGGGATATTTAGAAGGAGGTTTCAGTTCATGGAGAAATTCCACAAAGGAGATTGATGAAGTGAAAAGGATTACTCCAGCTGAATTTGTAGAACAGTTTAATGAAAATTCAAAAATCATTGATGTAAGAAAAATCGGTGAATATTCTGCCGAACATATTGACAACGCTTACAGCAGACCTTTAGATACAATCAGCGACTGGGTTTCAACGGTTGATGATTCTGAACATTTCTTTTTACACTGTGCCGGAGGTTACCGCAGCATGATTGCTGCAAGCATCCTCAACTCTCACGGAATCAGAAACTTTACTGAAATTGAAGGTGGTTTCAACGGCATTAAAAAAACAGAAAAACTACCGGTTTCGGATTTTGTCTGTCAGTCTAAAACGCTCTAAATGAAAATCTTTTTATTTGGAATTATTCTCGTTGCATTCTTCTCACTGAATGCATGCAAAACTGCGTCCGTACCGCAAACAAATGCTAAAACTGATATTCTTGAGCTGGTGAGAGATTCAGAAACCGTTCTGGTTGATGTTCGGATTCCGGAACAGTATGCTGAAGGAACAGCAGACAAAGCTATCAATATTCCATTAGTAGAAATTCAGAACAAAGCAGAATCTTTGAAAGGTAAAAAGGTGGTCGTTTTCTGCAATAAAGGAATTCAGGCAGATGACGCAGTGGAAATCTTAAAAAAGAACGGCATTGAGGTGTATGATGGCAAGACTTTAGATAATATCAAAGCCATTCAGAATTTAAAGTAAAACATTTAATGAAATTGTTATGTCACAAAAATTTCAGGAACTCATAGAATCAGAAAGACCCGTACTCATCGATTTTTTCGCAACATGGTGTCAGCCTTGTAAAGTGCAGTCATCGGTTTTAACGACTGTGAAAGAAAAAGTGGGAGAAGGCGCAAGAATTGTAAAAATTGATGTAGACCAATATCCTGCAATCGCCTCCCAATACGGCGTGCGTGGTGTTCCGACTTTGGCGGTTTTCAAAAAAGGAGAATTGCTGTATAAAGAAAGCGGTGTGCATGACGTGAACCGTCTGACTCAGCTTTTGGAGCAGTATATTTAAACTTTGTGCTTTTTCAAAGTTTTTTTTTAGAGTAACTTTAACAATGTTTGTCATCCCGTAGGGATCTAAGCTATTTTTTAGAAATAGAATAAAAGATTCCCGTCTGGATCCCTACGGGATGACAAAACTCAGCCAGTCAACAGTCTATTTAATATCAATCGAAAAAGAATCACGATCATTCAAAAACTGAAAATGATTTCTAAAATCTTTCAATTCATCTAAATTTAAATCTGCGGTTATCAAATTTCCCTTTTTTTCCGCAACTTCTTTCCCATCTGCGAAAAAACAGTGCGAACTTTCCTGATAGAAAAGACCATTTCCGTCGGTACCGATTCGGTTTAAACCGAAAACATAAGATAAATTTTCTATTGCTCGGGCTTTGAGTAAATGCTCCCACGCTCCTACTCTCTTTTCAGGCCAGTTGGCAACGTATAATATTGCATCATAATCATTATTATTTCTGGCAAATACAGGAAATCTTAAATCATAGCAAACCTGCAGCAGAAAACGGATTCCAAGATATTCCACTATCACTCTTTCACTTCCGGAAGTGTAAATTTTATCTTCTCCGGAAAACGAGAACAGATGTCTTTTATCATAAAAAGACACTTCGCCATCCGGCTTTACAAAATACATTCTGTTGAAAAATTTGCCATCCACTTCCACAGAAGCACTTCCGGCAAAGGCAGAATTTTTCTCCTGAGATATTTTCTTTAAAAAAGTTAAAGATTCTTCATTTTTATCGGAAACTTCGGCTGCATCCATACAAAAGCCTGTTGAAAACATTTCAGGTAAAAGGAAGAGATCCGCTTCCTGATCTTGAAGTTGATTTTCAATTAATGCAAAGTTTTCATTTTTATTTTTCCAGACGATATTCTGATTTAGTCCTGTAATTTTCATGAGCAGTCAATTAAGTTCTTAAAATTACGGTTTTCAATTCTAAACAAGCCTAACTTTAATAAATAATGCATGGATAGCCATATCCGAATATCTGCTATTGAGTACGAAAATCACTTCATTAATTTAAACAGTAGTCCTAGCTTATACAAATCTAGATAACGAAGACTTTTGTTGCCATGTAAAAGTTTTTTCTCCAGAAAGTTTTTAGAAATTTTAAAAAAGAAAACAATAAAAATATTGAGAGGAAAAAAATTTAATTTTCCAAATGCTTTTACAAGTTTAATATCTGATATTCTGTCTTTTACAGCATTGTTTTTCAACATGGCAGAAACGCTTGCTACAGATTCTTTGACTTTTTCTAAATATACCTCGTTGGTTTCAACATCATTGTTCAAAACCGGATTTTCAATGTGATGAATGATGATATTTTCAGATTTTAAATCCATGGCAAAAAGCAGGTCTTCATAACCGTAATTGCTGTAAGAAACATTGAAAGGAATTTTATATAAAACGTTCTGTCTGATCACAAAATTATTGGTCTGAAAACTTAAATAAGGATGAGATTTTCTTTCCCCGACCGAAAGATTTTCCCTTTCTACAGCAAATTTCCAGCGTAAAAGATGTTTCTGATCAGGAATTTCTGCGGGAACTTTTCTTCCGCCATACAAAACGTCGGTGAGAGGATTTTTTGAAAGAAAATTAATGTAATTTTTCAGAAAATTTTCCTGAATTAGTTTCCCGTCACAATCTAAAAAAAGAAGATATTCTCCCTGAGCATAATTCAAAAAAAGATTCCTGATTTTTGACCTTCCCAAATTTTTATCAAGTGAAAGAAATACACTTGCAACATCTTGAATTTCAGAATTTAAACTACAAGATTTCCAGTCTGAAAAATCATCAATTAAAATAATTTCAGCAGAGAGATTTTGGCTTTCGATTTCCTTTTTCAGTCCGTAAACCAATTCACGAACATCAAAATTATAAACAGGAATACAGACCGAAAGTTTTATCATTATTTTTAAATCTTTTCAACGACCCGCATTACTTCAAGCTCTTCAAGACATGCCCAGTCACCACGGTAACATTCTTTGTCCCCAAAAACAGAGCACGGGCGGCAAGATAAATCTGAAACCCGTACAACATCATTTTCACTTTGCCCGAATCCTAAAAAACCGGCTAAAGGATCTGTAGATCCCCAAACTGAAATACATCGGGTTCCTACAACGCTCGCCAGATGCATGTTGGCAGAATCCATCGAAATCATCAGCTCGAGTTGGGATATCTTTTTTAATTCTTCTGAAAGACTCAGTTTTCCGGCAAGACTTTCCGTGTTGGGAATCTGACTTTCCCAGGATTGTAAAGTTTCAGTTTCCTTTGAACCTCCTCCAAAGAAGTAAATTTTGTGTTTTTTGGCAAGAATTTTTACCAGCTCAAAAGATTTTTCAAGAGGCATCATTTTTCCCTGATGCTGAGCAAACGGAGCAAATCCTATTCCTTTTTTGTCATTGGTTAAAGGTCTTAACTGATGCGAAAGTTCCAAACTGAAACCCATTGCCCTGAAAACATCGGCGTATCTTTCAACGGTGCGTCTAAGCTGTTTTTTATTGAGATTCCAGACGTCTGTAAGTTCTTCTTTTTCCTCCTTGCCTTTATCTATTTTAAAGACTTTCAGGCCTCGTCGTTTGTAGATTTTATCGAGAATTTTCGTGCGGATTACATCATGCAGGTTAGCAACAAAATCAGGTTGGAACTCTTTCTGAAGTTCATTTGCCAAACGTCTCAATCCGAAGAAACCTTTGTAATCATCAAGGTCAACCCCTTTGAATTTAACATTTTGAATATCAGTGAACAAACCCTCAAAATTACTTCTTGAAACCATTACAATTTCAACATCAGGATTCTGCTCAAGAAATTCTCTGAAAACAGGAACCGTCATGGCAACATCCCCAAAAGCGGAAAAACGGTATGCTAAAATTCTGGTCACAACTAAGATTTCAACTGATAAGCTACTGCGTAAAATTTAATCTGTTTTGTCATTGCCATCAAACCATTGGCTCTGGATGGCGACAGAAATTCCTGAAGCCCGATTTCTGAAATAAATTCAAAATCTGAATCTAAAATTTCTTTTGTGGAATGACCGCTGTAAATACTTACCAGAAGAGAAACGATTCCTTTCGGCAAAATCCCGTCTGAATCGGCATTGAAGAACAGTTTTCCATCTTTAAATTCGGCATCAATCCACACTTTGCTCTGGCAGCCTTTAATGATATTGTCGTCAGTTTTTTTATCGTCAGGAAGACCTTTCAGTTCCTTCCCGAGGTCGATGATGTATTCATATTTTTGCTCCCAATCGTCCAGAAAAGCAAATTCATCAATAATCTCCTGCTGTTTTTCTTTAATGGTCATTTCTATACTTTCTTTGTGCAAAGATACAAAATTTAGAAACGAAGCGCGTTTTCAACAACATTTAACAGTTTGATTTCTTCCCTTTCCCAACAAAGAATGTCCGAGGCTTTGCTCAATTCAGAAAGATAATTATTTCTTCCTCTATTCAATACTTTTGTAATGGCAGCTGCAATATTTTCAGGATGATGATCTTCGATAATTTCTCCCACATCAAATTGATTTTTAACATTTTTCATTTCCGGTAAATCCGCCATTATTAAAGGAACCCTTGCCTGAATGCAATCTAAAACTTTGTTGGGAAGCGAATAAAAATAACTTTCGCCGCCATTTTCTTCAATACTCATTCCGCAATCAGCTACCAAAGTGATTTTCCTGAGATCATCGGGATGAAGTTTACCTAAAAACTGTACTTTGCGTTGAAGGTTTTCTCTAATTACCAGTTCTTCATATTCCTTTTTTCGTGGTCCGTCGCCTGCAATTTTAAAAATTACATTCTCCAAATGATGCATTGCCAAAATAGCTTTATCGATCCCCCGAAACGGATTGATTGCCCCCTGATACAAAAGAATTTTTGGATTGTTTTCCGGAATTTCGATATTAAAACTGATTTTCCGGGGTGCATTTTGCAGAACAACGGGGCTGACTTCGTATTTTTTGCTGAACCAATTGGCATAACTTCCGCTGGCCGTTATCATAAATCTGACGTTCGGAACTAATTTTTTTTCTAAAAACCGCCAAAGTTTTTGAGACATTTTACCCTGAATTGCAGGCATTTCAGAGAATATTTCATGACTGTCAAAGATAAGCGGAATATTTAATTTTTTTGAAATCAAATAATTGGGAAGCAAGGCATCAAGATCATTGGCATACAAAACAGTGTTATTATCTGCTTTTTGCTTTAAAAGACGGTAGAGTTGCCAGTTAAATTCAAAATAAGCCGTTTTCAAACTTTTTGAAATAAGGAAAATTCTGACAAAAGGATACGGTCTTGCCATTTCTTCGGCACCGTTCCAGTCATTCCCAATAAGTTCAATATCGTAGTCATTTTCGTGTAATGTTTTGCAGACTTTTTCAATCCGCTGATCAGTATAAAGATTGCTGAAAGCAGAAATAATAATTTTTCTTTTCATTTTAATTTCTTCTTCCCGATAATCAAATAATAAACCTGGACGAGGCAGATAATGGCATTGGGAATAATTACAGGCCACAACATTCCGCTGAAGATTCCGTAGGTCACAAAACAGATGCAGCCTACAAGATTTACAATTCTGATTTTGGTGAGATCTTTGAGAATAAAACTTAAGACAATGAAGAAAGACGCGGCATAGCCTATATACGATGCAAATTCCTGGCTCATGAAAATATTTAAACGAACACAAACTTAGTCATTTTCAATAAGATAAAAAACAAATTTCTGCCATAAAGTCAGAGATTGTTTTTTGGTAAAATATTTGTAACTTAGATATTGAATAAATGGCAATGGTGCATTTATTCTAACGAGTTATATTATGGATTACAAGTTTTCACAAGGTTTGAGCCAGGTGTTCAAACAAAGCAAGAGCGAAGCAAGAAGGCTGAAAAGTGAATTTCTTAATACAGAACATCTCCTTTTGGGAATACTAAAAACAGAAAACTCTGCCAAAGAAATTCTTACAAACCTTAATGTGGATCTAACACAGATAAGAAGAAAAATTGAAACTTTAAATATTGCAGGCATTAACCCTATTTCAGAGGAAGTTCCGAATATTTCTTTTACTAAAATGGCAGATCATGCGGTAAAGCGTGCCGAGCTGGAATGCAGACAATATAAAAGCAACGAGATCAACACCGTTCATTTACTTCTGGGTATTCTTTATAAATATGAAGATCCTACTTCCAATATTTTAGGAGCCTATGATGTAGATTACGAAGGTGTTTCTAAAGAATATCAGACGATGCTTAAAAATTCAGGTCAGGCTCCACAGATGAGTGCTTATGACGATGATGATGAGAGAGAAGATTTTGAGCAGATGAGAAAACCTACAGGAAACCTTGGTTCTGCGAAAAGCAAAACTCCTACTTTAGATAATTTTGGAAGAGACTTAACTTCATTGGCAAGAGACGGGAAATTAGATCCTGTAATCGGGCGTGAAAAAGAGATAGAAAGAGTTTCCCAGATTTTATCAAGAAGAAAAAAGAACAATCCTCTTCTGATTGGTGAGCCTGGAGTTGGTAAATCAGCCATCGCAGAAGGTTTGGCTTTAAGAATTCAACAGAAAAAAGTTTCAAGAGTATTATACGGAAAACGTGTTATTACTTTAGACTTGGCGAGTTTAGTTGCCGGAACAAAATATCGTGGTCAGTTTGAAGAGAGAATGAAAGCAATCATGACTGAACTTGAGAAAAACAGAGATGTGATTTTATTCATTGATGAGCTTCACACTATTGTTGGCGCAGGTAGTTCAACAGGAAGTCTGGATGCTTCAAATATGTTTAAACCTGCTTTGGCAAGGGGCGAAATTCAATGTATCGGGGCAACGACCCTTGACGAATACCGTCAGTATATTGAGAAAGATGGTGCTTTGGAAAGAAGGTTCCAGAAAGTAATGGTGGAACCAACTTCGATTGAAGAAACTGTTCAGATTCTGAATCAGATTAAAGATAAATACGAAGAACATCACAACGTAGTTTACACCGATGAAGCAATTCTTGCGTGTGTAAATCTTACGTCAAGATACATTACCGACCGTTTTTTACCGGATAAAGCGATTGATGCAATGGACGAGGCGGGATCCCGTGTTTATATTAAAAACATGAAAGTTCCAACCGAAATTATCGATTTTGAAAAGAAAATTGAAGACATTAAGGAATTAAAACAAAAAGCAGTGAAAGCTCAGGATTATCTTGAAGCCAGAAAACTGAAGGATGAGGAAGAAAGACTTCAGATGGAGCTAAACTCTGCTCAGGATCAGTGGGATAAAGATGTTAAGGAGAAAAAAGAAACCGTTTCTGAAGAAAATGTTGCAGAAGTAGTATCTATGATGAGCGGCGTTCCTGTGACGAAAGTTGGTAAGAATGAGCTTGATAAACTGGCCCAGATGGATGGTCAGCTAAACGGAAAAGTAATCGGTCAGGAAGACGCTGTGAAGAAGGTTGTAAAAGCAATTCAGAGAAACAGAGCAGGACTGAAAGATCCAAACCGTCCGATTGGTACATTCATTTTCCTTGGTACAACCGGTGTTGGTAAAACAGAGCTTGCAAAAGTAATGGCAAGAGAACTATTCGAATCTGATGAATCTTTGATCAGAATCGACATGAGTGAATACATGGAGAAGTTTGCAGTTTCAAGATTGGTAGGTGCGCCTCCGGGATACGTTGGATACGAAGAAGGCGGACAATTAACGGAAGCGGTAAGAAGAAAACCTTATGCCGTTGTTCTTTTGGATGAGATTGAAAAAGCTCACCCTGATGTATTCAATATTTTACTTCAGATTTTAGATGAAGGCCACGTAACGGACAGTTTAGGAAGAAAAGTCGATTTTAGAAATACGATTATTATCCTAACTTCAAACATAGGAACGAGAGATCTTAAAGATTTTGGAGATGGTGTAGGTTTCGGAACGAATGCAAAGAAAACCAACACAGATTCAAGAGCAAGAAGTACAATTGAAAGCGCATTGAAAAAGGCATTTTCTCCGGAATTCCTGAACAGAATTGATGATATTGTGATCTTCAACTCTTTAGAAAAAGAAGATATCAAGAGAATTATTGATCTTGAATTAGGCAAACTTTACGGAAGATTAGAAAAATTAGGCTACAAAGTAGAATTAACTACAGAAGCCAAAGATTTCATCTCTGAAAAAGGCTGGGACAAAGACTTCGGTGCTAGACCTCTGAAAAGAGCTATTCAGAAATATATTGAAGATTTACTTGCAGAGATGCTCGTAAACAAGCAGTTATCTGAAGGTGAAACTGTAGTCTTGGACCTCAACGAAGCCAAAGACGGCTTAGCCGGAAAAACTTCAAAATCTAAAAAAGAGAAATCTTCTCAACCTTAAGATTTATAAAATAACAGACAGAATCCGTCTCACAACAAAATTTGAGGCGGATTTTTTATTTCAGTAAAATGTATATTATTTTGGAAAATAGAAAAAGTTGTCCTCTTTAGGCAACTTTCTTTCTTAGATTGTGTGCTAAAGCGTGTAAACCGAACTCCAATTCTACTTTTTTCAGACCTTTGAGGGTAAACCGCTTAAAATTATTGCAATGTTTGAGATGTGCAAACACAGGTTCTACTTCAACCGAGCGTTGTTTTCTTTTTTTAATGCCTTTTTCACTGTTTAAAAGCTTTCGTATTTTCTCTTTGTAATCTTCCAAATGATGGTTCCGTTCGATGCTTCGGTTTTCTTTGGAACTGTGGCAAACGCCTCTAATTGGGCATCCATAGCAGTTTTTAGCCTGATAATGGGAGAGCTTTTGAGGATAACCGGTCTTGGTTTTGCGCGTGCTTTCGTGCGTTTTTTCCATCTTTTGTCCCATCGGACAGATATAAAAATCGCCTTCCCCGTTGTAATGCAGATTTTCTTTGCTGAAAGTCTTGTGTTTCGCCTGATAATGGGCATTCTGCTCTTTGTCGAAAGTATTGTATTTTACAAATGGTGTAATATTGTTCTGTTCCAATAATTCGTAGTTCTGCTCGCTTCCGTACCCCGCATCGGCAGTGAGTTCTTCCAACTCTTCCATTCTTTTTTTACCAAACAATTTCTCAAAATTTTCCAAATGACGCTCCAAAGTATTGATATCATTGGTTTGCTGATGGATGGTATAATTGACGATGATTTGATTCTCTGTGGAAATCTGTGCATTATAAGCCGGTTTGAGCTGTCCATTCATCATGTGATCGTCCTTCATTCTCATGAAAGTAGCATCTTCATCGGTCTTGCTGTAGGAATTCCGCTCTGCTAAAATAGCTTCCTGAGCTTCGTATTTATCGAGGTTTTTCTCAAAATTGTTTTTAATGTAATTCAGTTTGGCTTTGGCTTTTTTGTCGGAATCGGTTTTACCCCCGCTGCCTTTTAATTTGGCATTGATATTTTCTGCCGTTTGCCGGATTTTTTCTTTGCTGATCTCTTTGAACTCCGGCGGTTCAGGGTCTTTATCTTCTTCCTTTGCCACACTTTGAGCGTATTTCCAGAGCTCTTCCAGTTGACGAAGCATTTTTTCTTTGTTGGTTTTGATGGAATTTGCCCAGACAAAAGTGTAGCGACCCGCCTGTGCTTCAATTTTGGTTCCGTCTACAAACACCTGTTTCAGGCTCACCAAACCTTCTTCTGCCAAAAGCAAAACCACCTGGGAGAAAATATTTTTGAAGGCGGCTTCAAGTTTATGGGCACGAAAACGGTTCACGGTATTGTGATCTACAATACTCATGTTGGAGAGCCACATGAAGTTGATGTTTTCACGAAGCGCTTTTTCGATTTTCCGCGATGAATAAATATTGTTCATATACGCAAAAACCATCACCTTGAGCATCATCACAGGGTGATAACTGGGATTTCCTTCTTTACTGTAAGCTTTCAGGAGCGGGTCAATGTTTACCTTCTCCAAAATATCATTAACGATCCGAACAGGATGATTTTCGGGAATCAAATCCTCAAAACTATAAGGAAACAAAACCAACTGATTTTGATTATAATGCTTAAAATTCATAAACAACTATCTGATTATCAGATATAAATATACGAAATCCTGCAATAATTACCAAAAAAAACCGCCTCAGTTGTGAGACGGATTCTTTTATTTCACGGCATCACCACTGAAATGAATTTCTTATTTTTGTGAAACAGGAACCTTTATGAAAAAAATAATTCTGATTGAAGACGAAACCAGCGTAGTTTCTTTTATTAAAAAAGGACTTCAGGAAAACGGATACGAAATTTCAGTAGCTTTCGACGGGCTTACGGGAGCTAAACTCGTAAAGGAAAACGACTTCGATCTGGTGATTTTAGACATTATGCTTCCTGAAATGAACGGATTGGAAGTGTGCAAGGAAATCAGAAAAACAAATACTCATGTTCCGATTTTATTTTTAACGGCATTGGGAACTTCTGAGAATATCGTTCTCGGTTTGGAAAGTGGCGGAGACGATTATTTGGTGAAACCTTTTAAATTTATCGAACTTGTTGCAAGAGTAAAATCTCTGTTGAGACGAAGCAACGGCAGCGCATCATCCGATTCAGATGATGAAGACGTTCAGAGCGGACATATTTACCAGTTTTCAGATTTAAGTTTAAATGATTACACCAAAAAAGTGACACGGGCAGGCGAGGAAGTTTCGCTTACTTCCACAGAGTTTAAGTTGCTTCTGTATTTTCTGAATAATCCGGAAAAAGTAATTTCCCGTGCAGAAATTCTTGATGCAGTCTGGGGCGTGAATTATGAAATGGGAACCAATGTGGTGGATGTTTACGTAAATTACCTGCGGAAAAAAGTAGACACTCATGAAGATAACAAACTGATTCATACCGTAATTGGAATGGGATATGTACTAAAAAAGGCTTAGAAAATGTTTAACCGGGTAATTAACAATCAGACTAAAACGATGATTCTGCTGATGGTCGTTTTCGCCACCATCATTTTGCTGTTTGGCGGTTTGGTTTATTATTCGATTGTTAATTTCTCGCATCAGAGATTTTATGAACTTTTAAAAATCAGAACCACAACCATTGTTCAGATTGAAAAGAGCAAAAAACAGCTGGATCTTCCCGAAAACCATATTCTCAACAGCCTGAATGACGAAGAACTTCCCATGGAAAGAGATTATGTTTTTTCTGTTCCGGAGGATTCAAATTTTAAAAAAATATCTTCCGAGGTACACATTCCAGACAGTTTTTTTAAGAATATTATCAGAAAAGGAGAAGCGAATTACAATGATAACGAGTTTTATTATATCGGGCAGAGTTTTAAATACAACAACAAAAGTTATATCGCAATTGCCTCAGCCAAAAACCATTACGTTGTTTATTATTTAGGATTTCTGAAGCGTACTTTGATTACCTGTATGGTTCTCTCCCTGTTTTTCAGCATGATTTTTTCGTTTTATCTTTCTAAAACTTTATTTAAACCGATTTTAAAAATCACAGGAAAAGTAAAAGAAATCAGCTCAGAAAATTTACATTTAAGACTCGAACCTCAAGCCGGAAACAAAGAACTGAACGAACTTGTAGACACTTTCAACACGATGCTCACACGGCTCGAAACATCTTTTGAAACTCAGAATCACCTTATCGGAAATGTCTCTCACGAGCTCAGAACGCCGCTCACCTCGATTATGGGAGAGGCAGATGTGGCTTTATCAATCAACCGCAGTGCTCAGGAATACAAGGAAACTTTAGAAATTATTCTCGACGAAGCAGAAAAATTAGACAAGAAAATTAAGGCTCTTCTTCTCATTGCCCAAACCGGATTTGACGGTAAAATTCAGAAAATAGACAGAGTTCGGATCGACCAGCTGATCTGGGACGCCATAGAAACCATCAGAAAAATAGATTCCCGAAATAATATTTATCTGGACATCAGCATGCTTCCGGACAACCCGAAAAAACTTAAAATCCTTGGGAACGAGCAGCTGCTGCATCTTGCAGTGACCAATATTATCAACAACGGCTGCAAATATTCAGATTTTCAGCAGGTGAAAGTTTCTTTAGGTGCTACAGACACAGACGTTTACATCATCATCAAAGACAGCGGAATCGGTATTCCCGAATCTGAAATGCATAAAATCTATGATCCGTTTTTCCGTGCTTCGAATACCAAAAATTACGAAGGTTATGGCATTGGTTTACCTCTGGCAAGGAATATTGTAAGAATGCACAATGGTGAACTGATTGTAAGTTCGTTCGAAAATCAGGGAACAACGGTTCAGCTTAGATTTCCAACGTTGTACAATACATTAAAGAACGAAGAAACACAGATTTGACTGCCATTTCTAATATTCTAATCTCATTTTAATCCTTTTAACTACATTTTAATTCCTTTCCAAAAGGCTTTTAATATTGTGATCATAGTTTTGTAGAGTAAAAAAAGTTTCACTAACCAAATCTACAGATTATGAGCACAACGATTTTAATAGCCACAGATTTTTCGCTTGAGTCTTTAAATGTAATGAAGAAAGTTTTGAGAGAAAAAAGTTCTTCAAATAGTGGCGGGCAGTACAAAATTTTACTGGTGTCAGGTTATGATGCCGGAGATTCAATCAGAGATTTATTATTCAGCAATAAAGGCAAAATTTTCAGCAAAATCAGGTCTGCGGAATTTTGCGAAGCTTTAAGCATCATTAAAAATAAATATCCGGATATGGTAACCAAAATTACCTGCGATATTTTTACAGGATATTTTCAGAGAACATTTGATCAGTATCTCAAAGTTTCTGATGTGCAGGAAGCGTATTACTCTGATTCTTTAAAAGAAATCAATCACAGCGGAAAATTTGATATTGTACCTTTTCTGAGAAAGACAAATATACTTGAAGCTCAGGAAATAAAGGTTGTCACTCCGGATTTCATGCCTGAAAAAGGAAAGATTGCAGAAGTCTTTGCAGAAGTTTAAGATGAAGGTTTAATTATTAAAGAATTAAAAAATGTTAAGGAATTACAGCAGCAGCCGAACGCTCAAGGAAAACATACAGTTAGGGACGCTGACTGCCTTCGTGGCAGGAACCATAAACATTGCCTCACTGTTGATATTTCTCTCGTTTACTTCAAACGTGACCGGTCATTACGCTGTTTTTGCAGCAGAAATAAGTAAAGGAAACTGGTCTCAGGTTTTGGTAGCCGGACTTTGGATTTTCATGTTCTTCTTCGGAAGTTTTGTTTCCAATCTTTCGGTGATAAACCTTCACAAAAAGAGCAAATATCTGGCACATTCCATCCCACTGATTCTGGAAATTATATGTTTAATGGCGGTAGGAATTTACGGACAGCTGTATTATCAGAAAACACTCGAGGAAGCGGAAGTTTTAGTGGGAATCATGCTTTTCGCCACAGGTCTGCAGAATGGCTTAACGGCGAGTATCTCCAACTTCTCTGTAAAAACCACTCACCTTACGGGTACAACCACAGATTTGGGAATTCTCACTTCAATGTTTACTCAGAAAAGATTCAGAAAAAATCCCGAAATGGTGGCTAAGGCCAAACTACTTTGGAGCATTATGGCAGCATATGTGGTGGGAGCAGTATTTTCAGGATTAACCTATTACATTCTGGAATTCAGAGTGTTTTATGTCATCAGCGCCTGTCTTTCTGTGGTGATTGGATATGATTTTTATAAGATTAATATCAGACACTTCAGAACCAACTACAGATATTCAAAAATCTACAAAAGTCCTAATCTGATGTCTGTTTTGTATGATAGATTACACGGCAGCGCAGCAGTGGAGAAACCTATAAAAAGAAAAGAAAAGTCTAAACTTATTCTTGAAGAAAAATTGATGTAAATATTTTCAAAAGCACATTAATTGTATATACTTAGTTTGGAACTCCTGCACCTTTTTTGGGCAGGAGTTTTTTTTTCAACTATACAAATTACCCGTCAAGGTCATTTATGAGCAGTATTTTTTGTCTGAAAAAAGTTTTAAACATTTATTGTTGATATTTAAATCTTTAATTCATAGTCTGTTTTTTTCTGTTGTAATTTGCTTTGAGTATTTTTGTAAGTTCATTACGCATATATGTCAGATATTATTCAGCTTTTACCGGATCACGTAGCCAATCAGATTGCAGCAGGAGAAGTCGTGCAGCGGCCTGCCTCCATTGTAAAAGAGCTGCTGGAAAATTCTATTGATGCAGGTGCTTCAAAAATAGAGCTCATCATCCGTGAAGCGGGAAAAAATTTGATTCAGGTGGTTGATGATGGTAAAGGAATGTCTGAAACCGATGCCCGAATGGCTTTTGAAAGACACGCCACATCAAAAATCCGTGGTACCGAAGATATTTTTAAAATTGCGACCAAAGGTTTTCGTGGTGAAGCTTTAGCATCCATTGCGGCTGTAGCACAGGTCGAACTGAAAACCAGGTTGAAGGACGCTGCTTTGGGAACCAACATCTACATCGAAGGCGGAACATTTCAGTTTCAGGAACCGACTCAGACTGCCGAAGGTTCTAATTTTTCGGTTAAAAATCTTTTCTATAACGTTCCCGCCAGAAGAAAGTTTCTTAAAAACAACAATATAGAATTCCGTCATGTGATTGATGAGTTCCAAAGAGTTGCACTGGCTCATGAAAATCTTGAATTTTCCTTTTTTCAGGATGATGAAGCGATTTTCAGATTGAGAAAAGGAAGCCAGATGCAGAGAATCGTGGATATTTTCGGCAGAAAACTGCAACCACAGTTGATTCCTATCAAAGAAGATATTATCTGGTGTAAACTTCATGGTTTTGTAGCTAAACCTGAAGGGGCAAAAAAGACCAGAGGCGAACAGTTTCTCTTCGTCAACGGAAGGTTTTTTAAAAGTGCTTACTTCAACAAAGCTGTTCAGGAGGCTTTTGACGGACTCCTACTGCCTGGATTTATCCCAACATTTTTTCTTTATCTTGAAATCGATCCTGAGAAAATTGATGTCAATATTCATCCACAAAAAACCGAGGTCAAATTTGAAGATGAACATCTGATTTTCGCTTTGATGAGGTCAACTATTAAGAGATCTTTAGGAATTTACAACATTGCTCCAAGTCTGGATTTTGAAAGAGATCCACACCTTGATCAGATGATGCAGAAAAGTTTTCCGAGTAAAGGAAATGTTTCCGTGAAAATGCCCGAAATAACGGTAGACCGCGATTACAATCCATTTGCTGAAGAAAAGCAGGTGACTAAGGCGGAAATGCAGAATTTGGCAGAAATGTACCATCAGAATATCTCTGCAGAACCATCAAAAATTAATCTTTTTGAAGACGAAGATTTCGATGAAGATCTGATGAGGCTTCCCAACGGATACTGGCTTTTCAATAAAGGCGACAGAACCCTGATGCTTGATTTGGGCAGAATGCACCGGTTGGTGGTTTCAGAAAATACTAAATCTGAAAGAAAAATAAACTCTGCAAGCCATACTCTATTGTTCTCTTTGGAATATCACATGAATGAAATCGAGAAGAATAAATACCGATCGATAAAAAAATATCTGCCGGAACTTGGTTTTGACATGAAAATTGCACACGAAAGTGTTTTAAGAATAGACAGCGTGCCGGAAGGCTTAAAAGAAACTCAGGTAATGAAATTTCTGGAGAATCTTTTTGAAGTACTGGAATACAAAACCGAGGAAGAATTTATGCAGTTTTACCAGAACCAATGGTCTAAAATGCAGTCTAAATCGCGTTTTGATTTTATTTACAAAAAAGATGCGGAACAGCTTGTCAAAGATTTCACCGCATTGGGCTTCCCAGAGTATTTACCGAATGGAAAACGTTGTTTTTTTGAAGTGCCATTTAATGATTTTAAAAATAAATTTTAAATAGATGTTTAATACTATACCACCGATTACCCGAAACATAATTATTCTGAATATTGTGGTTTTTATTGCAGCACTCGTTATGCCACAGCTAAACGATTACCTTTCTGCATACTTTCCGCTATTGCCACAGTTCAAGTCGTGGCAGATCATCACACACATGTTTATGCACGGAAGTTTTATGCATATACTTTTTAATATGCTTACATTGTTTAGTTTCGGGCCAATTCTGGAGCAATCTCTGGGAGATAAAAAATATTTAATTCTATATTTTCTGAGTGGCCTGGGAGCTTTTGCATTATATACTCTGTGGAATTTTTTACAGTATCAAAGTGCTTTTTCTGAATTAAACGATTTAGGATTTAATATACAAGGCTATATTGCAGATCCTGAAAGCTTTGCAAACACCAAAGTTTCATTACAGGTTCAGGAATTGGTTAGTCAAAAAATAAACCCTGTGTTATTTGGAAGAATGGTTGGAGCTTCGGGAGCCATTTTCGGTGTTATTGCAGCGTTTGCAACTTTATATCCAGACTCAAAAATAGGAATTATGTTTATCCCGATTCCTGTAAAAGTTAAATATGTTTTGCCCGTTATTATCATTGGCTCAATAGTATTGGAAGTTACAGGCAATACAGGTGGCATTGCACATTTAGCTCACGTTGGAGGTGCCATCGTAGGTTTTATTTTAGCAAAAATCTGGAAGAAGCACCTCTACCGTTTCAATTAAAATGTTATGAAAATTGTAAGGATTGCTCTTCTCATAGCTCATCTTGGAGTTCTCTGTCTGTTATTTGGCGTTTTGCTGAATGCTTATGTTCCACCGAAGATTTTTTCTTGGTTTAATATTTTGTCGCTGGCATTTCCTGTATTAATCTCTGTTTACTGTTTACTGACTGTAACATGGATTTTTATGTGGAAAAAAAGGGCTTTTGTTTTTATGTTTTTGGGATTGTTTTTCTTTTCTGCAACACAGCGCTGGGTCAATTTTAGTTCTCAAAAAGAAACAGGCGATTTAAAAATCATCACATTTAATACAAAAGGCGGAAAATTTGGTAAAAACGAAATCGAAAATTACATCAACGGAAAAGGTGCAGATATCGTTTTGCTGCAGGAAGACGGCAATCTTGATTATCAGTTTACAGGGTTAAAAAAAGCAAAGGAAAGACCTTTGAGTTCTCTTTATTCAAAATACGAGATTGTGGGGTACAAAGAGATTTTTGAAGGAATGTACAGCGAAGATTTTAATGCATTTGCCGATTATACAGATCTTAAAATTAATAATAAAACGGTTAGACTTGTTAATGTTTATCTTCAGCCATTTAAATTCGACAAAAGCATGGTTAAGCTTAAAGGAAACAGCGCTGAAGACGAAACGAAAGTGAAAAATATCGTAAAAAAACTCATCCCTACTTTCAAAATGCATCAGGATCAGATTGACATGATCAGAAAATATGTAGACAATTCTCCCTACCCCGTAATTATGACCGGAGATTTTAATGCAGTACCCAATTCCTATGAATATTATCATTTAGGCAAAAATCTGCAGGATGCCTTTGTAAAAGTGGGAAAAGGAAGTGCTACGAGTTTTCATGATTATAAATATCCGCTGCGTTTAGACTATATTTTTTCGTCAGAATCTATTCTTCCTGTTTCTTATGAAGTAGATCATTCAGTGAAAATTTCAGATCACTATCCTGTTTCGGCCACCTTAAAATTTTCAAACTAAACTGAAATTATGGCAAATAAATTGCTTCTCAAAAAAGAATCTCTATGAAAAATTTTATCTTTGGAATTGCTTGCCTCATCACTGTCGGATTATCCTGCAGCAAAAAACCCGACACCTCTGCGGTGGCTGCGGTTGATGAAAGCAGAGCAACTTACGACACCACTGCCATAGATTCTTTTTCTCCGGGAGCAACTTCAGTAGATGTGGTGAGACAGATCAGAATGTCTTCACAACGCTATCAGGACTCTCTGAAAGCAGTGGTTAAACTTCAGGAGCAGGAGAAAAAAATTGCTGACGAACTGGAAAAAGAAAATAAAAAGAAAGCGGAAGAAGAAAAGAA
The DNA here is from genome assembly GCF_025457425.1 of Chryseobacterium foetidum. Classification (NCBI taxonomy): domain Bacteria; kingdom Pseudomonadati; phylum Bacteroidota; class Flavobacteriia; order Flavobacteriales; family Weeksellaceae; genus Chryseobacterium; species Chryseobacterium foetidum. The sequence continues at coordinate 1,982,336 of NZ_JAMXIA010000001.1, forward strand.
AAAATCTTCCGAAACTAAAGATGACAAACCCAAAACTGAGTAATAACTTGTAAATATTTTTATATGAAAAAGAATATCATCATTGCAGCAGCATTTTTAGGTTTAATGACTGCCTGCGAAAAATCAACATCGAAAACAGAAACCATTGAAAATCCTGATGGCTCTAAAACAACAATTACTACTACTGAAACGACTTCAGGAATTGTGGACAGTTCGGATGTCAACAAAACCAGAAATGACATCAACAATAAGATTGATAAAGCAACCAGCGAAATCGACACCAAAGCTGACGCAGCAAAACAGAAAATTGATGCAACCGCAGAAAAAACAAAAAAGGATCTGAACGAAGCAGGCAAAGACATCAAGGAAGCAGCTGCAAAAGGTGCCGGAAAAATTGAGGAAAGTGCAAAAAAACTGAAAGAAGATTTGAATAAATAATTAATCAAACAATAAAAATGAGAAACCGCAGAAATGATTCCTGCGGTTTTTTTTATTTATTTAATTCTAAAAGCACATCTATATATTCACGGTCATTGCTCAGTCGCGGAACTTTGTTTTGTCCACCCAGTTTGCCTTTGGACTCCAGCCAAAGGTAGAATAAATTGGGTTTTGCGATGTGAACCAAAGGTCTTTTCAAAGTAATGTTATTGTACCTTTTAGCCTCATAATCAGAATTAACTGATTTTAAGTGCTGATCAAAAGAATCTACAAATGCATCCAGATTTTCAGGTGGTTTGGTAAATTCAAAAATCCATTCGTGGGCACCACTTTCGTTTTCTTTCATAAAAACCGGAGCGCCTGTAAATTCTGCAATGCTTGACTGTGTACATTCACAAGCCTTTGCCAAGGCGGCATCCACATTATTAATCATCAGTTCTTCCCCGAACGCATTGATATAATGTTTGGTTCTTCCCGTAATTTTTATTCTGAAAGGATCTGTGGATGTGAAAACTACCGTATCGCCAATCAGATAACGCCACAAACCGCCGTTGGTGGTAATGACCATTGCGTAGTTTTTGCCCTTTTCAACCTCTTCCAGACACACTACCTTCGGGTTAGAAAGATGAAACTGATCCATCGGGATGAACTCATAGAAAATTCCGTAATCGAGCATCAGAAGCATCTCGTCGCTGTCTGATCTGTCCTGAATTCCGAAAAAGCCTTCTGACGCGTTGTAAATTTCGTAGTAATTTATTTTTTTACCGATGATTCCCTGATACTGTTCACGGTAAGGCTTAAAACTGATTCCGCCATGAAAAAAAACTTCAAGATTAGGCCAAAGCTGAGAAATACTTCCCGCGTCAGTTTCCTTTAAAACCCTTTGCAGAAGCACCATCATCCAACTTGGGACTCCAAGAATACTTCCGACATCTTCATTTTTAACTTGCGAAACAATTGCCTGAAGTTTAGATTCCCATTCAGACATCAGAGAAACTTTTTTATTGGGAATGGTGGTAATTTCTACCCAAAAAGGTAGATTATCAATGATAATAGCAGAAAGATCTCCAAATTTTGTATTGAAGTCAGCGTAGAGTTCGGAACTTCCGCCAAGACGTAGATTTTTATTGGTGAAAAGCTGGTTTTCCGGATGATTGTTGGCGTAGATAGAAACCATGTCTTTTCCGGCTTTCATGTGGCAGTATTCAAGACTTTCTGCGGAGATTGGGATAAATTTACTTTTCGCATTCGTCGTTCCGGAAGATTTCGCAAAATGCTTGATGTAACCGGGCCAGCTGACGTCTTTCTGCCCCTGCCTTGCCTTTTCGATGTAAGGTTCAAAATCTTCATAACAAACTACAGGGACTTTATTTTTAAAATCCTGATAGCTTGAAATGGAGTTGAAGCCATGCTTTTTCCCGTACTCGGTGTCTTCCGCATGAAAGAGCTGCGAAAAGAGAATCCCTTTCTGGGTTTCTATCGGATGATCGATGAAATGCTGTATCTGGTCTATCCTCTGCTTGATAAACCAATTGACCACCGTATTGAAAAGTGCCTTTGTTGCCATTACAACAAATATAACAATTCTTGGATAGGCAGGAAATTTTTGGGTATAAAAAAACCGCTGCACAAAAAGTACAGCAGGATAATTTTTTTATTAAACTATAATATTACTCTTTCGTTAGAGTTATATCTGTCGGTATTACAAAACTATAATTTTTACCACTTGAGAGTCTCTCTTCAGAGTCTGTAACTTTCCAATGAGCTGTTACAGGATTACTCCCGGAATTAATTGTTAAGCTTATAAAACCTCTTAAGGGAAAAAATTCTGAATTTGCTGGCTCTGTTTTGATATCATACAAGTGTCCTGCTAATTTATTTGGTTCAACAGCATCTGCAAATACTACAGTTGGCCATTGTGTAGAAGATACTCCCATATTAATTTCTGAGGTATATATTATTGATTGATTAGACGTGCCATAATCTTGCACCATTTTGTAATGCCCATAAATATTATCCGCGTAATAATTTACATTTAAATCCTCATAATCTTTAAACTCACTCATAGCTTCTTTCCAAAGCGTAACAATAAATGTCTTATTACCATTCGTATATTTCCACGTACCTACAAAAGAATCAAAGTAATGATTAATATCCTTATAATATTTTGGATTCGCAGGTGGAAAATCAAATGAAGTGTTGTCAGTATATAGATTTTTATATTCTGTAATCTGTTGTGCAAAAATTGTATTTGCCAAAAAAAGCAGGAAGATAAATAATTTTGTTTTCATTTTAATTACAATTTTGAGAATTAACTATTCCATTTGATTTTAATGTAATTTTAGAATAAGATGTAAAATCACTATTACTCTCAAACAAAGATACACCTGATGAAAGACCTGTATCTTTTAAAAATTTTAAAAAATTTACTTTGTCATTTAGTGGATTACTTGTTTCAGAAAGTAAGCCTGAAGGTTTTTTATAGTATTTGGTAAATACTTTTTCTATTTTTTTGAATCTTTCTACATCAACAGTTTGCCCAATATTATTTGGATTTTGATAGTAGAAAAAATTCTGGAAAACGGCAGGATTTTCAATTGTCATTGCATATTTTGTACCATCTGCCGTAATTACGTAAAAAATAAAATTAGCAACGTCAATATGATTTTTTATTAGAAGCTGATTTATTTTAGCTAAATCATCCCAAGTAAAAACAGAGTATGTTCCATTCCCCGTTATACCATTAGCATCATGTGTATGTACGATAACTACATATTTCTGCAGTGGATTATCACTAATGTCAATTGTCCCAGCCGCTCCTACAGGAAAATTTTGAATAGGGTTTGTCGTTGAAGAAGTCGCTGCAGCATCAATAAAAAATCCATTCTCTTGATTTTGAGAAGTTGTTCCTGAAATTGTAACAAGAGCAGGTTTTAACTTTGTAAATTTAGTATTAGTATTTTTAATTTTATCACACGGGTCTGCTACAGACCCAAAACCTCCTCCCGGATTATACGGTCCTGTAGAAATTGGCGAAGAACCCGGCCCCACTCCGCCACCAGGAGAAGCACCGCCACCCCCACAGTCAGTAGGCAGCATAACATATTGTATAATATAAAAACCCTCATCAGCAGGTGTACAATCCATATGTCCGGGAGTACCGCAGAGACAGCCGGCTTCACCTGTCTGATGTATCTCACTACTACAGATTCCTGGAACATATACATATTCTTGAAATGGAACTTTCGGACAATACAAAGCTCTTTCTACTGACGAATTATCCCGTAACAGACCGAGATATTCTAATTTTACATGATTGGCTACATCTTCTTTTGCAATTTGAGACTGATGATTTACGATGATACTGTCATACCTTATCATATATGCATCAAAAATACCGTTATCCTGTTCGTTTAGAACATAATTTTCCAGATACGAGGATCTTTCTTCTTTCTCTAAATAAAAAGTATATGTTTTCTTTCCGTTATCCTGCTCAGAAATATATACATATTCTGCATCAATTGAAAAGTCATTGATAACGAATGTTTTCGAATGTTCAGTATCCTTACTATTCTTTAGACTTTTAAACTTTAGTTTTTCAAAGACATTAGGAGCTTCATTTTTAAATTCTGCGTAACGAAGCTGTCTTATAAGATTTTGAGTTGTATTTTTACTGTATTCCTGCTCACTTTGAAGGAGCTCACTTGTGCAGGAAAAAAGAACAAATAAAAATACGGATAAAGATCCCAACCAACGGATTTGGCGACCTGACTTTAATAATTTCTGTTTCAATATATAAAATAAATTTGTTTCAAAATTTGTTTCACAAAAATAAGATATTTACAGTTTTATACAACACTTTGTGAATTTTTATTCAAATTAAACCAAATAATTTCAGAAATAATTACGGTAAACCTCATTTACTTAAATAAAAACAAAAAAACCGCTGCACAAAAAGTACAGCGGTCTTGAGATTATTAAAAATATTACTAACAATACTCGTCGTAAGCAGCCTGAAGATTGGCAGCGATGGCTCCCGCAGGATTTCCTTCGATGTGGTGTCTTTCAAGCATGTGTACCAATTCTCCGTCTTTGAAAAGCGCTACACAAGGTGAGCTTGGAGGGAATGGTGCCAAATGTTTTCTGGCTTCAGCTACAGCATCAACGTCATAACCAGCGAAAACAGTTGTTAAATGATCCGGTTTTTTATCTCCTGTAACAGAATAAACAACTCCCGGTCTTGCAGCACCAGCCGCACATCCACAAACAGAATTGATTACCAAAAGTGTTGTTCCTGATTGCTTCAAAGCAGTTTCCACCGCTTCAGGTGTATCTAAATTTTCGAAGCCTTTATCTGTAAGCTCTGCCTTCATCGGCATTACTAAATCTGTTGGATACATATTTTAATTCATTTTTAAATTCGACACAAATTTACAACAATTATATTTTTTAATTGATTTATAAAAACTATTTGAAACTTTAAGAAAAGCAATATTGGGAAATGAATAATAAAATTTGTTTATTCATAAATTTTTGTTAAATTTGAATTGATTCTAAAACCGATTTTACATGAAAGAAAATTGATTCTTGAGGATTATTTATTCACGTAAACTATATTTCAAATAATAAACTTCCCTCTAACTATTACATTTGAAGTTTTAGTTTCAAACAAAATGAAGCCCGAAAATAAATTCTCGGGCTTCTTTAATCAAATCGATATGCAAAGGTTGAATATCCAAAAAATATAACTGATGATCTATAATTGATGAATGATATCAAACATCAATTATCATTGATCAATTGTGTTTACGAAAGCAGCTTCTTCGCCATTTCGGAAATGCTTTTTCCGTCAGATTTTCCTGCGAGGTTTTTTGATGCTGTTCCCATTACTTTTCCTAAATCTTTCATAGATTCGGCACCGGTTTCGGCAATGATGGCTTTTATTTCAGCTTCCAGTTCTTCGGCAGATAACTGTTTTGGTAAATACTGCTCGATTACTTTCATCTGAGCTTCTTCTACTTCTGCCAAATCGTTTCTTCCCTGAGCCATGAACTGGTCATAAGAATCCTTACGCTGCTTCACCATTCTCTGAAGAATAGCGATTTCCTGCTCAGGAGAAACTTCGGCACCCAAAGCCTCGGTTTTTAATAATAATATCTGTGATTTTACAGCTCTCAAAGAATCCAAAGCTACTCTGTCTTTGGCTCTCATGGCTGTTTTTATCGCTTCGCTGATGGTAAGTTCTAAACTCATAGTTTATGCTTTTGGCTATTAGCATCTGGCTATTGGCTTAATTAATATGACGTTTTTAAGCCATTCGCCAGAAGCCAAATGCTAACCGCAATTAATCTACATCTTTATTTAAAAATCTGTTTTCTCTAATCTGGACGGAGCCGTCGTTGCTTTCAGATATAAAACTGTGGATGTTATGTTCTGATGCGTTGGCACCGTCGATAGAAATATTTTTTCTTTTGAAAGCCGGAATTGTTTCGAAATCATCCTGTTTGTCAAAACTCTGATAACGGGAGTTGAATTCTTTCAGTTTGTTTCTTCTTTCCAACACTTTTTCCTGATCGGCAGGTTTATTGACAAAAGAAAATTCAGATTCTGTCTGTCTTGTTGTTTCTGTTTCAACTCTCTTTTCAAACACTGGCTGCTGTTCAGTTTTAGGCTGTTCAGTAGTCTGGTAGAAAGTTTCCACAGTGTGTGTAGTTTCTTCTACTCTTTTTTCAATCACTGCCGAAGTTTCCACTTCATTTTTTGGCTGTCCGAAGTCATATTTCGGTTCAGAAACAGGCTCGTTTACAGTAAAATTAAATTCTACAGGCTTCTCCTGAGAAAAACTGTTGCTGAAATTGTTCTGTTTCGGTTCTTCTTTTTTGTTTTCAAAATCAAATGAGAAAGACTGAATTTCCAAATCGTTTGAATCTTCTTCGAAAGTGAACAGATTTACGCTTTCATCACGTGAAGGTTCTTCGTTTTTCCAGCTATGCGTGAAGCCCTCTGCTGTATCTTCCTCTCTGTCAGAGAATTTGATTGCAGTTTCTACTTCTTCCTCCTCAATAATCATTTTTTTTTCAGAAGACAACAATTTGAATTGCGGTAAATCCTGCTCTTCATCATCTAATCTGAAAAGATTTTTTCCACCGAAATCGTAACCCTGCTCAGGTGTTGTCTCTCTCTCTTCCTTTGTTTTGAAAGGAGATGCTTTCGGAGTTTCCAAAGTATCATTCAAACCGATTCTGATTTTCTCAGTAGGTCCTGAAAACTTTTGGTTGTCGTTTGAAAAACCAGTAGCAATCACCAATACGCTTACTGCATCACCCAATTCCTCATCTGCACCCACACCGAAGATGATGTCTGCCGTGTGACCAGCTTCCTTCTGGATATAATCCATGATAATTCCGATTTCGTCCATTGTAGCTTCTTCCACGCCGCTTCTGATCAACAACAACACGTTTCTTGCGCCCGTAATTTTGTTGTCGTTCAACAATGGGGAATCCAATGCTTTTTTCACAGCTTCCTCGGCTTTGTTTTCGCCTGAAGCCATACCTGTAGACATCAATGCTGTACCGGAATTCTGAAGTACAGATTTAGCATCTCTAAAGTCAATGTTTACGTCAAAGTAACCTGTAATCACCTCTGCCATCCCTTTCGCAGCGTTGGTTAACACTTCATCGGCTTTTGAGAAACCCTGTTTGAAACCTAAATTTCCAAACTGCTGTCTTAATTTATCGTTGTTGATTACGATTAATGAATCAACATTATTTCTTAATTTTTCAAGACCTAATTCAGCCTGATCCAGTCTTCTTTTACCTTCAAAGCTGAAAGGCACGGTAACAATTCCTACAGTAAGGATTCCCATGTCTTTTGCCACTTTTGCAATGACAGGAGCAGCACCGGTACCTGTACCACCGCCCATTCCGGCAGTGATAAAGACCATTTTGGTATTCTGTCCCATCGCAGCTTTGATGTCTTCAATGCTTTCGATTGCAGATTTTTCTCCTACTTCAGGATCTGCACCGGCACCAAGACCTTCTGTAATTGTGGTTCCCAACTGAACTTTGTTGGCAACAGGATTATTATCCAAAGTCTGGGCATCTGTATTGCAAATCACGAAATCTACCCCGTGAATTCCTTTTTCGTACATGTGCTTCAGGGCATTGTTACCGCCGCCACCTACACCGATTACTTTTATGATTGACGAATTTCCTTTTGGTAAATCAAATGAAAATCCCTGTGTTCCTATATTTTCCATATCTATATTTTTAACAATTGATTTTTGACTAATGATCCCGGATACATCATTTATCGCCGATCATTCATCATTTATATTTTTTTTACTCTACTTCCTCGAAGAATTTTTTAACCTTTTCCATCAGCGACTGTCCGAAAGTTGGCTTAGCCTGTCTTTTTTCAGATGGCTGTTCTATTTCGGATGGTGGCAAATATGTTGGCTGCTCTGCCTGTACCGGAGCAATATTTGCTTCGTTATCAGCGGCTGCAACCGTATCGTTCTGCACTTTTGCTTTCGGTTCTTCAACAATAATTTCCTCTTCAGGAAGATTGGATTTTTTGTCCCTGATCTTTAAACTTTCCATCAGCAAACCGATTGAGGTCGCAAATTCCGGTCCCTTAAGATACTGATTTTTATCGTTTGCCACATATTCATTTGCAAAACCAATTCTGCTGTCAAAACCTGTGGTGTAATTGGCGAGCTGACGAAGGTGTTTCAGGTTTGATCCACCACCCGTAAGTACAATTCCTGCGATTAACTTTTTCTTCTGATCGAAAGCTCCGTAAGCCTTTAGTTCTGTATTGACAAGATCGAGAATTTCTTCCACTCTGGCATTGATGATCTGTGCTAAAGTTTTAAGAGAAATTTCTTTATCAGGTCTTCCGTGAAGTCCTGGAATTGTTACATACGTGCTGTCTTTTTCAAGCTCAGGCACTGCAGAACCGAATTTTACTTTCAGTTGCTCGGCATGTTTTTCAATAATTGAACATCCTTCCTTGATGTCTTCGGTGATAATTCCACCACCGTAAGGAATCACGCAGGTATGACGGATAATGCTGTCTTTGAAGATTGCAATATCTGTAGTACCACCACCGATGTCAACAATGGCGACACCCGCTTCTTTTTCTTCCTTCGTTAAAACTGCCTCCGAAGATGCCAAAGGCTCCAAAGTAAGCGCTTCCATCTCAAGGCCTGCCTCACGAACGCATCTTGCGATATTTCTGATGCTTCCCATCTGCCCAACGACAACGTGGAACTTGGCTTCAAGACGACTTCCATGCATGCCGATCGGCTCCTGAATTTCTCCTTCAGAATCCACTTTGTACTCCTGAGGAAGTACGTGGATAATTTCTTCTCCCGGAAGCATGACTAGCTTTTTCACCTGATCTTTTAATGCTTCAATATCATCATCTGTGATGAATTTATCCGGATGTTCACGCATAATATAATCTGAATGCTGAAGCGAACGGATGTGTTTACCCGCAATCCCCACCGTTACTTTACGGATAGGCACTCCCGCGCTTGACTGTGCCTCTGCCACAGCTGCTTTGATTGAATTAATGGTTTGTGAAATGTTATTCACAATACCTTTGTGTACTCCAAGACTTTTGGCCTTCCCCACACCGAGAATTTCTATTTTCCCGTGGGCATTCCTTCTTCCGACAATGGCGACAATTTTAGTCGTCCCGATGTCAAGACCTACTGAATACTCTTGATTTTCCATTGTGTTATATCGATTTGATTTTATTCCTTAATTTATTTAATAGGATTTCATCCTATCTTTTGTTATGCCGTCCCTTTGGGACTTTTTTATTCTATTTTTACCTTTGCTTTTGTTTTCGGCTTTGCTGCCGTTTTCTTCTCCAGAGCTTTCTTTTTCTCCTTTGTTTTTACAGCTGATTTGGGCTTCACCGATTCTTTAGGTTTTGCTGAAGCTGCTTTTTTCTCTGCCGGTTTTGCTTTTACTTCCTCCTTTTTTGCCGGAGTTGCTGCAACGGGAGTTTTAGCTAAATCTTTATGGCCTGCTTTCAGAATACTGTCGTTTTCTTTAAAATAGGGATTCAGCGTTGTCACAATCTGATTATCATATTTCACAGAAACCATACTGTATTTCTGGGAATCCTGAAATATCAGAAACTTTTCCACAAATGTTTTGAAACCTTTTACTTTAAAATCTATATGATCCAGATCTCCGATTTCCACTTTATAATTTCCTTCACTGGTCAACAGGTAATAACTGTCTTTATGTTTTGAAATTCCTATAAAATACTTTTTACTGAAATCGTCTTTATCAATTTTGCTCACCAGTTCCGCCACTTTTTCATATTCGTCTTTCTTCACATTTCCAGTCACCAACATGCATGAATGCGAATAGGTTTTCGAAATTGGAAATTCAGTTCCTTTTTCATCAACATAGAAATCTCTCCCGTTGTAATTTAGGCGGAACACCGGAACTCTCTGTTTGATATCCAGATGCAGCTTTCCGTTTAAATTTAAATAAACATTGGCACTGTCAACCGCCGGAAGTGCATTGATTTTCTTTTCCAGCTCCGGAATATTTAAATCTCCCACTTTGCCGGAAGGATTTTCCTTGATGACGATTTGCTTGATATCTTTTTCGTCAATAAAGTAAACCGGCGTTTTCTCATTCATTTTTACAGAAATTTTCTCATCCGTAATCTTCTGACCACTGAATTTCTTTAACGAGAAACTCAGCAGGAAACCAAGAATGATCACTGTGATGGCAATTTTTAAAATTCTGTATTTGTTTTTCATAATCCCCTAAATCCCCAAAGGGGACTTTCATACTGTTTTATCTTAATTTTTACTTAACCACTCACAAATCGGGTCGTACAGCGTATCTATATTTCCCGCACCGACAGTGAGTAAAATGTCAAACTCCTTTTCTTTTATTTTATTAAATGCTTCAGATAAATTTGAAATTTCCTTTTTATCTAAAGTCACTTTTTCCAATAGCCAGTCTGAAGTAATGCCTTCAAAATTCTCCTGAAGCTCTCTCGCCGGATAGATATCGAGCAAAATCAACTCCTCAGAATTGCTTAAACTTTCAGCAAATCCGTCAGCAAAATCTCTTGTTCTGCTGAATAAATGGGGCTGAAATACCACCAATAATTTTTTATCCGGATAAAATGTTTTAATTGAACCCACAACCGCATTAATTTCTGTCGGATGATGCGCGTAATCGTCAATGTAAATTTTTCCGCCCGGATAAATATGTTTCGTATATCTTCTTTTGATGCCTTTAAAATTGGCTATAGCTTTCTTTAAAGTTTCAAAATCAACTCCTAAATTGTGCAGAATGGCAATCGCAACCGTCGCATTTTCTACATTGTGAATTCCCGGAACATCCCAAACGAACTCTTCGACAAGCTCAGAGTGACAATCGTTTGCTGGTACATGAAAATCGAAATAGATTTTATCATAATCCATGCGGAGATTATCTGAGTAATAATCGGCTTCCTCGTTGACGGCGTAGGTTTTGTGTGCTCTTCCTATATCAATTCCTTTTCTTACAAAAAGCTGTTTGTCTTCCGGAACCAATGCTGCAAACTGTCTGAAACCTTCTTCGATTGTATTTTTATCTCCGTAAATATCCAAATGATCGGCATCCGTGGAAGTAATCACCGCCCAATCCGGAGAAAGGTTGAGGAAACTTCTGTCATATTCGTCGGCTTCCACCACAGAAAATTCCGTTCCGTTAAACAGGAAATTTGATTTAAAATTCTCAGAAATTCCACCTAAGAAACATGAGAAAGGCAAATCTGCTTCTTTACACAAATGCGAAACCAAAGTAGATGTTGTTGTCTTTCCGTGGGTTCCTGCAACAGCGATGCAGTTTGTGTTTTCGGTAATTAAGCCTAAAACTTTTGCTCTCTTTTTTACTTTAAAATCATTTTCATTAAAATAATCCAGTATCCCCAGTTTTTTGATTGCCGGAGTGTAGATGACCAAAGTATTTTCTTTCTGAAGTGACGAGATTTTACCGTCAATAACATCTTCAAAAACAATATCGATTCCTTCGCTCATCAACATTTGAGTCAGTTTTGTATTGGTTTTATCGTAGCCCAAAACATTCTTGCCCGAAGCATGGAAGTAGCGCGCCAAAGCACTCATCCCAATACCTCCGATTCCGACGAAGTAAAAATTCTGATATATTTCTAAATTGTTCATTTTTAATTTAATCTTGTTTTGCTATCTAAGCAATCTTATAATTTTGATGCATTAACTAAATTTAGTTAGTACATGAAATCTTTTTTTTCAACAACCCTTCGACAAGCTCAGGGAATTCCCAATTATCATTTATTATAGCTTCTTTCTTTTTTCTGCTCCACCCTTTCACTTGCTTTTCAAATTCTATAGCTTGATTAATATCATTAAACTCATAGTAGAAAACCAATTCTACAAGTCTTCTTTTATAAGTGTAGCTTTCTGGCTTGTTCCCATCATTATGTTCATTTATTCTTCGCTCTAAATCATTTGTAACTCCTGTGTAATAAGAGTTATCGGAACATTTGACAATATAAACGTAGTATAACAACATAATTTTATCCTTATTCAACAACCCTTCGACAAGCTCAGGGTGACATCTCTAATAATGGATGCCTTTAAATTTCCGCTGTCAGGCTGAGCTTGTCGAAGCCTTAAAAATCTCATCCACAATTTCTTTTGCCGCATTGGGTTTGGCAAAATATTTCAGATTGTCTGACATTTCTTTTCGTACATTTTCGTTTTCGCAGATTTCTGATAATGTGTTCCAGAATTTTTCCTCCATTTCTGAATCTTTTACAATTCTTGCTGCATTTTTCTCAACTAAATTCATCGCATTTTTGGTCTGATGATCTTCTGCGGCAGTTGGTAACGGAACCAAAATCACGGGCTTTTTTGCCATCGCCAATTCTGAAATCGCTATTGCTCCCGCTCTGGAAACGATCACATCGGCTGCAGAATAGGCAGTTGCCATATCGGAAATAAACTCCTTGATTTGGATGGAAGCCGGAGGCTGGATGCTGGAAGTTATCTCCGCAAAGTCCAATTTCCCAGTTTGCCAAATCAACTGATGGCCTTTTTCTTTCAGGTTTTCTAAATTATCTTTCCAGCCGTTGTTTAAAGTTCGTGAACCTTGCGAACCACCTACTGAAAGAATCGTTAATTTATTTTTGTCTAAACCTAATTTTTCTTTTGCAGTTTCAGAGTCGGTTAAGTCTGAAATTACATTTTGGCGAACCGGATTTCCAAGGAAGAATGTTTTAGTTCCATGAAAAAATTTCTCCATATCCGGATAGGCTGTAAAAATTGCTTTCGCTTTTTTACTGTTGGCAGTGTTAGTCTTTCCAGGAAAAGAATTCTGCTCCTGGATGAAAGTGGGAATCCCCATTTTCGCAGCCATGAATAAGGCTGGACCGCTCGCAAAACCACCTGTTCCTACCGCAAAATCAGGTTTGAATTCTTTAATTATTTTTTTTGCTTTAATCAAACTTGAAATAAGCTTGAAAGGCAATCCTATATTTTTAAGCAGATTTCCTCTGTCGAAACCGGCAATGTTTAAACCCTGTATTTTGTAGCCAGCCTGCGGAACTTTTTCCATTTCCATTTTTCCGTTGGCACCGATGAACAAAAATTCTGCATCAGGAAATCTTCTTTTGATTTCATCTGCAATAGCGATAGCCGGGAAGATATGTCCTCCTGTACCGCCGCCACTCATAAGAATGCGAAAATCCCCCTTTCCCCCAAAGGGGCGAGCGATGTTAGATTCTATGTTCATTTTTGCTTCCACAATATTTTTTATCTTTTAAAAAGTCTCCTTTGGGGATTTAAGGGATTAAGCTATATCGTTAATTTCTGCTACACTTTGTTTTTTGCCAATACCTTCTTCATCATAAACCTGTATTCTTGAGCTTACACTCAAAACCAGCCCCAACTGGATGTAAGTCACCAACATTGAAGTTCCTCCGTAACTGATCAGCGGCAATGGCTGTCCAGTAACAGGTATTAAATTGACGGCAACTGCAATATTCACAGCCAACTGCACAAAAATCATCACTCCAATGCTCAACACCAGCAACGATCCGAAAAACGCAGGCATTTTACTGGCAATCATTACAATTCTCACGATCATAATCATGTACAGAATAATCAGAAATGCTGAACCGAAAAGTCCGTATTCTTCAACGATAATGGCAAATATAAAATCGGAAGCAGACTGTGGAAGCATTTGTTTTAAAGCACTTTTCCCTGGTCCCATTCCGGTAACGCCACCGTGAACGATGGCAGCTTTCGCCTGCATGACTTGATAATTTTTAGCCTTTACGCTTTCATCATCTACATCAGCAGTTTTGGCTTTGCTTGAGGTAAATGTTTCAATACGGCTCATCCATGTGTGAACACGGTTTCCACCGATCATATTTGTATTTAAAGCAACCAGTAAAAACAAAATAATTGCAATAACTGAAGTTGAAATAAATCCTGCGATGTACTTCCAATGGAGCTGTCCGATAACCAGAACGATTACTGAAACCATTAATATCATCAATGCTGTAGAACCGTTGTCTTTTGCAACCAGCAAAAACACCAGTAAAATGGGTCCGAAAATAAAGCCTATATTTTCTCCAACCGTTCTTTCTCTAACTATTTTTTTGGTTAAATATCTGCAGAGATAAATAATCAGCATTAAAAATGCAAATGACGATGGCTGAAATGAAAACGGCGTACCCGGAATTTTTAACCATCGTGAAGCACTCGCTCCGTCAATCGTTTGACCTGTAAACATCGTTAATACAAGCAATCCACACATGATAATCAGCAATCCCATGCTTATTTTGCCAATGTGTTCGTATTTTACCATTCCGACCATTCTCATCAGTCCAAATCCTAAAATCACAAAAAACATGTGTTTTACAACGTGGCTGGTTGTCGTACCGTTGTTTACGATGTATTCCAGATTAGAACTTGCAGAATAAACCGGAAATATCGAAAAAATGGAAATCAAAATGATGACCATCCAAAGAACTTTGTCGCCCTTCAGAAATTCAAATTTTTGCTCTGTAATCTGTTCGTTCATATTGTTTGTACTGATGTAGAACGTATAAAGTACAATGTACTTTGTACACCTGACATTTTACATTTTATTTTAATACCTGCTCTTTAAACTGATGACCTCTGTCTTCATAATTATTGAAGAGGTCAAAACTTGCGCAGCATGGTGAGAGTAAAACCGTATCTCCTGATTTCCCGAGAGACTTTGAAACTTTCACGGCTTCTTCCATGCTTGATGTGCTGTAAATCAGCTCTTTTTTGTCTTTGAAGAAGTCGATAACTTTTTGATTATCAAGCCCTAAGCAGACAATTGCTTTCACTTTTCTTTTAACTAAGTCTTCAACTTCTGTGTAATCATTTCCTTTATCTACGCCACCGACAATCCATATTGTGGGGTTTTTCATGCTTTCCAAAGCGTAATAAGCGGCGTTAACGTTGGTTGCCTTACTGTCGTTAATGAATTTTACACCATTAATCTCTGTAACCAATTCCAGTCTGTGCTCAACTGCCTGAAAAGTCATCAGTGAATTTCTGATACTTTCATTGTTGATTTCTAGTATTTTACCGGCAATTGAGGCCGCTAAACTGTTGGCAACATTATGATTTCCCAATAAAGACAATTCATCAATTTTCATGGTGAACTGGTCTTTCAGATTAACTTCAATATTTTCTCCGTTAATAAAACCACCTTCAGAAAGCTTCTCTTTCGTAGAAAACGGGATCATTTTAGCCTTAATCTCAAATTTTTCGAGAATATTTTTACTCATTTCGTCATCTTTATTGTAGATGAAAAAATTGTCGTTCTCCTGATTTTCAGCAATTCTGAATTTCGCCAAAGCATATTCTTCATAGTTGTAATTGTACTGATCGAGGTGATCTTTAGACAAATTCAACAGCAGAGAAATATAAGGTCTGAAATTCTGAATATCATCCAGCTGGAAAGAGCTTACTTCCAAAACATAATATTCGTGGTTTTCGTCGGCCACCTGTTTTGCAAAACTGTAGCCTATATTTCCGCCTAATCCTACATTTAATCCGTCGTTTTTAAGAATATGATAAATAAGAGACGTTGTTGTCGTTTTACCGTTGCTTCCAGTGATGGCAATGATCTTCGCATCTGTAAATTCCGCGGCAAATTCTATTTCCGAAGACAGTCTGATGCCTTTGTCATGAATTTTAGTGATCATCTCAGCCTTCTTGGGAATCCCCGGACTTTTTACAATCCAGTCTGCATTTAAAATTCTTTCCTCATCGTGATTTTCCTCTTCAAATTCAATCTCATTTTCAGTCAGAAAATGTTTGTAGTTATCCTTAATGGCACCTTTGTCTGAAAGAAACACTTCCAAACCTCTCTTTTTAGCCAGATAAGCAGCACCACAACCGCTTTCGCCACCTCCTAAAACAACTATTTTCATAATTAATTTTTTGTAAAATGTACAATGTAAGCCGCACAATGTATTTCAAACTGTTATACATTCATACTTTTTACTTTATACAAAATTCTACCTCATCTTCAATGTAATGAGACAAACTATCGCCATCATAACTCCTATGATAATCATCCTGTTAACGATTTTACTTTCGTGGAAACCGTCTTTCTGATAATGATGATGCAGAGGAGACATTTTAAACAATCTGTTATTCTGGGCATATTCCAACCCGAATTTTCTTTTTCTGTATTTGAAAACAACCACCTGAAGCATTACAGATATGTTTTCGATTAAAAAGATTCCGCATAAAACGGGAATCATTAATTCTTTTCTTAAAATAATCGCCAAAACGGCAATTACACCGCCGAGCATTAAACTTCCCGTGTCTCCCATGAAAACTTGAGCGGGATAGGTATTGTACCAGAAAAACCCGATCACCGCACCTACCATGGCGACGGCAAAAATGGTGGTTTCACCCATATTCGGGAGAAACATAATATTGAGATAATCTGCAAAAATGATGTTACCTGAAACGTAAGCGAAAAATGCCAGCGCCAGTAAAATAATCGTACTCGTTCCGGCCGCGAGACCATCAATTCCATCGGTGATATTGGCACCGTTTGAGACTGCTGTTACAATGAAAATTACAATCGGGATGAAGACAATCCATGCCCATTCATGAGCTTCGGCATCATCCATCCAAAACAATATTCCACTGTAGTCAAACTCATTATTTTTGGTGAACGGAACTGTAGATACGGTAATTTTTTCAGTTGGAGAAAAATTCTGTTCCACATTATTTCTGTTCACTACTTTAGCATCAGCGTACTTTCTTTTAACCGTAATATCGGGATGAAAATACATGGTAACTCCAACGATTAGCCCTAAACCAACCTGCCCAACGATCTTAAATTTTCCGCTGAGACCGTCTTTGTTTTTCTTTACTTTCTTTAAATAATCATCAATAAAACCAATTGCACCCATCCAGACTACCGAAACAATCAGCAGAACGATATACACATTGGTAATTCTGGTAAACAGTAAAACAGGTATCAGGGTTGCAATGATGATGATCAAACCACCCATGGTTGGTGTTCCTTCTTTCTGTTTTTGTCCGTCTAATCCCAAATCACGAACCAACTCGCCCATCTGTTTTCCTCTCAGGTAATTGATGATATTTTTACCGTAAATAAGAGCAATCAACAAAGACAGCAACACCGCCATTCCTGCACGGAAAGAGATGTACTTCATCATTCCCATTCCTGGAATGTGGATGCCTTGGCTCGTAAGATATTCGTATAGATAGTATAGCATTTTTTTATAATTGATGATTGATAAATGATGATTGATATTTAAAACTAATCTTCAAGTTTATTCCTTAATTGTTTTTTGTAAGCTGATGTTACTTTTAAAATCTCTAAAGATTCTTTCATTATTTCATCTATTTTTTCTTTTGGCAACATATTAACCTCTTCAATAACTTCCAGCCAAAATACAGTTTCATCTGCTTCTTCGACAACAATGCAAATTTTTGCATATTTTTCCTTATCTGATCTCCCTCTGCACATTGCTCTATAGTTGGCTGCTGTAGAACTCGCTGAACGAAAAATCTGTTTTCTAATAACTGATATTTTATCTGAATATGGCAGTTCTGATAAATCATTGATAATTTTAATAGCCAAAGATTTTGTTCTTTTGCTAAAAATCTGATTATAATTATTCTCCATCGATCATCAATTATCAATAATCATTTATGCCTATTTACCCATCAGCTTCCACAGCTCATTAATTACTTCTTTATCATCAAAATGATGCTTTACACCATTGATTTCCTGATAATTTTCGTGGCCTTTTCCGGCTACGACGATGATGTCTTTAGGCTCGGCAAATTTTATCGCCATTTTTATCGCTTCTCTTCTGTCGGGAATTGAAGTGTATTTGCTGAAATTCTGAGGTTCAACGCCCGCTTCAATTTCTTTTATAATTGCATTTGGATCTTCTGTTCGCGGGTTGTCTGAAGTGATGATTGCCAAAGTTGACTTTTTAGTCGCAATATTTCCCATTTCTGGTCTTTTGGCGTGATCTCTGTCGCCACCGCAACCGAAAACCGTGATCAGTCTTTCGTTTTTGGTTCTGATTTCGTTGATGCTGTCTAACACATTTTCTAAAGCGTCCGGAGTGTGAGCATAATCTACGACGAAGAAAATTCCGCCGTCAGATTTAAAGGTTTCAAATCTGCCATTAACTCTTTTCAAAATGCTGATTGCCTGAAGAATTTCCTCCTGTTGAAAACCTAATTCTGAAGCAATTCCGAAAACCAAAAGTAAATTGTAGACATTGAACTTCCCTGTTAAGGTTGTCCAGAATTCTTTTCCGTTGAAGTTTAACAGCATTCCGTTGAAATCTACTTCCAAAGTTCTACCGTGGTAATCTGCCATCGTTTTCAAGGCATAGGATTTCTTCTTTGCTTTGGTGTTTTGAAGCATCACATTTCCGTTTTTATCATCCACATTGGTGATGACAACTGCTTCATCATTTAATTCATCAAAAAATCTTTTTTTCGTTTTTAGATATTCATCAAACGTTTTATGATAATCTAAGTGGTCATGTGTAAGATTAGTAAATCCTGCTATTTTAAAAGTTAAACCTTCAATTCTGTTTTGAGAAATACCGTGAGAACTTACTTCCATAAAAGCGAATTCACAACCTTCATCAACAGCCTGAGCCAAAATTTTATTAATGGTAATTACATCCGGAGTTGTATGTGTAGCCGGAATAACTTTTTCACCAATTCTTATTTCTACCGTTGACAATAAGGCAGAATTATAGCCTAAATTTTTAAACACATCAAAAAGTAAAGTAGATACAGACGTTTTTCCATTTGTTCCCGTAACTCCGATTAACTTTAATTTTTCTGAAGGATTTCCGTAAAAATTGGAAGCTAAATGTCCAAGAGTTTTTGATGAATCTTTTACTTTGATATAGGTAATATTTTCATCTAAATTTTCCGGAAACTCCTCGCAAATAATTACTGTTGCTCCTTTTTCGATAGAAGATGCGATGTAGGAATGTCCATCTGCAACCGTTCCTCTCACTGCAATGTACAATGAGTTTTCAGTTACCTTTCTGCTGTCGAATACCAAAGCTGAAACTTCCCTTTCAGGATTTCCTGCTGTTTCCAGAATTTGGATTCTTTCCAATAATTTGCTTAATTCCATATAACCTACATGTCAGTGCTTTGCACCTCTAATTCATTTACTTTATCTTATTCTACCAACATTTCGCAACTTCGTTGCTTTCTGTCTGTCATTTTTTAATTCTGCAACGTCAGATAAATCCTTTGATTTTTACTGATAACCGTGCCTTCGAGAGGAAACTGTTCTTTAATTCTTCCGACTCCTTTAAATTCCACCCGATAACCTAAATTTTCCAGTTGAGGAATTACATTTTTGCCGATTAAACCGACAACAGTGGGCATCTGTTTATTATTTACTGCTACTTTTACGTTCGGTTCAACCAGTTTGTTCAGGTTTACCTTTTTGTCAACGAGCATTTCCTTTTCAATATTCTGCGGTGTTTTCAGGAAAGTTTTACCTGCAATTTCCTTAAAAACCGGCGCAGAAACTGTTCCTCCGTAAAATCCTTTGGAAACATTTGGCTCGCTGATCATGACGTAACAAGTATATTTCGGATTGTCTGCCGGATAAAATCCTGCGAATGACGCTCTGTACTTCATTGGACCAGGCAACCAGTATTCAAATCTTGCGGTTCCGGTTTTTCCTGCCATTTTAAGGTTGGGTGTGAAAATACTTCTCGCCGTACCTTTTTCAACAGCTTTCGTAAGCGCACTTGTCATCATCTGAATTGCTTTTTCTGATGCCATTTTTTTTACCATTACCTGCGGCTCTGCTGTAAAAGTTACCTTCCCGTCCTGCATGATTTTATCGATGAAAAGAGGCTTTACCATTTTACCTTTGTTGGCTACACCATTGTAGAAAGTCGCCAGTTGCAAAAGATTAATGTTGGTAGAATAACCATAACCAATTGATGCTAAGGTCGCTGCATTCCATCTTTTATGTTCAGGAGTAAGAATTTTTGGTTTTGTAATTCCAGGAAGTTCGATATCCATTTTATCGAAAAGCTTCCATCTTTTTAAATGATCCAGAAATATCTGTGGCTTGTCTGCGTAATACTGAGTGATCAGTTTTGCAGTTCCCACGTTACTGGATTTCGCCAAAACATCACTGATTTCATAGATTCCTCCACCGTGGCCGTCATTGATTCTCTGCTTGGCATAAACCCATGAGCCGCTTCCAACATTTACTGTTGTTTTTTCATCTATAAAACCGTCGTCCATTGCTGCCAAAAGTGAAATCACTTTAAATGTAGATCCAGGTTCAATATTATCCTTTATCGCATAATTGTAGGAATCCACATACTCACCGGCATCATCACGCTGTAGATTGACCATCGCACGGACTTTCCCTGTTTCCACTTCCATAACGATTACGGTTCCGTGTTTTGCTTCGAAATTAATAAGCTGTTTTTCTAAAGCTGAATGTGCAATATCCTGAATTCTGAGGTCGATAGTTGTATAAACATCCTGTCCGTCAACAGGCTCCTCCACTTTCCAGTAATCAATAGGTTTCCATTGAGACGAATTGATTCTTTGTTCGAGACGTTTGCCGTCTTTGCCCCGCAAATATTTTGAAAAGGCACCTTCAAGACCAGATGTGTACTGACCATTGTCCATTCCAATGGTTCCCGAGCCTATTTCAGTTGTAGCCAGTTCGCGCTTGTAATTTCTTTCTACAATGAAACCTCCTTTATTTTTTCCTCTTTTAAAAATCGGAAACTTGCGGATCCTGTCGTACTGGTCAAAATCAAGACCTCTAACTAAAGAATAGTACTGATTTTCTTTTCCTTTTTTACGTTGCTCATCAAACCTTTTGCGGTATTCTGCTCTTGGCTTTCCGAACATTTTGCTTAAAGAATCGCTGAGTGCACCGATATTGTTTGTATAAACAGTGTCGCGCATGGTTTTAAAATCGAGATAAATATCGTACCTCATCACAGTAGTTGCCAAAATAGATCCGTCTGATGCAAAAAGATTTCCTCTCGCAGCTTTCAGCTTGGCTTCACGGTAATTTTTGTTGATATAATCTTCTTTAATTTCGGTAACATTGGTATTCTGCAACAGTACAATTCTGCCCATAAACAGTGCAAATACGCATAAAGCCACCACTGCAAAGAGGTAGCCCCAACGTAATGTTTTTTTACGTTTGTTATCGTATTCATTTTGATTCTGCATCCGTACTGTCCAGTTTTATTAGTAGTTTATGCGGGTGGCTTTCGAGCGTCATCAGAGAATCCTGTGCTACTTCTTTTCCCAGCTCCGATTCCATTTTTACTTTGATGAGTTTACTCTGAGCGTAAGCATTTCTTGATTTAAATTCTTCGGTTTCTTCCTTTAAGGCATTGACAATTTTAATTTTCTGATTTACTAAATGGTTGGTGTAAATCATTGCCATCATCAACACAAAAAGCAGCAGAAAGTATTTGTAATGGGCCTTCACCTCATCACGATTCAGAAAATTCCCTTTTACAATATCTATAAAAGTGAGTTTTTTCTGAGGTTTATATGTTGTTCTCTTTGCCAAAGACTTTGTCTTACTTATTTTAAAATATTAAATGTCAATCTGTTTTACAGTGAATTCAGTTCGTTGGTCAATTGTGAATTTCAAAGCTTTTCAATTGACAATTCACCATTCACTTATTCACATTTAAACCTTTATTCCTGTTCTCATTTTTGCACTTCTGGCTCTTGAGTTTTCTTCAATTTCCTGATCATCAGGAATAACTGCTTTGCTCTTTACCAGCTCAAATGCTTTGCTGAAGTTTCCGTAGATATCTCTTTCGGGCTCACCTTCAAACATTCCGTTTTTCAGGAATCTTTTTACCAGACGGTCTTCCAGTGAGTGATAAGAAATTACCACCAGTCTTCCGTCCTGTTTCAAAACATTGTAAGACTGAACCAGCATTTCTTTTAAAACATCAAGCTCCTGATTCACTTCAATTCTGATAGCCTGAAAAAGCTGTGCATAAAATTTATTCACTTTATGAGGTGGCAGATAACTGAAAAGCTTTTTCAGATCTTCAGTTGTTTCAATCACCTTGATTTTTCTGTGATGAACGATGTCACGGGCTAATTTTCTCGCTTCTCTCAGCTCGCCGTAGTAATAGAAAATGTCTGCTAAAGCTTCCTCGTCATAATCATTGATTACTTTTTTAGCATCAAGACTCTGCATGATATTCATTCTCATATCCAGCGGAGCATTGCTTCGGGTAGAAAAACCACGAACAGCTTCGTCAAACTGATGGGATGAAACTCCCAAATCTGCCAAAACTCCGTCAACTTGGGAAATCCCGTACATCAGCAAAGAATTTTCAAGAAATCTGAAATTCTGATTGATCAGCGTAAATCTTGGGTCGTCTATTGTATTTTTAAGCGCATCCAAATCCTGATCAAAACTGAACAGCTTTCCTTTTTCTGAAAGCCGGGTCAAAATCTCTCTCGAGTGACCGCCACCACCAAACGTACAGTCTACATACACGCCGTCAGGATTCGTCACCAAATCATCTACACTCTGCTTTAATAAAACGGGATTATGATACATGTTAAGATTGTGTTTTTTAATTATTTACAATCAAGGTTCAGCAATTATTCTTCATTAAAAGAACCCATCACCTGCTCGGCAAGATTTGCAAAATCCTCTTCATTGGTTGAGATTACACTTTCGTAGGCATCCTTGTCCCAGATTTCAAAAAGTTCACCTGCACTCGTAATCACAATGTCTTTCTGAAGACCTGAATACTGCGTAAGATCTTTTGAAATCTGAAGCCTTCCGGCATTATCCAGCTCCACGGTTTTCACACCTGCCGTAAACATCCTAATAAAATCAGCATTCTGCTTGTTGAATCTGTTGAGTTTATTAATTTTGTCCATCATTTTATCCCACGCATTCATAGGGTAAACTTCAAGGCACTTTTGGAACACAGAACGCTTTACTACAAAGGTTTTGTCATCAAAATTCTCCATCTGCTTTATTAAAGAAGAGGGTACTTTGAGACGGCCTTTGTCGTCTATTTTGCACTCATATGTTCCAATGAAATTTCTCATTTGGGACAAAATTAGAAATATTTTTCCAAAACCTCCCACTTTTTCCCACTTTTTGACTTAATGTTAATAAGTTTTACTTTAATGGTCTGAAAACATCTTTAGTGACTGATAATTTGGAAGTTGTAAATTTCAGAGAATAAAGCGCGGATAAGTCTTTCTGAAAAAACTCCCTAAAAAGTGCAGTTGTATGTTATTTTTATTTTAAATTAGGCTTGGCAAAATATTTGTGAGGTTTAATTTGTATTTTTGCATGGCTTTCTTAAAGCATATTTATGATATTCAAAACAAAAAAAGAGAAAAAATTCGCCTTTGTGGAAGCGGGAGAAGGACATCCATTGGTACTGTTGCACGGTCTGATGGGTGGTCTCAGCAATTTTGAGAAGATGGTAGACTTTTTTTCTGCAAAAGGTTTTAAAGTTTACGTACCTCAGCTTCCCATATATGACCTTCCGGTTCTCAACACCAATCTTACTACAATCGCCAAATACGTTATTACTTTCATTGAAACTAATATAGGAAAACCCGTTACCATCGTTGGGAACTCAATGGGTGGTCATGTTGGTTTGATTTTGACTTTAGCACGACCGGATCTTGTCCAGAATCTTGTGCTGACAGGCAGTTCAGGCTTATATGAAAGAGCTTTCGGGGACAGTTTTCCGAGAAAAAATGACCGTTCATATATAAGAAAGAAGGCAGAGGAAGTTTTTTACGACCCCACTGTGGCTTCAGAAGAATTGGTAGACGAAGTTTTCAGCGTCGTAAATGACAGAATGAAAGGTATAAAAACTGTGATGCTGGCCAGAAGCGCCATCAAACACAATATGTTAAATGATCTTCCAAAGATTTTGAGACCAACATGTCTGATCTGGGGGAAACAGGACAACGTAACTCCGCCTGAAGTTGCCATTGACATGAATAAATTTATCCCAAATTCCGAACTTTTCTGGATTGATAAATGTGGTCATGCAGCAATGATGGAAAAACCTGATGAATTCAATGAAATTCTCTACGCCTGGTTAAAAAATAAAGTTTAATTAAAAATATTACAGCCATTAAGAAATTTCTTAATGGTTTGTTTTTCTAAAATATATATTATGGTTATTAAAACAGCCACTTTTGTAAAAAGCAGCGGAAAATGGCAGGAATGTCCTGAACCAGACATGCCGGAATATGCTTTCATCGGCAGATCAAACGTTGGTAAATCTTCTCTCATCAATGCAATGATGAATCATAAAGATTTGGCAAAAACTTCAGGAACACCTGGTAAAACACAGCTTATCAATCATTTTTTAGTGAATGAAAACTGGTATCTCACTGATTTACCTGGGTATGGATATGCTAAAGTTTCGAAAACGCTCAGAAAAGATTTCGAAAAACTGATTACCAACTATATTCTGAACAGAAGAAATCTTGTGAACCTTTTTGTTTTGGTCGATTCACGACACAAACCTCAGACGATTGACTTAGAATTTATTCAGTGGTGTGGTGAAAGCGGAGTTCCATTCTCAATTGTATTCACAAAGGCTGACAAACTGAAACCTAATGCAGTTGTAAAAAATATTGAAGATTATAAAACCGAACTCCATAAAACATGGGCAGATCTTCCGGAAATCTATGTGACTTCTGCAGAAAAAAAAGAAGGCTGTGGTGAAATTTTAAGTTTCATCCAGACTACAAATGAATTTTTAATTAATAACAGCGTTACCTTCGATGAGTAATATTATCTGGAAAATTAAAACTTTTGATGAGTTTACGGTTCCTGAACTGTACGCTGTGCTCAAGGCAAGAATCAATGTTTTTGTGATCGAACAGAACTGCCCATATCCTGATCTTGACGATTACGACCAAAAGGCTGTTCACATTTGGGCTGAGGAAAATGGGGAAGTATTAGCCAACTGCAGGATTTTTGATCAGGGAATAAAATATCCCGAAACTTCCATCGGCAGAGTTTTAACTACAGAAAAAGCGAGAGGTAAAAATCTGGGAAGGCAACTCATTGCCTACGCCGTTGAAACCATTGAAAACCGTTTCAAAACTACACAAGTTAGAATTTCTGCTCAGGATTACCTTTTAAAATTTTACGGTGAATTTGGCTTTGAAGACACCGGAAAAAAATATCTTGAAGACGGAATTCCTCATACAGAAATGTTGCGAAAATAGTTGCTTGTTATTTTTGAATTAAACAATACAATCAGTTTTAATAAAATTATAAAAACCCGGGAATCGTCTTGGGTTTTTTTCGATTTAAATGAATACCAAGTTTAAAAGTTCAATTTTTTTAAGCTAAAATTCACTTAAAAACATCCGGTAAATATCTCTAAAAATGAGTCGATTTGCACTATCCATGAAAAAACAGACTTCTAGTTTCTGTTTAAATCAAATTTTATTTAATTAAAAATCAACTGATTACATGATAATAAATATTGAATAGAAGGCAAATATTATGTTAAATCGAATTATTTAAAGTTTATTTGCCAACTCAAAAAAAACACACTTGATGAGATCTGAAAAATTATTTTAATTTCTCAAAAAATCTCATCACACCCCTCCGCAAAAAAGAAGAATTGCCTATTCTTCTGCAAAAAAAACACAATGATATTCAACTTTGTGGAGGGAGAGATGAGACCAGAATTACTCTCAGCCAAATCGGTAATCTTCTCAGCAATCATGATTAAAAATGATCTCAAAGTTTTTCTTAATTTTAATCATTGAAATTCCTTCAGAGCTGCAGAAGATTTAAAAATTCTTCAAACTCTGCAAGCATGGGCTTCAGCGGAATTTAAAACTATTAATTAAAGTGGCTAAAACTGTATTTTTTACATTCTATATATTTCTCTTAGGCTTCATCACGGCTAATGCACAAACTTATACCAAAAAAGAAACAGATTCTATTTTTAATAAGGACGTTGCTTCACTCTTTAAGAAAGGTCAACTTCAGGAATCTCTGGAGCTGTGTAAAAAAGTGATACAGGAATACGAAAGGTTAAATGCCAACGAAGACGCAGCCAAAGCATATCTCTTCGCCGCAAACATATCCAGCAATCTCTACAGAACAAAGGAAAGCCTGCGCTATCTTGATCTTGCCCTTGAAAAGTGTAAAGATCTCGACAATCCTGTTTTGAATGCCAGAATATATGGAGAATACGGCAGAAATTACAATGATCTGGGATTCAAAGAAAAAGCAATTGAGTATTACAGCATTGCCATCGATATTGCAAAAGGAAATCCGAAATCAAATGGGAAAAATCTACAGTATTTTTACGGCCTCCGCAGTGTTATTCATGAGGAAAATAAAAACATCAATGCCTTCTATAAAGATATTCAGAATGCTCATAAATATTTCCCAAATACCCATACCGCCTCAAGATTGGCAAAGTATTATATTTCTTATCAGAAAAATCTGGATTCCGCAAAATACTATCTGGATCTTGGTGAAAAAATATACTCCTCCGGAAAAATTCCTCTTTTTCAGAAATCTGTGTTGCAGAGAAATTTTGGAAGATATTATATAGAAAAGAAAGAATTTGCAAAAGCAATCGAATGCTACAATGAAGCGCTTGAAATTTGCAAAAAATTAAAAAAGCCTCAGGATGTTCGGGATATACACAAGCTTTTGTACGAAGCTCACAAAGCCGCTCAGAACGACAGTGAAGCAATCATTAATCTTGAAAAATACACTTTTTTAAGTGACAGCCTGAAGTCTGCAAGCACCAAAATACAGGAGATTCCTGTAAAAAAGCTGATCAGGGAAAAAGAAGAAGTTTCAGAAAAATCCAGAACAAAACTTTACTTTATTATTGCGTTAATCTTACTTTTATCTGCCGGCATTTTTACATTTTTAAGAATAAAATACAAGAAAAAGAGCAGGGATGATGAGGAAAAACTGTATTCTAAGGAAGAAGAAAACACTCAGCTACAGCAGAAAGTAAATGAAGCTTTTGATGAAATTATTCTGCTTGCCAAAACAAACAGCCCCGAATTTTTTACCCGTTTTCAAGAAGTTTATCCTGAAGTAATCAGTAAATTATTGAAGATTGATTCTAAGCTCAGGGTTTCGGAACTTACACTTTGTGCGTATATTTTTTTAGGTTTCACCACCAAAGATATCGCCAATTTTACCTTCAGAACCCTAAGTACCGTTCGTAACCGAAAGCACAATTTGAGAACGAAACTCAATATTCCTGCTGAGGAAAGCACTGAACTGTGGTTTAAAAACCTTGGTAAGAAACAATTTTAAACAGACTGCATATCAATTAATTAAACAATAATAGTATCACAATAGACCCATTGTTTTTTTAATATCCCAAACCTTTACACGTTCTTTGAAGCCAATTTATATATCACAAATTTTGGACTTCAAAAATATTCACATAGGTTCTCTTATCGAGCAGAAAATTAGAGAAAACAAAACAGAGATTTCAAGAATCTGCAATTTCATGGCATGCCAGGAAGATGAAATTAAAATAATGCTTTCATCAAAAGACTTGAATTCTGATGTTCTTTTAAAATGGTGCAAACTTTTGGAATATGATTTTTTTAGAATCTACAGCCAACATCTAATTCTTTACGCTCCTGTTGCTGCTTCTACAGCAGACAAAAATGCCAATACTAAAAGGACTGCCTTGCCGGTTTTCCGAAAAAATATATACACGCAGGAAATGATCAGTTTTATTCTTGAACAGATTAACTGCGGTCAGATGACCACATCAGGCGCCGTTGAAAAATACAGAATACCAAAAACCACATTATACAAATGGATCAACAAGTACGAAAACTTAAAAAGCTGATTGACAATTATCTCCACAAATCAAAAAATGAAATTTTAATTGCTTTCGGAAGACCTTCCGGAAAATCGGATAGTGAGGTATGGTTCTTCAGAAGATTTAATTTAAGCTTCTTTAATGATGAGATTGTATTTATTTTTGAAGATGACAAGGTGGTAGATATTTCGATCGGCGAATATTTCCTTTGGAAAGAATTGAAGAATGTGTATTATTTTGAAGGAAAAAATCCTGAATATAAAGTTGTGTCTTTATTAGCACCAAAAGATTTATGAAAAACCCAGGACCTAACTACAAACTCATTTTCAGTGATATTCTAGATTTAAAATATCCAGAAAAACGAATTGCCTGCACCCATTTATTAGAAAAAGAAGATCTCTCTACGCTTGATATCATTAAGCTCAATAAAATCATTTTCGGCAGTTCAGGAAAAGAAGCAGAAAGTTTCAACCAAAAACACCGTACCTACACTCAATCGGACATCAAACAGATTATGGAATATCAGAAGAAAAATAAACTAAGCAATCTGCAGGTTTCCAATGAATTTAAAATGAGCAGAAATACCATTTCGAAATGGAAAAAAATTTACGCGGAATAGATTAATGAAAGATTTTTGAGAATTTTTTGTGCGGCTTGCGATTTATTTTATTTAGAACACCCTTTTAGCCACCCCTAAAAACAAAAAAGACTGATAATCAATGATTAACAGTCTTTTTAAGTACCCCAGACGGGACTTGAACCCGTACATCCTTGCGGATACAGGATTTTAAGTCCTGCGTGTCTACCAATTCCACCACCAGGGCGTGATGTAGAGCGAAAAACGGGACTCGAACCCGCGACCCCAACCTTGGCAAGGTTGTGCTCTACCAGCTGAGCTATTTTCGCAAGTTGTGCGGATGAAGGGACTCGAACCCCCACGCCTCACGGCACCAGATCCTAAGTCTGGCGTGGCTACCAATTACACCACATCCGCATGATTATTGAAATATTTTAAAGAACTTCCTTCGTTTTTGTGAGTGCAAATATAGGGCAAAAATTTATATCTGCAAGTCTTTTCAAACTTTTTTTTCATTTTTTTTAAAATTTAATTTCTTCCTTTATTTTTACGTTTCATTTTATTACTTTTACATCTTTAACATTTAATGATATGGAATTACAAGGTACGGTAAAGAAAATCTCTGAAGTTCAGTCTTTTGCAAGTGGTTTTCAGAAAAGAGAAATGGTGATTTTGACGCAGGAGCAGTATCCGCAGCCAATCAACATCGAATTTTTGCAGGATAAGATCAATTTGCTTGATAATGTTTCTGAAGGTGAAAATGTAAAAGTGGGAATCAACATCAGAGGTAGAGAATGGGTCTCTCCACAAGGCGAAACAAAATATTTCAACTCTATTACAGGATGGAGAATTGAAAAGGTAATGGATAACAACAGTGCAGAGCCTACACACGCAGCACCAAACCAGTCTGCTTCGCCAACTTCATCAAACGCAAACCCTTTTGAAGAAGAAGACGACGATCTTCCTTTCTAATTGAAATTTAAAACTCAAAATACAATCCTGCTTTCCAAAAAAAGTGGGATTTTTTGTCTTATGATAAAACTTGATCCCAAAGAAATCACTTTCCCCGACCCTGAATTTTATGATGGTCACGAAGGTATCATCGCATACGGAGGAGACTTGTCTGCAGATCGTGTTTGGTTTGCCTATCAAAATGGTATTTTCCCATGGTTTAATCCTGATGAAGAAATCCTTTGGTGGTGCCCGGATCCAAGATTTGTGCTTTTTCCTGATGAAATCAAGATTTCAAAGTCGATGAAGAAAATTTTAGATAGAAACACTTTCACGTTTACCGAAAACCAGTGTTTTGAAGAAGTGATCCGGAACTGTCAGCAGACAGCGAGAAAAGATCAGGATGGGACGTGGCTTTCTGAACAACTTATTCAGGTTTTTCTGCAATTTCACAAATATGGTTTGGCGAAAAGCATTGAAGTTTGGCAAGATAAAGAATTGGTTGGCGGATTTTACGGTTTGAAAATTGGTGATGTTTTCTGCGGTGAAAGCATGTTCAGCAAAGTGAGCAATGCCTCAAAGGCGGGTTTTATCAATTTTGTTGAAAGAAATAAGAATTCTTTAACCCTGATCGACTGTCAGTCCCACACGCCTCATCTTGAAAGTTTGGGCGCACGGATGATTGCCAAAAAAGATTTTTTGCATATTTTAAGGGAAAATAATCAGATTTAAAAACCTAATGAAAAAACTTACCATTTTAAGCGGAGCCGGAATCAGCGCCGAAAGCGGAATAAAAACCTTCAGAGACGGCGACGGACTTTGGGAAAACCACATCATCACAGACGTGGCAAGTCCGGAAGGCTGGCGGAAAGACAGAGCACTTGTTTTGGAATTTTACAACCAAAGACGCCGTCAGCTGCATGAAGTAGAACCTAATGAAGCCCACAAATTACTCGCAGCACTGGAACAACATTTTGAAGTTCAGATTATCACTCAAAATATTGATGATCTGCATGAAAGAGCCGGCTCTACCAATATCACCCATCTTCATGGCGAGCTTTTCAAATCCTGCTCGTGCAATAATAAAGATCTGATTTATGAACAGAAAAATGATATCTTAATTGGCGATAAAGCAGAAGATGGTGCACAGCTCAGGCCTTTTATTGTCTGGTTTGGCGAAGAAGTTCCTATGATGGAAAAAGCAACCAAGCTCGCCCGTGAGGCAGATATTTTTCTGGTTATCGGAACATCACTTCAGGTTTATCCTGCCGCAGGATTGGTTCATGAGATTAAAGATGACTGTCTTCTGATCGTTATCAATCCCAATGAAACAGGTTTTGGGTACGGGCAGGGAGCTGTTGTGATGAAAGAAACAGCAACTCAGGGGATGAAGTTACTGTTTGATAAATTGGTGGATTTGGCTTAAAAATAAAACTATGACTGAGTCCCAAAAGAAAAAAACAAGCAAATTCCTGAGCTACGTTCTCCGGCATCATCCTGAATTGATTGGCTTAAATTTAGATGAAAACGGCTGGGCAAATGTGGATGAACTCATTGCAAAATCAACTAATGACACTCAAGGTTTTACTTTCGAAGAACTTAATGAAATTGTGGAAACCAATGATAAAAAACGTTTTGTTTTTAATGAAGATAAAACCAGAATCAGAGCCAACCAAGGGCATTCGATTGGGATTGATTTAAATTTAAAACCTCAGCAACCACCCGAATTTCTGTATCATGGAACAGCTCAGGCAAATGTTGATTCAATTTTGGAAAATGGCATTGAAAAAAAAAGCAGGCAGCACGTTCATTTAAGTTCAGACAAAGAAACCGCAAACAAAGTGGGGATGCGACATGGGAAACCTGTAATTTTAACCATTAAAACAAAGGAAATGTCTGAGGACGGAATTCTTTTTTATCTTTCAGAAAACGGTGTTTGGCTGACGGATTTTGTGGATCAAAAATACATTTTAAAGAATCCATAAAAATTTCCACGTCTGAATTACCACAAAATATTTAAATGAAAAGAACTTTAGCCATTGGCGACATACACGGAGGATTTAAAGCCTTAAAACAGGTTTTGCATAGAGCAAAAGTAACAGAAAATGATAAACTTATTTTTCTGGGCGATTATGTCGACGGCTGGAGCGAATCCTCTCTGATAATAGATTTTCTTATTAAACTTTCGCAAAAGCAGGAATGTATTTTCATCAAAGGAAATCACGATGCATGGGCAGAAAACTGGCTTTTATTGGGTTCCGAGCCTCCTGTCTGGCTTGCCAATGGCGGACAAACTACTGTTGACAGTTATTCAGAATATTCTTTGGAAGAGCTTGATGTTCATCTTGAGTTTTTTCAGAACATGAAAAACTATTATGTGGATGAAGAAAACCGGCTGTTTATTCACGCCGGATACACTTCGACCGACGGTCCGGATGTGGAAATGTACACCGCAGACAGCCGCTGGGACAGAACTCTCTGGGAAACGGCAGTTGCCATGGATAAAAAATTATCGGAAAATCCAGATTTGTATCCTAAGAAATTATTACTGTTTAAAGAAATTTTCATCGGTCATACGCATACTTTGCATTTAGGAATCACAGAACCTTTAAGAAAAAGCAACGTGTGGAATCTTGATACCGGCGCGGCTTTTACCGGAGCTTTGTCAATCATGGATGTTGACACAAAAGAATTTCGGCAAAGCGATACTCTTCCCCATCTGTATCCTGAAGAAAAAGGCAGAAATCATTATAAAGTTAAACTGAAAATTTAAAGATTAACCAAAGTTTAAATCATTTCTAAATTTCTGAAAAAGATTACCAATCTAAAACCAATGAATATATGAAACCGAAGTATTTCCTCTTTCTACTGATTTCATCGATATTTTTTTCTCAAAATCAGTATCAGACACCTTTTGAAAAAGGAAATGGAAACACAACTGTGACATATCAGGAAATGAATGCCTTTTATGAAAATCTTGCAGAAAACTTCAAGACCATTCAATATCTTAAAAAAGGTGAAGATGACAACGGAAAACCAATCTATGTCGTGGTTTACAATCCTTTTCCTGAGAAAGATTTCGAGAAATTAAGGAAAGAAAAAGCCATACTTTTCATCAACAACGGAATTCATGCCGGAGAGCCCGACGGAATCGATGCTACCATGATGCTGATGCGGGATTTAGCTTTAAATAAAATTAAAACTCCTGAAAATTTCGTTGTGGCCGCAATTTCTGCCTACAACATCAGCGGAATGCTGAACCGTGGAGCATTTTCAAGAGCCAACCAAAACGGTCCGGAACAGTATGGTTTCAGAGGAAATGCAAGAAATTTAGACCTCAACAGAGATTTTATTAAAGTTGATTCTAAAAATGCAAAGAGTTTTCAGGAAATTTTCCAGTGGCTGAAGCCTGATGTTTTTATCGACAATCATGTGAGCAACGGAGCAGATTATCAGTATACTTTTACTTATATTTCTACTTTTAAAGAACGTTTGGGTAAAATCTTAGGAGAATATTTTTATAATGATTTTCAGGCTAAAAATTTAAATGATTTAAAGAAAATCGGCTATGAAAGCACGCCTTATGTCAACATTCATGGCGATGTGCCCGATATTGGTTTTGCTGCTTTTGAAGATTCTCCGAGATATTCTACAGGTTACGCATCACTTTTCAATACGATGGCAACCATGCCGGAAACCCACATGCTGAAGCCTTACGACAAACGCGTGGATGCTACTTACAAATACATGCTTGTCAATCTTCAGAATTTAGATAAAGATTTTAAAAAAATTAAAAAGCTCCGAATCGACAATTTAAAACAGTATCAGGCAGGAAATCAATATGGCATTCGCTGGAAAATAGATTCTACTCAGTATTCGACCATGGATTTTAAAGGTTTTGAAGGAAGATACAAACCGAGTGATATTTCGGGGAAGCCAAGACTGTTTTATGACAGAAGCAAACCTTTCACAAAAAAGATAAAACTGTTTACAACGGCGGTTCCTACCAGCTACATTACCATTCCGAAGTATTATGTGATCCCCCAATCGCAATATCGTGTGATTGAAGAACTGAAACGCAATCAGATTCAGATGAAAATAATCACAAAAGACAGCACGATCGCGGTGGAATCGTATAAAATTAATGATTTCAAAACCGTGAAAAATCCCTCTGAAGGTCATTATCTTCATTATGAAACCAAAGTTGAAAAATCAGATAAAAAAGTAACAGTCGCGGCAGGTGACTATCTTGTTTCCACACAGCAATTCGGAGTAAAATATCTCGTTGAAACACTTGAACCGGAAGCCACAGACTCTTTCTTCAACTGGAATTTCTTCGACGCAATTTTATCTCAGAAAGAATATTATTCAGCCTATATTTTTGAGGATACCGCTGCGGAATTGTTGAAAAAAGACAAAGACTTAAACCAGAAATTTAAAGCTAAAAAAGATTCAGATAAAGAGTTTGACAATGACGGAAATGCACAACTCGACTGGATTTACAGAAATTCTTCTTATTTCGAAGAGAAAACATTCAGACAATATCCCATCTACAGAATTTTATAAAAAAAGACGTCTCAATTGAAACGTCTTTTTTAACTTATCTTTTAGGTAAACCTTTTTTTAAGGCCCACTCGGCTCTGGTAACAGCTTTGCGCTCTTTCCAGTCCATGTATTTCTTTTTGAAATTTTTCTTCATCACGTCATCAAATTTTCTCTGAACCGTAAGATTCCACAACGACTGCGCTTTCACGGCCCACGATTTGTCCCACGCTCTGAGAGAGATTGAAAAACTTCCGTCAAGATACTTCATCCAGTGCCACCATCCCGTCGGCATAAACAGCGTATCACCATGCTCAAGGAAACATTCTATACCTTCAACTCCGTCCAGAGCAGGGAATTTTGCGAAATCCGGATTGGCAATATCGTAATCTTCAAGTGCGTAGGTTGCGTAAGGAAGTTTGTATAATCTGTCCTTCCATTTATTTTCGAAAAGCAAAACATGTTTTCTCCCGTTAAAATGAGTGTGGAAAATATGCGCTAAGTCAATATCATAATGCAAAAACGTGACAGAACCCTTTCCGCCAAAAAACATTGAGGGAAATTTATCTAAAAAACCACCCATCAGATCTTTCGGAGAAATGTAATCTTCCAGAAGTTTTTTTGCCTGCTTGATCGGGTCGAAAAAGAAAATTCTGAGATCTGTAGGCTCTTTCTGAATCAGATCAATATAATCTGCAAACTTCATTTTGGTCGTCGGCGTATTGATTGGTGCAGCAGGATCGGCTTTTTTTGAATCATAAAGCGGAACTTCCACATCACCTACTGCTTCCTTCACATAATCCATTGTCCACTTTTGGTAAGCCGGCCATTTTCTTGCCATATTTTTGATGACAACAGGTTTTCTTGGCTTTAAATATTTTTCAATAAAATCTTCCTGAGTAATATCGTCTACAACATCAATCGGCTTTAAGATAACTCCCATTTTTTAAAAAAATTAATGTTACAAAATTATTAAATAAATGTATATGCCAACGAAATAAAGATTTTTTTAATCTATGATGTTCATCACATTATTTAGAACGGGTAAAAATATTTTATTTTGTTTTTGGAAACTGAAAACCCTATTTCGCTTTCAGAAAAGATATCAGAAAATTTAATTCTAATTTTGATATTATTGATTTTTACATGAGCCGAAAGTCTTTCAAACATGTAAATCACTCAAACTTTAGTGATTTTTAAATACGATTAGTTCGTTCCTTCCGTTTCAGTTACTTAAAGAAATTTAACTATTCCATAAAAATTAAATCTCTATTGTGAGTAACAAAATTGGTTTCTCACAAACTAATAGTTCAAATAATAAATTCCGGAAATATTTTAATCCCAACTTTTAGGGGTTGAAAAACGGTTTTAAGACTTAAAAAAATAAATAACTTGATATGAGACAAAATTTTTTCCTCTTTGTTCTGATGTTCTGCTCGGCGATGCTATTTTCGCAGAAGACCATTTCAGGAAAAATTACTGATGATGACGGCATTGGCATCCCAAGCGCCAGTGTAACTGTAGAAGAACCCGGTAAAGACGCCATTCTGGCTTACGGAATTACCAATTCTAAAGGGGAATACAAAATTACATTTACCTCATCCGAGAGCAATGTAGACCTTAAAGTGAAAGGTTTTAACCAAAAACCAATTACAAAGCAGATCAGCAATTTAGACCAGAACCTGAATTTCAAAATGCAGTCTGAAGCTACAGAAATCAAAGAAGTACAGTTAAAAACCAAACTGATTACCGCAAGAGGCGACACCATTGCTTACGATCTGAAAGCATTCGACAGCAAAAGTGACCGTACTTTGGCTGATGTGATGAAAAAAATCCCGGGAATTGAGGTCAATGCAGACGGAACAGTGCTCTATCAGGGAAATCCTATCAACAAATTTTATGTGGAGGGAAAAGACCTTATGGAAGGTGGCTACGGAACAGTAACCAACTCTTTACCCAAAGATGCCATCGCAAAACTTGAAGTTTTGGAAAATCACCAGCCGGTAAAAATGCTTCAGGGCAAAATACCATCCGATGCAGCAGCCATCAACATCAAACTTAAAAAATCTGTGACCATGACCGGTCGTGGCGAAGTAGGCGTTGGTGCAGATCCGCTTTTGTGGAATGTAAAGATGACCCCAATGTTCTTCAGCAAAACCAGTCAGTGGGTAGCCAACTACAAAACCAATAATGTGGGAGATCAGGTAGAAAACGAGGGAAATATTTTAGGCAGTTACAACCCGTGGGAAGGAAGACGTGGAAACGTTTCTCAAAATGACTGGTTAAACGTAGAAACTTCTGGTACACCGAGCACACCTGTTAAAAGATATTTGTTTAATAATGTGCACTATGCTTCAGCAAACTATCTTACTAATATTGACAAAGCTAAACAATGGGAATTGAAAGCCATTGCAAATTACACCAACAATGCCGTTGAAAGAGAAGATTACAGAGAAACAACTTATCAGACAGGTGATTTAGCAGGTAGCAAAGTAATTAACAGTACAAGAAATGATTTCTTTACAGACAAAGTGAGAGGCGAATTGTTGTTTACCAAAAATGCAAAAAAAGGTTTCTTTAAAAACTCAACAAGCTTCAGCCAATTCTGGAATGCAGACCGTGCTTTTGCCGTAAGAGAAGGTAGATCTGCTGGACAGGCAGTGGAATCTCCGACTTCAAATTTTCAGAACTCATTAAGCACCATTATTCCATGGAAAGAAAAAATGGTAAACCTTAGATCATATATCAGTTATCAGGACGATCAGCAAATGTTGAAAGTTTCACCGGCAGATTATCTTCGTTTTCCATTTAAAGAAAACGAAAATGCACCTATCGGAACGATTGCTTTCCTACCTAATACAGTTGCACAGCAGAATTTCAGACTAAAAACTTTAGACACTTCACATTCTGCCAACATCAGTTTTACTAAAAAAGGTTGGACCTTCACTCCTTCTGTTGGGTTCGACTTCTCAAATGACAGACTGAATACCGATTTTAACGCAATTGCTCTTTCAGGAATACCCAATTTTAATGGTCCCGCATATGAAAACAACCTAAAATTTACAGAAATCAATCCTAACGCTTCATTAGGTATCAACTACAAAACTGACGTATGGAATGTATTTGCAAATTTACCTGTAAACTTCACCAGCATCAAGGCTGAAGATGACGTGAGAGGAGTTTCAAAAGATTTAAACAGAACTACTTTTACGCCTAATTTATTTGCTCAATATACTTTTGCATCATTTTGGAAAGCCAGCGTGAATGCCAATGTGAGCAATAATTTCGGAGACATCCAGACAGCTTACGCAGGTTACATGTTGCTTTCACCAAATGGGTTTAACGTGATGGACGCCAATAATCCGATTCCGCAAACAACAACTTCTGCATTGGGCTCAAGGCTTGAATACAGAAATCCCCTGAATAATTTATTTTTTAATGTAAATTATTCATATTCAGACAGCAAAAGAAACCTGCTTTCGGCTCCTTTACTAGATCAAACTACAGGTTTTACATTGATGCAGTATCTTGATATTGAAAACCATTCTAAAAGCAACAGGCTAAGTGCAGAAGTAGGAAAATATTTCCCTTCATTTAAAACAAATGCCTCTGTAAACTACAGAAATACAACTTCAATCTCAGATGCATTCCTCGACGAGGTGAGATTTAAAAATAAAAATAACAATCAGTCTTATGGTTTTAAGCTAAATAACACCTATTTCAGCTGGATGAGTGTAGATTTCAACATGAGTCTCTCGCGTACTAAACAGGAAGGCCGTACAGGTACTTTAGGTATTAACAAGGGATACAATCATAATTTAGCAGTATTTTTCTACCCTCTCGAAGATCACAATATCGGTTTTTCATGGGATCAGTTGAATACAACGAACAACGATACTACCTACAGAAACCCTTTCTTTGATGTATCTTACCAGTTCACATGGTCTAAAAAGAAAATTGACTTTGAACTGAAATGGATGAACATCAGCAACAGAAAAGTGTTTGAAACGTATGATCTTAACGGAACATTGAATTCGTTAACATACACCAGAATTCAGCTCAGACCGAGCCAGGTTATGTTTACAGTGAAATTTAACTTTAAATAATAAAAATATCCCTTTCAGATTTGAGAGGGATATTTTTTTTGACGTCTTCTAAAAGCCCTGAACATCTGCAGTCGGACCATAGCTTCCAGGAAGTTCAATATCATTTAAACGGTAGTACACCCCAAGCTGAGCCCTGTGATGGGTAATCTGATCCAAACTGTGGCGGATGGCTGAGTACTTTGTCCATTTTGCCAGTTCGTGTCCGTCGGCTTTCAAAGCCCAATACGGAAGGAGGTCATCTTCTGTGGCATTTTCCAGAGCATTCATGCTTTGTTTGTAATTGTTTTCGAAAGTCTCCAAAATTTCCTTTCTTGTCGTAAGTAATTTTGGTTGCATTGAACTATCAGAAAAATCAAGTTCAGAAGAATTGAGCATAAAGCCCGCCCAACCAAAAATTTCTGCGATGTGCGTCACGAGATGATTCATCGCCATGCTTTTTTCGTGTGGCTTGTATTCTCCTTTGTCTTCAGGATAAATTTCAAAAAACTGCTTTGTGGTTTTGTACTCCTGTGTGAGCTCGTCTCTCAACTGTTTCAGAGTGTCCATAAAATTTTATTTTGTGTTGTTCCTTTTCTGACATCAAAAATTATGCTATCAGAGTTACTGATTTTCAGAATGATAAATGATTCATACTTTGAAATATTTAAAATTAATTTAAAAAAAACTGTAACATTTATCAGAGATTTCTAACTAATAGACAAACATTTACTTTTAAAATGAAAAAACTACTTTCAATATTTTTAATTGCAACGGCGGTATTCGTTAATGCTCAGGATTCCGGTGAAACGGCAAACAGATTTTTTTACGAGCTTAACTTTAAGCCTAAAAAAGATTCCGCGAAAGTGGATAAAGTGATCACCATTTTGGATATCACAGATAAGAACAGATCTATCTATCAGGATTACACGATCATCGCTCAGGATTCTATCATGAAGCTGGAAATTGAAGCCATGCAGAAATCCGGTCAGATGAAAGATCTTTCCAAACTGATCAAAATGCCAAAACTGTCTGCAAGGGTTTACAAAACGTATCCTACCATGAAAATTCAGTTTGTAGAGAAAATCACCAGCGGATTTACGCCTGCCAACATCGGATACGTTGAAGAACCGAAATTTGCATGGAAAATTCTTTCAGACAAACAGAAAATCGGAGAATACAACACACAGAAAGCAACTACAGAGTTTGGAGGAAGAAAATGGACAGCATGGTTCAGCTCAGATATTCCTTTTCAGGACGGACCTTACAAATTCTCCGGACTTCCAGGTTTAATTGTAAAAATAGAAGATGAAGCTAAAGATTACTCATGGGTTTTGCAGGGAAACAAAAAAGTACCGAATTATACTGAGTATTCTTACATCGAAAACATGATGCAGGCGAAAGGCGGAAAGGTAAGTGAAATGCCAAGGGATAAATTTGAGAAGAAATTCAACGAATTTAAAAAAGATCCTTTCGCTACCATGAGACCGATGCTGACAAAAGAAATCATGTCACAATCTATCCCAGGAATGGATGGCACTGTAGGCGATATGATTAAAAAACAGGAAAAACAGTACAAAGATTTCTTCAAAGCAGTTGACAACGAAATCGAGCCTGCTTACGGAGCCATAATTGTAGGCGAGGTAGAAAGAACAGGAACTGAAAAAGCAAAAAAATAAACATTCATATTTAACTTAACTATATTAAAGCAAACCCAAATACAGAGATGTGTTTGGGTCTGTTTTTTAAAGGGTTCCAATTTAGATTAAATTTAAATAACCTATATTTGCACGACAAATTTTCAGCTTTGAAACAGAAAGATCCACAGAAACTGAGTCAGTTCCCAAAAAACAAAAAGGGAATTATAAAAGGTTATGACAATGAGCATTTAACCATGCCTACCAAGATCATCGAAATGGGTCTGCTTCCTGAAACTTCCTTTACAATTCTTTATCAGGCACCTTTCAACGGGCCGATTTATGTGGAATTTGGTGAAGAA
Organism: Chryseobacterium foetidum; assembly: GCF_025457425.1. Lineage (NCBI taxonomy): Bacteria > Pseudomonadati > Bacteroidota > Flavobacteriia > Flavobacteriales > Weeksellaceae > Chryseobacterium > Chryseobacterium foetidum. Next base: position 2,022,366 of record NZ_JAMXIA010000001.1, read on the forward strand.
AAAAGCAGGATAGCGCTCAGGGAAGAAGAAGGAGATTTTATTATTGTTGAAGAATCGATCTAAATGCAGGAAAATCAAGAAAAACAGGTGCTTTTGGTAGGAAATCCCAACGTGGGAAAGTCTACCCTTTTCAATGCACTTTGCAATACTACCCAAAAAACAGGGAACTATGCTGGAGTAACTGTTTCCAGCCATTCAGGAAGCTATTCATATAAAAATGAAGAAGTAAAAATTACCGATCTTCCGGGATCTTACAGCATTTATCCAAGTTCGGAGGATGAAGCCGTTTTTTCCAAAGTGCTTCTCGACAAAAAAAACTATGCCGGTGTTATTTACATTCTTGAAGCATTAAGCATTAAAAGAGGAATGCTTTTGCTGCAACAGATTCTGGATGCGGGTTTGCCAATGATTGTGGTTCTCAATCAGGTAGATCAGGCTAAAAGAAGAGGTGTAGACATTGATGTAAAAAAACTTGAAGAAACTTTAGGTTTAAAGATCATTCAGACCAACGCCAAAGAACAAACCGGAATTGAAGAACTGAAAGAGTCGATTCTGAAAAATGAATTTAAAAAATCTGAGGTTTCTTATTTTGCAATCCCTGCTGAGCATAAAAATTTAGTTGAAAAAATAGTTTCTCATACAAATTCAGATAATAATTACAGAGCATGGCTGAGTATTTCGCTCGGTTCAGATGAAAGAAAATCTGTTGAAGAAAATTCAGGTTTAAAATCATTAAACCCGAAAAGAATTCAGGTTCAGGAAACGGTACGAAGATATCAGCTTGCAGATAAAATGCTTCAGGGAATTATTACAAAAAAACAAAATGCCAAAGAACTTCTGACCGAGAAATTAGACAAAGTTTTAGTTCATAAATTCTGGGGTTACATCGTATTTCTCTTTGTTTTACTGATTATTTTCCAGTGTGTTTTTTTCCTTGCAGAGTATCCAATGAACTGGATCGATGAATTGTTTGCATGGATGTCCGGTTTTTCTGGCGAACATTTGCCGGAAGGCCCTCTAAATTCTTTAATATCAAACGGAATCATTCCCGGTGTCGGCGGCATCGTAATTTTTGCTCCACAAATCGGGATTTTACTGTTCTTTCTTTATATTCTCGAAGACTCAGGATATATGGCAAGGGTTGTTTTTTTAATGGACAGGTTTCTGCGACCATTTGGCTTAAATGGAAAAAGTATTGTTCCGCTGGTTTCAGGAACTGCCTGCGCAATTCCGGCAGTAATGTCTACGAGAAATATCGAAAATTTAAGAGAAAGATTGCTGACCATTCTGGTAACGCCTTTTATGACGTGCTCGGCAAGGCTGCCGGTGTACAGCATTATGATCGGTTTGATTATTTCAGACGGCAATTTCTTTGGAATTTCCTATAAAGCTCTGGTACTTTTGGCGATGTATCTTTTAGGATTTTTTGTCGCTCTCCTTTCTGCTTTCATCCTGAAATATTTCATCAAAGAGAAAGGTAAATCCTATCTCGTGATGGATCTTCCCACCTATAAAAAACCGCTTTTTTGGTATGACTTTAAACTTGTTTTAGGAAAAGTCTGGGAATTCATCACCGGAGCCGGAAAAATTATTTTCGTTGTCAGTATTATCATTTGGGTGTTAAGCTATTTTGGTCCGAAACTGAATGAAAACGAAATTGTTGCAACCGATGTTGAATTGGATCATTCCTATCTTGCAAGAATGGGAAGGGCCATCGAACCCGCCATCGCTCCACTCGGTTATGACTGGAAAATGGGTGTTGGAATTCTGACGAGTTTTGTAGCAAGAGAAGTTTTTGTGGGAACCATGTCTACTCTTTACAGTCTGGATGACGACGCTCCTGAAGGAAAAGTAATCGACAAAATGAGAAACGATGTAAAACCTGACGGCAGCAAAGTTTTCAGTTTTGCTACAGGAATCTCAGTATTGCTTTTTTACGCTTTTGCCATGCAGTGTGCATCGACAGTTGCCATCGTCTACAAAGAGACAAAAAGCTGGAAATGGACTGGTTTTCAACTGGCAATGATGACCGGTTTGGCATATTTTGTGTCGCTGATTGCTTATCAAATCTTACAGTAAATGGATATCTCACTAATTCTTCAGTACGTCATCGTTTTTTTGCTTGTGGCTTTTGCAGGATATTCTCTGTATAAAGTTTTCAGGAAAAATTTCAGTACCAAAAAATTTAAATCTGGTGGTGGTGGATGTGATAAGGATTGCGGGTGTTCATAGAAATCAATATGTACTATTTTCTGTAACTTTGTTAAAAATCACAGCATGGAAATTACGGACATCAATCAATTAGACCCCGATAAAGATTATACTTACGCAGATTATCTTTTGTGGAAATTCAAAGAAAGAATAGAGCTTTTTAAAGGCAAGGTTTTTAAAATGAGTCCAGCTCCTGCAAGGATTCATCAGGATATTCTGAGAAATATTAATAGAAAATTTGATCAAATATTTTACAAAATGCCATGTAAGGTCTATTTTGCTCCCTTTGATGTGAGACTGCCTAATAAGAATGGTGATGTTTACTCCGTCGTACAGCCAGACTTGAGTGTAATTTGCGACCTAACAAAATTAGACGATAGAGGATGTTTGGGCGCTCCCGATTTAATTGTTGAAATTCTTTCCCCAGGAAATACAAAAAAAGAGCAGGATCTCAAATACCGTATTTACGAAGAAGCTGGTGTTTTTGAATACTGGATCGTGCATCCTACAGATAAAAACATTCAGGTTTTCGTTTTACAGAACGGAATTTACATAGGCTTAAAACCTTTTACTGAAGGCGAAATAATCACATCAAAAACATTTCCGGAACTCAGCTTTTCTACGGATGAAATCTTTGCAAATGTTTAAAGATTTATTAACAAAACCATCCTTTTTAAAAATCGTATTTTTGCAGAAATTTCGAAACCCGAAACCCGAAACCCGAAACCCGAAACCCGAAACCCGTATCTCGTATCTCGTATCTCGTAACCCGAAATTTAAACATTAAACAAACAAAACTTTAAACTTTTCATGTCATTAATAAAATCAATCTCAGGAATCCGTGGAACTATCGGTGGAAAAGTAAATGATAACCTTACGCCTTTGGACGTTGTAAAATTTGCTTCTGCGTTCGGAACATGGCTTCAGAATAATAAAAATAAGAAAGATTTAACCTTAATTATCGGTCGCGATGCAAGAATTTCGGGATTGATGGTTAATTCATTGGTTACCGCCACTTTACAAGGCCTAGGAATCAACGTGATTGACCTTGGACTCTCAACTACCCCAACTGTTGAAATCATGGTTCCGGAATTAAAAGCCGATGGAGGAATTATCTTAACAGCATCTCATAATCCAAAACAGTGGAACGCTTTAAAACTTTTAAATGAAAAAGGAGAATTCATCAGCGGAGAAAATGGTGCTGAAGTTTTAAAATTGGCAGAAGACGAAGATTTCAACTACGCAGAGGTGGATGATTTAGGAAAATATGAAACGAGAGAAGATGCGTTTGATATTCATATTCAGCAGATTTTAGATTTGCCGATGGTAGATGTTGAAGCTATTAAAGCTAAAAAATATAAGGTTGTTTTAGATGCCGTGAATTCTACCGGTGGAATTGCCATTCCTATGCTTTTAGAAAAATTAGGCTGCGAAACGGTAAAATTATACTGCGATCCAACTGGTCATTTCCCTCATAATCCTGAACCTTTGAAAGAACATTTGGGAGATATTTGCGAATTGGTTATAAAAGAAAGAGCAGATGTTGGAATCGTTGTAGATCCGGATGTGGATAGATTGGCTTTAATTGACGAAAAAGGTGAAATGTTTGGCGAAGAATATACTTTGGTTGCCGTGGCAGATTATCTTTTAAAGAATAAAAACGGAGCGGCGATTTCAAATCTTTCTTCAAGCCGTGCTTTAAGGGATGTAGCAAAAAAGCACAATTCAGAATACTTTGCAAGTGCTGTAGGAGAAGTAAATGTGGTGAACTTAATGAAAGAGAAAAATGCAGTTATCGGTGGAGAAGGAAACGGTGGAATTATCTATCCTGAACTTCATTACGGAAGAGATTCTTTGGTGGGTGTGGCTTTATTTTTGACTCATTTGGCAAAAGAAAACAAAACAGTTTCTGACCTGAGAGCGGGCTACCCTGCATACTTCATGGGCAAGAAAAAAATTGAGCTTACACCGGAAATTGATGTGGATGCGATTTTAACTAAAATGGAAAAAGAGTATCAAAATGAAGAAGTCTCTACCGTTGACGGTGTAAAAATTGATTTTGAAAACAACTGGGTTCACCTTAGAAAATCGAATACTGAACCGATTATCAGAATTTACACCGAAGCGTTTTCACAGCAAGAAGCTGACGATTTGGGTGACAAAATGATTGATAAGATAAAAAGTTTGATTTAAATAAGAATTTTTGTACTTTTAATATATAAATGCGGTACAATGACAATTACCATTAATCCTAAAAATGATAAGGAACTCGCTAAAATAAAGGCGATTTTGAAAGCAGAGGAAATTGATTTCGTTGAAGAAATCAACGATGAAGATTGGTGGAATGAAATTTCAGCTGCTGAAAAAGAATCAATAGAAACAGGGTTAGAAGAAGCTGAAAAGGGTTTAGTCGTTTCTCATGAAGATTTTTTAAAGTCTTATGGAAGATGACTAAAATAGTCTGGACAAAACGTGCAAGAAATGATTTTGATAATATTTATCAGTATTGGACCGAGCACAATCATTCAAATGTTTATTCGTAAAAAGTTTTAGATGAAACTTTAAGAATAATCAGCATTTTACGGGATCAGAATAAGATCGGGCTAAACAGCAACCGTAAAAATTTAAGACGGGTTTTGATCTTAGAGAATTTCTCTCTAACTTATCAAATTTTACCATCAGAAATTAAAATAATTTCATTTTTTAATAACAGACAAAACCCAAGGAAAAATATATTTAATTAAAAAAGTTTTTTCGAAGTTTATAAATCAATTTTGGGCTTTGAAAATAACGGCGAGATACTATATTGGAAGAATATTTTGAAAATGAACTTGTAAAAAAGTTCGAAGAAATGGTGGAGAGCAATGAGGAATTCTACTTCGATACAGAAGAGCTGGAAGACATTATCGTTTACTACCTTGAGCTTGGAGACTTTAATTATGCTGACATTGCAGTAAATTACGGCCTGAAGCTTCACCCTAATTCTCTGGAAATAAAAATAAAAAGACTTGAAGTTTTACTGGAGTGGGAAGATTACAATTCTGCAAAAGAACTTATTGATGAACTAAAAGGTGCATCAATGGAAAACACTGATTTCTTGGTGTGCTATGCAAAATTTTATTCGAACCTTGGTAATCCGAAAAGGTCTATCGACATTTGTAAGCAGGCTCTGGAACTGGGCGAAGAAGAAAACTTCCTCAACAATTTTATTGCAGACGAATACATGAATCTCGGCGATCCCTTCAATGCTCTGAAACATTATCAGCAGGCTTTGAAAGATGATCCTACAGATGAATATTCATTGGAAAACATTATGATCTGCTTCAACGAACTTAACCGAAGTGACGAAGCTATTGCTTTTCTGAATTCGTATCTGGATGATTTTGCCTTTTCTGAAGTGGCATGGAGCGAGTACGGACAGTTTTATTTCAACAGAAAAAATTACGAAGAGGCTATCCGCGGGTTTGATTATCTGTTGGCCATCAACTCGAGCGCAGTGGGCGTTTATGCAAGCAAAGCTGCCTGTTATGAAGCGTTGAAGCAGTTTGACAAAGCCATCGAAGTGTATGAAGAAATGCTGGAACTTGAATACACCAAAGCATTTACTTTTTACAAAATCGGACTTTGCTTTAAGGCTCAAAAACAGCTTTTCGTGGCACTTACTTACTTCCAAAAGTCATTAAGGGAAGATCCTCAGTTTTATCTTTCAATGATGGAGCAGTCGTATCTGTACGAAGAAATGGGTGCCTTGGCAGAATCGCTGCACTTTGCCAAAGAAGCCACTCATCTGAACGAAAACAATCTGGAATATCAGAAGAGACTCGCTTTCCTATTTATTGAATCGGGCAGGTTTGAAGAAAGCCTAGCATGTTTAAAGAAACTGGTAGAGACAGAGCCATCACGTTTTTACAACTGGTATGCGTACAGCGAAGTTCTAATGCTCGTTGGAGAATACGAAGAAGCGATTACCGTTTTAAAAATGGCACTAAAATCGCACAACAGAGCCGAGTTGTATTACCAGCTCAGCAATTGCTGGTTTAATCTCAGAGAGCAGACGAAAGGCGCAGAAGCACTGCAAAACGCATTAGAGCTTGATCCTACTTTGGTTTCGGATATGCAGAAAAAATATCCATTTCTGAAAGACGAGGTTAAAAATGCCAAGTCTAAAGTAAAAAAGAAAAATTAAACAGTTTTAATACAATAAAAACGGATTTATTTAGCTTTAAGTAAATCCGTTTTTCTTTAAATCCATACCATAATTCACCGGCAATAAAAAGACTTTACTTATATTTGTTACGTTTATGTTTAATCAGGAATCCTTGTCAGACGAAAGCTTCAGCCAGAATTTAATTATTCAGGCACTGGCTTCTTCACCGGCTCCAACAGCCATTTATTCAGGTGAAGATATTGTTATCCGCTTTGCAAATGCGGGTATGCTTGATTTGTGGGGCAAAGACTCGTCTGTGATCGGTAAAACACTGATGGAAGCCATTCCTGAACTCGAAGGGCAGCCATTCTTAGAATTATTACAGGAAGTCTGGCGTTCCGGCGAAACATATTCTGTTTACGAAGCTCCGGCAAAACTGATTAAAAACGGTGAGGAAAAGCTTGATTATTTTGATTACGAGTACAAAGCACTTACAGATGAAAACGGTAAAACTTGGTGCATACTCAACACCGCACTCGAAGTAACTTCACGCCGGGAATTTCTGCAGCAGATCAAAGAAAAAGAAGAAAGAGAGCACGCTCTTAATGAGGAAATGGCAGCAACGCTTGAGGAGCTGACTTCCACCAACGAAGAACTCAGTCTTTCAATAAGGCAGCTTGCAGAAAGCCGAGAGTACATCCGTACAATAATTGAGCAGGCTCCTGTGGGAATTGCGATGCTTAAAGGACCTAACCATGTGATCGAAATTGCCAATCCGGCTATTCTGAATATATGGGGACGCAAAGAATCTGAAGTGATAGGCCGTCCGCATCAGGAAGCCCGCCCAGAGATACGTGACCAGTTTGTAAACCAATGGCTCAGCGAAGTTTTCCACAGTGGAAAGCCAAGAATCAACTCTGAATTCACAGTAAAACTATACCATAACGATGGATTAAGAGATGCAATTGTAAACTCCATCTATCAGCCTATTTTTTCTGATCGCGGTGATGTTTCGGGCGTTCTTGTGATTTTGGAAGAGATTACACAACAGTTTCTCCAGCGACGCAAAAATGCAAATGATCAGCAGATGCTCGCTCTTGCCATTGATGCCGGTGAACTTGCTACTTTTTATTATCAGCCGGCTACCAATCTTTTTTCGGGAAACAATTTACTTAAAACATGGTTCGGTTTGTCTTCCGAAGAAAATATAGACCTCTCTGTAGCACTGGATGTTATCGTTCCTGAAGACCGTGAACGGGTAATTGAAGCTATAAGTAATTCGCTTCGTAAAGATTCAGACGGTCATTATTTTATCGAATATAAAATCCAGAACAATACAGACCAAAAGGTGAGACTTCTGCAGGCAAATGGCAGAGTTTTCTTTGATAATGACGGCAACGCATTAAGCCTGAACGGTACTTTAAGAGATATTACCGAACAGAAAAAAGAAGATCAGCGCAAGGATGATTTTATGGGAATGGTGAGTCATGAACTTAAGACACCGCTTACTTCATTAAAAGCATATCTTCAGATGATGCAGAGGATGGGAGAAAATACAGACAGCTCGAGGCAACAGAATATGCTGGAAAAGTCTGTAAAACAGGTTGATTATATGAACAGTATGATTAATGGTTTCCTGAATGTATCCAGACTGGATTCTGCACAGATGCACATTGAAAAAACAGTTTTCGATTTCGAATTGTTATTTGCAGAAATTGAAGATGAAGTGCTTTCAACGACTACCAACCGTAATTTTGTTTTTAAATCTGCCGGCCAGAAATTAATACTTGCAGACCGTGGAAAAATCTCTCAGGTACTACACAATCTTATCGGGAATGCCGTAAAATACTCGGTTAGCGGTACCCCAATTATTTTAGAATATGGAGATTTTGGCATTAACGAATTGAAAATTACCGTAACAGATCATGGCATCGGAATACCCGAGGCAGATCAGCACAGAATCTTCGACCGTTACTACCGCGTAAAGGATGCAAACAGCAGATCAATCGCAGGATTCGGTATCGGACTTTATCTTTCCAAAGAAATTATTGAGCTTCATAAAGGGAAGATTCTTGTTGAAAGCGTTAAAGATAGCAGTACGACGTTCTCAGTTATTTTACCTCTAGGTGATCATTCCTGATTCGGGAACAGCTTTTTTTCTAATTTGAGGCAGAGATTTTCAATATCATCTTTTCTTACCAAATCAGACACCCATTCCTGAGGAATATTTTCAAAACCGTAATAAATTCCAGCAATTCCGCCAGTGATTGCTCCCGTTGTGTCGGTATCATCTCCCAAATTGACGGCTTTCAAAACTGCTTCAGAATAACTTTCAGTAGTTAGGAAACACCAAAGAGAAGCTTCCAAACTAGCAAGAACGTAGCCTGAAGAACCTATTTCCCCATCCTGTAAGGTATATAACGGAGCCAAATCATATTCACCAACTTTTAATTCTAAAATTCGGTGGAATTTATTCATTTCTTCCTGAGAACAGATAGGATTGTGATCCAAAAAGTCCCGAACAGTTTCCTGCATAATTCTGTATGCTTCCCATTTACCTTTTCCTGTCAGAATTTCCAATGTAAATTCAAGGTAAATAAAACAAGCCAAAACTGAGCGAATATGCCCGTGTGTAATGCTGGAAACCTCTTTTACTTTATCGAAACGTTCTTCAATTGGTAAATCTTTAATGTAAAATAACAGAGGCAAAATTCTCATTAAGGAACCATTGCCATTATCAAACTCAGACGTTCCGCCACACAAATTTGGTGAAGTTCCTTTGCTGATTCTACGAATAGCCTGCGATGTGGCAATACCTATATCGAAAACACTCCCGTGCGGTGTCCAGATTTCTTCATTGTACCACTGCAAAAACTTTAGTGCCATATCTTCTAAATCATATCCAACACAAAGACTATCAACAAGACATAATGCTAAAGAACTGTCGTCACTCCAAGTTCCAGCGGGTTGACGGTGAGTTCCCATAGCTCTCATCGTTGTAACTGGAGAACGTCTTAATTCATCTCTGCTTCTAAATTCCACCGGAACGCCCAAAGCATCGCCAATGCAAACTCCGAAAATCCCTGATTTTATACTGTTTTTCATTGATTAAAATTTAAAATCTGACTCCTTTCGTCAATCAGTCTCAGAATATATTTTGAGGCCGAATCCTCCCTATCTTTCAAGCTTCCGGAAATTTCCTGAAACTCAATTCCATTTTCTCTTAAAACGTTCCTATGGCTATCATCCAAATGATTTCTTTCATCGATATCAAGCCTTGTTCCGTCCTGAATATACTCTGCATCTTTGGTTAAATAAAGATATAAATCTGCTTTGTTTGTTTCTAAAATTTCATCCGGAACAACCAATTTTTTATTAAAAATAAATTCAGAATACGATTTTGTGATATGGCAATCGGTATCAATCAAGGTTAAAAAACTTTTTGAAAAATCCACATTTTCAATACGATCGGCATGTTCGGACAAAACTTTCTCCAAATCTTCAAATTGAAATTCTTTTGAATTCTGAATTAAATCTCTCCCCGCTTCCGAAACTTTATTTGATTTAAAAACTTCGGATAATGTATTGGCCAAAAACGTTTTTCCCGTAGATTCTGTTCCCAGAAAAACGACCTTTAATGCAAAATATTTTTGAACAGATAATGGAAGGAAATTCCATTTATCAAATATATTTTCTCTTATTTTTGAAGCTGAAATTTGAACATTTTCCCGATTTTCATCAAACATAAAATGATCGATGTCCATAATCTCAGAAAGCATTTCGCCATATTCTTCAGACGTTACCAGAAAATTTTCTTCTTTAAAATATTCATTAAAAACCTCACTCCATTTCTTTGAAATTTCCCAATCTGAAACAGAAGAATTCGGAAAATCATCTTCATTATAACTGAAAACTTTTACTTTGAGATTTTGATCATTTTTAAAAGTCTCTTTTATCCACTTTTGACGTGTTTTCCCATCAATTTTTTCGTTGGTTTCCGCACAGACTAAAACGGTCACGCTACCTTTCGTCAGGGCAAATTCAATCATTTTCTGATGACCGAGATGAAACGGATAAAATTTTCCAAATACGAAACCCTTCATTAAATAACTTTAAACTATAAAGAAAAATAAATTGATTAAATATTAAATTGATTTAAAGATTTAAAAGCCGTTTATAAATCATTTCATTTTCATCATCAAAGCAAACGAAAACAATTTTTTCAATGATTTCAGATTGGAAATTCTGGACTTCACGAACTGCAATTTCTCCAGCCAGTTCTTTTGGAAATCTGTAAACGCCCGTGCTGATATTGGGAAATGAAATGGTCTTTACACCTAAACTTTCAGCTAATTTTAAAGAATTTTTATAACAATCTGCCAAAAGCTGTGAACATATTCCTTCATCATTATTCCAAATCGGCCCGACAGTGTGGATAACGTATTTTGCAGGAAGATTTCCGGCAGTTGTGACCACAGCCTGCCCCGTTTTACATTTTCCCTGCCTGTTTCTAATTTCAGTACATTCCTCCAAAATCTGTTTCCCTCCTGCCCTGTGAATAGCTCCATCCACGCCACCGCCGCCCATTAATGATGAATTGGCTGCGTTGACAATCGCATCGGCTTTGATTTTTGTGATGTCGGCTTTGATTAATTCAATTTTCATGATTCTATATTAATCTTAGTTTTCTTTTAAAATTTTTTATCGGATAGTTATTGCATTTCTTTAGGAACAATTAGGTTTTCTTAGTTTAATTTTTCAATTCATCCCTCACCTCCATCAAAGCAAACCCAAAAGATTTTCGTCTTTCCGAAATGGTAGATTAGGAACACCTAATTTTAATTCCAGCATTTCAAGTCAGAAATTTTCAATGGTATTTTGTAAAGTATATTTCACGATTGCGTTATTGTTACACAAATATAAAACTTTAAAACAATTTACAAAATTATTTTGCGTTAATTTTACACTATTAATTTAATCAATTGATTATCTGCGAGTAAATTATTTTCTGATGACTTATTTAACATTGAGCGAAAAAAAAACGGACTAAAATCCGTTTCTGTTTTATCAGTTTTAATGTTCGTTACATTATAGACTCTCTTTCATATAAAATATTTCTATCTAATTTATAAACGTAATTATCGCTTCACTATTTTGTGCTGCTTTGGCGAAAGTTTTTTGAACTGCAACAAATTCTTCAGCTAGATAATCAAAGGCATCTTCTCCTTCTTCCCAAATTTCGGGATAGATTCCTTCTTCTGACATTTTTTCAGGATTAAATCTCTGCTTTAAATCTTCAATCGTTATTTTCGAGATTTCGTAATGCAGCTCTAAAACTTCATCAGGTTTTAAAAAATGAGCTGGACCATAACCTAAATCCTGATCTTCATCAATAAGTTGTCCACTAAACAAAACTCTTGTAAGACGATGCTCCGAACTTGCTATACCCTCTCCAGTAAGCAAAAAAATTATTCCTTCCCAAGCCTTGTCTATATCAGTTAGGTTTTCATTTTCTGATTCGTCTTCATAAATTACAGCCTCTAAAAGTGTACTGTCCTTTAAATAGTTTTCAAGCTCAGAATTCGTTACTCTAAGTAAATTTCCAATCATTCCCATATCTTACAATATTTTGTTTTCTTAATTTGAAGTTATTTTGCTGAGCTAAAATAATAAAACAGATTTTAAAATGGATAATCATTTTATCTCAAAATAAAAACCTTCTTCCTCAAGCTCTCTGTATTTTTCCTGATTAAAAGTAAACAATTTCCCTGGTCTGCCACTGCCCTCCTTTTTAAAGTTATTGGTTTCATTAAGAAGACCGTAACTCATCATTTTTTTCCTAAAATTCCTTCTGTCGATTTCCTTTCCGATGATGGTTGTATAGAGATTTTCAAGTTCAGAAAATACAAACTCATCATTCAGAAGATTAAAACCAATGGGCTGATACTGAATTTTTGTACGAAGTCTTTTTAGGGCAATATCAATAATGGTCTGATGGTCGAAAGCCAGTTTTGTAAGCTGATTCACACTGAACCATTTTGCATCATCTGCATCAGAATCGGCAAACAATTCATGATAAGAAGGATTCACCAAACCTAAATAAGCCACAGAAACCACCCTATTTCTCGGATCCCTACCTACATTTCCAAAAGTGTACAATTGCTCCAGAAAATCCGGTTTAATGCCAGCTTCTTCCTGCAGTTCTCTTTTTACGGCATCGTCAAGATTTTCATCATCCAAAACCAAACCTCCAGGCAAAGCCCATCCACCTTTGAATGGATCAATATTTCTTTTAATTAAAAGAATCTGTAAATCTTTCTTATCAAAATACCCGAAAATAACGGCGTCGACGGCAACTTTAATATCCTGTAAATTTTTTGGAGAATCCATATTTTAATTTGCGTTATGAATACACAAAATTAGGAATTACAAATCTTAATTACAGGATTAAAATAATATTTTTTTGAATTCATTTAATTATTAAATTTATAATCATTTTAAAACTAAGTAATTATGAGAAAATTAATCTTAACAATCTGTGCAGCATCTGCATTTGTTGCCTGCGACAAAATGAATAAGGATGTAAAAACAGGTTCAGACGCAACCTCAACTAACGAAAAAGAAGAATGGAAACCCGTAGATTCTGCAACCGCCACCAAAGCATGGATAGAATACGCAACTCCCGGAGATATGCAGAAAATGCTCGCAAAATCCGATGGAGTATGGATGGGAGAAAACACCATGTGGATGGCGGACGGAGGTAAACCGATGACAAGCAAGTCAACAACTACAAACAAAATGATTTTTGACGGTCGCTACCAAACCAGCGAACACAAAGGAGATTTTATGGGAATGCCATTTGAAGGAATGAGCATTACAGGATACGATAATTCCAAAAACAAATTCGTCAGTACGTGGATAGACAATATGGGAACCGGATTTATGAACATGGAAGGCGACTGGAACGCTTCCAAAAAATCCATCGAATTTAAAGGAAAAATGACAGACCCATCAAGACCCGGAAAAGACTGCGACGTGAGGGAAGTCTATACTTTTGTGGACGACACCCATCAGACCCTGGAAATGTTTGGCCCTGATGCCAAAACAGGCAAAGAGTTTAAGACCATGGAAATAAAATATACCAAAAAATAAATACGGAAACCGCCTTAATACACGCAGTTTAATTCAAAGAAAAAATCCGCAGAAAAAATCTGCGGATTCACTTATTTCAAGCCATTCCACCTGGCTCTTTTTACTTTTTACCTGGCTCTTTCTTTAGTCATTCAACTTCAAAACAGCCATAAACGCCGATTGCGGTACTTCTACCCTTCCAATCTGCTTCATTTTTTTCTTTCCTTCTTTCTGCTTTTCAAGAAGCTTTCTCTTTCTTGAAATATCACCACCATAACATTTTGCGGTAACGTCTTTTCTTAAAGCTTTGATGGTTTCTCTTGCGATAACTTTCGCCCCCAAAGCTGCCTGAACAGCGATATCAAACTGCTGTCTCGGGATCAGTTCGCGCAGTTTCTCACACATTTTTTTACCAATATAGTAAGCATTCGAATCGTGAATCAATGAAGATAAAGCATCTACCATATCTCCGTTGATCAGAATATCCATTTTTACAAGTTTGGAAGAACGCATTCCGATTGGCGAATAATCGAACGACGCATATCCTTTCGAAATAGATTTCAGACGGTCATAAAAATCGAAAACAACCTCAGCCAAAGGCATATTGAAGGTCAATTCCACTCTGTCTGCAGTCAGATAACTTTGGTTAACGATTTCACCTCTTTTCTCGATACAAAGCGTCATTACAGAACCCACAAAATCAGATTTTGTAATGATTGAAGCCTTGATATAAGGCTCTTCCACTCTGTCTAAAAGATTGGGATCAATCATTTCAGACGGGTTGTTGATTAAAATGGTTGTTTCAGGATCTTTCTTGGAATATCCGTGGTAAGAAACGTTGGGAACCGTCGTGATCACGTTCATATCAAACTCTCTTTCAAGTCTTTCCTGAACAATTTCCATGTGAAGCATTCCTAAGAATCCGCAACGGAAACCAAAACCAAGTGCTGCCGAACTTTCCGGTTCGAAAACCAGAGAAGCATCATTCAGTCTTAATTTTTCAAGTGAAAATCTCAATTCTTCGAAATCTTCAGATTCAATAGGGTAAATTCCGGCAAAAACCATTGGCTTTACTTCCTCAAAACCGTCAATCGGTGCTTCAGCAGGATTCACAAAAGAAGTAATGGTATCTCCCACCTTCACCTCGCGGGCATCTTTGATTCCGGAAATAATGTAACCTACATCACCACATTCAATCGTTTTCTTCGGAACCTGTTTCAGTTTCAAAGTTCCAACCTCATCAGCACCATATTCTTTTCCTGTAGCGAAAAATTTAATCTTTTCGTTTTTAGAAATACTTCCGTTCACTACTTTAAAATACGCTTCAATTCCTCTGAACGGGTTGTACACAGAGTCAAAAATCAACGCCTGAAGCGGTGCCTTCGGATCTCCAACAGGAGCAGGAATTCTTGCAACAATCTGCTCCAACAAATCGTGAACCCCTTCACCGGTTTTCCCCGAAACACGAAGTACATCTTCATATTTACAGCCAATCAGTCCCATAATCTCGTCAGTAACTTCCTCAGGATTTGCAGACGGAAGGTCAATTTTATTCAGAATCGGAATAATCTCCAGATCATTTTCCAAAGCAAGATACAGATTGCTAATCGTTTGTGCCTGAATACTTTGCGCAGCATCCACAATCAGAAGTGCACCTTCACAAGCAGCAATTGAACGGGAAACTTCGTAAGAAAAATCCACGTGTCCCGGAGTATCGATAAGATTTAAAATATATTTTTCGCCATTAAGCTCATAATCCATCTGGATGGCGTGAGATTTTATCGTGATCCCACGTTCTTTTTCCAGATCCATATCATCAAGCGTCTGAGACTGTAATTCTCTCTGAGTCACCGTGTTGGTATACTCCAAAAGACGGTCTGCCAAAGTAGATTTACCGTGGTCAATATGGGCAATTATGCAAAAATTTCGTATGTTTTTCATTTAAGAACTATGTAATTTGCAAAGATAACAAAATGCAGGATAATTCCTCAGTCTTAATCAGGTACAGCAGAAATTAATTTTGCATCAGAATAATTTTCAGGAGCTGAATCCCGCTGTCCACTGTATCTTTTTTGCGGCGGCCTCCTCTTCGTTGCGTCCGCCACAAAAAAGGATGCCGTTTCCATCGGGGCTAGGGTATTGTTTTTTGTTTTCACTTATGTTTTAAAAAAGAAAAGGATCGTGATATAGACCACCCCGTCTCAATTTTCCCTGAAAATCGAGCCACCCCTCCAGTGGAGGGGAATTGCGTTTGTTGTATTTACATGAATACTAAAAAAACAGTGAATACCATAAAGTTTGTCATCCTGAAACCTTTAGGTTCGACGAAGTCAAAGGATCTCAACTTGACTCTTTCCACATTACATTTCTAATACTGCGTTGAGATCCCTACGGGATGACAAACAGGGTGGATAGTATTGCAAACAAGAATATTTCGGGCAGATAATCATATTATTCAACGTAAAATTTAGTTCTAACCAAACAAAGTTTCAAAATATTCTTTGAATCATTTAACATAAAATCTTTACCTTTTCATTCCAAAATTTCACATGAAGTCTAAACTTATTTTTAAAATGAAAAAAGCGCTCTTACTTCTTTTAATTATACCTTTTACACAGATCAAATCGCAGTGGATTGAGAAAGCTCCAGAAAATCCTGAAGAATTTGTCAATCCTCTTATAGGAACACTTTCCAAACCTTCCCTTTCCAACGGAAACACTTATCCCGCCGTTGCCGTCCCGCACGGAATGAATCTCTGGGCGCCCCAAACCGGAAAAAACGGAAACGGCTGGCAATACACTTACGATGCCGATAAAATAAAAGGAATCAAACAGACGCACCAACCTTCCCCATGGATGAACGATTACGGAATGTTTTCCATCATGCCTGTGACCGGAAAGATGCGTTTCAGTGAAGACGAAAGAGCAAGTTGGTTTTCCCACAAATCTGAAGTTTCAAAACCGTATTACTACAGTGTTTATCTTGCTGATCACAACGTCACTGCCGAACTCACACCAACAGAAAGAGCCGCCCAGATGCGACTCACTTACCCAGAATCAGGAGAATCTTGGTTTGTGGTGGATGCTTTTGATAAAGGTTCAGGCATTACCATTATTCCCTCCGAAAACAAAATTGTTGGTTATTCCACAAAATATTCACGGGGAAAACTGGTCGGTTTTAAAAATTATTTCGTGATTTATGCCGATAAGCCTTTCACCAAATATTCAACATGGAAAGACAAAGATTTTGTAAAAGATGCGCTTGACATTACCGGTGATCACTGTGGTGCCGTTGTAGGTTTTGCCACGAAAAAAGGTGAAAAAGTGAATTTGAGAATTGCATCATCTTTCATCAGTTTGGAGCAGGCAGAATTAAATTTAGAAAGGGAACTCAGCAAAGATTCTTTTGATCAAACCTTAAACAAAGCCAAAACAGCTTGGAATCAAAAGCTCAAAAGAGTGGAAGTCGCTGGTGGAACAGTCGATCAGATGCGTACTTTTTATTCGTGTCTGTACAGAATGCTTTGCTTTCCGCACAAAATGTATGAGGTAGATAAAGACGGAAAGATCGTGCATTACAGCCCGTATTCTGGAAAAACAGAAGCAGGATACCGCTTTGCAGGAACCGGTTTTTGGGATACATTCAGAGCGCTCTACCCTTTTCTGAATCTTGTTTATCCCGACATCAATATTGAAATGCAGAAAGGTTTGATCAACGATTACAAAGAAGGCGGCTGGCTTCCGGAATGGTCGAGTCCCTCCTATTCTGATATTATGATCGGAAATAATTCTGCATCTGTTGTGGCTGATGCGTACATCAAAGGTTTGAGAGGTTATGATATTGAAACGCTGTATCAGGCTTTACTTCATGGTGCCAACAATGCCGGTCCGCAAGCAACGGGAAGGCTTGGAGTTGAGTATTATAACAAATTAGGATATGTTCCTTATGATGTAAAGATCAACGAAAATGCAGCCAGAACTTTAGAATACGCCTACGATGATTTTGCCATCGCCCAACTCGGAAAAGCCTTGGGAAAGCCCGAATCTGAATGGAAAGAATACTACAGACGTTCTCAGAATTTCCAGAAAGTGATCGATCCGGATACAAAACTGGCTCGTGGCAGAAATCAGGACGGAAGTTTTCAGACACCTTTCAATCCTTTTAAATGGGGAGATGCGTTTACAGAAGGAAATTCGTGGCATTATACGTGGTCGGTATTTCAGGATATTGACGGGCTGGCAAAGCTGATGGGTGGAAGAAAAGCGTTTTCTAAAAATTTAGATAAAATATTTGAGCTTCCTCCGGTTTTTGATAATTCCTATTATGGCTCAACCATCCACGAAATTCAGGAGATGGTCAACGCCAACATGGGACAGTATGCCCACGGAAATCAGCCTGCACAGCACATTATTTACCTTTACAACTATTCCGGTGAGCCGTGGAAAACGCAATATTGGGTTCGTGAAACGATGAACCGACTCTACCAACCGACACCAGACGGATATTGTGGCGATGAAGACAACGGACAAACCTCAGCTTGGTATATTTTCTCGGCTTTGGGGTTTTATCCTGTCACTCCGGCAACCGATCAGTACGTTTTGGGCGCTCCACTATTTAAAAATGCTAAAATTCATCTGGAAAACGGAAAAACCATTGAAATAAAAGCGGACAGGAACAGCGAAGAAAACCGCTATGTCAATTCATTAAAGTTCAACGGAAAGAAATATTCGAAAAACTGGCTCAGCCATCAGGAGTTGATGAAAGGTGCCAATTTAAAATTTGAAATGACTTCTCAACCGAATAAAGAACGAGGAACCGACGAAAAAGATTTTCCTTACTCCTATTCGACAGAAAAAAAATAATAAAACTAAAAATTGCCTCAGAAAACGAGGCAATTTTTTTATTCTGTAAAGACGAAATCTCCTGTGAGCGGGTCAATGTATATTTTTGTTATCGTTCCGTTTTTAAACCCATATCCTTTAGTCACTTTTCTGCTGGAGCCGGAATCGATTGCCACACCAATAGCTGCGCCAACCATGCCTCCGGCCATTGCTCCTACCAACGCACCTGTTCCCATTTTTTCCGGAAACATCTGAGCTCTCGAAGCCATTATATAACTTCTGGAGTTGTCTTTTTTAACTTCATTAAATCCTGTTGCCGTACCGATATACTGAATTCCATTATCTACATAACAGAAAACTTCAGCCATAGAAATACTGAGGTCCTGCCTGTTGTCTATCTTTTTCACTTCACCTTTTTTGTTTTTTACTAAGATGTGATTTGGGTCGGGAGTCTGTTCAAAAAAAGTTTTAAAATTAAAGTAAACTCCATCTTTTAAAATATTTCCATTCAGTGCTTTATTATTTTTTGAAAGATAGGCGTCGTAATTCTCCAACTCCTTTTCCGGAATATAGTAGCTCAAGACGGGACTTGTGTAAGAATTTTTTATAAATTCTGTGATGATTTCAGAGGTGGTCTGAGCCAGATTTTTTGCCACTTTGGAATCTGAATTTAATTCTACAAAAACATTGTCAAACCGATCTATGAAATAATACTTATCATTTCTTTTCAGAAAACTGGAGATTCTTATTTTAGCTTTTGCAAAGTTCATTACATCATTAGGAGCCTGTTCATTGTAAATTTTCAGTTCTTCAAGAAGAATGGTAATATCATTACTCCCACCCGTTTTATTATCTTCTGAAAATTTCTTTGACAAAAAATCACTTACATCCTGCTCAGCAAGTTTTATATCAGCAGTTCCTCTCTTATTCGTTATTGACCCAACATTTTTATCCTGTCTAAGATCCTTTACATTAAGAGATCTTTTGCGAGAACTCTTATCTTTTAAGCTTTGTTTTAAATCGATATTAACCGTTTCCTGCGCAGATAAAAGTACAGTAGCAAAGAGGAATAAAAGTATTTTCTTCATCTTACATGTGATTAAATTTCCAATAAAAATTGATCTATTTTTTCATAAAGTCCTGTGGCAAAATATAATTTCCAGTCAAAGGATCAAGAATTACTTCTGATCCGGCCATAGCACTCCTCTTTTTTGCAGCTTTGGCATCAATTGCCGTAATGGCAACATTGGCAACTACACTACCGATGATACCCGCCACACCGCCACCAAGCATAATCATTGGAGAATTTGATTCGGGGTAAAGTTCCTCTTTTTTAGCTTCAATGAAAAGTCCCTGATCGTCTCTGAAAATCTCAACATAACCAACAGGAATCGTTTTAAACGGAACACCATTATGAACAAATGCATAATAATTTCTGATGGGCTCTTTCTTATCTCCGTTAACGGCTTTTGTAACAACACCTTTTTTGTCGGTTTCAATCGTAAATCCCTGCTCAGGCTTGTGCGTAAAAAAGCTGTAGTAATCTTTGTAAACACCTTCTTTAAGTTCGTCTGTCTTCAGAATTTCCAGTTTATCTTTCAAAACTGTGGTATAATTTGGAAGTTCAGTTTCTGACACTGCAAAATCCCATTGTTTAGCTTCGTATGATTTTTTCATCAGTTCTGTGAAAGTCAGCGTCAGTTTCTTAGAAAGACTTTGCGCCAGATAAGGCGTTGTACGGGACGAAACCGTGGTCACAGTATCTTTACGGTAAAGAAAATGATATCCATCTTCTTTTTTGATAAACGTACTTGCCCGGATTTCAAGTTTTCCGATGGAAAATTTTTCCTGTTTATCTTCAGTAAGCGCAATATTTTCGAGAAGCAGAACCAGTTCTTCGTTTCCTCGCACAGGATTGTATTTGTAAAACCAGTTCTTAAAATCTGTTTCAGCATTGTTTTCGAAAACCAGATTGACCTGATCTTTATGATACACCACCGAGCCAATCTCCGGATTGGATCTTTTATCGATTACTGTGAAGCTCTTATAATTTGCTTTGCTGTTTTTAATTGATTTTGAAAGATCAATAGTTTCGGTTTTCTGCGAAAAGGCCAGAAACGGCAGTAACAGAAAGATAAATTTTGTCATTTCTAAATTTTATCTCAAAAGTATGAATTTAAATCAAACGACCCTCACAAAATCAATTGCGAGGGTCGTTCAAACATTAAAAAAATAAACTATTATGTAGACTGCTTTTACGGTGTTGAGCCTTTTTTGTTTCCGTGAGGTTTTCTTTCGTTCATTTTATCTCTCATCATCGACTCAGAATTAAAAAGCTTCAACACCTTTTGGCAAGGGATTACTTTCTGCATTTTTTCTGCATATTCTTTTCTGTTATCCAGCATCTGTTGTCCTACATCAAAACTTTGATTCAATTTTGTTTTGGCTTCTTCTTCAGAAAGCGTTTCAGGATTAAAATCAGAATCAAACTGTGATTTAATCTGTTTCTGCTTATCCATATATTCATTGTACAGTTTTGTGAATTCTTCCTTATCGTCGGCATCAATATTCAACTGCTCCAGCACCATATTATTCCGGAATTTGATAAGCAAAGCCTTCCTTTCTTCCGGTGACATTTTATTGATAATTTCTTTGCGCTGCTTGGGATCCATCTTCTTCCAGTCGTACTCTTTCTGGGCATAGATTCCAAGACTGCAGAACGCAAATAATATTAAAAAAAGTTTTTTCATCTTCTGTTTAGTTATAAAGATCCAAATACACATCCTGATTACCGTTTACTGCAAGATCTGCAATTTCAGAACTGGTAAAAGAATCCAGATATTCGTTCATCTGTTTTTCTGTCTGTTTGGCTGATGCTGTTACCGTTTTCACATTTTTAGAATGATCCACATTCTGCACAGCAGTTCTTACGACAGGTTTTATATTTTGATCTTCAGCTATTTGATTATTGGTTTCTACAGAAGTTAAATCTGCCTGTAAAGTTTCATAAGCAATCTGGCTTTCCTTTTTAGGTGTAATTTCTGCCAGTGTGTTTACCGGTGAAGTGTCTGAAATGCCGTTATAAACAAGAGATCCACCAAAAACCAAAGCAATACATGCTGCTGCGGTATACGCCCAATTGAGTCTGATAATCGGAGCTTTTTTCTCCACCTTAATCTCTGCCAATACATTGCTCTGAATATCTTCAAATAAATGCTCAGGAGTTGTATAGATGTTTTTTCTGTCGAGTTTTTCAACATCAAAACCATTTATTTCTGTCATTACATTGTTCTGAATAGCTTCAAATAAACCTTCTGAAACGCTGTAAATGTTTTTGCGCTCTAATTTCTCAATATCGAAACCATTCACTTCGGTCAACACCTGATCCTGAATATTCTGAAACAGATTATCCGGAACATTGTAAATGTCTTTCCGTTCTAATTTTTCTATATCGAAGTCTTTCATGTTTTGGTTTTGAAAATTATTTTTCGAAATTTTCTTTTATATACTCTTCTATTTTCTGTTTGGCGTAATGATAATTGGTCTTCAAGGTGCCAACAGACATATCCACAATTTTTGAGATTTCCTCGTAAGGAAGATCATCATAATACCTCATCGTAAAGACAAGTTTCTGCTTTTCGGGCAGGCTCTGTATCGCTTTTTGCAGCAAAATCTGTATATCTTCTGCATCGGTTCCTGCATTGTCTGCCACAAGATTCTGCATGTGATAATCAGGATCTTCATCTGTCTTCTGCATTTTTTTAAGCTTGTTAAGCTGTTGCAGAGATTCATTGGTTGCAATTCTGTACAGCCAGGTGTACAACTGACTGTCATTTTTGAACTGATGAAAATTCTGATAAGCTTTAATAAACGTTTCCTGCAAAGTATCCTGAGCCAGATCGCCATCCACGATTATCCTCCTGATGTGCCAATACAGCCGGCTTTGGTAAGCATCCATCAAAGCACGAACTCCTTTTTCACGAGTTTTCGGGTCTTGCATCAACGAAATTATTTCCGCGTCTTTATTCTTCATAAGATGCTTTCATTGTTTTGGATTACAAAAATAGCTGAAAGTTAAATTACTTCTTCAATTTTGAGCCCATTAAATTATTATTAGTTTAAAAAAGAGATTACATTTAAACCTAAATATATTGAAATTAAAATTATCCACTCTTAATTGCTAATTTTTAAACCACAAAGTCGCAAAGAAAAGCTTGGAAAAATTCTTTAAGAAGTCCAAAAAAGCTCAAAGTTTTGCATGTTTCCATAACATCAAAAGAACGTTAGAAACTTTCTTGTTCAAATTTACATTGCCTTAATGTTTTACCCCGGTAAATCTTAAAAAATCTAAAGCATAATGATCCTTAAAAACTTAAAGATCTTAATGGTTTAAAAAACTTTAATACAGTTCATCAATTCGTTTTCAAAACCAAAATTTCTATCTTTGTTTTATGCAAATTGTAATCATCGGTTCCGGAAATGTCGCCTATCATCTGGCGAAAGCTTTTGTTTTAAATAAAATTCCTGTCGCTCAGATTTTCGGAAGAAACGAAACTGAACTTCAAAAAATTTCTTCAAAATTAAATATCCCGTTTTCAACCGAAAAACCGGAAGATGCTGATTTGTATCTGATTTGCGTAAGCGACAGTTCGGTAGAAAATGTTTCACATTTAATTACAAAGAAAGATTGTCTCGTTGCACATACTTCAGGATCTTTGTCTAAAGAAATTTTGGTTGGAGACTACAGAAAATCAAGCTTTTATCCTTTGCAGACTTTTTCAAAATCAAAAGATTTAGATTATTCAAAAATTCCTTTTTTTATTGAAACTGAAAATGAGGAAGATCAGAAAATCTTGACGGATTTGGCCACTAAAATTTCAGAAAATGTGATGGAAAGTACGTATGAAAAAAGAAAATACATCCATCTCACGGCAGTGTTTGCCTGCAACTTTGTGAATCACCTTTTTTCCAGAGCCAAAGAGATTTCAGATGCTCAGGAAATTCCTTTTGATTATTTTTTGCCATTGATCGATGAAACTTTTCAGAAAATACATGAGATTGACCCTGAATCAGCCCAAACCGGACCAGCCGTAAGAAATGACAAACGGGTTCTGGAACTTCATGAAAATCTTTTAAAGGATGAAAGTCTCGACATTTATAAAACCTTAAATCTTTCCATCAAAAAAATGTACCAATTGCCATAAAGTTTTAACTTTGATGAAAACCAAATAATATGAATACCAACGTCATCCGTTCTCTCATCATCGGATTTGCAATTGTAATTACAGCACTTATTCTAGGCTCAAGTTTTAAAAACAGAAATTTAAAACAGGATACCATTTCCGTTACCGGACTGGGTTCCAAAGATTTTATATCGGATGAAATCAGTTGGGGAGGAAGTTTTGATGCCAGTGCAATGGATGCAAAAGAAGCATACAGTTTGATTTCACAGGACAAAGAAAAGGTAAAAGCTTTTTTCTACAGCAAAGGTTTCAAAGCAGGAGAATTTGCTTTTGGTGGTGTGAATTTCTCAAAATCATACCGTACCGTTTCCACAAAAGATGCAGACGGAACAGAAAGGTCAGAAGAAATTTTTGATGGCTACAGAGCTTCGCAAAATGTGTTTTTCAGAGCAAAGAAAAATCCGGATCTGATGAAAAAAATCGAAACGGTGATGGATAAAACTGCCGAACTTATCAACAGTGGAGTACAGTTTGAGCCATCCGCAGCTCAATACACTTATTCAGATCTTTCTTCATTAAAACACAGTTTAATTCAAGCCGGATCAAAAGATGCCAAAGAAAGAGCTGAAAAAATTGTAGAAAGTGCCGATGGAGATTTAGGAAAACTTAAAGATGCTTCGATGGGCGTTTTTCAGATTACAGCAAAAGGTTCTACAGACGAAGACAGCTACGGCGGAAATTTTGACACTTCAAGCAAAGAAAAATCAGCGAGAATCACGGTAAGACTGACGTATAATCTTGATTAAAATAATTTAAAAATAAAATAAAAACGATAAGTGAATGCAATTGACCTGAATCTATTATCATTCATCAATAATCATTTATCAATCATCAACTAAAATGAGTTATAAAGAAAAATTAAAAGATATAAAAGCATTCGTTTTTGATGTAGACGGTGTTTTTACAGACGGAAGCGTTTACCTGATGCCTGGAGGAAATATGTCCCGAGTTATGAATGTTTTGGATGGTTATGCAGTAGTGAAAGCTTTAAAAAATGATTATTTAATCGGTGTAATTACAGGTGGAAATGACGAAATGGTAAAACACAGAATCAACTATCTCGGAATTGAAGACTATTATCCTAAATCACACAACAAAATGGTTGAATATGAAGACTTTAAAAAGAAATACAAACTTAAGAACGAAAATATTCTGACGATGGGAGATGACCTTCCTGATATTCACATGATGGAAAATTCAGCGATTGCGACCTGCCCAGAAAATGCCGTTCCGGAAGTGAAAAATATTTCAGATTACATTTCTTCTGTAAAAGGTGGAAGCGGGGCAGTACGGGATGTGATTGAGCAGGTAATGAAAGTGCAGGGTAAGTGGCATGATGACAATACACAGTCTGTTTAGATCTATTTTAAAAATCAATCATCTTTTATCAATTATCATTCATAAATACCGATGAAAATATTACTTGCATCACAGTCGCCCAGAAGAAAAGAACTTTTATCCAGCTTAGGTTTTGGTTTTGAAGTCTTGAAAATTGACTGCGAAGAAATTGTTCCTGAAAATGTGAAAGTGGGAGAGTCTGCCGCCTACTTATCTGAATTAAAAGCCAACGCTTTCAGAGATTTGGCTGACGATGAAGTGCTGATAACAGCAGATACCGTTGTCGCGGTAGAAAATCAGTTTTTGGGGAAACCTTCGGATGAAAATGAAGCAAGAAAAATGCTGAAACTTTTGTCAGGAAAAACACATCAGGTGTACACAGCCATTACAGTGAAAAGTTTAGATAAAACCATCACTGAAACAGACGTTGCAGATGTGGAATTTGATGAAATCTCTGATGAGGAAATTGATTTTTACATCAAAAACTATCATCCATTCGACAAAGCTGGCAGCTACGGAATTCAGGAATGGCTCGGAATGGCAAAAATTAAAAACATAAAAGGAAGTTATTATACGATAATGGGACTTCCCACACATCTCGTTTACAAGATTTTAAAAAATATTTAAAAAATTCCAAATAAAAATTTGTTATTTTTACAAAATCATCATTCTGCGATAATAAAAAGCAGATTAGAGAGTTATAATAGATAATGAAAAAGAATATCTTATTCCTTTTAACAGCGATTCTCGTTGTTTCCTGTTCTACGAAAGTAAAAAAGCCGGAAGCGAGATCGAAGTTCATTAAAGGATTTTCAACATATTACAACACGCTTTTCAATGCAAAGGATGCTTTGAATACGGAGTTTGAAAATAGAGACAAAGCTCATAAAGACAATTTTTATGCGCCTTACATTCCTATTTTAACCTATGACGAGCAACCTTTGGGAAGTGATTTGGGACAATCTGCCGCTTTTGCAGAAAACTCAATGAAAATGGCAGAGGTAAACCGCCCGCAAAATGGAGGAAGGCCACAAGGTCCTCCGGGTATGCCAGGTGCTCCCGGAGGCAACAGCCCAATGATGGGAGGGCAGGGATCACAAAATCCAAACCAGCCAGTCACAAAAGGAGCAACAATTCTTGAAATTGCTGAAGCAAAGGCTTTAAAGGCCATCAATAAATATTCAGTTATCCGAAAAAATGAGGAGGTTAACAAAACTATTTTTGACGCTTATATTATTTTGGTTCAGTCAAGAATTTATCAGGGAAAAAATCTTCAGGCTTTAGACGCGCTCAATTATGTTTACACGCACATGAAGGAAGATAAAAGACTTCCTTTAGCCAAAGTTTATGAAGGTCTTGCTTATGCCAAAATGAATAATTTCCACAAATCTGAACAGATCTGGGGACAGATAAAAAATGAAGGTTTAAAAAAGGATTATGATAAACTTTTAAGCATTTACCGTTCTGAAGCTTTGCTGGATAATGGTAAAAAAGCAGAAGCTCTCGAAGAACTCAACCGTGCCTATGCGTTAAACGGCAACCGACAGCTGAAAAGCAGAATTGCTTTCCTGAAAGGGCAGGTGGAGCAGGAATTGGGCAAAAATGATGAAGCAAGGGAAAGTTTCATGGCTGCCTACAAATATGCCAACGATTTTGAGTTTGAAGTAAAATCCCAGATTCAGATTGCCAAAACTTTTAACGGAAAAGGAAACTACGACGGTGCGAGAGAATATCTTGAGAAAATAAGCAAAAAAGGAACTTACGGCTCACGAAAAAATGAATTTTACTACGCCTTAGGTTTAATGGCTAGTAATGCCGGAAAGAAAGACGAAGGGCAGGAATTTTTCAGAAAATCTTTAAAAGAAGCAGTTTCAGACGGACAGGTGAGAGGTCTTGCTTATTACGAAATCGGTAAGAATTATTTGGATAAAAACGATTACATCGGTGCGGGAGCTTATTACGATTCCGCCCTGGCTGTGATGACTTATGAACCTTCAAAAGTTTTACTGAAAGACCAAAGTACATACATCAAAAAAATTTCAGTTAACTATTATCTGATTAAGAAAAATGACAGTATTTTGTCGCTGGCAAAACTCAGCCCTGAACAAAAGACAGAGTTTTTTAACAAACATATTGCAAAGCTAAAACTTCGGGAAGAAAAAGAGGAGCTTGAGAGAAGAAGAGCAGAAAGAAATAAAGGCTTTGACACCGGAGATTACAGTGCCAATTCTATGTTTGCCAACTCTGGAAATACTTTTGAAGATTTCGGAGTAAGCAATAAAGGTTTCTATTTCAGCAATACCGGAACAGTGAGTAAAGGGACTTCAACGTTTAAGCAGGTTTGGGGTGACAGGGCACTTTCAGACAACTGGCGTTTTTCCAAAAAAATGGCGACGATTGAAGATATGAAAAATGAGGCTTTAGGTGTAACTTCCGTACCTAATCCGAGACGTTTTGAACCGGCTTATTATATCGAGCAAATTCCTACCGATGCAGGAAAACTCGGTCAGCTGAAAAAAGACAGAGATACAGCTTCTTTAGGCTTAGGCGTGATGTATCAGAATTACTTTACCAACACTCCTTTGGCTACGAAAACGCTTTATGATCTGGTGGATGTAAAACCTGAAGAAAAAGTAATGTTGCAGGCTCTGTATGAGATTTTTGCGATGAATTATGAAAAAAATCCGCAGGTAGCTGAGCGTGCAAAACAGATTCTTTTAAAAGATTATCCGTACACTTCATACGCAGAATTTGCCAGAAATCCGAAGAACAATACGTTTGTAAAATCATCCGCTGATACTGAGAACGAATATAAAATGGCCTTTGCCCTATATGAATCTGAAAAATTTGGCGAAAGTCAGACATTAATTGAACAGGCAATTCAGAAAAACCCTAAGGATGCTCTGGTGCCTAAACTGTCTCTTTTGAATGCTTTTAATGCAGGAAAATCGAGTGGAAAAGAGGTGATGATTCTACAGCTGGAACAGATTGTTTTAAATTACGGTAAGACTCCTGAAGGCGAAAAGGCAAAGCAGATGCTGAATTATCTGAAAAGTGATCTGGCATTTCAGACCACAGACAATCAAGGAAACACTTTACCTCCAGGTCAGGTTCAGGCACCTGGAAATTTCCAGAATCAACCGCAGCAATCTACAGGTCAGCAGGCGCCATTGATGGGAGCTCCGGGAATTCCGATGGGAAATATGCCTAATTCTACACCGCCAACGCAGAATACGATTCAGACGAAACCTACGGATAAACAACCTCAGGGAAACAATCCGAATTTTAATATGACAAACCCGAATGCAGTTCCTGCAAAACCAAAATAAATAAAAAAGCGAAGATTATTCTTCGCTTTTTTTCTTTTTAACTCCGTGGAAATCTTTCAGATAAAAGGGCTCGAAATAAGCAATATCCTCAAAATCTTTGGCTTTTATTTTTTCTAAAGTTTTATTAACCAGATATTTTGCGGAAGGGTAGATGTTTTCATTAAATTCAGCATATTCCAACTTCAGAATATCTTTTGCTTTTGCAGCTCCGTCGCCCACAAAAAGTACTTTTTTGTCTTTAAATTCATGAAATGAGGTTTCATCCAAAACTTTTGCTTCTGTATGACTCAATTCTTCTCCTGAAATTCCGTCGTAAACAGCCGTGTAAACTTCCATTCGCCTTGCATCGACCAAAGGGATAACCAAATCATAGTTTTTCCCTATAAAAGGCTCTTTCATGCTTTCCAAAGAATTGACTGCAATCAAAGGAATATTTAAGCCGTAACAAAAGCCTTTAGCAGAAGCTGCACCAATTCGCAAACCAGTATACGAGCCCGGACCTTTTCCAAGGCAAACGACATCGATTTCTTTTAAAGTAATTTCAGCTCCTTCCAACGCCCATTCTACAAAAGTGTGTAATGATTCCGACTGTTTATAATTTTCTGAAACTTCTTCTGCCACGCATAGCAGCTTTTCATTATCTGAAATGGCTACTGAACAGTTTTTTGAAGAGGTTTCGAGGTATAGGATTTTCATTTAATTAAATTTAAAATAAGACTTTTTAGCAAGTTTATTTTTATATCACAAAAGTACCAAAAGAAATGATTGAATGAAAGACCTTCGAAAGTTTACAAAATGTAAAAGTTTACGCTTAAATATCTTTTCCTAATCTCTTTATTTCTTTATCAAAATCAGAAACTATTTTTTGGGTTTTATCGAATGTTTCATATTCAATGACTGCTTTTTTATCGGCGACAATTTTCGATACTTTTCCGTTTCCTTCAAGAATTTTGTATTCATTAAAGTTTAAAAACTTATTCACACTTTCAGCCAAAGCTTCCATGGTAAAAGTATTTTCCCTTTCAATTAAACCTTCAATGTAATCGAAATATCCTGTAACTGTTCGCTCGAGCTGCTGAATTTCCTTTTCTGAGAGATAGTTTTTAGCAACGACAACATCAGATTTTAAAATTCTTCCTTCCGGAGAATGCTTCCAGGTTGTTAAACCCATATTTTCCTTTTTGCTGTCGGCATTTTTATATATAATTTCAGCTGCGGTTTTTCCTGTGATGGCAAAATGAAATTTATTCTGCACCGTTGCATAGAAATTTTTAGTCACCGCAGCATTTCTGTCATAATCAATACTGCATTCTGCAAAAATATCTGTTACCTGTTGATAAATTCGTCTCTCACTCGCACGAATCGAGCGGATTCTCTGCAGTAATTCTTTGAAATAATCTTTACCAAAAACCGTTTGTCCCTGCTTCAAACGTTCATCATCCATTACAAAACCTTTGATGAGAAATTCCTTTAAAGTCTTTGTTGCCCAGATTCTAAATTGCGTGGCTTTAGCTGAATTTACACGATAACCAACGGAAATTATGGCGTCGAGATTATAATATTCAATGTTTCTGGTAACGTTTCTTTCACCTTCAATTTGAACCTGTGCAATTTTTGCACTAGTTGATTCTTTATCCAATTCTTCTTCAAAATAAATATTTTGAAGATGCTTCGTGATTACCGTTCTGTCAACATCAAACAATGCCGCCATCGACTTTTGAGTAAGCCACGCGGTTTCATTCTGAAGAAAAACATCTACCCTAACTTCGTTGTTAGGCGTCTGATAAATTAAAAATTTTTGAAAATCCTCGTTCATTATTTGTTCGTTTTACAACAAATTTATCATTTTATTTCCACACTTTGGCGGCTCCATAATTTCCATTCAGATTTCATTTTAATCCAGATTTCGAGTACTCCGAGCTTCATTTCAAAATCCTGATTTTTGTATAAACCTTGTACACTGATTATTCTTCTGAGGCTTACAGTATTCTTATATTTTTTAATTTCGGAAACTTCAGTTTGAGCGATCTTTCTGTACATCACTTTTTTTGAAAAAAAATCTTTTCTGAAGTCATCCAGATTCTGAATCCAGCCGTTTGAATGGCCGAAAGAAACATCTTTGGCGAATAAATTTACAATCTCAGAATCGTTGTTTTTCATCAGCGAATCCAACTTTTTAGCCTGAATCAAAACATCTTTTTCCGCTTTTGAATATTTTTGAGAAAATGCTGAAAGTGAGAAGGATAAAAGTATTCCACACAAAAATCTCATTTTCAAATTCTCAAATTGACCCATTTTCAAATTGAATTATCCTTTTCTGTAAATCGTTCTCGGTTCGCTCTGAGCGCTCGGATAAATCGTCATATCTGAAACCGTCACGTGCTGTGGTGCGTTGACGCAGTAAGCAATTGCATCGGCAATATCTTCAGCTTTCAATGCTTCATAACCTGCGTAAACAGTTGCAGCTCTTTCCTGATCACCTTTAAATCTGATTAAAGAAAAATCTGTTTCCACTGCGCCAGGCTGGATATTGGTAACCCGAATTCCAAATTCTGTCAATTCGATTCTCATTCCTTCAGAAATAACGTCGACCGCTTTCTTGGTGGCACAGTATACAACGCCGTTTGCGTACGTCTGTCTTGCTGCAACTGAACTGATATTGATAATTTGCCCAGAACTTCTTTCTTTCATCATGGGAATAAGCGTTTTTGAAACATATAAAAGTCCTTTTACATTTCCGTCAATCATATTATCCCAGTCGTCTGTACTTCCTGCTGATAAAGGCTCTAATCCATGTGCATTGCCGGCATTGTTGATGAGAACATCTATGTTTTTCCATTCTTCAGGGAGTAAGGCAATAGCATTTTCAACTTCTTCCAAATTGCGGACATCAAAGTTTAAACTAAATATTTCGGTAAAAGCTGATAATTCTTTTTTTACAGATTCTAAAACATCTGACCTTCTTCCGCAAATAATGATTCTGTTGCCCTGTTTTGCAAAAAGCTCTGCTGTAGCTTTTCCGATTCCGGAAGTGGCTCCGGTGATGAGTATTGTTTTCATTTTGTTGTAAAATGTATGATTGTACATTGTACAAAGTACGAAAATACTTTATACATTGATTTTAATTCGCGTCGAATGCCTGAAAAGCATCCGGAATATGTTCAATTTCTAAGTTACCCTTTGAGTCTGGAAGAACGGAAATAATGTCAAATCTTACTTCCTGATTTTTATTAAATTCTTCCATAAAATGATTGGCAGCCAAAACAATTGATTTGATTTTTCCCTTGGTCACAGCTTCCTGAGGCAAAATAAAGAAATCTGTCGAACGGGCTTTCACTTCAACTACAACAATCAGATTATCTCTTTCTGCTATGATATCCACTTCATTCTTTTTAAAACGGAAATTTCTCACTAGAATTTTATATTCATTTTTAAGTAAATATTCTGCTGCAAGTTTTTCTGCTTCTTTTCCTAATTCGTTGTGATCTGCCATCGGGTGGGAGAGTTTTAGCGTTGGAGTGTATGAGAGTTTTTTCTTTATTTTCTGAACTGATACGCCCACCAAATCAAAACAATCTGCAATGGAAGTCTCAAAACCGTCAGCCAAAAATACTTGTGATGGATTTCGTAAAACTTTCTTGCCATCTCTATATTGGCAGGAAAAACTGCGATAAATAATGCGATAGAAAGGTATGCTCCCAACTTTTGTGTTTCGGGGAAAAGCAGGAGAGTGCCACACAGAATTTCTACTAAACCACTGATGTAAACCATTTGCAAGTGCATAGGAATATAGTCGGGCATAATTTTCATGAAAAACTGAGGTTTTACAAAATGGAAAATCCCAGCTGAAATCAGGAAAAATGCGAGTACAAATTTTGAGTAAAACATCATTTTATTTAAACGTTAATGATACATTTTTTCCGGCTTTCAAAGAAACTTCCG
Organism: Chryseobacterium foetidum; assembly: GCF_025457425.1. Taxonomy (NCBI): domain Bacteria; kingdom Pseudomonadati; phylum Bacteroidota; class Flavobacteriia; order Flavobacteriales; family Weeksellaceae; genus Chryseobacterium; species Chryseobacterium foetidum. The sequence continues at coordinate 2,054,548 of NZ_JAMXIA010000001.1, forward strand.
CTCCCAAAATCAATGGAATATTGTTGTGAATATGTCCGTTTGGAAACGCGAAAACAGCAGGAAAACTATATTTTGAAATTCTGTCTGAAATTAATTTATAGGCAAATTCATCAAAGCTTTCATCGTATTGTTTGTTCTCTTTTTCGTCGCCCATATTGGTCATTCCTCCGATAATTAAACCTTTAATTTTGGTAAAAACTCCAGCCAATTCAAGGCTCATGATCATTCTGTCTAAAGCATAAAAGTTTTCGCCGATATCTTCTATGAATAAAATTTTATCTTTAAAATCAAAAGAATATTTTGTTCCTAAAAGTGCGTAAACTAACGCTAAATTTCCGCCAACCAATTCACCTTCTACATTTCCATCTTTGTTAAACTGGTTCGATTTTAAAGTATATTTTAAAGGCTTTCCTTTCAGAATATTAAAGGTTAAATCATAACTTTCATCTGTTACACCGAAACTTGACGTTTTGATGGTTTGTCCGTGGATTGATGCGAAACCTTTTTTAAGCAAATAGCTTTGAATAACCGTATTATCCGAGTAACCTATATACCATTTTGGATTTTTGCTGAAACCTTTTAAGTTTAAATTCTCAATCAAATGCTGACATCCGTAACCGCCTCGTGAAGCCCATATTGCTGAAATTTCAGGATGATTTAAAGCCCAATTGACGTCGGTGATCCTTTGCTCTTCAGTTCCGGCATAATTGTATCCGTTAAAGAATTTTGTGTAAAGATTTTCTCCTAAAACAGGTTCAAAACCTTTAGTTCTTATCATTTGAATTCCTTTTTCCAATTGAGAGGGCTCAACGGCTCCTGCGGGAGAAATGATGGCTACTTTGTCACCTTTTTTAAGCGGTTTTGGAAATATTTTTTTCATCTGTACTGATTGTTTCTGTAGTTATATCTAATCGCTGTTTTTAATGTTATTTGTGTTTTTCAATATAAAAGCGATAATTAATTTCTGATTAAAATCGACTGGCTTATTTATTCTTTTTATATTTTAATTCCTTCTTTTCAGCTTCTTCCAACTGTTTGTCAAACTGATTAAACATCTTAAAACTTTGCAGGAATATAAAGAAACTGAAAATGATCAGCACCACTCCCACGCCTTTTCTGATGTTATTTGCCAACCGTTGGGTTAGTTTATAATGGAATTGTTTTGCGAGGAAAATTTTAGCCAAATCAATCAGAAGATAGGTCGAAATGACGATAGCAAGGTATAAAATCAAGGTTTCTGTGTCTGGATATTGATTTCTTACACCAATCACTGTGACCAGCCAAAAAAGAATTACCCCGACATTCAAAAGATTCAATAAAAACCCGTTGATAAAGGTTTTAAAGTAATTCTGACTGATTAATTTTTCTTCGCCGGGCATGTGCATTTTGGTTTTTGTCACCATCATGATGATCCCGTAACTGAGAATAAGAATGGATGTAATTCTGTAAAAACCGGGGTGTTTGTCGATCAAATCTACGATGTCTGCACTGGCATAATAGGCTGCAATAATACACAATAAATCTGCTGTAATAACGCCAAAATCCAATGCCAAAGCATGTTTAGGACCTCTTGTAAAACTGGTTTCGATCAACAGGAAAAAAATAGGACCAATGAAAACAAGACTTAACATAAAGCCCAGACCAATGGCCGAAAATACAAGTTCAAACATTCAAAATTGTTTCTATCCCAAATTTAAAAAATTATATTTCTATTTGTCTGTAAAAATGATTTTTTTTAAATCTGATTTATTTTATAACTAAAAGAAGACCACAAATTGCGGCCTTCTATTTTTTAAAAGTATTTAAACTCTACTCAACAATCTTAAAATCAAGCTGTTTTGCAATTAAATTGGCTTTTATTACTTTAATTTGTAACTCATCTCCCAGCTGATATCTGTTTCCTGTACGGGAACCATAGACTGCATGTGTCGCTTTGTCGTAGGTGTAAGAATCATCCATCAAATCTCGGAGTTTAATTAAACCTTCAGCACCATTTTCAGGAATCTGAACCCAAAAACCAAATTCTGCAACTCCAGAAATCACACCTGTGAAGGTTTCTCCCAAATGTTTTTCCATGAATTTTACCTGCATGAATTTGATAGAATCTCTCTCTGCATCTGCAGCCAGACGTTCTCTTGCGCTGCAGTGTTTTGCTTTTTCTTCCAGTTCGTTTCTGTCCGGAGATTTACCGCCATCCAGATAATGCTGAAGCAATCTGTGTGCAAGCAAATCGGGATAACGACGGATTGGAGAGGTAAAGTGCGAATAATAATCGAATCCCAAACCGTAGTGACCAATCGGCTCGGTAGAGTAGACCGCTTTGCTCATGCTTCGCATTGCCAACGTTTCGATCATATTTTCTTCGCCTTTTCCTTTGACATCTTTTAACAAAGTATTCAATGATTCAGCGACTTTTTTGGTATTTGCCAAATCTATTTTGTACCCGAAAGTGGAAACAAAATCTCTCAACGCCTCTAATTTAGCAGGATCCGGATCGTCGTGAACCCTGTAAATAAAGGTATTTTGATTAGGTCTTCCTTTTTTAAGTGAAACAAATTCCGATACTTTTTTATTCGCCAAAAGCATAAATTCTTCAATCAAATGATTCGAATCTTTGCTGATTTTGAAGTAAACGCCAATTGGCTGATTATTTTCATCTAAATTAAAACGAACCTCGCTTCTGTCGAAGGTAATTGCACCGTTTCTGATACGTTCTCCACGCATTATTTTTGCCAAAGCAGCCAAAGTGTTGATTTCCTCCTGCAAATCGCCTTCCTTGGTCTCAATTCTTTCCTGAGCTTCCTCGTAAGTAAACCTTCTGTCGGAGTGAATTACGGTTCTTCCAAACCATTCTTTCTGGATTTCAGCTTTGTCATTCAATTCAAAAACAGCAGAGAATGTATATTTATCTTCATTCGGACGGAGCGAACAAACATCATTACTCAATACTTCCGGAAGCATCGGTACGACGCGGTCTACCAAATAAACCGAAGTTGCTCTTTCGTAAGCCTCATCATCCAGAATAGTTCCCGGAATCACGTAGTGAGAAACATCTGCGATGTGAACGCCGACTTCCCAGTTGCCATTGTCCAGTTTTCTCATTGATAAGGCATCATCGAAATCTTTGGCATCTTTAGGGTCAATCGTGAAGGTCAAAACATCACGCATATCCCAGCGTTTTGCAGCTTCTTCGTCTGTAATTCTGCGGTCGATCTTATCTGCATCTCTTTCTACTTCCTCGGGAAATTCATATGGCAAACCATATTCCGCAAGAATAGAGTGGATTTCAGTTTCGTGCTCGCCTGGATTTCCAAGAACCTGCAGGATTTCTCCTTCAGGATTTTTGTCTCCGGGCTTCCATTCTGTCATTTTTACTACGACTTTATTGCCGTTTTCCGCACCATTTATCTTTCCTTTCGGTATGAAAATGTCTGTATTGATCGTCTTTTTATCGCAAACAACAAATCCAAATTCCTTGTGAGGAACGAGTTGGAATGTCCCCACAAATTCTGATCTTTTTCTCTCCAAGACTTCCAAAACGGAACCTTCGAGTTTTTTTCCTTTGAAGTTGTAGGTAACTATTAAAACTTTATCGCCCTGCAAAGCATCTTTCACATTTTTCGCATGTACGAAAATATCGTCTTTCATGTTTTCTACAGTGACGTAGGCATTTCCGCTTTGGTTAAAATCGATGGTTCCCGTTAAAGTACCTTCAATATTGAGATTGATGCTGTATTTTCCTTTTTCGGTTTCTTTAATTCTCTGGCTCGACAGTAATTTGTGCAAAGCCTGAATCACCATTTCGCGCTGTCTCGGATTTTTGTGATCAATCCCGTCTGCGAGTTGCTTGTAATTATATAATTTGGTTTGATTCTGATTCATAAATCTCATGATTAATCTTCCGATTTCCACGAGTTTATGATCGTTTTTCTGACTTATATATTTTTTCTTTTTTGGCATTTTTTAAAAATTTTGTTTTGTTTCAATCAATTCCCATTGATTGTTTATAAATTGGTATATTAAATATTTTCTTTTAAAGTGATGTATGTTGTCATTTAAAGTAATATCATTCTGATATGTCGTGTAAAGCATTTCAACATTAACTTTTTTTTCAAAATCATTTTTATTAATATTTATTAAAAGTCCATTTAATGTCTTTATCGGTTGAGTATCGTTCGCCTTATAATACATAAAAACCTCGTTTTCTGAACCTTCTTTAAATATTTTAGTTTTCCTGTTTTTAAGATTCAGGTTTGAAATATCTTTTGGAATATTTTCGAATTCAATTCCACTTCCCATTCCGCCAAATAGCATTCCCAAAATGAAGTTTTTTTTAGTTTTATTATAAATCTTCATTATTGTCTCCTCTGTCCAAAAATCACTGTTTTTATAAATAGGTGTTGCTTCATAATATCCTCCACAAGAACTTTCTAGTCCTGTCCCACATACAAGTAATTCATAATCAACCAAATAAATTATATTTTTTTCTTTTAATAAGGTAAAATCAATATCTTTTATAATTCTATCTGATAATGTATTGTAATTTATTTCTTTTGCTTCTTCCTGTAATTTTTTCAACCTTTCCTGTTCTCTTTTAATCACATCTGAGCAATCTCTTCCTTTACAACCATTGTTCTCAGGAATACCGGGAACTGTAGGACATGCATCATCTTTATCCAAAATCCCATCTTCGTCTGTGTCCGGCCAAGGACAGCCATTATTTTCTTCGGGTCCGGCAACTGACAGACAGGCATCATTTTTATCTAAAACACCGTCTCCATCAAAATCCGGCTATCTGCAACCATTATTTTCTACAACACCTGATTCTTTTGCACAACCGTCTAAATAAAACAAAACACCGTCTCCATCTTCATCCGAAAGACAAATCTTTTTGCTGAATTCTTTCCTGCATTTCTTGAATGTTTCTTTGTCAACAATTTCCTGTCCGTTTGCGAGGTAAATTGAAAATAAAAAGCAAAATGATACAAAAGTTTTCATTGAGTTTGTTTTAAAATTTATACTTATCTGTCGTAGGTATCTCTATCCACTTCTGAAGTTTGTATTGATAGGTTTTATAAACTTCTTTATATTCATCATAAATATATTTCACCGTAATAATTTTACCTAAATAATTTCTGAAATTGATCTCAAATTCCTGATAAGATCCATCCTTAAGATTTAATTTACTTTCTCTAAATCCTTTTGCAGGAATGAAATGATACTTTTCTCCATCATCTGCATTGGAATGACCTGAAATTTCACTCTTTTTCTGATTTAAAAATACTTTAATTGTTTTGTCATTCTTATCAACATTAGATTTAACCGTTTCCTTATTAACAAATTCACCTTTGTGAGGCAAATAGGGAATCATATTGACACTGAATTTTCTATGTAAATATCTTATAGTTTTTTTATTCCAAAAATCAGACTGATTATATGCCGGATTATTGTAATTACAGAAAACCGGTGTATAGTCATAAATATCTATGATTGTCATATGTTTTGAAAACGGTTGATGATAATTTACAACTATATTACTTTTTGAACTTGCAAAAATAATTTCATCAGAAATCATTTGTTCTAGAGTTTGAAATGATACACCTTTAAAATCATTTGTCAGTTCATTGCATTTTTTGAAATCCTCTTGCGCCGCTTCCTTTTCATATCGATCCATCCCAATCGTATCTCTCGGTTTTTGTGAAAAACTATACAGAAATATGAAAAGGGAAATAAACAAAAAGAAAATTTTCATAAAACAGATGTTTTCATAATATTTGAAATATTGATTCAAATATTTAATATTAATGCTGTATAAATTTAAAACAAAAAAGTGGAGAAGGAGAGATAAATTTTCTTCTGGAAGTTGGAAAATTTTATGGAATCAACAGTGTGGTAATTACCGTTGGACGGTGCAAATATATAAAATAAAAAATTAATAAATGTTTTTAATTGATTTACAGTAATTTAAAAGTTTAAATATATCAATTCATTAAATTTAGTTTGCAATCATTTTTTTGATTTATGTATTTATTTTAATCTTTCAATTCCTTCCATTTTCCATTACTGTATTCTAATTTTTTAGAAACAGGATACAATCCGCCAGAGCTGGGCGTATATGTTATTTCTAAAATATAAGGGCTCAAAAATCTTACATCTAAGACAATTGTAACTGCATTTTCTTTAACTTTTTTCCGACCCTGAGGAAAAATATAAGATGTACTTCCTGTTGAATTTGATTTTAGATAATTGTGTAATTCTTCTGATAAAACCGGACTAAAACTGTTGTCATATTCTTTAAACGGATATCTGATGAATACAGCAACATTATTTTTCTGAACAAATTTTTCCAAAGCTCCCTTACTCCAGAATTTTGTCAGTAAAAAATTATACTCATCTGTTTTTCTGCTACTTGTACAGGTAGGAACATAATTTCTTGAATAATAAACACATGACGGACCATAATCCATAAATTTCAAATGAACTAAATCTACTTTTATATCTTTATTTTTCTCAGCAAAGTATATCAATAATTTGCCAATCAGTTGATTATAAATATTTTCAATTGTCGAATTATCTTCTCTGAATTTTTCAAATTTGTTTTTTTCATCCTCATAAAACTGAGTACAATCCAGTTTTCCACCTGGACAGCCATTTTCTTCCTTTACGCCTAGAACAGTAGGACATGCATCATCTTGATCTAAAATCCCATCTCCATCGGTATCCGGCCAGGGACAACCGTTATTTTCTTCTGATCCTGCAGCTGAAGGACATGCATCATCTTTGTCTATAACCCCATCTCCATCGGTATCTGGCCAAGGGCAACCATCATTTTTAATAGTTCCGGACTCTTTTGGACAGCGGTCTAAATAAAATAAAACGCCGTCTTTATCTTCATCTGAAAGACATGCTTTTTTGCTGAATTCTTTTCTGCATTTTTTGAGAGCTTCTTTGTCGTTAATTTCTTGAGCATTTGCATAGAAAATGACAAAGAGTGAAAGGAAAATAAGATATTTTTTCATCAGAAATTTCTAAAATTTATATTCATCAATTGTAGCAATCTCTACCCATTTTTTGTTTTGGTACTGATAGGTTTTATACTTTTGATTTAATCTTACAACAACTATTTTTCCCAATTTATTTCTGAAAATTAGATTTAAAACATCATAGTTTTTTTCATTATTAATGTCTTGAAGAATTAAGTTTTCATCATCAGACTGAAAATAATATAGTTCTGTTTCAAATGTGTATTTTCCTTCTTTTTTTTATAAATTTTCCAGCTTTTTGATTTACTACAAGTTCATAGAACTTCATATCCCTATTAGATAAATAAAATGCTTCCTTTGATTCTCTATTTTTATTTAAAAATACTTCATATCCCAATGCGGGAACTAAGTTTTTCCTCCATTTTTTTACTATCTTTTGTATATTTTCTTCTGTCCAAAAAAACTTTGCATTATAAACAGGATTTTCAATATTGTAAGTAGGAACGTAATCCGTTGTATTAATCAGCATTCTTTGCTCATTAGCCAAAGTCTCATAAGTAAAAACTATATTTTTCTCTTTCTTCTTTTCGGTTACAATTTCTTGAATAATCAGCTTTGATAAACCTACAAAATCTACATTTTTGAAGTCAGCAATCAGTTTATCTTCAGTAATTTTCTCTTCTTGTATGATGTTCACTTTATTGATACTATCATCCACATACTGTTTATAGGTTTGTCCAAAAGAAATGAAAATGATAAAATTTAGGAAAAAAGACAGAGAAACTTTCATAGTTTTTTAATTCATATCAGTTTTATTGATAATTAATTTGTTTAAAATTGGTACAGACTTATAGTATTTAGTATTTTCAAATCAATCTGCTAATAGTTCAGACTTAGTTCCGATAAAATTAAAACAAATATGGAGAAGAGTTAAGTAAAATTTTAAAGAAATCAACAATTGTATTTAAATCTTGGACTTCGTTAATCTTTATAAAAAAGGCTTGCAAACTGAATTACAAGCCTTTATCAATTTAGCAGAACGCTATTTTATCGACTCTGTTTTGATGTCTTCCGCCTTCGAAAGGAGTATTAAGAAACTTATTTGCAATCTCTATCGCCACTTCCTTCGCAATAAATCTTGCGGGAATCGAAATCATATTTGCATCGTTGTGCTGTCTTGCCAATTCAGCAATTTCAGGCATCCAGCAAAGTGCACAACGGATTTTCTGATGTTTGTTTGCTGTAATCTGCACACCGTTTCCGCTTCCGCAGATCAGGATTCCCAATTCGTTTTCGCCGTTTTCAACTGAGGTCGCTGCAGGATGTACAAAGTCCGGATAATCCACAGAATCGGTAGAAAAAGTTCCGAAATCCTGAACTTCAAACTGTTCTTCAAGATGTTTTATCAGAATTTCCTTGTACTCGAAACCGGCGTGGTCACCGGCGATTGCGATTTTTCTTTTCATTTTACTTTTATATTAGATTTTAAATTTATTTCTGATTTACAAACCTCTCAAATCACTGTTTTTTAGTGAATTAACTTTATATGAGAAATTGATTTTCTGCGTTTCATTAGCATTCAGAGAAACATTCCAAGTTAGAATTCCTGTCTTTTCATCGTATTCTGCATTTCCTTTATCAACCATTGAGATGATAATCTGCTTGTCTGTAGTGATCGGAATCTGGTCTTTCAGCTTGATTTTTATCTTCTCACTTTTGTTATTTCTCACCGTAATTTCAAAAGCAAACTGCTGTTCTTTATTCGTGGAAGAAATGCTTTTTGTAAACGTTTTATCTTTCACAGGCTGCCTTCTGATGCTGATTCTCCGGTCTTCTCCCAAGGTCAGAATCATCTTGCTGTCGGTAGTTTCAGGATTGATCACGGTTTTGCCGACATTGGTATCTTCAAATACTATATTTGCTTCGGCAGGAATCAAATTGTACTTGTCTAAGTTTTCAATTTCAGCCACTAAAAATGCAGAATTGGAGTATTTTGGAACCGCAGAATAAATAAAGTTTGCAGGGATATCTGTAGAATTCAGATTAATGCTGTTGTCTTTATTATTCGATAAAATGGTGAATTTATCTTCCAGTTCGTAGCTTAAATTCAACTGATTTTGAGAAACTACATTTCTCGGTCCCGTTACTACAACTTCAGAAATTTCAGCCATCGAAACAGAAGATGTTGCTCTAACTGATGGATAATCATTACTTCGTTCCTCATACTTCGGCGGTGGCGGTTGATAATACAGTTGCCAAACACCCAACTGTGGAATTACTCTTTGCTGATTCGGATATCCTGAAATCAAATTCATCTTCACATTTTTCCAGTCTAAACCGGAATTCTGACGAACCATCGCTTTGTAACCCAGATTGATTTTATTTCCCAAACCATTGGTAATTACATCATAATAAGGTCTCCACGAAGCATTATTTACATTATATTTAATATCAAGATTTACATTTTCATTGGCTTCAGCAGAAACCTGAAGGATGAGTTTACCTTTCGGATAATTTTCTCTTTCCTGATTATTCAAATTAAATTTCGTCTCCAGACGGCTGAGTTTTTCCTGCCATGTATTGATAATTTCCTGATTTTTTACCAACGCTGTGCCCAGTTCCAGCCTTTTCTTCTGATTGTATTTCAACAATTTTGAAACCTCAGAAGCGTAAGATGTCGAACCCGCATTAATAGTTTGGTTTCGGTCTAAAATTTCAAGACTTTTTGAAAGCGTATTTCTCTCTAAATTTAGAATTTCTAACTTATTATTAGCCAGATCAATACTGTCTAAAACAATTTTATGCTGCGGATTTTTCTTATCTAAAGCCACCGCATACATCTCTACGTCATTTGAAAAACGATATGTGAGAATAGAAATTTTATTCTTACTTCCCAGTTTAATCGAATTCTGATCAATGTTTTCAGCAATATTGGTGATGATGATCTCAGAACTTCCTTTAGGTATTTTAAAAGAGGTCGTAGAAAAAAGCTCTCCCGATTGCTCATACACTGTCGCAGTTTTCAGCTCAGCTTCGGCAAAGACGGGCTTCTGACAATAGATTGATATGGAAAATAATGAAAGACCAAACAGATAGAATTTACTCATTACCTCAGTTTTTTTGAATGTTCAAATTTAAGTATTAAATCTCAATTGTTAGTTTCCCGTCGAATGAGTGTTAACATCATTGTGAATAACTGTGGAAAACTTTGTTGAAATTAAACTTTTTTTCTCAGCAAAAATTAACTAATGAAAGTTGCCTCCAAATTTTCGGGCACAAATTTCGAAAAACTTTCCTCAGACATTTCTTGACTTTCTCCATAGACCGGTTATTCATAAAGGGTATCGTGGAAAAGTTATCCATATTTGTTGATAAGTGACAGAAAATTCAGATTTACAGCGTGTTATTTTGTTAATTAAATATGAATTGTAATTAAACTTCGTGTTATCAAGTTTTAGCCCGAAAGTTATCCCCGAAACTCACAACACTCAACAACAGTATTCATTCTTTCTTTATTAAAAAAAAGAAAATAGTGTTGATTAGTGAGTGGTGCATTGTTCGGAAAATTTTGAAAACTTTTAAAAGTTTCGATTTTTTGCGAGACTTTAAAATCTTACATTTGTGAAACAGAAATTTAAAGAAAACAGTGAAAACGGCATGAGTTTGATGATTCATTTCAGCTTACAGAAACGGGGTCATTGCGAAAACAGTCTGAGCGGAAAAACTGAGTGAATTTCTCCAAGTTTTATACAAAGAATGACTGACGACTGCAGAAAAATATTAAATATACATATGAAAACAATCAACGATTTCAATTTTAAAGACAAGAAGGCTCTGGTAAGAGTAGATTTTAACGTTCCACAGGACGACCAGCTGAAAGTTACAGACAATACAAGAATTGTAGCTGTAAAACCTACTGTTGACAAGATTCTTCAAGATGGCGGCTCTGTAATTTTAATGGCTCACTTAGGCAGACCAAAAGGCGAGGTAAAAGATGAGTTTTCTCTAAAACACATTGTGAACGAAGTCTCTCAGGTTCTTGGAAGGGAAGTAAAATTCGTTGATGAATGTGTAGGTGAAAAGGCTCAACAGGCTGCTTCTGAACTGAAAGCCGGAGAAATTCTTTTATTGGAAAATTTACGTTTCCGCAGTGAAGAAGAAAAAGGGGATGAGGCGTTTGCTGAAAAACTTTCGAAATTAGGTGATTCTTATGTGAATGATGCATTTGGTACCGCTCACAGAGCACACGCATCTACAGCTGTCATTGCAAAATTTTTCGATTCAACTAAATTTTTCGGTTTATTGATGACTAACGAACTAAAAGCGATTGATAAAGTTTTAAAAAGTGGAGAAAAGCCTGTAACAGCGATACTTGGAGGATCTAAAGTTTCAACTAAAATTACCATTATAGAAAATATTTTGCCAGCTGTTGATAATTTAATTATTGGTGGAGGTATGGCATTTACCTTCATTAAAGCTTTAGGTGGTAAAATCGGAACTTCATTGGTTGAAGAAGATAAACTCTCTCTTGCACTTGAAATTTTAGGTAAAGCAAAAGAACATAATGTAAAAGTTTATCTTCCTTCAGATACGATTATTGCTGAGAGTTTCAGTAATGACGCAGATACGCAGGAAGTCAATATATACGAAATTCCTGAAGGATGGATGGGATTGGATGCAGGTCCAAAATCAAGAGATCAGTTCAACGATGTTTTATTAAATTCAAGAACGATTCTTTGGAATGGGCCGATCGGAGTTTTCGAAATGTCAAATTTCTCTGCAGGAACTGTTGCTTTGGGAGACAGCATTGCAGAAGCTACAAAATTGGGAGCTTTCTCATTAGTTGGGGGAGGAGACAGTGTAGCTTTTGTTAAACAATTTGGTTATGGTGAAAAAGTAAGTTATGTTTCTACCGGAGGTGGAGCAATGCTGGAAAGTTTGGAAGGTCTCGAACTTCCAGGTGTTGCTGCTATCAATAAGTAAGAAATTTTAATTTTATAAAATTGAAGTCTGTTGGAATTTCCGACAGACTTTTTTATTTTGATAATTTTTAAGATTGAATATTAATTTCGAAAAATCGGTTTCTCAATTTAAGTTATGCAATTTTTTTAAATTTTAGTGAATCTAATTGTGTTTTCGCAGAAATAATTTTAAATTTTATTTTGTAGAAAAGCCAAAATTTTAATTTTAGAGAAAAATGGTGAAAAATTGGCTGTCAGAATTAGGTTTTAAATTGAAAAACAGAAATTCCCAGAGCGTTTGGACGTAATTTAAATTTAGGGCTTAAAATGATATGTTTGTGTGAGAATTCATTTTTTAAATCTCATATTTTTCCTTTATTATTATTTTTTTCATGTGATTTGTAATTCCCAAAAGGTTCTAAGTATTTTTTTGTTAGTTCAAATATATTTTTTTCTTATCTATATCTTAAAATTTTTAGTGAGTCGAAAAATTAAATGATAAGTGAATTCTTACTTTTAGAACATACAAATTTAATTTTGATAAATTTTGAAAAAACAAAAACTCAGGATTTTTCCTGAGTTTTAAAATTTATGACAAAAATGCTGAAAATTGACCTTTAGAAATAGCTCAAAAATCGATTTTCTACTTTTTTTCGATAATGTATATCAAACTAGAAAATTCATTGGAAAATAATGCTTTTACGTTAGAAATCGTTCCATGAACCAGTGCTTTTATCCAAAATAGGGATGATTTTTTGTATTTTTCGCTCAACATGGAGATGTAATAAGAATCCAAGACTAATGGTTTGATTTTTCTCATTTTCCAGTTTGGCTTCTTTGAAATCAAATTTTCCATTCCATTTTTTGAAAAATGATAGATGTGTCTTGGCACATCATAAGCCGCCCAATATTCTTTATAATGTTTTGCATCGTAAGAAGTAGGGTTGGGAACAGCAATAATTAATAGACCTTTTTCTTTCAGTTTTTTATTAAAAATTTCAAGCATTTCATCCTGATTTTCTATGTGCTCAAATACGTGCCAAAGCGTAATTGCATCCAGACTGTAATCTTCAATTGTATTGATGTTATCTAAAATTGTAGCTTTCGAAATCTTATTTTCAGCTGCTTTTCTTGCATCAGGATTAGGTTCAAATCCGAAAGTTTCAAAATCATTTTCTGTATATTTTACAAATTCACCGGCACCGCAACCGTAATCCAAAACTCTTGAACCTTTATTAATTCTGTCTAAAAGAATTGTTTTTTTATACTGTAAATTGAAAGATTGCAAAAATTTATACAACTTTTCTTTCAAACTTCCGGAATCCTGATGATGCGAAATATAGTCTTCACTTTCATAATATTTAGAAATATTTGATGGAATAGGGGAGGTTTTAAAAACGCCCTTTGTTTCTGTTTCTATAATTTCAAATACTTCCTGAGAAAGAAAATGATCTTTAATTTTCATTTTTTTAAATTATATTTTAAAAATAAAGGTATTCAGAAAAGTGTTTTAAGCCTCTAAATACCTTAGTTATTTTAAATGTTTCACGTGAAACATATTTGATTTATCTTCCTAAATACACCATTAAAACGTTGATATCTGCAGGTGAAACGCCGCTTATTCTTCCTGCCTGAGCCAAAGTTTTAGGTCTTACTTTGTTCATTTTTTGTTTTGCTTCAGAAGAAAGACTTGATATTTTAATATAGTCAAAATCTTCAGGAATTTTCACATTTTCTAATCTGTTCAGTTTAGCAACATTTTCTTTCTCCTTTTCTATATAGCCTTTATACTTAATATTTACTTCGGCTTGCTCTCTTACTTCATCAGTATATTGGGATGTAAATTCTTTGATAGATTCAATTTCATCCAATTTATCTAAAGTAATATTGGGTCTTGTAAGGAATTGTGATGCTCTGTAAGCCTGATCAACAGGATTACTTTCAATGCTTTCCAGAATTGGATTGATAATTCCTGGCTTTAAAGAAGTTTCTCTCAAAAAGGTTTCAAGTTCCTGACTTTTTGCGATTTTTTCTTCCACTTTTCTCAGTCTGTCTTCCTTTGCCAGTCCTAATCCAAATGCTTTTTCTGTCAATCTGATGTCTGCATTATCCTGCCTTAAAAGCAATCTGTATTCAGCTCTTGAAGTAAACATTCTGTATGGTTCTTCAGTACCTTTAGTGATTAAATCATCGATTAAAACACCAATATAAGCCTCGTCCCTATTAAGAATGAATTCATCCTTCTCATGAACCTTATTATGAGCATTAATCCCTGCCATTAAGCCTTGTCCGCCTGCCTCTTCATATCCGGTCGTACCATTAATTTGACCCGCAAAATATAAGTTTTCAACCAATTTTGTTTCTAAAGTATGCTTTAACTGGGTAGGAGGGAAGTAGTCATATTCAATAGCATAGCCAGGTCTGAATACTTTTACATTTTCAAATCCTGGAATTTGTCTCATTGCTTTAATCTGTACATCTTCCGGTAAAGAAGAACTGAAACCATTTACATAAATTTCCACGGTTCTCCATCCTTCCGGTTCTACGAAAAGCTGATGCCTTGTACGCTCTGCAAAACGATTGATTTTATCTTCAATGCTTGGGCAATATCTTGGACCTAAACTTTGAATAGTACCGTTAAACATTGGACTTCTGTCGAAACCTTCACGTAAAATATCGTGTACTGTTTCGTTGGTGTAGACGATATGACAGCTTAATTGTTTGGTTAATTTCGGACTGTCTAAATAGCTGAATTTTTGAGGATTTTCATCTCCTTTCTGTTCTTCCATTTTGGAGTAGTCAAGGCTTCTGCCGTCCACTCGTGGTGGAGTACCGGTTTTCATTCTACCTGCTTCGAAACCTAAGGAAACCAATTGTTCTGTAATTCCGAATGCTCTTGGTTCACCCATTCTTCCACCTCCCAATTGTTTATCTCCAACGTGGATTAAACCATTCAGGAAAGTACCGTTTGTAAGTACAACGGATTTGGATCTGATCTCAATTCCTAAAGATGTTACAACACCAACAGCCTTATTATTTTCAATAATTAAACTCTTCACCATATCCTGAAAGAAGTCAAGATTAGGCGTGTTTTCCAATGCTAAACGCCATTCTTCAGCGAAAAGCATTCTGTCATTCTGTGTTCTTGGAGACCACATTGCAGGGCCTTTGGAAAGGTTAAGCATCTTAAATTGTATCGCAGATTTGTCTGCAATGATTCCTGAGTAACCACCCATTGCGTCGATTTCTCTTACAATCTGTCCCTTTGCAATTCCTCCCATTGCAGGGTTGCAACTCATCTGTCCGATGGTCTGCATATTCATTGTAACGAGCAATGTTTTTGAACCAAGGTTCGCTGCAGCAGCTGCGGCTTCACATCCTGCGTGGCCGGCACCTACTACAATTACATCATATATTTCTGATATCATTTCTTTATTGCTTATTTTAAGCTTTAAATTTTAATATTTTCTCTAAATGTTTCACGTGAAACATTGTTTTGTTTTAAAGGCTACAATCGCCTGTATACCGATATTTAGCCCCGATCGCAGCATTGTTTGAGCTCATTTTTTGAAAAAAAATAGCGAGTGCGGAGAGCGGGATTAAGCTCCTAAAAAATACTAAGAGTACTTTGCTAAATAAAAATCTTCTTTGCTTCGCATCAGTTTTTCTTCTTCCTCTGTTTTATCTTTATAACCCGAAAGGTGTAAGATGCCGTGAGCTAAAACCCGACGTAATTCTTCTTCAAAGTTTTTGGATAGGGTAGAAGCATTGTCTGAAATGCGCTGCAAAGATACGAAAATCTCTCCGCTTATGGTTTTACCCTTTACGTAATCGAAAGTGATGATGTCTGTGTAATAATCGTGTTGGAGATAGTCCTGATTTACTTTCAATAAATATTCGTCATTACAGAAGATATAATTGATTTCTCCAATCTTTTTGCCTTCGGAGAGAATGATCTCTTCAAGCCAGATTGTATAAGCTGTGTTGACTGTTTCGGGTAAGTTTTCGTAAAAGAATTGTATCATGATTTTAAAACCAGTGTCCTAAAATAACACTGAATATGCCTTTTTGATTGTTTTTAAGTGAATGACCAAAATTAAATCTGATCTGTCCAAACGGAGATTTATATCCGATACTTGCTCCGACTGAACTGTAATTTACTTTTACCGCATCTTCGAATGTAATATCGTCCGAGAGGTTGGCAAAAGAAAAGTTTCCGCTTAAGAAAAAGTTTTTCTTAAAATTATATTGAATATCATTTGAAATTAAAGCAACATTGTTACTGTTAAGCTGTGCAAAGTAAAAACCGTTGAAAGTTTTGAAATTGACTACATTCTGCTCAAAAATTCCTCCCAATCTGTATTGATAAAATTGCGGAAGGTTGTCACCGATGGTAATTCCACCATACAGATTCAGATGGTAACTGAACTGTTTAGACAACGGAATGTTGATTCTGATATCTGCTTTTACCTGAACGACTCTTTTTTCAACCTCAGATTTGAGCAAATCTATTACTTTACCTTCGGCATTCAGATAAAATCCTTTGGTAGGAAAGTCGCGGTCATTTTGTGTATCACTTTTCAAAAATACATAAGGATTGAGAAAGCGGTTGTATCTTTTGTTTGTGCCGTTCATTTCGGCTTCAAAATAATCATGGCTGATTCCTGCTCCAACAGCAAATTTATCCTTCCAGACCGATTGAATATAAGCTTCATTTCTCAGCCATTCCCATTTGTCGATATTGATATTGTTGTTTCCTTTGATATCGAAACTCATTCCCGAAGAGTAAATTCCAAATCCTGGAATATAGCCGTTGTCGATAAAATAGTTTAAATAATAACGGGGCTTATCTCCGACAATAACATCAAGGGAAAGATTTGAATTTTTAAATAAAAGTCTTTTCGCTGAATAATTAAGCAAAAGTCCAGTTTTGAAAATTTCATCATAGTGAAGTCCGAATTTTAAAAAATGTCTTGCATCATCTTCAGTCACGTATAATTTAAGATAATTGAAATTATTTTCGGTTACGATATCGTAATTGATAAAACGGTAATTGTTGGTCGCAACCAGTTTATCCAAACCACGGTTGATACTTCCATAGGTTTGCATCGATGGAAGACGGAGCCCCATTTTCCCGAGAACGTAGTTTTTACCGTATATTCTGCCGCCATCGATGGAAATGCTGTCAATCTTATAGACATTGGAATAAATTGGATTTACGGCCTGTCTGAGACGGTCAAATTCTCTCTTTGGAAGTTGATCTAAAATAGCTGCATATTTCTGACCTTCCACGTAACCACTGTCAAGAATTTTCTTCTTATCATCGTAGCTCGTAGCCGTCATTCCCGTAAGATTCGGTTTGATATTGATGTCTGTGTATTTGTACTGTCTTCTGGTGTCTTTTTGTATACCGAAGTCTATAACCTGATTTAAAATAGAAATAATATTGTTTAAATCTTCCCTTTTTGAAAGATCCTGATTCAAATCTACTCCAATCACAATGTCAATTCCTTTATCTTTTAGAGGTTTTGAAGGATAATTAACGGTCATCGCGCCGTCGATGTAAATGCTGTCACCAATTTTAACCGGATCCATCAGGGATGGGAAAGCTGAACTAGCCATAATCGACTGAACAAGATCTCCTTTCTCAAAAATTTCCATATTGCCACTTTCAAGGTTGGTCGCAACACAGAGGAAGGGAATGGGAAGTTTGGAAAAATCGTTGACGTTGGAAACGTTTTTAAATAATTCTTTTAAAAGGTAAACATTCTTCTGTCCGGAACTGATGGAAGAGGGAAGGGTGATTTTTCCGTTTTGAAGTGGAATTGAAAATAAATATTTGTCGACAGATTTATTAAAAAAAGTACTTTCTTTTCTGGATTTTGGATCACGGATTAATGAGTAGAAATCGGTATCCATCACAATTTTTTCAATTTCCTTACCGGAATAGCCTGAAGCGTACAAACCTCCCACGATTGCACCCATGCTCGTTCCGGAGACGTAATCTACTTTAACGCCCAAAGAATCCAGAACTTTAAGAACTCCGACGTGAGAAAACCCTTTTGCACCGCCGCCTGCAAGAGAAAGTCCTATTTTAGGATTCTTAGGAATTTTCAGATTTTCCTTTACCTGAGAATGAATCAAAAGTATCTGAAATGCGAACAAAAGAAGCAGGAGTTTTCTCATAGTTAATCTTTTACATAAATCCTTTTTACGCGTGGTGAAATGGATGTTAATACTTCGTAAGTTATGGTTTTGCAGTATTCTGCGAATTCTTTGAGGCTTGGTTTTGCATTAAAAACAGTCACAGTATCGCCCTCTTTTACGTTTGGAATATGGTCGACGTTAATCATCATCATGTCCATACAGATACTGCCGACAATTGGGGCTAAAGTTTTGTTGATGCCTACATTTCCGATCTGATTTCCGATTAATCTTGGAATTCCGTCTGCGTAGC
Organism: Chryseobacterium foetidum; assembly: GCF_025457425.1. Taxonomy (NCBI): domain Bacteria; kingdom Pseudomonadati; phylum Bacteroidota; class Flavobacteriia; order Flavobacteriales; family Weeksellaceae; genus Chryseobacterium; species Chryseobacterium foetidum. Next base: position 2,072,949 of record NZ_JAMXIA010000001.1, read on the forward strand.
CAACAGGAACGGTCGCAATTTTTAAAGGTTTAGCGGCTTTAAATCTTCTGCTGTAACCCACTGATTCTCCGGTTTCTATTAATGAAATCTGGGAAATTACCGTTTTGAAACTTACAACGGACTGCAGCTGTTTCTGTATTTCACTATTTTGTGATTCTCCCAGCATTCCAATCCCTATTCTTACCATGTCATATTGATGATTGGTATAATTGGTTATTCCCGATGAATTTAAAATATGGCGTAAAGGCGCGTAGCCCAGTTTTTCTATCAAATAAGCTGAGTTTTTTTCAAATGTATCTAACTGATTCAACGTAAAATCCTTCTCAGTTGGTATATCTGAAGACGAAAGATGGCTGAAAATACTTTGAACTCTCACATTCATTTTACCTAAAATCTCACCAAGCTCGTCCAGTTCATTCCCTTTGAACCCAAGCCTGTGCATTCCCGTTTCAAGTTTAAGATGGATTGGATACTCTTTGTCATAACCTGACTTCCTGACTGCTTCATAAAACAATTCCAAAACCCGAAAACTGTAAATTTCAGGCTCCAAATTGTATTGAATTACAGCATCATAGCTGTGCTGCTCAGGATTCATCACCACAATTGGCACTGTGATTCCTTTTTTTCGAAGCTCGACACCTTCATCCACGAAAGCTACGCCGAGATAATCCATGTGATGGTGTTGGAGGAATTCTGAAATTTCATAACTTCCTAATCCATAAGCGTTTGCTTTAACCATCGCCATCATTCTGGTTGCTGGTTTTAAAAGTGATTTATGGTAATTGATATTGTGTAAAAGGGCATTTAAATTGATTTCAAGAACAGTATCGTGTTTCCTGAGTTCCAAAAGATCTTTTATTTTTTCAATCTCAAATTTTCTCGCTCCTTTTAGTAAAATAATCTGATTTTCTATTTCTGTAAGATGTTTACTTTCAATTAATTCCTGAGTATTAATAAAAGTAAAGGTTTTAGATTTAAATAAATCACTAAAATTTGATATTTCATCACCGATCAGGAAAACAGAATCAAATTTCTGCTCGTTGACCAAGTCTGAAACTTCCTCGTAAAGCTCTTGCAAATTTGAATTGACACCAACGATGTCCGTTAAAACCAACGATTTTTTTGATTTTTTATATTCATTCAGAAACTGAAGGGCGGTTTTAAGTGAATCCAAATCCAGATTAAATGAATCGTTGATAACGATATTGTTTTTTTGACCTTCAATCGCTTCCAGACGCATTTCGACAGCCTTCAAAGCATTGATTTTTTCGATGATCTTCTGATTCTCTATTCTCAGTTCCTTTAAGACGGTTATCAGCGCCAAAGCGTTTGTTAAAGTCGCTTCGTCCCGCTGATGAACTGGAAACGAAATTTCTTCGCCGAAATATTGTACAACAACATTTTCATCTCTGGAAATATTGCTTTTAAAATAAACCTGATTGCTGTTTTTAAATCCGTAAGAAATTAATTTTTTACTTGAATATAAGTTGTTTATTTTATTTAAAACCAATTCATTATCTCCGTTAAAAATAATGACCTCAGAATTTTTAAAAAGTTTAATTTTTTCAGCAATCAGTTCTTCTTCGGAAGTGAAATTGGCAAGATGCGCAGTTCCAATATGAGTCAATAAACCAATTTGTGGCTGGAAAATCTGCTCCAGTTTCTCCATCTCGTGAGGTTTGGATATTCCGACTTCAAAAATTCCTAATTCGTGAGAATCGTTGATCTGAAGAAGAGAAAGTGGCAAACCAATCTGGGAATTGAAACTTTTCGGACTTTTTACCGTAGGAAATTCATTCCAAAGGCATTGGTACAGCCATTCTTTTAAAATCGTTTTGCCGTTGCTTCCCGTGATTCCGATCGATTTTAAATGCGAATTCTGGAAATGAAACTGAGCTAATTTCTGAAGAAACTCTACTGAGTTTTCAACAATAATCCAATTGATATTGTCAAACTGAGGATATTGATGCTCGGAAATAATCACGTTAATTCCTCTGTCAATCACAGATTCGATAAACTTTTCTCCCGAATTTTTATTGGTATTGATGGCTATGAACGCAGTATTTTTAACAGAATAAATAATTCTGCTGTCAAAAGCTATGTTTTTTATAATTAAATCCTGATCCCCAATAACTTTTGCATTGGTAATATCTGCGATTTGTTTGACGGTGTAATTCATTGGTGCCCTTTCTGCTTATTTTTTGGTGTTATTGTTTAATCGCAAAGGCGCAATTTTTTATTTATTTAATTTATTCATTAAAAACAATTAGTTAAAATCAGTGAGACAAAAGTTTTCAAAAAAAATTAAGGTTTAAATATAATTTCAAACAAATTAAATTTGCCTTAACCTTAACCTTAACCTTAACCTTAACCTTAACCTCACTTCCTGTTCAAAACTTCCTCTACAAAAACCCTTCTGCTCACGGCATCATAAGCTTCTGTTTCACCAAGCTCTACAAGGTCTTTTCCTGAAGATGTTCTCATGGAATAATTGGCTAAATTTCCTGTTCGCCGGCAGATGGCGTGAACTTTTGTCACATATTCCGCCGTTGCCATCAAATTAGGCATTGGTCCGAAAGGTCTTCCGAGAAAATCCATATCCAAACCGGCGATCACCACACGGATTCCGCTGTTTGCCAGCTGATTGGCTACTTCCACAATGCTTTCGTCAAAAAACTGAGCTTCATCAATTCCCACCACGTCGCAATTTGAACCCAACAAGATTATTTCGTCAGGATTCTGTACTGCCGTGCTGCGGATTTTATTTTTGTTGTGCGAAACAACATCTTCATCAGAATATCTCGTATCGGTCTTTGGTTTAAAAATTTCCACATTTTGCCCCGCCATTTCTGCTCTTCTCAGCCTTCGGATCAACTCTTCGGTTTTTCCGGAAAACATTGAGCCACAAATAACTTCCATCCAACCGCTCTGTTTGGAATGATTAATTGTATTTTCTAAAAACATTTGTTAAATTAGCCGTAATATTTTAACATCAAAAGTAAGCAATTTTAATAAGAATCTACGATGCAGAACATTCAAGATTTAAAGGATAAGATTTTTTTTGAGTCCAAAAATATCATCGGTATTTTGGGTAAAACAAACAATGTTGACGAATTGATTTCGAAGCAGGATCAGGTAAATGATTTGGCTGAAAAAATTGCTTTCTTGAAGTTGTTGAATAAAAATCTGGAAGAGTACAGGCAGGAAAATTCAGAGTTTTCTGATAATAAACCAAACGACTTTCTGATGCCTGATCCGGTAACTGAAGAAGAAGCGATTTTTAATAATGAGCTCAATGAAATTGGAAACGAAGCGTACATTGAGCCGGAAACTCAATCCGGAGTTGAGGAAGAGGAAGCAATTTTTAATAATCAGCTGAATGAAATTATCGAAAGCGATTTCCACGAAAATATCGTCAACGCTGCCGAGGAAAATGAGCCTGAAGCAGATGTAAATTTTGTTTCTGACGAAATTTCAGACCATTTACAATTAGAAGAAGAAGCTGTTTTCAACAATCAGCTCAACGAAATTGATGAAGAGGAAGAGCCCGAAAATACAGACCGTGTTTTAAGTTTTGTAGATGAAGAAAGGATTCTGGAAAATTCTGAACCGGATAATGACGACGACATCAGCGAGGAAATTTTCGAAGAAGAAGTAACGGAGGAAGAAGAGGTTTTCAATGATCAGTTAAATGAAATAAATACAGAAGAAAGCGGAATTTCTGAAGCTCGTAAAACGGAAACGCATACCATCCACGATATTTTTGCCACCGAACAGAATGAAGATGATATTTTGATTGAAGAGACTGAAAATGAATATGTTTCAAGCTTCACTCCGTCACAGGATGAAATGATTTCTGAAAGTTCAAATGTGGAATCTATTTTAAGTGAAATTAAAAGAGACAGTAACGTTTCTGAAGAAGTAACTGAAATTAAAAATGAAGATTCTGACCGCAGAAAAATTGTTGAAATCAATAAACCGCAATCTGAAAATCTAAGCGAAAATCCACGCTCTGACGAGAGTTTTGAGAATATCGAAGCGTACCGTCAGGAAAAGAAAATTAAACTGGCCAACATCAGAGGCTTGAAAAATATCCAGACTCTGTTTGATGATGATCCTCTGGAAAGAGAAATTCCGGAGCAGAAAACTGAGCAGGCTGCAGTAAAACCTATCGTTAAAGAAGATACAGGAAGTTTGCTGAAAAACAATATGCCGACAGATTTTATGGAAGCTGAAAAGCCGAGACCGGAGTTTAAACTGGATCTGAATGACCGACTTGCCTTTACAAAAGTACTTTTCGCAGGAAGCCAGACAGATTTGAATAATGCGGTTTCTGAACTGAACAGATGCAGAAATATTGATGAAGCTAAGGAATATCTCAGCGAGCTGTATTACGACAAAAACTGGGAAAAGGTAGATGAGTATGCCCAAAGACTTTGGGTATTGGTAGAAAATAAATTCATATAATTTTGAGCGGAATACTGTATTTTGTTCCCACACCCGTCGGGAATCTTGAAGACATGACTTTCAGAGCGATCAATACGCTGAAAGAAGTCGATTATATCTTATGTGAAGACACCCGAACGTCGGGAATTTTGCTTAAACATTACGAAATTTCAAAACCCTTAAAATCATATCATCTTCACAACGAGCATCAGGCTACTGAAAAAGTGATTTCCGACTTAAAGAACGGTCAGAATATTGCGATCATAACTGATGCAGGAACTCCAGGGATTTCGGATCCTGGATATCTTTTGGCAAAAGCGGGATCAGATCACGACATTGAAATGATTTGCCTTCCTGGTGCCACGGCTTTAATTCCGGCATTGGTGGTTTCTGGTTTACCGAACAATGAGTTTCTTTTCGCAGGTTTTCTTCCGCAAAAAAAGGGAAGACAAACGAAGCTGAAGCAGCTGGCAGAAGAGAAAAAAACGATTGTTCTGTACGAAAGTCCGCATAAAATCAATACGACTTTAGAGCAGATCAAAGAATTTTTCGGGGAAGAAACCAGAGCAAGTTTGAGCAGAGAGATTTCAAAAAAATTTGAAGAAACCAAAAGAGGAACAATCAACGAATTAATTGAGTTCTCTAACAGCAAAACTTTAAAAGGAGAGATTGTGCTGATTGTGAACAATGCTGTGAAATAGAAGAAATTTAAAACCACAATTTAACACACCCAACAAATAATAATATCTTTGCAAACCGGATAATTTATACCCAACGAATTATTAAGGTTCAAAAAAAATTAATCATATATGAAACTATTAGAAGGAAAAGTAGCACTTATCACCGGAGCTACAAGAGGAATCGGGAAGGGAATTGCAGAAATTTTTGCTCAGCAGGGAGCGAAAGTGGCATTTACCTATGCAGGTTCTGTAGAAAAAGCGAAAGAATTGGAAACTGCTTTAAGTTCTGTTACTCAAATTAAAGGTTATCAGTCTGATGCGTCAGATTATGATGCTGCACAAAAACTGGTAGATGATGTAATGGCTGAGTTTGGTAAAATTGATATTTTAGTAAACAACGCCGGAATTACTAAAGATAATCTTTTGATGAGAATGTCTAAAGACGATTGGGACACGATCATTAAAGTAAATTTAGATTCTGTATTCAACCTTACGAAAGCGGTTATTAAGCCAATGATGAAGGCAAAATCAGGCTCTATCATCAATATGACTTCTGTAGTTGGAGTAAAAGGTAACGCCGGACAGGCAAATTACGCTGCTTCAAAGGCTGGAGTAATTGGTTTCACAAAATCTATCGCTTTGGAACTGGGTTCAAGAAATATCCGTTGCAACGCCATCGCACCAGGATTTATTGAAACTGAAATGACGGCAGCTCTTGACGACAAAACAGTTCAGGGATGGAGAGACGGAATTCCTTTGAAAAGAGGCGGACAGCCGGAAGATGTAGCCAATGCGTGCGTTTTCTTCGGTAGCGAAATGTCTTCCTATATTTCCGGTCAGGTTCTGAACGTTGACGGAGGAATGTTGACATAGAAAAAACTAAAACTATATACCATGAAAAACAAAACTGCAGGTTTGATCAGCATCGCTTTTCTCATTTGGAGTGGCTCTGTGGCCGTAAGAAATCTGGAAAAGCCGGAGAGTTTAACTTTTTTAGCAGCGATTTTAGGATGCTTATTCTTCAGCCTGTTATTAATTCTGAATTACACGAAGACTCAAAAAAAATAACAATAAAATCCCGAAATTTTTCGGGATTTTTGCTTTTAAAAATGTGAAAATTGATTCGTGATTTTACATTTTTCAATCATTAAAAACCTGATTTTCCTGCTCCTGAACTCTTATAAAAGTAGTTCTTTTTGACAATTCTTTCAACGTCGAAGCACCCACATAAGTACAGGTTGACCTCACACCGCCCAAAATATCTTTCACCGTTTCAGAGACTGAACCTTTATAAGATACTTTTACCGTTTTACCTTCAGAAGCTCTGTATTCGGCGACACCTCCGGCGTGTTTATCCATTGCGGTTTTAGAACTCATACCGTAGAAAAGTTTATATTTTTTTCCGTTTTCTTCAACCATTTCGCCGCCACTTTCGTCGTGTCCGGCAAACATTCCTCCGAGCATTACAAAATCCGCTCCGCCGCCGAAAGCTTTGGCAACATCACCCGGAACTTTGCAGCCGCCGTCTGCGATGATATGACCTTTTAAACCGTGCGCCGCGTCAGAACATTCAATAATTGCTGAAAGTTGGGGATAGCCGACACCCGTTTTCACTCTCGTCGTACACACCGAGCCAGGACCGATTCCTACTTTGATGATGTCTGCACCTACCAAAAGCAGTTCTTCAACCATTTCGCCGGTTACGACGTTTCCTGCAATGATGATTTTATCAGGGAAATCCTCTCTCGCCTTTTTGACAAACTGCACAAAGTGTTCTGAATAACCGTTCGCCACATCAATACACAGAAATTCGATTTGAGGATGCTTATCAAGAATAAGTTTGATTTTTTCCTCATCCGCTTTTCCCGTTCCGGTACTTAGGGCAATGTATTGATGAATGCTTGTATCTTGATTTTCAAGGAATTCTGACCACTCTTCGACGGTGTAATGTTTGTGTACAGCAGTGATAATTTTATCTTTTGCCAGTTCCGCAGCCATTTCAAAAGTTCCCACGGTATCCATGTTGGCAGCGATGATCGGCGTTCCTTTCCATTTTTTTTGGGTGTGGAGGAAGGTGAATTCTCTTTCGAGGTCAACTTCTGATCGGGATTTTAAGGTTGAACGTTTTGGTCTGAACATAACGTCCTTAAACCCCAGTTTTATATCGTTTTCTATTCGCATTTTGGTGAAATTTATTTTATTTAAATATTAAAATTAATAATTTACCTTAAATATACTACTTTTGAAATCATGGATTTTCCTGTTACTTTTCAGATTTTTGGCAAAACGATTCTTGCACATCCCGTGTTTGAAACGCTGGGAATTTTCCTTGGAATGCGTTTTTATTTTTATCTTAAAAGAAAATCTCCCGAAAAACTGTCTTTCAATACATCAGCTGCGGTTCTGATTGGTGCAACGGCAGGTGCTTTAATTGGTTCAAAACTCATCGGAAATCTTGAAAATCCAGCTGTTTTCTTTAATGATTTTAACTTTAAAAGATTCTGGACCAATAACACCATTGTCGGTGGTTTAGCTTTTGGACTGATTGGAGTTGAACTTGCAAAAAAGATGGTCAGACACAAAGAAAGTACAGGAGATTTGATAGTTTATCCTTTAATTTTAGCGATGATCATTGGCAGAATCGGCTGTTTTCTAACGGGTGTTCATGAAGAAACGTATGGCTTACCCACAACATCAATCTTCGGAATGCATCTCGGTGATGAATATCGGAGGCATCCCGTTGCGTTGTATGAAATTGCTTTTTTACTCTTCATGTGGTTCGAATTAAAAATGATTCAGAGGAAAAACAAATATGTTTCGGGATTTCTGTTTAAACTTTTTATGTTGAGTTACTTTTCATTCAGATTCCTTTTAGATTTTATTAAACCTAAAATTGATATGATCGGAAATCTGGGAACAATTCAACTGGTCTGTCTTTCGATGATTATTTATTATATTTATGTATTAAAGACGGAGAGAAATTTAATAAAACCTAAAAACACAATTAGATTATGAAAATGCTGACACTTTTGGAAGTTGGAGGTTTAGAAGGTTTGGTCGCAATGATCATTCTGATAATTCTTGTGGTGGCCTTCGTTGTATCATTGGTTGTGGCCGTTTTCGCAAAACTTATTTACGAAAGTAAAGACGGACGAAAATTTTCTAAAAGTAAATTTTGGACAACCGTTCTTATTTCAATGTTGATTTGTGGACTGATAAGCGGAGTTGTCTGCGGAGGAATGTAAAAAATTGAAATGGAAATTATAGCAACAATTTTAATACTTCTTTTAGTTGCGGGAGGTATTGTCTTTTTCATATCCTTTGTCATTGCAAAAATTACAGAAGGTATTTTTCATTGGAGAAAGCAGGAATTTTCTTCAAAGCAGTTTTGGCAGACTATTACAATAGCAGCCCTTCTTATTCTGATTATAAGCGGGATGGTCTGCGGTGGAGCACTTTAAATAAAAAATTATGCCGGTTAGAAATTATACTTATTACGATTATACAATAAGCATTTGCCCCGAATGTCTGAAAAGGGTAGGTGCAAAGATCATCATTGAAGATGAAGCGGTTTTTATGACCAAAAGATGTCCGGATCACGGCTTTTTTAAGACGATGATCGCTTCGGATGTTGAGTACTACAAAAATATCAGAAATTACAATAAGGCCTCCGAAATGCCCGTTCATTTCGGAACCGATGTGGAATATGGCTGCCCTTACGATTGCGGATTGTGTGTCGATCATGAGCAGCACAGCTGTCTTTCGATTGTGGAGGTTACCGACCGCTGTAATCTGACGTGTCCGACCTGTTATGCGATGTCTTCGCCGCACTACGGAAGCCACAGAAGTCTGGAGCAAATCGAAGCTATGTTTGACACGATTGTGAGAAACGAGGGCGAACCCGATGTGGTGCAAATCAGTGGAGGTGAGCCCACAATTCATCCGGAATTTTTCAAAATAATGGATATTGCCAAGACCAAACCGATCAAACATTTGATGCTGAATACCAACGGAATCCGTATTGCGAATGATCCAGGTTTTGCTGAGAAACTGGCAACCTATGCTCCGGAATTTGAGATTTATCTTCAGTTTGATTCTTTTAAACCGGAAGTTCTGGAAGATTATAGAGGAAAAGATCTGACGGATATCCGCATGAAAGCTTTGGCGAAATTAAATGAGTTAAATCTTTCCACAACGCTCGTAATTGTTCTGCAAAAAGACAAAAATATCGATGAAATCGGTAAGCTGATTGATTTTGCTTTAAAACAGAAATGCGTCCGCGGAATTACCTTTCAGCCTGTTGAAGTGGCAGGAAGGAACCGTGAAGATTCTGCACATGAAAAAATTACGTTAACAGAAGTTCGTCAGGAAATATTAAATCAATTTCCACTGTTGAATGGAGATGACATTATTCCTGTTCCGTGTAATCCCGATGCTTTGGCGATGGGGTATATTTTAAAACTTGAAGGTGAAACAATTCCTTTAACAAGATACATTAATCCTGCTGATCTGCTGAATAATGAAACCAAAAATACGATTGTTTACGAACAGGATGAAGGTTTAAAAATGCAGCTTTTAGACATTTTCAGTACCGGAATTTCTGTAGATCAGGTTCAGCCTAAAGTAAATCAGTTATTGTGTTGTCTCCCGGAAGTTTCCGCTCCGAATTTAGATTATGATAATCTCTTCAGAATTATCATTATGAATTTTATGGATGCGCATGATTTTGATGTTCGTGCCATCAAAAAATCCTGTGTCCACATTGTGAATAAAGATTTAAAAATGATTCCGTTTGAGACGATGAATTTGTTTTATCGTGATGATAAAATTAAATATCTGGAGGAATTGAGAAAGGAGGATAGGGTTTTGTTTTAAAAATGGTGTCCCACAGATTTCACAGATTTGCACAGATGCCTGAAAAAATAGTCTGTAATTTGGATAATTCAAGTAATGACATAGGAAGCTGAAGCGTTAAGAAAATTTAAATTTAATCCGTTAAAAAATTCCCACTGTTCGAAGCGCGGCAGAAATTTTGAATCGAAGAAACAATATTCGATCGCGCAAGTTTGGGAATTTTAGGATTAAATTTAAATTTTTAGCCTTCAGATTCCAAGTCTTGAATTTTTGGTTCTTTTGTTTCAAGACAAAAGAACTTGATTAATCAAACTTCATCACCTCGTTCAGCGTATTCATATACTCATACGCCGTCATATCAAATTTCACAGGGACAATTGAAATAAATCCGTTTGCCAGGGCAGTTTCGTCAGCATCTTCAGACTCATCCATATTGTTGAAATATCCTGTTAACCAGTAATATTTTTTACCGTGCGGATTGATTCTTTCGTCAAAACTTTCTTCCCATTTTGCGTTGGCCTGTTTGCAGATTTTCACGCCTTTAATTTCTTCTTTCGAAAGTTTTGGGATGTTCACATTCAACACAACACCTTTAGGCATAGGGTTTTCCAAAGTTTTTCTGACAATATTCTGAATGTATTCTTTAGCCTGCGTAAAATCTGCTTCCCAACTGAAATCCAAAAGTGAGAATCCAATCGATGGAAGCCCTTCCACACCACCTTCCACAGCTGCAGACATTGTGCCGGAATAAATTACATTGATTGAAGAATTGGCTCCGTGATTAATTCCCGAAACCACAATATCCGGTCTTCTCGGAAGAATTTTATCCAAAGCCATTTTCACACAGTCAACGGGGGTTCCGCTGCATGAATAATCTTTTTGAGGGCCTTCAAGCTGTACTTCTTCAAAGCTCAAAGTAGAGTTGATGGTAATCGCATGACCTTTTCCGCTTTGGGGAGAATTGGGAGCTACCACGATTACTTCTCCGATTTCGTTCATAAATTCTACAAGATTTCTGATACCGGGAGCCGTAATTCCATCATCATTGGTTACCAGAATAAGTGGTTTTTCCATATTTTATTTTTTAATTTGAACAAATTTACTAAAATGGAAATTGATTTTTGAAAGGGTGGGGTGAAGGTTTTGTTAAAGTTATTGAGATACTTTTTATTGATTGAGGATATAATTGTTAGCTGTTAAACATTAAAAAAAATTTTAATCTAATAATTTGATTATCTTTTTTTACTGCAAATAAACGAATTACAACTTCTGTAAAAATTAGAAAAATTATCAATACCAACAAAAATTTTTATTTTCTGATAATTTCTAAACGGGATACATTTTTAGGTTTATGAAGCAAAATTCCCCATCCACTTACTCTTCCTTTTTCTTCTTTACTCATTAATGCCGACCAATTTTTATATTGTCCTGTGGCAATTTTTAAAGTTGCCAATCTGCCATTACCGTACAAAACAAGTTCATAATTTTCTAAAGGCAACATGTGCCCCTCAGCTCTCAAAATATTATCTTTCCGTTCCTGAGAATTATACCAACTTATATTGCTGTCATAAGTAGCCATTATGATTTCTTTGTCTTTTTCCTTTCCTAATGCAAGATATTCATCGATTTTACCTTCATTTAATAAAGTTCTTTGTTTCTCAAAAAAATCTACAACTTCTTTTTTTAACTCTTCTCTATCCATTTTTGAAAGATCTTCACTGTCACTCCATCCTTTTAAATTGTAGGGAAGTTCTTTAATATCCAAATCCCATGATTGTTCCCAATAAGGAAGTTCTTCGGTAGGGGGATTTATTTTCAACTCATTATTTTTGTAATCTATTTCGTTTGAATATCCCAATGGCTTTTCCTGATCTTTATTAAGTTTAATAAAATAAATGCGCCAACGGGTATCATTATTTAAATTGATATCCTTTGGACTTAAAAGACCATTTTTAGAAAAAATATTATTTTTTGCAGGAAGAAATTTGATTTTTAATTTATGCAATCCATTATGTAACAGATATTGATTCAGCTCAACTGTTTTGCTTTTGTTGTCTCCATAAAAATAATCGACTAAAATGTCATCCAAATAAAGTTCATACGGTGTTAGTGAATTGATGTGAATTGCATATGTTATCTGTTTATTTTTTTCAATTTGGGTTTTATTTTGATTAATCATTTTATTATCAGCTGTTTTAATTTCTTTTTTTTGACAGTTAGTTAATATAAAACTTAAGAATGCTAAGTAAACTAAATAGTTTTTCATAATATTTCTATTTCCCATGGCTTTTTTGGCTCTAATAAGTTCGTTATGTAATCTGGTTCTGTATCATTAGATTGTGAATCTTCTGAATTATCAGATTTTGCTTCTAAATTAATGATTATTTCAGCATCTAAACCATCAAATTTAATAAGGGCAGGAGCTTTATTTGCTCTTTTATCATAAGTAATCCTTGATTCAAACTTTGCTTCTCCTTTGATTTTTGCTTCCGCAGATGCACTACCAATTCCTATAATGCTAACATTAAGGTCTACACCAGCACGTACATATAAACTTGCTGGAATATAGATTTGAATTTCACCTCCATTCCAGCCGTCTACACTATGAAATTCGACAGCTTTGAGTTCAATATTTAATTCAGCTTTAAATCCAACATATATATAATAGTCAATATGAACAGCTCCCAAAGTGAGATAATTTACTTTTTTTACAATCTGTGAAATGCGATACATAGCTTGACCAATTGGACCGATAAACTGCGCATAGAACAATAAGTCAACTTCTCCTTTAAAAGTGAAAAGTGGTTTTGCGGCAATTTCTAAATAATAAAACGAACCAATACTTCCAATTTGTTTTTTACTTTGCGAAAATTTTCCATTTATACCGCCACTAAAAGTGGGCATGCCAAGTTCAATTCTAAAGGGAAACCCTTTTGCTTTCCTTTGTTGCCATCTTTGAGACATTTTGCGTTCAGGAGCTCTACCCTCAGAAGTATTAGCTGTACCATTCGCAATGCTGCTTTCAGACTCAGCAGTTTCGTCAGCAAAAGTTATTGCTTTTACAATTTCGTATGTCTTTAGTAAAAACTTAATAGCGTTGAGAACGGGAAAACCATCGCCTGGTATTAATTCACGTTCTTCATTATTAATTTTGTACAGAGCTTCAAATTCTAACTCATATTTTTTCTCTTTAAATTTCCAATTCTTACTTTGCTCTGATCTTCTTTCACCTGCAAGTTTTTGGTTCTGATTATCTACACTTGTAAAAACTCGATATTTGTAATTTGGATTTTGTTTTACAGATACAGGGGTTTCCGTTTTATATTTAAAATTAATCCACCACTCAAAATCAGGATAGACTTCAATTTTTGCAATTTGGTTAGGATAGCGGCAAGTTGATATTGGAAGAAAGAATATTTGCTTATATCCCTCCTGCATAAAGATATATCTGGCAAGCCATGCCATTGATTGTATTTCAATTTGGGATGTTGAATAAACAGTATCAATAGTATACCCTAATAATTTTGCAAAAGTATTCTCATATGTTTTATTATACAAATACCTCAGCTTCAAAGTAATTTCTTTAGCACTTTCTATTTTGTAATCAATTCCGTCCTGCCACTGTTGTGCCTCAGATGGATTAAATACATTATCGGTTATAATTACATCGGTATCTTTGCTGTTTTCCACTGTAGTTGGAAGACCGGCGTCTTTCTGCTGTTGTTGATGTGTAGAGTCTGGTGTTGTGATTTCACCTCTGAAAAATGCAGAATACACTTTATCTACCTGAAAAACATTTTTATCTTGTGTATGTTTTTGTCCCTCATCCAACAGCAATCCCTGGCAAAATTGGTTTTTGGTCTGTAAGCCATCAAGAGTAATGGTAATTTCTTTTCGTTCATCACCTGCGATAATGGCAAATATTTGTTCAGTTTTATCTATTTCATTAGCTGGTTTTGTCTCGTCAAAGATAACCAGAGAACGATTTGTGTCTTCTTTTTCCTGAATCGTAATTTTTGAATATCCACAAGGATCAAATTCTCGTTTCGTATAGTCAATATCACCGATATACTGAATCATATTTTTTTTGTCTTGTTCTATACGGGTAAGATAATGATCCATCAATTCTTCTGAAACCATAAAACGGCTGGAGATAGAATCTTTTTTATCTACATCCTGAGTTTGTAATAATTCAGCATTATAATTTATAAGATCTTTTGTAGGAGTATCTGCATAGTTTTTAAAAGCCACTCTTTCTTCTTTCGCATTGGTACCGTATATCAGTCCTGGCTCTTGCCAAACCCTATAAACTTCAACTGCTACCGTGAAGTTTTTCTTTCTGTTTTCTCCTTTTTTCCAATCTATATTTATATTAAAATTATGTCTTAAATAATGATTGTAATCACCTTTTTCCCCTTTTGATGTTAAGGTATCAACAATTACTTTGTCCCAAAGATTTTTGTCTTCGAAGTCTTCTGTTTCAGTTAATCCTTTTGCTTCTGTTTCTTCAAGTAAGTAAACTTTTGCTTTGTACTTATTTTTCTTTTCCAGATTATATCCGTGAAACATAATGGTAAGATTTGCAATCTCTCCATAGCGTTTTATATCTTCACTTTTATGAAAGTAGGCATAATCGATTTTTGATGAAGTAATGGGTATAATATAAAAATAAAATCCTGTACCGGGATTCTCACTGAAAAGTTCAACCCTTTGTTTATGTCCAAAATAATATGAGTCTTCAGATGGATTAAATTTTAAATAACGCCCAACTTTATATTTTTTCTCTAATCCATATTTACTAACAGGAATAGTTCCGCCGCTTAGAGGTCCCCAGAGATTTTCTGTAATATCCTCAGGTTTTGCTTTCTCCAAGCTTTGAAAAAAGAGGTCATAAATAAAAGCCCATCTGGCATTATCTGCTGTATATTTAGGGTTGGCCGTTTTTCCACCAACACAACTTTCATCAACGATAAATTCGTTTTTATCTCTTGTATACAAATAATAAGTACCGCCGTTGGTAACGGCTGCAAGTTTTCCGTTCGTGCGCCAATAGCAATGTTGCAATCCAACGGTATTTTCAATATTATCCGACATCATT
This sequence comes from Chryseobacterium foetidum, assembly GCF_025457425.1. Classification (NCBI taxonomy): domain Bacteria; kingdom Pseudomonadati; phylum Bacteroidota; class Flavobacteriia; order Flavobacteriales; family Weeksellaceae; genus Chryseobacterium; species Chryseobacterium foetidum. Next base: position 2,088,027 of record NZ_JAMXIA010000001.1, read on the forward strand.
ATTCTGCATTTAAAAATTCATAAGGATCTTTGCTCTCATAATTCTTCACATCCACCAACGGATTTACATGCGACTGCAACTCACTGTCAGCATTCTCAAAATTCCTTTTGGTAGGCTCTCCAATCTGTCCTGTTTTAATGATTTTTATGCAGTCTTTACCGCCAATGGGGCAGGTTGCCTTGCTATCTTCCAATAGTATGTAGCCATCGGGAGGGGAGTATTTTTCTTTTTCATAATAGCCGCTCCATTCTGTGACAATGGCCTGGCAGGGTTTGTAGCCTCCAGGGATGGGCTGCATTTTGCAGGGCCCGAAAGTATTTTTCTCGAAAGTTGATCCAATATCTTTATGCGTTGCTGCCAGTTTTTGTTTTCCTTCGTAATCGTTGAGGTAGTATTTGCTCTGCGTAAGAACTTTTAGTGTGTCGGGACTTGTGCCGAAGTTGCACATACAGATCGCCCCTGTACTACTTTTTCTTTCAGTGACATTGTGTTTATTATTTTGTAATTGTGGTATATAAATATAATAATTATTTCAATACAAAATGACAATTACCAATTATTTTCCAGGTTTTCAAAGTTATCAAAACCCCATTTGTTCGGAGGAAGTTTCACCAAACCGCCGGTAATAAAAGGACTCTCCGCACTTAATGTTTTGTTTTGATACCCATCAGAATCAATCTGATACATCGTAAATATAATTTTTTTGGAAATCAATTTCGAGTCATCCGGATTTTTAGAATAGGTATGGATTGTAGCACGGGTATGCATCGGAAAATGATGGTAAAGATCTGAATCAAACTCTACCCGCAGAGATATATAAAGTATAAAATCATCTGCAATGTTTTTGGGATAGAAATACTTAGGAGCTTTTATTTCATTACTTTCAAACCGGATCACAAAAGAATGATAATCCGTCGGAATCTTTTCAATCGTCTGAACTCCATGAAATCTTACAGGAGCCTGATATGGAATGACAGATAAGAGTAATTCTGTTTCAATCTGTCTGTAATCACCATAATTGATCAGTCTCGGATGGAAAAATAAATTCCAGAACCAATCGTATTGCAAACTTCTTTCAATCATCGATTTTGAATTGATTTTCAGGTCGGCTACAGCAAAAAATTCATCGAGTGCTTTGCTTTGATATTTTTCAGATAACAAGTCTTTATTCTGCTTCCAGCGATTAATTATTTTATCATGATTTAAAATTTCATGGGTAGAATTTCCTCTTTCGTTAATCGTGGTTTCAACTGGATAGACTGATTTTGTAATGCTGTCGGAAATAATTTCGTTAATGAGATCGGGGCTGTGCTGGTTGTAGAAAATATTCTTTTTATCTAAAATAATTGTTCCGATGTGATTAATGGCCTGTAAATCAGCGGTTACTTCGTAATCAATACGTTTTAAAGGTTTGTCTTCGGTTCCGGAAAAATATTTTACAGAAACGCCGTACTTTCGTGGCTTCAGACCTTCAGAATTGATCTTTATGCTGTTGAGACGGCGCTGCAACTCTTTTTTAGACAGAGTAATTTCTTTCATTTCTTTCATTTGTGTTTACACAAAAATAGAAATTATCCCGGTAAACTGAAATATTTTAACAGTAAAATTTAATGAGATTTGCTATTAAAAAATACTTAAAACTGCTTGATATTTCTAAATAAGGTATTACTTTTGATAGTTTGTAACAGCTTAGCGGTTTTACAGACTTATTGGCAAACAATTTTTAAAAAATAATATTATACCTTAAAGATTTATGTGGAAAAATTTTAAACTGAATAAATTTTTACTCCTCATTCCATTAACAAGCTTGATGTTTTGTTTCAATTCACCGAAAAATGATGACGAAAAGATGCAGACGATAATGGTGAGTGTAAAAAACACACTTTCTTATCTTCATTACAGCCCGAAACCCATCAACGATGCCTATTCAAAAGATGTGTACAAACATTATTTTGAAATGGTAGATCCCGGAAAAAGATATTTCCTGCAGTCTGATATGACAGAATTTGCAAAGCACGAAACCAAACTTGACGACTATCTCAATCAGGGAGATTTGCAGTTTTATAAACTTACAATCGACAGATTGTACCAGAGGGTAGACGAAATCGATAAAATCACTCAGGATATTTTCAGCAAACCCATTAATCTTGAAGAAGATGAAGTTTTGATTCTGGAATCTAAAGATAAGGTGGTTCCTGCCAACAAAACCGAGCAGTACAACGAATGGAGAAAGTACATCAAGTACAACATTCTTCAGGAGGTAGAATCTATGAACAGCAAGTATGATGCACAAAAAGAAAAGAAAGATTCTGTACAGAAATACAATCTGAAAGATACCATCAAACTTGAGGTTCTTACGCCACAGCAGAAAATCCAGAAAGCAACTGATGAGGTGAAAGATTTGGTAAAAGAAACCTTTACAAGATTCAAAAAGAGAAAGAAAATGGATTGGTTTTCTGTGTACATGAATTCTTACACAGAAGTTTTTGATCCGCATACAAACTACTATTCGCCAAAAGATAAAGAAGATTTTGATACTCAGTTTACCGGAAAAGTAATCGGTATCGGAGCTATTATTCAGGAGAAAAAAGGCAATCTTTATTTGGGAGCATTGACGATTGGGGCACCTGCGTGGAAGTCTAAACAGCTTTCCGAAGGAGATAAAATTTTAAAAGTAAAATCCAAGCCAAAAGAAGATCACGTCAACGTTGTGGGAATGCTGTCTGATGAAGCTGTAAGATTGATCAGAGGTGAAAAAGGTACGCCTGTGACTTTAACGGTTCAGAAAAAGGACGGTACAGTAAGAGAAGTGACCATGATTCGTGAAGAAGTGGCTATTGAAGATACTTTTGCAAAAAGCATTATCGTCAATTCTCCAAACGGAAAAAAATACGGTTTCATTAATTTGCCAAGCTTTAATGCTGATTTTGAAGATGCCAAAGGAAGAAATGCTTCTGACGACATCAAAAATGAAATCATCAAGTTAAAAGCCCAAAATATCGAAGGAATTGTATTGGATCTTAGAAATAACGGCGGTGGCTCATTGACGGAAGTGGGTGACATTATGGGACTTTTTATGAATGCGGGTCCTTACGTTCAGGTAAAAGACGGAAACGGAAAAATTCAGACGCTTAAAAACAAGCAGGAAACACCAATCTGGACTGGTCCGGTAGTTATTATGCAGAATGAACTTTCGGCGTCAGCATCAGAGATTCTGGCAGGTGCAATGCAGGATTACGGAAGAGCCGTTGTCGTTGGTTCCCCACAATCTTTTGGAAAAGGAACTGTACAGACTTTTGTAGATTTGAACAGATTTTTAAATACTGAAGATGATTTTGGTTCTTTAAAACTGACAATTCAGAAGTTTTACAGAATTACGGGAGAGTCTAACCAGAGAAAAGGTATTGTCTCTGATCTACAGATGAAAGATTTCTTCACTTATGCAGAGATAGGAGAGAGATACGATGATTTCGCTTTGGCCTGGGATAAAATACCTGCTACAAAATACGATAAGCTGAACTATTTTGATGTAAAAGCTCTTGAAGCTGCCAGCAATGCAAGAATGGCAAAAAATACAAATTATCAGCTTCTGTTGGAGTCTGCACAATGGAGAGAGCAGTTGGATAAAGAGAAAACCATTACTTTGAATATGAATAAATTCAACGATTTGATGAAACAGAGAAAAGCTCAAATCGAAAAATTCAAGGTTCTTACTAAATTTGATAACGGATTGAAGTTCACTATGTATCCAGCCGAAATCGAAAGAGAGAAAAAGGATGAAGCCTTCAAAAAGAAGTCTGAAATCTGGGTTAAAAACCTCCGAAAAGACACTTACCTTCAGGAAGCAATGAACATCATTGCAGATATGAGTAAGAAAGTATAAAATATAGAAAGCCAGCTGATTAGCTGGCTTTTTTTATTTGTCATTATAGTGACCTAAAGATTGAATAACAGTGATGGAAATTTCGCTTTCGAATATTTCGTATACAAGCCTGTCTCTTTTATTGATAATCCGACTCCAAACTTCTCCATCAAAATGTTTTAACTGTTCAGGTGATCCGAGTCCGGTTCGAGGATTTCTTCAAGTTCCAGAATTAAAGTTTGAATTTTCTTCATATCTAATTTCCGACCCGATTTCTTTATATCCTTTAAATCATTGATTGCTCTTTTGGAGTATTTTATTAGATATTTTCCCATAGATTTTTAGAATCTATTGATATTAATTTTCCTTCCTTTTTTTCTTTTCTTGCCTCTTCAATTTTGTTTTTCAAATCCGCAGAGATTTCTTCTGATTCAGATTTTTCTGTTCTGAACTGTATTTTCATTTCTTCAAGTAAAGATTTTAGCAGATTCAACTGTTTTTTATTCTTAGGAATAACTAAAAGATTTTCCATAAAACTTTATTTTCTACAAAGTTATGCAAAATTTAGAATTGCCTGCTAACTGAATTTAAAGTATCAAAAAACCACTACAAAAATGCAGTGGCTTCACAATATTTAAAATTAAATTCTAATCATTCTGCTGGTTGCCCAAAAAAGCATCCCAACCCTGCGCCGTTAAAGCCACCAGTTGGTTTGATCCTCTCGCCACCATAAAGTTTCCTTCCTCTTTTTCAACGGCATGACCGATGATGGTAAAGTCAGGATGGTTTTTCATTTTTTCAAAATCATTCGGGGAAATTGTGAATAATAATTCATAATCTTCGCCGCCGCTTAAAGCCGTCATTACAGGATTTAAATTAAATTCATCCGCCGTTGTAATCGTCAGATTATCCATCGGAACCTTCTCTTCATATAATCTAAAACCCACTTTAGACTGGTCAGATAAATGTAAAATTTCAGATGCTAAACCGTCAGAAATATCAATCATTGACGTAGGCTTAATGTCCAGTTGTTCCAAAGTCGCCTTTACGTCAGTTCTTGCTTCAGGCTTCAGCTGTCTTTCCAAAATATAATCAAACCCATCCATTTCAGGCTGCATATTAGGATCAGCAAGGAAAACGGCATGCTCTCTTTCCAAAATCTGAAGTCCCATGTAAGCACCGCCCAAATCTCCGGTTACAACCAATAAATCATTCGGCTTTGCTCCGCTTCTTTTAACAATATTTTCTTCGTTTTCAAGTCCGATGGCTGTTATGCTCATGATTAAACCAGCGTTGGAACTCGTTGTATCTCCGCCGATTAAGTCAACTTTATAGTGTTTACACGCCGCCTGAATTCCCGAATACAATTCTTCCAGAGCTTCCACCGGAAAACGGTTGGAAACTGCCAGAGAAACCAAAATCTGCGTTGGTGTTGCGTTCATTGCAGCGATATCGCTCAGGTTGACAACCACAGCCTTGTAGCCCAAATGCTTCAACGGAACATATCCAAGGTTAAAATGTACGCCTTCCGCCAAAACATCGGTAGTTAAGACCACTTTTTTACCTTCGGGATTGATCACAGCCGCATCATCACCAACGCCGAGTTCCGTAGAATCATTGACGATCGGGAAAAACTGTGTAAGGTGCTTTATCAACCCAAATTCTCCTAATTTGGAAATGGGCGTTAATTCTGGTTCTTTATCTTCAAACATATCTTTTTATATAATTGATGTTTGATTATTGATAAATGATTTTGAAGACGTTGTACAGTATCAATCATCATTTATCAATGATCATTTATTTATTAAAAATTGCTGGGTCAATATTCTCTGGACGGAAAGGCAGTTTCTTAAAATCTTCTCTCGTCATCAAAATGGTGTCCGCGGTTTTGTATTTATTCATCGCTTCAACTACATCGTCCGGTGGAGTGGTCATTTTTCTGAGCATCGTGTCGATCCAGACTCCAGTGGCTTCTGAGGTTGCACAGTGTGAGCCGTCAGGAAGATAAAATTTGTGTACAAAACGGTAAATCGCCGCATCTTCGGCACATCCGTCGATTTCAAGACTTACAATCACTTTCTGATCGGCAAAAATTTCTTTGAAGAAAGAAAATCTCTCGTGCATGATCACCGGACCAATTCCCCAACGGCTCATTTGGGTAACACCCATTTTTTCTTTTTTCATAAAAGCCATTCTCGTCTGTGCACAATACTGTACATAAGAAGAGTTGGCAAGGTGTTTATTGGCATCCAGATCGCTCCAGCGAACTTCAAAAGTATGATAGAAAGTCATTTAAATTTATTTTAAACCACAAAAGTCACAAAGATTAAATAATTATGATGAAGCTAAAATTCAGCTCATAAAAGTTCAAAAAAGGATTGTGCCTGAGCAGTTGATTTATTGTCACAAAATTACTCAAATAAGATGGTTTATAAAAATTGTAGTTTTGCAGAAATAATCCTTTACATAAAGCTTTTGAATTTTTTTGAAAAGATGGAATGATCAGAATCCTTTTTTGATCTTTTGAAAAAAAAAAGATAGCTTTTGTGACTTTTGTGGTTAAATAAAAACTATGAAGCAAATAATCATTATCGGAGGTGGTGCGGCAGGCTTTTTCTGCGCAGCCAATCTTGACGGAAGCAAATATAAAATTACGATTTTAGAGCAGAATTCTGATGTTCTTCAGAAAGTTAAAATTTCGGGCGGAGGTCGCTGCAATGTTACCCATGCCTGTTTTGATCCCAAAGAACTGGTTCAGTTTTATCCTCGTGGAAATAAAGAATTGCTAAGTGTTTTTACCAAATTTCAGACTGGTGATACGATGGATTGGTTTGAAAAACGAAATATTACGTTAAAAATAGAAAATGACAACAGGGTTTTTCCTGAAAGCAATTCTTCGCAGACGATTATCAACACTTTTTTAAATGAAATCCAGAAGAAAAATGTTGAGGTAAAAACAAAATGTTCCGTTAAGGAAATTGAAAAGCTGAATGAAAAATATTTAGTCAAAACCAGTTTAGGTGATTTTGAAGCGGATTTTGTGGTGTATTCCACCGGTAGTTCGCCGAAATCTTTAAAGATGATTGAGAATTTAGGGCATAAAATTATTGATCTTGTTCCGTCACTGTTTACTTTCAATATCAAAGATGATTTACTGAAAGACCTTTTGGGAACAAGTTTCGAAATGGCAGAAACCTCAATTCCAAAACTGAAAACGGAAGAGAGTGGACCACTTTTAATTACGCATTGGGGACTTTCGGGGCCAGCGATTTTGAAGATTTCCGCGTGGGAAGCTATCAATCTGGCAAAAGTGAAATACAATTTCGAAATTGAGGTTAATTTTATTTCAAAATCAAGTGAGGAAGCAGAAGAATTATTTCTTAATTTTAAACAATCCAATCCGAAGAAAACAATCGGCTCATCGAAAATTTTTGAGGTAACAAACCGTTTTTGGCAGAGAATTCTGGGAGTTTCGAATGTAAATGTTAACAAACAGGTTGCACAGATTTCCGGAAAAGAAATGCAGAGCATTATTGAAAATCTTTGCAGAAGAAAATTTCAGGTAACGGGAAAATCGACTTTCAAAGACGAGTTTGTAACCGCCGGAGGTGTTGATTTAAAGGAAATTAACTTTAAAAACATGTCTTCAAAGATTTTGCCTAATTTTTATATCGCCGGAGAAGTTTTAAATATCGACGCCGTGACGGGAGGATTTAATTTTCAGGCTTGCTGGAGTGAAGCATGGCTGATTGCTCAGGATTTGAATAATTTAAACTAAAATATTATGATGAAGAATTTACTGCAAATCTTATTGATTCTCAGTTTTGTAAATGCTTTCGGACAGCAAACGAGTGATTTGAAAATAGGAACACCGTCGTTAAATGACAGCATCTACACAATGACAGAACAGGCAGCTGAATTTCCTGGAGGATTAAATAAATTCAGACAGGGATTAAGCGATAATTTTGATGCGAGCGCTATTAAAGGTAAAGGACAGTTTAGCTGTGAACTTTCCTTTGTGATTTTAGAAAATGGTCAAATAAGTAATTTAGGTGTTACAGGTAATGATATTGTATTTAATAATGAAGCTATACGAGCTTTAGGCTCAATGAAGAATAAAGTATGGAAGCCTGGAAAAATAAATGGGGAACTTGTAAAGTCCAGATACAAAATACCTTTTAAGGTTACTTTTGAATAATAACACAAAGTGCTTTCCCTCAAAAAAAACATCCCAATCTTTATAAAAACCCTTCTCATCATCGGTTTTGGATATTTCTTTTGGCTCATGCTGAAGATCACTTTGGAATATGTTCCGCTTAAAACAGATGTGAGTTTTCTGATGATCAAACAGACCGAAGTGGAAGGAAGACCTGAATATCTTTGGTTTTTCTATACTCACGTTTATACCAGTATTTTTGTTTTGCTGGCAGGGTTTTTAGCCATAATCAGAAAAGATTTCGGCTTAAAAAACTTTCACAGAAACGCCGGAAAAATTTATATTTTTCTGATTCTCTTAGTTGCGGCACCTTCCGGAATTTACATGGGAATTTTTGCCAATGGAGGAATTTTAGCCAAAACATCATTCGTTATTCTGGGTTGTCTGTGGTGGTTTACAACTTTTAAAGCTTATCAGTTAGCCCGACAGAAAAGATTTAAAGAACATAAACAGTGGATGTGGCGAAGTTTTGCCCTTACAGTTTCTGCGCTTACTTTGAGAATCTGGAAGGTAATTATTGTATATTTATTTCATCCAAACCCAATGGATGTTTACGAAATTATCGCGTGGCTCGGTTGGGTTCCAAACTTTATTTTAATTGAATACTTAATCACAAAAAAACAGATATGAAAATTGTAAAATTATCGCTTCTTGCTTTCTCAGTTGCCGCTTTGGTAAGCTGTAAAAAGGAAAAAGGAGCAACAGAAAAACCTAACGAGAGTGTTGCAGAAAAGAAAGATTCTGTAGTAATTCCTGAAATTCACAAAGAATTGTACGGTATTTACACAGGGGAATTTTTTGGTAAAGGAAAAATTTACGACAGAGAATTTAATGAAAGTTATGAGGGAACGGATTACAGAAAACTATCACTCAAAATCAACAGAATTACAAAAGATTCTGTCTACGGACAAAGCATTGTAAACGGAAATCAAAGACCTTTCAGAGGGATTTTTAATGAAACTTCCAATTCATTTATTTTGGATGAACCAGGAAATGATAAAACCGACGGAAGATTTGAAGTGAAAATTTACAAGGATTCAATGTCGGGAAGCTGGGCAGCTTATAAAAAAACAGGCATCAATGTTCCTGTAAAGCAATTGAAGCTGGCTAAAAAAGAGTTTGCCTACAATCCCAATTTTATGCTTAATGAAGATTCTGATCTCATCGACTGGGAAAATCCAAGGGATTTCAAGGAAAAATATACTGATGATGATGGTAAAACCGAATCCTACACCACATCAAAAAACAGATTTGCCTCAGACGCAGTTTTCAAAATAAATGCTTCAAAACAGAAACTTGCTGAGAAAGATTTGAAAAATCTCAGAAAACTCGATATGGAAATCATTAAAAATGCAGTTTTTGCGAGACACGGTTATGCCTTCAAAAAACCTACATACAGATACTTTTTTGAGCAGACAGACTGGTATATTCCGGTTTCAAATAATGTGGATGACCAGCTTTCAAAACTGGAAAAAGACAACGTTGTTCTTTTGAACCGTTTCATAAAATATGCAGAAGATAAATACGACCATTTTGGAAGATAATTTTTTTCAAATCAGATTTTTAAATAAATAAAATCTTTATTCATGGGAAAACTGGGCGACTTTGCAATTTTACTTTTTTTACCGATAGTCATACTTTTTCAGATATTTTTAGGATTTATCATCACATCAGTCTGGAAAATAAAGGTCATAGAAAACGATTCGGTAAAGAAATATTTAACCTTTTGGCTTTATGGTCTTGTAGGCTCCATTGTTGTGGGTGGCGTTGTGATGCTTATGATAACGGTTTTTCAGAAACTCATGGTATTTCTGTTCAGATAAACCGGAATCAAGAGAAGCAGGCATCCTATGGCATAACACAAAATATCAATCCACGAAAATGAATTTCCAATAACGATATGCATGAGGCTTCCTCTTTGGAAGCCTAATTTTTCGGCGATATTAAAATACTGTGCAAACTCAATAAAACATGAAAAAATGAAAATTCCGGCTATCAGTTTAATACTGTTCATTTTTATAAAAGTTCTCACAAAAGTGTAAAGTAAGATTACCACAATCACATCACCGAGATAGGCTCTTACGAAGAAATTGTTTTTTAAAACCGTCGCAATTAAAACTTCGATGCAAAAAAGGAGTAGGGAGAGCAAAAGGTATTTCAGACTGAATTTAATTTTCATTTCATGTTTATTTACTGCAAACATAATTTATTTGTCAAAAAAAAGCCAATTTTATTAATAACAATTTAGATGAAAACGTATCAAAGGCATTTTTTTTGTAACGAAAGCGTTGTTGATAATTATTTTAATTTTGTAAAAAATTATTGAATGAAAAAGTTATTTATAATATTAATGCTTGCTTCATTAGGAGTAAATACAAATGCACAGACCAAACCCAGCTCTGAAACAACTGCAAAACCGCAAGTTGCTAAAACCGTTGAAGAGCTGCCAGACTACGCCGAGCTTCAGAAAAAACTTGACCTGAAAGACGTAGTTACAATGGCCGATGAAGAACCGGAATACCCGGGAGGCAAAAAACTTTATTTATACAAGGTGTCTGAGAATATGCCGATTATCGATATTAAAAATAAAGAGCAGTTCAGCACCACCATATACGTTATTGTAGAGAAAGACGGCTACGTAAGAAAATATGCCGCCATCAGCAAAAACAAAAAACACGCTGCTGCAGGCGAAGAAGCCGTAAAAAAAGTTTTCGAAAGGTGGAAGCCAGCCAAAGTTGGAGGTAAACCTGTACGTTATATTTTCTATATTCCCATAGGTTTGAGAAAATGGTAAAATTTGATACAAAAATCAATCGGCGTCATTTGGTGATGCCGATTTTGTTTTTAAATTTCTAATTTTGATAAAAATCAAGTATGAAAAATATTGCAACAATTATATTATTGGTTTTTAGTCAAATTATATTAGCACAAAGAACCTATTCTCCGGCGCCGCCGCCCGCAGTTGACCGTAATGCTGATCTCCCTTTAAGTATCATTAAAGTGTATGAAAACCCTACAGAAGTGGCAGAATTTCCTCAAGGAATTAATATTTTCAGAGATAAATTCAATAAAATGATTGTCATTTCTTCCTTCGAAAATGCGACAGAGAAAACATTTAAAACAATAGTCAGTTTTGTAGTTGAGCGTAACGGTTCTATTAGTGATGTTCAGGCAAAAGGCACTAATGCAAAATTCAACAATGAAGTCATTAAGGCAGTAAGAAGCTTAAAAGACAAATGGAAACCGGCGAAATATAAAGGTGAAACTGTGAGAAGCAGATTCAGAATTCCTGTGATGATTGCGGTTGACTAGTTTTTTTTCAAATAATTATGAATAAAAAAATTACAATATTTCTGTCCTTACTTTGCTCTGGAATTTTCTTAGCTCAGGATGTACATCCCACGACATCACCTGTCAAAGAAGGGGATTTAAAAGACACCGCAATAATTACAGTTTGCTATGATTATCCCGATCACAAGGCTTTGTTTTTAAATGGCAAAGAAGATTTTGTTGAAAAACTAAAAAATACAATATCTCTTGACGGTTTAAAATTGTTAAAAGATGAAGACAATTTTAAATCAACTCTCGAATTCATTGTGGAAAGAGATGGAACGATCTCAGAAATTCAGGTTTGGGGTTCCAATAAAAAGTTTAATAAAGCTGTTAAACTTGCTGCAAAACAGATCAAAGGAAAATGGACTCCGGCAAAGAAAGATGGCAATTTCGTGAAGAATATAATGCAGATTCCTATTGTAATGAATTCCCATTAAAACTCACAAGCACTCCAACACTCCAACACTCCAACTCCAACTACTTCCCAATCATCTTCTTAATAGAATTCAGCTTCATTAAAGCCTCAATGGGCGTCAATGTATTGATATCAATTTTATTCAGTTCCTCTCTGATATTTTCCAAAACCGGATCATCCAGTTGAAAGAAAGACAACTGCAAATTTTCTTCAGTCACCCTTTTCACACCTTCTGACGAGCCTCCCTGAGAACGGCTTGCTTCCAGAGTTTTTAAAATTTCATTGGCTCTGTTGACCACTTTTGATGGCATTCCGGCCAATTTTGCAACGTGAATACCGAAACTGTGCTCGCTTCCGCCCTGAACCAGTTTTCTCAAAAAGATGATATTTCCCTTATTCTCCTGAATGGAAACGTGGAAATTTTTAACCCGTTCGAAATTCACAGTCATCTCATTCAACTCATGATAATGCGTTGCAAATAAAGTTTTTGCCTGCGTAGGATGCTGATGAAGATATTCCGCAATCGCCCAGGCAATGGAAACTCCGTCGTAAGTTGAGGTTCCACGACCTATTTCATCCAGTAAAATCAAACTTCGGTCGGAAATATTATTTAAAATATAGGCTGCTTCATTCATTTCCACCATAAATGTTGATTCTCCGGCAGAAATATTATCGGAAGCTCCAACTCTTGTAAAAATTTTATCTAAAACTCCGATTTCAGCGTGTTTTGCAGGAACAAAACTTCCGATTTGCGCCATCAGACAAACAATAGCGGTCTGACGGAGAATCGCCGATTTACCCGCCATGTTGGGACCTGTTACCATGATAATCTGCTGGGAATCTTTATCTAAAAAGATGTCATTCGGAATATATTTTTCTCCCAAAGGAAGGGCATTTTCAATGATGGGATGTCTGGCTTCCTTTAAATCGATTTTAAAACCATCGTTCAAAACAGGTTTTGTATAACTTTCAGAAACCGCCAGTTCAGATAAACCCACCGCAACATCAAGCTGAGCAATGATATTTGAATTTTCCTGAATTCTGTCCATGTAAATCATCGTGTCCGAACATACTTTCCGGTACAGTTGGTTCTCCAGAACACTTATTTTTTCTTCAGCTCCAAGAATCTGACTTTCGTATTCTTTTAATTCCTCAGTGATGTATCTTTCTGCGTTAACAAGCGTTTGTTTTCTGATCCAGTCGCTCGGAACTTTATCTTTGTGCGTATTTCTTACTTCAATAAAATATCCGAAAACATTATTAAAATCAATTTTCAGACTTGTAATTCCAGTGCGTTCCACTTCACGTTGGCACATTTCGTCCAGAAAACCACGACCCTTATTTTGTAAACCGCGTAAATGATCAAGTTCTTCAGAAATATTCTGTTTGATGACATTTCCCTTCGCCAGATTGACGGGAAGTTCTTCATTTAAATGATTTTCAAGCAATTGAATCAAATCGTCCAATGAATTTAAAGGTTCCAACCAAGCCAAAACATCAGTGTGAGGATGAAGCAAACCCTTAATTTTCTGAATATTGATCAGACTTTGACGAAGATAACCGAGTTCTTTAGGTGAAATTTTTTCTGCCGCCAGTTTTCCCATCAATCGGTCCAAATCTGAGATTGCTTTCAAAAGTTGGGAAATTTCGTATTTAAGATTATCGTTTTCGTTTAAAAAATCAATCAATGAAAGTCGACGGCCAATTTCTTCAACCGATTTTAAAGGCAGAATAATTCTTCTTCTCAACAATCTTCCACCCATCGGAGTGGAAGTTTTATCGATAATATCTAAAAGAGATTTTCCTTTCGGATGGCTTGGATAAACGATTTCAAGATTTCTCAGCGTAAAATGATCCATCATCAGATAATCTTCCTGAGGAATAATCTGAATTTTGGTGATGTGCGCCAGTAATTTGTGGTGCGTATCTTCAACCAGATAAGCGAAAATGGCTCCTGCAGCTGTGATTGCCAAAGGTAAAGTTTCAACACCAAAACCTTTTAATGAATTGGTTCTGAATTGATTTGTCAGTTTTTCGTAAGCGAAATTGTATTGATACGCCCAGTCTTCGAGTTTAAAGACATTTCTGTTTTTCAGCTGATCAGGAATCTGTACGCTTCGCTGATAAATAATTTCACTCGGATCAAAGGTGTTGATGATGTGTAAAATTTTATCTAAATTACCTTCACTCACCAAAAATTCCCCGGTAGAAACGTCGACCAAAGCAATTCCGTATTTTTCTTTTTCTTTATGAAGTGAAAGCAGGAAATTATTCTTTTTTGAAGTCAAAACCTGATCGTTGAATGTCACACCTGGCGTTACCAATTCTGTGACACCTCGTTTTACAATTCCTTTGACGGTTTTCGGGTCTTCCAACTGGTCGCAAATCGCCACACGAATTCCGGCTCTGACCAATTTAGGCAAATAAGAATCCACCGAATGATGCGGAAATCCCGCCAGTTCAATATGCCCTTCGCCATTGGCTCTTTTGGTCAGAACAATTCCCAAAATCTGCGAGGTTCTCACAGCATCCTGCCCAAAAGTCTCGTAGAAATCGCCCACTCTGAAAAGCAACAGCGCATCAGGATATTTCGCCTTGATGGTGTTGTACTGCGTCATTAACGGGGTCTCTTTCTTCGTCGCCTTTGCCATTGAAATCGTTCTTAAAATTGGGTTGGTAAAAATAGGAAATTTAATTTTTGAGAGAGAAGGGTTTTTGGGAAATTGAAAACAAATGTTTAAGGTTTAGTTTGTCATGCTGAAAGCATCTCGGCATAATAATTTAGTTTTCTGCGGAAAGACAAATACGCTTTTTATAAGATTAAGTAGGGATTTTTAAAATCTTTTTTTATTTAAAATGAAACAAGCCGGATTCCTCAATTATAAAACTTAATTTTTCAACAATTTCATAATTTTTATACCATAAAATATAAGTGTAATCCCAATGTTCCTCTAATACACAGATTAGTTCCGGAATAACATAAATTGAGAACTGAGTGCACGGCTTATTCAAATATTCTTTATAGCTGGATAATGTTTTTTCAATATAATCAATCTTAATCAATTTACTTTTATCCAAATCAGCTACTAGAATTTCGTAATGTTTTGAAATGTTGATAATTAAATGGTTGAATTTTATCCAGTCTTTTTCGAGTATATCATCTAGTATGTGATAATTTTCTTTGCCAAGCCAACCTGTCCAAAGTGAAATAAACTCTTTTTTGAACCCATCTTTGACATCGTAATCTTTAAAATAGTCACTGAAACTAAAATTCATATTTGTTTTTTATAGGGGTTAAATTTTTATCTAACCAATCTGTGTAAATCGGTGCAATCTGTGGGAAAATTATCTCTTCGCAGCTCGCTTCTCGTACTTTTCCAAAGCCTCAGTCGCTTTCTCGTAAGCCCATTTCTGCTTGTAATCAACCCATTCTGATTTAAATAGTTTTCGTAAAATTTTATCGGTGTAGCGCATAATGAAAACATGGTACAGCATATTGGCAAAAACTTTAGGTTTATTCGGCAACGCCCGGAGCGACATTGAAAATCCGGGTTCCAGATATCTGTTGAAATGCCAAAATGCACCGGGGATGAAGAGCGCATCGCCGTGCTCCATGAAAATTTCAAAGCCTTTGGCGTATTTCAGAGCCGGAAATTTTTCGTAGTCCGGATTTTCGTAATCAATATCGTAAACCGTGTGCACTGACAGCGGAACTTTGTATAAAAACTTCGACTGTTTCTGGTCAAATAACAAAATTCTTTTCTTACCTTCAAAATGAAAATGCATAAAATCGCCCAAATCAACATCGTAATGCATTAAAACATGAGCCTCACTTCCTCCAAAAAATAAAGTAGGCAGTCGCTTGAAAAATTTAATTCCCAAATCTGGATATGTAAAGTTTTTCAGCAATTCAGGAAGCCGATCTGTGATAATGTAAAAGAAAATACGGAGATCAGAAGGTTTAGATTTTATCGTGTCGATATAATCCTTCATTTTCATTTTGGCAACCGGAGCATCCGAACTTTTTCTGGCATCAGCAGGTTTGTTGTCGTAGAGTGGGATTTCCTGTTCGCCCGCTTTTTCTTTAATGAAATCAAAATTCCATTTTTCGAAAACTTCCCATCTGCTTGCGTAGTTTTTTATAAGAAGTGGTTTCTGTTTTTTGAAATAATTTTCCTGAAAATCTTCTTTGCTGATGTCGCTGACAACATCTACGTTTTCGAGAATCATCTGTTTTGTATTTAATGAAAAATAAAAATAGTGTTTTTTTGAAATTTGGGAAAATTTCGGAGTGAAAATAGTTCGCACAGATTTCACAGATTTGCACGGATGATTGTGAATAAAATTGTCACGAATGCACGAATATTATTGATTTGTATATTTTTAAATTTTTCTTTCGAATAATAGTGAAACGGCTGTGACTACTTTTATTTAATTATTTACATTAAATTTCTTATTCATACCTGCGGCGATTTATCGCAAGGATATACAAAGTTTTAAATTGAATTACTCTTTTAAGACAAACAATGGCATTTCATTTAGCAAGGAAATACAATTTTAAATACTCATCATTTAATAAATAACGAGTTATTTAGATTACAACTTCAGTAACAAGTGATAAAAAATTCGTGCATTCGTGGCATAATAATAACAAAAAAAATCTGCTTGTCAGCTTCATCCGAATGGAGAGATTTAACTTTAAAATTCCACGAAACAATAAACCGAATATTTTATCTTTGCAGAAAGCACACAAACCATGAGAGTTTACAACACCAAAAATTTCCTGAAGATCCTCATCAGCTTGCACAGAAGTGATACGCTGAAAATTTTGTTTCCGACGATGGTTTTGATGGCAGTATACTCTTACGGAATCCAGTATTTGGAAATTGAATATTTACATTTAACGTCAAAATCGAAGGTCAGCAATGTGGGAATGATTCATTCTTTATTGGGTTTTGTGTTGTCTTTGCTTTTGGTTTTCAGAACAAATACGGCGTATGACCGTTGGTGGGAAGGACGAAAACTGTGGGGAAAACTGATGAACGATACCCGAAATTTTGCCATCAAAATCAATACTGTTCTTAAAGAAGACAGAGAATCTGCTGATCAAATTTCAAAATATCTAAAGTTTTTCCCGCATCTTTTAGCAAAACATCTTTCTCAGGAATCGACGAGGCTCGCTTTGGATGAGGATTATTCGGAAATCAAAAATTCATTAAAAAATCACGCACCCAATGATCTGATGATTCAGCTTACTGAGAAATTATATCAACTCAAGAAAGAAGGAAAAATTTCGGATGTTGAAATGTTGTATTTAGACACACAGGTTTCCGGTTTTCTGGATGTTTGTGGCGGCTGTGAGAGAATTAAAAACACACCGATTCCTTATTCTTATTCATCATTTATAAAGAAATTCATTATTTTATATGTCTTGGCTCTGCCGATTGCGTATGTGATCAATCTTGGATTATTTATGATTCCGCTGACGGTTTTTGTATATTATGTGTTGATGAGTCTGGAACTGATTGCAGAGGAAATTGAAGATCCTTTTAATAATGATGAAAATGATATTCCGATGGAGACGATTGCGCAGAATATTGAGAGAAATGTGCATCAGATAATGGGTGCAAGAGAATAGTTAATATGCGATGCAACTAAAATTGATGGCTTCGACAAGCTCAGCCTGACACTGTGAAACTTTTTTTGTTAGAGATGTCACGCTGAGCCTGTCGAAGCGTTTCGTAAATGTTAGCTTAAATGCTGAAAAATTTGAAATGGAATTTTAAATCCATTCAGAAAGAAGAATTCGTAAATAGTAATAAGAAATAAACAAATTATTTTGGTCAATAAATTAAAACTGGAAGAACTCAACAGAATTGATGTTGAAACTTTTAAAAAGGTTGAGAAGATTCCTTTGGTAGTAGTTTTGGATAATATCAGAAGTATGCACAATGTGGGTGCGACTTTCAGAACGGCAGATGCTTTTCTGGTTCAGAAAATTATTTTATGTGGAATTACTCCTCAGCCGCCACACCGTGAAATTCACAAAGCTGCTCTGGGAGCAACCGAAAGTGTTGATTGGTCACATGAATCAGATATTAATGTCACAATCAATGATTTAAAAAGTCAGGGATTTGAAGTGGTGGGAATCGAACAGACCACCAACAGCACTATGATTACTGATTTTACCATCGATAAAACAAACAAGTACGCCGTCATTTTAGGAAATGAAGTAGAAGGAATCAGCGATGAAGCGCTTCAGAACATTGATTCTTTTATTGAAATTCCACAGTTGGGAACGAAGCATTCTTTAAATGTAAGTGTCTGTGGCGGAATTGTGATGT
The DNA here is from genome assembly GCF_025457425.1 of Chryseobacterium foetidum. Taxonomy (NCBI): domain Bacteria; kingdom Pseudomonadati; phylum Bacteroidota; class Flavobacteriia; order Flavobacteriales; family Weeksellaceae; genus Chryseobacterium; species Chryseobacterium foetidum. Next base: position 2,106,197 of record NZ_JAMXIA010000001.1, read on the forward strand.
GGGAGTTTGCAAAAGCACTTTAAAACAGTTTTTAAGTAAATCAATTTAATCAAGAATAATTTTCATTAAATGAAAAACGCAATAGCCACTTTCGTAGTACTTCTATTTTTCGTCAGTTTTAGTTCTGCGCAAAACAGAAAGTCAACTTTATACAAAGGAAGTATTGATGGGAAAATGCCCGTAACGATGTTTATTATCAGTGAGGACAATGAGTGTACGGCAGATTTGCATTATACCGCGATGTATAAATATGATAGTGTGAGCAATTGGTTGCAGCTCGACATTACAGAAAACAAGGCCAATCAATTTGCAATGGTAGAATATCGGTTTACCGGTGTACTGATTTTGAAGAAAGAGGGCAAAAACTTTACAGGATTGTGGGTGAGCCCCGATGGTAAAAAACAGTTTAAAGCCGTATTCAAAGAGGTTAACATGACCAAAACTGAAAAAGAAAATTTTGAAAACAAAATGGATCAGCTCAATTACGAAAATCATGATTGCTGAAAAATTAATGTAAATTCTGTTAGTCACAGATTTTTGAGTCGGGAGTTTACAAATGATCTAAAAATAAAAAAACTGCGTCCGTCAAAAGACAGTGCAGTTTGAAATAAATCTAATAAAAAGTAAAAATGAAAGGCGACAAAGATACTTCAAATTTCTTTACGGGCAAATTTTTATTTCACTTTTTTTATTTTTATGAAAAAAAACTGCAATAAAGCAGGAAGGTTTCGTTTTTAATTTTATAAATTAGCACAATGTTTATCAAGGACTATATCTCAAAAGATTTTCCGTGTTTTCATCTGACTGACTCCATCGAATCGGCTAGGGAAACCCTAGAAGCATTTGGATATACGCATATTTTCATCAAAAAATCACACCACTTTTACGGAGCCATCGCCAAAGACTTTCTTTATGAAGAAGAAGGAACTTTAAAAAACCTCGAACATCAGATCGAGCGCTTCGCCATTTTGGAGGATAATAATATCATGGACAGCATCCGGTTGTTTTACACATTCAATGCCAACGTGATTCCTGTGATCAATAAAAACGAAAAATATCTGGGCTATATCTGTTGTGATGATGTTTTCCAGACTTTTTCAAAATACCCTCTGTTTTCGGAAACCGGTGCTATTTTAACGATAGAAACTCCGGCAAGAAAATATTCAATGACCGAAATTGCCAACATTGTCGAGAGCAACAATTCTAAGTTCTACGGCGGGTTTATCAGTTTTATGTCAGACGAATTTATTCACATCACCATTAAAATCAGCAACGAAAATTTAGCTTCAGTCGATGCTACTTTTGACCGTTATGATTACCGAATTGTAGAAAAATACTATTCTGATGAGAAAACAGACCTCTTCAAAGACCGCTTAGGTTTTTTACAAAAATTTATCGAAATATAATATGAAGGCAGCCATATATTCTCAGAAAAAAGATCTTGATACTTTTTTATATTTAAGCAAATTTATTTCTGAACTGGAAAGCAGAGGCGTAAAATCTGTTTTGTTTGACGAAATGGCTGAGGCGCTTCAATTTTCAAAAATATTTGAGACTTTTGGCAACAAACAGGATCTTATCGAGAAAAAAGTGGATCTTTTCTTCACTTTCGGAGGCGACGGAACGATTGTTAATTCCCTGACTTTCATTGAAGACCTTGAAATTCCCATCGTAGGTGTAAATACCGGAAGACTGGGTTTTTTAGCAAGTTTTACCAAAGAGGAAGCCTTCAAAGAACTCGATTCTATTTTAAAAGGTGATGTAAAAACCAGCCGAAGATCGGTGATCGAAGTGGTTTCACCAAAATCCGACGAATTTTTCCCGTATGCTTTAAATGATGTGACGATTTCCCGAAAAGAAACGACATCCATGGTGACGGTAGATTCTTATATCAATAATGAATTTCTAAATGTTTTCTGGGGCGACGGCGTCATTGTTTCTACGCCAACGGGTTCTACAGCTTATTCTCTAAGTTGTGGCGGACCGATTATTTCTCCAAACAACGAAAATTTTGTGATTACTCCCATTGCTCCGCATAATTTAAATGTAAGACCTTTGGTTGTAAACGATACTGTAGAGATCAAATTTAAAGTGGAAAGTCGTGTACCACAATATTCACTTTCATTGGATTCAAGATTAATTCATATTGAAACCGATAAGGAAATTATCATCAGAAAAGCAGAATTTCAGATTTTACTCGTGCAGCCGAACAATTTAAGTTTCTACGAAACCATCCGCCAGAAGCTACTTTGGGGTCGCGATAAAAGAAACTAGTAATTTCTTAAAAATTATTACCTTTACAAGAATTTTTCAAACATACCCTAATTTTATATAAAAAGTAAACATGAGCAGAATTTTTCCGGCAGGAGTTGCCACAGGTCAGTTAGTTACAGATATTTTTCAGTACGCTAAAGAAAACAAATTTGCATTGCCTGCAGTGAACGTAATCGGTTCGAGCAACGTGAACGCAGTAATGGAAACTGCAGCAAAATTAAACTCACCTGTAATCATTCAGTTTTCTAACGGTGGAGCATCTTTCAACGCTGGAAAAGGACTAAGCAATGACGCTCAGAAATCAGCTATTTTAGGTGGTATCGCTGGAGCAAGACATATTCATACTTTGGCTGAAGCTTACGGAGCTACAGTTATTTTACATACCGATCACGCTGCAAAAAAACTGTTGCCCTGGATCGACGGTTTGATGGATGCTAACGAAGAATTCTTCAAGCAAACCGGTAAATCTCTTTACTCTTCTCACATGTTGGATCTTTCTGAAGAGTCTTTGGAAGAAAACCTTGAGACTTCTGCTCATTATTTCGAAAGAATGGCAAAAATGCAGATGACTCTTGAAGTTGAAATCGGTGTAACAGGAGGTGAAGAAGACGGTGTAGACAACTCTGGTGTTGATAACTCTTTATTATACACTCAACCTGAGGATGTAGCTTATACCTATGAAAAATTAAAAGCTGTTTCTGATAACTTCACGATTGCTGCCGCTTTCGGAAACGTACACGGTGTTTACAAGCCAGGAAACGTAGTTTTAACTCCGAAAATCCTTGATAATTCTCAGAAATTTGTTCAGGAGAAGTTTGGAACTGCTGACAAACCGATTAATTTCGTATTCCACGGTGGTTCAGGTTCTACTTTAGAAGAAATCAGAGAAGCGATTGATTACGGGGTAATTAAGATGAATATCGATACCGATCTTCAGTTTGCGTACACAGAAGGAATCAGAGATTATATGGTAAACAACGTAGAATATCTGAAAACTCAAATCGGTAACCCTGAAGGCGAAGAAAAGCCGAACAAAAAATTCTATGACCCAAGAGTTTGGATCAGAAAAGGAGAAGAAACTTTCTCTAAGAGATTGGTTCAGGCATTTGAAGATTTAAATAACGTAAATACTTTAAAATAAATTAATTTGAGATTTGAGGTTTGAAATTTGAGATTGTCTGAAATGAAAATTTCCCGATAAACCCGAATTTCAAATTTCAAATCAATAATTTCAAATCAACAATATGGCATTCGACTGGTTTAAAAGAAAAGCACAAAATATTACCACTTCCACCGACGAGAAAAAAGATGTTCCGAAAGGGCTTTGGCATCAGACTCCGTCAGGAAAAGTGGTGGAACATGAAGAACTGAAGAAAAACAACTACGTATCTCCTGAAGACGGATTTCACGTAAGAATCGGAAGTGCTGAGTTTTTCAGTATTCTTTTTGACGAAGGAAAATTCACTGAGCTTGACGCGAATGTTGAAAGTATAGACATGCTCAACTTTAAGGACACCAAGTCGTACACCGACCGTCTGAAAGAAGTAAAAGCCAAAACAAAACTTACCGACTCGATCAGAAACGGAGTAGGAACCGTAAACGGAACCGAAATGGTGGTTTCATGTATGGATTTTGCGTTCATCGGAGGATCTTTGGGCTCTGTGATGGGTGAAAAAATCAGAAGAGCGATTGATTACTGTATCGAAAAAAGACTTCCGTACATGATTATCTGTCAGTCTGGAGGTGCGAGAATGCAGGAAGCAACGTATTCTCTGATGCAGTTGGCAAAAGTACAGGCGAAACTGGCTCAGCTTTCAGAAGCAGGACTTTTATACATTGCTTACCTTTGTGATCCAACTTTCGGTGGAATTACCGCATCTTTTGCAATGACCGCAGACATTATCATGGCTGAACCAAAAGCACTGATCGGATTTGCAGGTCCAAGAGTTATCCGTGAAACGATTGGTAGAGACTTACCCGAAGGTTTCCAGACGTCAGAATTTTTGCAGGAAAAAGGTTTCGTAGATTTCATCGTGAAAAGAACCGAGATCAAAGAAATGGTTTCCAAAACAATAAATTTATTAGCCGTAAAAGCTTAAGTTTTAAACTAAACATCATACAATCTCTCTCTATTCGGGAGAGATTTTTGTTTAAATATCGGTGAGATTTATAGATCTCAATTTTTAATCTGAACAGCTTAATTTAAAGCCAAAAGCAATTAGCCATTTGCCCAAAGCCAACCTATGAGGACTTTTAAAGTAATTTTCAACACCATAAAAAGCATGAGTTTTAAGAAGATTCTTAAACTCTCATCGGCCGTTTTGCCGCATCCTCTTTTTTCTGTCATGAGTTTTTACGCGACGGTAAAAGCATTTTCAATTGCACAAAAACTCTATCCTAAAACGGCATCTAAAAACGGGGAAGGAAATGCTTTCAGACACGCATTTTGGTGCTGTTTGATCATGATGTACTGCAGCAAAATTTCCTCGCCCGAAAAAGCATTGAATTTCTGCAAAAAAATTACAGATTTGCACGAAGAATTATTTCCCAACGAACCTTTGGAAACCAAAATGGATCTCCACAACAACAAAATAGGAATGGACTACTTCATGGAACTTTTACCTGGAATTCACCGCCAGTTTTTTGAGAAAAATTTCTTTATTGAAGAACTTCAAAAGAAGACCGCCAACGCCAAGGTTTTGAAAAGTTTGGATGATGATTTTGCAGGCGAGTTGGTTTATTTGGATGAAAAATAACTTTTATGTTCACTATTCACAATCATTCTGGGAATTTCTTCACGTCAACAGAAATTATATTTCATCCCTTTTTGCAATCTGAAGTTTTTTTAACTAAGTTTAAACAATTAATTTAATCAAATGGTTCTCAGCAGAATTTGGTCGGCCTTTATTATTATCGCCATTGCCATTGCAAGTATAAAATACATTTCGTCAAGCCACTACAAAACCATTTTCAACGATATGGTGGTTGGAAAAGGCGGCGACACAGTACAGGTGGCAACTCAAAACATCAGTACACTTTCTCCAATCGTGAGAGACAGCCTGATGAAGAAAAATGATTTCGCTGACAACAGAATTCATTACAAAACCGATTCTTTAAAACAGGACGTAAAAGTTTACCGCGTTCAGGAAGCGGATGGCGTGATCGGAACTTCAGAAACGGCAGTTAAAATCTGCATCGGACTTATTGGAATCATGACACTTTTTATGGGATTCATGAGTATTGCGGAAAAAGCTGGCGGTATTAATTTGTTAAGCAGGTTTATTCAACCATTTTTCTCAAGACTTTTCCCTGAAATTCCAAAAAACCATCCTGCGTTTGGACACATGCTGATGAATTTCAGCGCCAATCTCTTAGGTTTGGATAATGCTGCTACACCTTTCGGACTAAAAGCCATGGAAAGCCTTCAGACTTTAAATCCAAATAAAGACACAGCGAGCAACTCGCAGATTATGTTCCTCTGCCTTCACGCTGGAGGAATGACCTTGATACCCGTTTCCATCATTGCAATCAGGGCCTCGATGGGGTCAAAAACGCCTACCGACATTTTCCTTCCCTGCATGATTGCGACTTTTGCAGCAACTATGGCGGCAATGATTATCGTATCATTATACCAAAAGATCAATCTTTTAAAACCCATCGTTCTTGCCTATGTTGGCGGAATTTCAGTATTAATAGGTCTTCTGGTTGTTTATCTGGTTCAGCTGAGCAAAGATGAACTCGATGATTTCAGCAAAGTTCTGAGCAATGGTTTGATACTTTTCATCTTTTTAGCCATCGTTCTTGGAGCTGTTTACAAAAAAATCAATGTTTTTGACGCCTTTATTGACGGAGCAAAAGAAGGATTTTGGACCTGCGTAAAAATCATTCCTTATTTAGTCGGAATGTTGATTGCAATTTCTCTTCTGAGAACTTCCGGTGTTTTTGATGTAATTATTGATGGAATGAAATGGGTTGCCCATGCCGCAAATCTCGATGCACGATTTGTTGACGGACTTCCGACTGCTTTAATTAAACCTTTATCCGGTTCGGGAGCAAGAGGAATGATGGTCGACACGATGGCAACATTCGGAGCAGACAGCTTTCAGGGGAAACTGGCAGCAGTACTTCAGGGAAGTTCAGATACGACGTTTTACGTGATTGCAGTTTATTTTGGAGCCGTAGCCGTGAAGAATACGAGATACACGGTTGTTGCTATGCTTTTGGCTGATTTGGTGGGTGTGATTACTGCGATTGGATTGGCTTATTTGTTTTTTGCTTAAAGTATTAAGATGAAAGTTTATATTCAAACGGATAAATCAAGAGAATTCTACAATGTCAATGCTTATATCGCTTATGAAGGCTTTAAGAATTTTGGCTTTGAGGTGGAAAAATTTTTCGATGTTGACGAGATTGTGGATAAAAATCCGGAAGATATAATTGTTGGCGGAATCGGAAATGTGAGAAAAAGAATTGAAAACTTAAACATTCTTCGTCCTGATAAAGAAATTGATTATCCTGAAGAATTATTGTCATTTTTGAAGCGTAAAGTTTGGGAATCAACCATCAATGAAGTATACAAAAAAGGCAATTGGAATATTTTTGTAAAACCAAAAACAGAAACAAAATTATTTGCCGGAAAAGTAGTTAACAATGAATTAGATTTTGTTGGATTAATCTTTGAGGATAAAGACATTGAAGTTTTATGTTCAGAACTTGTTGAATTTAAAACAGAATGGAGATGCTTCATTCGTTATAAAGAAATTTTGGACATAAGAAGATATAAAGGAGATTGGGATACGAAAATTGATATTAATACAGTGCGAAACGCAATTGAAGCTTTCACAACTCAACCTGCTGCATACGCTTTAGATTTTGGTGTAAATGAAAACAATGAAACTATTCTGGTTGAAGTCAACGATGGGCACTCTCTTGGAACCTATGGGCTTTCACCTTCAAACTATGCCAAATTTCTCTCTGCAAGATGGAGTGAACTAACCCATACAGAAGATTATCTAAATTTTTAAATCAAAAATAGATCATACAATGATTACCGACAAAGAATTCACCCTAAGACTCATCCGCCAGCTATCTCAAGCCTTAGAAAAACTGATTTTAGACAAACCTGAAGAAAGTTTAATGCAGAAAGAACTCGATTTCGATTCTTTGATGAAAGATATTTTTAAGTTTGATTTTGAAGAGCTTTCGGCAAAACCAAAAGAGGAAGTGATTGAAATCGTAAAAGAAAGACAGGAAAGAGATCATAAAGATTACTACGAAATGCTCGGAAATCTCTTTTATTACAATGGAAAGGTTTTGGCTAATAATGATTTTTTAGACAAAGCAAAAACTTTCTACGAGCTTTATTTACAGACCAGCGGCATTTTTGCACTTCCGGTTATTAACAGAATTAGTGAGATTGCAGGTAAATAATCTCCTGCGAAAGAGGGTAAGGATTACAAACAGAAGATTACAGAAACTTCTGATACATGAAAAAGCACTTGAGCAAGCGCTTTTTATTTTTAGAATGTAATATTGTAAGTTCCGGTAGAAGAAACGCTTGATTTCTCGGCTTTCACATATTTTTTAACCCATGCAACAGATGTCTGAACAACACATGGGTCTGAAATTCCACCAGAACGTCTTGCGGAAATAATATTTCCTGCTTTATCCACAGTGTAGGAAATTCTGATAGAGCCGCTGGCTGTGCACTTGTGGCTTGGCTGAGCACCTCCACGTCCCATTGTTCCGGGAATATAATCGGTAAGGCTTCTGTCAATTCCTATTTTACTGTCGCCATTTCCGTCACCTCCTAATGGATCTCCTGCATTCCCCGGACCTTTTCCATCCCCTTGGTTACCAGATTTGTCGCCTCTACCGGACAAAAATTTACCAAAAATATTCTTTCCCTGACCGTCTCCGTTTCCGGTTTTGCTGTTGGAAGTGACTGCGCCACCTTTGGTTTTACTTTTTACCGGGCTGCTGGCTGGTTTCGTATTCGTTTTTGCATCGTCTTTTCTGGCAACTTTACGGTTGTCGTTTCCGGAAACTGCTTTTTCCTTGACGTCGGCTTTTTTGCTTTCCGCTTTCGGTTCAGTTTTAATAACTGTATTAGTTTCGGTTTTGCTTTCCAGCGGCTCGGCTGTAGTTTCATCAGCTTTGGCGGCCTGACTTCCTTCCTGTGGAGCGGGTTCTTCAAAACCGTCACCGTTTCTGTTGTCACCGAAATTCACCAGCATCGTTGTGATAATCTCCGGTTTCTTCTCTTCTTCGGTAGGCTTAAGTTTATAGATAAAAACAAACAGCAGAATCGCAGACCATATCAAAACCGATAGAATTCCGCTTTTGATCCGGTCTTTGTTGTGTTCGTTATTGTCTAATGTATGACTTCTCATTATCAGTTGTTTAACTTAAAAGATTTCTAAATTATTTAATTTAAATTCAACTCTTTTTTTGATGTCTGAATTGTAATTTAGTTAAATAATATTGATTTAAGTTTAATCAGATTTTTCTTTTTTAAAACTTTATCAGTAAAATTAATTTTCCTTCACCGTCGCAATTGCAATGTTCAGTTTGTGTTTTTCTGCGATTTCCATGGCAAAAATCACATCTTTATGCATCGTATTCTCGTCTGCACGAATGGTAAAAGATTTTCCGTCTCTCGAATTCAGAAGGGTTACAATTGTCTGTTCTACCTGCTCTCTCGGAACTGGTTTGTCATCAACAAAATAACTTCCTTCCGCATTGATCGTCACCGTAAGCGGATTTGGCGTATTGTCTGTTGCAGTATCTGCCTTCGGAAGCTTCACATCAATCGAGCTTTGATTGGCCGCCGATGAGGTAATCATAAAGAATATCAGCATCAGCAGGATAACATCTGTCATCGCTGCTAAACTGAATTCCGGATTGGCTTTATTTCTTCTTTGAATTTTCATCTTTAAAGATTATAAAGGTTTGTTGATAATATCCAAAAATTCTCCAGACATATTCTGAGCATTCAAAACAAATTTATCAATTCTCGTCAAAAGAATGTTATAAGCAAAGTTAGCCGGAATCGCCACAGCCAAACCAACTGCGGTCTGTCCCAAAGCCGTATAAATACCTTCAGATAAAGTTTTAGGAGAGAATGAGCCTTCAGCGTGAGACAGATTAAAGAAAGCAATAATCATCCCGATTACCGTTCCCAAAAGTCCCAGCATCGGTGCAATACTTGGTACTACTGCCAAAAGATTCAGGTTTTTTTCCATGTTGGCAACTTCTACCTGCGCCTGAGATTCCATGGCGCTTACAATGTCAGAAACCGGTCTTCCCAATCTGGAAATTCCTTTTTCTAAAATTCTTGCTTCCGGCGAATTCTGTGTTTTACAGTAGTCTAATGCAGAATCTATCTTTCCGCTTCTTACAAAATCCTCAATATTATTCATAAAATTGGAATCTGTTTTTGAAGTCACTCTTTTGATAAAGAAAAATCTTTCAAAGAAAAGATAGACAGAAAATATACCCAACAAAAGTACGGTTGCCATTACGATTTTGGCAAAAGCACCTCCGTGAAACATGATGTTCCAAAATGAAAACTCGGCACTTTCTGCAGTTACTACAGGTGCTGCGACCTGTGCAAATAAAACATGAGTAAGTTCTGTTACAAGCATTAATCTGTATTTTTTAGTAGTTTAAACGACAAAAATAAAGGAATATTATCAATATTAATCTTAAAAAATGCTTAAAAATGAGCTTTTAATATAACAACAGCAAATTTCCCTTCAAAATGAATGAAGAGAAATGCTGTGGTTTATCTATAAATTATTTGAATTTAATCTTCGTCTATCTCAATCTCATCTTGCTTGAGCAGACATTTTAGCCTGAACGGGAGCGGATTGTCTGAGCCAGTGTAGAAATCATCGATATGACCCTTCCATATCAATTGAAGTTCGCCGTTTTCGTCTTTTTCAAAACAAAGTTCGTTATCATAAAGATAAGCATCTTCGTCATCAAAAAGATCAACTTCTGTGTAGGATTCTTCGTCTGAATCGTTTACAGCAAACGTTTTGTCTTCAATCTCGCCGGAATCTATCGGAAAATCAAAAACTTCCATTGAAATCTGAGGAAAGTTATATTGTAGAGAATCGTCTTCCACATGATCCAAACTGTCATCTGTGGTGATTTCTACTTCCAAAAAATGTTTCTGATTAAGGTAAACGGCTTTGCAATAAGTATGATTGATATTGTATTTAAGCGTTTCGTCCGGGTGGTAAATTTTTAAAATCCCTTTCATTATTTCTTAGAAAAGATCCGTAATGGTATGAATGTTAATTGTTTTAACAAAGATAGAAAATTGACTGAATGTGAAAAATTTTTTTAAATTATTTTTAAAATTTTAGATACCAAATCTTTTCCGATAGAATCAGTACATTTGTTTTCATATAAAAATCTTTAATCATGCGAAAAATTGTATTGGGAAGCCTTTTATGCATTGGCCTTGCAACTGCTTTTAATTCCTGCCGGAAAACAGATTCGCCGCTTACCAAAGTCACCCCGAAAAATATAGATTCTATTGCTGCCAACTATTATGAGCAGTATCTGAAGCTTTATCCTTTGGAAGCAACACAGCAGGGAGATCCAAGGTATAACGACCAGTTGCCCATTAATATTGATAAAGATTTTATTTCCGGAGAAGTTTCTTTTTACACATCGGTACAGAAACAGCTGGAAAATGTAGATTACGAAAGCCTTCCGGATGACAAAAAAGTGGTCTATGATGTTCTTGATTTTACTTTAAAAGATAAGATCGGAGCCTACAATTTCCATCCTGAATATATTCCTTTTACGCAGTTTGGAGGATTGCCGCTTACATTTCCGCTTTTGGGAAGTGGGGAAGGAAGCCAGCCTTTTGAGACAGAAAAAGATTACGAAAACTGGCTGAAGAGAATGGAAAAGTTTCCGGCGTGGGCAGATGCAGCGGTTCATAATTTTAATGAAGGAATCAATGCTAAAATTGTTTTGCCTAAAAAGCTGGTCATCAAAATGATTCCACAGATGAGAGCGGAAGAGATTATCACCTCAGACACAGAAAAAAATATTTTCTATGGCCCGCTGAAAAAGTTTCCTAAAGAGTTTTCTGAAGAAACGAAAGCTAAATTTACCCAACTTTTCCACGAATCGGTGGCGAAGAATATCATTCCTGCCTACACCAAATTAGGGAATTATCTTGAAAAAGAATATTACCCGAAAGCTAGGGATACTGATGGTTACAATAGCCTGCCGAATGGCGGTAAAATCTACACTTTTTATGCAAAAAGCTGGACGACGACCAATCAAAGCCCTGATGAAATCAACAAAACCGGTCTTCAACAGGTCGCCATGCTCCGTTCTGAAATGGAAAAAGTAAAACAGGAAATTGGTTTTACAGGAACGCTTGAAGAATTTATTACGCACGTAAAAAATGATCCCAAAGCAATGCCTTATAAAAGTTCTGATGAGGTTTTGAAGGCCTTCAACGGGATTTTAGCCAAGATCACTCCGAAGCTGAAAACCATGTTCAGCGTCACGCCAAAAACAAAATTTGAAATCAGACAGACCGAAAAATTCAGAGAGGCTAGTGCAAGTGCAGAATATATCCAGGGAACTCCGGACGGCGAAAGACCTGGGATTTTCTATATTCCGCTTCCGGATCCTTCAAAATTTAATGTGACCTCAGGCATGGAATCGCTTTTTCTTCATGAGGCCATTCCGGGGCATCATTATCAGGTTTCTCTTCAGCAGGAAAATACAAATTTGCCTAAATTTATGCGTTTCGGCTGGCTCGGAGCTTACGGCGAAGGCTGGGCTCACTATTGTGAAACTTTAGGTTCCGAATTTGGGCTTTACACTGATCCTTACCAAAAATTGGGCTACCTAAGCGATCAGATGCTGCGTGCAGTAAGATTGGTTGTTGATACCGCACTTCACACGGGAAAAATGAGCAGGGAAGAGGCGATCGCGTATTTTCTGAGCAACATTGCCTATGATGAGGCAGGAGCCACGGCGGAAGTTGAGCGTTACATGGCGATGCCGGGGCAGGCTTTAGGATATAAGATAGGCTCTCTGAGAATCCGTGAGCTGAGAGAAAAATATGAGCAGGAACTTGGTCAAAAATTCAGTCTGGCAAAATTTCATGACGAAGTTTTAAGTCAGGGTTGTCTGCCTTTGGATGTTTTAAACAGAAAAATGGCGCTTTGGGCTAAAAAACAGAAATAGGTATTCATATTCTATGCGAAAAGTAGATGTTTTGAATATAAATCAGACATTTTGAAGATGGCACAATCAGTGACAAGCCTATAAAAAATTCCGGAAATTTTCACAGAAATATTATTTAAAATTACGAGATTTGCCATCCTTTAGAAAAATCTAAATTTAATTTAAATAAATACAAATGTTTACAGTATCACAAATTGAAGAAGCTCACAGCAAAGTTAAATCGGGCGCAGATTTCCCAAAATACATTCAGGAAATCAAAGGTTTAGGGGTGAAAAACTTTTCAACGTGGGTAAAAGACAGTCACACCGAATACTTTGGCGAAAATGATTTTCAAACAAAATCACAACCGAAATATGATGATTTGGAAATCAACGAAACAGTTAATGCTGATCAGTTTAAAAAGCAGTTAAAGATCCACCAGCAGGGCGGAACCGATTATATGCAATTCTGTAAAGACTGCGCAGAAAACGGTGTCGAGAAGTGGATTGTTGATCTAGATCAGTTTACCTGCATTTATTTTGACAAAGCTGGCAATGAGGTTTTGACGGAGGAAATTCCACATTAAAATCAAACAATGATGAAATTATTTTTCCTGATTTTTGTTTCGCTTGCATTTATGGGTTGTAAAAACAAAAAAGAGAAAGTGATTTCATCGTATGAAAAAGTTGTTGTCGATGAAAATTTAGTTCATAATGATACCATTCAATTGCTTTCAAAATTTCCTGAGCTAAGATTATTCAGAAAGGAAAAAATGGAAAGCAAAACCAGAACGGCTTATATAGTTCAGAATTCAGGGCATCGAAATTTTTGGCTTAGGTTTGATAATTACAAATGTAAGGCAACAAAAGAAGATGATACTTTAAGAATTTCTTTAAGTAATTATGACGGAATGATTAGTAATGGAGTTCTGATAAAAATTTTTAATGGACATTTTTACATTAAAGATTATGATCCTAAAACTTTAAAAGGCGGAATTAAATTTTTCAACTCAAAACCTGAATACCAAATAGTGAAACTGAATAAAAGAGAATATCAAAAGAAAGACAGTATTTTCGGTTTCATAGATTACAAATGTGTAATTGGTGGAGGAGAATTGACAAAGATGATGCGGGGCTATTTTAAAACTGCAGCTCAATAATCAAGAAAAAACCCAGCAAAATTTGCTGGGTTTCGTATGTTGTAAGTTAAAAATTTATGCCTTCACAATATTCACGATCACTTCAGTTGCCTTCATCATACTTTCCAACGCCACATATTCATAAGGTCCGTGGAAATTGATTCCGCCGGCAAAAATATTCGGACAAGGCAATCCCATGTAAGATAATTGCGCTCCGTCGGTTCCGCCTCTGATGGCTTTGATTTTTGGTTCAATTCCCGCTTCTTTCATTGCTTTTGCGGCAAGATCTACGATGTGCATTTTCCCTTCAAACTGCTGCTTCATGTTACGGTACTGCTCTTTAATTTCTATTTCAGCCGTTCCTTCGCCATGTTTTTGATTAAATTCTGCAATTTTTTCTTCCATGAATTTTTTTCTTGCCTCATATTTTTCTTCATCATGATCACGGATGATGTATTGAAGTTTAGCCTCAGAAATATCAGCGGTTACATCCATCAAATGATAAAATCCGTCAAAACCTTTCGTTGTAGCCGGAGTTTCATTAGCTGGCAACATTTGAATAAATTCCGCAGCAAGCAAAGCCGCATTCACCATTTTTCCGAAAGCATAACCGGGATGCACACTCAATCCGTGAATTTTTACCACTGCACCTGCAGCATTGAAATTTTCATACTCCAGTTCGCCCACTTCGCCACCATCCATTGTGTAGGCGAATTCTGCCCCGAATTTGGCAACATCAAATTTATGTGCTCCTCTTCCGATTTCTTCGTCAGGCGTGAATCCAACAGCAATTCTTCCGTGCTTGATTTCCGGATGAGTGATCAGATATTCTGCAGCGGTTACAATTTCCGCGCAACCTGCCTTGTCATCAGCTCCAAGAAGGGTATTTCCGTCAGTGGTTATTAAAGTCTGACCGATGTATTTTTTTAAACTTTCAAATTTTGAAGGCGACAAAGTGAAGTTTGAGGTCTGATTTAAAACCAGATCACTTCCGTCATAATTTTCCCAAACCTGAGGTTTCACATTTTCTCCGCTGAAATCCGGCGAAGTGTCGTAATGCGAAATAAAACCGATAGTCGGCTGGTTGTCATTTTCCAAATTTGATGGAACGTAACCCATGATGTAACCGTGATCGTCGATAGAAACATCTTCAAGGCCAATATTTTTCAGTTCCTGAGTGATGTATTTTGCGATGTCCCACTGTCTTTCTGTAGAAGGTGTTGTCTCGCTTTCAGCGTCGCTGGTAGAGTATATTTTTACGTAAGTCAGAAAACGGTTCAGTAATTTGTCTTTCCAAAGTTGATTAAATTCTAGCGTACTCATTATTGATTTTAAATTTTCACAAATATACAACGTAAAATCAGGATGCCCGAAAAATGTGTTCAATTATGCTTGCATGTCAATAAAAAAAGGAAGCAAATTGCCTCCTCTATATTTTAAATCTTATTTAAACTTGTCAGACCGCATAAGCCGCTCTATTCTGAAAAACATTAATGACTGCCAGTTTCTCACTGGAAAGATTGTGCATCACTTCTACGGTGAAGGTTGAAAATTCATACAAAGTATATTTCAGGTCTTTCATCATTCTTTCGTTGACAATTTTTCCGTTGTGCAATACCAAATTGCACTGATCCTGATTTTCTAAGTTCTTGAAATCGTAATAGGAAATGTTCATGGCGCAAAGGTTTTAAACGTTTTTCAGTCTATTGCAATTCTTTTACCAAATCGGTTTGATTTTAAAATTATTTATTAAAATTTAATCATCAATAATCTTGTTTTGATTTGAAATACTTAAACTAAATCTTATTTAAATATTAATTGAAGATTTCAGAAATGATTTTAAGTTTAATTTAAAATGGAAAACAGGCTTTTTAATTAAAATGTGCTGATATAAATATGAATTCTAAATGCTTTTAAATCAATCGATTCTATGATATTTCGAAATAGACAGTTAAATTATTTAGTTTTATTATATTTGAGAAAATCAAAATAGAAATGTTTCTTACAGAATGTCCGCGCGATGCCATGCAAGGCTGGGGAGAATTTATACCAACTTCCAAAAAGATAGATTACATCAACGCTTTGATGGATGTGGGTTTTGATGTGCTCGACTGTCTTAGCTTTGTATCCCCAAAAGCAATTCCTCAAATGGCTGATTCTGCCGAGGTTGCAGGAAATATAGATAAATCCCGCTCCAACACAAAAGTTTCCGCAATTATTGGAAATTTCAGGGGAGCCGAAAAAGCTTTAAAACATCAGTCAGTTGATATTTTAGGCTTTCCGTTTTCGATTTCTGAAACTTTTCAGCACCGGAATACCAATAAAAGTCAGGAAGAAGCTTTCACGGATATTGTGAAAATTCTTGAGCTCACAAAATCTGAAAACCGCAGTCTGAATCTTTATTTTTCAATGGCTTTCGGCAATCCTTACGGCGAAATGTGGAAACTGGAGGATGTGGAATTCTGGGCTAAAAGATTTTCGGAAATAGGAATCGAAAATATTCTTTTGTCTGATACCACGGGTGTTGCAACTATCGAAACCATCAATTTGTTATTTGGCGAAATTCCTCAAAAGTTTGCCGAAATCAACTTTGGAGCTCATTTTC
This sequence comes from Chryseobacterium foetidum, assembly GCF_025457425.1. Taxonomy (NCBI): domain Bacteria; kingdom Pseudomonadati; phylum Bacteroidota; class Flavobacteriia; order Flavobacteriales; family Weeksellaceae; genus Chryseobacterium; species Chryseobacterium foetidum. The sequence continues at coordinate 2,122,423 of NZ_JAMXIA010000001.1, forward strand.
ATAACCGGTATGAAGATTCCTACACAAAATTAAAAGCTGCCTACGATCAAGGTTGCAGAAGATTTGATTCTGCAATTAAAGGAATTGGCGGTTGCCCGATGGCAAAAGATGATTTGGTAGGGAATATGCCGACTGAGCAGGTGATTAACTTTATGAGCGTAGAAAAAGCGGCTCACAAACTGAATTTACTAAATTTTGAAAGTGCTTATAATAAAGCGAAAGATGTTTTTCATTTTTGAGATATCATCTCATTTAAAAATATAAAAATTATGACTTCAAAAATAACCTACCTTGGAGATTTAAGATGTTCCGCAGAACACTTACAATCCGGATCAATCATAGAAAGTGACGCTCCGACAGACAATCACGGGAAAGGAGAAAAGTTTTCTCCAACAGACATGTGTGCAACCTCTCTGGCAGAATGTGCTCTTACAACTATTGCAATTTTAGGTAAAGACAAAGGTATCAACATCGATGGAGCATACTGCAATCTTGAAAAAGTGATGGCTCCAAATCCACGAAGAATCAGCGAAATTAAATGCGAGTTTATTTTCAAAGATCAGTATTCTGACGAGCAGAAAAAGACTATTGAAGAAATTGCTTACAACTGTCCGGTTTCGAAAAGTCTGCATCCTGATTTGAAGCAGACGTTAAGTTTTGTTTACCAATAGAACAGTAAGTCTAAGTTTTAAGTCTTTTAGTTGTATAATTTGTCAGTACTTATCGGCAATGCAATTTCACCAACTACTTTTGACTATTAAACCAAATAACATTAAAAGTTTATTTGACATTCCGTAGGAATCCCGACACACTCAAAATTATGCAGTTTAGATTCCTACTGAATGACAAAATTACTGGCTGATTTTATGATTAAATACGGATGATCATATTAGTTTTCCTCTAAAATCTGTTGTGCAGCAGTCTTCGATGTCACTTTTTCAATCACTCTTGTACATATTCCATTTTCATCGAAGATAAAAGTGGTTCTCACAATTCCCATGTACGTTTTTCCGAATGTTTTCTTTTCCTGCCAAACACCGAATTTCTCAATGATGCCACGGCTTTCATCAGCGATCAAATCATAAGGAAAGGCAAATTTAGAATGAAAGTTTTTCTGCTTTTTCACAGAATCTCCACTGATTCCAAGTAATTGAAAACCTGCTTTTTCCAGTTCAGAATAATTGTCGCTTAAGTTACAGGCCTCAACAGTACAGGTCGGCGTGTTCGCTTGTGGATAGAAGAATATCACCAGTTTCTGACCTTTGAATTTTTCAGAATTAATTGTTTCGCCATCCTGATTTACACTTTCAAATTTTGGTAAAGCGTCTCCTGCTTTCAACATATTTTTTAATTTTGCTCAAATTTAAAGTTTAAATGACAAAAAAACAAAGAGCTGCACTCATTCAGCAGGAACTGGAGAAACTTTATCCCGAAGTTCCGATTCCGCTGGATCATACGGATCCTTACACATTGATGGTAGCTGTTGCGCTTTCGGCTCAGACAACAGATAAAAAGGTAAATCAGGTAACGCCGGAACTTTTCGCCGTGGCTGGTACACCGCAGAGAATGGCAAAACTGGAAGAGTTTCAAATTAAAGAACTGATTAAAGAAATCGGATTATCAAATACCAAAGCCAAAAATCTGAAAAGAATGGCTGAACTTCTTCTTGAAAACCACAACGGCATCGTTCCTCAGACCTTTGAAGAGCTTGAGGCACTTCCTGGCGTCGGTCATAAAACCGCGTCGGTAGTGATGAGTCAGGCATTTGGTTTTCCGGCATTTCCTGTCGATACGCATATTCACCGTTTGATGATTCAGTGGAAACTGACTTCAGGAAAAAATGTTGTAGAAACCGAACGGGATGCAAAAATGCTCTGGAAAGAAGATGTCTGGAACAAACTCCACCTTCAGATTATTTACTACGGACGGGAATATTCGCCTGCGAGAGGGAAAGGTGAGAAAGATTTTCTGACTAAAATGTTGTTTGATAAATAAATAAATAAATAATCAGTAAGGTAAAATATTAAAATAATCAAAATTTTGTTTGATTATTTCTTAGCCAAAAGCCGAAAGCCAAAAGCCCGAAGCAGATAGCCAACAGCCAATTTATCGTTTTTATCAATCCTTAAAAATATCATTTTTTTTGCGAATGAGATTGTCGTAATTTTGCGGCTCAACTAAGAACTCCCGTTAAGAGTTTCGTAAAATTGAATAAATGAAAGTAGTAGTAGGCCTCTCCGGAGGTGTAGATTCGAGTGTTACAGCGTATTTGCTGCAACAGCAGGGGCACGAGGTGGTGGCTCTTTTTATGAGAAACTGGAACGATGCTTCCGTGACTTTGGAAGATGAATGTCCGTGGATTGAAGACAGTAACGACGCGCTGATGGTCGCTCAGAAACTTGGAATTCCGTTTCAGGTGATTGATATGAGTGAACTGTACAAAGAAAGAATCGTTGATTATATGTTTGATGAATATCAGAAGGGAAGAACTCCGAATCCTGATGTTTTGTGCAACAGAGAAGTGAAATTTGACGTTTTTATGAAGACTGCAATGTCGCTTGGCGCTGATAAAGTGGCAACAGGACATTATGCCAGAGTAGATTCTACCTTTGATGAAAACGGGAAAGAGATTTTTCATCTTTTAGCCGGAAAAGACAATAACAAAGACCAATCGTATTTTTTATGCCAGCTCAATCAAGATCAGCTTTCTAAAGCTTTGTTCCCGATTGGCGAACTGACAAAGCCTCAGGTTAGAGAAATTGCGCGGGAAATGGAGTTGGTTACCGCTGATAAAAAGGATTCGCAAGGTTTATGTTTTATCGGAAAGGTAAGTTTACCACAGTTTTTACAGCAACAGTTGGTTCCCAAGGAAGGAGAAATTGTTGAGATTTTTAAAGATTCACCTTTATTTTCTGAAGAAACTCCAGCTTTTTCATCTAAAGAGGATGAACTGGAATTTTTAAGCAGAAAAATAAATTATAAAAAAGCCGACGGAAAAGTAATTGGCAAACACCAGGGTGCTCAGTTTTTCACGATCGGACAAAGTAAAGGTCTGGGAATTGGCGGACATAAAGAATCGTGTTTTATCGTTTCCAGAGACATGGAAAATAACATAATTTTTGTAGGTGAAGGTCATAGTTTTCCTGGCTTGCATAAAAAGGCTTTGAAAATTGATAATTCAGAACTGCATTGGGTTCGTGAAGATTTAAGATTGAAAAATGGCGAATCGATGGAGGTGATGGCAAGATTCCGTTACAGACAGGAGCTTCAAAAAGCTACAATCTATCAGTTTGAAAATGCCTTTTTTATGGAATTTGAAAATCCTCAGTCGGCTATTGCTGAAGGTCAGTTTGCAGCGTGGTATCTGGAGGATGAACTGATTGGAAGTGGTGTGATTTCTTAGAATTTTTAGACTCACGCAGATTCAGGTGATTTGGCAGATTTCGATTTAAAATAATTTTAAATTTAATTTGTAATCGTCTTTTTAATAAGATAAAAGGCTTCGACAAGCTCAGCCTGACACCGAAGGAAAAAAGAAGCGTTTAGTATTAGAGTTGTCGCACTGAGCCTGTCGATGTCCATTTTAACTCTCTTAATTATCATTGAAGATAAGACATAAATAATCCCGAAGCATCTTTGTTTCTGGTTTTTGTTTGTTTATAATTGGAGTTTGATTATTTCAACTTATGGTTGAATTGAATTTGAATAAGTGCCATCATTACAATTATTTCTGTAATCAAAATCATTAGTAAATATCCGATAGGTTTATTTAAATATAAACCTCTAAACAATTTTATAATTCCTAAAGCTAAAACCGAAAGCATAAAGTAAAGCAGTATTTTTCGGTTGTTGATTTTCAATCTTTTTCCGATAAAAATCATCAGATAGAAAACCATCAGGAGTAATAAATAAAACTTCAGAAAATCCGGACCTTTGAGTAAAATGGGATTGAAAGTTTGGTGTGAAAGATAAAGCCAGACAAAACTTACAATCAATGAAACTGAGTACATTATTAAACTTTTCATCTTGATTTATTTTAAATTTTAGCTTCCGCATCCGCCACATCCGCCGCCGCCGCAACTGCTTCCACAACTTGAGTCACTGCTGCAAGATGAGCTGTTACTGCAACTTGTGCCGGTGCTTCCACCGTCTGAACTGCCACCGTTGTTTTTGTTCCTGTTTCCTGATTGCGAACTTCCGATGATCATTCCTAAAATATTTATTACTATAAATATTCCTATAATCCATCCAAATACTTTAAAAAAAACTCCGCCGGAGCCTTCTGAGCAGGATATCAGCAGTAGCAAGACTGAAGCTGCAGACAGGAATTTGAATTTCTGAAACCAGTTTTTTCGGACAGTGATTTTTTGGTTTTGATGTTTCCAAATGTCTTCCGGTGCTTCCTGTGAGAAAACTTCACGATAGTTTTCCAGAGTTTCTGAGAACCAGTTCTGATGTTTTGCGTTTTCAGAACTTCCTCCTGTTGAAGGATGGTGATGAAGGTTTCTTTTTAATACATTCGGACAGAAATCTTCCCAGTAACTTTGAGTGTAAATAAGATGCATGTGCCACACTTTGTCTACAGTTTCGCTTGGCGAAGCACCATTTGGGGAAACGCAGCAGAGATAGACAAACTTTTTGTACTCTTCAATTGCTTTTTGGGTAAATTCCATACTCCAGTTTTCCTCTTTTGCGAGTTTTTTCGAGAAAGGAAATGTTGCATTCTCAACATCTAATGAAAAGCTTTGAATTCTTCGCCAAAGATTTTCGTTTCTTAATACCATTTTTGTTTTCATTTTATTTCTTTTAATTTTTCTACTCAAATGTCCCTTGATTAAAAAATATAAAAGTCCCACAAAAATCTTTTTTGGATTTAAAAAAATCTTAAATTAGTCTTATAAAATAACGGGATGAAAAAAGAAGACATTGCACACCTTGAGAAACTGATGAATTTTTTAAGCCATCATTTTTTAAAGAAAAATTCATGGGAAGATGTGTCGAAAACCGAGTGGTCTTACATTGCCGACGAACTTAATGATCTGATCACTGCTGATCATGAAAATAAAACCATTAAAAAGAATCCCGAATTATTAGGTTCGAATTATTTATACGAACACCTGATCATCAACAAACTGAAGAAATTTAAGCAAAATGAAAATTCAGTTTTAAGCAAACCAAATCTGGCAAAATTGAGTACGATCGTCAAAGTTTTGGGCTATTCAAATTACATTGATTTTATTAATTCAAATACAGAATCATTCAATTTTAATGATCTGAGAATTGATATGAACAACGTAAAACAAAACACAGATCTGCTCGACAGACTCGTCGGCTGCTGGTATTCCTACAACAGAAATCTTCCCGAAAATCCTCTGCAGGCGAAGGAAGACAGGATTTGGCGCTCCGCAACAGAAATTTATAAGTCTGAAACTTCCGGCGAATATTATGTGGAAAGAAGCGGCGGCGACCGGCACAAATATTTTGGTAAAATCACGGCGTATTCCGATTATGTTTTTATTATCATGAACAGCAACACATTCATCCGCCAGAGACATTTCATCTCAAGAATTAAAGACATCAAGGAAAAACTCAAAAATCCAGAATATAAGCTCTATGAATTGCATTTCATAAGTACGTGTATTAGTTTTAATCAGGAGCCGATTGCTCTCTTTGAAATATTTCAGAAGGCAGACAGAAAAAATTTTATTCCCGATTCAATAAGTTTCCCGATTGACAGCGATGAAATTCCAGCCTCAATTATCAAACAACTTGAAGATACAGAAGCGAACAGAATTGATTATAAATAGTGGTGGACGTTGGGTGTTGGGTGCGGGATGTTAGGATGTTGGATGTGGGATGATGAATGTTAGACGGTCCTTTTAAAATTAACCCACAAGCCAGTCTTTAAAATCCTTTACACGCTCTCTGCTCACGGTAATTTCCTCGTCGGGCTGAAAGTTTAATTCCACTTTATAGTTGGGCGAAGTATGAATATTTTTAATGTAATCTGAATTGATGATAAACTGTCTGTTCACACGGAAAAACTTCTGCTCATCAAGAACTTCCGTGAGTTCATCTAAAGTAAAATCTGTTGGAAAATTGCGTTCCTGAGTCTGCAGATAAACAATCTTATTTTCACTGTAAAAACAGCTGATTTCTGAGGTCTGAACGATTTTCAGATTGTAACCGATTTTAACGAGAATTCTGGAAAGGGTAGATTTGTCTTTTTTAATTAAATCCTTTATCTCATGAGAATTAACGGCGTTACCTGAAGGAATAAATGACCTGAATTTCTCTAAAGCTGCAGACAGATCTTCCTCCATAATCGGTTTCAGAAGATAATCGATGCTGTTGAGTTTAAAGGCTTTTAAAGTGTATTGGTCAAAAGCTGTTGTGTAAATGATAAAAGCCTTCGTCGGAACTTTTTCAAAAATATCGAACGAAACACCGTCGCCCAAAACAATATCTGAAAAAATAAGCTGGGGATGATCATTTTCAGAAAACCACTGTACACCTTCTTCCACAGATTCTATTTTGCCGACAATTTCGATATCCGGAAATTCATTGAGCATTCTTTCGATCTTTCGTGCTGCCGGCTTTTCGTCTTCGATGATAAGGGTTCTGATCATGGTTTGATTTTAGTTTTAAATCTGAACTTTAAAATTAATTAAATCTTTCTGTTCTTAAAAATTAATCGGCTTTTTGCTTTTATTAATTTCGTTTTGCAGCACTTTTTCTTCCCATTCAGAATTCAGAACAAATAATTTTACAGCTTTTACAGCAATGATAATTCCCCAGATTGTCAGAATCATTGATCCTGTAGAGATGGCTTCAGTAAAATCTCCGTATTTAACAAATCTTCTGGTGAAAATAAATAATGCTACGATTCCGAACCACATGCAGTTTTTGTAGAATGATTTCAGTTCTTTTACTCTTTGTTGTGCAGTTTGATATTCCATGATGTTTATTTTTAAATTGTTATTAAATTTTATTTAAAGTGATTTTGAGCTTCTTTTTTCTCTGTCCATGAGTTCCTGAATCTTTTTTTCTTCCCAGTCTTTTCCGATTCCGAAAGTATTTACAGCATGAGCGATAATTCCGATTCCCCAGCCCAGCATTGGCCAGTAAAACCATAAATGTTGAGGTGATGTGATCATATTGATAATAATTAAAAACGGAATAACGATGCAGTATGAAGCAAGATTTCCGTAGAATCCTTTAAGATCTTTTACTCTTTTTGCTGCTTTTTCGTAAGCTAAGTTTTCTTTGTTGTAAGTAAGATTTTCCATGATGTTTTAATTTAAAAATTAATATTTGTTTGTTTTTTGCTGAGACAAATGTAGAACAGAAAACAGCCTCAATTCAACTTAATGTAACCGAACGGTCATTTTTGGCGACTGAACAGCAAAAATCCCGACTCAGCCGAATCGGGATTATTTTTTTAGAAGTAAACTGACGTTAGTAAATTAACGGAATCAGCATTTTTGTTTTCTTTCTGTAGTTGAGATAATCTTCTCCGAAAGTTTCTATCAAAGCTTTTTCTTCCACAGCAATCCTGTATCTGAACGCTAAACAGACCGGAACAAAAACGATAAACAATGAAACCCAGTTATTAAGATACAAACCCAAACCCAAAAATGTGAGCAGAGCAAAACTGTACGACGGATGCCTCAGAATCTGATAAATGCCATCCTGTTTAATTTTATGATCCTGCCGGATGCTGACATCTACTGTAAAGTATTTTCCGAGGCTGCGGATGATCACCCAGCGGATAAAAACACCTGTTAAAATCAATGCTAAACCGAAAAAGTATATCCATTGCTGATCTGTAATTTTAAATGCTGTTGATTTTGAAATATACACACCGAGAAAAACCGATGGCATAATCACCACCCAAAGGATGTTCAGCGTTGATCTATCCTTTTTTTCTGCCGTTTCATCAGACTTTAAAATTCTTTTGTAATAGATTTCAGAGGCAAGCCAAACGGTTATAGCTGCATAAAAAACAGCGCTAAGAGTTTCCATTTTTATTATCCTTATTCATCAGTTCTTTTATTTTTTTCTCTTCCCAATTTCTGAAAAAGCTGAACCTCGGAAAAAATACAAACAATGCATGAATCAAAAGACCAATTCCCCAGAATGTTGCCGTCATAAAATTTTTAAACTGAAAATAAGTTTCTCCAGGTTTTAGGTCGTAATAATTAAAAACTGCAATCATAATATTCACAGCAACGTAAGAAAACAGATGCCCGTAAAATCCACGAAGGCGGTCTACCTGTTTTTTAGCCTGCTGATACCGAAAGTCATTTTGATTAAACTGATCCATTTTTTCCGTCTTTTTGTTTGTTCATAATTTCCTGAATTTTTCTTTCCTGCCAGTCATTTCCTATCCCGAAAACCTGAAATGCATGTGAAGCCAGGCCAACTCCCCATCCCAGCATTGGCCACAAAAACCAAAGATATTCTCTGCTCGTAAACAGATTTACGAAAATTAAAAAAGGTATCACAATGCAGTAGGAGATGAGGTTTGCATAAAATGATTTCATTTCTTTTACCTTTTTTCGTGCTCTTTGATAAGCTTCGTTTTCGTCGTGCGTTTTTTCGCTTACAATCTGTGGTTTTTCAGCGAGCACCGGTAATTTAATTTTAAAATAATCTTCAGATTTTTCAATGAAGACATTTCTTTTGGTTAAAAGAGCGTAGCGTTGAACGATATTTGACAAGCCAATTCCCGCGCTTTCTTTCAACTGTTCCCTTGCCTGAAGATTGTTTTCGATGCAAAGACAATCGTTTTCAGTAAAAACTTTTATCATCAAAGGCTTCGATGAGGTGGCGAAATTATGTTTGATACAGTTTTCCAAAAGCAATTGAAGTGATAAAGGAACGACAAATTTTCTGAGGTCATTTTCGTTCACATCAAATACAAAATCCACGCTGTCTTCAAATCTTGTTTTCAGTAATTCACAATAGGTTTTAGCAAAATCGAGTTCATCCTGTACCGTCACCAGTTCTTTGTCTTTCTGTTCCAGAACGTACCTGTAAATCTTTGACATTGAAGCAGTAAACTTCTGTGCCTGCCTCGGATTTTCATCGATTAATGAACTTAAAACATTTAAAGAATTAAACAGAAAATGTGGGTCGAGCTGGTTTTTTAAACTTTCAAACTGGGCGTTGGCAGATTTGGCGATGAGTTTCTGTTCTACCACTTCTTTGCGGGAAGTTTTTTTCAGTTCATCCATAAAGCCTTTCGCATGAAGAAAGGCCGATATTAAGAGCGCAACATTAATCGTAAACCAGTTGATAAAATTATACCTTCCACTAAAATACTGCTGAGTCGTTGCCGCCTTTTGAAACACGACAAAATTCATGTAGTTGCAGAAGTAAACGAGAATTGTATTCGCAATCAGAATTACAACAATGCTGATGATGGCTCTTTTTGTAGTCGCTTCAGACCATGGAAATTTCTTGTTGAGATAGTCATTGATCAGGCCATTTCCTGCACCCAAAAAGAAAGAGTACATAAATGAAATGAGCACAGTCAGCAGAAAGTTTTCCAGTGTTTTCTCGTCTGTAAATGCAAAAAAGAAAAACATTGATGTTCCCAGCGAAATCCACGCTAACGTGATAAAATTCTTACGTTTCATAATTATTTTACAGGCTTTAGAAAAGCATTGCGCACAAATTTAAATATTATTTTCCTGCCCCTTGGCTGATGAAGTATTCAGCTTCAGATTTTCCCCAGTTTGGATCTAAAGAAGTTTTAGGTTTAAATGAATTGTATTTTTCCAAAGCGGTCTTGAAAAGCTCAATTCCTTTGGTCTGGCTTCCGCCGTACTGCGCCGGAGTAAAATACATATCTTCAGCTTTTATCAACGTCACTCTTGGGTTTTGAGGGTTTAAACTCTCTGCTTTTTTCAGCGTCTCATCGGCTTTCATTCCAAATGTCATGTATCTTTCCATCGGGTTAACAACCATTTTCAGAGAATAAATCATTTTCTGAAGCAGATAAATTTCAGAATTATTGGCGTCGGCGGCCATGGCAAGATCTACATATTTCTGAGCGGTATCGGCCACTGCATCAAGCTGATCCATTTTTCCTTCACGCATCAGAGTTCTTCCTTTTTGAATTTGTGCAAAGGCAGCGTAATAGTTTGGCAGCCATTTCCCTTTTTCTTTCTCTGCAATTCTTACAAAATCATTCGATAAAGCATGAAGCTCATCCGGAGTTTTTGAGGTTTCGATTTTGGCAATTTTATCAGCCATCACTTTCTCGTAAGTGGTTTGTGCAAAAGTCGTTAAGCTTATTAAACTTAAAGCAAAACTTAAAATTAATTTTTTCATGATTGTAAAATTTTTAAAGTTAAATATAATTGTTTTTTTAAAGATTGTTGTTGATGGCATCCTGCGTTTTATCGACTCCGAAACTGATGAACATTCCTACGAAAACAAAGGTATTCACAGGCGGAACGACTGCTGATCTGAAATTTCCGTTGGAAGAAAAATTGTATCCGTAAATATTATTTCTCCCCAAAATATTGGAAATACTTAAAACAAAAATGGTGAACGCTTTCGAATCTTTTTTCCCGAGGTTTGGCAGATAATTGAAACTTAAATTAAGCGAACTGAAATCCTTTAAATTGCCTTCGTTTCTGATGATATTTTCGCCGTTGCTTCTTACAATATCATAGTATGGGCGGCCTTTGGCATAATTAAAAGATAAATTGGTTCCGAATTTCAGTTTTGGAAAAAACCTTTTGGCGACTAAAGCGACGGTGTGTTCAGAAGCGAAATTGGGTCTTAAACTCATCGGATAATTCAGAAAATCTCTTTTCGAATCTAAAAACGAGTAGCTCACCCAGTAATCGATATTTTCGAAAGTCTTTTTGTCTCTGAAAAAGAACTCTAAACCTTTGGCAAAACCATTTCCGTTGTTGTTTACGGCAGTCTGCACCGGCTGATATTGCCCCTGAATATTGAAAGCATTCTGAACTTTTATCAAATCATCGTAATTTTTGTAGAAAGCTTCAAATCTCAGACTTCTTCCTTCCACATTGCCCTGAAGCTGGAAAATATAATGCTGTGACTGCTGAAAACCCAGTTTTGCCGGAGAATTGATGTATCTGCTTTCAGGATTTTGATAGAAGATTCCGTAAGCGAGGGAAGTAGTCCAGTCTTTTGCAAGTCGGTACGCTAAAGCAACTCTGGGAGCGAAATTACCGGCCTTTAGAAAAGAAGAATATTCTCCTCTCGCTCCGATTTTGGCTGAAAAACGGTTGCTGAAACCTAAATCTGTTTCCACAAAAGCCGAAGAAATGAGGTCTGAATAATTTTTATTAATATCGAGCACCGAAAGCTCTTCGTTTGCATGATTCAATTCAAAACCACCTCGCACAGCACTTATTCTGTTGATTTTTCTTTCTAAAACTGCTTTAAAGTTCAGATAATTTCCGTCATTCAATACTCTGGTTTCATCTGACTGTACAGATTCTTTTTCTGTTGTAAAACTAAGGTCTGAACGGTTGAAAGAATATGATGTTCCTAAATTTAAGAGATATCTGCCGAATTTCTGACGGTAAGAAAGGGTCTGAAAAGTGTTTTTTCCTTTTAAATTCACCAAAGAATGGTCGTAGTCAGGTTCAAGGCTGGGCATTTTCACGCCCATGACATCTGTGCTGAACATTCCGTAATATTTCAGAAAGCCGCCGGACTTTGTTTTAATTCTAAAATTGGCGTCTCCATTAAAACCACTTGGAGGTTCGTGAAAATTGGTGTTAAAATTAAACACTTCCTGCATCAGTTTTAAATTTGAATAGCCTGCACTCGCCCCAAAAGAATGGGTTTTCTCATCATTTACCCTCTGAAATGAAGCATTTAAGAAAATCGGAGCCACACCAAAATCGTAAGAAGACTGCTCAGGAAGATCCACACTTTCCAGCATCAGGGCTCCAGAAAGTGCCTGTCCGTACAAAGCGGAATAACCACCACTTGAAAATATATTTCCTTTAAAAAGTGAAGTGTTGAAGCGGTCCCGTCCTGCAATTCCCGGAACTGAGTTGGAAAAATAATTGTTGATTAAGCTTCCGTCCATAAAAATTTTAGCCTCAGAACCCGTACCGCCGCGAATGAAAAGACCTTCTGTTTCGCCAACTTTCTGTACACCCGGAAGATAATTTAAAGCAGATGAAATCTGTCCGTCTGCTCCTGCTGTTGTGTAAATATCCAATGGAGTAAGCAGTGCCGTTGCCCTGTTTTTGTCGCTCGCCTCAATCGAACCTGCGGTGATGACCACGGCATCGATCTCGCTCACTTGCTCTTTCATATCAAGTGAAAGTTGAATGTTTTCATTTTCTATCTGCAAAGGCTTTTCAGTCTCGATATATTTAGGATGAGAAAACTGGAGGATATGACTTCCTTTTTCTGAGGTTTCAAAAGAGAAATTTCCGTTGCTGTCGCTTGTGGTGCCATCGTAAGTGTCTTTCAGCGTAATATTTACCTGAGGAATTCCCTTGTTTTTATAGCTTACCTTTCCCGAAATTTTAATCTGGGCTGTTGCTGAGGCAAAAATCAGATTTAAACTTAAAATAAGGATGCGAAGGCTGAAAGTTTTCATTGGCTAATAATTTGATGTAAAAATACACAGTTCATCAAAAGCCTTCAATTAAAATATACTGAACGGTCATTTTTAAACTCCGAACGGTATTTTGATTTGTCGTGAGACTTTTATGGTTTTAGATTTTTTTCATTTTCAAATTATTCAACACTATAAAATATTAATAAAATGAATTTAAAAACAATTACATTATTGGGTGGTTTTGCCCTGTTCACCGTGTCTTGCGGAGCCAGCAAAACATACGACATTATGCCAAAGAGTGACACTAAAACTGCCGGAACCGTAAGTTTTACCGAATCAGGCGGAGAGGTAACAATGAAAATTAAAGCCAAAAATCTTACACCCGGAATTCACGCGGTACACCTGCATGAAAAAGCCGACTGCTCTGCACCCGATGCCACTTCGACCGGCGGACACTGGAATCCTTCAAAAATGGATCACGGAAGATGGGGCGGCGAGCATTTTCACATGGGAGATATTGGAAATCTTACAGCCGATGCCAATGGAAATGCTGAACTTACCTTTAAAACCGATAAGTGGTGTCTCGACTGTGTAGACGAATCTAAAAATATTCTCGGAAAAGGAATGATTATCCACGCCGCGGCAGACGATTTCCAGACTCAGCCAACGGGAAATGCTGGCGGTAGAGTTGGGTGTGTGGAAATAAAATAGTGATATATCTTAACCATTAAGGTAGTTGAGGTTTGAAGGAGTATTAAGAATTTGCAAGCAAATTTAAGCGGTTTGCTTAAGGAATTTTAATTTCATCTTAACCAAACTTAAATGTTAATTGTCTTAATGTTTCAAACCTTAAAATAAATAATGCCGGTCTTATCAACCGGCATTTGTTTTATTGTTCTGTAATCAATCCCAATTCTCCGTAATGTTTTTTAAACTTCTGAATTTTGGGACCGACCACTGCGCTGCAGTAAGGTTGCGTAGGATTTTCACTGTAATATCCCTGATGATACTGTTCGGCAGGCCAAAATTTTTCGAGAGGTGAAAGTTCTGTAACGTAAGTTCCGTTCCATCTTCCAGACTCTTTAGAAACTTCGATTGCCCTTTCAGCTTTAGCCTTTTCAGCGTCGTCTTTATAGTAAATTACCGAGCGGTATTGGGTTCCGATGTCGTTGCCCTGTCTGTTGAGTTGCGTAGGGTCGTGAAGGAAGAAAAATACATCCATCAGCTGCTCATATGAAATTACGTGCGGGTCGTAGGTAAGCTGTACCACTTCTGCATGACCGGTTTGTCCGGTGCAGACCTCTTCGTAAGTCGGGTTGTCTTTTTGTCCGCCTGAATATCCTGAGACTGCGGATTCCACACCTTTCAGCATATTGAAACAGCTTTCAACACACCAGAAGCATCCTCCGCCAAAAGTTATTTGTTCAAATTGATTTGTATCCATTTTTTATTGAATCTTATTTAAATTTAAAAATGCTTTTAAAAGCCTATCAAAATTAGGAAAAATCTTGCCAAAAGGAATGTGTTTGAGGTATGATTCGGTAAATAATTAAGATTTAAAATGACCATCAGAAAAAATGAGACGTGTAAATTAAAGAATTCAGACGTGTAAATTAATAAGTTTAGACGTGTGAATTTTAGAGGTTTTAATTTCAATCAAAAATTCATACGGGTGAGTTCAGGAATTCATGCGGATGAATTGAGTAAATCATGCGGATGAATTGGAAGATTGATGCGGGTGAATTTCGGAATCAATTTGCATGAGTTTGAAAATGCTCCATAGGAGCAATATCTGTGTAGAAAAAATAATCTGTTCGGATGGCGCGTTCCGTAGGAACGCTATCTCTTTTCAATCGAATCGTTTACACAAAAAAGCATCCCCGAAAGAATGCTTATATGATTTAAATTTATTTAAAATTATTTCTCCCAAACCAATGCACTTGCGCCTAAAATAGCAGCATCAGCTTCATCCAGTTCAGAGAAAACCAATCTCACCTTATTTCTGAAAATAGGAAGAAGGTTTCTTTCCATGTGAAGTTTGGCAGGTTTTAAAATGAAATCTCCTGCTTTGATGACTCCACCAAACAAAAGAATGGCCTGCGGGGAAGAGAACATTACGAAGTTCGCCAACGCCTCACCCAGTTTCTGACCTGTATATCTGAAAACTTCTATCGCAACAGGATCTTCTTTCAAGGCACATTCGTGAACCGTTTTAGAGTTAATTGATTCTTCAGGATATTGATTCAACATGGAATCAGGGAATTCAGCACGCATTTTCTTGGCTGTGATGGCAATTCCGGTAGCTGATGCGTAGGATTCAAGACTGCCTTCGGAGCCTGTGCTCCAGTGTTTTCTGCCGCCTGGTTTTACAATGGTGTGGCCCAATTCTCCGGCAAAACCATCGCTGCCGTAAATCAGATGTCCTCCGGAAACAATTCCGCTTCCTACACCGGTTCCAAGGGTAATCATGATGAAATCTCTCATGCCTCTTGCGGCACCGTACATCATTTCACCAAGCGCTGCTGCGTTGGCATCGTTGGTCATTTTGCAGGGCTTACCAAATTTTTCGGTCATCAAGTCTGCAAACTGAATCACGCCTTTCCATGGAAGATTGGGAGCAAGCTCGATAGTTCCTCTGTAGTAATTTGCGTTGGGAGCGCCTACACCGATACCTTCAATTCCGGCCTCACAATATTCTTCAATCAAGGGTTGAATCTGCTCGTAAAGCGCATCCACAAACTCTTCAGGTGTGCTGTATTGGTCGGTTGACAGGGAACCTTTGGTTAAAATCTGACCTCTGTGATTTACAAGACCAAATTTAGTATTGGTTCCACCGATATCGATACCTAATGCAACCTGTTTTGACAAATCTACTACTGACATTTTCTTATTGTATAATTTCGAGGCAATAAATTTATAAAAAAGATTGTATTAATAATCAGTAAACCTGATTTATTTAAATTCTTTACATCGCTTTTCTGGTCTTCTTTCTTCGTCCCCACCAGATTAAAAATCCTGTCACTGGCAATGAAGCACAGATTAAACTCACAATAAATGCAATGATTTTCGTTGGTAAACCTAAAATTGATCCTACGTGGATATCGTAATTGGCAGCCACGGTTTTTTCACCAAAGTTCTTGTCTTCGTGATTGTAGGTGTGTAATAATTCGCCTGAGTTTTCATCAAAAATCAGACTGCTGTTTTTGTGGTAAGAGTAGGAGAGATGCTTTACAAAAACCGAAAAATTCGGGTGCTCGTGATCATCCATGTGAGGATGTCCGAGATCGATAGCAAAGCCATACGACTCTGGATATTTTGCATGAACTGTCGAAATGACTTTGTCTAAAGTAGTTTCGTTTCTCAGTTCGATCGGTGCCTTTGTTGTGATATGGGAGAAATCAGGATACACGGTATTTCCGCCGGAGAAAATGAAATAAATCGCAGCCTGAACCACAAAGAAGGCATAAAATAAACCTGTAATCGAGAAAATCAGAGCAAAGATAGAAGCGTAGAAACCTAAGACGTTATGAAGGTCGTAGTTTTTTCTTTTCCAGCTTTTGATGTTTTTCCATTTGAATGAAAATCTCTGTTTTCTTGCGGCTTTGTTTTTTGGCCACCAAAGGATAATCCCTGAAATCAGCATAATGACGAAGATGATCACTGGAATTCCCACGACATATTTTCCCCAGTCCTGCTTCAGTAAAAAGCTCCAGTGAATGGTTTTTACAATCTGAAAAAAGCCGTTTTTCTCGTCGAATACTTCCAAAACTTTCCCTGTGTAAGGATTGACGTAGGCTGATTTGTAAATGGGAAATTCATCAAAATAATTCCATGCCTCGGTATTGTGCTCGTACCAGTAGAACTGATAAGACATTTTTTTATCGACAGGAACGTTGACCCAATGGATCTTGTATTTTTCTTTTACCTGCTCATCAACCATTTTCTCTAAAACACGAATAGGCAATACCTGCTTTTGAGCAATATTTTGTTCATTATGATAAATGACTTCTTTCCTCGTGAAGTTCTCTACTTCATCTTTGAAGACAAACAGAGTTCCGGTGATAGAAACGATAAAAATAATAAGCCCAACCGACATTCCCAGCCAGAGATGCATCTTGCCAGTCCATTTTTTGAAGGCGGTGGGTTTCTTTTTATGGTGATGTTTTTTTCTCATGAATCAATAAGTTGGACAAAGATAATATTTTCAATTCTTATTTAGATTAAATACAATTAATGAATTGAATTGATTTAAACTAAAACAAATCTGCCAAACTACAATTGCAATTTGGCAGAGGTTTGATGTGTTGTTTTAATTAAAATTTATAGTTCAGGCTTAAAGAAAGCGTTCTTAATCTCTGAGGAGTGACTGTAGACCATCCTGAGAAATACTTCTTGTTTGCGATGTTGTCTAATTTTAAAATAATACTGTATCGCTCTTCTGTAAATGATACTGAAGAATTCATAATGATGTAACTTGGTAACGGGAAAGCTCCGATATCACCTCTGTTCAAAGTATAAAATCTGCTTGCTGAGTTACCTCCAAAACCAATTCCGAAGTTTTTCAAAGGTCCTTCCTGTATTTTATATGTTCCCCAGAAGTTAACAAGATTTTTAGGTCCTGAATCTTCCGTTCTGTTTCCTGGATATCCCTGGTCGCCTTTAACTACATTACTGTCGTTGTAGCTGTATCCGGCAATAAGGTTCATTCCAGGAATCGGACTACCCAGTACACTTACTTCAAAACCTTTACTGTCAACTTCACCTCCCTGATTGACATCAAGGCCATTGCCCATTACCTTGTTTTTCACATTAATGCTATAGTAACTGGCTGTAATTGAGAATTTATCTCCTGCCAGGTTGGCTTTTGTGCCGACTTCCCATTGATTGGCGTGTTCCGGATCGAAGTAACGAAGTTCACTACTTAAAACATTTCCAAGATTGTCTGTTACCTGTATTGTAGAAGGATCAACATTTCTGAATCCGTTCATGTAATTACCAAATACAGAAACCTTGTCTGGAATAGGCTGATAAACTAAACCTAATTTAGGAGAAAAAGTTGTCTGACCCTTTGTATCATCAGTGGCGTATGCACTTGCTCTTCCTGTAAAATGATCCATTCTAAGGCTTAACATTGCTGATAAATTTGGTAGAATATTCACAACGTCAGAAACGTAGGCACTATAAATTTTTGCTTCAGCATGACCAATTGCCTGTCCGGCATTTCTTAGTTCATAATCTACAGCTGATTTGGTTAATAAATTTGCTTTCGTATCAGATTGGTTTACAATATCTACTACACCATATCCAATCCAACCTGTTCCTCCTTGGATAAAATCTCTTTGGAAATAATCTAAACCTACAAGCAGTTTGTTTTTAACATTTCCAAAATTAAAATCTCCAACAAAGTTCTGTTGAATTCCTGTGGTATTGGTTTCTCCACCAACATTGGCGATAAATCTAGTAAAATCTTTCCCATTGGACTGATCATAAAGATAATGGTAATAACCGTCTGTCTTAGAATTGCTCCTTGAGAAAATGGTCTTCGAAGTCCAGTTATCTGAAATCTTATAATTTGCAGATGCCTGAAGGTTGAAGGTATTATTATTAATTGTTAAATCATCACTTGTGTACGAGTTCTTGTAATTTTGTTTGAATATATCAATAGAATTGTAAGTAAGAGGGAGATTTCTGTTTAAGAAAATCATCGGCGCATTGGCAGATTCGCTCTTTTTTATTTCTGTATTAACGTAAAATGTAAGCCTGTCGCTTGCAACAAATTTAAGCGATGGAGCAATATAAAATGATTCGTTGAAGCCTGCATCCTGAAAAGTGTTTTGTTTTTGGTAAGCAGCATTTACTCTTGCAAACAGGTTTTTGCTGAGCGGCGCATTAACATCTGCTGAAACTCTGTTTAGGCCATAACTTCCGTTGATATAGTTTACCTCTCCACCAAAGTGTTGGTATGGTTTCTTTGTAATGACATTGATTAATCCACCATAAGAAATTACGCTTCCCCCGTATAATGTTCCTGAAGGTCCTTTTATAGCCTCAATGGTTTCAATTCCTGCAGGATCTAATGTTCCGTTTGTTAATGAAGGCATGCCGTTAGTCAGCGATGGTTGTAATGAAAAACCTCTCATCGTGTAATACTCACCACCATCATTTCCTCTTCCGGTAGATTCCCATAATCTTGTAATACCCGTAACATTTTTCAATGCGTCATTAAAGTTGGTAACGACCTGTTCTTTAATTACGTTTTTGTTAACGATATTGTAAACCTGCGGATTTTCAATTTCTTTTAAAGGCATTTTGTTTACAGATTCTCTGTCTCTGGTGATGTAACCCTGTACAACTACTTCATTTATATCATTTGATTTTATAGAGTCGTTTTCTTGCGCAAAAGCAAATACCGTTGCTAACAACGAAGCAGAAATTAATAGCTTATTCATGTAGACTTAATTTTCTGCAAATATATTCTTTTTAATTATTCTAAATAAATCTTAAAATTGATATTTGTCATATTTAAATCACATTTAATATTCAATAAATAACAAAAAAACCGTCTCAAAAGAAACGGTTTTTGTATAAAATGAAATTTATCTCTTATGCAGGAATTTCTCCTTTGTATAAGAATGAGATAATTTCTTTGTTTAATTTATCGATCATTTCGCTGAACAAGTGAAAAGATTCCTGCTTGTAGATTACCAACGGATCTTTCTGCTCGTAAACAGCTCCCTGAGAAGATTTTCTCAGATCATCCATTTCACGGAGGTGAAGTTTCCAGTTTTCATCGATGATGGAAAGAGTGATGTTCTTTTCGAAATCATTGATCATGGTTTCACATTTAGAATCGTAAGCTTCCTTAAGATCAGTAACGATAGTCATTGTTTTGATACCATCCGTGAACGGAACCTGAATCATTTTAAACATAGAACCCTGATTCTGGAATACATTTTCAATGATTGGGAAAGATTTTTCTTTCAACAGATTCAGCTTCATGTTGTAATCTTCCTGCGCAGCATTGAATAAAGTGTTCGTAAGATCAGCCACTGTTTTCGATTTGAAATCATCCTCAGAAACAGGAGATTCCATGGTGAAAGTTTTAATGATTTCGTACTCAAATTCTTTATAACTTCCGGTAGCTTTTCCTTTCGCAACGATAGAATTGGCAACATCGAAAATCATATTCGTAATGTCATACTTCAGGTGATCACCGAACAATGCGTTCTTTCTTCTTTTGTAAATTACGTCACGCTGTTTATTCATTACATCATCGTACTCCAGAAGTCTTTTTCTTGTTCCGAAGTTGTTTTCTTCTACTTTTTTCTGAGCTCTTTCGATAGATTTTGAAATCATAGAATGCTGAATTACTTCACCTTCCTTGTGACCCATTCTGTCCATCATTTTAGCAATTCTTTCAGAACCGAACAAACGCATCAGGTTATCTTCCAAAGAAACATAGAACTGCGAACTTCCAGGATCTCCCTGACGTCCCGCTCTACCTCTCAACTGTCTGTCAACACGTCTTGAATCATGTCTTTCAGTACCGATAATTGCCAAACCTCCGGATTCTTTTACTTCTTTTGAAAGCTTAATATCCGTTCCACGACCTGCCATGTTGGTTGCAATGGTTACAACTCCTGGCTGACCCGCTCCTGCAACGATTTCTGCTTCTTTCTTGTGAAGTTTAGCATTCAGAACCTGATGTGGAATTTTTCTTAACTGAAGTGCTTTTGAAAGCAACTGAGAAATTTCTACAGATGTCGTACCCACCAAAACAGGTCTTCCTGCAGCAGTTAATTGCTCAACTTCTTCAATTACAGCATTGTATTTTTCTCTATTGGTTTTGAAAACCAAATCCTGCTTGTCATTTCTCAAAATCGGACGGTTGGTAGGAATTACCACAACGTCTAATTTATAAATCTGCCAAAGCTCGCCAGCTTCTGTTTCAGCTGTACCCGTCATCCCCGCAAGTTTGTTGTACATACGGAAATAGTTCTGAAGGGTAACTGTTGCAAAAGTCTGCGTAGCAGCTTCAATTTTTACATTTTCTTTAGCTTCAATCGCCTGATGTAAACCGTCTGAATAACGACGGCCTTCCATGATACGACCGGTCTGTTCGTCAACGATTTTTACTTCACCGTCGATTACAACATACTCATCATCTTTTTCGAATAATGTGTAAGCTTTAAGCAACTGGCTCATGGTGTGAACTCGCTCAGATTTCTCGGCAAAATCTGCGAAAAGTCTTTCTTTAGCTTCAAATTCTTCTTCTTTGGATAAATTTTTAGCTTCAACTTCAGCGATTTCAGTTCCGATATCCGGAAGTACGAAGAAGTTTGAATCTGAATTCCCCTGAGACATGTACTCAACACCTTTGTCTGTAAGGTCTACCTGATTGTTTTTTTCTTCAATTACGAAGTAAAGATCTTTATCTACAATCGGCATTTCTCGGTTGTTGTCTGCCATGTACTGAGCCTCAGTTTTCTGAAGTAACGCACGGTTTCCGCTCTCCGATAAGAATTTGATCAGCTGTCTGTTCTTTGGAAGACCTCTGTAAGCCTGAAGTAATTTAAAACCACCTTCTTTAGTGTTTCCTCCGGCGATTAATTTTTTAGCTTCATTAAATAAAGCTGAAACTGTTTTTTTCTGAACTTCAACAATTCTGTCGATGGAAGGTTTCAGAACATCAAATTCCTGTCTGTCACCCTGAGGAACCGGACCTGAAATAATCAAAGGTGTTCTTGCATCATCCACCAAAACAGAATCTACCTCATCCACAATGGCAAAGTTTAATTCTCTCTGAACCAATTCGGTAGGAGAACTTACCATGTTGTCTCTAAGGTAATCGAAACCAAATTCGTTATTGGTTCCGTAAGTAATATCTGAATTGTATGCTTTTCTTCTTCCGTCTGAGTTCGGCTGGTGATTATCGATACAGTCGATAGACATACCGTGGAACTGGTACAAAGGTCCCATCCATGCAGAGTCACGCTTTGCCAAATAATCATTTACAGTTACAACGTGTACCCCTCTCTCTGGAAGAGCGTTTAGGAAGATAGGAAGTGTTCCTACCAAAGTTTTACCTTCACCGGTTGCCATTTCGGCAATTTTACCGCTGTGAAGAATTACCCCACCGATAAACTGCACATCATAATGCACCATATCCCAGTTTACGGGAGTTCCGGCAGCGTCCCAATGGTTTTTCCAAACCGCCTGGTCGCCCTGTATTTCCACGAAATCTTTTCCTAAAGAAGCCAACTGTCTGTCCCAGTCTGTAGCCGTCACACGGATTTCTCCGTTTTGAGCCCATCTTCTGGCAGTTTCTTTTACTACTGCAAAAACTTCCGGAAGAATCTGGAGAAGCACTTTCTCTTCAATTTCGTAAGATTCTTTCTTTAGTGTATCAATTTTTGAGAATAAAGCTTCCTTTTCGTCAACGTTTGTTGAGTTTTTGATCAGCTCTTTTGTTTCTTCAACCTGAGCAGTGATTTTGCTGGTTGCAGATTTGATATTTTCTTTAAACTCGGCCGTTTTACCTCTTAAACCATCATCAGACAATTGCTGAATTTCAGGTTCAACAGCTTTGATTTTTGTTACAACTTTTTTTACTTCCTTTAGGTCCTGCGCTTTCTTGTCTCCCAAAAACCCTTTAAGAACTTTGTTTAAAAAACTCATTTATTTAGCTTTTAGCAAATAGCTTATGGCTAATTGCGTTAGTAATTATATAAAAAAGCCAATGACAGAAGCCATCAGCTGTTGCTATCTTAATATTCGTCTTCGTTCCAAAGATAATCCTCGTCTGTAGGATAGTCGCTCCAGATCTCGTCAATGGCATCATAAACTTCACCTTCATCTTCGATAGCCTGAAGATTTTCTACCACCTCCATTGGTGCACCGGTTCTGATTGCGTAGTCGATCAATTCTGCCTTTGTCATCGGCCAAGGTGCGTCACTTAAGTAGGATGCTAATTCTAATGTCCAGTACATAATATTTTAATTTTTTGCAAAAGTATAAAATTAGGTTATATTATAGCCTTTTTTATACTTGATTTTCAATTCTTTTTGTTAAATATTTATGAACAGCGTAAAGTATTTACACACTTTGTCAGCTATTCTCTTCTCGATTTCTCAAAAACCATTCCACGAAAATTTTTATGCCATTTTGGAAGTTTACTGCAGGTTTATAAGCCAATAATGTGGTTGCTTTGGCAATATCTGCATTGGTTTTTGTGACATCACCCGCCTGCATTGGCAGATTTTTTCTGTTTGCTGTCTCGCCCAAAGCTTTTTCTAAAGTAGCGACCATTTGATTGAGTGTAATCACTTCGTTTTCACCCAAATTAATAATTTCGTAGATATTATTGTTGTTTTCTAAATATTCTATTGAGCCAATAATTCCATGGATGATGTCGTCAATAAAAGTATAATCCCTTGCAGTAGATCCGTCGCCGTAGAAGGGTATTTCTTGATTTTCGGAAATAAGTTTTGTGAATTTGTGAATTGCAAGATCGGGGCGCTGTCTCGGACCATAAACTGTGAAAAATCTGAGGTGAATCATGTCGATTCCGTAAAGACTGTGATACACATTTCCTAAAATTTCTACTGCTCTTTTTGTTGCTGCATAAGGAGAAATGGGTTGGTCTACAGCATCGTTTTCAGAAAAAGGAACTTTTTCATTGTTTCCATAAATGCTGGATGATGATGCGCAGACAAATTTTTTAATTCCAAAATCTCTTGCAAGCTCCCACAGGTGCATTGTTCCTTTAATATTTACTTCTTCGTAATCTAAAGGTCTTTCGATGGAAGGTCTTACGCCGGCAAGGGCAGCAAGATGAATAATCAGATCAATCTGATGGTTTTGGAAAATTTCCTTCAAGCCATTTTGATTTCTGATATCAACGTTGTAAAGCTTAAAATGTTCAGATTTGGTCTGTTTTATAACGGTTTCAATATCACTTGATTTATCTTCGAAACTGAATGTTGATTCAAGACCTGTAGATTCTAAAGTATTTCTGATTTTAATTTTATAATCATAGAAATCATCAAAATTATCGATGCTGATGACAGAATGTCCGTTTTTCAACAAATTTTCAATTAAGTGAGAACCGATAAATCCGCTTCCGCCGGTAATGAGATAGGTCATTGTGTTTTGTCTAATCATGATTTGGCATCAATAAAATTCTGTTCCTGAGCAGAAAGTAATGTTTTGGTTTCATTAATATCTTTGTCTGGAATGTTTTCTATGAAAGATTTGTTGAGATCAATTTTCTTTTTCAGACCACGTTTATTTCCTTCGCTGAATTTTTCCAGTTTAATTTCCTGATAAGCTTTAAAAGGAACTTTCATGGTTTTAGATTCAGAATACCCTTCGCCCATTACCGTAATCAAAGAAGGAAGATACTGGTTGTTTTTCTTATAAAAATCAAAAAAAACTTCTGCTTTCGTAGTATTGCTGGTGTAGGGCTCTCCGGTTTTAGACACTTTTTCAGATTGAGCATAGTTCTGGTCTATTACTACGTTTAAATTGATTATCGCCTTGTCGTTTTTGTTGTAAGTCAGAAATCCGCTGAATTTTATCTCAAATTTATCATTTTTCTCACTCTCAAAACGGAGTTTCTGAATGCCGGCATTTTCGTATAATAGGCTTGTTTTTATCTTTAAATCCTTCACTGTATTCAGCATGCCTGCGATCTGATAATTCATATAAAATGTTCCGATAAAATCTTTTGGAAGCAAATTAGGAACGGATGCGAAAGGGTATGACTCGTCAAGCTTTATCGTTTTATAGTATTTGATATCATTTAAACCGATATTGAAAAAACTGTCGGGATCTTTTGACTCTTTGAAATTGTAAAAATTAAATTTTGACCAAACATTTACGTCAGCAACCAGAAGATGAGCAATTTTACCGTCAACAAAAGATTTTTGCTTCACCGTTCCTGTATAAAGTGAAGGGTTTGAATAATAAACAGTACTGTAGGTATCAATAATATTCCTGAAAATTTTCTTTAAATCAACATTGGTAACCACAACTTCCTGAATCTCTTTGAATAGAGGCTTCAGATATATCTGTGGAGAAACAGAGGAGATTTTTTTCATTCCGTACCATGGAGCAGAAATTTCTATGTTTTTAATTTGTTCGGGAATAAGTACTTTGCCGTCTTCGTTGGTGTACAAAACACTGTTTCTGGTAAGTATTTTTGCATTTGCAATCGGTTTTGAATCTGCAGAATCCAGTACAGACACGGTTCTGAAGGATTGTGCTGTAATTTTTGAAACTGAAAAAATCAGGATTAAGAAGAGTAGATTTTTCATACGTGTTTGAAGAATCACAAAATTATAAAAATTAAGTTGATAAAGTATATTTCAGTATTTTTACTTTCAAATTAAAAAACAATGAAATTTCAGGGGCAAATTTTAAAAATGACGAGTTTTGATGCTCAGCCTATACAATATTATCTCAATCTTTCCGGCGATTTGATTCACATGAACGAACTGTTCGGAAAAGATTTGTCCATTAAACATACCGGTTACCAATGCGTAAATTGCGGACTGGACAAAACAATATACAGGATGGGATTCTGCAAAAGCTGTTTCTTCGAAAGTCCGTACGCAAGCGACACCATCATTCGTCCGGAGCTTTCTACAGCACATCTGGGAGTTGGTGAAAGAGATCTTGAAGTGGAAAAACAGATTCAGCTTCAGCCGCACACCGTCTATTTGGCTTATACAGGTGATGTAAAAGTAGGTGTTACCAGAAACTCACAAATTCCTACACGATGGATTGATCAGGGTGCCACATTTGCGCTGCCGATTGCCCGTACAGAAAACCGTTACGAAGCCGGAATGATAGAAGTTGCATTGAAAGAACATGTTGCAGATAAAACCAACTGGCGAAAAATGCTTCAGGACGATTTTGAAGATGCCGTTGATCTGGCAGATTTTCAACAAAAAATCAGAGAATATTTTCCTGAAGATTTCCAGAAGTTCTATTCTGAAGGTGAAAACATGTGGAAATTTGATTATCCCTATAGCAAACCCGAAAAAATAAATTCTTTCAGTTTAGACAAAAAACCGGAGTTTACGGGAAAACTGGTTGGAATTAAAGGACAGTATCTAAGTTTTGATGGCGGTAATTTTATGAATGTGAGGGGGCATGAAGGGTATGTGATTGAATTAGAGATTAATTAAGGCTTCATTTTAATTTTTGTTGGTCTGATTTTAGCAACGACTTTTATTTATCTCAAATTAATATTCTTGACTAAAACCTCGTACCATGAAAAAACCTTGGGTCAAAAAGCTTTTCCTCGTTTTTGGAATTCTCTTCGGACTGATTTTGGTTGCCAATTTTGCACTCAATATCTGGCTTAAGACCCAACTTCCCGATTACATTAAAAATAATACAGCCTACAAAGTTTCTTACAAAAAACTCGATGTAGATCTTGGTTCGGGAAATATTTTTGCTTCTGAGATCAAGGTTCAGTCTAAAAATCCCAACAACACGCAGTTGCTCGGTCTTGATGGCACGGTTGATACCATTAAAATCAGCCGTTTTGGAATTTTTGATGCGCTAATCAATAAAAAAATCAGCTCTACAGATGTATTTCTGGCGAGCCCGAAATTAAATATCACTTTATCTGATGCGGTCGACAAAAAGACAGGGAAGAAAAAAAATCCCGTTTCTTTTGAAAATATCAGAATCAGAAACGGGAAAATTACTGTTTTTAAACCCACGAAAGAAAACTTTTTAAGCGTTCAGGATTTAGATTTAACAGTAGAAAATCTTGAAACAACAGAAGATGTTGTAGAAGATAAATTACCTGTGGTGTTCGACAGTTACAGCATTCATGGTGAGAATTTTTTCTTTCAGCCCAACAGAATTTACCAGCTTACCATTGCGAAGATGAACACAAAAGACGGGCAGATGTCTGTGGAAAATTTTAATCTGAAACCTTTGATGGGTTTTGAAGATTTTAAAAAGAATTTTCCCAAGCAGAAGCAACTTTTGGATTTTGCCATTCCGCAAATGAATTTTAAGGATATTGCTTTAAAAAAAAATAAAGTTTCGCTTTCCGGTGCTCATTTCATCAACCCGCGTTTTCTGGTTTATACCAATAATGCTGTCGCTGCCAAAAAAGAAAAGAAGCCGTTCAATTTTGATATAGATTTGAAAGGTTTTCAGATAAGCAACGCGTCTGCTCAGATTGTAAAACCAGACGGAACAGACTTATTGTTGGCGAAAAAACTAAATCTTTCGGTTAATGATCTTGTTTTTAATAAGGAAACTTCATCTCAGGTAATTCCTGTGCATTATAAAGATTTTAAGTTTGCAGGAGAAGATGTTTTGCTGGCTGCGAATGACCGTATTCATTTTAAAAACATCAATATCAGTCCTAAAAATGGAGCTTTCAGTGAAATTTCAGTTTCAAATCCGAACAATAAAACGAATTTAAAACTTAATAAAATCGCTTTCAACGTCAATGATTGGAAAATCGCAGACAAAAAACTCAATCTGGATGTAAAAGATGTTATTGTGGATGGAGTTGACGGCATTTACATTCCTTCATCAGCCGAAAAGGCTGTAAAGAAAAAGCAAAATTTTGCAGGCATTCAGTTTCCGGTAACTATCAGAAATATTCAACTTAAAAATTCCAGTTTTACTTTAGATAAAGATAATCAGCCATTGTCATTCAAACAGCTGAATGCAAAAATCAGCAATCTGGAAATGGCTCCAAAATCAGACAATTCAGGTCTTGCCTTTAAAGTAAAAGATTACAGTCTTGCTTCATCTGATTTTTCCTACAAAACAAAATTCTATCTGATGACTGTCGGAAATTTGAATTTTGCTAAAAACAAGGCAGTCATCAATAATTTTGCAATGAAGCCGCTGGTTTCAAGAGCTCAGTTTATCAAAATGATTCCGGTGGAAAGTGATTTGTATGATTTGAAATTTAGTCAGATTATAGCCAGTGGAAATTGGGATTTCTTTTCAGAAAATAAATCGATTCATGCCAATTCTGTTAAGATTTTGAATGCCAATGCCAATATTTTCCGAAGTAAAGTTCCCGCGGATGATCCGAAAATAAAACCTTTGTATTCAAAAATGCTGAGGTCGATTAATATTCCGATGTTTGTTGATCATTTATACCTTAAAAATTCCTATCTCGAATACGAAGAAGACACCAAAAAAAGCGACGGGCCGGGTAAACTGACCTTCAGCAAATTCAACATGCACGTTCAAAATCTGAATTCTGCCAAAATGAAAGGAAAACCGACAGAAGTTAAAATCAAAATCGACTGTTCGTTCCTCAATGCATCGCCGCTTTCTGTCAACTGGAATTTTAATACGGCGGATCAGAACGACCGTTTCAGAATTGCAGGTCGTGCTACGGGAATTCCCGCTTCATCGCTCAATGCTTTCATTGTTCCTTATATGAATGTTTCTGCGACAGGCACCATTCAGGAAATGCTTTTTGATTTTAAAGGAAATCCGAAAGGTTTGGCAGGAAGTTTTAAACTAAAACATCAGGATTTGAAAATTGCTCTTTTGGACAAGCAAACCAAAGCCAAGAAAGGGCTTCTGAGTGCTGTGGCAAATGTTTTCATTAAAAGTACATCAGACAAATTCCCTGAATCTGTCGAAGTGGAAGGTGTGGAGCGTGACCCAACAAAATCGTTTTTTAATATGTTCTGGAAAGGAATTGAAGATGGTCTGAAGAAAACTCTTATCGGCGAAACTTTGGCTAAAACTACAGAAACAGTAAAAGATGTCACAAAATCTGTAAATGAAGAAGTAAAATCTCAGCCAAAAAAAGAAGAGCCTCAGAAGAAAAAAGGATTTATGAAAGGTGTTTTTAAGAAAAAAGAAAAATCCGAAACCAAGTAATCAGTTTCGGATTGGTTTATGAAGTTTATTATCAGTCCAGATTGTACTCTTCGCTTTCTTCAACCGGAATATCTCTTAAAAATTCGTCGAATTTATGTCCGGGATAATTGCTTTCTGCTCCGTAGGAATCTAAAATAAAGCCGATGTTTTGTTCGTGGTCTTTCACTACATAAAGCACAGCGCTGTCTGCGGGGTTGCTGTCACCTTCAAAACGGTAGGTTCTTAAAATCGTGAGGTTGACCGGTTCGTATGTTCTTTCAGAATTATCCAGTTTCATGTTTCCTTCCTCATCCATTCTGTATTCTCTGTGAATTCCTCTCTGGGCAAGTCTGGTCATTACCTGACTGAGTGTTGTCATTTGATCACCTGTTTCTCTGTTTTCCATAATACTATTTTTAGTTTCAAACTACAATTATCAAACCACAAAATCCTGACATGAAAATGTGTTCTTTAACAAAATTTATTATTGTCGCGATTTCAAAAGGTACATTATTTGCTTTCGTCTAAAACAAAAAATTTCATAATATGAAAAAAGAAGCAGGAATTTTACTTGCAGGAGGAATAGGCCTTCTGGCTGCATTAAGTTTTATTGGAATCAAAAAAATCTTGGAAAAAAAGCAAAAAAGATACAATGATTATTATGGCGATTATCACAGACATCACGACAGGGTAGATGCCGAAGATGAGCACGGAGTCGAGTATTTTGCTATGAAATAACAAACCGCAGAAGTAGTATACAATTATATTTGTCTTACAATTTCCGGCATTTCCAAAATTTTTGGTGTGCCGGATTTTTTTTGTGGAAAACTTTAGTCTTAAAACTCATTATTTCATTTGATTTCAGCTTTAATTTTACGAAACGAAATGGAAAAAGAAAACATCATAAAAGGTCAGGGAGCACAGCGAAATGTCAACAACCGTTTCGATAAGTATACTTTTGAGCCTGATGATGAAGATCTTGAAAACATAAAAACCACTTTTACGGAAGTCTTCCCAAAGACCATAGTCAATCAGGTAAAAAGTGCCGATTTACCAATGGAATATTCCATGAATCCTTATCAGGGTTGCGAGCACGGATGTTCTTACTGTTTTGCCAGACCCACCCATGAATATTGGGGCTATAACGCAGGCATTGATTTCGAACGAAAAATCATGGTCAAAAAAAATGCTCCTGAACTTTTAGAAAAGTTTTTCAGAAAAAGAGGATATCAGCCATTACCTATTTTACTTTCCGGCAACACTGATTGCTACCAGCCTGCTGAAAGACAGTTTGAAATCACAAGAAAGTTATTGCAGGTTTGTCTCGACTACAGACATCCGGTAAATATTCTTACGAAAAACGCTTTGGTTCTGCGGGATTTGGATATTTTAAAACCAATGGCTGAACAGAATCTGGTTTCAGTTTCTCTCAGTATTCCCACCATTAATGAAGAATTACGTCGAAAGATGGAGCCGAGAACAAGTTCAGCAAAAAATAAGCTGAAAGCTGTAGAAATTCTGTCTCAAAGCGGCATTCCTACTCACGTGATGGTCGCACCAATTATTCCCGGATTGAACAGTGATGAACCATTAGGTATTTTAAAAGCAATTTCTGAAGCTGGAGCTCAGAGTTTCGGATATACTTTGGTGCGATTAAACGATTCTGTAGAACCTGTTTTCGTTAAATGGATTGAGACCGAGTTTCCTGACAGGGCACAGAAAGTTTTAAATTTAATCAGATCAATGCGTGGTGGAAAACTGGGAGAAAAGAAATATTTTGACAGGCAGAAAGGGGAGGCGAATATCGCGGAAATGATTCACAACACATTTAAAATTGGCAGAAAAAAGTTTTTTGATGGAAAGGAGTTTCCGAAACTTTCTACTGATGGTTTTACCGGGACGAGAGAGCAGCAGCTGAGGTTGTTTTGATAGTCATTTTAGAATGTTTCTCACAGATCGCACAGATTCCCACAGAAAATTTAAAAAAAACCGAACTAAAAAGTTCGGTTTCAAAATTATTTCTTAATCAATCCCAGTTCAATTAATCTTTCGTGTAAAAATTCTCCGGCGGTTGTATCTTCATACAGCTTAGGATTGTTTTCATCTACACAGTTTTCTAAAGCATTCAGCGACATTTCGCTCACCGGATGCATAAAGAAAGGGATCGAATATCTTGAAGTTCCCCACAATTCTCTTGGCGGATTGACCACTCTGTGAATCGTAGATTTCAGCTTATTGTTGGTGTGTCTTGACAGCATGTCTCCAACGTTGATCATCAGTTCGTCCGGTTCGGCAATGGCATCAATCCATTCGCCTTTATGGTTTTGAACCTGAAGACCTTTTCCCTGAGAACCCATCAAAAGAGTGATGAGGTTGATGTCTCCGTGAGCGGCTGCTCTTACCGCATCATCCGGCTCCTGAGTAATTGGCGGGTAATGAATAGGTCTTAAAATAGAATTACCTTCCGCAATTTTGTCGTCAAAATAAAACTCGTCAAGACCAAGATATAATGCCAACGCTCTCAAAACATATTTTCCTGTTTTTTCAAGCATTTGGTAGGCCTCTTTACCTACTTCATTGAATTGTGGAAGCTCGTCTACGATGACATTGTCAGGATATTCGCTTTTGTATTTAGAGTCATCCGAAACGTACTGCCCGAAATGCCAAAACTCTTTCAGATCACCTTTTTTAAAGCCTTTTGCAGTTTCTTTTCCGAAGCCTACATAGCCACGCTGTCCGCCGATGCCGGGGATTTCATACTTTTGTTTTGTTTCTGTGGGAAGTTCAAAGAAGTTTTTCACTTCTCCATAAAGATTGTCTACGAGTTGATCATCAAGGAAATGTCCTTTTAAGGCGACAAAACCAATTTCTTCGTAAGCTTTTCCGATTTCATTTACAAATTTCTGTTTGCGTTCCGGGTTGTCCGAAAGGAAATCACGCAGGTCTACACTAGGTATTTTATCCATTTTATAGAAATTTTACGTGGGGCTAATTTACAGAAATTTTTTATGGATTGCAGATCATTATTCATTTCAAATAAATTTCAGCAGCTTTATTTTTTTATAAATTTAGAATTATAGAAAGTTTTATCTTTACTTTCAAGTCTTATTATATAAGTTCCACTGACAAGATCAGAAACGTCCACTGAGCTTTCAGAAACATTCTGAGAACGTATTTTCCTTGAACTCATGTCATAGATGGTGACTTTTTCTATCGGGATATTTTTTGCCCAGGAAATTTTATCCACGGTTGGATTAGGATAGAGTACGAGGTTGGAAAGTTCTTTTTCGTTTTCAGAAGTTGATAGTGCACATTGAAATACTAGAGTAGGCGTGTAAGAATAAGCGTTTGTACCATTATTCCATATGGATCCCCATGCACCAAAAGCCCACACGGTATTATCATTTCTTATTGCAAAAACAGAACAACCGCCGGCTGCTACCTTTACCCAGTTTGATTCTGTTCCCACCTGGTTTGGAGCGAGTGAGTTAGCAGGAACAATATTTCCCGAACCTGTAGAGTCCCAGCAGCCTCTTCCCCACAGCCATAGGGTGCCATTAGTTTTTATGCCAACACCGTAAGGATTGCCAACAGCAAAATCTTTCCATGTATCAGTTCCTATCTGTACAGGAGTTTGTACAAGCTGGCTTGTTCCACTACCTACTGCTCCCATGATATTGTCTCCCCAGCCCCATAATGTATTGTCAGTTTTTTGGGCAAGAGTGTAATCACCACTTACAGAAGTTGTCACTCTTCTCCAGTCTGCTGAAGCCCCGATTTGCATAAAATTAAAAATGCATGCCCCATCGCCGTATAGAGGAACTCCAATTGAATAATAATTATTTCTCCCTCTTCCCCAGAGAGTACCATTGCTTTTTATAGCAAAAACTCTTGATCCGCCACTGTTGATATCTACCCAATCTGTATCAGGGCTGATTTGTACAGGAGAGGCATAGAAATTATTGGGATACGGCGCTGCTTCTGCACTGGTAAGTTCGCAAGCTGAATTGTTACCCCATCCCCACAAAGTTCCGTTGGTTTTAAGGGCAACAGTATGAAAATTGCCTGTCGTTATTTTTTTCCAATCTGTTGCTGTACCTATTTGAATTGGGGAAAGTTTGTCAACAGTTGTTCCGTCTCCAAGCCCGCCTCGTGAATTTCTTCCCCATGCATAAATTTTACCGTCGTTACTCAATGCTGCTGCATGATCCAACGAATGGAAAATCTGGACAAATTTTGGTGATGAAGGCCTTTGCCAAGGGGTGTTCTGAGTTTGTATGGTTCCGTTTCCCACCTGTCCGTAAGGGTTTTGCCCCCAAGTATACTCTTTTCCGTCGCTTGTGAATATAGATACGGTATGATAATTATAAGAAACATCAGTTACACATAGATTGGTTTGTGCGTTAGAAAATGAAACTGCTCCCAGTATTGCAAGTAGAAAGTAAATTTTTTTCATAAAGTAAATTTTGATTTGTGATATTAGTTTTAATTATCATAAAACCTTCCATTAGTGGTGTGTCTTGTGTAAAAATATAAAAATTTGTTAATTTCTTTATCAATATAATGTGAAATTTTATATTTTTGACACAAACAAAACAAAATGATGATAGAATACTACAGCTTTTCGCTAATGAAAAAGGGTTTGTCCTGTCGGGACTTCCGAAAGCTCCCCCTGATTTCAGATTGCGTTGTCGGAATCTCCGAAACGTTATCCAAAATCTTTTTTGCTCTGTCTGTACTTCCGAAAGCTTTTCCCAAAATTAATTTACGCCGTCGGAATTTCCGAAGTCTTACCAATTATTAAATGGAGCAGGCGGAAAATCCGACAGCATTATCAGAGTTAAAACATTTTAAAAAACATACTTATGGAAAAATTACACAAATTGGATGTTACAAGACTCCACCACGCAGAATTCGGGCAATTAATGGTAAGATTCTTTGAAGACTTTACCAATGTAAATCTCAATGCTGCTGCAGATCCGGATTTCAAAAGACTTTATGACGGACTGCTTGCACAGGTTGCTATTTTCAACAGTGGGCTTAATCAAATCAAAGCAAGTGAAGAATCTCAGGAAATCGCACGGCTGGATGTTGAGAGAGATAATGCTCTGCAAAATCTCAGGAATTCACTCAAGCCTTACCGCAACAGTTCAGAAGCCGAAGCTGAAGGGTACAATGCACTTTCTCTTCTGCTTTCAGAATATAAGGATACGCACGATGCCTCCTTCGAATCTGAAACTAATCAATTGAATACACTAAGCAACCGTTTAGGTTCTTCAGATTTCAGCAATCATGTTGCTGAATTGGGAATAGGAAAATTCGTAATCCGGATGATAGATGCCAACACAGCCTTTAATAATCTTTTTTCGCAAAGGTCTTTCAAAACATCTCAAAAAGAGGTGCTGGATGTGAAAGCTTTGAGAAAAGTATTTGCTGCTGATTACAAAAAGATGACAGCCTATATTTCGGCAATGGCTTCGGTAAAAGACGATGTTTATTATAAAAATGTTTTGGACATTATAAATAATGGAAGATTGTATTTCTCAAATATAGTCTTGGCGAGAAGGGCAGGAAAGAAACTTCCTCCGACAAAAACCGAATAATACTCACAAACCGCTCTGACAAGAGCGGTTTCTTTTGCATGTCATTGTAAGGATAATATTGCAGAAAGTCAAATGTATTAAATTTGTCCAAAAAAAATATTTTCTTTAAATATGATTCTTGAATTTTCCAGACCTCTCATAGCCATTCTTCTGCTTTGCTTTATCGTAGCCTATAAGTGCTTATGCAGAAAAGAACTGCTCATCAATTTTATTTTAGATTTTATTGTGGGTGCAGTGATTATCTTTATGGCAGAAGTCTATTTTGAAGATCAGATGAATTATTATTTAGGGCAAGGAAGTGCTATAATTTTGGTAATTGATTTTTTCTTTTTTGCATTACTTTATGTCATTTCAACCTCCGTTTTATATTGGAAAAAATCAAAAAATAGTGGATCAATTATTCCTATGGTTATATTTGGATTATACATTATTCTCTTTTTCTCTGACTCAGAATTATCAGTAGGATTTGGGAAAAGTACATTACTTTCCATTTTGATAGCCTTTTTCCCGATTTACATTTTTAATTATTTCAGAGTTCTATATTGGTATTTTAATCCTGAAAGAAAATAAAACTCATCCCGAATCATTTTACGATTAAATTTTTAAAGATTAAATTTGTTTTTTGAAATCGCAGTTTAACATCTTGTCTAAATTTAGAAAGATCTAAAAGCGATTACATTGATCTAACAACAGACATTTTCAAATGAAAAAATATTCTTCTAAACGCAGTGTGCAGATTCTTGCACATCTTCTTCAGCAGTACGGAATTTCAGATATTATCATTTCGCCGGGATCGAGAAACGCTCCTTTGGCAATACATTTTTCTGAAATCGACAGCTTCAACTGTTTCTCGATTGTTGATGAAAGAAGTGCAGCGTTTGTTGGAATGGGAATGGCGATGAGCGAGAAAAAACCTGTAGTTCTAACCTGTACAAGCGGATCGGCTGCCGCCAATTATTATCCTGCAGTGACGGAAGCTTTTTATTCAAATACGCCTTTACTAATTTTAACGGCAGACCGCCCGACAGATTATACCGATATTTTTGACGGGCAGACCATTCGCCAGAATAATCTTTTTCATCAGCATTCCTACGGGGATTTTCAGCTTCTGGAAGATTCCAAAGACGATGCGGAAAATATCAATTCTGAAACTATCAAGAAAGCCATCGAACTTTGTTTTGAAAAAAGAGGTCCGGTGCACATCAATATCCCTTTGGAAGAACCATTGTACGAGCTGGTTTCTGAGCTGCCAACTTTTCCTTCCGTAGAGCATACGATTCGCCAGAAAGAGTATGAAATGCCATCCAACCTTATTGCCGACTGGAATACATCGCAGCGAATTATGATTTTGGTAGGAACCAGAGATTACAGCGCCGAACTTGAAAATCAGTTAACACAATTGGTGAAAAACCATACGGTTGTAGTTTTGTGTGAAGCCAATTCCAATCTATATCACGAAAAGTTTTTTAAACATATCGACCGCTACATTACCGGATTTACAGAAGAAGATTACAGACAATACGCTCCCGATCTTTTGATTACAGTAGGCCAAAATGTGGTTTCAAAAAGGGTAAAACAGTTTTTGAGAAATGCTCACCCTAAACAACACTGGCATCTTGATGAGGTTTGGCAGCCCGACACTTATTTTGCGCTGACGCAGAAAATTGAAATTAAACCCGAACTGTTTTTCTCTAAACTCCTGAATTTTGCAGCCCTCGAGCCTAAGCCTTTTTATAATCTCTGGGATGTTCTCAGGGATAAAAAAGACCTGAAACATGAGCAGTATCTTAATCTGGTAGAATATTCAGATTTTTATTTTTTCAACAAAGTTTCGCACAGCGTTCCGGAAAATTACAACATACATTTCAGCAATTCTTCAGCGATTCGTTATGCCCAGCTGTTTGATTTCGGAAAGAGAAGGATTTACTGCAACCGTGGTACGAGCGGCATCGACGGAAGTACTTCCACAGCAATGGGCTTTGCCATTAAAAATGAAAAACCAACGCTTTTGCTTACAGGAGATCTGAGTTTTATGTACGATGTGAATGGCCTTTGGAACCAGTATATTCCGCCGTTTACGAGAATTATTATTTTCAACAACGGGGAAGGAAATATCTTTAAAATCATTCCGGGACCGGGAAATGCCAATTCGAATACTGTAGACGAATTTATCGCAACAAAACACCACAAAAACGTAGAGTTTTTAGCAAAACACTTTGGATTCTCCTACACAAAAGTGGAAGATGAAATGACGCTTGACCGTGTGATGGATAATTTCTTCAAAGCCGATATCCAGCCTAAAATTCTGGAAGTTGTAACGGCAGGGAAAAGCAATGCTGAAATTTTAAAAACTTATTTTAAATCGTTGTAACTGACTTAAGTTGAAACATTAAGGTTATTAAATTTTTAAGATTTGATGAAGATGAAGTGTATAATTTCTTAAGCTCGTCGCTCAAAATTCTAATAACTGAAATAATTTAAACGGTTGCGTTGAGATACTTTGACTGCGTCGAACCTAAAGGTTTCAGCATGACAAAACTGGGGATAAAAGAAATCAAAATAAATTGAACGTTATCCTTAATAAATATCTTCAGATATTTCCTGAACAAAACTTAACAACTTATTAGCCTTAATGGTTTTAATAATAAAATGATTTACAAATCCAGATAATCCTCATTTCCGGGGAGATTAACGATTTTGTCGATGGGATAGATAAACATATCATCAAAATCATTCATGGCGTTAATGAGCTGAAAATGAGAAAAGTCTTTCAGGTTTTGCAGAGTGATTTCTGTTTCTTTAATTTTCTTTGATTTCAG
The DNA here is from genome assembly GCF_025457425.1 of Chryseobacterium foetidum. Lineage (NCBI taxonomy): Bacteria > Pseudomonadati > Bacteroidota > Flavobacteriia > Flavobacteriales > Weeksellaceae > Chryseobacterium > Chryseobacterium foetidum. The sequence continues at coordinate 2,159,283 of NZ_JAMXIA010000001.1, forward strand.
CAAATGCTGACGCTGCACGCCGTTTAAAAGATAAGTAGTCGGTGTGAACCAGTCTTTTCCTTTTTTAAATAAGAGATTGGAAAAAGAAGTGTCTGTAATGTGATTGTTTTTTACGATAATAATCTCTTCAGCCCTTGATTTCATCTTCATCCTGTCAAGTTCCTTGCGGTCTTCAAATTTGAAAGAATAATCGTAGCTGTTGTTTTCCACCAACTGAAAAGTATGGATTTCCGGTATCGCATACGGAATCATCTGGGTGCGGATCTTTTTGTCTAAATCGTAAACCAGACGAAGTTTGTACAAGCCGTCTTCGTCATGCTCCAGATGTTTAAAAATCTTCTGCAGGTCGATAGGATCACTCTTTCCGAAGTGAGAAAAAGTGTCGTTAATTCTTTTCTGATGAAGATCGGCAAGAAAAATTTTCTGGTCTTCTACTTTTATGCTTTCAATGAATTGGGACATAGATTTTGTTTTTCATTTCTTCGTACTCGTCTTCTAATTTGCTCATGTGGGTAATTCCGCCGCCACTTTTAAAAAAAAGTTTACCGTTTTCTTTTTCTATAAAACGGATCATCACGCAGCTGTCGAGGTTTTCTCCGTCAAACCAGCCGCAAACTCCAGTGTAAAATCCTCTGTCGAAACCTTCTGCTTCCAGAATAATTTCCAGAGTTTTAGGTTTTGGAGCTCCTAAAATTGAACCTGCAGGAAGGAGTTTCTGCATAATACTTCCTATATTTCCCTGAAATTCCGGTTTCAAATTTCCTGAAATTTCCGAGCTCATGGCGTAAAGATCTTTCTGTTTTGTCTTCAAAAAATCAATATACTGAAATTTATCCACCTTCACATCATCAGCGACCATGCTTAAATCGTTTCTCAGGAGATCAACCACAGTGTAATGCTCTGCTTTTTCTTTAGGATCATTTTTCAAAACTTCAGCGGCATTATCTAAAGATGCATCAATAGTGCCTTTCATCGGAAACGTCAGTATTTTGCCGTCAATGATTTTAACGAAAGTTTCAGGAGAAAAAAATACGAAAAAATCTTCAGATAACACTTTGTATTTGGCCTGAGAATGATAAAAAATTTCCTTTAAAGTCAGATTGGTTTCAATCTCTGTTTTTCGGGTGTAATTGGTTAAATATGAGTTGCCTAACCGAAGATTGCTTTGCACATGATCAAACCCTTTTCTGAAAGCGTCCATAGTTTCGGGATAAGCTTTCAGTTGAATCTTTTTATTTAAATCATCCTTCTTTATCGAGTTTGAAAACGACTGAAAATCAATTAACAAGCCTGATTTGCCAAGTTCGATTTCAGTATAAACCAAAACATTTTCACAAAGAAAATCAGTCATGAAAAAAAACGGAACTTTCTTTTGCGAAAGCTCGTCCATTCTTTTAAAATTTGGATGATTTGCCAAAAACATTCCGCAAAAGTAGTTATTGATGTTTACTTTTGCATAAAATTTTTTCTGATGCAACAACAATATCCCCAAAAAGCGGGAATCGATCTTATTTTAAAGCAGGCTTTTTCATACTGGAGTAAAACTTTCGGCTTACAGCTGATGTTTTCAATAATTTATTTTGGAATTTTTCTTACGGTATTTTACTATTTAGGTACAAAATATAATGTGATCGTTGATCTGCAAACGGCCTTTATGGATTACCAGCAGGCGGGCAAAAGCGGAGTTGAAGACTTTCAGACCGATATTGCTACCATCACAGACAGTGAAGGTTTTCAGTATTTCATTTTGGGAATGATGGCAGTAAGAATCTTTCTTTATCCTTTAAATATAGGCTTTTACCAGATTTATAAAAAGATGGATTTGAAAGAGGAGGTCGGTATAAATGATTTGTTTGCAGGCTATATTGGAATTAATTTCTTCAAATTTTTAAGCTTTTATATTTTCTGGATATTTCTGTACACCATTATTGGAAGAACCTTTGTTTTGCCTGTACTTTGGGTGATGCTGACCATTTTTGCTGCCCCGCTGATGTTTTTTGAAAATAAAAGAATCATTGAAATTATTGCCATCGGCTGGAAGGCTTTAAAGAATAATTTTCTGGAAATTTTTGTTTGCGTTTTGGTTTCATTGCTTTTCTGCTATGCAGGTTTTCTGTTCTTTTTTGTAGGGTTTCTTGTCACATTCCCTTTTTGGAATGCCATGATTTATTCTATGTATAAAAACGTTTTGGAACAAAATATAAAGGAAGAAGAAACAGTTTAATATTTTTTTGTGGTGAAAATAATTTATATTTGAGTAATCATAAAAATCTAATAAACGATGTCTCAATTTGACGAATTTGACCAGCAGGGAAAGGCTCCCGCAAGAAATACCGGCGCCATCATTTCGCACGCCTTTGAAATGTATAAAGGTGTTTTTCTCTACGGTTTGGTCGTGATGATTATTTATTTTGTAGCTGATTTTATTCTGCAGTTGATCACGGGCTTCAGCCTCTGGACCGATTTTGACAGTTTCAATGATTTTGATGATGCAGAAAGCAGACTGTGGAGAAATTCTGAAGTGAAATTTTATTACTCTTCAACCGGCTTGCTCAACATTGCACTTACTCCACTTTATCTTGGATTAATTTACGTCACCAACAAATTCAATAACAAACAACAGATTGATTTCAATGATCTGTTTATTGGTTACCGTCAGAATCTTGGACAGACAATGCTGTATGGTCTGATCACAACAATTATTCTTTACATCTCACTCGCCATGTGCGGATTCCCGTTTTTATTTGTCTTTCCGCTGTTTCTTCTGGGTCTGCCATCTCTTTTATTTGAAAATCTTTCAGCAACTGAGGCGCTTGGTAAAACCTTTAATATCGCCAAAGAAGACTATGGTGTTTTTCTGGGCGTAAGTCTTTTGGGCGGTCTTTTAAGTATCGCAGGATTTATACTTTGTTGTATTGGTATAGTTTTTACTATCCCCTTTATCTATGTTGTCATGTATTCTGCATACTGTGCGTATTGCGGAAAGCCAAGACAGATTTAAAAAAAAATTAAAATCATGAATACCAACGAGCAAATCAGCGGCACAAAAATCAAGCAGGTTTTTCTTTTAGCAATCATTATTACGATGGTTGCTTTAATATGTTTTAACCTTGCACTGTTTATCCCTTCAGTTCTGGGAGCAATTACGATTTACGTCGTTTGCAGGAAGTACAATTTTTATCTTCAGGAAGAAAAAAAATGGAAACCTTGGGCAGCGGCTCTACTGCTGATGTTGGCGAGTCTTCTTGTGATTGTTTTGCCGATTTACTTTATCGCCGATCTTTTGATTGAAAAATTGGGAAATGCACAGGCATACATGACGAAATTCAACGTTTTTATAGATAAAATACATGATTTTGTTTATTCTAAAACCAAAATTGACCTTCTGAGCAACGAAAACATGACGAAGCTGAAAACTGCTGCAGGAAGATTCTCTACCTCGGCACTCAGCGGAACTGTAAATACACTCACCGTGATTATGTCGATGTATTTCATTCTGTATTTTATGTTTGAGAAACCACGTTTGTTTGAAAGAATCCTGGGTTCTGCAGCACCTCTAAAAAGGGCAAATGTATCTTTAATCGGTGAGAAAATGCGTAAGCTCATTATGGCCAATGCGATCGGAATTCCTGTTGTGGCTTTAGGTCAGGGGATCATTGCTTTGATTGGTTACTTTATTTTCGGTGCGCCAAGTCCGGTACTTTTATTTGCGCTTACTGCAGCAGCATCGATGATTCCGGTGGTTGGGGCAGCGATTATTTATGTTCCGATCTGTATCTTTATGATTGCAGAAGGAAATACCGGAGCGGGTCTTGGTTTGGCTGCCTATTGCGTGATTGTAGTAGGTGTTACGGATAATCTATTAAGATTTACTTTACTTAAAAAACTGGAAGATATTCACCCTTTAAATACTGTTTTCGGAATTATCATGGGGATGAATCTTTTCGGGTTTATGGGATTGGTTTTTGGTCCCATCATGGTTTCCTTAACCTTACTTTTAATTCAGGTGTACAGAAATGAGTTTTCGGATGACGGAAGCAGAGATTTAATCCTTTCAGATAAAGACAAGGACGAAGAGCTCGAAAATAAAATAGATTTGATTGTTTGATACATGGAAGGATTAAGACCTGAAATTCTTCAGGAAATATGTGTGGTGAAAATGCCGTTCGGGAAGTACAAAGGAACAATACTCGCCGACATTCCGGTTAATTATCTCGAATGGATGCATAAAAAAGGGATGCCTGCGGGGAAATTGGGGATGCAGCTTTCAACGGTTTACGAAATTAAAATTAATGGTCTGACAGATTTGCTCAGGCCATTGAGGAATTAATTAGATTCATTCAAAATTATTTACGACCTTTACAGGATGTTTTTATTTTCTAAATGAAAGTACCAAAAAAAATAAATACGGCCAGAAGGTCACTGATGCGGGGACTTACTAAAAATGTTGGAAAGTCTCATTCTAATACAATTGTAAAGAAAAATATTCCTCTAAAGAAGATTTTGATTTCGAGGCCCAATCACAGGCTGGGGAATCTGCTTTTAATGTCTCCTTTAGTACAGGAAGTTACAGAAACTTTTCCCGATGCCCAGATCGATTTATTTGTAAAAGGTGGAATAACTCCTATCATTTACAAAAATTATAAAAATATTGACCGGATTATCCAGTTGCCAAAAAAGCCGTTCAGTAATATGTTTCAGTACATCAAAGGTTGGGCAAAACTGAAAAGCAGAAAGTATGATCTCGTCATCAATGCGAGTCATGGTTCTTCGTCAGGGAAATTGTCAACTTCAATGGCGAGGGCGGAATACAAAATTTTTGGAGATACTGATGAAAAACTTGGATCAGAATTTCAAGACTACCGGCACGCTGCAAAAAATTCAATCTACACTTTAAGAGATTTTCTGAAGCATCTGGACATAGACAGGAGCAATGCTAAAATACCTGTTTTAGATATAAAATTAAGTGCTGAGGAAAAACAAGAAGGTGAAAAAAAGCTACATAATCTTGTGAAAAATGACAGGAAATCGATCTGTCTTTTTACTAATGCCACAGGAGCAAAATGTTACTCCGAAGAATGGTGGAATGCTTTTTATGAAAAATTAGAAACTGCCTTTCCCGACTATAATATTGTAGAGCTTTTACCGGTAGAAAACATCTCGAAAATCAATTTCCGCGCACCGGCTTTTTACAGCAAAGACATCCGCGAAATGGGAGGGTTCATTGCCAACTGTAAAGTTTTCATTGCAGCAGATAATGGCGTCATGCATTTGGCAAGTGCTGTGAACACTCCAACCGTGGGCTTTTTTATGGTTACGGAAGAGGAAGTTTACAAGCCATACAACGAGGGAAGTTTTTCTGTGAATACCAATGAGCATTCTGCGGATGAAATTTTCACTTTATTAAAAAATATCCTCTAAAAACGAACAGTAATCTGTCAATATGAAAAGTTTTTACGCAGAAGGCTTCAAACGTTTAGAGGCTAAAATTTTAGATGTATTAAATAATTTTAAGACTGGTGGAATTCTGATCGGCCCCGGAAGCAGGAACGTGGTAAAAATCTTTGATATTGAAGGCGAAAGATTCAATTTCAAATCTTTTAAACAGCACAATGTCATCAACCGGCACGTTTACAAATATTACCGAAAATCCAAGGCAAAACGTTCTTTTGAGTATGCACAGCTTCTTCTAAGCAAAGGTTTCCAAACTCCGGAACCAGTCGCCTATATTGAAAACTTTGATTTTTGGGGTGTAACGTCAAGCTATTATATCAGCCGACAACTTGAAGATTCTCCGACTTTGATGGAAGTTATTGTCCATCTTACGTTTCCTGATAGAGAGCAAATTATTCGTGAATATGCTCAGTTGATGTTTCGTTTGCATGAGCAGGGATTTGAGTTTTTAGACAATGCTCCGGGAAATTTCATCATCAAAAATGAAAATGGGAAGCACCGTTTTTACATGGTAGATCTCAACCGAATGAGCTTTCACGAGAAGATGGATTTGGATAAAAGATTAAATAATTTTGCACGCCTGACTTCTGATCCTGAAGTAATTAGAATGATCAGCGATGAATACGCAAAACTTGTTGGCTCATCCGGAGATTACTGTTTTAATAAAATTACCCAGGCCATCAACGGAATGGTTCGCAAAAGAAAAATGAAAAAAATTCTTAAGTTTTACAAATTTTTACTTCCAAAACGTTAGTTTTTCAAGGCTTCAATCTCGTCACGCAGTTTTGCTGCTTTTATAAAATCTAAATTCTTCGCAGCAGCTTCCATTTCTTTCTGTTTCTGTAAAACAATTTTTGCCACATCCTCAGTAGAATAGTTCGCTTTTGTTTCAGCAACTTTTTGAGTGATTTCTTTCTGCGTATATTTTTCGTCCGGGAAATCTTTGCTTCTTCCCACAAGATTTTCAGAAATCTTCTTATTTAAGGCTGTCGGAACTTTTCCGTGCTCCTGATTGTAACTGATCTGCTTTGCGCGGCGGTATTCCGTTTCATCCAAAGTTGCCTGCATCGATTTTGTAATCTTATCAGCATACATGATGGCTCTTCCGTTAATGTTTCTCGCAGCACGACCCACGGTTTGTATCATCGATCTTCGGCTTCTCAGCATTCCTTCTTTATCGGCATCCAAAATCGCAACCAGAGACACTTCGGGTAAATCCAAACCTTCCCTTAATAAATTGACACCAATCAGTACATCAAAAAGGCCCACACGCAGATCGTGCATGATCTGAATACGCTCCAAGGTCTCCACATCAGAGTGAATGTATCTCGTTCTGATGCCGAATTTTGTGAAATATTTGGTCAGCTCTTCAGCCATTTTTTTGGTTAAAGTCGTCACCAAAACCCTCTCATCCAATTCAGCTCTTTTGTTGATTTCTTCCATTAAATCATCGATCTGATTTAAAGAAGGTCTGATTTCAATAATCGGATCCAAAAGCCCTGTCGGACGGATGATTTGTTCAATATATTCACCACCGGTTTTCTCCAGTTCATAATCCGCCGGAGTTGCTGAAACATAAATGACTTGATTCTGAATTGCTTCAAACTCCTCAAATTTCAAAGGTCGGTTATCCATCGCAGCAGGAAGACGGAAACCATAGTCCACTAGAGCTTCTTTACGGCTTCTGTCGCCACCGTACATGGCATGAACCTGCGGAACGGTAACGTGGCTTTCGTCAATCACCATCAGATAATCTTTCGGGAAATAATCTAAAAGGCAAAACGGTCGAGAGCCGGGAAGTCTTCCGTCAAGATAACGGGAATAATTTTCAATTCCTGAGCAATAACCCAATTCTTTAATCATTTCAAGATCGAGTTCTGTTCTTTCCTGAAGTCTTTTAGCTTCCAGAGGTTTTTCAATGGAACCAAAAAAATCGACCTGCTTCACCATGTCATCCTGAATATTTCTGATGGCTCCGTTCAAAGTTTCTTTTGAAGTCACGAAAAGATTGGCAGGATAAATCTGAATAGATTCAAAATTGGAAGTTACATTGCCCGAAACCGGATCAAAACTTTGAATTTTTTCTATTTCGTCACCAAAAAACTGTACTCTGATTCCGTTATCAGCATAAGCTGGAAATATATCAATTACATCACCTTTTACCCGAAACGTACCTCTTTGAAACTCGCTGAGTGTTCTGGAATACAATGCGTTAACTAAAGAATGAAGCAGTGCGGTCCTTGTAGTTTTCTCACCAATTTCCAATGAAATTAAAGACTTATGAAATTCTGCCGGATTTCCAACGCCATAAATGCATGATACTGAGGCAACAATCAAAATATCTCTTCTTCCGGAAAGCAAACTTGCAATCGCCGAAAGTCGCAGCTTTTCCACTTCTTCGTTGATGCTCAAATCTTTCTCAATGTACGTTCCGGAACTGGCAATGTAAGCTTCAGGCTGATAATAATCGTAGTAACTCACAAAATATTCAACGGCATTTTCAGGAAAGAATTCTTTAAACTCCATGAAAAGCTGTGCTGCCAGAGTTTTGTTGTGTGCCAAAACAAGGGTCGGTCGCTGAACATTATTCACAACATTGGCAACGGTAAATGTTTTACCCGAGCCGGTAACTCCCAAAAGCGTCTGATATTTTTCACCGATTTCAACGCCACCCGTCAGTTTTTCAATTGCTGTAGGCTGATCTCCTGTAGGTTTGTATTCTGATTGAAGTTTGAATTGCATTGAACAAATTTAGGAAATAAATGTTTGAAGAGAATAGGGTGGAGGTCATAATTTACAATTTGCTTTCATCATGCGCCGTGAATAAAAAAAGCGTCCCGAAAAAAATCAGAACGCTTTTAAAAATCATAAATTTCTCAAACCTTTTAGAAGGAATTTTTTATTTGATTCATGGCAGGAATCACTGACAGCGATAGTAAGATGATTTTTTCCAATGATGCTGTCGCTGTAAACAAAGCCTTTCTTTCTTTTTTTATTATCAATCAAAACGTAATATTCTGTATTAATGTATCTGTCGTCGCCGTAGAGAAGAATATTTTTAAATTTTGGTCTTTTCTTATTTAATTTTTTAAATTCTTCTTCACTTGAGGCAAATTTAAATCCGCCAAAACTCACGTACTTCAATTTCAAACTGTCATTACTTATGCAAAGATACTGTTGGTCTTCGTAGCAGTAGGCTTTTGTGTTATATTGCGCATATCTGCTGAAGTGATTTCCGGAGCAGCTGTAGAACATAAAACTTAGAATTATAAGAAAGGCGTACGATTTCATACAGATGTTATTTAGCAGGAGAGTTTGTGGCGAACTGCATTTTCAAAGGTAGTTTAAAAACAGTTTTTACATTTTTGCCATTATCTTTGGCTGGTTTCCAAGGTTTATTGTTTGTTGCCAATTTTACAGTCCGCACAGCTTCAGTATTGAATGCTATATCTTCGCCATCTGCTATTACATCTGTGGTCTTACCATTCTCGTCAACTGAAATAAATATTGATGTTGAAATAATTCCTGTCTTTTTATCGAAAAGTGACGAATCAAAGTTTTCTGCAATCTTTACTCTTAAATCATGAATTCCTCCTGGAAAATCTGCCTGCACAAAATTTGCCGAAGGCGGTGGAGGTGGTGGGATAGTTTTGGTCTCCGAAAAATCTTCAAAAATTGTCTTTGTTATTTTCTCTTTTTTTGGTTGAGAAACTTTTGCATCTTTATTTTTTTTAGGCGAAATGGTGTCGTTCTTCACCCATTGTTTATATTCTGCCATATCAACTTTGAATGATACAGTAATTTTTTTTGCAGCGTTATATTTTTTTGCAAATGCTTTTGTGTATAAAACTACTCCATAATCATATTTTCCATAATCTGGATTTGTGGGAATAACCTTTAAAATATATACATTATAAAAATCTGTGTTTTTATAATTTTTCAGAACTTTATTATCAACCAATTTTCCATCAATTTCTATTTTATAACTGGAAATCAGAAATTTATTCATTTGATTTATGGTAGGTATTTCTCTGCTTATTTCTGTATATTTTACCCATATTGGCGCTTCAATTAAATCTGTAGAATTGAAATTATCAAATAGGTCAGCCAACTTCACCTGCACTTCCCGAGGGACTTCTGTGGTGAATTTTTTATGATCCCGATTTTTTATTATAGGTTCATATCTTTCGATTATTTTAATGAATTCTTTGTAAGCCTCCGAATGGTTTAGTGATAGTTTTGTTGCATTACTTTTGATTCCGTAATCATTTTTCAGATCACCAACATTATTCCCATACACCTTCTCAGCAAATACAAACGCAGCAATTGCAAATACGGGTACTGCCAAAAACTTTTTTACCTTGGCAAATTTTGAATTTTGTTTTGTCATCATAATAAATCGTTTTTTAGTGTTGTTAAAATTAAACTGATGAGTAAGAGATAAGTTTTGTTGTTTTAAAACTTCCTGTAAAATCAGTTCCTGATAGTTTTTAATGTCATTTTTTTTATTGATAACCTCTTCGTCAGCGAGAAATTCGTGGTTGTTGATCATTGCATTTTTATAGAAATAAAAGAAAGGATTGATCCACAAAACGGCTTTTGTCAGTTCGATAAAAACCAAATCTAGCGAATGTTTCTGTTGAATATGAATTTCCTCGTGCATGAAAACACGTTCGTCAATTCCGGAATCAGTAAAAGACTTTTCTGAGATGTAAATCGTATTCCAAAAACTGAATGGTGCCAAATCCCTCTTTAGTAAAACAATCTTTTTGCTTTTATAAATTATTTTTCTACCCTTTAAATTTTTAATTTTTAAAACTGAAAAAATGAATTTTGCCAGAAAAAAGACAGCGATTAAACAATAAGTTGTCAGAAGAATCTGATTTAAATCAAAGCTTTTTTCTTCAACAATCTGTCCTGTTAAAATTGGTTGAGATATTTCCTGTTCGATCAGTAAGGTTGGTTTGTCTTCATTTAATTCCGGCAGTTCAATGGTCAAAAATGGAATGGTAAGTGAAAAAATAACCGAAAAAATCAGATAAAAACGGTTGAAAACAAACGTCTTTTCTTTCGACAAAAGCAAATGGTACAATCCGAGCAGAATCCCTGAGCAGATTACGATTTTTAAAACTAAAGTTTCCATAATTATTTTTTTATCTGTTGATCAATGATGTCCCGAAGTTCTTTCAAATCTTTCTGCGTCAGTTTGGAATTTGACGTAAAGAAAGATGCAAACTGTGTAACCGAAGAATTGAAAAAGCGGTCAATCATCGTTGTCATTTCATCCTTAAAGTAATCGCTTTTTGCCACTTTCGGAAAATATTCTCTTGAATTTCCGTAGAGCGTAAAGCCCACCAGATCTTTGTTCTGCATTCTTTTCAGAAGTGTTGCTACAGTTGTTGTCGCAGGTTTCGGAGCGTCATAAGCTTCAAGAATTTCTTTCATAAAAGCTTTCTCTTTTTCCCAGAGAATTTCCATCAAAGTTTTCTCAGAATCGGTCAGTTTTATCTCATTCATATTCTACAAGTTTATATTCTATTCTACAAATGTAGAGTAAAATTTTAATTGAACAAATTTTTATGGCATTATTTTTCGTCTTTAACAGACTACACTTTAAAAATTAATTATGAATAAGATTCTATTACCCATTTTGTTAGCTTCTGCCACCACCATCGTTTCGTGTCAGGGCAAAGGCAAACCCAGCGAACCGTCGGCTAAGGAAGAAAAGCCCAATACCAACTACAAACCTGCATTTGAAGGGCAAACGCGAATCGCTCCCGTAAAAACTACTACACCCTACAACGTAGAAATCATCAACACCTCACTCGGAAAACCCTGGGGAATCATCAATCTTCCTGACGGACGGTTTTTAATTACCGAAAAATCAGGTTTTATTAATGTTGTTTCTACCGACGGAAAAACGGTTTCAAAAATCGAAGGTTTCCCGAAAGTGGATGACAAAGGTCAGGGTGGAATGCTCGATGTAGCATTAGATCCGGATTTCAAAACAAATCAAATGATTTATTTCTGTTATTCTGAACCTTATGGAGAGGGAAATCACACAGCGGTTGCCAAAGGAAAATTATCTGCCGACCTGAAAAATATTTCAGAGGTTAAAGTCATTTTCAGGGCAACACCAACTTATGATGGCGATAAACATTACGGAAGCCGTCTTCAATTTGATAAAGACGGAAATTTATTTGTGAGCACCGGTGAAAGGTCAGATAAGGAAACGAGAGTTTATGCTCAGAAAACGGATAATTATTTAGGTAAAATTTTAAAAATTACCAAAGACGGAAAACCTGCCGAAGGAAATCCATTTATTGGAAAAGCCGGTTACAAACCTGAAATCTATGCTTTCGGAATCAGAAGTCCTCAAGGTTTGGCTTTAGATGAAAAAGGACAGCTTTGGGATATTGAAATGGGACCGAGAGGCGGCGACGAAATCAATCTCATCCAGCCCGGAAAAAATTACGGTTGGGGCGATGTAACGTATGGAATTGAATACAACGGCGACAAAATCAACAACGGAACCACCCAAAAAGCAGGAACAGAACAACCAATTTATTATTGGGATCCTGTAGTTTCACCAAGCGGAGTCACTTTCTACACAGGAAATATTGCAGAATGGAAAAACAACCTTTTCATCGCTTGTTTAAGTGGACAACACATCAACAGAATTGTTTTGAAAGATAATAAAGTAGTAGGTGAAGAACGTCTGCTTTTAGACCAGAAAGAAAGATTCAGGGATGTTTTGAATGGAATGGATGGAAATCTTTATGGGGTGACGGATAGTGGAAAGCTGTATAAAGTTTCTAAGAAGTAATTCTTTAAAACTGTGTTTTTGTAGTTTAAGTTTCGCTAAAATTAATTTTTTATATCTTTGCTGTCGTAAAAAATCAACAAATGAAAAAATTATTTTTAGCAGCAATGATTGCTGTTTTTGGTGTTGCCAATGCTCAAAACGACGCTTTTTCCGGAAAAGGTGATTTGAAACTAAACATCGGAGCCAACATCCAAAATCATGGAGCAGGAATTATGACTTCCTTAGACTACGGTTTGGGAGAAAGTTTCTCCATCGGGGCACAGGCCGGTTACCTTTTGGGAATCGACGAAATCTATGGTGACAAATCAAGAGTTGAACACCGTTTTGATGTAAAAGCCAGAGCCAGCGCACATTTAGGAGACGTTATCGGTTTGCCTGCCAATTTCGATGTCTATCCAGGTCTTAATTTAGGTTTGAAAAACTTTGGAGCCCACGCAGGCGCAAGGTACTTCTTCAAGAAAGGATTTGGCGTTTTCACAGAGATTCAGTTACCGATTGCAAAATACAACACAGATTCTGATAATTACAGACTTTTAAACAACCAGTTTGCTTTTATGGCTGGAGTTTCTTTTAATCTGTAATTGATTAAAGTTAATAGAAAAGCGATTTCAGTGATGAAATCGCTTTTTTTTGGATTAAAGTGTTTTGTATAAAATCCTTTTAAATACATAAATCTTAATTTTCAAAGTATTCTTTTGGAGATTTTCCATACTTCTCTTTAAAAGCAGTCGCAAAAAATTCCGGACTGCCGAAACCCAATTTTGATGAAATGTCCTTTATTTTTTGGCTGCTGAATTGTGAATCTGCTTTAAGTTTCTCGTCAAGATATTCAAATCGTAAGTCCGTTAGATAGGAATTGAATGTTTTTCCTTTATAAATTTTAATGACTTTACTCAAATACTTTTCGTTAGTATTCATTTTTTGCGCTAAAGTGGTGAGTTTTAAATCCTGTTCTAAAAATCCAAAAGAAGATTCGAAATTTTTCATAGAAGCGAGAATCTGATCGACCGTAAGTTTGTTAATCGGTCGGTACAAACTATAATCGATTTCTGTACCATCGGAAGTTGCCTGTATCTCTACCTTGTTATTCTTTGGTTGCGGAATCTCAGTGGGAGTTTTCAGTATTTCTACAATCTTTAGAACGTCTTTCTTTTTGTTGGGTTTAATTTTTCGATACACAAAATAAGCGACGCCAATCGAACTTAAAGAAATAATGGCGATACTAAGCCAATCACTAAACTTTTGCTCATCTTCAGCAAGAGCCTGTTCTTCTGTTTTATGCTTTTCGTCAAAGTCTTTCAGCTTTAATTGAACGTAGTTTTTAACATCTTTTTCAAACTTGTCAAACTCAAGCAGATCATTTAATGAAGCCAATTGTTGTTCTGTAGTTCCGTGCTTCTTATAATACTCTGTAAAGAAGTCGAATGCCGGACGGAAGGCTATAGATGTTTTCCTGCTTTTAAGAAAATTGTTTTTTATTTTTTCAAATATTGGAAAAGCTTTATCTATCTTGCCGGTTTTCCAGTAGCATTGGGCTAAAAGAAAAGTTATGTTTTCAGATACTTCAATATTTGTTTTACCCATCATATCTGTCGCGAGATTTATTTTTTGTATTGCAGACGTATAATTTTTCATGTAAAAATCATTGTAAGCATCTGCAAAAATTACCTGATAACTACTTAAACTAATTTCTCTGTTAGTCTTGTCAAAATTGTAAGACTCTTTGATAAGAAGTTCATTTTCTTTGTGTTTTTGAAGTTTTGCATTTGTCATTATCAATGAAGTCAAATAAAACCTATACCATAATTTATTATTAGGTGGCGTAAGATTTTTCTTGAGATTTTGATACTGTTCGTTTAACAGTTTTTGAGCAGCTTCATCCTCATTAATTAAAGATTTCAGTTTTGCTATCGTAAATATAGATTTTACTACTTCCTCTGGCTTTTGAGTTAAATAATAATCGTAAGCAATGACCGAAAATTCTGAAGCTTTTTTATAATCTGATAGCATTAAACTTCTTGTGGCTATTGCGTAATAGGAATTTCCAATAGCAACCTGATCCTTCAATTTTATTGCTAAATTCAAGATGCTGTCTCCATACTTTAGGCCAATGCTGTCATTAGCCATACCTGATGCACTTTCATAACCATTAAGTAATTCCTGAGGGTTGTTTTCTTTTTTAGCTAAATCAATATATTTTTTGCACAACGCTAAAGCTTGGTCTCTGTTTTTAGCAATTATGATTTCTTGATGAATCTTTTCAAAATGGGAAGCTTCGTTAATATTTGTTTGGTTTTGTCCTCTAATAAGATCCGAAAAGAAAATAAGACTTAAAATGAGAAGTAAAAACCGACAATTTCTGGTCATTGTGAAAGGGAATTATCTGCAAAATAACGGAAATATTTAGTTTAAATCCAATTATCATTTAATGCGTTGAAAATCAACAGCAAATTTTCGCCATTTTTCTTTTTAGAAAGACTGTTTTCCTTTTAGAAAAGATTCCTTTCCTTGGTTCTAATAGAAATTTTCTTTTTACTCAGCTGCTTAATTTTCAGAATTTGGAAAGTAGATTTTTACCACAATATATTTGCCTCAGAAAGGACAAGGAATTCAAAATTTAAAAAATAAAACAATCATGAATCAAAAAAGCAATTGGATCGAAAATCCAACCAAAACACAATTGATTATAAGTCTGACAGTCTATTTAATTCAGCGTGACCATTATGGTTGCAGCAATGACAGATTTTTTTCGGGAACCATTTGATCTGAAGATTAATATTGTCTTGTTGCTTCTGAATCTTGGTGCGACAATAAGCGTCATTAAAGTTATTAGAAATTATTATAAAAAATTTAAAAAATAAATTATGAAAACAGTTAGATTTCTCGCCATCGCAGTAATGCTTCTTACACTTCTTTTTATTACAAGCAATTATCTTTTAAAGGATGAAGAATTTCAGGGAATTAAAATTATCATTCAGGGTCTCCTGATCGGGTTTGTGTTTTCTTTAGTTTTTGCCTTATATAACCGTAAAAAAAAATATCAATGAATCCTGAAACTAAAAACAAACTTCTAAACGTAATTCCTCTAATCATAATTGCATTTATCATCTACAGATTTTCCAACTCTTCAGTTTTCGACACGATGATTTCTGACGGAAATAACGAGATCAAGGAATTTGTAAAGAAATCCTTCAGCTGGGGAATTTGCTTTGGAGCACTGATCGTAATTTTTATAAAATATTTTAATCAATTAATAAAAAAAAACTAATGAAAAAATACATACTTATTGTTACACTCGCAACTAACGGAATTGTTGTTACAAAAGCACAGGATAAATTGGAACAAGCAGGTCTTTATAATTCAGAAATAAGCACGATCGAGAAAAAGACTGACGGTAAAACATTAGTATTTTTTCCAATGAAACATGCAGGAATTAGAGAATTTTACAATAATGTCAAAAGTAAAATAGATTCTCTAAAAAAGGAGGGGTTATATTTCCTTTACGAAAAAGTAAAAGTAGATGCGAATGATGAAAATATGCGTAGGAAATTAAAAAAAATCACAGGGAATATCCCAATTTCTGTAGAAAAAGGCTATGTGCAGCTTTTGAGAGATTATGGAATTTTCATGAGAGAAGAATTATTTGATCAACCCTCATACAGTGATTTTGGTTTGGATGAATCAAATAGTGAAAATTTAGATGTTACTGGATTGAACCTGGTCGATTATTATGAAAGAACATACGGAGAAATTAGACTCAACAAATGCGAAATGGAAACTCCGATTACAGCAAAAGATAATTGTAAGGGGAAAATTTTAAAGAAAAAACATAGAGATGATGTAATCTTAACTTTTAGGAATAAAATTATTGCATCAGGTGTTTTGAATGAAAGTCACACAAAAATCGCTTTGATTTATGGAGAAGGTCATATTAAAGGGATTTTCGCAGAATTAGATAAAAATAAATAATTATGAAAAAAACACTATTACCATTTTTGATGCTGTCGTCTTTCGTTTTTGCGCAAAACAGCACTTATGTATCAGCCGGCGCCGGAGTTTTAGCACACAAAAAAACAAGCGCTTTCGACTTTGATGTTGCCGTAGGTTACCAGTTCAAAAAAAATTATGTTCTGGAAGCAAACTACATTCATTCTAAAAATTTGAACCTGGCAAATGTTGTTTTTGGGATAGAATCTGCTTCAGAGAGAAAAATTGTTTTATCAGGATTCACGGGTTTTGGAGCAGCGTTTTTGCAGGACAAAAGTCATTTTAACTACCAGCTCGGGCTTAACATGGGTTATAGAATAGAAAAGCAGTCTCTTGTGGGTTTGAAGATTTCCAACAACTTCAATAAAGCCAAAACAGTTACCGCAATGAATTTGTTTTACAGATTTAGCTTTTAATTAATAAAAGATTTAAATAAAATATTTTACCATGAAACCAATCGCCATTCTATGCGCAGCTCAGGCATCTGTTGCGACTTTTACAAATTACTATCACGAAATCTGGGACATTCCGTCAATCCTGAGTTTTGGAACGCTCATTATTTCTGCGGGATATTTAATTGTAAACTTCATTAGAAAATAAAAAAAACAGGGACAAAATTTTCGTCCCTGTTCTGTATTCTAAAAACTTCTAATAATCCGCTCCAATCCCTCTTCCAAAATCTCCTGCGAAGTTGAAAAACAAATTCTCACATGCCCTTCCGCTCCTTTTCCAAACCAACGCTCGGAGCCTGGAACAATCGCTACTTTGCCTTGTTTTAAAACATGTTGGGCAAATTCATCACTCGACATTCCGTTTTCTATTTTTGGGAAAATAACGAACGTAGCTTCAGGTAAATTTGGGTTTAAAATTCCTGAATTTTTCAGCTTGTTGTAAGCGAAATCTCTGTTGCTTTGAAGATGAGCAAGGAAATCATTAAACCACGATTTAGCTTTATCAATCGCAACACTTGCGGCAATCTGAGATAATGTAGAAACCCCTTCAATCGTTGAATTAAACTGAGATTTTTCGGTAAAATCATCCAAGAGATCCTGGTCGTTGCACAAAACAGCGCCAATTCTTAAACCGGCAATTCCAAAAGATTTTGAGAAACCGAAAACGGTGAAACTTTTCTTCTTTGCTGCTTCAGAAACAGAAGAATAGGTGTTGAATTCTTTTTTGTCGTAAACAATATCGCTCCAGATCTCGTCGCTCATTACCCAAAGATTATGAGCTTCAGCGATTTCAGATATTTTAATTAAAATTTCTTTAGAATAAACTCTTCCTACAGGATTGTGAGGGTTGCAAATGCTGATCAATTTCGTTTTCGGACCAATCAAAGATACCAACATTTCCAAATCAATGTCGCCGGTCTTAGAATCTACCGCACAGAGTTTTATATTTCCACCAACAGCATCAACGGTTTTCTTGAATAAAAAATCTACCGGATCAAAAATAATGGCTTCATCACCAGGATTCAAAACATAGTTGGCAACCATGTACATTCCCATTGCAGCACTGTTGACTGCCAAAACATTTTCAGGAGTGAAATTTCCGTTTTTACCACTGTTAAAATGTTCTGCAACACTTTTTTTAAACTCTGGCAAGCCGGAAAACGGACCGTAGCTGAGGTAACCGTCTTTAATGTATTCAATAATTCCCTGCTCGATCACAGGCGACATTCTGAAGTCCGGATCAGCTGCCGTTAAAGGGATAATTCCGTCTTCCAGAGTTGCCCATCTGCCGTTGTAGGCCTTCCGTTTCAGAGCTTCGAAGTTGATATCCTTGTTTGTAAACATTGCTTATTTGTATGAAATGGGTAAAGTGTTTTTCGGCTGCTCGCTCAGCGGTAAAAGAAACTGATTCAGTAAAATTCGGCCATTGTTGATATGAATATCGATTTCAGGTCTTCTTTCTTCTTCATATTTTTTGAAGATTTCTTCAAGGTTGTTTCCTTCCTTTAAAAGATTGGTTAAAGTGAAAGAATCTTTCAGTGCAGAAGTTACGCCCTGACTTGTAAACGGAATCAGCGGATGTGCAGAATCACCGATAAATACTATGTTCTGGTGGTAGAAAGGATTCAGTTTTTCCAGTTCATAAACGCGCCAGATGTGTGCATTTTCGTAGCTTGATCTTTCAATAATTGATGTTAAAAGCTCATTCCAGTCGCCAAAGTTCTCAATCATAAACTGTTTTATGGAATCTGCATCATAATCTTCGCTGATGAAGTATTTGGTGATGTCAAACTGGCAATACCAAAGGATTTTTGTAGATGAAAGTTTTAATACTCCGAAAGTCAAACCTCCTTTTTCGTGGTGAAATTTAAGAAAATTACTTTCAATCCGGCTGGCGAGCTCTTCGTCTTCAATGATATTTACCACTTCGTTTTCCAGAACAGCGTTCATCGTTTCATCCTGAAATATTTTTCTTCTGATTCTGCTTCGCGAGCCATCTGATGCGACTACAATGTCGGCTTCTATTGTGTTGTTTTCATCAATTTCAATCTTTGCTTTTCCGTTTTCAAAACCTGTCAGTCCGATGGTTGTTTTGTAGGAAATTTTATCTGAAGGGATTTCGTTTGCGAGAATTTCAATCAAAGCACTTCTGGAAACCACAAAAACATCATCCAGTTCTTTTTCAGACATGATTTCGCCTGCCTGATTGTAGTGGATATATTTTTTCAGGAAACTTCCTCTTTTATAAAGCTCTTCGATGTTGATGATGTTTGAAAGAAACTCAATTCCCTCTTTTGGAAGGATAAAACCGTGACCTTTAAGGTCATTTTGAGTGCGTCTTTCGTAGAGATGATAGTCAATATTATTTTTTTCAAGATAATTTGCCATGCTCAAACCGGAAACTCCGGCTCCAATGATTGCAACTTTGCTCATCTTTTTTGATTTTATTGTATAGTTAGTTTTTTTTTAAATTAAATTAAATTCTAAATTGCAGTAAATCATTTATTAAAAACAAATAATTTCGCCTCGTAGACTTTGCAATTTTTGGAGAAAAGTTTTTATTGAATTAAAATATTTTCAATAAAAAAAACTAATATCAGAACGATATTTTTATAGAATAATAAGACTATTCCGGAGCCTTAAAAACATTGTCATCAGAGTGAAAACCTGCCACACCGCCGCTTACCGCAAATTTCATTGCCGTAGCTGCACTCATTCCCACAACGGGTTTGATGTTTTTTTCTTCAGTTACGATGACCCATCCTGAAATGGCATAAGAATGCGGAAGATAGACCGCGACATAATTGTCTTTCTGAACAACGTCCATTTCTCTCTGAGTTAAAAAACCGATTCTCCAGATTTCCGGATTTTCGTTGGTTTTTACCCAGACAGGATCGCTGAATTTCTTTTTATCGCCCACAAATGAAGACATCACATCTTTCGTCGGCGAGTAAATATGTTTGATTCCTGGGATTTTTTCTAAAAGTCTGTCGATAGAATCAACAAAAAAGCGACCTACAACAAATTTATTTCCTAAAAATCCAAGTAAAGCAGTGACTAAAAGAACGGAGATAAAAACCAACCCTGGAATCTGTTTTGCAACCGAAGGAATGATATTATCGATAGACGTAATCACCGACCAGATCACATAAATGGTAAGTCCGATAGGTCCAATGATAATCAGTCCCTGAAAAAAGTTTTTCAGGAAGATATTGGTTACGCTTTCAAATGTTGGTTTCTTCAATTCTGATATTTATCCGTGGATGCTTTCTTTGTTTCCGTAAGATTTGATGACTTTGGCTTCGTATTCCAGCCATTCTTCCCAGCGGGCATTTACCTGATCAGGATCACCCAGTTCTCTTGCAAAACCTATAAAAGTGGTGTAATGATTGGCTTCTGAAATCATCAAGTCTCTGTAAAATGTTTTTAATTCTTCGTCCTTAATGTTTTCTGTTAAAACTTTAAAACGTTCACAACTTCTGGCTTCGATCATTGCTGCAAAAAGCATCTTATCGACGATTAAAGTATCTCTGTGACCTCCCTTTTGAATAAAATTGACTAATTCATTAACGTAATCGTCTTTTCTGGTACGTCCAAAAGTATAGCCCCGTTTTTTGATGATCTCCAAAACCTGTCCGAAATGTTCCAGTTCTTCCTGCGCAATAAGCAAAAGTTCAGATATAATATCCGGACGTTCAGGAAGCATCGTAATCAGTCCGATGGCGTTAGTAGCGGCCTTTTGTTCGCACCACGCGTGGTCTGTAAGGATTTCCTGAAGGTTTCCTTCTGCAATATTTGCCCATCTCGGGTCGGTAGGAAGTTTCAGCTTAAACATGACTCAAAAATTTCGGTAAATTTAATTAATAAAATTAACATTGAATGATGCTAAATTTCTAATTTGAAAATTCCATGTAAAGTAAGTGGCATAGAGTTGGTTTACGCTAAGTTAACAAACAAAAAAATCAACGATGGAAATTGCAAAAATTACTAAAAAAATACAGAATTCTGCATTGGCAATCCTGGCTTTAATCATGAGCACATTTGCCTCAGCACAGGAAGCTGTGGATTCTAAAGTTACCACAACCACAAAAACCACACATACCGAAGAGTGGTACGCAGACCCAACTTACATTATTATTGGTGCGGTTCTGTTTATTATTCTAGTAGCCGCTTTGGTGATGGGTGGAAGAAGGAGAAGAGATTAACAATAACGATTTAATGAAAAACCGTTCAATTTTATTGAGCGGTTTTTTTACGTAAAAATTCTAATATATTCCATCCGAAAGCATCAAATTTCTTTAATCCTGCAGAAATAATAAAAGCTAAAATGACATTAAAAACATAAATAATGATCATTAAAAGCCACCACGGCATGGTTTCTTTCATGGGTACGACCAAAAAATAAATTAAAGAAGAGCTGATTCCCTGTCCGAAATAAAAGAAAATGGCGTTTTTGCCGATGTATGTGACGAAATTTTCTTTGGTGATTTTTAAACGGTTGTAGAAAACGAAAAGTGTTGTGAGCGAAAATAGAGACCAAATGATGTACGGGATTTTCGGCGGAAACTTCTGTTTGTTGATTTTAAAGAAAATATCATTTCCAAAATACAGAAACATCCAAACTAAGGCTGCTGCAACCAATCCGTAAAGAACGGGAATCATTTTAGCAGGAATTTGTTTGCCTTTCATTCTATTTGCAACGAGGAAGACGGTCATGTAAAATGCTACGTATCCAACTTGTCCGTTAGGATAAATTTCAGGAAAAATGTTGAATAATGATGTTAAAGCGATGCAGATTCCTATAAACCAGTTGACGTGTTTCGGGAAAAATTTTAAAATTAAAACTCCAAATACGGTTAGGATAAAATAAACTTTCAGATACCAGAAACTTCCCATTACCACAGGGAAAGTGTCGGCATTATTGTACTCGTGCAGGTACCAGTTCCCAAGATTCTGCCATTGCGGAACTGTTGAAATGCTGGTTGCAGCATATTTTGATCCGAAAGTAGAGTAGAAGTTTTGCAGCCACTCAAGAGAGAAAAAGGTGAGTCCGAAAATTTTAAAGAAATAGTCTAAAAAGAACAGCAGCGTCACAAAAATCATGTACGTTATCTGCAGTTTCAGTAACCGGTAAAAAGTTTTTTCGATGTTTGAGCCCGATGTAATTCCACTCAAAGCATAGAAAAGAGCAACATCAAAAACCAGTGAAAAGACTCTCACTTCCGGCTGAATATAAAACTGCCCCGACCAGAACGCGGTGTGGATGAAAATAATGGAAAGTGTCGCCAGACCTTTCGCAAAATCAATATAAAGATCTCTGCTCATCTCAATGTGGAATATTTTTCAAAAGTACAAATAAAATATTTCCGTTAAAATTTCGTTAAGACAAATATTAAATCAACAAATAATGAAATTAAAAATATTGTTACTAATGACATTTTTCGCTGTCATCAATCTTTCGGCTCAAGGAAACCGTTTTATTTACGAATACCAATCGAGAAGAGATTCTACGAGAACCGACAGTCTTAAAAAGGAGTTCGTAAATCTCGATATTTTGCCTGCGAAATCTTATTTCTACGGTCAGGCAAAATTTGCGAGTGATTCTGCAGATAACGTCTCGCTTGCTAAACAACGAAATGCGACACCGGGAATTTACACTTTCAAGTCTACTATTCAGGATTGGAATATTGAGTATGTTATTGAAAAATCTTATCCTGATTTTACTATGAAATGGTTTACTCAAATCGAACAAACCGATTTAAATGTGGAAGAAAAAACCGAAATTAAATGGAACATCTTACCGGAAACAGCAAAAATAGAAAATTACAACTGCCAGAAAGCAACAACAAAATTTGGCGGAAGATTCTGGGAAGCGTGGTTTTCCAAAGATTTGCCATTTCCCGACGGACCGTATAAATTTCATGGCTTGCCAGGTCTGATTGTAAAATTGGAAGATCAGACAAAATCACATCAGTTTCTATTAAACGGCAGCAAAAAATTAAAAAGCAAGGATGAATCCTGGGATTTGATTTTAGCCTTGAGAAAAGAAGCAGAAAATGAGACGAAAAGTGTGAAAGTTACACCCGAACAATATAAAAAGCTTTATTTATCCTATAAAAATGATCCTGCAAAAGATATTAAACTGAAGCTTTCAAGCCCGAATACCAGAATGGAAATTAGTTTTGGTGATGGCAGAGTAATTAAAGATAATGCCGAAATCATTAAGTATTATGAAGGAACGCTTTCGGAAAAATATAAGAACAATAATAATCAGCTGGAACTCAATTTGCATAAAAAATAGAAAATTTAGTCAAACCATCTTGTTAATCAATAAATAATCAGTACATTTGCACCTCGAAATAACTAAAAATTTATAAACAATGTTTGCAATTGTAGAAATAGCAGGGCTTCAATATAAAGTTGAGCAAGACCAGAGACTGTTTGTAAACCGTTTAGCAGGAGACAAAGGAGGAAAGGTATCTTTCGATAAAGTACTTCTTACTGTAAACGGAGCAATCACGGTAGGCGCCCCAGCTGTAAGCGGAATCACTGTAGAAGCAGAGATCCTTGATCACGTAAAAGCTGATAAAGTAATCGTTTTCAAAAAGAAAAGAAGAAAAGGTTATCAGGTAAAGAACGGTCACAGACAGTCATTAACTCAGATCAAAATCACTGGAATCACAGGATTTGACGGAGCTAAAAAAGAAACTAAAGCGAAAAAAGCTCCTAAGACTGAGGAAGCTGGCGCAGAATAATTGTTTAACCAAAAAACCATAAACTAAAATGGCACACAAAAAAGGAGTCGGTAGTTCCAAGAACGGTAGAGAATCTCACTCTAAAAGATTAGGTGTAAAGATTTTCGGTGGACAAGACGCTATCGCTGGAAACATTATTGTAAGACAAAGAGGTACTCAGCACCACCCGGGTGAAAACGTTGGGATCGGTAAAGATCACACTTTGCACGCACTTGTAGACGGTAAAGTAGTTTTCAGAAAGAAAGCAAACAACAGATCATTTGTATCTATTGAACCAAACGCATAATTCATTTAGCGTTTTATAAAATAAAATCCTCAGCATTTTTGTTGGGGATTTTTTGTGTCTGAAGTTGAACGTCGATATAGTTTCAAGCACATGAGTCACATAAGGTAGTTTGACATGTCTGGCGTTTTATTTTAGAACACGTCAGAATTGAAAAATCAAAGATTTTTCAGTGTGTATTTTTTTAAGCCGACATTTTTTAAATGTCTTTTTATAATAGACAACGATAAATTGCGGACAGGAAAAATTTTAATTTTGCTCTGATGTGTTCTAAAATATACAGTATAAAAAAGTGGAAATCTATGTGACTGATGTGTCAAGCCTGCAACGAAAGGAATTAAAAATAAAACTGAAATCCTGCCTTAATGCCAAATTTTGAAGCATCAGGTCGGTCAAGATAATTTCCTCTCCAGTTGAAGTCTACACGAATGATTCTGATGTTTCCGAAGCCAATGTTTTCGATACCGAATCCGTATTCGTAATAAATCTGCTGATCAGGAGCAGAATATTTTAAATTATCAACATTGATATTTTTGGAAGCGTCACTCAGGGTTCCATAAGCTCCTCTGATGAAAGCAACTTCTCTCAGCTTCAACTTCTTAATCAAAGGGATAAACGAAAGTATTTTACCGTTAAAATGGTGCTCAATATGAAGAGTAGAGTAGGTGTCTGCCACAAACTCATAATAATTCAGCTGTGCAAAAGTATTGGGAACCAAACCGTAACTCTGGTTGGCCGGAATAATGTTCTGCAAAGCCAGCGGAACGGTATCAAAGTTTTTCCCAGCCTCAAAATTCAGAAAAGTTTTTCCCCAGCTTCCCAGCAACATTGGTTTATAAAACATAAACTGCAGTTTGTTGTAATTAAAATCTGCATTAAACAAACCTTCAATTCCACGGGTATATTTCAGAACAATGGTTGGTGCCAACGTGCTGTGTTCGTATCTGTCGACTCCGGTTTGAGAGAATTTTGCTCCCGGTCTGGCAATTAAACTGATGGTAACACGCGAATCATTTACGGTTTTTCTGAGGTCTCCGTTTCTATAATACATCAGGTTAAAATCTGCAGGATTGGCAGATTTGATGCTTTGTAAAGTACCGTCCACTCTCACCTGAAAGTTTTTCCACGGTTCAACAGAAGTGAAAAAGCTGGTTTGGGTTACCGAACTTAAAGATGCGTTTTCTCCTCTCGCAAAAACCGTTGAAGAAGCGAATGAACGGGATAGAATGCCGTCTTCTGTAGTAAGCTGTACGCCAAGTTGGGTAATGTCTCTTTTGGTTCCGCCACCAATCATGAAACGGTTGACGCGGTTGAACATGTAGCGGCCTTCCACACCATATTTGAATTGCTGGTCTTTAAAACCATACGCATTATAAAATTCAATTCTCCACGGATCGTTTTGAGTGAAATAAGTTCGTGCTCCGATTCTTATTCTGTCGCCTTCCACTTCGTTTTTACCATAAACGGAGGTAATAGGTCCTAAATCAATACCTTTTGTGACGTTGTAATATCGTGAAGCCAATGTTTCATACAATTTTACAATACGGTTGAATTTTGGGGTCTGCTGAAGTTTTTCAAGCATTTCATAAACACCTTTTTCCTGTTTGGAAAGAGAGTCGGGTCTTGCATTGGTCCAGAATTCATCGTTTTTTTCTACAAATTTAGCATCGTATTCTTCTTCTTTCCTTGTGAAAATATCGTCTGCAAGATGTTTGTTAAACTGATAATTGGAGTAATCCACAGAGCGTTTTGCGAGAAGACTCTTGGAATTTTTCTTTTTTGAAAAAGGGGTAAGTTCAATTTGTGTTACCAGTTTTTTCGGAAGGAAAGTTTCGTCGTCAGGATTGCTGTATTCCAGTTCAGTATAAATTGAATTAATGAAATTCACGCTGATTTTACTGGTCGATTTCAAGGTTGCCGCTAAAACAGCATACGTTTCTGTATCAATGTAAAGATAGCCCTGAAAAGCCAAAACATCTTTTCTGCGGGGTTCATACCGGATTCTGTAAGCTCTGTTTCCGCTGATGGAAATTGTGTCGCTCAACTGATAATCGTACGTGCTGAAACCATCCGTAGATACAGGACTTTGAAATCCAATATCGAAATAATTTAAAGTATTATCGTAAATATTAATGTCACGGTATAGATTTTTCGCCGTAATCGCGACCACCTGATTGTCCTGAAAACCTGAAGTCTTTTGTGCTGTAAGAAGCTTTTTAGTCTTTTTTGCCGGACGGTTTACTCCGAAATTTTCGTACACAGATTCATTTAGAAAAACAGGAAGAGCCATTGTTCCGTTGGCAGTGGAATCGGCGTAATCAAAAATAAAATCGAGTTTATTGAAAACCTTTCGGTTCATGAATGCGCTGTCGATATTATTCGCATCAAACTGAATTTTTTCGTATTCTTTATAACTGTAGCTGTCGAATTTTTCCAGTCCGTTGTTTCTTTTGCGCTTCCAGACTTCCTGCATAATGGCGTAGGCAGGATTTTCTTTTTTATTCTTATATTTTGGCTTGGTATTCTGAATCACAACTTCGTCAATCGCACTTTCTTTTTCTGGGGAAAGCTTGATCTGAAGGTTGTTTTCAATTGCTGTAACTTCCAAGACAGCATAATTTTTCCTTTCAAACCTGATTTTGTAAATAATCGTGTCTGAACTTACCGTAAACTGTGATGAGGTGGTTGTTAACGCGGCTACAGTCTTGTCGTTAATAAAAATGCTGACTCCGCTGAGATCTTTGTTGGTTTTAGCGTCTGTAATTTTTCCGGTAACGGAAGTTTGTGCGAAAAAAAAGCCTGTGGTAAAGAGGGAAGATATAAAAAGAAAATATTTATAAATCTGTGTAGACATCATTTGATTCATCGAGCATTTAGCGTAAACAAAAAGCGTGCTGAAATTTATTTAAACTAAATATTTTTTAAGAGCTTTTGTCTCTGATTATTAAGGTGCAAATGTAACGAAAAAAACAGTCCCGATATTGTGTGGTGGTGAAAGTTTATTATGTTTGAAACAGCAACGTAGGTTTTAGGTAAAAATCAATAATATTTTCCTAAGAAAATTCGTAAACTTTAATGGTTGATTTTTTTTGTTTTATTCCAAATTTTGGGATTGATCCTAAAAAATTTCAGACTGCAGCTACGAGGTGTACGTGACAGATCATTTTTTCTCTTTATACTGTCAAAACTTTTTGCTTAGTCCCCAAGTTTTAATACTGATCCCTGATCTACAGAATGTATGATATAGATGTAATACATAAAAAAACCGCAATCATTTATGACTGCGGTCTTGCTCCTCCTGCTGGGCTCGAACCAGCGACCCTCTGATTAACAGTCAGATGCTCTAACCAACTGAGCTAAGGAGGAATGTTGCTCTTTTAAGGTGGTGCAAATATAAAAGGAAAAATAATAGCTTACAAGTTTTTTCTTCGCATTAATGCATGAATTCAGCTATCTTTTTATATTTCAGGGAATTAATTTTTAATTAAATTTAAAACAGAACACAAAAAAAAGACCTACATTTCTGTAAGTCTTTTTGCTCCTCCTGCTGGGCTCGAACCAGCGACCCTCTGATTAACAGTCAGATGCTCTAACCAACTGAGCTAAGGAGGAATGTCCTTATTTTTAAGTGGTGCAAATATAGGACAGATATTTAAACCACGCAAGTTTTTAAATTAAATTTTTTAAAAAAATCAGAATCCTCCGGTTATCATTTTAAAAATATCATTTCCAAAAATGAGTAACATTAATCCTAACAGGAAGATAACGCCCACCATTTGAGCATTTTCCAGGATTTTCTGTGGCACAGGTTTTCCTACAATCATTTCATATAATGTGAAGATAACATGTCCGCCATCTAATCCAGGAATAGGAATTAAGTTTAAGAATGCCAACCATACCGAGAACATTGCCGTAAAGCTCCAGAACCAGGTCCAGTCAATCGAGAGACTGCCGTCTTTAGCTTTATCTACCTGCATTTTATTGATGATTGCCAACGGGCCGCCTACTTTTTTATAACCCTGAACTTTAGCATTAAAAATCAGTTTAAATTGCTTCACCTGATAGGTCAAACTTTCAATACTCCTTGTAAAGCCTCTTCCGACAGATTGCGCAAATGTGAAATGTTTGGTTTCATAAAACTTTTTCATCTGCTTGTAAGAAGCCAAGCCTAAAGTCGCCTCTTTAGATACCTCCAAAACCAGAGGAGTAGTGGTGCCGTTTCTCAGTACATCAACATTAATGTTTTTTCCTGCACTGCTTCTTACGATTTCCTGAAATTCATCATAGTAAGTGATTTTCTTCCCATCCACACCAACTACCTGGTCTCCAACTTTCAGGCCTGCCTGTTCTGTTTTAGGATTGTAAATAGAATCAATTACTGCCGGAAATCTCGGTGTAAGAAAAGCTCTTGGGTTTTCATCTCTGAAAGCTAGTGCCTTTCCGTCGTCACTTGTAGGGAATGTAACTTCTTTTCCGTCTCTCAAAACAGTAATTTCGTCGCTTAACAGAACGTCTAATGCTAATTTATCCAGATTGTTCTGGGTTTTACCGTCAACTTTGAGAATTTTATCTCCATCTTTGAAACCCATTGCCTTTGCAATATTGGTGTAATTCATCGGAGCATTCACTTTCGAAGTGTCAAAAGATGTTTCTCCGTTAAAGAAAGACAAACTTCCAAAAATGATCCATGCCAAAAAGAAGTTCACGGTAACACCACCCAGCATAATGATTAACCTCTGCCAAGCTGGTTTTGCTCTGAATTCCCAGGGTTTTGCAGGCTGTTTCAGCATTTCGGTATCCATACTTTCGTCTACCATTCCTGCAATTTTCACGTAGCCACCAAAAGGCAGCCATCCGATACCGTATTTTACGCCTTCATATTTTCTCCAATCGCTATCCGGAAGTACAGAAACGTCGATAGGTTTAAGCACTTTTTTACCGTTCACCTCAACCTCTTCCTCGGTAGGCTGGTTTGGGGTGAAAAATTTATATCTCCATTTTCCATTGATTTTCTTCATGGCGAAGATGGAAAAGTAAGGGTCGAAAAATAAAAAGAATTTATCTACTTTGGTTTTAAACCATTTGGCGGGCAGGAAATGCCCAAGTTCGTGAAGAATGACTAAAATAGAAATGCTCAAAATAAATTGAAACACTTTAATTGCTATTTCCATTAATTATTTTTAAATTATAATTTGCAAAGGTAACAATTATCAAAAGGATGCCAAACAAAAAGCCTCTCTAAATGAGAAGCTTTGTCATATCTTAAGGGGATTTAAAAATTAAAAGATATACCCAGACTGCCATTGTTTCCGACTTCCGCAAACACGCCGATATTCTGTGTGAAAAAGTATCTCGCTCCGATGTGAGCGCCGATTCCGAATTCTCTGTGCAGAACTCCAACATCTACGCCGGGATAAATATCCAGCTTTTCAGGAAGTTCCAGTGTTTTATTTAAATGGAAATTCACTCTTCCGAAGGCAAAAAAGCGGTTGTCACTATTATTGTCTTTGAAGTTTTCAAAATAAATATTCAATCCCGCTCCTATAGAAATCAGATCGTTAATACCGTAGTCGTAAGTTCCCGTGATTCCGGTTCCGTAGCCCCACGCGCTGAGTCCTGCATTTACCTTCTGGTCGCCACTTCCGGTGTATGCCTGTGCACTGACTGTCATGCCCGAAAATACTAAAATCATCATTAAAAACAATTTCTTCATAGTCTATTTTTTAAGTTAAATAAGTTTTGCTCACATTGATTTAAGCCTTTCTGAGTAAAGCAAAGTTGCGTTGAATTTTCGATTATTATTAGCTCATTTCCAAAATTAAGAAATTTACTGTAATTCCCATCGGTATGCATTTCTCTGGTTTCCCGAACAACCTGTATTTTATAAGTTAGATAGGACAATATTAAAATTATTGCGAAAAGGCCTATCTTTAAATTCGAAAAATTCATTAAATGAAAAAATATATTACAGTTCTTTTATTTCTTTCAAATTTCTTTGCATTTTCTCAAAACAAAATCAAAATGTATAACGAGCGAAAGGGTGATTCTATTACATTTTATGTTGACAATGCTGAAATTTATCCTGTATCATTGGTATTTAATGGTCAGCCTGAAGCAGAAAACCTGAGAAAACCCGATGTATTTAAAACCACTCAGGTGATTCCCGGCAAAACCAGCAGATACCGCGTGACATATTTTGTAGTAAATGATAAAAAGAAAGGCTGGAATCTGAAAAAAATGCCCGGTTACCAGTCTTACATCGGAGACATTACCATAAAGCAATACGACAAAAACTACCAGTATGATCTGCCTTTCGGGAAAGGAAAAGCGTTTTATATTCATCAGGGATATAACGGCACATTTTCGCATCAGAATGAAAATTCGTTAGACTTTATCATGCCCGAAGGCACCGAAGTTTTAGCTGCCAGAGACGGTTTGGTGATTGATATTGTACAACATAACGACAAAAGCTGTCCTACAAAAAACTGTGCTGCCTTTGGAAATTATGTATCTGTTTTACATCCTGACGGTACTATTGCGCAGTATTTTCATTTAATGCAAAATGGAGCCAAAGTGAAAGTAGGTGATACCGTTACCAAAAGCCAACCTATTGCACAAAGCGGAAATACAGGCTGGAGCAGCGGACCACATCTTCATTTCGTTACATATCTCCCGAGTTCCACAGGTGAGAAACAGAGAATTACTTTGAAAACCCTTTTTAAAACCGGACATGGTGATAAGGTGGAATATCTGGAGGAGAAGAAATCTTATGCGAGAGGGTATTAGATTAAGAGAGAAAGTCAGCCAATGCGACTCGATTACTACCATCAATTCCGACTTCTTGAAGAGCATTTTTATGTATAATTTGACGAAAAGAGAAAAAGGTTTACCACCTGAAGAAGTGAAGTGATTTTTTGATTTTAAAACAAATCCCCGAAGAGGTGATCTTCGAGGACTTTGTGGGTATCGCCCTTTCAGGATTTTTCAATTTAATTCTGATTCAAAATTATCTCAAATCGATAAAATTATCCGTAGGATTCACATCTGCCATTCTTTGGCTTAAATCAATTCCCAACATAGATATTTGAGATTTTGAGTAAGGAATGGTAAGTGTGTATTCTTTCTGCGTCCAGGGCCAGTATTTTTCTGTTTTGAAATCGCCGTAGCCGTCCTCCTGTTTCCAGCTGCGGGTCATGTTCATCGGGATTTGGTAGGTCACGATTTTATTGTCTTTCGTCATGATGCTGAAGTCAACAGGCATCGGGATCTGGCTGTTGTTAACTAAAGTTATCGTTGTAGATTTTGAATCGTATTTTACGTCTTTAATTCCGTAGTCAATGGTTTTCGTAGTATTGATCCAGTAATGATGAAACCATTTCAGATCCATACCAGAAACTTTTTGAGCAATGTGAAGGAAATCTCTGTCTGTAGGGTGTTTCATAGCCCACTGATCAAAATATTCTTTCATTATTTTTTCTAAATTCTGCTCGCCTACGATGTAGCCCAACTGAACAAGATACAATTCACCTTTCACATAACTTGCAAAACTGTACGCCGTACCGTTGTCGTGGTGGTCGCCCAACCAAACGGCAGGCTCTTCGATTCCTCTTTTTACAATATTTCTGTAAGCATCAATTTTCTCCACAAATGGGTTTGGCCGCTCGTCTTTTGGAGGAAACAGCTGGTGCATCACAATGCTTTCGGCATAGCTGGTGAAACCCTCATCCATCCACGGTCTCAAAGGTTCGTTGGTTGCGAGCATCTGCTGATACCATGAGTGCGAACCTTCGTGAACCATCAGTCCCATTAAATCCTCTACACTTCCTGCTTCACCTAAAATCATAGTACACATCCCGTATTCCATTCCGCCGTCACCACCCTGAATGAAAGCATAAGAAGGATAAGCATATTTCCCGAAACGGGAATTCATGATCTGGAAATATTTCGTCACATAAGGCTTTGCCTCGCTCCAGACTTTGGTTTTATCGTTTTTCTGATATACGAAAAACACTTTCGGTCCCTGAGGAACATCAAAACTTTCTATTGAATAATCTTTATCTGCCGCCCAGGCGAAGTCGAGCATATTTTTAGCCGACCATTTCCATGTAGCTTTGTTTTTATCGGCTTTGATTGTGGCTGAAGCATCGTAACCTTTTACTTCAGTCGGATTTAAAAGCGTTCCACCTGCTCCCACGACGTAGTCTTTGTTGATTTTAATGGTCACATCAAAATCTGAAAACGGCGCATGAAATTCTCTTCCCACGTAATCGAAAGTTGCCCAGCCATCGTAATCGTATTCAGCGATTTTCGGATACCATTGAGACATCGTCATATCGACGCCTTCACGGTTATTTCGTCCTGCTCTTCTGATCTGTTGTGGAATCACAGCGTCCCACTCCATGGTAAAAGTGGTTTTGGAATTGGGTTTTAAAGGTTCATTTAAATACACCTTCATCACGGTTTCCTGAATTTCAAACTTTACATTTTTGCCATTCTGTTTGATCCAGTGAATATTCTGTGAACCTTCCTGATCTTTAGGAATTGAAGCTAATCTTGAAACGCCGTTTTTCTGCAATCTCGAGTCTCCGTTTTTTCCCTGTCCGGCCACCCTTTGATCCATCATTGAATTAGGTTTAAAAGCATTCCAGTACAAATGGAAGTACACGACATTGAGCTCGTCGGGAGAGTTGTTGGAGTAATTTAAAGTCTGATTTCCTTCGTAGGTAAATTTTTCTGCATTGACATCAATATCCATTTTGTACTGGGCAGCCTGCTGATAATAAGCTTTCTGCTGCGCCTGTAATTGTGAAATGATCAAGGCAAAGAGTATTGCAAACGATTTTTTCATTGAAGATTTTATTTTTTTTAAAGGTAAGTATTTTTTTGAGTTTCGCACAGATTACACAGATTTTCACAGATGAGTACGGACTTTATAAGCCTAAAATGCAACTGTACCAATCGGTGAAAAGCATCAGTGTTATTTGCGTTGAAATGAATTATTTTTTTAATCAAAGTAATCTGTCCTAAATGATAATAGCAATGCTCGATCATTCCATCCATGTTTCTGAGATAGGTATCATATTTTTCATCTACAAAAACTTCACTGAGTTTAGAATCAGGCATCTGCTCCAATAATGTTGCGAATTTTTCAGAATCGTTCCAAAGTTTATTTAAAAGAGATTCCCATTGTTCCTGAGATTCAATTGGCTGAAGATCAAAACTGAATCTGTCTTTAATTTCCAGTTCGCCACCTTCTAAAACGTTCAGAATTCCGGCGATGTAATAATCAATATGAAAAGTGAGCATGGCGATGGTGTTGAGATTGGCAATTTTTGTATTTGCCTGCTGCCAAGTTACATCTGAAAGCTGATCTTTAAAATTGGTATTGGCAATCCATTTTCCATCCAATACAACTTCACGGAATCTTCTGGCTAATTGTGAGGGTGTGCTCATTGTTTTAAATTTAAATATCTTAAAGATAATATTTTTTTTAGCTCCCACAGATCTCGCAGATTTTCACAGATTCGTTTTAAAAACAGTAAAATAATTATTGCCACAAATTCACGAATGATACTGTATCATTTTCTAAGTAACATTGACAAGGTTGGTAACGATTAAACCGTAAAAAAAATCCTTCAGGGTTTTGAAAACCTTGAAGGATTAGATTATAAGTTAAGTTGAAAACTATTTTTTAGAAGAAAGCTCTTTCTTTCCGCTTTGAAAAATCTTTTCCAGAATTCTTAAAGTGATCAGATACGTTGGTTTTACACCTGTCAGTCCTAAACCTCCTGAAGATAATGTAGCTCCCGTTTCCAAAGGATTATCAGAAGCGTAGTATGCGTAACTTACAAAAAGATCCGGCGCAATGTGATGTCTGATTTTTGACGCAACCTGAATGGCTTTTTGGTAATGTGCACCTTCCATTTCAAGTCCAATCGCCTTCCATGAAGTGTTCATAAAATAAGAAAGAATGTCTCTGTTCTGAAGCGATGTTCCCAAAACGGTAATCATCGGCCCTTCGAAAGCTTTCAGTTCATCATCTTTGAAATCTTCAAGCTTTAAGGCATTTTCAAATGGGTAATTATCTGCAGTTCCTTCGAAGATATGGGAAGTCGGAATCATAATGTCGCCTTTTCCGCCGGCAAGAATTCCCGCTTTCCCCATGATGGAGACTGATTTTACTTTCATCATGTACACTTCACCTTTTTGCTCGAAAGGTCTCAGCAATTCATCCATCACCTCAAAGGCCTGTTCGCCAAATGCGTAATCGAAAACCAAAACAACATCGTCTCCGGTAAATTTAGTATCACTGAAAGGCGTGTTTTTCAAATCAATTTTGCTTAAATCGATGATCTGAACGTCAATATTACTGCCGCTGCGGTCGTCAATATAAATTAATCCCTGCTCCTGAGAGTATTTTAATACCTTATCACGAAGATCTTTCTTGTTAGAAATTTCCTGATAAAGTTTGTAATCAACTTCTTTGGTCTGTTTTTTCTTCAATGCATCGTTCCCGAAAAGCATGTTTTTCACCGAATGCATATTCGCAGAAATAATGTGTAACGGACGCATGTGAAGATCATTCTCAAATAAAACTTCTTTCACTTTGTGGGCCCATTTTTCACCGAAATAGTGATGCCCAACTCGTTCTTTTAAGATTGCACTGAAATAAATTTCGCGCTCACGGCTTTGTTTGGCATCTTCAAGACTCACTTTCCCAAGATGGTAAATGATTTTGAATAATCTGTCCGGATTCTCATCGTCACCGAAAGTATTGTAGGCATTTAGAGTTTCATCAAAAGTTCTTCCTATTAAAGAAGAAAGATGAATCAACGCAACTTCTTTTTCCCTTCTGCTGAATTTCTTCTCACCTTTCACTACTTCTTCAATGATCTTGAAAGCTCTTGTCGGCTTCCAGTTCTCATCCTGAATAAACGCGAGGTTGCGGATTTTATCGGCTTCTATAAATAAGAATGTTAAGTGGGTAAGAATATCATAGATTTCTGAACGTCCCAACAGAACTTCGATGTTCATCTGATGTTCGTCGATACGGTAACAGTTTCTTCTTCTCTTTTTAGGCACGATCGGCTCGAAACTTCCTTTATCAAAGCCTTCGTCTGATGTAAGATGTATGAAAGCACATTCTTCTATACCTTCCGGAAGTCTGTCTAAAACATACATCAAACCATCTAACTCCAACTTGCTTGGAACGCTCATGGTACCGTAAATTTCGGGATTGATCGTTTTCAACAAACTTCTAATGCTTTCTCCGGAAACTCCGCTTGGCTTGAAAAAACCTCTATAAAACAGGTGTCTCATAGAAATGTATAGTCTTTCAATTGCCTCGGTGGTTTCTCTTGCTCTAGAATTTGTCATATATTAAATTTTTTATAAAAAGTCTCGCAAGTTACGAAAAATAATTTTAACATTTTAAATAACTTGTTTTCAGTTGCTTAATCTTTAAAACTAAAAACCCAGTCGACATATTTAAAGTTTTTTAAAATTAATACTTGCCGGAAAATGTGAAAAGAAATTCAGAATAATTTTTATTCATATTAAAAGAAATTAAAATTCAGAGTCGGGAATTTAATTTAAATTGCAAAAGTTTTTTCTGAAAATTATTTGGAAAAACTCAGTTAACCCTCGAAAATCATAGGTTAATTTAATTTTAAACATATTTAAACCTCAAAAAATCATAAAAATTTAGGGGTATTTTATTTTCAATCTATATTTTTTGTAAATTTGCGTCGTAAAAATCAAACCTAATATGTCAACTTTAAGATTCAAAGCGTTAGAAACTTTACCATTTAAGGACTTCAGAAAAGATAATTCTATTGAAGTTCCTGTAAAATTATCAGAATTATTCTGTCAGAATGTTTTCTCTGAAGAAACGATGAGAGAATATTTAACGAAAGAAGCTTTCCAATCTATTTTGGATGCGATGAAAAAAGGAACTAAAATCCAGAGACACATCGCAGATCAGGTAGCTGTAGCGATGAAAGACTGGGCAATGAGCAAAGGTGTTACTCACTACACGCACTGGTTTCAGCCTTTAACAGGAAGTACTGCAGAGAAACACGATTCGTTTTTCACTCCAATTGAAGGCGGAAGAGCAATCGAGAGATTCAGCGGAAATCTATTGATCCAGCAGGAGCCTGATGCATCTTCTTTCCCGAATGGTGGTATCAGAAACACTTTTGAAGCGAGAGGTTACACAGCCTGGGATCCTACATCTCCGGCGTTTATCATGGGAACGACTTTATGTATTCCTTCGATCTTCATTTCTTACACAGGAGAAACTTTAGATTATAAAGCACCACTTTTGAGAGCTTTGAACGCTGTAGACGAAGCTGCAACGAATGTAATGCAGTATTTTGACAAAAACGTAACGAAAGTAACACCGACTTTAGGTTGGGAGCAGGAATATTTTTTGGTTGATTCAGCATTGTATCAATCACGTCCGGATTTGGTTTTAACAGGTAAAACTTTGCTTGGACACTCTCCAGCAAAAGGACAGCAATTGGACGACCATTATTTCGGTTCAATCCCGACAAGAGTAATGAACTTCATGAAAGAGCTGGAAGTTGAATGTATGAAACTGGGAATTCCTGTTACTACAAGACACAACGAGGTGGCTCCAAACCAGTTTGAGCTTGCTCCAATGTTTGAAGAAGTAAACGTTGCTGTTGACCACAACTCTCTGTTGATGGATGTTATGGCGAGAATTGCTCACAGACACCATTTCCATATTTTATTCCACGAAAAACCTTTCGCAGGTGTAAACGGGAGCGGAAAACACAACAACTGGTCTTTAGCAACTGATACAGGTGAAAACCTTTTAAGTCCAGGAAAAAACCCTAAGAAAAATTTACAGTTCTTAACATTCTTCGTGAATGCAATCAAAGCTGTTCATGAGTATGCTGACCTTTTGAGAGCAAGCATCGCTTCTGCAAGCAACGACCACAGATTGGGTGCTAACGAAGCTCCACCGGCAATTATTTCTGTATTTATCGGAAGTCAGTTGTTCAGAGTTTTGGAAGAGCTTGAAAAAGTAACCGAAGGGAAACTTTCTCCAGACGAAAAGACAGATTTAAAATTAAATGTAGTTGGAAAAATTCCTGAAATCTTGTTAGATAATACAGATAGAAACAGAACTTCTCCATTTGCATTTACTGGAAATAAATTCGAGATCAGAGCGGTAGGTTCTTCTGCAAACTGCGCAGAATCTATGACGGTAATGAACACCATTGCTGCAAAACAATTGATCGATTTCAAAAAAGAAGTTGATGCTTTAATTGAAAAAGGACTTAAAAAAGACGAAGCGATCTTCAATGTGTTGAGAGAATACATCAAGCAGTGTAAAAACATTATGTTTGAAGGTGATGGTTATTCTGATGACTGGGCTCTTGAAGCTGAAAAAAGAGGTTTGAACAACTGGAAAACGACTCCTGAAGCATTGAAGCAGGAAATGAACCAGAAATTCCTTGACCTTTATGAAGAAATGGGAATTTTCAACCACAGAGAAGTTGAGGCGAGAAACGAGATCAAATTAGAAAAATATTCAACAGTAATTGATATTGAAGCCAGAGTTTTGAGCGATATCGCAAGAAACCACATTATTCCTTCTGCTTTAAAATATCAGAACAGATTGATTGAAAACGTGAAAGGCCTTAAAGATATTTTCGGAGATAAAGAATTCAAAACTTTAGCTAAAGAGCAAATGAGTTTGATTACCAATATTTCTGCGAATGTTTCTAAAATAAAATTAGGCGTTGAAGATCTGATTACTGCAAGAGAGGCAGCAAAAGCGGTTTCTGACAGCCAAACGCAGGCAGAAGATTACTGTACAAAGGTAATCCCATTATTCGACGGAATCAGAGAAGCATCTGATGACCTTGAAATGATGGTAGATGACGAGCTTTGGCCAATGACAAAATACAGAGAAATGTTATTTACAAGATAGCATTTTGTAAAGTTCCATATTAGTGAAAAATTCCCCCGTCTTTTTAGGCGGGGAATTTATTTTATCTGGTTCTTATTGATTGAAAAAACCCTGCCAGCGTTTCAAACGCTGGCAGGGTTGATTTTTAGATATTTAAATATAAGCTTAAAAATTAAGCCAACATTCTCTGTGCTTTTTTCACGCCCTCCACCAAAAGATCAATCTCTTCAAAAGTATTGTAAACAGCAAAACTTGCGCGTACCGTTCCGGCAATATTAAAGAAATCCATAATTGGCTGGGTACAGTGATGACCGGTTCTTACGGCAACGCCCATTTTATCGAGGATCATTCCCACATCAGAAGAAATCCCGACTCCTTCCAAATTAAAGGAGACAACACCCGTTCTGTGTGTATTTTCTCCGTAAACTTTTAAACCATCAATTTCAAGAAGTTGCTTTTGAGCATATTGCAACAAAGCATTTTCATGATTCTGAATGTTTTGGTGACCAACTTTATTCATAAAATCAACTGCTGCTCCCAGCGCAATATTTCCCCCAACATTTGGTGTTCCTGCCTCATATTTAAAAGGCAAACCTGCGTACGTTGTTTTGTCAAACGAACAGATGGCGATCATCTCTCCGCCTCCGTGGAAAGGTGGCAAATTTTCAAGGATTTCCTGTTTTCCGTATAAAATTCCGGTTCCCATTGGGGCGTACATTTTATGACCAGAAAAGACAAAAAAATCGCAATCCATTTTCTGAACATCAATATTAAAATGCGGAGCCGACTGAGCGCCGTCAATTACAATATAAGCGTTTGAATTGGCTCTTGTTTTGGAAATAATTTCCTCAATCGGATTTACAATTCCCAAAGCATTGGAAACCTGATTTACAGAAACAACCTTTGTTTTTTCGCTTAAAAACTGATCCAGATAATCCAGCTGCAAAACTCCGTTTTCATCCATAGGAATCACTCTTAATTTTGCTCCGGTTCTTTCGCAAAGCAACTGCCATGGGACAATATTCGAATGATGTTCCAGATAAGAAATAATAATCTCGTCGTCCTGCTTTAATTTTGATGTTAAAATATAGGATATTAGATTTAAACCTTCCGTAGTTCCTTTAGTGAAGATAACCTCAAAATCATGTTCTGCATTGATGAATTTCTGGATTTTTCTTCTCGAAAGTTCCATTTCTTCAGTTGCCAGCTGGCTCAAAGTATGAATTCCTCTGTGCACATTGGCATTCAATTCCGTGTAATATTCGTTCCAGATCCCCAGAACTGAGTTGGGTTTTTGAGAGGTAGCTGCATTATCTAAGTAAACCAATGGCTTACCGTTCACTTCGCGGTTTAATATAGAAAACTGACTTCTGATTTCCTGAATGTCAAACATTTATTAAAATTTAAATTAAAAGGTTCTTTATTTAGAACACGTCAAATTTACGGCTTTTTTATGAAAGGATTTGATGCTTACAGCCATAATAGATTTAATCTAAAAACAAAAAAACCTGCC
Organism: Chryseobacterium foetidum; assembly: GCF_025457425.1. Classification (NCBI taxonomy): domain Bacteria; kingdom Pseudomonadati; phylum Bacteroidota; class Flavobacteriia; order Flavobacteriales; family Weeksellaceae; genus Chryseobacterium; species Chryseobacterium foetidum. The sequence continues at coordinate 2,198,495 of NZ_JAMXIA010000001.1, forward strand.
AGAATCTGACAGGTTAATTTATTTAGGATAAGAAAATTCTTATTCTGCTGCTGCTTCTTCAGTTGCAGGAGCTTCTCCTTCAGTTGCAACTTCTTCTTCATCATCGTCATCCTGAGCTGCTGCTCCACCTTTCGCTGCATTTCTAGACATTTTAACAGCTACAACAACTGCATTGTCAGGGTGCATGAAAGAATATCCTTCAGCTTTGATTGATCCAACATAAAGTTTGTTACCAATTTTAAGCGAAGTAATATCTACAACTACCTCATCCGGCAAGTTTGCAGGAAGAGCTTTTACTTTCAGTTTTCTGAAAGTCTGACGTAGAACACCACCAGCTACAACACCTTTAGAACGACCAGTGATTCTTACAGGAACTTCCATAATTACCGGCTTATCGTCAGATAATCTGTAGAAGTCTGCGTGAATAATCTTGTTTGTAATTGGGTGGAACTGAATATCCTGAAGAACTGCAGGAATTACCTGTCCGTCAACTTCAATAGATACCGTGTGTGCTTCAGGAGTGTACACTAAACCTTTGAATGATTTCTCCAATGCAGAGAAATTCAATGGCTCGCCACCTCCGTAAACAACACAAGGAACTAATTCAGCATCACGTAAAGCTTTTGTCGACTTTTTGCCCACGCTTTCTCTTTTTGTACCTTGAATTGTAATAGATTTCATTTTATAAAAAATTTTAAAAATTGTTTCGTTTTATATTGCAAATAATTAATTATCAATTAGATAACAAATTTGCTACTGATTGACTGATGCTCATGCACCATCTTCATAACATCTGCAAATAATGGGGCGCAAGATAGCACTTTTATTTTAGTTGACAAATTAGTTTTCACAGGAATTGAGTCAGTTACAATAACTTCCAGCAATTGTGAGTTTTCTATATTATCGTAAGCCTTACCGGAAAGTACTCCATGAGTGGCCATTGCTCTTACAGATTTTGCACCTTTTTCCATTAAAATATCTGCAGCTTTGCAAAGTGTACCTGCAGTGTCGATCATGTCATCGATAAGGATCACATTTTTACCTTCCACATCCCCGATAAGGAACATTTCTTCTACAACGTTTGCTTTTTTACGTTCTTTGTAAGCGATTACTACATCTGCACCAAGGTGTCCTGCATAGTTTTTAGCTCTTTTGGCACCTCCCATATCAGGAGAAGCAATTGTGAGATTTTCTAAATTAAGATCTCTGATGTAATCTACAAAGATTGTAGAGGCATACAAATGATCTACAGGAATCTCAAAGAACCCTTGAATCTGATCTGCGTGCAAGTCCATCGTCATAATTCTTGTTGCTCCTGCAGCTGTTAAAAGATTGGCAACCAGTTTTGCCCCAATTGGTGCTCTTGGTTTATCTTTTCTGTCCTGTCTTGCCAGACCAAAGTAAGGAAGAACAACAGTAATACTTTTTGCAGAAGCTCTTTTGGCAGCATCAATCATTAGTAGCAATTCTAAAAGATTATCTGCCGGTGGAAATGTAGAAGCAATCAGAAAAACTCTTCCTCCTCTCACAGATTCGTCTAAAACGGGCTCAAATTCTCCGTCGCTGAACTCCTGAATAATGATTTTTCCTAATTCTTTCCCATAGTGCTGGGCAATTTTTTCTGCCAGCTCTTTACTGGTTCTTGTAGAAAATAGGTAACTTAACTGATCGGCCATTTTTACATTTTTATAGATTTGCAAATTTAAAAAAAAACCACAAGAATCAATCCTGTGGTTTTCATTTTTTATTTTCGTCCTTTTAAGGGAATTTCACTCCTGAATATTTGTTGACATCAACTTGAGGAAGTGAAGATTTATAAGTAGAATTTATAGCTTTAATAAATTCATTTGCGATAATTGCGTATCCTCTTCCTGTAAGATGTACACCATCTAATGAAAATGCACCACCTGTAACAAACTTCGCATTATACCTTACCCCATCCCAAGAAATACCGGACTGAGAACCTAATTCTGACATTTTTTTGTTGGCATCAACAAAAGCATATCCCTTAGAAGTTGCCGCTGCTTTAATGGCTACGTTATAAGCATCGATAGCAGTATTTATTTCGATGATTTCGGATGGAATTAAGATGTATCTGTCTGCAAATGGGTACGCAACACCTCTTGCGCCTAAACTTGCAGGAATCCCCGGTGGAAGTGTTTCAGCTTTACCAATTTCATTTCTTGTGGTTAACGGCACTAAGTCGCCTGCTCTCGCTTGTCTTGCCTGCCCGTAGGTTGCTCCTAAATACGGTGCAAGCGCCATCAAAGTTGGATTTCCTGAAGCGGTTGCCGCAGCAGTAATCTGTGTATTCAAAGGTGATAAAGTTTCATCTTTTATCAAAAGCGGATTAGATGCAGTCTTAGAAAGCGTCTTAATTCTATCACCAGCTCCTAATGCTGTCAGTATCTGATTTAACGGCCCATATAAATTGGTGTTCAGATTATCAATTAAAGCTTCCCCAGCAGCAACATTCCCATTTCCTAAAACTGAAGCAGATAATGGATTTACAGGAACAGTAGTTAAAGAAGGAATGGAAGTAACACCGGGAATATTCGCTATTACGCCTTTTGCGTTTGTAGATGAAACCTCATTAATTAACGCATTATAAAATGCAGTAAATTGAGCAGGAGCAGTTAGCGTCTCAACAGAAGAGTCCGCTCCTGCTAAAGCATATAATAAGGCATCATTATTTCCAATCCATAAGCTAAAAAAAGTTGGGCTTTGAGCTTTAAAATCTGCAATAACGGAAGTGCCTGGACTTGAAGCAAATCTTACAAAAAAGGGATTAGCGGTTCCCAAACCTAAGTTCGCCGGATTTCCATAACCCGGAAATAATAAATGAGAAACTTTTGCTCCAGGTACACCCAAATTTTGATAAGGACCAGAACTATAAATATTCGCTAAAGTTGTAGTACCTGAAATAACTGGATTCTGAAAAGGAGCTACGCCACCAGCATTTGCAACCAACACCAACTTATCTTTAAAGCCAACGGAAGCAATTCCTCCCATGTTATCACCCATCATCGGTTGTTTAAATAAAGTTCCTCCTGCTAATGTCATTTGCTGTGCAATCATTGAGGGATACGATTCGTTCTGTCCATCAGTGTATAGTGCACCATCTCTGTAACCTGCTGTTAATGAGTTTCCAAGAGCTACGTATTTAGTAAAATTTGCTTCACCGCTAGTGACAGCGATGTCTTTCACATCTGTATCAAAATCTGTTTCGCAGCTTGTTGTAAAGAACAGCGCTGAAACAGCTATAGAAGATATTAATATTTTTTTCATAAGATAATCAAAATTAAAGGGCGTTATACGATAATCCCAGACCGAAGTAGAAAGCCTGCGCTTTTGCCTGTCCGTTAAATCCTAAATAACTGTTGTTTACACTTCTGCTTTGTGGGAATGTATATCCTCCCGCTACATCCACACCAAACTTTTTAAGTTTAAATCCTAAACCGCCGGTAAGCACAAATGTGTTGAATGAAGGTGTTTCAGGAATGAAATTCTCATCAGTATAAGGTGATTCGTCATAGTAACCTCCTAATCTTCCGTAGATCATATTTGAGAAAGCATACTGAGTTCCCAGTCTGAAAGTTTTGGAATTTCTAAAATTCTTTGGAGCAACCAAAACTGTTGGATCTGCCTGATTTCCTGCAGGTGCCTTGGCAAAATCAATCGTCAGTTTTGAATATCTTTCCCATCCGTGATAGTTGAAATCTGCGGAAACGAGCCATTTTGGTGTAACTTTATAAGTCATACCGATCGTGTACTCATCAACAAGTGGAAGCGTAGCATTAAAATTATCAACCCCATCGGTTCCCAGTCCTAAAAGTCCATAAACAGACTGTGACGGAAATCTGAATGTTGCCGTAGCATTTTCAGCTTTCATATCCACCGGTGAGCGGTAAGCAACACTCGCTTCAAACTTATCATCAGGTTTGAAATAGAAACCGAAACCAAATCCGTGGCCGCTGGCATCTTCACTCTTCAGATTGACTTCTCCGCCAAACTGCGTTACAGCTTTATCCCAGTTTACCTTACCTGATGCGTAGATATAACTTGCGCCAAAAGAAAGCCATGGAGCCATTTTCACAGAAACCATTGGCTGAAAATAGAAGCTTTTCAGTTCCAGCATCTGCACCATTTCCCTTCCTTCCCAGTCATAAGGATATTCTATCGTACTTCCAAAAGGAGTAGCAAAACTGAAACCTACAGATAAATTTTCAATAGGTTTATAAGCAATAGCAGCGTAGATAGGCGTTCCGACAGGATTATTTGTTTCTGTACTCTGAAGTGTATTTAAATTCTGGAAAGTAACTCTATTACTTGCTCCGAAGCCTCCGGCCACAATACTTAACTTTGAAGGTATGAAAGACATCCCCGCCGGATTAAAGAATGCAACACTCGCATCTTCCGTATGGGCACTGGTGTGTGCCATCGCCAATTGTCTTACTCCCTGCAGCGAAACCCTGAAGCCTCCCGCATAAGATAAGACCCCGGCCAGCAAAGCCGTTGATACTAATATTTTTTTCATAGGGTATTATTATTAATTAACCCAAATATAAAATTATTTTGCCAACGCCTGTTAATAAAAGTATAATTTTTAAACAATATGTTAAAAGAAAACTATGTTTAAAATAACAATTCACACTGTATTCGATATAAGTAACTACTAACAAGACTTTTATAATTTGGATAAAAAATTAATTATACATCTGTTTAAACTTAAACATTTAAGAAAGAGAATAATTGTTATTTTTGGAATTATGTAAAAATAAAAATCGATAAATTTGCAAATTAAATTAATATACAATATATGAGTTGTGGATGTAAAACGTCCGGCGATTCTACCCATTCGTGCGGGCCTAAAAAAACCGCCAGTGGCTGCGAAAGTGTAAATACCTGTGGTAATAGTTATAAATTAAGTGTTTTCGACTGGTTGTCTAACATTCAAAATCCTACATCAGACCGATGTGACTTTGTGGAAGTTAGATTTAAAAATGAAAGGAAAGCGTTTTTTAAAAATGTTAACAACATTCCTTTACATATAGGTAGCGTAGTAACGGTAGAATCAAGCCCCGGGCATGATGTGGGCGTAGTAAGTCTCACCGGTGAATTGGTAAAAATTCAAATGAAAAAAAAGAGAGCTCCCGAAGATGCTGCTCTTAAAATATACAGACAGGCCAACCAAAAGGATCTCGAAGTATGGCAGGAAGCCAGAAAAAAGGAAGAAACCATCAAGGTGGAAGCCAGAAAAATCTCTCACAGACTTGGTCTTGAGATGAAAATTACCGACGTTGAGTATCAGGGAGATGCCTCAAAAGTCACATTTTTTTATACTGCAGAAAGCAGGGTAGATTTCAGGCTTTTGATTAAAGAATACGCTTCTACTTTCCGCACAAAAATTGATATGAAGCAGATTGGTTTCCGTCAGGAAGCTGCGAAAGTGGGCGGAATCGGGTCTTGCGGAAGAGAATTGTGCTGCTCGACATGGCTGACAGATTTCAGATCTGTAAACACCAATGTTGCGAGATACCAGCAGTTGAGTATCAACCCTCAAAAACTGGCAGGACAATGTGGAAAATTAAAATGTTGTCTTAATTACGAGCTCGACAGTTATCTGGATGCATTAAGCCACTTCCCTTCTTCTTCAACTACTTTAGATACTGAAAAAGGAAGAGCTTTTTGTATAAAAATCGATGTTTTCAAAAAGAAAATGTGGTTTGCATACGTTGATAATTCAATGGCATGGTACGATTTCGATATTGATTTGGTGAAAAAACTGATCGCTCAAAACAAAAAGGGTGAAAAAGCACCACCTCTTGAAGATCTGAAAGTACCGGAATTTGCTGCGACTTCTGTTGATCTTATTCAGGAAAACAGTGTTGACCGTTTCGAAAAGAAAGGAAGAAACAACAGAAACCGCAATCAGAATCAGGGACAGAACAATAATCAGAACAGAAATAACGGACAGAGAAATAAACCCCGCGGCGAAAGACCAGACCGTCCGGAAAGAGCTGAACGACCTGAGAGAACTGAACGTACGGAACGTCCTGCTGAAGAGCGAAATTCTGAAAGAAACTCAGGCAGAAATCAGCAAAACAGGAATCAGAATAATCAAAACAATCCAAGACCTCCAAAAAATCAACAGCCAAAAGCTCAGTCTGAAAAAACCGAGCGTCCGGAGAGAGTTGAAAAGGTTGAGAATGCTGTGAATTCCGACAAGCCAAAAGCTCAGAATCCGAATCCGAATAAAAAGAATTTTAAAAAGAAATTTCCTCCCAAAAAAGACAACAATAACAACAACAATAATGCATAAATTTTTAGGTTTATTAGTTTTTGCCCTGTTCATCAGCTGTGATTCTTCATCTGAAGACATCATCATGAATCCCGTAAACGGAAAATGGAACAGAAAAACAGTGCAGAAATATAATCTCAATATTTCTGATTCTCAAAATCCTAAAAATATTATATTTGTTGTGAGAAACAACGACAGTTATCCTTACAGCAACCTCAGGTTTATTGTTGATTTTAAGGATCTTCAGACCAAAAAAAGTAATGTTGACACTTTAAATTACATTCTTGCAAAACCTAATGGTGAATGGTTGGGAACTGGTTTTGGAGACACAAAAGAGACTTTGTTTCTGTATAAAGTAAACCACAGATTTCCGAAGAACGGAAAGTATGAAATCAATGTTACGCAGGCTATGCGAAATGATAATCTGCCAGGCATTGAAGATTTAGGAATTAAAGTAGAAACGGCAAAACCGTAATCATACATGGAAGAAAATAAAAACATTTCCGGAGGCAAAGGAAAAAATTTTCCGCTTCCGCCTAAAAAAAAGAGAGATACCGGCTGGAAAAGATGGGTGAAATTCGTCTGGATCGGTTTCTTAGCAGTTGTTTTGGGAATTTCAGGTTTATTCTTTGCAGTTTCCCAGGGATTTTTGGGAGAAATGCCGGATGTGAAAGAGCTTGAAAATCCCGATATTTTTGTAGCTTCAGAAATTATCTCCTCAGATGGGGTGGTTTTGGGTAAATTTGAAAAGGAAAAAACACAGCCTATCACTTATCAGGAGCTTCCTCCTTACCTTATCTATGCACTGCAGGCAAAAGAAGACGAGCGTTTTTCCGAGCATTCGGGAATCGATTTGCAGTCTGTGGCAAGAGCGGTTGCGTACGGAGGTAAACGTGGTGGTGGTTCTACAATCACACAACAGCTTGCAAAACTTCTATTTACAGGGACAGCCTCAAGAAACAAGATTGAAAGAGGAATTCAAAAGCTGAAAGAATGGGTTGTTGCCGTAAGTTTGGAAAAAAGATATACCAAGCAGGAAATTATCGAGCTTTATTTTAACAAATTTGATTTCCTTTTCAATGCCAATGGTGTTGAGATGGCTTCTAAAATTTATTTTAATAAAAAAACGTCAGAACTCACTCTTCCGGAAGCTGCAACCTTTGTAGCAATGCTGGAAAACCCCAACAAAAACAACCCACACAGATACCCTGAGAAAGCTAAGGAAAGACGAAATGTCGTTTTGGAGCAGATGCTTAAAACAGGATATATTGATAACGATACTTATCAAAAAGCAATAGAAACTCCTGTAGTGGTAGATTATCATCCAATTAAAGATGTTACTCAGGGATATTCGGCGTATTTTAAATCTTATCTGAAAAAGGAAATCGATAAATATCTTGATGAGTACGAAAAGGAAACAGGCAAAAAACTGAATCTTTATAAGGACGGATTAAAAATCTACGTTACCCTGGATTCTAAAATGCAGAAGTATGCTGAAGAATCTATTAAGGAACACCTTACAGATCTTCAGAAAAGATTTGATGCCGAGCAGAACAGAAGAAAAAACAGACCTTTCTACTATCTTAATGACCAGCAGGTAAACGACGTAATGATGCAGGCTGTGAGAAGAACAGGCAGATATAAACTTCTGAAAGCCGAAAATATGCCTGAAGATTCTATCATGATGGAATTTCACAAACCGATCAAAATGTCAAGATTTACATGGAACGGTGAAGAGGAAGTGGAAATGTCTCCATGGGATTCTATCAGGTGGCACAAGCAGGTTGCTCAGGCAGGTCTGATGTCTGTGGTTCCTGGAACGGGAGAAATTAAAGCATGGGTTGGTGGTATCGACTGGCAACACTTCCAGTATGACCACATAAAACAGGGTAAAAGACAGGTAGGATCTACCTTCAAGCCTTTTGTTTATGCGACCGCTATTATGAAATTGGGTATGACCCCTTGTTCTACAGTTTCCAATGCAACATTTAACAAAGGAAGCTACAGCGTACCAGGCCGTGGTGGAATGCTTACCTTAAAAGATGCATTGGCACATTCTCAAAACCCTGTTGCATTGAGACTTGCTGAAATGGCAGGAACTCAAAGCGTTATTCAGACTGCAAGAGACTTGGGTGTAACTCAGGATATTTCCACAAGTTTACCGATGGCTTTAGGTTCGTCTGACATCACCATCTACGAAATGGTGGGTGCCTACAGTACCTTTGCCAATTACGGAAACTACAACAAACCGGAAATGATCTGGAGAATTGAAGATGCCAACAACAGAGTTATCAAGGAAATCAATGCTGAGCCAAAAGAAGTGATGAATCCTAATTACGCTTACACGATGATCGAATTGATGAAAGGTGTGGCACAATACGGAACAGCTTCCGGAGAATTAGGCAGAAAAGGAATTTCAAAAGCAGTTGAAATTGCCGGTAAAACAGGTACAACGCAAAACAACTCAGACGGTTGGTTTATGGGAATTACTCCAAAACTGGCCACCGGAGCATGGGTAGGCTGGGAAGACAGAGCAACCCACTTCCTCGGAACAGGTGAAGGTCAGGGTGCGAAAATGGCATTGCCGATCTGGGCTATCTTTATGAAAAAAGTTTGGGCAGACAAGTCTCTGAAAATCTCACCGGATGACAAATTCGTAAAACCTTCTGAATGGAAAGACGGATGTACCAATCTTAAAGGTTTAAGTTCAGGCTACGGCGACGAAGGCGGTTTACAGACCATCGACGAAATTAAAAACCCAAGACCTGCTGAAAATAACAATAAACAGCCTGGCAAAAAAGAAGAAAATGTAAATGAGAATCTGAATAAGTCTGAAGAAATCGACTTTAATAAATAAGATTACTCAACTGTAACTATAGAGACCTTCCATATCGGGAGGTCTTTTTTTATGAAGTTTTTGGTTAATTTTGAACTATGAATCTCGATCAGATAAAACAACCTTTCACAGAACAGTTTCCGGGAGATTTCTCAGGAAACACCATGCAGCGACAGACCCCTAAAATGCTTTTCTCAATTGTTGAACCTTCAGGTTTTGAGAACCCGGAGCTGATTTTATTTAATCAAAAATTATCTGATGAAATCGGTCTCGGAGAATTTAGTGAAAAATCTGATTTAAATTTTTTGGTCGGAACAGATTTGCCTCAAAATATAAAAACCTATGCAACCGCTTACGCCGGACATCAGTTTGGAAACTGGGCAGGTCAACTCGGTGACGGAAGGGCGATCTTTGCCGGAGAAATTGAAAACAAAGAGGGTAAAAAGTTTGAAATTCAATGGAAAGGTGCGGGAGCTACACCTTATTCAAGACATGCTGACGGAAGAGCTGTCTTGAGATCATCCGTTCGGGAATATCTGATGAGTGAAGCAATGTTTCACTTAAAAGTTCCTACCACGAGAGCTTTAAGTTTGGCTTTATCCGGAGAAAATGTAGTTCGCGACATCATGTACAGCGGAAATCCTCAATATGAAAAAGGTGCCGTGGTGATCAGAACTGCTGAAAGTTTTTTGAGATTCGGGCATTTTGAACTTCTTGCGGCTCAAAAAGAAACCGAAACTTTAAAAAAACTTCTTGATTTTACCATTGAAAATTATTTTCCTGAAATAAAATCTGAGGGCGCAGAAAAATATCAGGAGTTTTTTAAAACAGTTTGTACAAAAACTGCAGATCTGATGGTTGAATGGTATCGGGTCGGATTTGTACACGGTGTGATGAATACAGATAATATGTCGGTTTTAGGTTTAAGTATCGACTTTGGTCCTTATTCGATGTTGGATGAATATGATTTAAATTTCACTCCAAACACCACCGATTTGCCTGGCAGAAGATATGCTTTCGGAAAGCAGGGACAGATTGCCCAATGGAATCTCTGGCAACTCGCCAATTCGCTGTTTCAGGTGATTGAAGATGAAAAATTTTTGGAGAAAACATTAAACGAATTCGGAACTTACTTCTGGACAAAACATGATGAAATGTGGTGCAGAAAATTCGGATTTGAAAAACTGATTTCCGGTGACGATGATTTCTTTTCGTCATGGCAAAGTCTGATGCAGGAACTTTCATTAGATTACACACTGTTTTTTAACGAACTCGAAAGTCATTTGAACCAAAAAATAACTTCTGAACAGCTTCAAAAAATTTCTTACGGATTGATTGACGATGAAAATCTTGAAAAATTTAACAAATTTTTATCTGAATATGAGAAAAGGTTATCAAAAAACTCAATTTCTGCGGAGGAATCAAAAAAGCTGATGCAGGAAAACAATCCGAAATTCACTTTGAGAAATTACCTTTTGTATCAATGCATCGAAGAACTGGAAGAAGGCAAAAGAGATTTACTTGAAAAACTGATTATCGCTTTGGAAAACCCTTATGAGGAAAAATTTCCTGAATTTTCTGTGAAAAGACCGGATGGCTTTGAAGGCGTGGCGGGCTGTTCGATGCTTTCGTGCAGTTCATAATTTGAATTTAAACCTTTAAGATTTCGTTAAAGACTTTTGTAAATCCTATTTTTGCAGAAATTTATAATGAATGTCTATTAAATCAAAACTCATTCACTTTTTTAAAATGATCTTTCCCTCCACATTTATGGAGCTGGGAATTTTCATTTTTTCCCTTGCCACTTACGGGATTTTCGGAACTTTTTTGGCGCAGCATTACAAAATAGTTTTCGACAGCAGAATTCCGTGGGATGCGTATTTCAGTTTTGATAACAAAGCAATTGTGATGACGGGTGGAAGCTTTGAACGACATCCGCTTTCATGGTATTTTTTCAACTGGATCAGAGAATTTATTTTCCTTTTCACCAACGGAAAAATGGGAATGGAGTTCAGACTTTTTCTGGTTTGGATCAGCAATTTTATTGTGAGCCTGAGCATTGTTCAGGTCTATAAATATCTAAAAAACATTGTTCAGACGCCACTGTTCGTGAATTTGCTTTTGGTTTTGTTCTTCAGTCTTTTTTCAACGTGCATCCTTTTATCATTCACTCCTGAAACATATACTTACACCTTACTTTTACTTACTGCATTCAATTATTATTCAGCCGTAAAACTTAAAAGAGATGGTAACATTTCCGGACTTTCGTTGGTTTTAGGATCAACAGTCGTTGGAGGTTTAACCGTGACAAATATTGTTAAAATATTCATCCCTGTTTTATTTGAAAAAGACCTTTTCAAAAACTGGAAAAAATTTGGATTTGCTGTATTGAGGGTTGGGATTTCATGTGTGATTTTTGTTTTACTGTATTTGAACAGAATCAATTTTAAATATGAAAATATTCTGTCAAAATCTGGTGAGCAGTACGAAAAGTTCTCGAATGTAAATTCCACTCCCGTTTGGGATATGATCTATTCTTACTTTTTTGGCGGAAATATTCTGTTTCCAGGCTTTTTTATCAGAGAAAAACACAATATGCAAGGCTTTTATTACAAAGCTTTGTTCATGGATGTGTACACTTCTGCTGTTCCGTATATTTTCATCGGATTATTACTTCTTTTGATATTTTGGAGCTATTTCAGAAATTTCAAAAACAAACTCGTGCAGATTCTGATGATTTCTTTTGCTGTTGACATCGCAATTCACTGCGTTTTCAGATTTGGGCTTCATACCTCTTACATTTACGGCGGTCACTTTGTTTTTGTCTATCCAATGCTTTTGGGATGGTTGTTTTTCGCATACAAAAATCAACCGAAAATGCTTTCATTTTTAGGTTGTTCAATCGTTATTATGACCGTTTATTTAGGCTTCAATAATTTCTATCGAATGTCAGAATTCTTCGATTTTGTAAACCGATATTATTAACAAAAAACGTCTGCAATTTTCACTGCAGACGTTTATATTTTTAAATTAAATTTTTCTTATTTGGCTTCAGAACAGAAGATTCTGTACTGAACTGAGGTAGCAGATTTAAAATATTCCCTTACTCTTGAAAGATCGCCTGAAGCACTTTGTTTAGAGAAATAACTTCCTGCTAAAATTTTATAATTTGGTCTTAAAGAAGCATCAGTTTCCACTTTCAGATTAGGAAATCTCTTTCTGAAATAGGCTTTTACCTCATTAGCCTCTTCATTCGATTTTACTGTAGTAATTAGAATTTTAAAACCTAAAATTCTCGGGTTTTTTGCACAGATTTCAGCTTTTGTCAGTTCACGGTTCGGAACATAAACTTTAGCCGGTTTTCTCACTTCGCTGTCGGAATCTTCAAAAGATTTTCCATACGTAGTTTTCTCGCAACGCTCTTCCAGATTGCCCAAAGCATCACTAACTCTGGAGTCCATTGTTAAAACAAGCTCGGTTCCGGAGATTGTATCTTTCTTTACAACTTGCTGTGCGTCAATAGTATTAAGACCACAAGCGGCAAGAACAGAAAATGTAGCAATAATTTTTTTCATTTAAAACCTTGTTTCTGCAAAGTTATAAATAATAAAAAACATAGCAAGCACGGTTATTTAGAATAGTTACAAATTAAACGGAAATGACATTTTACCTTTTACAGCAGTCGTTAAAATCTTCTTAAAAATCTTATTTTTGCGGGATTGATTACAAATTCAATAATTACTAATATAAGATAATTTAAATGATTAGTTGGAGAAAGCATTACAAAAAAACGTTGATTGCAATTGGTATGTTGCTGTCGACAAGTGCTTCAATTTACGGGCAAGATGGCGATCCTAAAGCAGGTGAGACACTTTTCAAAGCAAATTGTACAGCATGTCACGCTTTAGACAAGCAGGTGGTTGGACCGGCACTGAAAGGTGTGGTAGAAAGACTGAAGTCTGAGCAGGGCCTGGATACAGAATGGCTTCATAAGTGGATTAAAGACAACAAGGCACTTAGAGCTTCAGGCGATAAGTATGCCAATGAAGTTTATGAAAAATTCAATAAGACTGAAATGCAGGTCTTTCCAAATCTTTCAGAAACGGATATTGATAACATCTTAGCTTATACATCCAATCCTCCGGCAGAAGAGCCAAAAGAGGAAGCTGCACCAGGTGCTCCCAATGCTAACGGTACTGCTGCTGCAGCTCCAGCTGATAAAAGCGTTACAACAATCATGATTATATCACTTTTGGCAATTGCCGGACTTTTAGTTTGGATTTTGCTGAAGTTGAGACAGTTGGTAAAGCTGGGTCAGTCTGACGAATTATCTGATTACAATCAATCTAAAGTAAAATCTTTCAGCGAAATCTACGAGAAATACCACATGGTGGGTAAAGGACTTCTTGCAATTCTTGCAATCCTTGCTGCTTACGGTGTCTGGAACTGGATTATGTGGATTGGCGTTTATAAAGGTTATAAGCCGGAGCAACCGATTTATTTCTCTCACAAAATTCACGCAGGAGAACAGAAAATCGACTGTCAGCTTTGTCACTCAAGTGCAAAATACGGTAAGGTATCTGAAATTCCTTCAATGAACGTTTGTATGAACTGTCACAGAACTATTTCTGAGTACAACAAAGATCATTACATGGAGCCAGGAAAAGACAAGGCATTCTATGACGGAGAAATCCAGAAGATATATGCTGCTACCGGTTGGGATCCTGCCGCACAGAAATACACAGGAAAAACAGAACCTGTAGAATGGACGAGAATTCACAATATGCCGGATTTCGTTTACTTCAACCACTCTCAGCACGTTGTTGCCGGAGAAAAAGCAATCATCAATTCTTTCAACAAGAAAAATCCTGATAGCAAAATCGATGTAGTATGTAAAGCATGTCACGGTAAAATTGATACCATGAACGTTGTACAGATGGCGAATGATTTCACAATGGGATGGTGTATCGAATGTCACAGAACTACGGAAATAGATATGACCAACGGTTATAATAAAGATTACTTCAAAAATCTACACGATAAGTTGAAAAAACAATATCCTCAGGATGGTGGTAAGATCACGGTAGATGCAATTGGAGGTCTTGAGTGCGGTAAATGTCATTATTAATAACTAAAAAATTAGAAGTATAAATGGCTTCAAATAAAATACAATTCAGAAGTATTCACGAACTTAAAGACCCTGCCTTAAACGGTAAGTTGGCTCTTAAGGAGTTCCAGGAAGAAATTCCGGTAGAAGATTTTCTCGACAAAGCGGAAACCAGCGATGCAAGTACAACCAGAAGAGATTTCCTAAAACTTTTAGGTTTCTCAACTGCGGCGGTAACTTTGGCAGCGTGTGAAGCTCCGGTAATCAAAACGATTCCTTATGTAGTAAAGCCACATGATATTATTCCTGGGGTTCCAAATTACTACGCTTCAACATATTTTGACGGTTTCGATTTCGCCAGCGTTTTAGTAAAAACCAGAGAAGGAAGACCAATCAAAATTGATCCGAACCCGGCAGCCGGCGATTTAGGTAAAACTAATGCAAGAGCTCAGGCAGCTGTACTTTCGTTGTATGACAATGATAAAGTAAAGCAACCGAAACTGGACGGGAAAGACGAAACTTTCGACAAAGTAGATGATTTCGTTATCAAAGGATTAAACGAGGCTCAGGCTTCAGGTAAAAAGATTGTTCTTTTATCTCAGTCTTTCGCTTCACCTACTTTCAAAAAATTATTTGCTGAATTTAAAGCAAAATATCCGACTGCAGAGTTGGTAACTTACGATGCTTTCCCTCACAATGCAGCTTTAGATGCTGCTCAGGAAGTATTCGGAACAAGAGCTTTACCTGTTTATGACCTTAAAGGTTCTGAGTTGGTAGTAGCTTTCCAGGCAGATTTCCTGGGAGATTTTAATGCTGCAAGCCTTGAAACTTCTTATGCTTCTGCAAGAACTCCGGGAGCAACAATGTTAAGACACATTCAGGTAGAATCCAATATGTCTTTAACCGGTGCCAATGCCGATTCAAGATACAGATTAAAGCCAAGTGCTGTAAACAAAACTTTGGTTGAAGTTTACAACGCTATCGTTGGAGGAACTGCTCCGGCTGATAAAACTGCAGCAGAAATCGTGAAAGAACTTCAGGCTAAAGGAAGCAAAGCTGTTGTATTTGCTGACGGATCTAAAGCTGCTCAGGTTTTAGCACACTTAATCAACCAAAAATTAGGTTCTGTTGCTTTCACTGGTAAGGCAAACTTCCTGAAAGAATTTGACAAAGCAAGATTTGAAGAGTTCTTAGGATGGGTAAACGGTGGACAGGTTGGTGTTTTAATCACAAACAATGTAGACCCTATTTATTCTTACCACAAAGGTCAGGACTTCAAAAAATCTTTGGCAAAAGTACCTTACATCGTTGCTGTTGCTGATAAGAAAAACGAAATGTATAAAGCAGCGAAAGCTGTAATTCCTGTAGCCAACTGGTTGGAGTCCTGGGGAGACATGGAGCCTCAGACAGGTGCTTATACATTAATGCAGCCAACGATCCAGAAAATTTACAAATCAAGACAGATCGAAGAATCTTTATTGGTTTGGAAGAATGGAAAAAACAATGCTGCCAATAACTATTACGATTATTTAAAAGCTAATGCAGGTTCTCTTTTAGGAGGGACTTCATTTAATAAAGCTTTATATAACGGTTTTGTAGCTTCTACAAATGCAACAATGCTTTCTTACGCTGGTGGAAACGCTGGTCAGGCATTAGCTGAATTAGGAAACTTCAAACCTGCTGAATTAGAATTGGTATTGTATACCAAGACTGCAATGGGAGACGGAACTCAGGCAAACAACCCTTGGTTGCAGGAATTACCGGATCCAATTACAAGAATGTCATGGGATAACTATCTGACTATTTCTCCTAAAGATGCTGAAAAGTTTGAGATTAAAAATGATCTAAACGCTAGAATGCAACTTGACGGTTCTTATGTAAACCTTACAGTAAACGGAGTAAAATTAGAAAACGTTCCTGTCTTTGTACAGCCGGGTCAGGCAGAAGGATCAGTAGGTCTTGCTGTTGGATACGGAAAGAAAAATTCAGGGGCAACTGCTGATACAGGAGTAAATGCTTATCCTCTATTTGATGGATCAAACCTTGTAGTTTCAGGTGTAAAAATTGAAAAAACAGGAGAAGACCACGAATTTGCGGGAGTTCAGCTTCAAAATACTTTAATGGGTCGTTACGAAATCGCAAGAGAAGTTCCTTTGGCAGATTTCATCAACGTACCTTTCGATGATGAGCACAAAGGATGGAACAAGCCTTTGGAATATCACACGATCAGCGGAGCTCTTCCAGCTGCAAAAATTGACCTTTGGGATGCTTTCGACGATACAGACGGGCCTCACTTTAACTTATCTGTTGACCTGAACTCGTGTACTGGTTGTGGTGCTTGTATCATCGCCTGTCAGGCTGAAAACAATGTTCCTGTAGTAGGAAAAGAGGAAATCAGAATGTCAAGGGATATGTATTGGTTGAGAATTGACCGTTACTATTCTTCAAAAGAAACATTAACTGTTTATGATGGTTTAGCTCAGGATAAAGCCGTTCCGGAATTATATGGAAGCAAAGTTCTTGGAATCGAGGGATCTTTAGAAAATCCTGCAGAAAATCCGGACGTAATCTTCCAGCCGGTAATGTGTCAGCACTGTAACCACGCACCTTGTGAAACTGTTTGTCCGGTAGCGGCGACTTCACACGGTAAGCAGGGACAGAACCACATGGCTTATAACAGATGTATCGGTACAAGATACTGTGCAAACAACTGTCCTTATAAAGTAAGACGTTTCAACTGGTTTACTTATAACTTAAATGACCGTTTTGATTTTAATCAGAATAACGATTTAGGTAGAATGGTATTGAATCCGGATGTTGTTGTAAGAACAAGAGGGGTAATGGAGAAATGTTCTATGTGTATCCAGGAAACTCAGGCTACAATTTTAGCTGCGAAGAGAGAGAACAGAAGAGTAACAGACAACGAATTTAAAAATTCTTGTGCCTGTGCAGCTGCTTGTTCTACCGGAGCAATGACGTTTGGAGACATGAATGACAAAGAGTCTGAAGTTAGAAAATTATATTCTAGTAACAGAAGATATCATTTACTTGAAGAGATCGGCACAAAACCAAACGTGTTCTATCACACTAAAGTAAGAAACAGAGTAGAAAAATAAAGTTATAAATAATAAATAGGTAAAAAATGTCAGGACATTACGAAGCTCCGATAAGAGAACCTCTAATTATTGGTCACAAAACTTATCACGATATCACTGAAGATATTGCACGACCTATCGAAGAAAGAGCAGGAAAACTATGGTGGATTTCACTATATGCAGCCTTAGTTCTTTTCATCTACGGATTTGGCTGTATCGCATACACTATCGGAACAGGTATTGGATCATGGGGGCTTAACAGAACTATTAACTGGGGTTGGGATATTACCAACTTCGTATGGTGGGTAGGTATTGGTCACGCCGGTACGCTGATCTCAGCAGTATTATTATTATTTAGACAGAGATGGAGAATGTCTGTAAACAGATCTGCAGAGGCGATGACGATCTTTGCGGTTGTACAGGCAGCTTTGTTCCCGGTAATTCACATGGGTAGAGTTTGGGTAGGATATTGGGTTTTCCCTCTTCCTAACCAGTTTGGTACACTTTGGACCAACTTTAACTCTCCGCTATTCTGGGACGTATTTGCAATCTCTACTTATTTCTCAGTATCTACAGTATTCTGGTTTATAGGTTTGATTCCTGACTTTGCAATGATCAGAGACAGAGCAAAAACGCCTTGGACCAAAAAAATCTATACATTACTGTCTTTCGGATGGGGTGGAAAAGCAAAACACTGGCAGAGATTTGAAGAAGTATCTTTGGTTTTGGCTGGTTTGGCAACTCCACTTGTATTCTCGGTACACACTACGGTATCATTTGACTTCGCAACTTCAGTTATAAAAGGATGGCACTCTACGATCTATCCTCCTTACTTCGTTGCGGGTGCGATCTTCTCAGGATTTGCAATGGTACAGACGCTATTGTTGATCGCAAGAAAAGTATGTCACCTTGAAGACTACATCACCATGTATCATATCGAAATTATGAACATCGTAATCGTATTGACAGGTGGTATGGTAACTGTAGCTTATGCAACTGAATATTTTATCGGATGGTATTCTGGTTCAAGATACGAAGACTTTACTTATCTTTCTCCGGGTGCTGCAGTAGGACCTTACTGGTGGGCATTCTGGGCATTGATTATCTGTAACCTTGTTGTTCCTGCATTATTCTGGTTCAAGAGAGTAAGAACAAACATCATTGCTACATTTATTATTGCTTTAATTATCAACATCGGTATGTGGTTTGAGCGTTTTGACATAATTGTAATCAACCTTTCGAGAGATTACCTTCCAGGATCTTGGACGATGTTTAAACCAACCATCATTGACGTTGGAGTATATTTGGGAACAATCGGATTCTTCTCTGTATTATTCTTATTATATGCAAGAACATTCCCTGTAATTGCACAGGCTGAATTGAAGAGTATCTTAAAAATTTCAGGTGAAACCTATAAAGTAAAAGAAGGAGATGAGCACCACTAAAATTGTATACGGACTTTATGCTGATGACGACGATTTAATGAACGGCGTTAAAGCATTCAACGATAAAGGGATCTCTATAAACGAAGTTTATACTCCTTTCCCTGTTCACGGCCTTGATAAAGCTTTGGGATTAAAGAAAACAAGAATTTCTGATGCCGCATTTATCTTCGCACTTTATGGTGTAACCATTGGTATTACTTTATCATGGTACATTATGAACCATGACTGGCCACAGAATATTGGTGGTAAGCCGGCATTCACATGGGTAAACAACTTCCCTGCTTTCATCGACCCGATGTTTGAATTGATGGTTTTCTGTACTGCTCACATGATGTCATTAACTTTCTTTGTAAGAAATAAAATGTATCCTGGAGCTCCGGCACAGAATCCTGATCCAAGAACTACTGACGATAAATTCTTAATGGAGTTTGTAACAGACGATGTAGAATCTGTAAAGCAGCTTCTTATTGAGACCGGTGTAGAAGAGATAACTGTAAAAGATGCTTAAGATGAAGAATAATATTTTAAAAATTACAGCCGTTTTAGGTCTTTCAGCAGTATTATTTACTTCCTGCGGACCGAAAGATAATACACCCTTGGTATATTTCCCGGATATGTATTTTCCTGTAGCTTACGATCCTTTGATGAAGGCTCAGGATGCTTATTCAGATCATGAAAATGAAATTCCTGCTTTTGTAAAAAATAACGGTGCCACAGGTCTTTCTCCTGTAGAAGGTTCAGTTGCCCAGAATAAAGACGGTATTTTCGCTGAAGGTAAACTTCCAAAAAATCCGGACGAATACAACGCTGGTTATGATGCTTCTAAAACAGTAAGTACATCACCTTTGAATCCTGCAAACGCTGAAAAAGATATCGAAAGAGGAAAGTTCTTATTTGAGCGTACCTGCGCAGCCTGTCATGGTACAGGAGGTGATGGTCAGGGACCAATCGTTCAGAGCGGAGCCTATGCCGGTGTACCAAATTATGCAGACAGAGAAATTACTGTAGGATCTGTGCATTATGTATTAACTAACGGTAGAAATGCCATGGGATCTTATGCAGGACAGCTGAACCCTGGCGACAGATGGAGAGTGGCGATGTATGTGATGAATGCTTTCAAAAAAGGAGCAGCAACACCAGCAGCAACTCCGGCGGCTACACCAGCAGCAACTACTGAATCTACTGAAACTAAAAAATAAGAAAAGAAATGTATAGTTTTTCACCAAAATTAAAATCAACTTCTCTCATACTTCTTGTTGTAGGTTTGGTTCTTTTCGCAGCCGGGTATTTCATGAATAGCGGTTTATCTACTGAGAAAATAGAACACATGATGGAGGCAGTACATGCCTCAGGTCATGATGCACCTACGCATTCAAGCCAGCAGGTGGGTCCTCAGGATCACGAAGCTCACCTTGAGCATGCAACAATGCAGATTCACAATTCGCCATTGGCATCTATTCATTTTGTAGCTGTATTTTTCTTCGGAATCAGTGCTGCAGTATTGTTTTTCTACTGTATTCAGCATGCAGCTCATGCAGGATGGCCAATTATCATCACGAGAGTAATGGAAGCTATTGCTTCATATATTCCTTACGGTGGAGCAATATTAATTATCATCATGATTCTTAATATTACACATCAGGGACATTTATTCCACTGGATGGATCCGGATTTAACAGATCCTACGTCAGCACACTTTGATGTGATCCTGTTTGAAAAGAAAATTTTCCTGAATATTCCTTTCTACGCAATCAGAACATTTATCTATGTTTTGGGAGCATCATTCTTTGCTTGGAAACTGAAAGCTCAGTCTAAAAAAGTTGATGATACAAAATCTTTGGTTGAGTATCAGTTCCTTTACAGATGGGCAGTTGGTTACATCGCATTCTTCGGATTTGCTTCTGCAGCATGGGCTTGGGACTGGTTGATGTCTATTGACCCTCACTGGTATTCTACAATGTATATCTGGTATTCAATGGTTAGCTGTCTTTCAAGTGGTGTTGCGGTTATTATTTTATTAAGTGTTTATCTTAAGAAAAATGGTTTCCTTCCACAGTTTAATGACAATCACTTGCATGACTTAGGAGTATTCCTTTTCGCTACAAGTTTACTTTGGACGTATACATGGTTTGCACAGTTCATGTTATACTGGTATGCAAACATTCCGGAAGAGGTAAATTATTTCTTCGGAAGATTCCAGCACTATTCACCTACTTTCCTTCCGATGTTGGTATTCAACTTCCTTTTACCTTTATTGGTATTGGTGAGCAGCAGCATCAAGAGAAATTACAAAGTAGTAACTACAATGGCTTGTATCGTAATCTTCGGTCACCTTTTGGATTATTTCAACATGGTAATGCCGGGAACAGTGGGTCCTTTCTGGAAAACACCTGAATTGCTATTATTGGTAGCCGGAGCGGTATTATTTGTGGTAGGATTATTTATGTTTACAGTGCTTTCAGCATTATCTAAACTAAAATTAATTCCTACAGGTAACCCTTACCTACACGAATCTGAAATTTACGAATATCCTTTCTAAGGTTTCGTTACAGAATATAATTACAAAAGACTGGTCTTCGGATCAGTCTTTTTTTGTGCTGAATTTTTGGGTGGATGTTGGAAGATGAATGCTGGAAGTTATCTATCGCTCATAATGAAAACTTATTTTTGTACTCTTAACAAAAAATAAATCTACCGTAACAAAAGCTAAATTGAGAGCACTCATTAAATAATTATAAACTCAAGACAACTATTCCGGATTTTCTGCGTCTTTATAATAAACATTAAAAAAGCTAACTATGAATTTTAAAGTCAAAACTTCCTTTCTTCTACTTTTTGTACTGAATTTTTTCTTTGCACAAACCATCACTTTCGTTTCTGAAAGAAGCGGGCAACCACTTACCAAAGTCTCTGTTTTCGGCAAAGACGGAAATATTTTAGGATTCTCGGATATTGATGGTAAAATTGAGAAATCTGCAATTAAACCTGAACAGGAAAAATTTAAACTCATTTATGATAATTTAGTATTGGCAGAGCTTTCTTATGCAGAAATCAATAAAGATGTTGTAAAACTGAATGATAAAGTAAGAGAAATTGAAGCTGTTGTCATTAAAAAATCAAAGCCGGCCAAATATCTTTTCATTAAAGGAAATTTTAATGCTTATGTGACAGTCAACAATAAGCTTAATTGTTATGTAGACGGTGTTGCGACCTATGTTTTCGATAATAAAACAAGAAAGGTTAAAGACATTCATGTGGAACAGTACCGAATCTTCCGACTTGAAAGTGCTACCAATGAGAAGAAAGAAACCGGATCTTGGGATTACAATTCTTGGTTGGAAATGCCAAAAATGAAGAATGTCGGCAACTATGAAGACTATCAAACCCGAAGATTTAAAATAAAAGAACTTAAAGGTACATTCAAAGACGAGATTGAAGTGACCGGAGAAGCTTTTCAGGAAAAAGAACTTGCGTTCCTAGGATACAGAGTTTTCGATATGAGATCAATTATGAATCTGTCCTTTGAAAAAGAATCAAAAAAACAGCTGAAAGATTTTACGGAATACAACGAAATTATGTTTGTTAAACTTAAACACAAAAGCGAAGCAGATTATAATCAGGCGATTGTTTACAAAAATTTCTATCCGACAGAACTGGATTATTCCGACAAAGACAATGTGCAGGAAGTAAAATACAACAAAAACCAGAGCAACTACAGTACAAAATACTGGGAAGATCCTTCGTTTCCGAATATGCAGACTGTTTTCAGCTCGTTCTTTAAAGATGATTTGAAGGAAAAACAAAACGCAAAATAAAAAAACGCTTCATATAAAAGGTTTTATTTAAATTTGCAACAAACCATCATTCAGCAAAAGCGCTGTGATTTGTAAATACAAACACAATGAAGATACTGTGATGGCGTAACTTGTTCCGATTATTCGGGATGAATTTAAAAAACGATAAATAGCTACATATGAAAAAGGTTAGATTTTTTTTACTTATTGCCGGTCTTGCACTGTTTACAGCCTGTAAGAAAGACCATGTAGACGCAAGTTCCACACAGTCTTTGCAGTCGAGCATTAATGATATGACCTCAAGTCTGAATACGCTTCAGCAAATCAAATTCAATGAAGCTTTATATGTACTTAAAACTTTCGGTGTAGAAGCCGATGGTGATATCAACGAACTGAAAGCTTTAGGCAAGCTGATTGACGGCAAAAAAGTGCCTGAAATTCTCGCACTCGCCGATCAGGTAGCACAGAAAAACAGCATGGACTGGTCAAGCACCGCTCCGCCATCATTAGGCGAAATGGATATCTTCGGAGATCTGAATCCTAAGGAAGTTGATTCCAATGATGTGCGTGCAGGTTCTATCAACCTTACTACAAGATATTCAGGAGATACGGGAAGCGGCCCGACTGCCGTTCAGATCATTCCTAAATTAACAGATGCGTCCGGAAATCCAGTTTCTTTCAGTGGTGCTTCTTTGGAGGCTACTTTAGAGGTTTTCAATAATGGTGTAAAATTATCTACGGCAAAAAATATAATGGTAGATAATAATTTCAAAGGATTTTATCTGAAATTCTCTTCGCTTTCGGCAGAAAGGGTAACAGATGGTAAAATTGATATCACGGTATCGGTAAAAACATCCTCGAAGACTTTAAAAATGACAAAAATCGGTTTGGATGTTAATCCGGCTGCGCTTAAAATGCCTGCTCCACCGAAAATAGATTCTGCAGCAATTACAGAACCAACTTTTCCTGATGTTAATTCACCTTCAGGAACTCCGGTGGACCCAACTGCAACACCGGCACCTGCAACGCCGAAGCAGCCTGCAGCAGATCCGAAATCTACAGTGAGCAAATTTCTGAACAATGTAAGTTCACAAAATTTAAAAGCAGCATTTGATGCATCAAGCAACCCAAGCTGGGGAAGCTACGATTCATTTTCCAATGCAACTTCCGGTTTTGGAGCGGTGAAAAATGTTTCAGTAAAAAATATCAGCACAAACGCTTCCACACCAAATTCGGCAAGTGTAAATGCGACTTACGATGTTACCGATAAAAGCGGAAAAACAACTGCATTAAAAGTAACTTTCGGACTGAAAAACGTGAACGGAGACTGGAAAATTTCAAGCTACAAAATCAATCCTTAATGGCTTCTGAAGAACTGATCAAAAGATTAAATGAAACGATAGAAAACATTCCTGATTTTCCTATTGACGGAATTCAGTTTAAAGATATTTCGACTATTTTTCTCGATCATCAGCTTTATAAAGATGTAATTGAAGATTTTGTACAGTTCAGCAAAGGAAAAATCGATGCCGTCTGTGGAATTGAAAGCCGCGGTTATCTTTTCGGAATTGCGATCGCCTCAGCTTTGGAAGTTCCTTTCATTTTAATCAGAAAAGCAGGAAAACTGCCACCACCAGTCATTTCAGAAAGTTATGATCTTGAGTACGGAAGTGCTGTGATCGAAACCCGTCACGGACAGATCAAAAAAGGACAGCGCATTTTGATTCACGACGATCTACTGGCAACAGGCGGAACCACAGAAGCTGCTGCCAAATTAGTTGAAAAACAAGGAGCAAATGTTTCGCAGTTCAGTTTTTTAATTGGGTTGAAAGCCCTTCGCGGAGAGGAGAAATTAAAGAAATTTGATGCGGAAATTTACCGCATTTTAGAATATTAAAATTTAAAACTAATAATACTCGCAAAGTATTTTGTAAATCATTCAGAAACAATTAAATTTGCAGTTCAATTTTTAAGAATTTATGGCAAAATTGGGAAATAAGGCTCCGAACGAGCAGGAAGGTAAAGAAACAGTGGAATTCTTTAAAGACCTTGACAGAGAAGCTTTAAACACAGAAAGATTCCTTGAAAAATATTCAAAACCATTAGGTATTGCTTTTGGCGTACTTGTTTTAGGCGTTTTAGGATTCTTCGGATACCAACAGTTTGTGGTAGCTCCAAAAAATGCTGAGGCAGTAAAAACATATCTTTCTGCACAGAAAAATCTTACAGAAGGTAAAGATAAAGAAGCTTTAGGTGGAAAATCTGCGGCTAATCCAGGATTTTTAGGTACTTACAATGAGTATTCTTCTACTAAAGTGGGTAAACTGGCTGGTTACAATGCGGCTCTTTTAAAATTCAAGGAAGGAAAATATCAGGAAGCTTATGATCTGATGGATCAGTTTTCTTCAGACAACAAGACTTTGGAAGCAATGAAATATGGAGTAATGGCAGATGCACAGTCTGGTTTGAACAAAAACACTGAAGCTTTAAGCCTTTTAGACAAAGCAGTTTCTGCATCAAATGACCCTTATACAACGTATTATTTTACAAGAAAAGCTGGTATTTTGGCTTTAGGTTTAAAGAAAAATGCAGAAGCTAAAAAATATTTTACTACCATCGACGAAAAGTATCAGGATTACGACAACGGAATGTCTGATTCTTATATTGAAATGTCTAAATATTTAAACTAAAACATGGCAACAGTTAATCTTTCAGATTACAAGCCACTTCATATATCCAATGCCGAAGATTTTTCTATCGGCATTGTTTTTTCTGAGTGGAATGACTTTGTAACCTACAATCTTCGTGATGCAGCGCTTGAAATTCTTGAAAAAGAAGGCGTAAAAAAAGAAAACATCAGACTTTTTTCGGTTCCGGGAGCTTTTGAACTGAATTATGCAAGCATGCAGCTTTGCAAAGAACGTAAGTTTGATGCGGTAATTTCTATAGGATGCGTAATCCGTGGCGAAACGCCTCATTTTGATTTTGTATGTGATGCCGTGGCACAAGGAATTAAAGACTGCAATATTTTAACAGATACCCCAACTATTTTCTGCGTTTTAACTGATGACACCAAAGAACAGTCAATCGCAAGAAGTGGCGGCGACCTTGGAAATAAAGGCGTTGAAGCGGCGGTAACGGCTTTGAGAATGATTGATTTTAAAAAGAATCTTTCAGACAAAAAAGGAAATATTGGTTTCGGGAAATAATTCCTAAATCTTTAAAAATAACAAAGGAGCTTTTCACAGCTCCTTTTCTTTTATATACAGTTTGTTCTGATCAATTAAATGAGGCACAAACCGACTTTGATTATTCGTAATTAAATTGACACTTTCCCTGATGCCGATTCCGGCAGCCTCCTGACCGATGACCCAGCTTCCGATGACAGGATGATTTCCGTCGAAGTTGGGAAGATCAAACAACTGCTGATAGATGAAACCGGTTTTGCCATACTCGCCTTCATTTTTCTCCAACAGAACACTATTTTTGTGAATACTCACATTCGCTCCCTCCCGTGAATAGATTGGTTTTTTTACGAAACTCGTTAGAGTTCTCTGTTCAAAATAACACTCCAAAAGATAGGGGTGATTTGGATACATTTCCCATAAAATAGGCAAAATAGCTTTTGAAGAAAGAAGTATTTTCCATGACGGCTCGATCCATTGAGATCTGAAATTATTTTTAACTAATTTTTCACCAAAACCGTCATCCAAAATCCATTCGTAAGGATAAAGTTTGAAAATATATTCCATTACACTTCGGTCAGCCGCAATGAACTCTCCCACATCTTCCGCCCAGCCAATATCCTGAATCGGAATAAATTCAGTTTCAAAACCAGCCTGTGTAGCACAATCACGCAGATATTCCACATTGGTGACGTCTTCAATATTTGTAAGGGAAGCAAAATAAATATAATGCGGATCCATATATTTTTTAAGATACGTCCAGTAATCAACCAGTTTTTCATGGATGGAATTAAACTGATCTTTCCCCGGAAACATTTCCTGTAACCAGTACCACTGAATAACAGAGCCTTCGTAAAGAGAAGTCGGCGTATCAGCATTGAATTCAAGAAGTTTTAAATTTTTCCCGTCAAAACCAAAATCAAACCTTCCGTAAATCGAAGGATGATCTTCTTCCCAGCTCGTGACGATATATTTTCTGAAATATTCAGGAATATTAAACCTGTCCCAAAGATTCTTGTCGATAACATAATCTACAGCTTCCAGACACATCTGCCACAATTCTGCAGTTGCCCTTTCGATGGTGTTCACTTCATCCATGGAAAGTTCGTAATAAAGACTTTCATCCCAATACAAATCTTCCATAGAATGATATCCAAAACCTAAATTTTCAAGCTTGTGTTCCCAGTTTTTTCTGAATGGTGAGGGTATTCTTTTCATTTTTAAATTCTAAGATGATGCCCTGAAACCGCTTCTGCCCATTCCGCCACTTACTACATTTCCTTTGTATGTGCTTCTTCCGATATTCGATTTTGAACTGATGGCATCGCTGTAGTATCCTGTTCTTTGAAAAGCACCATTGCTGTAAGCCCCATACGGTCTGAAAGCGTGATACAGCAAAAGCCCTGTCATAAAACCATGCGACCTTGAATAAGACGCCGTGGAATCTGAACGCATATACACCTTCTTTTCGTTTTGTCCCTGCACTTTTGACGGTTCCTGAGAGCAGGCCGCCAAAATTCCGGTCACGAAAAGTAACTTTATAGATTTTGATTTTTTCATTACTGTACCGTGATATAAAATTCGTAATCTTTTTTCACTTTGGTATTGTGCTCATTTCCGTTGGCATCCTCCACCATTTGCAGAGAATCGCCCAAAGCAGGAATTGTATCTCTTTTGATGATTTCTTTGAAAAGTTTATTGTCTTTCCAGATTTTATGCTTGGTAATCAAAACATCGGCAGTATCGATGTGCTGTACAGAAAGCTCTGTTTCTACAGATGCTTTTTTATCTACATTTTGTACCTCATCTTCTTTCTCTTCGGTTTCTTCACAAGCTACAGCGGTCATCAAGCCAAAAATTAGAAGACAGAATTTAAATTTTCTCACTTTCGTTATATTTTTCTACAAAAATATTATTTAAAATTTTAAATTTACCTAAAAAAATAACAGATATGAAATGGACAAACGACAGAAGTGACAATGTAGATGACAGAAGAGGCCTGGGCGGTGGCGGAATGGCCGTGGGCGGAGGTCTTGGAACCATTATCATTGCAGCCATTGTTTTCTTTCTGGGAGGCGATCCTTCCGCAATTCTTTCTTCAGGAGGAGGCTCTCCACAGCAGACCGAACAAAGACAGCTATCCAAAGAAGAACTCAATGTGAGAAGTTTCATTCAAATGATTACTGCTGAAAATGAACAAACCTGGCAGAAAATTTTTGCCGAAAACAATATGCAGTATAAACCTGCAAAAGTAGTTCTGTTTGAAGAAATACTTCATCTGGCTGCGGAACAGCACAATCTGCGATGGGACCTTTTTATTGCCCTGCCGATCAATCGGTTTATATGGATATGAGTTTCTTCAATGAACTTCAGTCAAAATTCGGAGCCAAGGTTACAGAATTTACCATTGCCTACGTTATGGCTCACGAAATGGGACACCACGTACAAAATCTTTTAGGTGTTTTAAATGAAACCCATAATGCCAGACAAAGCGGCCGTTATTCTGAATCTGATCTCAACAAAATGTCTGTAGCTACCGAACTTCAGGCCGATTTCTATGCCGGACTTTGGGCAAGATACTCCAACGAGAGAGAAAGTTTCTTAGAACCCGGTGATTTGGAATCAGCTGTGGAAGCCGCAGAAGCCGTGGGCGATGACAATATCCAGAAAAGATCTCAGGGATATGTGAATCAGGAGAGCTTTACACATGGCTCATCTGCACAGCGTAAAGAATGGTTTATGAAAGGCTACAATTCCGGAGACATCAGACAGGGAAACACCTTCCAGCAAGTAAGATAACTTTTAGAACTTTGATTAAATATTTAAATCTGTGGAGTGTAATGCTTCACAGGTTTTTTTATGTAAACTTTAAAAAAAAGGACTACAAAAATTTTGAGATTGATAAGATGTTTGCAAAATTTGTTTTTTTCTGCAGCAAATCCTTACATTTAAACCGGAAAAATTAATATCAGCTTTTTGTAAGAACTGCTGAATAAACAAGAAGTATGAATTCAATCGTAATCAACGTTGGCAACAGCAATATCAGATTCGGACTTTTTAATGGTGACAACTGCGAAATTTCCTGGGTCATTAATACAAAACCTTACCGTACAGCCGACGAGCTTCACGGTCAGATGCTGATTCTTTATCAAACCTATAAAGTTGATCCTGAAAAAATCGGGAAAATCATCATCGGTTCTGTAGTCCCGCAGCTGACGAGGGAGATTAGCTCAGCAATAAGAAAAATCCATGGAATCATGCCCATCATGGTCGATCGAAATACACCTTCAGCGGTTGTTGCGAAGTCAAAACAAATGGGAACTGATATTTATGCCAATCTTGTGGCGGCTCACAACATGTATCCGGACAGAAAAAAAATCGTTCTTGATTTTGGAACTGCCCTTACGGCAAGCTGCGTCGCTGAAAATGGCGAATGTCTGGGTGTTATCATTGCTCCGGGCATTGTGACGGCTTTGAATTCACTGATCAGTCAGACCGCCCAACTTCCGGAAATTGAACTGGTAAAACCGAAATCTGTTTTGGGATTAGACACTGTTTCCTGCATGCAAAGCGGGATGGTCTACGGTTTTTTAGGAATGGTGGAAGGTTTCATCGACCGAATTAATGATGAAGTCAACGACGACTGTTTCGTTATCGCCACTGGTGGCGTTTCCCACGTTTACAAACCGTTGACGGACAAAATACATCTGGCAGATCGGCTTCATACTTTGAAGGGATTGTATTTTTTAGGGAAAGATATTTAACAAAGGTTGAGGTTAAGGTTGAGGTTGCGATGATTTTCTTCTAAACCTGAGCCTCATCCTTAACCTGGTTTATCTTTTCGATCTAAAAAACTCTTTTACAATCGCTGAGCATTCATTTTCCATAATTCCGGAGACGATCTCTGTTTTGGGATGAAGACTGAGGTTTTTGTTGATGAATCCGCGCTGCTCATCTCTGGCACCGATCACAACTTTTGAAATCTGTGACCAGCTCAATGCTCCTGAACACATGACACAAGGTTCCATCGTAACGTACAGTGTACAGTTGATGAGGTATTTTCCACCTAAAAAATTGGCGGCTGAGGTGATGGCCTGCATTTCTGCGTGAGCGGTAACATCGTTTAAGGTTTCAGTTAAATTATGAGCTCTCGCAATAATTCTGTCGTTTGAAACAATGACGCAGCCAATGGGAACTTCATCCTTTTCCAATGCGAGTTGAGCTTCCTGAAAAGCCATTTTCATAAAATATTCGTCTGTAAACATAAAAATAAAAGCTTAGTACAAAACTAAGCTTTTCAGGATATATTTTTTATTATAATTAAAATCTGTAACCAATGCCACCCATGATTTTTCCGGTAACAGGCTCAGAATAATTATTTCTATCTGTTCCAAATCTTCTGGCGATTCCGCCACTTGCTTCGATGACTAATCTTTCTTTAATTACCCATTTTCCACCAACGCCAAAACCAATACCAACTGTTGTTAGCTTCTCATCTCTATAATTAAAATTTCCATTGCTATAATAATCATATGAACTATAGCTATCAGTTGTAACAGGGATAAAACCCTCGAAAAAGAATCCTTGGGCATATTTTCCCCCCATATAATATCTAAAATAAGGAGAGAATTGCGTAAAATTATCTACATTATCATCTAATGTTATCATGGCATTCAAACCCACACCCATGTCTTTATTGAGAATTCTCTCATAAGACACGTTGATCATCGGTACTGCAATAAGAAGAATAGGATCCACGACGATGTCGTTTTTTCTTTCTGAGGCGGATTCCTGAGTGGAGTTTAGATCCTGTGCAAAAAGGTTTATTGCTGTAAATAAAACCGTTAAAATTGTAAAGAGTTTTTTCATGAAGTTTTTTTGCCAAAAATAAACATTCCCACGACACGGTGAACTTTTTTATGAAATTTTAATCAAATTTCAAGCTTAATGGCAGTTTGAAGCGGGATCTCACGGGAATTCCGTTGATGTATAAAGGCGAAAACTTTTCTGCAACAGAATACAGCGCGATCTCAGCCTGTCTGTTGAAAGTGAAATTTTCTCCTTCTGCTTTTACATGCGAGATACTTCCGTCTTTTTCCACAATGAAGTCGACGTGTGTTTTTAAGTCTTTCACATCAGTGTAAACTCCGTCTGAATAGAAAAGATTGGCAACTTCCTGCCTTAAAGCATTGATGCCGCCAGGATAATCTGCGTCTTTGTCAATGGTCTGTGCAACGTCTTTTCTGTTCTGAATCTGTGATTTTACAGAGTTAAAGCGTTCGAGGTCTTCAAGATTTTTTGTTTTCAGAAGAACTCCTATGAGGGCAACATTTTCAATACTGTCCATCTTTCTCATAAAAAGCTGAAAATCTTTTTTGATGGAAATTTTCACGAAGTTATTTTGTTCTTTATCAAATTTCTTTTTGAACTCCTGATTCAGCATGCTTCTGTGTTGGTTGTAATACATTTTTACAGCGCGGAAATCTTCCGTCTGCTGAGAAAAGAGCATGGCTGAAAGGTTTATAAAAAAGAAAATACAATACTTCACAAAAGGTTATTTATGTAAATATAAGCAAAAAAGTATGTAAATTATTTAATTGTAAGCTTTAAAGTTGAAGAAAACAAAAACCGAAGCTCGTCGAACTTCGGTTGATATATTAATTTAATTCTATCGGATTGCTGTTGCGTTTCATTTCCTCTTTCATTCTTTCCTCTCTTCTTTTTCTCATCTCAGCAGAATTCTGATTTCCGCCGCCACGACTCATGGGTGGACTTGGTGCGCCAATTCTTATTCCGCCACCGCCACCAGTGTTTTGAGCACTCATGAAAGCTTGCGGATCTTTTCTGAACTTTTCCAGCTGTTTGTTGTAATCGCTTCTTTTTACCTTCATCGTATTTCCGAAACGGTTGGTTTCAGGAAAATCTGCAACTTTATAGTTTCTCATTAAATCAAATGAATATTCTGCTTTGTCATCCTCAATTTTTACAATTAATCCGGGTAGACCTGCAAATTTGTAAGGTCCGTCCTGATAGGGAAGATCAGTGGTGAACCATGCAGTCCATTTTCGTCCTGCAAAATCTGTTTCAGCTTTCTGCACTTTGTAATCACCGATTTTCGTAGTTTCAGAAAGCATTTTCCAGCTGATTGGCCGCTCTTCTTCATAAGAGTAAACATCTCTTCCGATTCTGTTTTTATAAGTAACTTTCTGTGTAGATTTATCTTTTTCAATAGAATAATCAATGTTGGTTCTCAAACCTTCCATCTGTTCACGGTTGAAATTTCTAGCACCGCCACTCTGAAACATCGCCTGCATTACAGAATCTCTTTTGATACGGTTTTCAGAATAAAACTGAGATTTCTCTTTGGAAATGTCCAGATAGGCATTCTCAGTTTTAACATCGTTTTTATTTTCAGCGTCAGATTTCATGGTAACCTGATACACAAAACGGTTTACCTGTGCGTTGAAACTCAATGCTGCGAAACAGGTCGTCAGGAAGAAAATTTTTTTCATTCTGTTTTAATTTTAAGGTTGGATATTAATCTTTTGGCAAAGTTAAACTTATCAATGATAAAAATAGTTAAAAATAAAAACACCAATTTTTATTTACTGATTATTAGTCGTAAATTTGCAGACTAAATTCATTCTAAATAGAAACAATGATAAAAGTAAGCGATCAGGCAAAGGTAAAAGCAGTTCAGCTGATGACAGAAGACGGCTTTGATCCTGCTGAAGATTATATAAGAGTTGGAGTGAAGAGCGGTGGTTGTTCAGGTTTAGAGTATGTGCTGGGTTTCGACAATAAAAAAGGAGAAACTGATCAGATTTTCGAAGATAACGGGATTAAAATCGTTGTTGAGAAAAAAGCAATACTTTATCTGGCAGGAACTGTTTTGGAATACTCCGGGGGTTTGAACGGGAAGGGATTTATTTTTAATAATCCAAATGCATCCAGAACCTGTGGTTGTGGAGAGAGTTTTTCTCTTTAATTAATATTGAGGTTTAAAATTCAAAATTGAGATGACGCTCAATTGTATACAAATCAGACCGAAAGATTTGGTTTTAAAAAAAGCAACAGCTTTTAACAAAAGGCAGGAGACTTTATAATAATTAAAGTTTCTACATTTAATACAGTTAAAATTAATTCAGAAATTCAAAGTTTTGGATTTTGAATACTAATTATGAGTAAATATACTGAAGACGACTTAAGAGTCGATTTAGAAAACAAAAAGTACGAATTCGGCTGGGAAACGATACTCGACTACGAAGATTTTCCTACTGGTCTGAACGAAGACATCGTCCGCGCTATTTCTGCTAAAAAAGAAGAGCCGGAATGGATGACAGAATGGCGTTTGGAATCTTTCAGAATCTGGTTGAAAATGGTTGAGCCTGAATGGGCCAACATTAAATACGAAAAACCAGATTTTCAGGCGATAAAATACTACGCAGCTCCAAAAGCAAAGCCGGAATTGGCAAGCTTAGATGAGGTTGACCCTGAATTACTGGCAACATTCGCTAAGTTAGGAATCAACATCGAAGAGCAAAAGAGACTTTCAAATGTCGCTGTAGATATCGTGATTGACTCGATTTCTGTAAAAACAACTTTTCAGGATACTTTGGCAGAAAAAGGAATTATTTTCTGTTCGATTTCTGAGGCGATCAAACATCATCCGGATTTGGTGAGAAAATATCTTGGAAAAGTAGTTCCGAGAGGCGATAACTTCTACGCAGCATTGAACTCCGCAGTATTTTCTGACGGAAGTTTCTGCTATATTCCAAAAGGGGTAAGATGTCCGATGGAATTGTCAACTTACTTCCGTATCAATCAGGCGGGAACAGGTCAGTTTGAAAGAACGCTTGTGATTGCTGATGAAGGAAGTTATGTTTCCTATCTGGAAGGATGTACCGCTCCGTCAAGAGACGAAAATCAGCTTCACGCAGCCGTTGTGGAATTGATTGCAATGGATAATGCTGAAATTAAATATTCAACAGTTCAAAACTGGTATCCGGGAAATGAAGAAGGAAAAGGTGGAGTTTTCAATTTTGTAACCAAGAGAGGACTTTGTGAGTACAAAGCAAAAATCTCATGGACTCAGGTGGAAACAGGATCTGCTGTAACATGGAAATATCCTTCATGTATTTTGAAAGGTGACGGATCGATTGGAGAATTTTACTCAATCGCTGTAACCAATAATCATCAGTATGCCGATACAGGTACAAAGATGATTCACATCGGTAAGAATACAAAATCAACGATTATATCAAAAGGAATTTCTGCAGGAAAATCTCAAAACTCATACAGAGGACAGGTAAAAGTAATGCCTTCTGCAAAAGGAGCACGAAACTTCTCGCAGTGCGATTCATTATTGATGGGTAATGAATGTGGAGCGCATACTTTCCCTTACATTGAAATTAAAGATCCAACTGCTCAATTAGAGCACGAGGCTACAACATCAAAAATTGGTGAAGACCAGATTTTCTACTGTAACCAGAGAGGTATTGATACAGAAAGAGCGATTGCTTTAATTGTAAACGGTTTCAGCAAGGAAGTTTTAAATAAATTACCAATGGAATTTGCCATTGAAGCTCAGAAATTACTTGAGATTTCTTTGGAAGGGTCTGTTGGATAGAATTTTGTAATTTTAAATAAAATTTAAGTTATGGAAGTTGTTCTGAAAAATTTGAAGAAAAAAGATTTTGAAGTGATCAAATCACTGGCAAAAGCATTGGGCTTTGAAATTGAAAAAAAAGAAGAACAGAGTCCGTACAATCCAGAGTTTGTAAAGAAGATTTTGGATGCTCAAAAAGAGATAGAAGAAGGGAAAGGTACGAAAATGACCCTTGAAGAACTGGATGCTTTATGGAAATAATATTTTCTGATAAAGCAAAAAGTGATTTGCTTTTTTGGCAGAAATCAGGAAACAAAATTATTTTGATAAAGATTTCGCAGCTTATTCGTTCCATACAAACTAATCCTTATGAAGGAATTGGAAAACCAGAACCTTTGAAATATAATTTATCTGGAACCTGGTTAAGGAGAATTGATAAAGAACACAGGATCATTTATCAGATTACTGAAGAAAATACAATTGAAATTTTAAATATTTTGTCTTTAAAAGGGCACTACGAATAAAATATATGTTAAACATTAAAAACCTACACGCCAGAATTGAAGATGGCGCACAGATATTAAAAGGTATCAATCTTGAAATCAAACCAGGCGAAGTTCATGCTATTATGGGACCGAACGGTGCCGGTAAATCAACGCTTTCTTCTGTTATCGCAGGGAAAGAAGATTACGAAGTTACAGAAGGAGAAATTCTTTTTCAGGGTGAAAACATTATTGAAGATGCTCCTGAAGAGAGAGCTCACAAAGGGGTTTTCCTTTCTTTTCAGTATCCCGTGGAAATTCCGGGAGTTTCTGTGACAAATTTCATTAAAGCTGCTTTAAATGAAAACAGAAAAGCAAACGGACTGGAAGATATGCCGGCAAAGGAAATGTTGGCAATGATTCGTGAGAAATCCGAGAAGCTGGGAATTAAAAAAGACTTTCTTTCAAGATCATTAAACGAAGGTTTTTCTGGTGGTGAGAAGAAGAGAAACGAAATTTTCCAGATGATGATGCTGAATCCTAAACTGGCAATTCTTGATGAAACCGATTCTGGGTTGGATATCGACGCTTTGAGAATCGTTGCAGACGGTGTAAATGCTTTTAAAAACGAAGGAAATGCAGTTCTTCTGATTACACATTATCAGAGATTGCTCAATTATATTCAGCCTGATTATGTACACGTTTTAGCAAACGGAAAAATCATTAAGACAGGTGATAAATCTTTAGCATTGGAACTGGAAAGCAAAGGGTACGATTGGCTACTAAATTAATGTGAAATTTGGTATTTGAAATTTGACATTGTGAGAGCAATAAATAATTTTGAAATTGAACAGTAAAACAGTTATAAAAACTTAAATATGAAGGTTTTGAGATTTTAAAAATAAATTACGGATTTATTATTTGCCAAATCGCAGATGGTAAAAGCCGATAAACTTAAAGGAAGTGATGGTCAGTTGATTGAACATTCACAATTTCAAATCTCAAACTTCAAATCTCAAATATGTTATCAGAACAAATTTTTACAAATCATCCCGGATTTCTTAATACACTTCGTCACCGTTTTTTGGATGAAAGCAGAATCGAAGCGTTGGCAAAGTTTGCAGGGCTGGGGTTTCCTACAAAGAAAGACGAAGAGTACAAGTATACCAACCTTAAAGAAATCACGGAGAAAGATTATAATTTTTTCCCGAAAGAAAGTCACAATATCACCAAAGAACAGCTGGATGAGCTGCATTTGGGAGAAGAAAATTTTGACTGGATTGTTTTTGTAAACGGTCAGCTTCACAAAGAGCTTTCAAATATTTCCATCGAAAATGCAGAATTTCTGTCTTTCAACTACGCTTTGAATAATGAAAATCATAAAGATGTTTTTGATCAGTATTTCAACACAATTGCTGCAAAAGATTTAGCTTTTACAAGTCTGAATCAGGCGTATTGCAAATATGGTTTTTTCCTGAAAGTGCCAAAAAATGTGGTGATTGAAAAGCCTATTCATATCTTTTATCTTTCTCAGAATCAGGAAGAAAACACATTCTATAACACAAGGAATTTGCTTATTGTTGAAGAAGGCGCAAAAGTTGAAATCATTGAAAGTCACCATAATTTTGACGAAAGTTTTGTGTTCACCAATTCGGTTACCGAAATTTTCACGTATCAGAATGCAAAGGCAGACTGGCATAAGATTCAGAATGACAGCGATACTTCTTATCTTGTGGATCATACTTTTGCAAAACAGGAGAGAGACAGCTTAACGACGGTAAATACGTTTACTTTCGGAGGGAAAATTATCAGAAACAATCTGGATTTTATTCATAACGGAGAAAATATCAACTCTTT
Organism: Chryseobacterium foetidum; assembly: GCF_025457425.1. NCBI lineage: Bacteria > Pseudomonadati > Bacteroidota > Flavobacteriia > Flavobacteriales > Weeksellaceae > Chryseobacterium > Chryseobacterium foetidum. Next base: position 2,235,205 of record NZ_JAMXIA010000001.1, read on the forward strand.
TATGAACGGAATTACGATTATTGGTAAAGATCAGCTGGTAGATCACCACACGGCTGTTCATCACAATACACCGAACTGTCAGAGTTATCAGAACTACAAAGGTATTTTTAAAGATAAATCTCACGGCGTTTTCAACGGAAAGGTTTTTGTAAATAAAATTGCTCAGAAAACCAATGCTTACCAACAAAACAACAACGTTTTACTGAGCGAAGGAGCCACAATCGACACCAAGCCTCAGCTGGAAATTTTTGCAGACGATGTGAAGTGTTCTCACGGCTGTACGGTGGGACAGTTAAACAAAGATGCTTTGTTTTATCTGAGAGCCAGAGGAATCTCTAAAAAAGAAGCTCAGGCATTGCTTCTTTACGCTTTTGCCAACGACGCGATGCAGAACATTGACATTGAGCCGTTGAAGGTGAAAATCGAGCAGCTTTTAGCAGAAAAACTTGAAGTAAGTATGGAATTTTAATTCAAATAATCTTATATAAAAAACAGGCAGTCCCTTTTGAGACTGCCTGTTTTTATTTGCTTCATTTATTTTTTTAGCCAAAACTGGCTGTCTTTTCTGTCGGATCTTTTCACGCCGTTATCAAGATTGTAGGCAAAACCAACTCCGAGAGTCTGTTTCAGCTGTGTTTTTCTGATTTGGTTGTGATCATACATCAGATCCAAAGTTACAATGGATGAGATGAATCTGTTGATCTTCATATTCAGAAGCATATTGTATGATAAAACCATATGATCAGGATTTTCAAGATAATTTGAGAAGATGGAACCTGTGTTGGTCATTTCAATATTCTCCATAAGCTTCACTTTATAAATTGCTGATCCCAGAAAACCCATCTGCATCAGGAAAAAATCGCCGTCAGCTTTTAAACCGTATGTTCCGGCGACCTGAAGTTCACGGTCAAGAACAAAAGTAAACCTGCTCAAAGGTCTCATCGTGACAGTAAGGTTTTCGTTGGGTCTGTACGTAATACCGACACCGGCATTCACATAGCCCGGCGCCATAAAGTTGGATATTTTCTTCGCCTCAGGATTGTTTCCGTCTTCAAAACCTCCGGAAAACTGGGAAAGCAAACTGGCTCCGGTAGACACATACCAGCTTTTGGAAAACTGAAGACCGTAGTTGGTCGAAAGATTCAGGACATCCTGTGTTTTCCGTGTACCAATTCCTTTTGTGGTATTTTGTCCGTAGTTCATGATGATGATATTTTCCCAGAGATTACGGCCGTTTTCATAAACGAGATTGTAGTTGGCACTTGCCAGCCAGCCTACGTTGTTGGCTCCACCACCAACCCAGTTTGAGAATGCTGCCTGATTAAACATCAGACTGTTTTTGGCAACTATAGACCAGTGCCTCGGTTTCTTAATGGTATCTACTGCTGCAGAATCGCTGATAATTACCTGCGCATTCACGGTGAACCCTGCATACATCAAAAAAATCAGAATAAACTTCCTCATAATCATTACTTATAATTTGTTCTGTGCAAAAATAAGAATATATAAATAGACGGCTGTTTCCGGATTTATGAATGTTTTCAGCAATAATTTTAATTTGTCTGTAATGTCTTACGAATATTAAAATACTGTATAAAAATTAATAACTTTCTGTCTCATTTATATTTATAAACATAAAATGAAAGCCAAAATTTCCGAAATTTATACGTGGCTTTCGTTTTGTGAGCTTTGAGGTATGATTACAAATATAATTTCAAAAAAGGCATTGCTTTATCCGTTTTTGATGCTGGCTGCGATGTGGTTTGGTTATCTGCTGCAGATGAACGGTTTTTTTGACAGCTGCTTCGGTGCAATCATTCCTCTGCTGCCTGAAGGCCTTTTGGGAATTATCACCGCGCCGCTCCTTCATGGGAATATAGATCATATTGTAAGCAACTCCATCCCGATTGGGATTCTGATGTTTCTGCTGTATCAGTTTTATCCGGAAGTGGCTAGTAAAGTATTTGTGATCGGCTGGCTCTTAGCCGGATTTTTAGTTTGGATACTTCCTCCAATTGATATTGTTAGTGGCGAATACACTTACACCTGTACCATTGGTGCAAGTGGAGTAGTATACGTTCTTGCATTCTTTCTTTTCTTCAGTGGAGTCTTCCGATGGAATATGAAACTGCTTACAATTTCGTTACTGGTTGTTTTGTATTACGGAAGTTTAATCTGGGGCATGTTTCCGGAAGAAATGTTCAGCGAAATGCTGGAGCCAAGTAAAATCTCGTGGCAGGCACATTCTGCCGGTGCCATTGTGGGAAGCGTTTTGGCGTATTCTTTTAAAAAGTCGGGTGAGAAAAAGAAAAAGTATATTTGGGAATTTCCTAATTACTACAGCGAAAAAGACGACAAACTTTGGCAGGAATATAAAGAAAACCATCCCGACGACTTTTTGGAACTTCCTTATCAGAAAAGAGAAGATATTTGGGATCATTTGGAAGATTTAAGGAGAAATAAATCATAATTTATTACATTTGATGAAAATAAAACACAAATGTACACAGAAGAGCAACTGTATTCTATTGCGCTGCGGGAGTGCAATTTCATCGGAGACATCAACTTTCTGAAACTGGTCCGCCGTTTCGGAACTGCCGAAAATGTCTGGAAATTTTCAAAAAAAGAGCTCAGTAAGACTGACGGAATTGGCTTAAAAACCGTTTCAGACATTGGCAATCCCGAACATTTAAAATTTGCCGAAAAAGAAATTTCGTTTTGTGAAAAAAATTCAGTTAAAATAAATCTCAGACATCAGAATGAGCTTCCGTTTTTACTGAATGAATGCGACGATGCTCCCGCAATTCTTTACCAGAAAGGAAATTTTGACACGAAACTCAAAACTGTAAGTCTTGTCGGTACAAGAAACATTACTTCCTACGGCAAAAAATTTATAGAAGACTTTTTTGAAGAGACAAAATCACATGATTTTATTTCGGTTAGCGGTCTGGCTTTAGGTGTTGACAAAGAAGTGCATGAGCAGTCTTTGAAATATCAAATCCCTACAATTGGCGTTTTAGCTCATGGTTTTCACACTTTTTATCCCTCAAAAAATAAGAAACTTTCAGATAAAATTTTAGAACAGAACGGTGGGTTGCTTACAGAATTCAATTCTTCAAGAAAACCTGACAGAGAAAATTTCATTCAGAGAAACAGAATTATTGCCGGAATTTCTCCAGCCACAATCGTTGTAGAAACAGCTTTCGGAGGTGGTTCCATCAGCACGGCATCGTTTGCAAATGCTTACAACAGAGATGTTTTTGCGCTTCCCGGCAGAATATCAGACCGTTATAGTCAGGGATGCAATCATCTTATTTTTCAGAACAAAGCGACAGCGATTTCGACCATTAAAGATTTATTGGATCTTACAGGTTTCAACGATTCAAGAGAGATTATTGAGGAGCTGTTTCCTTACAGTAAAGTCACAATTCAAATGTCTGAAAATCAGGAATTAATCTATAATAATATTTTGGCAAATCCACATGTCACTTTAGATGATTTGGCAGAGAAAATTGCCGTGCCTTCTCATAAATTATTGCCTGTAATACTGGAACTGGAGCTTTTAGGAAAAGTAAAATCATTTTCCGGGAGACAATTTGTAGCAATTTAAGAATTAACGATTTCTTAATATTTCATTATTTCAGATATAACATTTAATTTTTAATAAAATTTAGATTGATATTATCAGTTTAATAATATTAGCAATCATTATTATTGAATTATCAGCAAATATCAAATAAGCTATTGTGAATCTTGAAAAAAAAATTAAATTTGTTGACATAATATTCAACCTAACCTAATATGGAACAATATAATATTGACCAGAAAATTCAGGAGTTTATTGCTAAGATTGAAGCAAAAAACCCGAATGAACCGGAATTTTTACAGGCAGTAAAAGAAGTTGCCGTAACGGTAATTCCGTTTATCTTAACGAGAAAAGAATATACAGGCATGAAGCTTCTTGAGAGAATGGCTGAAGCTGAAAGAATTATTATATTCAGAGTTCCATGGGTTGATGACAAAGGCGAAATTCAGGTAAACAGAGGTTTCAGAATTCAGATGAACTCTGCAATCGGACCTTACAAAGGGGGAATCCGTTTCCACCCAACAGTAAACCTTTCTGTACTTAAATTCTTAGCTTTCGAGCAGGTATTCAAAAACTCTTTGACAACTCTTCCAATGGGAGGTGGTAAAGGTGGTTCAGACTTTGATCCTCAAGGTAAAACTGATATGGAAGTAATGCGTTTCTGCCAGGCTTTCATGACAGAATTATGCAAGCATATTGGCCCTGAAACCGACGTTCCTGCCGGAGATATCGGTGTTGGAGCAAGAGAAATCGGATATTTATTCGGTCAGTACAAGAAAGTGAGAAACGAATTTACAGGTGTTCTTACAGGAAAAGGTCTTGCGTACGGTGGTTCATTGATCCGTCCTGAAGCTACAGGTTACGGAGTGGTGTATTTCGCAGAGCAGATGCTTAAAACGATCGGACAAACATTTAAAGATAAAATTGTAACTGTTTCAGGTTTTGGTAACGTTGCATGGGGAGTTATCAAAAAAGTACATGAGCTTGGCGGAAAAGTGGTTACGCTTTCCGGTCCTGATGGTTATGTATACGATAAAGATGGTATCGACGGAGAGAAAATCGATTTCCTTCTTGAGTTGAGAGCTTCCGGAAACAACAGAGCTGAAGATTACGCCAAGCAATATCCATCAGCTGTTTTCCACGCCGGGAAACGCCCTTGGGAAGTGAAGTGTGATGTTGCAATTCCTTCTGCAACTCAGAATGAGCTTGACTTTGAAGATGCTAAAATGTTGGTGGAAAACGGTTGTCTTTGTGTGACTGAAGCTGCAAACATGCCTTCAACATTGGAAGCAATCAATTATTTCCTTGAAAACAAAGTATTGTTCTCTCCGGGGAAAGCTTCAAACGCAGGTGGTGTAGCCACTTCAGGTTTAGAGATGACTCAAAACTCAATCAGACTGAACTGGACTTCTGAAGAAGTTGATGCAAGACTGAAAGAAATCATGATCGGAATCCACAAAGCTTGTAGAGACTACGGTAAAGAGGAAGACGGATATGTAAACTATGTAAAAGGTGCAAACATCGCCGGCTTCGTAAAAGTAGCTGAAGCAATGTTGGCTCAAGGTGTAGTATAAAATATAGAGGCTGGGAAATTTTCCCGGCCTTTTTTCATAAAACCTGTCCCGGGACTACAAATGGGAAAAAGTAATAGTGAAAGTGAAAGCATTGAATGTCCAGTTCAATGCTTTTTTTTGATACTAAAATGTCTTATTTTGTCTTTTTTACAGGTGTGGTCGGAGTGGTGGTATTCACAGTTCCGGATCCCGGCACAGGTCTGTTAACACCGGTATTTACTGTTCCGCTTGTATTGAGACTGCCTGTAGTTCCGATGTTGACGGTGCCAGGCGATGAAACTTTATTATCAATAATACCTGTACTCATTGGAAGAGTTCCGTTTGGGTTGGCAGAATTGATGGTTCCGTTATTCATGGTTTCCAAATTGTTATTCATAGTTCCCTGTAGATTGTTCCCGGTGCTTAATTGATTGTTATTCAACGCTCTCACATCCGAGTTAAGGTTTCCTCTGGGGATAGTCATGCCCTTCTGAGTTGTTGATGAAGTCGTGACAGTGGATGAACCTGTATTTGTTTTCTGAGGTGTTGTCTGTGCAGAGACAGCAGATATTCCTCCCATTGCAAAAGCTGCTAAAATTAAATTTTTCATAATATAATATTTTGGTGATAATCAATACTATACAAATAGCGTACAACTCTGTGATCAGTAATCACATTAATATTTTTTTTAAGTTTTAATTATTTAGAAGTTCATTCTTTTTATTTTTACTAAAACTTTACAATGAAAAACACCTTCACCAATTTTGAGGAATATTTTCTTCTCTTTCCTGAGGAAGTTCAGGTCAAACTGGAGTTACTCAGAAAAACCATCCATGCACAGAATGCTGATTTGGAGGAGTATATTGGCTATCAGATGCCGGCGTTCAGGTATAAAAAGAAGCCGTTGGTTTACTTTGCAGCCTATAAAAATCACATCGGTTTTTATCCTGCATCAGATGGTATCAAATATTTTGAGAAAGATTTTATTGAAAGAAAATACAAATTCTCGAAAGGTGCAGTACAGTTTCCTTTGAATGAAGATCTGCCTCTGGATTTGGTGGAGAGAATGGTAAAATTCAGATTGGATGAGGCTGAAAATAAAGAATCCTGAAACAGTACATTTCAGGACTCCATTACATATATAAAAACTACTTCTATGTCAAACCAATTTGCATTGATTTCATTTTGAAACGCAGGTACAGAAATAAAATTATATTTAAGTTTTTATTTTAACTCAATTTAAAAGATTTTAAAACCTTTTAAGATTAACATTTACTTATTCAAATTCGTCATCATCTTTTCCACAAACTCAAATGCAGCCGGACAAATAATTGTGTTTTTAATCATCAAATCATTGATCTGATAAATCTTTTTCCGGTCTGTATGGGGATATTCTCTGCACGCTTTCGGGCGGACATCGTAGATTGAACAGGTGTTATCTTCATTCAGAAAATGGCAGGGTAGATTCTGTAGAACCTTATCGTTTTCTTCATCAACTCTCAGAAATTTAGCTTCAAAGTCAGCCTGTTTCATGCGAAGGTGCTTTGAAATTCTTTCAATATCTTTTTCAGTATAAAGCGGGCCGGTGGTTTTACAGCAATTGGCGCATTGAAGGCAGTCTATTTTTTCAAAAACTTCCTCATGTGTTTCCTGAACGATGTAATCCAGATTTTTAGGTGGTTTCTTTTTTAAACTGTCCAGAAACTTTTTGTGTTCTTTCTGTTTCTGTAAAGCCTGGGTTTTATAAAAGTCTAAATTCAAATTATTTATTTTAAATTGCTGAAAAGCAGAGTGCAAAGATAATTTTTTTTGATTTATGAAATTATAATGTTTGTCGGTGGAGATAATCGGTTAATACCCGTTTTATGAGTCTTATCAATGAAATATTTTACAGTAAGATTAAGAATTAAACTAAATTTGATACATCGTTTTTAGCTAATATTTAATTTAAGTTAGATGAAAAAATTAGAATCAAGAGAAGATATAGAACTGCTCGTCAACAGTTTTTACGACAAAGTAGTTGAGGACGAAACAATTGGTTTTTTCTTTAAAGACATTGTGAATGTTGATTTCAAAAAGCATTTGCCTAAAATGTATTCTTTCTGGGAAACGATTCTCTTCGGGCAAATGAGCTATAAAGGAAATCCAATGGCGGTACACTTCCCAATTAATGCATTGGAAGCCATGGAAAAACATCATTTCGGGCAATGGTTAAAACTTTGGAAACAAACCATCGAAGAAAATTTCAGTGGAGAAAATGCAGATATGGCGATTACAAAGTCGGAAAATATAGCCAAACTGATGGCTTACAAAATGGAAATGGCAAGAAAACATTAAAATTTTATTTTTGCCTTAACCTTAACCTTAACCTTAACCTTAACCTTAACCTCGGTTATGGTACAATGACCGTAAAAATATAGGCAGCTAAATTCACAAGTAAAACTGTTCCGTACAACACATTTGTTTTTCCTCGGCTTAAAGACAACATTACGATAAATACGGATAGCGTAAGTAAAATAATATCTTTCTTATCCAAACCTAAAACCAGCGGAATATCATACATAATACTTACCGCAGAAATAGCAGGAATACTTAAACCAATACTTGCCAAAGCTGATCCCAACGCCAGATTTAAACTCGACTGTATCTGATTATTTTTCGCTGCCCGAATCGCCGCAAGTCCTTCAGGAAGGAGAACTACAGCTGCAATGATCACACCTACCAGAGACTTCGGCGCTCCCATGCTCTGTACCAGATCCTCAATGGTTTTAGACAGACCTTTTGCAAGCAGAACAACGATTACAAGGCAGATGACCAAAAATACAAAACTGATAATAGCCTGTGCTTTATTCGGAATAAAATATTCTTCAGCAGTACCGTCTGCCGGCACAAAATAGCTTCTGTGTCTTACGGTCTGCACCATCAGGAAAACGCCATAAATTACAAGACAGGCAATCGATACAAAAACCAACTGTGCACTGTTGTAATAAGGACCATTCACGCTTGATGTGAAATTAGGGAGCACCAAAGTGATCACGAGAATAGAAACAATACTCACTAAATAGGTCGTTGCAGAGGTTCTTGCAAAATACTGTTCGAAATACTTCACACCACCCACCAGAACACAGATACCGATAATTCCGTTCAGAATAATCATCACTGCTGCGAAAACCGTGTCCCGCGCGAGGGTAATGGCCTGTTCGCCGCCGGCTACCATCAGTGAAACAATTAATGCAACCTCAATAATTGTAATACATAGGGCAAGAATGATGGTTCCGTAAGGTTCGCCAACTTTGTGCGCCACAACTTCAGCGTGGTGTACAGCGGAAAGTACGCTTCCGGTTAAAAGAATTCCGGCAATAACGTCAGATATAACTCCGGTTCCCATAAATCCCAGAAAGTAATAAATTACCGCCAGCACAGGGAAAATGTAGGTGTAGTGTAAAAATTCTTTTAGCTTCATAACAGTCTCTAAAATACAAAAAATCTATGGAAAGGGCAATGTTAAAAGATAATATTAATCAAATTTTAATGCTGCCAAAACATAAAGTCCTGAAAATCGGTAAACATGTGAAAAAGCAGACCGACAGCAACAATTCTGATATTTCCTTTAAAAAAAAGCATCAAAAAATACACCGCAATCATCGGGTAGGAGTGAAGAAGGTGAAAACCAACGCTCATTCTGTCAGAATCGAAAATTGGGTTAGCCAAAAGATGGTCTAAATCTACAAGCATGGTTGCCAACATGATCAGATAAGCCTTTTTCCAGTGTGGCTGAAAGAAAAGATACGCAATGACGGCGGGAAAAATAAGATGCAGAAAATAATGCGTAAAAGTTCTGATCAGAGCAAGGTCATCGGCATTCATTGGATATATTTTAAAATTTACCTCAGAATTAATGGTAATTCGTCAGATTTAAACTGAAACCGAAGCAGATTTAGTTTCTGTTCATTCCAGAAAAAGACCGATTTCAGCTTACCGGCTTTTTTCCTTAGTTTGGGAGACAGACTTTTAATCGAAGAAAGTAACAGAGGATTATTTTTAATGAAGATAAAATTTGCCTCAGAACTGTTTTTGATTTTTGGATCGTTGATCGTATTAATTAAAATACCGCTTTCATTTTTTGAAATTTTGTTGGGTAAAAAAGGAATCGCAGTAAACTGATTTTGAGTATTGATGAATTTCTTCTGTTCAAAATAGTTCCAGAGTTCATCAGGATTTTTAGATTTAATCTGAATTAAATATTGTGGCTGAACGATTTTCTGATAGCTTATTTTTTCGACTTCATTAAAGTTTTCGTCGTAATCATAGCTGATGATGGTATCAGTAACCTGTTTTAAATCTGAATGAATATCAACGGAATTGATTTTGGGATGAGAAAAAAGTTCAGTTTTAAACACTTCTGAAATCGTTTGAATATTTTTGCGGTCAAGCTGAGCTGTAATAAAACCGGTGTTCACCGAATTTTGTGTAAGTGTAGTTTCTGCCTTTTTTAAATCCGAAAAATTGGATATTTCAACGCTGTCATCATTCAAATGAATGGCGTATTTCCCGATATTTTTACCATTAACAATTCCTAAACTGCCAATTCCATCAATCATAAAATCATCGGCATTCCATAGATCTTTGTTTGATTTTAATGAATTTTCAATGATAGCAAATGACTTTTGAGAAGTTCCCACGATGCAGAATTCCCCGTTTATTTTCAGGAAAATATTTCCGTTTGTATAAAGATTGGTTCCTTTGGTCTGAAAGTTCTGGTCTTTTAAGAAAGATTTAAATGCTTCGCTGTTTTTAATTTCAAAAACGGTGTTCCAGCTTGTGAGATTTTCATTTTTAAGATGAAACAACTGCACAAAATCAGGGATTTTAATTCCTGCATCTTTCCATGAGATTTTGTCCTTTTTCCCGCTGTCTTTAAACCAGACTGATGGATGCGAAAGCATTTCAGCAAGATATTTTCTTGTCAGATTTTTCACATCAATCAGAACGACAGCATCTGCGCCGTCGGGGATGTATTTCAGTTCTTTATTTTTATGATAAAGGCCAAAATACACCACCAAAAGCACAATTGCCGGCGCCAAAAAGAGAAGCCATTTTCTCATTTATAATGTATGGGTTTTTTTCTCAGATTCAGATATTTTATAGATTTCATCCACTAAATTGAAGAAATACATCAGGCTGTTTTCCGCGGACGTTTTGATTTTGTAATCAATCTCAGTCTGAATGCTGTTGCCTTTCACTTCACTTTTATAATTAAATTCGCCGGCATTTTTCTTCATCAGATTCAGCATTTTTATCTCCGAAGAATCCTTGAATTCCTGATCAAGCCCAATGAGTAACTTCTGAAGATCAAATCTTCCTGAAACTGCGTATCTCTCAGAATCTTTCATCCATTTTTTGGAAATTTCTGTCTGAGATTTAGGATTAATGTTTTCTTTGGAAGTTGTCAGATACACGATGCCGTCTTTTACCGTAAAGTACAGCTGATCCACCGGTCCCTGATTTGTTCCTTCTTTAAATCTGTAGAAATCACCTTCTTTGATGAATTTTTCTTTTGTGTCTTTGTTGGAAGCAAGCATGTCAAAAATTCTGACCCAATATCTTTCGTTTTCAGTAGCAAATGCAAATGTGAAATCCGGAACCATCACATCTTTGGTTTTTTTCACTTCTTTTTCGTTATAATCCTCGTCGTACTCGTAATCTGTATAATCTACTTTTTTAGATTTCAATTCATTCAAAACAAAAATTCCGTTTCCTGGAGCGATTTTCGAAATGGCTTCTTCATCCAGAACGATTTTAACAGTTTCCATCATCAGCTGAATTTCTTTCTGATATTTTCCGTCACCGGTATTTTCAAATAAAGTGTAGATGAGGTCAAAATATTTATAACCATTCAGGTTCAGGGCATAATAACCAATACTTTTGTCATTGATGAGCGCGGTGAGTTTTTTGTTCTTTTTACCTTTGTAAACCGCCGCAAAACTGTTGTTGATGTTGCTGTCTTTGTGCTGGTAATTGTTGATGAGCCTTACCTTATCGTCGTCAAAATATAGATTGTATGAAGAGTTGGAGTTGTACATTTTACCTATGAGATTTTCAATGTCAAACTCTCTGTAGAAGCTTCTGTAGGATTTTAATCCAAATATTTTTGCGTAATCTGTATAGATAAACACATCAGAATTGCTGTCTCTGAAACTCAATACATCTTTTGCCACTTCAAGCTCAAGGTTTGAACTGAAATATTTATCGAAATCTGCTTCTGCAAACTTCTTTACCATTTTAAATGTTTCAATATTAATTGAATCCATTTCCTTCATGTAAAGAGAGTCGGCAACAGCTTCAGCCTCGTAGTCGTAGTCATCCATTTCCTCGGTCATGTCATCCTCCTCACCGGATTTTCGTGGCCCGACTGGAGGTGGAGGCGGCGGAATTTCTTCATCGTAGCTGCCTTCTCTGTAGGTGGTGTCTCTTATGGCTACATCTGTTTTTTCTTCAGGATATTTTTTGTGCTTCTCAAGATATTTTATATCTTTCTGAAGCTTTAAAATTTCGGCATTATTGTCTTTAATATTTTGTTTGATGTAGGAAATTTCATCCTTTAAATTTTGGATTTCTTCCTTGTAATCAAAAGGTCTTTCTGGCTCCTCTTCATAATCGGCGGCCACTGCAACACTGTCCACGGCTACTGCTGTGCTGTCTACATAAGCGACCACACTGTCTGCATAAACATCGTAATTGTACGGTTTGCTGTAGTTCATCATTTTCAGAACCGCTTTTTTGTCGTTCCATGCTACAAAAATATTGTTGTCGATGTCTACAAATTCGTAATTGTTCTTTTTGGTTACCTCCTGACCTTTTTTCTTTACAGAATTGATGAATTCTTTAAATTTTACATTATTATCCAAAGTAAAATAAGTCGTGTAGGCATAGATAGAATCATTCGCCGAAGCAAAATGATATTGCGTTGCATCGTATTTTATTCCCGTCTTTGAAAAGTCGTTCCATGAGGCGGTTTTTTTGTCATTTTCTTTTGAAAGTTCTTTGAAGAAAGGATTTACCTTCTCCCAATTTATTTTTTTATTGAGCTGCTTTCCGTTGATTTCCATGTAGAAAAGTGCGTCTTTGGGCAGCTTTGAGCTCTGCTGTGCACCGAGAAACGCAAAAGCGAAGAGCAGGAAAAAGATCTTCTGTGTTTTTATTAAATATGTTTTCATGAAGTTTTTGGTTTATTGAAATTGAATGTTGTTTTGAAGCTGTTTTTTCTGAAGGATAAAATCAAGAATATTACCATCAAGTTTCAAGGCTCTTTTATTGGGCGAAAGTTGGTAAACACTGTTGCTTTGGGATTTGATGGTGTTTTCAAACTGCATTACAGAAACATATTTTGCCGTTGCGAAAACTTCTTTATCTGCCGCGCTGAGTTTGTTGTAATCTTCTTTGAAAGTATTGATTTTATTTCTCGTAAATGTTTTATTCTGAATATTCTGGCTGTACATATTCGTCGGAATCATCTTTCCGATGATGTTTTTTGCCTTTAAATTTTCCAGTCCGGCGTTGATGTTTTCAATTTTTTTGAAACTGCAGCTGAGTTTAAGGATGTAATTGTCAAAGTCCATCGAAGTTTTCACATTTGAAATTCCAGGTGTGGTTTTAAAAATCTGTGCAGCCTGATTGATTTTAGATTCAATCTCAGATCTTTTCGGAACTTTTTTTCCATTCACGGTCTCCATTTTTGAGAGGGAAGCGATGCGGGTTTTGCTTTTGCTGGCGTTCAGAATCAAAGTATAGTCTCCGCTTCCGTCAGCTTTGATGTTGACTTTATCTAAAATATCAAAACAGCTGGTCAGCAGCAGTAATGGAATCAGGAGCAAAAAGTATTTTAAATTCATATTGTAATCTGTGGTTTGGTTCAAATTCTTCCTTTTAAATAATCCTGTCTCACACTTTCATCCAGCTTTTCAATCGCATAGCGGAGGCTTGTTCGGGGCATGCGTTTGTAGTGTGAATTTAGAAAACTGATCAGTTCAGTTTCATTTTTATTTCCCATTTCCCGCAGAAGCCACCCGTTTGCTTTGTGCATCAGGTCGTGAGTATGAAAAAGGTTTCTCAATACAAGCTTTTTCGTCAGCTCAAAATTACCTTTTTTTACGTAATGCATTGTGCCAACAACTGCAATTCTTTTGTGCCACATATCTTCAGATTCCGAAAGATTAATTAGCAAGTCATCTTTTTGATTTTCAAAAGCATAGCGACCTAAAATTTTGTAGCAGCTGGTGTCTACAAGATCCCAATTGTTGATTCCTTTCAGATTATTAAGATAAAACTGAACGATTTCATCTTTTACAGATGATTCTTTAGCTTTTTCAAATTTAGAAATCAGCATAAAAAGTGCTGTCAACCGATGTTCGTGATATTTCGAAGATAAAAGTTTGGCAATTTCATTTAAAGAAATTTTAGTGCAAAATTCTTTTGCCACAGCTCTTTGGTCAGGAACTTTCACTCCTAAAAACAAATCGCCTTCGCCGTATTCACCTTTTCCGGTTTTGAAAAATTTAGGTAGAAAAGCTGCCTTTTCGGGAATGGCAAGTTCGGCAAGGGCGGTTTTCAGTTCTGTAAGCATGAGAGTATTAATTCTGATTTTCTTCCAACGCAATTGATTCAAGATCTTTTTCTTCGTCAGCAATCTTCTTCGGATTGGCAACCTTTGCAATTGTAAGTCCCTGAACGATAATTGAAAATACAACCACAAAATAAGTGATACTTAAAATCGTGTTGTGATATTCTCCTTTCGGAATTGACATTGCCAACGCTATGGAAACACCACCCCGAATTCCGCCCCAGAATAAAACCTTTATCGTCTGCGGACTGAATCTCGTTCTGAAAGACATGAATTTGGAAGGACCCCAAATCGAAATAAATCTGGCGACGAGCACAACGACAATTGCAATCAATCCTGGAATAACGAAATGATTTAAGTCTTTGATCATCAGAAGCTCAAACCCGATGAAGAGAAATAAGACAGCATTCAGAATTTCGTCAATAAGTTCCCAGAATTTAATGAGATAATCCTGAGTGACTGATTTCATTTTAAACTTAACATTAAAATTACCCATAAACAATCCCGCCGCAACCATCGTCAGAGGTCCTGAAACGTGCATCTGTCGGGCAACAAGGTAGCCACCCATAACCACAGCAAGTGTAACTAAAACTGAAATGATGTAGTCATCCACTTCACGCATCAGTCTGGAAGTAATCCAACCTAGCACAACTCCCAGAAGCAAGCCGCCGCCTGCCTCATGAAGCAGTAAGATGCCAATATTTTCAATACCCAAATCAACCTCTTTTCCTATCGCCAGCTGCAAAACAACCGTAAAAACCACAACAGCCATACCATCGTTAAACAGCGATTCGCCTGCAATTTTTGTTTCCAGGGCTTTCGAAACATTGGCCTGCTTCAAAACACTTAAAACCGCAACAGGGTCAGTCGGAGAAATCAAAGCTCCGAAAACGAGACAGTAGATAAAAGGTATTTTCAGTCCTACCAAAGGCAATAGATAAAACATTCCGAAACCGACAATAAAGGTGGAAATAATAACACCTGCCGTGGAAAATATCAGCACCGGCCGGAACTGTTCCTTTAAATCATTGATGTTAATGTGAATTCCTCCTGCGAATAGAAGGAAATTCAGCATCGCTCCCATGAGAACTTCTGTAAAGTCGATGCTGTTCATCAGATCATTCAAATGACTGAATGTTTTGGGAAGGAAGTTTTCACCAAATAATACCAGAATGATAGAAACCACGATGGCAATAACCATAATTCCGATGGTGCTCGGAAGTTTTAAAAACCTGTAATTGATGTAGGCGAATATAGATGCTAAAACGATAAGTGCTGAAAATGAATAGTATAATTCCATTAAAAAATTTTAAGTTTAAAAGCCCGTGTAAAGTACTTTTATATAGAGTTTCTGGTCCCCTTTCTGCCAGATGTCATACATGGCCCCGTTGGCAGCCTGAGAACCACGTGTATAATCCTGCCCGATGTTGAGCATGTTGAGAAGAATGTATTCGTCACCAACAGAATTCACAACGTAAGCTGTTTTTTCAGATTTTCCGTCGCCCGAACTTTTCATGGCGTCGGTAAGACTTCTGAGCTGATTCATGTGGTGAGAAAAATTGTTAATGTCTTTTTTAATCTCATAGCCGCGAAGCAGAATGAGTAAAACATCAAGATTTGTCGGGTCTTTCCCGTAAATTTCCTTTCCGAGGGTGATGGATTTATCCACATCTTTATCTTTAAAAGCATCTGCAAGCCCCTTAAATTCAGGGCTCGAAGTAGAAATCGTTTTCTGGTAATTTCTGCCGTAGTACAGATGCTGAGCTTCAAGGCTGTCTAAAGATTTCGGAAGACCTTTGTATTTGAAAATCAGTTTGTCGTAGTGAAAATCAGACTTTTTATTCTGAAGATTTTTCTCAATATTTTTAAGGTCGATGTTTGCTTTCTGAGCAGAAAACAGCCCAAAACAAAGAATCACGAAAAGGATGAAATATTTTTTCATCAGAATGTATTTTTAGTTGTTCTCTTCGTCATTGTCAAAATATTCAAAAAGAAAATCGTTGTACGGGAATCTTGAGATATGAATTTTCATCACCTCATCGTAAATCATCCTCTTCATTTCAGGGAAATTTTCTTTTGTTAAAGCTGAAATAAATACGGTTGGATATTTCGATCTTGCCATCCACGTTTTCGTCCATTCTTCAAGCGAAATATTTTTCTTTGAGGCTGGAGTAAGATCGTCTTCATCTTTCTTTTCATAACTGAAATCGTCAATTTTATTGAAAACCATGATCATCGGTTTTTGATGGGCATTGATTTCCATTAAAATCTGATTTACAGATTCGATGTGATCGTCGAAACTTTCATGAGAAATATCAACCACGTGAATCAACAGATCTGCCTCACGCACCTCATCCAAAGTAGATTTGAAAGATTCTACCAGCTGAGTCGGCAATTTTCTGATAAATCCAACGGTATCGGTCAAAAGGAAAGGTAAATTTCCGATCACCACTTTTCGTACAGTCGTATCGAGTGTTGCAAAAAGTTTATTTTCCGCAAAAACTTCAGATTTGGAAATGGCATTCATCAAAGTAGATTTTCCTACGTTTGTGTAACCTACCAAAGCAGCACGAACCACTTTGCCACGGTTGTTTCGCTGGGTCGCCATCTGTTTGTCGATGATTTTAAGTTTATCTTTCAGCAAACTAATCCGGTCACGGATAATTCTTCTATCGGTTTCAATTTCCGTTTCACCCGGACCACGCATCCCGATTCCCCCTTTTTGTTTGTCAAGGTGAGACCACATTTTGCTCAGTCGGGGCAATAGATATTGGTATTGAGCCAGTTCTACCTGAGTTCTTGCATACGAAGTTTGAGCTCTTTGTGCAAAAATATCTAAGATCAAATTGGTTCTGTCGAGGATTTTTACTTCAATTTCTTTTTCAAGATTTTTTAGTTGGGAAGGCGATAATTCGTCATCAAAAATAATGGTTCCGATGCCGTTTTCTTTGACGTATTCTTTTATTTCCTGAGCTTTACCGCTTCCTACAAAGGTTTTTGAATCTGGTTGAGTTAAATTCTGTGTAAACCGTCTGTCTATAGTAGCACCGGCGGTATGAGCCAAAAACTCCAGCTCGTCCATATATTCCTGTAATTTTTCAGCATCCTGATTTTGGGTAACAACGCCCACCAAAACTGCCTTTTCGTAATTATGTTGTTTCTTTTCTAGCATTAAATTCTGTATAATTTATAAGATTTACAAGATACCATTTTTTATCTTTAGATGCAAAAAAGAGTCCGTAAAATAGGGAATCGTTCGGGATTGAAGCTTTTTTTCGTATTAAGACGGGTTATTAAATTATCATCAAATTGATTGTATTTAAATAAAAATTTCGTCATTTATTGACTATCTTTAATTTTTAAATTCTTTTCAGTTAAAATTATTCACACCTCAACTGCGATGAAAAGGGAAATCAAATGCATTATTGTAGAAGACGACGAGCTCGACAGACTGGTTCTGAAACAGCACCTGAAAGGTTATAAAAATATCATCGTTGAAGGAGTTTTCGGGTCTGCTGAAGAAGCGGTTTCTGCAATTTCCTCTGAAACAGATGTTCTTATACTCGATATCGACCTGCCAGGAATAACGGGAATTGAGCTCAGAAAAATCTGCAAAAACGTTCCTGCCTGTATTTTTATCAGTTCACATCCTGAATATGCCATTGATACTTTTGAACTGGATACTTTGGATTTTATTTCCAAGCCTTTGAAAGCCGCCCGTTTCGACTACGCCATGCAAAAGCTTACAGATTTTTTTGAAATGAAAGAAAAATCTGAAGGTTTTGATGCTTTGATTGGTGAAAATACCGTCAAAATAAAAGACGGAAACGAAATTTTTCAGATCAGGATCAGTGATATTCTGTATTTTGAGGCCCTGAAAGATTACACGAGAATTATCACGGCTGATAAAAAGCACTGTATTTTAGATTCTATCGGAAATCTTTTACAGAAGGAGCATTTCAGCAATTTCGTAAGAATTCACAGGAGTTTTGCCATTCCGAAACATCACATCAGAAAAAAATCGGCGCATGAGGTTGAGATTGTTCAGCAAATTAAACTTCCGATTGGCAGGGCTTTTAAAGCTAATTTAGATTTTTTTAATCCTTAACGAAATTTCACTTCCGCTACCGGTTTCAGAATGTACCTCGAGTGAAATGCCGATCGCTTTGCTCATGTCTCTGATGAGGTGCAATCCAAGTCCTTTTTTAATTCCGACCGCAACAGTATCATCAAAAAGCGCTTTAAATTTTTCCTGAGACGCACCTTTTCCGTTGTCTGAAATGGTAAGGCAGACATATTCTGGGTTTTCCACGGCTTTCCAGCTGATTGTTTTCCTGTCCTGTTTTTCTTCCAGCACTTTTACGGCGTTGTTGGTGAGATTTCGGGTGATGGTTTTGAGGTATTCAAAATCGGTTTTAACAGTTAGATTCTCCGGAAAATCAAATTCAAAAATGATATCTTCCGTCCATGTGAAATTGTTTTTGATGTCGTCAAAAATTTCTTTCACTTCAATTTTGGTAATCTCCGGCGAAAAATGATCCATCTGGCCTTTACTCCATAGCAGAAGGTCTTCCATTTGCTGAAGAAGTTTTTCTGAGGCGTCGATGGTTTTGTTTTCCAAACGCAAACGGGTTTCGGCATCCATCATCTCGGGAGCGTCTTTCTGCAGGTGTAAAAAATGAATCAGCCCCGCAACCGGACTGCGAAGGTCGTGATTTAAAATTCCGAAAAATTTAATTTTAGTTTTATTGGCGGTTTCAAGTTCTTTATTAAGTCTCGTAAGTCTGTCGCTGTTTTTCTTACTTTGTCTGTACATAAAGAAAAGGAGAATTACAATGATGAAAAAGGAGGCTAAACCCAGAAGATAAAGCCATTTTTCTCTTTCTTTATTTTTAATGACCAGCTTGTTGAAGGCAATTTCCTTATTCTTTTGTTCAACCACTTTCATGCTTTCCAGCTTGGCCATCTCGTTTTTCCTGTCCTGTGAGTACACCGAATCTTTGATGCTGTAATATTCGTTGATGTTTTTAGCGTAGTTATCTATGTCTTTTGTAATCTTGTAAAGTTCAGACATGCCAAGATGATTAAACATTACCCATTGCTGATTGTTGTTTTTCTGAGCAATCTCTTTGCTGATTTTGAACTCCTGCATTGCTTTTTCGAGCAGTTCTTGTTTAGAAAAACCATGCTTTTTGCTGTAGACCGAAAAGTTTAGGTAAAAATCCATGTAAGAGAATCCCGTGTTGTAATGATTGGCTACCGACATATAATGATGAGGTGAAATTCTGTCCCAGATAGACTGTGCTTCCTTCTGCATTTGATAGCTTTTATCCACATTTGAAACATCAAGTAAAGACCAGTTGGTCAAAAGCCACGCACGGCCATATTCATTTTGATTTTCTTTAAAATACCTGTCTGCCAAAAGAAAATTTTTCTCTGCATTTTTAGTTTTGCCTAAACTCCTTTCCATCTCTGCCAAAACGCCGTAGCAGAATCCCAGTTCGTCAGAAGTTTTTGCCTGTTGGGCTGATTTAATGGCTTTATTAATGTTTTCGTAGGCTTTTTTCTCATCAGATTCATCAAGATAGAGAAAGGCGAGGCTTCGGTAAGCGCTGCTTACAATGCGGGAATTTTTACTTTTTTCTGCGAGATCAACAGCTTTAAGATAATTGGCAACAGCATTTTTATGGTCTGCTTTTAAGTGAAAAAGCCTGCCGTACATATAATAATTGTCGGCTAGAGAATAGTTGTCTTTGTTTTTGAGATTTATTTTTTCAGATTCCTTATTGTAACGTACACCGTCATTGATCTGATTTTTTTCGGTTGCGTAACTCACAAGTCCCAGCAGGACTTTCCCTTTTTTGCTTTGCCAGTTGTTTTTGGTAATGAGTTCGAGATTTTTTTTGGTGTAGATGAGACAGCTGTCAGGATTATAGGTTCTGTAGATATCAACGAGTTTCTGATGAATTTCAAATCTTTTTTCATCCGGAAGCTTTGTTAATAATGCTTTCTGATCATTGGCCGTCTTTGATGAACTCTGCGCAAAAAGGGCAAGAGGAACAAAAACAAATATGAACAGCCTGAATTTCATGGTGGTAGCTAGCTTGTGCCTAAGATACAAACATTTTATCTGTCATTTGTCGATTTTTTAGGTCGTTTATCTATTTTTTTGAAACCGACTGATATGCTGTGCTAATTTAGCCTCATCAAAACATGACCACAATCATAAAACTAATCACCATGAAAATTTTTTACTCACTAAAATTTGCTCCTATTCTGTTGTTCATTGGCACGGGTGTTCAGGCTCAGAAGGCTGTTCTGGTCACAGGATCAAATGCTTCAGGCGCTTCGGGATCTGTTTCCTACAGTGTCGGACAAGTCGATTTTAATCACAAAGGCAGCGGTCTGCCGATGATGGAGGGCGTGCAGCAAAGTTACGAGATCATCACGCTGGCAGTAAACAGTGCTGTTGCAAATACCGAAGGCATTAAACTTTATCCCAACCCTTTTCAGGATTTCATTTATCTGGATTTTCCCGTGAAGGATTATAAGGATGCTGAAATTCAGCTTTTCGATTCTTCCGGAAAACTTTTAAGAACAGAGAAAATTCAGAATTCAAAATCTGAATTTAATTTTTCTTCACTTCCTTCAGCGATGTATTTATTCAATATTGTAGAGAAGGGAAGAAGTATCAAATCATTCAAAATAATCAAAAAATAATACCATGAAAAAACTTTTACTATCAGCCGGGCTACTGCTTGGCTCCATTTGGATATCGGCTCAGGCTCCTGAAAAAATGAGCTATCAGGCTGTAATGAGAAATTCGGGAGGTCAACTTCTTCTAAATCAAAATATTGCTGTACGTGTAAGTGTTTTGCAAAGCACGCCAACAGGAACCGTTGTGTATTCTGAAAGACTTACGGGAACTACCAATGCCAACGGTTTGGTGAGTCTGGAAATCGGCTCGGGAACAGTTTTATCCGGAACATTTGCAGGTATCAACTGGGCTTCAGGAAATTATTATCTTAAAACAGAGACAGATCCATCGGGAGGAACGGCTTATTCCATAGCAGGTACAAGTCAGCTTTTAAGTGTTCCCTATGCAATGTATGCCAAAACAGCAGGGGGAACTTCCGGAGGCGGTTTAACCTTGCCTTATGCAGCAACTGTAAATAATGCAGCAACTCTGTTTTCTCTGACTAATGATGGTGACGGAACTTCTTTGGAAGGTGTAAATAACACTACAACATCAAGCATTGCCGCCGTTCGGGGTGTAGTAAACAGCACAGCTCCGGGAGGATTTTCTTCTGCGGTACGAGGTATCAATAATGGAACAGGAGGTTTGGGAATAGGAACATGGGGCTCACAAAATGGCAGCGGTTGGGGAGTTTATGGTGTAACGCCAAATGGTCTGGGAATTTATGGAAATTCCTCAGGTGCAGGAACTGGTGTGTATGCAAACAGCAATACCGGAACGGGACTTACTGCGACCAGCACAAACGGAATCGCGGCAAGTATTTCAATTTTTAATAATGCAAATAATAACAATGTTCTTAATGCCAATACATTAGGAAACGGAACGGT
Organism: Chryseobacterium foetidum; assembly: GCF_025457425.1. Taxonomy (NCBI): domain Bacteria; kingdom Pseudomonadati; phylum Bacteroidota; class Flavobacteriia; order Flavobacteriales; family Weeksellaceae; genus Chryseobacterium; species Chryseobacterium foetidum. The sequence continues at coordinate 2,256,548 of NZ_JAMXIA010000001.1, forward strand.
AGTCAATGTATCTACCACAGGTACAGGGGCTGGCGTTGTGAGTAATTCGGGATCAGGTTTTGCCATCCATGGAATTACTTCTGCGCAGACTTCTGCCGGTGTTATTGCCGATAATAACGGAGCGGGTGAAGCAGTAGTAGGTAGAAATACAAGTGACATCGCAGGAGCAGTAGTTGGTAGAAATGATGGTGGGGGCTATGGCGTAAGAGGTTTTGTCTCAGGAAATACCACAGGAACCAGCGTCGGAGTATTTGGGCAGGTAGGTCTTAATTCCGGGAAAGGTAGAGCCGGACGTTTTGTCAATACAAATACCAATAACGATAAAAATACTTTTGAGGTAGAATCAAACGGGGCTGGAAACATTCCGGATAACACATTAGGGAATGTTTCATCTTTTCTTAATACCAATACAAACAGCGTAAGTGCGGCAGTAAGAGGTGAAGTAAAAACAATCTTTGCAAACTTTGGTGCCGCAGGTATATTTGGAGTGTCGTCCGGAACCGGGGGATTTGGAGGTCTTTTTTATTCTTCCAATGCTACAGGAAACGGTGCCGCTTTGGTAGCTCTCACTGATGGAAACGGAAATGCTATCACAGCAAATGCCGGAAAAAACGGAAATGCAGTAGAAGCCAATATTGATGGCACAGGGCGCGCAATCTACGGTTGGACACCATCTTTCGGTCTGGGTAAAGCTGCAGAATTCAGACATTTTAATGCATCAAATACAAACGATGTGGTAACAGCTATAACAATTGGAAATGGAAATGCCGGAAACTTTAAAGTCGACAGAACATCAGGTACTTCTGCTGCTGTAAAAGGCGAAGTAAATTCGATATTTGCTAATTTCGGAACTGCCGGAATATACGGTATTTCATCAGGAACAGGAGGTTATGCCGGGCTGTTTCACGCTTCAAATCCAGCAGGTAATGGTCCTGCTTTAATAGCCATTGCTGATGGAAACGGAAATGGAGTGACAGCTAATGCGAGTGGTCTTGGAGATGGTGTAGAAGCAACGGCAGACGGAACAGGTTCAGCAATTTACGGATGGATTCCTAATTTTTCGAGCGGTCGTGCTGCAAGATTTACAAATTTTAATACAGGAAATACAAATCCTGTAATCACTGCAGAGCAGAGAAGCGGAGGGAACATTGCGTTATTCAGAGCGGGAAGCACACCTGCGAATGTTGCCAGAATTGATGCTACCGGAAAAGGTTTTTTCAACGGGGGAACTCAAAATAGCGGTGCCGATTTGGCGGAAGCATTCGATGTGGAAGGAAAAACTTCAGAATACGAACCGGGAGATATTCTTGTTATATCAACTGATACAGACAGAACAGTGGAGAAATCATCAAAACCATATTCAACTTTGGTGGCTGGAGTTTATGCTACAAAACCAGGTGTTCTTTTAACAGAAGAAAATATAGATTCTGAGTTGATAAGTAAGGTTCCAATGGGTGTAGTAGGTGTAATTCCTACAAAAGTCTGCCTGGAAGGTGGAAAAATCAAGAGAGGAGATTTTATTGTAACCTCTTCAAAATCCGGAATAGCAATGAAAGGCAATCCTAAAAAAGTGAAAATCGGACAGGTCATCGGAAAAGCCCTTCAGGACTACGATCAAAACGGAATCGGTAAAATTAAAGTATTGGTAAACATTAAATAAAATATTATGAAATCACTATATATCATCGCATTTTTGGCTTTAGGTTTAAATATTTACGCTCAGGAAAATAAAAAGTCCGGTGAAAATCTGACTCAGGAAGCAGAATCCTATAAAGAATCCAAAGCATTTGAGGCTAAAATGATGCAGGAGGCAAAAGATAATCAGAATAAAAAACCCTCTGTGACATTGGCTTCGGAACAGGGTCTATCTGAAAAGCAAAAATCTGCACCAACTGAAACTGTTCAGAATAATTCCGGCAAAATGGTGCCGGGTGATGCAAGTCTGGAAGAAATTTTAGCATCCATTCCGGGAAGAAAAGCAAGAAGATCTGAATTTAAAAGCACTTCTGCAAGTTCTTCTAACGGAGTAGTTATGACCGCGGAAATGACGGTTTACGACATTAAAAAAACGATTCCAAAAAAATAAAACTAAACACAAAAACTGATAACCATTTTCTTTTCATGAATAAGTCCGCCTTAAAAACGGACTTATTTTTATTTAAATTTCAATTAAAATTAATCCCAATCGGCTGCTACAAATTTCATTTGATTACCATCTTCATCAGACAAGATTAGAAAATGACCTTCAATCTGATAATTTTTCACTTTTTTAAATTCTTTAGAAAATTCATCTTCCAGTTTCATGTTTTCACAGGCCATTAAAGTAGAACCTAACCCTGAAATTTCTATTTTATTTTTGGATGTCATCTCAGCGGTAAAAAACATTCTGTTGCAGCCCATGAATGCACCACCCTGTATTTTTTTATCCTTAATTTCTGAGGTTAGATTGATTTCAGCTTTACTTTTAACCAATTCTTCTTTGGTGAAATTTTTAAAAGAGACCAGCATCCACTGTCTTTGGATTTGCTCATTTTTAATCTTTGCTGATGAGCAGTTTACCAGCAATCCCAAACATAAAAAGCCGATAAATATTGATATTGTCTTTTTCATTCGCTTCATATCTCCATTTTCATACCATTTAAAGGTTAAATAGCATAAAAATTAGTAAATTAGCCACACAAAAATTATTTAAAAAATGAAAAGAATATTTTTATTATTCACTTTCTTACTGAGTTTCGCTCAGATGAGAGCTGATGAAGGAATGTGGCTTCTGATGCTTGTCAAGAGACTTAATGGTGTTGATATGCAGAAAGAAGGTCTGCATCTTACTCCGGAAGAGATTTATTCTGTAAACAATTCAAGCCTTAAAGATGCTATTGTAAGCTTCGGAGGATTCTGTACAGGAGAAATCGTTTCAGACAGAGGTCTTATTTTTACTAATCACCACTGTGGTTATGGTGCTGTAGCTGCGGCTTCAACGCCTGCCAAAGATTATCTGAAAGATGGTTTTTGGGCAATGAAAGACAAAGACGAGTTTAATGCTAAAGATCTATACGTAAGATTTTTGGTGAGAATGGATGATGCTACGCAAAGAATCAATTCAAAATTAAACAACAATATGTCTGCTGCTGAGAGAAAAGCAGTAATTGATGCTGAAAGCAAAGCAATTCAGACAGAAAATTCAGAAAATGGAAAATATACAGTTGTAGTAAGAGATTTCTTCAACGGAAATGAGTTTTATTATTTTGTATATCAGGATTATAAAGACATCAGATTGGTGGGTGCACCACCTTCATCTTTAGGTAAATTTGGTGGAGATACAGACAACTGGGAATGGCCAAGACATACTGCAGACTTTACGGTTTTCAGAGTATATGCTGATGCCGCAGGTAATCCTGCAGAATTTTCTCCAAGCAACGTTCCTTTAAAGCCTAAGCATTCGCTTCCGGTTTCTTTGAAGGGAATTAAGCCTGGTGATTTCTCAATGATCTTAGGATATCCAGGTAGAACAAACCGTTACCTTACTTCTTACGGTATTGATCAGATGGTGAATAAAGACTATCCGGCTTGGGTAGCTGCTTCAAAACTGGCGATGGATGTAATGAAGAAGTACATGGATAAAGACAAAACCACACAGTTGGCTTACGCTTCTCAGTACGCTTCAGTAGCAAATTACTGGAAAAACAGACAGGGAACAATTGATGCCGTAATCAAAAACGGAACAATTACAGACAAGCAAAATGTAGAAAATACATTCAGAACATGGGCAGTGCAGCCTGCAAATATCGAGAATGAAATGGTTTTAGATGAAATTAAAACCTATTACAAACAGACTTCAGACAGAAATGTTGAGAGAAACTATGCTTCTCTTTTAACAAGAAATTCAAAATATTTCTCAGTAGCACTTCAGCTTTCAAGTTTACTGAACAGCTATGCAGCACAGGATTTGGCCGGAAGAGTGGCTATGAAACCAAAAGTTGAAGATGCAATCAAGCAGACTTATGAAAGCATCAACACCCAACTTGAGGGCGAAATGATGAATTCTATGGTAAATCTTTATCAGACAAAAGTAAAAGCAGATGTTGCATCGCCTACATTAATGGCTCTTGATGCCAAAAATCTTTCAAACATTGCATTTTCTTCGATTTTTGCCAATAAAACTTCAGCTACCAACTTCCTTTTGAATCCTGATCGTGTAAAATTGGATGCAGACCCTTTATTGAAAATTGCAAGAGGAATTATGGCAGATCAAAAAGCTTCAGCTGAGAGATTTGTGAAAATTGATGATAATTTTGCAAAGAACAACAGACTTTTCTTAGCTGGATTAATGAAGGCTATGCCTGAGAAAAAATTCTATCCGGATGCCAACTCTACAATGAGACTTACTTACGGACAGATCGATACATTGCCATTGAGAGACGACAGAAACTACTTCGGAGTTACTGACAACTATTACACTACAATGGAAGGTTTAGTAGGAAAGTACAAGCCGAAGGATGAAGAATTTGATCTTCCTCAAAGAGTTCTGGCACTTCAGGGAGCAAAAGATTACGGAATGTATGCTGACAAAGCGGGTTATCTTCCAGTAAACTTCCTTTCAAACAACGATATTACAGGTGGAAACTCTGGTTCTCCGGTAATCGATGGTGACGGAAACCTAATCGGAATCGCATTCGACGGAAACAGCGAAGCGTTAAGCGGAGACATCGTTTTCGAAAAAGAATGGCAGAAAACCATCAGCGTAGACGTTCGTTTTGTACTTTGGACAATCGATAAGTACGCAGGTGCAAGAAGAATCGTAGACGAGCTGAAATTAGTAAAGGACGAAAACACTCCTGCAGATACAGGAAAGTCTAAAGTTCCAACTAAGGCTCCTGTGAAAAAGAAAAAGTAATTTTTCTCAAATATATTTTAAAACCGTAGAAATTTTTCTGCGGTTTTTTTATTTTTGAATTTTAGGAGAATGTAATTTTAACTCTAATGAAAATTTAGAAAAAGTTCCAAAGTGTTTATTTTATGAAACATATTTTACTGATTTTATTGACCTTATTTTTTGTCAAAGGTTACTCTCAGAATGATAAAAGTTTTTCAGATAAGGTTAAAAACAAAACACTTAAGACACAGATTAAAAATCATGAGGCGATTTCCAAAGAAATCATACAAATCTTTGACGCCGATAAAACCGCACGTAAATATGCAAATGCAATGACCGATAAAAATGCGATGGAATTCAGAAAATTATATGATATGAAAGATGATCAGAATCTTGTGATTGAACAGTATGTTTTGAGCATTGAAGATTCTGTAAAACTAAAATTGTATGATCAAAATGAACTTTTATACCAAAAGTTTTTGGAGTATTCTTTGAATTTTAATTATATAGAAAAATTAAGTAAAGAGGACGAGAAAATACAGAAGCAATTCTATCGTGAAAACCTCAATTATATTGATAGTCGATATACTGAATACTTTGAAAAGATAAGAAAGAATGAAACTAAATACCAAAAAATCAGATCCCAAACCTATAATTTTAAATATCCTCAACTTATAAAATGCGAAGGAGATTTAGATCTGAAAAAATGTTTTTCCACTATTTTTAAAACTGAGATTGAAAATAATTATGTGGTTGAAGATTACATTATTGATAATTATGAAGGGATTATCAAAACTAATATCCTTTTAAGAATTACAAAAGATGGTACATATGAGCCTTTAGAAATAGCATTTTCTTCTCACAAGTTCTTTTTGGATATGACTGCTCTGGACATTGCAGATGATTTGTTTAAAGATAAAAAAATTGCTATGCCAAATGATAAAGATTTTAATATTGAAATTCCATTAATCTTTAACTTCGAAGACTGAAATTGACTTTTTTAAAATATTCACAAGAACTCCTTGTCTGCGGATCATTTGTGTGATTTCCCTGAATTATATATTTGATTGATGAAAAGGAAATTTTACTCCAATTCATATAGAAGAAACTTACGAGAAACTTCAATGCATAAAAAGGATGGTAGTGAGCCATCCTTTTGCTTTTTTTTAGTGGTCCTTTAATCTTTAGAACCTAAATTATCCATTCTGTCATCCATGCCCTGTTCCGGCGTGGTTGAATAATTTCTTTCTGAACCAAGGAAGTATAAATTGTGTTTTGCCTTGGCAATAATTCCTCGTTCCACATCCTCTGGAATGTCATCTGCAACACCTTTTCTGATAGTTTCTCCTTCTCTCTGTTTAATGATTTCGATGGCACCTTTTCCGTCTAAAATAGATTTTGCTTTTTGGGCTTCATCGTAACTGTTGGTGTACAGAACAATCGTGGTGTTTCCTCTGCTTTTTTTGCTGTAGGCATCAAGCATCTCGGTGTCATTGGCAAACATGTGGTCCCAAAAATGTCTCGTATTTTCGTCATCTTCAAGATCATTTGCAGAATCAGCATCTACTTTGGATTTCGAAACGATGATATTATCATCTGAAAATCCCTCACTCCTTAATTGCGATTTTACTTCCTCGGTATCTGTAGCCGGCGGAAATACTGAAATTACTGTATAAGCCATAATATTTTGTTTTTGGTTATGGCTTTAAATGCAAATGGTGTGCAATTTACAGTCTAATGAAATGTTAAATTGATTTCAATACTGATTTAACGATCTGCTGTTAACAATTGTCACAATATAAATAATGTTATTTTCAAATAAGTAAATTAAGGCATTATTTTTATCTACAAAGCATTTTCTGAGGTTCAGAATTTTAGATTTTGGAAAAATTGAGGTATATCCTGAAATATTGTCTGTAAGAATACTGATTTTAGATTTAAAGTTTTTAACCTCTCTTAAACTCCAGTTTTCAAATAAATAATCGACTGTCTTTCTGAGATTTCGTTTTGCTAAATCCGACCAGACAACCTTAGTCATTTTTTTCTGGATTTAATGTATTCTGAAATCTCATCCATCACAGACTCATGAGAATGGATACGACCGTTATTTATGTCATCAAGTCCCTGCTCATTGCTGTTTTTTTCTTCTTCAGATAAATTTTCTGCCCAATCTTTTTCTTTTTTAAAGAGTAAATAATCCACAAAATCCGACAGTTCATCCGACAGATAATCCGGAATCTGTTTTATTTTATCCGAAATAGTTTTGTGCGTAATTGCTTCCATTTTGCTTGAAATTAGAAATAAATTTACAAAAATTATTAATTTCGTCTTGAATTTAATCTAAAAACCTCTTCAAAATATCCACCGCACATTTCGGTAAATTCGTTCCCGGGCCAAAAATAAAATCAGCACCATTGGCATACAGATATTCATAATCCTGCTTTGGAATTACACCACCAACAACAATCGTTATATCTTCTGCTCCCAGTTTTTTCAGCTGTTCAACAACCTGCGGCACCAAAGTTTTGTGACCAGCAGCCAGCGAAGAAACACCCAAAATGTGAATGTCATTTTCCACAGCCTGCTTCGCCACTTCTTCCGGAGTCTGGAACAAAGGTGCGACATCCACGTCAAATCCCATGTCGGCAAAGGCAGTTGCAACTACTTTTGCACCGCGGTCATGACCGTCCTGACCCATTTTTGCCACCATAATTCTCGGTCGGCGGCCTTCCTCTTCTTCAAATTTTTGGGTAAGCTCAAGGGCTTTTCCAAAGTATTCGTTTTTACCTGCATTCATAGCGTAAACTCCCTGTATGGTTCTGATGTTGGCTTTGTAACGTCCGAAAGTTTCTTCCATGGCATCGCTCATTTCGCCCAAAGTCACTCTTCTGCGTGCCGCCTCGATGCATAATGCCAAAAGATTTCCGTTTCCGGTTTTTGCAGATTCACGGATTTCATTTAAAATTTGCTCAACCGCTTCCGCGTTTCTATTTAATTTTATAGATTCAAGTCTTTCAATTTGCTTGCGGCGAACTTCGGAATTATCGATATCTAAAATCTCAAGTTGCATCTGTTTTAAATTTGATTTAAAAGAGTTGACCCCGATTATAAATTCTTCTCCACTATCGATTTTAGACTGCTTTATCGCTGAAGCTTCTTCAATTCTCATCTTTGGAATTCCCGCTTCGATGGCTTTCGTCATTCCGCCCTCTTTTTCCACCTCATCAATGAATTTCATGGCTTCTTCAATCATTTGCTGAGTCATGGCTTCCACCAGATTACTACCGCCCATCGGATCTACGACATCGCAGATTCCGCTTTCCTGCTGGAGAATAATCTGAGTATTTCTCGCAATTTTCGCCGAATAATCTGTAGGTAGTGCAATGGCTTCATCCAAAGCATTTGTATGTAACGACTGTGTTCCACCTAAAGCTGAAGACAAAGCTTCAATGGCAGTTCTTGTGATATTGTTAAATGGTTCCTGCTCTGTCAAAGACCAACCCGAAGTCTGAGAATGCGTTCTTAAAGCTAAAGATTTTGGATTTTGAGGGTTGAATTGCTTCAACAAGGTTGCCCAAATGTATCTCGCAGCACGCATTTTTGCAATTTCCATGAAGTGATTCATTCCGATTGCCCAGAAAAAGGATAGCCTTGGGGCGAAATCGTCGACATTCATTCCTGCCTTTATACCGGTTCGCACATATTCCAAACCGTCAGCTAAAGTGTAAGCCATTTCCAAAACCGGCGTGGCTCCGGCTTCCTGCATGTGGTAACCTGAGATGGAAATTGAATTGAATTTCGGAATATTTTTAGAGGTGTATTCAAAAATATCAGCAATGATTTTCATGGAAGGTGTTGGCGGATAAATGTAGGTATTTCGCACCATAAATTCCTTTAAAATATCATTCTGAATGGTTCCTGAAAGTTGAGCCTGAGAAACGCCCTGTTCTTCAGCAGCGATAATATAAAAAGACAAAATTGGCAAAACTGCACCATTCATCGTCATCGAAACTGAGATTTCATCCAAAGGAATTTCATTAAATAAAATCTTCATATCCTCAACAGAATCGATTGCTACACCGGCTTTTCCCACATCGCCAACTACTCTTGCGTGATCTGAATCATAACCACGATGTGTTGCCAAATCGAAAGCTACTGAAAGGCCTTTTTGTCCGGCTGCCAGATTTCTTCTGTAAAAAGCATTGGATTCTTCAGCTGTTGAAAATCCGGCGTACTGACGGACAGTCCACGGTTTCTGAACATACATTGTGGAGTACGGACCTCGCAAAAAGGGCGCAATACCGGGAGAAGAGTCGCTGATGGTTTTGTCTTTAATATCTTCTGAAGTGTATTTTGACTTCAATTCAAGTCCGTCTTTCTCGAACTGATAAACTTCCAAATGCTTTTCTGATATGGTAAATTGGGGATTTTTATTTTGAATTTCCCTTCTCATGAGTTATGATTTAAGATTTTAAAAGTAAGCATTTTTGGATTAATGTTTTAGTGCTGATTTTCAATGTAAAAGAATAATTTTAAACACATCAGTCACAGAGAATTTTTAAAATAATTCCGCAGAATAGAACACATTAGTCTTTGAAAATCTTTGATTTTCGTATGTGTTCTAAATATTTTTAAACAATAGAAAATGTAATGTGACTGATGTATCAAATAAAAAGCGACTTTGCATTGTTACAAAACCGCTTTTGAATTTGAATATTTGATAGACTTAATTGTAATCTCCATTTAAAATTGCCTGTGCTTCCAAATCAACCTCATCATCAATTTCATCTTTGGTGGGGAAATTTGCAATTCGGGTAATTTCATTTAATAAAATTTCGTCCTTGGTTCCTCTTCCAAAAAATGTTAAAATCCACAATTTCCATAAGCCATCATTGGTTTTGAAAATCTCCGTGAAATATGGAGTCAGTTTGTCGGCAAAAGGCTTTAGAACATCAGCAACATCGTCCGAGATTGGCCAATTAATATCTTGAAGCCATATTAACAAATCCGGAATAATCGGCTGAATTTCTTCAAATGAAAGATTTTTAAGTTTTTGAATGTTCTCATGATCGCCTTTTTCCTTGGGAACTAAATCTTTAAAATTCATAAATAATTCATTTGAACATAAACCTATTTCCCAAGCTTTCTAATCCCCATTTCATACAAAGCAAAAGAAATCAGATCCGCATTCTCACTAATCACCTGATCGGTTGCTCTTCCCGCGCCGTGACCTGCATTTTTTTCAATTCTTAATAAAATCGGGTTGGCACACTTCTGTTTTTCCTGCAATTCTGCACCGAATTTAAATGAGTGCGCCGGAACCACTCTGTCATCATGATCACTTGTAATAATCATGGTTGAAGGGTAACAGGTTTCTGCTTTTACATTGTGAACCGGAGAATAGGATTTCAAATAATTAAACATTTCTTTGTTGTCTTCGGCTGTACCGTAATCGTAAGACCATCCCGCTCCGGCTGTGAATTTGTTGTATCTCAGCATATCCAAAACGCCAACTCCCGGGAAAGCTACTTTAGCCAGATCAGGACGCATCGTCATGGTCGCACCTACCAACAATCCTCCGTTTGATCTTCCGGAAAGAGCCATGTATTCTTTTGAAGTATAGCCTTTGCTTTGAAGATATTCTCCGGCAGCGATGAAATCTTCGAATACATTTTTCTTATCCATTTTGGTACCTGCATCGTGCCACTTTTTGCCGTATTCACCACCTCCACGGATGTTTGGTACCGCGTAAATTCCGCCGTTTTCCATCCAGATGGCGTTGACTACAGAAAAAGAAGGCTGTAAACTGATGTTGAAACCACCGTAGGAATACAGAATTGTGGGGTTTTTGCCATCCAGCTTCGTTCCTTTTTTGTAGTTGATCATCATCGGAATTTTGGTACCGTCTTTCGATGTGTAAAATACCTGTTCGGAAATATAATTTTCAGGATTGAATTTCACTTTTGGTTTCTGATAAACTTCAGATTTTCCGCTGTCTGCATTGAATTTATAGGTTGTTCCGGGTGTAATATAATTGCTGAAGGAGTAATACATTTCTTTCTCAGCCGTTTTTCCTCCAAAACCTCCGACATTTCCTTTTCCCGGAAGTGAAATTTCTCTGATGAGTTTTCCTGTTTTGTCGAACTGTTTTACTTTGTCAATCGCATCCACCATATACGTTGCAAAGAAATATCCTCCGCCGGTAGAAATTCCCAAAACATTTTCTGTCTGAGGAATCACATCTTTCCACGTTGCAGGAGAAAGATTTTGAATGGTTGTTTTTACAAGACGCATATTTGGCGCATCTTTATCGGTAAAAATGTAGAGATTGTCGCCGTCTGTATCCACAATGCTTGCGTTGATGTCAAAACCGCTGTTGATCTGAACAAAATCGCCGCCTTTTTTTAAATCTTTAATATAGACTTCATTTCCGTTTGTCGCATTTGCTGCGGAGATAATCAAATACCTTTCGTCTTCAGACAGGTAAGCGCCTAAATATCTTCTCGGTGTTTTTTCTCCCCCGAAAATCAACTGATCAGCAGATTGTTTTGTTCCTAATTTGTGATAATAAACCTTGTGTTTATCGGTCATTCCGGAAAGTACCGTTCCTTCTTTCGGCTTGTCATAGCTTGAGTAGTAAAAACCTTCATCGCCCTTCCAAGCAACACCGCTGAATTTTACATCAACAATCGTTTCGTCAATTTGTTTTTTGGTCAGCGCATCGATAATGATGATTTTATTCCAGTCGCTTCCGCCTTCTGAGATAGAGTAGGCTGCCAGATTTCCTTTTTTGTTAAAAGACAGGTTGGCAAGCGAAGTTGTTCCTTTTTCCGAAAATTTATTTGGATCTAAAAACACCTCCGTTTCTTTTGTTTTGTTGTCTGTTCTGTACAAAACAGATTGCGCCTGAAGTCCGTTATTCTTATAATAATATGTATAATCGCCTTCCTTAAAGGGTGCTCCGATTTTTTCGTAATTCCAGATGTCTGTCAGTTGCTTTACAATGTCCTGTCTGAAAGGAATTTTAGATAAATAATTCTGGCTGTAGGCAACTTCCTCGTCTACCCATTTTTTGGTAGGTTCAGAATCATTTTCCAGATCTCTGTATGGATCTGAAACAGCAGTTCCAAAGTAAGTATCGGTCTGATTTCCTTTTATAGCTTTAGGATAATTCATTTTCTGGGAATAAATAGTAGCTGAAAACAAAACTCCAGCGGTTAGCAATACGGGTTTAAAATTCATGATGAAGGATTTTCTCAAAAATAAGGAAAGTTGTGGGAATAAAAAAAGTCTCCTAATAAATTAGAAGACTTTTGTGGGCCCTGAGGGATTCGAACCCCCGACCCTCTGGGTGTAAACCAGATGCTCTGAACCAACTGAGCTAAGAGCCCTGAATTTTTTTGAAAGGTTTCAGTAAACCTTTGTGGGCCCTGAGGGATTCGAACCCCCGACCCTCTGGGTGTAAACCAGATGCTCTGAACCAACTGAGCTAAGAGCCCTAGACGATTTCTCGTTTTGAGTGGTGCAAATATACACACTTATTTTATATCAGTCAAGTTTTTTTCTAAAAATTCTCCCACTACAAAGTTGCTTCCGCCAATAAATATCATTTCTTCATTTGTACATTTCTGTGTTGCAGAAAGATACGCGTCCTGAACCGAATCGAAAATTTTATAAAATATTTTTGAATTTTTTAATAAATCTTCATAATCTAAAGGATGTCTTCCTCTTTCGATAGCTGGTTTTGCAAAATAAAACTCAGAATTTTCGGGAAGAACCGACATCACATCATCAATTTTCTTGTCATTCACAAAACCTAAAACAATATGTTTCCGTTTCGGAATTGAATTTAACTGTGAAAAAACATATTCCAATCCAGTCTGATTGTGTCCTGTATCACAAATCGTCAGTGGATTTTGAGAAAATTCAAACCAGCGGCCGATGAAACCTGTGTTTTGATGAACATTTAAAAGCCCTTTTTTAATATTTTCATCTGTAATGTTGAAATTCTGTTTTTTGAGTTCATCAGTTAGAGCCAGAACAACTTTTATATTCTTTTCCTGATAGTTTCCTTTTAAGTCTGATTTCAAATCTGTATTGATCAAAGTCGCATCGATGAAGGGTGCATTTTCCTTTTCAGCTTTGGCTTTGATGATATTTCTTACCACCTCATTTTCATCTCCTGAAACAATGGGAACGTTTGGTTTAATAATTCCTGCTTTTTCAAAAGCGATTTCTTCAATTGTATCTCCCAGAATATTCTGATGATCGAGCTGAACGTTGGTAATCGCCGAAACCAAAGGTTTAATGATATTCGTAGAATCCAGTCTTCCGCCTAAACCAACTTCAATAATGGCAAAATTCACATTTTTCTGAGCAAAATATTCAAATGCCATGATCGTGGTAAATTCAAAAAACGATGGCAGAATATCTTCGGGCAGGGTTTTTAATTTTAAAATAAAATCATAAACAAATTCTTTATCGCAGTTTTCACCATCAATCTTAATTCTTTCGGTAAAATCTATTAAATGTGGAGAATTGTAAAGTCCAGCCGTATAACCGGCTTCCTGAAGAACAGAGGCCAGCATGTTGCTCGTAGAACCTTTGCCATTGGTTCCTCCGATATGAATGCATTTAATCTTTTCCTGAGGATTGCCAAAAAAAGCACACAATCTGGTAATGTTATCCAATCCTGGTTTGTAGGCCTTCTCGCCGTCAATCTGATAATTCGGAGCCTGTACGAAAAGCCATTCCACAGCTTCCTGATATTGCTGATTTGTCATGCCACAAAATTCCTGAAAGTTTTGTTAAAATAAAATATAAATTTTGCAGTTGCTGTAACTTTTTTGTCATCACTTCGTCTAATGTGAAAAAGCTGATGTGAAGTCGCTGTCGTTTTAAAAATTAAAAACCACCGGTCACCTGTCACTTTAAAAACTATAAATAACTCAATATGAAAAAATTTCTGATTCTTTTTGCGGGACTTTCTGTTTTGAGCCTTAATGCTCAGAAAAAATGGTCGCTGCGGGAATGTGTGGATTATGCCGTGAAAAATAATCTGCAGGTAATTCAGAATGAATATAACAAACAGATTCAGGACGCCAACCTGAAAATTGCCAAAAGCAACTATCTGCCTTCGGTATCTGCCAATATGGGAAATACTGTGAGTTTTGGGCGTGCCTCTTTGGGAACGGGAAGTATCAGAAACGACAGATTCAGCAACAATGCGAATATTGGAGCCGATATTTTGCTTTACAATAACGGAAGACTCGAGAAAACAGTCAGAAAAACCCAGTTTGATGTAGAAGCAAGTCAGTACGACATCGAAACCATCAAAAATGATATTTCCTTACAGATTGCCCAGCAATATCTGAATACACTTTTGAATAAAGAGATTGTAAAAATCAATCAAAGCGCTGTTACGAACGCTCAAAAACAATACGACCGCTCTAAAGCAACTACAGAAGTGGGAACCACTGCGCAGACCGTTCTGGCAGAAGCTGCCGCTGCTTTGGCAAGAGAGAAGCAAAATTTAAAAACTGCCGAAATCAATGTGGGACGAAGCCTTTTTGCGTTAGCTCAACTTCTTCAGCTTAAAGAATACAAAAATTTTGATGTGGAAGATGTAGAAGTATCTGATCAACTGACACCTCAATTGGTAAATGTAGATGAAGTTCTGACTACGGCTTACGAAAATCAGCCACAGGTGAAGGCTGCCGAAAGCAGAATTAAAGCTGCTGTGGCACAAACTGTAGTTACCCGAACAGCATTTTATCCTACGCTCACCGCAAGTGTAGGAGTGGGAAGTTTCTATAATAACCTCCTGAACAGGTACGATGCATTTGGTAGTCCAAACATTAATCCTTCATTTTTTAATCAGTACAGCGATAACTTCGGGCAGCAGGCAGGCTTGTCTCTGAATGTTCCGATTTTCAACAAAGGAATTACGAGATTGCAGGTGGAGCAGGCGAAAATCAATGAAAGCATTGCCAAAAACAATTATGAACAGCAGAAATTTGCAATCAGACAAAGCGTTCAGCAGGCTCAGTTTGATGCTGATGCCAATTATGAAATTTACCTCGCAGCAACCGAAGCTGAAAAGAATACAAAACTTTCACTTGATTTTGCAGAAAAAAGTTATGCTGCAGGCCGCTCCACAATATTTGATGTGAATATTGCGAGAAACAATTACGCAAACGCACAGGGTTCTGTGGCTCAGTCTAAGTACAACTATCTTTTTAGTTTAAAATTATTGAACTTCTATGCGGGAATTCCTTTAAGTTTGTAAAATGTCTATTCAGCCGCTCGAAAAATTTTTGCCGGATAACTGCGTGAGTCATTTAAAGAAATGGTTTTCAGGACATTCCATCCATATTAAGATTACGAGAGACCGGAAATCCAAGCTTGGAGATTACAGAAAAATGCGTGACGGCTCGCACGAAATCACCATTAATTCTACACTTCAGCCTGAGTTATTTTTCTTCGTTTTCACTCATGAGCTCGCTCATTTACTGGCATTTGAAAAATACGGACGGAGAATTGCTCCCCACGGAAATGAATGGAAACACACTTTCAGATTGATGCTTTTGGAAAGCCTTGATGTTTATGGTGAAGATTTACAATCTATTATTATCCGTTTTTCAAGATCTCCGAAGGCCAATTTTATGGCAAGTCCGGAACTTGTTAAGTATTTTCAATTCGAAAAAAACGATGATGAAGGCGTTTACGTAGAAAGCATTAAAAAAGGAGAAAATTTTATCTACCGAAATCAAAAGTATGTTTTAGAAGGTCTGATCAAAAAAAACTATCTTTGTAAGAACCTCGAAACGGGCAGAAAGTATTCTTTCAGGCCTTTGGCGAGGGTGCAAAATTGTAGTTAAAAAATGTCAACATCAAATCAATACTGCGTTATCATGGCAGGAGGAATCGGCAGCCGGTTCTGGCCACTGAGCACGCAAAAATTTCCAAAACAGTTTCAGGATATTCTCGGGACGGGCCGCACGATGATTCAGCAGACCTACGACCGCATCAGCAAACTTATTCCCAAAGAAAATATTTTCGTCATTACGAATAAAGAGTATGTTGCCCTTTCTCATCAGCAGCTTCCGGAAATACCTGAGGCAAATATTGTGGGTGAGCCGCTTGTGAAAAATACTTCGGCGTGTAATCTTTATATGGCCAATAAAATCGGAGAATTAAATCCTGATGCCACGCTTATTGTTCTCCCAGCCGATCATTTAATTTTAAAGGAAGATGTTTTTCTTGAAAAAGTGAAACTTGCCTTGAATTTAGCTTCCGAAAAAGATTATCTCATCACTTTGGGGATCGTTCCTACCAGACCGGAGACAGGTTACAGATACATTCAGTATGTAGAAAGCAGGCAGTCTGATCTGCATAAAGTAAAGACACTTACCGAAAAACCAATTTTAGAACTGGCAAATACTTTTCTGGAAAGCGGCGATTTTCTTTGGAATGCAGGAATTTTTATTTGGAACGTAAAGACAATTCAAAAAGCGTTTGAAGATTTTCTTCCGGAAATGACGCAGCAGTTTACTTCGTGTGAGTACAATTCTGAAAATGAAATCAGCTGCATTGAAACCATTTATCCTAAAATTCAGAAAATTTCTATTGACAACGGAATTTTAGAAAAAGCAGAAAATGTACATGTCATTCCCGCAGATCTTGGCTGGAGTGATCTGGGAACATGGAGATCTGTGTTTGAGAACAGCGAAAAAGATGAAGATAACAACGCTAACCCGCACAAACACTCACTTTCCTACAATTCTACAGGCAACATCATTCATTTAAAAAACGTAAATAAAGCGGTCATCGTAGACGGTTTAAACGATTTTATCGTTGTAGATACAGATAAGGTTCTTCTGATCTGTCCTAGAGATCACGATCAGCGCATTAAAGACTATGTTCTTGATCTGAAAAACCTTAAAAAAGGAGATAAATTTATGTAAAAAGGCGGCATTTTTTCTGCCGCAAATTCGATTATGAATATTTTAAGGAACACTGGATTATTAGTTTTAATGCTTTTTTCAACTCTTGTATTTTCTCAGGAGAAAAAGAAATTTGCCAGCCTGCAGAATGTTTTGGCTAAAATTATTCCGAATGACAGATATGATTTTTGGGTGCTGGTGTACAATGAATACGGCAAAAATAAGGAGATAAAAATTTCAGGGACGAAAAAGGATTATGTTCCGCAGTTTTCCGGTTTTGATCTGATGCCAAGTGAGGATTCATTTTTTTATATCGTTAATTCCAAAGGGGGAAAGATCAGTTATATTACAGATTTAAAAGATTTAAAACCATTTATAGGAAGCATCGACATTGCCGAAGAAGCCGCGCTGTCAGCGGTTTTGGAAGGTTACATTATTGACGAAGAGTTTGTAGATCTTGCCGCAAATTATTATGAGGATGCCAAAAATTATTATCTTGATTTGGGTAAAGTGACTTCTGTGGAATGTCCGTATCAGAAAAAACATTTCACACTTACAATGTCCAAAGCTTCCGGTATGATTGAAAAAGCAGAAGAGAACGGATCTTACATCGAACTTTATAATAAAAAGTGTAAAAACAATCCGCGACTTTTAAAAATAGAAAAAAAGCCTGAGCAGCCAAAAGATGACCCTAAAAAACAACCTACAAAACGAAGATAATTTCTTCGAAACCGAAAGACTCATCATCCGGCTCATTTCTCTGGATGATGCTCAGCTTATTTTTGATCTTTATAATATACCAAATTTTATAAAGTTCATTGGTAACAGGCACATAACAAGTCTTGAAGCGGCTGAAAATTATATTGAACACCGATTTTTCCCGCAGATCAACCGTTTGGGTTACGGGAATTATGCTGTAATTTTAAAGGAAGGAAATATTAAGATTGGTGCAGTCGGAATTTTTGACCGTGAAGGTCTGGATGTTTCGGATATTGGTTTTTCAGTCCTGGAAGAATTTGAGGGAAAAGGTTTGATGTACGAGGCTTCTGCCAAAATTAAAGATGAGGTAATGAACAGGTTCGGTTTAAAAAAGATCTCTGCGATTACTACGAAAGACAACATTTCTTCCCAAAAATTAATCGAAAAGTTGGATTTAAAATTCAAAAACTTCGTTACGCTTCCCAATGAAGATGAAGAATTGATGTATTTTGAAACGGAGTAAAACGCAAGTAAAAAGCCGCCACAATTGTGGCAGCTTTCTGTATGTTTCAGTTAAATTTTTAAAAATTAAAGCATTCCGAGCTCAAATTTTGCCTCTTCGCTCATCATATCTTTGTTCCAGCTTGGTTCAAAAGTAAGTTCGAGATCTACGTCATTTACATTTTCCACCTCTTTCACTTTGTCTTTTACTTCCTGCGGAAGCGTTTCCGCTACCGGACAGTTGGGTGTTGTAAGCGTCATGATTATTTTTACGTCAGCCTCTTCAGAGATCTGCACGTCGTAAATTAATCCCAATTCATAAATGTCAACCGGAATTTCGGGATCGTAAACCGTTTTTAAAACACCAATAATTTCTTCACCAATATCTGCGATCTGATCGTCTGTAAATTTCATTTTTATAATTAATCTAAATTAAGAATACCTTTTCAACAAATCTTCCTGACGCATGCGTCGGAAAATATTCGCCAAAGTTAAGACATCTTTTTCACAATAGTCTACAATTCTCTGCAAGTCTTTTTCAATGTAATAGATTGATGAAACCATTGAACCGTCGATATCATCTTTGGGAGTTGGAATTCCGAAGACGTGGGCTAAAAGTTCCAGTGAAACGAAGCTTTTGTAATCTCCGAATTTCCACAGTTCCATGGTGTCGATGTGCGGAATTTCCCAAGGTTTTTTTCCGAAAAGCTGAAATGGGGAAGGAGGTTGCATGCCATTGATGAGAAATCGTCTGGCAATCCATGGAAAGTCGAATTCTTTACCGTTGTGGGCACACAGAATTACATCACGAAGTCTCGGACTGTTGAAAAGCTCGCCAAATTCTTCCAACAGAACTTTCTCGTCATCGTTAGCAAAACTCTTAATTTTTAACGTGTCGTTTTTTTCCAGCATTCCGATGGTGATGCAAATAATTTTTCCGAATTCTGCCATGATTCCGGCTCTGTCGTAGAATTCTTCTGCTTCAATTTCATTCTTACGCTGGTATTTTGTTTTTTTATCCCAAAGCGTTTGCTCAGTTTCGGGAATTTCATTCCAGTTTCCGTATTGCGGAACGGTTTCTATATCGAGAAATAACACTTTTTCTAATGGAATATTCTGAATCATATTGTGTTTGGTTTTTATAAGTGATAATATTTGTCATTCCGAAACCTAAAGGTTTTTAATCCATTAGATTTAAAAATTTTATTGAATTTACCCAACCTGCAAACCATTTTTTACAGGCAATGAAGGCGAAAGAAGTGTCACATCTTTAGAATCTTCACCATAAACGCCCAAAACAAGGCATTCGCTGAAGAAATTGGCAATCTGTTTTTTCGGAAAATTCACTACAGCTAAAATCTGTTTTCCTACCAAATCTTCCTTACTGTAAAGAGTAGTTATCTGCGCTGCAGATTTTCTGATTCCCAAATCTCCAAAATCAATTTCAAGCTGATAGGAAGGGTTTCTTGCTTTTTCAAAATCGTTTACAGAGATAATAGTTCCGCAACGGATGTCTAATTTTTCAAAATCTGACCAGGATATTTCGGGTTTGATGTTCATTTATTCTTGTATTTTCTGATGTTAAAACAAAAGTATTAAAATTTAGATTTAAAATTTAGCTAAAATGATTTACTGCCAAAAGATTTTCTTTATGTTTGTTGAAACGCTTGCTGTTTTAATAAAACAAAAAGAACTAAATCCAGAAACTAAAAACATTGCGATTTTATGAAAAAGTTTATTTTAATTATTATCTCCTTCCTTTTCTTTGGATGTGTATCAAAGGATAATGAAATTTTAGAAGCTGAAAAAACAATTCAAAATTTTTATACCTTCTTGAAACAGCATAATAAAGAAGATGCTTTTAAATTATTCGATCCACGAGAAACTGATAAAGAAAAATTTGATTTCATTTATGATAAAGTAGAAAATGAAAATGGATCAATTGTCGATTTCAAGCTCGTCGGCTGGCAAAAAACAACAGCTATTGGAACAGGTTCACAATCAGAATATTTATTAACTTATGATGTAATTCGGTCAATTTCTAATACTAAAGAATCTTTTTTACTTCAGAAAATTAATGATTCTATCAAAATTCAAAAGACTAAAATTGATTTTGATCTTTCACAAAAGAAACCACAATAGTAAAATTTAGATTTAAAACTTTGATGATTTGGTGGAAAATTTTTAAATTTACTTCAAACACAAAGCAATGCTGATCAAAATTTACGGAAGTGCCATCTTCGGAGTATCTGCTCAAACCATTACCATTGAAGTTAATATTGATACCGGCGGTGTCGGCTACCATTTGGTAGGTCTTCCAGACAATGCCATCAAGGAAAGCAGCTACAGAATTTCTGCTGCACTGAAAAATGTCGGTTTCAAAATCCCTGGAAAGAAGATTACAATAAACATGGCTCCTGCTGATCTCAGAAAAGAAGGGGCGGCTTATGATTTGAGTATTGCAATGGGAATTCTGGTCGCTTCAGACCAAATCGTTGCCGAAGATATTAGAGATTACATCATCATGGGTGAACTTTCGCTGGACGGAGGTTTACAGCCGATAAAAGGCGTTCTTCCCATTGCTATTCAGGCTAGGGAAGAAGGTTTTAAGGGAATTATTTTACCAAAACAAAACACAAGGGAAGCGGCAATTGTGAATAATCTCGACGTTTATGGTGTGGAAAATATTAAGGAAGTTATTGACTTTTTTAATGAAGGAACACCGCTTGAAAAAACAGTTCTGGATACGAGAAAAGAATTTCAGGATAAAATCAATTCATTTCCCTTTGATTTTTCTGAAGTGAAAGGTCAGGAAACCGCAAAAAGAGCCATGGAAGTTGCTGCAGCCGGCGGTCACAACATCATTCTCATCGGTCCTCCCGGAAGCGGGAAAACGATGTTGGCAAAAAGAGTTCCCAGCATTTTACCACCTTTAACCTTAAAGGAAGCTTTGGAAACTACAAAAATTCATTCTGTTGCCGGAAAAATGGGAACTGAAACTTCGCTGATGACGGTTCGGCCTTTCCGCAGCCCGCACCACACAATTTCGGACGTCGCCCTCGTCGGTGGCGGAAGTTATCCTCAACCCGGAGAAATTTCTTTAGCTCACAATGGTGTTTTATTTCTGGATGAAATGCCCGAATTTAAAAGAACCGTTCTTGAAGTGATGCGGCAACCTTTGGAAGATCGGGAAGTAACGATCTCGAGGGCGAAATTCACAGTCAATTATCCTTCAAGTTTTATGCTGGTGGCATCGATGAATCCCAGTCCGAGTGGCTATTTTCCGGATGATCCGAACAACACTTCCTCTGTTTTTGAGATGCAGAGGTATATGAATAAGCTGTCCGGACCTCTTTTAGACCGAATTGATATTCATGTCGAAGTTCAAAAAGTGGAATTTGAGCAATTGGCAGAGAAAAGAAAAGGCGAAAAAAGTGAAGACATCAGAAAACGTGTTTTGATTGCCCGTGAGATTCAGAATGAACGGTATAAGGATTTGTCTATCAGTTACAATGCACAAATGGGTTCGCGGGAGCTTGAAAAATTTTGTGAACTGGATGATACTTCTTTTAATCTCATTAAAATGGCAATGGAAAAACTGAATCTTTCCGCCAGAGCGTATGACAGAATATTAAAGGTTGCCAGAACAATCGCTGATCTGGAAGAATCTGAAAAAATCCTGTCCCAACATATTTCCGAGGCGATACAGTACAGAAGTCTGGATCGGGAATTTTGGAATGTTTAAAAAATTAATTTAAAAACATTTTGAAAAAACAAAAACGACCATCATCACGACGGTCGTTTTCTGTTATATTTTCCAGCTTTTCAGCAGCCAGCGGTAAATCAGAATATTTACGAAGAAATAAACCAACAGTGGAATGATGATAATCACCGACCACAGAAACGGATTCACATACATGGACAGCAAACCGTTGGAAACATCAGATTTTGCAATCAGATACTGTCCCAAAGCTATCAGTCCTAAACTTAAAATTAATACAAACATTAAGTTTAAACTGAATTTCCTGCTGATATCGCTCACCATTTTCTTCGGTGAATACCCAAGACTGTTTTTAATGGAAACTTCTTCCTGCTTTTCAAGGAACTGAATTTTAATGAAACTTACAATAATATAAAGGCATAAAGCGAAAATGAAAATCCCCAAAACTGCAATCACTTTTAAAACCAAAAACAGTTTCGACTTCATTTTTGCTGAGCGCAGGCTTTCCTGATTCGATTCGTAACCGTTTTCTTTCATTTTAGAGACCAAACCTTCATCTCCGGAATCTTTCACCTGAACCAAAACCCTGTTGTAAATTTTAGGCTGACTGGCAAGCTCCGGTTTTGCAGCAAGATTCAAAGAGTCAAGAAATTTTTTCGGAATCAACACAGAATGAATTCTGTCTGAAAGGCCAACCATTTTTCCTCTGTAGGTTTTGTTTTCCTTATTGATGGTAATATTGATATTGACTTCAATTTTCTTGGCAAAATCCTCAGAAATCTGTGGCAAACCTTGGTTGATGGCAAATCCGTAATTGTAAAGATTCAGATATTCTCTTGAAATAATAATTGGAATTTCGTCACCTTTTACCTGAAATTCTTCTTCCGTCAGAGGCACGTCAATCGCCTTCAAATCTACACTTTCAAAATACAGATCAGTGTAAAAAGGAATAAAATCGCCGCCGTTCGCCGAAGCTTTAAATTCATTGGCAGAAAATGGATAGATGTTTTTTACTTCAGACCATTTTTTAATTTTGGCAACATCATTTTCATTAAAACCAAGAAGCTCTTTTCGTCCGATATTATCCGGAGTCAGTTTTTTGCTGAATGTGAGCCAGTAATTGCTGTCACTGCTTTTGCTTCCGAAAAGTCGGTTGGCATTTTCGTACAGTTGCAGACAGGACAACACCAAAATAAAGGCAATGAACAGTCCGGCGTAAAGAATAAGTGAATTAAAAATTTTCTTCATAGAATTTATAGATGAAGAATTTGATAATTATGCTCAAAAGGAAACTCGTTCAGCTCAA
Source organism: Chryseobacterium foetidum (assembly GCF_025457425.1). Lineage (NCBI taxonomy): Bacteria > Pseudomonadati > Bacteroidota > Flavobacteriia > Flavobacteriales > Weeksellaceae > Chryseobacterium > Chryseobacterium foetidum. Next base: position 2,279,593 of record NZ_JAMXIA010000001.1, read on the forward strand.
AAAAGATCACCGAACTTCCGCTTTCTTCAGAAACTTCGTTGATGAGAGAAAATGCGATCTTCTTATTATTGATATCAAGATGACTGAAACATTCATCGTAAATCAAAAAATCTGTAGGATTGATCAGACTTCTCACGATGGCACTTCGCTGGCGTTCACCATACGAGCAGTTTTCGGCTTTTTTATTCAGAAGACCTTCAATACCGAGTCTTCTTGAATATCCCTCCATTTTTGGAATAAACTGTTTTTTATCTTTATTAAAAGTGCGCAGCAGAATATTTTCAGAAATGGTCAGATTTTTAATCATTCTCACATCCTGAAAAAGCAGACTGATGCCTTGCCTTCTGTGTTCAACGATTTTCTCAAGATGCAGATTTTTCACAACTTCCGTTCCGTATTTTATCTCTCCTTCATACTGAAAGTGAGTGCCGAGCATTGCCGTCGCGAGAGTAGATTTCCCACTTCCGGACGGTGCAATGATCAGATTTTTTTTACCTTTTCCGAAGGTGATATTCCGATTCCATATTTCAGAATCTTCAATATTTTTCGGAGTAAAATATTTTGGCGAAATATTATTTAGAACAATATCAGTCATTCATCAGTAGGTAATACAGTGCGTTTTCGTCTTTTTTATCTAAAGTGAAAGTAGATTTAGAAAGCAGGTTTCCTCCGTCTTCCTTCGATTCGTTCACCATGCTGATGACTTTCACCGGCGGATTTTCTCTTTGATTGTAATCCTTACCGTCAGACCATGAATAAGACATCACACCTGATTTTTTATCCAAAGTTGAATTTTTTCCGGCTTTTTTCCCTTGAAACTGAGAAAGTACCTCAGGATTTTCAGAAACGATCACCTGATTGTCTGTTACTACATATCTTTTTCCTGCAGAAGTCAGGTACTGATCCATCAGACTTGTCAGTGTAGCTTTGTTTTTTGGGTTAAATCCTAAAACGACCGCATTGTCTGATCTGTAATTATAATAATCAGCCGTATCCTGTTTTACTTTGAAATCAACAAAAGCGTAATCTCCTGTGAAAGTAGAAGTTATATCTTCCAAAGACTTGTTGCTTGAAGCTAAATAATGATTTACCGTAGCCTCAAAACCGGATTCTTTTACAAGATATCTCATAAAATCCAAACTGAAAAACCCGATTGAGTAAGACTTCGCATTATCCAGTTCCACATTCTTTACAAGGTCATAGTTTACTTTATTTTTATCGTAATATTTTTCTACGATTTTCTTCATATCGCTGTTAAAGAAAGTTTTCGTTTCCATATCAGCTTTTCCTTTGTCGAAATTAAAATCAAAACCAATTCCTGAATCTTTGATCAGCTTATTCACCGCAAGCGTTTCAATATAACCTTTAGATGCGAAACTCGCTACAGCAGCAAGGTTTATCCATCCGCTCACATCTTTATCGCCAACTAAAGATTGATTTACCTGCTCTTTGATTGCAGCATTTTTACTTCCTTTTCTTGCCCAGAAATCTATGAAATATTTGTCGTTGATTCTTTCCGAACCTTCAGGCATCGCAGAATTGTATCCACCGTAAGGATTGTACGCTTTTTCGCTGACCATGATGGCCATGTCGCCTTTCATACTTCCGGCAAGTTTCCCACCAATGTAGATATGATCTTTGTTGTCGATGGTAACTTTCGTTCTGGTAAGATCAGTCATACTTTTCTGGAACTTCGCCTTGTCATTAATCCAGAGAAAAGATTTTACATCAAATTCAGAATTTGTTTTTCCCTGATCAACGAGAAGGTAAAGAGGTTTGTCGATGTCGATTCCTGATTCTTCAGGCTTATTGACCAACTGCAGAAACAGCTTTTCTTCTGCCTGAATGTTTTTCTTCTCCTTCAGAATTTTGTCTACCGGAATTTTTTTTGAAATTTCCTTCAGATTCACTCTGGATATTCCCAAAGTAGTGTCTGTTGTGTAGTTTAAGATTTCATCATTCTTGTTAGAATTACATGAAAATAAGATTACCAGCGCAAATGCACACAGTAAAGTTTTCATTAAAGTGCTTTTCATATGTATATACTTATTGTTTTTTTGCCATATCTTATCGCCAAGTCATAATTATTGATTGTTTGGCAAAAGGTATTTATGGCGATTTCATAAATGTTTGAGTTAAGGAAACAAATATAACATTTTGTATCACATGGAAATCATGCTGACGTGAAAAAAAATTACAATTTTATTTTGAGTTTCAAAAAAAATAATATCTTTGCATCTGAAAATCAAGTTTAACCATTTTAAAAACAACGAAGCAATGTTCAGATTCAACTTACATTCAACAGTAGGATTGCCTTTTGCAAAGGCGGGGCTTCGTGGTTTGGTACCTTCTTAGAACAACAGTATAATGAAATATCAAAACCCGAAGTCCTAAGATTTCGGGTTTTTTATTGCGCAATATTTCAAACTCAAAACAAGTTTCCCCGAAATCATTTACATTTTTTTAAATCACAATTGAAGTTACCTGCTCCATAGGAGCAACATCTGTGTAGCAACAAGGTATCATTTTACGAAAGAACTCCGTAGGAGTTCAATCTTTAATGAGCAGATTAGAAGAAATGGAATTTTTATTAGGAGCTTAATCCCGCTGTCCACTGTATCTTTTTTTGCCAACGCTTTTTTCAAGCCAATGCAAAAAAAGGATGCCGTTACCATCGGGGCTAGGACAAACTCCTGCCATAAAACCTAACGGGTTTCAAAAACCGATAGGTTTGTCAAACAAAATAAACCTTCAAGGTTTCCAAAACCTTGAAGGTTTGAATAAAATCAACTAAAAATTTAGTTGGAAAATTAGATGCGAGCTTATCAATCATCTCTCATCAATCATCAATTATATAAAACAATGGGAAATTTAAAACTAAAAGGAAAAGATATATTAAAATTAGGCTATCCAAACAACCAGAGTGTAAACATCGCTTTGGAAGTCATGAAAAGAAACTTTGCAACCAAAAACATTCATTATGTAAAATCTCTTCTCAAGGAAATTCACCAAAATCCGGAGAACTTCGAGAAAGATTTAACCTTCGGACAAATCGCGGAAGCTTTGCTTTCATCCAAGAAAACGGAGAAAAGAATACTCAACACCAACAGAGCCTCTTTTCAGATTTTCGGGAACAATATTTCAGATGAAGCAAAAAACCAATTGTACACCGCATTGAAACTGCCAATTGCAACACAAGGCGCGTTGATGCCCGATGCACACAGTGGTTACGGACTTCCAATAGGTGGCGTTCTCGCGGTAGAAAATGCTGTAATTCCTTACGGAGTCGGGATGGATATCGGTTGCAGAATGTCACTCAGTATTTTGGATACACCAATTTCATATCTCGACGGCGCAAGAGACAAATATGAAAAAGCCCTTGCCGAACACACTAAATTCGGGATGTATGAAACGCACAAATCTCACGTCGACCACGAGATTTTCGACAGAGATACGTTTGATTTGATTCCGATTTTGAGAAGATTAAAAGGAAAAGCCATCAAACAAATGGGAAGTTCCGGCGGCGGAAATCACTTTGTGGAATTCGGGGAAGTGGAAATTATGGAAGCAGATGAACAAATCAATCTTCCAAAAGGAAAATACCTTGGAATCCTTTCTCACAGCGGTTCACGTGGATTGGGAGCAGAAATCGCCCAGTATTATTCAAGAGTGGCGACAGAGCAATGTCCGTTGCCAAAAGAAGCACAAAATTTCGCCTGGCTGGATTTGAACACGCATCTCGGATTAGAATACTGGACAGCGATGAATCTCGCAGGAGATTACGCTTCGGCCTGTCACGACGACATTCACAGAAGACTGGTGAAAGCAGTCGGCGGAAGAGTGAAAGCCAGAATCGAAAACCATCACAACTTCGCGTGGAAAGAAATCCACAACGGAAAAGAAGTGGTAGTTCACAGAAAAGGCGCAACTCCAGCCAATGAAAACGAGTTGGGAATGATTCCCGCTTCGATGACTGCGAAAGGTTTCATCGTCCGAGGAAAAGGAAATCCGGATTCGTTGAATTCAGCTTCTCACGGAGCAGGAAGAGCTTTTTCGAGAGGAGAATGCAGAAACCGTTTCACTCAAAATGACATTAAGAAAGAATTAAAACTCAAAAATGTCACCTTGATGGGCGGAAATGCCGAAGAAGCACCGATTGCGTACAAAGACATCAACGAAGTGATGAACGCACAAAGTGAATTGGTCGATATTCTCGGAACTTTTCAACCTCGAATTGTGAGGATGGATAAATAATGATTAATGTTGGATGCGGGATGTTGGGTGTTTGATGTCAAAAACCTGCATTTTAATTCTTTTGAAAGTCATTAAATAATTTATAACAAATAGTAATACAAAGGAGAAAAACCATAGCCCCGATTGAAGCGGCATCCTTTTTTTGCGTTGGCTTGAAAAAAGCGGTGGCAAAAAAAAGATATAGCGGAAAGCGGGAAATAGCTCCTAAAAAACAATGGACAAAATAATACAAATCACCTCGGGAAGAGGACCTTTAGAATGTCAATGGGTAGTTGCCAAAGTTCTGAAGGTCTTTCTTGAGGAAGCAAAACAAAATAAAATCGATTATGAAATCATCCACCGTGAAAATGGCGATGAAAACCTGACTTTGAAATCTGCGACCTTACTTTTAAAAGGAAAAGAGGTCAACGAGTTTTTGAAAAACTGGCTCGGAAGCATTCTTTGGATTGGAAAAAGCACTTTCAGAAAATTCCATAAACGAAGCAATTGGTTTATCGGGATTTTTGAACTGGAAGGTTTGGAGAAAATGGATTTTAATGAGAAGGAAATTCAGTTTCAGACGGCGAGAAGTCAGGGAAGCGGCGGACAAAACGTGAACAAAGTGGAAACCGCTGTTCGTGCAACCTATCCGAAAACCGGACAAAGTGTTTTCGTACAGGATTCCCGTTCGCAACTGGAGAATAAGAGACTTTCCATTATTCGCTTGAAAGAAAAAGTGATGGAATTTCACATTCAGCAACTGGAAAAACAGATGCAGGAAACGTGGAACAATCATTTGAATGTTCAGAGGGGAAATCCGATTCGAACATTCTCAGGAACCGATTTTAAAAAGAATCATCAGGAGAAATCTTTTAAAAAAGAAAGACATCAACTGAAAAATGAATTAAAAAATTACAGAAATGACCTTAACTAAAAGTAAATATTATTTCGAAGCCTTGGATAATTATCCATACAGCTTGCCGGATTGTTTGGAAGCCTTGAATTATGCGCTTTCTTACGACCCTGAAGATGCAGATTCGCTTTGTCTGATGGGAAGAATCTACAGCGAAATGCTCATCGATTATGAAAAAGCGAAACTTTATTTTGAGGAAGCGATGCAATGTGACGTCACGAATCTGAATACGCCAAAATACTACATCAAATGCCTTTTGGACAACGAAGATTTGCAGGAAGCGGAAAAGCTGATTAACTATTCTTTAAAAATAAAAGGAATTGATAAATCGGTATTATGGTTTTACAGAGCGTTGCTTTCTGAGATAAGAGGAAGTTTTTTGAATTCTTTGAAGTTTCTGAAAGAAGCGGAAAAGTATTGTTTCACTCCTCAAAGTCTGGATTGCATGAAAAGCCGTAGAAAATTTGTTAAATCCAAGTTGCAGAAGAAATCTAAAAACATAAAAAAGTGATAAAAGCATTTCAAGTGTTAATATAGTTTTGATAAAAAAAATTAACTATGCATCAAATATATAAGGTATAGTTTTATACAAACCTTTTTTAAGCGAATAAAATGCTGGAAATCAGATAAAAATCTATGACGTTTGTCATGTTTTTCAAACAAACGTTTCAATTTGTTAAAAAACCTTAATAAAAAAAACCGCTCGACGGCCATTTACGGGCGTCAGCGGTTTTGATTGCTTTAACATAGTTAATAAATATGTTAAAGTGTGTTAAATGCAGTCTTCGCAAGTATGAGATTCGACAGGTTTATAATGCGAATCGATACTTTTGTAACGCTTTAAAAATAAAAGACAACGTTTAACACGGAAATAATTTATCTATGAAGAAAAAAGTTTTGTTGTATTTGGTGATGCTGATCTCTACTGTAAGTTTACAGTCTTGTGTTACTAATTATGTAGTTTCAAAACCAACAACCTATATTAAGGACAACAAATCAGATGCCAATTATGCGGCAGTTGAGAGCAAAAGGTTGGAAATGGATAAAAAGCAGCTAATCAGCTCTTTTGTATCTGAAAAAACAGTAGCGCTATCCAACGCAAAAAACAAATTAAAGAACTCTGAAATTGCTAAGGCAATCAAATACAATAAGGTAATAGACAACATCCTTACAGAGGCAGAAACTTATTTGGGTACTCCTTACAGATATGGTGGTACAACGAGAAACGGAATAGACTGTTCAGCATTTGTACTTTCAGTTTTCGGTGCAGCAGCAAGCCTTACATTGCCAAGAGTGGCAGCTTCACAAGCTAAAGAAGGAGAATCAATTGATAAAACAGAATTACAGAAAGGAGATTTGGTTTTCTTTTCACATGGCAGAAGAATTTCTCACGTAGGAATAGTAGAAAGCATTTCAGAAGACGGTGACATCAAATTTATACATGCCGCAACATCAAAAGGAGTCATGGTTTCGTCACTAAGCGATTCTTATTGGGGTCCAAAATTCAGATTTGCGAAGAGAGTAATCGACGAAAACGGAGACAATTATAATGCAACAGCAAAATTAGACTCACAAGCATCGCTTCAAAATTTTTAAAAATAAATAATTGATATTTAAAAAGAGACTGGAATTTTCAGTCTCTTTTTTTTTAGTCAAAAATCTAACTCAATATTTATTAGCTTTCAACCCTTACTCTCACTCTCAAACCCTCAAACTCTCCAATCCTCCCACATAATTTTCAGGAGCCGGGAACCCGCTGTCCACTATATCTTTTTTGCGGCAGCCTCCATTTCATTCCGTCCGCCACAAAAAAGGATGCCGTTTCCATCGGGGCTAGTAACGATTTTGCTTTTTTAGAACGACTGTATTTTGATAAGTAATGAGTAATAAGTAATGAGCAATCAGCCATTGTCCAAAATAATCTCATTACAGAACGCTACAAAAACTAAAATCGAAAAGACAAAAATTCAATACCAAAGTTTCAAGCATCCATTCTCCACTACAATTTCACTGCAACTAGCAGTAAAAAAAACAATCTCTCCTTATAATATACCCCGTTGAATCATTCCCCTCCTTTGGAGGGGATGTCAAAATCGCAGATTTTAGACGGGGGTGGTTACTCCCACGCAAAACCACTCTTTTAAGAATCGAAGTATAACAACATCAAGTAAAACTCTCACCGCTGGTGCGGGCGTCCCGCCCGTACCCACTTAGATAAGCACAGTTTCCCTAACAAGCACATTTTAGGAATGCCACTCGCTCGTTTTGGAGTTCCGCCCGGAAACCACAAAAAAAATTACACCAACAAAAACTCTCTATTTTCAAAACCCAAACAACTCGTCACCTTCATTTCGCAGCCCGTAATCCATAACCCGCACCCCGAATCTCAAACATCAAATCTCAAATCTCAAACATCAAATCTCAAATTTTTTTTGTCCGCTGGTTCTGGCGTCCCGCCCATACCCACTTAGAAAATCATAGTCTCTCTTCCGGCAACTGTTAGAAATGCCACATTTGTCAAAAATCCGAACAGCAAAATCACATCCACCATCACCGCACTCCGGAGGATTGCTATCTGAAAAACCTGTACAATGACCTTCCGCCCAACATTGCCACACCCCGTAACCTGAAATCAATCATCCCTTCATTCCCCGGCTCTCCAACTCAACCACTAACCAACTCAACCACTAAAGTCCTCCAAACCCCGTACCCTGAAATCAATCAATCCTTCACCCTCCGGCTCTCCAACTCAACCACTAACCAACTCAACCACTAAAGCCCTCCAACCCCGCACCCCTAAAACTCCCATCTCCCAACTTCCATCTCCTATCTTCCATCTCCCATCTTCCCACAACTTTTCCCACACTTAACCAGCGTGTTGTGACATTATGTTAAATAAATATGAATAAAAGTTTGGTGGGGATATTAAAAGTTTCTACTTTTGCACCACTGAAAACGGAAGGAAGTAAGTAGCGCAGGAGGATAAAGATAAGAACAAAACTTCAGAAAAAATATCAGCTGAAAAATTTGCAAGAATAAAAAACAGTTGTATATTTGCAGACCCAATTATGGGGAAGCGCAGAAGTTAGAGATTGAGTGAAAAGGTAAGAAAATTAAGGTCGTCAAAAAACTTTAAAATTTCTTGAAAAAACATTTGGTCATGTTAAAATAACTTATTACTTTTGCACACGCAAATGCGGGGCGAAACTGACAGAAAAGTAGCCCGGTTAAAAAGCGGAAGAGAAGAGATCATTGAAGATACAATATAACAACCAAAAAATAAGGAAAAACTAAAGCGTAATTAAGAAACTTTGAGTGAGTCAGACAAACATACAATGGAGAGTTTGATCCTGGCTCAGGATGAACGCTAGCGGGAGGCCTAACACATGCAAGCCGAGCGGTATTTGTCTTTCGGGACAGAGAGAGCGGCGTACGGGTGCGGAACACGTGTGCAACCTGCCTTTATCAGGGAGATAGCCTTTCGAAAGGAAGATTAATATCCCATAATATATTAAGTGGCATCATTTAATATTGAAAGCTCCGGCGGATAGAGATGGGCACGCGCAAGATTAGATAGTTGGTGAGGTAACGGCTCACCAAGTCAGTGATCTTTAGGGGGCCTGAGAGGGTGATCCCCCACACTGGTACTGAGACACGGACCAGACTCCTACGGGAGGCAGCAGTGAGGAATATTGGACAATGGGTGAGAGCCTGATCCAGCCATCCCGCGTGAAGGACGACGGTTCTATGGATTGTAAACTTCTTTTATACTGGGATAAACCTACCCTCGTGAGGGTAGCTGAAGGTACAGTATGAATAAGCACCGGCTAACTCCGTGCCAGCAGCCGCGGTAATACGGAGGGTGCAAGCGTTATCCGGATTTATTGGGTTTAAAGGGTCCGTAGGCGGATCTGTAAGTCAGTGGTGAAATCTCACAGCTTAACTGTGAAACTGCCATTGATACTGCAGGTCTTGAGTAAAGTAGAAGTGGCTGGAATAAGTAGTGTAGCGGTGAAATGCATAGATATTACTTAGAACACCAATTGCGAAGGCAGGTCACTATGTTTTAACTGACGCTGATGGACGAAAGCGTGGGGAGCGAACAGGATTAGATACCCTGGTAGTCCACGCCGTAAACGATGCTAACTCGTTTTTGGGTTTTCGGATTCAGAGACTAAGCGAAAGTGATAAGTTAGCCACCTGGGGAGTACGTTCGCAAGAATGAAACTCAAAGGAATTGACGGGGGCCCGCACAAGCGGTGGATTATGTGGTTTAATTCGATGATACGCGAGGAACCTTACCAAGGCTTAAATGGGAATTGACAGGTTTGGAAACAGACTTTTCTTCGGACAATTTTCAAGGTGCTGCATGGTTGTCGTCAGCTCGTGCCGTGAGGTGTTAGGTTAAGTCCTGCAACGAGCGCAACCCCTGTCACTAGTTGCCATCATTCAGTTGGGGACTCTAGTGAGACTGCCTACGCAAGTAGAGAGGAAGGTGGGGATGACGTCAAATCATCACGGCCCTTACGCCTTGGGCCACACACGTAATACAATGGCCGGTACAGAGGGCAGCTACTTAGCGATAAGATGCGAATCTCGAAAGCCGGTCTCAGTTCGGATTGGAGTCTGCAACTCGACTCTATGAAGCTGGAATCGCTAGTAATCGCGCATCAGCCATGGCGCGGTGAATACGTTCCCGGGCCTTGTACACACCGCCCGTCAAGCCATGGAAGTCTGGGGTACCTGAAGTCGGTGACCGTAAAAGGAGCTGCCTAGGGTAAAACAGGTAACTAGGGCTAAGTCGTAACAAGGTAGCCGTACCGGAAGGTGCGGCTGGAACATCTCATTTTAGAGCGTCTTTCGACGTTAAACAAAAACAGTACGCAAGTACATTGTACTTATTTAAAGTTTTTTAGCTTTAGTTTTTTTATTTGGTTGGTATATATATGAATGATAAAAGATAATTGATCAGTGATAAAACATCATACATCAATCATCATTTATCACTTATAAAAAACATAAACCCACTAGAAATTAGTATAAGGGATAAGAGATTGGGAATGAAAATGAAATATGCGGTATGAAAATATCAATTATAACTCATTAATCATCACTCATAACAAAGTCTCGTAGCTCAGCTGGTTAGAGCGCTACACTGATAATGTAGAGGTCGGCAGTTCGAGCCTGCCCGAGACTACTAATTTAAGTGATTTGAAATTGAAGGTTTGAAATTTGAAATTCGTTAAGTCTGAATATCAAATCTCAAATATCAAATCTCAAATCAAACTAGAGGGGAATTAGCTCAGCTGGCTAGAGCGCCTGCCTTGCACGCAGGAGGTCAAGGGTTCGACTCCCTTATTCTCCACCATCACCGATGGTTTAATTTTAAAAAGCAGATAGAGCCAAAAACAATATTTTGCGAATTAGATCAGAAGTAGAGAAAAGATCATTGACATTAACGGTAAAGATATCACAAAGAGAAAACCGGGCGCGGAAAAGCGCTTGAGTTTACAAAAATATTATTGGCAGCAATGCTGATTAAAAAATACTGAACTAATCAACAAATTAGGAAAGAAATCGTTAAGGGCGTATGGCGGATGCCTAGGCTTTCAGAGGCGAAGAAGGACGTGGTAAGCTGCGAAAAGCTCGGGGGATTGGCACACACGAATTGATCCCGAGATGTCCGAATGGGGCAACCCGGCATGTTGAAGACATGTCACTCCGCAAGGAGAGCAAACCAGGAGAACTGAAACATCTAAGTACCCTGAGGAAAAGAAATCGAAGAGATTCCGTAAGTAGTGGCGAGCGAACGCGGATTAGCCCAAAAGCTTTTATATGTTTAATAGAATGTTCTGGAAAGAACAGCCAAAGAGGGTGATAGCCCCGTATATGAAAGGCATATTAAAGTGATAAATGAGTAGGGCGGGACACGTGAAATCCTGTCTGAATATGGGGGGACCATCCTCCAAGGCTAAATACTCCTGAAAGACCGATAGTGAACAAGTACTGTGAAGGAAAGGTGAAAAGCACTTCGAATAGAAGGGTGAAACAGAACCTGAAACCGTACGCCTACAAGCGGTCGGAGCCCACAAGTTGGGTGACGGCGTGCCTTTTGCATAATGAGCCTACGAGTTAATTTTACTAGCGAGGTTAAGCACTTCAGGTGCGGAGCCGGAGCGAAAGCGAGTCTGAACAGGGCGCATAGTTAGTAGGATTAGACGCGAAACCTTGTGATCTACCCATGGGCAGGTTGAAGCTTTGGTAACACAAAGTGGAGGACCGAACCGGTTGACGTTGAAAAGTCTTCGGATGACCTGTGGGTAGGGGTGAAAGGCCAATCAAACTGGGAGATAGCTCGTACTCTCCGAAATGCATTTAGGTGCAGCGTCGATTTACAGTTTATTAGAGGTAGAGCTACTGATTGGATGCGGGGGAGTCAAATCCTACCAATTCCTGACAAACTCCGAATGCTAATAAATGATGGTCGGCAGTGAGGGCATGGGTGCTAAGGTCCATGTCCGAGAGGGAAAGAACCCAGACCAACAGCTAAGGTCCCCAAATATATGTTAAGTTGAAGCAACGCGGTTGGACTGCATTGACAGCTAGGATGTTGGCTTGGAAGCAGCCATTCATTTAAAGAGTGCGTAACAGCTCACTAGTCGAGCGGTCCGGCATGGATAATAATCGGGCATAAACATATTACCGAAGCTATGGATTTACAGTCACGGGACTGTATCTGGTAGGAGAGCATTCTGTTTGCGCCGAAGCAGTACTGTGAGGTATTGTGGAGCGGACAGAAAAGAAAATGTAGGCATAAGTAACGATAAAGCGGGCGAGAAACCCGCTCACCGAAAGACTAAGGTTTCCTCAGCCATGCTAATCAGCTGAGGGTTAGTCGGGACCTAACGCGAACCCGAAAGGGGTAGTGGATGGACAATGGGTTAATATTCCCATACTTGCTCACACTAAAAAGGGGACGGAGTGCCGTACTTACTGGAGACTGACGGAATAGTCAAGACCTAGCCTTCGGGCGAAGTTGCTGTAGGGAAAGTGCTTCCAAGAAAAGCCGAAGTGAAGCAACCCGTACCATAAACCGACACAGGTAGTCGAGGAGAGAATCCTAAGGTGCTAGAGTGAATCATGGTTAAGGAACTAGGCAAAATAGTCTCGTAACTTCGGGAGAAGAGACGCCATCAGCAATGGTGGCCGCAGTAAAAAGGCCCAGGCGACTGTTTATCAAAAACACAGGACTCTGCAAAATCGAAAGATGCAGTATAGGGTCTGACACCTGCCCGGTGCTGGAAGGTTAAGGAAGGGCGTTAGCAGCAATGCGAAGCGTTTGACTGAAGCCCCAGTAAACGGCGGCCGTAACTATAACGGTCCTAAGGTAGCGAAATTCCTTGTCGGGTAAGTTCCGACCTGCACGAATGGTGTAACGATCTGGGCACTGTCTCAACCATGAGCTCTGTGAAATTGTAGTCTCGGTGAAGATGCCGAGTACCCGCAATGGGACGAAAAGACCCTGTGAACCTTTACTATAACTTCGTATTGACTTTGAGTAAGTAATGTGTAGGATAGGTGGGAGACTATGAAGCAGGCACGCCAGTGTTTGTGGAGTCAACGTTGAAATACCACCCTTTACTTACTTGGAGCCTAACTTCTTAATTGAAGGACACTGCGTGGTGGGTAGTTTGACTGGGGTGGTCGCCTCCAAAAGAGTAACGGAGGCTTTCAAAGGTACCCTCAGCACGCTTGGTAACCGTGCGTAGAGTGTAATGGCATAAGGGTGCTTGACTGTGAGACCTACAAGTCGATCAGGTGCGAAAGCAGGACATAGTGATCCGGTGGTTCCGTATGGAAGGGCCATCGCTCATAGGATAAAAGGTACTCCGGGGATAACAGGCTAGTCTCCCCCAAGAGCTCATATCGACGGGGAGGTTCGGCACCTCGATGTCGGCTCGTCACATCCTGGGGCTGGAGAAGGTCCCAAGGGTTGGGCTGTTCGCCCATTAAAGTGGCACGCGAGCTGGGTTCAGAACGTCGTGAGACAGTTCGGTCTCTATCTATTGCGGGCGTTAGATGTTTGAGAGGGCTTGAATCTAGTACGAGAGGACCGATTTGAACAAACCTCTGGTGTATCAGTTGTTCCGCCAGGAGCACCGCTGAGTAGCTACGTTTGGAAGAGATAAGCACTGAAAGCATATAAGTGCGAAACTCGCCTCAAGATGAGACATCTTTTAAGGGTCGTGGGAGATGACCACGTTGATAGGCTACAGGTGTAAAGCTGGTAACAGCATAGCCGAGTAGTACTAATTACCCGTAGATTTATAGCCTAATTGGCAGCGTTAATCCGCGCCGCTCAGGTTCTCTCTTTGTGAATGTTTTTATCGATAAAATTATGTAGAATGTATGAAAGTACAATGTACAGAGTAAAGCACAACGCTTACATACTTTATACATTATACAACAGTACGTCCCTACGTTATATACAGCCTTTAGGGTGGTTTTAGCGGTGGGGCTCACCTGTTCCCATTCCGAACACAGAAGTTAAGCCCACCAGCGCCGATGGTACTGCGAAAGCGGGAGAGTAGGTCGCCGCCAGTTTTTTATTCAAATCCTCAATCATTTATTTGATTGGGGATTTTTTTTGTTTTGATGCGGGGTGCCAGATGCGGGATGCGGGGTGTGAAATTCAAGATTTAAGGTTCAATATTCAAGGTTCAAGGTTCGGGATGCGAGATACGGGATGCGGGATGCGGGATTCAAATTCAAGATTTAAGATTTAAAATTTAAGTTGGATGCAAGATTGGGTTAAGATTTACAATGCTGGTAGGTATTAACATCTTAGTTTGAAGACAAATAAACCATTCACCAAACGGACTTTTACCATGCTTTTGATAAAAAAATGATGATGTCTCAGGCACGCATCACCCATCATCCATCATTAATCATCCAACATCAGTTATAATTTAAAGTTCAAAAGAGGCGACTGCCTGTTTTTAAAGTATTTTTTAAATATCCCTCGTTCGGTCATTGTAATTTTCAAAAATATTCACGAATGTTTTTGGGTACAAAATTTTGATATGTTTGTTTATAATTTTAGGCAGAAGATGAATGAGCTTACTGCTTTGTTACTGATAGATATTTCCAACGGTCATAATCCTTCTGCTTTTGAGGAGGGAACACCGGAACAAACTGTTGAAAATCATTTTGCAGATGTAGAAAAGTATTTATATGGATTTACTCCAATGCGAACATTCAGTAGCTACTGCGGTCTAGAGTCACAATACTTTCCTCCGGCTGATTTCTTTACAGATGAAGAATTATTGCTGATCTGCAATGCGTTTGAAAAGATGATGTTCAGTTGGAATCTTGGTGTAGATTACCCAGAGAATCTTCCAATAGCACGTAGATATAAAGCAATAATTCAGACGTTGGATATGAAGACTGGAATTGTAAGCAGTGGAATGTTGCACTTTGATTATTGTACAGGTAATGCACCAGACTGCGTTTGGAAAGAATACTGTCCTTGTCTACGAATATGGAACTCGGAAACCTATGATCATGAATGAATTTAACAGCGATTTCTTTGTTATAAACGCTTCAGGTTTTAACCAATTTCTATTTAATTAACTGGTTTCAGCAACTTAATTAATTTATTATCGGCAAAGTCCCTAGCCCCGATCGCAACGGCATCCTTTTGTGAAGCGGTGGGGAACTTGCGGTGGCCACAAAAGATATAGTGAAGAGCGGGAAATAGCTCCTAAAAGATCTCATTTTAATTTTTAAAATCTTGTTGAGTCTCTTGCTCCCAAGCCACTCATTTTTAAACCGTATTTCCATTGGACATAAGCGAAAACCTGATAGAGTCTGTACTCGAATTTGATACCGTACTTTTCTGTGGGATCGTATTGTATTGATGATTCTATAACGTTTCTGTAGCGTCCTGATGTGAAGTAGGAGTTCCATTCTGTAACGAGGAAGGTGTTTCTGTTTTTCAGGTAGCTTTCAGAATACTGCGAAATAGGTTGGGCAATTGCATTGAGAAAGTAATCGTACTGCGTGTCTATGACTGTAAGTTCCCATTCTCCATCGTCATTTTTTTCCGGTTTCATCACCGCTTCTTCTTCGCTCTTCTGTGGCTTGTTCTGAGCGTAATGAAACGTCGGAAAAAGTGTGAGGGCGAATATTATAAGTAAGTTTTTCATTTGTACATGTTTTTAAATAAGTAAGGCACTCCAATTAGAGTGCCTTTAATGCTGTAGGTTAAATTTTCGTTACGGTTCTTTCTGCAAAACCACGAAAGCAGGAAAGTGATCGCTGTAACCTCCTGTAAACTGATCACCATTCCATGAGCGGAATGGGTAGCCACGGTAATTTCCTTCTTTGTTAACTAAATAAGGCGGTGCAAACACCTCTGCTTTGTAAACAGAGTATTCTTTGGTAACCTCTTTTGAAGTGACATTTTGCGAAACAATGATCTGATCAAACAGGTTTGGAGCATCCTGATACGCCAAAGATGCAACTCCTTTTTTGTACAGTGGATACATCAAATTGAGGTATGGTGTTGTCTCACTAAGATCTTTTGGATTTGCCTGTGCTTTCAGGTGATTTTTTAAACTTGAACTTACAGGGTCGTCGTTAAAGTCACCCATTGCAAATAATTTTACGGTTGGATCTGCTGCACGTACACTGTCCATCTGCTTTTTGAGCAACTGTGCTGCTGCAATTCTTTTTGGTAGAGAGGCTGCCTCACCGCCTCTTCTTGAAGGCCAGTGATTCATAAAAACAGTGATTTTTTCGTTGTCTAAAAGCCCGCTTACCACCAAAATATCTCTTGTATATTCTCTTTTCCCTTCTTCATTAAAAACTTTAAGTTCTTTCTTGAGTGAGTTGGTTACCTTAAATCTTTTTTTCTGATAAATCAGTGCGACATCAATACCTCTGTAGTCGTAAGAATTGTAATGCACTATTCCGTAATCATATTTGGCTAAAGTAGGATGTTTTACCAAATCTTCTATGACCTGACGGTTTTCTACCTCGATAAGGCCAACAACTGCCGGAGCTGTTTTGGTGTATAGTGCGCCCATTTCGGAGATTACTTTTGCTTCGTTAGCCAGTTTCTGCCTGTAGACTTTTGTATTGTAATTTTTGCCGCTTGATGGCGTAAATTCGTCTGCTCCGCTTTGATAGCGAACAGCTTTTTTGCCTTTCAGGGACTCGTCATTCCAAACGCCTTCATATTTTTCTGATTCAAGAAATTTTATACTGTCTAAAGGGATGCTGCGATGAAAAGCAGGGTTTTTTATATCTTTCGTTCCGTCTATATAATCCGCAGATTTTATGGTGTCCCAAAGATTTTCTACGTTTAAAAATCCTACTGTCGCAACTTTTCTAAGCTTTCCCTGCTGTGCAAAACTCCATGTTGTAATTACAAGCATCAGTATGCTCAATGACTTTTTCATTTCTGATATTACGTTTAATTAATGTGCAAATTTAAATTATTTTAAAACACTGCGTTTTAAATATTTGTAAATTTATATCTCAAATTTTTATGACAAGGTATACTGTATTATTAAAATTTAACTATGTTAAGAAAAAGTAACATTAAAATAATTTTTAAATAAATAATTTAATTAAATTTGTGCCCCCAAAAGTTTTTAACTTCTTGAGAATAAGCTAGAAAGTATTAAAAAAGTATATACATGTTTAAAAAACTATCATTAGTCTCTTTATTTACTTTACTTCCCGCATCTTACTATTATGCGCAGACTACAGTCTATGCATATCTGAAAGATGCCGATGGTAAGCCCGTCGAAAGAGCGGAAGTAGATCTTAAAGGGAGCGAAAATGATGTAACGGCAGACAAGATTGGATATTTTCAGTTTGTAGATCTTCAGCCGGGACACTATCAGATGGTGATCACAAAGCCTAACTACGAAACCAAGGTAGTGGATTTTGATGTTACCAGCGATGAAAAAAGAAAGGATTTAGGTGTAGTGGTTCTTGGTTCTGCGCTTACCAGTGCAGATCAGGGATTGGCGATCATCGACAGTGATGACGATGAAGATTCAAACAGCCAGGCATCTACTGTAGGACTTTTACAGTCTTCGCAGGATGTATTCAGCAGAATAGCTTCTTTTGACTTAGGTTTCTACTGGTTCAGACCAAGAGGGATTGACGGCAGAATGGGAGAAAATATGCTGAATGGTGTTTCTATGGTAAAATCTGATAACGGAAACGTTGATTTCGGAAACTGGGGTGGTCTTAACGAGATTACAAGATACCCTGAGATTTCTCAGAATCACGCTCCTTCAGAATATGCCTTCGGTGGAAATTCTTCTGTAATTTACAAGAATACCAAAGCAAGCGAATACAGAAAAGGCTTCCAGGGAACTTATTCTATTACCAACAGAAATTACAGAAACCGTTTTTCTTTGAGATATACTTCGGGGATGAGCAAAAAAGGTTGGGCTTTCACAATTATGGGAGCAAGAAGATGGGCAGAAGAAGGAATTCAGGAAGGTACTTTCTACGATGCCTACGGAGCTTATCTGGGAATTGAAAAGAAGTTTAATGATAAGCATACGATGACTTTCAACTTCATCGCTGCACCTTACAGAAGATCTACTTCAAGCCCAAGTACACAGGAAGTTTATGACTACAGAGGTGTACACTACAACTCTTATTGGGGTTATCAGAATGGTGAGCAGAGAAGTGAAAGAGTGAGAAGAGGTTTCCAGCCGATTTTTCAAATTCAGGATTTCTGGAAAATCAATCCTAAAACCAATTTGTGGACTTCAGTTTCTTACCAGTTCGGAAAAGATAAAGGTTCACGTTTAGACTGGCAAAATGTTCAGAATCCTTCACCAACATATTACAGAAATCTTCCGAGTTATTACGATTTCTTAAATCCTGATGCTTCAGTTACGAATCCGGACGGAAGCCAAACTACAGCTCAGGAAGCTTTTCAGACATCATTAGCGGCTTGGCAAAATGGTGATGCGAATACTACACAGCTTAATTGGGATAGACTTTACAGAAGAAATATGTCTCAGCCGGTGGGCAACTATTATGGTCAATCTGGTAAAAGAGCTTTATATTACATGGTGAATGATGTAAGTGATGATAAAATTTTTAATGCTGCGACTCACCTGACGCATAATTTTAATGATACTTCAAAACTTATCTTAAATGTATCTTATCAGAATTACCGCACTCAGCAATATAGAGAAGTAAATGATCTTTTAGGTGCAGATTTCGTTTTAAACAGAGATCCTTTTGCAGCAACAAACCAGCCGGGAAAATCTGGATTGTTTAATGAACTGGACGATAACGTTACTAAAAAAGTAGGTGATAAAATGACCTACGATTATATTTTCAGAAGACAGGAATTTAAGGTGAATCCTGGTTTTAAATTTACTACAGGAAAATTTGATGTTTTTGTTTCTGCGATGGCAGGATACTCATCTTCAAGCAGAGAAGGCCTTTTCAAACATTACCTGTATAATGATTCTTACGGAAAAGGTAAAAACTACAACTTCCTGAATTTTGGTTTGAAAGCCCAGGCTATCTACAGAATGAATGGTAGGAACTTCTTCGTTTACAACGGTGCAATGTACAATCAGGCGCCTTTCCTGGAAGATTTGTTCTTCAACCCAAGAGTAAATGGTTCGGTAGCTCCAAATATCAAGAGTACAGTAGTAAATGCTAACGATTTGAGTTATGTAGTAGCTACACCTTTTGTAAAAATGAGACTTACAGGTTTCTTGGTTAATACTGAAAACGAAACAACCGTTCAGAGGTTCTTTGCAGACGGTCTTCCTTTAGCCGGTGTAGATGCAGACGGAAATGCTACGAATGTTCAGAGTGCTTTTGTAACTCAGGTAATGACTGATGTGAAAAGACGAAATATGGGTGGGGAATTTGGTATTGATGTGAAAGTTTTACCAACATTATCTGTACAGGGTGTTGCAAGTTATGGCGAATACACTTATCAGAACAATCCTACAACCTATTTCGCATCTGATGCAGTGGGTGCATTCTCAAACGGGCTTTCTTACACCAATTTAGGCAAGTCTTACATTAAGAATTACAGACAGGGCGGAACTCCGCAACAGGCTTATTCATTAGGTTTAAGATACAATTCACCTAAATATTACTGGATTGGTGCCAACTGGAATTTCCTTGATGATAATTATATTGATCCGGCGGCTTTGGTACGTACAGAATCATTCGTTCAGAACAATACTTCCGGAACGCCTTTTTATGGTTTGACAGATGAACAACTGAGAGATGTTTTAAGACCAAACAAATTGCCTTCAGCTCATTTCTTTAATGTGAACGCAGGGAAATCCTGGATTATCGGTAAATATTATGTGCTTATTTCAGCTTCAGTAAATAACGTTTTCGACAATACGAAATATATTACAGGAGGATTTGAGCAGGTAAGAAATGCCAAATTCAATACTTATCAGGAAGATTTCAGCAGAGAATATACTTTGTTTGCACCAAAATTCTGGTACACTCAGGGAAGATCATATTTTGTAAATTTACAGTTTAGATTCTAACATTAATTATCTTAAAAATTACTACAATGAATATAAAAAAATACTTAAGCCTGGTAACAGGAGTTGCATTGTCTGCAATTGCTGTTACTTCTTGTACACAAAAAGACGAGTGGGAAACTCCGCCAATCAATTGCGAAAACAGATTTCCTGCCACCAATACTACTTTGGCAGATTTTAAAGCTCTTACGCCATCTACAGGTTTTAAATTAATTGAGGATGAAAAAATCTTTGACGGTTACGTAGTTTCTTCTGACGAAAGTGGAAATTTCTACAAAACAATTTCTATTCAGGATAAACCTGAAAACCCAACAGCCGCAATTCAAATGGAAGTTGACAGAGCGAGCAACTATGCAGATTTTCCTGTAGGTGCACACGTGAGAATCAGTGCAAAAGGTTTAAGATTGGCGTTAGACAGAGGTACAGTGAAAATAGGTTCTGTAGATCCAAGTTTTACGGTAGGTAGAATTCCGGCATCACTCTTAAGCAAATATATTGCAGGTGTTTGTAACGGAAACGGTCTTGAAGTAGCTACAATCAAACCATTGGAATTACCAAACCTTGCTGCCGCGAAAAATGATCAGTATCTGAATATGTTGGTAAAAGTTCCTGCATCTCAGTTTGCAGATGGTGAACTGGAGCCAACTATAAAAAACTTTATTGATTATGTTGCAGGTGCAGGTGTAGATACAGACAGAACGATAGAAGATGCATTCGGAAACACTGTTGCAATCAGAAACTCTGGTTTCTTTGCTCAGGGTTCATCAAAACTGCCTACAGGAAGTGGTTCTGCAACTTTTGTGGTAAGCAAGTACAACTCCACATGGCAAATGCTGATCAGAAATTCTGCTGATCTTAATTTTACTGCGACAAGAGTAGATCCGGCTCCACCGAAAGGAGGTACTCAGATTGCTTATTTAGGTGCATTCCTTGAAAATTTTGAAAGCTATTCTTTAACGCCTACAAATTTAGAAGTTTACCCTAAATATGTAAACGATCCTACTAAAGGTAACCGTTACTGGCAATTGAAGACTTTCAGCAACAATAAATATATTCAGCTGGGAGCAAATGGAGGTTCAGGTAATTACATTACGTATTTTGCAGTGCCTATCGACTTTACTGCGGCAAGCCAGTTTAAATTTAACGTAAATGTTGGATTCTGGAATGCGAATGTATTGAAAGTTTATACTTCAACAAACTACACTCCACTTGGTAATATCGCTACAGCTACAAAAACAGATATTACTTCTGCGTTTACAATTCCTCAGGCTCCAGCAGGTGGATACGGAACATTGGCTCCTGCCGGTACGTATGATATTCCTGCATCGCTTACAGGAAACGGATTTATCATTTTTGAATATTCAGGTAACGCAGCTACTGCATCTACTACAATTCAGTTGGATAACATTCAGGCTTTGTAATCCAGCAAAGATTTAAAATACTAAAAGGAATCGTTTGAAAGAATGATTCCTTTTTATTTTTGACAATGCACGAGAGATTCTGAGTTTGTTTAAATTTCATTAAAAGGATTTAGATAAACTGTAAGATATAGTTCGGTTGAAGCCTTAAATATATTTCTTCAAAACAAACAGGCTAAAGGTATTCCCATTGAATTGCAGAACCTCCGTTATCCAAAGCCAGGTGAAATTAATGTAATAGTAATTCCGCTGCAAAAGTTTCGCTTCTGCGGAGTTTTGCAAATTTTCTTCTAATGATTTTTAATCTTTTTAAATCAATTTTAAAAAACAAAAAAACCACTGAATATTCAATGGTTTTATAGTTGTAAAGGGATAATTAAATTTAGAAATCAACTTCGTTAACTTCTTTGCCTCGCTGGAAATTCATTGTTTTCTGACTTCCTTTGTAGGCGATGTTGACCAGATTGATCTGTTTCGGAAATGCTCCGAGTAAGATTGTATTTTTTATTTTAAGTGTATTTACATCCGAAATTCCATTGGCTTCAAAATACACCCAAACTGTTTCTCCGCTCACCTGGCTCCCTGTGAAAGTGAGCGTTTTTGGCGATCCGTTGACGTACACATCGAAATTGTTATTCACATATTTCTTTACTTCAGCTTCAAATCCGGCGGTGTTTCTGTTGATTTTTATGGCATCAGAAATGTGACCGGTATTTATTTTTGAGGTAAATTTTAAAGTTTTACTGCCTTCGATATAATCTGCTTTGGTCATTGAAGAGTAAAAGTCAAAAACTGTAAAACTCATCAGAGAAACCAACGCTAAAACTGCTGTTAAATATAAAATTTTTCTCATTTCAGTTGATCTTTTTTTCAATCATTTGTGTTCGGATTAAAATCTCAAATTATGTGCCAATCAGAAGTTTACGTTCACCGAATACTTGTCGTAAAAAGCTTTTATATGCGCAACAGCCTCGTCAGCAGTATCTACCACGCGGTAAAGATCGAGATCGGGCTCAGAAATCATTTTTTCTTTCAGTAAAGTTTCTTTAAACCAGTCTAATAAGCCACCCCAAAATTCGGAACCAACCAAAACAATTGGAAATTTCCCGATCTTATTGGTTTGGATTAAAGTTAAAGCTTCAGTAAGTTCATCCAAAGTTCCAAAACCTCCAGGCATCACAATAAATCCCTGTGAATATTTGATGAACATCACTTTTCTCACAAAGAAATAATCAAAATTCAGAGAATACATTTTATTGATGTACGGATTGAAATGTTGCTCAAAAGGCAAATCGATATTCAAACCGATCGATTTTCCCTGAGCGTTGAAAGCTCCTTTATTTCCTGCTTCCATAATTCCCGGACCGCCACCGGTAATTACTCCAAAGCCAATTTTGGTAATCTTTTCGGCAATTTCAACTGCCATATTATAATATTTGCTTTCCGGCTGCAGTCTTGCAGAACCAAAAATAGAAACACAGGGTCCTATTTTTGCCATTTTTTCGTAGCCATTCACAAACTCTGCCATCACCTTGAAAACCATCCAGCTGTCTTTGGTAATGGTTTCGTCCCAAGTTTTATCTTTCAGGCTGTTGTGCAGTTTTGTTTCGTTAATATCAAATTCAGGGTTTTGTAAACTTTCATCCCTGCTTCCTTCAATTCCCATTTATTTTGTCTCAAATTATAATTAAAATTCTTTTTTTTTTCAGCCAAACTCACTTTATATCAAACACTTTACGTGAGAAATGAATTTTTTTATTTAAAATATTTTTCAGCTTCGATTACAGATTCCGGTCTGCCGACATCGATTAAAATACTGTCATGTAAAAATCCGTGGATCTGTTCTGTATGCATCAAGTCGAGATATTCCTCCATTACAGAAAATTTGCCTTTCCTTTTTATCTTGTTAAAAATCACTGGATTAATACAATGAACTCCGCTGAATGCAAACGGCTTAAAGCCTTTGTTAAATTCAGCAAGACGCTGTTCGCCTGTCTGTACATTAAGCCATCCTCTCAACACAAAATCATCATTAAAGAATAATTTTCTTGAACTCTCCCGATCTGATACCGCTAAAGTAGCAAAATCTTTCATCTTTTTGTGGTATTCTACCAAATCATTGATGTTGATTTCTGTAAGGATGTCTGCATTCATAATAATAAAATCTTCGCCGTGGTCTAAAAATCTTTTGGCAAAGACCAATCCACCGCCGGTTTCGAGAAGTTCTTCAGACTCGTCCGAAATCTCAATTTTAGCATTGAAATTATTATTTGCTTTTAAAAAATCAACAATCTGATTTCCAAAATGATGAACGTTGATTACAAAATCGTTAATACCAAAACTCTGTAAATATTTAATATTCCTTTCCAAAATCGGAACATCATTCACCTTCGCCAGAGCCTTTGGATGATGATCTGTAAAAGGTTTCAAGCGGGTGCCTTTCCCAGCTGCAAAAATAAGTACCTTCATTTTATGATTGATAAGTGATGATTGATAATTGATATTGAAAGTTCTGCATGATCATTCATAAATTATCAATCATCATTTATTATTTAGTTGATGCTGCTCGTCGTGGTGCAGGCTGATTTCTACCTGTTCGCCATATTTTTCTTCGATAAAGTGAGCAATTTTTATGGCAGAATATACCGATCTGTGCTGTCCTCCGGTGCATCCGAAATTAATTTGTAGATTTTCAAAACCTCTCCCTAAATAATTGTCGATGTTGATAGAAACCATGCTTTTTACCAGCTCAAGAAATTTAGGCATGTCTGTTTTTGTTTCCAGATATTCCTGAACGCCGATGTCATTGCCGGTTTGGATTTTATATTCTTCCACTCTTCCGGGGTTTAAAATTCCGCGGCAATCGAAGGTAAAACCTCCGCCGTTACCGCTGTCGTCTTTGGGAATTCCACCCTTTTTGTATGAAAAACTGTGAATGTCTATGTGTAGCATATTTCTAAATTTTTATGTTGAAACATTAAGTTATTTTAGTTTTTAAGTTTTCTTAAGATTTAGATAAATCTAAATTAAGGCACTGTTAATCAGGTAATGTTTTAAAATATTCATTTACGAATGGTCTCAATGATTTAGTGATATTATTTGTAAAGAAGTTTATCAGGAGACCTTGTGGCTTCTTCAAAATCTTCATGTAAGTCAGTAATTGTGCTTCATGTATTGCTAAAATCTCCTCTACAGCTTTCAATTGCACCACGATACAATCATTGATCAAAAGGTCAACTTTCAAATCTGCATCAATTATTATATCTTCATAAATAATAGGAACGCGCACTTGCTGCTTTACATCATAACCGTTTCTAAGCAGCTCATGCACTAAACATTTTTCATAAATGCTTTCAAGAAGTCCCGCACCTAATGATTTATGAACTTTTATTGCATAACCTGTAATTTCGTAAGATAATTGTGTTACCTCTTTTTTCGTCATTTGTTTTTATAAAATATTATTAACAGAAAATTCCAAAGCTTAATAAATCGTTAGATTTCCCTTAAAAAAACTTAAAAATTTAATTCTCTTAATGTTTCAAAATTCCATCAATTTGTAACCTTGTCTTTTCAGAACTGAGTTGTGTAACTACATTTTTCAACTCAGGGTAATTTTTCATTTCGTCCCAGTTTTCTGAGAATTCGGTGATGTTTTGAATTCCTTTTTCTAAGCTGGAGATAAAGTGTGATTTTCTCTGAACCAATCCTCTTAACCCGTAAGCGCCCAAAACCTGTAAAAATCTCATCAGCTGAATGGGTTTTACCGAATTCTTTAGTTGAAATTTTGTTTCTTCATTTTCAAATTGGTTGATGTAGAAATCAAGCATTTCATTTTTAAAATTCTCAGGGAAATTAGCTTTTGCCTGAAATAAAAATGAAATAACATCGTACATCAAAGGTCCTTTCATGGCAGACTGGTAATCAATAAATGAAACCTGACCTGCATCATTCACCATAATATTTCTTGCCTGAAAATCACGAATCATCAAACCGTTTGGCTCAAGATTTCCGATAAGTTTTGTAATTTCCTTAAATTCTTTCAGCAAGGTTGACTTGTGATATTCCAAATCAAGAACGTCTGCGATGAAGTTTTTGAAATAATAGAGATCGTGCATTACAGGAAGTTCATCGTAGCTTTCGTACTCAAAAGTTTGAGAGTAATCAATCTTGTCTTCAGTTTTAATTTGAAGTTCAAAAAGCTTTTGAAGCGTTTGCTTTACCAAACTTTGTACTCTTTCCGAAAGGCCTTCTTCGGCGATGATGTCGGAGAAGGTTTTTGTTCCTAAAAATTCCTGAATGTAGAGCCTTCGGTCATCCGAAACGGCAAAAATCTTAGGAGTATTTAAATTTAAATTCTGAAAAATCTCAGAAAAATACAGAAACGCTTCGTTTTCCCTAAGATTTTCGTTGAAGGTAATAATGTAGTCTCCGTCGGCATTTGAAGCCTTGAAATTCACTCTTGCGGAACCGCTTTGAGCTAAAACTGTAAAGTCATCTGCGGGCTGGCCGAAATGGTTTTCGAAAAAATATTTTGCTTGTTCCTGAGTCATAATAAGGTAACAAATATAACGATTTACCGCCGAATATTTTATCTTTGTGCTATGCTAAAGGACTTTAAACCTGTACTCGGTATTCTGCTGCGTTTCATCATTATTTATGTGGTGTTTATTTTGACGTATCAGTTTTATCTGAACAGTTTTCAGGCGGAAGGTCTTGATCCTTATTCCCGAATGGTTGCCAATCAGGCGGCTTTTCTGCAAAATAAACTTGGGTATGCTACACTTTTGTATAATGATGTGCCGAATGAACAGGTCTGGTTTTATGTAAAAGAAAAATATGTAAGCAGAATGGTGGAAGGTTGCAATGCGATTTCAGTAATCATTTTGTTTATGGCGTTCGTATTTGCATTTTATAAAGGTGCGAAGACATTTGTTTTTACACTGGAAGGTTTTGTTTTTCTGTACATAATGAATGTTTTGAGAATTGTGGGACTGAATATTGTGGTGAGAGATCATCCGCAGTACAGCAAGATTGGGCATGATTATGTTTTTCCAGCAATTATATATGGTTCTGTAGTGATTCTTTGGCTGGTTTGGATTAAATTTTTTGCTCTAAAGAAATGAAAGTTTTAAACTGGTTTTTTGTTTTAATAGGAATTGCAGGGATTGTTTCTGTCAGAATTTTTGAAGATTCACTGTTCTATGATCCTTTTCTGAATTACTTTCACGACGCTACAAAAAATGCGAAGTTTCCCGATTTCGAATGGACTAAATTGATTTTAAGTCATCTCTTCAGATTTATTTTAAATCTTATTTCATCCTGCATTATCATTCATTTTATATTTAAGAATAAAAGCTGGACGGTTCAGGGAGCGATTTTGATCACGATTATTTTCGCCATTACTTTTCCGATTTATCTGTATTGTGTTTCAGACAGGTTTGAAATCGGCTATCTTTTTTCTTTTTACATCAGAAGGTTTGTGATTCAGCCTTTGATTTTACTTTTGATTATTCCTTTGTTCTATTACAGAAAACAAATTTTGGCTAAAGCGTAATATTCCGTTTCATATTACATGGATTTCTTTCGACAGGCTCGGGATGAAATGTTCTTATCTTGAATGGTAGAATTTCTGTTTTCCCGAACTCAGGGTAAATAGTGTAAAAAAGTACTTCCGTGTTCCTAGCCCAGATCGCAGCGGATACCCCACAGCAGGCGTTGGGGAGTTGATGGGCCTCAGCGGTGGAGAGGGAAGGCGCGAGGAGTATGAGCGGAGAGCTGGAAATAGCTCCTAAAAAAATCTCTACAAAATTTGACTTGATTGAAATGTTTTTAATTAAATAGTATGTTTGTCCACGCTTGTGACGTTTTCCGGCGTCCATTTTACGCGCTGAACGAAAGGTAATTCCCGTACAGGGCAGTCGAAGATCTGACAAACCGGACAGGAAATGGTTTTGCAGTCATCCATGTGAAAATTGAATTCAACAGTTCTTTTTGTGTTTTTGGCTAGGAGAAGAATTACTTTTTCCATCTCCTGATGGGCTTCCCGAAGGCTGTAATAATAGGGAAGGGTGATGTGCGCATCGATGTGAAGTGACGAACCAAACTGCTGGATTTTCATGTTGTGAATGTCGATCCATTCGGTATGTCTGTTTTTTTCCAGAAGGTCGATGATGTTTTGGAGAAGTTCAGGATTTTGTTCATCCATAATCCCGCTCAGAGATTTTCTCACAATTTTGTAGCCTACGAAAATGATGTAAAAGCCGAATATCAGGGCAACTACAGAATCGATCCAGTAATTTTTGGTAAAATAAACGATGACCAAACTGATGACCACGCCCAAAGTCGTAATCGTATCGGACTGCAAATGCTTTCCGGATGAAATTAATACAAGTGAATTTTCTTTTTCACCTTTTTTAATGGAAATATATCCTAAAATATAGTTGATGACAGCCGTGGCAGCGATGATGGCGATTCCCCAGTCGATGCTCTTCAGAATTCTGCCGGTCACCAGACTGTTGATGCCTTCGTAGATGATCATGATTCCGGCAATGGCGATGAGGGCGCCCTCAATTCCTGCGGTAACGAACTCTACTTTTCCATGGCCGTAAGGATGATCTTCGTCTTTCGGTTTTGAAGCTAAATACAGGGAATACAGTCCCATGAAGGCACTGATGACATTCACGATGCTTTCCATTGCATCAGAAAAAACGGCGTCGGAATCAGTGAGTTTCCAAGCAATGATTTTTCCGACAAAAAGTACAATCCCAAAAACCGCGATGAGTTTCTGGAAGCCTATTTTGTCTTTGTTGTTGTTTATAGTTGTCATTTCTTCAATCTTGAATTCTTCATTTGCTATATTCTACCTGTTGGGTGCTTTGTAACAGGATTGCATCCGGTCCTTTGTTGTTGGTGTGTTTGATAGGATTTTATCCTATCCTTTGTTAGGTCGTCCCTTTGGGACTTTTACAAGATGTTTTGTACGTAAGAAGCTAAGAGTCAAATGCCAGAAGCCAAAAGCAAAAAGAATCTCAACAGAGATTCTTTTTTGTTAGCTTATACTAAGTTGTTTGCAACAAGGTATTCTGCGATCTGCACTGCGTTGGTAGCAGCTCCTTTTCGGAGGTTGTCTGCTACGATCCAGCAGTTGAGCGTTTTCGGCTGCGATGCGTCTCTGCGGATTCTTCCGACGAAAACTTCATCTTTTCCTTCTGAGTAGAGCGGCATTGGGTATTCGTTGTTTTTTACATTGTCCATTACAACTACACCAGGTGTTTCAGATAAGATTTTTCTTACTTCATCCAAATCAAATTCGTTTTCAAATTCGATATTCACACTTTCAGAATGACCTCCCTGAACCGGAACTCTTACTGCAGTTGCTGTTAAATTGAATGTGTCGTCACCTAAAATTTTCTTAGGCTCTTTCATTAGTTTAATCTCCTCTTTCGTGTAATCATCATCTGAAAATACATCGCAATGAGGCAATGCGTTTTTGAAGATTTGGTAAGGATAAACTTTAGCTACAGAATCGTTGCCTTCAATTTCTCCGTTCAGCTGGTCTACAGCAGCTTTACCCGTTCCTGTTACCGATTGATAAGTAGAAACGATGACTCTTTTAAGATCGTATTTTTTATTTAAAGGCCCCAAAACCATTACCAACTGGATTGTTGAACAGTTTGGGTTGGCAATAATCTTATCTTCCTTTGTCAATACATCAGCATTGATCTCGGGAACGACTAATTTCTTGGTAGGATCCATTCTCCATGCAGAAGAATTGTCGATTACGGTAATTCCGGCTTCGGCAAATTTTGGAGCGTACTCTAAAGAAGTGTCGCCACCTGCAGAGAAAATCGCGATATCAGGTTTGGCAGCTATAGCGTCGTCGATGCTTACGATAGTGTAATCTACCTGTTTATACTTCACCTGTTTACCAATAGATCTTTCCGAAGCTACCGGAATTAATTCAGTTACAGGGAAATTTCTCTCTTCGAGAACTTTAAGCATCACTTGTCCAACCATTCCTGTTGAACCTACTACAGCTACTTTCATTGATTTAATTAAAAAATTTAAAGATTATAATATTTACAAATTATAAACACTGTGTTTACAATTCTTTTTTAAAATTTTAAGCTCCGAAGACTCTTGCCCACGGAAACGCATATCCGAATAATGCAACAGCGATCAATCCCATTACCACAACCGGTACAGTGATTCTGTCGCTTGATTTTACTTTTTTGTTTACTATTGTCATTAAAACTGCTGCTATAAGCATAGAAAACGGGTGTTCTACATATTGAAATCTCAGTTCCGCATTCTTCATTACTCCGCCCATATCTAAGCCTTTAGAGAAATTGACAATCAACATAATGATTCCGATCAAAAACTGAACGTGGAAAAAGATCATGGTGAACAAAGTCGTTTTCTTTAAAAACTTGTTTACTTTACCGCTGAAGCCGAACATTGTAGCTAAAAGTGCGATGATAAAAAGTACCACTAAAAGCAGTTCCAGATAGGCAAAACCTTTGTGTGCGCTGAGTAAAATTTTGTAAAAGTCCATAGTATATTTATTTCTAATTTTTCGCTAACAAAGATAATAAAAAAACCCAGCTGTGAGGCTGGGTTTTGTATGTAATAAAAGTGAATTTTATTAGAAGTTGAAAGATAAATTGGCAGCCCAAGTTCTACCGAAACCAAAGAATACTCTGTTGGCTGTTGCTACACCGTTGTACATTCTTCCTGCCTGTTCATAAGTTTTACCTTTATCAGGGTCAGTATTCCCTGTAATCACATCACTTCCAAATATGTTTGTGGCACCGTCGGCGATGTAAGTTGTATCAAACAAATTATAAACGTTTGCTCCGATAGTGAAGTACTGAGTTGTGTTCTTAAGTCTGATTTTGTAGGATGCTCCGATATCAAATAAATCAAAATCAGGAAGCTGCAATACTCCTCTTTCTTGATTGGCAATATTTGAGAAAGTAGCTACGTCTATAGATGAATATAATTTTCCCACATATCTCCAAGTTCCGTACACATTTAAATCTTTTACAGGTCTTACAGTAGTTCCCAATGATGCTGTTACCTGAGGAATACTGTTGCTGCTGCTACCTCCTACTTTTACACGATCCAAGTATAGCGTTGAATTGGCACCTGCACCTGCAATAGTGATAGGGTTGTTGTTATCATCAAAAGTAGAACCACTAGCATTTCCTCTGTACTGATAGTCTCCGTAAGAAAGCATTCCCTGGAATTCTAAGAATTGGAAAGGTTTGTAAACCGCATCAACTTCTACTCCCATGTGTACCTGAGTGATTCCACTGATTTCTGCATAACCGTTAATTGTAGGAGATCCTGGAACACCTGTGTCAAACTGCATTGATCTTCTTAACCATCTGTCTTTCCATTCAGTTCTGTATAAGTTTACATTAGCATTCAATTTAGATGATCTGAAACCATAACCTACTTCTGCCGAGAATATCTTTTCATTTGTTAAAGTCGGGTTAACAACTTGAAGGTTGCTTGGGAATACAGAGTTCATAAATGGCTGCTTGCTGTAGTATCCAATATTCGCAAACACATTATGATTGTCATTAATATTATAGTTTGCGCCCCCTTTCACATTGTATCCGAATAAATTTTGAAATCCTGTTTTTCTGTTAACAGTCTGACCTTGCTGTTTAGTCACTCCGTCGATCACAAAATTATCAATTCTCTGATAAGACTGATTTGAAACCGATCCTTGTACGAAGGCAGAAAGATTATTCTTCGTATATTCTACCTGGGCAAAACCACTATACCATAGAACTTCCCCGTCATTGCTGTATCCTATCTGATCTGTAAGCGGAGCTGTACTTCCTCCAAATGGATTCCATGATAATTTTTTATAATCATAAACATTGCTGACCACGTATGGAGCAACATTTAAGTTTTTATTCTCTTTGTAGCCCGAAGCACCATATAGATCAGATGCTACTTGATAATGATAACCATAATAGTATCTGTCATCTGTTCCAATAGAGAAGTTCCAGTTATCATTTAATTTATGCTGGAAGTTAGCCAAGATACCATACCAGTCATGAGAGTTTACACTTGCTCTACGAATTAATGTGCTATTTGCTGGTGCCGCTGGATTGCTTAAATTTACAGCCTGGTTTGCTGCAAATACAGCGTCGTAATCAAAATGGCCAGTAGTGTCATAGAAGCCGGTTAAACTTTTGTTCGCAACTCTACCTAAATCTCCAGTTCCACCACCTCTACCATTGGACATGTAAAGCACGGTGCTCAATTTAGACTTTTCACTCATGTTAAAATCCCAGTTGAGCATCATTACCGGTTTTGCGTAGTAATTAGCTCTGTTTGCAATCGCATATCTTTCGCCGTTTGCACCAGTTTTATACCCAAAGTCAGAATTGTACTGTCTGTAAGGAGTTCCGTCTTTATCTGGATTGAAGTTGATATAATTTGCAATAGTTGGAGCAAATGTTCTTTGATTATGCCATTGCGGAGAAGAAGTCAAAGTGAATTGGAAATTATGCTTTTTATTTGGTTCCCATCCTAAAGCAAAGTAATATGCGTAAGCTTCAAACTCTGTATTTTCTACATATGTGCCTCCCGCAGTTCTACTCATTAAGAACGATGAAGACCATCCTTTATCAGTTTTTCCAGTGTTGTAAGCAAAAGAAGTTTTTAAATAATCATCATTACCTACTCCAAGTCTTACTACACCACCTTTTCTCATATCGGCTGATCGTGTAATGAAATTAATTGTTCCACCCACGGACGCAATTCCCAGTTTTGATGATCCTAAACCTCTTTGTGTCTGTACAAAACTCGTAACATCTGCTAGACCAGTCCAGTTAGAATAGTAAACTGAACCACCTTCCATGTCATTTACGGGCATACCATTTACCATTACGGCAATGTTTCTTGATTCAAATCCTCTCATGGTAATACCACCGTCTCCGAAACCACCACCAGATTTTGTAGCGTAAACGGAAGGAGTTGTATTTAGGATTTCAGTAAGTTCCTGATTTCCAAGTCGTTCAATAATCTGTGCTGCTTTAATTGTTGATGCAGCTACTGGTGTTTTTCTGTCCTTTGCGATATCAGTTACACCCTGTAATATAACTTCCTCAATGTCTTTAGACTTGGATTTTACCGTGTCCTGTGTTTCTTGTGCATAATAAATGCTAGCCGTAGATAGCGTAATAAGCACAGTTAGCATCGATTTGTTGATTAATTTCATAATCGTAGTAATAGTTAGAATTAATTTGGTGCAAAATTCATAAAATAAATCCTAACTATTGTTAACGCAATGTTAATTTTTAATCAGTCCAAATACTATGCAACTCATTGCTTTTCAGATCAATGTAAAGTTTTTGAATTTCAACGTGAAAAAAATCATATTATTTAATTTTTAACAAAATAGCGATGTTTTTATTAAAAATGTAATAGTTTATTTAACAGCTTTTAAACTTAAATCTATATTGTGAGCCGAGTGGGTAAGGGCTCCCGCAGAGATATACGTTACTCCGGTTGAAGCAATTTCTTTCAACTGATCTCTTGTAATTCCACCTGAAGCTTCACTTTCGCAAACTCCGTTGATGAGTTTTACCGCTTTCTTCATTGTTGCAATATCCATATTGTCAAGCATAATTCTGTCGACTTTTGCGTTGATCGCTTCCTTTACTTCATCAAGATTACGGGTTTCCACTTCAATCTTAAGTTTCTTCTTCGATTTTTTTACGTAATCTTTCGCCATTTTCACAGCATTGGTGATGCTTCCGTTGTAATCGATGTGGTTGTCTTTCAGCATAATCATGTCATACAAACCGTATCTGTGATTGGTTCCGCCACCGATGGCAACTGCCCACTTTTCGCAAACCCTGAAGTTAGGAGTTGTTTTTCTTGTATCTAAAAGTTTTGTTTTTGAACCCACCAATCTGGAATCCCAGTCCTGGGTTAAAGTCGCGATGCCACTCATTCGCTGCATGCAGTTTAATACTAATCTTTCTGTGGAGAGAATTGATCTTGCACTTCCGGTCACAATAAATGCAACGTCCCCGACTTTTGCCAGTTCGCCGTCTTTGATGTAGTTTTCTACTTTTAATTTTTTATCAAAGGTTTTGAAAATAATTTCAGCCAGTTCAACTCCGGCCAGAATGCAGTTTTCTTTTACCAAAAGTTTTGCACTCTGCTGAAGGTCTTTCGGGATTGTTGACAGCGTAGAATGATCGCCATCCTGAATGTCTTCCTCCAAAGCATTTTTGATGAATTGTTTTAAAACTTTATCGTTTGCGTAGTCTGGTCTTTTCATTATTGTAATTTTTTTAATTCATTTTCAACCTCTTCAATTGATGGAAGATGAGATTTGAAATTTTCGGGGAGTGTTTGTAAATCTTAAATTCAACGGATATTTTTCATTGCTTTTTTGCGGCATTTAAAAATTTACTATAAATTCTACATTTTGATTTGAGAATTATTAAAAAATAATCAATTATGCCTGCACTAAATCTTTATTGTAAAATGCTCCTTTATTTTGAGTCATTTCCATAGATTGAGTGATAATTAAATGAGCAACTGTGGTTAAGTTTCTCAATTCTGAAAGTTGAGGTGATAAAATAGAGTAATGGTAGATTTCATCGACAGCGGCAGCGATTTCTGCATGTTTCTGTAATGCCATTTTCAGTCTTCTGTTGCTTCGCACGATTCCAACCAAGTCACTCATCATTTCCTGAAGCTGTTTTCTGAGGTAAGAAACAATGACCATCTCGTCGATTATTTTCATTCCTTCTTCGTTCCATTCCGGAACAGCTTTCAAATCATCGAAATCAAAATTGTTTTCCTTTAATAATTCTATGGTTTTGATGGCTGCGTTGTGTCCAAAAACCAAACCTTCAAGTAAAGAGTTGGAGGCCAGTCTGTTCGCTCCGTGAAGTCCAGAATTGGTGCATTCTCCAACAGCGAAAAGATTATTTAAAGAAGACTGTCCGTCTTTATCCACATCAATTCCGCCCATTAAGTAATGGCACGCCGGAACTACCGGAATCAATTGTGTGAAAGGATCAATACCTTCTTCTTTACATTTTTTGTAGATATTCGGGAAATGTTCAAGGAACTTTTCGTGGTTCATATCGCGGCAATCGAGACCGACGAATTCGTCTCCCGTAACTTTCATTTCGGCATCAATCGCTCTTGCGACGATGTCTCTTGAAGCCAGTTCTTCACGCTCATCATATTTGTGCATGAATTTTTCGCCTTTTTTGGTTCTCAGTTTTGCTCCGTCTCCGCGAACGGCTTCTGAAATTAAAAACAGCATTCCATCTAATTTGCTAAACAAAGCTGTCGGATGGAACTGATAATACTGCATGTTGCTCACTTTCCCTTTAGCACGGGCAACGAAAGCGATTCCGTCTCCGGTTGCGATAACGGGGTTTGTGGTGTTTTTGTAAACGTGTCCCGCTCCGCCGGTGGCAACCAAAGTGATTTTTGAAGTGATTTTTTTGATTGATTTCGATTTTTCATCTAAAATATAGGCACCGTAGCAATTGATTTCACCTTCGTTCAGTTCTTTGCCTGGAACATGATGTTGGGTTATGATATCGATGACGTAATGATGATCTAAAATCTCAATATTCGGGCTGCTTTTAGCGGTTTGAAGTAAAGCCCTTTCAATTTCAAAACCCGTGATGTCTTTGTGATGTACGATTCTGTTTTCGGTGTGACCACCTTCTCTTCCTAAAGCAAATTCGCCGTTTTTCATATCGAAATTAGCGCCCCATTCTACGATTTCGTTAAATCTTGCAGGTGCTTCTCTTACGACCATTTCCACGACGTCTCTTTTGTTTTCGCCATCTCCGGCACGCATGGTGTCTTCGATATGTTTTTCAAAATTATCATTTTTAGAATCTGTAACTACGGCCAGACCGCCCTGAGCATACTTTGTGTTGCTTTCGTCTTCATCAGACTTGGTAACGATGATGATTTTGGCATCGGGAAACTGCTCTGAAACTTTTATGGCATAAGAAAGTCCGGAAATTCCCGAACCGATTACTAATACATCCGCTTTTATCATATTCTTGCTTTAAGACAGTCGTCTAAAATAATTAAATAAATTTAAACAATTTATCGTTGGGTTTTCTTACTTTTTTCATGTGCTGAAATTCGTCTTCATCAGATCTGTAGCCTAAAGCCAGCGTTACGGTTACTTTTTCATTTTCAGAATCGATATTTAAAATTTCTTCAATCACATCCTGTCTGAAACCTTCCATTGGACAAGTGTCGATATTTTCAATCGCTGCGGCGTACATTAAGTTGGCCAAAACAATATAAGACTGTTTTTCTGCCCAGTTCAGAATATCATCATGTTCACGAGTGTTGAAATGTTTGGTAATGCTTTTTCTGAAAGGGTCTAAATTTTCAAGCGGATGATCGCGGACTTCAGAAATATGTTTAAAGTAGCCATCAAGATAAGCTTCTTCAACATTTTTTTTTGAAACTAAAACAATGAGATGCGAGCAGGTAGAAATCTGTGACGGATTGTAAAAGGCGGGAATGAGTTTATCTTTCATACCGCTGCTTTCCACGACCAAAATTCTGTAGGGCTGAAGTCCCTGCGAGCTTGCAGCCAGTTTGCCGGACTCGAGTATATTTAAAAGCACATCCTGTGGAATGCGCATTTCTGGGTTGAATTTTTTTACAGAATATCTTCTGCTTAAAGCTTCCAAATAATTCATATAACAAATTTAAGAATTGAATGTGAATAAACTGTCTTTTAAACGAATTATCTGTTTGTAAATTGTCTCAACAAAAAAGCCGCTCCTTTTTAGAGGAGCGACTTCGCTAATTAAGTATGAAAAAAAATTATTCTCTGTTTTTCACCACGATCCATCCTGAGAATTTCACTGGTGTTCTGTTTTTATTGTTTTCCGTCCATGTTACAGAGTACCAATAGCTTCCTGTAGGAACTTTTCTTCCGTTGGCGGTTCCGTCCCATTTGTACTGGTTGGTTTTGTCTCCCTGATGAATTTTAGCTCCATATCTGTCATAAACATTAAAGACAAGATTGATCTTATTTCCTAATGCTGAATAATCAATATAATCATTCATTCCATCGGCATTTGGAGTGATTACGTTTACCAGATTTGGTACCGTTACAACTACCTGAATTGGTTCACACTGGTAAGCATCTCTTACATAAATTGTATATTCTCCACGGGCAATATTTTTAAACTCGTTTGAATCCTGCCACACGATATTATCCAGAGAATATTGGTATGGCGGGGTTCCGCCTGCAACATTTACAGTGATGCTGTTGTTTGAGATTTCAACGTAGTTAATGACTGGCTGGTCAGAAGGGAAAATTTTCACGTTCTGAGTTGCCCAACAGTCACCAGACTTTAATTTTACCCAGTATGTTCCTACGCCAACTCCGCTGATGGTTTGTGTAGTTGCTCCTGTGCTCCACTCATATCCATCGAAACCTGAGCCAGCATCTAGTGTTGTTTTAGCTTCAAAGCAGATTACTTTATCCTGTAAAACCGTAGAATAAACCGGAGGAATTACCTGCAAAGTGATTTTAGCAACTCCATAACATTCGTTGTTGGTGTCGCTTACTCTCACATAAACTACGCCTGTTGGAGCAACATAATTGTTGATCAGCGTAATTTCATTGGTATCGTTGATAGCGTCAGTAAGTGATGGATAGAATTTTTTTGCAGTTCCCGGCTGCAGAGTTACAGATGCTGACGACAGATTAAACAGTCCCATTGACGGATTATCCTGTATTGAGCACGCTCTGAGGATGGCATCATTTACCGTAACAACAGGGTAGTGGTTTAATGTTATTTTAGCATTATCAATACATCCCTGCGGAGTAATTACTTTCGCAAAAACAGTTGCTCCGTTTGCTGCGGGATAGGCAGGCCAGTTCATAATTTCATTTGTTCCGGCATTCAGGGCTGCAAGAGTTGGATAATAATGTTTTGACACACCAGGTACGTTAGTTACTGCCGCATCATCAAGATTAAAAATTCCTACGCCGGCATTGTTATTATTACATTCTGTAAGCGTGGCATCTGCTGCATCAAAAGGCTGTGGATTTAAGACTATCCTTCCGTCTCCGTTGTCGCAAAGGGTTGCCGAAGGATCGCTTACAATCACAGTGATGTTGGTTGGTCCGGTGTAAGTGAAGTTTGTCGGATTTGCAATAGGTGTTCCGTTTCCTGTAACAAAGTATGTTATAGTGTAGTTTGCGGGATTGTTCACAAACTGTGATGCATACGTTGTTAGATCTATAGCGCCATTTCCAGTACTTGGGTTGATGCAGACATAAGGTGTTACTGTATTGGTAAAGATGGGCACTTTGTCTACAAATATTTTCACGTTTTTTATAGACTGTCTTGCACTTGCAGCACCGG
The DNA here is from genome assembly GCF_025457425.1 of Chryseobacterium foetidum. Classification (NCBI taxonomy): domain Bacteria; kingdom Pseudomonadati; phylum Bacteroidota; class Flavobacteriia; order Flavobacteriales; family Weeksellaceae; genus Chryseobacterium; species Chryseobacterium foetidum. The sequence goes on from NZ_JAMXIA010000001.1 coordinate 2,317,139, forward strand.
TAGCAGATGAAAAGCCGAAATATCCTGTCGTCATACCGATTGCACCTCCGGATGGGGCAAAAGATTGATTGGTGATGGTATTTCCATCAATCTTAATGTGGATGAGCCAGTTGTTTGGATTGTTGGGATCAGTTTCACCATTTACTTCAACGTGCTTGTAGTTGGCTCCTACAAATGGTTGTGTAGGATTTAAATCAGCAGAGTGATAAGTGCTGTTGGCAGTTGTATTGTACTCAATATTAGGATTTCCTGCGGGAAGGTTGTTGGTTCCGTAAAGCAGGTGTACTTTACTCATTTGCCCTTCAGTGGAATTGTTGAAAATATCGAATGCAACCATTAACCCGTTGGCATTGGAGGGAATTCCGAGTCCACCTCCGGAAGTAAACCCAGTTGGTGGGTTTGAAAGGTACCAGAACGTCAGTCCGTCGCCTCTTCCGTAAGATGTGGTTCCGTTTCCGTCGATTCTGAAATCAAATTCAACTTTCCATTTATCACAGTATTTCAGGTTGATTGGATCTGAAAGTTTGATAGCCCCAAACTGACTCGTCTGGTCTGGAGTTAATCTGATAAAGTCTGTGCTCACAGTTGCTGCAGAAACAAGATCCCATCCGGTAGTTACCACGGGATTCCCCGTCAGCTGATACGTCTGAGCTTTGTTTAAATTAAAGAGAAAGCATAAAGTGATACTAAAAAATAATAAAGTTTTTTTCATTTAATTATTAGATTTTTGATTAGGTAAATGTATAGGTTTTGTCAAACAATAAATTGTCTGAAATAACTTTAAAGTATCAAATGTGTAGCTGAAGAGTCTCTTTTTGCGATAGAGAAGCGGTAATAAAAATCACTCCCTGAGTTAAGGAGTGATTTTTTCAGGGATTACTCCCTGTTTTTTAATAAAACCCAGCCGTTATAAACAGTCTGTGTATTGTTTTTGTCGTCTTCGTTCCAGGAAATAGTGTACCAGTATGTTCCTGTAGGAAGTTTTTTGTTGCCCGAAGTCCCGTCCCATTTGAAGTTTCTTATTTTGTCTGCTTCAAACTTTTTGTTTCCATATCTGTCGTATACCGTAAAGACAAGATTCTTTTTGTAAGCAAGCGCTGTATAATCAATCACATCATTTACATTATCTCCGTTAGGTGTAATCGCATTCAAAAGATTGGGTACAGTAACCTGAATCTGAACCGGCTCACAATCATAAGAATCTTTAACGAAAATCTTGTTTTCGCCTCTTGGCAAACCAGTAAATACATTAGACGTCTGCCATGCTGTACCATTTAAAGAGTACTGATAAGCAGGAGTTCCGCCAGAAACATTGACTGTAATTGTATTGTTTTTAATGTCTAAACTTGAAATTGTAGGATTTCCGGCAGCTTTTACGTTTACCATCTGCATGGTAAAGCAAGTTCCGGTCTGAAGTCTCACCCAGTAGCTTCCCACGGGAACTCCGGTAATAGATTGCGTTGTAGCGCCGGTACTCCACTCGTAACTCGCAAAGCCAGGCCCTGCATCCAGGGTCGTTCTGTCTTCAATACAGATAATCTTATCTTTTAAAACCGCAGATCTTGTAGGTGGGATCACAGTAAGAGTAATTTTTCTGATAACCCAACAGGAGTTTGTTCCTGTTATTTTCACATAAACCACCGAATTGGATGCGTCGTGAGCCGTAGGATCAGCAATAGGGTTGATATTGTTTACGGCATTGTCTAATGTTGTATAATATACTTTTGTAATCCCCGATTGTGAAGATACATTTGCGGTGGTAAGGTTAAATGTTCCTATCAGACCAACCTCTGTTTTAAAACATGTCTGCAAAGTGGCATCAGTGGCCACAGGAAGAGGGGAGAAGCTCAGTGTAATTTCAGCATTTCCTGTGCATCCCTGTGGAGAGGTTACTTTTACGTAAACTTTTCCGGGAGCAGAAACATACGTTGCAGGATTTGTGATTTCGTTTACATTATTATTCAGATCCTGAATGTTTTTATAGTACTTCTTGGTTGCTCCAGGTGTGGATGTCACCGCTGCTAATGTAAGATTGAATGTCGCAGTGGTTGCATAATTATTGTTACAGGTTGAAAGTGTAACATTGGATGCTGTAAAATCTCCTAATGTGAGCTGGATCCTTCCATCTGCATTGTCGCAGAGAAGACCCGCATTATCCTTAACTCGAACAATAATAGTCGTATTGGCATTGTACTGAAATGTTGCAGGAATAGCGATCGGTGTAGGATTTCCCTGAACAAAATAAGTAAAGGTAAAGTTGGCCGGGTTGGCCACAAACTGATTATTGAATGCTGTTAAATTCACTGTTGCAAAGCCTGTCGTAGGATTTGGGCAGTTGGACTGCGAAATGGTAGGCTGTAAAAGCGGAACTTTATCGGTGTAGATTTTTACATTTTTAATAGAATGTCTTGATCTGTTCCCTCCCGTAGAAGCTGAAAATCCAAAATATCCCTGAGTCATTGCTGCTGCTGTCCCGGATGGTACAAAAGGCTGGTTACAGATTGTTGTTCCGTCAATTTTTATCTGAATTGTCCATCCCGTCGGGCTTGCAGTACTCACTTCGGCAGTTACTTCTACATGTTTGTAAGTCGTTCCCTGAAAAGGCATTGTGGTGTTCAGATCCGGGGAGTGAAATGAGCTTCCTGCTACGTTGAAAAACTCAACATTATTCTGGTCTGTTGTATTGGCAACCTGTCCGTAAGCTACGTGAACTTTACTCATTACGGCTGTCGTGGTATTGTTATAAGTGTCAAAACCCACTATTAAACCTACAGCATTTTGCGAAACACCTAATCCCGAACCTAAAACACTGGCTACCGGTGGATTTTGAAGATACCAGAAGGCAAGTCCGTCACCGTTTGCAGTTTGGTTAGAATCCATTCTGAAATCGAATTCTACCCTCCATTTATCGCAAAATTTAAGGTTGATAGGATCGTTTAGCCTGATTGAACCCGATTGATTATTGGTGTCTGGTGTAAGCTGCACAAAAGCGTCTGTGCCGTTAACCTGTGTTGTTGTAGGAGCAACGACAGTCCATCCTGTTGTGTTTACAGGGTTTCCGGCGAGCTGATATGTTTGGGATTTGAATAAAGCACTGGTACAAACGAGAAAAAGTGCTATATAAGACAATAGATTTTTATTCATATACAAGGGAACTTTGGAATTCAGCCGTAAAGATATAAATAAAAAGTCTATATAATGAAAATATATTATTAATTTTATGATAAATGGTGATTATTTTTCAAAAAATAACAAAGAAGACAGTGAATTGAATAACAATCTATTTTTTCATTTTGATTCATTAAAAATAAGAGAATTAAGTTTTAAATTTAAACATCTGTAAATCAATAAGATTTAGATTTTAAAAAAGTCCGCCGTTTTCAGGCGCTTCAAAGTTGATATCTACTTCAAGGTTTGATCCTGCGGCGGCAGCAACGGCAAGTCTGTCACAGAGCTCATTTTCAAAATGGCCGGCGTGACCTTTAATCCAATGGAATTTTGGCTGATAAGTATTATACAGCGGGATCATTCTTTTCCAGAGATCAGGATTTTTTACATTTTTCCATCCGCGTTTTACCCAACCCGAAATCCAGTTCTGGTTAATGGCATCAGAGACATACTTGCTGTCTGTAAAAATATGAATGTCATTTTCCGCCGACTTCAGTTTTTCGAGAGCGGCAATCACAGCAAGAAGTTCCATTCTGTTGTTGGTGGTTTTTCTGAAACCTTTTGAGAAAGTTTTCTGATAGTTTTTTTCAGGAACACGCATCAGAATTCCGTAACCGCCTTTTCCGGGGTTTCCGCTGCATGCGCCGTCTGTGTAAATTTCGATTCTCAAAGTGATGGGTTGAGGCTGAGGTTAAGGTTGAGGATGGGATAGAGTTCGTAAAAATTTAAATTCAGTATTGATTTTAAAATTAAATTTAAAACGGAAAATCTTCCTCGTCATCAAAATCATTCATCGATGAACCTGAAAGTTTGGAATTATCAGGCAAATCAAATGCTGCTCCCGGCTGAATGGTGGTTTTAATTTTTTCAAATCCGCTCGGTTCATTAAAATTACCTCCGGAATTCATATTAAACGCCTCTTCCACATCACCGAATTTAGCAAAATGCTTCAGGAACGATAATCTCACGTCTGCTGTGGCACCATTTCTGTGTTTTGCGATAATTAATTCTGCCTGATTTTCTGTGGAGGTTTCTGCTCCTTCTTCATCATTATCCCAGGTTGTAATTTTATAATATTCAGGTCTGAAGATAAATGATACGATATCCGCATCCTGCTCGATCGCACCGGATTCCCTCAAATCTGAAAGCTGAGGTCTTTTTCCCGGCCGTGTTTCCACACTTCTTGAAAGCTGTGAAAGTGCAATTACAGGTATATTCAGTTCTTTTGCGATGGCTTTTAGAGATCGGGAAATCATCGAAATCTCCTGCTCACGGTTTCCGCTTCCTTTTCCACTTCCTCCACCGGCGGTCATCAGCTGAAGGTAATCTACCATCACCATCTTTACGCCATGTTGCATCACCAGTCTCCGGCATTTAGCACGGAAATCGAAGATGGAAAGTGAAGGGGTTTCATCTATGTAGAGTGGAGCATTTTCGAGTTCAGAAACGTTGGAGAATAATCTCTGCCATTCTTCGTCATCCAGTGTTCCTTTTCTTAATTTTTCTGATGAAATTCTTGTTTCCGAAGCAATCATCCTGGTAATTAACTGTACAGATGCCATCTCCAGAGAGAATAATGCCATCGGAATTTTATGACCCACAGCAATATTTCTTGCCATGGAAAGAATAAACGCCGTTTTTCCCATTGCCGGACGTGCCGCAATGATAATAAGGTCGGAATTCTGCCAGCCTCCGGTTTCTTTATCGATATCCCTAAAGCCGGAAGGTACACCCGAAAGTCCTTCTTTATCCTTTAAAGATTTAATGGTTTCAATAGCCTGTTTTACCAAAGAATTGGCAGTATCAAATCCTTTTTTTATTGTTCCGTTGGTGATTTCGAAAAATGACTGTTCTGCTTTGTCTAAAAGCTCGAAAACATCGGTAGATTCTTTATACGAGGAATCAATAACGTTTGCTGAAACATTGATGAGGCTTCGGAGGATATATTTTTCGAGAATTACTCTTACGTGGTATTCAATGTGCGCACTTGAACTTACTCCCATCGTCAGTTCAATAATGTAATGATCGCCACCTGCCAGATTCAGTTTCTCTTCTTTTTTAAGTTCCTGAATGATGGTCATGATGTCAACGGGATGGTTGCCTTCGTAAAGCTTAAGAATTACTCTGAAGATCACTTGATGTCTCGGATCGTAAAAAACTTCCGGCGTTAGTAAGTCTATGGAATGGTCCAGACCTTTTTTGTCGATAAGAAAAGTTCCGATTACCAATCGCTCAAATTCTACTGCATTGGGAGGCATTTTCCCATCTGAAATGGAAAGCTCTCTGGCAAAGTTGCCCTGGGTAAGTGATGATAATGTTTCTTTCTGCGCCATAGTGCAAAGATAAATTTTTTAGCAATGAAATAATAAATACTAATCCCCAATTTGCAATGATAATATTCATAAAGCCTTTTGTTGCGGGGTTTTTGGTGTTAATAAAAAAAACACCCTCAAAATTTGAAGGTGATTTTAAAATTTACTTAAAAAAATTATTCTCTGTTTTTAACGAGGATCCAGCCGCTGTATTTTGTCTGCGTGCTGTTTTTGTTATCCTCAGTCCAGGTAATGGTATACCAATATGTTCCGGTAGGGATTTTTTTTCCTCCTGAAGTACCGTCCCATTTAAAGTTTCTGATTTTATCAGCTTCATAAACTTTGTTTCCATAACGGTTGAATACTGTAAATACCAGATTTTTCTTATATGCTAACGCTGTGTAGTCTACTGCATCATTTACATTATCGCCGTTTGGTGTAATTGCATTTACCAAGTTCGGAACAGTCACTGTCACAATTACTGGATCACAATCAAAAGAATCTTTCACATAAAACGTATTTTCACCCCTTGGCAATCCGGTGAATACGTTAGAAGTCTGCCACGTTGTACCGTTGATAGAGTATTGATACGCAGGATTTCCTCCATTAGCAGTAATTGTTACCGTATTATTTGTTATGTCTAGAGAAGAAACAACAGGTTGATCGCTTGGATAAACATTTACATTCTGCGTAGTAAAGCATTTCCCTGTCTGAAGCTTCACCCAGTAAGCTCCCACAGGAACTCCTGAGATGCTGGATGTAGTTGCTCCTGTACTCCATTCATAACTTAGGAAACCTGGTCCTGCATCCAGAGTTGTTCTGTCTTCCATACATATAGTTTTATCTTTAAGGATTGCAGATTTTACAGGAGGAAGTACAATCAGGGTGATTTTTGTAATTGCCCAACATCCGTTAGTGTCAAAAACTCTTACATACACATCCGTGCTTGCTGTGATATAGCTGTCAGCTGGTATAATTTCGTTTGTTCCGTTATTGGCATCCGCTAAGGTTTTATAGAATTTTTTTGTAAAACCAGACTGTGTTGTGACAACTGCTGAAGTAAGATCAAATTTTGCTGTGGTAGTAGCCGTTTCAATAAAGCAAGATTCCAAAGTTGCTGGAGTTAATACTATCGTTGGATAAAATTTAAGTTGAATTTGCGCAATATAAGTACAGTCATACTGATTGGTAGCTTTTACGTAGACAGTCTTTTCGTTTGAGGTGTAGCTGCCTGGAGCTATAATCTCATTGGTGCCCGCATTCAAATCTGTCATCGAAGGATAATATTTGAGTACAAGATTAGGAATTGAAGTAGGGTTTATTGCAGCAGCGGAAAGGTTGAATACTGCAGTCCCTTTGTTGTTGTTGTTACATTCCGTAAGTGTAACGTTGCTCAACTTAAATGATCGGTCAACAAAAGTTACAGTTCCAAATTCTCTACATTGATTAAGAAAGCTCGTGGGATTTACAGGATCTACATAGCTTATTGCATAATAGTATACATTATTTACATTTACAGAAATCGGCGTGTTTATCGGACTCTGCTCATCTAAGGCATTTGATGCATTCAGATAGTATTGAACAGAAAAGTTTGGATTTCCGTTTATAATGCCTGCAGAAAGAGTATTAAAGTTAAATATTGTTGGGTTTTCACAGACCTTGATTGGTAGAGGTGCAATGAAAGGATTTGGCTGATAGGATTGAGCATACTGATTATCAAAAGGGGTAAGTAACGTAGCTGTTCCACCAAAAGATAATGAGAAGCCATTGGCAGTACTTTGAAAATTATCTACCAAAAGATAATAGACCTGTCCTGCAATAACGTTAAGTTCTGCTTCAAAATAGGTGTTAGTCACTGCTGCAAGTCCCGTATTTCCAGTAGGTGAAGATCCTGCATAGTTACATCTGATAGGATTTACAAGCGTTGCAGGTGTACAGTCTGGATCAGGTCCATAAACTGCGAAATCGTAATCGTTGGTATCTACGTTTGCATCAATTATAAAATTAAATGTTCCAGACGTAGCAATGGTAAACTTGTACCAAACCGAGAAATGTTCACCAGTTTTCAGGCATAAAGTTGGTGGAACATTGGTAATTGGTAGTTCTTGCGTGCCATGGCCATTCGGGGTGTAAGAAATATCTAAATTACCACAGATCGGGATGGCAGAACTACAATCTGACTGCGCATAGAATAATTGTGATGATATTAAAATAAAAAGGAGTAGTAGTTTTTTCATTTTAAATTAATTTTTAACAAAGTTAATTATTTTTTTACTTAATGAGTTGTGTTTGTTTAAAGAAAATAAAAGCCGCACAAAAAATGCGGCTTTCTATTATTGATTTGGTAATTTATTCTCTGTTTTTCAACATTACCCATCCTGAAAATTTGATTGGAGTGCTATTCTTATTATTTTCATTCCATGTAACCGAATACCAGTAGGTTCCGGTAGGTACTTTTTTACCACCTACAGTACCGTCCCATTTGAAATTGTTCATTTTGTCTGCCTGATGAATTTTTGTTCCGTATCTGTCGTATATATTCAGAATTAAATTCTTTTTGTTAGACAGTGCGGAATAATCAATTACATCATTTATGCCGTCTCCGTTTGGTGTAATAACATTGATAATGTTCGGAACAACTACATTCACCACAATCGGCTCACAGTCATAAGCATCTTTTACATATATTGTATGATCGCCTCTACTCAGATCTTTAAATATATTCGAGTCCTGCCAGTTGTTATTATCTAGTGAATAGCTGTATGCCGGCGTTCCTCCCACTGTAAATACTGTAATAGTATTATTGGAAATTTCAATGTTTGAGACCACTGGTTGCTCAGAAGGAAATATTTTAACTTCCTGTTTTGCCCAGCAGTCACCTGTCTGTAATTTCACCCAATATGTTCCTACACCTACATCAGAAATTGACTGTGTAGTTTCACCGTTGCTCCACTCATATCCATCAAAACCAGGTCCTGCGTCAAGGGTGGTTTTGTCTTCCATACAGATTACTTTATCAACCAAGACAGTCGAATAAACCGGAGGAATCACAATTAAAGTAACTTTGGCAACTGTATAGCAACCGTTTCCATTCATTACTCTCACGTATACAACACCGTTAGGAGCGGTATATGTTCCGAAATTTAAAATCTTGTTCGTTTGATTGATTGCGTCTGTTTCAGACGGATAATATTCTTTGGTTGTTCCACTGTCTAAGTTTACGACTGCACTTTCAAGGTTAAAAAGTCCTGTTGAAGGATTGCCTTCGATGAAACATGCTCTGAGAGTAGCCTCAGTCACAGAAACAGTAGGATGGAATGTCAGTTTTATTTCAACAATCGTTACGCAGTCAAACTCATTGGTGGCTTTTACAAATACGGAACCTGCAGCAGCTGTATAAGCATACGGAACGGTAATCTGGCTTGTGCCGGCGTTCAGTGCTGCCATTGATGGGTAATACTGCAAAGTAAGGTTAGGAGTAGCGCCAATGGCTGCGGCAGTAAGATCGTATGTTGCTGTTCCGGTATTGTTATTACTACATTCTGTAAGTGTAACCGGTGTAAGCTGGAAAGATTTATCTAAGAAATTAATAGTATTAAATTCCCTACACTGATTAAGGAAACTTGTTGGCTGAGTTGGGTCTACATAAGATATTGCATACGTATAAGTATTTGCGGCATTCACAACAATCGGGGTTGTGATAGGATTAAAGTCATCTAAAGCATCTGTAGCAGATCTGTAATATTTTACAACGAAATTGGTGTTGTTATTTAAAATCTGTGCAGACAAAGTTGAGAAATCAAATGTTGCCGGATTGCTGCAGATTGTAATTTCACCATCCTGATTTTCACCTGGTTCTAAAAATGGATAGGGTTGATAAACCTGAGCAGAACTATTGTCGAAAGGCGTTAGCAAAGTTGCTGTTCCTCCGAATGATAAAGAAAATGGTGCAATGGTAGGAGAGAAATTATTTAAAAGTAAATAATAAACCTGTCCCGGTAAAACATCAATGTATTTCACAAAACCATCTCCGCCAGCATTTTCTGTAGTGTCAGTAGCGGTCATGTTCAGACCGGTAACGGGAAAAAAAGCACTTCCTGATCCAGCGTATGAGCATCTGAGAGGTGTTGCATTCACATTGGCACAGTTGTGATTTGGGCCGTACAGTGCCCAGTCGTAATCAATATTGTTTGCGCCAGGTCCGGTAGGCGTAATCACGAAAGTAAGAGTTCCCGCAGTCTCGACGCTGAAGGTAAGCCAAAGAGAATTACTTTCCCCACTCAGACATCCCCCCGTTTCTGCTTCTTCAACGTTTCCTACACCACCCGGTGTAAGTGCAATATCAGAATCTCTACATACCGGGATTGCCGTTACACAGTCTTGCTGCGCAAACATCAGTTGAGTAACGAGAAGGGTTAAAATAAATAGATATTTTTTCATTTTTATTAACGTTTTAATGTTAATCCGAAGATTATTTAATTGAAGAAATCAGCTGTCTGCCCCAGTTTGGAGAGGTTTCAGTTTCAAAGTCTTTTGCTGCTTTCGCATAGAGTTGGTCAGAATTCAGACTGTTGAATTTCAGATCAGAAAATTTTGCTGCCATTCCCGCTTTCAAAAGAGTAAGTCTTGGGTTGTCCGGAGATAAAGCTTCAGATTCTGAAATAATTTTTATGATAAGTTCTTTATCTTTCTGTACATCTGGTGAATTATCAAGATGAATTCTCTGCAATCTCGCAAGACCCACCAAAACCTTTACATCAGCATTGTTTGGCTGTGCACCCACGATGCTTCCGGCATATTTTAGAGCCAAAGCATTAGATTCAAAAAGTGCTTGATTGGAAGACTTTTTGAGTAAGGATTCAGTTTTTAAGTATTGAGCAACAGCAGAATAATAATATGACCTCCATTTCTCAAGCGAGGTAGATTTTGAAAATTTCGCAAACATAACTTCATAGTCTGATGCGTTTTTAGCAGCATTGATCATCGCAATTTCGTTGTCAGCCGTTTTACCAGCGGTAATCTGTGCCGATACTCCTATTGATGCAACAAATGTGCAGAGAATGAGTATAATTTTATTCATATTTTATATATTTAACAAAAACAAATTTATATAAATTGACAGTACTGAACAAATTTTAGATATGATTATTTAAGAAATTGTCAATGAAAAGGCTTTGTGGTTGAAAAAAAATAATTTTATCGCCTTAATATTGCATTTTCCTTAATTTCGGATTTGTGCTTCCCACGAGTACCGCAATGAGCACCGTTAAACTCCCGCCAATAACCACAGATCTTACAGCGCCTAAAAGTTTTGCAGCCAGACCGCTTTCAAATTGTCCCATTTCGTTGCTCGACATAATGAATATTGAGTTTACGCTCAAAACCCTGCCACGAATGTGATCAGGAGTTTTCAGCTGTACAATGGTTCCCCGGATCACTACCGAAATTCCATCCAGCATTCCACTCATCACTAAGAATAAGAATGATAACCAATAGTAATTTGAAAGTCCGAAACCAATAATGCAAATTCCGAACCCTGCTACAGCAACAAGCAAAATTTTACCCTGATTTTTTCTGAGTGGAACCAACGCCAAGGTTGTTATAATAATCATCGAGCCTATATCTGAAGCTGCGTTTAATAAACCTAAACCGTCTGCTCCGGATTTTAATATATCGGTTGCAAAAACGGGAATCATGGCTACTGCTCCTCCAAAAAGTACAGCAAACATATCCAGATACAAAGCTCCGAGAATTTCTTTGGTTTTATAAATGTACGAAACGCCTTCGCGAATGCTTTCCATTACTTTTACACTTCCTTTTTTATGCTCAGAAAACTGTTTGTTGAGCTGCCAGAAAAATACAGATGAAACTGTAATCAGAATCACAACCGTTAAAACGGTCCATTTAATTCCGTAAAATTCAATCAAAAATCCGCCGGCAGCGTGACCGCAAACTGATGAAATTAAAAATGTTGCCTGATTAAGCGTGATCGCATTGGGAAGATTAATTTGTTTTACAATTTTAGGAATCATAGAAGGAACTATCGGTCCGATAAAAGCCCTTGCAATTCCCGTAAAAAAGATGACAGCGTAGATAAAATAAGTAATCTGATGACCAGTAAAATGAAGTTCGGAACTGTAGAATGCCGGAATCAACAAAAGCCCAATCAGGAAAACGTAAGCGTAAGTACAAATCAGTAAAAGTTTCTTTTTCTCGTTGGTATCAATAACGTGCCCGGCGTACAAAGCACAGCTTACCGCAGGAATCACTTCAGAAAGTCCGATAAGTCCGATGGAAAAAGGGTCTTTTGTCAGCTGATACACCCACCATCCCAACAATGTAGCGAGCATTCTGAAAGCCAAAACAATAAAAAATCTTCCGGTAAGAAGATTTCTGAACTCAACATTTTTCAATGTCTGCAGCGGAGAGAGTGAAATCATATACAAAAGTAGCCCTAAAAATTAATTTAGAGCTACTTATCATTTATTTTAAATTAAAATTAAATCATTTTTTAATCTGCTCTGTTCGAGCTGATCACGATTGCTGCCACTGCTGCTGCGCCAATTACTACGGCACCGCCCGTTACTCTTGCTATGGAACGGTCTTTCACAGATGCGATAGCACTTTTTGGGATGGTAACTTCTGTACTGTCTTTTTTACCTTTTGTACCTACGATATTATCACCAACAATGTTTTTGAAAAGTATTTTTTCTTTTGCTGAACCGTCTTTTTTCTCTACGATGTAGATTTTCCCGGTTTTAAGATTAGAATAATTGTTTTGAGAAATATCTTCGCTATACTTTGTCGTCGCACATGATGAAATCACGAATAATGATGTAAGAAGGGAAGATTTTATTAGTACAGATGCTCTCATTTTAATTTTTTAGTTTTTCAAATTTATAATTTTTTTCGAATATATCTTTTGGGAATTGAAAAAATGTGATTATAATTTATAAATTTCAAGTAATTCTGCCAGTTTTCTGTCATTCGCGAGTCTAGGAATTTTATTTTGTCCACCCAGTTTTCCCTGAGATTTGGCATATTCATTAAAAGCACTCTTTTTAAGTTTTGAAATTTTAAGCTTTTGCAAAATATTTCCGGAAATCAAATCATCATAATAAGTATTTCTGCTTCTGAGCTGACTGTCGAGTTCTTCTTTGAATAATTCTAAATTTTCAGGTTCTTCTTCGAACTCAATAAACCATTCATGGTAAGGAAGTTCGCTCCCTGCATTCACCTGTGGAGCAAGGTGGAATTCTGTAATTTTCGCAGGGTATTTCAGAACGGTAGATTTCAACGCTTCTTCTACTTCAAAAGCAATAACGTGTTCACCAAAAGCTGAAGTAAAATGTTTTGTTCTTCCGCTCACCAGAATTCTGTGTGGGTTTTTATCAATAAACCTGACCACATCGCCGATAGAATAAGCCCAAAGACCTGAATTGGTGGTTAAAATTAAAGCATAATCTTTATTGAGTTCAATATCTTTTAAAGTTAATCTCTCGGCATCCGGTTTTCCATATTGTTCCAATGGAATAAATTCGTAGAAAATACCGTGATTGGTCAAAAGTAAAAGTCCGTCTTTCGTATAATCATCCTGAAAGGCAAAAAATCCTTCCGATGCCGGAAATGTCTGTACAATATCAACTTTTCCTCCCAAAAGAAATTCCATTTTATCTTTGTATGGCTCGTAATTTACGCCACCTGTAACAATTAATTGAAGATTTGGGAAAAGCTGCTTGATTTTTTTACCGTGCTTCTCGGTGAGTTTTTCAAAATACATCACCAGCCAAGGCGGAATTCCGGAAATCAAAGTCATGTTTTCGTGCTCTGTTTCTTCCACAATTTTGTCGACTTTGGTTTCCCAGTCTTCAATTAAATTGGTTTCCCAGCTTGGAAGTCTGTTTTTCTGAAGATAATTCGGGATATGATGCGCTACAATCCCTGAAAGGCGTCCTGTTTTAATTCCGAAAACCTCTTCCAGTTCCGGACTTCCCTGCAGGAATATCATTTTTCCGTTAACGAAATCGGCATTGTTTTTCTTCGCGATGTAATGGAAAAGCGCACTCTGAGCTCCTTTCACCTGAAAAGGCATCCCTTCTTTAGAGATCGGGATATATTTTGAACCCGAAGTTGTGCCCGAAGTTTTGGCAAAATATTCAGGCGTTTCCGGCCAAAGAATACTGCGCTGGCCTTTCTTTACTTTTTCAATGTACGGTTTCAGGTCTTCATAATCATTGATGGCTACTTTGTCCTGAAAATCTTTTACCGTTTTGATATCTTCAAAATTAAAAGTTCTTCCGAATAGTGTTTTTTCAGCAGTTTGAACCAACGACAGCAATAGCTCTTCCTGCAGTTGAGGTGCATTTTTTTTGAAACTTTCAGTTTGGGCTACATGTTTTTTAGCCCAGACAACAGCGATATTTTTCTTGAGGAAATTTAGCATGGTTCAAATTTATAAATAAAGCCGTTTCATTCCACCAAAAAACCGATGAATGTCATCGGTTAGTCTGTATTTTTCACAAAAAGGAAGTGATTATTTGTTCTGTTTGAATTTTTTGTCAGGCGTTCCGTCCTTTTTCAGTTTTTGGTTTTCCTTGTATCGTTTGTCGGGAGTTCCGTCTTTTTTAAGCTTTGCAGCAGGTTTTGCGGCTGGTTTGGGTGCAGCAGCTTTTGTTGTCTGTGCTGTTTTAGGAGCAGTTTTTGTTGCGGGAGCCACTTGCTGTGCCTGAGCAATTCCCAATCCGATGATGAGAAACAGGACCTTAATTAAATTCTTCATGTATTTTTTTTAAAATTTCAAATCAAATATAAAATAAATATTCATCATAACAAACACAACATCAAAAGTTTAAATCTATTTCATAAAAAAACCTGCATCAGTATTGAAGCAGGTTTTAAAATTTTAAATTCTATAAGATTATCTGTTACAGTTGGCGGTCCATGTTTTACCGTCCTTACTGTACGCAATCTTTAAATCATTGTTGTCGATTCTTACGTAAACCAAAGCGTTTGATCCCACCATTACCAATGAGTTGTCGCCTGTTTTTTGAAATTCAAGTCCGTTCAGGTCAGGAATTCCGTTGCTGAATGCGAAATTGTATTTAGTTCCGCTCGCAATCTTAGTTACAAATACACTTCCTTCGTTGGTGCTGATATTATTGCCATCTCCATTGTAAGAAACACTTCCCTTGTAGGTTCCTGCAAAAAAATCATTATCTGCCGGATCGTCGTCGTCCTTGCAAGAAGATAAACTGATCGCTGTGAACATCACAAGCACTAAGACACCGAAAATTTTCATTAAATTTTTCATAAAACTTAAATAGTTTGGTTAGGCTAAAGTCATTTTCAAACGATGTGCCGAAGCGGTAAGCATTAGGTAGTTTTTAACGGAAATTTATAATAATTGGGTGAATTTTAGAAATTAATAAGAATAATTGCTCGTGCATTTCTTCAGATTAAATAGAAATATGGTACTTGATTTTCTCAAAGTTTAGATAATAAAAATTATTTCTCATTTAAATTCAGCCTGACACCAACATTAATGTAAAGCAATTGAGATCTGGAATAATACCTGCTAAGATCACTGTCATCAAATTTTATCTGAGAATTGTAAAAATAAATTTTAGGCGAAGCAAAAACTTCAACAATTTTGTTCTTTGGAAATTTGTAAGAAATCTCAGTTCCTAACAAAAATCCAGCAGCAGTTTCTCTGTAATCATCATCAACATACTGAGATAGGTTACTGAGCCTCATGATTCCGGCTCCAATCTGACCCTGCACGTTTAATCCGTTTTTAAAAGGGTATTTATAAAGAAAATAGGCGGAGAAATTGGTAAGTTGTGGTTTTTCCAAGTCCCCGTAAACACTTTTGTTCTTCACCTCAGAAAAAGCCTGGCTTAGTTCCAGACCAAATCCCATGTTTCGCTTGAATACAGTTTGAAACGTCAGTCCGAAGCCGAAAAAGTTTTTTACGCCGTCTTTTAGATAGTTGTCGCCCATCGGAGTTACACTTACCACATCAATTCCCAAAGATGGCTGTGGTTTTTGACCGAATGACAGAGCAAAACAAAAAACTGTGATTGATAGTAGAAATCTTTTCATTATTTGATCGTTATGTTTGAGAATTTCACGTGACTAAAATTTTCCGGAAGTACTATAGATAAAGAATCCTGTGCTATCGTACAATCTTCTGAATCTGTAGTAAAACTGATTATTTTTTTACCTAAATAGAGATGAACTGTCTCTGCAACATCCGGTGCACCCATTTCGAAAGACCCATCACTTTTTGTAATTGCATTTGAGATTGGATAAGAGAACGTTTCCAGTGAAACTGATGCTTTGCTCACGGGCTGATTATTGGAAGTGATTTTCCCTTCCACAAAAACTCTGGAATTGTTTACGTAATCTGTTTCGCAGGAAATCAATGCCAGTAAAATGAGCATTAAAGGGATAAATTTTAAATTCATAACAAATATTTTCACGAATGTAATCTTTACTGCTTAAATCTCAAAACCGGGAAGATGAATTTTTCTTAAATATTAATTTGCGTATTTTTGCATTCAGTAACGATTTCAGGAACAATTCTTGAAATCGCTTTTGTCGTTGACACCAATATTATTATGCAGCTAAAAAAAATAAGCGAAACTTTACTTCCTGCTTTTCTCAAGAATGAGTTTGGAAAAGATATTTTTACCACTTTACAACAGCAAAATCACGTTTCTGTAAAAGGTTTTGCAGGTTCTGCGGTTTCAATATTTACAGCAGAACTTTTTCTCACGCAGAAAAAAACTGTCTTATATATAATTGATGATAAAGAAGATGCATTGTATGTAAGCACCGAAATGGAAGATCTTTTGGGGAAAGAAAAAGTGCTTTATTTTCCTGCTACTCACCTCGAGCCTTATCAGGTTGAGAAAACACAGAATGCCAATCTGGTTCTCCGCACCGAGGTTTTAAATAAAATCAATGCCGGGAAATATCCTAAAATGATTGTTGCCTATGCCGGAGCTTTGTCTGAAAAGGTTTTAAAGAAAGAAGATTTTAAAGCCATTTCACACCATATAAAAGTAGGCGATCAGCTAGATTTTGATTTTGTGGATGAATTGCTCAATCATTACCAGTTCAATCAGATCGATTTTGTTTCCGAGCCGGGCGAATTTTCTGTACGTGGTGGGATCGTGGATGTTTTTTCTTTTTCCAACGAAAAACCTTACAGAATAACCTTCTTCGGAAATGAAGTGGAAAATATTAAAACTTTTGACATCGAAACACAGCTTTCGGTTTCAAAGGTTGAAAGTTTTCAACTTGTGTCAAATATGAATTTTTCAGTTTCGGGAACTAAAGTTTCTCTCCTCGAAATTTTGCCTAAAGAATCCCTCATTGTATCTAAAAATCTTGAATCTTCCAAATCAAAAATCAGAACTTTCTACGAAAAAGCTCTGGAGAAATTTGAAGGTTTAAGTAAAGATATCGCTCACAGGTCTCCACAGGAATTATTTATTTCAGATGAAGATTTTCTTTTTGAATATAAAAAGTTTAAGACCGTTGATTTTTCCAGCACTGCTGCATCGGGAATCCCGGATCAGTCATCCATCGTTTACAGTCAGACTGCACAGCCTTCATTTCACAAAAATTTTGAACTTCTTGTCGAAGATTTGGAAGAGAAAGAAGCAGCAGGATTTGAAATGTGGATTTCATTCTCCGGCGACAAGCAGAAAGAAAGACTGGAGTCTATTTTTGAAGATTTGGGAAGAGGCGATATCGGGAAGCGCGAAATTAAATTTAAAAGTTTTAAATCTGAACTTCATGAAGGTTTTGTAGATCCCGACAGTAAAATAATTGTTTATACCGATCATCAGATATTCGACCGATATCAGCGTTATAAAGCCAAAAATTCTTTCGCCAAATCTGAACAGCTTACTCTGAAAGATCTGATGTCTCTGAAAGTCGGTGACTACATTGCCCACATCGATCATGGTATCGGAAAATTTATGGGTCTGGTAAAAGTAAACAATGACGGAAAAGTGCAGGAATGTTTTAAATTAACGTATAAAAACGGAGATCTTCTGTACGTCAGCATTCATTCTCTTCATAAAATTTCAAAATACAACGGTCCGGATGGGAAAGAAATAGTTTTAAGTAAACTGGGTTCACCTGCCTGGAAATCATTAAAACAAAAAACAAAAGCCAAGGTAAAACAGATCGCTTTTGACTTAATAAAATTGTATGCCGAGCGGAAAACAGCCAAAGGATTTTCTTTTGCACCGGATTCTTACCTTCAAAACGAACTGGAGGCGAGTTTTATCTATGAAGACACACCTGATCAGGAAAAAGCAACCATCGACGTGAAAAACGACATGGAAGCAGAAACCGTGATGGACCGTTTAGTGTGTGGTGACGTAGGTTTTGGTAAAACAGAAATTGCAATTCGTGCCGCCTTCAAAGCAGCGACAGACAGTAAACAGGTGGCGATTTTGGTTCCGACCACGATTTTGGCGTTTCAGCATTACCGCAGTTTTAAAGAACGTCTGAAAGATTTTCCGGTAAATGTTTCTTATCTGAACAGATTCCGTACGGCTAAGCAAAAGGCAGAAACCATCGCCGGTCTGAAAGACGGAAAAGTTGATATTGTGATCGGAACACATCAGCTGGCATCAGAAAAAGTAAAATTCAAAGATCTTGGCCTTTTAATCATTGATGAAGAGCACAAATTTGGAGTGGCAGTTAAAGATAAACTGAAAACTTTAAAGGCAAACATAGATACGCTTACTCTTACAGCGACGCCAATTCCGCGTACTTTGCAATTTTCTCTGATGGCAGCGCGCGATTTGTCGGTTATTAAAACGCCACCACCAAACCGTCAGCCTGTAGAAACACAGATTGTAGGTTGGGATGAAGAAATTATCCGTGATGCGGTTTCCTATGAACTTCAACGTGACGGGCAGGTCTATTTTATCAACAACAGAGTTGAAAACCTGAAAGATATCGCAGGTTTAATTCAGCGTCTCGTTCCGGATGCAAAAGTGATCACCGGTCACGGCCAGATGGAAGGTAAACAGCTTGAACAGAACGTTCTTGATTTTATGGACGGAAAATACGACGTTCTCGTCTCCACAACCATTGTAGAAAGTGGTGTAGATGTTTCTAATGCCAACACCATTTTCATAAATGATGCGCAACGTTTTGGGATGGCAGATATTCACCAGATGCGGGGAAGAGTGGGACGTAGCAACAGAAAAGCTTTTTGTTACCTCATCACACCGCCATTTGACATGATCACATCTGACGCTAAAAAAAGGCTTGAAGCAATCGAGCAGTTTTCAGATTTGGGAAGCGGTTTTCAGATTGCAATGAAAGATCTGGAAATCCGTGGAGCCGGAGATCTTTTGGGCGGCGAGCAGAGTGGTTTCATCAATGAAATGGGTTTTGAAACGTATCAGAAGATGATGCAGGAAGCTTTGGAAGAGCTGAAAGACGATGATGAATTCGGAAGTTTATTTGAAAATGAAGAAGACCGTAAGAAATTGTTTAAAACCGTAAAAGAAGTCAACATCGAAACCGATTTAGAACTGATGTTGCCGGATTCCTATGTTTCTAGCACCGAAGAAAGACTGTTGCTCTATCAGAAATTAGCTGATATCGACAATGAAAGTGATTTGGAAAAATTTGAAGCGGAACTGAAAGACCGTTTTGGCAAATTGCCGGAAGAGGTGGTTAATCTTTTGAAAAGTGTTGCCCTGAAATGGCTCGCTGCAGAAATCGGTTTCGAAAAAATTGTAATGAAAAACGGAATTTTCTTAGGGTATTTCCCGTCTAATCCTCAGGATAAATTTTATCAGACCGAAAAATTCAGAAATATAATTTCTTATCTTACTCAAAATCCTGCCCGTGCTCAACTGAAAGAAAAGGCAGGCAAAGAAGGAAATAATCTCATGATGCGGAAGGATAAAGTGAAAAATGTGGATGAGGTGAATATTCTTCTGAAAGCTATCTTAGGAAATTAATCTATTGCTCTGCAAATAAATAAAAATCTAAAATTCGTTTTAGATTTTTTTTGTTAATAGTGTAAAAAAAATCACATCGTATTGAAAATAAATTATATTTGTGTCTGAATAATTAAAAACTTATGACTAAAAACAAATTTATTACTGGTGTGGCAACATTGCTTCTCGGTTTCCTTTTTTCCTGCGATAATACTACCGCAGATCCTATCAACAATAATCTTAACAATCCGAACAATCCGAACAATCCGTCAGGCGGTGGTGGCGGTGGAACGCCAACTATTTCTGGACCACGAATTTTACACAAAGTTACAGTAAACAATGTAACGAATCAGGAGTATTTTACCACGGGAACTACTTTGGAAAAAGCAGTTTTCAAAGAAGCGAGCGGGCCAAGTTCTTTTCTGATTGGAAGAGTGACTTATACATCAGGTAAAATTTATAGAGTTAAATTTGAACAGGAAGTTAATGGTTCCGTTCCGGCAAACAGCCTGTCTTACGAATACAATCTGACCTATGATTCAAGCGGGAAAATAAATTATACAACATGTACAACAATGGCTGGATCAATACCCAGCTTCAACAGTGAATACACTTACACGTACGATGGCTCAGGAAAAATGACAAAAATTGTTGAAAAGAAAAAAGCAGGGACAACCTATACTCATTTTACCAATTACACACTTACAAATAGCGGTGACAACATCACTAAGGTAGCTATAGAAAACGGGATGACGAGTCCTACAGGTGTGCCGGATATGTCGACTGTATATATGAGTACTTCGTATAATTTTGACGGGTATGACACCAAAATTAATCCTTACACTACACTACCTAAAGCATTTTTTATAACCTGGAGTCTGTTACACCCTGCTAATTTTTGCTCACTTTCAGCCAACAATGTGATGACCTTTAATATTATAAATCCTGCTCCAATCCCAGCAATTCCGGGAGCGTACACTTATTTGTATGATTCTCAGAATTATCCTGTTTCAGATCAGAGTCAGATGCAGAAATATCTTTACAAAGCATTATAATTTAGCTAAAAATGATTTTCAAACAAGAGAAATTGAATAGAACTTAATTCAATGATAATGTTCGGGAATTTTTAAATTATCCATTGAAAGCTGTCTTTACGGGCAGCTTTTATGTTGAAGTAAATCTGAATTTTGTTTTTAACTGACTTAAATGATATCGTGAATAGTGTTGTTTTAAATTTAAAACCTGAAATATTTTAAGTTTAAGAAGCAGTTATTACACCGATATATTCAATTCTTTAAATTTTTAATATTATTTTGCGACATTCTGCATTAGAAAGTGTTTCTTATTTAAAAAAAAATTATATTTGTGGAAAATATAAGTAATCTCTTTGAAAATGAAACAACTCTTCTATTTTATATTGCTGGTTGCAGGTTTGTCTTCTGTACACTCCTGTAAAGATTTGGTGGATGAAGAAGGAAATCCGCTGATCGACCTTAACGAAAACAGTGGTCTTATCGGGCCGAGATCTTTATTTAGAGAAATTACAGATTCTGATACCATCGCAGAATACCGTTACAACGGTCTTTTGCTTTCTAAAGTTCTTACAAAAGGAAAATATACAAGATCAGTAACAGATCTGATGTGGAGTGGTGATAAAGTCAGCAAGATTACATTCTACGGATTTTTAGATGAAGATAAAAACGGTGCCCTGGATGCCGACAGTGTGGCTTACACGCAGTTGCTTACTTACGGCGCTGGTGGCAGACTTACGATTATCGCAGAAAACAGAATCACTTATGTGAAGAAAATTCCGCCAGGAGGTACTGTACCTGCATTACCTTGGGTAGTTGATAAAAAATATAAAAAAATCTATAACCTTGAATACGCAACCGGTACAGATAAGCTAAGCAAAATCACCATGAGAAACGGTGAGGAAATTACAGGAGTGCCGTTTGATTATACAATGTATTCAGTTTCAAACTATGTTTATTCGGGTGACAATATTGCTACAGTAGAAAGAAACTACGGGCCAATTAATGCAGGGACATTCGGAGCAGCTACTGAGAAATACAAGTATGAATATTTCACTTTAGATACACAGATTAATCCTCATACACTGTTGCCTTTTGCTTACAAAATTTCTCACTTACTTTCTACAAGAGTAAATGATGAGAAAAGCCACAGCTTATCAATCAACAATCCGCGAAGAATGACGATTACCGATCTGATGATTCCTATTCCTACTCCGGTTGTATTTACAACCAATTATACATACGATCCACAGACGTATATGACTAAAGGTTTTGGAATTAATTACATCTACAAGCCACAATAAGAACAAAGTTTTTACACAAACCAAGCCTCATCTTTTATAAGATGAGGTTTTTTTATTTTTAAAAATTTAATTTTGCAAAAAAAATAGAATGAAATACCTTATCGTAGGATTAGGAAATAAAGGAGTTGAGTATGAAAATACCCGTCATAATATTGGTTTTAAAGTAGCTGAAAAAATTGCTGAGACATTAGAAGTATCATTCAACACAACTAATTTTGGCTGGATGGCTGAAGGAAAATATAAAGGAAGAAAAGTTTTTGTTCTGAAACCTGATACTTACATGAATCTCTCCGGAAATGCCGTTAAATACTGGATGCAGAAAGAAAATATCCCTTTGGAGAATGTTTTGATTATCACCGATGATCTTGCACTTCCCTTCGGAACTTTAAGAATGAAAATGAAAGGATCTGATGCTGGACACAATGGTTTAAAAAATATCAACGAAGTTCTTCAGACTCAAAATTATGCTCGTTTAAGATTTGGAATTTCCGCTGAATTTTCTGAAGGCAGACAGGTAGATTATGTTTTAGGAACGTGGAATGCTGAGGAATCTGAAAAGCTTTCTGAAAGAATTGAAAAATTTGCCAAAGCATCTTTGTCTTTCGTCTTTGCAGGAATTGGCAATACAATGTCTGCATTTAACGGAAAATAAATAAAAAAGACCATTTCTAAAACTTTGAAATGGTCTTTTTTTAAATTGAATATTTGAAATCTGAATATCCTCAATCGTCTAAATATATAACACCCAGCATCCAGCACCGAGCACCCAACATTCCGCTACATCGCTCTTTTGTGTGTAATCACAATATGAGAATTTTCGTCGGTCTCATAATCTTTATAGGAAGTTTTAAAACCGAGTAATTCTACTTCAATATCTTCTTCACTCGCTCTGATGTTGGCAAATTCCTGAATCATTTCCAGCACATCTGTGGCAATATAAGCTGTTGATCTGGCGTCAAAAATAACTTTAGAGTTAGGTTTAATGTTTTTCAGTGTTTTTTTGATGGCTGCTTTATTAAGAAATGAAACTTCTTCAGCCAGTTTAATAGTGATTTCATCTGCGTCGTCCAGTTTTTCTTTACTCAGATAATAGGCACGTTTCATATTTCCCTGAAGAATATAAAATACTGAAATTGCAAGACCAATGCCCACGCCTTTCAGCAAATCTGTTGCTACAACAGCCACTACAGTGGCTACAAACGGAATAAACTGAAATTTGCCCAGTTGCCAGAAGTGTTTGAATGTAGCCGGCTTTGCAAGTTTATACCCTACAAGAAGTAAGACCGCCGCCAAAGTTGCAAATGGAATCAGATTTAAGACAACTGGAATTGATAAAACACAGATTAAAAGCAAGACACCATGAATGATTGTTGATGCTTTAGAAGTAGCTCCCGCATTTGCATTAGCAGAGCTTCTTACTACAACAGATGTCATCGGCAGTCCGCCTATAAACGAACTTACAAGATTTCCGAGTCCCTGGGCTTTTAATTCGAGATTGGTATCTGTAATTCTTTTCTGCATATCAAGACGGTCTGATGCTTCTATGCACAATAGTGTTTCAATAGAAGCCACAACGGCAATGGTTGCTCCCGTAAGCCAAACTTTCCAGTTGAGAAAGCCTGCGAAATCAGGAAGGGTTATATAATTTTTAAAATCATCTAAATTTTTTGGAACCGGAAGTGAAACTAAATGTTCTTTCCCAATAGCCAAAGAACTGCCCGTTGATTTAAAGATCTCATTCAACAAAATTCCTATCGTAACAGCTACTAATGCTCCGGGGAGAACTTTAAGCCTCTTTAAAGCGGGGATTCGGTCCCATGACAATAGTACTGCAAGTGAAATCACTGTGATAACAATGGCTCCGGGATGAATAGCACGGATAAGTTCGGAGAAATAATTAAAATTAATTCCGTTGTCAAATATTGATTCATGACCTTCGTAATCTTTATCAAAACCTACCGCATGCGGAATCTGTTTTAAAATAATAATAATTCCGATGGCTGCGAGCATTCCTTCAATTACATTATTTGGAAAATAATTAGAAATACTGCCTGCACGAATGAAACCTAAGACAAGCTGAATAAGTCCTGCGATAATGCCTGCACAAAGAAACAGTTCAAATGCTCCCAAATCTGTGATTGCAGTTAAAACAATAGCTGTAAGACCTGCTGCAGGTCCGGAAACTGAAATGTTTGAGTTGCTTAATGAGCCTACAATTATACCACCTACAATACCCGCAATGACACCTGATAACGGCGGTGCACCTGAAGCTAATGCGATACCCAGACACAAAGGAAGGGCAACTAAGAAAACCACTAAACCTGAAGGCAGATTTTCTTTGATCCCTCCTGAGAAACTTTTATTTTTTTTCATGGCTGAAAAAATGTTTAAAAAAATTTTGAAATATGGACGAATTGCCGCTGGATGAGCGGCATATTATAAAGTAAAAGCAGTGCATTAAATGGATTATTAATACACTGCAAATTTATCTAGGCCTCTGGAGGAGGTGAAAATATATTGAGGTAAGGCGACAGATGACTGCGGTCATCGGTCTGCACAAAAAGTGCACCTTCAGAATCTGGCTCAAAAAACTTCAGGTGATCATACACGCTGAGGGTTTTTGGAAGCGTCTTTTCAACAACAGATAAGAATGATGAATAATGAGAATGAGTTTCTTCTTCATTCACCACCACATTGGTTTTCACCAAATCCCATTTCAGAACCGCAGCGATGCTTGGCAAGGCTGTAAAGTTCAATACAATGAGTAATGTGATCGTGCTCCAGATTTTCATTCTTTTCTAAGATTTTTAAAGAGTTCTTCTGCTCATCGTCCAGGAATCTTCGCTAAGATTATAGATCTTTTGGATGTCTTTCAATTCTTTTTCGAAATCGATTTCAAGATCAATAATTTTACCCGTTCTCATATCGAAAACCCATCCGTGTACAACAGGATACTCTTCTGCGATGTATCTTTCCTGTACACATGCCATTTTGATAACATTGATGCACTGTTCGAGTACATTCAATTCTACCAGTCGGTCATAACGCTTATCGGCATCCTCGATACCGTCCAGCTCTGCCTGATGAATTCTGTAAACATCACGGATGTTTCTTAACCAGGGATTAAGAATTCCCAAATCCTGAGGAGTCATGGCTGCTTTCACCCCACCACAGTTGTAATGGCCACATACTATGATATGCTTCACTTTAAGATGAGATACTGCGTATTCTACTACAGAAGCTGCGCTCATATCTAAAGCATTTACAACGTTGGCAATGTTTCTGTGCACAAAAACTTCCCCTGGCTTTGCCCCCATCAGTTCTTCAGCTGTAGCTCTACTGTCTGAACATCCGATGTAAAGATAATCAGGTGTCTGACCGCTTGCCAATTCACTGAAAAAATCAGGGTTGTCTCCTAACTTAGACTCTACCCACTTTCTGTTGTTTTCGAAAATAACTTCGTACGATTGTGACATAAAAATAAATATTTAAAGGTTATAATTATTTGTTTCGTTTAAATTATTTTCTTTTCTAATAGGTATAATCAATAATTATACAAATCTACTTTATTTGTTTCAGTATAAAAATTTTTTTAACAATGTTTAATATTTTCAGATCTGATTATTTATATAACCTTCTGTAGCGTCCTGATTAGGATAAATTTTTGCCGGATTCCCTGCCACTACAGAATTATCCGGCACATCAAAGTTAACATAAGCGTTCGGAGCTACCAAAACATTTTTTCCGATGATCACTTTTCCCACAATTACAGCATTGGAACCAATCCAGACTTGATCACCAATTACAGGATAACCTTCGTTTTTGCCTCTGTTCTGTTGCCCGATGGTAACTCCCTGAGCAATATTACAGTTTTTACCGATTTTAGTTTTGGGATTGATGACCAGGCTTCCCCAATGCCCGAGATAAAATCCTTCTCCAATTTCTGTTTCAGGGTAAATCTGGAAACCATATTTAATCTGAAAATGACGGAGAACAATTCGCCAGTATAGGCCTAAAACAGGCATTTTGCTGTATTTTTGAGCTTTTCTTAAAATGTAAATAAAATGTAGATTGGGATTCAGACATTTGGTCCAAATCTGAAAAGTTGAAAGCCATTTTCCGCTTTCACGGTAAAAATCTTTTTGAATAGTAGAGTGTTGATCTGCCATAAAACAAATGTAGAAAAATCTGATTCAGTTTTAAAATTACAATTTATTTATAATTCATCAAGTATAGATGCAATTTTCTGAACCGAATTTTCAAGATTAAAAGGCATTTCTGCCTGACTGAGCTTTGCCAGATGCGAATTGAAAAATGTTTTGTCGGTAATGGCGGTTTTCATTCCTTCGTAAATTCCGTTTTCAGAATTTTCCACAATCAGACCTAATTCACCATTATTCAGCATTTCTCTCACGCCTGAAACATCGGTAGCAATAATTTTCTTTTTCAGAGTAATCGCTTCAAACAAAACGGTCGGAAAGCCTTCATATCTGGAACTTAAAATATAAAAATCCGCTTTTTTAAAATAAGGATAAGGATTGTCTGTAAACCCCAGCATTGTTGCGGTATTATCAACGTCGAGTTCGGTTTTTAGCTTTTTGATATTTTCAAAATCGTAGCCGTCACCAACGATTAAAATTTTATTTTGAAAACCTTCATCTAAAAGCTTTTTATGCACTTTCAGAAGTCTGTCGAAACCTTTTTGAGGAAAAACAGTTCCTACGGAAATAAAGGTAGGAGGTTGGGAGTTGGAAGCGGGAAGCGGGAAGCTGGGAGTGTGAAGTTCAGAATTTGAATTTGAAGTTTTTGTGTCTTCCAACTCCCAACTTCCAACTCCCAACTTCCGACTCCCGACTTCTGACTTCCGACTTCCATCTTCCGACTTCCTGATAATTTCTTCAGTATCTAAAGGATTGTAAATTTTTACGATTTTTTGTTTTTCAGTTTCACTTTCAGCTAAATCATGGAAAAGTTTCTCAATTTTTTCTGAAATCACCATAATTTTATCAAATTCGAAGAATTTTTTAATTTCATCTTCATTATAACCTTTTACTTCTGAAAGATCGTTATGAATCCAGACTATTTTTTTCGATGATTTTAAAGGAGAATTCAAAATTTCATCCCGCATTCCGTGGATGGCTGCGAATTCAACATCATATTTTTTATTCTGAAGTTTTCCTTTGTAGAGTAGGTTTGGGCATTTTTTTAAAGCTTTTTGATAAATCACCCGTGCCGCTTTTTTGGGAAGATCCTGAAGTCGGTTGGTGGTGATCATTTCGCCTTTATTCAGATAGATAATATTAATCCAGTCCGGAACATCTTTCAGATATTTTCCTGAATATAAATTAAGAAGAAGATCAATCTCATACTTGTCCTGCGGAAGATTTTTAAGAAAAGTAACCAAAACTTTTTCTGCTCCACCGTGACGGAGAGAACCGATTCTGATGAGAATTTTTTTCTTTTTCATTTTTTCGTGTAAATGTTTTTTTATTTGTCTTAACAGGTTTCGATTGTCATATTAAGATTTCTGCATTTTCTACATATTATTTCCTGACAGGTTTATAAATATGAGGAAGATGGGCTTTGATATGTGCTTCCAAAAGCTCTCGTGTAGGTTCCAGATCACGCGGATACATCACATTATTGGCCAGCAGTTTGTCACCATACTCCTCAATCGTACAGATAAATTTTGCAGGAACACCGGCAAAAACAGTTCCTTTGGGCATCGATGTCGTTAAAATTGAGCCGGCTCCAAGAATACAGTTGTCCTGCATTTCCACGCCCGGCATAATGATGGTGTCTGCGCCAATGAGACACTGTTTCCCGATTTTTATTCTTCCGAAAGTTCTCACGTCCTTATATTTTTCAAAAAAATGCAGTGCGTTTTGTCCGCCGTCATGATTTACAAAACGGATATTGTTTGAAAACGTAGTCTCATCTCCGATTTCTATTAAAAAAGGCTCTGTACCAAACTCCGGAACTTCTACAAATCTCACATTTTTGCCTACTTTCAGTCCTTTTGCGATACATACCTTTAAATATATCCTTTGAATCATAAACTGATACGATGTGTGGAGTTTTAGAACTAATCGGTATAAAAGAAGCATTTCTAATTTTTTGTTAAGTTAATAATGATATTTTCAACAGCGTCAAAAATCTGCTGATTGTCAAACAGTTTTTCGATATCCACCAGATTTGCCCTAATCTTTGCGATGTATTCCGGTTCAGTCATAAATTTTTTCATGGCTGAATACATTTCATCTGCTTCATAATTGATGAGGTAACCGGTTTTGTCGTGAACAATCATTTCAGGAATTCCGCCAACGTTGGTAGAGATGATCGGTTTCTGTAAAATCAAAGAATCGGCGATAATTAGAGGCCAGCTTTCTGATTCTGATGGTAAAATGAAAAAATCTGCGTTTTTAACATAAGGATAAGGATTTAAAAGTGATCCTAAAAATTTAAAACTGTCAGTAACACCTAATTCAGTTGCCTGTTTTCTTAAATTCGACATTTCTTCACCGTCGCCGATTACAATAATCTGCTGATCAAAACCGTCTTTTAAAAGTTTTGCGTGGGCATCCATGAGTTTATGAAAACCTTTCCTGCTGTGAAGTCTTGCCACCGACACAAAAACAGGTTTCTGTGGAAAGTCAGGTGTAAATTCTTCTGATTTTTTCTTTAATTCTTCAATCGGAATCGCATTTCGCACAACCTGATTTTCTGGAATCTGAAGATTGGGATAAGTTTCAATTAAAATATCTTTAGTCTGCTGAGATCCGAAAATAAAATAATCAAACTGTGGAATCTGTTTCAAAATTTCCGGAACCAAAGGCTGAAGTTTCGGTAAAGTAATATCTGAATGAAACCAACCTATTTTTTTTGAATTTTTATTGGATGAATTTAAAACTGCTGCAAAAGTAGCGTACGTAGGTGCGATTTCCACATCGAAATTATCATTTAAAATTTTTGCAGAAACTTTTGGGTTTTTGTGAGCCTTATCCAGCTTTATTTTTCTCTTCGCCAGCTGAATTTTCTGAATCAAACCGTTTTTAGAAAAATTCTCGCGGCCTTCACCGATAAAAACTTTTCTTACATGCACCGGAATTTCATTTCGCAACTCGCCCTGATTGATATTCAGACAAATGGTCATGTCGAATTTTTCTTTATCAAGACCATTGAGCATGCTGAGAATTACTTTTTCCACGCCGCCCATTTCCATGGATCGCTGCCTGAAAAGCACTTTTGTTTTTTTATTCATCATCATCGTTTTTATTGAAACAGGATCTTCATTTTTTTCATGATTCTGAAAGGAATCGAGTTCTGGTATTCCAAAAGATCATAAATTTCTTTCGGATTAGAATACTTTTCAGGAATTTTCTTACCGTTAATGGTTGTAAGATTCCTTCTTTTCATTGCATTAAAGATCACTTTGGCAAAATATTCACGTGATTTTGGCAGATTTTCGTTTTGAGAAATTCCTCCTGAATGCGTTCTGTACAGATAGTTGGCTTCATCGATGAACTTCACTTTGCCTTTTTCATATATTTTTAAGTATAAATCCTGATCTTCGGCAATTTTCATTTCAGAATTCATCTTTTCTGTTTTTTCGTAAACATCTTTTCTGAAACATACAAAATGAACAATATGGACCGGACAATTGAAAAAATAAGGATCGCTGTTCACCACCTGCATTCCCGATTTAAACTGTTCGAGAGGCTTTAAATGCTCATCACATTTCATAAAACTGGAGTAGGTGAGAACAGTTTTTTTATCTTTTTTAAAAACATCAATTGAAGATTTCAAAGCATCGGGAGTAATCGCATCATCAGGATCTACAAAACCGCAAATGTCGCCGTTGGACAGTTCTATAAGTTTGCTTTTTGTTATACCGACGCCGCTGTTTACTTCATTCCTGAAAATTTTAAAACGGCAATCGTCTTTTACCAAAGCAGAAATAACTTCCAGAGAATCGTCTGTGGAAGCATCATCAAGAATAACAGCTTCCCAGTCTGTAAAAGTCTGAGCGATAATAGAATGGTAGCAGTCTTCAAAGAACTTTCCGTTGTTGTAATTGGCAATTAAAATGGAAAACTTCATGAGGAGGGAGGCGTCTTTGTATTAATAAATTTTCACAAAGATAAATATTCTGCTCAATCTGATAAAAATCTTTATTTTTGCACCATTAATAATAACACTGTGAGCGAAATAACCCGAGTTCTCAAGACCTTTATTGGCTATGCGAAACGTCCTGATCTCTATCCTGAATTAGGAAGAAAAATAATCAAAAATATTTTTAACCGGAACAGCGCGTTTAAAGGCAAAGAAAAGACGAACCTTTGGGCTTCGCAAATTGCTGTAAGTCAAAAACATGCTATAAAGGAACTGTTCAGTCTTGATTTTCAGCCTTTCTCAGAAAAATATCCACAGGAATTTCAAAAAGCTTTAGATACCCAAAACGCCTGTCCGATAAAGATGGGTGGTGCGGGAGCTCTGGAACTTTTATACAGTGCCTGTGAATTTGCCAAAGCAAAATCTGTTGTGGAAACAGGTGTTGCTTACG
This sequence comes from Chryseobacterium foetidum, assembly GCF_025457425.1. Lineage (NCBI taxonomy): Bacteria > Pseudomonadati > Bacteroidota > Flavobacteriia > Flavobacteriales > Weeksellaceae > Chryseobacterium > Chryseobacterium foetidum. Next base: position 2,347,499 of record NZ_JAMXIA010000001.1, read on the forward strand.
GCTGGAGTTCTTTCGCAACACTTACATCATTACAAAAAAGAAACGGAACTCTTTACAGTTCTGATATGCCTTATTTAGGGCAAAACGGCGATCAGTACGTTGGCTGTGTGGTTCCTGACCATTTAAGGTCAAACTGGAAGCTTTTCCGTCATGCCGATCGTGAATCTTTACCTAAAATTTTAAAGGAAAGTAGCGAAATCGATGTGGTACATTACGATTCTGATAAATCTTACGAAGGAATGAAATGGGCTTACGAAACACTTTATCCGAGATTACGAAGAGGAGGTGTTTTTATTTCTGATGACATAAATGACAATTCTGCTTTTCAGGATTTCTGCGAGCAGGAGAAGATTTTGCCGACTGTAGTGGAATTTGAAGGAAAATTTGTGGGAGTTTTTGTGAAGTAAACGGATTAAAATTCGTGCAGCTAAGGCTTTTGTTACTTAAACTTTTGTACTGTTATGTTATTTAATTCCCTCAGTTTTTTAATTTTTCTTCCGATAGTATTTTTTCTTTATTGGTTTGTTTTCAACAAGAAATATCAGAATCAGAACCGGCTTCTGCTTTTAGCCAGTTTCTATTTTTATGCATGCTGGGACTGGAGATTTCTTTTTCTCTTAATCTTTTCGATTGGACTTGATTATTTCTCTGCTCTTAAAATTGAAGAGAGTAGAAGTAAAAAAGCGGCGAAATTCTGGCTTATTCTCAGTATAGGAATTAATCTGGGATTTTTAGGCTTTTTCAAATATTACAACTTTTTTACAGAAAGTTTCAGTGATTTGCTGTCAGGATTTGGTTTTCAGACAAATATGTGGCTGCTGAATATAGTTCTTCCTGTCGGAATTTCATTTTATACCTTTCATGGTTTATCTTATATTATCGATGTCTACAAAAAGCGGATTAAGGCTGAGCAAAATTTTATAGACTATGCTGTTTTTGTGAGTTATTTCCCACTATTGGTGGCTGGTCCTATAGAAAGGGCAACGCATTTGCTGCCACAGATTCAGAAAAAAAGAGTTTTCACTTATGAACAGGCTGCTGATGGGATGAGGCAGATCCTTTGGGGGTTTTTCAAAAAAATGGTTATTGCCGATAACTGTGCTCCTTTAGTAAACGATATTTTCAATAATTATGAAAATCAAAATCCTGTAACATTGATAATAGGTGCAGTCTTATTTGCATTCCAGATCTACGGCGATTTTTCGGGATATTCGGATATTGCTTTAGGAGTTTCGAGATTATTTGGTATTGAGCTTCTGAAGAATTTTGCTTTTCCGTATTTTTCAAGAGATATTGCAGAGTTCTGGAGACGGTGGCATATCTCGCTCTCGTCTTGGTTCAGAGATTACGTGTACATCCCTTTAGGGGGAAGCAGTGGCGGATTGGGTATGAAAATCAGAAATACATTTATCATATTCCTGCTTTCAGGTTTCTGGCATGGTGCGAATTGGACATTTATGCTGTGGGGATTTCTTAACGCTCTGTATTTTCTGCCGCTTCTCGTTGTTAATAAGAACCGACAGAATATAGAGGTCGTTGCCAAAGACCGTATTTTACCAACTGTTAAAGAATTTTTACAGATGGGTATTACATTTACCCTTACATGCATTGCTTGGATATTCTTCCGTGCAGAGTCGGTATCGCAGGCTTTTTCGTATATTGGTAGAGTTGTAAAGTTTGATTCATTTGCGGTCTCACAATCTTTTCCTGCAAAGGTATTTGCCCTTATTGTTGTGATGCTGCTTATTGAATGGATGAACCGCACCAAGTTTCATGGTTTGGAAATTCGGCGTTACCATCCGGTGGTGAGAAGAGCAGTATATGTTTTTATACTGTTTGTAATTTTTCGTTATGCCAATTTTGGCAATAATGAATTTATCTATTTTCAGTTTTAGATGAAAAAGTTTTTACTAAAAATATCTGTTTACATTGTTGGTGTTATTGCGCTCCACGTCATTTTAGGCAGTTATGCAGATGGCAATACGGATGATAATTATATGCATTTTGCTGTTCCAAAACCCCAAAATATAATCATGGGAGATTCGCGCGGATCTCAGGCAGTTGTATCAAGTGTTTTAGGAAAAAAGCTCTCCGGGAAATTTGATAATTTTTCTCTGAATATTGTGCAGTCTCCATACGGTAAAATTTATTTTGAAGCTTTAAAAAGAAAGATTGACCCTAAAACAAAAGACGGAATTTTTGTTCTGACTGTTGATCCCTGGAATCTGGCATTACACAATGGTGTGAAGCGTGAGGAAGATTTTCCTGAGCAGAAATCTCCGTTTAAAGATATGAAGTTTTACAGCATGTCTCCTAACTATGAATATCTGTTGAGAAATTACTCGAGAAGCTGGTTTAAAATCTATCTCGAAAGAGCTGAAGCAGGTCGTTCCAATACCTATCTCCATGATGACGGATGGATGGAAGTGAACATCAGTATGGAATCGGATTCTGTAAAAATAAGAACCGAAAAGAAAGTTGAATTTTATAAGCAACTTGCGACGGAGCATCACCAGTCTAAAGAAAGAATGAGTGCGTTGAATGATATTATAGCCTACTTGCAGAAGAAGGGTAAAGTATATATTGTAAGAATTCCAGCTGCTGAAGGTATTACAGATATTGAAAATAAAAAGTTTCCAGAGTTTGACGACATCATGAAAAATGTAGCCTTCAAATATAAAATTGATTATTTTAACTTTTCAAAAGACTATAAAAAATACACTTATACCGATGGAAACCACATGCATAAGGAGTCTTCCAGGCTTTTTTCTGCACAGATTGCTGATTCTATTCTGCAAAGCAGAAAAAGATTAAAATAAATCCTTCCTGAAATTAATATTGTACAACCCTGAACGAATACTTTTAAAATCAATTATTAAATATTTCGCAATCATTACCCATTTATTCAGAAATGAGGCATTGGCAATTTCAAAACTACGATGCGTTCTGTTGATATGCGTTTTGTATTCTTCAGGTAATTTTTGTTCGGTTTCTGCCCAGTTTTTCAGTTTTTGCCAAAGTAGAATTTTTGTCGTTGCTGGTTTTGTCTGCTTGGTTTCTACCTTGGTAATTCTGTTGCTTTCATGAATTCCCCTTATCGCAATCGCCCGATCGTTTATTCCTGTATAAAGCTGAAGGTAAAAGGCTAATCTGATGGTAAACTCAGTGTCCTGATGCAGTCTTAAAGACGTCTCAAACATTTTATCCATTTTAGAAAGTGCAGATTTTCTGATGGTCAAGGTGTCCAAATGAATCAGTCCGAAACTTCCGCGTAAATTCATTTGTCCCGGGCAAACATCTTTTGGATCAGCCTTTTTGTAAACCGTATCAAGTTTATCCTGATAAATGTGATAATATTGTTTCTTTGCTTTTTCGGTATAATAATGAACGCCTAATGCGCCGTAAACGCCTTCAACTTCAGAATTTTTAAACAATTCTTTCTCAGCATCAAAACGGTTTGGTAGATAGTAATCATCGGCATCAAGAAAGGCAATGAAATCTCCCGCAGCTTTTTCTAGTCCTAAATTTCTGCTGGCTCCGGCACCGTGGTTTTTTTTATCGGGATGCTGAAATAATTTCACACGGTCATATTTATTGCACAATTTCTGGCAGACCTCCAGAGCATTGTCGGGAGACTGATCTTCAATCAAAATCACTTCAAAAACTTCATTAAACTGAAGCGCAGATTCTACGGCCTGTACGATATATTTTTCAGCATTGTAAACGGGAATGATGACGGAGATTTTCATGCGATTTACAGAAAGTAATTAAAGATTAAACTTAACTTGGTGATCATTTTATAGATAAAAGTGGAATTCAGATAGTTTTCTGTATTCATAATATAACCGGGAATTCCTAAAATAATAAAAAGAATATACAAACTCATCTTTTCTGACACAAAAATAGGATTTTCAGTAAAAAATGAATCTTTTATCCTCATAAACCGGATTATATAGTCCACTGTATTCTCAGGAACAAAGAGAAATGCTGCTATGGATGTAGAAGACCAATAAAAAAACCATCTACCATAATCACATCCCAGTATAAACAACGGTACAACAGCTGTTAATTGTATCAAGGCAACCGTCAGCATAAATTTTCTGTATTTGAGTTTTTTATGAATATCAGCAAAGAAGATACTTAAATTAATAAGAATATAGAAAACGGATGCTGAAATAATAAGCCAAACCAAAGGCGGGAAAATCAAGCCATTGTCTGTAAATGCCTTTCCTTGTGCAAAGGCAATCCGTACTCCGAACTCCAAAGACCAAGACAGCGAAGTTACAGCATTTTCTATCGTTTTATCGTGTAGATTCCATGAGTTTAATATAGCCTCTACTGTTTGCTCATTTCCGCTGAAAATACAGACGGTTAGAAATGTGAAAATTGGAATAACGAAAGAATAGAATTTATTGAAGGTCAAGTGTAAGCATTTATTCTCCGCTATCTGTAAAAAGGTCAGTATAGGGAATGTGATAAAAAATAAGGATTCGTGTATAAGGATTCCAACTGATAACAGTAGATTTGCCATCAGCGTTGAACGCATGGCAGTGGTGTAAAACAATTTCAGTATTAAGATGAAAAATACAATAATCAGTACGTCCTTCCTCACCCAGTCTCTGCTAAAAACGGGAGCTGCAGCAAGTAGAACAGATCCAGCAATGAAAGGCGGAATTTTTTTATTTAGAAATCCTTTGAAGAAAAGGTAAAAGTAAACACCTAAACTTACCACACAAATGCTGATCACGGTATAGTAGGTTGAAAAACTGAAAGTGTTGCAAGCCACATAAATCATCTGACCCAAAAGCCCCCTTCTCACAAAACCTCCTTCGTAATTGATCAGAATCTCACTGATATTCCAGCTGTAAAAACTGAATCCCTCCAGCAGATCGTCTGTAATCTGCCAGATGATGAGAATCATCTCCATCGCCAGAATCACCATTGGAACCGTAAAATATTTTTTTACAGAATTCCAAAGATTTGTATTAAGATTTTCAGACACTATAGATTGGTAATTTTGAATAATGATACTGTAAAAGTGAGAAGTTCCAGCTCTGATTTATACATAAAATCTATAGTCTTTAAACCTGATACTTCTGTGCTCTGCCTGAAGATATATTGTATTTTTTTCTTTAATATTTTGATTAGCAGCAGTTACCACATTTATGGGTGAAAGAAATTCATTATAATAAGCTAAAGCATTTTGTCTCATTTTAATAATTTCATCCTCAGGAAGATTAAAAATTTCTTCTGAAACAATTTTCTCAAGATTCTCCAAACCTTCAAAAATAATCGCGTTCACATTATTTTCTAAATGAGGATACATTACTTCTGCATATTCCTTTTCAATCAAAGGTATGGTTCCCACAGACATTGCTTCTACAACATTGTGGCACAGTGGCATCACAACACCGGGACAGCAAAGATAAAAGTTAAAATAAGACAATAATTCTCTTATTTCCCTCATTTCTATCTGAAAATTTTCTTTGATGGCAAAAGTAAATTTTTCATTTAAATCTGAATTTCCCTCAATGATTTCTTCTCTGGAATTGATCGATAAAAATTGCTGTTTTTCTTTGAAAAAAGATAAAAGTTCTGTTCTCGGAATTACCTTAAAATCAGTTTTTTCTATCTCTGAATAGGCTTTCTGATCAAAATTTCCATAGCAGAATACCGAATTTAACCTCTTCCGGTCTGTTTTAACTTTCATATTCCAGATTTCTTTATGATACATCAAAGGATGAAAACTCATCGGAATATGAAAAGCATCAGAAACCCGATTGTTTTGTTCAAAATAATGGCTGAAATAATCTGCACTGAACATTTGATCATTGATTTCGATAAATTGATCGGGGAGTTTGTTTTTATTAACAGACAAAAAGTTTTTCTCTCTCACAATCAATGCGAGATACTGATCTTTATTTCTGAGATTTCTGAATTTTGAAAAACTCAGCGGATAGTAGATATTATAGCCCGAAATTTTATAAAATTTTAAAAGCAGATAAAAAAAACGGTGATACAATTGTGGGTTTTCAAAATTAACCAAAAGATTATTCTGGCTCGTAGGCGGATCGTAAGAATTCAGCTCACGAAAAGCAACCCAATCACTGACGAGTTTTTTAGCCTGATTTATTTTCTTACGAATCATGGTGTTTATTTAAAGCATGAAAACGGTATCTCGTTTTTAAAATTTTCGGGTTGAAAAGTGCAGCCAAAAAGAAAGAAAACCATTTTTTTAATCCTTTTTCATGGGCGGTTTTAAAACTGAGATAGTTAAGTTTTATTTTTTCAGAATATGGATTTTTTAATTTTACTTCTTTACTCCACAAATAAAGCGATCCGTGAAGAGCAGCCATATTTTTGTAGTACTGAGACGAATACAGCTTCAGTTTTGTAATTCTGTTATCGTCATGAACACCTCTTATCGCTACAGCCTGATTAATGATGCCTGTTTTAAGATAACATCTGTAGGCAAGCTTAAAAATAAAATCAGAATCCTGATGCACACGGAGGTTTTTATTAAAACGCAAATTCGATTTTTCTACCGCAGTTTTTCGAAGCGTAAGTGTATTCAAATGAAAAAAATGACCGAAAGGTTTCGGTGTCAATCCCAAAAGTCCTTTGAAGACATCAATTCCTTCTGCATCAAAGTTTACTGTTGTCAATTTGCTGTCTTTAAATTTTTCCCGGTACTCTTCCTTTCCTTTTTCCGAAAGAAATTCTACACCAATGGCTCCAAAAACGCCCTCAACTTTTTCGTCTTTGAAAATAATTCTTTCAGCATCAAAACGGTTCGGAAGGTAATAATCATCGGCATCTAAAAAAGCAAAAAACTCCTGCGAAGATTTCTCCAAACCTAAATTTCTCGTTGAAGCAGCGCCGTGATTTCCTTTGTCAGGATGTTGATAAAGTTTTACCCGAAAATCCTTTTTTACAAGCTGATTACAGATTTCCAGTGAATTGTCTGTAGAGCAGTCATCAATCAAAAGAATCTCTTTCACCTCATCAAAAAACAAAGCAGAATCTACCGCTTTCTCCAAAAAAGCGGCGGCATTGTAAACCGGAATGATGACTGATATATTCATGCTCTGTCGTAAATTTCTTTTAATTTTACTTCAAATTTCTCAGGGTCGTGCATTTCCCTGATTCTCTTCACCGAATTTTCTGATTTTACAATTAGATTTTCCGGATGCTCAAAAATACCATTTAAAATTTCCTCAAGCTGATTTTTCAGGGTTGTTTTTAAATTTTCCTTTTGTTCATCGGTAAAATAAAGCGCCTGTTTCAGTCGGTTTTGCGGCAGATGAATCAGCCAGCCACAATTTTCATTATTGATTTCCGGCAAAGCTCTGATGTCTGTTGTGATGACGGGAACTCCTGCAGCCTGCATTTCGAGGACAGAAAATCCGTACGTATCTGACCAGGTAGGCAAAATTCCAACGTGGGATTTTTTGATTAATTCTAAAACCTGCTCATTCGGAATGTTTTCATATAGATCAATCCAGTCTTCTTTTTTTAAAGCTTCTTTGGTTTCAAGAGCTTCTCTTTCGGTGACTTTTGTTACGTAATGATCTGTTTTAAATGACGAAATCAGGATCAGTTTAAACCGATGTTTTTCTTTTAATTTCCTGAAGACTTCCACCATTTCAACGCCGCCTTTCAAATGAAACTGGGTTCCTACAAAAATAAATTGCAGGGTTTCAGTTTCATTGTAAATTTCAATATTGTTCCTTGGAATGATATTTTGAGAGGGATGAATTACAGAAAGTTTGCTTTTCACCTGATCTGCAATCTCCGGATAATGTTTCAGTAATTCTAATTGAATGTTAGCAGAAGCTTGGCTTATCGCAATAATTCCTAAGCAGTTTTTCTTTGCAATTTGTTCAAAAGCATTTTTCGTTTTCTCGTTGATTTGATGAGAAGGTTCGGTTTTTTGATGGTCATTTTTGGTTTCAGCAAATCGGGGAACCAATGTTTCGAATGAAGCCATCCATTTTTGAGAGGAATAATTGATATCGTTATAAAGATGAAGAATATCGATTTTGGGTTTCTGATAGAAGAAATATTTCCCTTCAAAATTTAATTTCTTTCTGAAAATCAGTTTTTTAATCGTTGAGAGCGTATGAAAGAGATTGTTGTTTTTCCGTAAAACCAAATATTCTGCTCCGGAAATTTTATTTAAAATATTCCGCCTGATGGGGTAGCCGTTTTCTGCAATACCAATTTTCATTTTACAGCAGATTTTTTTTATTATTTTCAAACCAAAGCGCCAAAACCAGAAGACTCCAGTGTTGAAGCTGCTGATTCAGTTTTTTCTGAACTTCATTAAAATCTAAATAATTAAAGATAAAACTTTCACGGTTTTCCAAAAGATTTGTGCTTAATTCCTGAAGTTCAGTTTCTTTAAACCATTCATTCACGGAAGCCGCAAAACCATTTTTCCCACGTTTTGCAATTTCTTCGGTCCACATTTGGGAATAGGCCTTTCTTAAGATAATTTTATCTTCACTCTTATTTACTTTGTACTGCCAGGGAAGCTGAATGCAGAATTCCGCAAAATCAATGTCCAAAAATGGGATTCTTACTTCTACAGAATTGTACATTGAAGTTCTGTCGCCCTTCAGCAGCATGTTTCCGGGGACATATTTTTCCAGATCGATTCTCATTAAATCATTAAAATCTTTTCCGGTGGGCTCAAAACTGAAATCCTGTCCGGGAATTTTTTCATTGAGTCCCAAATTTTTTATTTCGGATGAGGTAAAATAATTTCTGACTTTATTCTGGTGATAATCAATCGTGTCGTTATATTGTGCACGATGTTGTCTTTCGGATCCTATATTTTTAAATTGATTTGCTAAAAGAAACATTTTTGAAAGATAAGCGGGATAAAACCCTTTCTGGGAAAGATCTATATTATATTTATAAAAAGTATATCCACCAAATAATTCATCGCCCACATCGCCTGAAAGAACTACTTTCAGATTTTTGGATGCTTCTTTAAAAATAAGATGAGTAGGAAGCAGCGAAGAATCCATCAGCGGTTCATCCATGTAAGAATAAACTTCCTTCAGCGTTTCTGAAATTTTTTGTTTCTTATCTAGAAGAATATGATGATCGGTTTCGTATTTGTCTGCAATCGCTTTTGCGTAGGGCATTTCATTCAAATCGCCGCTTTCATATCCGTAAACTAATGTTTTGAGATTCTTTTTATATTTCGAAGCAACCGCCACAATCGTGCTGGAATCTAAACCTCCTGAAAGAAAGGAACCTACCGGAACATCGGCAACCAGCTGTTTTTTAACTGCATTATCCAGTAAATATCTGAATTTTTCTATGCTTTCCTCTAAACTTAATTGAGAAGTTTCAGTCGGAATTGTCCAGTAGGGTTGGGTTTTAATCTTTCCGTTTTTCAGAATTAAAGTGTGGGCAGGCTTCAGGTTAAAAATATTTTTATAAATCGTTTTGTGAGGATGAATGTATCCGTTTTTCAGGTAGTAAGCAATCTGAGCTTGATCAATTTCGGGCTTTACCAATTCTGAAGCAATGATCTGTTTGATTTCTGAAGCAAAAATAAATTCCCCGTTTTTACCAGTTGCATAATAAAATGGTTTTTCTCCAAAACGGTCTCTGGCGCAGAAAAGTTCCTGTTTTTTTTCGTCCCAAATCGCAAAAGCAAACATTCCCGGAAGTTCATTAATGAGATTTTCCTGTTTTTTCTGATACATCGCAAGAATAACTTCTGTATCTGAAGCGCCTTTGTAAGGATAGTCTGAATATTTAGCTTTAATTTCCTGATAACCGTAAATTTCCCCATTCAGAACAATGCATTCGTTTTGTGTAGACGAAAACATGGGCTGTTTTCCGTTTTCAGAGAGATCAATAATCGAAAGTCTGCGGTGTCCCAAAGCAGCATGATCAAAAAATTCATGATCTGCAGAATCGGGACCACGATAAGCGATGACATCGGTCATTTTACCGATTTCTTCGGTATAATTTCGGGCGTTGGGTGAGATGATTCCTGCTATTCCGCACATGGTTTTAAAAATTTATCGCTTTAAAAATGTTATTATACTCCTGTGGAAGGAGTGTTTTTATAATGGTTTCAAAATCCAGTTTCCTGTCTGGTTTAATTCTACACTGTCTTTATCCAGGGGTTTGTTTGAATTTCCTTTAAAAATCTGATAATTGTTTTCTAAAATAAAGTCTGTTAATTCCTTTGAAGAATGAGTTCCTTCTCTGTCTATACATGTGGGACTGAATTCTAAAAAGATAGTGGGTCTGTTTTTAAGAAATAGTTCTTTATTGCCTAGAATGACAACAGCCTCATACCCTTCAACATCAATTTTAACAACATCAAACCGCTGCTCTTTTGGTAAAACATTGCTTAGCAAATCTATTTTTACCTGAAGCAATTTTGCTGATTTACTATTCTGTAAAAATGAACTCGCTCCTGTATTTGCAGGATTAAAATAAAAGCTTTTTGTTTCCTTTTTGTTTCCTATCGCCACATTTTGAAGTACGATATTTTTATAATTGTTTGCTTTTATACTGTTCTGAAATTCTGTATAAATTTCAGATATGGGTTCAAAAGCAAATATCCGCTTGCAGTAAGGTGCCAGAATTAAACTGTGCTGTCCAATATTGCTGCCAATATCCAGCATCACCAAATCTTTGTTAAGTGTATTTCTGATATTATCAATCACATCTTTTTCATAGATACCTTCTGTGAAAATATAGTTGTCAACATATCCAAATTTTTTATTTAAGAATATTTTTGTTGATGTATTATTGTATTTTATTTTAAACAACGTTCTGTTATCCAGGAAAGTGATGTTTTTTTTTCGTTTAATGAAGTTTATAATTCCTTCCTGAAGAACGGTGGATGATAATGATTTGAAAGGATTCATATCTGTTTTTAATTTATTTCAGTTATCAGTCTATAAATACATTTTTAAAAATATCCATCACGGGCTCCGGCAAAAACTTTTCGTAAGCCGTTTTCGGAGACAGACTGAGATCTGAATCAAGAATAATTTCTTTCAGATCTTTTTTGTCATGATAAAGATAAGCTTGTCCTTCCAGCTGCGAAATATGAGCTTTTTCCGGTGAATTTGCGAAAGTAATCACGGGCTTTCCCTTCACGGCAAATTCTGCGACCGTAATTCCGAAAGTTTCGCCTCTCTCTCTACCGTGAAGCAAAGCATTACAGGTATTGATAAATTTCTGTTTTACAGGAATTTCTGCACTTGGCGGGAGAAAAATAATATTTTTTAAGGATGACTTCCACCACTTTTCTTTGATGAAAGAATTGACGCCCATGAAAATGAAGTAAATATCTTTATATTGAGATGCAATTTTCTCTACAGTTTTCTGTACAAAGGCAATATTAAAACTCTCTGATCCACCATGATATCCAAACACTTTTGCGGTTTTGGGAATACTGAGTTCTGCTCTCATATCTTCTGAAACTTCTTCTTCAAAATTAACCATGTGCGGCACGAAAGGGTATTGAGAGCCTGAAACTTCCTCGCTCAGCCATTGAGAAACATAAGCATACACATCACCGTGAGGTTCAAGATGCTTAAAAATAGTGTGAATACCACATTTGCATTCTTTGGTAAGAATATTATCAGGGTTGCCGTTTTTGATGGCGTAAAAAAGATCGACATTGTTTTTTCTGATATACTGATCCACTTCGCTGAAGTCTGAATAGCCGAAAACATTGAAGCGTTTTTCAAATTTTTCGATTCCGAGAGGGTGGTTGCTGGGTACGGTTTTATTATAGATAATCAGAGATTCGTTTCCAAGATATTTTTCATTAAAATCTGCGTAGTCATACAATGCGATGGACGTTCCCCTGTAATTGAGTTCATTTTCGTGGAAAAGTATTTTCATTGATTTATCTCTTGATTTTATTTTTAAGTTTAGACATTATTTTTCTGAAAAAACTCTTTTTTGGATATTTTTTCAGGTCATTATGGGTAAAAAGACCCTCACCCTGTGCTATTCTGAAGTTCTGCTTCACCCACCATGATGCAATATTTCTTTCAAAGGATACAGATTCGCCTGCAAAAGGAAGGATGGTGTCCAACAGGAAATGTCTGTTGATGAGAAAAGGATTGTTCGTCCAGTTCGCCCATCTTGAGGTGGTCACAAATTCATCTCCATCTTTCTGAATCTTATCGGGGAATTTTTCTGCGGGATCCAGCCAGTGGAGAGATTCCAAAAGGTGAGGCGAGGTGCATTCGTGCCAGTCATCGTAATAATTGAGTTCGTTGCCTTTGTGGGTTATTGAAAATAACGGATGCCCAGGATTTTTACGGCTTCTGAAGCGTACTACATCAAATCCATTGTGAATTTTTGAAAGCCCACTTTTGAGTCTGTTACGCGTGTTTTCTTTTTTCTCTATAAGCTCCCAGTCGTTTTCCAGGAAAAGAATATTTTCAAATACAGCATTTTCTGCCAGAAACGTGATACCATTTCCTATTCCCACATTTTCCTTCAGACCAATATATTTTAGTTTAAATTTTTCGGCAATGGCTTTATCAGCGTCTGTCACCTCCTGAAAAAGGATCACAATATCATCAGAAAGATCGAGAAGACCGTTCTTTTTATAGGATTTGAGCGTATTGTGTAAAGTTTTTAAATTGTTCCAGGAAAGGATTCCAATACTCACCGGCAGTTTTTCCATAGGTCAGCTTCAATCTAGTTTAAGAAAAGGGTGTTTTGCTGTAAGCGAGATTTTTCGGAGATCTTCAATTTCCTTAAAGCGGTTTTGAAAATATTTAAGCTGTTCCATGTAGAAATCCGATTCAGATTTATTGCCTTTCAGACGAAGCTTAATGATATTGGAATAAAACTCTTTCTTTTCATTTTTGATATTATAGTAATAACCTGGGTTGAGATATCTCGTTTCCCTTTGCATACGGATAGAAAGTCTTCTCTGCTGAAGGTTATATACCTCATCTTCATTTTCTGTTTTTGCAAAAGACTGCACTTTGGCGTCATGCACCACCTTGCTGTGTGGGCAGACCACAATTTTGTATTCAAAATAATGAACGCGGTTGACATACTCATAATCTTCAGCACCATGAAAAAAATACGGATTGAAACCTCCTATTTTTTCAATGACATTTCTTGGTATAAACCAATGCGCAGCATTCACAAAGTTGATTTCGTACCAAGGCTTTGTATTTCCTATAAAAATATCAGAAAAAATTCTGTTGTCTTTTGTTTCTCTACCCAGATAATTTTCAAAATGAAGATCAAACCTCTTTTCTGTTCCATCGAGGTGCATGGGGCTCAAAATTGCCAGTTTTTCCGGTTCCGGATGTGCGGCATACGCATCAAGCAGTTTCTGAATAGAATCTTCAAAAATCCATGCATCCTGATTCATCAGGTAGAAAAAATCTGCTCCTGCTTTATGAGCCATTGCAATCCCGGTGTTGTTGGCTATCCCGAAGCCTCCATTGGTTTCAGACTGTACAAGCTCTACCTCGGGAAAGTTTTCCTGAATATATTTCTGAGTGCCGTCTGATGACCCATTATCTACCACAATGGTGTGTAGTGGTACTGAAGATTTCCTCAGACTGCTGAAGCACCTTTCAGTCCATTTCATGGCATTGTATGAGACAATAATTACGTATACTTTAGGCATGTTTTATCTGTTTTTATAATATTTAGTAATCAGGTTCACCAGATACTGTTCTTTATCGGTAAGATTATTTTTCCTGAAATAATCTTCGATTTTAGAAACTTCAATCTCATATCCGGAACCTTCGTTCTGAAGCTGCAATAGTGGCTCTGTAAGTAACACTTTCGAAATAGCTTCTGTGATTTCAATGATTGAAAAATTCTGTAGATAGGCAAGGTTGATAATTTGGTTTGAGCTGAAGTTTTCAAGAATGTTTTTTGTAATGGCACACACGTCGCTTACATCAATGAGATTTCTTGTAGCTTTTGTGTGAAGCGTAATTTTTGCCTTATTTTTTATTTCCCTCACCAGATAATTTACCAGAAGATTCGGGTTGCCTCCGTGTCCTACAGCATTGCTTATTCTTAAAATAAAATAGCGCTCGCACAGATCTGAAATAATCTGTTCCATTTTGAGCTTATGCAGAACGTAGTGGCTGTTGTTTTTGGAAGAATCATAAATGCTGCATGTAGAGAAATAAACAAAGGTTTTATCTGGATTTTCTTCTATATTTTTTTTCAGAAGAGCGTGTTCCCGCTCAAATTCAGAACTTCTTGTTTCCAGTGAATTGGAAACACCTGATGCGAAAAAAAGAACACCATCAGAATCGATGCTTTGTAGGGATTTTGCGATAAGTCCGTTGCCTGTAATCATTTGTAGTTATATAAAACCGTTATTCAGTTTCTTAATATTATATTTTTGCATCACAGTGTGATGTGTCCATTTTATAATATTGTAGAGTTTGAAAGGACGGAGTGTAAATTTAGATAAAATATTATAAAAAGCATAGCCTGCGGCAGCCCTGTAAAAGTTTGTCCTGCTGACTGTTTTCGGATAAGTCATGAGGGTATAATAAAAATACGCCATCAATTTTGAAGTTCCGTATTCTGAATTATGTTTTTTGATAAAAGGTACAATTGCAAAGTCTTTCTTCATCACTTCATAAGGCACGTTCTTGGAAATGCTGCCCTGAAACTGTCTGTAGGCTGCAGTTTCTTCTGACATATATTTTACATCACCAAAACATCCTGCAAGTAAATACAGACCGCGGTCAGCAGAAATAATATCGGTTGGAAAATCAGCCTGCAGGATTTCTTTTCTGAAAAAGAAAGTAGAAGTCTGGAAAATGGATAAATCTGTAAGATCTTCCTTTTTTAAAATTCTCGCAGGTCGGTCTGAGTAACTGTGGCTTTCCTTATCCACATCCTCATAAATAACTCTTGAATTGCTGCCTGCAGCAGAAAGAAGACTGTTTTTTTCCAGAAGGTCAAACTGCTTCTGAAGTTTTAAACTGTCGATCCAGTAATCATCACCATCCAGTACGGCGATGTACTTTCCTCTGGCTTGTGAAAAAGTAAACAGTGTGTTTTTTACATATCCTAAATTCGGATTGTTTTTAAAATAACGGATTGTTTTGCCTTTAGAATGGGTTTCTGCGATATGATGAATGATATTTTCAGTTGCATCAGAAGAATTATCGTTGCCGATGATAATTTCGTACCTGCCAGAAAATTCCTGTGCAAAAATACTCTCAAGACATTTCCCAATGTATTTTTCGTGATTATAAGTGGTGATACAGATACTTACGTCCATTGCTACGATGTAATATTTAATGTTTGAAAAGATCAGCCGGTTTTAAATCTAAATACTGATGGCGAACACATTGCAGAATGTATTTTTTTCTTTTGAAAAATGAGAGGGTAGACAGGTATCTGTTTCTGTTTTCAATAAAAACGGTGTATAGCGGCGTTTTCTTTACATCCTCGTTGGGATAAAGGTGCTGATATTTTTTGATGGCCAATAACGAAGGCCCCACCATCTGATGAAAATCCGGATTTTCTTTGGGTTGCGTCTGTTTGTTTTCAGGACTCTTCGCCGCTTCACGGAGACCGCAAACCTGTTCCTCATGCTGACGGTAGAACGACAGAACTGCCGGGATAAAACCCAGTTTCGCTTTAGCAGCCAGTTTTTGAGCAATAAAGTAATCGTGGGCAATTTCAAAATTACTTAATTCGTACTGCTTTAATGCTGTCCTTCTAACAGCCAGTGCACAACCCAAAACGAAGCTTCCCAGTATTTGCTGTTGCACAAACAGAGTATTGTTTATGATATTTTCTTTTATGAATTCATAAGAAATATGTTTCCAGTTGAGGTAAGAAGGTTCAAGTATTTTTTTACTGTTATCTATAATTGCCAAATCATTAAAAACTCCGTCATATTGTGGGTTTTCAAGAAAGAAAGTTTGAGTAGCTTCAATCTTGTTGGGTTTCCAGATGTCATCCTGATCACTCGTTATAATAAAATCTCCGCTACAGGCATAGATGGCTTTTTCAAAATTTTTGAAATACCCCAGATTCGTCTCATTGACCATGATTTTAAATAAGCCGGGGCTTTTCAGCTGATATTCCTTCAAAATCTCCATGGTACTATCCTGTGATCCGTCATCACAAATCACGATTTCATCTGCTTTCACAGTCTGGCTGAGGATGCTGTCCAGCTGTTCAGCAAGATATTTTTCTCCGTTATAGGTGCAGATGGCTACTGATATGGTCATATTTTCAGGAGATTAAAAATTTTATCGACAAACTGGTGTCTTTTGCTGGTGAGGATCTTTTTCAATTGCTGATTTTGCTTATCTAATTTTCTTTTCTCAAAAAAAATATCTGCAAATGATTTTATATTGTCAAGATAGAGTTCAGGGTATTTTTTACAAAGATATTTTCTGATGTTGAGGTCTTCTTCCTGCATAGCCACAGTGTTTCTTGAAGTACTTTTTATTCTGTACTTAAAACCTGAGTAGTTGATTTTTTTTACTTTAAGATCTGCGCGTTTCAGGTTGAGCATTCCTAACCAAAAATCCCAGTCTTCATAACCCTTTAGCATGGATTCATCGAAACCTTCGGTGTTTTTCCAGTCTTGTTTTTTAAAGAAAGCGGTACAGAAAATCTGGTTTTCTAAAAGGATTTCGACAGCGTTGAAATCATCAACTATAATCTCCCCCTGTTTTTCTCCAAAGTATTCTCCTTTACAGTAAACAATGTCATTGTCTGAAAATTCTTTTGATGCCAAATCTAAATATTGGTTGGAGATTCTGTCGTCCCCATCCAACGGTAAAATCCATTCTCCGGCAGCTTTATCAATCCCAAAATTTCTTGCTGCAGAGACACCTCTGTTTTCTTTTCTGAAATATTTGAAGCGGGAATTCCGTTCAGCCCAGCTCTTTGCGATTTCTCCTGTATGGTCAGGCGAACCGTCATCTACAATGATGCATTCCCAGTTTTGGTAGGTTTGGTCAATTACAGACTGCAGACATTCGTCCAGATAATCAGCCTGATTGTAACAGGGAACGATAATGGAAATAAGAGTTTGGGACATACCGTGTTTTTCAACCGCAAAGATATTAAAATTAGGAAATTAACAGGGCGTATTAAGAGGTTTTAATCTGATCTGGATTTGATTTAATTTACATTCAGTTGGCTTCAGACCGTTCACAAAGGGTTCCAGCCAGTTCAAAAGTGGTCATGCCCCGTTATATAAGAGGTTGAGGCTGCTTCAGAACTGGGGATACGCCCCCTTGCGAAAGGGGGTAGGGTGCTTCCGAAGAGGGTGCGGGCAGTTTGGTAAAGGGGCAGGTGTGGTCCGGAGTGGTCTCCAGGGACTTGTACAAGTGGCTGAGTATACTGTAAGAATAAAAAAACTGCCTCAGGATACTGAGGCAGCGGGATATCTGATGCAGATCTTCTTTCAGTTATTCGTCTTTTTCACTGCTTTTCTCTTCGTTATTTTCCATTTTTCTACGGTTGGGTTCTGTGATTTCTCCTGTGGTGGAGCTGATAAAGAACTGTCGCATATCTTCATAAAGAAAAGTCGTTCCCGGAACATTCTCACCAGCCAGATATTTTATGTTTCTGTAGAAGGTGATGGCGTTGTGGTAGTTGTCATGATCCAGCAGTGTTTTGGTGTCAGATAATTGTTCCAATATAGAAGACATTCTCTGATACCTTGCTTCTAACTGTGCGCGGGCAGTAAAATCTCTGTCAAACTCGGGTTTGTCTATGAAAACAGGAACGTGCTGCGGATACTGTTCCATAATTCCTTTTGCTTTGTTGACGAAGAGTTTGTTTTGCTCCGCAATACGCCCGTGCTGTTGTCTCTGTTCGGGTGTAAGATGGATGGTTTTACCCAGTAAAACTGCTTCAAACATGGTTAAAGCCTGATCCATTTGTGCAAGTTCAGCTTCTGTGAAAATTACACTTAGCAAATTGTTGAGTGCCATATTAAAAAATTTTGTTTGTTAATGTCTCTCGAAACTAATAAAAAAAACATGACGTACATCATGTTTTAGGGAATATTATTTTATGTTAAATTGCAGTTTCTCTGTCGTTTATGTACTGGTAAAATATTTATTTTGATATTTTAGTGGGAGTATAAATTTATGGTTTAAAAGATGAAAAAAATATGCAGATTATTTTGAATAATCTGCATGTGAAATTTTTTTAGTTGGGTATTTTGATGAGCCCAAGACTGTGTAAAAGTTTTACCAGTCTGTACTTTTTAAGATGATTAATTATTATGAATTTTTTTTATGTAGAAAATTTTGCGAAGGGTTTTCAGAAATGCAATAATCCCGTTTCTTTTTAAGACCTGGAAAGCAATCAGATATTTTACAGGAAAGTTCTCGATGTGTGCCTTGTACAGGTATTGATCTGTGATCTCGTTGATAAAAATTGATGGAAATATTGAAGTGTTTTCTAAAATAATTTTTTCACGAAAAATCTGGATGGCAAATTCTTTGTCTCGATCGAATTTTGACGAACCTGATATGCTGGATGTAGAAATTCTGACCGATACCTTTGTATTCATATTGTAAAAGATTCTTTTGTATCCGGAAAACTGAAGCAGTGCCAGATCGTCACTTCCCCATGCTAGAGGCAATTGCTGAAATCTAAATTTTCTCCACATTTTTGTTGTAAAAATGTTTTCTGAAAGGCTGCTTTTTACTTCACCAGAATATTTTTTCATGATGAAATGTACAGATTCTAAAAAATATTCTTTATAATTAAAAGATTCCAACAGATTGTTATTTTTATCAATCCAATCATGGGTAGTTTTAAATGCAGTAATATTTTCTTTTTCTAAAACTGGTAAACTTTTGTAAAATTCATCAACAAAATTATTTGCAATCATATCATCATCGCCCAAAATCTGAAACCATTCTTCCTTTACATTGTCGAGAATACGTTCCCATTGAAGAGCAAGATTTTTACTTCCTAAATTATCTTTATACTCAAAATAGATAAACTGATCTGAACTGAAGTATTTTGTGATCAGAGGAAGAGGATTATGCGGGCTTGCATCGTTCCCGATATATAAGACAAAATTTTTATCACTCTGTCGAGCGACAGACTTCAGTGTTTCTTCAAAAAAATCAATCTTGTAGTAAGGTATTACGATGGCGAGTTTCCGTTTCATGGAAAAATTTTATAACGAAGTAAAATCAATTTTCTTAGCAGTGGATATTTTTTTACAAGATAATATTTTGCTTTTTTTCTGTCAATGTAGAGGATATGTTTAGTGTACAAAAGATTCAAAATAATGTCTCCTTCGTATAATTTTGATTGTGTATTTACATTAGATGCCTGCTCGTCATGATGCCTGAATTTCATTAATTTTTCTGGTATAATTCCAATATCATAATAAGCGAGTACCCGAAGCCAGTATTCATAATCTAAAATCTGTTTAGACTTTATATTAAAGGGGCCTACACGGCTGTAAAGTTTTCTTGTAAATAGACTTACGCACGGCTCGCCGATAATATTGTCAATGGAGTATCTTTCAAAATTCAGAGTTCTTAAATGCTTTCTTTTTAATATGACAAATTTGTTAATCTCCATACCTGCGGGTTTCTGCAGATCGTTAAAGTTTTCATACCAACTCCCTTCAGTAATTTCATTTGAATTCTGATCTATGATTTTCCTTTTAGAAACAACAATTTCGAGCTTATGACTTATTAGATGTTGCACCATTGATTCTAAACATTCAGGTACCATCACATCGTCTTGAAAGAGTATTTTTATATAAAAACCATTAGATTTTTCAATAGAATTATTCCAGTTAGCACCAATACCAGATGGAATATGAGAATGTATATGAACCGGAAAATTTACTTCGCGTTTAAATTGCGCACAGATTTCGAGGGTGCGGTCTTTTGATTGGTCATCGGAAATGATTACTTCAATGTTTTTATAGGTCTGTTGTTTGATGGAATCTAAACTTTCTTGAAGGTACTTTTCGCCGTTATATGTTGGAATGCATATGGATATTAATTTGTCTTCCATATTTTACTAAAAATTTTTATTTTTAAAAGTTGAAGTATATGTCCTATATACATTTTTTTAGAAATGAGATGCAAATCTCTATAATCGGCATCAAGAATAATTTTTTTAGTTACTGTCGCTTCTTCTAAAAGTAACCTTACTTGATTTTCAAGATTTTGTTTTACAACTGCGTTGTTTTTGAAATACATTATCAAATAAGTAATGGTGTACACGGTTTTCAATATCTGTGTTTTCACATCCTGTTTGCTCCAAATCCCGCTTCCAATTCTGTAGCAAGCCATTTTTTCAGGGAAATATTTTATTTTTCCATACTGTGCATTTATTAAATGCAGAGGATAATCGCCAATCGGGCAGAACTCGAAAAATTCTGGAAGTCGAGAATAATTTTTTCTAAAAACCACAGAAGGGGTATGGATAAAATTTACTTTTGAAAGATCTTCTATTGTATATACTTTTTCTGAAGATTCCGACTTAAGGATTCTCTCGTGTCTCGTTTTTCCTTCTACATCAACTTCTTCAATATTATGAAAGCATACACTAAAATCTCTGTTATCTTCCAAAAAGGTTATCTGCTTTTGAAGTTTTAATGGATCGGTCCAGTAGTCGTCGCCGTCACATAAAGAAATATATTCACCATCGCACATATTTAAAGTAGATACAAAGTTTTCTTTGCCTGGAATTCCAATACCTCTTTTTTCTCTTAAGTTTAACTTAATTAAGTTCGGGTACTGCAATGCATATTTTTGCAGTAATTCTCTTGTACCATCTGTCGAAAGATCATCGCCGATAACAATCTCAAAATCAAAATTAGTTTGTTGCATTAAGATCCCATCAATACATTGTGAAATGTAGTTGACGTGGTTGTATGTAATCACATGACAACTAACTTTTTTTATTAGTCCTCCCATTCTGCGTATCCTATGCCTGTCTTACCAAAGCCATTACCATTATAAAAAAGGAATTTTCGGTTTTCGACTTCGATTACTGAAGGGTAAGTCTGCATAGTAGAATCCCATCCTTCAGCAGAAAAATCAATTCCTGCTTGTTTATCATTTCTGGTCCAATTCAGACCATCTTGAGATTCTGCGTATCCAATTCTGTAACTTTCTTTACCATCCCGATAATCAAACGATCCACGATAAGTAAACCACATTTTGTATAACGAATCTTCATATATTACTGTAGGTCTTGCTGTACATTGGTATTTTTCTGCAGGAGGAATACAGGTAATATTCGGACGTTCCCAATTGATACCATCTGTTGAATAAGCATATTTAATTTCATAGAGTGGCTCGGGTTTACCTTCGCTATTTACAAAACCAGTGCTTGAGGCATACCACATCAACCATTTTTCGTCTTGTTTAAAGACACATGGTGAAGCGGTGAAGAATGGCTCATCTCTATTTCTTTCAACAATAGCTCCTCTAAATGCTTTTTGAAACGTTTTACCGTTGTCATTACTTATTGCTAAACCTATAGCATTCCGGTAAGGTACCATAACACTAGCATTCCATCCTACATAATAAAGATATAAACATGTTTCTGAAACACGAACAATAGAACAGGGCATTATGCCACCATCATCAAAAGTTCCCAACTCACCCAGTTCCAAAATAGGAGTTTCGTGAATGTAAAGTATTTTTTTGGGATTTTCTGCTGATACATCAATGTAAGTAGGGATGCTTTTACCTTCAGAATTCCTTGGTGCGTAGTAAATGCGAATAGTTTGATCATCTAAAAGGACTGCGGTGGGAACACATGAGTGGGAAACCATCCACTCATTGTAATTATCTATGCTATGTATTCTGCCTTTTTTCTGCCACATAAATTAGCCGTTTGTTTTATGAGAAATACTGTCAATGTCGATACTCTTGGTATCTCTCATTGTAGATTTTGCTCCTAACCAAATACTGTATTCAGGAGTATCTTTAGTAATTATAGCGCCCATTCCAATTAATGAAGCTTTACCAATATTAGTTTCATCCCTTACCGTAGCATTTACACCGAAGAATGAATTTTCACCAATTTCACAACATCCGGAAATTACAACGTGTGAAGTTATAAAAACATGATCGTGGATGTTTGTGTGATGACCTATGTGATTACCACTCCATAAGACACAATTGTCTCCAATAGTAACGAATGGCTGTATAGTATTGTCTTCGAAAATAAAACAGTTTTCACCCACAGTTAAATCTGGCCATGTGCTTGCTTTGCTGGATACATAGCTCACGCAACTGTAACCTTTTTCTTTTGCCTCTTCAAACTTTCTTTTTCTCAAGAAACTCATTTGCTTGAAGCTTATTGGTAAAAATATTTTGTATTCAGACGGTGGGTAAAGTTTTTCCACCTCTTCAAATGAAACGACCGGTAAACCTCTAAATTCATTGTCTGTGATGTAGTCGCTGTCTAAAGTGAAAGCTACAACTTCATGTGGTGAATCATGTGTAAAATAAAAATGTGCTAAACTTGCTAATTGGCTCGTTCCGAAGATTACAATTTTTTCCATAATATTTTAGTTTATTAATTCGTATTGATTTAACATTATTTGTATCTCATCAACGCTATTAAACATCAACACGTCAATGATAGAGAGGTAAGGTACAAATTCATTTTTAAATTGCTGATATTCTTCTGACAAGTTTTTAATGAAATTTAATTCAATTCCCTCATTTAAAAAACTATTTTTCTCATACAATTCCTGACCTCCAATAGAGTTGATATAATGTGTAGCTTTTTCTATTTTGCAAATGTTGAAGAGCCTGACTTCCTTTTTTAAATCTGTATTATTGTAAGATTGGGAAGAAGTTTTAAATTCTGTAGTAATTTGTAAGTACTTAGACACCTTTTTAATGCTGTCAATTGCGATCACACTTATTGTAGTTGGATGTTGTGAAAATACAGATAATATTAAATTATAAATCTGCTCAAAAAAGGGTGCATTCTTATAATTCTGAGTAATAGACAGTAAAAATTTCATTCTCCACTTATCGTATAACTTTTTACTTATCTCTGTATCTTTAATTTTTGTGAAAGAATCTGCCTTTTCTAAAGGTATTGAAAACATAAAACTTTTGCCGTTGACAAGAACTTTATTTCTATTGATCCAACCTTGTTTTATAAAATTAACGTCATCATAAAAAATAAACTTATCCACTGCATTAATCATTTGAAAATATGCAATATGAGGAAATATATAAGGTTGCATTATTGCAATTTTCATGTATTAATTATTTTGAGTTCGCAATAGTAATCTGCAGATCAAATCAACTTCCTCAAAAGTTAGATCATAAAATAAAGGAAGGCAAAGAACCTTCGATGAAATACTATCTGTTGTTACCAAAGCTCGTTTTTCTATATAAGGTAAGGTGCTTGCTAAAGATGGATAGAAGTATCGTCTGCTAAAAATTTCATTGTGCAAAAGTTGGCTCATGCATTCTAACATTAATGCTTCTGTTTCAAATATAACAGGATAGTATGAATGGTTGTTTTCCGATTGCAAACTCCAGATTGGTCGTCTTGCTTTTAAAGTTTTTAAATTACTGTCGTATCGTAAACTAAGTTCTTTTCTTTTTTGATGAATTTTTTCTATGTATTTCAAATTGGCAAGTCCCATTGCAGCATGAAATTCGGAGTTTTTCCCATTAAGCCCCAGTTCTGCAAAAGTATCATAACCTGAGATCCCAAAATTTCTTATATATGCCAGCTTTTTAAGCATATCAGGATCTTTTGTAATTATCAAGCCTCCTTCGATGGAATGATATAGCTTTGTCGCATGCAATGAGCATGTAGAAATATCACCGAATTCAAAAATTGATTTGCCATTGACTTTTACACCAAAGGCGTGGGCAGCATCGTAAATCACTTTCAGATTATGCTTCTTTGCAATCTTTTCAATTTGTTCCACATCACAAGGATTGCCATAGACATGTGTAGCTAAGATAGCTGAAGTCTTTTCTGTGATAGCTGCTTCAATTTTCGAAGCATCAATATTTAGAGAGTTTTGATCAATGTCTACAAACACGGGCTTACAATTTTCCCATACGATACAACTTGTAGTAGCAACAAACGAAAAAGGGGTAGTGATAATTTCTCCTTTTAGATCAAGTGCTTTGATTGCCATCTGTAATGCAACAGTACCATTGGTGACAAATAATAAGTGACTAACTTTAAGATGTTCTTTAAGTTCCATTTCTAGCTGGCTGGCTAAAGGTCCCATGTTAGTAAGCCATTTTCTAGTCCAGATACCATCCAGATACTTTTGATATTCTTCATGAGGAGGAAGAAAGGGTTGCGTTACAGGAATCATTCTTTTTTAATTTAAAGTGATTGTATTTTCTGACTCCAATTCTATTGGAATCCATTGTTCTTCGTCACCACTAACAATGAATTCTAAAATATTATTAATTCGGAGGTGTGGAGAAAAATCATATATACTTAAGTCGACTATATATTTGCCTAATGTGAATAATGGGTTTTTGATCGTTACTAAATATGTTAAAATACTTTTTTCCGGTGAGAATTTCATTTCGGTCTTTACATAAACGCCTGCAATAGGCCGTTGCTCCTTGTCTTTAACCTCTAAGTATAAAGTTGGCAATTTTTGTAGTTCTTTTTTTATTTTGAACACAAAAGTTAACTGAAAATCATTATTCCGATGGACTGTATTATGTAGCAAATTGGTTTCTTTTGAAACTAGTTCTAATGTACCATCGTCGAACACAGTGTTTTCAGCATTGTTTGAAAATTTATTATAATATAATTGAACGCCTTTGCCAATTTCTTTTCCGTAATATTCCACCTTTCCGTGATCCATTAAGATGATTTCATTGCAAATTCTTGAAACCATTGGCATACTGTGAGATACAAAGATAACAGCAGTATGAGGTAGTAGTTCATCAATTTTTTGAAAACACTTTAAAACAAATCCTAAATCTCCTACGGCTAATACCTCATCAATAATCAATACATCAGGTTCAAGATGCGCGGCAATTGCAAATCCTAATCGTACTTTCATCCCAGAAGAATAATTCTGAATTGGCATATCAATAAATTCCCCAATCTCTGAAAACTCAACGATAGAATCTATTCGTTCTTCAACTTCCTTTTTTGTAAAACCTAGAATAGAAGCATTGTTATAAATATTCTCTCTTCCTGTAAGTATTGGATTAAAGCCTGCGCCCAATTCAATAAGTGCACCGATCTTGCCTCTCAGCGTAATCTGCCCTTTATCTGGGGCATAAAGGCCATTTAAAACTTTGAGCAAAGTGCTTTTTCCGGCACCGTTGTGGCCGATCAAGCCGATACATTCTCCTCTGCGAAGTTCGAAACTGATGTCTTTTACAGCCCAGAATTCCTTAGGACGAAGATCTTTGTTGATCTTTATTCCTAATGTACTTTTGATAATATCCGATG
Source organism: Chryseobacterium foetidum (assembly GCF_025457425.1). NCBI lineage: Bacteria > Pseudomonadati > Bacteroidota > Flavobacteriia > Flavobacteriales > Weeksellaceae > Chryseobacterium > Chryseobacterium foetidum. The sequence goes on from NZ_JAMXIA010000001.1 coordinate 2,372,945, forward strand.
CTCCGTATTTAAGCGAAGATTTTAGATCCATCGAAAATTTCTTGGATACATTCTGCACAGAAACTAAAACTTCTTTGTCTTCATTCTTCATCTTATCCTCCGATTTTTTCGATTATAATTGGCATTGATTTTCTAAAAATTACCATTCCCACCAATATTACTATGAAACTGATTCCGGCCAGCACCAGAGAAAATGTAATGTTTTCCAGCTGCATATTGGTTAAACTGCTTCTTGCATCATTAAAAAGAAAAGTGAGCGGATTGAAGTGAAACAGCTTTTTGAACAGTCCCTTGGCAGGCACTGCATACACAACAGGAGTAATATACATTATAAAAGAAACTCCGGTAGTAACTATTTTACTGATGTCTGTATAAATAAGCCCAATTGGAGTAAACAGCAATCCTAAACTGAGGGAAAATGCAATAATTACCGCTAAAATTAATGGGAAATAAAGAATGCCAACCCCTGGATTGATTCCGTACACTACAAGGACTCCGGCAATTAATATCAACTTTAAAATGAGATTGAATATCATTTTATAAAGCCCGGACATTAAAAGTGCTTCTTTCGGAAAATTGATTTTAGACAGCAAACCTCTGGCTCCATTCACTGACGTTAGAGGAATAAACAGTGTCTCACTGAAAATACTCCACAGCGTTGTTCCTATCACTACAAACGCAATATAAGGAATGCTTTGATCTGCGTTAACATTTACAGTTCCTGAACTGCTTAGAAAAATCCAGACTAAAGAATTGGTGATGATTGGCATAAATGCCCAGAAAAATCCTAAAAATGATTGTCGGTACTGCGACTGCAAATCTCTTTTAGCCATTTGATAAGCCAAAAAATTCGATGACCTGGTATCCTGAAAGATCGATTTCAGTTCCTGGAAAAAATGGGTCTTCTTATCAGATGTGTATACTGTGGTTTTCAAAGAGGGAATTTTTGTTGCAAATTTAGTGTTTTTAAAAGTATAAGAGCCGGAGTGAAAAAGAGCCAAGTCAAAAGTAGAAAGAGCCGGGTGGAATTGTGTTTTGAGGGTTTGGGGTCAGTACTAAAAAAGTTAACCACTAAATCACTAAACAACTATACCACCCTGTTTCCTGCTACTTAATCAATTTCTTGAGATATTCCCCGTAGCCGCTTTTACCGTATTTCGCTGCTGTTTCCAGAAGCTTTTCTTCGTTGATGAAACCGTTTCTGAAAGCGATTTCTTCAATACAGCCGATTTTAAAATCCTGTCTTTTCTCAATAACTCTTACAAATTCTGAAGCGTCATTCAAAGAATCAAAAGTTCCGGTGTCGAGCCATGCCGTTCCTCTGTCGAGTACGCCTACTTCAAGTTTTCCTTTTTGAAGGTAAACGTTGTTAATGTCAGTGATTTCAAGCTCGCCACGTGGGGAAGGCTGAATGTTTTTGGCAATTTCCACTACTTCGTTATCGTAGAAATATAATCCGGGAACTGCGTAGTTTGATTTAGGCTGAGCCGGCTTCTCTTCGATTGAAACTGCTTTCAGGTTTTTATCAAATTCTACCACACCGTATCTTTCAGGATCGGCAACGTGGTATGCGAAAACAACACCTCCATCGGGATTGGTTTTATTTTTTAATAAAGTTCCCATTTCAGAACCGTAGAAAATGTTATCTCCAAGAACCAAAGCGGCAGCATCGTTGCCGATAAACTGTTCGCCCAAAATAAATGCCTGCGCCAATCCGTCCGGACTGGGCTGAACTTTATATTCTATATTACACCCAATCTGCGATCCGTCACCCAAAAGTTTGATGAATCCCGCCTGATCGTGTGGAGTGGTAATGATTAAAATATCTTTTATCCCTGCCAAAAGCAATGTTGACAGCGGATAGTAAATCATCGGTTTGTCGTACACCGGCATCAGCTGCTTGCTTACAGCGATTGTCAGTGGATAAAGTCTTGTACCGGATCCTCCGGCGAGTATTATTCCCTTCATTTTTAGATGCGAATTACACGAATTTTTTCGAATTGTACGAATTCTACTAAATATTCTGTTTTGGTTATAAATTAATTATTCTTTTGTGTTTTAAAGATTTCTCGCCAAAATTGATGAGTAAACCTAATTTTTTATGAGTCGCTTTCAGATAGTTTAATGTCTGTCTGGTGAAACTGTCGTGCAAAAAAGAGACAGATTTAATTTCCAAAATGATGTCATCATAACAGACAAAATCAGCTTTGTACTTTTTATCTAATTTCTCACCGTTAAAAAATAAATCAAGCTTTACTTCCCGCTGATATGGTATATTGTTTTTAATAAATTCCTTTTCCAACAACTCCGCATAAACCGCCTCTAAAAAACCAAATCCCATAATGGAATGAATATTCATACAAATTCCGATAATCTTATAACTTTCGTCCTTGTATATAATTTTCTTTTCCATCAATTAGTGAAATTCGTCTTAATTCGAGTCATTCGTATACTGCGAAGCATAATATTTCTGATAGTCTCCGGAAGTTACATTCTCCAGCCATTCTTTATTATCCAAAAACCAATCGATTGTTTTTCCTAATCCCTGCTCGAATGTTACAGATGGTTTCCAGCCTAAATCTTTATTAAGTTTAGTAGCATCGATGGCATAACGTTTATCGTGACCAGGTCTGTCTTTTACATAAGTGATTAGTTTTTCTGAATGTCCTGCAGGATTTCCAAGCTTTTCATCCATTTGTTTGATGAGTTCTTTTACCAAATCAATATTCTGCCACTCGTTGAAACCTCCGATGTTGTATGTTTCTCCGGTTTTAGATTCATTGAAAATCTGATGGATGGCTTTGGCATGGTCGATTACAAATAACCAGTCTCTTGTATATTTTCCGTCACCGTAGATCGGTAAAGGTTTTTCATTAATGATATTCGAAATACAAAGCGGAATTAGTTTTTCCGGAAAGTGATTAGGACCGTAATTGTTTGAACAGTTGGAAAGGATAAACGGCATTCCGTACGTATTTCCGTAAGCTCTTACCAAATGGTCAGACGCAGCTTTTGATGCTGAATAGGGAGATTGCGGATCGTAAGGAGTGGTTTCTAAAAAAAATCCTGTTTCACCTAAACTTCCGTACACTTCGTCTGTGGAAACGTGGTAGAATAAATTTTTTCTCGGCTCGTTTGGAAATCTTCCGTGCGTGTGATCCGGGTTTAATGTCCAGAATTCGATGCACAGATTCAGAAGATTGGCAGTTCCGTTTACATTCGTGTTGATGAATGCGTTCGGGTCGGTAATGCTTCTGTCTACGTGAGATTCTGCAGCCAAATGCACAACAGCATCAGGATTGTATTTTTCAAAAACCTTTCTTAATTCTTCAGGTTTTGTAATATCTGCTTTTTCGAAAACATAATTGGGTTCGTTTTCGATGTCTTTTAAGTTTTCTAAATTTCCGGCATACGTCAATGCATCAAGATTGATGATTGTAGATTCAGGATTATTTTTTACAAATTCACGAACAACGTGTGATCCAATGAAACCGGCACCTCCGGTGATAATAATGTTTTTCATAAGTCTATGCCTTTTCTTTTTATTCTACAGATTTCGTCTGTGTATTATAATGTTGAACCCTGCCGGGTTCTGAATTATTTTTTGTTTTTTCGTAATCCCATAGGTTTCACCTACGGCTACTGATATTAAACCCTGCGGGGTTTCTGAATTATTTCTTGTCTTTCAAATCCCATAGGTTTTTACCTACGGCTACTGATCTTGAACCCTGCCGGGTTCTGAATTATTTTTTGTTTTTTCGTAATCCCATAGGTTTCACCTACGGCTACTGATATTAAACCCTGCGGGGTTTCTGAATTATTTCTTGTCTTTCAAATCCCATAGGTTTTTACCTACGGCTACTGATCTTGAACCCTGCCGGGTTCTGAATTATTTTTTGTCTTTCAAATTCCATAGGTTTCACCTACGGCTACTGATATTGAACCCTGTCGGGTTCTGAATTATTTTTTGTTTTTTTAAATCCCATAGGTTTCACCTACGGCTACTGATCTTGAACCTTGTAGGGTTCTAATTGTTTCATGCAATTCTCAACAGCTAAGGAGTCAAGCAACTCTATGGTTCCACCAAAATATTCATCTCTCTCCATTCTCTGCATTCACCTTGGCTCTTTTTACTTTTGCCTTGGCTCTTGCAAAAGGCTGATCCTACTTTTGCCCTGACTCTTGCAAAACAGTTTTCCTCCCTATCGATTTATAGAAGAAACCATTTTGCTCAGGAATTTCCAGCGGGAACATGTTTCTGCCGTCGAAAATCGCTTTCCCATTCATTTTTCTTGCCATCATTTCAAAATTGGGATTTTTAAATTCAGGCCATTCTGTAGCGATAAATAATGCGTCTGCACCATCCAATGCATCATACATGGTGTTGGCGTACGATATTTTTTCGCCTAAAAGCTTTCTTACATTTTCTTCGGCGATGAGATCGTAAGCAACGATTTCAGCACCTTTTTCCAGAAGGAGTTTTATATTGTCTAAAGAAGAAGCTTCTCTGATGTCGTCTGTATTGGCTTTAAATGCCAGTCCCCACATTGCAATTTTCTTTCCTTCAAGGTTACCCCCGAAGTATTTTTCAATTTCAGATACCAAAATTACTTTCTGTGAAGTATTTACATTCTCGGTAGCCTCTAAAATCTGAAAATTAAATCCATCGTCTTTCCCTGATTTAATCAGAGCCTTAACGTCTTTAGGGAAACAGCTTCCGCCATATCCGATGCCCGGGAATAAGAAACGGTGGCCAATTCTGTCGTCGCTCCCCATGCCAAGTCTTACTTTATCTACATCGGCACCTACTTTTTCGCAGTAGTTGGCGATTTCATTCATAAAAGTAATTTTTACCGCTAAAAATGAATTGGAGGCATATTTAGTAAGCTCAGATGATTTCTCATCCATGAAAATAATCGGTATTCCAGTGTTGGTAAATGGCTGATAAATCTGCGCCATAATGTCTTTCGCTTTATCAGAGCTCGCTCCAACAACCACTCTGGCAGGATTCATTGAATCTTCTACGGCAAAACCTTCACGCAAAAATTCAGGGTTGGATACTACGTCAAAGCTGATGTCTGTTTTTGCAGAGATGGTTTCTCTTACTCTGTCTGCAGTACCTACGGGAACAGTGCTTTTATTTACGATAACTTTATATTCCGTCATCATTTCACCAATATCATTGGCAACTTTCAGAACGTAAGAAAGGTCTGCAGAGCCGTCTTCTCCGGGTGGAGTAGGAAGGGCAAGGTAGATAACTTCGCTTTTATCCAAAGCTTCCTTTAAATTGGTAGTGAAAAACAGTCTTTCAGACTGAATGTTTCTCAGGAACATTTCTTCAAGATTCGGCTCATAGATCGGGACGATGCCCTGCTTCATGCCTTCTACTTTATTTTCATCGATATCTACACAGTACACCGAGTTTCCCAGTTCTGCAAGTGTGGTTCCTGTGACCAATCCTACATATCCTGTTCCTACTATCGTAATATTCAAAATTGTATGTTTTTAATAAATTTCCGACAAAAATACTAAAAATTGTAGAACGGTCTTTTAATTTAATAATAAGTTGTCTCCTTTTGGGCATAAACAGAAGATCAAACCTTTAAATATCTAAAGATTTGAAGTTGTGGTGTTGGTTTGGAGAATACTTAATTATCACATGAAGTTTACCAGTCGTCCTGTGCACTGATTCCTCCTTCATTCCAGATCCAGTCAATTTTCTGATAGGTGAAAGATATTTCTTCATATTCGGTCAGATTCACTAGCTCAGGATTTTTGTTGTTGGGCATTCTGAATTTAATATCCGAAATGCCTGCATTCGTAAGCCTGATGGTGTAATGTTGTTTTTCGGCTCCGACTCCTGAAGTTACTCCTTTTTGTGGCGTCCAGAACTGAAGCTCAAACTCGGTCATCGAATCATTGGTGCAGAGTGCATTATAAAGAAATGGACTGGATTTATCTAATTCTTTAGTGATAATAAGTGGTTTGTGCATTACTTTTCCGGTAGGAAGTCCGCTTGCTGCATCTCTCGGGGAAGTAATGTCGTGATTTACGGCAATGACTCTGATTTTGTTTTCTTTTCCTTTTTCAACTACAGAGCCTTTTATTTCGCCCTGTTTTTTGCCTTTAAGCCTAAGGTATGCATTGAGTGCCATGGTAATTGATTTTAGTTTTAGTAAATTTAAATATAATTATGATTTTCCGCAAAGTTTTGTTTATCGAATTGATCTCTAAATGTTTCTTTTCTAAATATTTAGATTTGTTTTTTGTTTAAATTTTAAGAGATGAAAACTTAAAACTTGTTTAAAACAAAAGAAATCCGCGCTGCAAAATTTCTTGCAAAGCGGATGGATGTTTAATTCTGATTTCCAATATTTGAAGGAAAATCTTCGAAGTTTATCTGCTTTTTTTAAGACTAAAACTATTCAACAATCAGTTTTAAAGTAAATAATTTTCTGGTATGAACTTTCACGAAATATACACCTTTTGGTAAATTTTCATTCACCAAAGTAAATTTCTGATCATTTACATTTTTCGTTTCATACAAAAGTTGTCCTGCTGCCGATAAAAGCTGAATTTTCTCGATAGGATAATCGCTCTTAATAAAGGTTGGCTGCCCTGGCTTTGAAGGATTAGGATACAAAATCACATTTTTTTCTGTTTTGCTGGTGGTTTCGGCTGTTCCCAGTGTTGCTCCAACTACTTCAAACGAAACTCTGTTTGAAACTTCCGTGTAGGAATCATTTGTGAACATGACCATATAATAATTTCCGGTCGTTGTCGGTACTCCGTTCACATTTCCGGTAATGGTTTTACTGCCCTGCGTGATTCCGTCAAAATACGTATAGGAAGTAAACTGGTCATTCGGAGTCTGCACAGCCTGAGGGTAAATTCCCAGCCAGTCTTTGATGATTCCCGGAGAATCCGTCCATGAAGCGGTGATGTTTTCTCCTAAAGTATAAACCGGTTTGTTGATCCAAAGATCGGTAACAATGTCTCCTACTTTAAAGAATACTTTCTCTCCAATTTGCGTGTAGCCGTCCTCTAAAAGATAAGTTGCGTAGTAATATCCTTTTGGCAATCCTGTGAAATTTTTGGTTCCTGAAGCAGTGGTTACATAGCTCCAGGTAGCTGATGGGTTGGCTGATCCGGGCACCTGTCCCATTTTGTAGATTCCTATCCAGTCATTCGTCAAATTCGGCCCGTTGGAATAGTTCACAACCACCGTTCCGCCTACAGGATAAGAATCTGCTGTGGTTTGAAGGAGTACTTTGGGGCCTACGTAGAAATTTTTTCTTCCTGTAATTTCGGTATAACCATTATTGGCAAAGAAACCTGCGAAATACTGTCCTTTGGTAGCAAGACCTGTATTGAAATTGGCTGTACCGGATGTTTGTCCGTTCGTGTATTTATATCCCTGAGATGTTACTGCGGATGGATTTTGTCCTTTTTTGTAAATTCCTACCCAGTCCTGCTGATTTCCGGGGCCGTCTGTATAGGTTGCCAGAATCGCTTCGTTTTGTAAATATTCAGTTTTGTTTAAAACCAATTGAGGATTAGAAACCACACTTCCTGTCACCTCAAAAGATTTTACGTCACTCCAGTCGCTCCATTCAAGATTTCTGTCTCTGTATCTTACTTTTACATAGTAAATACCGTTGGTAATCGAGTTGGCAGCAATGGTTGCTTTGGTGATATCCAGTCCTGCGTTGATGTTTTTCGTTACATCAGGATTTCCGGTGCCGTCTTTCCCAAACCAGTTTTCGTAGTCGCGGTAAAATTCTTTGTCAATCACAGAGAAATCAGCTGTTTTGCTCACAAGAAACTGGGTCGTATTCAAAAGTTCTGCTGTGGTTGTGGCAAATGCACTTCCGTTTAAAGTTAAAGGCAAAGTAACCGGAGCTGTAAAAGTGTTTGTGACAGACGGTTTAGCCGGCTTAGCCTGATTTTTGTACCTGTGGAAACTGTCTACCGTCACACTGTTTTTCTGTTGATAAATGCTTCCGATAGAGTAGCTTTCAATATCCATTTTACCGGTGTTTACATCGACTTCTATAATTTGATAAGTCCAGTCTGTCAGAGTTTTCTGTACGTCGTCAAAGTCCTGTTCATTAGACATACCCCAATATTGATCCCAAGCCGTTCCTCCTGAAATAATCTGGTAATTTGGCGAATTTTTAAGCTGACCTCTGTGGTATAAATGGTGGTGAGCACCAATGTGCATCACATATTTATCAGAAGCCGTCAGCATCGGAACTGCTGTGTTTCTTACCCAAGTAGAAATATCGCCAACATATTGCTCTGCCTGATAAGGTCTGTGGCTTAAAGAAATAATCCATTGAACTGTGCTGTCAGTCGCTGCGGCTGCAAGAATTTGCTGTAACCATATTTGTTGTGCAGATCCGGTGTGTTCTGAGCTTAAACTTACAAAAAGAACATTTCCTGCCTGTTGAGCGTAATAGTTTTCGTTTCCTGAACTGATATTTTTATAGCTTAGTTCATCTATAAAAAAGTGAGCATAGTAAGAGCTCATTCCCAACGTTCCGTACGTTTCATGGTTTCCTACTGTTGTTTGAATAGGAAGATAAGGCGAAAGCTTTTGGTTTTTCTTAAAGTGAACATTCTCATAATGGTCAAGCGTTCCTACATCCACCTGGTCCCCAACCATAAAAGTAAGAGCAATATTATCTGAAGGATCATTGCCTGCTCCAAATCTTTCTTTTATTTTCTTGTAAGCATGAAGGTTTAAAGAATCGTATCTCGGCTCGTTCTTCAATTGGTTGTCTCCCATAATCAGAAATCTGATTTTTCCGTTGGCAGTTACAGCCTGTCCCGGCAAAGGAAGCGTACGGAAATTGTACACTGCAGATTCAGAAGTTCCTGTTTTGGTTTTGTAATAATATTTTGTGTTGGGTTGTAGATTGGTAATTTTCGCGGTGTGATAATAATAATTGTTGCTGTATCCGGTATCTGTAAAGATATTGGTGGTTCCGGTAACAGTAACGTTGAGGTTGGTGGGCGAGGTTCCGTAGTACACCGTCGTCTCATTGTTGGAAGACGTTTTCCAGTTTACAATCATTGAACTTGGGGTGGGGTTTTGAAGATACGGAACTATGGTCTGCCCAAAGCATAAGCTTGTGACAAAGCAGCACAGCAGCAGTAGATAATGTTTCATAAAAGCGGTTTTAGGATTTAATTTTTGATTGGCCAAAACTACCATCCTGAGATTACGGCACTGTTACAAAGCTGTTAAATGATATTTAATTAAAGTGATGATTTTTGGCAAATGACTTTTTTATTATGAATTTTAAATTAAATTTGAGGAAGAGGCTGATATCTCATTACATATATCATTCTGATAATTAGACTTATTTGTATTTTCTTAAAAAATATCTTATATTTGCACAAGATTTACGGGAAAAATGGAAAGGCTTCGAAAAGAAAGCCTTTTTTCGTACTGTAAACCAGTAGTATAACGTATGGAGTTTAGAAAAAAAATTGAAGACTTATTAAATGAATTTCTCGCAACAAGAGAAGATCTTTTTTTAATAGATTTAAAAATCTCAACAGGAGACGATATCACGGTAATCCTGGATGGAGACAACGGAGTTTCGGTGCAGGACTGTCTGGATGCAAGCCGCGCGATTGAATTTAATATGGATCGTGAAGAGCATGATTTCAGCCTTCAGGTAATGTCTGCGGGATTAAGCGAGCCTTTGGTAACGCCGAGACAGTTTCAGAAAAACATCGGAAGGGAAATTGAAGTGATGTTTGAAAATTCTGAAAAAATTGAAGGGGAACTTGCAAAAGTGGATGAGGAAAAAATTACACTAATTCTTCGTTACAGAAAACCGAAAGAAGTAGGTAAAGGCAAAGTGGATGCAGTGGAAGAAAAAGAAATTCTTTACACTGAAATCAAAAAAGCTTTGGTAGTAATTAAATTTTAACTAAAAGGTGAACGGTTTTTGATTTATTAAAATCAATGATCATTCATCATTTATCAATTATATAATAGATATGGATAATATAGCGTTGATTGAATCATTTGGTGATTTTAAAGACGAAAAAGGGATCAGTAAAATTGATCTGATGGCAATTATTGAGGATGCTCTGAAGACTCTTTTGAGAAAAAGATATGATTCTGATGACCATTTTGATGTGATTGTAAATCCTGATAAAGGAGATTTTCAGATTTTCTTAAATAAAACAATCGTGGAAGACGAAATGTCTGAAGACGATGATCTTGAAATTGAAATTTCTGAAGCCAAGAAAATTGACCCAACTTTCGAAGTAGGTGAAGATTTTACAATGGAAATTCCTGTGGCTCAGCTGGGAAGAAGAAATATTCTTACATTGAAGCAGATTTTGGCAACAAAACTGCAGGAGCACAACAACGCAATGTTGTATGAGCAGTTCAGAGACCGTATCGGCGAGATTGTGATTGGAGAAATTCACCACATCCGTCACAAGCACGTTATTCTTCTGGACGATGAGGAAAATGAATTTATCCTTCCAAAGGAAAATCAGATTCCTTCAGATTTCTTCAAAAAAGGAGAAAGCATCAGAGCTATTGTTGAAAGTGTTGATTTTAAAGGTTCTAAGCCTCAGATCATCATTTCAAGAACAGCACCGAAGTTTTTGGAGAAATTACTCGAGCTTGAAATTCCAGAAATCCAGGATGGAACGATCATGCTGAAAAAAGTAGTGAGAATTCCTGGTGAGAAAGCAAAAATCGCCGTAGATGCCTACGACGACAGAATAGATCCAGTAGGAGCGTGTGTTGGTGTGAAAGGTTCCAGAATTCATGGAGTTGTAAGGGAACTGAGAAACGAAAACATCGACGTTATCCAATGGGCAAAAAATCCTGAGCTTTTGGTAAAAAGAGCGCTTGGGAATGTGATTATCAATAAAATTGACATCAACGAAGAAACCAATTATGCATTGGTTTATACACCAGTGGAAGAAATTTCCAAGGTGATTGGTAAGCAGGGACAAAACATCAGATTAGCTTCTTGGCTGAGTGGCTTCGAAATTGATGTGTACAGAGAAGCCAGTGAAGATGATGACGTAGAATTGAAAGAATTTGATGACGATATCGAAGCATGGGTATTGGAAGAATTCAGGAAGGTGGGTCTTACCACAGCAAAATCGGTATTGGATAAAGATACATCGACTTTACTGAACATGGTAGATCTTGAAGAGGAGACAATTGAGGATGTGAAGAGAATTCTGAAAGAAGAATTTGAGGAATGATCATGAGTTGATATCCTGATAAAAAGTAGAAAGTACTTTAATTTTAAAAATTAGAAAACAGTAAAAATATTAGATGCCAAAAATTAGATTAAATAAAGCGGTAAAGGAATTCAATATTTCAACATCCAGATTAGTAGAGTTTTTACAGTCGAAGGGTATTGAGGTTGAAGCCAATCCTAACGCTCAATTAGAAGAAGCGGCATATTCTGCATTGGAAGCTGAGTTTGCCAAAGACGGCGAACAAAGAAAAGCGTCCCATGAGGTGGTGATTACCAAAGTTCCGGAAGAAAAACTGGAAATTGAGGAAAAGAAAACCCCTGAAGTAATAAGAGCTAAATCAAACCGACCTGAAACTAAAATTTTAGGTAAAATAGATCTGGAAGGTAAAAAGCCAGAGCCGGAAGCTGTTAATCCGGAACCACAGAAAGTGGAAGAAAAGGTAGAAGAACCTGTACAGCCAAAAGAAACTCCTGAGCAGAAACCTGTTCCGGAAAAACAGGAATTTAAGGTTCTTGATAAAATTGATCTTTCACAAATCGAGTCTAAGAGCAGACCCGTTAAAAAAGAACAGCCTAAGCAGGAAGATAAGAAACCAGTTGAAAAACCGGCTGAGCCTGTAAAGGAAACTCCAAAACCTGTTGCAGCAAAAGAAGAGGTGAAAACGGAGGAAGCTAAACCAGCTGAACCAAAACCAGTTGAAACTGCATCCGCGGAAACAAAATCAGAAACTCCTGCTGAACCTGAATCTCAAAAAATCGAAACCGTTTATCAAAAGCTTGACGGACCGAAAATCGTTGGTGAAAAAATTGACTTAACTCAATTTGCACCTAAAACCGGTCCGGGAGCAAAGAAGAAACGTAAGAGAATAGAAAAACCAGGTGGCCCTAACCAAAATACTGGAAACAACCAGCAAGGTGGAAACAACCAGGGTGGTCAAAACCGTCCGCAAGGTCAAAATGGTCCGGGAGGAAACCGTCCTCCAGGTCAGGGTGGCTATCAGGGTAACCGTCCAGGCGGTTCGGGGCAGGGTGGTCAAAGCCGTCCAGGCGGTCCACAGGGTAACCGTCCTCCAGGACAAGGTGGAAACCGTCCAGGCGGTCCGAGTCAGGGTGGCGGAAACCGTTTCGGAAACAACAACAGACCAGGACAAAGAACCATGCCTGTTGAGTTGACAGATGAACAGGTTAAAAACCAAATCAAGGAAACCCTTGAAAAATTAACAAATAAAGGAGGTAAATCTAAATCTGCTAAACACAGAAAAGATAAAAGATCTTACCGTAGAGAACAGGATAATCTTCAGCAGGAAGCGGATGCAAGAGATACTTCATTAAAAGTTACGGAATTTATCACTGTCGGGGAACTGGCAAGTTTGATGGATGTAAGTGCAACTGAAGTAATTTCTGCATGTTTCTCTCTTGGTGTAATGGTGACCATGAATCAGAGATTGGAAGCTGATACCTTATTATTGGTAGCCGACGAATTTGGTTATAAAATTGAATTCTCAGACGCTGATCTTGAAGATACAGAAGCTGACGATGAAGTTGATACTGAAGATACATTAGTTTCTAGAGCTCCAATTGTAACAGTAATGGGTCACGTTGACCACGGTAAAACTTCATTACTGGATTACGTGAGAAAAACCAATGTTATCGCTGGTGAATCCGGAGGTATCACCCAGCATATCGGAGCATACAACGTGAAACTGGAAAATGGTCAGAGAATTACATTCTTAGATACACCGGGTCACGAAGCGTTTACCGCGATGAGAGCGAGAGGTGCACAGGTTACCGATATTGCAATTATCGTAATCGCTGCTGATGATGACGTGATGCCACAAACAAAAGAGGCAATTTCTCACGCACAGGCTGCAGGTGTACCGATGATCATTGCAATCAACAAGGTTGATAAGCCAAATGCAAACCCTGATAACATCCGTCAGCAACTTTCCGGAATGAATATTTTGGTGGAAGAATGGGGTGGAAACGTTCAGGCACAGGAGATTTCAGCTAAAATGGGTAATAATATGGATCTTCTTTTAGAGAAAGTATTGTTACAGGCAGAAATGCTTGAACTGAAAGCCAACCCTGACCGTACAGCAAACGGAGTTGTTATTGAAGCATCTTTGGATAAAGGTAGAGGTTATGTAGCAACAATGTTGGTACAGACCGGAACTTTAAAAGTTGGAGATTATGTTGTAGCAGGTAAAAATCATGGTAAAGTGAAAGCCTTGCTTGATGAAAGAGGGAAAAATCTTGCAGAAGCAGGTCCGTCTATCCCGGCAACAATCTTAGGTCTTGACGGAGCTCCTACAGCAGGTGATAAATTCCGTGTTTATGCCGACGAAAGTGAAGGTAAAGCTATCGCAAATAAGAGAGAACAACTTCAAAGAGAACTGTCCATCAGAACCAAGAAACATACGACACTTGAAGAATTGGGTAGACGTATTGCTTTAGGTGAATTCAAGGAATTGAATATTATCCTTAAAGGTGACGTGGATGGTTCAGTGGAAGCACTTTCTGATCAGTTACAGAGATTATCAACAGAAGAAATCAGCGTAAAAATCCTTCACTCAGGTGTTGGACAGATCACTGAGTCTGATATCAACTTAGCGGCAGCATCTGATGCAATTATCATCGGATTCAACGTAAGAGCCGGTGCTAATGCAAAAGAATTGGCAGACCGTGAAGAAATCGAAATCAGAACATATTCTATTATCTACAAAGCTATCGACGAAGTGAAAGAAGCGATGGAGGGAATGCTTTCTCCGGAAATCCAGGAGCAGGTGATCGGTAATGTAGAAATCAGAGAAGTATTCAAAATCTCCAAAGTAGGAACAATTGCAGGTTGTATGGTTCTTACAGGAAAAGTAACGAGACAGTCTAAAGTAAGATTGCTGAGAGACGGTATCGTGAAATTCGATGGTGAACTTGAAAGTTTAAAACGTTTCAAGGACGACGTAAAAGAAGTTACAAAAGGCTACGAATGTGGATTAAACCTTAAAGGTTACAACGACATCGAGCAAAATGACATTCTTGAAGTTTACGAAGAAGTAGCAGTGAAGAAGAAGCTAAAATAAGCTATTCATCGCATAAATAAATTAAAGACCGCAGTTAAATGATTGTGGTCTTTTTTTACAATAAATTTAATTTATAACAATTCTAAATAATATTTTAAATATTGCTTATAAACTGTTAATATTTTTTAACAATTGTCCGTTTTTGAATATTAATCAATAACATTACTTTATCGTTAAATGTTACATACTAATTTAATTAAATGCTTGTTTGAAATAAGTGCACTAAAAGAAGTCTATACATTGATGAGTTTTTATTGTTAATAATTTTTAACATATTTGCAAAGTTAAATATTAAAATTTGTTAATATGAATGTGAAATTAAAAGTGCTAAGTGCTGGTGTATTGTTTTTTACTGGGCAGGCGCTAATTGCTCAGAATATCAAAAGAGATACCGTGCAGCAAATCGAAGAGGTTGTTATGGTTGGTTTTGGGCAGAAGAAGACTATTCAGGAAATCACGGGTTCAACGAGTACAATGACGGCCAAGTCAATTGAAGATGTGCCTGTAGCTTCTGTTGATAAAATGTTGCAGGGAAGGGTGACTGGTGTGCAAACTGGTAGTGCGTCTGGTCAGCCTGGAGGCTTTGCAAACGTAAGGGTAAGAGGGATTTCTTCGATTAATGGTGTCAATTCACCAATTTATATTTTAGATGGAGTTAGAATCGCTAATGGTGATCTTACTACAGCAAATACTACAGCAAACATTCTGGCTAACTTAAACCCGGACGATGTTGAAAGTATAACAGTTCTCAAAGATGCTGTATCCACAGCAGTATATGGAGCTGATGCTGGTGCTGGTGTAATTGTAATTACCACAAAATCTGGTAAAAAAGGTAAAGCAAAGTTTAATCTGTCTTTCAATTCGGGTTTCAATCAACAAGCTGTTGACAGCTATAGAGCTTTTTCCACAGATGAATATAAGACTTACTTACGGACACAGGTAAATAACTACCTTGGAACCAATTATACAAATGAACAAATTGCAGGAGGAGCTCTAAATGCAACATTTTCAAGTATATTTAACTCGCCTTACAGTACAAATTGGCAAGACATTGTGAGAAAAGATGGGTACCAGCAAAATGCTGATTTCAGTATGTCCGGTGGTAATGATAAATTTACATATTATGCTTCGGCAAATATATTTGATCAAAATAGCATCATTAGAAACTCGTTCTTCAAAAGATTATCTTATACAACTAAATTGACTTATCAGGCAACTGACAAGCTGAAAATCAGTACTGATTTCCAGATCTCGCATGGTAAGACCCGGACACTGACAGATGGTGGTGCGTTTTCCAACCCTATCTTAGCTCAGTATTTTAACAGACCGAGTGATCCTGCATATAATCCTGACGGTACATGGTATTGGAACCCTTCAACACTTAGGTTGAGTAATAATCAGTTTAATCCTGGTTATCTGCTTGAGAATAATTACGTACAAGCCGGAACACTCAGAGCTTTTGCGAATCTAAGTGCAGAATATAAAATTCTGAAAAATCTGACATACCGATTTGTTTTTTCTCCAGAGTATGTAAATGCAGAAGAAGATACGTATTGGAATCCGCTACATGGTGATGGAAATACCTATGGAGGTTATCAGAGAACATCTACCAATAGATATTTCAATTTCAATATCCAAAATATTTTAGATTACTCTGTGAAATTTGGAATGCATAATCTAGGAGCATCATTAATACAGGAAGCTTATAAATCTGATCGTAAGTTTCTGAGAGCGACAGGGATTACAGTGGGTTCCCCAGAGCTTGAGACTCTTTCTAATTTTGTTGTGCCATACGGATTCGAAGGATCGAAAGTTATCAGTTCAAGATATGGATACGCTGTTACAGGTCATTATGATTATGACAAATTATTTCTACTCGATGGTTCATATAGAAGAGATGTACTGTCTCAATTTTTGCCTGGAAAAAAAGCAGGTGATTTTTGGTCTGTTGGAGCGGGAGTTGACTTAGCAAGAATTAATTTTGTTAAAGATATAGACGCTATTTCTATGTTCAAATTCAGAGCATCATATGGTAAGCTAGGAAATCAGGTGACGGCCAATCCATTTGCTTTATATGCCTATACAACCAATTATAACGACTTTGCGGCAGCGACCTATTCTGGTGTTTTAAATCCTAACTTGTCATGGGAAACTGTCAACCCATTTAACGTAGGGTTGGATATGGGATTCTTTAATGACAGATTAAAAGTCAGTGCCGAATACTATAATAAAAAGACAAAAGATCTAATATATAATCTTCCTTTATCAGGTGCACAAGGTTTGACCTCATACGTAGATAATATTGGTAGCCTGGTAAATAAAGGTTTTGAATTTTCTGTAAATGCAGATATCTTCAGAGGAGGTAGAGATCAATTCAGCTGGTCTGTTGGAGGAAACTTATCAACACTTAAAAATGAAATTACAGAATTATATGGTGGTGCAGTAAATACAACTACCACAACAATTAGAGTGGGAGAAGGAGTTCGAACATTTTACCTAAGAAAATGGGCAGGTGTTGATTCTGCAAATGGTGATCCGCTGTGGTATGTAAATGGCGTTGATGGCGAAACTACAAATGATTACAACAAGGCTCAGCAAGCTGTGCAGGGTTCATTTATAAGTGATCTTTTTGGAGGATTTAACACAAATCTTGCCTATAAAGGATTCAATTTAGATCTACAGTTCACGTATGGATTTGGTGGTAAGATATTTGATGATTGGTCTCAATATACATTCAGTGATGGTCAATATACTCTAAACTATCCTGGATATGGTGATGTAATGGGAGATTACTGGACACCGGAAAATCCTAATGCGTCAAATCCCAAACCAGTATATTTGGGTAACAAATTATCCAATAGAGCTTCAACAAGATTCTTGTACGATGCAGACTTTATCAGATTGAGCAATGCTAGCTTTGGATATACTTTTGCCGGAGATTTTGTAAAAGGGTCAGGTTTAAATAGTGTTAAAGTTTACGTCATGGCTAACAATGCATGGACTCATATGTTTGATGACAGATTAAAATTTGATCCAGAAACAAATGTATCCGGATTTACAAATTTAAGTTTACCAGTATTAAAGACATACTTATTTGGTGTAAATATTAGCTTTTAAAAATAGAAAAACAATGAATAAAATTATAAAAATAGGATTATTATCACTGGCTGGTGCAATAAGTACCGTCGCATGCTCAGATGATTTTGTAGAAAGAGAGTTTTATCAGGATGTAGAACAGGCTCCTTTGAAAACTTCGCAGGAAATGCAGGCTTTTGTAAGAGGTATCTACACCTCAATGCGTACAACTGCATACTACGGAGCTGATTTTTTAGCCTATGCTGAAGTAAGATCAGATGAAATGTACAGTACGTTGGCAGGAGGCTATTACCAAAATGTATATAACTATACTATGTTGTCTAATGATCCATATGCTGTAACTACTTATAACCAAATTTATACTGCAATTGCGAAAGCAAATATTGTTATAAATAGTGATTTAGGTGCCATACAGGGAACTTCTCAAGACAAAGCGTATGCAACTTTTGCTCAGGGTCAGGCTTATGGACTTAGAGCTATCGCTTTTTTTGATGCATTTAGATTATATGGACAAAAATATACACCTGGTGGTACCTTAGGTATTGTTCTTCCACTAAAATATGATCCAAAAGCTCTAATGCCACGAGCAACCATAGCACAGACAGAAGCACAGATAGATGCAGATTTTACTAAAGCATTACAAATAATGACATCATCTGCTGCACTCAATTATACTTCGGCTAGCAACAAAACTGAACTCTCCGTTAATGCACTGAGAGGTATGATGTCAAGGTACTATTTGTACAAAGGTGATTATGCTAAGGTGCGTACATTAACTAATGACCTTGTAGGTAAGTATACGGTTGCTACTGCTGGATTATTACAGACAACGTTTCAATTTGTAATGAATGGGGCAGCGCCAAATTCAATATTTGAGTTAGCTGTGGGAACAAATGCTTCCTTATCAACTGGATCATACAGACAAAGATTAAATCCACTGGGATACGCAAATATTGTAGTTTCTGCAGATGCTTATAATTCATATTCTACAAGTGATATACGAAGAGGATTAATAACTGTTTCCGGAGGTGTGAGATATCTTTCAAACAATAATGGTACAGGTAAATATACCAATACAGTCGGTGCGGATAATATTAGAATGCTTAGGTATGAAGAGATTCTCTTGAATGGAGTCGAAGCCGAACTCAATGGAGGTAGTGCAGTCACTGCTCTAAATTATTATAATCAAATAGTAACGAACAGAGGATTGCCAGCAGCCACATCTGTTGATATGACAATGCTTAAATCTGAAAGAAGAAAAGAACTTCTCGGAGAAGGTTTAAGACAGTGGGATTTAAGACGTTGGGGGGATGCTGTGCCTAGACCCGCAGGTGTAAGTACGGATCAGAGATTAAATGCATTCCCTATCCCTAGGGGTGAAACAGATTTAGCAAATACGCCGGTTGTGTCAAACCCCGGATACGATAACTAGATAGATTATTTTTTAGCCACTTTTTTTAAAGTGGCTTTTTATTTATAGATTTGTTTAAAATTATTAATATGAAGAAAATACTTTTTTTTATTCTAATCTCATCCATGCTATGCGCGCAGGCAGGAAATGAAAATATTTCTTATTCAACCGGAAATTTTTTCATGAAAGGCAATAGGCCAACAACAAAGGAATATATTGTAGACGGTCTTCCTTACATAGATGGAGATAAGTTTTATAAGGTGGAAGTAAAAGACTACAGTAAAGATGTACAGACTCTAAGATATAATGCATTTGAGGATGAAATGGAATTCAAAAATGGTGACCAGCTCTACTATGCTAATAAAGAAAATAATCTTTCAATACATTTTACGGATTTAAATAAAACCTACAGATGTTTACAGTATAGGTATAATGGTAATACAAAGTTTGGGTATTTGGTTATACTTGTGGAAAATTCTAAAAACTCGTTATATAAAAAAGAAAGTATAGAGCTACTGAAAGGCGAAAAAAGTCCAAATGCGTACTCGAAAGATGCTAATGATTATTATGCAAAAGAAAAAGATCTTTTTTTAATCGGTAAAGACACCCAGCTTTTGAAGTTTCCTAAAAACGCTGGTGATTTTGCTGAAACCTTTTCTTTAGATAAAAATATAGTTGCTGACTACATAAAGAAAAATAAAATTAATTTTAATAAAGAAAAAGATTTAATAAAATTAGTTGACTTTCTGAATCAACGTTAGATATTGTGAAAACATATGTATTTTTGTAATCCAAAATTAATTTAATGAAATACATATTTCTCTTTATTATATTATTTTGCACAAATCTCCGTGCCCAAATTGTAACTGACACACTGGCAGGTAAGTCAGATTCAGACACCATCATCGTAGATTCCGGCAAGAAAGATTCTTTGCAGATTTTCAAGCCAACCATCAACGATTATCTCATACAAAAACAGTGGGCTGAGAAAAAAATATTTGATACGGTGCTGACTGCCGATAAAACCTATATTTTTTCTCAGTACAACAACAGAGATAATTTCGGGAAAGTACAGTTTTCAAATATTGGTGCAGGATTCAATCCTTTGTCTTATGAAGTAATGGCTGAACAAAATCTATCGCTTGTTCCTACAAATAAAGGTTACAATCTTTTAGGAGCGGATGATGTTTTATATTATGATGTCAAAACACCAACAGCATCTTTCATTTATCATAATGCCATGCGAAATGGTGCTGCGCTTCGCTCAACTTACACTCAGAACATTGGGAAAAGATTCAATTTTGCTTTGGAATATGCCGGATTGAGGTCTCAGGGGATTTACAGAAATTATCTTGCTTCCAACAACAACACTATTTTCTCAGGCCACTACACTTCAAAAAGCGGAAATTACGAGTTGTTCGCACACTATCTCCACCAAAATGTTAACAATCAGGAGAACGGCGGGATTGTAGACGATGACCTTTTTCAGGCGGGCGATTCAGATTACAGCAACAAGTGGAACGCTCAGGTAAATCTTGAAAATTCGAGTTCTCAGTTTTCTTACAGAAGATATTATCTCAGCCATCAGTTTTCGCCTTTCAATTCGGAGAAATTTCCTTTCAGAATAAGACATACCCTTTCACATCAGGGCAACAAATATTACTATACTCAGGGTGGTGCAGATCCATACTGGTACGATCTTCCGGCACAGTTGGTCAATGGTTTTTCTCCTTCTACCAAAAAATATTCAGATAATTTCAGCAATACTGTAAGTCTGGTTTTTGATAATGCTAAATTTAAATTGGATGCCGGTTTAAGATATCAGATGTTGAAATTTGGTTTAAATGAAATCAATCTTTCCAACCTTTCCGTTCCCGCAGAGATGAAAGAAAGCAGAATCGGAGCTGTAGGAAATCTTCAGATTAATCTCTTTGATAAAATTGCATTAAAATCATTCCTCGAATTCTCCAACGGAAGTCAGTTTGGAAGTTATCTGAAAACGACAAACAACCTGAAGTTTGAACCGATCAAAGACTATTTTGTTGATGCTCATGTGAATTTCCAGACTGCAACGCCTTCGTTTAATTATCTGGCAAATACTTCCATTTACAGAAGATTCAACTATATGCTTCAGAACCCTGCGAATCAGACCATATCAGATATTGGAGGAAGTGTAAATCTGAAATGGTTCAAAACCCAGCTTTTTGCAAATTATTTCAGAATTGATAATTATGCCTATTTCAATTCTTCTGCACAGCCGATGCAAAGCGATGCCTCGGTAAATATTACTCAGATTGGAGGTGATGCAACTTTCAGCTACGGTAAATTTCATTTCAATACAAGACTGCAGTTTCAGGATGTTCTGTCCAATGGAAATCTTTTGCCATTGCCATCTTTCATTGGTCGCGGAAATCTTTATTTTCAATCCAGAGCATTCAAAAATGCGGCAGAAATTCAGGCTGGGGTGAAGGTGTATTATTTCACTAAATTTGCTTCAAGAGAATATTTCCCGATCTTAAACGAATATATTCTACCGGGCAGCGACTCATTTTCTATAGGAGGAAAGCCGATTGCAGATGTTTACTTTAATTTAAAAGTTAAAAAAATGTTTTTCTTCATCGAAGGACAACAGATTGGAAACCTTGTAGTACCCAACACGGCGTACGCTTTTCCACATTATCCGGTATATGATTTCAGGCTGAATCTTGGAATCGTCTGGTATTTGTTCAACTAAAAACTAAAAAAGTTGAAAACTTTAAAAACCTTAGATTTTAAAAACATAGAAAGTATTCCGCAGCTGATCAAAGATTTTGTCAGCCGTCAAATTGAAGGATTTGAGGAATATACTTTTTCAAAAGATAATTTTCAGAAACAGATTCAAAACAAAAAGACAACTTTCTCAGATGAGCGAAGGCAGATTCTGTTTTATGAATTAAATAATCAGCTTTCAGATTTAAAACTATCAGATCTTCAGAAAAGCAATTTAGATTTAATTAAAAATCCTGAAACGTTCACTGTTACGACCGGACACCAGCTTAATCTTTTTACAGGTCCTGCATTTTTTATTTATAAAATTTTACAGACTGTTAAGACTTGTCTTTATTTAAAAGAACAGTTTCCAAATCAGGAGTTTGTTCCAATCTATTGGATGGCGTCAGAAGATCATGATTTTATAGAAATCAATCATTTCAAAACTCAAAACGGTTTCTACGAAATCAACGAGAAAAGTGGTGGTGTAGTTGGTAAAATTAAACTGACTGACACTCATTTTATATCAGAATTTGAAAAGGAATTTAAAGATCACATTTTCGGAACTGAACTGATTTTAATGTTAAAAGAATCCTATCAGTCAGGAAAAACACTGACTGAATCGATTAAAATTTTAGTCAACAGGCTTTTTTCAGAATATGGATTACTCATCATTGACGGCGATTCAAAAGCTTTAAAATCTCAGATGACAGCTGTTTTTAAAGATGAAATTTTAAATTCTTCTTTAAAACAGAAATCAACAGAAAAAGTAGATTTTCTTACTGAAAAGTACGGAAAAGTACAGGTCAACCCGCGGGATATCAATCTTTTTTATCTTTCGGAAACCCGTGACAGAATTGATCCTTTTCAGGACAAATTTTTGGTCAATGACACTGAAATTTCTTTTTCTAAAGATGAAGTTGTAGCTGAACTTGAAAGTTTTCCGGAAAAATTCAGTCCGAATGCATTAATGAGACCTGTTTATCAGGAAAAAGTGCTTCCGAATTTAGCTTACATCGGCGGAAATGCCGAAATCATGTATTGGTTGGAGCTGAAAGATTATTTTGAATCATTACAAATTACGTTTCCGATTCTTATTCCGAGAAACTCTATGGTGTTTGTTGAGGAAAAAGTGTTGAAAAAAATTGATCATTTACATTTAAATGTCGAAGATTTTTTCGGAAATTTCACCAAGGTTATCAATAAGAAAATTTTGGATAACAATGAAATTTTAAAGACTTTAGAAGAAAAAGAAAGCCTGCTTAAATCTCATTTTGAAAACCTGAAACTCGTCGCTGAAAAAACCGAAAAGTCCTTTGGAAACATGGTGAAAGGCGAAGAAGTGAGGCAGATGAAATCTTTTGAAAGACTGAAAAAAAGACTTTTAAAAGCTGAAAAAATCAAACAGGGCGAGCTTTTGGAAAGACTTGAAACTGTTTTTACCGAAATCAATCCAGCAAAAATCTGGCAGGAAAGGGTTTTGAATTTCAGCGTATTTTTTGCGGATCACGGCACAGAATGGATTGAGACGTGCTACAGAGAAATGGATGTGACAGAATCAAAACTAATAATTGTTGCCATTTAATTTTAAAGAAGTATTTTTGTAAACTATTTAAGATCACAGAATGATTAAAAAGCTTTTCGTTTTATCCGGATTAATCGCATTTATAGGGCTTTCTGCACAGAAGACCCATAAAGTCGTAAAAGGTGATACCCCGTACAATGTTGCAAAAAAATACGGCATCACCATTGACGAATTTTATAAATTAAACCCAAAAACCAAAGACGGATCTTTAGCTATAGGACAGGTTCTTAATGTAAAGTCTTCATCTGCTGCTCCGGCACCAAAAGTTCAGACTTCTGAGCCTAAGGTAAAAGAGTTGGGTAAAATAGTTCTTCAGCCAAAACAGACCATCTACGGGATTACAAAGCAGTATAAAATTTCTGAAACGGACCTCAGAAAACTGAATCCTGATCTTGACTCTCACACTAAAATCGGAGACGAGATTACGCTCCCTTTAGAAAGCATCAAAAAATACGGAGGAACTCAGGCAGCTGTTGTGGAACAGCCAGCAAAAGTAACTCCGGCAAACAACAGGACAAAAATCGACAGCGGCAACGAAAGAACTTCTGCGTCTGTTCAAAACGACGAATATGTAACGTACACTGTTGAAGCCGGCGACACCGTTTTCTCTATTGTCAACAAATACGGAGTAACGATTGATGAGCTGATTGCCCTCAATCCGGATTTGGCAAAAGGTTTGAAAACCGGAATGGTTTTGAAAATCAAAAAACTGGATCCTGCTTACGTAAAGAAAAATGGTGATGCCTTAAATGTAGTATTGATGCTGCCTTTCGGATATAATTCAAACGATTCCCAGTACAGAGCCATGGCTTTGGATTTCCTTACAGGTGCTAAATTAGCTATAGAAAGAAATGCAGGAAACGGACAGAAATTAGATATAAAAGTCGTGGATTCAGGAAGTGAAGCTTCGTTTAGAAATTCTCTTACACAGATTAATCCAAACAATACAGATTTGGTGATCGGGCCTTTCTTTAAATCTAATGTTGTAGATCTTTTAGATTTTACAAAAACACAGAAAATACCGGTAGTTTCGCCATTTGCAAATGCTCCGGATCTCCATGGTTACAGCAATCTGATTATTTTGGAAACCAGCGATCAAACGTATGCAGATAAAATAGTGGACGAGGTAAAAGCTGTTTATTCCAATCAGAAAATTTATGTTGTTGCGGATGCAAAGAAAGACAATGCCAATTATCTGAAAGCAGGATTTGAAAAAGTTTTGAAGAATGCAAACATTATGATCGTAAATTCAGCAGCAGATATTCAGCTGGATCAGAATATGATGACAGGTCAGTCAGCACCGGTGATTGCCGTGTTGGCTAATGACAATGATGGTGTGGGAGAGGCTTTTTCAAATAAAATCATTGCACTTTCAAAAGAAGTTCAGGGTATGAAAGCATTCAGTATGTATTCGGTTCCTAGCTTCGAAAAGAAAGCAGATGATTTGGTACAGGCAAGTTTGGTCTATTTAATGGACAGAAAGATTGACCCGGACGGAAATTTTGAAAAAGAAATTCTTGCTGCCTACAAGGCAAAATACTGCAAAACTCCAGGCAAATATGCCATCATCGGATTTGATGTGGTGAATGATATGCTGACGAGAGAAAATAAAAAAGGAGAAATCTTTAAACAGATGAATAAGGTGCAGACTCAGTTGGCGACCAAATATGAGTTTGAAAGAGCCAAAGCCAATGGAGCTTATATCAACAAAGGCTTCAGAGTCATTAGATTGATGCCTTAATAACTAGAAACTATTTTATAAATATTTAATTAAATACATGAAAGCACTTGTATTTCCTGGGCAGGGTTCACAGTTTGTCGGGATGGGAAAAGAATTATACGATTCCCGAAAAGACATCAAAGATCTGATGGAGTATGCCAACGAAATTCTGGGATTTGATATCACAACCATCATGTTTAATGGGGCTGATGAAGATCTTAAGAAAACCGAAGTTACACAACCTTCAATTTTTATACATTCCGTTGCTGCTTTGAAGGCGGTAAACGGTCTCGGTGCCGAAATGGTGGCCGGTCATTCTTTAGGGGAATTTTCAGCTTTAGTCGCCAACGGAGTTTTATCTTTTGATGACGGTCTGAAGCTGGTTTCAGAAAGAGCAAAAGCAATGCAGGCAGCATGTGATGCCAATCCAAGTTCTATGGCAGCGATTTTAGGATTGGATGATGCTAAAGTGGAAGAAATTTGTGCATCAATCAGCGGAATTGTGGTTCCGGCAAATTACAATTGCCCCGGGCAGCTTGTGATTTCGGGAGAAACTGCTTCTGTAGAAGAAGCCTGCGCAAAATTAAAGGAAGCAGGAGCAAAAAGAGCTTTGCTTTTACCAGTTAACGGGGCTTTCCATTCACCTTTGATGCAGCCGGCTCAGGAAAGACTGGCGGCGGCAATTGAAGTTACAAAATTCAGAAAGGCAACGATTCCTGTTTATCAGAACATTACAACGACTGCAGTTACAGATCCTGAGCAGATTAAAAATAATCTGATCGCTCAGTTGACAGGTCCTGTAAAATGGACGCAGTCTGTACAGAATATGATCAAAGACGGTGCTACCAATTTCATCGAAGTTGGTCCTGGAAAGACATTACAAGGTTTGATCAAAAAAATAGATGGCGAAGTGACATCCGCTTCAGCAATTTAAATTTAAATAAAAATGGGCGAAATTTATTCACCGGGAAAGCTGATGCTTACTTCAGAATATTTCGCTGTAGACGGAGCTCTTGTCCTGGCGGTACCAACCAAGCTGGGACAAGAGTTTTTTTTTGATGAAACTGCAGATGCAAAATCGCTCATTTTCTGGGAAGCATATCATCAGAATAAATTTTGGTTAAAGGCTGTCATCGATTATAAAAACTGGCAGATCTTAGAAACCAATATCAACTCGAGTGCTGAGTTTATTCTTAAAACACTCAAAAATGTTCAGAGTCTTTCTGAAACTAAATTTAAAGGCACAGATTCCTATAATTTAAAAACAAACCTTCAGTTTCCGGCCGATTACGGGCTGGGAAGCAGTTCAACTCTAATGAACAACCTTGCGGAATGGTCAGGAATTGATCCTTTCCTTCTCAATGCGCTTAGTCTGGGCGGCAGCGGCTACGACATTGCAGTGGCAAAAGCTAAATCGGCAGTGCTCTTTCAGAATAAACCTCAGATTCATTTTGAAAAAGTTGATTTCAATCCTGAATTTAAGAACGAATTGATTTTCATTCACTTAAATCAGAAACAGGATAGCAGGGAAGGAATTAACCATTACAGAACAAAACCGAAGTCTCAAAAACTGATAGACGAATTTTCTAATCTCACAAAGAATATTTTGTTGTGTGATGAATTAGATAAATTTTCCGAGCTAATGATGCTGCATGAACAACATATTTCGAATTTCATTGAAATTCCGACAGTTAAATCGATTTTCTTTGCAGATTGTGCAAAATTTGTCAAAAGTTTGGGTGCCTGGGGCGGTGATTTTGTGATGAGTGCAAAATTTGACGGCTACGAGGACTATTTTTGGGGCAAAGGTTTCACTACTATATTCGGGTGGGATGATTTAATTGATTGTTAATCAATTGCTTAAAACGTCTTTTTTTTATTTGTCATTTTCACATATATTTTTATATTTATCGAAGTTTAACAATTCGTTAATATTAACGACGTTAAATAAACAAAAAGCAAAAAGAAAATATAGTAAAATGAAAAACGCTAAAATCATCCAGGATTTACAAAAATTAGGGATTAAAGGAGATTACGAATTAATTTATAATCCTTCCTACGAAGAATTATATCAAGCGGAAATGTCGCCTGAAAATCAGGGTTTTGAAAAAGCTGAACTGACAGAATCCGGTGCGGTTTCTGTACAGACAGGGATTTTCACAGGTCG